>NZ_VFYR02000002.1 GCF_006489205.2 Brevibacterium sp. XM4083 | reverse complement strand
GGTGGTTGTGGGAGAGTAAGTGACTGCCGCAATATTCGTTGATGGTGGGGGCACCCTTTTGGGGGTGCCCCCACTTTCTGCATTCACGCACCGGACCGGGCGTCGAGCCGGCTGGCGTGGTGGTGGGGGACTGGTGAGGTCCCCCTTTTTCTGTATTCACCACCGGATAGGATTTTCACGGTGTGGAATTGATCAACGATTCGCTGTGCCGGCGGTGATCCTCCCCGTAGCGTGCATGGAGCCGCAGAGAGTCTGCGCTGCACACCTCAACGGTGAGGATCGAGAAGAGATCGAAATGAGTACACACCGGAGTCCTGATCAGTCTGCGTCAGCCTCTTCATCGCCAGGTGCCAAAGCCGTGCCGATCATGGCGATCTTCGTGTCATGGACACTGGTCGTCTCCGACGGATACGACCTCATCGTCTTCGGCACCGTCCAGTCCTCGCTCATCGAGAGCACAGGCTGGGGACTGACGAACGCATCGATCGGCACCCTCGGGTCGCTCGCGTTCGTCGGCATGATGCTCGGCGCCCTGTTCGGGGGCCGCCTCGGTGATCGATTCGGTCAGAAACGGACCGTCATCTTCTGCACCATCGTCTTCACCTGCCTCAACGCCCTCTGCGGTGCCGTCGACAGCCCCGTCCTCTTCGGGGTGCTCCGATTCCTCGCCGGCGTCGGCCTCGGCGGTCTGCTGCCGAGTTCGAACGCCCTGGTCGCCGGGCTCGTCGCACCGCGCTGGCGGGCCACCGTCGCGACGATCATGATGTCCGGCGTCCCCGTCGGCGGCATCCTCGCCGCACTCACCGGCCTCATCGTCATCCCCACCCTCGGCTGGCGGTGGATGTTCTTCCTCACCCTCGTCTCCCTCCTCATCATCCCCTTCGCTCTCAAGTACCTGCCCTCCCGCGGGCCCGAGGAAGCCAGCGCCCGCGCCGACCGGGCGAACCGGAGCTCCCTCTTCGCCGGGCCGTATGCGCTCATCTCTGCGCTCTTCGCCATCGCCGCTCTGGCCGTCCTCTTCGTCTGGTTCGGACTCGGCATCTGGCTGCCGCGGCTTCTCGAGACGCAGGGCTACGACCTCGGATCGGCGCTGACCTTCGCCCTCACCCTCAACATCGGCGCGGTCATCGGTTCGATCCTCACCGCCTGGGCGGGCACCCGGTACGGAGCTCTGGCTGCGGCGGCCGTCGCCACCGCACTGACCGGGCTTGCCATGGTCGCGATGATCTCCGACCAGCTGCCCATCGTCGTCACCTACCTGCTGCTCATCGTCGCCGGCATCGGCACGCACGGGTCGCTGTGTCTGATCATCGGCGCCATCAACAACACGTATCCCGCTGCGATCCGCGGGACGGCACTCGGCTGGGCACTCGGGATGGGCCGCCTCGGTGCGGTTCTCGCCCCGCAGGCCGGCGGGCTGCTCATCGGCACCGCGGCCGGTGTCGCCGCGGTCTATGGCGTCTTCGCCGGGGGAGCGATCTTCGCTGCGGTCGTCATGGGGGTGCTCATCCTCGTCATCCGGCGAGCGGCGCTCTCCGTGCCAGAAGACACCGCCGCTCTCGCCGGCGCGAGCAACGCCGCCGTGACCACTCCGAACACCGCCCACACGCCCTGATGCCACGCGCATCGGCCAGCAGCATCACATCACCGAACCACATGTCATTGCAGAGGAGCACTGAGACCACCATGAAGAAGATCGCCCTCGAAGAGCACTTCGGCGCCACCGACCCCAACATCGTCGAACAGTCCGCCGAACACTTCACCCCCGACGCCTGGCCGGAGAGGCGCGCCGCGCTGCTCGACATCCATGAGACGCGCCTGCAGAAGATGGACGAACTCGGCATCGAGAAGGTCATCCTCTCCCTCCTCGCTCCGGGCATCCAATCGCTTCACCAGCGCACCGAGGCTGTCGACTGGGCACGCCGGCTCAACGACTACGCGGCCGACCAGGTCGCGGTCAACCCCGAGCGCTTCGCCTCGTTCGCCGCCCTCCCTATGCAGGATCCCGACGCCGCGACAGAGGAGCTCACCCGCGCGGTCAGCGACCTCGGCCTCGTCGGGGCCCTCATCAACGGCTTCTCCCAGGTCGACGACGAGAACACGGTCGTCTACCTCGACGACCCGCGCTACGCGGACTTCTGGTCGACGGTCGCCGAGCTCGATGTCCCGATCTACCTCCACCCCCGCGACCCGCTCGTCTCGAAGAGCCCGCAGTACGACGGGCACCCCTGGCTCTACGGCTCCTCATGGGCGTTCTCCGTCGAGACCGGCACGCACGCCCTGCGGCTCATGGGCTCGGGCCTCTTCGACCGGCACCCGGGCATCAGCATCATCATCGGCCACCTCGGCGAGCTGCTGCCCTACAACATCTGGCGCACCGACCATCGTCTCGCCGTCGCCCCGCGCGGTCTCGACGTCGAGCACTCCTTCGGGCACTACTTGCGCAACAACTTCTACCTCACGACGAGCGGGAACTTCCGCACGCCGGCCCTCCTCAACGCGATCCAGGAGGTCGGCGCCGACCGGATCATGTTCTCGGCCGACTACCCGTTCGAGTCGATGGAGGAGGCCGCCGTGTGGTTCGACGACGTCGAACTCAACGACCGCGACAAGGCGAAGATCGCCGCCGGCAATGCGCAGCGTCTGTTCGGTTTCAGCTCTGGCGACCGCCCGGACGATCCCCAGGACGGGCAGAGCGCCGCTCGATCTCCGCAGCGCATCGGGCGATAGCCTCCCGGACCCGCGCCGATGAGAGCGTGGCCGCCCTGACCTCCGGGGCGGCCACACTCAGGGCCACCGGCGCGACACTGTCGCAACCGCGCAGGGCGAGCCCGATCGCGTCGACTCCGCGTTCGGTGAAGCCGGACACCTGGGCGAAGCCGTCGAAGCGGATCCGCTCCATCATCCGCATGAAATCCGCCGCTGTCGGAAAGAGGTCGCGGACGGGGGAGGACCGGTCGATCTGCTCGGTGAAGAACACCCGGACGAGCCATTCGTCGGGCAGCTGCGCGAGGAGCGCGAGTCCGCCCGCCGTCGTCGCGGCGGGAAGCACGGCGTTCTCCCGGCTGCCGACGTGCGGTTCGGTCGCCCCCGCGTAGGAGATGACGACCCGCACGCTGCTGCCGGTCCTCACCATGAGGTTGGCCGTCTCACCGGTCTCCTCGACCAGGCGCCGCAACGGCCGACGAGCCCGCTGCTGAAGGTCGAAGAGTTCGTCTGAGACGTTGAGCGGTGCCGTCACCGCCGTCCCGACCGTGTAGCGGCGGTCATCGAGCTGAGTGGCGAAATCACGATAGACGAGCATCTGGAGCACCCGGTGGCACGTCGACGGCGACAGCTCGGCCCGCGCGCTGATCTCCTGGAGGGGCAGGGGAGCGGAATCCCGCAGGATCCGGAGCACCAG
The DNA here is from genome assembly GCF_006489205.2 of Brevibacterium sp. XM4083. Lineage (GTDB taxonomy): Bacteria > Actinomycetota > Actinomycetes > Actinomycetales > Brevibacteriaceae > Brevibacterium. Next base: position 797,948 of record NZ_VFYR02000002.1, on the reverse strand, counting down.
GAGTGCGCGGTCGATCGACTGGATGAACGTGCTCGGCAGTGCCCGGAGGTCGAGGTTCTCCATGATCGTCATCCCGTCGCCGGCCCGCATCAGTGCACTACAACCCTATGCCGCCGCGGTGGCGAGACCAAGAGCCGATGACGTCTCGATTGAGAGGCCGGTGAGATGAATTCTCGCCGAGGCGGTCGCCCGTTTTGCGGTCGAGGTGACTCGTGGTCGGGGCGGGGTTGGGGGTGAACTCGGGAAGAATTCGTGACGATCTCAGGGACTTCGCCGAACCGCCCCGATGGCGTCGAACTCGCGGATCGAGGGCCGCCACCTGGGCGTTCTTGATCGGATTGTGACAAGTGAGTTTGTTGTCAATATCGTGATCTTCGGTAACGTGGGCAGGAGCGACCAACGGAAGGTACTGCGCATGCTCACGCGAATGCACGATGCCCTCAGGCTGCGGACGAACCCGGCCATCTTCTTCTCCTCGGCGGCGGTGATCATCCTCTTCGTCGTCGGAACGATCGTCTTCACCGACGCCCTCGACACCGGTGTCTCGGCTGCCTCGGACTGGCTGCTGACGAACTTCGGCTGGTTCTACATCGTCGGCGTCACGGTGTTCCTCGTCTTCCTCATCTACATTGCGGCCTCCCGCTACGGTCGGGTCAAACTCGGTCCCGACGACGAACCGCCCGAGCATTCCAACGGTGCCTGGTTCGCGATGCTCTTCGCCGCGGGAATCGGCTCCATCCTCATGTTCTGGGGTGTCGCGGAACCGGTCAGCCACCTCGGCGATCCACCACGGGCGAGCACCGGGATCGAACCGGGCACGGTCGAGGCCGCGGCCGACGCGATGAACTTCACGTACTACCATTTCACGCTCCACACGTGGACGATCTTCACGCTGCCGGCGCTGTGCTTCGCGTACTTCATCCACAAGCGCAACCTGCCGCCACGGGTGAGCTCGATCTTCCAGCCCATCCTCGGTGAGCGGATCCACGGGCCGATCGGGAAGACGATCGACGTCATCGCCATCATCGGCACCGTCTTCGGTGTCGCGGTGTCGATCGGGCTGGGCACGCTGCAGATCAACGGCGGGCTCGCCCAGGTCCTCGGGATCCCCGAGAACGCGCTGTGGCAGCTCATCATCATCGGCGTCGTCTGCGGGCTGGCGACGATCTCCGTCTCGCTCGGACTCGACAAGGGCATCAAGGTGCTCTCGAACATCAACATCGTCGTCGCGGTCCTGCTCCTCGTCTTCATCATCGTCTTCGGTCCGACCCTGTTCATGGCCCGCGGGATCTTCGAGTCGGTGGGCACCTACATCCAGCAGCTGCCCGAGCTCGCGCTGTGGAACGACACGTTCGCCGACACGGGCTGGCAGAAGACGTGGACCGTCTTCTACTGGGCATGGACGATCACGTGGTCGCCGTTCGTCGGGATCTTCATCGCCCGGATCTCCCGCGGTCGCACGATCCGCCAGTTCGTCATCGGCGTTCTCGCCATCCCCTCGGCGTTCTCGGTCCTGTGGTTCGGCGTCTTCGGCTACGCGTCCTTCGACATCGAGTTCAATCAAGGCGGCGGCCTCGTCGACCGCGTCGTCAACCAGGGCGACATTCCGGGCGCGCTGTTCGCGTTCCTCGAGCACTACCCGCTGGCGATTCCCGTGTCGATCGTCGCGATCCTCCTCGTCGTCATCTTCTTCGTCACCTCGGTCGACTCCGCGGCGCTCGTCGTCGACACGATGAACAACGGGCACGAGGACTTCAACCCGCTCCCGCAGAGGATCTTCTGGGCGCTCGCGATCGCCGTCGTCACGGCGACACTGCTCGTGTTCTCCGGATCGGGCGGGCTCGAGGCGCTCCAATCGACGATCATCCTCATCGGCCTGCCGTTCTTCGTCATCGCGTACTTCCAGATCTACGCCCTGATGAGAGCGCTGCGCGAGGACGCCGGCGCGTTGCCGCGGGTGCGCATGCGCCGCTGGAAGAAGGTCCTCCCACCCGAGGAGGTCGAACGCCGCGAGGACGACTCCGACGAGTTCAGCAGCGAATACGACGATTCGGTCGAGACCGTCATCGCCCCCGAGGCCGTCGAACCCGCCCCGGAGTTCCGCGACCCCTACGTCGACGAGCCGAAATCGAAGTCCAAGACCAAGCCCAAACGGCAGAGCACTTTGGCCAGCCGGACCGGCAGTCGGTCGCCGACGAACGTGGACTGACGGCGTTCGGTCGCGGGCCGGACTGACGGCGCTCGGTCGCGGGCCGGACTGACGGCGCTCGGTCGCGGGCCGCTCGGGCGTGGGCCGGATAGCCGGCGGCCGGCCGATGGGGTGCGCGGACGGGTTCGCCCGGCGCAAAGCCGTTCGGGCTCACCCCAGTTTCGGGGGCTCAGGTCCTGAAGTGAGCCCCCGAAACTGGGGTGAGCCCGAGTCCCCGGGCGCGGGGCGTCTGGGCCGTCCGCGCTACGCGAAGGGTCGTCCGAACCGGCGCAGTGCGAAAGCCCCGGCCGAACACCGCGAAAGCCCCGGCCGAACACCGCGAAGGGCCGGCCGCCCACCTCAAAAGGTGTGCGACCGGCCCTAGTGCGCGAGAAGCATTGTGCGCTGGGAGTCAGGGGTCCGTCAGATCCGGAGACCCGCCTCGGCGATCATCCGTGCCCCGCCAAACACAACCCGGACTCATCTGAGACCTGCTCGACTATCCCGGACGACGGCCGCCACCCGACGAATCGATGGCCCCCACCCGACGAATCGGCTGCCCCCAACCCGACGGGTCACTGACCGTTCTTGATCATCTCCGCGAGCTTCTCGCCCATCATCATCACGGTGATGTTCGGGTTGACGGTGGTGATCTCGGGCATCGCCGAGGCGTCGACGACGCGCAGGCGGTTGACGCCCTTGACGCGCAGCTGCGGGTCAAGCGGTGCGGAGTCGTCGTCGGCGGCACCCATCTTCACCGTGCCCACCGGGTGGTAGACGGTGTTGTGGGTGCGGACGATGTAGTCCTCGAGCTCCTCGTCGGTCTGCGCCTCGGTGCCGGGGAACAGCTCTCGGCCCGCCCAGTCCTTCATCGCGTCCTGGGAGACGATCTCGCGGGCCTTGCGGATGCCGGCGATCATCACGCGCATGTCATGGCCGTCGGGATCGGTGAAGTAGCGCGGGTCGACGAGGGGCTTGTCGCGGAAGTCGCACGACCGCAGACGCACCGTGCCGCGCGAGCGCGCGTGCGTGACGTTCGGCGTCAGGCAGAACGTGTTCTCCGCGGTCGGGTAGCCCTGCCGGACCGTGTGCATGTCGAACGGCACCGACCCGTAGTGCATCATGAGGTCGGGACGATCGAGTCCGTCCTCGGTGGGGGAGAAGATGCCGATCTCCCACCACTGGGTCGAGTCCTCGACCATCGGCTGCTTGGCCTCCCAGCTGATGACGCCCTCGGGGTGGTCCTGGAGGTTCTCCCCGACTCCCGGCGCATCGACGCGGGCCTCGATCCCCACCTCGGCGAGGTGGTCCTTCGGCCCGATGCCCGAGAGCATGAGCAGCTGCGGGGTGTTGATCGCACCGGCGGAGACGATGACCTCCTTCGTCGCCTCGATCCGGTGGGTCTTGCCGAAGGCGTTGTTGACGACGAGGACGGCGACGGCGTTGCCCGCGTCGTCGAACTCGATCTCCTTGGCCTGGGTGTCGGTGAGGATCGTGAGGTTCTCACGGTCGAGGATCGGGTGGAGGTAGGACACTGAGGAGGACGACCGGGTGCCGTCATCCTTGCGGTTGACCTGGAAGAAGTTCGCCCCGTTGATGACGGTCTCGCCCTCGTTGAACTGGACGCGGGGGATGCCCGCCTCTTCGCACGCCTCGAGGAGGGCGATGCCGCACGGATCGACGGGCGGGACATTCATCAGGCGCACGGGACCGTCGTGGCCGTGATGGTCACCGGGCAGCTCGTTGTTCTCGAGCTTCTTGTAGAGCCCGAAGGTGTCGGCCGAACCCCAGCCGGTGGCGCCGTGCTTCGACTCCCACTCGTCGAGGTCCTCCTTCGGTGCCCAGAAGGCGATGCACGAGTTGTGCGAGGAGCAGCCGCCGAGGACCTTCGCGCGGGCATGGCGCATGAACGAGTTGCCGTGCTCCTGCTTCTCAATCGGGTAGTCCCAGTCGAAGCCGGACTCGAGCAGCTCCATCCACCGGTTGAGGCGGAGGATGACGTCTTCGTCGACGTCGGTGGGACCCGCCTCGAGGAGGCCGACGGTGACGTTCGGGTCCTCGCTCAGGCGAGCGGCAACGGCAGCGCCGGCCGATCCGCCGCCGACGACGACATAGTCAAAGCTGTGCGTGGTATCCACGTGGTCTCTCCTCATTCGCTTTCGGTGTGGACGGGGAACCAGCCGGTCACGGCGGGCTCGAGGTTGTGGTAGATGTGCTTGGCCTCCTGGTATTCGGCCATGCCGGTCGGGCCCAGCTCACGGCCGAAGCCGGACTGCTTGAATCCGCCCCACTCGGCCTGCGGCAGGTAGGGGTGGAAGTCGTTGATCCAGATCGTGCCGTGGCGCAGCTTCGCCGCGACCTCCTGGCACTTGCCGGCATCCTGCGTCCACACGGCACCCGCGAGACCGTAGATCGTGTCATTGGCGGTCTCGACCGCCTCGTCGACGGACGAGAACGTCTCGACGGTGACGACGGGTCCGAAGGCCTCATCGGAGACGACCGACATTCCGCGTTCGACGTTGTCGAGGACCGTCGGCAGGTAGTAGTAGCCGTTCTCGAGGTCGCCCTCGCCCCACTTGCCGCCGCAGCGCACACGGGCGCCCTCGGCGACTCCCTTCTCCACGTACTTCGTCACCTTGTCGCGGTGCGCGGCGGAGATGAGCGGGCCGGTCTCGGCGTCGGGATCGAACGGGCCGCCGAGGCGGATCTGCGAGGCGCGTTCGACGAGCTTGTCGACGAACTCCTCGGCGATCGAATCCTCGACGATGAGGCGGGCACCGGCGGAGCAGACCTGGCCCGAGTGAACGAACGCGCCGTTGAGGGCGTTGTCGAGGGCGGCATCGAGGTCGGCGTCGGCGAAGACGACGTTGGGGTTCTTGCCGCCGAGTTCGAGCGCGACCTTCTTCACCGTCGCCGCGGCGTTGGCCGCGAGCAGTCGACCGGTGACAAGTCCGCCGGTGAACGAGACCATGTCGACGTCCTCACTCGTCGACAGGGGCGCACCGGCATCGGCTCCGGCGCCGAGGATGAGGTTGCCGACACCGGCCGGCAGTCCGAGCTCCTCCATGACCTGCATCGTCATGATCGCCGTGTGCGGGGTGAGCTCGGCGGGCTTGAGGACGAAGGTGTTTCCGGCGGCCAGACACGGCGCGATCTTCCACGCCGCCTGGAGCAGCGGGTAGTTCCACGGGGTGATGAGCGCGCACACGCCGACCGGTTCGTAGGAGATGCGGCTGACGACAGAGTCGGCACCGGCGTCGACGATGCGGCCTGCATCATTGGCGGCGAGCTTGCCGAAGTAGTCGAAGCAGTTCGCGATGTCGTCCATGTCGATGCGCGACTCGACGATCCGCTTGCCGGTGTCGAGTGACTCGGCGACGGCGAACTCCTCTTTGCGCTCCCGCAGGGCGGCGGCGAAGCGCAGCAGGAAGTCGCCGCGTTCGCTGGCGGGCACGCTCGACCACACGCCGGAGTCGAAGGCGCGGCGGGCCGCGGCGATCGCGAGCTCCGTGTCGGCCGGGCTGGCTTCGTCGACGACGGCCACGAGGCTGTCATCGGCAGGATTGTGGATCTCCCGGGTCCTGCCGTCCTGGGCCGAGACCCACTGTCCATCGATGAAGAGTGTATTGGGCACGATGTCTCCTGTTCCTGATTCGAATCCGTGGGCTGTGATCAGCGGTGCCGACGACCTGCGGCGATGTGGGCAGAGGCTGTGAGTCGGTGTCCTCGCGTCATTGTCCTGTGTCCCCGTCGGGTCTTGTGTACTTGCCGGCGGTCACTCCGACCGGCCCGAAGGGGGAGATGGTGGATCGCGAACGGTTTCCCGCAGGGGTGGATTCGGGCGCCCCGAGTCCGGCCGCCTGCATAAGCGTCTCGCGATGGCGAGAGTGATGTGAAACCGTGTGCAGGCTCTCAGCTGTCGGTGTGCCTGCGGCCATGAATACCCCACTGTCTGCATGCGCATGGGTGGATGCCCCGGAATCGGGGCGCACTGATCGGTTCGCGAGAGAGTCTAACAGAGCAGACGTCCCGTACCACCTGGTAGGTCTGGGAGTCTCACGGTCGCTTTCGGTGAACGGAGAACGGCATTCCGGCCTGTCATGACGTGTTCGCGACCACAGGGTGTCGCGGCGGAAAGCGGATCGGTACCCGGACAAGCTCATGGCCAGCACTTTGAGAAAGAGTGCATATATTGCACTGAAGGTGCAAACAATGTACCGTCGGGATGTCGTTGATTCGTTTATCCCGAGTGGGTCCGCGAGCCGACGCACAACCGAGCGGACACCGCAGTCCGTTCCCAGTGCTTTGCAGTTTCAAGGCATTGCCGCGATATTGCGCCGAAGGAGTCTCATGTCGTCTGCCACCGTCACCCCTGAATCCCCGCTCGCCAGTGCACTGCGCAAGGCGCGATGGCGGATCCTCCCATTGGTCTGCATCCTGTACTTCATCGCCTACCTCGATCGGAACAACGTCGGTTTCGCTCGTGAGGAGATGAGCGAATCGCTCAACCTCAGCGCCTCTGCGTTCGGCCTCGCCGCCGGCCTCTTCTTCATCGGGTACACGATCTTCGAGATCCCCAGCAACGCCGGGATGCATCGGTTCGGTGCGCGGCGCTGGATCGCCCGCATCCTCATTCCCTGGGGGCTGCTTGCGATGGGCACGGCATTCGTCGTCGACGACGTGTCGTTCTCGATCGTGAGGTTGCTCCTCGGGATTGCTGAGGCGGGCTTCTTTCCCGCGGTCGTGTTCTATCTGACCCTGTGGTTTCCCGTTCGACAGCGCGCCGCGATCCTCGGTGTCTTCGTCCTTGCCCAACCGATCGCGAACATGCTTGGAGCACCGATCAGTGGTCTCCTGCTGCAGATGCACGGCATCGCTGGGCTGCACGGTTGGCAGTGGATGTTTCTCGTCGAAGGGTTCCCCGCCGTCATCTTCGGCCTCATCGTGCCCTTTGTCATGACCGATCATCCCGCCGCAGCGAGGTGGCTGACCGACGTGGAGAAGGCGGCTCTGGAGAGGACCATCGCCGAGGACGCCGTACGGATCGCCTCCACTGGAGCGTCGTTCTCCGTGGCCCTGAGAAGTCCGCTGGCTTGGGGATACGCGCTGCTCAATTTCGGAATGGTGCTCGGCATCTACGGACTTGCATTCTGGCTCCCATCGATCGTCTCCGAACTCGGCGACTTCGCACCACTACAGCGCGGCCTCGTCGTCGCTGTTCCCTACGCGGCAGGAGCGTCCTTCGTGCTGTGGTGGAGTGGCCGCGCCGATCGCACGGGCAAGCGTGCCCTCCACGTCGCTGTCAGCCTCGGGACGGCCGCTTTGGGCCTCGTAGTTGCCGGCTTCAGTCTGGCCTTTTCCCCGATTTTGGCAATAGCCGCGCTATGCGTCGTGTCGATAGGCGTCTACACGGCCATCGGGCCGATGCTCTCAATGTCGGCGAGTCTCTTCGTCGGTCCTGCCGCAGCAGCTGGCATCGCGCTCGTCGGATCGGTGGGAAATATTGCCGGTTTCGTCTCACCGGTCGTTGTCGGATGGCTCATCGATGCGACGGGTTCGACGCAGGCCGGAGTGCTGTTCCTCGCCTCGGCCCTCGGAGCCACGGCGATCGCCACAGTTGTCTTCGCCGGGCGCCGACCTGAGGGGAACACGGAGTTGGCCTTCCGCATCTCGCAGTCCACAAGTTCACACAGCGTCTGATTGGCGCGATCCAGAAAGGGACCTCCATGAACACACCCTCCAACGCGAACTATGAACTCGCCGGAAAACTTGCACTCGTCACAGGAGGCGGGGTCGGCATCGGTGCCTCGATCGCAGAGTCGCTCGCAGCTCGCGGCGCTCGCGTCGCCGTCACCTATCGCTCCCACCGTCCGGACGATGAGGCCCTTGCACGCCTCATCAGTATCGACGGGCAGGAACCGGTGGCGGTCGCCGCCGATCTCACCGTCGAGGCCGAAGTTGCCAACCTCGGTGCACAGATCGAAAGCATCGGTGGGGTGGACATACTCGTCAATAACGCTGGCGGGCTCATCCAACGGTCGACCATCGCCGAGATGTCCTATGAGCTCTTCCGCCGAGTCCAAGTGCTCAACGTCGACTCGACCTTTCTCGTGACGAAGCGAATGTTGCCGCTGATGGGAGCGGGAGGACGAATCATCACCGTGGCGTCTCTCGCCGGGCGCAGTGGTGGGCACGCCGGTGCCACCGCATATGCCACTTCGAAGGCAGCATTGTTCGGTTTCACCCGCGGTCTCGCCTCCGAGGTCGCCGAGCGCGGAATCACCGTCAATGCGGTGGCACCGGGCTTCATCGAAGCGACGCCGTTCCACGACACGTTCACTTCCCCGGAATCGAAGAGTTCGACCGTGGCAGGCATTCCGGTCGGGCGCGCAGGTGTGCCGGCCGACGTCGCCCATACGGTGGCATGGTTGGCGTCTCCGTCATCTTCCTTCGTCACCGGAGCGATCGTCGACGTCAACGGCGGACAGTTCTTCAGCTGATGTTGCGAACACCGATCATCCACCCTGAGATTCTGTCATCGCTCGCTCGGCTGGGTCATGGATCCCTCGTCCTCGTGACCGACGCACATTTCGCCGTGGCAACTTCGACGAACCCAAGAGCGGTCGTGGTCCATACCGCTATCGTTCCGGACACGCCGCTCACCCCAGACGTCGCAGGCTGCCTTGCGCGGACTATCGCCATCGAATCCGTCACGACCATGATCGCCCCCACCGACGAGCTCGCCGCCGTGGGGAGCCAAATCGCCAGGGCCGTCGGCAATGTCACGCACGATCGTGTGGAGCGCGACGACTTCAAAGCCCTCACCCGGTCGGAGGATTTAGGGTTGTGTGTGGTGACGGGCGACACCCGCCGCTTCGCGAACGCACTGCTGCGCATCGGGGTGACTCGGCTCCTATCGGGTCCGCCGGGCCAGCGCCCTGAGAGAAATGGACAACGAGAACATGAGCTCTACGGTGTTTCGCGCAGTGCAGATCCTGGAGCTGTGCAGCGCTGAGCCGCAGACCGCGGCCGAAATCGCCGCCAGCCTCGGAGTGCACCGCACGACGGCATTGCGAACCCTGTTGACGCTGCAGGAAGCCGGACTCATCAGACAGACCGAACCCGGCAAGTTCGGCACCGGATTCCGTCTCGCGGCTCTGGCGAAGTCTGCGATGGCTCACTTTGATCTGCGCGGCCTCGCCCATCCCCACCTGCAGCAGCTGAGCACCCTACTGGGTCTCACTGTGCAGTTCGCGGTGCCCGACGGCAGTCGCATCAGGTATGTCGACAAGATCGAGCCACGGGATTCAATTGTTCTCAACACGGAGATCGGTGGTGAGGTAGTCGTGAGTACCGCCGGCGTCGCGAAGGCAATCCTCGCGTTCCTTCCGAGTTCACGTCGTCATGAGATTCTCTCGCGGGCAGAGTTCCCTGCCTACACTGAGCGATCGATCACACACCGTGAGGACTACGAACGCGTACTGACGGGAGTTCAGGAGCGCGGCTGGTCTTACGACGACGGTGAGTACGACGACTTGTCGAATTGCATCGCAGCTCCCGTCTTCGACCACGGAGGGGACGTAGCCGGGGCCGTGTCCATCACCGCCTTCCGCACCCGCCTCGACCTTGCGGCACTTGAGAAGAGCCTTCCCGAGCTTGTGGAGACGACCAGTGCGATCAGTCACGACCTCGGGTGGCGTGATCAGGCGTCCAGCCCCGAACAGAGCCACCGGGAACACGGCGAATCGAGCGGCCCGTGATGTGTATTTGTCTCCAGATCTCTGCGGGGAGGCAACAGATGTTGGCCTTTCCTCGCCGATGCCGCCACCGGTCGTGGACTAGAATGGATCGGAATCATTGAAAAGTCTTTATAGGGAGAATCGTGGCCCAAGGGGATTCGCGAGACAGCCAGCACAACCGCCGCTCGGGCGACGACAATCGCGGAGGCAGTCGCAATCGTCGACAGGACTCCCCGTCGTCGCGAGGAGCCCGCGGGCCACGTCAGTCCGATCGCAGAGATGACCGCCGAGGCGGCTACCAGGGTCAACGCCGTGACGACGATCGTCGCGGGGGTTACCAGGGCAATCGCCGGGATGACGATCGCCGAGGTGGTTTCGGCGGAGGTCGTTCCAACGACGGCGATCGCCGAGGTGGCTACCAAGGAAATCGCCGAAATGACGATGACCGCCGGGGCGGATACCGGGGCGACCGCCGTGACGACGATCGTCAGGGCGGATTCCGTGGCGGCCGATCCAACGATGGTGACCGCCGAGGTGGATACCAGGGCAATCGCCGGGATGACGACCGTCGCGGCGGCTACCAAGGAAATCGCCGGAACGACGATGACCGTCGAGGTGGCTACCAGGGCAATCGTCGAAATGACGATGACCGTCGAGGTGGTTTCGGCGGAGGTCGTTCCAACGATGGTGACCGCCGCGGCGGCTACCAGGGCAACCGTCGGAATGACGATGATCGCCGAGGTGATTTCGGCGGAGGTCGTTCCAACGATGGTGACCGCCGGGGCGGCTACCAGGGCAACCGCCGTGACGACGATCGTCAGGGTGGATTCCGTGGCGGCCGTTCCAACGATGGTGACCGCCGCGGCGGATACCGGGGCGACCGCCGCGATGACGATCGTCGGGGTGGGTACCAGGGCAACCGCCGTGACGACGATCGCCGAGGTGGCTACCGCGGTGACCGCCGCGAGGACGACCGCCGCGGTTCCTACCACGGTGACCGCCGCAACGACCGCGGCGGACACGGCCGCAACTCGAACGATCGCCGCGCCTCCCGCGCCACCGACACCGGCGACTACGCACGCGAACAGCGCGCCCGCCGCCCCCGCGTCGACGAACCCGAGATTCCCGAAGGCATCACCGGCCAGGAACTCGACAAGGAGATCCGCGGTCAGCTGCGCTCGCTCGACAAGGAGAACGCGGAGACTGTTGCCAAGCACCTCGTCGCCACCGGCGCGTTCCTCGACACCGATCCCGAACGCGCTTACGAACACGCGAAAGCGGCCATGGCTCGCGCCGGCCGGGTCGGCCTCGTCCGCGAAGCCCTCGGCATCGCGGCCTACCACGTCGAGAAGTACGACGAAGCCGTCCGCGAACTGCGCACACACCGCCGCATCTCCGGGTCCAACGAGAACATCGCACTGATCGCCGACGCCGAACGCGGCCGCGGCAAGCCGGAGAAGGCCCTCGAGCTCCTCGACTGGGCCAAGGACGCCGACCTCGACAACGACACCCGCACGGAACTCGTCATCGTCGCCGCCGGCGCGAAGTCCGACCAGGGCGACCTCGCCGCTGCCCGCCGACTCATCGAGGCAGAGGACTTCACCCAGCGACCGACGGGCGCCCTCGTGCGCCTCATGGCCGCCTACGCCGACGTCCTCCGTCTCCACGGCGAGACCGAACTCGCCGATAAGTACGAGGAGCTCTCCCGCCGCACGGCCAAGGCCACGGGAACGCTCTTCGGCGACGAGGAGCCCGACCCGAACTTCGGCGTCGAGATCGAGACCATCGAAGAGATCCCCGACGAGGAGCTCGCCGAGGCGGACGGCGACACCGCCGCGGACGCGGAGTCCGAGACCGCCGCCGATGCGGAGTCCGAGACCGGCGAGTCTGACATCGAATCCGGCGAGTCTGACAGAAGCTCCGACTCCGGTGAGTCCGCGACCGAGTCCCAGGAGACAGAGACCGACGAGTCCCAGGAGACAGAGACCGACGAGTCCCAGACCCAATCGACCGACGCTGAAGGCACTGAGCCGACGCCAGCCGCCGAGGCGGCCCCGAAGTCGAAGACCCATGTGTCGGAGAAGGAACTGAAGAAGGTCAAGGTCTCCGACGACGAGATCGAAGCCGAACTCGACGAGATCCTCGCCGACGCCGAAGCGGACAGTGCCGACGTCGACGCCGACAACGAAGCCGCTGCCGACGCTGAATCCGACAGCGCTGACGCAGACTCCGACAGCGCTGACGCAGACAGCGAAAGTGCAGAGTCCGTCTCAACCGGTACTGACTCAACCGGCACCGAAGCAGCCGACGCTGCCGACGAATCCCAGGGATCGGATTCGGCGAACGGAGACCGGTGACCCCGGCGACCGACGTCACCGGTGCGACCGACGTCACCGGTGCGACTGACGTCGCCGGTGAGGTCGGCGCCCCCGCGGGGACGCCGATCGACGGCGTCCTCTTCGACCTCGACGGCGTCGTCTACCACGGCCCCGACGCCATCCCGGGTGCCGTCGCCGGCATCGCCGACCTGCACGAACGCGGCATCCCCGTCGGCTACGTGACGAACAATGCCACCCGCACCGCCGAGGTCGTCGCCGACCACATCTCCGCTCTCGGCATACCGACCGCGACCGCGGAGGTCATCACCTCGGCGCAGGTCCTCGCGGCACGGCTGTCCGAGGAATTCGGCCCCGGCGCGCCCATCCTCCTCGTCGGCACCACCGGCCTGCGAGAGGCCCTCGAGTCCGAGGGCCTCGACATCGTCGGGTCACTCGACGACTCACCCGTCGCCCTGGCCCAGGGACTCGACCCCCACATCGACTACGCGGGCATCGTGCGCGCCGCCGAAGCGATCACAGCCGGACTCGACTGGTGGGCGACCAACCCCGACTTCTCGATGGTCGGCCCCGCGAGCCGAGTCCCCGGCAACGGCGCGTTCGTCGACATGCTCGCGCGGCTGACCGGCCGGACGCCGCACATCGTCGGCAAACCCTCACCGGACGTCATGACGCATGCGGGCCACCGCCTCGGCGCGCTGCGGCCCCTCATGGTCGGCGATCGCCTCGACACGGACATCGAAGGCGGAAACCGGGCAGGCTTCGACTCCGCACTCGTCCTCACCGGCGTCCACGACCTCCACGATGCGCTCGCCGCCGACCCGATCCGCCGGCCCGCGTTCGTGCTGCCGACGCTCGCCGACCTGCCGCGTGTCCTCGACGCCGCCGCGCCAGAACGCGCCGACGCGCCCGACTCGGGCGCCCAGGCCGCAGACGGGGGAGTGCGGATCGTCGACGGGAAGCTCCAGCTCGCCGAGGCAGCGCTGACCTCTCCGGAGGCGATCGAATCCGCACTGCGCCTCGCATGGGCAGCCATCGACTCCGGTGAGAGGATTGCGCCGGGGAACCTGCCGAGGAGGATCGATGACTGACGCCGAGCACACGACGCCGCCGGAGCCGCCCACGCCACGAGCTCCGACGCCGACCCCGACACCCGGCGCACCGACTCCGACATCGCCACCCACCCCGTGCACCGTCAACAAGGACGTGCCGACCGAAGCGTGGCGCGCGAACCTCACCGAGACCGCCGAGGCCCCGGCAGCGGACCGTCACGCCCGCATCTCCGACCTCCTCGACGACCTCGAGGGTCAGGTGGGCTCCCTGTGAGCCGACTCGACCGCGAACTCGTCGCCCGCGGTCTCCTCGCCTCCCGCTCCCGCGCGGCGCGGGAGATCGCCGCCGGCCGGGTGAGCGTCAACGGCATCACCGTGACGAAACCCGCCGCCGAGGTGGCCGCGACCGACACGCTCACCGTGAACGACCCCGACCCGTGGGTCGCCCGCAGCGCCCACAAACTCCTCGGCGCCCTCGACGACTTCGGCATCGACCGCCTCGACGGCATCCGCGCCCTCGACGCGGGAGCCTCGACCGGCGGGTTCACCCAGGTCCTCCTCAGCAGGGGTGCCGCCGAGGTGTGGGCCGTCGACGTCGGCCACGACCAGCTCGCCCCGACCCTCCGGACCGACCCGCGGGTCCACGTCCGCGAAGGCCTCAATCTCCGTGACCTCGCCGAGGCAGACGTCCCCGGCGTCGACCTCGTCGTCGCCGACGTCTCCTTCATCTCCCTGCGCCTCCTCCTCGAGCCGCTGCTGCGCACCGTCCGCCCCGGCGGCGAGCTCCTCCTCATGGTCAAACCCCAGTTCGAACTCGCCCGGTCCGTCCTCGACAAGCACGGCGTCGTCACCCGCACAGCCGACCGGCGCCGCGCACTCGACTCCGTCCTCACCGCGCTCACCGCCACCGGCGCACACGTCACCGGCATCGCCGCCTCGGCGCTTCCCGGTCCCAGCGGAAACCGCGAGTACTTCCTGCGTGTTCGACCCGAATCGAGTGCACCCCAGTCCGCTAGGCTCGACGAGGCGGCCATCACCGTCCGCCTCGATGAGATCATGGAAGGAGAGTCGTGAGCCGCTACATCATGGTGCTGCTCCACCCCCAGCGCGAGGACTCCGCCGTCGCCGCCGTCCAGGTGTGGAAGGCCCTCCTCGACGCCGGCATCACCCCCGTCGTCCTCGACGAGGAGATCCTCGTCATCGCCTCCCGCAGCTCCTATCCCGCGGTCCACCAGGAGCTCCTCTCCCGCTGCGTCATCATCAACGCCAGCGACCTGCCCGAATGGCGCGCGAAGTGCGAACTCGTCATCGTCCTCGGCGGTGACGGCACGATCCTGCGCGCAGCCGAGCGCTTCCACGGCTCCGGCGTCCCCCTCATGGGCATCAACCTGGGCCACGTCGGATTCCTCGCCGAAAGCGAGAAGGAGGACCTCGACGAGGCGGTCCACCGTGCCGCAGCCCGTGACTACCTCGTCGAGGAGCGTCTCGCCCTCGACGTCGCCGTGTGGCACGAGGGCGAGATCATCTACGAGGCATGGGCCCTCAACGAGGTGACCGTGGAGAAGACCTCGAAGGCGCGGATGATCGACGTCGTCCTCGGCGTCGACTCCCGACCTGTGTCCTCCTTCGGCTGCGACGGCGTCATCCTCGCCACCCCGACCGGTTCGACCGCGTACTCGTTCTCCGCCGGCGGACCGATCGTGTGGCCCGACGTCGAAGCCCTCCTCCTCGTCCCCATCTCCGCCCACGCCCTCTTCACCGAACCGCTCGTCGTCAACCCCAACTCCCGCCTCGGCGTCGAGATCACCCCGTCCAATCCCGACTTCGCCGCCGTCCTCTGGAGCGACGGGCGCCGCGGTCTCGAACTGCCCGCCGGCTCCCGCGTCGAGGCGAAGCGCTCGGAATCCCCGATCAAGCTCGCCCGCCTCCACACCGGACCGTTCACCGACCGTCTCGTCGCGAAGTTCCGCCTGCCCGTCTCCGGTTGGCGGGGACCGATCGAAGGAGGCTGACGTGATCTCCGAACTGCGCATCACCCACCTCGGCGTCATCGCCGAAGCCGAGGTCGAACTCGCCCCCGGCTTCACCGTCGTCACCGGTGAGACCGGTGCCGGCAAGACGATGTTCGTCTCCGCCCTCAGCCTCCTCATGGGGGAGAAGGTCGGCTCAGGGGTGGTCCGGAAGGGCGCGGACAAGGCCGAGGTCGAAGGCATCTTCACCGAGGTCCCCGCCCCCGTCCAGGTCCGCATCGAGGAGGCCGGCGGCAGCGCTGACGACGACGCGATCATCTCCCGCACCGTCGCCTCCAAGGGCCGGGCCCGGGCGACCGCGGGCGGACGGACCGTGCCGATCTCCGTCCTCTCCGAGATCGCCGACGACCTCATCACCCTCCACGGCCAGTCCGAGCAGCTGCGGCTCAAGGGTGCAGGTGCCCAACGCCGGCTCCTCGACGCAGCCGGTGGCGCTGAGCTCGCCGAGGCGGCCGCCGCCTACGCAACCGCGTACGAGACCTGGCGCGAGACCGTCGCCCGGGTCGCGCGGATCAAGGACTCGACCGCGGCCCGGCGCGAGCGCATCCTCTGGCTGCGCGGCTGCCTCGACGCGATCGACGCCGTGCGCCCCGTGCCCGGCGAGGACGAGGCGCTGACGGCGCTCGCGGCGAAGCTCGGGGCCGCAGCGGACATCACCCGTGCCGTCGGCACCGCCCACGACCTCCTGCTCGGCTCCGAGCTCGAGGAGACCGGGGCCGCCGTCGACCGCGTCCACGAGGCGATCAGCAGCCTCGGCGACGTCGAGGGCACCGACCCGGAGCTCGCCCGGATCCGCGAGGGCCTCTCCGACACCGTGCTGCGCCTCTCCGACGCCGCGGCGGAACTGAGCTCGTACCTCTCCGGCTTCGATGAGCTGGGGGAGACCTCGCTGGAAGAGACCGAGGCCCGCCGCGCCGAACTCGGCTCGCTCGCCCCCTACGGCGAGACGGTCACCGAGGTCCTCGACTTCGAGACCCGGGCGGCCGCTGAACTCACCGAACTCGAAGCCGAGGACGCCGACCTCGACCACCTCGACGCCGAACTCGCCGCCGCCGAAGCCGCGATGCGGGAGAAGGGTCTGGCCCTGCGGGCCCTGCGCGAAGCGACTGCTGTGACGTTCTCGGCTGCGGTGAGCCGCGAGCTCACCGCTCTGTCGATGCCGAAGGCCGCCGTGGCCTTCGAGATCTCCGAACGGGAACCGACGACCCACGGCATGGACGACATCCGCCTCACCTTCGCCCCGCACGACTCCTCGCCCGGCGACGACATCGGCAAGGTCGCCTCCGGCGGTGAGCTCTCCCGCGTCATGCTCGCCATCGAAGTCGTCCGCGCCGCCGAGGACGGGGTGCCGACGTACGTCTTCGACGAGGTCGACGCCGGCGTCGGCGGCAAGGCGGCCGTCGAGATCGGCCGGCGCCTGGCCGCCCTCGCCCGGCACGCCCAGGTCATCGTCGTCACCCACCTCCCGCAGGTCGCGGCGTGGGCGGACACGCACGTGACGATCGTCAAGGACGATGACGCGGAGACCGTTCGCTCCGGGGTCCGCGAACTCACCGAGGACGAACGTGTGATCGAACTCTCGCGGATGCTCGCGGGCATGGAGGACTCCGCCTCGGCGAAAGCCCACGCCGCCGAGCTCCTCGACTCCGCCCGGCAGGTCAAAGCCGGTGCGCCGACGCCTTCGTGAGAGAATGGGCGAACCATGAAAGCGCGCAGAACGAGGGAGACCCCCACCGTCCCGACCCGATCGGACCCGGCACCGGCGAAACTCGACCGCCGGACGAAGGACCTCACGAAGCGCCTGACCGCCGGTGACATCGCGGTCATCAAGCACTCCGACATCGACCGCGTCTCCGCCGAAGCCCTCGTCGCGTGCCGTCCCGTCGCCGTCATCAACGCCGACAAGTCGATCTCCGGACGCTACCCGAACCTCGGCCCCGGGATCATCGTCGACGCCGGCATCCCGCTCATCGACGCCACGGGTGCGGAGATCTTCGACGCGATCACCGAAGGCGATGAGATCAGCATCGACGGCGGCACCGTCTACCTCGACGGCAAGGAGGTCGCCGCGGGCGTCGCGCAGACCCCGGAGACGATCGCCGAGGACATGCACGAGGCCGAAGCCGGCATGAACTCCGTGCTCGTCGACTTCGTCGACAACACGATCGAGTACATCCGCAAGGACTCCGACCTCCTCTCCGCCGAACTCGTCGTCCCCGAGGTCCGCACCGACTTCGACGGTCGGCACGCCCTCATCGTCGTCCGCGGCTACCACTACAAAGAAGACCTCGCGATCCTCGCCCCCTACATCCGCGAATACCGGCCCCTGCTCATCGGCGTCGACGGCGGTGCCGACGCGATCCTCGAAGCCGGGTACAAACCCGACATGATCGTCGGCGACATGGACTCCGTGTCCGACTCCGCGCTGACCTCGGGCGCGGAGATCGTCGTCCACGCCTACCGCGACGGCCATTCCCCGGGCACCGAGCGCGTCAAGGCCCTCGGCGTCGACTGCGTCGCCTTCGCCGCCTCCGGCACGAGCGAGGACATCGCGATGCTGCTCGCCGACGACAAGGGGGCCGACCTCATCGTCGCCGTCGGCACCCACGACACGCTCATGGAGTTCCTCGACAAGGGCCGCAAGGGCATGGCCTCGACGTTCCTCACCCGCCTGCGCGTCGGGTCGAAGCTCATCGACGCCAAGGGCGTCTCCCTGCTCTACCGCCAGCGCATCTCGAGCCTCCAGCTCACCGTCCTCATCATCGCCGGCCTCGTCGCCCTCGGCGTCGCGATGGCCGCCACCGCGGCCGGTCAGACCTTCCTCGGTCTCATCGCCGCGCAGCTCGACGGCGTCTTCGGCTGGATCGGCTCCCTCTTCGGCGGCGACCCCACCGCTGCGACAGAATCATCCGGTGCCCTGCGCGCCGGACTCGAATCAAGGATTGCCTCGTGATCGACTTCCGCTACCATCTCGTCTCCCTCGTCTCGGTGTTCCTCGCCCTCGCCGTCGGCATCGTCCTCGGCGCCGGCCCCCTCAAGGAGCCCATCGGGGAGTCACTGCAGAGCCAGGTCGACGCCCTGCGCACCGACCGCGACGACCTGCGCACCCAGCTCGAGGCCGCCGGCGGCAACATCGAGAAGCAGAACGAGTTCGTCTCCGCCGCCGCCCCCGAACTCATCGGCGGCACCCTCAACGACACGCAGATCACCGTCATCACCGGCCCCGAGGCGAACGCCGAGCAGGTCGAACAGGTGACCAACCGGATCCAGGAGGCCGGCGGTCAGATCGCCGGTGACGTCGCGTTCGTCGACGACACGCTCACCGTCGACGGCTCCGGTGACTTCCTCACCACCCTGCGCGGCATCGTCCCGGGCCTGCCCGCCGACGATGCGACCGCGCTGCGCTCGGCGCTCGTCATCGCCCTCACCGGCCGGGCGTCGATGATCACCGAAGGACAGGAGCGCGACGACGCCGAGGCGAAGGCCACGGAGCTCTACAACGCCTTCGTCGACGCCGGCCGGCTGCGCACCGACACCGACCACCGCACGACCGAGCTCTTCGTCATCGTCGACGACGAGAACTCCCAGCTCGCCGACGAGACGCAGCCGAGTCCCGAGGCGACCGGCGACAAGGCCACCCGCGAAGTCATCACCGACTTCGTCAACGCCCTGACCGCTGAATCGAAGGCCGTCGTCGTCGCCGGTGACGCCGGCTCCGCCCAGAACGGGCTCGTCAACGTCCTGCGGACCGAGAAGTCCCGGGCCTCGACCGTCGACGGCCTCGGCCTCGGCGCCGGACCCATCATCACCGTCCGCGCGATCGCGGCGGCCAACAACGGCACCCACGGCCACTGGGGCTTCGCCTCGGACGCCGAAGCGGTCCTGCCCGGAAAGGTCTGACATGATCCGCACGATCGTCTCCTCCGCCGTCGCCGGACTCCTCGGGTACGGCGTGACGAAGGCCCTGCTGTCCTCCCCGCTGCGCAGCCACCCGCGCGTCGTCCGCACCAACCACGCCGGTGAGGACGTCACCCTCCTCGAAGGCCCCGCCGTGGCCTCGGGACTGCTCGCCGGCAGCGTTCTCATCTCCGACCCCCGCCAGCGGGCGGCGACCCTGCTCGCGACCGCCGCCTCCGGCGCCCTCGGCGCCGTCGACGACTTCCTCGAATCCGGCAGCTCGAAGGGCCTGCGCGGTCACCTCAGCGCTCTCGCCCGCGGGGAGGTGACGACCGGGGCGATCAAGGTCACCGGCATCCCGGTGGCCGCGATCATCGCCGCGGCCATCCTCGGCCCCGACGCCCACCGCCGCCAGGGCGTCCTCACTGCGGCCCTGCCGCAGTGGGCGCAGCCGAAGCACGAGCGCTCGTGGGTCGCTGCGACCGTCGACACCGTCGTCACCGGGGGAGTCATCGCCGGGTCGGCGAACCTCTTCAACCTCCTCGACCTCCGTCCGGGACGCGCGCTCAAAGCCGGCCTCCTCGTGGCGGGACTGATGCCGCACCGCCGCGGGGTCACGTGGGTCCCGACCGCCGTCGTCACCGGCACGACCGCCGCGGCCTGGCCCGACGACCTCGGCGGGGCCGCGATGCTCGGCGACACCGGTGCCAACGCCCTCGGCGCTGCCCTCGGCACGACGGTCGCGGCGAACTCGACGGCCCGTCAGCGCGCGGTCGTCCTCGGCGTGCTCGTCGGCCTCACCCTGCTCAGCGAGAAGGTCTCGTTCACGTCGATCATCGAATCCACCCCCGGACTGCGGGAGATCGACGCCTTCGGGCGTGAGGTGAAGTGAACAGGCTCGTCCGGCTCTTCGCCTCGGCGGCGCTGCTCGTCTCGATCATCACCCTGATCACCCGGCTCGTCGGGTTCCTCCGCTGGCTCGTCTTCTCCAACTCGGTCGGCGCCGGCACCGTCGGCACCGCCTACCAGACGGCCAACCAGGTGCCGAACATCCTCTTCGAGGTCGTCGCCGGCGGCGCTCTGGCCGGCGCGGTCATCCCCCTGCTCGCCGTGCCCCTGGCCCGGGCGGACAGGGAGACGGCGAGCCGGATCGCCTCGGCGCTGCTGACCTGGGCGGTGAGCGTGACACTGCCGCTGACGCTCCTCGTCGCCGTCTTCGCCCAGCCGATCGCCGCCCTGCTCATCCCGCCCGGCGATCACGGCGCCGGCACCCAGCAGACGGCGACAGCGGTCTTCCTCCTCATGTTCGCCCCGCAGCTCGTCCTCTACGGCATCGGCGCCGTGCTCACCGGCGTCCTCCAGGCGCACCGGAAGTTCCTCTGGCCCGCCTTCGCCCCGCTCCTCTCCAGCCTCGTCGTCATCGGCTCCTACATCACCTACGCCGGTGTCGGCGGCACGGACGCGACGTGGCAGACCCACATCGGGTGGCTCGGCTGGGGGACGACGGCCGGAGTCGCCGCCCTCGCGCTGCCGCTGGCCCTGCCGATGCGCTCGACCGGTCTGCGGATCCGCCCGACGTGGACGTTCCCGCCCGGTGTCGCCCGGCGCGCCCTGCGCCTGGCCGGCGCCGGGATGGCCACCCTGCTCGCCCAGCAGGGCGCCGTCCTCGTCACAATGTTCCTGTCCAACCGCTCCGGCGGCACCGGCACGTTCGTCCTCTTCAACTACATCAACGCCGTCTACCTCCTGCCCTACGCGGTCCTCGCGATCCCCGTCGTCACGGTGATGTTCCCGACGATCTCGACCTGGGTGGGCCGCGCCGGCGACCCCGCGGCCACCGCCGGTGACCGGGAAGCCGCCCGGACCCGCCTGCACTCGCTCACGGCGACCACCTCGGCGGTCATCATCACCATCGGACTGCTCGGGACCGTCATCCTCATGAGCGCGGCCGGACCGCTCGAGTACTTCTTCACCGCGATCGACGCCGTCGGCGGCGAGGACTCCGCCCCGTTCTCCGCGATGAGCGCAGCGATCGTCGTCATGGCCCTCGCCGTGCCCGGCTGGTCGTTCATCGCGTGGGGCTCGCGGATCTTCTACGCCCTCGAACGCTCCCGCCACGCCGCGGTGGCGACGACGATCGGCTGGGTCCTCGTCATCGTCGGCATGATCGCCGCGATCGCCGTGACGAACGCGCAGGGCAACCCGGACCGCACCCTCGTTGCGATCTGCCTCGGCTACGTCCTCGGCATGACCGCCGCCGCCGTGTCCCTGCTCATCTCGATCCGCCGCGTCCTCGGCCCCGGCGGACTGACCGGAGTGCTGCGCCGCAGCCTCCTCTCCCTCGTCGCGGCCGGCATCGCCTCGGTCATCGGCACGCTCGCCGCCCGCTGGCTCGCCGGTCTGCTCGGCACCATGGCAGCCCCCTCGGTCGTCGTCGGCATCCTCGCCGCCCTCATCGGGTGCCTCGTCTTCGGACTCATCGTCCTCCTCGACCGCAGCTACCTCGCCGAGGTGCGCGGCCTGCTGGCCTCCCGCCGCACCACCGCGCCCACGCCTCCGGTGACCGGTCCGCCCGCGGGCACCGACCACGTCCCAGGAGCCTCACCGACCCCGAACGAGGAGAACCCATGAGGATCGTCTACGTCATCGGCACCTCGACCGGAGGAGTCGGCACCCACGTGCGGGCACTCGCCCGCGACGTCGCCGCCGCCGGTCACGAGGTCGGCGTCGTCGGCCCGGCCGCCACCGACGCGCAGTTCGGGTTCTCCGCGCTGCCGGGGGTGCGCTTCGCTGCCCTCGACGTCGGCACCGGGGTCGGTCTCCGCGACACCGGACTCGTCACCGAACTGCGCCGGATCCTCCGCCGCTTCGGTCCCGACGTCGTCCACGCGCACGGCTTCCGCGCCGGCCTGCTCGCCCACCTCGCCACCCGCTTGCTGCGCCCCCGCCCGCGCTTCATCGTCAGCCTCCACAACCAGGCCGCGGGCACGGGAGTGCGCGGCCGCATCGAAACCGGGATCCAGCGGCTGCTCGCCCGCGGCGCCGACGTCACCCTCGCCGCGAGCACCGACCTCGTCATCCGCGCCCACGACCTCGGCGCCCGCGACGCCCGGTTCGCCCCGGCCGCCGCACCGCCGGTGCGCGAGATCAGCACCGCCGAGGCGACCGCGACCCGGCAGGCGCTGGCCGCCGAGTACGGGTTCCCCGCTGACGCCGTCATCGTCCTCGCCGTCGGACGCGTCGCCCCGCAGAAGAACTACGGCATGCTCGTCCGCGCTCTCGCGCGGCTGGGAGAGCATTCACACGACCTCGTCGTCCTCGTCGCCGGCGCCGCCGATGAGACCGAGCTCGCCGAGATCCGCGCACAGTACGCGACTGCGGCGGCCGCCTCGGCGCTGCCCGCCCTCCATTTCCTCGGACCCCGCGACGACATCGCCGAGCTCATCGCCGCCGCCGACATCTCCGTCCTCACGAGCCGCTGGGAGGCCCGCGCGCTCGTCCTCCAGGAGGCGATGCTCTCCGGGCAGGCGATCATCGCGACATCCACCGGGGGGACACCGGAGCTCGTCGGCGACGCCGGGATCCTCATCGCCTCCGACGACGATGCGGCCCTGGCCGAGGCGATCGGAGACCTCGCGACCGACCCCGGCCGGCGCGCCGAGCTCGGGGCCCGGGCGCGGGCGCGGGGAGCCGAACTCCCCGACGAGGCCGCGGTCGCCGCAGAGATCCTGGCCGTCTACGCTGAAGCGCCCGTCGTCCCAGGTAGGCTTGAGGGCAACTGAGAAGAAAGAGGATGAGGGAATGAGCCACACCGCCGAGATCCAGCCGCTGAGCACCGCCACGAGGATCCTCCACGTGCTCGCCGAGACGACGGGACCCGTCGCCGAGGTCGCGAAGATCGCCGTGATCGGCCATCTCAAGGCCGGTTTCAAGGTCGGACTCGCCGCTCACCCGGATCTGCTCGAGACGATCGAGGTGCCTGCTGACCTGCGGGAGAACTACCGGGAGATCCCGCTGACGGCCAAGCGGCGGCTGAGCCCCTCGGACCCGAACTCGGCTTTCATCCTCCACAAGCACTACCCGCACGTCGACGTCGTCCACGCCCACGGCCTCCACGCCGCCACCCTGACCGGTCTCGGCTTCACGGGACTGCCCTCCCGGCTCCACCCGACGGCGGTGGCCACGGTGGAGAACTTCGACCCGGCCGATGTCATCGAGAAGACCGGCGCCGAGGTCGTCGCCCGCACCGCGACCGCCGTGCTCGGGACGACCGAACCCGTCGTCGAATGGTTCGCCGGCTCCGTCCCGCTCGTCGAACGCGCCGAACTCGTCACCCCCGACATCGACACCGACCTCACGGTGACGATGTCCCGGGCGCAGGTGCGCAAGCAGTTGGGCATCAAGGACGGCACGTGGATGATCGCGAGCCCGATCGCGCTCAAGGACCACACGGCGCTCGCGACCGTCCTCGACGCCGCCGGCCAGATCAACACCCGCCGCCGCGACCGCCGCGCCGTCACCGTCCTCACCGGCACCGGCCGGGACCGGAGGACCGTGGCGAACTCGTTCGCCGACCGCGGCGTCATCGTCGCCCCGGCCGACGACCTCGTCGACGTCGTCGCCGCCGCCGATCTCGTCATCGCCGCGGAGAACATGACCGGGCTCAGCCACGAGGACCTCATGCAGCTGTCGAAGCCGACGATCTTCATCGGCAACGAGCGCCGTGCGGGCATCTGGGGCGATTCGGCGCCGATCGTCGCCCCCGACGACACGGACGGGCTGCTGCGTGAGATCAATCATCTTCTCGACGACCCCGCCGCCCGCGGCGCACAGGCGATCGCCGCGAAGAAGCGGGTCATCGACGTCGACAACCCCGGCCAGATCGCCTCGAGCCTCCTCGGCGTCTATGCCGAGGCCGACGCCGCGTCGAATTCCCGACAGCCGGTTTGATAGAATCAAATTCCGTGGTGAATCGTATCGGGGCCCAAGAGCCGAACACAGTCAAGCACATCTTCGTCACCGGAGGCGTCGCCTCCTCTCTCGGCAAGGGTCTGACGGCATCGAGCCTCGGACACCTGCTCACTCAGCGCGGCATCAAGGTCGCCATGCAGAAGCTCGACCCCTACCTCAACGTCGACCCGGGAACGATGAACCCGTTCCAGCACGGTGAGGTCTTCGTCACCGAGGATGGAGCGGAGACCGACCTCGACATCGGTCACTACGAGCGCTTCCTCGACATCGACCTCGATGGTGCCGCGAACGTCACCACCGGACAGGTCTACTCCTCGGTCATCGCCAAGGAGCGCCGCGGCGCCTACCTCG
This sequence comes from Brevibacterium sp. XM4083, assembly GCF_006489205.2. Classification (GTDB taxonomy): domain Bacteria; phylum Actinomycetota; class Actinomycetes; order Actinomycetales; family Brevibacteriaceae; genus Brevibacterium. Next base: position 773,384 of record NZ_VFYR02000002.1, on the reverse strand, counting down.
GCGACACCGTCCAGGTCATCCCGCACATCACGGACGAGATCAAGTCCCGGATGCGCGCGCAGGCCGAACGTCCCGCCGAGGACCGTCCCGATGTCATCATCACCGAGATCGGCGGCACCGTCGGCGACATCGAATCCCAGCCGTTCCTCGAGGCCGCCCGCCAGGTCCGCCACGACGTCGGCCGCGACAACGTCTTCTTCATCCATGTCTCCCTCGTGCCCTACCTCGGGCCCTCGGGCGAGCTGAAGACGAAGCCGACCCAGCACTCCGTGGCCGCGCTGCGCTCGATCGGCATCCAGCCCGACTCGATCGTGCTCCGCTCCGACCGCGACCTGCCGGACTCGATCCGCGCGAAGATCGCCTCGGCCAGCGATGTCGACCTCGAAGCCGTCGTGCCCTGCGTCGACGCCTCGAGCATCTACGAGATCCCCAAGGTCCTCCACGACGGCGGTCTCGACGTCTACGTCATCCGCCGCCTCAACCTGCCCTTCCGCGACGTCGACTGGACGAAGTGGGACTGGGTGCTCGAACGCGTGCACAATCCGGCGCAGGAAGTGCGCATCGGCGTCGTCGGCAAGTACATCGACCTGCCCGACGCGTACCTCTCCGTCACCGAGGCGCTGCGCCACGGCGGGTTCGCCAACGACGCCCGGGTGAAGATCGAATGGATCCAGTCCGACGAGTGCGACTCCGAGGCCGGTGCCGCCGCGGCGCTGTCGGGCCTCGACGCGATCTGCATCCCCGGCGGCTTCGGCGTCCGCGGCATCGAGGGCAAGGTCGGTGCGCTCAAGTACGCCCGCGAGAACGGGATTCCGACGCTCGGCCTGTGCCTGGGCCTGCAGTGCATGGTCATCGAGTACGCCCGTCACGCCGCCGGCATCGAGGGCGCGTCGTCCTCGGAGTTCGACCCCGACACGAAGTTCCCCGTCGTCGCGACGATGGCCGAGCAGATGTCGATCGTCGACGGCGAGGGCGACCTCGGCGGCACGATGCGTCTGGGCACGTACCAGGCGAAGCTCACCGAGGGCAGCGTCGCCGCCGGCGCGTACGGGGCGACCGACATCAGCGAACGCCACCGCCACCGCTACGAGGTCAACAACGCCTACCGCGATGAGCTCGCCGAGGCGGGGCTGCAGTTCTCCGGCACCTCACCCAACGGTGAGCTCGTCGAATTCGTCGAACTGCCCGCCGACGTCCACCCGTACTACGTGTCGACGCAGGCGCACCCCGAGCTGAAGTCGCGCCCGACGAAGCCGCATCCGCTCTTCGCCGGCCTCGTCGCCGCCGCTCTGGCGAACCGGTGAGGGACCGCGCCGGTGAATGACCTCCACGACATCCCGTTCACCCCGGAGATCACTGCATCGACCGAGGCGTACCAGGGTGCCGTGTGGTCGATCCGGCGCGAGACCTTCGACCTGCCCGAAGCCACGGGACTCGTGCGCGACCTCATGGCGCACACGGGTGCCGTGGCCGTGGCGTGCCTGAACGAGGAGAACCAGATCCTCCTCGTCCAGCAGTACCGCCATCCCGTCCGGGCCCGGCTCTGGGAGGTGCCGGCAGGACTCCTCGACATTCCCGGCGAGGACCCGCTCACGGCCGCGCAGCGGGAGCTCGCCGAGGAGGCCGACCTGCGTGCCGGATCGTGGCGGGTGCTCTCGGACTCCGTGCTCTCCCCGGGCGGCAGCAGTGAGACGATGCGGCTCTACCTCGCCCGCGACCTCACCCCGGTGGCCGCCGCCGACCGGCATGAGCGCAGCGACGAGGAGGCCGGCTTCGTCTACCGCTGGGTCGACCTCGACGAGGCGCTCGCGGCGATCGCCGACGGCCGCCTGACGAACTCCGTGGCCCAGCTCGCGATCCTCCAGGTCGCCAACGTCGTCCGCCGCGAGGCGGCAGGCGAGAGCGCACCCACACGTCCGGTCGACGCGCCCCGGCTCCTCGTCGACGGACGCGACGCGCCCCCGGCCGGATCGATCTCGGCCCCGCCGTCGGCTGAGTCCTGAGCCGGCATGGCCAGGCACGGTGCCGAACTCCTTCCCGACCTGCCCGCGGCGCTCGAGCGCGCCTTCGCCGGTTACCTCGGCGCGCTGCGCTTCGAACGCGGTCTCTCACTCAACTCCATCGACGCCTACGCCCGTGACCTCGGCCGGTACGGGACGTGGCTGGCGGCGCAGGGGATCGGCCGCCTCGGCGAGGTGACCCGTACGCACATCGAGGACTTCGCGCTCCATCTCCAGGATTCGGGCCTCGCTCCGCGGACCCGGGCCCGTGCCCTCGTCGCGGTCCGCCGCTTCCATGCCTTCGCCCATGCCGACGGGCTCGCCGACACCGACCCCGCGTCCGAGGTCAGTCCGCCGCGGGAGGGCCTGCGGCTGCCGAAGGCGCTGTCCGTGTCCGCAGTCGAGGCGATGCTCGCGACGACGGCGGGAGAGGAGCCGGCGCAGCTGCGGGCCGCTGCCCTCCTCGAACTCCTCTACGCGACCGGGGCGCGCATCTCCGAAGCCGTCGGCGCCGACCTCGACGACCTCGACCTCGAGACCGGGCTCATCCGCCTCTACGGCAAGGGCGGGAAGGAGCGGATCGTCCCGTTCGGATCCCATGCCGCCGCGGCCCTCGGGGCCTGGGTGACACGCGTGCGCCCGGCGATGGCGGCGAAGGCGGCCTCCGGCGCGCCGGCCGGGGCACTCTTCCTCAACGCCCGCGGCACGCGGATGTCGCGGCAGACGGCGTGGAAGATCGTCGTCGCCGCCGGGGAACTCGCCGGACTCGAGACCGAGGTCTCCCCGCACACGTTCCGCCATTCCTTCGCCACCCACCTCCTCGAGGGCGGGGCGGACATCCGCGTCGTCCAGGAGCTGCTCGGGCACGCCTCGGTGACGACGACGCAGATCTACACGAAGGTGTCGGAGGAAACATTGCGCGAGGTCTACGCCACCTCGCACCCCCGAGCGCGGTAGGGTTGTGCACAGCACGCAACGAAAGGTGGCCGACCGAGTGATGAATCCGCAACAGGCGTTGGATCTCCCCGCAGCGAAGAGCGTCGACGACTTCGCCGAACCCGCCCCGCTGGACTCGCACGGGCCCGCACGCATCATCGCCATGGTCAACCAGAAGGGCGGGGTCGGGAAGACGACGTCGTCGATCAACTTGGGCGCCTCCCTGGCCGCGTACGGCCGCAAGGTCCTCCTCGTCGACTTCGACCCGCAGGGCGCCCTGTCGGTGGGGCTCGGCATCAACCCCTACGACCTCGACATCAGCATCTACAACCTGCTGATGAACCCGCGCCTCGACCCGCACGACGTCATCGTCGAGACCGAGTTCGACTACATCGACGTCCTGCCGGCGAACATCGACCTCTCCGCGGCCGAAGTCCAGCTCGTCGGCGAAGTCGCCCGCGAACAGGTCCTCTCCCGCGTCCTTGCCAAGGTCGCCGGCGAGTACGACGTCGTCCTCATCGACTGCCAGCCCTCGCTCGGCCTGCTGACCGTCAACGCGCTCACCGCCTCCCACGGCGTCATCATCCCGCTCGAGACGGAGTTCTTCGCCCTGCGCGGCGTCGCCCTCCTCGTCGAGACGATCGAGAAGGTCCAGGACCGCCTCAACCCCTCCCTCGAGGTCGACGGGATCCTCGCGACGATGTTCGACTCGCGGACCCTGCACTCGAAAGAGGTGATGAGCCGGGTCTCCGAGGCGTTCGAGGACAAGGTCTTCGACACCGTCATCAACCGCACCGTGAAGTTCCCCGACGCCTCCGTCGCCGCCGAGCCGATCACCAGCTTCGCCCCCAAGCACCCCGGATCCGAGGCGTACCGCAGGCTCGCCCGTGAGCTCATCGCCCGCGGAGGCGCGCCCTGAGCGAGACCGTCACCGCGGACGCCATGCCTGAGGAATCGAGCACCGGGGATTCCGGCACCGGGGACGCGCCCACGGGCTTCCAGGTCGAACTGGAGAACTTCTCCGGTCCCTTCGACCTGTTGCTCGGTCTCATCTCGAAACGCCGTCTCGACATCACGGAGATCGCCCTCGCCGAGGTGACCGACGAGTTCATCGCGTACACGACGAGTCTGCGCTCCGGCGGGGACCGCGACGGTGCCGCCGACCTCGCGGAGATCTCCCAGTTCCTCCTCGTCGCCGCCACCCTGCTCGACCTCAAGACCGCACGGCTGCTGCCGCACGAGGAGGGGGAGGAGGAGCTCGACCTCGAACTCCTCGAGGCCCGCGACCTCCTCTTCGCCAGGCTCCTCCAGTACCGGGCGTACAAGTCCGTCAGCGCCCACTTCGCCGAGGCGATGACCGCCGGGGCCATCCGCGTGCCCCGCGACGTCGGTCTCGACGCAGAGTTCCAGGACGTCCTGCCGCCGCTGGAGATCCGCATCGGACCCGGCGAGCTCGCCGGTCTCTTCGCCACCGTCCTCCAGCGCGACCACACCCCGCCGACGGTCGCCGTCGACCACATCCACCTGCCGCTCGTCAGCGTCTCCGAGCAGCGCGGACACATCCTCGGGCTGCTGCGCGCCGGCGAGCTCGACTTCCAGGAGCTCCTCGACACCGCGGAGAACACCCTCGTCGTCGTCGCACGGTTCCTCGCCCTCCTCGAGCTCTTCAAGGTCGGCCTCTGCGACTTCGACCAGGACGAACCGCTCGGCCGACTCCTCATCACCCGCACCGAGACCCCGGAGGACGGGGTCGATCTGCGCACCGAGGGGACATGGAGCGCCGACGAGGACGACGACGCGCGGCACGACGCACCGGGCACCGCCTCGGCGGATGACTCTGTGAACGACGAGGACGACGACGCTGTGCCCACGGACGACGAGAGCGAGGACGGGCAATGATCGACGATGAGATCCTCGGCGGCATCGAAGCCGTCCTCATGGTCAGCGACTCAGCGGTCTCGCCCGCGGAGCTCGCCGCGGCCCTCGGCATCGACGAGGACACCGTGATGACGGCGATCGAGGAGCTCTCCCGCGACTACGACGGCGACGAGCAGCGCCGGCAGCGCGGCTTCGAGATCCGGGCCGTGGCCGGAGGCTTCCGCATCTTCTCCCGCGGCGACTACCACGACGTCGTCAAGGACTTCCTCACCGCCGGGCAGAGCGCGAAGCTCTCCCAGGCCGCCCTCGAGACGCTCGCCGTCATCGCCTACCGGCAGCCGATCTCCCGGCCGCGGATCGCCGCGATCCGCGGGGTCAGCGTCGACGGCGTCATCCGCACCCTGCTGCTGCGCGGACTCATCGTCGAAGCCGGGAAGGAGGCGACCACCTCGGCGCTCCTCTACACGACGACCCACCAGTTCCTCGATGCGCTCGGCATGCAGAGCCTCGACGACCTCCCCGACATCGCCCCGTACCTGCCCGAGGACTCCGACCTCGAGGAACTCGGCGCCGACGAGACCGAGGTCCTCGCCACAGTCGGCGACGAGATGTCACCAGACGACGTTTGATTTGAGACAATGGACCCCATGAGTCCCTACCGCGATCCCAGGGCGCCCGGCGGGCGCAGCAACCGACCGAGCCGCAAGCAGCGCGCCAGCACCGGCGCGAAGGGCGGCGACGCCCATGTCAGCGGGGGAGTGCGACTGCAGAAGGTCCTCGCCGAGGCGGGGCTGGGGTCCCGGCGCGCGTGCGAGCAGCTCATCCTCGACGGTCGGGTCGAGGTCGACGGCAGCGTCGTCACCGAACTCGGCACCCGCATCGACCCGGACACCCAGTCCGTCTACGTCGACACCCTGCGGATCTCGACGAGCCCGCAGAAGATCTACCTCGCCCTCAACAAGCCCGCGGGCGTCGTCTCGACGATGAAGGACCCCGAAGGGCGGAAGTCCCTGGCCGACTACGTCGGCAACCGCGCCGAGCGGATCTTCCACGTCGGGCGCCTCGACACGGACACCGAGGGCCTCATCCTCCTGACCAATGACGGAGAGTTGTCGAACCGGCTCGCCCACCCCCGCTACGAGATCCCCAAGACCTACCTCGCGCAGGTCAAGGGTCAGCTCGCGAAGGACGCCTCGGCCCGGCTCAAGGCCGGCATCGAACTCGACGACGGCATCGTCAAGGTCGACGAGTTCCGCCTCGTCGACTCCACCCCGGGCCGCTCCGTCGTCGAACTCACCCTCCATTCGGGACGCAACCGCGTCGTCCGCCGCCTGCTCGCCGCGATCGGCAACCCCGTCGAACGGCTCGTGCGCACGAAGTTCGGCCCGATCTCGCTCGCCGAACAGCGGCAGGGCAAGATCCGCCCGCTGCGCTCCGACGAGGTCGGGGAGCTCTTCGAAGCCGTCGACCTGTGAGGATCCACATCATCGGCACCGGGCTGCTCGGTGCGAGCCTCGGCCTTGCCCTGCGCGGACGCGGGTACAGCGTCACCCTCGAGGACACGTCCCCGACCGCGCAGCAGCTCGCCTCCGACCTCGGCGCCGGTGAGCCGGTCGCACCCGGCACGGCACCCGACCCCGACATCGTCGTCGTCGCCACCCCGCCCGATGTTGCCGCCGGCGTCATCGCCGCGGCGCTGACCACGTACCCGAGCGCCACCGTCACCGACGTCGCGAGCATCAAGACCCGCCTGCTCGAGACCGTCCGGGAGCTCGTCACCGGTGATGCCCTCGACCGCTACATCGGCTGCCACCCGATGGCCGGGCGGGAGAAGTCCGGGGCGATCGCGGCGCGGCCCGACCTCTTCATCGCCCGCCCGTGGGTGATCTGCTCCGATGAGGACACCCCGGCTGCCCGGCTGACCGCTGTCGAGGAGATGGCCGAGGCGACCGGCGCCTCGGTCACCCACCTCGACCCCCGGATCCACGATGCCGCCGTCGCGAAGGTCTCCCACGTCCCGCAGGTCGTGTCCTCCCTCGTCGCCTCCCAGCTGCGCCACGCCCCGCTCGACGAGGTGGCCCTGGCCGGGCAGGGACTGCGCGACGTCACCCGCATCGCCGCCTCGGATCCGGGTCTGTGGACGCAGATCCTCTCCGGCAACGCCGAGGAGGTCCGGGCCGTGCTCGTCGCCCTGCGCGGCGAACTCGACGCCGTCATCGACGCGCTCGCCCTCGGTCCCGGCTCGACCGGGGTGATCGCGCGGACGATCGCCTTCGGCAACGAAGGTCACGACCGGATCCCCGGCAAGCACGGACAGGCGCCGACCGCATATGCTGTCGTCACGGTCCTCATCCCCGACACCCCGGGGACGCTGGCCTCCCTGTTCAAGGACATCGGGGACCTCGGCATCAACGTCGAGGACTTCCGGATGGACCACGCGCCCGGGCGCCGGCTCGGCATCGTCGACGTCTCGGTGATGCCGGCGAACGCGAACGAACTCGAACACGGACTGCAGTCACTGGGATGGCGGATCCCCGAATCCGCCATCGAGAAGGAAGGAACCACATGAGCGTCGTCGCCATCGACGGACCCAGCGGAGTCGGCAAGTCGAGCACCGCGAAGGAGGTCGCCCGCCGGCTCGGCTACGCCTACCTCGACACCGGTGCGATGTACCGGGCGATGGCGTGGCTGGCGCTCAACCGCGGGGTCACCGATCCCGTCGACGTCCTCGAACAGGTCCGCGGCGCAGACCTCGAGATCTCCACGGACCCCGACGACTTCTCCGTGTCCGTCGACGGCATCGACGTCACCGAGGAGATCCGCAGCCCCGAGGTCTCCGAGAACGTCCAGACGGTCTCGGCCGTCCCCGACGCCCGGAGCGAGCTCATCGAACGTCAGCGCGACATCATCGCAGCCGCCGCCCCGGGCGTCGTCGTCGAGGGCCGTGACATCACGACCGTCGTCGCCCCCGACGCCGAGGTCCGGCTCCTCATGACCGCCCGCGACGACGTCCGCGTCTCCCGCCGGGCCAAGGAGCTCCACGGCAGTGACGACGCCGAGGCGGTCGCCGCGACTCAGGCCCAGGTGACCGGCCGTGATGCGAAGGACTCGGCGACGACGAGCTTCCTCACCGCCGCCGACGGCGTCCACACCCTCGACACGAGCGATCTCGACTTCGAGCAGGTCGTCACGACCGTGCTCGATCTGGTGAAGGAAGCACGATGACCGAAGAGGAATTCCACGAGGCCCCCGACGAGGCACTGGCCGAGCGTCTCGAGCAGATCAGCGACGAGGAAGCCGAGCAGCGGGCGACCGCGCTCGAGGCCGGCCTCGAGGGCTATGAGCTCGAAGACGACGACCGGGCGCTGCTCGACTCCCTCGGCTTCGAGGTCGAGGACGAGGAGGAACACGGGGCCGATCCCGTCCTCGCGATCGTCGGCCGTCCGAACGTCGGGAAGTCGACGCTCGTCAACCGCATCCTCGGCCGACGGGAAGCCGTCGTCGAGGACGTTCCCGGGGTCACCCGCGACCGGGTGAGCTACCGCGCGGAGTGGAACGGCAAGGACTTCACCCTCGTCGACACCGGCGGCTGGGACTCCGATTCGAAGGGCATGGCCTCGCGGATCGCCATCCAGTCCGAGGTCGCCGTCGACATGGCCGACGCCGTCGTCCTCGTCGTCGACGCCACGACCGGCCCGACGGCCACCGACGAGATGGTCGTGAAGATGCTGCGGAAGAAGAAGAAACCGGTCATCCTCGCCGCGAACAAGGTCGACGATGAGCGCGGCGAGCTCATGGCCGCCGAACTCTGGGGTCTCGGCCTCGGCCAGCCGTGGTCGGTCTCGGCCCTCCACGGCCGCGGCGTCGCCGACCTCCTCGACGAGGCGATCGACGTACTCCCCGAGGTCTCCGCCGTCGAGACGCGCATCGAGGAGGGCGGCCCGCGCAGGGTCGCGCTCGTCGGGCGCCCCAACGTCGGCAAGTCCTCCCTGCTCAACAAGCTCGTCGGCTCCGAGCGCGTGCTCGTCGACAACGTCGCGGGCACGACCCGCGACCCCGTCGATGAACTCATCGAGCTCGGCGGCAAGCAGTGGCGCTTCGTCGACACGGCGGGCATCCGCCGGCGGGCCCACCAGGCGAGCGGGGCCGACTTCTACGCCGCCCTGCGCACGCAGACGGCCCTGGAACGAGCCGAGGTGGCCGTCGTCCTCCTCGAGGCGCAGGAGCCGCTGAGCGAGCAGGACGTCCGCATCGTCACGACCGCCGCCGAGGCGGGTCGGGCCGTCGTCCTCGCCTTCAACAAGTGGGACCTCCTCGACGAGGAGCGCCGCTACTACCTCGAACGCGAGATCGAACGCGACCTCGCGCATGTCTCGTGGGCGCCGCGGGTCAACATCTCCGCGAAGACCGGCCGACACGCCGAGAAGCTCGTCCCGGCGATGGAGACGGCGCTGGAGAACTGGGACAAGCGCATCCCGACCGGACGTCTCAACGCGTTCCTCGGCGAACTCGTCGCCGCGAACCCCCACCCGGTCCGCGGCGGCAAGCAGCCGCGCATCCTCTTCGGCACCCAGGCGCAGTCCCGGCCGCCGAAATTCGTGCTCTTCACCACAGGATTCCTTGAACCGGGGTATCGTCGTTTCATCATCAGGCGACTGCGCGAGACATTCGGCTTCGAGGGAACCCCCATCGAGCTGTCGATGCGCATCAGGGAGAAGAGACGAGGTCGGTAGTTGAGCGATGACACCCAGGCTCGAGGTCAGCAGCAGCCATGGCATGCGCGCCCGCCGGCCAGAGCCCTCGTCATCGCCCTGACGATCGCGGGCATCGCGTATGCCCTGACGTTCTTCCGGGGACTCCAGGACATCGTCGCGCCCGTCTTCCTCGCGCTCAACTTCTACATCGTCGTCTACCCGCTGCAGAAGTTCCTCACCCGGCACCGGGTGCCCGGGGCGATCGGCGCGGTGATCTCCGTCGTCCTCGTCCTCTGCATGATCGTCGCGTTCTTCGGGCTCACGGCCTGGTCGATCGCCGAACTCGTGCTGCTCATCCCGAGCTACAGCAGCGAGATCGTCTCGACGTACCACAGTCTCATGTCCCTGCTCTCGCAGCTCGGGGTGACCTCGAGCGTGCTCGAAGACCAGCTGCGCGGGTTCAATGCGCGGTCGATCATCGATGCGGTCACCCCGCTGCTGACCAACGTCTCCGTCGTCGCCGGACTGCTCACGACCGTCGTCATGGCTGTCTTCTTCGTCGCGATGGACTCGATGGGCATCGGCCAGCGGATGACGATGCTCGTCGACGCGAAGCCGTCGCTGGCCGCCGCGCTCGGCGGATTCGCCAGCGGTGTGCGCCGGTACTGGGTGGTGGCGACGATCTTCGGTCTCATCGTCGCCGTCCTCGACGTCGTGGCGCTCGCGATCATCGACGTCCCGCTCGTATGGGTGTGGGGTGTGCTCGCGTTCCTCACGAACTACATCCCCAACATCGGGTTCATCATCGGCCTCGTCCCGCCGGCGCTGCTCGCCCTCGTTGACAGCGGCTGGCAGTCGGCGCTCTGGGTCATCGCCGCATACTCGGTCCTCAACTTCGTCATCCAGGCGATCATCCAGCCGAAGTTCACGGGCGAATCCGTCGGCGTCACCCCGCTCGTGTCCTTCCTCTCCCTGCTCTTCTGGGTGTGGGTGCTCGGCTGGCTCGGCGCTCTGCTCGCCCTGCCGGCGACCCTGCTCGTCAAAGCCCTCCTCGTCGACGCCGACCCGCGGGCGAAGTGGGTGAACATCCTCCTGGCCTCCGATCCGCACACGGCGAAGGACTCCCACCCCGGCACGGTCATGGGTCCGCGCGCGACCCCGGAGGCGGGTAAGACTCCGAACACGTTGCAGCCGACGGATCCCGGTGCCCGACTGCTGTCACGGAAGACGAGACCCGGGCACTGAACAGCCGCGGGCGCAGGCGACCGCCTCGGCGGCGTCGGGCCCGGACGGCCACTGGACGGGCGGAGACGCGGGCGGCCACTGAACGTCCGCAGACTCGGGCGACCGCCTCGGCGGCCGTCGGGTTCGGACGGCCACTGGACGCCCGCGGATTTGGGCGACCGCCTCAGTGGACGTCGGGCCCGGACAGCCACTGGACGCCTGCGAACACGGGCGACCGCCTCGGCGGATGGGCATCTTCTCGACGGCCGCGCCGTTCACAGGGACCGTCGGCCGTGGTTACCATGAAGCATGGCGACACTTCTTGAGATCCATCCTGACAACCCGCAGCCCCGACTCATCGAGCGTGCCGCGCAGGTTCTGCGCGACGGCGGACTCATCGCCTATCCGACGGACTCGTGCTACGCGCTCGGGTGCGCTCTGGAGAACAAGGACGGCATCGAGCGGATCACGCGGATCCGGCACCTGAACTCCAAGCACCATTTCACGCTCATGTGTCATGACTTCGCGCAGCTCGGGCAGTTCGTCATCGTCGACAACTCGGACTTCCGGGCGATCAAGTCGATGACGCCGGGCCCGTACACGTTCATCATGAAGGCGACGAAAGAGGTGCCGCGGCGGATGATGCACCCGAAGAAGCACTCGGTGGGCGCGCGGATCCCGCAGAACACGACGGCTCTGGCTCTCGTCGAGGCGATGGGCGAGCCGATCCTCTCCTCGACCCTGCTCCTGCCCGGCGACGAGGATCCGCTCACCGAGGCCGACGACGTCATGGACCAGATCGGCCACGAGGTCGACGTCGTCATCGACTCCGGCACCCCCGGCGTCGTGCCCACCTCGGTCATCGACTTCACCGGCAAGTACCCTGAGGTCGCCCGCGTCGGCGCCGGCGACGTCTCCCGCTTCCTCGACGAGTAGGCCGGTTGCCCCGCCGCGGGTGGAGGGCCGTCTCCGGCCGCGTCGGAGTGGTGTGCTGGGCGGCGCTGGGCTTCGACGCGGCTGCCTCGGTGCGGTGTGCTGGGCGGCACTGGGCTTCGACGCGCTGAACCGACAAATACGCCGTCTGCTAACCGCGTATTTGTCGGTTCGGGGCGTCGGTGGCGTGCCGGCCGTCGGGTGACCGCGTCATTGCCGGTTGACGGCGTCGCGGTCGGTTCGGGGCGTTGGTCCGGCCGCCTCGGTGCAGTGCGCGGGGTGGAACTGGGCTTCGACGCGGTGAACCGACAAATACGCCGTCTGCTAAGCGCGTATTTGTCGGTTGAGAGCGTCGGTGGAGTGGTGGTTGTCGGCTGACCGCGTATGTGTCGGTTGGGGGCGTCGCGGTCGGTTCGGGGCGTCGGTCCAGCCGCCTCGGTGCAGTGCGCGGGGTGGAACTGGGCTTCGACGCGGTGAACCGACAAATACGCCGTCTGCTAAGCGCGTATTTGCCGGTTGAGGGCGTCGATGGAGTGGTGGCTGTCGTGTGACGGCGTCATTGCCGGGTGACGGCGTAGTTGCCGGTTCGGGGCGTCGGTGGGGCAGGGGAGTCGCGCGCTCGTGTCGGTGTCCTCCATGACCCCGTACGCGCCGAGGCGGCCGACCGGTGAGCAATCATTCGTTCAGTGATGGTCTACAGTGGGAGGAAGCGGCAGTGAGGTGTGCATCACAGAGAACGATCGCCTCGCCCTCCGCCACTGACCGCCCCATGATCCGTCACTGAAGGAGTCATCCATGGCACGCACAGCAATCGTCACCGGCGGCGGACGCGGCATCGGCGCCGCGATCGCGAAGAAGCTCAGCGCCGACGGGCTCAAGGTCGCCGTCCTCGACATGGGGCCGACCGACGACACCGTCGACGCGATCACCGCAGCCGGGGGCGAGGCGATCGGACTCGCCGCCGATGTCTCGGACGAAGCGTCCGTGGTTACCGCCGTCGCCGAGGTGGCCGACCGCCTCGGTGCTCCCACCGTGCTCATCAACAACGCCGGCATCCTCCGCGACAACCTCCTCTTCAAGATGAGCTACGAGGAGTTCGAGAAGGTGCTCTCCGTCCACCTCGGCGGGGCGTTCCTCATGGCCAAGGCGGTTCAGGAGCACATGGTCGCCGAGAAGTTCGGGCGGATCGTGTCGATGTCGTCGACCTCGGCGCTCGGCAACCGCGGACAGACGAACTACTCCGCGGCGAAGGCCGGCATCCAGGGCATGACAAAGACGTGGGCGATCGAACTCGGGAAGTTCGGCGTCACCGCCAATGCGATCGCCCCCGGCTTCATCGAGACCGACATGACGAAGGCGACAGCCGAGCGAGTGGGCGTCGACTTCGCCGACTTCAAGAAGGCGGCGATCAGCCAGATCCCCGTCGGCCGTGCCGGCACCCCCGACGACATCGCGAACACCGCGTCGTTCCTCGTCTCCGAGGGCGCGGGATTCGTCTCCGGTCAGGTCATCTACGTCGCCGGCGGCCCCCGGAACTGATCGGGGACCGTCCCCGCGCCAGACCCGGCCCCCGCAGCTGATCGGGGCGCCGGCACCACCCCGCAACCGCACCACCCCGCAACCGCACCACCCCGCAACCGCACCACCCCACCATCCATCGCCACGAGGGAAGCAGGACAGTCATGGTCGACGCCGTCATCGTCTCCACCGCCAGAACCCCGATCGGACGCGCCTACCGCGGCGCCTTCAACGACACGCAGGCCCAGGAGCTGGCCGGCCACGCGATCGCCCACGCCGTCGAGCGCGCCGGCGTCGACGGCGCGGAGGTCGACGACGTCATCATGGGCTCGGCCCTCCAACAGGGCAGCCAGAGCACGAACATCGGACGCCAGGCCGCCCTGCGCGCCGGCCTCCCCGTCACCGTGGCCGGGATGTCCGTCGACCGCCAGTGCGCCTCGGGGCTCATGGCGATCGCGACCGCGGCCAAGCAGATCATCGTCGACGGACAGTCGATCGCCGTCGGCGGCGGCGTCGAATCGATCTCGCTCGTCCAGAACGAGCACATGAACACCTTCCGGGCGAAGGATCCGTGGCTCGAGGAGAACGTGCCCGGCATCTACTACCCGATGCTCGCAACCGCGGAGATCGTCGCCGAACGCTACGGGGTCAGCCGCGAGGAGCAGGACGCCTACTCCCTCGAATCGCAGAAGCGCACCGCCGCCGCGCAGGCCGCCGGACGCTTCGACGCGGAGATCGTGCCGCTGCCCACGACGAAGGTCGTCGTCGACAAGGCGACGGGGGAGACCTCGACCGAAGAGGTCACGCTCACCCAGGACGAGGGCAACCGCCCCGAGACCACCCTCGAGGGCCTCGCCGGACTCAAGCCTGTCCTCGACCCCGGCGTCGCCTCGCAGCATCCGAGCGTCACCGCCGGCAACGCCTCCCAGCTCTCCGACGGCGCTTCGGCGGCCGTCCTCATGTCCGACACCGAGGCGTCCCGCCGCGGACTCAGCCCGCTCGGCATCTACCGCGGCATGGCCGTGGCCGGCGTGGCCCCGGACGAGATGGGCATCGGTCCCGTCTTCGCCGTGCCGAAGCTCCTCGAGCGTCACGGTCTGACGATCGACGACATCGGCCTCTGGGAGCTCAACGAGGCCTTCGCTGTCCAGGCCCTCTACTGCCGGGACCGGCTCGGCATCGACCCGGAACGCTACAACGTCGACGGCGGCGGCATCTCCGTCGGCCACCCCTACGGGATGACCGGGGCCCGCCTCGTCGGCCATGCCCTCATCGAAGGCAAGCGCCGCGGCGTCAAGTACGTCGTCGTGACGATGTGCATCGGCGGCGGGCAGGGTGCTGCCGGGCTCTTCGAAGTCGTCTGAGCCCGCCCCGTTCATCGCCGCCGCACCTGCGATTGGATAGACTCGCAGGCGTGGCAGCGATCGACAGGGACATACTTCGGCTGGCGCTGCCGGCTCTCGGCGCGCTCATCGCCGAACCGATCTTCCTGCTCACCGACACGGCCATGGTCGGCCACCTCGGCGCCGATGCCCTCGGATCACTCGCGATCGCCTCGACGATCCTCCAGACCGTGCTCGGACTGATGATCTTCCTCGCCTATGCGACGACTCCGCGGGTGGCCAAGCGGATGGGCGCCGGGGACATCCGCGGTGCCGTCGGGGCCGGCTTCGACGGCATCTGGCTCGCCCTCGTCACCTCGGTGGCGCTCCTCGTCGCCGGACTGCCGCTGCTGTCGACGGCGATCGCCGCGTTCGGACCGGCAGCCGCGGTCGCGTCCGGGGCACAGACATATCTGGCGATCTCGTGGTGGGGACTGCCGTTCATGCTCGTCGTCATCGCCGCGACCGGGCTGCTGCGCGGACTCCAGGACACCCGTACCCCGCTCGTCGTCGCCGCCGTCGGCTGTGTCGCGAACATCGGTCTCAACGCCCTCTTCATCTACGGCCTCGGCCTCGGCGTCGCCGGATCCGCGCTCGGCACCGTCGTCGCGCAGGCCGGCATGTGCGCCGTCTACCTCCTCATCAGCCTCCGCGCGGCCCGCCGCTTCCACGCGAGCTTCCGCCCCCACTGGGCCGGTGTCCTCTCCTCGGCGAAGACCTCCGGCTGGCTGCTCGTGCGCAACGCGAGCCTGCGTGCGTCCCTCATCGTCCTCGTCGTCCTCGCCACCGCAGCCGGCACGACGGAGCTCGCGGCGATCCAGGTCGCCCAGAGCCTCTTCTTCGCCCTCGCGCTCGCCCTCGACTCCCTCGCGATCGCCGGTCAGGCCCTCATCGGCCTCCAGCTCGGAGCGCGGAACGTCGAGGCCGTCGCCGCGATCAACCGCCGCCTCATCCTCTGGGGCATCGTCTTCGGGATCATCGTCGGGCTCGTCCTCTTCGCCGGCTCCGGCCTCATCCCGCGCGTCTTCTCCTCCGACCCCGCCGTCATCGCGACGCTGACCGGGCTCCTGCCGATCCTCGCCCTCGGCATGCCGATCGCCGGGTACGTCTTCGTCCTCGACGGGGTCCTCATGGGCGCCGAGGACGCCCGCTACCTCGCCCTGGCCCAGCTCGTCGCCGTCATCGGCTACGCCCTCGTCCTCATCCCCATCACCGCGCTGTGGCCGGGCGCGCTGGGACTGTGGGCGACCTTCTGCCTCGGCTTCATCGGCCTGCGCGCGCTCACCCTGGGCTGGCGCGTGCGCAACCACACCTGGATCCGCACCGCGGTAGAGAAGGGACTGACATGAGCGAGCACGATCTGCGCACCCGGATCCGGCCCCTGCCGGCCGACACCCCCGACGAGGTGTTCGTCCCCTTCGTCGACCTCGCCTTCAACTGGTCGATGGACAAGCCGACGATTCCGCGCGCCGAGCTCGTCGACCGACCCGATGCGCGGGCGTACTTCTCAGACTGGGGACGCCGAGGCGACCTCGCCGTGGCCTGCTACGACGAGGCCGGGGAGGAGATCGTCGGCCTTGCGTGGCTGCGCTATGCCGACCCCGCCGCGATCCCCGGCGACGAGGAGGCTCCCGCGGACGCGACGTTCATCGCCGGGCTCGAGCCCCACTCGACCGTCATCGCCTCGAGCGTCGTCGACGACGATTCCGAAGACGGCGGGGCCATCGCCGAGGTGGTCGAGGACGAATCGGGTCAGGCGGACTTCGTCGCCGAGGTCGGAGACGAGGCCGGTGAAGAGGCCACCGCGCCGTTCGCCGGCTACGGGTGGGTCGCCGCCGACATCCCGGAGCTCTCGATCGCCGTGCTCCCCGCCTACCAGGGGCAGGGGATCGGCGGGGCCCTCCTCGACGTCCTCCTCACGCTCGCCCGGCTCTCCAGGGTCCGCGCTGTCAGCCTCGCCGTCGAGGACGGCAACGGCGCCGCCCACCTCTACCGCAGCCGCGGATTCGCACCCGTCGGGCGCAGCGGCGACTCAGACCTGCTCGTGCGGCAGCTGGGGTAACGGCAGCGGCGGCAGTGCGGTCTCGGTCAGCCACGGACGAACCACCTCGGCGATGTCACGCCCTGACGTGCGCGAGACGCTGTCGATGAAATCCCTCGTCGTGACGTTGCCGTGCCGGTGCCGCGTCGTCCATTCGCGCACGCACGCGAAGAAGACGTCGTCGCCGAGGGTCAGCCGCAGAGCGTGGAGGGTGAGCGCCCCGCGCTTGTAGACGCGGTCGTCGAACATGTCGGGGCCCCCGGGATCGGCGAGCACGATGTCCTGCGGGGAGGCGCTGAGCGCCCGATGCCAGGTCCGGGCCCACTCGTCGGCGCTCATCAGCCCCGTCTCCTCCGACCACAGCCACTCGGCGTAGCACGCGAAGCCCTCGTTGAGCCAGATGTCCGACCAACTGTTCGGGGTGAGCGAATTGCCGAACCACTGGTGGGCCAACTCGTGGGCGACGAGCCGTTCGGCCTCCCATTCGGGGCCGAGGTGGTTGGGTCCGAGCACGGACAGCGGCTGCGACTCGAGCGGGATCTCGAGCTCCTCGTTCGTCACGACGACGTCGTAGCGGTCGAACGGGTAGGGACCGAAGCGGTCGACGAAGAGGGTCATCATCGCGTGCTGGACGGGCAGGCGCGCGACCGCGGTCTGCCAGGCCTCACCGGCGAAGACCGTCAGCGGCACGGGGCTCGGGGCGACACCGGGCGGGGCGGGCAGCTCGGCGCTGCGGTACCGGCCGATCTGCACGGTCGCAAGGTACGTCGCCAGCGGTGTCGTCGACTGGAACGTCCACGCCGTGCGTCCGGCCTTGCGGACCTTCTCGACGAGGTCGCCATTGGACACGACCGTGTACTCGGACTCCGTGAGCACCCGGATCCGGAACTTCGCCTTGTTCGAGGGATGGTCATTGCACGGGAACCACGTCGAGGCGCCGACGGGCTGACCGGCGACGAGGACGCCGTCCTCGAGCTCCTCCCAGCCGATGTCGCCCCACGTGCCGATCGCCGGCTGCGGATTGCCCTCGTAGGCGATGTCGATGCGCACCGGCTGGTTCTTCCCCAGCGCCTCGGTGCTCAGCCGCAGCTTCTTCCCGCGCAGCGAGTAGCGGACCTTGCGGCCGTTGACGCTCGCCTTCGTCACCCGCATCCCCGTGAGATCGAGGACGATCGTCGACGTCTCCGTGAGCACCCGGCCGGTCAGCCGCGCCTTCCCGGCCAACCGGTTGGGCCCGATCCGGTAGTCGAGGTCGATGTCATAGTGGTCGATGAGCAGATCCGCACTGCCGACGCCCGGCGTATAGGGATCAAGCATCGACGGGGTGCTCGACCGGGGCGCGCTCAGGGAGTTCAGGTGCATCCACCCAGGGTATGACAGGATTGCCGCTGAAGTACGCATGGGGCGGCACGAACTCGCCGCGCATGACGAGCGAGGTCGCCCCCACCGTCGCGTTCTGCCCGAGGGTCGCCGCGGGCAGGATGACGCTGTTGGGTCCGAGCGTCGCCCCGGCCTCGAGGGTGACCTCGTCGAGGCTCATCACCCGGTCGTGGAAGAGGTGGGTCTGGACGACGCAACCGCGGTTGACCGTCGAATTGTCGTCGAGGCGCACGAGGTCGGCCTCGGGCAGCCAGTACGACTCGCACCACACGCCGTGCCCGATCCTCGCCCCCATCGCGCGCAGGTACCACACGATCGCCGGGGTGCCCACGGCGTTGCGGGTGAACCAGGGGGCGGCGACGAGTTCGACGAAGCAATCGGCGACTTCGCCGCGCCAGATGAACGACGACCACAGCGGGTGGTCCCCGGGGCTGATCCGGCCGACGAAGACCCATTTCGCGATGACCGCCAAGCCCGCGGCCACTGCGCCGGCGACCATCATGACGACCCCGGAGGTGAGGAGGGCGAGCCCGACGGAGGCGAGGAAGCCGCCGGCCGGGGAGGCCGGTCCGCCGGGGACGCCGAGGAGGGCGATGATCGTGAGGATGACTGCGGCGACGAGCGCGCCGCCGACCATCACCGAGGTGATCCGCAGCGTCTCGAAGATGCCGCGGGCGATCTTCACGCCGAGCTTCGGGGCGTAGGTGAGCGCTTCGTCGGCGTCGACGGCGGCCCGGCGCAGCTGCACCGGGGGAGACCCGAGCCACGAGGAGCCCTTCTTCGCCTTCGCCGGGGCTGCCGAGAGCACGGCGACGAGCGCGTTCTTCGGCACCCGCCTGCCCGGTGAGGCGATGCCCGAGTTGCCGAGGAACGCCCGTTTGCCGACCTTCGCCCGGCCCGCGCGCATCCACCCGTGGCCGAGTTCGTAGCTCGCGACCATCGTGTCGTCGGCGAGGAAGGCGCCGGCGGCGATCGTCGTCATCTTCGGGACGAAGACGACGGTGGAGATCTCCGTGCCGGGACCGACCTTGGCCCCGAGCGCCCGCAGCCACCATGGGGTGAGCATCGAGGCGTAGAGGGGGAAGAGGAGGTCGCGGGCGAGGTCGAGGAGACGCTCGGTCGCCCACACCCGGTAGCCGCGGGCCGACCGGACGGGGAACTCGCCCTCCTCCATGCCGATGGCGAGGACGCGCACGGAGATGAGGATGAACAAGGCCGTGCAGACGAACCACACGCAGGCGAGCACCGGTGACCACGCGAGGACGAGCCACGGGTTCTCGACGACGGAGATGCCGGAGACGGCGACCATGAGGAGGAGCCCCGGCACCGCGGCGAGGTAGGGCAGGGCGGCGTTGAACTGGGAGCCGGCGGCGTAGAAGAGGAACGGCAGGCGACGGCGCTGCGGCGGGGCGGGCCACGTCTTCTTCGCCTTGCCGATGCGCACGGCCGGGGAGCCCGAGTAGATCTGGTTGCGCCGCACCTTGCCGGTCACCGCGGAACCGGCTTCGACGAGCGCCCCGGCACCGATCTGCGTCCCGGGCATGAGCGTCGACCGGGCGCCGACAGTCGCGTTCTCCCCGACGACGATCGTGCCGATGCGCAGGAGGTCACCATCGACCCACCAGCCCTTGAGGTCGACCTCGGGTTCGATCGCCGCACCCCCTTCGAGGGTGAGGAAACCGGTGACCGGCGGGGCGGAATGGAGGTCCGCGTCGGGGCCGATGCGGTTGCCGAGCAGCTTCGCGTACCACCCCACCCAGGGGGCGCTGGCGACGGAGACGGCAGCGGCGAGGTCGGCGATGTGCTCGGCGAGCCACAGCCGCTTGTGCACCCAGCCCGAGCGCGGATAGACGCCCGGTTTCAGCCCGGCGAGGAGCAGGCGCGCGGCGCCGGCGGAGATGAGCATCCGCCCCCACGCGGTGACGAAGACGAGGAAGAGGGTGATGACGACCGGCCACGGCGTCCGGGGCACGTCGGCGCCGAGGAGGTTCGCGAGGTTGGCGAGCACCATGGCGATGACGACCCACCGCACCCCGCCGAGGATGTGGACGGGGATCGCGAGCAGCGTCTGGAACGCCTGCATGCCCTTCGACGTCCGCCCGATCTCCCGGATCGGTCCGGGAGCGGCGGCCCCGTCGTCGCCGAGGCAGAGAGTGGCCAGCGCACCGAAGCGCGGGTGGGCGTAGATGTCGCCGACGGTGACGCTCGGGTGCTGGCCGCGCAGCCGGGACACGAGCTGGGCGGCGGCGAGGCTGCCGCCGCCGACCGTGAAGAAGTCCGTGTCCGCACCCGGGCGGGATCCGAGGACCGCCGTCCACTGGTCGGCGATCCATTCGGTGGCGGGGTCGAACACCTCGGTGCTGTCCGCGGTCTCCGCCTCCCCGCCCATCGGCCACGGCAGGGCGGCGCGGTCGACCTTGCCCGAGGTCTTCGTCGGCAGCTCGTCGATGAGGGCGAGGCGGGGGACGAGCGCGGCCGGCAGTTCGGCGCGCAGCGCCTCCTCCCACGCGGGGATCCGCGCCTGCGCGTCCGGGGCGGCGCTTGCGAGGTAGCCGACGAGGATGTCCGTGCCCGCCGGGGTCGTCTTCACCGCTGCCGCCGCGCCCTCGACGCCGGCCAGTGCCTGGAGGGCGGCGTCGATCTCACCGAGTTCGATGCGGCGACCGCCGAGTTTGATCTGCTCGTCGGCGCGGCCGACGAAGATGAGGCCGGCGGGATCGTTGACGACGAGGTCGCCGGACCGGTAGGCGCGCTCCCAGCCGAGACTCGGCATGGGCGCGTACTTCTCCGCGTCCTTGGCCGGATCGAGGTAGCGGGCCAGGCCGACGCCGCCGATGATGAGCTCACCGGTCTCACCCTCGGCCACGGGGGCGCCGGCGGAGTCGACGACGGCGAGCGACCAGCCGTCGAGCGGCAGGCCGATGCGGATCGGCTCGGTCCCGTCGAGGAGGGCCGCGCAGGCGACGACGGTCGCCTCGGTGGGGCCGTACGTGTTCCACACCTCGCGGCCCTCGTCGCTGAGGCGGCGGGCGAGTTCGGGGGGACAGGCCTCGCCGCCGAAGATGAGGAGGCGCACGGCGTCGAGGCTCTCGGCCGGCCACAGGGCGGCGAGCGTGGGCACCGTCGAGACGACGGTGATGCCGCGCGAGGACAGCCACGGCCCGAGGTCCATGCCGGACTTGACGAGGGCGCGCGGGGCGGGGACGAGGCAGGCCCCGTGCCGCCACGCCAGCCACATCTCCTCACAGCTGGCATCGAAGGCGACGGAGAGACCGGCGAGCACGCGGTCACCGGGACCGAGCGGCTCCTCGGCGAGGAAAAGGGCCGCCTCGGCGTCGACGAACGCGGCAGCCGAGCGGTGGGAGACGGCCACGCCCTTCGGGGTGCCCGTCGATCCGGAGGTGAAGATCACCCAGCAGTCGTCGTCGGGCGTCGGCCCGCGCATCTCGGTGCGCTCGAGCGGACCCCGCGCGGTGCGGGCCTCGATCGCCCGGCCCTCGGTGATCACCCCGGTCACGGCCGCCTCGGCGAACACGGTGCGGGCCCGCTCATCGGGGTCGTCGACGTCGACGGGGACGTAGGCGGCACCGAGCATCATCGTTGCGAGGATCGCGACGTAGAGGTCGACGGACCCCGACGGCACACGCACCCCCACCTTGTCACCGGGACCGATGCCCGCCTCGGCGAGGCGGAGGGCGAGATCGCGGATGTCGGCGATGAGCTCGGAGTAGCTGAGCACGATCCTGCCGTCGTCGATCGCGGGCTGGTCGCCGTGGGCGCCCGCAGTCTCCAGGAGCACATCGATGAGGGTGCGATCCTCGCGGGGGCGGGGCTGGGCAGGGAATTGCGCGGCGTGTTCTGTCACAGTACTTCCGGATCGAGCTGCCAGGTCGACGCCGTGAGCGCCGACTGAGTATTCGCTGATGATCTTAACCGGAGAAGGTGTCGGGCA
The DNA here is from genome assembly GCF_006489205.2 of Brevibacterium sp. XM4083. GTDB lineage: Bacteria > Actinomycetota > Actinomycetes > Actinomycetales > Brevibacteriaceae > Brevibacterium. Next base: position 751,446 of record NZ_VFYR02000002.1, on the reverse strand, counting down.
CGTGAACGCCGGTATGACGTGGAACACGGTGACGTGATAGATGTGAAGGATCACGGGGATCGGTCGGCCGGTCCCGCTGCGACACCATTCCACGATGCTGAGGAGAGCGCCCATGGTCACGGTTTTCACGAACGCGAAGGTCTTCGACGGCACCCGGTTCGTCCCCGGACGGCGCGATGTCGTCGTCGACGGCGATCGGATCACCGCGATCACCGAGGCGGGGCAGGGGTCCCACAACGCCGACGACGAATTCGTCGACGCCACCGATCGCACGCTCGTGCCCGGCATCATCGACTGCCACGTCCATCTCATGAGCGCAGGCGCGGCGAACGTCTCGGCCTTCCACGACCCGTTCTCCCTCCAGTTCTACAACTCCGTGCGGCACATGGCCGACACGCTCGCCGGCGGGGTGACGACGGTCCGCGACGCCGGAGGCACCGACCTCGGGACGAAGACGGCCGTCGAGACCGGGGTCGTGCCCGGGCCGCGGCTGACGATCGCCGTCAACATCATGTCCCAGACCGGCGGGCACGGCGACAACCACCTCGTCTCCGGGGCCGAGTCCCCGTTCCTCGCCGCCCACCCCGGTCGCCCCTCGGGGGTCGCCGACGGTGTCGAAGGGGTGCAGAGGAAGGCCCGTGAGCTGCTCCGGGCCGGCGCCGACCACATCAAGATCTGCTCGACCGGCGGGGTCCTCTCCCCGCGGGACGATCCGCGGCACTCCCAGTTCTCCGACGCTGAGATCGCGATGATCGTCGCCGAGGCGACCGCCCAGGGCGCGCACGTCATGTCCCATGCGCAGGGCGCACCGGGGATCAAGGCCGCGGTGCGCGCCGGTGTCCGCTCGATCGAGCACGGCATCTACCTCGACGACGAGGCGATCGACCTCATGCTCGAGCACGGCACGTTCCTCGTCCCCACCCTTCAGGCGCCGCGGGCCGTCATCAAGGCCGCCGAGGCGGGGGCGAACATGCCGCAGTCGGTCATCGACAAGGCGAAGGCCGTCATCGACGCCCACCACGATTCGATCGTGCGCGCCCACGAGGCGGGGGTGCGGATCGCGATGGGCACTGACGCCGGAGTCGGCCCGCACGGGGAGAACCTCGAGGAGATCAGCCTGCTCGCCGGCGCCGGACTCTCCGGGGCCGAGGCGCTCGCCGCCGGCACCTCGGTGGCCGCCGACCTCCTCGGGCACGACGACCGGGGGCGCATCGCTGCTGACCTCCTCGCCGACCTCGTCCTCGTCGACGGGGACCTCAGCACCGACGACGTCCGCGGCATCGAGGACCGGGTGGACCAGGTGTGGCTCGGGGGCGTGCGCGTGTGAGCGGGTGCGGCCCGGCGGCTGTCGGGATGAGGTGGCTGTGAGCGCCTGAGATGGCCCGTCTCGCCGCACCTCAGGTTAGGGCGGACTAACCTGGGATGCCGTAGACTCGAAGGGTGAGCACGAAGAGCACCCGGCACGGTGAGGCGCAGCGCCGATGAACCCCCTCGACTGGTCGTTCCCCGTCGCCGTCACGTGGCTCATCCTCTTCGGCATCATCCTCGCCCGCGCCGGCGGCACCTACCTGCTCGGGCGTCTCGCCCGCAACGGCATCCGCCGCATCGACCGCGTCGACCGGCTCATGTCGGGACGGAAGTACCGCAGGGCCGAGGCGATGATCAACCGCTACGGCTCGCCGATCGTTGCGCTGAGCTTCCTCACGGTCGGGCTCCAGACAGTCGTCAACCTCGCTGCCGGCACCTCGGGGATGAGCGCGCGCCGGTACATTCCGGCGCTCATCATCGGCGGTTCGGCGTGGGCGCTCGTCTACTCGACCGTCGGCTTCCTCGGCTTCCAGGCGCTGGCGAAGGCCTACGCGCTCGCCCCCGGGCTGACGGTCGGGCTCGTCGCGTGCTTCGTGCTCGCGATCGCCGGTCTCATCATCGGCCTCAAGCGCAAAGACGACCCTGTTGAGGCGGGCGCTGTTGAGGAGGGCGCTGGAGGTGACGCTGACGCGGCCGGCGAGGGAGATGCTGCGGACGCTGGCAACCCTGCGGTAGCCGGCGATGCCGACGCTGGTCACGCCGACGCCGGCGATGGTCACGCCGACGCCAGTGACTTCAGTGACACCGGCGACTCCGGTGAGGCGCGCGCCGGGCAGGCACGGTCCTCCCACGCATCCGACGACAACGCGTGACCACCTCGGCGTTCGCGGTTGTGCGCCGCGCTCATGGCGGTGACTGTGATTCTGCGCCACGCTCATGGCGATGCCTGAGGTTCTGCGCCGCGCTCATGGCGATTTCGAGCCCGGATTCACCCTGGAGGTGGCGCACTTTCGCCGTGGATGTGGCGCACACGCCCGAGCAGTGGTGGCGCACACGACCCAGGAGTCGGGACCACGGGGCTGCGCGACCGCCTCGGCGCGGGTGACCTCTCACCACCTCGGCGAGGGTGCGCGCGGACCTCGCGGTGAGGGCTGTGAGGGTCAGGGCTTGTGGGTGGGGGAGGCGTCCTCGCTCATGTCCTCGAGTTCGATGCCCTTCGTCTCCGGCACCTTCCACCACACGAAGAAGAAGGATAGGACGGCGAAGAACGCGTAGAAGCCGTACGCGAAGGTGAGGCTGATGTCGGCGAAGATCGGGAACGTCGTCGAGATCGCGAAGTTCGCGACCCACTGAGCTGCCGCGGCGACGGCGAGGGCGGCGGCGCGGATCCGGTTGGGGAACATCTCGCCTAGGAGGACCCAGGTCAGCGGACCCCACGTCGCGCCGAAGCCGACGACGAAGACATTCGCGGAGATGAGGGCGATGACCGACCAGGGGGCGCCGAGCTCGGCGCTCGTCGTGCCGTCGGCGGCGGTGACGAGTTCGGCGAAGGAGAACGCGATCGCCATCATCGCCAGTGACACGCCCATGAGCAGGGAACCGGCGAGGAGCATCTTGCGGCGCCCGACCCGGTCGACGAGGAGGATTGCGACGATCGTCACGACGATGTTCGTCACCGAGGTGATGACCGAGGTGAGCAGGGCGCTCGACTCGTCGAAGCCGACGGACCTCCACAGGGTCGTCGAGTAGTAGAAGATGACGTTGATGCCGACGAACTGCTGGAAGACCGACAGCAGGATGCCGATCCACACGATCGGCTTGAGGCCGAACCGCTTGCCGATGAGGTCGCGGAATGACTCGCGCTCCTCGCGCTTGAGTGACTCGCGGATGCGGTCGATGAGGGCATCGGTGTCGACGACGCCGGTGAAGTCGCGCAGCACCTTCGCCGCCTCCTCCTCGCGTCCACGGGCGACGAGGAAGCGCGGGGACTCCGGCAGTCCGAGGGCGGAGAGACCGTAGATGAGGGCCGGGATCGCCTCGACCATGAACATCCACCGCCACGTGTCGATGCCGAACCAGAACGGGGCCGACGCCCCACCGGAGACCGTGGCGAGCAGCGCGTTGGACAGCAGCGCGGCGAAGATGCCGGAGACGATCGCGAGCTGCTGGAGGGATCCGAGGCGTCCGCGCACGCGGGCGGGGGAGACCTCGGCGATGTACGCGGGTGCGATGACGGAGGCCGCCCCGACGCCGAGGCCGCCGACCATGCGCCAGATGATGAGGTCGGTGACGCCGAAGGCGAGACCCGAGCCGATCGCGGAGATGAAGAAGAGGATCGCGGCGACAACCATAACGGGCAGGCGACCGAAGCGGTTGGCGAGCGATCCCGCGAACCACGCACCGACGGCGCAGGCGATGAGCGCCGAGGAGACGGCGAAGCCCTTGAGGAACGCATCGAGACCGAAGTCGGTGGCCAGGGCGTCGACGGCGCCGTTGATGACCGCCGTGTCGAAGCCGAAGAGGAACCCGCCGAGGGCGGCGGCGATCGAGATGCCGATGATGCGGGAGGACACCCGCTCCATTCCGTGCAGCCGGTTGTCGGCTGGGTTCTGAGACGAGGACACGGGAGGTCTCCTTGGATGATTCGGTCGCCCGGAACCGATCATCCCGGGTGCTGTGCGTCACCCAGGGTACGCCAGGTCGGCGGGCACAGGCGACTGCCGCGCTGCCGTGTCCGCAGCAGTCCTCACGCGTGGCTCGCGATCGCGGGCGGGAGGGATCGATAGGGTGGGGACCATTGTGCCGGCCGGTGACGGATCGCAGCGACCCGACCGGCACCGCTGCAGTCCGGGACAGTGGGCCGGGGCACAGGAGTCCGGGACAGTGGGCCGGGCACAGCAGGCCGGGGAGCATGGGAGGAGAGACTGTGGGACAGCGGAGCACGCCGGGGTTCGCGGGCATTGCGGGAGCGGGCATCTACTTCTCGTCCAACGGCGCCGCGTTCGCCGCGCTCCTGCCGTGGTATCCGCTCCTCATCACTCGGCTGGGTCTGAGCGCGTGGGAGTTCGGACTCGTCGTCGCCTCCTTCGCCATCGGCGCGATCGCCTCCTCAGTCCTGCCGGCCCGGCTCATCGGACGCTTCGGCGCGAATGCGGTCGTCGTCGGCGGCACCGTCCTCCTCGTCGCGTTCGTCGCGCTCACCGGCTGGTCGACGAGCGGCTGGATGATGGCCGGCTGCCTCTTTCTCGTCGGAGTCTGCGACGCCGTCGTCGACGTCGCACAGAACGTCGTCGGCATCGGCGTCCAGGAGAACCGGTCGCGGATCATCCTCTCCTCGATGCATGCCCTGTGGAGCCTCGGCGGTCTGCTCAGCGGTGCGCTCGCGACCGCGGCCGCGGCGGCGGGCATGGACATCCGACTGCACCTTCTCCTCGTCGCAGTCGGCTGCATCGTCCTCGTCATCATCGGGCGGTGGCTCATCGGAGGGGAGGGCAGGCAGTGGGGCAGGCGCATCATCGACGACGCCGAGGCGGCCCGTGCACCGGCCCCGGGACCCGGGCGCAAGCGCCGGATCCTCCTCGCCGCGCTGCCGTTGGCGATCGTCGCAGTCTGCGGGACCGCGGTCGAGGACATCGCGAACAACTGGGCGGCGCTCGCCGCCGTCGACATCGCAGGTCTGCCGGTGACGATGGCCGGGATCGGCTTCAGCATCGTCATCGGCAGCCAATGCGTCGGCCGTTTCTCCGGCGATGTCCTCGTCGGACGGTTCGGGGCGGGACGGATCGCCCGCCTCGGCGGCGTTCTCATCGCTCTCGGAGGACTCGGGGCGGCCACTGCGGTCGAACCCGTGCAGCTGCTGGTCTCGCTCGCCGCGCTCGGATACGGCTCGGCGACGCTCGTGCCCGGCGCGCTCAGTGCCGCCTCACGCCTTCCCGGAGCCGGGCGGGCGGCCGGGGTGACGCTCGTCAACTGGATCATGCGCATCGGGTTCATGGCGACGAGTCCGCTCGTCGGGGTCATCGCCACCGCGACCAACCTGCGCTGGGGCCTCGGGCTGCTCGTCCTCATCGGGGCGGCGACCGTGGTCTTCGCCGGACGCCTCGACGGTGAGCGGCAGCGGGAGGACTGACCGCGCAGGGGAGCTCGTCCGGGGTTCCGGCGCCGCCGAGAACGGACACGGCGTCGTCGTGCCTACGGCCGCGAGGGGCGCACACGGGCACCGAGGAAGCACCGGAGGGCGAGCGTGCGGAGGGAAATCGAAAGGAAATGAAAAATGTGCCGCGACTTCAGTCGCGACACATTCGATCGGTCGGGCTAGCGGGATTTGAACCCACGACCTCTTCACCCCCAGTGAAGACTAGGCGCAGTGGCTTGTGCCGTCTGCCCTTATTTCATGCGGTTCTCTCGGACTGCTGACCTTTCTTGTTGTGTCTCTTCCTGCCTCATTCCGTGCCTTCTGTGAGAGGATTGTGAGAGGTCGACATAGACTGAGCGAATGGCTCAGAAACCCAAGCGCGATATGGACATTGCTGAGGCGGCAAACTCACTGAAGACGCTTTTCATCACTCAGAATCTTTCCCTCGTGGCGATGCTCCACCCTGGCGCGCCGATCTTGGAGTGGCATCGCGAATTGACGGGCGCTCCTCGCGACGCTGATATACCTGTGGACCTGATGAAGCGGGATACAGATGAGGGAGTCCGCTTCTCAGCTCTGCAAGCTTTCGAGTACGTGCGAGAGCTACCGAGCGCAGACGTACAAAAGGACCTACTCGCCGGGCCGATGCTCCTCGGAGCGACCAAAATCGGCAACCTACTAATTCGACATGACCTAAACAGATCAGAAAGGCCGCTCACTCAGTTCGCACGGCATTTCAGAAACGCCGCCGCCCATGGCGATAGTTGGTATTTCAAAGGCGAGGAGCCGAAAAGCCCTGCCTACACTCGCGACGTTTGCCTCGACCAGTCTCTCGACGGCTCTCGTGCCACATTCGAGACCGTCGGACCATACGAGTACGTTATGTTCTTGGATGAGATAGCCGCTTTCGCAAAACAGGTGACGCTAGAAAAGGCGATTAAGTTGGTCTACCAACGTCGAGACGGCAAAAATCCCGCAGAGATACATGTAAGTCTGCAACAGGAACTTGAGAGCAGAGGCTTCAAGTGTTCCGACCAATCCGTTCAATGGCACATCGCGCAATACACTGCACAGGTTTATAACGGTAAGCTCCCAGAAGTCAACGTTGCGCCCCAAAGCTATCCCTTGGAGAATTCAAACTAACCACTTCAAGCCCTTGGCGTTTGAAGATGTGTCTCAAATTGCGAATGATGCTATCGGGTATGGGCGCAGCGACCTGGCGGCAATTAGTGGCAGTCGGCAGGCCCGGTGAGTAGCGAGAGAGGCTGCACCCCTATCGTCTCTGCCAGCCGCTCGACGGTCTTAAGCGTGAGGTTGCGCTCGCCGCGTTCAACGCCACCCATGTAGGTGCGATGCACTCCGAGGCGCTCAGCAAATGCCTCTTGACTCAGCCCGAGCCGTAACCGATGGCGTCGGAGGTTCTCACCCACGACGCGCTGCAACTCACCTTCCACTCGACCAAGCGTCTACCGGTGCTACTTTTTGGTCTACAGACTTATAAGTAGCACAATGGTGGTATAGATGTAGTGAACTACAGAAGCGATGGAGCCCGAATGACTGACCGCCCCACTGGAGAAGCACCACAGGCGCGCCCGAGGCAGCGTCGAGCCTCGAAACCGTTCTATAAGAGGTGGTGGGTCTGGACGCTGGCTGCGCTGGTCGTGCTCTCCGCTACCGGGGTGTTCGGCCAGACCGAGGACGCGCCGGAAACTGTCGAGGCCAGCTCTACCGAGGAGGCAGAGCCGATAACGGTGCCCGATCTCGTCGGAAAGGCTGGAGACGAAGCCAAAGACGCGCTCGACGACCTCGATCTGAAAGCGGACTTTGTCGACGAGAGCGATGAGGATCGTTCGGTGATTCTGAATTCCAACTGGAAGGTTGAGAGCACGTCCCCCAATGCCGGTGCAGAAGTCGAGCCGGGTGATGCCGTCACCCTCACAGTATCCAAGATCGACGACGACCAGGAGTCAGCAGAGGAAAAGAAGGCTGAGAAGGCCAAAGCGGAGGAGAAGGCCAAGGACGAAAGCTCCAAAGAGAAGGAGTCGGAGTCCGAGTCGAAGTCGACAGACGATGACAAATTCGACTTCGACTACTACCAAGGCGAGGTCACAGTCCAGTTCGAGATTGACGACAATTTCACTACCGGACTGGTGGCCACCGGCGCGAAACAAGACACCATCGCGGCGCTCCAGGCCGCAAAGGCGAAGTACCCCGACTACAAGAGCATCGTTGTGATGGGTAGCGGCCCGACCGTCGACAAGTACGGCAACAAGGACAACTCCTACCTGTTCAGCGTTCGATACACACGAGACACTGTCGAGAAGATCGATTTCGACAACAGCGCATTGATTGATATTTGGGACCTTAGGGACGCGGGCATGGTCAACCCGGACCTCGACAAATAGGACGGAGACTCCATGAAGCGAATCACAGCCACTGCTACCGCTCTGGGACTTCTAACCCTCTCGGCGTGCACATCGGCGACGGACGACTCACACACGGAGTCACAAGTCGCCGAGGCGAGTCCGCAGGCTCACGAGACTCAAGATTCCGACGGCGACTACGTGCAGACTGAGGCCGACCCGCCTGCTACCGCATCAGGTGCCACCTCCTATAAGGACGATGGCACCGGCTATTTCGACTTTGGCAAGACAGCAATTTTCCCGTCCGGCATGGAGCTGACCGTCGACTACCTCGGAGAGACGAAGTTCAGCGAGCACGGGACCGCGAGCAACTGCACCGCAGGCGATCCGGTCGCCGTGTTCAAACTGACTATTGCCAACAACTCCGGCTCGACTGTCAATCCAAGCGATAGTCTCGACATCTCAGGCGTCTACTACAAAGACGGGGTTCGTGGCTCCTACGATCCAGTGCTCGTCGATGCCCCGAACGTCTTTGACGACTGGCAGGGGAAGAAACTCGATAACGGTATGTCGATTACCGAGCTGCCCGACGATGAGTCGGTCACGGCATATGCCGGGATGTGCCGCCCGGACGCATCAAACGACGAAACCGCCGTTCACGGCACCTTCGCCGACGAAGAGGTCGCCACTCCACTATGGACCGTGCCAGGAGCCGACCCCTACGACCGCCGCCGCCCAGTTTCGTAGCCATACGGGCGAGCCTTTCCGGCCACCGCATAGACCCGTCTCGGTGCGCTTGTCAGCCTCTTGGCCTGTGGTGGTATCCCTCCGGTCGGAGTGACGGCTCGTCGAGCCTCTCCCGAGCGATGTGGGGTCGGGAGTCGGCGTTCGTCGGAGGGAGCGACGCTTCTGCCGGGGATGCTGATCCCGCCCATGAGCGCGGCGGGCCGCTGAGAGAGGTCAGCGACGATCATGCCGACAGCGACCACGAGGTCGTCGTGAGTTCCTGGAGGGTTCTGGAGCTTCACTGTCGAGGGGCCAGTTTCGACCATGCGAGCACTCATGAACTCCTCCCGAGTCTCGTCATCGTCAGGCAGGCTCAGCGAGCGGTCGCGGAGTGCGCCCCATAGCGACCGTGCGAGGCGATTCGCGCCGGCCGAGGAGAACACGAACTCCTCGGTGCGTACGCCTTGCCGTTGGAGGTTCGTCGTCAATTGCTCCGCCTGCATCCGGTCGAAGCGGAGCTTGGCTCCGTACTCACGACAGACGCGCAGCGAGGCAGCCTCGACCTCGGCGAGGTCGACTCTGCCCCCACTGTCCGATGGTCTCCAGCTCATCACCTTGTCGATGATGAACACGCGGCCCGCTGCACGCTCCTCGGCGTGACCGACCGCGAGCGCCGTGAGGTCTCGCCGGGTGCCCACGTCGAGCGCGGCGACATACTCACGGCGAGGATCAGGGGCGAGCACCGGGTCGCCTGGGCGGATGACTGCCTCGATGTCGGCAGGCGAGGTCAGAGCGTCGTCAGCCTCGGACCACTCGCAGAGGATAAGCCGCCGCCATTCCGAGGGGGTGAGATCGTCTTTCACCTCGGCGATGTCCTCCTCAGTCCACCAGGGCGAGGGGCCAGGATGGAGCGAGGTGTGCCAGGCGGGCGAGGTCAGGGCCTTCTGCCACCTCTTGGCACCGATGCCCGTCGGCGACCCCGCCGTCGTGATGATGATGAGCCGCGACCCTGGCACCTTCGGCACCGCCGAGGAGATGGCCGACCACAGTGTTCGGTGGTTCGGCGTGTTCGGCCAGACTGCCAGCTCGTCAACGATCTGGAGCCATGGCCGCTTGCCGAAGGCTGAGGCCCCGTCGGAAGTCTCGACGGTCAGCGTGGCACCCGTCGCCGTGTTCTCGACCGTCCTGCCCAGCACCTTCGCGCTCGACCGGAGACCGGAACGGTCGACGAAGCCACTCAGCGCCTCCATGGTCAGCTCGGCCTGATCCGCGTCTGACGCGTAGACCAGTGAGGTCGAGTTCGCTGGGGCCTCGGTGAGGAGTAGCGACAAAGTAATACCAGCGATGTCGGTCGTCTTGGACATGCCGCGTCCTCGGAGGAGGAAATGCCGTCGAGGTCCCTCGGGGTCGAATATTGCCCGAGCGTCGGCCAATTGAAACGGGTGGGCCATTTCGCCCCACCTCGCGCCGTTCTCCAGAGGCAAAGCGGCGAGGAGGTCGAGCGCGGCGAGCGTAGCGGTGGTCTTTGTCCTGTTCATCGGTCGTCCTCCTCAGGGGTGGTCTGTGCGCCTTCGGCCTTCACTCGGTCGAGTGCCGCGATCACGGGGTCGGGTCCAGCGTCGAGTACCTCTCGACCCTTCTCGACCAGCGCGTCGAGGTCGACAGCAGAGCTGGTGCCCTCGCGGACGGCCTTTGCCCTGAGTAGAGACAACTCCGCCTCAGATCGGGGGTCCAAGCCGAGGCGGTCACGGGCAGAGGTGGCACTGTTCTCGAACCAACGGAGCATGTTCACCAGCGAGGTGCGAGGCTGTCCGTCGTCGTCAATGATGCCGATCTCGTCCAGGTGACGACGCAGGAGCGCAGCTCGGGCCTCGGCATCCGCCCATGCTGCCAGGGCCTCGGGATACTTCCTCAAGTCCGGTCGGTCGTCGACGATGCCCGCCACGAGGGCGGCGCTCACGGCGCTGTAGACCCTCGGTGATCTGTAGCCGCTCTGAAGGTTCACGGTGTTGTTCTCGGAGAAGTCCGAGTGCTTCGGTGAGCCGCGTCCTGCGCCCTTCGCGGGGCGATACCATGACGGCCATTGGTCAGGTGGGAGCTTGGCGACCTCGGCAGCGGTCAGGCCCTTCTTCATCTTCCTGCTCATCGCCCGACCCTCCCGGTCTCGAACTTCTCTCGCAGGTCGGCGAGGTCGATATGTGCCCATGGGGTCGGGTTCGGTTCGATGTCCATCACGCCCCAGGCTGGAGGGTCGAGGCGCACGTTCTCGATGCCGAGCTTGCGCGAGATGCCTGCCGCCTCCAGCACGAGGCGTGCCATAGCCGACTGTCCGTAGGCCCCGAATGCCTCGGCGGCATCGGCGCACGTCCGGCACACCGACACGCGCCGGTGGGCGGTCGAGGTGCCGCCGAGCGAGGACGGTGAGACTCGCGCCTCGGTCCATGCCGACGATGCCCGTGAGGGGACGACCTCGACCGAGGCGACCCCGCAGAGGTAGCAACCGCCACCAGTGGGCGCTGGGGTTGGCTGGGGGCGCTCGGTCAGGGCGCGGAGGAACGCGGCCACCGCTTGCCGTGCGCGAGCACGTCCCTCCTCGGGCACGTGTGACCATGGCAGGGCCGCTCCGGTGCTCGGGTGGGCCTCGGCCTCGGCGACGGGAGCGAATCTGCTCTCCCACACCAGGCCCAGGGCCTCGGTCGTGAGATAGCGAATCGCCATGCGGACCCGTCGCGCCGAAGTCAGCTTGAGGTCGGTCTCCGCCACGGCGGCGACAGCGAGGGCACGCTCGACGGCGGTGTTCGCTATCACGTCAGCGACGTACTGCCCTCGCCCTGCCGGGTGCTCGATGTTGACCGCCACAGCACGCTCACGGCGCTCCTCGCAGGCCGAGCATCTTGTCATGGTGGTCTCGAACTCCTGTGCCGCTTTCCTTCGCAGTGACGGCGACCCGCCTCGATACTCCCGACCGAGCGAGGTGATGGTGTCCTGCCCGTGCTGGACGGTCGGCGCGGTCGCTACCCCGCAGACGCGGCAGGCGAGCCAGCCGTCCGCCAGCTCGACGGTTGGGGTGAATTCGGGAGCGTAGGGGTTGGTTTCGTAATACATATTCGGGCCTTTCGTTGTGATTCTTCGCCACCACTTGGTCAGGGGTGGCACGGTCGAGATGGTGTCGATGTGGGGGTGGAGCGCCGGGGGTGGCGACGAGGGCGATGACCGAGAGCGCGGGGTCACAGCGGATCACCGCCGTTGCGGCTCAGCGGTCGAGGCTCGCCACCGCGCCACTTGCCCGCCCAGAAGCCCGCCTCAGGTCTGGCCGTGGTGGCGAACTCCTGGCACAGCTCCAGCAGTGGGCAGGATCGGCAGGTCTGCCTCATGTCGATGCGGTCCCGGAGGCCGCCGCCCTGCCTGATGCGGTCGTCGATGAACCGCTCGTCACCCTCGCAGGCGGGCCGGTCGGTCTCCATCGCCACGAGGAGAGGCGCGAGGGCGGCATGGGCGCGTCTGCGGTTATCCATCGCGGTCGTCTCCGCTCTGCTCGTCGTCACGGTCGGTCGTGTGCTCCTGTGCTGTCGGTGGAGCGCCTGCCGAGGCCACTGCCGACACGACGGTCGACTGTCCCGACCTCCGGCTGTCATCGGCCAGGATCGCCGCCTCAAGCCTCATGACGTGGAGGTAGCAGTCGTCGAAGATGCGAGTGGGATAGCCGAGGTTGCCTCGGCACCAGCTACCTCGCTTCGACCGGCAGATCGGGCAGGGCGTGTTCTTCGCCGTGTCGACGAGATCGAACAGCTTCGAGCGCTTCGGGACGTGGATCGACGGGGCCGCTTCGGCCTCATTCCCGCGACCCTGTGAGTACTCCTGTGAGAAGCCCAAAGGTGATCCGAGCATCGCTCCAGTTGAGAGGGCAGGCGAGTCGTTAGACCCACTTCTCCACTCGGGAAGTGGGGCACTCTTGCGGTACTTGGTGCTCATGTCTCGCACCTCCTCGCGCCTGCCTCGGCAGGTCGAGCAGGTAGACTCACCAGCTCATGCCAGCCAGTCCCGTTGCAGGCATGCCCGCAGCGGGATGAGTCCAGCCACGCCCTCGCCTTTTCCGCTTCCGCCTCGGTGGCGTACAGAGCGACCGTGAGGCCGCGTCCGCAGTGGCTCAGGACGGCGTGCGGTCCGTCGCCCATCACCCACTCGGCGCGCGGCCACCGGCACCGTGCGAGCGCCCTGTGCAATCTGTGCACGCGACCGCAGGTGTGTGGAGCAGGCCGCGCCACTGTCGAGGCGAACTCGGTCGCCCTGCGGGCAAGGTTGGCAAGGACAGATGTCGACCTTTCGCTCACGCCGTGGTCTCGCGTCATTGGTGGGGGAGCGGTCGGTGCGATGCTCACAACTGATTCAGGTGTCTTGGCGCTCATTGTGATCTCCTCGAAATGATGGGCTCTCGCACGCGCGAGGACAGTAATGGTGGTGTGGCGCTCTGAGCAGGGGTGGAGTTCCCTGCCCCGGGCGGTGGGCTGAAGCTCTTCAGTTGGCTTCGCGTATCAGGCCAATGAGCGGGTGTTTTCATCTGTTCAATCACCCCGCTCGCGCTCAGGCTCCAGGGGGCCGCGCACCCGCGCACCCTAAAGGGTGCGCGCGGGTGCGCGGGCACCCCCGGGATGATGCCTCCGTGCCGAGGCCGCTCAGAACCCGCGCAGACCCTTGCGCGGCTGCGATCCGCTAGAAATAGCGGCAGAAGGTGCCTAATGCAGTGACCCGCGCAAACCCGCGCATATCGGCGCGCGGCAAAAATGCCCCGCGCATGCCTGGTCTGAATCGGGTCAATATTTGCACTCTCATGCGCGGGGAACACGTGTTCTATTCCTACTTGTGTTACCACCCTTCGACCTCCTCGGCTTCCCCCGCTTCGACTGTTTCGATGATGAGGCCGCGCTCGCGCTGTACCTTCTCGACGAGGCGACCTGTCACGCCCGAGGGGAATTCCTCGCCCATCTCCTCGGCACGTTTCTTCTCGCGCATGACGACATCGCGGGCATGGCGAGCACCTGCGTCGGTTGGTACGTCGAGTCGGTCGAGCAAGTCGCGGATGTCTTGGGTGACGACTCCGAATGTGGTGCGCTCGGGAACGAACGCCAGACGGCCCGTCTCGTCGAGCGACCGCCGAAAGGTGAGGGTGGACCCGTCGCCTTTGGAGCGCTGCTTGGTATTGACGAGAGAGAACATCTCGCGCTCACGCTCATCTCTCTTGAGGGTCCAGCTCCCACCCACGTCGTCACGCTTGCCGCTTGATCCGCGTGCACGGTCGCCAGCCCAGCCAGTATTGTCGGTGCGGATCACTGTCAGCCCGCGCCGCTTCAGCTCAGCACTGGTGAGGTTGTACAGCCGCCTCATCGTGTCAGAACTGTTTTCCTCGCCCTCGGTCACACGCTGAGTCGAGTCCAGGATGAGAAGGTCGCCGCGTCCGATGCCGTATGCGTCGAGGATCGCTCGCAGTTGCTCAGCTCCCTTGTCGGTGTCCAAACCGCGCAGACGAGGCATTGAGAGCAATAGCAGGCGTTCAGAGACTCTCTCGACATTCTCTGGTGTCACGCCAAGGTCGGTAAGCCTCTCGGCGTGGTCGTCATCGCTGTTCTCCATGTCGACGATGAGCACGCGAGCAGACCGAGCGAACGTGAGCTGCCGACCGATGAAATCGGGCCGCTCCATGGCCAGCGCCACTGCGAGCGCTTGCACCAGCAAGCTCTTTCCTTCGCCCGCAGGGGCGATGATCGAGACCTGCTCGCCTTCGGGGACCACTCCATGCCACGCCCATGCACGCTCGGGGCGGTCAGGGTCAACAAGCGCAGCCAAGTTCGCCAGAGGATAAGCCTTTCGCACTTCCTCGGCTGGAGTGCTCGCGCGTCCAGCTTCCGCAGAGCAATTGACAGGCTCGCGCGCCGTCGCCTCGGCGACCTCGGGAACGATCTCCGCCTCAGCCGTGGTCGTCACGCTCTCGATCTCCTCAGTGCCTGTTCCTGTGATCTCGGCGGGGCGCTCGCCGACCCTCTCGATGGCGCTCGCCCACTTGTGCTCGACTTGCCTAGAACCGAACCGTCGATCCCGAGGGCATGTCGCGAGATACTGCTCGCGCATGTCGTCGAGCGGGTGCCCTTCAGGGTCGGCATTGCTCAGCTCGACCAGGCGCACTGCCGCCGCGAATGCGCCGGTGTCCCAGCCGTGCCCGCGATCATTGCGTTGATCTTTGCCGAGCTTGCCAAGCTCGTGCAGCTCGGCGAGCACGCCCTCGACGGCCCTCCCGACGTAGGCGCTCGGAACAGTCGTTCCGGGCCTGAAGTCGGCTGTTGTCGCACTCAAGGTATGCCGCCCATCTCTCGGTCCCTGAGAAGTGTCCTCGGGGCGGCGCATGAGGTCGAGAAGCACCTCCGGCACTGTGAGCGCACTGAGCATCGTCACACCCTCGTCCTCCACTACAGGGAAAAGGTCACGCACAGCGCCCGCGTCCTTCTCTGCGGCGGCGCGGTGATAGCCAAGGTCGGTAGTAATGCGGTAGAAGGCTCCCGAGGCATGACGACACCCTGGGCCAACGACGTAGAAGCCAGCGCCTCGGACATCGACATGCGGGGCGACCGCACCAGAAGCCGTGAGCAGGTCCACGCCCTCGGGCACGGATCCGTATAGGTGCACGCCTCCGTCGGGGCGTCCGGTCGTTACCTTGAGGGTCGAGCGTGCCCAGACAGAGACCTCGGCATGCCTTGCGGCCAACTCGTCGAGCCACGCTCGACCCTCGGGGCCGTCGAAATCGAGCACTGCCAGGCCACGACCACAGAGGAGGCCCCAGTTCGGTCGTTGCCCCATCGTCCGCAGGACCTCTACCTCATGGTCGAGCACCTGCTCGGCGCGGCTGAACGGTTGGGACCTTGATCCCAACCCGAGAGCGTGGGTGGGTTGCTTGCCACTAGGCACCAGGGCCACTACTGGCACGCCTGCCTCTACCGCCGTCGCCGCGTTGAGTGCCGCCGATGAGGTCAGGCTTTCATCAAGCTCGCCGACCAGGTCGTCGAGCGTTATGAAACTTGCGGAGTTTTCAGCGCGAGGTAGCGTTGGCATCGCCCCTCCGATCAGCGGTGGGGAGAAAAATTGAGCCAAGATCAGGCTTCACTCTCGGTACAGCAGTTACCGGCAGTTTCGCCCTTGGTTCCGTCGAGTGCGATCTCGATGCCCATGTGAGAAGTGCCCTCGGTGTAGTCGGGGGCACTTCGCTTTTTCGAATCATCATGTGAGTCCTTTCTGAAATGCGGAGGGCCGAGCGGCCCTCGTAGGACTGCCCGGCCCTCGCGCCAGCGGCATGTGCGATCTGGATCTTGATCGCTCAGAAGTGTTGAGAGGCAAGCGACCCGCCTCTCGACACGCGTCGCTCCCAGTCGGCGAATGCCGCCGCGATCTCGTCGGTCGAGTGTGTCGGGGTGGCCGGTCGACGCTCTTTCTCGTCCCGTCGAGCTTTCTCGACATGCCGGGCTTGCTCCTCAGCTTGTCGTCGTTGGGCTTCGACCTGTTGCCGCTCCCGCTGTCGAGCTTCGGCGGCGGCGATCATGTCCGCACGACGAAGTCTGCGACGGTGCTCATCCTGACTCATCATCGTGCGGCCCCGGCGATGAACTCTGCGAGGGCGGACTCGGGCACGCGTAGGAGTCGCCCCACTCGGATGGCCCGGAGCGCACCCTCGGCTATGACGCGATACACGGTGTCATTGGTGCACTCAAGATGAGCGGCTACCTCGGACACTTTCATTACTCTCTCCAATGTTGGGGACTCGACAACTGCGGTCATGTCTTCCTCCAATTTCCAGTTTTTGCTTGTTTCATCTGATGTCTGCCGACGACTTTCACTCTAGAAGGTTGTAATTGCAGACACCAACCTATAATCTTGTAGACATGACGAAACGCAATCCAACTTGGAGAGCGAGAAGCGGTCCAGACCGCCCCGCCAACGAAAGGCAAGATAATCACTCACACCGAGAAACTTGGGTTGAAGTCGAGGACGGCAGAGGAGGCCGATGGACGGTCACGCTCGGAGACGGCGAGAGGATCACCTCACTCACGGTGCATGCCGATAACGTAAAGCAGTCTCATCTTCGAGGAGTGCCCCTTACCGAAATCCGAGCAGTGGCCTATTCCTACATGAGGCAGGTCGAACAACATTTAGATGAGGGTTTCCGGCTCGATGATGCTCTCGACGAGGCGGAGCAGCCCGACCTCATGCCCGACGGCAGGACGCCTGTCGTCGAGTTCTTGCAGGCCTATCGTGACGCCGGTCCGAGACGGCGACCAGACGGCACGATCGCCCGCACGCCTCGCCGCCAAGCCCTTTCAGAGCATTACGGCGTGACTGAGTACACCGTCGACAAATGGGTGCGCTTCCTTCGGGACGAGGGGCACCTTGAAGAAAGCGCCATCCAGCGCAATAAACGAGCTTCCGGCCTTGACAGGTCGGAGAAATAGAAAGCGGCCCCGGACTTCCGCCAAGAACCCCCGGGACCGCCTGACTGAAACTCATATTTGAGAACGGAGAAACAGCCATGCACCAGACTACCCATCTCACTCTCGCCGAGGCCATAGAGCCACACCTGAGCGTGATCTACAGCGAGGAGGCTCCTGTCGACCGCCTCGGTGGGGTCGATACCACCACGGGCCTCATGCTGACCAGGATCGCCGACAGTGCCGTCGTCTACCGTCTCGGCTGCGGTCAGCATAGCGACGATGACGAGATTCGGCGTATAACAGCCAAGTTCATCGCTGAGGGCGTTCTACCCATACGGGGTGGAGTAGTTCGTCTGACCTCCGAGGAGGTGGCGGCATGAGCACGGGAAACCGTCGAGCTGTCCCAGCCGATGCTCTCAAGACGTGCCCCTCGTGTGGAGAGTCCCGAGGCAATCGCCGACAAGGCTGGGGGCCGATCCACAAGGGCGACGAGGTGATCGGCTACACGTGCCCCAACTGTCCGATGTGGGATGAGCCGATCCGCCGTATCGAGACGGCGCGCGGCGTTCGCTTCCGCGTCGTCGTCGATGCCACGCCCAGAGGTGCGGCTAAGCGCAAGCAAGCGACGAAGACGCTCGACACTCTCGATGAGGCGCGGCAGTTCGTCGCCGAGGTGCGCGCCGAGGTTTCCGAGCGTGGGGGACTGTCTGCGCGGACGCTCACGGTTGCTCAGCTCGTTGACCGCTATGTCGCGTCTCGCGTCGACATCCGTAAGACCACAGCCGACAACTACGCCTACCGGGCGAAACCTGTCGTCGACGCGCTCGGGGATAGACCCGTGCGGGAGTTGACAGCGGGCGAGATAGAGAAGTTCATCGCCGAGACGGTGGCGGGGGAGCGGACGCGCCGAGATGGTCGGCCGTTCGCTCCTGGCACTGTGCGTTCGGCAGTGAACCGCCTCAGCCAGGCGCTCGACTTCGCGGTCCGCGACGGTCTGGTCGAGAAGAATGTCGCCGATTTGGTGAGGATGCCACGCGCTCGCAAGACCAGGGGCACTGAGCTGGAACACTGGCCCACTGAAGGCCATGGGGCCGAGGCCGTATGCACTGACCTCGACAAGTTCCGTGCCAAGTCAGACTTGGATCGCCTCGCTGGGGCATGGCGGCTCACCTTGTGCGGACTCACCAGGGCGGATGTAATGGGCCTGCGATGGTCGGACATCGACTTCGGCGCGGGCACCGTCACAGTCCGGCAAGGTCGAGTCATTGCCGACAAGGGTGGGGGCGATGTTGTCGACGATACGAAGTCAGAACAGCGTCGCCGCTCGGTGCCGGTCGATGTCATCGAGGCGGGTACTCTCGACCTCCTGCGACAGCTCAAGATAAGGCAGGTAAGTGAGAAGTTGGAGGCGGGAGCGGCCTACCACGACAGCGGCTATGTCGTCGTCGACGAGGTGGGGTGTCCTCTCCGTCCTGAGCTGTACTCAGATTGGTTCAGGGCGCTATGCCGACGCTCGGGTGTCCCTGTGATCCGCCTGCATTCAGTGAGGCACACTCTCGCGTTCTTGCTCCATCGACTCGGAGTAGTGCCCGGCGATGCCGCCGCCCTCCTCGGGCACACTGTCGAGGTCCATCTCAGCACGTACCTTCCGGACGCTGGAGACTCAGGCATCACAGCGGCGGCGCAGGCCCTCGGGTCACGTACTCATGCCGCTTGAGGACTCTCGCGCTTTGTGAGAGGCCTTGTGAGAGGTAAACGAAATGCCCCGTCACACTGTACGTGTGGCGGGGCATTCTTCCGCTTAAATTCAAGGATGATGAGCGGCGGATTTGGTCGGGCTAGCGGGATTTGAACCCACGACCTCTTCACCCCCAGTGAAGCGCGCTACCAAGCTGCGCCATAGCCCGTTGCTCAGCACCCGTGCCGGGGCAACGTGGTCAAGCCTATAACGATCGCTCCCGAACTTCCAAAATTGCGGTTCGTGACCTTCGACAAACTAGTATCATCCCAGGTAGTCACCTGAGAGGCAGGGGTCTGCTGACTTGTCGTCAGAGGGTCAGTAACATTTCTGTTTCGTGATTGTTATGTAAGCACTCCAGGCGGCTATGCTTGGAACACCGACAAGCTGGAGGAGTCGACATGGCGGAACTGGATTTTCCAGTCTCTTACCTATACTCACGGGACCACGAATGGGTCCACACCACGGAGAACAACGTCGTCTACCGTGTGGGTATCACCGATTTCGCCCAGTCCCAGCTGGGCGACGTCGTCTATGTCGACCTGCCCGCAGTCGGAGATTCGATCACCCAGGGTGACTCCTGCGGAGAGGTGGAGAGCACGAAGAGCGTCTCCGACCTCATCGCTCCTCTGTCCGGCACCATCACCGAGATCAACGAAGCGCTCTCCGACAAACCCGAGACCGTCAACTCCTCTCCCTATGAGGACGGCTGGATGTACCTCGTCGAGGCGAGCGATCCCGAACAGGTGATGGGCCTGTTGGACGAGGAGCAGTACCATAAGCTCGTGCAGAGCGAGGAGGCATAATGTCGCAGAACAATGACCAAGGGCGCCGGAATCCCTCGCAGCCGTGGTACGACAACGGAGAAGTTCCGCAGTCGAAGAAGTTCCCCTTCGGCACCGGAAACGATGGTGCCGACCAGGATCAGGGCCGTGACGGTCGTGGCAACACGCCTGCCTACGGACAGCCGCCGGTACAGGATGCGCCCGCAGCGCCGAACTTCGGCCAGAACCAGCCGCAGCAGAACCAGGGCGACTCCGGACACGGTCGGCACGCCGACCACCCGACGGGCGAGCAGCCTCCCGGCCGGTACGGCCAGCAGGACGACTACACCCAGCAGGGTCAGTATCAGCCGCAGGACTATGACCAGCAGGGTCAGTACGCGCAGCAGGGCTATAACCAGCAGGGTGGCTCGCAGGGTTCGTACGATCAGCAGGGGTACAGCCTGCAGTCCGGCGGCCAGCAGGGCTACGACCCGCGTGACCAGCAGAACCAGGGCGGACAGCCGCAGGGTGGCCAGCAGTATCCGGGCGCGCAGAATGCCGGCGACTCGGGTCAGCAGCCGTTCCAGGGCATCCTCGATCCGCACACGGGTGAGATCCACCCCGTGCCGGACCTCGACGGCCTCCAGGACACCGATGCACTCCTCGTCGTCGTGTCGGGACCGGACTCCGGTTCGCAGATCCTGCTCGACACGGATGTCGTCACGGTGGGCCGCAGCCCGAATGCCGACATCTTCCTCGACGACGTCACTGTGTCGCGCAAGCACGCTGAATTCATTCGCACGCCGAGCGGATTCACCCTGCGCGACACCGGGTCGCTCAACGGCACGTATGTCGGTCGTCAGCTCATCGACTCCATCGAACTGCAGAACGGCGCGGACGTGCAGATCGGGAAGTTCAGAATGATCTTCCAGCAGCGCCCGCGCTCCTGACCGGGGGATAATGTCAAACGTCGAAGTTGAGGTTGTCGGTGTGCGCATCGAAATGCCCGCCAACCAACCGATCCTTTTGCTCAAGGCCAATGAGCCCGCCTACTATCTGCCGATCTGGGTGGGTGCGATCGAAGCGAATGCGCTCTCGATCGCGCAGCGGGGCCTGACCCCGCCGCGGCCGATGGCCCATGCTCTGCTCCTCGACGTGCTCGCCGCCCATGACGACGAACTCGCCGATGTGACCATCACCGGTCGCGACGGACAGATCTTCCTCGCCGAACTCCACACCGAGGACGGCAAGACGATCTCCGCGCGCCCCTCGGACGCCGTGACCCTGGCCCTGACGGCAGAGTGCCCGGTCTACGTCGACTCCGATCTCCTCAAAGACGCCGGCATCGAAGCTCCCGAAGCAGACGAAGAGGAAGTCGCCCAGTTCCGCGACTTCCTCGACAACGTCTCCGCGGAGGACTTCGAGACCGGTGACGAAACGTAACGAAAGAACTGAAGTGAGCCTTCATATCGATCCGGTTTTCGCCCACACGGACATCGCCGCAGCCGGCACCGACGACCTCAGCGGTCTCGATGACTGGCGGACGATGGATGCGAAGCAGCAACCGACGTATCTCGATGCCGAAGCGCTCGAAGACTCCCTCGAGAAGCTGCGCAGCTACCCGCCGCTCATCTTCGCCGGGGAAGCCGACGTGCTCAAGCAGCGGATCGCCGCAGCCTCCCGCGGTGAGGCCTTCGTCCTCGCCGGCGGCGACTGCGCCGAATCCTTCGCCGGTGCCCAGGCGGACAAGATCCGTGCCCGCGTCCAGACGGTGCTCCAGATGGCGGCCGTGCTCACCTACGGCGGTTCGATGCCGGTCGTCAAGATCGGCCGCATGGCCGGGCAGTTCGCCAAGCCGCGGTCCGCGGACATGGAGACCCGCGACGGCGTCACGCTGCCCTCGTTCCGCGGCGACATCGTCAACGGCTACGAATTCACCGAGGAGTCGCGCCGGCACGACCCGAACCGCCTGCTCCAGGGCTACCACGTCTCCTCCTCGACGCTCAATCTCATCCGCGCCTTCACGCAGGGCGGTTTTGCCGATCTGCGGCTCGTCCACGAATGGAACCGCGGCTTCCTCACGTCGAACCCCGGCTACCAGCGCTACGAGCAGACCGCCCGGGAGATCGATCGGGCGATCCGGTTCATGGACGCCTGCGGCGCCGACTTCGATGCGCTGCGCACGACGGAGTTCTACTCCGCCCACGAGGCGCTCCTCCTCGAATACGAACGAGCGCTGACCCGCATCGACTCGCGCACCGGACTGCCCTACGACGTCTCCGGCCACTTCCTGTGGATCGGGGAGCGGACACGGGAGATCGACGGCGCCCACGTCGACTTCCTCTCGAAGGTGCAGAACCCGATCGGCGTCAAGCTCGGCCCGACGGCGACCGCCGCCGATGCCCTGGCGCTGGCCGAGAAGCTCGACCCGAACGCGGAGCCCGGACGACTCACCTTCGTCACCCGCATGGGTGCCGGCAAGATCAACGACGTCCTGCCCGAACTCCTCGCCGGCATCGGCGACCAGCTGCCGCACGTCACGTGGGTCAGCGACCCGATGCACGGGAATACGATCACCTCGAGCACGGGATACAAGACCCGACGCTTCGAGGACGTCATGGCCGAGGTCGAGGGCTTCTTCGCCGCGCACCAGGAGGCCGGCACGGTCCCCGGCGGTCTCCACATCGAACTCACCGGTGACGACGTCACCGAGATCATGGGCGGGGCGACGGAGATCGACGACGAAGGCCTGCGCCGCCGCTACGAGACGCTCGTCGACCCGCGCCTCAACCACGACCAATCGCTCGAGATGGCGTTCCAGGTCGCAGAGTACCTCACGCGCCGCAGCTGAGTCTGCGCTGCAGCTGAGTCCGCACCGCAGCGTGCGGTACCCAGTGGGGGACGCGGCCGCCACAGGCCCCTTCCGACCTGAAGTCGTCTGACACAAGGGCGCCCCTCGCAGATTCTTTCTGCGAGGGGCGCCCTTGTCGCGTCGCTGCCGGTTCAGCGCGGGAGCCGCGACAGCACTTCGGTCACTTGCCGTCCTTGTCCGCTTCGTCCTTCGGCTTCTCGTCCTTGTTCTCGTCGGCGGGCTTCTCCTCCTTGCCCTTCGAGACGCGGACGATGACGAGCGAGTTGTACGGCTTCGCCTCGGTGCTCTTGGGCCACTGGAAGACGACATCGCCCTTGGGAACGGTGTCGGAGAAGACCTCTTCCTTGCCGACACGGAATCCGCGCTTCGTCAGCGTCGCGAAGGCCGCGTCGTAGGACAGGCCCTCGACGTTGGGCACAGCGATCGGCTCGGGCCCTTTCGAGACGACGAGGTCGACGGCCGTGTCGTGCATGAGCTCCTTGCCCTGGTCCTCCGAGGCGCTGATGACGCGTCCCTTGTCGACGGAGTCGCTGTACTCCTCGCTGACGTCGCCGACGGCGAGACCGGTGTCCTCGAGCGCCGACTTCGCCTCATCGCTGGTCAGACCGACGAGTTCGGGGACCGCGAACATCTCCACGCCCTTCGAGACGACGAGCGTCACCGTCGATTCGGGGGTGAGCTCGGTGCCTCCGACCGGTTCGGACCCGACGACGGTGCCGGCCGGAACCTGGTCGTCGAAGACCTCCTGCCGTTCCGTCGTCAGCCCGCTGTCCTCGACGGCTGCAGTCGCCTCGGCGACGGGCTTGCCGGCGAGCTGACCGGGGACGATCGACGTCGGGGTCGGCAGGTTGACGATGACGAGCCAGGCCACGAGGACGATGATCGCTGCGGCGGCGACGAGGGTCGTCGCGAGGCGACGGCGCGTGCGGCGCTTCGGATCCGCCGAGGCGGCCGCCGCCGTGACGGTTCCACCCGCGTCGTCCGTGTCGCCTCCGGAGGGTTCAGCCTGCGCTGACGCGGCGCCGGACCCGGATCCGGCACCGGCCGCAGCGGCGACCGCAGTCCCCGTGCGGGCCTTCGTCTTCTTCTGCTTCGACGCCTTCTTCAGCTTCGGCGAGCGGGCAGACGCGGCAGCGGGCTCGGCGTCGGGCTCGGCGTCGGGGTCGGGAGTGCCGGGGTCGGCGCTCTCGGGGGAATCGCCGGGGGACGACTCCGGAGAGTCGTCGCCACCGGTCGGCGACTCATCGCGCAGTGCGGTGACGGTACCGCCCCCACCGGCCGATCCCGCTTCGGCGCTGCCGGACGCGGCGACCGCACCGGCACCGGCAACGGCACCGGCACCGGCTGCGACTCCGGCACCGACGGCGGAGCGCCGGTCCGTGGTCTCGCCGTTCGCAGCGGATCCGGCTCTCGCCTCGGCGCCGTCCCCGGTCGTCGCCTCGTCGGACGTCTCCTTCTCGGCGGTCTCGTCGGCTTCGTCATCCTCGAGGTAGGGGATCTCGTCGGTGCGGGACTTCTTCTCCTTCGGCACATCCGAGCCGAGGTCGATGCTCGCGGTCAGAGCGGGGGAGTGTTCCCCGGCGACCGCCTCGGGGTCACCGAAATCGAGCTCGGCATCGTTCATCTGGGCGCGCGCCTCGGCGAGGGCGATACGAAACTCCGCGGCATCCGCGGGCCGGTCATCGGGATCCTTCGACGTCGCCCACAGCACGAGGGCGTCGAGACGGGGGCTGAGCCCCGGCACCCGCTCCGACGGCGGCGGCACCGTGTCATGGACATGCCGGTAGGCGACCTGGATGGGCACGTCATCGGTGTAGGGCTGCGTTCCGGTGAGCATCTCGTAGAACATGATGCCCACGGTGTAGAGGTCCGTGCGGGCGTCGGCCCCGGCGCGCGTGACGAGCTCAGGGGCGACGTAGCCGACGGTGCCGATGAGGGTCTTCGTCGTCGTCGCCGAGGTGACGGCGCGGGCGAGCCCGAAATCGGCGAGTTTGACCTGGCCGTCGGTGCCGAGCAGGACGTTGTCGGGCTTGAGGTCGCGGTGGATGATGCCGGTGGAGTGGACGGCCTCGAGGGCGGCGAGGATCGCGTCGAGGACGACGATCGCCTGCCGCGGCGTGAACGATCCGCGGTGCTTGAGCTCCCGGCGCAGCGTCACCGAGGGCAGGTGCTCCATCACGAGGTAGACGATGTCGCCGTCGCGCGCCTGGTCGTGGATGGCGACGAGGTTGGGGTGGGTGAGGCGACCGGCGTTGATCGCCTCCCGTCGGAAGCGCTCGACGAACGTCTCATCGGAGATGAGGTGTTCGTGCATGACCTTGATCGCGATCTCCCGGTCGAGGCGCAGGTCGGTGCCGCGGTAGACCATGGCCATGCCGCCGCGGGCGATCTTCGCGTCGATCCGGTAGCGGTCGTTGAGGACCACGCCGATGAGCGGATCGGGCAGCGCGTTCATCGTGCCTCCTCCCAGCGGCCCCGCTGCATCTGCACGGCGCGGACGAAGGCCTTCGTCTCCGGCAGCAGTCCGTCCTCGCGCACCGTCCGCAGGTCCTGGTAGTAGCCGGCGAGTGCTTCGGTCTCGGACTCGGCGGTCTCGACGAGCCATCCGAGGATGACGGTCCCAGCGACGATGTTGTCGGCGATGTCGAGCAGGTCGAGGCTGCGTCCGACGATGTCGCTGGCCCACCGGCCCGAGCGGGGAGTGACCTGCATGATCCCGATCGCGTTCCCGGCCGAGACCGTGGCGTGCTGGAAACCGGACTCCTGGGCGGCGACGGCCTGCATGAGCGCCGGGTCGGCACCGAGCTCCTCGGCGATCTGCGCGACGAGGAAGCGCGCCTGCTCCGGGGTCGGATGGGTGCGGGCGAGCAGGGTGGCCTTGTTGAGGCGGGCGGCACGGACGACGCTCGGGCGGATGCCCTCGGCGCCGGCGACCTGCGGCAGCGCCTCCGGGACGTCCGGTGCGTGGCGGCGCGGACGCGCTGCGCCGTCGCGCAGAAGCAGCAGCTCGCCGACCCGGATGAGCGAATCGTCGCCCAACGCGTTCGCGCGGCGCAGCGTGCCCGGGGAGATCCCGTGGGTCGCAGCGATCCCGTTGAGCGTCTCGCCCGGGGCGACGACGTGGGACGGGTCGGTGTCGGGCAGGTCGTTCTTCTCCGGCAGGGAGAGGACCTGCCCTTGGCTGAGATTCTGCCGGGGGGAGATCCGGTTGAGTTCGGCGAGGGCGGGCACGGAGACGCCGTGACGGCTTGCGACCGCGTAAAGCGTGTCGCCCTGTCTGACCTTGTAGGTGCGTCCGCCGTGGGTGACGGGCACCGTCTCGCTCTGCGTGCCCGACGTCCACTGCGGTCCCGAAGCCTGAAGTGCCGGGGCCTGCAAAGGCTGGGCTTGCGCGGTCGAAGCCTGCGGGACCGAAGCCTGTGCTGCGGTTGCTGTCTGGGACGCGCCCCGCTGGGACGGCGATTCCGGGGCAGGCGTCGGGGCCGCCTCGGCGGTGTCGGCTTCCGCTCCCGCAGGGCGGGGGATCGGGCCGGTCGAACTCACGCGTGAGGCAGCACGGATGTCAGGGGCGGCGGTGATGGGAATCTGCGATTTCCGTCGCGTGCTAGTCATCTGTCACCTGTTCGGCTTCATCTCTCTGGGGAAGTTTCAACCACCAGCGTATCGAGAACCCCGCGCCGGACCCGGGATTGGCGCCCGCATGGCGGCGTGTTTCTTCCCGATTTTGCTAGGCTTGAGGGGTGAATACGGAAGAACTCGTCCAGGACTGGGAAACCCTGCCGGACATCGCGGAATCCACCGGTCTCGGCATCTCCCAGGTGCGCAGACTCCTCGAAGACGGCGCAATCTGCGGGTACAAGCACGGCGACCCCAAGGTGCTGCGGGTGCCGTCGGCCTTCTTCGTCGACGGTGCGGTGCTCACCCCGCTCAAGGGCACGCTGAGCACCCTCAAGGACGCCGGCTTCGACGCCGAGGAGTCGATCAAGTGGCTCTTCACCCCCGACGACTCCCTGCCGGGACGCCCGATCGACCTGCTCCGCGCCGGCAACCGCAAGGAAGTCCGCCGCCGAGCCCAGGCGCTCGCGTTCTGACTGCGTCAGCGCTGCCGGTAGCTCAGCTTCGTCGCGAAGTCCTCGAGCCGCTCGAGGGCACCCGCGCCGAGGCGGAACGCCGTCCCAGCGTCTGCCGACCCAGCGTCTGCTGACCCAGCGTTTCCTGACCCTGCCGCGTCGAGCGCCTGCGCGTCGTCGGACCACCGGCGCAGTTCGCTCAGCGCCTCCCCGTGCTTGATCGCGATGAGCTCCTCGACGGCGGCGAGTCCGCCCGCCTCGGCGAGCATCGTCACGGTCTCGGCCACCTCGGCGTCGCTGAGGTCGCTGACGCCGAGGCGCGCGGCGAGGATCTCCCGCCGCTCGGCAGGCAGCCGGCGCAGGTTCTCGGCGATGAGCACGGTGCGCTTGCCCTCACGGATGTCGTCACCGGCGGGTTTGCCGGTCGCGGCCGGGTCGCCGAAGATGCCGAGGACGTCGTCGCGCAGCTGGAACGCCTGTCCCAGCGGCAGACCGAAGCGGGAGAGCGCGGCGAGCTGGTCGTCGCTCGCCCCGCCGAGGGCGGCGCCGAGCAGGAGCGGCTGTTCGACGGAGTACTTCGCGGACTTGAAGCTCAGGACTTCCCACGCCCGTTCGCTGATGCGGTCATCGTCGAGCGGGATCACCTCGGCGCGGACGTCGAGGAACTGCCCGACCATGACGTCCCGACGCATCTGGGCGCGCAGCGCCTGCGCCGTGGCCGACCCGGAGAGGGCGTCGCACGCGGTCTCGTAGATCTCCTCGCTGAGGGCCAGGCAGATGTCGCCGATGACGATCGCCGCGGCGACCCCGAACGGCTCGGCCCCGCCCTGATAGCCCAGTGCCGCATGGAGGGCCTCGAACCGGCGGTGGAGGGCCGGCTCGCCGCGCCGGGTGTCCGAGTGGTCGATGACATCGTCGTGGATGAGCGCCGCGGCGTGGAGGAGCTCGAGGGAGGCGGCCGCCTCGGTGAGTGCCGAACGCGTGGAGCCCGTCCCCTCACCGAGGTGGCGCCCGCCTCCGGTGGCGAGCTGATAGCCCCACCACAGGAGGACCGGGCGGATCCGCTTGCCGCCGCGGGTGAAGTCGATGAGCGCGGTGCCGATCTCCGTCGTATCGGGCGAGATCGCCTCGAACTCAGCCGCCTTCGCGGTGAGGAAGGAGGTGAGGCCGGCCGCCACCT
The DNA here is from genome assembly GCF_006489205.2 of Brevibacterium sp. XM4083. GTDB lineage: Bacteria > Actinomycetota > Actinomycetes > Actinomycetales > Brevibacteriaceae > Brevibacterium. The sequence goes on along the minus strand of NZ_VFYR02000002.1, from coordinate 723,822 downwards.
CGGCGGCGATGTCCGCGGGAGCGTCAAGGGACTCGACGCGGTCGGGCGAGGTCACGGAGCGATGGTCCCGCCGAGCGACACGATCGAGGACTTCGGGTCGGCGGGGTCGTCGCTGACGGTGAGGACGAGCATGCCGTCGTTGTCCTTGTGACGGAAGTTCACGACCTGCGCGGCCTTCGTCAGCGACCCGTCGCCGAAGGTCTCGAACCCGGCCTGCTCGAGCTTCTCGGTGTAGGACTTGACGATGTCGTCGGGTTCGGCCTCCGCCCGCATGACGATGCTCACCTGATCGAGCTTCCCGGACTCGGCCTGCGCCCGCGAACTCGAGATCACCTCGGCGCCCTCGTAGGGGGCCATGAAGTCGGGGAGTTCGGCCTGTGTGGGGGCCGCCTCGGTGGGGGTCGGACTCTCGGTGCCCGCATCGCTGGGAGCTGCGGTGGCGTCGGTCTGCGTCGCGGACTCCGACGGGGTCGACGTCGACTGAGACGTCGGGTCGCTGGGTCCCGAGCATCCGGCGAGGACAAGGCCGAGGGCAAGCGTCATCGTCGTGACAGTGCTGCGCGATACCATGGTCACAGATTACCCGCAGACCGTGCGGGAGCCGAAAAGTTCGATCCGTGGGTGGGACATGAGCCGCAAGCAGCTGGCCCGTTCCGGCGGTGACCTCGAGCACCTGGGAACGGATGACACGGGAGCGACGATGCTCCATCTCGACATGGATTCGTTCTTCGTCTCCGTCGAGCTGCTCTCACGTCCCGAACTCGTCGGCAGGCCCGTCATCGTCGGCGGCAGGGCCGGGCGCGGTGTCGTCGTCTCCGCCAGCTATGAGGCCCGTGAGTTCGGGGTCCACGCAGCGATGCCGATGTCCCGGGCCATCGGCCTGTGTCCGATCGCCGAGGTGATCCCCTCCTCCCATGGCCTGTACTCCGCGTATTCGAAGCAGGTCTTCGACCTCGTCGCCGAGGTGACACCCGACGTCCTCCAGGTCAGCGTCGACGAGGCGTACATCGACGTCTCCGGGGCGGTGCGCAGGCTCGGGTCCCCGGTCCACATCACGACACAGCTGCGCGCGGAGATCGAGCAGCGCACGGGACTGAGCGCCTCCGTCGGGATCGCCGGGTCACGGGTCGTCGCCAAGCTCGCCTCGGCGCGGGCGAAGCCGCACGGTCAGCTGCTCGTTCCGCTCGCCGCGACCCGGGACTTCCTCGACCCGATGCCGATCGAGGCGCTGCCCGGCGTGGGGGAGAAGACCCAGGCGGGGTTCGCGAAGTACGGTATCCGCCTCATCGGCGATCTTGCGGCGATGGACGAAGCGTGGGTCGGGCGGGTGTTCGGTGCGCATGGGCACCACCTGTGGCGCAGCGCGCACGGACTCGACTCCCATGGCATGGATCGCCAGGTCAAGGACCGGTCGATCAGTGCCGAGCACACGTTCGGCGCCGACGTCTGGGATCTCTCGGAGCTCGAGCACGAGCTTCTGCGGCTCTGCGACAAGGTTGCGCACCGCGTGCGGGCCGAGGGGAAGGTCGCGACGACGCTCGGGCTCAAGTACCGACTCGACGACTTCACGACGCTGTCCCGGTCGATCACCCTCGAAGCTCCCACCGATCTGGCCCGGGAGATGTACGAGGCGCTCGGGCCGGCGCTGCGCGGACTGCGGGAGCAGCGGACCAAGGGCGTCCGGCTGCTCGGAGTCCGCGCTGCGGGGCTCATGGACTTCGCCGTCAGCGGGCGGCAAGCCCGGTTGGACGAACCCGAGCACGCCGGGCGCGAAGCGGAGGTCGCCCTCGACGACGTGCGACGCCGGTTCGGCACCGAGGCGATCTCGCAGGCCTCCCTCCTCCGCCGGCAGCCCAAGCGCTGACGTCCACGGGGTTTCGGCACGGGGGAGCCGACGCGTCACCAGCGGGTTTCGGACATCGTGTGAGAGGGTGGTCAGCGCGCCTCGCAGGGTCTCTGGCCAGGGCCGTTGTTCGCCCGGAGAGACGGGCGCAGGAGGCTGTGCGGCGGACGTCGCACAGGGCGCGCGTTCAGCCGCCATCAGTGAGTCTGAGGACGGGGTGGGAATACCCCCGCCTGCCCCGTTCCGAAGATGTTTTTTCAGTGTTCAGAGACTATGATTGGGGCAATAGGCCAGAGTAAGGAAACGGGGGTTCGACATGCCACTCTCCGATCACGAACAGCAGCTTCTCGATCAGCTGGAGAAGCAGCTGCGCAGCGAAGACCCCCGATTCGCACGCAACATCTCGGAATCCCAGGCGGCAGTGAGCGGTCCGGGTTTCTCGGCGAAGCGCTTCGTCGTCGGCATCCTCGTCGCCCTCGCCGGTCTCGCCGCGACGATCTTCGCGATCTCGATGGTGAATCAGGCGGTTGCGTGGATCGCCCTCGGCGTCGTCGGTTTCGGTCTCATGGTCGCCGGTATGTATTGGGCATTCAGCCGTCCCGGACGCGTCGGCGATGGCGCGAAGAACTCCTCGGGATCAGGAGCGGCGCCGAAGTCGAACGGCAAGAGCTCCGGTGGCTTCATGAGCCGCATGGAGGATCGCTGGGAGAAGCGCCAGCGCGGGGAGTGAGCACTCGGCACCGGTGAGTGCCGTGAGCCTCTGAGTTTCGAAGGGCACTGCGGATGAGCAATCATCCCGGTGCCCTTTCGCATGCCCCGCGCGCGGGCGCAACCGTCCGCTCGCGGCTGAGCGTGCCACCGCCCGTGCGCAGTTGGGCGTGCCGCCGCCCTCGCGCAGGCGCCTGCGAACTCGGGCTCTGTCCACGCCGGAGGGCTCAGGTAATGAACTGAGCCGCCGAAAACCAGGTGAGCTCAAACGGCAGGGGGAGGCGGGACGGGTCGGACCAGCCAGCGGTGGGAGGCGGGGCGGGTCGGGTCGATCCGCGGTGCGGGCCAGCTGGATTCGGAATGGCCGGTCGTTGCCGGTGCCATCTCGGTTCGACCTGGCGCAATGTCACCGGAGGCGGGCAGGTGTGGCGGCGGGGAGGTCTCGGAGAGATGACGCCGGGCCCGCGCGCAGACTTTCGTCGGCAGCTCTGTCCACGCCGGAGGGCTCAGGTAATGAACTGAGCCGCCGAAACCCAGGTGAGCTCAAGCGGCCGGGGGAGGCGGGACGGGTCGGACCAGCCAGCAGTGGGAGGAAGGACAGGTCGGGTCGATCGGCGGTGTGCGCCAGTTGGATTCGGGATGGCCGGTCCTTGTCGGGGCCATCTCGGTTCGACCTGGCGCAATGTCACCGGAGGCGGACAGGAGTGGCGTCCGAGGAGGACTCGGAGAGATGACGCCGGGCCCGCGCGCGGACATTCGTCGGCAGCTCTGTCCAGGCCGGAGGGCTCAGGTAATGAACTGAGCCGCCGAAACCCAGGTGTGCCCAAGCGGCGGTGGGAAGCGGGTCGTGGTCGGTCGACGCGCGGCGGGCGGTCACCTCGGGGGATTGAAGATGCTCGCCGGCCAGATCTTCGCGGAGATCCGGCTGCCGGGTGTCGCATGCTCGGACAGGTCCGTCTGCACCTCGTCGACGACGGCCTGCACCTCGGCGGGGGAGAGGTCCGTGGCCTGCGCGCCGTAGCGCTGCGCTTCGAGGGCGTCGATGAACGCCGACAGCGCCGTGTCGTCGTGACGGCGGATGCCGGCGGCCGACGGAACCGGGCTTCGCAGAGCGTCGAGGCCGAGCGCCGACGGGGGACGTCCCCCAGTCGAACCGCCGAGCGTGCTGGTGCCGTCGGAACCTGCAGCCGCCTGGCTCGCGGGCACGCGCCCGCCGTCGGTGCGGCCGTGACTCGGGCCAGACGGACTGAACGTCCCGGCCCCTGCGCCAGAAGCCGCACCGGCACCTCCGTCGGCAACCCCGGCTCCCGCAGCCCCGGCGCCCGCGACACCGGCAACCCCGGCCCGGTCGACCCCGTTGCGCTCGGCTGAGCCGGAGTCGGACCGCGTCTCACCGCGGGCGGCGCGAGCACCCGCCTCGGCGACGGCGGGACCGCCGGCGAGGACGAGTTCGCTGTGGCGGAGGGTGCGGCTCGGATCGAGGCTCTGTCCGTAATCGGTCGCCAGAGCCCTGATCTCGGTCCACACGTTCTCGAGGTCGACCGGGGAGCCGGTGCGGCGACGGCGCTGGAGCACCCGCCACAGCGCGGGAATCGCGAGCAGCAGGAGGATGAGAACGGCGATGATGACGGCCCACATCACGGTGCCGAGAGTCGAGTTCGCCGGCTCCGCTGCGGCATCCGTCGCCTCGGTGGTCGCTTCCTCCTCGGTCGCCGGGGCGGCCTCGGATGCGCTCTCCGTCGGCTCCGCGGTCGGCGTGGCGGATTCGGTGGTCTCCTCATTCGCCTCATCGGCATTGCCGTCGGCGACGGTCCACGCCGGGGGCGCCCCCGCCGGTCCGCCCGGTGTGGGCTCGAAGCGCACCCAGCCGACACCGTCGAAGTAGAGCTCCGGCCACGCGTGGGAATCCTGCATCGAGACCTGGTACTCGCCCCCGTTCTCGGTGCCGGAGGCGAAACCGACGCCGATCCGGGCGGGAATGCCCAGGGTCCTGGCCATGATCGTCATCGCCGAGGAGAACTGCACGCAGTAGCCGCGCTTGTCGACGAGGAAGTCGGAGATCGCGTCACCGCTGGCCTCCTCCGGGGCATCGAGTGAGTACTCGAACTCGCCGCTGCGGAAGTACGCCTGGAGCAGCACGGCGGCCTCCCACTGGTTGCTCGCCCCGGCGGTGACCTCGTCGGCGGTGTCGCGCACGCTCTGCGGCAGGGTCTCGGGCACTTCGAGCTCGGTCTCGAACTCCGCGGAGTTGACCGGGGTCGCCGACTGCATGACGCTGACATCGGGTTCGATCGACAGGTAGTTCATCGAGTAGTCGAGCCCGCCGGAGCGCTCCCCGTTGCCGACGATCGTCAGCGAGGACTCGTCGTAGATCCACCGGCGGTCGAGTCCCTCCGGCTGCTGCGGGGCGTAGGGCGTCGGCAGGTACTGCTGATCGTACTGGCCGATCGAGAAGTCGATGCGCTGCTCGGAGTAGCCCTGGTCGCGCGGCAGACCCTGCGGCCACGGCAGGCCCTCGGCGGCGATCGCGAACTGGTCGAGTCCGAACGGCGTCGGCGCCCATGTCTGCCCGTCGAAGGAGTTGATCGACGTCAGGCGGATCGGCTCGGGGTTCTCCGCCGTCGTCGTGTACGTGAACAGCGTCGAATCGTCGCGGGCGCCGAGGTCGGCGCGCAAATCGAGGAACGGGTTCGTCACCGTGAGGTCGCCCTGATTGTTCGACGCGCGGTTGGGCAGCGTCGGCACCTGCGGCAGGAGAGTCGGCAGGGCGATCCCGAGGATGATCGCGACCGCGCCGGCGACGACTGCGGTGAGCCCGCCGCGCCACTTCGAGTGCGGGAAGTAGGGGCTGAGCATTAGGAGGAGGAACGCGGCGAGGATCGCCGCGATGTGCCACCACCGCACCTGCGCGGGGGCGAAGAACACCGGGATCATCCACAGCACGAGCAGGAGGACGCCGCTGACCTTCGGGGCGCGGAGGTCGGAGACGAGTCCGTCGATGAGGATTGTGATGAGCGTGAACGCGATCGTCAGCATCGCCGTGAAGCCGGGCGTGCTCTCCGCCGGCGGGGTCGAGGCGTAGAGGTCGCTCACCCCGGCCGAGAGGAGGTCGATGACGGCGACGAACGACTCACCGGTCGGGATGATCCCTGCCAGCAGCGTGTCGGGGGCACAGAGGACGAGGACGGCGATGACGCCGACGATGCACTGGGCGATGACCGCGGTGCCGGTGGCCCTGAGCCCCGGGATGCTGCGGAAGATCGCCCCGACGAGGACGATGAGGAAGACGGCGACGAGGACCGGCAGCAGCCAGTCGAAGTCGGAGAACACCGCGGAGAGGCCGATCGCGGTGAGCACCATGGCGACGAACACCGACAGCGACTCGAGCCACGTCGAAGAGCGCTGCCGCTCCTCCTGCACAACTCCGGGCTGCACGACGTCGGGCTGCAGGACGTCGGCGCTCATCGCACGACCCGCTTCGAGTCGAAGGTCGTCCAGGATTCGGGCAGGTCTTCGCTCAAACCGAGCATCGTCATGTCATCGATCTCCGAGAGGCTGCGGACGGTGATGGGGATCCGGCGCGTGAACTGCGCGGCCATCGCCTGGGCGCGGGCGTCATCGGCGGCGCAGATGACGACGTGGTTGGGATTGTCGTGCGAGGGCAGGTGGGCCGGTCCCGGTTCGACGAGCGCGGTGAGCAGGCGCAGACGGTCGACGTCGCGCGGGCCGCGGAACCGGAACTCATGGCCGGGGGTGATCATGCAGACCTCGTAGTCGGCGCGGAGGAAGGCGACACCCGCGGCGGCCGCCGCGGCGAGGAGGAACTCCTGCTCGAGATCGTCCGGCGGCTCCTCGGCGCCGACGAGATCGACGACGATGAGCGCATGGAGCGTCTCCTCCTCGGCCTCGTGACGGACCATGAGCTCGCCCGACTTCGCCGTCGTCGGCCAGTGGACGTGGCGCAGATCGTCGCCGGGTACGTACTCCCGGGTGTGGAAGTCGCGGGTCGTGTGACCCGAGCGGATCTTGCCCTCGTCGAGGCGCGCCGGCCGATTCGCGGTGTCCCCGGGAATCCGAGCGCCGAGGGAGGGCACGGCCACGGCGATCGGCTGCGCGCCGAGCACCTTCTTCTTCGCCGTGACGAGACCGAAGGGACCGGCGACGGTGACGAGCACCGCCTCGATGCCGCTGAGGCCGCGACGGTTCGGGGTGAAGGAGGTGACGACGTTCTGCGAGCGGCCTCCGGCCAGGGGCGGCACCTCACCGACGGTCGAGTCGCCGAAGCCGTCGGCGGCGACGAAGTCGATCGTCGACGCGGGCACCGCGAGGTGACCGGTGTTGCGGACCACGGCGTCGACCTCGACTTCCTTGCCTTCGGGCGCCAGCGGGTAGCGCTCGTCTCCGGGCTGGAGCCGGACTTCGGGCAGGGGAGTGTGCAGGGTCACCGAGATCCGGCGCGTGCCCCAGCCGATGAGGGCGGCGGAGAGGCCGACGAGCCCGATGAGCAGCAGTCCTGCCGGGAGAAGACCGGGCAGAGCGAAGCGGTAGGCGCCGACGATGAGCGCGGCTCCGGCGATGATGAAGATGATTCCCGAGGTCGAAAGCCGCATGCCGTCACTGATTCGTCGAGACGGGCACTCGCGCGAGCACGCGGGCGATGAGGTCGGCCGCGAGCTCCGAGTCGTCGCCGTCGCGCGGGATGATGCGGTGGGCGAGGATGAAGGGCGCAAGCGCCTGGATGTCGTCGGGAGTGACGAAGGTGCGACCCGACAGGGCGGCCCTGGCCTTCGCGGCGCGCAGCAGGTGGACGCCGCCGCGCGGTGAGGAGCCGAGCACGATCGCCTGATCGCTGCGCGTCGCCTGGAGGATCGCGACGATGTACTCGCGCAGCGCCGGGCTCGCCGAGACATGGCGGACGATGTCGCGGGCCTGCTTGATCTGCTCGAGGCTCGTCACCGCCTGCGCGGCGGTGAGCGGATCGTGCTCGATCTGGTTGTCGAGCAGGTCGACCTCGTCGGCCGTCGACGGGTATCCGAGCGAGATGCGCGTCATGAAGCGGTCGCGCTGGGCCTCGGGCAGGGCGTATGTGCCCTCCATGTCGATGGGGTTCTGCGTGGCGACGACGATGAACGGCGAGGGCATCATGTGCGTCTCGCCGTCGATCGTCGCCTGGCCCTCGGCCATGCACTCGAGCATCGCCGACTGCGTCTTCGGGGACGCGCGGTTGATCTCGTCGGCGATGATGATGTTGGCGAACACGGGACCGCGGCGGAACTCGAAGTGCCGGGTCTCCTGATTGAAGAGGTTGACGCCGACGACATCGGTGGGCAGCAGGTCCGGAGTGAACTGGATGCGGCGCACCGAGCCGTCGACGACCTTGCCCATCGCCCGGGCGAGCAGGGTCTTGCCGACGCCCGGCACATCCTCGAGCAGGACATGGCCGCCGGCGAGGAGGGCGATGAGGGAGAGGCCCACGGCCTCGTCCTTGCCCTCGAGCACTGAGTTCATCGCAGTGCGCGCCCGTGATGTCAGCTGCTGTACCCACTCGATGTGCTCGGCACCGATGACTGAATTGGTCTGTGTGGCTTCCTGGCTCGTCGACATGCGTCCATTGTCCCTTATAACGGGCCCGGTCCGCACACGGGAGCCTCTCAGGATCTCCGCCCTCCCACTTCCCTCCCCACCTTCCTCCACCACCTCCTCCACTTCGCCCCACCGGATTCCCCACTTCCCTCCCCACATCGCCCCACCTCGGCGACGATCCCCGGAATCTCAGGGAAGAGGACCGCGCCGAGGTGGTCGTCCGGACCCGAATCCGCCCTCCTCGGAACCCCCGGAGACGCGCGGGCGGGAGATTTCTTCCACTTTCCTCCACGGGTCTGACCTGGGCGTTTATCGGGTTCTCAGGCGAAAGTGGGGTCAGGTGCTGGATTGGGTGGAGGGAAGTGGAGTACTGTGGTTGCTATCGGAGCCGATTGGTTTCGAAAGGGGTGAGACGACATGTTCTTGGGCACTCATATGCAGAAGCTCGACGACAAGGGTCGCCTCATCCTGCCCGCGAAGTTCCGCGACGAGCTCTCGCCCGGACTCGTTCTCACACGTGGCCAGGAGAACTGCCTCACCCTGTTCCCCACCACGGAGTTCGAAGCCGAGCACGAGCGGATCCAGAACGCGCCGAAGACGAACAAGGAGGCGCGCGACTACCAGCGCGTGTTCCTGTCAGCGGCCTTCGCGGACCAGCCGGACAAGCAGGGACGGATCACCGTTCCGCACATATTGCGGCAGTACGCATCACTCGACCGGGAAGTCGCGGTGATCGGCATGGGAAACCGAGTCGAGATCTGGGACGCCCCGACCTGGGAGGAGTACCTCGTCGGCGCGCAGCAGGCCTTCGCCGAACGCGAGAACGAGGTGATCCCCGGAGTGATCTGATTCTGCTCGGGCTCGATCCTTGCCCGCCGTGCATGGGGTTTCGGGGCACTTCCCCGGTTCCGAAGCACACCAGTCCTGACACACTTCCCCGGTGCCAGGGCCACGGCGGACAAGGTTCCGGCTCCAGCAGGACGCCCGGCCGGCAGGCCGGTTCAGACGGCCACCGACACACACCGACGACCACGCACGAAGGGCTCGACCATGAACGCACAGCATGTGCCAGTGCTCCTGGCCCGCGTGGTCGAGCTCATCGGCGTCGGCGTCGCGGCGGCCCGGGCACAGGGCATCACCCCTGTCGTCGTCGACGGCACGCTCGGGATGGGCGGTCACGCCGAGGCGGTGCTCACAGCCTTCCCAGACGTCCACCTCGTCGGCCTCGACCGCGACCAGGACGCCATCGCGATCGCCAGTGCGCGCCTGCAGCCGTTCGCCGACCGCACCGACATCGTCCACGCCGTCGACGACGAGCTCCCGAACGTCCTCGACGACCTCGGGATCGACGCGATCAGCGCGATCCTCCTCGACCTCGGCGTCTCCTCCCTCCAACTCGACGAGGACGAGCGCGGGTTCTCCTACTCCCGTCCGGCGCCGCTGGACATGCGGATGGACCAGACCCAGACACTGACCGCCGCCGAGGTGCTCGCGACCTACTCCGAGGCCGACCTCCGCCGCATCCTCCGGGACTACGGGGAGGAGAAGATGGCCGGGAAGATCGCGAAGATCATCGTCGCCGACCGCGGCCAGACGCCGTGGACGACCTCGGATCAGCTCGCGGCGATGCTCACCCGCGTCCTGCCCGACACGAAGAAGCGCTCCCACCCGGCCAAGCGGACGTTCCAGGCGCTGCGGATCGAGGTCAACGACGAACTCGGGGTGCTGCGGACCGCGCTGCCGGCAGCGCTCGATGCCCTCCACCTCGGCGGTGTTGCCGTCATCGAGTCCTACCAGTCGCTCGAGGACACGATCGTCAAGAAGATCTTCCGCGCCGGCACCCACACCCAGGCCCCACCGGACCTGCCCGTCGTGCCCGAGCACATGCAACCGTGGCTGCGGGAGATCGTGCGCGGCGCCGAAGTCGCCGATGAGGAAGAAGCGGAGAGCAATCCCCGCGCCAAGAGCGTGCGCCTGCGCGCCGTCGAGAAGATCAGGGAGGCACAGCCGTGAGTCACGCCCCAGCCGTCACCCGGCCACAGCACCGCACACCGGCGACGACGACGCCGGCGCCGCGCCTGCGGCTGCTGAAGTTCGAACTGCCGAAGTCGAAGCTGCCCTTCTCACTGCTGTGCCTGGGCATCCTCGTCACCGCGCTCGTCGCCGTCCTCCTGCTCAACATCTACATCTCCAACACCTCTTACCAGATCGATCAGCTCGGGGCGCAGAAGGAGCAGCTCGCCGAGGAGAAGGACCGCCTCGTCGAGGACAACTCCTACCGCGAGTCCCCGCAGAACATCGCGAAGGCCGCAGAGGAGCTCGGACTCGTCCGCGACACCTCCCCGGAGTTCCTCGACGCGAAGACCGGGAAGGTCATCGACGCCCCGCCGATCGACGAGAGCGGAGACAAGGAACCGGCAGTTGTGCCCGGACCGCGCGCCGATACCAGGGAAGACCTCCGGCCCAATCTACGATCGGATGAGACGCTGCCCGTCGTCGGCGGCAGCCCCAGCAAGGACATCGCGCCTCCCGCGCAGGTCGCTCCCAAGTGAGCGGCCCGCACAGCAGGCGACGGCAGTGACAGAGATTTGAGCCGATGAGGTAAGGACGAAGTATGGCCCCGCGGACACGCAAGGCGAAGAAGACTCCCAACCTCCGTCGCCGTGTCGCGGTCATCGCAGCCTTCTCGGCTCTCGTCCTCGTCATCACCGGGGTGCGCCTCATCTCGATCCAGGGCATGGATTCGATGAAGCTCGCCGAACAGGCCCTGGCCAACCGCCTCGTCACCCGCACCCTGCCCGCCGACCGCGGTCAGATCGTCGCATCCGACGGCACCGTGCTCGCCGACAGCGTCTCCCGCTACCAGGTCGTCGTCGACCAGCAGAACGTCGCCCAGTACAAGGTCGACGGCAAGCTCGTCGGCGCGTGGGGGGCAGCCGAGGCGCTCGCCGGCCCGCTCGACACCGACCCGGGTCTCCTCTACCCCGAACTCGTCGGGGACAAGCGGTGGAACCCGGTCGCCAAGGGTCTGACCTCGGAGACGTGGCGGGAGATCGACGACCTCGGCATCCTCGGCATCTCCGCCGAGGAGTACGCGGTGCGCTCGTACCCGTCCGGGGCGATCGCCGGCAACCTCGTCGGGTTCCTCAGCTCCGACGGCCAGGCGCAGGCGGGACTCGAACTCTCCTTCGATGAGGAGCTCAGCGGCCGCGACGGCAAGCAGCAGTACGAGCGCGGGGCACGCGGGGAGATCATCCCGCTCGGCGACAACAACATCGAGAACGCCGTGGACGGCTCCGGCATCCGCACGACGATCAATCCCGCGATGCAGTACTACGCCCAGCAGGCGATCGAGGAGCAGGTCAAGGCCCGCAAGGCCGAATCCGGCTCGATCGTCATCGAGGAGATCGGCACCGGCAGGATCGTCACCGCCGCCGACGCCCCGACCGTCGACCCGAACAACCCCGGCAAGGTCGACGGCGACGATCGCGGTTCGCGGATCTTCACCGACGTCTTCGAACCCGGGTCGACGGCGAAGATGGTCACCGCCGCCGCTCTCCTCGACCAGGGACTCGTCACCCCCGACCAGGAGTTCACGGTCCCCGACACGTGGACGGCGCCCAACGACGAGGAGTTCCGCGACTCCTCCCCGCACCCCGATCAGAAGCTCACGTTCGCCGGCATCCTCGCCGAATCCTCGAACACGGGAACGATCCTCGCCGGTCAGGCGCTCACCGAGGCCCAGCGCTACGAGTACCTCAAGAAGTTCGGATTCGGCTCGAAGTCCGCGGTCGACTTCCCGGGCGAGACCGGCGGCATCCTCCACCCCTACGAGGACTGGGACGGGCGCACGAAGTACACCGTGATGTTCGGCCAGGGCATGGCCGCGAACGCCCTGCAGACCACCTCGGTGATCGCGACGATCGCCAACGGGGGAGTGAGCGTTCCCGCCCGCCTCGTCGACGGCACGATCTCCCCGTCGGGCAAGACCATCCCGGTCCCCGCCGGAGAGCCCACGCGGGTCGTCAGCGAGAAGGCCGCCGACCAGACCCTGGCGATGCTCGAGGGCGTCGTCGCCGAGGGCACCGGCAAGTCCGCTGCCGTGTCCGGCTACCGGGTCGCGGGCAAGACGGGCACCGCCCAGGCGCCGGCCGCCGACGGCAGCGGCTACGACGGCTACACGGCCTCGTTCGTCGGCGTCATCCCCGCCGAGGACCCGAAGTTCGCGATCTCCGTGACTTTGCAGCGCCCCCGCGACGGCTACTACGGTGGTACCGCCGCCGCGCCCGTGTTCTCCGACGTCGCCGGCTTCGCGATGCGGCACTACAAGATCCCCCCATCCACGGAACAGCCCCAGCTCCCGCCACGAGAATGGAAATGATGCGCATCTCCCAGCTGCTCCCCGCAGCCCCCGGCACGATCCACGGCGACCCCGAACGCGAGGTCGCCGGGGTCTCCCACGACTCGCGCACCGTCGCCCCGGGCCAGCTCTACGCCGCCCTGCCCGGCGCGAACGTCCACGGCGCCCGCTTCGCCGCCGACCTCGTCGCCCGCGGAGTCACGGCGATCCTCACCGACCCCGCCGGCTGGGAGATCATCAGCACCGACGTGCCGGAGGACCAGCTCGCCGAGGTGACCGGACTCATCGTCGATGACCCCCGGGGCGTGCTCGGCTTCGTCTCCGCCGCGATCTACGGCACCTCGGTGACCCCGGAGCTCCTCGGCGTGACCGGGACGAACGGGAAGACGACGACGACGTACCTGCTCGCCGGTCTGCTCGAGGCGCTCGGGCGACGCACCGGGGTGATCGGCACCGTCGCGACCCTCATCGCCGGCACCGCGGTGCCGAGCGTCCGCACGACCCCCGAGGCTCCCGAACTCCACGCCCTGTTCGCGAAGATGCGCGCGGCCGACGTCGACACCTGCGCGATGGAGGTCTCCTCGCATGCGCTCACCCAGCACCGCGTCGACGGCGCCCACTTCGCCGTCGCCGGATTCACGAACCTCTCCCAGGACCACCTCGACTTCCACCACTCGATGGACGAGTACTTCGCGGCCAAGGCCCTGCTCTTCACCCGCGCCTTCTCCGACCGCGCCGTCATCGTCATCGAGGACGCCTGGGGGGAGCGGATGGCCGAGGCCGCGCAGATCCCCGTGCGCACGCTCGGTCGCGACGACCGCAGCGAGCTGCGCATCGACCACGTGCCGGGGGAGTCGGACTTCACCCTCCGCCTCGGCGACGGGACGCCGATCCCGCTGCGCTCACCCCTGCCCGGTGACTTCAACGTGACGAACACCGCGCTGGCTGCGGCCATGCTCGTCGAAGCGGGCCTCGCCCCTGCCGACCTGGCGGAGATCGGCCGGACCTTCACCGCCGCCGTGCCCGGCCGCATGGAGATCATCGACGTCGACCCGGCACCGGCGACCGGGCTGCCCCGGGCGATCGTCGACTACTCGCACACCCCCGATGCCATCGAGAAGGCCCTGGCCTCCCTCGACGCCGACAGCGACGAGCTCGTCATCGTCTTCGGCGCCGGCGGGGACCGCGACCCCGGCAAGCGCTTCGGCATGGGCGAGGCGGCGGCGCGCGGAGCCGATGTGATCGTTCTCACCGACGACAACCCGCGCACCGAGGATCCCGCCGCGATCCGGGCGGCCGTGCGGGAGGGGATCGAGGCGGCTGTCTCGTCCGGCGACGCGCGTGTGAAGAAGGTCATCGAAATCGCCGATCGGGGCGAGGCCATCGACACAGCGATTGCGACAGCAGACCCTGCAACGACCGTGCTCATCGCGGGCAAGGGGCATGAAACCGGCCAGACGATCGGCGCCGTCGTCACCGAATTCGATGACCGCACCCGGACACGCTCGGCGCTGACTGCGCGACTCGGCGGTCCGGAAACAGGTAAAGTTCACAGTTGATATGAAGCGACTGAGTGCAGCCGACATCGCAACCGCCGTCAACGGCGAGTTGTACGGCGTAGACCCCGAATCCCTGTTGAGTGCCGGAGTCGTCACCGACTCCCGCGAAGTCGGACCCGGCGACATCTACGTGGCCCGCCGCGGCGAGAACGTCGACGGCATCGAGTTCGCCGCCGCCGCCGTCGAGGCCGGTGCCGCACTGATCATCGGCGAATCCGTGCCCACCGTCGACGACCAGCCTCTGCCCACCGTCCTCGTCTCCGACGCCACCGAGGCGCTCGGGCGGCTGGCGAGTGCGAGCGTCGAGGCGCTGCGGGCCTCTGGCGAGATCACCGTCATCGCCATCACCGGCTCCGTCGGGAAGACGACGGTCAAGGACCTCGCCGCCGATCTCCTCGCCGGTGCGGCCCCGACCGTGTGGCCCCCGAACTCGTACAACAACGAGGTCGGGGTTCCGCTCACAGCCCTGCGCGCCGACGAGGAGACCCGATTCCTCGTCCTCGAGATGGGCGCCCGGTCGATCGGCAACCTCGCCTATCTCACCGGCCTCGTGCGTCCCGACATCGCCGTCGAACTCGCCGTGGGCACCGCCCACTCCGGAGTCTTCGGGTCGATCGAGAACACGGCCCGGGCGAAGGCCGAACTCGTCGAATCCCTCATCGCCGGCGGGACGGCCGTGCTCAACGCCGATGACCCCCGGGTCGCGGCGATGCACGAGGTGCTCGCCCCCGACGTGACGACGCTGTGGTTCTCCCAGCGCGAGTCGCTGCCCGACTGGGTCGGCGCCGACGACGCCGTGGTGCGGGCGACGGGAGTCTCCACCGACGCCTCCGGCCACCCCTCGTTCGTCCTCCACCTGCCCGGGGAGGAACCGCAGGAGGTGCGCCTGGCCCTCGTCGGCGAACACCACGTCGGCAACGCGCTGGCCGCTGCCGCCGTCGCGTCCGCGTGCGGGGTCGGTGTGAAGTCGATCGTCACGACGCTCGCGACCTCGTCTGCGGCGAGCCGGTGGCGGATGGAGCTCATCGATTCGCCGAGCGGCGTCACCGTGCTCAACGACGCCTACAACGCCAATCCCGAATCGATGCGCGCCTCGCTCAAGGCGCTCGCGGCGATGGGCCGCGGCGACGAGGAGTCCCGCCCCCGGCGGACCTTCGCCGTGCTCGGGGAGATGCTCGAACTCGGCGACGAGTCGATCAGCGCCCATGCCGACATCGGCGAACTCGTCGTCCGCCTCAACATCACCCGCACCATCGTCGTCGGAGAGGGCGCCAAGCCGATCTTCAACGCCGCGAACCTCGAAGGCTCGTGGGGCAATGAGGCGTCGTGGGTGGCCACTGCCGCCGAAGCGAAGGATCTGCTCACCGCAGAGCTCACCGCCGGCGACATCGTTCTGTTCAAGTCCTCACGCGATGCCGGCCTGCGGTATCTCGGGGACGACATCGCCGGCGTCTCGGGGGCCCAATGATCGCGGTGCTGCTCGCGGCCTGTGTCGCACTCGTCCTCGCGCTCGTCGGGACCCCGCTCTTCATCCGGGTCCTCGTCAAGCGCGGCTATGGTCAGTTCGTCCGTGACGACGGCCCGACGACGCACGCGACGAAACGCGGAACCCCGACGATGGGCGGTGTCGTCATCATCGGCGCCGCGATCATCGCCTACCTCCTCGGCCATCTGCTCACCGGTTCGGTGCCCACCGCCTCGGGACTCCTCGTCCTGTGGCTGGCCGCCGGCCTCGGCATCGTCGGCTTCCTCGACGACTTCATCAAGATCAGGAAGCAGCGCTCCCTCGGTCTGCGCCCCGTGCCGAAGCTGCTCGGCCAGGCCTTCGTCGGCATCTCGTTCGCCGTCATGGCCCTCCAGTTCCCCAACTCGTTCGGGGAGACCCCGGCGTCGACGAAGATCTCCTTCATCCGGGACACGAACCTCGATCTCGCCTTCGCCGGCGGCGCGCTCGGCCTCGTCCTCTTCATCATCTGGGCGAACCTCATCGTCACCGCCGTGTCGAACGCCGTCAACCTCACCGACGGCCTCGACGGTCTCGCCGCCGGCGCCTCGGCCGTCGTCTTCGCCGCCTACGTCGTCATCGGCACCTGGCAGTCGACGCAGAACTGCAACCTCATGTCCGAGGCGACGAACGCGTGCTACTACATGCGCGATCCGCGCGACCTCGCGATGGTCGCCGGCGCCATGGCCGCCGCCTGCTTCGGCTTCCTGTGGTGGAACACCTCGCCGGCGAAGATCTTCATGGGCGACACCGGGTCGCTCGCGATCGGCGGCGCCATCGCCGGCCTGGCGATCATGTCCCGGACCCAGCTGCTCCTCGTCGTCCTCGGCGGCCTCTTCGTCATCATCACCCTCTCCGTGATCATCCAGGTCGCCTCGTTCAAGACCACCGGCAAACGCGTCTTCCGCATGGCGCCCCTCCAGCACCACTTCGAACTCAAGGGGTGGGCCGAGGTGACGATCGTCGTCCGGTTCTGGATCATCGCCGCGCTCTTCGTCATCGCCGGAGTCTGCCTCTTCTACGCCGAATGGGTGGCGCGCATTGGCGGATGACCTCGCAACCGACTACCCGCTGGCCGACCGGATCCCCGCGGCGCTGAGCGGACCGACGTCGTCGCTCAACGGGCTGCGGATCCTCGTCACCGGCTTCGGCGTCACCGGGTTCCCCGCCGCCGTCCACCTCGCCGAACGCGGCGCCGAGGTGGTCCTCATCGACGGGGACGCGACGAAGGACATGGCGGAGAAGACCGCAATCCTCGAGGTCTTCGACGTCGACATCCGCCGCGGACCCGAGGCCGTGACCGGACTGCCCGAGGGCACGTTCGACCTCGTCGTCACCTCACCCGGATGGACCCCGGACCAGCCGGTGCTCGCCGCGGCGATCGCCGCCGGCATCCCCGTCATCGGCGAGGTCGAACTCGCGTGGCGGATCCGCGGGACGAACGACGCGGCCTGGCTGGCGATCACCGGGACGAACGGGAAGACCACGACGACGACGATGCTCGAGTCGATGCTGCTCGCCGCGGGACTGCGCGCGAAGGCGTGCGGCAACATCGGCGCCCCGCTCCTCGAAGCCGTCCTCGAACCCGGCCTCGAGGTGCTTGCGATCGAACTCTCGAGCTTCCAGCTCCACTGGGAGTTCTCGATGTCGGCGACCTCCGCGGTCGTCCTCAACCTCGCCCCCGACCACGTCGACTGGCACGGCAGCGTCGACGCGTACGCCCGTGACAAGGCGAAGATCTACGAACACGTCCGCGACGCCTGCGTCTACAACGTCGCCGACCCGGCGACGAAGACGATGGTGGAGAACGCCGAGGTCGTCGCCGGGGCCCGGGCGATCGGCTTCACGACCGGGATCCCCGCCCCCGGTGAGCTCGGCGTCGTCGACGACCTCCTCGTCGACCGGGCCTTCATCCCGCAGCGGTACACGGCTGCCGCCGAGATCGCCTCACTCGCCGACGTCGCCCAGGCAGCAGGCACCCCGGGACAGCGACCCGCCGACCACCAGATCGCCAACGCGCTGGCCGCCGCCGCCCTCGCCCGCAGCATCGACGTGCCCGGCCAGGCGATCGCCGCGGGCCTGCAGAACCATGCCCTCGGCGCCCACCGCATGGTCACCGTGGCCGAGACCGACGGCGTCCGCTGGGTCGATGACTCGAAGGCGACGAACACCCACGCCGCCGCGGCATCGCTCGCGAGCTTCGACCCCATCGTGTGGATCGCCGGCGGCCTGCCCAAGGGCGCGGACTTCACCGAGCTCTTCGCCGCCAACGCCGACCGGCTCAAGGCGCTCATCCTCATCGGCGCCGACGACGCGGCGTTCCGCTCGGCCGCCGCCGCAGGCGCCCCCGACCTCGACATCGTCCGCATCGACCCGTTGCCCGAGGACCCGGGGACCGACCCCGCCGCCCGCGGCGCCGCCGTCATGGACGCCGCCGTCGCCGCCGCCTGGAGGATCGCCGTCCCCGGCGACACCGTGCTGCTCGCCCCCGCCGCGGCGAGCATGGACCAGTTCCTCAACTACAGCACCCGAGGCGAGCTCTTCGCCCACGCCGTCGAGCAGCTGCCAGGACGCTGACATGGGACGGCAGAGCACGACGCGACGCCGACCGAGCGCGGACTCGGCTCCGGTCGACGCCCCGACCAGGACCGACCGCGGAGGAAAGACGACGACTCCAGCGGGCGGAACAGCGTCGCGTGCGAACGCGGCTGCCGCGAAGAAGCCTGCCGCGAAGAAGCCCAAAGGCAAGAAGGCGGCCGCGCAGAAGCCTGCCGCGAAGAAGCCCAGAGCCACGATGCCGTGGGCGAAGAAGTCCGGGACGAAGACGACCAGCGCGAAGACGACCGGCGCGACGCCGACGACCGCGCAGACGACCACCGGTGGGCAGGCTCAGGTGACGAGCGCACCCGACTCCGGGACCGCCTCGGCGCCGGGGACGACACGGCGGCGCGGGATTCCCGGCAGGGCGCTGCTGCGTTCCGTCGTCGCCGAATACCGGACGATCTCCGCGAATCCGCTCGCGACGTACTACCTCATCCTCATCTCCGTCGTGGCGCTGACCGGGCTCGGCCTCGTCATGGTGCTCTCGGCCTCCTCGATCACGTCGTACGACGGGGGAGAGGGCTCCTCGTTCGAGTACTTCAACAAGCAGGCGGGCTTCGCGGCCGTCGGCTTCGCCCTCCTCATCGCCGCGTCCTTCGTGCCGCTGAGCCTGTGGAAGAAGCTCGCATGGCCGGCGATCGGCCTCGGGGTGCTCATGCAGGCCGCCGTGTTCATTCCCGGCTTCGGCAAGGAGACGAAGGGCAACGCGAACTGGATCCAGCTCGGCTCCTTCCAGCTCCAGCCCTCCGAGTTCCTCAAGATCGCCCTGGCCGTGTGGCTCGGCTGCGTGCTCGCGAACAAGTTCGGGAAGATGACGACGTTCACGCACGCGATGATCCCCGTCGTGCCCGGCATCGCCGTGGCCGTCGGCCTCGTCGTCGCCGGCAACGACCTCGGCACCGCACTCGTCCTCATGGCCATCGCCTTGGCCTGCCTCTTCATCGGCGGCTTCCCGATGAAGCACTTCCTCCTCCTCCTCGCCGGCCTCGGGGCGGTCACCGCGTTCTACGTGCTCAGCTCCGAGAACCGGCTCGACCGTCTCGCCCTCGCGATCACCGGGCACGCCGACCAGGCGGCGATCGACACGACGGGTCAGGCGTGGCAGTCCAACCACGGGCTCTTCTCACTCGCCTCGGGCGGCTGGTTCGGCGTCGGCCTCGGGGCAAGCCGGGAGAAGTGGTCGTGGCTGCCCGAAGCGCACAACGACTTCATCTTCGCCATCATCGGCGAGGAGCTCGGCCTCGTTGGCACGATCCTCGTCCTCCTCGTCTTCACCGTCCTCGCCTTCGGCCTCATCCGCGTCATGCTGCGCGCTGAGAGCCTGTTCGCGAAGATCACCACGGCAGGCCTCTTCGCGTGGCTCATCGGCCAGGCGGCCATCAACGTCGGCGTCGTCGCCGGCCTCCTGCCCGTCATCGGGCTGCCCCTGCCGTTCGTGTCCTACGGCGGATCCTCGATCATCGCCTCCCTGCTCGCCGTCGGAGTCATCCTCTCCTTCGCGCGCACGGAGAAGGGGGCCCCCGAGGCGATCCGCGCCCACAAGGACCGCGTGCGGTCCTCATTCGCCGTCCTGGCCAGGAGAGCTCCCGGCCGGAAGAAGAAGGAGTGAGATGACGACGAGCATCCTGCTGGCCGGTGGCGGCACCACCGGCCACATCTCGCCGATGCTGGCCATCGGCGAGGAACTGCGGCAGCGCCTCGACGGCGCCGATGTGTTCGCCCTCGGCACCGCCGACGGACTCGAGACCTCGATCGTGCCCGCCGCCGGGTTCGAGCTTGTCACGATCGACAAGGTGCCGATGCCGCGGCGGCTGACCCCCGGTCTCCTGCGCTTCCCGAAGGCGTTCGCCGACAACATCGCCGCGGTGCGCCGGATCATCGCCGACCGCGGCGTCGACGCCGTCGTCGGCGTCGGCGGCTACGTGTGCCCGCCGGCCTACCTCGCCGCGAAGCAGGCGAAGGTGCCCATCATCATCCACGAGGCGAACGCGAAGCCGGGAATGGCGAACCGCCTCGGCGCGATGCTGACGAAGCCGGGACGGGTCGGGGTGACGTTCCCCGACACGACGCTGAGGAACTCGACGCTCGTCGGGATGCCGATGCCCGCGCAGATCTCCACCCTGGACCGCAGCGACCCCGGCGTCCGGGACGCCGCCCGGACTGCGCTGGGTCTGCGTCCCGACCTGCCCGTCCTCGTCGTCACCGGCGGCTCCTCGGGGGCCCAGCGGATCAACGAGGCGTTCGAGGAAGCAGCCGCGGCGTGCCAGGCCGCAGGCATCCAGGTCCTCCACATCACCGGCGCGGGCAAGGGCGAGTCCCTGCGACAGGCCACAGCCGAGCTGCCCGACTACCATGTCGTCGACTACGTCGACGGAATGGAGAAGGTCTACGCGGCCGCCGACCTCCTCGTCGCCCGGTCCGGGGCGGCCACTGTCGCCGAGACGACCGTCGTCGGGGTCCCGGCGATCTACGTCCCGCTGCCGATCGGCAACGGCGAACAGCGGCTCAACGCCGCCTCGAGCGCGGCCGCCGGCGGCTCGCAGATCGTCGACAACGCCGACTTCACCGCGGCGACGGTCACCGACGTCGTCCTCCCGCTCATCGCCGACGAGGCGCGTCTTGAGCAGATGAGCCGCGCCGCCAGAGGCCTCCATTACCCCACCGACGCCGCGGCCGCAATGGCCGACATCACGACCGCCGCCCTGAGAGGATGACCATGAGCCAGTCCGAGATCGTCCCCGTCGCCGAACTGGGCGCCGTCCACTTCATCGGCATCGGCGGGTCGGGCATGTCCGGGATCGCCCGGATCATGGCGATGAACGGCGTCGAGGTCTCCGGCTCCGACGCGAAGGAGTCCGCCGTCGTCGACATCCTCCGGGCGCTCGGCGCCCGCGTCGACATCGGCCACGACGCCGACCACCTCGGCGCTGCCGACACCCTCGTCGTGTCCTCGGCGATCCGGGCCGACAACCCCGAACTCGTCGCCGCCCGTCAGCGGGGCCTGCGGATCCTCCACCGCTCCGGAGCCCTCGCCTCCCTCATGGCCGGCCGGACCGCCGTCGCCGTGGCCGGCACCCACGGGAAGACGACGACGACGTCGATGACCACCGTCGCGCTCCAGGCCTGCGGGCTCGACCCCTCGTTCGTCATCGGCGGGGTGCTCTCGACGACAGGCACGAACGCCCACCTCGGCACCGGTGATGTCTTCGTCGCCGAGGCGGACGAATCGGACGGCTCGTTCCTCCTCTACGAACCGGCGATCGGGATCCTCACCAACGTCGAAGCCGACCACCTCGACCACTACGGCACCGCGGAGAACGTCCGGCAGGCCTTCGTCGACTTCACCGCCGGCATCGGCGCTCGCGGCGGCACGGTCATCGCCTGCGCCGACGACCCCGGTTCCCGGGATGTCGCCGAGGAGGCCCGCCGTCAGGGCACCGCCGTCCTCCTCTACGGCACCGCCGACGACGCCGACATCCGCATCGTCGACCTCGTCTCGGGACTCGGCTCGGAATTCGAACTCGTCATCCCCGGGCGGGGGACCGCGCTGCCGATCACCCTGCGCCAACCCGGCGCCCACAACGCGCGCAACGCGACCGCCGCGGTCGCCGTGGCCCACGCGCTCGGCGCCGACGTCGAGAAGGCCGCCGCCGGACTCGCCGGCTACGGCGGCACCCGCCGCCGCTTCGAGGAGCGGGGGATCGCGGCCGGCGTCCGGGTCATCGACGACTACGCCCACCACCCGACCGAGCTGCGCGCGGTGCTCACCGCCGCCCGTGGGGTCGTCACCGACGAGGGACGCGTGTGGGCGGTGTTCCAGCCCCACCTCTACTCGCGCACCGCGGAATTCAAAGCCGAGTTCGGGGAGGCTCTCGGACTCGCCGACGAGGTCGTCGTCCTCGACGTCTTCCCGGCCCGGGAGGATCCGGTGCCCGGGGTGACCGGCAACCTCATCGCCGAACGCGTCCCCCATTCGCATGTGACGTTCCTCGAATCCTTCGCCGACGCCGTGCCCTTCGTCGCCGAGCGCGTGCGCCCCGGCGACCTCGTGCTCACCGTCGGCGCCGGCGATGTGACGATCCTCGGCCCCGAGATCCTCGCCGCCCTGGAGAAGTGAGACCCGTGCCGCTCGCACCCCCACGAGTCGGCGACGACTCGACGGCCGACCTCACCGGGATCATCCGCGCCCGCCGCCGGCGGGTGTGGGCCAAACGGCTGACCGCGATCGGCATCGTCGTCGCGGTGCTCGCGCTGGCCGCGGTGGCCTGGTTCTCACCCGTCCTCGCGCTCTCTGCCGTCGAGGTCGAGGACACCGAGCTCGTCACCGGCTCCGAGGTCTCGGACTTCGTGCTGACCGAACACGCCGGCACACCGCTGCCGCAGCTGCGTCCGGGCACGATCGAGTCCGAGGTCGAGAAGCAGTTCCCCCGCGCCGAGGACGCCTCCGTCCACTACGCGGGACCGCGGAGCCTGCGGATCACGATCACCGACCGGACCCCGGTCGTCGCGGTCTCCTCAGCCGGCGGCTTCATCCTCTACGACGCCGAGGCGGTCGACCTCGGATCCGTCGACACGGCCCCCGACGGCCTCACCGTCCTCGAAGCGGACACCCCCGACGAGGAGACCGTGAGCGCGGTCATCCGCTTCATGTCGACCCTCGGTGAGGACCTGCGCGGCAGCCTGACCACCGTGAAGGCCGACAGCGAGCAGGGCCTGTCGGGGACGATCGACACCGGAGACGCGCAGGCCTCCGTCGTCTTCGGCGACAGCGAGGACGCGAGCCTGAAGATGCGCACCGCGCTCCAGCTCGCCGCCGAGGGCCGCACCGAGATCGACGTCTCCGTGCCCTCGGTGCCCGTCACCGACTGATCCGATATGCTCCGACACACCGGGGAGGAAACTGGCCGAACTCCGGCTCTCCGGGGAGAATGGTTGCAGTGTCATCGCCTTGGGCCACCGGCCTGAAGGATGAGAGACGTCGAACAATGCACGCTTGAGACCGCGTGGACGATGCGCGTGAGAAGAGGAACCGACTTGGCTGAATTCCCACAATCCGGAGCGGATATCAAAGTCGCCGGCACAGGCGGCGGCGGTGTCAACGCTGTCCAGAGGATGATCGACGTCGGCCTGCGGGGCGTGGAATTCATCGCGATCAACACCGATGCGCAGGCCCTCGTCCTCTCCGATGCCGACGTCAAGCTCGAGATCGGCCGCGACCAGACCCGCGGCCTCGGCGCCGGCGCGGACCCGGAGATCGGCCGCAAGGCCGCCGAATCGAGCGAGGACGCGATCCGCGACGCCCTCGAAGGCGCGGACATGGTCTTCGTCACCGCCGGTGAGGGCGGCGGCACCGGAACCGGTGCGGCACCCGTCGTCGCCCGGGTCGCCCGCTCTCTCGGCGCCCTGACGATCGGCGTCGTCACCCGCCCCTTCACGTTCGAGGGCCGCCGCCGCTCGGCGCAGGCCGAAGCCGGCATCGCCGCGCTGCGCGAAGAGGTCGACACCCTCATCGTCATCCCCAACGACCGCCTGCTCTCGATCTCCGACCGCAGCGTCTCCGTCGTCGAGGCCTTCCGCTCCGCCGACGAGGTCCTGCGCTCCGGTGTCCAGGGCATCACGGACCTCATCTCCGTGCCGGGACTGATCAACCTCGACTTCGCCGACGTCAAGTCCGTCATGCAGGACGCGGGCACCGCGCTCATGGGCATCGGCGCCGCGACCGGCGACGACCGCGCCGTCCAGGCCGCGGAGTCCGCGATCGCCTCGCCGCTGCTCGAAGCGAGCATCGACGGTGCCCACGGTGTGCTCTTCTGCATCCAGGGCGGCGCCGACCTCGGCCTCTTCGAGGTCAACGAGGCCGCGCGCCTCGTCCAGGAGGCCGCCCACCCCGAGGCGAACATCATCTTCGGCGCCGTCATCGACGACAACATCGGCGACGAGTGCCGCGTCACCGTCATCGCCGCCGGCTTCGACAACACCGTGCCCGGCCAGGACGGCAACGTCGTCGAGGCCGTGCCCGCCGGTGTCGGTGCCGCGTCCGGTGCCGCCGCGTCGTCCTCGCCGGTCATCGAATCGGAGGCCGAGAGCGTCGAGGTCACCGACCCCGAGCCCGCCGCCGCTCCCGAGCCGCGTCGTGAGGAGCACCAGATCCCCACGTCGCTGCCGAACGAACGGAGCACCTCGAGCCTCGACAACGACCTCGACATCCCCGACTTCCTCAAGTAAGCCATGCTGCACTCGAGGTTCGTCGTGCCCGGTCGGCAGACGGCACACGTCGCCTTCACCGACCGGCACGGCGGATATTCGAGCGGGGACTTCTCCTCCTTCAACCTCGCCCGGCACGTCGGTGACGACGAGGAGCTCGTCGCCGCCAACCGGTCGGCGCTCGCTCAGGTGCTCGGCCTCAGTGCCGAGCGCCTCAGCTTCGTATCCCAGGTCCACGGCACCGCCGTCCACGAGGTCACCGCACCCGCCGATGCCCGGGCCGGCGCCGAGGCGGACGCCCAGGTCACCGCCCAGCCCGGAATCGGGCTCGTCATCATGGTCGCCGACTGCACCCCCGTGCTCCTCGCCGACACCGAGGCAGGCGTCATCGGTGCCGTCCACGCCGGGCGCCCCGGGATGGCCGCCGGCGTCGTGCCGGAGACGCTCGCGCGGATGCGCGCCCTCGGGGCCGAGACCATCCATGCGGTCATCGGTCCCTCGGTCTGCCCGCGCTGCTACGAGGTCCCCGCCGAACTGCGCGACGAGGTGGCCGCCGTCGAACCCGTGGCCGCCTCGGTGTCGGTGTCAGGTACTCCCGCCCTCGACGTCGCCGGCGCGGTCGCCGAACTGCTGCGTCGGGAGGGAGCGGTCATCGACCACTTCTCCCGGACGTGCACGAAGGAATCCGAGGACCTCTACTCCTACCGCCGGCAGCAGCGCACCGGTCGGTTCGCGGGAGTCATCTGGCTCCAGTGAGCCGGAAGTCGGGGAGATTTCCCGGCGACACACCGGCGGGGCACCGGGACGCGTGCTCTCCGGTGCGATAGTTTTGCCGCAGATGTGGAACCGCTGAAGGCCGAGGAGCGTTGAGAATGTCAGCAATCAAGAAAACACTCGAATACCTGGGATTCGTCGAAGAGGACGACGAGACCGTCGAGCGCCAGACCCGCGACGACCGTCGTGAGGAGCGCCGCGGACGCGAGGTCATCGAGACCTTCGACGAGCCCGAGCAGGAGCCCGTCGCCCGGGAGGAGCGGCCGCCGGCACAGGTGACCCCCATTCACCCGACTCCGATTCGTCCAGTCGACACTCCGGCGCCAGGGAGCTCCATGAATCGCATCAAGACCATCCATCCCCGCAGCTACAACGATGCCATGGTCATCGGCGCCGCGTTCCGCGACGGCACCCCGGTGATCATGAATCTCTCCGAGATGGACGAGAACAACTCGAAGCGCCTCGTCGACTTCTCCGCGGGTCTGATCTTCGGACTCCACGGATCGATCGAACGGGTGACGAACAAGGTGTTCCTCCTCACACCGGAGAACATCGAAGTCAGCGGTGAGAGCGAAGCCGACGGAGATTCGCAGGCGAGCTTCTTCAACCAGAGCTGATGAGCGTTCGCACGCCCCGGTCTGAGCGGTTCCTCAGCTGGAGCGTATAGGCTGGGGCCTGCAGTCAGATCAGCAACGACGAAAGACGCGAGGATCCCACGTGGCCATCATCTTCTACATCCTCGGCACGGCGCTCAGCCTCTATGTGTACGTGCTCCTGGCTCGGGTCGTGCTCGACCTCGTCCAGGTGTTCTCCCGCGAGTGGAGGCCCAAGGGCTTCTTCCTCGTGCTCGCCGAGATCGTCTACACGCTCACCGATCCGCCGCTCAAGCTCCTGCGGAAGGTCATTCCGCCGCTGCGGCTCGGCCAGATCTCGCTCGATCTCGGTTTCATCGTCCTCCTCATCGGCATCCAGATCCTCGCCTCGGTCCTCTTCAGCCTCTCCCAGAGCTCGGTCTGAGACATCGGTTCCGGCCGCTGGTCGGATGGTGTGTCGCGTGATCAGCAACGACGCCTGATGGAATTTCCGTTTCCGCCCGGCGTGGCGGAGCATTTCTGCACGACAAATGCTCTGGTGTTACGCTATTGTGACGTTGAAGCCGTCCCGCGCGGACGGCAGTGAAATGAATGCAGATCGACCAAAGGTGACCTCATGGCGCTCACGCCTGAAGACGTAGTAAACAAGCGGTTCCAGCATGTGAAGTTCCGCGACGGATACGACCAGGATGAGGTCGATGACTTCCTCGACGAGGTCGTCGTCGAACTTCGACGCCTCTACCAGGAGAACGACGAACTGCGTCAGAAGCTCTCCGCTGCCGAACAGCGGGTCAAGGAGCTCGAATCGGGTGGCGCCGCGAAGGCAGCCCCCGCCCAGGACATCGACGCCACCCAGGCGATGCCTGCCGCCGTGCCGGCGCCGGACACCTCGAAGGACGCCCCTGCACCGAAGGCCGACCAGGCTCCCGCAGCCCCGGCCGCCCCTGCCGCCGAGGAGCCCAAGGCTCCCGTCGTCAAGGAAGCCGCTCCCGCTCCGAAGCAGACCGACTCGGCTCCTGCCGTCTCGGCTGCCGTTCCCGCTGCCGGAGCCGGTGCCGCCGCGGCCTCTGCCGGCGAGAACGACTCGCACGGACTCATCGCGCTGGCCCAGCGCGTCCACGACGAGCACGTCGCCGAAGGTGAGCGCAAGCGCGCCGAACTCATCAAGGGCGCCGAGAAGGAAGCTCAGGACATCGTCGGCAAGGCCGAGGCCAAGCGCGACGAGACCCTCTCGAGCCTCGAGACGCAGAAGTCGCAGCTCGAGCGCTCGATCGACCAGCTCTCGAACTTCGAGCGCCAGTACCGCACGCGCCTGAAGAGCTACCTCAACGATCAGCTCCGCGACCTCGAGAACTCGACGAGCCTCGCTCCCGAGACCCTCGACGGCAACTCGTTCGGATCCTCGAGCAACAAGCTCTGATCCGACGCACCGAGCTCCACGGGGCCGGAGGACTCATCCGAGTCCTCCGGCCCCGTCGTCGTTGACGGTCCGGAGGCTGTCGCCGCGCGTCGGCCTGCGGGCCGGCCACGCGCGGGCCGCACGTCCCGATCGTGCGCCGTTCCTGCGCGTGAAATGGGAATCGCCGCAGGCGCGGTCGGCTAGAATGATCCGAATGAACGAAGACCGCCCGGTGCCGGTACGGCGTCGACAGAAGCTGCTCTGGACACTGTTCGGCATCGCCGCAGCGATCCTCGCGTTCGACCAGCTGACGAAGCAGCTCGCCATCGCCTTCCTCGAAGGCCGCCCCTCGATCCCCGTCATCGGGAACCTCGCCGGATTCGCCTTCTACCGCAACCCCGGAGCCGCCCTCGGCCTCGGCGCGAACATGACGTGGGTCTTCCCGCTCATCGCCGTCGCCGTCTTCATCGCCATCCTCTTCCTCTCCCGCAAGCTCGGCTCACGGGGCTGGGCGATCGGACTCGGCCTGCTGCTCGGCGGCCTCTTCGGCAACCTCGTCGATCGGCTCTTCCGGCAGCCGGGGTTCCCCAACGGCGCCGTCGTCGACTTCATCGACCTCTCGCTCTTCATCTGCAACTTCGCCGACGTCGCGATCTCGGCGGCCGCGGTGACGCTCATCATCGCCAGCCTCCGCGGCATCGAACTCGACGGTTCGCACCGGGTGGCCGCCACCGCGGAGAAGGAGGACTCCCATGACTGAACGCTCGATCCTCGTTCCCGAGGGGCTCGAGGGCCAGCGGGTCGATGCGGCGCTGTCGAAGCTGCTCGGCCTCTCGCGCACCGCCGCCGCCGACATCTGCGCCGACGGGGGAGTCCAACTCGACGGCCGGGTCGTCGGCAAATCCGATCGCGTCGTCGCCGGCGCCCGCATCGACGTCATGCTTCCCGAACCCAAACGTCCGCTCGAGGTCGTCGCCGACCCTGTGCCCGGCATGCGCATCGTCTATGACGACGATTCGTTCGTCGTCGTCGACAAGCCCGTCGGCGTCGCCGCGCACCCGGCCATCGGCTGGACCGGACCGACCGTCGTCGGCGGCCTCGCCGCGGCCGGCTACCGGATCGCGACCTCGGGGGCGCCTGAGCGGCAGGGCATCGTCCAGCGTCTCGACGTCGGCACCTCGGGGCTCATGGTCGTCGCGAAGAGCGAATACGCCTACAGCGTGCTCAAGCGGGCGTTCAAGGAGCGCACGGTCGAGAAGACCTACCACGCCCTCGTCCAGGGTCTGCCCGACCCCGTCGTCGGCACGATCGATGCCCCGATCGCCCGCCACCCCCGCCACGACGGCCTCTACGCCGTCCACAGCGAGGGCAAGCATGCGATCACCCACTACGAGGTCATCGAGGCGCACCGCCGCGCCGCTCTCCTCGAGATCCACCTCGAGACCGGCCGCACCCACCAGATCCGCGTGCACTTCTCAGCCCTGGGGCGCCCGTGCGCCGGGGACCTGCCCTACGGCGCGGACCCCGTCCTCGCGAAGGAGCTGGGGCTGACGCGACAGTGGCTGCACGCGCTGCGACTCGGCTTCCACCACCCGGAGACGGGGGAGTGGGTCGAGTTCGAAAGCGAGTATCCCGCCGACCTCCAAGAGGCCCTCGACCGGATCCGGGAGAGCTGAGCCCATGGTTTAAGCTGAGTGGGCATCGCAGGTCATTGGCAAGGGATCCGCAAGGGAAGGCAGAGCGTGCCGAACGACGATTTCGTCCATCTTCACGTCCACACCGAATACTCCATGCTCGACGGGGCGGCCCGCCTCGGCGACCTCATGGCCGCGACGAAGGCGTCGGGCATGTCGGCGATCGCGACGACCGACCACGGGTACCTCTTCGGCGCCTTCGACTTCTGGTCGCAGGCGACGAAGGCCGACATCAAGCCGATCATCGGCGTCGAAGCCTACGTCACCCCCGGCACCGCCCGTGACGACAAGACCCGCGTGAAGTGGCGGACCGAGGAGTCGCAGAAGAGCGACGACCTCTCCGGCGGCGGCCTCTACACGCACATGACCCTGCTGTCGAAGAACAACACGGGCATGCGCAACCTCTTCAAGGCCTCCTCGGTGGCCTCCCTCGATTCGGTCACGGCGAAGTGGCCGCGCCTCGACCAGGACCTCCTCGAGACCTACTCGGAGGGACTCATCGCCACCACCGGCTGCCCGTCCGGGGAGATCCAGACCCGGCTGCGCCTGGGCCAGTACGAGGAGGCGAAGGCCGCGGCGGGGAAGTACCGGGAGATCTTCGGGGCCGAGAACTACTTCTGCGAGCTCATGGACCACGGTCTGTCGATCGAGAGACGGGTGACGAAGGACCTGCTGCGGCTGGCGAAGGAGATGGACATCCCGCTCGTCGCCACGAACGATCTCCACTACACCCACGAATCCGATGCGAAGGCCCATGAGGCCCTGCTCGCGATCCAGTCGGGCTCGAAGCTCATCGAGCCGACCTACGATCAGGGCGGCTCGCGCTTCGCCTTCTCCGGATCCGGCTACTACCTCAAGACGCCGGCGGAGATGCGGGAGCTCTTCAAGGAGATGCCCGAGGCGTGCGACAACACGCTGGCGATCGCGGAGATGTGCGAGGTCTCCTTCGACACCTCGGCGAACTACATGCCGAAGTTCCCCACCCCGGCCGGGGAGGACGAGACGTCGTGGCTGGTCAAAGAGGTGCAGAAGGGGCTCGAGTACCGATACCCGAACGGGATCCCCGACGACGTCCGCAAACAGGCGGACTACGAGCTCGACATCATCATCTCCATGGGCTTCCCCGGGTACTTCCTCGTCGTCGCCGACTTCATCAACTGGTCGAAGGACAACGGCATCCGCGTCGGTCCCGGCCGCGGCTCCGGCGCCGGGTCGATGGTCGCGTACGCGATGCGCATCACCGACCTCGACCCGCTCCAGCACGGCCTCTACTTCGAGCGCTTCCTCAACCCCGACCGCGTCTCGATGCCCGACTTCGACGTCGACTTCGATGATCGCCGCCGCGGCGAGGTCATCGAATACGTCACCCGCAAGTACGGTGACGAGCGCGTGGCGATGATCGTCACCTACGGCACGATCAAGACGAAGCAGGCGCTCAAGGACTCCGCCCGGGTGCTCGGCAAGCCGTTCTCCCTCGGCGAGCGGCTGACGAAGGCGCTGCCGCCGGCGGAGATGGCCAAGGACATCCCGCTCGCCGACATCGAGAACCCGGACGCGAAGCGGTTCAAGGAGGCCGGCGAGTTCCGGGCCCTCGTCGACTCCGAAGCCGATGCCCGCGAGACCTTCGAGACCGCGAAGGGCCTCGAGGGCCTGAAGCGGCAGTGGGGCGTCCACGCCGCCGGGGTCATCATGTCCTCGGACCCGATCATCGACGTCATCCCGATCATGCGCCGGTTCCAGGACGGGCAGGTCATCACCCAGTTCGACTACCCGACGTCCGAGGGCCTGGGGCTCATCAAGATGGACTTCCTCGGGCTGCGCAACCTGACGATCATCTCCGACGCGGTCGAGAACATCCGGGCCAACCGGGACTTCGAACTCGACCTCGAACACCTCGAACTCGACGACCGCGGGGCCTACGAGCTGCTCACGCGCGGTGACACCCTCGGCGTCTTCCAGCTCGACGGCGGCGGCCTGCGGGCCCTGCTGCGGATGATGAAGCCGGACAACTTCGAGGACATCTCGGCGACCCTGGCCCTCTACCGTCCCGGCCCGATGGGCGCGGACTCGCACACGAACTACGCGCTGCGCAAGAACGGCCTCCAGGAGGTCACGCCGATCCATCCGGAGCTCGCCGAGCCGCTCAAGGAGATCCTCGACACGACCTTCGGCCTCATCATCTACCAGGAGCAGGTGATGGCGATCGCGCAGAAGGTCGCCGGGTACTCGCTCGGTCAGGCCGACATCCTCCGTCGCGCGATGGGCAAGAAGAAGAAGTCCGAACTCGACAAGCAGCAGGTCGGCTTCTTCGGCGGCATGAAGGAGCGCGGCTACTCCGAGGCCGCCGCGCAGGCCCTGTGGGACATCCTCCTGCCGTTCTCCGACTACGCGTTCAACAAGGCGCACTCGGCCGCGTACGGCGTCGTCTCCTACTGGACGGCCTACCTCAAGGCCCACTACACCGCCGAGTACATGGCCGCCCTGCTCACCTCGGTGGGCGACAACAAGGACAAGCTCGCGATCTACCTCAACGAGTGCCGCCGGCTCGGCATCACCGTGCTGCCGCCGGACGTCAACGACTCCGCGCTCCACTTCACCCCGGTCGGGGAGGACATCCGCTTCGGCATGGGTGCGGTGCGCAACGTCGGGGCCAACGTCGTCGACGGGATCGTCGCGGCCCGCGAGGAGAAGGGCGCGTACACCTCGTTCACGGACTTCCTCGACAAGGTGCCGAGCCACGTGTGCAACAAGCGCACGATCGAATCGCTCATCAAGGCCGGCGGCTTCGACTCCCTCGGACACACCCGCCGCTCCCTCGTCGAGATCCACGAGGAGGCCGTCGACTCCGTCATCGGCGTCAAGCGCAAGGAGGCGATCGGCGAGTTCGATCTCTTCGCCGGTCTCGACGGCGGTGACGACGGCCCGAGCTTCTCCGTGGCGATCCCCGATCGTCCCGAATGGGAGAAGAAGGAGAAGCTCGCGTTCGAACGCGACATGATCGGCCTCTACGTCTCCGACCATCCCCTCAACGGGCTCGAAGGGGTGCTCGCCGCGGAGTCGGATGCCTCGATCGCCGAGGTGGTCGACCCCGAATCGCACCGTCCCGACGGTTCGCAGATCAAGGTCTGCGGGATGATCACGCAGGTCACCCGCAAGGTGTCGAAGAACTCGGGCAAGCCGTACGCGATCGTCACGCTCGAGGACCTCGACGCCGAGGTCGAGGTCATGTTCTTCGGTGACACGTACGAACCCGTGGCGAGCCTGCTCGCGACCGATCTCGTCATCTCCCTGACCGGTCGGATCCGCCAGTCCGACGACCGGCCGACTTCGCTCATGGCGATGTCGATGACGATTCCCGACATCACCGACCCGGGGGATCGTCCGCTCAACCTCATCATGCCGATGGAGAAGGCCACCGAGGAGATGGCGGAGAAGCTGCGTCGTATCCTCGAGGCGAACAAGGGCCAGACCGACGTCCACCTCGTGCTCACCCAGCCCGGCAAGCACACCGTGATGCGGCTCGACCGCTCGATCCGCGTCGACCCCAACCCGAGCCTCTACGGCGATCTCAAGGCCCTCCTCGGGTCGCGCTGCCTGAGCGCCTGAGGCGGGTCCGGGGCGCCACGTGCGCCGGGACTAGAATGGTCTGGTGAACATTCTGGACTTCCGCGGTGAGACCCTGAGCAGACGATTCCTCCGGCAGCGCCTGCCGCGGGCGGCAGCCACGCACGCCGACGTCGAACGCCGGGTCTCCGACCTCCTCGGCGAGGTGGCCCGCGGAGGATCGACGACGGTGAAGGACCTCACGGAGCGCTTCGACGGGGTCCGTCCCGACGCTCTGCGCGTGCCCGTCGCCGAACTCGCCCGGGCCGCCGCCGAGCTCGATCCGCAGGTGCGGGCCGCGCTCGTCGAGACGATCGCCCGCACCCGGAAGGTCGCCGAGGATCAGCGACCCGCCGACGTCGTCACCGAACTCGCCCCCGGCGCCGTCGTGACGACCCGGAGCCTGCCGATCGAGCGCGTCGGGCTCTATGTGCCCGGCGGACTCGCCGTCTACCCGTCGACGGTGATCATGAACGTCGTGCCCGCGCAGGTCGCGGGCGCCCAGTCGCTGGCGATCGCCAGCCCGCCGCAGGAGTCGGGGCTGCCCCATCCGGTCGTCCTCGCCACCGCGCACATCCTCGGCGTCGACGAGGTGTGGGCGATGGGCGGCGCCCAGGCGATCGGAGCGCTGGCGTACGGCTTCGACGACGCCGAGGTGTGTGAGCCGGTCGACCTCATCACGGGACCCGGCAACGCCTATGTCGCCGCCGCGAAGTCGCTTGTGCGCTCGCACGTCGGCATCGACGCGGTCGCCGGACCCACGGAGATCATCATCCTCGCCGATGCCACGGCGAACCCGGCGTTCGTCGCCGCCGACCTCATCAGCCAGGCCGAACACGACGAACTCGCCGCCTCGGTGCTCGTCACGGACTCGCCCGAGCTGCTCGAGGCCGTGGCCGCCGAGCTCGACCGCCAGGTTCCCGAGACCGCGCACGTCGAGCGCATCCGCACCGCGCTGGCCGGAGAGCAGTCGGCCCTCGTCCTCGTCGACGACCTCGATGCCGCCGTCACCGTGGTCAACGCCTATGCCGGTGAGCACGTCGAGATCCACACCGCCGACGATGCCGCGGTGGCCGAGCGCATCGTCAACGGGGGAGCCGTCTTCGTCGGACCCTATGCGCCCGTCGCCCTCGGCGACTATGCGGCCGGCTCGAACCACGTGCTGCCGACGATGGGCACCGCCGCCCACGGATCGGGACTCGGCGTGCACTCGTTCCTCAAGGTCAGCCAGGTCATCGACTACGGTCGGCCCGCTCTCGGCGACGTCGCCGAGCACATCGTCGCGCTCGCGACGGTCGAACAGCTTCCCGCCCACGGACGTGCCGTGAGCATCCGCTTCGAGGAGTGACATGCGCTGCCCATTCTGCCGTGAGTCCGATTCACGGGTCGTCGATTCGAGAACGAGTGAGGACGGGGCGGCGATCCGCCGCCGCCGGCAGTGCCGCCACTGCGGGCGCCGCTTCACGACCATGGAGGCGACGAGCCTCTCCGTCATCAAGCGCTCGGGGGTGACCGAGGAGTTCTCCCGCCAGAAGATCATGTCCGGAGTCCGCAAGGCCTGCCAGGGCCGGCCCGTCGGCGACGACGATCTCGCGAAGCTCGCGCAGAAGGTCGAAGAGGACATCCGGTCGAAGGGCATCGCCGAGATCGACGCCGACGAGGTGGGCCTGTCGATCCTCGAGCCGCTGCGCGAACTCGATCAGGTCGCCTACCTGCGCTTCGCGAGCGTCTACCAGGGCTTCGATTCGCTCGAGGACTTCGAGGCCGCGATCGACTCGCTGCGCGCCGATGCCGCGCTGCGCTCCGGGGACTCCCGCGAGGCGACGCCGGAGGACTTCGAGGCCTGAGGCCGGTGGGCGAGCAGTCCTCGTCATGGAGTCAGCCGAGGTTGCGGAAATCTTCTCGCGAAAACTTGCCCGAAAGTCGTCGATCACGGCAATAGTTGTGTACCATTATGAGTGCGCGCTTCGGTGCGCGGCCGCTTGCGGTTCGGAGGGGAAGCCGAACCGTCAAGCGGCCTTCGACGTTCCCCGGGAAAGTCGCTGACAACCCGCGTCCACATCACCCTGCGCCTGCGCTGTCGCTCAACAGGTGGCGTGAAATCCACCAGTTCGCCGACTCGACCGTCGCTCGTTCTGCAGTCGGCGTGAATATGTCGTCTTCGACGACCGCATATTCACGCCGACTGGTGAACGAGCCTCAGCCGATGCCGAGGTCCGAGAGCTCCGTCGGAGCCGAGGCGAGGACGCCGAGGCGGTCCGTCGTGCGGGTGAGCGCGACGTAGAGCGCGCCGACCCCGTCGTCCCCGCCGACCGGGGCGATGAGCCCGGGTTCGACGATGAGGACGGAGTCGAACTCGAGTCCCTTCGCCTGCTGCGGGGTGATGACGGCGATCTGATGGTCGAGACCGAGCACCGAGCGCCCGATGTCGAAGCCCGTGAGCGCCTCGGCGACGGAATCGATGAGCTCCTCCGGGGCGATGACGGCGATCTTGCCGCCGGAGACCGCGTCGACCTCAGCCGCCGCTGCGGCCGGCAGCGCGGCGATGACCGCCGGGGAATCGGCGAAGACCTCGAGCGTCGGCGGGGGGCCGCCCTGCCGCACCGACTCGACGAGCTCGAGCTGCGGGAAATGCCGGTGGAGATAGCGGTTCGCGAGGTCCATGACGGCCTGCGGCGTGCGGTAGGAGACCGTGAGCACCTCGAGGGAGAACCGGTCGCCGACGAACTCCGAGAGGATCGACTCCCAGGTCCGGGCGCTGTCGCCGTGCGAGGACTGCGCGAGGTCGCCGACGAGCGTCGCCGACTTCGAGGGCACCCGCCGGAAGAGCACCCGCCACTGCATGGGGGAGAGCTCCTGCGCCTCGTCGACGACGAGGTGGCCGTACGTCCATTCGCGGTCCTCGATCGCCCGCTCGGCCAGCGTCGTCGCCGGACCCGCCTCCTCCCACCGGGCAGCGAGCGTCTCGGCGCTGACGATCGCCGAGGTCTCGGTCATGTCGACGACCGCCTCGGCGTACTCCCTGGCCGATTCGTCACGGGCGGCGGTCTGCTGCGGGGTCGAGCCGAGCAGTTCGGCGAGTTCGTCGAGCAGCGGCGCATCCTCGATCGTCAGCGGTGCGTTCGCGGGACGGAGGAGCAGCTCCTGCTCGGCGGCAGAGAGCACCCGGTCGGCCGCGGCGCGGAGCTTGTGCGGCTTCGACAGGAGGGCGCGCAGCGCATCGCCGGGGCTGATGGGGAACCATGCGAGGTTGAGGGCGCGCCGGACGTCGACGCTCGAGCGCAGCTCGTCGAGGAGTTCGGGCAGACGCTCACCGGCGCCGTCGAGGCCCATCTGCCCGGCGAGATCCTCGGCGAGCGTCTTGAGCAGCCCGGCAACGAATCCGGTGCGCGCGGCATTGTGGGCGTCTCCGCTGCGCCGTGCGCGATCCCTGGCCGAGCGCACGTCCTTGCGACGCAGAAGCACCGTGTGGGCGCCGACGCGCAGACGTTCGTCCTCCTCAGGCACGCGCTCGTAGTTCGCGATGTGGTTGGCGAGCACGCTCGCCATGACCGACCGGCCCTTGATCTCGGCGACCCGCGGATCATCGGAGATGTCCGTGTCGAGGCCCGGGTAGAGCTGGCCGGGGGTGAGCAGGAGGGCACCGGTCTCGCCGAGGCTGGGCAGGACCTTCTCGATGTACTTGAGGAACACGGGGGAGGGGCCGACGAGGAGGACGCCGGATTTCGCGATCCGCTCCCGATGCCGGTAGAGCAGGTAGGCGGCGCGGTGGAGGGCGACCGCGGTCTTGCCGGTGCCCGGTCCGCCCTGGACGACGAGGACGCCCTGCAGCGGCTGCCGGATGATCGCATCCTGTTCGGCCTGGATCGTGGCGACGATGTCGCCCATCCGGCCGGTCCGGTGGCTCGTCAGTGCCGCGATGAGCGCCCCCTCGCCCTGCAGGGCCGAGCGCTGGGTGTCATCGAGGGCATCGATGTCGAGCACATCGTCCTCGACATCGGTGACCTTCCGGTTCTTCGTCACGAGGTGGCGCCGGCGGACGACGCCCTCGGGGTTCGCCGCAGTCGACTGGTAGAAGGGCTCCGAGGCGGGGGCGCGCCAGTCGATGAGGATCTGCTTGCGGTCGGCATCGGTGAGCCCGATGCGGCCGATGTAGCTCGGTTCGACGTCGTCCTTGAAGTCGAGTCGCCCGAAGCACAGCCCCTCCTCGGCGCTGTTGAGGCGGATGAGCTGATCCTCGTAGAGGGTCGCGAAGGCGTCGCGTTCGCTGCGGTGCTGATGGTTGCCGCCGACCTCGGAGATCCGGACGGTTCCCAGCCGGGCACTGGTCTCGTCCCGCAGTTCGTCGAGTCGGGCATAGAGTTCGTCGAGCTTGGCCTGTTCGACGGCGATTTCTGAAGTCTCGGTCATCTCACCTTCTTGGGTCGGCAATCAATTATGCCGAACTTTCCCGGACGGGAGTAGTCGGGCCCGTCACACGGGCGGTGCCGAACGGAGCGTGCGCACGCGTCACCAGCCGACACGCCACGGGCGGGGCGCACCGAGGTGTCCGACTCTCCGGGGGATCGGCCTCCCGGGTCGTCGGTGCGACGAATCCGTCGGTCCGGCAAGTCGTCGGTCAGGCAGGTCGTCGGTCCGTCGGGGTGCGGTCAGCGGCCGAGCCGGGCCGCGAGCGTCTCCCCGGTCAGCCACGCGGCCATCGTCGGGGCCGTGCGCAGCACCCGATCGAGGGCGGCGTCGGGCAGCGGCTGCGCCGCGGCGGCGACGACGACGTTGCCGCGCCGACGGCCCTTGAGGACACCGGGCTCCGAGGCGGCGGCGAGGTGCGGGAACGCCGAGGCGGCGGCGTCGAGCTCGTCGCGCAGCACCCGGTGGTCGCCGGCATCGGGGACGTTGGCGAGGAAGAGCCCGCCGGGTTTGAGCACGCGGGCGCTCTCGGCAAAGAACTTCGGGGTCTGGAGCGCGGTGGGCACGGAGTCGTGGGAGAAGGCGTCCCGGACGATGACGTCGGCGGTGTCGTCGCGGAAGCCGGCGATCTCCTCGGCGCCGTCCCCGGCACGCAGCGCCAGGGCAGGCGAACGGGGGAGGTCGAACCACGTGCGCACGCAGTCGATGAGAACCGGGTCGATGTCGATGGCCGTCTGCCGCGATCCGGGCCGGCGGGCGTCGAGCGCCCGCGCCAGCGCACAGCCGGCGGCGCCGATGTGGATGGCGCGCACGGTGCCGGACGGCAGGGTCGCCTCGATGATCCGCGCCATCCAGTCGAGGTATTCGAAGTCGAGGCGGGCGGGGTCGCTCAGGGTGATCGACGACGAGGGCACGTCGTTGACGTGGAGCACATAGCTGTCGGGCTCCCCGGCGACCTTCTCCAGCCGGGCGGTGCCCGTCGAGATCTCGACGACTTGCGCGCTGGGTGCTGTGAATATCCGTCTCTTCGCCACCACCTACTTGTATGTCAGTTCTCATCTCAGGGCAATTCGTGCGCGGGTGCGTGGGGAGAGCGGACGTGACTTGCGCGCCCTCGTCCTGTGGACGGAATCGCCGCGTCCACAGGGGCTGCGCGGGGTCTGGCGCCTGCGCACCCAGGTGGAGTCGACTGGCGGCATGGACACGCCAGCGAAGACCGCAGAGGACATCATCGGAATCGTTCCCCACACCCTGGGCTACACGCCCGCGCACAGTCTCGTCGCGATCCTCGTCGTCACCGACGGGAGCGGGGCGCAGTCGTGCGCGACGACCCTGCGCGTCGACTTCGACCTCGAGCGGGCGGCGGCGACAGCGGCGGAGGGAGGTCAGTGGCTGTGTGAGCTCGTGTGTCGCGCCTGCCGGCCCTCGGGGGTGTTCCTCGTCCTCTACGACGACGAGTACGCGCCCGACGAGGAGTACGTCTTCGTCGGCCCCGACGACCTCGTCACCCGCGGCGATGCCGAGTACTCGGAGATGCGCCGCAGCCTCATCCGGGCCGCCACCGACGAGATGGCTCGCGCCCTCGGCAGCGTCGGTATCGACACCCTGAGCGCATGGTGGGTCTCCGACGGTCGCTTCGGCCGCATCGATGACCGCGACGATCCCGGCACCGATCTCGCCGCAGCGCAGTCCTCGGCGTGCGCCACGGAGCTCGTCTCGACGGGGTCGGCGCCCGCGGAGGGTCCGAGCGACCTCATCGTCCTGCCGGCCGGTGCGGAGGAGAGAGCGGCGTTCTTCACGGAAGAGCATGACGAACCGACGACGATGACTCAGGCCTTCGACATCCTCGGCGAGGTCTACCCCGGTCTCCTCGCCCAGCGCGGACGCACCGAGGCCTTCGACCGCGAGGAGCTCAGCGCGCTGATGACCCCGCGGGTGGTCCGTGCCCTCGACCGGATCCTTGCCGAGAAGTGGTCCCGAGACGCCCTCGAGATGATCCTCGGCTTCGACCATCCCGACTTCCTGCCGCGCCGGGTGTGCCGGGCCCAACCCGGCGAGCTCGTGCAGTGGGCGCGCCGGGCGGGGAAGTCGCGGGCAGCGGCCGACCAGATGATCGGACTCTCCGACCGCGCGCCCACGCCCTACGATGTGCTGCTCGCGATCGCCTTCCTCGAAAGCTACGTGCCGTGGAGCAGCCCGCGCACCCTGTCGACGGCGTACGCGGTCATCGCCTGGTTCGAATGGTCGCTGGGCGGTTCGACGATGGCCGAGCAGTACGGACTCGCCGCGCTCGCCGTCGATGAGGGCAACTCACTCGCCGAACTCCTCATCTCCGCCGTCGGCCACGGCTACCTGCCGCGGTGGCTGATGACGCGGGCGCCGTTCTGAGCCGACCGGCAGCGTTCACGGCACCGAGGCGGGTGGGCGGGGGAATCTCTGCGACGGTGCCGGTGTTGAGCGAGTCCGGACAGGGCGTTTCGGTGCGTGGACGCGGCTTCCCGCCGATTCGCCAAGCGGGGAATAACGTGCCAGACTTGTGCGTTGACCCTGTCATTGCATATTGGGAGAGCTGTGCGCTCGCCCTTGGGCACACGACCCTTGCGCCCCCTTGACAAGGGTCTTAGTAATGTCCTGGTGCAACTGGGAAGTATCAGCGCTCGCGAAAGGTGAACACGTGCCGACAGTCGACAGGAAAACAGTGACTGAGGAGTCGGAGGCCACTTCGTCGGGTGGATCGACGACCACAGCGGCGAAGGGAAAGAAGACGACGAAGACGTCGTCGACCTCGCGTGCCAAGACGACTGCGGCGAAGAAGACGACTGCCGCGAAGACCGCGACCGCGAAGACGACGGCCAAGAAGACCACGGCGGCGAAGAGCAAGCCGGCTGAGCCCGCGGAGAGCCAGGAGACCACGGAGCAGAAGGCTCCCGCGAAGAAGACGGCGGCGAAGAAGACCACCGCAGCCGCGAAGACCACCACGGCCGCGAAGAAGACCGCCGCGAAGAAGACGACGAAGAAGACCGCCGAAGCCGACGACGCGCCGGTGAGCACGAAGAAGAAGTCCGACTCCGACGTCGAGTCGACCGAGGACGTCGAACCGACCGCGGACGCGCTCGCCACCGAGCTCAGCCCCTCCGAGGCGACCGAGACGAAGAACTCCGAGGAGAAGGAGAAGAACGCCGCGGTCACCGAGGCCGGCGGCTTCATCGTCTCCGACGCCGACGAGGACGACGCTCCCGCCCAGCAGGTCGTCTCCGCCGGTGCCACCGCCGACCCGGTCAAGGACTACCTCAAGCAGATCGGCAAGGTCGCGCTCCTCAACGCCGCCGAGGAGGTCGACCTCGCCAAGCGCATCGAAGCCGGCATGTACGCCGAGCACCTCCTCGACGAGGGTGAGGTGACCGACCCGCGCCTGACGATGGACTACAAGTGGATCATCCACGACGGACGGATCGCGAAGAACCACCTCCTCGAGGCGAACCTCCGCCTCGTCGTCTCGCTCGCCAAGCGCTACACGGGCCGCGGCATGCTCTTCCTCGATCTCATCCAGGAGGGCAACCTCGGCCTCATCCGCGCCGTCGAGAAGTTCGACTACACAAAGGGCTTCAAGTTCTCGACCTACGCGACGTGGTGGATCCGTCAGGCCATCACCCGCGCGATGGCCGACCAGGCGCGCACGATCCGCATCCCCGTCCACATGGTCGAGGTCATCAACAAGCTCGCTCGCGTCCAGCGCCAGATGCTCCAGGACCTCGGCCGGGAGCCGAGCCCCGAAGAGCTCGCGAAGGAACTCGACATGACGCCCGAACGCGTCGTCGAGGTGCAGAAGTACGGCCGTGAGCCGATCTCCCTGCACACCCCGCTCGGCGAGGACGGCGACTCCGAGTTCGGCGACCTCATCGAGGACTCCGAAGCGGTCGTGCCCTCGGACTCGGTGAGCTTCACCCTGCTCCAGGAGCAGCTGCACTCGGTGCTCGACACCCTGTCCGAGCGCGAAGCCGGGGTCGTCTCGATGCGCTTCGGGCTCAATGACGGACAGCCGAAGACCCTCGACGAGATCGGCAAGGTCTACGGCGTCACCCGGGAGCGGATCCGCCAGATCGAGTCGAAGACGATGGCGAAGCTGCGCCACCCGTCGCGCTCGCAGGTGCTGCGCGACTACCTCGACTGACACGGCTGACCGACGACGCCGGGCCCATGGTCATCCGACCGCGGACCCGGCGTCGCTGTCGTCTGCACCGCGATCTGCGTGGGCGGGGTCAGCCCAGCCAGTCGGCGACTCCGCGGGCGATCGCCTCGGCGTACTCCTTCCGGCCGTCCGCGGATTCCATCGCCTTCGCCTCCTCGGGATTGCGCATCTCCCCGCATTCGACGATGACGGCCGGCACCGAGGAGTTGTTGAGTCCCGCAAGATCCGGACGCGGACTGATCGCGTCCTTCCCGTACGCCGGGTTCGGCGTGAACGGCCCGGCCAGCGCCGCGCTGATCGCCTCGGCGAGCGCCGTCGACGCGGTCTCGAGCTCCGGTGTCGTCCCGGGGTCGGCGACGATGACGTGGAAGCCCTTCGCCGCCGTCGACTCGCTGCCGTTGGCGTGGATGCTCACCAGCGCATCGGCGTCGGCGGCGAACGTGCCGCGCTCATCGACGCACGGCCCGACTCCGTCGTTGTCCTCCCGACTGAGGACCACCTCGGCGCCGGCGGCCTCGAGATCTGCGGCGAGCAGCCCGCTGACCTCCCACGCGAACTCCGCTTCGGAGTAGTCGGAGTCGGTCGCGGTGCCCGTCGTGTTGCACGCCTTCTCCCCGCCTCGGCCATCGGGGACAGGGCTCGCGATCGCTGCGGGATCCTTCGCGTTGCCGCCGTTGTGACCGGGGTCGATGGCGATCGTCGTTCCCGTGAGATCCTCGTCGACGACCCGCGCCGAGGCGGTCGGTGCGCTTCCGGACGACCCCGACGGCAGCGGCTCGGCGGCGACCGTCGTCGACCGCTGGCCGGGCGCGGGGGCGGGGGCGGCGCAGGCGCCGAGCAGCACGGCGCCGAGCAGGGCGGCTGCGGGCAGGGCTGCGGCGCGCAGGGGGAGACGTGGGCGGGTCATGGGGCCATTGTTCCAGCAAACCTGGCCGACACGGCGACCCCGCACCCGGGCGCGGGGGACCACGGCGATTAGAATTCAATCGAACGAGAGGAAGAGTGTGGAAGAGGAAAGCTACGGCGCACGGCATCTGTCCGTGCTCTCAGGGCTCGAGGCGGTGCGCAAGCGTCCGGGCATGTACATCGGAACGACCGACTCGCGCGGGCTCATGCACTGTCTGTGGGAGATCATCGACAACGCCGTCGACGAGGCGCTCGGCGGGTTCGGCTCCTCGATCCTCATCGAACTCGAGGCCGACGGCTCCGTGGCCGTGACCGACCACGGCCGCGGCATCCCCGTCGACATCGAACCGAAGACCGGTCTGACCGGCGTCGAGGTCGTCATGACGAAGCTCCACGCCGGCGGCAAGTTCGGCGGCTCGTCGTATGCCGCCTCCGGCGGCCTCCACGGTGTCGGCGCCTCCGTCGTCAACGCCCTGTCCTCGCGCCTCGACGTCGAGGTCACCCGCGGCTCGAAGATCCACAAGATGTCCTTCCGCCGCGGGGTGCCCGGCCGCTTCGACGACAAGGGGAAGGCACCGAGCCCGGACAACCCGTTCGAGGAGTTCCACGAGGCCACCGGCCTCGAGATCGTCGGCAAGGCCAAGCGGGGAGTGACCGGCACGAAGGTCCACTACTGGGCCGACCCGCAGATCTTCCTCGGCAGCGCCCAGTTCGACTACCAGCACCTCGTCGAGCGCGCTCGGCAGACGGCGTTCCTCGTCCCCGGCCTCGAACTCACCATCGTCGACCGCCGCGGCGTCGCCCGCGATGAGACCGGCGCCGTCATCGCCGAACGCGTCGAGGACTTCCGCTTCGACGGCGGCATCACCGAGTTCGTCGACCACCTCTCGATCGACCCGCCGATCACCGACACCTGGCGGATGCAGAGCACGGGCTCGTTCAAGGAGACCGTGCCCGTCCTCGACTCCTCGGGACATCTCGTGTCGAAGGAGGTCGAACGCGAGGTCGGCGTCGACGTCGCCCTGCGCTGGGGGACCGGCTACGACACGAAGATCAAGAGCTTCGTCAACGTCGTCGCCACCCCGCACGGCGGCACCCACCTCGCCGGTTTCGAACAGGCGACGCTCAAGGCGATGCGCAAGGCCGTGGAGGCGAACTCCCGCAAGCTCAAACTCGGCAAGGACCGCCTCGAGAAGGACGATGTCCTCGCCGGCCTCACCGCCGTCGTCACCGTCCAGCTCGCCGAACCGCAGTTCGAGGGGCAGACGAAGGAGGTCCTCGGCACCGCCGCGGTCCGCCAGATCGTCGCGAAGACCGTCGAAGCCCAGCTCGGCGGCATCCTCGCCTCGACGAAGCGCGCGGAGAAGCAGCAGGCCGCGGTCCTCATGGAGAAGGTCGTCGCGGAGCTGAAGTCGCGGATCTCGGCGCGCACCCACAAGGAGAACCAGCGCCGCAAGACCGCGCTCGAGGCGTCCTCGCTGCCGGCGAAGCTCTACGACTGCCGCGACAGCGGGGTCGCGAACACCGAGCTCTTCATCGTCGAGGGCGATTCGGCGATGGGCACGGCGAAGTCGGCGCGCAACTCCGACCACCAGGCGCTCTTCCCGATCCGCGGCAAGATCCTCAACGTCCAGAAGGCCTCGCTGGCGGACATGCTCGCCAACGTCGAATGCGCCGCCCTC
The DNA here is from genome assembly GCF_006489205.2 of Brevibacterium sp. XM4083. Classification (GTDB taxonomy): domain Bacteria; phylum Actinomycetota; class Actinomycetes; order Actinomycetales; family Brevibacteriaceae; genus Brevibacterium. The sequence continues at coordinate 680,213 of NZ_VFYR02000002.1, read as the reverse complement.
ATCCAGGTCATCGGCGCCGGTTCCGGTCGCAGCTTCGACCTCGAGGCGGCCCGTTACGGCAAGGTCATCATCATGACCGACGCCGACGTCGACGGCGCGCACATCCGCACACTGCTGCTCACGCTCTTCTTCCGCTACATGAAGCCGCTCGTCGAGGAGGGCCGGGTCTTCGCCGCCGTGCCGCCGCTCCACCGCGTCGAGGTCGTGACGAAGCGCGGCACCCCGAACGAGATCGTCTACACGTATTCCGAGGCCGAACTCCACGCGCTGCTGAAGAAGCTCGACAAGTCGAAGAAGTCGTACAAGGAGCCGATCCAGCGCTACAAGGGCCTCGGAGAGATGGACGCCGATCAGCTCGCGGAGACGACGATGGATCCTGCCGACCGCACCCTGCGGCGGGTGACGATGGCCGACGCCGAGGCGGCGGAGCGGACCTTCGAACTCCTCATGGGCTCCTCGGTGGGCCCGCGCAAGGAGTTCATCGTCTCCGGCGCCGCCGTCCTCGACGCCGAGCGCATCGACAGCTGAGGGCGCGGCAACCGCCTCGGCGCGGGGGAGCGACCGTGCTCCCACGGTGCCCGAGGCGGTGCTCAGCGCAATGCGCGCGGATCAGTGGAGGGGAGCGACGGGCACGAAGAGGAGCACCGTCGGAATGAGCAGCAGGCCCGCTGCCACCAGGCAGGCGCACAGGCGCACCATCGTGCGTGCGGGATGGCGCGGCTGGGACAGGCGTGCAATGCGCTCGGCGCTCAGACCCTCCCGATGCTCGGGACTGATCGACGCGGCCGCAGCGACGGCGCGTGCGAGCACCGCCGGGTCGACGGTCTGACGCGCCTGGTCGTCGGCCATGAACTCGATGAGGCGATTGACGGAATTGAGGCCGATCGCCGTGGCCGAGAAGAACGGCAGCGCCCGATGCCACGCCGCGAACGGGATGACGAGGATGTCGTGGCGGAAGTCGAGATGCGCCTTCTCATGCGCGATGACCGCGGAGCGCTCGGCCTCGCTGAGAACCTCAAGGAGGCCTGTCGACAGGACCGCCGTGCCCTTGCGCGGCCCTTCGGGCAGACAGTAGGCGACGGGCTCGTCCGAGGAGATGATGCGGGTGTCGGGATAATTCTGCGACGGCTCGCTGAGCAGGTGTAAGATCTCGGCATGGCGAAGTCGAGTTCTCCGCGCTGAGTAGAACGTCAGCGCGAGGCAGCCGAGGAGGCGCCCGATGAGCACCAGCGCGATGATGAGGAAGATCCACGCGAGGATCGACAGCTGTGCATGCGATTCGCCGCGGATGAGATCCCACAGTCCGATGGGAAGATTCGGTGCTCCGGGCTCGACGGCGAAGGCCAAGGCCGCGCCGATGAGCGAGAGCCCGCCTGAGAGTCCGACGGCCTGCCAGAGGATGACCTCGGAGATCGGGTCGCTGCGAAACCGGCGCAGCAGCGCGGGAACCGGCCAGGCGAGGAGGAACGCCAACACTCCCAGGAGACACCCGACGATGCTCATGGTGGTACTCGGCCCGCCGTCAGGAGCGCGTCGAGTGGTTGCGCCCCAGAAGGCTGCGCAGGGTCTTCTCGTCGGCCTCCGACACGGTGCCGAGGAAGCGGGCGAGGACGGCCTGACGATCCGGGGCCTGCGAGAGCACCTCGGTCATGAGCTCGGCGACGTGGTCCTCACGGGTCGAGACCGCGAGGTAGCGATGCGGGCGGATGCTCCGATCGCGGGTGACGAAGCCCTTCTTCTCCAGGCGCGTGAGCACGGTGTGGACCGTGGTGAGGGCGAGGTCACGGTCGGCGAGGGCGTCACGCAGCTCCGCGGCGCTGAGGCCGTCCTCGTGCGCCCAGATGGCGTCCATGACGCTGCGTTCGAGTTCGCCCAGAGTTCCCACGATGTCCTTGTCCTCGGTAGTGACCGCGCCGCCTGCGGCGCCGGTCCGGCTGGAGCCCCCATTCTACCTCTACATGGTGTCGAATTCCATGTGAGACGCGCCTCTGCGTCAGCCGTGCCTATTCTCCCGTCTGTGGGTGCTGACCTGCGCGGACACGGATGCCGGGATGGTCCGGGCTGGAATGTGAGACAGTGGCTTTCAGAGTTCTACCAAGCGTAGAATTCTACGTGTTGTAGAAAGTTTCCCCTCGACGACTAGAACGGAGAAGCCCATGGAACTGGATCCGGTGCTCATCGGACGCTGGCAGTTCGGCATCACCACCGTCTATCACTTCTGGATGGTTCCCCTCACGCTCGGGCTCGGCATGCTCGTCGCGATCCTCCAGACGATGTACCACCGCACCGACAATGAGGTCTACCTGCGGGCCACGAAGTTCTTCGGCAAGCTCTATCTCATCAACTTCATCATGGGCGTGGCCACCGGTCTCGTCCAGGAGTTCCAGTTCGGCATGGCCTGGAGCGAGTACTCCCGCTTCGTCGGCGACGTCTTCGGCGCCCCGCTGGCGATGGAGGCGCTCATCGCGTTCTTCCTCGAATCGACGTTCCTCGGTCTGTGGATCTTCGGCTGGGGCAGGCTCAGCCGACCCGTCCACCTCACCGTGCTGTGGTGTGCCGTCATCGGCTCGTGGATCTCCGCGTTCTTCATCATCGTCGCGAACTCGTGGATGCAGCACCCCGTCGGCGTCGAACTCGTCGACGGCAAGCCGGTGATGACCGACGTCTGGGCGGTGCTCGGCAACAACACGGCGATCGCCGCCTACACCCACACGCTCTTCGGCGCCGTCGCCGTCGGCGGCAGCTTCCTCGTCGGCATCTCGTGGTACCACCTCTACCGGCGGCGCAAGGACGGCATCGACACCGTCGGCAAGGACGGCAGGGTCATCGTCGGCAGCGCCCCCGATGTGCCCGGTCGCGACGCGATCGACTACCGCGTGTGGATCAAGTGCCTGCGCATCGGCGCGATCTCCGGCATCATCGCCTTCGCCGGCGTCTCGATCACCGGTGACATCCAGGCGAAGCTGATGTTCGAGCAGCAGCCGATGAAGATGGCCTCGGCCGAGGGCGCCTGCCACGACGGCACGGAGTTCTCCGTGCTCACCGTCGGCGACCTGCAGTCGAACAACTGCTCCGACGTCCAGTCCGTGCTCGAGATCCCCGGTCTGCTCTCGTTCCTCGCCAAGGGTGACTTCAGCACCCCGGTCCACGGGGTCAACACCCTCCTGCCGGAGTACCAGGAGCGGTACGGGACGAACCTACCCGACGATCCGCGCTACGGCGAGCACGCCGGCGAGCCGATCGACTACCAGCCCATCATGATCGTCACCTACTGGGGCTTCCGTGCGATGATCGGCTTCGGCTTCGTCGCCGTCGGAGTGTGCGCGCTGGCCCTGTGGATCACGAGGAAGGGCACGGTGCCGGCGTCGCCCTGGATGATGCGCGGGGCGCTGCTGGCGATCACCGCACCGTTCATCGCGAACTCGGCGGGGTGGATCTTCACCGAGATGGGCCGCCAGCCCTTCGTCGTCGCCCCCAACCCGGCCCAGCTCGACGGTGTCTACATGTTCACCCAAGCTGCCCTCTCACCGCAGCTGACCCCGGCGATGCTGCTGTTCTCCCTCATCAGCCTCACCCTCGTCTACGGCGGGCTGATGGTCGTCGAACTCAAACTCATCATCAAGTACACCAGAGGAGGGGTCGCCTCGGCGATGCCCGAACTCGCCGAGTCCAACAAGAAGCCCACGATCACCGGCAACGACGACGACGTTCTGTCGTTCGCGTACTGAGGAGGAGAAGACAGATGGAAATCCTGGCAACGATCTGGTTCGTCCTCATCGCCGTCCTGTGGATCGGCTACCTGTTCCTCGACGGGTTCGACCTCGGAGTCGGCATGCTCATGCCGATCTTCACGAAGGACGAGCGCGGCAGGCGCGTTCTGCTCAACTCGATCGGACCCGTCTGGGACGGCAACGAGGTGTGGCTGATCACGGCGGCCGGCGCGATGTTCGCGGCGTTCCCGCACTGGTACGCCTCCCTCTTCAGCGCCCTCTACATCCCGCTCACGCTCTGCCTGCTCGGGCTCATCTTCCGCGCCGTGGCCATCGAATACCGCGGAAAGGGCCACACGCAGCGCTGGCTGACGTTCTGGACCTGGGCGATGGCCATCGGCTCGGCCGTCGTCGCGTTCCTCATCGGCGCCCTCCTCGTCATCACGACGACGGGTCTGCCGCTCAACGAGAACGGCGACATGGTCGGCGGTCCCTTCGCATGGCTCGGCTGGCCCGCCCTCCTCGGCGGACTCGGCGGTGTCGGCTTCAGCTTCGTCCACGGGCTCATGTTCCTCTGCCTCAAGACCGACGGTGAGCTGCGGGCCAAGGCCCGCCGCTGGGCACGGGCGACGACCCTGCCGTTCGCGATTCCCTTCCTCCTCTGGTTCGCCTTCTCGATCCGCCACGGCGCGTGGCTGATCGTGCCGGTCGCGATCGCCCTCATCGCGCTCATCGCCTCGTTCGTCGCACTGCGGGCCGGGGCGGAGAAGAAGGCGTTCTTCCTCCACGGCGTCTTCCTCCTCGCCGGGATGGGCGCGGTCTTCGCCGGTGTGTTCCCGAACGTCCTGCCCTCGACGCTCGATCCGGCGTTCTCGCTGACGATCGCCACCGCGTCGTCGTCGGACTACACGCTCGGAGTCATGCTCGTCGTCACCGCGATCTTCTTCCCGATCGTGCTCGGCTACCAGATCTTCAGCTACCGGCAGTACCTCAACCGACTCACGGAGTCGCACATCCCCGACGCCCACAAGGTGCCGGCGGCGATCCGCTCGTGAGCTCGCCACTGGGGATCCTCCTGTCGCTGCCCGACGGCAGGAGGAGCCTCGTCCTCTCCGTGACGAGCGCGGCAGCACGCGCTGTCGGCATCGTCTTCATCGCCGAGGCGCTCGTGCGCACGATCCTCGACCTCGGTTCGCTCCCACTGTGGATCGTCCTCGGCCTCCTGGGCGCCGGACTGCGCGGAGCGAGCCTGTGGGCCGACCACAGCCTCGGCACCGGGGCAGCCGCCGCGGCGAAGCGCGGACTGCGCGCCGGCATCCTCTCCACGCTCCTGGCCAGGCGCGGGATGCCCCGGGCCAAGGCCGCGGTGACGGTGACGCGCGGGGTCGACGACCTCGACGACTACTTCACGACGGTCGTGCCCGCACTCACCCAGGCTGCGGTCGTGCCCGCGGTGCTCCTCGTGCGGATCCTCTTCGCCGACCTCCTCTCGGCGGTCATCATCATCGCGTGCCTGCCGCTCGTCCCGCTGTTCATGGTTCTCATCGGCCGCTACACCGAGGAGACGACGGCAGAGAGCACACGCGCGCTCGAGCGGATGTCGGACCACCTCGCCGAACTCGCCGAAGGCCTGCCGGTCCTCATCGGACTCGGCCGGTCCCGGGAGCACGCCCGCACCCTGCGCAGGCTGAGCACCGACTACCACCAGGCGAATCTCGCGACGCTGCGCATCGCGTTCCTCTCGAGCCTCGCCCTCGAACTCATCGCGACGATCTCCGTGGCCCTCGTCGCCGTCGTCATCGGCGTGCGCCTCGTCTACGGCACGATGGACCTGAGCGACGGACTGCTCGCGCTGCTGCTCGCCCCCGAGTGCTTCATGCCGCTGCGCGCCCTCGGCGCCGGATTCCACGCCAGTGAGAACGGCCGCGAGTCCTACGACCGGGCCCAGGCACTCCTCGCCGAGGCCGAGGATGAAACCGGTCCCGCCGAGGCGGCTGCGCACGCCGGTCATGCCGTGACCTACGCCGACGGAACCACCGTCGCCTGGGACGGTTCCATCCCGACCACCCCGGGCATCACCGCGGTCCTCGGCCCCTCCGGGGCGGGGAAGTCGACGATCCTCGCGGCGCTCTCGGGCAGCCTCGCGGCGGGAGCGACGGCGACCCTGGACCCCGCCCGCGCCGCCCTCGTGCCGCAGACCCCGCGGACCTTCGGGGCGACGCTCGGTGAAGAGCTCGCGACCTTCGGACTCACCGGTGCCACCGCCGAGGCCGCACTGCGCGCCGCGGGCCTTCCCACTGCTCTCGACCTGCCCACCGGCGCGCTCAGCCCCGGACAGCTGCGCCGGCTCGCCCTCGTGCGCGTGGGCGGCAGGGACACCGATCTCCTCATCCTCGATGAGCCGACCGCCCACCTCGACGACGACAATGCGGAGACCATCATCGCGATGATCGCCGAGGCGGCCGCCTCGACCCGCGTCGTCCTCGCCAGCCATGACCCGCGGGTGCTCGCGCTCGCGACCGACACGATCACCCCGCGTGTCACCGCGGCCCCGGTCTCCGCCTCCGCCGGCCCGGTCGAGGAGAGCACCGCGGGCACCGCGACGGCCGAGTCGCGTGATCCGGGCACGACGACCCCGGGCACGACGACCCCGGGCACGACGGCGACCGTTGAGGCCCGGGCGCGGGCATCCGCTGGGACCCCGGCGGCCGACGACCGCTCCGGGGACACGACGGTCGAGCCGCCCGAACGCGGCCACGACGACGTGCCCGTACCCGGGAGTCTGCGCCGGCGCGCGGCAACGCTGCGCACCGCACTGCCGCTGATGCGGTGGACGATGCTCATCGCCCTCCTCACCGCGTGCGCCTCGAGCCTCGCCGCGATCTCGCTCACCGCACTCTCCGGGTGGCTCATCGTCGAAGCTTCGTACGGGCCGCCGATCATGACGCTGCTCGTCGCGATCGTCGGAGTGCGCTTCTTCGGTCTCAGCCGCTCGATCTTCCTCTACGTCAGCCGCCTCAACCTCCATTCGGCGATCTTCTCCGCCCTCGGGCGCCTGCGCTCGGTGCTGTGGTCGCATTTCGAGCGCGCGGGCATGAGCGACCGCACGATGCTCACCTCGGACACGGCGCTGACGACGATGGTCGCCGATGCCGACGAGGTCCGGGACCTCGTGCCGCGCACCCTCTTCCCGCCCGTCGTCTCCGCGCTCGTCGTCGTCGCCGTCATCGTCGCCACCGCGATCCTCGATCCGGGGTCGGTGCCCGTCCTCGTCGCTCTCGCGCTCGTCAATCTCGTCGTCGTCCCCCTCGTCTTCGTCCGCGCCGAGGCGCCGTGGGCCCGGCGGATCCGCGCAGGACAGGCACGGATCCTCTCCCTCCTCGCCCGCGCGCTCGGGGCGAAGACCGATCTCAGCGCCAACGGCGCGACCGCCGCCGTCCTCGCCCGGCTCACTGCGGCCGAAGACGAGCTCGAGACCGCGCAGCGCGCCTCGGCGCGGAACTTCGGGGCTGCCCAGCTGTGGGTCGAGGTGACCACGGTGCTCGCCGCCATCGTCATCGCCCTCATCTCCCCGGCGCCCACGGAGATCCTCGCCGTCGTCGTCCTCAGCACCTTCGGTCTCGTCGACCCGCTGGCCTCGGCGCTCACGGCATGGCGGCAGATGCCCGCCCTCGGGATCGCCCTCGACCGGCTGCCGCCCGTCACCGCGGACTCCCGCCACGACGACGATGAGGCCGACGACGAGGCCGTCGACGACGATGAGGCCGCCGTCAGCCCGGCGGCCGCCTCGGCGCTCACCGACCTCGACCTCGCCGACGTCACCGTCGGCTGGGACGGCGTCCCCGTCCTCGACGATCTCGACCTCTTCGCGGATGCGGACCGGTGGACGGTCGTGTGCGGGGAGAGCGGCAGCGGGAAGACGACGACGGTGAGCGTCCTCCTGCGATTCCTCACCCCGTGGCGCGGGCGCTACGACGCACGGGAGCGGAACGGGAAGCGCATCGACGTCCTCGCGCTCGATCCCGCCGAGCTCGCCGGTCGGATCGCGTGGTGCCCGCAGGAGGCGCACGTGTTCCGGTCGACGGTGCGCGGCAACCTCGCCCTGGCGCGCCGGGATGTGCCGGATGATGAGGAGATGTTCGCCGCGCTCACCGCGGCCGGGCTCGGGCACTGGGCGAGCCCCGAGGGCCTCGACCGCTGGGTCGGGGACCACGGGTCGGAGATCTCAGGAGGGGAGAGGCAGCGCCTCGCCGTCGCGCGCACCCTGCTCAGCGGGGCCGAGGTCATCGTCCTCGACGAACCCACCGCGCACCTCGATGCGGCCACGGCGCACCGCCTCGTCGCGGACCTGCGGGCCAACCTTCCGGGTCACACGGTCATCATGGTCACCCACGATGAGAGCCTCATCGACTCCGGCGACCGCGTGCTGCGGTTGGGAACGGACGTCAGTCCCGCTTCGATCCGAACATGATCTCGTCCCAGCTCGGAACCGAGGCACGGCTGCTCTTCTTCTTCGCCTTCGACTCGGTGTCCTTCGAGGTCTCGACACCGTCGCTGACCCCGGGCTCGTTGAGCAGGGAGAGCTGGTTGTCGTCGTCGAACGTGCCGACCTCCTGAGTCGGCTCCTGCGGCTCCTCATCGCCACCGGATGAGACCTCGGCCTGCGCGGGCTCACGGTCGCCGACCGTCGCCGCGCTCGAGCGGTTCGCCGCCTCGGCGATCCGGTCCTCGAACGCGAACACCTCATCGTCGGTGGCATCGGCGGGACGCCCGGGCGCGGTGTGCGCGCCCTGCGGGTGGGTCTCGGGATCCTCGGTGACGGCGCGGAGGCGACCGCGGGGCTCATCGTCATCGCGACGGCGACGACGGAGGTTCTCGAGGATTCGCCCGGTCTCGGCCTGGTGGTCGCCGAGCGTCGCCGGCTGCTCGGCCGGCCGCTCCGGCGCCTGCGGGTCGGGGGTGTCGATCTCCTCGGTGGTGCGGCGGCTCGAGCTGTAGCCGGGGATCGGACCGGTGTCCGTGGGACCGGAGTCCGCGAGCCACTTCGCCTCATCGTCGAGGGCCGTGAGCGAGCCGCGGTAGTAGTTCCACCCGGCGGTGCGCTTGCGGTCGGCGGCGATGAAGCTGAGCTCGACGTACCAGTTGCCGTCCTGCTGCTTCCACGCGTCCCAGTCCATCGTCTCGATGTCGACATCGCGCATCGCCAGACGGGTCTGGCTGAGCTCGACGAGCGGGGTCGGGTCGCCGTTGGGGTCGTGATCGGAGTAGATGGGGTGCCGGCTCGCGGTGTGGGCCATGTGGGCGCGTTCGGCCAGGGCCGGGCGTTCGTACGTGCGGACCTGGTCGGGGTCGGCGCCGGTGGCCGCGATGACCTCTTCGGCGCTCATCCCGCCGCGGATCATCGCCTGGATGTCGCGCGGGCGGATGGGGGAGTCGGAGCGCACGACAGCCCTGTCCTTGCGCACAGCCGCATAGAGGGACTCGTCGAGTCTCAGTCGATACTGTGCCCCGGAGTCATCGCCGAGGAGCAGATGAGTGCCGTCGGCATCGACCCCGTGCAAGATGAGTTCACGCATTTCGCTCCTTTATCGCTTCTCATGAAGAATCGTGTCACGACCACACCGCTCAGCCCCGCAGATTTGCTCGCGAGTCGCGAAATCCCGGCGAATTCGGCGGGCCGGGGTGCGCACGGGCAGCGGCGGGCGGCGATCGTGAGTCGATCGTGCTCAGGGTGCGGACAACGGGCAAGCGATCTCTACACGCTGTAAAATCTCTGACGTGAATACGACAGCCCCCATCGACACCCTTGTCCTCATGTCCTTCGGCGGACCGGAATCGCCCGAGGAGGTCGTTCCGTTCCTCAAGAACGTCACTGCGGGGCGCGGCATCCCCGACGAGCGCCTCGAGGAGGTCGGAGAGCACTACTACGGATTCGGCGGCAAGTCCCCGATCAACGACCAGAACAAGGCGCTGCTGGCGGCTCTGCGCGCCGAACTCGAGCGGCGCGGCCTCGACCTCCCGCTCGTGTGGGGCAATCGCAACTGGGAGCCCTACCTCACCGATGTCGCCCGCACCGAGGCGGCGGCCGGCCGTTCCCGCTTCCTCGCGATCGACACCTCGGCGTACTCCTCCTACTCCTCGTGCCGGCAGTACCGTGAGGACTTCGCCGGCACGGTCTCAGGTCTCGCCGACGAGGGCGTCGAGGTGAGCTTCGACAAGGTCCGTCAGTTCTTCAACCATCCCGGCTACGCCGAGGCGTGCGCGGCGCTGCTGCGCGAAGGTCTCGACGACTTCCGGACCCAGGTCGGCGCCCTCGACCCGGCCCGTCACCGGATCCTCTTCGTCACGCATTCGATCCCCGATGTCATGCAGGAGGCCTCGGCGGTGGCGACCGTGGGCTACCAGGCCCAGCATGAGGAGCTCATGGAGCACCTCCTCGGCGGTCTCGCCGAGGCGGACCGGCTGCCCGCGGAGCTCGTCTACTGCTCCCGGTCGGGTGCCCCGCACGTGCCGTGGCTCGAACCCGACGTCAACGACCGCATGGAGGAGCTCGCCGCCGAGGGCGTCACCGGTGTCGTCCTCGCCCCGATCGGCTTCATCTCCGACCACATGGAGGTCGCCTTCGACCTCGACACCGAGGCGAAGGAGACGGCGGAGGAGCTCGGCCTCGCGTTCACCCGCGTGGCCACCGTCGGCACGCATCCGACGTTCGTCTCAGGCCTCGTCGACCTCGTCGAGGAGCGCATCGCGCAGCTGTCCGGGCAGACTCCGGAGACCCCGGCGATCCCCGGCACACGTGCGCTGACCCCCGGCAGCGGGGCGTGCAGCATCGAATGCTGCCGGGGCCGGGTCGAGCGCCCGACCCTGCCGAACTGGCCCTCGGCCTGAGACCGGCGCAGCAGCCCGGCCCACACGGATGCGGCCCCTCCCGAATGATCTCGGAAGGGGCCGCATCCGTGTGTCTGAGGTCTGTGCGCCTGAGGCGTGGCTGCTCGGGTCAGGATTCCCGCGGTTCGGGGATGACCGGGATCGCGCCGGTCTCGGCCTTGATGACCTCGGCGATCGGGCCGGTGTCGACGTCGTTGCGGTCGGCGAGTTCGAGGAGGTTCTCGAGGTCGTCGATGAGGCTCTCGACGAGGAAGTCGTCGCCGGCATCCCTGGCGTCGTGTAGGCGATGACGGACATCGTCGATTCTGTTATCGAGCTGATCTGCGAATTCACTCATCGTGCATCCGTCCTTCCGACAATAGGCCGCCGGGGATGAGGTCGAGTCATCGCCGACGTGTGGTCGTTTCTCTCCGAGGCCGGCATGCTCGCTCAGCGTCGTCTCCTGCATTCTCGCAGAGCTTTTCGAGAGTCGTATGTGTGTCCTTCGTCATCGTGACGAGAATCACCGTGACAGGGTACCATCTGCTCTTGCCAAAGGGTACTGGGCAGTGCACAATGCTGGGGACACGATAGGCGACAGGGGCTGAAACTCCATTTCAGCACACCCGACAGAGAGCGATGAGGCCATATGGCAACCGACTACGACGCACCTCGCAAGCACGACGACGAAATCAAGAGCGACTCGATCGAGCAGCTCAAGGCGCAGCGCTCGCAGGCGCAGGCCAGCAAGATCGACGAGGACGAGACGGCAGCGGCCGAAGGGTTCGAACTTCCCGGCGCCGACCTGTCGAACGAAGAGCTCTCGGTGCGCGTGCTTCCGAAGCAGAACGACGAATTCACCTGCATGGAGTGCTTCCTCGTCCGTCACCGTTCGCAGCTGGCGAGCGATGAGGGCGGAATCCTCATCTGCACGGACTGCGCAGGCTGAGCGTCGCGACATCCCCACCAAGACGAACGCGCCCCTTCGAGGGCGCGTTTTTCGTTGGTCGGGCGCTTGTGGTGCAGGCGGGCACCGGCGGCGCGGGCGCGCGGCGCGGCCGTCCTCAGGCGCGCAGGGCGGCGGCGAGCTCCTCGGGGTGCCGACTCGAGACGAGCCAGTACGGGGTGGGGTCGGAGGCGTCGTCGATGTCGATGCGCACTGCGGTCTTCACCCAGGGGCGGAGCACGAGGAAGGCGCGGGCGTCGAGTCCGGTGCCACGGGCCTCACGGGCCGCCTCGATGCCGAGGGCCTCGACGCCGCCGAGGAACGTGCGATCGATGTGGGCATCGCCGACGAAGAGCTGGTGGTCGGTGACGATGATCGTGATCCCCAGCGAGCGCAGCCACCACGCGAGCAGAGCGAACGTGACGACGGGCAGGATGAAGGCGCCGAGCGTCCAGACGGGGAGGACCATGGCCGCTGTCGAGACGGCGGCGACGGCGATGAGCACCCACATGGCGGGCGAGGGGCTGACCTTCTCCCGGTAGGCCACCTGCGAATCGGTATGAGTCTGAGCCATGTCCTCCATTCTCCCACAGCGCGCATGTTTGAAGCGCTCAGGCTTGGGCACTAGAGTGCAACCTTGTGACAGAAGGCTTGCGCATCGAAATCACCCTCGTCGACGACGGAATGGCCCCGCCGAGCTACGCCCACGCGTCCGACGCCGGCGCGGACCTGTGCTCGGCGATCGACTTCACCCTCGAACCGTTCGAACGGCGCACCGTGCCCACCGGGATCGCGATCGCGCTCCCGCCCGGCCATGCCGGTTTCGTCCACCCCCGCTCGGGGCTCTCGAGCAGGCACGGCGTCACCGTCGTCAACGCTCCGGGGACGATCGACTCCGGATACCGCGGCGAGATCAAGGTGCCGCTCATCAACCTCGACCCGACCGTGCCGCTGCGCATCACCCGCGGTGACCGCATCGCCCAGCTCATCATTCAGGAGATCCGACAGGCCGCATTCACCGTCGTCGACACCCTCGACGACAGCGACCGCGGCACCGGCGGATTCGGCTCCACCGGCGGAGTCGTCTCCGGTCTCAACGCAGAAGTGGAGTGAAGGACAATGGGACTGTTCTCACGTTTTTCGAAGAAGTCATCGACCGTGGACGAGGAGTCCGCGAGCGACCGCAGCACCGACGAGGAGATCGTCGACGAGGACGTCGCTGACGATCACGACAGCGCTGACGATCACGACAGCGCTGATGACGCCGAGGCGGTCGCCGAGACCGAGGCGGAGGCCGAGGACCTCGACGACGATGAGGTCCTGGAGAAGTCCGCACCGCTCGACCGGGCCGAGAAGGGCCCCTTCGACGCGGCCGAGGACTACCCCGAGCTCAACCGCCTCGACCTCGGTGCGCTCAAGGTGCCCGTCGTCGACGGCATGCAGATCCGCCTCGACACCGACGACGATTCGCAGCGCGTGCTCGCCGTGACCCTCATCCACGACGGTGGGGGAGTCCAGCTCCAGGCGTTCGCCACCCCGCGATCCGAGGGACTGTGGAACACCGTGCGCCGGCAGCTCACCGAATCCGTCGAATCCCAGGGCGGGGAGTGCACCGAACTCCACACCGGGCTCGGCCGTGAGCTCGCCGTCGAGGTGCCCGCGAAGACCGAGGACGGACGTCCCGGCAAGCGTGCGATGCGGTTCGCCGGCGTCGACGGTCCGCGCTGGTTCGTCCGCGCCGTGTTCTCCGGCAAGGCCGTCACCGACGCCGAGGTGCGCGCTGAGCTCAGCGCGCTCGTGCGCGGTGTCGTCGTCGACCGCGGCGACGAGGCGATGGCTCCCCGTGAGCTCATCGCCCTCACCGCCCCCGAGGTCGATGCGGCCCCCGAGCCCGAGGACGAGACCGAGGACATCAACCCGTTCGCCCGCGGACCCGAGATCACCGAGGTCCGCTGATCGCCATGCTCGATCTTCTCAGCCGGCTCACGCAGAGCCTGGGCTCCCGCGACGACGATGCCCGCGAGGACCTGCGGATGGCCAGCCGGATTCCCGGCGTCGTGAGCATCGGCGACATCGCCCCGCGGGCGATGGTCCGCGTCGCCGGGGTCGTCAGCGCCGTGACGCGGTCGACGAACGCCGACAACCCGCGCCTGACGATCACCGTCTCCGACGGCACCGGCGACGTCGAGGCCCAGTTCCTCGGCCGCCGCGAGATCAGCGGCATCAAGCCCGGCGCGCTCCTCGTCCTCGAGGGTCGGTTCTGCGACCGCGACGGTGTGCTCGCCGCCCACAACCCCGTCTACGAACTCGTCGCCCGGGGCGACGACCACGAGTGAGCGCCGACTGATCGTCAGCGGTCAGCGCGTCGGAGTGCTCAGTCCGTGCTGTCGGCCCTGGCCGCGGCCTGGAGCAGGCTGAGCAGCGCCCCTTCCTGATCGGGGGAGGAGAGGAAGAAGAGCTCGTCGCCGGCCTCGACGACGTCATCGGCGCTCGGCGCGAAGGCGCGGGCGTTGCGGATGATCGCGACGAGCACGGTGTCGACGGGGAACGCGATGTTCCCGATCCGGGAGGCCACGAGGTCCGAGGACTCGTTGACGGTGAACTCCATGAGGCCGGCCTGCCCGCGTTCGAAGCTCATGAGATGGACGAGACCGCCGACCTCGACGGCCTCCTCGACGAGCGCGGTCATCAGCCGCGGCGTCGACACCGCGACGTCGACGCCCCAGTTGTCGTCGAAGAGCCATTCGTTCTTCGGATTGTTGACCCGGGAGACGGTGCGGGGCACCCCGAACTCCGTCTTCGCGAGGAGGGAGAGGACGAGGTTCGTCTTGTCGTCACCGGTGGCGGCGACGACGACGTCGGCTTCCTCGAGCTTCGCCTCCCCGAGACCGGCGAGCTCGCACGCATCGGAGAGGAGCCACTGGGCGCCGGGGATCTTCTCGTGCGCGAGGGCCTCCTTGCTCTGGTCGATGAGGAGGACGGAGTGGCCCTTGTCGAGCAGCTCCCTGGCCACCGAACGGCCCACCGACCCGGCTCCGGCGATGACGACTCTCATTCTTCTTCCTCCCTGGAGGTCACGGGCTTGTCGAGGATGCGCGCGATCTCGTCGAGGCGGTCGACGGGGCACATGAGGTGGACGAGGTCACCGTCCTGGAGCAGGAGGTCGTCGGTGGCGACGATGCCCTCCGAGAGTCGCGTGACATACGCGACGCGGGCCTGGGTGGCCTCCTCGATCTCCGCGATCGGCCGGGCCACCCAGCTGGGGTCGAGGTGCACCTCGGCGAGGACGAGGTTGCCCGAGGGCTCCCGGTACTCGGTGATCGACCCCTGCGGGACGAGTTTGCGCATCACCTGCTCGGCCGTCCACCGCACGGTCGGCACCGTCGGAATGCCGAGGCGCTCGAAGACCTGCGCCCGATCGGGATCGTAGATGCGGGCCGCGACATTGGGCACACCGAAGGTCTCCCGGGCGACACGCGCGGCGAGGATGTTGGAATTGTCTCCGCTCGAGACCGCGGCGAACGCGAACGCGTCGGCGGTGCGGGCCTGCGTGAGGGTCTCCCGGTCGAATCCGAGGCCGGTGATCGTCGATCCTGTGAAGTCCGGCCCGAGCTTGAGGAAGGCATCGGGGTCCCGGTCGACGACGGCGACGGAATGGCCGTTGGCATCAAGTGCCCTGGCCAGGGTCGCCCCGACTCGGCCGCAGCCCATGATGACGAAGTGCATGGTCATCCCTTCCGACAATTGCTCTACCATTGGTGCTCGTGGCCAGCAGTTTTTCTGATGCCGTCAAAAGACTACTCGTTGGACGGCCGTTCCGCAGTGAGGACAGGCGTGCTCCTGCGCTGAAGAAGCGCATCGCCATGCCCGTGTTCGCCTCGGACATGCTCTCCTCGGTGGCGTACGCCCCGGATGAGATCCTCCTGGCCCTGTCCCTGACGACGCTCGTCTCGATCACCGCCGCCCCGTGGATCGGCGCGGCCGTCGGCGCGGTCATCCTCGTCATCGTCGCGTGCTACCGCCTCAACGTCCGCGCCTACCCGTCGGGAGGAGGGGACTACGAGGTCGCGTCGAAGAACCTCGGCCCCCGCGCCGGTCTCATCGTCGCCGCCGCCCTCCTCGTCGACTACGTCCTCACCCTGGCCGTGTCGATGACGGTCTTCGCCGCCTACATCACGACGGCGTTCCCGCTGCTCGCGCCCTACCGGGTGCCGGTGGCGATCGTCGGCATCCTCGTCATCTCCCTCGCCGGCCTCCGCGGGTCCCGGGCCACCCCGGTGCTCCTGGCGATCCCGACGTACCTCTTCCTCGGCGCGGTGTTCCTCACGATGATCGTCGGCCTCGTCCAGGTCGGGCTCGGTGAGACCCCGCAGGCCGAGACCGCGAACTACACGATCGTCCACGATGCGGTGACGGATCAGGCGACCCTGGGGCTTGCGACCGTCCTCATCGTCCTCCGCGCGTTCTCCTCCGGGTCGGTGGCCCTCGCCGGCGTCCAGACCGTGGCCACCGCGGTGCCGGCCTTCAAGAAGCCGCGGGGGAAGAACGCCGGCAACACGCTCGTCCTCTCCGGATTCCTCGCCGCCGTCATGCTCACCGGACTGACGTATCTCGCCTCGGTGACCGGGGTGAAGTACGTCGACGACCCGCACCTCTACCTCGTCCGCCCCGACGGAAGCCCCGTCTCGGCCGAATACGAGCAGGAACCGGTCCTCGGGCAGCTCGCCCACACGATCTTCGCCGACACGCCCCTGATGTTCTTCCTCGTCGTCCTCGTCGCCGCTCTCGTCCTCATCGTCGCCGCGAACACCGCGGTCGAGGGCTTCCCGGGGCTGGCCTCCCGGCTCGCCCGTGACGGCTTCCTGCCCCGGCAGCTCGCGACGAAGGGCGACCGGCTGACGTTCTCCAACGGCATCCTCCTCCTCGCCGTCGCCGCGATCGTCCTCGTCGTCGCGACGAACGCCTCGGCGACGACCCTCATCCAGCTCTACCTCGTCGGCGTCTTCGCGAGCTTTGTCGTCGGCCAGCTCGGCATGGTGCTCCACTGGAACAAGCGCCTGCGGCTCGTCATCGACCCCAAGGCGCGGATGCGGATGCGCTTCAACCGGGCGGTCAACACCGTCGGCTGCGTCATCGCTGCCGGCGTCCTCATCGTCGTCATCGTCTCGAAGTTCCTCGCCGGGGCGTGGATCGCGGTGGCGGCGATGGCCGGGCTCTTCCTCGTCATGGGCGCCATCCACCGCCACTATTCGCGGGTCGCGAGCGAACTCGCCCCCGAGGCCAACGTCGACTCGCGGACGATCCCGTCGAACACGCACGCGATCGTCGTCGTCAACGAGATCAACAAACCGACCCTGCGGGCGCTGTCGTATGCGCGGGTGGCGCGGTCGACCCAGCTCGAAGCCGTCACCGTCGCCGTCGACGAGGAGGCGGCGGAGAAGCTGCAGAAGCGGTGGAACGAGATGGAGCTGCCCGTCCCGCTCACGGTGCTCGCCTCGCCGTACCGCGAACTCGTCCGCCCGCTCATCGCCCACGTCCTCGCGATCCGGCGGCGCTCACCGCGCGACCTCGTCATCGTCTACATCCCGCAGTACATCGTCGGACGCTGGTGGGAGCACCTTCTCCACAACCAGATCGCGATCAAGCTGCGCACCCGCCTGCTCCTCGTCCCCAACGTCGTCGTCGTCTCCGTCCCGTGGCGGCTGCGCTCGTACTCGCGCGCCCACAGCGGCGACGGTCCGGACTCGGAGGCCCCGCTCTACGGTCAGGTGCCGAAGCCATGACGGCCGATCCGCTCTCACCCGGTGACGTGGTCGAGCTGCGCATCGCGGGGCCGGCCGCGGGCGGCACCTCAGTGGCCCGCCTCGACGGTCGTGTCGTCTTCGTCGCCGGCGCCCTGCCCGGCGAGTCGATCCGCGCCCGGCTCACCGAGACCGGGAAGGTCCTGCGCGCCGAGGTCACCGAGGTGCTCGACCCGTCGCCGCACCGCGTGCCCGACCGGCGCGCCGGCTTCCTCGCCGAGGCCGGGGGCGGGCTCTTCGGCGGCATGGAGTACGCCCACGTCGACCTCGCCCACAGCCGAGAGCTCAAGGGCCAGGTCATCGCCGATCAGCTCTCCCGCATCGGCGGCATCGACCGGGACGTCACCGTCGCCGCGGCACCGGGGGAGGAGACCGGGCTCGAGTGGCGCACCCGCATTCAGCTCGCCGTGAGCGGCACCGGTGAGCTCGGGATGCTGCGCTCCCGCAGCCACGACGTCGTCCCCGTCACCCGTGCCCCGCTCGCCGTGCCCGCGATCGCCGAGGCGGACCTGACGTCCCTGCGCCTGCCCGGTGCCGAGAGGGTCGAGTTCGCGTGGGCGGGCAGCACCGGCGCGGTCATCGTCCGCGGGGAGACCGACCGGGCCGGACTCGACGTGCTCGCCGAGTCCCTGCCCGAGCAGTGGTCGATCCTCGCAGGCCCCGCCGCCCCCGCCCGATCGGCGAGTCGGTCCGGTGCCGGTCGCGGTGGGAGACGCCGCGGTCAGGGCCGGGGAGGCAGCCGTCACCGGGGTGCGGGACGGTCGACCGCCTCGGCGCCGGTGCTCGAGGTCATCCGGGGAACCGATCATCTGCTTCAGACGGCGGCGGGACGGGACTTCCGCGTCGCCGCCGACGGCTTCTGGCAGGTGCACGTCGACGCGCCGGGCGTCCTCACCGACGCGGTGCGGGCGGCCGTGCCGGCCGACGCGCGCACGCTCACCGACCTCTACTGCGGGGTCGGGCTGCTCGGCATCACGGCCGCCGAGGCGACCGGGGCGAGGCTCTTCGGCGTCGAAGGGGTCGGTCCGGCGATCGAGAACGCCCGGATCAATGCCGCCGGCATCGATGCCCGGTTCGTCGCCGGCCGCGTCGACACGGCCGACTTCCCGAGCTCCGATGTCCTCCTCCTCGACCCGCCGCGTGCCGGCGCCGGGAAGGCGGTGACCGACCGGCTCAGCGCCGATGGCCCCGAGACGATCGTCTACGTCTCGTGCGACGCCGGGACGCTCGCCCGCGATCTCGCGCAGCTGAGCGCCGGCGGCTACACGATCGAGAGCCTTGTCGGTCACGACCTCTTCCCGCTCACCGCGCACGTCGAGACCGTCACGGTGCTGCGGCGCTGATCAGACGGTGCTGCGGCGCTGAGGAGACGGTGCTCACCTCGGGACCGGGGGACCGCCTCGGCGCGGATCAGGCGACCCGGGTCTTCGCGGGCAGGAGGACGAGGACGATGAGGGCGAGGAAGGTCGTGAGGAAGCCGAGCAGGCCCCACCAGCCGGCGGAGCGGCCCTTCTCCTTCGCCAGCGCATTGCAGATGACGGCGAAGATGATGCCGACGAGGAGCGCACCGAAGCCGAAGCCGGCGCCCAGGGTGAACGGGTCCATGGAGACTCCTTGACGTGGTCCGCGACAGGTGCGGAGATGGGCGATGTCCGCCTCCAGAATAGGAGCGCGGACGTCCCCGGCGCTGTGGTGCCAACCGGAGACCGACGGGTGGAAAACCCGAGGCGGAAGCGGTGTCGCGGTGGTGGTCAAGAGCGGTCGAATGCGCTAGAATTTATCTTGACGTCAAGATACTTTTGGAAACATTTGTGTCGCGTAAATCGGTGCGCGCGCAGGGCCGAGCGCCCGGTTTCTTGGATGAGTGTCGAATGAAACAGGAGAATCACGATGAGCAACGTCGATACGTTCAAATCGAAGAGCACCCTGACCGTGGGCGATACGGACTACGAGATCTATCGCCTCGATCAGGTTGAGGGCTCGGAGAAGCTTCCCTTCAGCCTCAAGGTGCTGCTCGAGAACCTGCTGCGCACCGAAGACGGTGCCAACATCACCGAGGACCACATCAAGGCCCTCGCGAACTGGGATCCCAGCGCCGATCCGAGCACGGAGATCCAGTTCACCCCCGCCCGCGTCGTCATGCAGGACTTCACCGGTGTGCCCTGCATCGTCGACCTCGCGACGATGCGCGAGAAGGTCGCCGAGCTCGGCGGCGACCCGGACAAGGTCAACCCGCTCGCCCCGGCCGAGCTCGTCATCGACCACTCCGTCCAGATCGACTCGTTCGGCACGGCCGATTCGATCGAGCGCAACATGGACATCGAATACCAGCGCAACGGCGAGCGCTACCAGTTCCTCCGCTGGGGCCAGACCGCGTTCGACGACTTCAAGGTCGTTCCCCCCGGCATGGGCATCGTCCACCAGGTCAACATCGAATACCTCGCCCGCGTCGTCATGCCGCGTGAGGTCGACGGGGTGCTGCGCGCCTACCCCGACACCCTCGTCGGCACCGACTCGCACACGACGATGGTCAACGGCCTCGGCGTCCTCGGCTGGGGCGTCGGCGGCATCGAAGCCGAGGCGGCCATGCTCGGCCAGCCCGTCTCGATGCTCATCCCGCGCGTCGTCGGCTTCAAGCTCACCGGGGAGATCCCCTCGGGCGTGACCGCCACCGACGTCGTCCTCACGATCACCGACATGCTCCGCCAGCACGGTGTCGTCGGCAAGTTCGTCGAGTTCTACGGTGAGGGCGTGGCCTCGGTGCCGCTGGCCAACCGTGCGACGATCGGCAACATGAGCCCCGAGTTCGGCTCGACCGCCGCGATCTTCCCGATCGACGACGTGACGATCGACTACCTCAAGCTCACGGGTCGCTCGCCCGAGCAGATCCAGCTCGTCGAGGACTACGCGAAGACCCAGGGACTCTGGCACGATCCGGCCAACGAGGTCGCCTACTCCGAGTACCTCGAGCTCGACCTCTCCAGCGTCGTGCCCTCGATCTCGGGTCCGAAGCGTCCGCAGGACCGCATCGAGCTCTCCGACGCCAAGAGCCAGTTCGCCAAGGACATCCACAACTACGCCGCTCCCGGCGAGGAGTCGAAGTCGGCTCCCGTGTCGACCGGTGACGGACGGAACTTCGAACTCGCCAACGGCGCCGTGGCGATCGCCTCGATCACCTCGTGCACGAACACCTCGAACCCCTCGGTCATGCTCGCCGCGGGTCTGCTCGCCCGCAACGCCCGGGAGCGCGGACTCAACTCGAAGCCGTGGGTGAAGACGTCGATCGCCCCGGGCTCGAAGGTCGTCACCGACTACTACACGAAGGCCGGGCTCATCGAGGACCTCGAGGCGCTCAACTTCTTCGTCGTCGGCTACGGCTGCACGACGTGCATCGGCAACTCGGGTCCCCTCGATGCCGAGATCTCCGAGAGCATCCAGGACAACGACCTCGCCGTCACCGCGGTGCTCTCGGGCAACCGCAACTTCGAGGGCCGCATCAGCCCCGATGTGAAGATGAACTACCTCGCCTCGCCGCCGCTCGTCATCGCCTACGCGCTGGCCGGGACGATGGACTTCGACTTCGAGAACCAGCCGCTGGGCCAGGACAAGGACGGCGTCGACGTCTACCTCAAGGATCTCTGGCCCTCGCCGGAAGAGGTCCAGGCGGTCATCGACTCCTCGATCTCGACCGACATGTTCGACACCGAGTACGGTCGGATCTTCGACGGCGACGAGCGCTGGCAGGCGCTGCAGACGCCCGAGGGTGCGATCTTCGAATGGGACGAGAAGTCGACCTACGTGCGCAAGCCGAACTACTTCGACGGCATGACGCTCGAGACCGTGCCGGTAACCGACATCGAGGGCGCCCGCGTGCTCGCGAAGCTCGGCGACTCGGTGACGACCGACCACATCTCGCCCGCCGGCTCCTTCAAGGCCGACACTCCGGCCGGCAAGTACCTCATCGACCACGGCGTCGAGCGCAAGGACTTCAACTCCTACGGCTCGCGCCGCGGCAACCACGAGGTGATGATCCGCGGCACGTTCGCGAACATCCGCCTGGCCAACCAGCTCCTCGACGGCGTCCAGGGCGGCTTCACGCGTGACTTCACGCAGGAGGGCGCTCCGCAGACGACGATCTACGACGCGTCGGTCAACTACCAGAACGCCGGCATTCCGCTCGTCGTCCTCGGCGGCAAGGAGTACGGTTCGGGATCCTCGCGTGACTGGGCGGCCAAGGGCACGAAGCTGCTCGGCGTCCGCGCGGTCATCGCCGAGAGCTTCGAGCGCATCCACCGCTCGAACCTCATCGGCATGGGCGTCGTCCCGCTCCAGTTCCCCGCCGGGGAATCCGCGGACTCGCTGGGCCTCGACGGCACCGAGACGTTCTCGATCTCCGGTGTCACCGAGCTCAACGAGGGCACCACCCCGAAGACCGTCAAGGTCACCGCGACGAAGGACGACGGCACGACCGTCGACTTCGACGCCGTGGTCCGCATCGACACCCCGGGTGAGGCCGACTACTACCGCAACGGCGGCATCCTCCAGTACGTGCTGCGGCAGCTCGCGACGGCCTGATCCGTCCGCCGGCAGCGTCCCCCGTCTCGACTCCTTCCCGGGGTCGGGGCGGGGGACTCTCGCGTTGAGAGCTGTGACCGACGGAACATCCACGCTCACAAGCTGGGTTGCGGCTTGGGAACGCGCTAAAATGTTCCGAGTGGAAACAGCCGTACCCTCGGCGGACGATGAGCATCGTCCGTCGTCACATCCCAAAAGCGAGGCCGCATGACATTCCTGGAGTCGATCGAGAGTCCTGCGGATCTGCGCGGACTCGATGCGGCCGAGTGCGAGGTGCTCGCGAAGGAGATCCGGGACTTCCTCGTCACCACGGTCGCCGGCACGGGAGGCCATCTCGGCCCCAACCTCGGCGTCGTCGAACTCACGATGGGACTGCACCGGGTCTTCGACTCCCCGCGCGACACGATCCTCTTCGACGTCGGCCACCAGACGTACGTCCACAAGCTGCTCACCGGTCGGATGGCCGAGTTCGGCACGCTGCGCCAGCGGCACGGCCTCTCCGGCTACCCGAGCCGGGCCGAGAGCGACCACGACGTCATCGAGAATTCCCACGCCTCGGCGTCCCTGTCGTGGGCCGACGGCATCGCCAAGGCCCACCAGCTCAAGGGGGAGAGCGACCGCCACGTCGTCGCCGTCATCGGCGACGGGGCGCTGACCGGTGGCATGGCCTGGGAGGCACTCAACACGATCGCCGCCGACACCTCGACGCCGCCGCGCAAACTCGTCATCGTCGTCAACGACAACGGACGCTCCTACGCCCCGACCGTCGGCGGCTTCGCCGCCCACCTCGACGACCTGCGGACGATGACGAGCTACGAGAAGCTCCTCTCGTGGGGCAAGTCGACCCTCCAGCAGTCCGGTGCACCCGGCCGCGCCGCCTACTCCGCGATCCACGGCGTCAAGCGCGGCCTCAAGGACATGGTCAGCGCCGAGCAGACGGGCATGTTCGACGAACTCGGCATCAAATACCTCGGCCCCGTCGACGGGCACGACCTCGCCGCCGTCGAGAAGGCCCTGGCCCGCGCCAAGCAGTACGAGGGCGGACCCGTCATCGTCCACATGATCACGCAGAAGGGCCAGGGCTACGACCCCGCCGTCAACGACGACGCCGACCAGTTCCACTCCGTCGGGGTCATCGACCCCGTGACGGGACGGTCGACCCCGTCGAAGCAGACCTCGTGGACCTCCGTCTTCGGTGACGAGGTCCTCGAGATCGCCCGCGACCGCGACGACGTCGTCGCCGTCACCGCCGCGATGCTCCTGCCGGTCGGGCTCGCGAAGTTCGCCGAAGCCTACCCCGAGCGCGTCTTCGACGTCGGAATCGCCGAACAGCACGCCGTCACCTCGGCGGCGGGACTCGCGTACGGCGGGCTCCACCCGATCGTCTGCATCTACGCGACGTTCCTCAACCGCGCCTTCGACCAGATCCTCATGGACGTCGCCCTCCACGGGCAGGGCGTGACCTTCGTCCTCGACCGGGCCGGCATCACCGGACCCGACGGGGCGAGCCACCACGGGGTGTGGGACATGGCGATGCTGCGCATCGTCCCCGGCCTCCGGCTCGCCGCCCCCCGCGACGGCGCCCGGCTGACCGAGGAGCTGCGCGAAGCCGTCGCCGTCTCCGACGCGCCCACCGTCATCCGCTTCCCCCGCGGCAGCGTCGGCGCCGACGTGCCCGCGGTGCGCCGGACCACAGGCGGCGTCGACATCCTCCGCGAGATCCCCGAGGGCGAGCCCAAGGACGTCCTCATCGTCTCCGTCGGCCCCTTCGCCTCCCGCGCCCATGAGGTCGCCGAGGCGCTGGCCGCCGAGGGCATCACCGCGACGATCATCGACCCCCGCTGGGTCCTGCCGGTGCCCACTGACGTCATCGACCTCGCGATGGAGCACTCCCAGGTCGCCGTCATCGAGGACGGGGTGCGCCTCGGCGGCATCGGCTCCCGCATCCGCAGCGACCTGCGGGCCGCGGACTCCCGGATCGGCGTCGTCGAACTCGGGGCTCCGGACGAATTCCTGCCGCAGGGCACCCGCGACGAGATCCTCGAATACGTCGGCCTCGACGTCGATTCGATGGTCGCCGAGATCGTCAACATCCTCCCCGCCGAGGTGCGCAGCCGGGCAGAACGGGGCACCCGCCGAGGCGCGTGAGCCGAACCGCTAGACCTCGGTGAGAGCGCTAGGCCACTTCCGGGCGATCCAGTCGCCCCAGTCGGCTGCGGCCTGCGGTCCGAAATCGCCGGCGGTCTCGGCCTGGGTGGGCTCCTCGAGCAGGGTCCGCCACTCATCGAGCGCGTCCTGCGTGACCGGCCACGCGGTGCTGTCGCTCCTGCCGCGCTCGGCGACGCGGGCCGCCTGCTGGGCGGGATCGATGGCGAGGTACTCGGTGCGGGCACGGGCCCCGACGGTGCCGGCGAGCCAGCTCAGCGCGATCCGCTCGTCACGGGTCCACAGTCCGAAGTCGAGGACGACGGAGGCCCCGGCGCGGAGGATCTCGACGGCCGTGGCGATGAGTCGGCCTTCGACGACGGTGCGCATTCCGTCGGCCTCCGGGTCGTCGAAGAGCGGTCGCATCCACTCATCGGGGGTCAGCCGCACCGCCGGCAGCGCCGTCGCGAGCTCCTTGGCCCGAGTCGTCTTCCCCGCCCCGACCTGCCCGACCATGAGGACGAGTTCGGGTGCGCTCACGGCAGCGGGAGCGCGGCGAGCGCCGCGGACAGCGCGGGAGTCGTCAGCTCGACCTGCCACGGCCGTGCCCCGCGCTCGGTGAGGAACTCCTCGACGTCGGTGCGGCCCGAGGCCGCGAGCGACTTGACGATCGCAGGCTGGAGGAGCACCTCATGGGGCATCGTCTGTGCCGCGGCCACCTCGGCGACAGCGGTGCGCAGGGCGGCGGTGCGCTCCTTGAGCTCCGTGTGGCTGAACGGCGAACGCGGCTGGCTGCTACGCTCCCGCTTCGGCGGCAGCTCCTCCGGGGTCAGCTGTCCGGCCTTGCGCAGCGCGCGGAAGAGCCGGACGGACTCCGTGCGGGAGAGCCTGGGCCAGCGGTCGAGGATGTCATCGCTCGAACGCACCCGCGCTCGTGCGAGATCGATGAGCTCACGGTCGCGGAGCACCTTCGACGGGGCGAGATCGGTCTCGGCGGCCATCGCGTCCCTGGCCTCCCAGAGGGCGCGCACCTTCGCCAGCTCCGCACGGGACCCCAGCTTCGCGACTCCGCTCGTGCGCCGCCACGGCTCGGCGTGGACCTTGGGCTCGAACGACAGCAGGTGCGCGAACTCCTGCTGCGCGAACTCCCATTTGCCCGCCTGCCGCAGCTCCTCGGCGAGGATGTCGCGGATCGGCACGAGGACTTCGACGTCGAGGGCGGCGTAGTTGAGCCACTCCTCCGGCAGGGGCCGCGTCGACCAGTCCGCCGCGGAGTGCTCCTTGGCCAACCGGATCCCGAGGGTGGCCTCGGCGACCGCGGCGAGGCCGAACTTCTCCCACCCGAGGAGGCGCGCGGCGAGCTCGGTGTCGAAGAGGGCGGCGGGCACCATGCCGCGCTCCTGGAGGCACGGCAGGTCCTGGGTGACGGAGTGGATGACCCACTCATCGGAGCCGAGCGCGGGGTTGAGCGGGGAGAGGTCGCCGAGGACCTCGGAGTCGAGGAGGAACGTGCCCGCACCCTCGCGGCGCAGCTGGACGAGGAACGCGCGCTGGCCGTAGCGGATGCCCGAGGCGCGTTCGGCGTCGATGGCGATCGGCCCGGTCACCGCTGACAGCGCGGTCACGGCATCGGCGAGTCCGGCGGGGGTGTCGGTGAGCGGGGGGACCCCGTGGGCAGGGGCGGTCAGGAGCGGTGGTTCGGTAGTCATCGACGGCGCCCGGGCAGGGCTGATACTCCTTCAGGCAGAGGCGGCAGTCCGGCGACTGTGCACAGCAGATCGATCCAGGCCTCGAGGTGGTTGCCGATCTCATCGGGACTGTCGATGATCGGGGTCCACGAGGCGCGCAGCTCCAAGTCTATCGTCGCCGGCCGCGTCGCCAGGGTGCCGAAGCTCTCCGAGAGCACCCGCGTCGTCGTCCCGCCCGCCGCGACGACCTCGCAGTCATTGGATTCGAGCGCGTCCTCGAGCCATGACCAGGCGACATGGCCGAGCATCGTCTCATTGCCGAGTTCGTGTTCGAGCTCCGCCCGGATGTAGGACACGATCCGGAACCTGCCTTCCCACTCGGCGGGGGACTCGGGATCGAAGAGGACGACGATGCGTCCGGTCGCGAGCTCCTCGATGGACTCTCCGCTCGCGGAGAGGAAGGTCTCATCGGCGGTGACCTCGGCGCCGAGGGCGTACGAGTACGGCGCGAGCTTCGCCGGCGCGGGGATCTCCGAGATCGAGACGTTGTTCGTGTTCCGCGCTTCGCGCAGGACCGATGTCACGGCGGAGAACTCCGCCGGAATGCGGTTGAGAGGTGAGGTGTTGACCACACTGGTCACGATAGAACAGCGGATGCTGTGGGGGAATCATCCACGCCGCACAGCGGGCGAAGAATCCGCAAGACGCGCCGTCTTGAAACCGTTTCCGGTTGGGCGCGCGGGCACCGGGAATGGGAGGATGGGGCCATGACCTCAACCTTGCTCGCCGCTCTCCGGGGAGAGCCTGTCGACCACACCCCCGTCTGGTTCATGCGTCAGGCCGGGCGGTCGCTGCCCGAGTACCGTGAGCTGCGCCAGGGCACCTCGATGCTCGCCTCGTGCCGCGACCCGGAGCTCGTCACGGAGATCACCCTGCAGCCGGTGCGCCGGCACGGAGTCGACGCCGCGATCTTCTTCTCCGACATCGTCGTGCCGCTCCAGGCCGCCGGGGTCGATGTCGAGATCGTCGCCGGGCGCGGGCCCGTCCTCGCCTCGCCGATCCGCTCGCGCGCCGATGTCGAGGCGCTGCCGGAGCTCGATCCGGCCGACATCCCCGACATCGCCGAGTCGATCGGGCGCATCACCGCCGAACTCGGGGAGGCGACGCCGCTCATCGGGTTCGCCGGCGCCCCCTTCACCCTCGCGAGCTATCTCATCGAGGGCGGGCCGAGCAAGAACCATGAGAAGACGAAGTCGCTGATGATCTCCGATCCCGACACGTTCTCCCTGCTGCTGGCGAAGCTCGCCCGGATCTCCGCGACGTTCATCGACGTCCAGCTGTCCGCCGGAGCCCGGGCCTTCCAGCTCTTCGACTCGTGGGCGGGCTACCTCAGCCGCCGCGACTACGTCGACCACGTCCTCGAGCACTCGACCGCGGTGTTCTCCGCCCTTGCCGCCCACGACGTCCCGAGCATCCACTTCGGCGTCCAGACCGGTGAGCTGCTCTCCTCGATGGCCGAGGCCGGGTCGAATGCGATGGGCGTCGACTTCCGCGTCGACCTCGCCGACGCCGCGACCCGGGTGCGTCCCGGACAGGCCCTCCAGGGCAACCTCGACCCGGCGCTGCTCTTCGCCCCGTGGGAGGCGCTGGCCCCCCGGATCGCCGACATCGTCCGCGCCGGCCTCGCCCATGATGCGGGCTTCGTCTTCAACCTCGGGCACGGCGTCCTGCCCGACACCGACCCGGAGGTGCCCGGTCGGATCGTCGCCGAGGTGCACCGCCTCTCGCAGCAGCTCATCGCCGAGGAGGCGGCAGGCACCCGATGAGCAGGATGACGATCGTCGGCGGGGGCATCTCCGGGCTCGCCGTCGCTCACCGCCTCGCCGTCTCACACGAGGTCACCGTGCTCGAAGCCGGCGACCGCCTCGGCGGATGCCTGAAGTCGACGACGCTCGGCGGTCACGTCGGGGTCGGTCTCGACCTCGGCGCCGAGGCGAGCCTCGTCCGCCGTCCCGAGACCCGGGAGCTCGCCGCCGAACTCGGCCTCGACCTCGAGTTCCCCTCGCCTCACCACTCCTCGCAGGTGCTCGCCGCCGGTCGCCTCCAGGCGATCCCGAAGCGCACGGTCATGGGCGTGCCCGGTGACCCCGAGGTCGTCCGCGATCTCCTCGGCGACGCCGCCACCGCGCGCATCGCGGCCGAAGTGCTCACCCCCGCGCTCGCCGACTCCGACACCTCGGTGGGGGAGTTCCTCGCCGCCCGCCTCGGCGACGACCTCGTCGACACGCTCGTCGATCCGCTGCTCAGCGGGGTCTATGCCGGCCGGTGCCGCGATCTGTCGCTGGCCGCCACGGTGCCCGCGCTCCTGCCTGCGGTCGCCGAGGGCACCTCGGTGCTCGATCTCGTCACCGCCCTGCTCAGCGCCCGCGATGACCAGGCCGCGGCGTCCGACGCCGCGCCGGTGTTCATGTCCCTCGTCGGCGGCATCAGCCGTCTCATCCCCGCCCTCGAGTCGGCGATCACGGCGGCCGGCGGGCAGATCCGCACGAACTCCCCGGTCACTGCCGTGCAGCGGCGCGACGACGGAACCTGGACGCTGACGACCCCGGAGGGTGAGGACACCGCCGACACCGTCGTCTTCGCCACGCCCGCCCCGGTCACGGCCGGACTGCTCGCCGAGGCGGCCCCCGGTCCCGCCCGCCGGCTCCGTGCGGTGCCCTACGCCTCGACCGCGCTCGTCGTCGCCCTCCTCGACCTCGGCGACGGACCGCTGACGGGCTCGGGATTCCTCGTCCCG
Organism: Brevibacterium sp. XM4083; assembly: GCF_006489205.2. GTDB lineage: Bacteria > Actinomycetota > Actinomycetes > Actinomycetales > Brevibacteriaceae > Brevibacterium. The sequence continues at coordinate 651,684 of NZ_VFYR02000002.1, read as the reverse complement.
GCGACGGCGGACACGTTCATCAAGGCCTCGACGTTCGCGTCGAACAAATGGCCGTGGCTGGCCGAGCGCCTCCCCGAGGGCACCGCGCTCATCCGGATGAGCGTCGGACGCTTCGGCGACGCCCCCGGCACATGGCAGGAGCTTGACGACACGGCGCTGCGCGACCGCGCCTTCGCCGACTGGCAGGAGATCACCGGACGCACCGGCGACCGGATCATCGTCAGCCAGGTGCAGCGCTGGGACGATGCGCTGCCGCAGTACCTGCCGGGCCACCTCGGCGCGATGGCGGACCTCGACGCCGAGATCGAGTCGATCCCCGGCCTCGAACTCGTCGGCTCGGCGTACGCCGGAGTCGGCATCCCCGCCTGCCTCGCCCGCGCTGAGACCGTCGCGCAGAGGCTGAGCCGGCCAGCAGACCACCACCCAACCGAGACGAAGGAGACGCTGTGAGCGACTACACGCAACCCACCGAGGAACAGATCGAGCAGGCCAACCAGGAGATCCGCTACATCGCGTACTCGGTCTTCGCCGCCGCCGGTGAGCTCGGCGATGCCGACCGGGCGCCGCTGGCCGCCGAGGTCGACGAGGCGCTCGCCCCGCTCATCGACCAGGGACTCGTCGTCCGCGGCGTCTACGACGTCTCCGCCCTGCGCGCCGACGCCGACGTCATGTTCTGGTACCACGCCCCGACGATCGAACTCATCCAGGCCGCGTACTCGGCGATCCGCCGGACCCTGCTCGGCGGGATCCTCGAACCCGTGTGGTCGGTCGTCGGACTCCACCGTCCCGCCGAGTTCAACAAGGCCCACCTGCCCGCCCTCCTCACCGACGATCAGCCCGGCTCCTACATCTGCGTCTACCCGTTCGTCCGGTCCTACGACTGGTACCTCCTCGACCCGGGCGAGCGGTCGACGATGCTGCGCGACCACGGGATCGCGGCGGCCGGCTACAAGGACATCAAGGCGAACACGATCTCGGCCTTCGCCCTCGGCGACTACGAATGGCTGCTCTCCTTCGAGGCCGAGGAGCTCCACCGCATCGTCGACCTCATGCGCGACCTGCGCAACACCGAGGCCAGGCGGCACGTGCGCGAGGAGATCCCGTTCTACACGGGCCCGCGCCGCAGCCTCGTCGACATCATCACCGACTGGCGCTGAGCACCGCAGATGCACATGAGGCCGACACTCTCACGGAGTGTCGGCCTCAAGCGCGTCGGTGGATCTGTGTGTGGGAGCAGGCTGGGAACAGCGTCCGGCGGCGCCGGACGTGCGGGGGAGACGGGCCTCAGTCGGCGGTCGGCGGCTGCGGAGTCTTCGCGACGACGTAGGAGTGGCCGGCGGCGTCGGTGCGCATCTCGAGGCCGAGGGCGTCGAGGCGTTCGTGGCGCAGGTGCTCGTCCTCGAAGTAGCCGCCGGGGCGCGAGCTGTCGACCTGCGCGGGTCCGACGATGCGGCGGAAGAAGGAATTGAGCCAGGCGACGCGGCGCTGGGGATCGTGGTACTCGGTCATGGAGGTCCTCCTCGACGGAATCGCACCGGGACCGTCCCGGTGCGAGGCGACGAAACTGATAACTCAATAGTACACTGAATATTAGTGCACTAACTAATCGTGGGAGGACACTCATGGACCTGGATGATCCGCTGGCTCTCGAGAGCCAGATCTGCTTCGCACTCGCCGTCGCCTCACGCGGGGTGATCTCCGCGTACCGGTCGGTGCTCGAGCCGCTGCGCCTCACCCACCCGCAGTACCTCGTCATGCTCGCCCTCTGGCAGCACGGCAGCCTGCCGGTCCGGCGCATCGCAGAACTGCTCCGCCTCGAACCGGCGACGGTCTCACCGCTGATCAAGCGGCTCGAGGCCCTCGACTACGTCACGCGTGCGCGCAGCGCCAGCGACGAGCGCGTCGTCGAGGTCACGCTCACCCCGACCGGTGCCGATCTGCGCCGGGCAGCCGAGGCGATTCCCGGCCAGATGATGGCCAAGCTCGACATCGACGAGGCGGGGGTGCGCGATCTCCATGCGACGATGACCCGGATCATCGCCGCCGTCGACGCCTCGAACGTCAGCGATTCCTCACCGGCCTCGTAGACCTCCGGGCCGGGGCCCGGGCCCCGGCCGGTGATCGAGCCTCAGGGCCCCGGCCTGGTCGACCCCGGACCTCAGGCGACAGGCGCTCAGTCGGCCGGGGTCGCGGTCCGCCCCATCGGCGTGTGCTCGATGCCGTCCTCGTCGAAGCGAGGACCGTTCGGGGCGAAGCCGAACCCGGTGTAGAACCCCTCGAGGTGGGACTGGGCGTTGAGCGTGAGCGGCAGGTGCGCGAACTCGGCGACCACCTCGGCGATGAGGCGCCTGCCCCATCCCTGACCGCGGGCAGCCGGATCCGTGACGACCCGGCCGATGCTGCGGGCTCCCGGCACCGCGGCCGGCCCGTCTGCGAAGCCCTCCGGGAGGATACGGGCATACGCGCGCGGCATCAGGCTCACGCCGGCCTCGGCGCCGTGGGAGTCGGGGATCGTTCCGCCGTCTCCGGGATGGAACGCATGGAGCGTGCCCGGCAGGGTGTCGACCCCGTCGAGGTCGAGGAAGACGCAGTCCTGCTCGACGACGAAGACCTGGGAGCGCAGCTGGAGGATGCCGTAGAGCTCGGCCGTCGTCAGCTCCGCGAACGGCTTGATGACAAGCTCGCTCACTTACGCATCCTGCGTGTCCTCGTTGAGCCGCAGCGAGATCGAGTTGATGCAGTAGCGCTGATCGGTGGGGGTGTCGTAGCCCTCACCGGAGAACACGTGACCCAAGTGGGAGTCGCAGTTCGCGCAGCGGACCTCGATGCGCTCCATGCCCATCGAGGTGTCCCTGATGTAGCGGACCCGGTCCTCGGCGAGCGGAGCGTAGAACGAGGGCCACCCGCAGTGCGAGGCGAACTTCGTGTCCGAGGGGAACAGGTCGGCCCCGCACGCCCGACACTGGTACATGCCCACCGTCGTCGTGTCGTTGTACTCGCCGGTGAACGGACGCTCGGTGGCGCCCTGGCGGAGGACGGCGAACTCCTCCGGGGTGAGCACGTCCTGCCAGCGGACCTCCTCGGTGCCGTCGGCGGCGGGGGTGGGAGTGTGGCTCATGGTGACCTCCGGTCTCATTGCTCGGTGCGGTGGTGTCCATTGTCCCACCACCGGGACGGTGCGGGCCCGACGCTGCGGCGTCCACGACTCGTCCATGAGGTCAACAGCGTTTGGAGAGATCTCATTCCGTGGGAGAGAATGACACCATGGCACGCGACTCTCAGTTCCCCACACGCCTGCTGCTCGCCGCAGTCGGCGTCGGCGCCGGCATCGGCGCTGTGATCTCAGTGGCTTCCTCGGGACTCGCCGCGTACTTCGCCCGTCGCATCGTCGTTCCCGAGAACGCCCCCGAAGAGCTCGACATCCTCCACATCGACGGCTTCTCCCCGAACATGCGCATCCACCTCCCGGCCGACGAGGAGACGACGGTGCCGGGCCTCTACGGCCTCTATTTCAACCAGGGTGCCGGACATGCGGTGATCGGCGACATCGTCGAATACGATCCGCGCTCGCGCACCGTCTCCCGCGAGGTCGTCAGCGTGACCAAGGGCGATATACGCCGCGCCCGGCATGGCCGCTGGACTGGCGTCGTCTACCCGGACCCGCTCGCGGCGGGAGTGAAGTTCGAGGACATCGACCTCGATTCCGACGCCGGGACGCTGCCGGCCTGGTACCTGCCCACCGACCACCCCGAACCCCGCGACACGTGGGCGATCCTCATCCACGGGCGCGCGAGCACCCGCGCCGAGGGCCTGCGGGCGGCCCCCGTGCTCAACACGCTCGGCGTGCCGGCGATCGCGATGTCCTACCGCAACGACGCCGAGGTGCGCATCGAGTCCTCCTCGCGCTACGGCCTCGGCGACACCGAGTGGATCGACGTCGACGCCGCGATCGACTTCGCGCTCGCCCACGGAGCCCGCAACGTCGTCCTCTTCGGCTGGTCGATGGGCGGGGCGATCGCGTTCCAGGCGGCCTCGCGCGGACGCAACCGCGAGCACATCGCCGCCCTCGTCCTCGACGGACCCGTCGTCGACTGGATCAACGTCCTCGACGGCCAGGCGAAGAAGAACATGCTCCCGACCCCGGTCGCGAAGCTCACGCTCGAGATGATCACGCAGCCGTGGGCGCGCCCCATCACCGGCCTCGAGACCCCGCTCGACCTCGGGCGGATGGACTGGGTGACCCGGGCCGCGGAGCTCGATGTGCCCGTCCTCCTCATCCACTCCGACGACGACGAGTTCGTTCCGTCCTCACCCTCCCATGCCCTCGCCTCGGTCCGCCGCGACCTCGTGACGATGCCCCCGTACGTCAAGGCCCGGCACACGAAGGAATGGAACGTCGACCCCGTGCGCTGGGAGGACGATGTCGCGAACTTCCTCGAGACGAAGGTCCTCCCACGCGACTGAGGGCCCGGCACGGTGCCGGTGCCCGTCACGGCGTGAGGACGAGCGTGTCCTCCGCGGCTGCGGCCACCGCTTGCGGTGAGTACGCCCACGGTCGGGTCCGATTCGCCGCCCAGTCCTCCGTCTGATCGGCGTAGTTCGGGTTGAACGCATGACCCGAGGCGCCGGTGAGGTTGATCCACCGCGAGCGGTCGAAGTCCCCGACGTCGATGATCTGCCGCATCGACGGCACCCAGTCCGTCTCGAAGCCGACCGCGGCGTCCCATCCGGTGGCGTTGACGACGCCCGAGCCGCCGGAGACCTCGAAGGGCCCGCGGTTGAAGAGCTTCTCCACCGCGGTGATCCCGGATTCGCCGAGGCTCGCGTTCCTGATCGTCAGTTCGTGGAGGGTGCCCCACCGCCAGGTCACCGGTTCGGGACCGAGCAGGTCGGCCGTCCGGGTCCACGACGACCTGAGCGCCCGGGTGAGCGCTTCGTCCCGACCGGTGACTTCGGCGTCCGTCCACCACGGCGACTGCGGTTCGGTGAGCAGATCGTCGATGACGAGGTACCAGCGGCTGCCCCCGGAGGGACGGACCTCCGGGGGCAGCTTGGGGGCGAACACCTCGGCGAGGATCGTCGAGACGACGACGTTGAAGTACGCGGCTGCCGCACTGTCCGCGGCGTCGCGGCCGTCCCAGGTCCGCAGCATCTCCTGGGCGGCCTCGATGTCGGGGTCCCCGTTCGCGTCGAGCGCGAGCAGCCGGGGCACGAGCGTATCGGCGAGGGGATTGAGATCATCGCCCTGGATCGCCGCGAAGTCATCGGCGCTCACCGGACCCGCCGCGATCGCCTCGGTGAGGAGATCGGTGATCCGGGTCGCCCGGTCCCCGTCGTCGTAGTCGTCGCCGAGGCGCTCGGATTCGCCCGGCCGGGTGACGGGGTTGTTCGCGGTGACGATCCACCCGCGCTCAGGGTTGAGGGCCGAGGGCAGCTCGTCGAAGTCGATCCAGCCCTGCCAGTCCTGGCCTGAGTCCCATCCCTGGCGGGGGAGCATGCCGTCGGCGGTGCCGCGGCGGGGGATCTTCCCCGGCGCCTGGTAGCCGATGTTGCCCTCGACGTCGGCGTAGACGAGGTTCTGGGAGGGCACGTCGAAGAGTTCGGCGGCGGCCCGGAACTCCTCCCAGTTCGTCGCCCTGTTGAGCGCGAAGATCGCCGAGGCGGTGCGACCGGGGGTGAGCGCCGTCCATTCGAGGGCGAGCTGGTAGCGGGCACCGGCCAGCCCGCTGTTCGCCGTCGGGGAGGTCGAGTCGAGGACCGTGCGATACGTGTCGTCGAGACTGGAGACGATCGGGCCGTGTTTCGTCTCCCAGACCGTCATCGTCCGCGGCTCCTCCTTCGCGATCCGAATCGTCTCCTGCCGCGTGACGACGCGTTCCCTCTCGTCGTCGTAGATCGCGTCGGCGTCATCGATCTTCTCGACGACGAGGTCCGTGACATCGGGGCCGAGGTTCGTCATGCCCCACGCGATCGACTGATTGTGCCCGATGACGACCCCGGGCAGGCCCGAGAACGAGAACCCCGAGACGTCGAACGGACATGCGGGCGTGACCTGGGAGCACCGCAGCCCGACCTGGTACCAGACCGAGGGCATCGCCGGCGACAGGTGCGGATCGTTGGCGAGCAGAGGCGCGCCCGTGTCCGTGAGCGCACCGGAGACCACCCACGAGTTCGAGCCGATGTCGCGGCTGTTCATCCCCAGCAGGCCCGGGATCTCCCGCAGTCGGGCATCGAGTTCGCCGAGGCTCTCCGGCAGGGTGCCGTCGGATACGGGACCGGTGGCGGGTCCGCTGCCCGGAGTGAGGGATCCACCGGCCTGCGGGGAGCCGTCGTCCCCCGCCGAGGTGGTGGCGGGATCCCCGTCATTCCCCTCCGAGGTTGCGGCGGGGTCGTCGCTGGAGTCTGTGGTCCCGCCGGTCGCGGACTGGCCCTCGGGTGGATCGTCGGCGGGGGCCGGCGGGGCGTCACCGGGTGGGCCGTCGATGATCGTCGGTCGTTCGTCGTAGGGATAGTCGGGGTAGATGTCGGCCATCTGCTCCTCGGTGAGCGCCGCACTGGTGATCGCCCGGTCGATCTCGTCCTCGAGGTTCGACCGCAGATCCCACGCCATCGCCTTGAGCCAGGCGACGCTGTCGGCCGGCGTCCACTCCTCGATCTCGATCGGTCCGGCCTGGAGGCCGAGGATCCCGTATTCGAGGGAGACCTCGGTGGGGGAGCGGTCCTTGAGGTAGGCGTTGACACCCTCGGCGTAGGCCTCGTAATAGCCGAGCGTCGTCTCATCGAGCTGGGCGACCTCCTCCTCGGCGACCTTGCGCCAGCCGAGGGTGCGGATGAAGGCGTCCGTGCTGTACTGCGAGGGGCCGAAGTACTCCGAGAGCCGCCCCGCGGTGACCTTGCGTCGGAAGTCCATCTCCCAGAACCGGTCCTGGGCGTGGACGAAGCCCTGGGCGAGGAAGAGGTCGTGCGCGGTCGAGGCCTCGATCATCGGGATGCCGCTGCCGTCCCGGGTCACGGTGACCTGCGCATCGAGACCCGGCAGGCTGATCTCACCGTCAGTCGTGGGGAAGGAGCGGCGGACGACGACGATGCCGAGGAGAACGGCGAGGAGGACGAGGACGACGAGACCGGCGACGACGCGGAGGACGATTCTCCTGCTCAGATGGAGATAGGTGCCCGAGGGCGGGCGCATGGCCGATTCGAGTGCGCTCGGCGCGTCCGGTTCCGCGGCAGCCATGAAGTCCCCTTCGACGTCGTTGGTCCCGAGTATAGGTGCTTCACAGGGCCGGCGGCGGTGCTCAGGGGCGGTCGGCGGCGGAACCGCGGTGTGTCGTCGCCTCCGGAGGTCGGGGCGGGTAGACGAACGTGACGAGGACGACGGAGATCATCATGAGGAGGAACCACGCGACGAGCTTCGTCACGGGCACGAGCTCCCAGCCCTCGGCCTGCGAGGGGTAGAGCCACGCGCCGGCCGCGGTGCCGATGTTCTCCGCGATCCAGATGAAGAACGCGACGAGGACGAAGGCGAGGAGGATCGGCATGCGCAGGGTGCGGGTGTGGACGCGGAAGTGCATGACGCAGCGGAGGTAGACGATGACGGTGGCCGCGACGAGGAACAGGCGGATATCGATGACGAAGTGGTGGGCGAAGAAGTTGACGTAGATCGCTGCCGCGATGACCGCGGTGATCCACCTCGGCGGGTAGTGGCTGAACCGGAGATCGAAGAGCCGGTACACGCGGACGATGTAGGAGCCGACGGCCGCGTACATGAACCCCGTGAACAGCGGCACCGCGCCGATGTGGAGGATGCCGCCGGGGGCGTAGTTCCAGGAGCCGACCGCCGTCTTGAAGAGCTCCATGACCGTGCCGACGATGTGGAAGAGGACGATGACGAGGAACTCGCGACCGGTCTCGAGGCGGAAGGCGAGCATCCCGATCTGGATGAGCACGGCGATGATGACGAGGACGTCGTTGCGGGCGACCGGCGCATCGGCGGGATACCACCACGAGGTGAGGATGATGGCGGCGAGCATGAGCGCCCCGAAGAGACACGCCCAGGCCTGCTTGATCCCGAAGGCGAGGAACTCCCGCAGACCGGCGGGGACACGGGTGAGCCAGCGGTTCGCGACGGTGTCGAGGAGCGCTTCGAGCCGCGTGAGCTCGCGGCTGCGCTGAGGGTCGCTGGGCTGGGGCATGGAGATCTCTCACGGATCGGGCGGGAGGGGACCACAGAAGCCTACCGCGCGGTCATTTCGGGCAGCGAACCTGCGCGGAATCGGTGTGAGAGGGTTCACAAGTGACTCTCAGCTGAGGTATCGTCGCAGCCGTGACCGAGCGAGGAAGCAGGACGCCCATGAGAGCTCTCTCCCTGACCGTGACCGCCGTGACCACCACCCTCATCGCCGCCTCGATCGGCGTGCCGGCGCTCGCCGCCGAGACCTCCGAACCCGGGCTCGGGTCCGCGCCGTCGAGCAGCGCCCCGTCGCCCAGTGCCCCGGCAGGCGGCGAGGACGACTCCGCGCCATCGCCGGACACCACGTCCTCGCCGTCCTCAGCGCCCGCCTCGGCGCCGGATGCGTCGTCCCCGGACTCCTCCACCGGCTCCACGGCCGGCGGGGGAACGGCCGTCGACACGTACTCCGCCGCCGTCGGCGACGTCGAGCGGATCGCCCTCGACCCCGCCGAGGTGACGATCCTCGGTGCCCGCTGGAACGGCGAGGACCCCGGACTCGAGTTCCGCTCGGAGACGAACGGCACCTGGACTGGTTGGGAGGACCTGCCGGCCGCAGACGACCCGGGCCCCGATGAGTCCTCACCGGAGGCCGCGCAGTCGACCGACGCGGCTGGGGAGTCCGAGGCCGTTCCCGTCCTCGACTCGACTGCGGTCGAGGTCCGCGCCTCCGCCGCCGGTGCGGCGACGACGGACCTGACGATCACGACTGCCGCGACCCCGGTCACCGACGCCGACGAGTCGCTGGCGCAGCGACCCGATCTGGGATCGCCGTCGGGCCTGTCCCCGCAGAAGTACAACGAGGGGCTCAAGGCCAACATCATCACCCGCGCCGAATGGGGTGCCGATGAGAGCCTCGTGCGCTGCCAGTCGGATCAGACCTCGAGTGCGAAGGGCGTCTTCGTCCACCACACTGCCGGGTCGAACTCGTACTCCGAGGCCGAGGCGCCGGGCATCATCCGCGGCTACCTCGCTTACCACACGCAGTCGCGGGGCTGGTGCGACATCGGCTACAACTTCCTCGTCGACCGGTTCGGCAACATCTACGAAGGCCGGGCCGGCAGCATCGACAAGGCGATCACCGGGGCGCACGCGTCCGGGTTCAACTCCTCGACGATCGGGGTGAGCGTGCTCGGCACGTACACGGGATCGGCGCCGAGCTCGGCCGCGCAGAAGGCCGTCGAGCGGGTCATCGCGTGGAAGGCGAACACGTACGGATTCTCCCCGACCGGGTCGATGACCCTGACCTCCGGCGGAGGCGGGACGTCGAAGTACCCGGCAGGGCAGAAGGTCACGCTCAAGACCGTCTCCGGGCATCGGGACACGAGCTACACGGACTGTCCGGGCGGCGCGTTCTACTCCCGGCTCGGGGCGATGAGAACGAATGCCGCCGCCCTCCAGGACGACCTCGGCTACTCCGTCGGCGGGGCGATCGGGTCGTACTACCGCGCCAACAAGGCCGCCACCGGCGAGCCCACGGGTCCCGAGCGGTCCCTGTCGAATCCCGACGGGGCGTACCAGTTCTTCGAGAAGGGCGTCGTCTACTGGTCGAAGTCGACCGGTGCCCACCTCAACAAGGGCGGCATCCGCTCCGCGTACGCGGCGCTGCAGTACGAGAAGGGGCTTCTCGGGTTCCCCACGACCGACGAGGTGACGTTCAGGTACCGTGCCGACGCCGTCTACCAGGGGTTCGAGCACGGCATCATCACGTACTCGCAGGCGACGAAGGGTCAGCCGCTCAGCTACGGGATGCTGAGCAAGTGGAAGGAGCTCGGGTGGGAGCGCAGCCGGCTCGGTCTGCCGACGACCGGCGAGTTCTCCTCCGGCGGCAAGACCCGCCAGAACTTCGAAGGCGGGTACATGACGTTCACCGCGAGCGAGGGCGTGCGCGTCTTCTACTCGAACTGAGCGGACGCACGGTCGTCTCGGTGCCGGGGTCGCTGCGCGGTCGCGCCTGGGCGGTGATGTCTGCGCAGCCGTCTCGGCGCTCCGGGGTCGTAGACTGAGCCGATGCGCATCCTCCTCTTCGGTGCCTCCGGCTGGATCGGCACGCATCTGTCCGCCCACCTCGGCGCTGAGCACGAGATCATCGGCGTCGTCCGCTCGCTGCCCGAGGGTCCCGTCGCCTACACCCCGCTCGTGTGCCCGGACTGGGTCGACCATCCCGAGACCGTCAAGGCGGGCCTGGCCGACCTCGGCGCCGAGGTCGACGCTGCGGTCGCCGCGATCGGCGGCTGGTCCGTCGGTGACCCGGTGCTCGCCCGGGGGCTGACCGCGTTCGACGCGGTTTATGCCTCTCATCTGCGCGGACACTTCACCGCTGCGGGGATCTCGGCCGATCTGGGCGTGGGCACGCATCTCGCCCTCAACGGGGTCGCGAGCATCGAGGCGCTGAGCGGATCCGGGGCGATCAGCGTCTTCGGCGCCGCCCAGTCGATGCTCATCCGCGTCGCCGACGCCGAGACCGCCGACGTCCGCTTCCGGGAGCTGACGATCCTCGCCCCCGTCTCCGGTGATGACCGCAACGACCTCACTGGGGGAGTGGAGACGATCGACATCGCCGAGGTGAGCGCCGCCGCGGCAGCGATCCTCGAGCGTGGCGAGATCGCCTCCGTCGAGTCCGGGCGCAGGGAATCTCCGGGCGGCGTGGATTCGTCGGGCGGCGAAGGCTCTCCGGGCGGCGCGGATTCGTCGGGCGACGAGGAGATCGTCACCTTTCTCTCACCGGGACGGTGATCGGATGCCCGGTCGCGGGCCGACGGCCTCGGCGAGGGCGGGCCGGGAGACCGCCTCGGCGCAGTCATCCACCGGATGCGCGACCACCTCGGCGGAGTCACCCGGACGACTCCTCACCACCTCCGCGGGGACGCGAACGGACTCCTGACCGCTTCTGCGGGGACGCGAATGGACTCCTGACCGCCTCGGCGCAGTCACACGCGCGACGACGCCGAGGTCACGCGCGCACGTAGCGGATGATGACCTGGTCGTCGCGCTGTTCGACGCCGCGGACACGCAGCGGGATGTCGGCGTCGAGGGCGGAGAAGTGCGTGCCGGGATCCTTGAGGTAGCGCGGGGAGATGCTCAGGTGGAGCTCGACGCCCGGACCGTGGTCGAGGAGACGGTAGGCGAGGTTGGGGCCGGCCTCGCAGAGGAGCATGTCCCCGGTCGTCTCGAGTCCGGCGATCACCTCGGGCAGGGTCTCGGGGGTGAAGTGGACGGCACGGTAGTCGAGGCCGCGCTCGGCGAGCTGCTCAGAGAGGACCGCGGCGTCGGATTCCGTGAGCACATAGACGGGGGTGTGCTCGAGCACCTTGCCGGGCGCGTTGATCATCGGCAGCTGCGGATTGAGCGCCGTGCGGCGATCGATGAGGATCGCCCCGGCCCGCCTCCGCAGACCGATGAAGTAGGTGAAGTCCGTGGGCGTCGACACCCCCGTCGACCACCCGTCCTGGGCATACGCGCCGTTGATCGACTGCACGAGGGAGATGATGACCTCTCGCATGCGCTCGCCTCCTATTTCGCCAGTTCTGCGACCGGACCCATCGCGATCCGCGGATGCGCCTGCGGGTCGAGGTTCTCCAGCAGCCACACGAGGTCGTCCTTCTTCAGGGTGACGCAGCCGTTCGTCCCCGAATCGTGGTCGAGGTGGAGCCAGATCCCGCCACCGCGCTCCTTGCCCAGCGGACGCGTGCGGTCGGTCGGGGGAGTGCCGGGTGTGCGGTTGTAGTCGATGGCGATGACGTAGTCGAAGACCCGTGCGTACTCGGGTCCGTACGCGATGCTCGCCGAGGCGGAGAGGCCCTTGTCCCGCGTGTACGGCAGCTTGGTGCCGGGGTTCTTCGCATAGCCGCCGGCATCGCTGAGGGTGAAGACGCCGATCGGGCTCGTCTGATCGCCTTCGCGGCGGTCGGCCAGCCATCCCGCCGACCCGTTGTGCGTGGCGAAGGTCTTCACTGTCTCCCACTCGTCGCCGGTGCGCTGGTAGACGCGCATCTCCCCGGACTCGGAGTCCGCGTCCGGGCTCGAGACGACGAGCGCCTGAGTCGTCTCGGCCGGGATCTGAGCCGAGGTCTCCGGTCCGAGTCCCGGCAGTGCCGGAGCCGGGTCCTGTCCGGAAGCCGCCCCGTCCTGTTCGCGGGCTTGTTCGCCGGATTGTTCGCCGGTCTTCGTCGCCGAGGCGGTCCCGGGTTCGAGCTGGACCGGAACGGCGAAGTCACCGGTCGGACCCTGCTGCGCGGGTGCCGCGATCGTGCGGTCGGGGGAGTCGTCTGCGGGCCCGCACGACGCCAGGGAGACGGTGACGGCGAGTCCGACGAGGCCCGCGCCTGCGCGGGTGCGACGACTGAACATGAGGTCATCCTCTCACGAACCTGAAAAGGGGGAGGCCGGGGGCTGTGAGAAAATGGCGTTCATGAGTATTCCACCCGTGCCGAATCATCCTCCGCGCCCCGGGCGCCGGAAACCGGCCGAGGAGTCTCCGGATTCGATCACCACGCAGCTCTTCATCGGCCAGGACAAGTCGCCGCAGGCCGACGGCTCGACGCAGGCGCTCAGCGCCGAGGAGATCGACCGGCTGAAGTCGATGGTCTCCGCCGATGGCGCCGCGGCGACCGAGGTCCTCAGCCTCGAGGAGCTCCGCGCCATCGCGGCCGCCGAAGGCGGCGACCCGGAGATCGATGAGCCCGCAGCGGCACCCCGGAAGGTCAACTCCTCGGACCTCGCCGAGGCCGAGGCCGCGGCGGCACCCCGCCAGTGGAACCCGCAGGGCACCCCGCACTACGGCGGGGCCGAAGGAGTGTCCCGCCCCGCCGAGGGCTTCGGCGCCGCGGCGCCCGGCCAGTTCTCTCCACAGGTGAGCGGGCAGGGGCATCCCGGGCAGCCTGGACAACAGGGTCGCCCGCACAGCGGGACTCCGGCACCGGCCGGAGCCGCTTACGCCGCGGGATATCAGAACGGCGGCTACCCGGGCCCCGGTGGACCGACCGGACCGGGGGGACCCGGCGGGGCCGGATCCGCGGGCGGTCCGGGCGGACCGTACCGGCGCGAACCGGAGACGGCGAAAGTCCCTGCCTGGCTGTGGGTGCTCGCTTCGATCGCCCTCGTGCTCGCCATCGGGATCGTCGGCTACATCGTCTGGGATTCGATGCAGAGCACGGAGGAGACCGCCTCGGCGCCGAACTCACCCTCCCTCCAGCCCACACCCGAGCCGACGGAGAGCCAGGGGTCGGAGACCTCGAGCCCGCCGGCGGCCGTCGAGACGTTCGCATCACCGTCGGGCAACATCGAATGCACGATCGACGCCGACCGGGCGCGGTGCGTCATCGCCTCGTTCGACTACACGCCCCCGGAGAAGCCCGAAGACTGTCAGATGGACAACTGGGGCTCCGTCGTCGTCGCCAACGGCGAGGGCGCGGGCTTTTCGTGCCGGGAGGCCCCGGCGAACTCTGGTCCGGCGCGCGTGCTCGGCTACGGTGAGTCGATCTCCGCCTCGGGGATGACGTGCACCTCGGCCGAGGACGGCATGACGTGCACCGCCGACGACACGGGCGTCGGCTTCACGATGCGACGGGCCTCGGTCGACTTCCTCGGCGACTGAGCGCACCGCTGTCGCGACTGAGCGCCCTGCCTCGGCGGGGTGGGGCCACGTCTCGGTGGGATCGGGCCACGCCTCGGTGGGGTGGGCTCCGCCGTCCGTGACCGCCCGGTACCCGTCTTGAGATGTGGACATCGTGTCCGCCTGCGGCTCATCACGGTCTACGGTGGAGGCGTGGCTCACAGGTTCCTCCTCCTTCCGTGCCGCGACGAGTCCTGATTCGGACAGCGCCCTCGTCGCGGAGGCTCTCATGCTGTAAACCCCGACGACAGATGATGAGGAATGATGAACCTGCAGCAGCCGACCCCCATGCCATTCACGAAGTACAAGTCGTTCCAGGATCGGATCGTGCTCGACATGCACGATCGCACCTGGCCTGACCAGGTCATCCGGAAGGCCCCGCGCTGGCTGAGCACCGACCTGCGCGACGGCAACCAGGCGCTCATCGACCCGATGACCCCCGACCGCAAGCGGCGGATGTTCGATCTCCTCGTCAAGCTCGGCTTCAAGGAGATCGAGGTGGGCTTCCCCGCCGCCAGCCAGGTCGACTTCGACTTCGTGCGCTCGATCATCGAGGACGACGCGATCCCCGACGACGTGCGCATCTCCGTGCTCACGCAGGCCCGGGAGGATCTCATCGAACGGACCGTCGAGTCCCTCGTCGGGGCGAAGATGCCGACCGTCCACCTCTACAACGCGACAGCCCCCGTCTTCCGCAAGGTCGTCTTCGGGTTCGACGGAGACGGCTTCGACCAGACCCGCGACATCGCCCTCCAGGGCACGCAGGCGGTGATGAAGCACGCCGAGACGCTGCTGTCGGGCTCGGACTTCGGGTACCAGTACTCGCCGGAGATCTTCGTCGACACCGAACCGGAGTTCGCGCTCGACATCGTCGGCAGCGTCCTCGACATGTGGCAGCCCGGCGCGGGGCGCGAAACCGTCGTCAACCTCCCCGCCACCGTCGAGCGCGGCACCCCGAACACGTATGCGGACCAGATCGAATGGTTCTGCCGCAACATGCCCTACCGCGACGAGGTGGCCGTCTCCCTCCACCCGCACAACGACCGCGGCACCGGCGTCGCCGCCGCCGAACTCGGCATCATGGCCGGGGCCGACCGGATCGAGGGCTGCCTCTTCGGCAACGGTGAGCGCACTGGCAACCTCGACCTCGTCACCGTCGCCCTCAACCTCTACACGCAGGGCGTCGACCCCGAACTCGACTTCTCCGACATCGACGAGGTCATCCACACCGTCACCGAATGCAACCAGATCGGCGTCCACGAGCGCCACCCCTACGGCGGGGACCTCGTGTTCACCTCGTTCTCCGGGTCACATCAGGATGCGATCAACAAGGCCTTCGCCGACCGGGAGCGCAACGCCAAGGCCGACGGCGTGCCCGTCGACCTCATGGAATGGGACATGCCCTACCTGCCTGTCGACCCGAAGGACCTGGGACGCTCGTACGAGGCGATCATCCGCGTCAACTCGCAGTCGGGAAAGGGCGGAGTGACGTACCTCCTCAAGAGCGAGTACGGTCTCGATCTGCCGCGCCGCATGCAGGTCGAGTTCTCCAAGGCCGTCCAGCAGCACACTGAAGCCGGCGGTGAGGTCACCGCCGAGGAGATCCGCCGCATCTTCAACCACGAATACCTGCCGAGCGACGACCCCGACTCCACGTGGGGTCGCTTCCAGATCGTGGGCCTGCGGACCGAATCCGGTGCCGTCGATGACACGAGCGCCTCCGAGCGCATCGAGGTCGACCTCATCGTCGACGGTCAGGAGCGGACCTACGAAGGCCGCGGCAAGGGCCCGATCGACGCCCTCGTCCGCGTCCTCAACGACAACTTCGACATCGATATGCGCCTCCAGGACTACACGGAGCACGCGATCGGCTCGGGCGCGGACACGATGGCCGCCGCCTATGTCGAACTCGCCATCGAGGACCGGGTGCGCTGGGGTGCGGGTCTCCACCCGAACATCACGAAGGCCTCGCTCAAGGCCGTCATCTCCGCGGTCAACCGCGCCGCGCGCGACGCCGAGTCCGACCGCTGACCGGTTGACCGTCCGTCGGCCGCGTGACCGTCCGCCGGCCGGCGTGGCCGGTCGGCGGGGCGTGGCCGGGCTGCGGGGCGAGGCCGGCCAGTGTGGCCGGGCTGCGCCGCTCGCATTCGGCCGGGCCACCTCGGGCAGGCGCGTGCGCACGACACGGGCCACCTCGGCGCGGTCGATGGTGCACTCTGCGATAATGGTGCAGTGCACAACTATCGTGATGAGGGCATCGTCCTCTCGGGCCACAAGCTCGGTGAAGCCGACCGCATCGTCACCGTGCTCACCCGCAGCCACGGACTCGTCCGCGCGGTGGCCAAGGGGGTGCGGCGCACGAAGTCCCGGTTCGGCTCCCGCCTCGAACCGTTCATGCTCATCGACGTCCAATGCCACGTCGGACGCAACCTCGACATCGTCACCCAGGTCGAGCTCATCGAACCCTTCGCCCGCGGCATCGGCGCGGACTACGATGCCTATTCGGCCGCCTCGGTGATGGCGGAGACGGCGAGCAGGATCACGGAGGCCGAGCCGGTCTCCCGGGCGCAGTTCCTCCTCCTCGTCGCAGCGATCCGCTCCCTGTGCAGGGGCGAGCACCCGCCCCGGCTGGCTCTCGACGCCTACCTGCTGCGGGCGATGTCGGTGGCCGGGTGGGCGCCGAGCCTCGCCGACTGCGCCCAGTGCGGGGCACCCGGACCGCACCGTGCCTTCTCCGCGGCCCTCGGCGGGGCGGTGTGCTCGGGCTGCCGGCCCAGCGGTGCCGCCCTGCCCGACACCGACGCCCTCGACCACCTCGCAGCCCTCCTCACCGGGGACTGGGCACGCGCCGAGGCCTCGGACCTCCACGACCAGATGGACGGGTCGAAGCTCGTCTCCGACTGGGTGTCGTGGCACCTCGAACGCAACATCCGATCCCTGAGAGTCCTGGAGCGCACGTGAGCTATCCCGCCCCACCCGCCCATCCGAGCGGGGCGAAGCCGCCGCGCCTCGACGAGAAGTTCGTCCCCCGCCACGTCGCCGTCGTCATGGACGGCAACGGCCGCTGGGCCAACGAGCGCGGACTGCCGCGGACCGAGGGACACAAGGCCGGCGAGGCCTCCCTCCTCGACGTCATCCACGGGGCCATCGAGATCGGCGTCGACTACCTGTCGGCATACGCGTTCTCGACGGAGAACTGGAAGCGCTCACCCGAGGAGGTCCGCTTCCTCATGGGCTTCAACCGCGATGTCATCCGCCGGCGCCGTGACGAGCTCAACGCCCTGGGCGTGCGCATCGTGTGGTCGGGACGGCGGGGGCGTCTGTGGCGCTCGGTCATCGACGAACTCGAGACCGCCGCCGAGATGACGAAGCACAACACTGGCCTGACCCTCCAGTTCTGCGTGAATTACGGCGGACGCTCGGAGATCGTCGATGCCGTCAATGAGATCACCGCGGAGGTGGCCGCCGGCCGGCTCAAGCCCGGCAAGGTGAGCGAGAAGACCCTGCGCGCCCGGCTCTACGCGCCCCAGGTGCCCGACGTCGACCTCTTCGTCCGGTCGTCGGGGGAGCAACGGACCTCGAACTTCCTCCTCTGGCAGTCCGCGTACGCCGAGATGGTGTTCCAGGACGTGCTCTGGCCTGACGTCGACCGGCGCACCCTGTGGGCGGCGATCGAGGAGTACGCGCGACGCGACCGCCGCTTCGGCGGCGCCATCGACCGCCCGGGCGAGGCCGCCGGAGCCTGAGGGCGAGGCGTTTCCTGTTCGGAAGGGGCCGTGGGGCCTCCACCAGGTGTGCGAGGGAACGTGCGCGTGCGACTGCCCGACTGTTCGGGCTCACCTTGGTATCCACGGCACTGTTCACGAACTGAGCCCTCGAAACTCACGTGAGCTGTTCCCGTTGGTGCCCGGGCGGCGTTCGGGCCGGGGGCTCCGTGTGACGTCCGGCCCGTCATTGTGCCGGGGACTCGGCGGTGTGCGCTGGTTCGATCCGCGATGGTCACTGCCTGTACTGGCGATCTCGGATCAGACTGGCGCGAACCCGGTGGGGTCCGCGCTGAGAGTCGACTCGGGCCGATGTGTGGGGCCTGCCGACGGTTCGGGCTCACCCTGGTTTCCACGGCTCTGTTCCGGAACTGAGCCCCCGAAACTCACGTGAGCCGCAATCGGCGGCACCCAGGCGGTCGCCGGAAGTCCGCCGCAGGAACGGAGCACCAGGAACCTGCCGGAGGACGGACGGCCCCCGAGGCAATCGCCCCCAGGATGCCCGAAGGGCCCGCAGCGCGGACGCTGCGGGCCCTTCAGGGGCGGATCTCAGTAGCGGTCGCGCGAACGATCGCGGTCACGGCCGCCGAACTTCTTGCCGCCGCCGCGACGGTCGCCGCGGAAGTTGCGGTTGTCGCCGGGCTGCTTGTCGAAGTTGCGCTTCTTGAACGGACGGCCCGGACGACCCGAATCGGGGCGGATGTCGATCGGCCGACCCTGGATCTCCGTGTGCGCGAGCTTCTTGAGCACGCCCGGATCGAGATCCTGCGGCAGGTCGACGAGCGTGTGGTTCGACCGGATGTCGATGTGGCCGATCTGCTTCGAGGTGATACCGCCTTCGTTCGCGATCGCACCGACGATCGACCCCGGCTGGACGCGCTCGTTGCGGCCGACCGCGAGACGGTAGGTGACCATGCCCTCGCGGTTGCGCGCCCCGCGCTCCCGGCCGGGCTTGCCGTCGCGATCACGGTCACGGCCCTGCTTGCCGCGGGTGGGCTCGGGCATCGGCTCGGCCTTGAGCGAGTTCGACTCGAGGAGGAGTGCGGCCAGTGCGGCCGCGATGTCCGTGGCCGGAACGTTGCGGCTGAGCTCGTACTGTTCGATGACGGTCGCGAGTTCGCTGAGCTCGGTCGTCGCCAGGGCATCGTCGATGCGCTTGGTGAACTTCTCGACGCGCGTGTTCGTCAGCTCCTCGACGCTCGGCAGCGTCAGCGGTTCGACCTTCTGCTTCGTCGCGCGCTCGATCGAGCCGAGCAGACGCTGCTCACGCGGGGTGATGAAGAGGATCGCCTCACCGGAGCGGCCGGCACGACCGGTGCGGCCGATGCGGTGGACGTACGACTCCGTGTCGTGCGGGATGTCGTAGTTGACGACGAGCGAGATGCGCTCGACGTCGAGACCGCGCGCGGCGACGTCGGTAGCGACGAGGATGTCGATCTTGCCCTCGCGCAGCATCTCGACGGTGCGCTCACGCGCCTGCTGCGGGATGTCGCCGTTGATCGCCGAGGCCTTGAACCCGCGGGCCCGCAGCTTCTCCGCGAGCTCCTCGGTGGCCTGCTTCGTGCGCACGAACATGATGATGCCGTCGTACTCCTCGACCTCGAGGATCCGGGTGAGGGCATCGAGCTTGTGGGAGTGCTGGACCATGAGGTAACGCTGGCGGATGTTCGACCCGGTCTGCGACTTCGCCGCGACCCTGACCTCTTCGGGATCGTTGAGGTACTTGCCGGTGAGGCGGTGGATCGAGGTCGGCATCGTCGCGGAGAAGAGCGCGACCTGGCGGGAGTCGCCGGTCGCGTTGAAGATCTCCTCGATGTCCTCGGCGAAGCCCATCTTGAGCATCTCATCGGCTTCGTCGAGCACGAGGTGCTGGAGGTTCTGGAGCTTGAGCGAACCCCGCTTGAGGTGGTCGATGACGCGTCCGGGCGTGCCGACGACGACCTGCGCACCGCGCTTGAGCCCGGCCAGCTGCGGGCCGTAGGACTGCCCGCCGTAGATCGGGAGCACGGAGAAGTCGTCGAGGTTCGTCGCATACGAGGTGAACGCCTCGGCGACCTGGAGCGCGAGCTCACGGGTGGGGGTGAGCACGAGGGCGAACGGGCCGTCCTCGGCGCGCCCCGCCTCGGCGAGGTGGGAGAGGACCGGCAGCGCGAACGCCGCGGTCTTGCCCGTTCCGGTCTGGGCGAGGCCGATGACGTCGCGGCCCTCGACGAGGGCGGGGATGGTCGCTGCCTGGATGGGGGAGGGGGACTCGTAGCCGAGCGCATCGACGGCGCGCAGCACCTCCGGGTGGAGGCCGAGTTCGGAGAAGGTCGGGGTGGATTCGGCGGACTGTTCGGACATGAGGTCTCACTCTCACTTGCGGCACACACTTGATCGCAGATGACTGAAGTGGCGATCTACCCTGCGGCCGCTTATGCGATCATGTCTGGCAATCCGGGCCGGAACCGTACGTGTCATTCTTCAGGGCATGTGCCGATGCACAGCCGTCGGTACGGAAGATAGGTTTGGGTGTGCCCCCAGTCTACCTTGTCGTCCCGCGCCGAGGCGGTCCCCAGTGGGCAGAGAAAGTGTGAGTTCCATCGCCAGCGGCCTGTGTCCGCGGCGGGGCGCGAACCGATAGGCTGGGGAGTTGTGCGCCACGGCAGCCGGCCGTCGGCGGCAAGGAGACCAAGGAGAGTCAATCGTGGCACAGTCCAAGCTGGATGCCGTCATCGCCCTCGCCAAGCGCCGGGGCTTCGTCTTCCAAGCCGGAGAGATCTACGGCGGTACCCGGTCGTCATGGGACTACGGTCCGCTCGGTGTCGAACTCAAGGACAACATCAAGTCGCAGTGGTGGCAGACCTTCGTCCGCGGGCGTGAGGACGTCGTCGGCCTCGACTCCTCGATCATCCTGCCCAAGCGCGTGTGGGAGGCCTCGGGTCACGTCGAGACCTTCGTCGACCCCCTCGTCGAATGCCTCCACTGCCACCACCGGCACCGCGAGGACCACCTCGTCGAGGCCTACGAGGCCAAGCACGGCAAGGCACCGGCCAACGGCATGGCCGACATCGTCTGCCCCGACTGCGGCACCCGCGGTCAGTGGACGGAGCCGCAGCAGTTCTCCGGGCTTGTCAAGACCTACCTCGGTCCCGTCGAGTCCGAGGCGGGCCTCCACTACCTGCGTCCGGAGACCGCGCAGGGCATCTTCGTCAACTTCAACAACGTCGTCACCGCTGCCCGGAAGAAGCCGCCGTTCGGCATCGGCCAGATCGGCAAGTCCTTCCGCAACGAGATCACGCCCGGCAACTTCATCTTCCGCACCCGCGAGTTCGAGCAGATGGAGCTCGAGTACTTCGTCCACCCCGACGAGGCCGACTCGTTCTTCTCCACCTGGGTCGAGGACTGCTGGAACTGGTTCATCGGGCTCGGCATCGACGAGGCGAACATGCGCCGGTTCGACGTGCCTGAGGACGAGCGCGCCCACTACTCGGCGGGCACGATCGACATCGAGTACCGCTTCGGCTTCCAGGGGTCGGAATGGGGCGAGCTCATGGGCGTGGCCAATCGCACCGACTACGACCTCGGCACCCACTCCGAGGCCTCGGGCGCGAAGCTGCAGTACTTCGATCAGGCCAGCGGGGAGCGCTACACCCCGTATGTCATCGAACCCGCGTTCGGTCTCACCCGGTCGATGATGGCATTCCTCGTCGACGCCTACACCGAGGACGAGGCCCCGAACACGAAGGGCGGCACGGACACCCGCATCGTCCTCCGCCTCGACCCGCGGCTCGCCCCGGTCAAGGCGGCGGTGCTGCCGCTGAGCCGCAACGAGAAGCTCACCCCGCAGGCCAAGGAGCTCGCCGCACAGCTGCGCAAGCGCTGGAACATCGACTTCGACGACGCCGGAGCCATCGGCCGACGCTACCGTCGCCAGGACGAGATCGGCACGCCCCTGTGCATCACGTACGACTTCGACTCCCTCGACGACGGTGCGGTGACGATCCGCAAGCGCGACGACATGAGCCAGGAGCGCGTGAGCCTCGACCAGGTCGAAGCCTACCTCGCCGATCACCTCGGCGTCTGAGACTGAGGCGTCTGAGACTCAAGGGCCAGCGGACGGGCACGGTCACACGCCCCTGCCCGTCCACCTCGGCGGTCGATGATCTCACCCGCCCCACCAGCAACGACAGCGGCCCCGACACCATGACCAGGTGTCGGGGCCGCTGTCGTGTCTCACGCGCCGAGGTGGGCGATCAGAACATCGTCCACGCTTCCTTGAGGACGCTGCGGATGATCGATTCCATCTCGTCGAACTCCTTCTGACCGACGGTCAGCGGGGGCGAGAGCTGGATGACCGGGTCGCCGCGGTCGTCGGCACGGCAGTAGAGGCCGTTCTCGTACATCTTCGCCGAGACGAAGTTCTTGAGGATGCGCTCGGACTCCTCTTCGGTGAAGGACTCCTTCGTGTCCTTGTCCTTGACGAGTTCGATGCCGTAGAAGAAGCCCTCACCGCGGACGTCGCCGACGATCGGGAGGTCCTTGAGCTTCTCGAGCGTGAACTTGAACGCACCGGCGTTCTCGTGCACGTGGTCGTTGAGCTTCTCGTTCTCGAACACGTCGAAGTTCGCCATCGCGGCGGCACAGGCGACGGGGTGTCCGCCGAAGGTGTAGCCGTGGTAGAACGTCGCGTCACCGTCGGGGCCGAAGGGCTCGAAGAGGCGGTCCGAGGCGATCATCGCACCGAGCGGGGCGTACCCGGAGGTGATGCCCTTCGCCGAGGTGATGATGTCGGGGACGTAGCCGAAGTCGTTGCACGCGAACATGTCGCCGATGCGGCCGTAGGCGCAGATCGTCTCGTCGGAGACGAGGAGGACGTCGTTCTCGTCGCAGATCTCGCGCACGCGCTCGAAGTAGCCGGGAGGCGGCGGGAAGCAGCCACCGGAGTTCTGCACGGGCTCGAGGAAGACGGCTGCCACGGAGTCGGCGCCTTCGAATTCGATCGCCTCGGCGATGCGGTCGGCCGCCCAGCGGCCGAAGGCCTTCTCATCGTGCGCGTACGGTTCGGGCGCACGGTAGAAGTTCGTGTTCGGAACCTTGTAGGCACCGGGGACGAGGGGCGCGAACTGCTCGCGCAGGCCCGGCAGGGACGTCACCGACAGCGCGCCGTGCGGGGTGCCGTGGTAGGCGGTGGCGCGGGAGATGATCTTGTGCTTGCCGGGCTTGCCGGTGAGCTTGAAGTAGTTCTTCGCGAGCTTCATCGCCGATTCGACGGAGTCGCCGCCGCCGGAGGTGAGGAACACGCGGTTGAGGTCGCCGGGGGCGTAGCCTGCGAGACGCTCGGAGAGCTCGATGGCTTGCGGGTGCGCGAACGACCACAGCGGCATGAAGGGCAGCTTCATGGTCTGGTCGTACATCGCCTTAGCGATCTCCTCACGACCGTGTCCGACCTGGACGGTGAAGAGCCCGGCGAGGCCGTCGAGGTACTTCTTGCCCTGGTCGTCGAAGATGTGGTGGCCTTCGCCGCGGGTGATGATCGGTGCCTGTCCGCCGTTGAACAGGGCCTGGTGCGGTGCCATGTGCATCCACACGTTGTTGCGCACGGCTTCCTGATACGGAGTGCCGGCTCTGGTGACATTGTCTGTCATCGTGTCCCCCAATTGTATTTTTGCTTTTCGAGTGAGAGGTACATGAAGAGCTCCGTGTCGACGACGGCGTCGATCGACCGGAGTTCTCGGTTGACGAAATCGATGAGGTGTCGGTCCGATTCGCAGACGATCTCCACAAGGAGGTCGAACGACCCCGCGGTGACGACGAGATAGTCGATCTCGTCATACCCGTGCAGCCTGTCGGCGACCTTCGAGATGTCTCCGCGGACCTTCACGCCCACCATGGCCTGTCGGGCGAAGCCGAGACTGAGCGGGTCGGTCACGGCCACGATCTCCATCACGCCGGATTCGATGAGCCGTGACACCCGCTGCCGCACGGCCGCCTCGGAGAGTCCGACGGACTTGCCGATGGCAGAGTAGGACTTGCGTCCGTCGTGCTGGAGTTCGACGATGATCGCCTTGGACTTCTCGTCGAGGTTGCCCAGGCGGTGACTGCTGACGCTCGGCAGCGAGTGGGTCATTCTTCACCTCCGTGATGTGAGTCTCAGACCAACCTACCATCGATTCAGTCGGAATGCGTAGTCCTGTTTGCGGATTCAGTTGATTTCCTTGAACTTTCATTCTGTATTCGTCATCGCGGCGAGGCGGTGGGGCTGGGTGTCGGGGGTGGTTGCCGCTCAGGGCCTGCTGCGGCGGGCCGCTGGGTTGTGCCTGCTCGGGCCGCAGCGTCATCGGGACCTCGCGCCGGCCGCGTCGGTGGCGCTCCGCGCGCGCCTCATTGACACCGTGTGAGGCGGATCACCAGACTGGGCGCATGAATGAGGGTGAGCTGTTCTCCGGTCGCGCCGACAGCCGCGCCGATGTGCAGGGGATGCGTCCGGGCGCCGAGCAGGGAGGGGCCGGGGCCGAAGTCCGGTCGCGTCCGCAGCCCTATCCCGGCGAGGTCGACACGATCGGAGCGAAGCATCTCGGCTTCGCTCCCGAGGAGTACCTCGCTCGCATCGCCGCGGTGCGGGGGCGGATGAGCGACCAGGGTCTGTCGGCGCTCATCGTCACCGATCCGGCGAACATCTACTACCTCACCGGCTACAACGCGTGGTCGTTCTACACTCCGCAGCTGCTCTTCGTCCCCTCCTCGGGTCCGCTCACGCTCTTCATGCGCGATATGGACGCCCGTGGGGCCACGCACACCTCGTGGCTGCCGCCGGAGGACATCGTCGGCTACCCCGAGCGCTATGTGCAGCGCCCGCACATCCACCCCTTCGACTGGGTCGCCTTCGCCCTGCGTCAGCGGTGGGAGGTCGCGCGCGCCTCCACCTCGCCCGTGGGTGTCGAGATGGACTCGCACTTCTTCTCCCCGCGGGCCTTCCGCGCGCTCGTCAACGGGGTGCCCGAATGGCGCCTCGTCGATTCGTTCGAACTCGTCAACTGGATCCGGGCGATCAAATCCCCGGCCGAACTCGCACTCATGCACCGGGCCGCCGAGGTGACGACCGCGGCGATGAACGCGGCCCTCGAGTCGATCGCCGAAGGAGTGGGCCAGCATGAGGTCGCCGCCGCGATCGCCGCCGCGCAGATCCGCGGGCACGACGCCGCCTGGGGTGACTATCCGGCGATCGTGCCGCTCATGCCCACCGGAGAGAGCGCCGACACCCCGCACCTGACGTGGACCGACAGAGTGTTCGCGACGGATGAGTCCGTGAGCATCGAGCTCGCCGGAGTCCACCGCCGCTACCATGTCCCGCTGGCCCGGACGGCGGTCGTCGGCCGTCCGAAGCAGGAACTCGTCCGTCTCGAAGGGGTCGTCGCCGAGGCGCTGGCAGCCGTCCTCGACGTCGCCCGACCCGGGGTGCCCACCGCGGAGCTCGCGCGGACCTGGAATCGGTCGCTGGCCCTGCACGGACTCGAGAAGCCGAGCCGCCTGGGCTATTCGATCGGCATCGGCTATCCGCCGGACTGGGGTGAGCGGACGATCTCGATCCGCACCGAGGACGATCAGATCCTCGAGGCGGGGATGGCCTTCCACCTCATCTGCGGCATGTGGATGAACGGCTACGGCTACGAGCTCTCCGAATCGATCCTCATCACCGACTCGGGTGCTGACACGTTCACGGCGTTCCCGCGCGAGCTCATCCGCCTCTGATCGGTCGGTTGCGCCTCTGATCGGTCAGGGCCCCTCTGACGGTTCGGTGCCGGAGCGCCGAGGCGGCCGATCCCGCGGGGGCATCGGACCGGCCAGGTCGACGAACTGCCGGATCACCTCGGCGGAGGGCTGTGCAGCCATCAACGGCAGGGCGAGCACATAACGGGTGAAGATCGTGCCGACGATGATCACGGCAAGCCGCCGGGCCGTCCGATTGCCCACGGCGGCGGCAAGGCCGCCGAAGACGGCGTTCTCGAGATAGCTGCTCAGCAGTGCCGCGCGGGTGCCGTCGGACGCGATTTCGCGAGCGAAGCGCACGAGGCGAGGCCCGTGGTCGGGGTGATCCCAGAGACGGACGATCCCGGTCGCGAGCGCCGTGACGTCGAGCGTGCCACCCGCAGTTGCTGCGCGCACGACATGGTGTGGAGCAATGGTCAGCGAGAGTGCGGTGAGAATGAGATCGTCTTTCGACCCGAAGTGATAATTGACCAGCGAATGGCTCACGCCCGCGTCGCGAGCGATCCGTCGTGTCGAGATCGTCGCCGGATGACCGTCCGTGAGCAGCCGTTGAGCCGCGGCGATGAGCTGCTCGCGGGCATCCGAACCGTCGGCGGGTCGACCGGGTCGTTTATTGACCATGGTGGCATTGTGGCAGGTTCGGGTTCCATCGTGGGGGTATGACAGCGAACGTGAAGACACTGACCGTGGACTGTGTCGTCGTCGGCGGAGGTCCGGCCGGGCTCATCTGCGGACTCATGCTGGCTCGTGCCGGTGTCGAGACCCTGGTCATCGAGAAGCACAGTGATTTCCTCCGGGACTTCCGCGGTGACACCATTCATCCCGCGACGCAGGATCTGTTGGCCGAACTCGGTCTGCTCGAGGACTTCCTCGTCCTTCCCCATGCGGACATGGCACAGGTGACGCTGAGATGGAACTCGGATCAGCTTGTGCTCGCCGACTTCTCGCACCTGCCCACCAGTCGGAGGGTCATCAGCTTCATGCCGCAGTGGGAGTTCCTCGACCTCATTGCCCGTGCTGGGGTCCGCGAGGACGGCTTCACGCTGCTGCGGAGCACGGAGGTGACCGGCGTGGTGACCGAGGCAGGGCAGGTCGTCGGTGTGCGCACTCGGTCCGGCGACGGTGATGGCGAGGTCAGGGCCCGGCTCGTCATCGGCGCGGACGGTCGCGATTCGACGGTGAGAAGAGCAGTCGGACTTGTGCCGCGGACGCTCGCCAATGCCATGGACGTCCTGTGGTTCCGCCTGCCCAAGGTCGCTGCTGAGACGCTGCCCTTCGCCCAGGCCGGGGCAGGATTCGTCATCGCGATCGATCGGGGCGACGGTTTCCAGGTCGCCCACGCCATCCCGGCAGGGACATGGGACGCGTCGCCCGAGGCGCTCATCGCCCTGCGCAGGCGGATAGCGCGCATCGCTCCGGAGCTGCGGGCCCGGATGGAATCCGTGGGTCTCGACGACCTGAGACTGCTGCGCGTGCGGCTCGAGAGACTGCCGCAGTGGTCCGCCCGCGGGGTGCTGTGCATCGGCGATGCCGCCCATGCGATGTCACCGGCGGGTGGTGTCGGGATCAATCTGGCGATCCAGGATGCTGTGGCCGCCGCCCGTGAACTCGGACCTGTGCTGAGGGAGCGCACACCGTCGACACGGGAGCTGCGCGCGATTCAGCGACGGCGTGCGTGGCCGGCGGCAGCGATCCAGTGGATCCAGCAGCGCATCCAGCCGATGCTCCTCGCCGATGATCCTCACTCCCGCCCACCGCTGCCGTTGCGGCTGATCGACCGGTTTCCCGTACTCGCGCGGGTGCCGGGACACATCATCGGAATGGGTCTGCGTCCCGAACACATCCGGAGACGACGGACGTTGCGGCGGATGCGCTGAGCGCTGCTCGTGACCTCTGAGGGGACGATCGGCGACCTGCCGCGAATTCGCTCGCTCAGGCAGCCTGTGCACGGGGAGGCTGTGTCGATGGGCCGGAGTCGTGAGAAGCGCAGTGGAGGGCGCGGCAGTGCGCGCAGGACGTCGGGCAGGCTCGGGCAGCCGCCACCGAGGCGGCGCCCCGCTCACGCGAGGAACTGGAGCCAGAGACCGATGGCCAGGGTGTTGAGGCCGACGACGAGGAACGCCCGGCTGAGCACCCACGAGCCGTCCCGCGCATCGGCGGCTCCGGCGCCGGAGAGCTGGACAGCCATCGCGACACGGGGCGGAGCGGCGAGCGCCGCCAGTGATCCTGCGGCGTTGCCCGCGGCGACGGCGGTCAGCGGCCCCGCTGCCGTCCCCTGACCGGCGACGGCGAGGGTGCTCGCGAACATCGCATTGCTTCCCGTGTTCGACCCGGTGAGCACGGCACCGATCGTCGACAGCCACGGGGCGAGCACGAGGAGTCCCGTCGGCAGCAGGTCCCCGAACGCGGTGCTCATCCCCGAGGTCGTCATCACCCAGCCCATGAGCATGAACGCCGCCGTCGCCGCCCCGATCGGCACCCACGCGCGCGCCGCACGGACGATCGCCGGGCGCAGCGACGCACCGTCCCTGCGCTCATCCGTTGATCCGTCGTCCCTCCGCTCACCCGTCGACCCGTGCCCCCTCTGAGCATCCGTCGACCCGCGGGTCCGCGAGAGCGCTGCGACGAGGCAGGCGACGGCCAGCCAGAACGGGGGAGAGGCGAGACTCTCCATGAGCGGAGACGGGAACACGGCAAGGAGCTCACGCGCGGCGAGGATGCCGAGGGTGAGAACTCCGTAGGGCAGGACTGCTCGCCCGAGCGCTGCGGTGACTCCGGCGAACCGGCCGCGCACCGCCAGCGGCACGCCGAGGCCGACGATGACGACGAGGGACCCGATGATGCCGGCCGGCGCCATGCCGAGAAGACGGTTGGCGAGGAGGATTCCGCCCCACAGCAGCCCGGCGGCCCCGATCATCCCGAGGGCACTCCCGAGGCGGGGACGCAGGAGGACGAGAACAGCGCAGAGGACCACGGCCACCGGGATCGCGTTGACCCAGGCCGTCGCCAGACCGAGGTCATCGACATCGAAGCCGGCGAGCGCTGCGGCCACCGTCGTGCCCGGTCCGAGCGCACCCCATGGGACCGCGACGAGTCCGAGGAGCCCGAGGAGCGCCGAATGCCGCAGCGAACAGCCGAGATGGCGGAGGATCGGCACGCCGATCGTCACCCCGATGCCGAAGCCCGTGACGGATTCGGCGAAGGGGACGAGGCCGAAGACGACGAGGGCGACGCCGAGGGACCGGCTGGGCACCATCGCCTCGACACTCGAGGAGATCGTGCGCATCGCACCGGTGGCCTCGAGGATGCCGGCGAGCATCATCCCGAAGAGGAGGATGAGGACCACCTCGGCGATGAGGGGGAAGTAGTCGCCGGCGGCTCGGGCGACGAGGGGGAGGGGAGTGGGGAAGGCGAGGACCGCGCAGATCCCGGCACCGGCGAACCCGGCCAGCGCCGAGGCCCACGTCGGCGCGCGGAGGGCGAGGAGCGCGACGGCGAGGACGATGGGGATGAGCGCCAGCAGTCCGGACATAATCACTTTTAATGGATTGAGATCTACTATCAGAGATTACATTAGGATGGCACCATGGCGAAGTCAGAGGATCCCGGGGCGCGGGTGTTCGGGGCGCGCATCCGGGCTCGCCGCAAATACAGCAATCTCACCCTCAACGAGCTCGCGATCCGGGCCGGCATCTCCCGGGCCGCGCTGTCGAAGATCGAACGCGGTGAGCAGGACACGTCTGTGTCCAACGCGATGGGGCTCTCCCGCGCGCTCGGCGTCGACGTCGGCGAGCTCCTCGCCGAACCCGAGGTGCTCGTCACCCCGGCCGACGCCATCGTCCCGCACGCCACCTACGGTCCCGGGACCTGGCGCCGCGACCTGCCCTCGCCGAGTGAGAACATCGAGGTCATCCACTACTCGCTCGAACCCCGCAGCGAGACCTCGCCCTTCGCCGCCCACCGCTCGGGATCCCGGGAGACCTTCTTCGTCCTCGCCG
Source organism: Brevibacterium sp. XM4083 (assembly GCF_006489205.2). Taxonomy (GTDB): domain Bacteria; phylum Actinomycetota; class Actinomycetes; order Actinomycetales; family Brevibacteriaceae; genus Brevibacterium. The sequence goes on along the minus strand of NZ_VFYR02000002.1, from coordinate 622,332 downwards.
GCACCATCGAGATAGTCACAATCGACCGCCGCACGATCCTGCGCGCCGGCGACTGCGCACAGGCCCCCGGCGACGTGCCCCACCAGCTCGCCAACCCCAGCGACCGCTCGGCAGAGCTCATGCTCATCATCACCTGAGCCGGATCCTCACCGGACCGGCGTCAGCAGCGGAGCCGCCGGCCGGGACCGGGCGACCGCCTCGGCGACCTTGACGCACCTGACGCGACTCGGGCATCCTTGTGAGGTCCCACAGTCGAGCGAAGGCAGCGCCTGAGAATGAAGTGACACCTCATTTCCGCACCCGCGGGTGATTCGGACCCGCACCGCACCGCGTGCACGAAATGAGATCACTGATGCCCTCTGCCATCACCCTGTCCGGACTCGGATACCGCCTCAGCGACACCGAGATCCTCACCCGCCTCACCGCCACGATCCCGCTGGGACTCACCGGCCTCGTCGGTGACAACGGGATCGGCAAATCCACTCTCGCCCGGCTCCTCACCGGCGCGCTCGCCCCCACGACGGGGACCGTCACCGGTGCCGCCGGCGCCGTCCACATCGACCAGCTGCTGCCGCACACCGACGACCGCGTCGACGCGATCCTCGGCATCGACGGCATCCGCACGAGCCTGCATCGAGCGCTGCACGGCGAGGCCGCACCAGCCGACTTCGACATCATCGGGGAGGACTGGGACATCGAGGAGCGGGCCCTGTCCGCCCTCGCCGAGGTGGGGCTCGCCCTCACCGCGGACGACCTCGACCGTCGGGCCTCGACGTTCTCCGGCGGGGAGGCGATGCGGATCGGTCTCGCCCGCGCGGCGATGGTCGGGTCCGCGTGGCTCATCCTCGACGAACCGAGCAACAACCTCGACGCGGCGGGCCGGGCCCTGCTCACTGAGCTGCTCGCACGCCGGCCCGGGCCCACCCTCGTCATCTCCCACGACCGCGAGCTCCTCGATGCGATGACGACGATCGTCGAGATGACCGATCAGCTGCGCGTCTACGGCGGGAACTACACCGCGTACGAGGAGATGGTCGCCGCCGAGGAGGAGGCGAAACTGGCGCGGCTGACCGATGCGAAGAAGGCCCACGCGATCGAGAAGCGCCAGCGCATCGACCTCGAGACGACGCTGGCGCGTTCGGACCGGAAGGCCGCGAAGGACAAGGCGAGCAAACGCCGACCGAAGATCGTCATGAACGGACTCACCGACTTCGCGCAGAAGTCAGCGGCCAAACGGCGCGGGGACAAGGCCGCCGACGAGGCCGCGGCCGCCGCTGCCGTGCAGACCGCGAAGGACGCGCTGCGCCGGGACTCCTCGATCACCCTCCACCTGCCCGAGACCGAGGTCCATCCGAGCAAGCGCGTCCTCGAGGTGCGCACGAGCACCCTCGAGCGCCCGCGGACGCTCGTCGGACCGGAGCGGATCCGGCTCACCGGGCCCAACGGCGCGGGGAAGTCGACACTCCTCGCCGCCGTCCGCGGCGCCGCACCGACCGCGGACGGCGACAGCGGTGGGTTGGGCGGCGATCACGGCGACAGCGGCGGGCCGGGCAGCGGCAGCCTTGTCGACGAGCTCTTCCCCGGCCTCGAGCTGCAGGTGTCCGTGCCGATCGGCCACCTCGACCAGCAGTACCGCCTGCCCGCCGCGCTCAGCGTCATGGAGGCGGTGCGCCGGCCGAACCCCGGTCTTGAGAAGCACCGCATCCACGAGGTGCTCGCCGCCATGGGCCTGCGCGCCGAGCGGACCGCCCAGCTGTGCGGCACGCTCTCGGGCGGGGAGCGCTTCCGCGTCGCGCTGGCCGCGACCCTGCTCTCCGACCCCGCCCCGCAGCTACTCATCCTCGACGAACCCGGCAACAACCTCGACGTCGCCTCGCAGCGGGCGCTCACCTCGGCGCTCGAGGGATACGGGGGAGCGATGCTCGTCGTCACCCACGACGACCGCCTCGCCGCCGACCTCTGCCTCGACGCCGTCTGGGAGGTGCACGACCTGCGCGGGGAGGACGACCGGTGAACGGCCGTCCCGCGCACACGCCGCCCGGCACTCCTCCCGCGCACACGTCGCCTGGCACTCCTCCCGTGCCGACCCACGGGCGCGGTGTGACCAGGGAATATGCCGCACCGCCTCGGTGTTGCGGGACTGTGAGCAAGGGGACGATGCCCGATTTGGCAGGCTTTGGGATAATGGCATGGTGAGTGTCATCAGCCCCAGCCCAGAATCCACCGCCCAGACCGTCGAGCCGCTGCGCATCGGTCCCATCGAGCTGTCCTCCCCGGTCGTGCTCGCACCGATGGCGGGGATCACGAACACCGCGTTCCGGCGCCTGTGCCGCGAGTACGGGGCGGGCCTCTACGTCACCGAGATGGTGACCTCCCGCGCGCTCGTCGAACGCAGCCCCAAGAGCATGCGCATCATCCACCACGAGCCGTACGAGACCCCGCGCTCCGTCCAGCTCTACGGCGTCGACCCGGTGACGATCGGACAGGCCGTGCGGATGCTCGTCGACGAGGACCGCGCCGACCACATCGACCTCAACTTCGGCTGCCCGGTCCCCAAGGTCACCCGCAAGGGCGGCGGCTCGGCCCTGCCGTGGAAGAAGGACCTCTTCCAAGCGATCGTCACGACCGCCGTCGAGGAGGCCGACCGCGGCGGCATCCCGCTGACGGTGAAGATGCGCAAGGGCATCGACGCCGACCACCACACCTACCTCGACGCCGGGGAGACCGCGCGCAACGCCGGGGTCGCAGCGATCGCCCTCCACGGGCGCACGACCGCCGACCTCTACTCCGGAACCGCGGACTGGGACGCGATCGCCCGGCTCAAGGACCACCTCGGCGACACCGTTCCCGTGCTCGGCAACGGTGATATCTTCTCCGCCGAGGATGCGCTCGAGATGATGCGCACGACCGGCTGCGACGGGGTCGTCATCGGTCGCGGATGCCAGGGTCGGCCGTGGCTGTTCGGTGATCTCGCGAATGCGCTGAACGGCAGCGCCGATCGTCATCGTCCCGGACTCGCCGAGGTGGCCCGGGCGGTGCGTCTCCACGGCGAATACCTCGTCGACTACTACGGCGAGGAGTTCTACGGGGTGCGCGACCTGCGCAAGCACATCGCGTGGTACTTCAAGGGCTACCCCGTCGGCGGCGACCTGCGCAGCCGGCTGGCGATGGTCTCCTCGCTCGCCGAGCTCGACGCACTGCTCGCCGAACTCGGCGACGCCCCCTACCCGGGTGAGGCCGCCGAAGGCTCGCGCGGACGGACCACCCGTCCCAAGCGCCCCCACCTGCCCGAGGGCTGGCTCGACTCCCGCGTCTTCGATGAGAGCGGCTCCGCCGATCTCGCTGAGGCCGAACTCGACGTCTCGGGAGGATGAGGATGCCCACCGACACCTCCGCGCGCATCGCCCGGGCCTCGGGCAGCGTCGCGGACTACTCGCCGCGCGACGAGGAGCGCTGGGTCATCGAACCGGCGAAGAACCCGCGCCGTTCGGCCTTCCAGCGCGATCGGGCGAGGGTCCTCCATTCCTCGGGGCTGCGCCGCCTCGGAGCGAAGACGCAGGTCGTCTCGCCCGGCACCGACGACTTCGTCCGCACCCGGCTCACGCACTCCCTCGAAGTCGCACAGGTCGGGCGCGAACTCGCCCGCTACCTCGGCTGCGACCCCGACATCGTCGACACCGCGTGCCTGAGCCACGACCTCGGGCATCCGCCCTTCGGCCACCACGGGGAGACGATCCTCGACCGGCTCTGCGCCGACATCGGCGGATTCGAGGGCAACGCGCAGACCCTGCGCCTCGTCACCCGGATCGAACCGAAGGTCATCGCCCCCGACGGCCGTCCGGCCGGGCTCAACCTCACCCGGGCCAGCCTCGACGCGCTGACGAAGTACCCGTGGCCGCGCGCCGAAGCCGCGGCCGGGCGACGCGACTCCGGGGTGCGGAAGTTCGGCGTCTACGACGACGACCTCGCCGTCTTCGACTTCTACCGGGACGGCGTCGACAACGGCCGCCGCTGCCTCGAAGCCCAGGTCATGGACTTGGCCGACGACATCTCGTACTCCGTTCACGACGTCGAGGACGCCGTCGTCGCCGGTCACCTCCGCCTCGGCGAATTCGCCGACGAGGTCCGCCGCTTCGAGCTCTTCGAGATCACCCGCCAGTGGTACCTGCCCGAGACCGATGACGCGGAGATGGACAAGGCGCTCACCAGGCTGCAGGCCGCCGCGTACTGGCCGGCCGAGGACTTCGACGGGTCACGGCGGGCCCAGGCGGCGCTCAAGCACATGACGAGCCAGCTCATCGGCCGCTTCGTCGGGGCCGCGGAGGCCGCCACCCGTGAGGAGTACGGCTGGGAGCCCCTCAACCGCTACGCCGCCTCCCTCGTCGTGCCCGAGTCCACGGCCGTCGAGATCGCCGTGCTCAAGGGCATGGCGACACTGACCGTCATGGTCGCCGAGGACCGCCTGCGCCTCCACGACATCCAGGACACCGTGATCACGAACCTCGCCGAATGGTACGACGCCCACCCCGACGGGCTCGACCCGATGTTCGCCGCCGACCACGCAGAGGCCGCCGACGACGCGGCCCGGCTGCGGGTCATCGCCGACCAGATCGCCTCGCTGACCGACCATTCGGCGTGGACGCTCTACCACCGGATCCAGGCGGGGGCGGGGGACCGGCTCTAGACCATGGCGGGACTCATCAAGCGCGAGGACATCGACGAACTGCGCTCGCGCACGCGCATCGACGAGGTCGTCGGAGAGTTCGTCACGCTCAAGACCGCGGGCATCGGCTCCCTCAAGGGACTGTGCCCGTTTCACGATGAGAAGACCCCGTCGTTCCATGTCCGCCCGCAGGTCGGGATGTACCACTGCTTCGGCTGCGGGGAATCCGGTGACGTCTTCACCTTCCTCCAGAAGGTCGAACAGCTCAGCTTCGTCGAGGCCGTCGAGATGCTCGCCGGCCGCATCGGCATGCACCTGCGCTACGAGGACGGCAAAGGCCCCGACCGAGAGCAGGCGAGCAGGCGGCAGCGCCTCCTCGAGATGCACGAGGTCGCCGAGCGCTTCTTCGCCGCAGCGCTGTCCGAGGAGGCCGGGCAGATCGCGCGCGACTTCCTCGCCGCGAAGGGCTTCCCGGTCGGTGAGCACCCCCGCTTCGGCATCGGCTTCGCCCCGAAGTCGTGGGATGCCCTGACCGGTCATCTGCGCCGGGCCGGCTTCAGCGATGAGGAGATCCTCGCCGCCGGTCTGGCCAGCGAGGGCAGCCGCGGCATCTACGACCGGTTCCGCGGACGCGTGATGTGGCCGATCCGGGACATGACGGGGCGGACGATCGGCTTCGGGGCCCGCCGGCTCTTCGACGACGATCAGGGGCCGAAGTACCTCAACACCCCGGAGACCGCGCTCTACCACAAGAACCAGGTGCTCTACGGCCTCGATCTCGCCAAACGCGACATCGCGAAGACCAAGCGCGTCGTCATCGTCGAGGGCTACACCGACGTCATGGCCGCTCAGCTCTCCGGCGTCACCCAGGCGGTGGCGACGTGCGGCACCGCCTTCGGCGCCGAGCACGTCAAGATCGTCCGCCGGCTCTTAGGCGATGACCCCAGCGGGCAGGTGATCTTCACCTTCGACGGCGACGAGGCCGGGCAGAAGGCGGCGCTCAAGGCCTTCGAGTTCGAGTCCGAGTTCACCGCGCAGACCTTCGTCGCCGTCGAACCCTCGGGACTCGACCCCAACGATCTGCGGCTGGAGAAGGGCGATGCGGCGATCCGTGAGCTCATCGAGGGCCGCAAACCGCTCTTCGAGTTCGTCATCACCACCGCGATCGCGCAGTTCGACCTCGACACCGTCGAAGGCCGGATCGCGGCAGTGAAGGCCAGCGCCGAGGTGCTCGCGGGGATCCGTGACCGCAACAGTCTCAGCCACTACCACCGGTTCGTCGCCGGGCGCATCGGCGTCGACATCGACGAGGTCGAGGCGGCCGTCAAGACCGCCCGGAGACATCCGCGCCCGACCGGGTCCGACCGCGGCCGCTCGGCACAGGGGCCCGGACAGACCGCCGGAGCGCGCCAGGGTCAGGGTGCCGGCCCCGGGCGCGACCAGGCTGTCCCGGCCCACCCCGGGCAGCGACGCGAGCAGGCGCACCCGCCCAACGGCGAGGGCCGTCCCACCGGCGGCCGCCGGCAGCAGGCGAGCCCGGCCGCTGACGACGTCGGCATCGAGTACGTCTACGACGAGCGCCCCGACGTCTCCGATCTCTCCGCACCGATCACCCCGACGCGGCTGAAGACGGAGAAGGGCGCGCTCATGGTCGCCCTCCAGCACCCCGAGTTCGTCAACGCGAAGCTCTTCGACTCGCTGTCGGAGAAGGCCTTCGAACATCCCGGACACCGCCGGATCCAGGCGGCGCTCAAGCAGGCCGGGGGACTGCGCGCGGCCGCCGCTGCCCCCGGACGGTGGACCGAGACCGTCATGGAGGCCGCCGGCGACGAGCTCGGACCCGACGTCGCCCGTCTCCTCGTCACCCCGCTGCCGGTGTCCGAAGGAGTGAGTGCGGAGAAGTTCGCGCAGGGAATCGTCGCGAAGCTCTTCGACTACGACCTCGAGCGCATCGCCAAGGAGCTCCACTCGCGCCTGCAGCGCCAGAGCTCCGGCGATGCCGAGGCGCAGACCGCGCTCCTGCGCCAGCTCCAGGTCCTCGAGCAGCACCGGGTGCGACTGCGCGAACTCATGACCTGAGATCCCGCCCTGCGGAGGCGGCGAGACGCGTCGGAAGAGTGAAATACTGCACAGATGCAATTTTGCAGTTGATGAAAAGTTGCATCTAGTGCAGAATTATTCGCATGGCTGAGAACGAATCGCTGCGGACCCGGAAAGCCCGTGAGACCCGCACCGCCATCCATGAGGCGGCGCTCACGCGCGTCCTCGACGAAGGGCTCGAAGCGACGACGGTGGCGAACATCGCCGCCGACGCCGGCGTGTCCCCGCGGACGTTCTTCAACTACTACGCGACGAAGGAAGACGCGATCGTCGGTCTCGACGTCGCGAACATCGACGACCAGCTCGTCGCCGACTACGTCGAATCCGACTCAGGCTTCGACACGCTCGCCGAGGACACCGCGAACTTCGTGCGCGAGGCACTCCTCATCGGCACCGAACCCGGACTCTCGAGTCGCCGGCGCGAGCTCTTCGTCGCGTATCCGCAGCTCGTGGGCCGACGCTTCGACCAGGTCGAGGCGCTCGAGGAGCGGGTCTCCGAATACGTGCTCGCCCGGCTCCGGTTCCTCGGTCAGGAGTTCTCGACCGAGGACTCGGCATGGCGCAGCGCCCGGATGCTCACCCAGATGTGCATGGTGCCGCTCCACCATGCGATCCGCGTCGTCAAGCACGCACCCGAACTCGTCGTCGACGAGGAGAGCACCCAGCGGATCTACGACGATTCCCTCGGGCTCTTCCTCAAGGTGCTCGAGAGACTGCGATGAGGACATGACACCGCCCCGCGGTCACGGAGTCGGCGAGGACAGAGACCATTGCGCTGAGAGAACAGATGAGGGAAGAATGAGGGCCGAGAGCCAGGACATGACACAGACAGCCGAAGCACCTGAGAACCACAGCAATGACGCCGCCCCGATGACGACCTCGGCGATCATTCTCCTCTTCGTGGGGTTGATGATCGCGATGTTCATGTTCTCCCTCAACCAGACCGTGCTCGCCACGGCCCTGCCGACGATCGTCGGCGAACTCGACGGCGTCGACCAGATGCTCTGGGTGTCGACGGCCTTCATGCTCGCCTCGACGATCATGATGCCGATCTACGGCAAGGTCGGCGACCTCTTCGGCCGCAAGCCGCTGTTCATGTTCGCGATCAGCTGCTTCCTCGCCGGCTCCGTCTTCGCCCTCCTCGCCCAGGACATGTCGCTGCTGATCTTCGGCCGGGTCCTCCAGGGCATCGGCGGTGGGGGCATGATGATCCTCTCGCAGTCGATCATCGCCTCCGTCGTCCCACCGCGCGAGCGCGGCAAGTACATGGGCATCATGGGCTCGGCCTTCGCCGTGTCCTCGGTCGCCGGCCCCCTCATCGGCGGATGGCTGACGGAGGGCCCCGGTTGGCGCTGGGCGTTCGCGATCAACTTCCCGCTCGGGATCATCGCCCTCATCGCCGCCGCGGTCTTCCTCAAGATCCCCAAGCAGACCCACGGCCCACGGCCGAAGATCGACGTCGGCGGCATGGCGCTCATCTCCGTCATCACCTCGTGCATCGTCCTCGTCTCCGCGTGGGGCGGCCACGACTACGCGTGGGGCTCGTGGCAGATCAACGGTCTCATCGTCCTCGGGGCGCTCGCGATCATCGCGTTCGTCATCGTCGAGGCGAAGGTGAGCGAACCGGTCATCCCGCTGTGGCTGTTCAAGAACCGCGACTTCCTCCTCGCGACGATCGCCGGTCTCTTCATCGGCGTGAGCATGTTCGGCGTCCTGTCCTACATGCCGACCTACCTGCAGATGGTCCACGGCATCGACGCGACCGTCGCCGGACTCATGATGGTCCCGATGATGGGCACGATGCTCATCTCCTCGACCCTGACCGGCTTCGTCGTCGCCCGCACCGGCAAGTACAAGCGCTACCCGCTCACCGGCATCCTCCTCATCGGCGTCTCGCTCATCCTGCTCTCGACCCTCAAGGCCGACAGCCCGGTGTGGGAGCCGATGGTCGGACTCGCCCTGCTCGGCCTCGGCCTGGGACTGAGCATGCAGATCCTCGTCCTCGTCGTCCAGAACGCCTTCCCCGTCGAGATGGTCGGCACGGCGACCGCGTCGAACAATTACTTCCGCCAGGTGGGCGCGACGCTCGGCATGGCGTTCATCGGCTCGGTGTTCACCCAGCGCCTGCTCGAGAACATCGAGTCCGGCATCCGCAGCCTCGCCGCCTCGAACCCGAACCTCGAGCTGCCGCAGATCTCGTCGACCGGGCTGACCCCGCAGATCGTCGGGGACCTGCCCGAACCGATCCACGCGCTCATCATCAACGCGTACAACGACGCGCTCGTCCCGCTCTTCCTCTGGGTCGCGCCGCTGGCGTTCCTCGGCTTCGTCATCCTCCTCTTCCTGCCGAACACGCCGCTCGCGTCGACGCTGAAGAGCCAGGACGCCGCCGCCCGTGAGCATGTCGTCACCCACGAACACGCCGCCGAGGTGCCCGTCGACGCCGATTCCTCGCTGCAGGGGCCATCCGATAGTCTGGCTGTGCCGCTGACCACGAAGGACTCCACGGATGACGACACTGACGATTCTCAACCCGCCAGGCAGCCCGGTTCCCGACCGGCTCACTGAGCTCGGCCGCCGTGACGACGTCGACATCCGCATCGTCACGGCAGACCGCCTCGGCGAGGCCCTGCCCGGCACCGAGGTGCTCCTCCTCTGGGACTACTTCTCCACAGCACTGACCGAGGTCTTCGACGCAGCCGACGAGCTGCGCTGGATCCACGTCGCGGCCGCCGGTGTCGATGCGCTCCTCTTCGACGAGCTCATCGCCTCCGAGGTCGTCGTGACGAACGCCCGCGGAGTCTTCGACCGGCCGATCGCCGAGTTCGTCCTCAGCCTCGTCCTCATGCACGCGAAGTCGGCGCTCGGCTCGCTCGCCGACCAGCGGGAGCACCGCTGGAACCGACGCTCGACCCGTGACCTCGCCGGCACACGGGCCCTCATCGTCGGCACCGGGGCGATCGGTCGGGAGATCGCCCGCGTGCTGCGCGCCCTCGGCGTCGACGTCAGCGGGGCGGGCAGCCGTGCCCGCAGCGGGGACGCCGACTTCGGCGACGTCATCGACTCCGCCGACCTCGCCGCGCACCTGACCGGGGTCGACTGGGTCATCGACGTCGCCCCGCTCACCGACCGCACCGCGGGTCTCTTCGACGCCGAGGTGTTCGCGGCGATGGAGCCGCACGCGGTCTTGGTCAACGTCGGCCGCGGGGCGACCGTCGACACCGATGCCCTCGTCACCGCGCTGGAGACCGGGGCGATCGCCGGCGCCGGCATCGATGTCGTCGACGTCGAGCCGCTGCCGGCCGACCACCGGCTGTGGGAGGCGCCGAACGTCATCATCACCCCGCACATGTCCGGTGACACCGAGGGGTGGCGCGAGCGGCTCCTCGATCAGTTCCTCGACCTCGTCGAGACGTATCTGTCCGGTCGCCCCTTCGCCCACACCGTCGACAAGGAAGCAGGGTACGTCCGATGAGCACCGCTGAGGTCCCCGACGACCGGGCCTTCCTCGCCCGCACCCTCTCCGACCTCGTCGCGATCCGCCGGGCCCGGCTGCTGAGCATGCTCGTGCTGGCGATGGCGATGCTCGTCGCGGGTCTTGGCGCGGCGCTGCAGGCCCAGGGGGAGCGGGTCGACGCCGTGCTGCTCTTCTCGGCGTTCAGCCTCATCATGATCGGCATCGTCTGCGCCCTCGGCGCGCTCGTCGCATGGACCCGGCTGCGCCGCGACATCCTCGACTCCGTGGCGGCCAGACGACCGGCGAGCACGCGGGCTCCACGGTCGAAGGGCGGGGGCATGGCGGTGGCGATCGCCTTCGTCGTCCTCGGGATCCTCCTCGGCTTCCTGCTCGTGCCCGAGACGCCCATCCTCGCCGGTGCCGTCGTCCTGTCCTGCCTGCTGCTCGCGTGCCTCGGTCCGATCTGGGCCCATGAGCTCTCGACCGGCGATGACCGGCTCGCGTTCATGCTCGCCGACGACGACGACCTTGCCGCCCGGTTCGCGACATTCACCCCGATCTGGCTCCACGACGCGATGGAGACCGAACGCGCGGCCCGCGAGGACCGCTGAGAGACCGGCCGCCTCGGTGCGGGCCCGATCCGACTGCGGATCACGCTGCGCGCCGAAGACGACGAAGCGCCCCCGTCCGAGAGGTCGGGGGCGCTTGCCGGTCGCTGACGATCAGTTCGAGACTGCGGGGAACGACGGGGTGTCGACGTCGGCCATCTCGGCCACGCAGCGGATGACCTGGTGGCTGTAGCCGAACTCGTTGTCGTACCACACGTAGACGACGACGCGGTCCTCGTCGACGATCGTGGCCAGACCGTCGACGACACCCGCGCGTCGCGAGCCGACGAGGTCGGTCGAGACGAGCTCGGGGGAGGCGACGTAGTCGACCTGGTTGCGCAGCGGCGAGTTCATCGAGGTCTCGCGGAGGAATCCGTTGAGCTCGTCGACGGTCGTGGGGTTCTCGAGGTTGAGGTTGAGGATCGCCATCGACACGTTCGGGGTGGGCACGCGGATCGCGTTGCCCGACAGCTTGCCCTTGAGCTCCGGCAGCGCCTTGGCCACGGCCTTCGCCGCACCCGTCTCCGTGAGCACCATGTTCAGACCCGCCGCACGTCCGCGACGCGAGCCCTTGTGGAAGTTGTCGATGAGGTTCTGATCGTTCGTGAACGAGTGCACCGTCTCGACGTGGCCGTTGCGGACGCCGAAGCGGTCGTTGAGCGCCTTGAGCACCGGGGTGATCGCGTTCGTCGTGCACGAGGCCGCCGAGAGGATCGTGTCGGCGTCGGTGATGTCATGCGAGTTGACGCCGAAGACGATGTTCTTGATGTCGCCCTTGCCGGGAGCGGTGAGGATGACCTTTGCAGCACCCTTGGACTGCAGGTGCTTCGACAGGCCCTCTTCGTCGCGCCACTTGCCGGTGTTGTCGACGATGATCGCGTCGTTGATGCCGTACTCGGTGTAGTCGACCGTCGAGGGGTCATCGGAGTAGATGACCTGGATGAGGGTGCCGTTGGCGAGGATCGTGTTGTTCTCCTCGTCGACGACGATGCTGCCGTCGAACTTCCCGTGCACCGAGTCGCGGCGCAGCAGGGACGCGCGCTTGACGATGTCGTTCTCCCCGCCCTTGCGCACGACGATGGCCCGCAGGCGCATCCCGGTGCCGCCGGAGCGTTCGATGAGGATGCGGGCGAGCAGACGGCCGATGCGTCCGAACCCGTAGAGGACGACGTCGCGGGGCTCCCCGTCGGAGGACTCGCTGCCGATGACCGACTCGAGCTCCTCGGCGAGGAACTCCGCCGTCGAGGCGGACTGCTCATCGCGCTTGACGATGAGGCGACCGAGGTCGATGCGCGCGGAGCTGAGGTCGAGCTCGGCGAGCGCCCGGACGACCTCGAGCGTGGTTTCGATGTCGAGCTCTTCGCCGAGGAAGTGGCGGGCGTAGCGGTGGGCCTTGATCATGCCGGTCACGGACTTGCCCTGGAGCGAGCGCCCGAACAGGGTGAGCAGCACGTCGTTGTTGCGGTGGAGGCGGCCGACCAGCGGGATGAGTTCTTCCGCGGCAGTCTGCTTCTTCTCCCACTCGTCGAGACGAGCGGCTGTTGCTTGAGTCAAAGGTCGAGTCCCCTTATATTCAATTGGTCGATTCCCGCCCCAAGTCTACCGTGTCGACCCCGCGCTCCTTGACCGGCGTTCGTCGTAGCGCTTGAACCCGAGCAGCGTGAGCGCGACGAGTCCGACGCCGGTGATGAGAGCGCCGAGGCTCTGGACCTGAAGCTCGGGCGCGACGAACCTGCGGTGCGGGGCCGAGTCCTCCGGCAGCGGCGGCGGCACCGCGGTGCCGATCCAGGCGGCGACGAAGAGGATGATGCGGGCGAAGACGTTCATCGTCAGCATCACGGCGATGATCGACCCGAACACACCCGCGGCCTTCCCCGCGGAGAAGAGGTCGACGAGGACGGTGGCGAGGTTGAGCAGGATCGTGAAGGCGACGGCGCCGATGAGTGAACCGCGCACCTTCGCCTGCTGATTGACCGGATGCTCGGGCAGCATCGTGAAGAGGAACATGAAGATCAGCCACGAGGCGCCGAAGGTGATGATCATCGGGACGACGACGAGGAGGCCCGACATCCAGCCGGAGAGGTCGAAGAGATCGGTGATGAAGCTGCGCAGCCCCGTGCCGATGACCGTGAGGCCGGCGGTGAGCAGCAGACCGACGATGAGTCCGAGCAGGGTCACGGTGTTCGAGAAGAACTTCTTGACCAGCGGCTGGTTGACGTCGTCGTCGAAGTCGTCGTGGAGCTGGGCGCGGACGGCCGCGCCGAGGTTGCCGATGAATCCCTGCCCGGTGTAGAGACCGGCGAGGATGCCGAAGATCCCGACCGCCTGCCAGTCGTTGAGGAATCCCTCGAGCTGGTCGGTCAGGGTCGAATTGCCGGGGGAGAAGTCCTCGATCTGCTGGGTGATGACGGGAACGAGGTCGGGTCGGACGACGTCGAGGACGAAACCGAGTCCTGCGAAGGTGAACATCGCGATCGGAATGACCGCGAGAACGAGGAAGTACGTGATCGCGGCCCCGAACTGGTTGCCCAGGCGCGTGATGAAGCGCTGGACGGCGCGAACGAGATGGGCGGGGCCGGGCTGATTGATCGCCTGGTGGCCGGCTTCGGCCATGGGACTGCGTGAGGCCAGGATCTTCGCTGGTGTCACTGGGTGCTCCTCCTTCTTGGGCATCGCCTTACAGACTATCCGCTGGGAGCGCTCTGTGAGCGAAAGGTCGACCTGTTCTCTACACTACAGAACATGCCGCTCACCGCTTCGACCTCCGTCCTGGTCACGGCCTCCGCCTCCGGCGCCGCTGAGAACCTCAGCGGCTTCTCCGCGTGGACGGTGGCGATCATGGAGACGCTCGGGCCCCTCGGCGTCGGGTTCCTCGTGTTCCTCGACAACATCTTCCCGCCGATCCCGAGCGAGCTTGTGCTGCCGCTGGCCGGCTTCACGGCGAGTCGCGGTCAGCTCAGTCTCGTCCTCGCCATCGTCTTCGCCACGATCGGATCGGTCGTCGGGGCTCTCGTGCTCTACGCGGTGGGCCGGTGGATCGGACTCGACCGGATCGTGCGGATCGCGGTGAAGATGCCGCTCGTCGACGTCGCCGACGTCCACAAGACGATCGCGTGGTTCGACCGCCACGGTGACAAGGCCGTCTTCTTCGGGCGGATGATCCCGATCTTCCGCTCCCTCATCTCCATCCCGGCAGGCATGCGGGCGATGCCGATGCTCAAGTTCCTCCTCCTCACGGCCGCCGGCAGCACGATCTGGAATACGATCCTCATCGTCGCAGGCTTCTACCTCGGTGAGAACTGGTCGATCGTCGAGACCTACGCCGGGTACTTCCAGACGCTCGTCATCGTCGTCGTCGCGGTCGCCGTCGTCGCGTGGATCGTGCTCAAGGTCCGCAAGCGGCGTCGCCAGCGCGCGACGGGAACCCACGACTCCGACTTCGAGCGGGAGCAGGACGCCGAGCCCGGCGGCACCCCTTAAGCGATGAATGAGCGAAGCCCGACCAAGTGGTCGGGCTTCAGTCATTCACCTCGGCGGAATGGAGCGTCCACCGGGCTCACTTCACCCAGGCCGCCGCGGTGCTCTCGAACGGAACCTCCTCGCCCGTTGCCACCGGACCGGGAGCAGTGCCGTCGCCGAACGGCGAACCGCCGAGCTCCTCACGACCGTGCGGAGTCAGCCAGCCCGACAGGTCCGGACCGACGGGAACGATGCCGGTGGGATTCACGTCCTTGTGGACGATGTAGTAGTGGTCCTTGATCTGCGGGAAGTCGATCGTGTCGCCGAATCCCGGCGTCTGATAGAGGTCGCGGGCGTAGCCCCAGAGGTTCGGGAAGTCCCGCAGCGCGGTGCGGTTGGCCTTGAAGTGCCCGTAGTAGACGGGATCGAAGCGCGCGAGCGTCGTGAAGAGCCGGACATCGGCCTCGGTGATCGACTCACCCATGAGGTAGCGCCGGGTCGCCAGCCGCTCCTCGACGGTGTCGAGGGCAGTGAACAGACGGTCGAAGGCCTTCTCATAGGCCTCCTGCGAGCCGGCGAAGCCCGACCGGTAGACCCCGTTGTTGATCTCCGTGTAGATCATCCGCATGAGGGACTCCATCTCGTCCCGTGACTCCTCCGGCCACAGGTTCGGCGCACCCTCGCGGTGGTAGGCCGTCCACTGGGTCGAGAAGTCCTCGGTGATCTGCGCGAAGTCGTTCGTCACGACCGCACCGGAGGGGATGTCGACGATCGCGGGCACCGTGATGCCACGCGGGTAGTCGGGATAGCGCTTGAAGAACGCCTCCTGGAGCCTCTCGATCCCGAGCACCGGATCGACGCCGCCTGGATCGAGGTCGAAGGTCCACGAGCGCTTGTCGTGGGTGGGCCCGGGCATCCCGAGCGAGATGACGTCCTCGAGACCGAGGAGACGTCGGACGATGACCGTCCGATTGGCCCACGGGCAGGCGCGGGCGGCGATGAGGCGGTAGCGGCCGGGTTCGACGGGCCACTGCGCGTCGGGATCGTCGAGGATGCGGTCCTCGATGTAGTTCGTGTCGCGGTTGAACTCCGCGCCCTTCTCGACGTACGAGCCGGACGTGTCTGTGTCGGCGGTGTTCGTCTCGGTGTCGTTCGACATGGGGATGTCCTCTCTCACGCGACTGAGTGCGTCGGGTCGGCCGCCCGGGGTGAGCGGGCGACCGACCCGACGTCACGATGGTTGAAACTTCATCTTACTCAGCTGACCATCGCCGCGTCTCCCCACCCGCCTCAGTCGGCGTAGAGCGCTTCGATCTCGTCGGCGAAGTCCTTGCCGAGCAGGTGGCGCTTGACCGACTGCTTCGCCGAGAGATAGCCGTTGGCTTCGCTGAGCTCGACGGGCACGATGCGGAACTTCTTGATGCCCTCGGCCCGGGAGACGGTCCGATTGACGCGCTCGATCGCCTTCTCGATCGTCTGGCGCACGGTCTCGTCCTCGGCCGCCTCGGCGAGGGTCATCTCCGGCAGATCATGATTTTTAAGCCACGTCGGCAACATCTCCGGGTCGAGGAAGATCAGTGCGGTGATGTACTTGCGGTTGTCGCCGACGAGCACCGGCTGGCCGATGATCGGGTGGCGGCGCAGCGCGTCCTCGAGCGGGGCGGGGGCGATGTTCTTGCCGCTCGAGGTGACGATGAGCTCCTTCTTGCGCCCGACGATGCTGAGGTAGCCGTCCTCGTCGAGCGACCCGAGGTCACCGGTGGCGAACCAGCCGTCGTGAAACTCCTTGGCCGTGGCCTCGGGGTTCTTCCAGTACTCGCGGAAGACGGGCACGCCCTTGGCGAGGATCTCGCCGTCGGGGGCGATCGCCACGGTCGCTCCGGGCAGGGGCACGCCGACGGTGCCGATCTTCGAGTTCTCGGGGACGTTGACCGTGATCGGGGCCGTCGTCTCCGTGAGGCCGTAGCCCTCGAGGACGACGAGGCCGATGCCGCGGTAGAAGTGGCCGAGGTGGGTGCCCAGCGGCCCGCCGCCGGAGACCGCCCACTTGACGTTGTTGCCCATGATCTCCCGCAGCTTGCGGTAGACGAGGGTGTCGAAGAGCGCGTGCTGGGCCTTGAGCGTGAGCGGGACCTTGCCGGCGTCGAGGGCCTTCGAATAGGCGACGGCGACCTGCTCGGCCCGGCGGAAGATCTTCTCCTTGCCGCCGGCCTGCGCCTTCGCGAGCGCGGAGTTGAAGACCTTCTCGAAGACCCGGGGCACGCCGAGGATGAACGTCGGCTTGAAGCTGCCGAGGGCGTCGGTGAGCTTCGTCAGGTCGGCCTGGTGGGCGAGCAGCCCTCCCGTGCTCACGCAGAGGACCTCGATGAAGCGGGCGAAGACGTGGGCCTGGGGGAGGAAGAGGAGGCAGCGGGCGTCACCGCCGGTGACCTCGCTGATCTGCTCTTCGGCGGCCTGTGCGGTCTGGACGAAGTTCGCATGCGTGAGCACGCAGCCCTTGGGCCTGCCCGTCGTCCCGGAGGTGAAGATGATCGTCGCGATCGACTCGCTGCCGACCTCGCTGCGGCGGGCCTCGAGGTCGGCGTCGCTGACGGATTCGCCCGCGGCGGCGAGCTCGCGGAAGGCGCCCTCGTCCCAGATCCACAGCGTGGGGGCCGGAAGCCCCGCGGCGGCCGCGGCGTCGCGGACGCGCTGGGCGTGCTCCTGCGTGGCGACGAGGCCGGCGGTGACCTCGGCGTTCTCGAGCATCCACGCGAGCTGATCCTGCGAGGAGGTGTCATAGAAGGGCACGGAGATCGCGCCGGCGAACCACACGGCGTAGTCCGACAGCGTCCAGTCGAAGGAGGTCGGACCGAAGATGCCGACCTTGTCCTCGAGCCCGACCCCGGAGGCCATGAGTCCCTTGGCGACGGCGCGGACCTCATCGACGAACTCCGCCGTCGTCACCTCGACCCACTCGTCGCCGACGGCCTTGGCCAGTGCCGGATGGGTGGGGGCGGTGGCGAGGCGGTTGAGAAGGATGTCGGTCGTCGACGACGTCGTGTCCACCTCGTACCCGACGACCGGAGTGGCTGACTGGGGCATTGTCTGTGGGCTCATGCGTACTCCTTCGGGACATAAGTTACTGCCCAGTTACTTTACTGTGCGATCGTTAAGTACTTTACTGTGCGAACGTTCAGCCGTGAAATCGATCACGTTTGCCGGGTGATCATGTCTCGTCTGCAGTCTAGCCAGTTCAGCGCGTGAGCGTTCAGGCTACGATGGATCAAACCCGATCACTGGCGAAGGAAGGTAATGTCGACGAACCCTGAGGACACCGGTTTCCGCTACGACGCGGAACTGGCGGAGAAGATCGAGACGTCATGGCAGCGCACCTGGGAGCAGGCGGGAACGTACCACGCCCCCAACCCGACCGGTGATCTCAGCCAGGACCTCGCCGCCTCCGCCCCGCAGTCCTCGTACGGGCCGCCGGACAACCTCGGCGAGCGGGAGTCCCTCTACATCATGGACATGTTCCCGTACCCCTCGGGTGCGGGCCTCCACGTCGGCCATCCGCTCGGGTATCTCGGCACCGACGTCTTCGGCCGCTATCAGCGGATGCGCGGACGCAACGTCATGCACGCGCTGTCCTACGACGCCTTCGGACTGCCCGCCGATCTCTACGCGGTGCAGACGGGCCAGCATCCGCGGATCACGACCGACGCGAACATCACGAACATGACCGGTCAGCTGCGTCGCCTCGGGCTCGCCCACGACGCGCGTCGCAGCTTCGCGACGACCGACGACGACTTCGTCAAGTGGACGCAGTGGATCTTCCTGCAGATCTTCAACTCGTGGTACGACCCCGAGGCGCAGGCACCGGGGGAGGACTCTGCCGGTGCTGCGCGTCCGATCTCCACCCTCATCGAGCAGTTCGCGAGCGGGCAGCGGCCGACCCCCGACGGGCGGGACTGGGCGCAGCTGAGCGCCGCGGAGCAGGAGGACGTCCTCCAGGGCTACCGGCTGGCCTACGTCTCGGAGTCCCCGGTCAACTGGGCGCCGGGACTGGGCACCGTGCTCGCGAACGAGGAGGTCACCGCCGAGGGTCTGTCCGAGCGCGGCAACTTCCCCGTCTACACGCGCACCCTGCGCCAGTGGAACATGCGCATCACGGCGTATGCCGACCGCCTCATCGACGACCTCGACGCCCTCGACTGGCCGAGTGCGATCCGCGCGATGCAGGTCAACTGGATCGGACGGTCGAAGGGCGCTCTGCTGCGCCTGCCTCTCATGCCCGCCGCTGCCACGGCCGCCGACGCCGATTCGACGACCGAGGAGTCCATCGAGGTCTTCACGACGCGCCCGGACACACTCTTCGGCGCCACCTACCTCGTGCTCTCACCCGAGCACCCGGCCGTCGCCGACCTCACTGCGGCGCAGTGGCCCGAGGGTACGCCCGAGCGCTGGCGCGGAGGAGCAGGCACCCCCGCCGAGGCGATCGCCGCCTACCAGCGTGCGGCCGCGGCCAAGACCGACGCCGACCGGCAGCAGAGCCGGGAGAAGACCGGCATCTTCACCGGCTCCTCGGCGCTCAACCCTGCAACCGGTGAGCAGATCCCGATCTTCGTCGCCGACTACGTCCTCATGGGCTACGGCACCGGGGCGATCATGGCGGTGCCCGCCGAGGACGCCCGCGACTGGGAGTTCGCGAAGGAGTTCGGTCTGCCCTACGTCCGCACGGTACAGCCCCCGGAGGGCCACGACGAGGACTCGCCGTACACGGGCGAGGGGGTGATGATCAACTCCGCGAACGAGTCGATCGACGTCAACGGCCTGTCGATCGCCGAGGCGAAGGCCGCGGTCACCGCATGGCTGGCCGGTCTGGGGCTGGCCGAGGAGACGACGCAGTACCGGCTGCGCGACTGGCTCTTCTCCCGCCAGCGCTACTGGGGTGAGCCGTTCCCGATCGTCTACGACGAGCACGGCACCCCGATCGCGCTGCCCGACGACCAGCTGCCCGTCCAGCTGCCCGAGGTCGACGACTTCGCCCCGCGGACCTATGCCCCCGACGACGCCGACTCCCAGCCGGAGCCGGCCCTGTCGCGCAACCGGGAGTGGGTCGAGGTCGAACTCGACCTCGGCGACGGACCGCGCACCTACTACCGCGAGACGAACACGATGCCCAACTGGGCCGGGTCCTCGTGGTACCAGCTGCGCTACGCCGACCCCAACAACTCCGATGCCGTCGTCGACCCGGCCAACGAGGCCTACTGGCTGGGGCCGCGGGCGTCGAAGCCGCGAGGAGGGGCCGACCTCTACGTCGGCGGACAGGAGCACGCGGTGCTCCACCTCCTCTACGCCCGCTTCTGGCACAAGGTGCTCTTCGACCTCGGGTACATCTCCTCGTCCGAGCCGTTCCACCGGCTCGTCAACCAGGGCTACATCCAGGCCTACGCCTACACCGATGCCCGCGGCGTCTACGTCCCGGCCGCCGACGTCGAGGAGCGCACCGACGAGGCGGGCGAGACGACGTTCTGGTACTCAGGCGAGCAGGTCAACCGCGAGTACGGCAAGATCGGCAAGTCGCTGAAGAACTCCGTCATGCCCGATGAGATCTACGACGCCTACGGCGCGGACACGTTCCGCGTCTACGAGATGTCGATGGGGCCGATCGAGCAGGATCGGCCGTGGGAGACCCGAGCCGTCGTCGGCGCGCAGCGCTTCCTCCAGCGCGTGTGGCGCCTCTTCGTCGACGAGGCGACCGGTGAGTCCGTCGTCGCCGCGGGCACCGCCGATCCCGAGACGCTCAAGGTCGCGCACCAGGTCATCGCCGGAGTCCGCGACGACATGGACCACCTGCGCTTCAACACGGCGATCTCGAAGCTCATCGTGCTCACCAACCACCTGACGAAGCAGGGTAGTGCGACCGTCGACGTCCTCGAGCCGTTGGCGATCATGCTCTCGCCCTTCGCCCCGCACCTCGCCGAGGAGCTGTGGAAGCGGCTGGGGCACGAGTCGTCGATCACCTACGTCGACTTCCCCGAGGCCGACCCCGCCTACCTCGTCGCCGACACCGTCACCGCGGTCGTCCAGATCAAGGGCAAGGTGCGCGCGCGGCTCGACGTCGCCCCCGACATCACCGCCGAGGACCTCGAAGCCCTGGCGCTGGCCTCGCCGAACGTCCAGCGCACGCTCGACGGCGCCGGGGTGCGCAAGGTCATCGTCAAGGCACCCAAGCTCGTCAACATCGTTCCCGACGCGTGAACCGCTGACCGGCTCCGGTCACCGAAGAGAGAAGGACCCCTGACTCCCATGAGCTCCATCGCCGCCGTTCAGGACGAGATCCGCACTGCGCTCGGTGTGCGTCCGCAGATCGATCCCGCCACCGAGGTGATCCGCCGTGTCGAATTCCTCGTCGACTACGTGCTCACCACCGGGGTGCGCGGGCTCGTCCTCGGCATCAGCGGGGGACAGGACTCGACGCTGGCCGGCCGACTCTGCCAGTTGGCGGTCGAAACCCTGCGGCGGCGCGGAGAGAAGGCCGAGTTCTACGCGGTGCGTCTGCCCTACCACGTCCAGGCCGACGAATCCGATGCGCAGGACGCGCTGAAGTTCATCGCCGCCGACCACGAGATCGTCTTCAACATCGGCGCGGCCACGGACGCCGCCGCTGAGGAGTACCGCGAGGCGATGGGCGAGCCGATCTCCGACTTCGGCAAGGGCAACGTCAAGGCGCGCCTGCGGATGACCGCGCAGTTCGAGATCGCCGGGGAGAAACGCCTCCTCGTCGTCGGCACCGATCATGCCGCCGAGGCGGTCACCGGGTTCTTCACGAAGTTCGGTGACGGGGCTGCCGACGTCATCCCGCTGTCGGGCCTGAGCAAGCGGCAGGGACGGGAGCTGCTGCGCCACCTCGGCGCGCCGGAGCACCTGACGACGAAGACCCCGACGGCGGACCTCCTCGACGAGGATCCCGGTCAGACCGACGAATCGTCCCTGGGGCTGACCTACGAGCAGATCGACGACTTCCTCGAAGGCAACGAGATCGACGCCGAGGCGGCCCAGCGGCTCATCGACCGCTACCGGGCGACCGAGCACAAGCGCCGCACCCCGGTGACCCCGACCGACAACTGGTGGATCCGGCACTGACGGGGTCTCAGGTGTCGCCGGCTCCTCAGGCGGTCAGCCCGAGCTCGAGCGCGGTCTGCTTGAACTCCCAGCGGGCGGTGACGAACGTGTCGCCGAGGCTCTCCCCGCGGCTGCGCGCCTCCGTGTACTCACGCCACCCGCCCTTGCGCGAGTCGCCGGGGGTGATCTCCCGCTTCGCCTCGTCGTCGGCGACGACGCGGGTCTCCTCGTTCACCCAGATCGACAGCGCTTCGGCGGCCCGGTAGAGGTTCATGAACGCCGTGTGCGAGCGGGGGTTGTCGAAGCTCGACTTCGCGAACTCCTCACGGAACGTGTGGAGCGGGGCGAGCTCGTCGACGGCGAGGGTGCCGAACGTCGCATCGAGACGCAGGGACTGGATGAGGCCGTCGGAGTCGGGGATGAGGGTGAGGATCCGCTGAGCCCGCGTCTCGTCGGGGATCTGCGCGACCTCCTCGGCGACAGGGGTCAGGCCCACCGCATCCATCCGTCCGCGTTCGGTCGCGAGGCTGCCGCGCAGGGCATCGATCTGGGTCTGGGCGCGCCGCCATTCGCCGTGGAAGATCAGCAGGGCGGCAGCGGCACCGAGGCAGAGCACGATCCCGATGAGCCACGCGAACGGGTGGAGGGCGGGGATGGCGAAGAGCACGATGCCCGCGACGATGAGGACGGCGAGAACCACCGCGGCGGTCGAGTTGGTGAGGAAATCCAGGAAACGCTTCACACTGACAAGACTACTGTTTCGACCTCCGTAAATCGTGTAGGCGATCGTGCATGCAGGTGGCATATAGTGTGCGTGAAAATGCTCGGACGAAACGAGGTAGTGCCAGGTGTTGATTTCGGTCATCGGTTGTGGGTATCTGGGAGCCGTGCATGCGGCGGCCATGGCGTCGCTGGGTCACGAGGTCGTCGGCGTCGACGTCGACGAGGCGAAGATCGCGGCTCTGCGTGACGGACGCCCGCCGTTCTTCGAACCGGGACTCGCCGATCTCCTCGTCGAGGGTCAGGAGAAGGGCAGTCTCGACTTCACGACGGATGTCTCCCGGGCCGCCGAGGCGAGCGTCCACTTCGTGTGCGTGGGCACCCCGCAGCGGCGCGGGGAGTTCGCCGCTGACGTCACGTACGTCGATGCCGCCGTCGACTCGCTCCTGCCGCATCTGGCGCCCGGTGCGGTGGTCGTCGGCAAGTCGACGGTGCCGGTGGGCACGGCGGCCCGGTTGGCTGCGCTCGTCGAACCGGCCGGGGGGATGCTCATGTGGAATCCCGAGTTCCTCCGTGAGGGCCACGCCGTCGAGGACACCCTCCACCCCAACCGTCTCGTCTACGGTGTCGCCGAAGGCGAGGCCGGAGTCGCGGCGACGGCGGCGCTTGATGAGGTCTACGCGCCGATGCTTGAGGCCGACACGCCGCGGCTCGTCGCGGACTTCGCGACCGCGGAGCTGGTGAAGACCGCGGCGAACTCGTTCCTCGCGACGAAGATCTCCTTCATCAACGCGATGGCCGAACTCTGTGAGGCCTCCGGGGCCGATGTCACGCTGCTGGCGGATGCGATCGGGATGGACGATCGGATCGGGCGGAAGTTCCTCAACGCCGGCCTCGGCTTCGGCGGGGGCTGTCTGCCCAAGGACATCCGTGCGTTCATGGCCCGCGCCGGGGAGCTCGGGGCCGATCAGGCGGTGGCGTTCCTCAAGGAGATCGACTCGATCAACATGCGCAGGCGGGTGCGGATGGTCGACATCGCCCGGGACGCGCTCGGCGGGTCGTTCATCGGCAAGCGGGTGACGATCCTCGGGGCGGCGTTCAAACCCGACAGCGATGATGTCCGCGACTCCCCGGCGCTCGCGGTGGCCCGGCTCATCGGCACGCAGGGCGGGGTCGTCACGGTCACCGACCCGGAAGCTGTGGCGAACGCGTCCCGGGCGTTTCCCGAGCTCAGCTTCGTCACCGACACCACCGAGGCGCTGACCGGGGCGGATGCGGTGCTGCTGCTGACCGAGTGGCAGGAGTACCGGGATCTCGACCCGGAGGTCGTCGGCGGTCTCGTGGCCGGGCGGGTGCTCGTCGACGGGCGCAATGTGCTCGACCCGCACACGTGGCGGTCGGCAGGGTGGACGTACCGGGCGCTGGGCCGGCCATGAGGATCGGTCTCGTCACCGATTCGACCGCCCAGCTCCATGATGCCGAGGCGGCCCGGCTGCGCGAGACCACCGGCGGCCTCTTCGCGGTCGTCCCGCTCACCGTGCTCATCGACGGGGTCGCCTACATCGACGGTGAACTCGATCCTGACCGGCTGTGTGCGGCGATGGACGCCGGCTCCGAGGTGAGCACCTCGATGGCCACACCCGCCCGGTTCGCCGCCGCGTACGCCGATCTCATCGACCACGGCGCCGAGGCGATCATCGTCGTCACGATGTCCGGGGAGCTCTCGGGCACCCGCGATTCGGCGGTCACCGCGGCGACCGACCAGCCGGTGCTCATCGACGTCGTCGACTCGCGCACCACCTCGGCGGGACTCGCCGGGGCCGTCGCAGTCGCCGCCGCCGGGATCGGGCGCGGCGAGGACGTCGCATCGATCGCCGGCACCGTCGCCGACTGGTGTGCGGGGGAGACGATGACCGTCTTCGCTCCGCAGAACCTCGAACACCTCCGCCGAGGCGGTCGCATCGGGGCCGCATCCTCGCTGCTCGGGCGTGCCCTGCAGATCGTGCCGGTGCTCGGCCTCGGTGCCGGCGTCGTCACCCCGGTCGCCCGAGTCCGCACCCGCGCGAAGGCGCTCGAGCGGATGAGCGTCATCGCCGGGGAGACGGCGGCGAGCCTCGGCGGGGGAGACCGGCCCCTGCAGGTCGAGATCCAGCACGCCGACGGCAGCCCCGACGCCCCCGACGTCGTCACCCTCACCGAGAAGCTCGTCGACCGGGGCCTGACGCCGACGTTCCGCACGCTCTCGCCGATCATCACCGCCCACGTCGGCCCCGGCGCCCTCGGCATCACGGTCCAGACCACCCCGTAGTGCGGGTGGTCTGGGGGCCGGGACTCGGGCAGCCGGCTGATCGGGGTGCAGCTGGCCGGGGTGCGGCTGACCTGAACTGCTCGCACGGTCGGCTCCGGCACTGTTGGGACCGGAGGGCTCAGGTAAAGACGTGAGCCCTGGAAACCGAGGTGAGCCGGAAGGGGAGTGTGCGCCCGTTGAGGCTGAGTTGGCCACGGTGGCCTTGGCCATCTCCGAGCGAACCGGCGCACAGTCGTGTCGTGCATCCGCGCGAGCAGTTCGACCGCAACCTTCCGCACAGGACCAACCGTCGTCAGCGCGCCGCTTCCCGCGTCGCCGCAAGGTCTT
This sequence comes from Brevibacterium sp. XM4083, assembly GCF_006489205.2. Lineage (GTDB taxonomy): Bacteria > Actinomycetota > Actinomycetes > Actinomycetales > Brevibacteriaceae > Brevibacterium. The sequence goes on along the minus strand of NZ_VFYR02000002.1, from coordinate 597,583 downwards.
TGCGCCTTTCGCGGCCGGCGGCTGCGGCACTGTTAGGGCCGGAGGGCTCAGGTAAAGACGTGAGCCCTGGAAACCCAGGTGTGCCGGAACCGGCGCACAGTGGTGTCGAGCATCCGCGCGAGCTGTCGGGCCGCGACTTCCCGCTCGGGACCAGCCGTCGTCAGCGCGCCGCTTCCCGCGCCGCCGAAACGTCCTTGTGCCCTTCGCGGCCTGGCGGTTGCGGCACTGTTGGGGCCGGAGGGCTCAGGTAATGACGTGAGCCCTGGAAACCCAAGTGAGCCCGAACGAGAGTGTGCGCCAGTTGAGTCTGAGATGGCCAGGGTGGCCTTGGCCATCTCCGAGCGAACTGGCGCACAGTCGTGTCGTGCATCCGCGCGCGATTTCGGACCGCGGCCTCCCGCGCGGGACCAATCGCCGCCGGACGGTCTCCAGTACGCCACGGACTCGCGTGCGGCAGGGTGTGGATGACACTGCGACTCGTGTGCTGAGAGCCTGTGGACGCTCGCGCACTGTCCACACGACCGGACGATCGCGTGGAGTCCGTGCTCGTGCCCGTCGTAGCGTGCGCGCATGGCTGTGTCTCCCGATGACAGGTTCGCCGGCCTCGTCAATGCGAGCGCCGAACGCGGCGGATGGGTTCCCGGCGACATCTACACCGCCGACACCGAAGGCGACGAGGAGCCGGTCCCGCCGCGACGCGTCCGTCTGCCCATCCTCATCGCCCTCGCCGTGGCGACGACCGCTGTGCTCGTCCTCGCGTTCTACGTGTTCCGCCCAACACAAACGCAGAGCCCGTCCGACCCGACCGCAGGAGGTGCGGTGTCGGAAGGCCCATCCGCCGAGGCGGCCGGCAGTCAAGACGGCGGCAGCGGAGACCCCGGGCCGGCTCAGGACAGCGCAGGATCCGGTGACCAGCCGGCGAACCAGCAGATCGTCGCCCATGTCACGGGTGAGGTCGCGAACCCGTCCGTCGTCACACTGCCCGGCGGCTCACGGGTCAGCGACGCCGTCGAGGCGGCCGGGGGACTGACCGCCGACGCCGACGCGGAAGCGGTCAACCTCGCCCGGCTCGTCGCCGACGGCGAACAGATCCGCATCCCGGCCGTCGGCGAGACACCCGCGGGTCAGGCCCCGGGCGGACAGCCGCCGAGTCCAGCGCCGGACGGCCAAGCTCCAGGCGGTCAGCCTCCAGGCGGTCAGGCCCCTGGTGTGCCCTCCGCCCCGGCACCTCCCGGCGGAGGGCCGGGTGCGGTGCCCGGCGGCAGGATCGACCTCAATACGGCGGACTCGGCGACGTTGGAGACCCTGCCCGGGGTCGGCCCCGTCACCGCCCAGGCGATCATCACCCACCGGGAACAGACCCCGTTCACGAGCGTCGAGGATCTCCTCCTCGTCAAGGGCATCGGCCCGAAGACCTTTGAGAGTCTCAAGGACCTTGTCACCGTCGGATGAGGAAGCCACCCGAGCGGCGCGGCAGCAGAGCCGACCGGAAACTGGTCCGCGTACCGAGCCTCAGATCAGGGCGGAGAATCGACCACAGTCTCGACCCCAGGTCCGGCCGCAGTCCAAGCAGCTCTCGCGGCCACAGTCGCTCCCACAGTCCCGGCCGAGGAGACGCACCACGGAGCGGCAGCGACGCGTAGCTGGACCGCCGAGCGCTGGACCCCACAAAGCGGCGGACTGGGCGCGCAGGCAGGCCCGGGCAGGAGGCCAGTGGGCGCGGACGACTGCGACGCTGTGGCCGTCGTCGGTGCGGCTCGTCCTCTGCGCCGCCGGACTCTGGGCACTCGCCCTCCTCGCGCCCGGCCCCTGGGCGCTCGTGGGCGCCCCGGTCGTCATCGGAATCGGCTTCGTCGTCGTCCGTCGCCGCCGGTTCCACCACCTCGGCGTCGGGCTCATCGTCTTCGCGTGCCTCGCCGCGGTCCAGATCTGCGTGCTCACTTCCGCGCGCGGTCCTGTGGAGAACACGGAGACGAACGGGATCGTCGTCGGGGCTTCGACGCCGGGTCCGTCGGGCTGGTCACGACTCACTCTGCTCACCGGCGGTGGCTTCGCCGAGGTGCTTGCTCCCGCTGTCCCGCCTGTCGGCGCGCGGGTCGAGATGCGCACCGAGCGGCTCGACGACATTCGCATCACCCGTGACGATCCCCGCGTGATGCGCGCACCGAACGCCGTGTGGAGGTGGCGGGCGGAGATGCGCGCGACCCTGCGCGAGAACTCGCTCGCCGCAGGCACCAGCGGCGGTGCGCTGCTGCCCGGCCTCGTCGTCGGGGACACCGCGCCGCAGGATGCGCAGATGACCGACGACATGCGCGTCGTCTCCCTCACCCATCTGTCCGCGGTGTCCGGCACGAACGTGACAATCGTCAGCCTCGGCGCCGGTCTTCTCGCCGGAGCGTGCCGGGCGGGCCCGCGCACCCGCGTCGCCGTCGGCGTGCTCACCTGCCTCGGCTACGTCTTCGTCGTCGGCTTCGAGCCGAGCGCGATCCGCGCCGCCGGGATGGCCGTCGCCGTCGCTCTCGTCTTCCTCCGCGGCGGCGGGATCGCCCCGGTCGCCGTCATCGCGGCCACGGTCGCGCTCCTCCTCACCGGAGTGCCGGTGCTCGCCACCTCGGTGGGATTCGTCCTCTCGGTCATCGCGACGACGGTCATCATGTTCGTCGTCCCGCTCCTGCTGCGCAGACTCCTCGTCCGCTTTCCGCTCGCCCCGTCCGTGCTCGTCAGCGCGCTCGTCGTCCCGCTCGTCGCGCAGCTCGCGTGCACCCCGGTCCTCGTCGCCATCGATCCGCGCCTGGGCGGCTGGTCGGTGGTCGCGAATGCGCTGGCCTCCCCGGCCGTCCTCCCGGCGACGGTCGCCGGGTTCGTCTCCCTCGTGGCCGGCGGGATCGGCCTGCCCGGACTGTCGTGGATCGCCGAGTTCACCGCATGGCTCGGGTCGCTGTGCGCCTGGTGGATCGTCGCCGTCGCCCGGGTCTGCGCCCGCCTGCCCGGGGCATCGCTCGCATGGCCGGATCCGCCGGTGGGATCGCTGGTCGCGCTCGCGGTGCTCGCGCTGCTCACCGTCGGCGTCGTCCTGCTCATTCGCAAGCGGCTCTGGGGCGCGCCGGTCGTCGTCCTCGCGGTCGCCCTCGGGGCGGCGGTCGTCGTCGTGGGCAGTCCGCGTCCGCCTGCCCGGGACTGGCTCGTGCTCGCCTGCGATGTCGGGCAGGGGTCGGCGACGGTCGTCAACCTCGGCGGCGGGCGGGGCCTTGTCATCGATGCGGGGAAGCAGCCGGGGCCGATCGATGAGTGCCTCGATGACAGCGGGATCGCCGAGGTCGACCTCGCGATCTCCCATTTCGATGCCGACCACAGCGGTGGTGCCGCCGGCACCACATGGTCGCGGACGGTGGGCCAGGTGTGGGTGTCGGCCAATGCCATCGGCAGTCCCGACGTCGCGCAGCTCGTCCGGGACACCGGCGCCGAGGTGGCTCCCCTCCACCGCGGACGTCGCCTCGACATCGGCGGAGTGGCCATCGAGGTCCTCTGGCCGCCCAGCACGGGCGTGCCGCCCGCTGAGGGCAGAGGCGGGATCGGGGGAGACGCCGCGGGCGGAATCGGGCAGGCCAACGGCCGGTCCGGGGACGGGACGGCCGCGCGCAACGAGGACTCCCTCGTCTTCCGCGTCGTCGTTCGCGGACTCACCGTCCTCATCCCCGGCGATGTCGGGGAGGAGGAGCAGTTCGTCCTCGCGCAGAGCCTGACGCCCACCGACGTGCTGCTCGCCCCGCACCACGGGTCCTCGGACCTCTCGGATGACTTCTACCGTGCGGCTCGTGCGCAGCTCGGCATCGTCTCGGTGGGGGAGAACCGCTACGGTCACCCGACCGAGCGGTCACTCCAGGCGTTCGGGCCGGTCAGGGTGCTGCGCACCGACGAGTGCGGGACGATCGCCCTCTACGCAGGGCCCCGATTCAGCACGGCCCGCAGCTGCGCCAGCGCCGGCGGCGAGGACGGCGAGGGTCGTGTCCCGCGCGGACGATAGGCTGGGGGCATGGCAGCGAAGAAGACACTGATCCCCTGGAGTTCGGCGAAGCCCGCGCCCGTCGTCATGATCTCCGGCAGCGAATCGGTGCTCGTGCGGATGGCCAAGGACCGGATCGTCTCCGCAGCCCGGAAGAAGGACCCCGAAGAGGTCGAGTTCGACGCCGCCGCCTACCAGGGTGGGGAACTCGAGATGGCGGCCTCACCGTCGCTGTTCTCGAGCGCCAAGCTCATCGTCGTCGACGCCGTCGAGAAGTGCTCCGAACCGTTCCTCGAGGACGCGCTGTCCTACCTCGACGAACCGAACGACGACGCCGTCGTCCTCCTGCTCCACGGCGGAGGCAACCGCGGTGCGAAGCTCGTGAAGAAGATCGACGCGGCCGGTTTCCCGCGCATCGATGCCGCCGTGCTCAAGAACGAGAGCGACCGGGCGAAATTCGCCCAGGCGCGCTTCAAGTCAGCGAAGCGGCAGATCGACGAATCCGGGATGGAAGCGCTCATGTCCGCCCTCGGCGCCGACCTCTCAGAGCTCAACGCCGGCGTCGACCAGCTCATCGAGGACACGGAGGGCACGATCACCGGCGCCGTCGTCGACCGCTACTACGGCGGCAGGGTCGAGGCGACCGGCTTCAAGGTCGCCGATGCCGCGGTCTCCGGCGATGCGAAGAGCGCGCTCAGCCTGCTCCGCCACGCGCTGTCGACGGGATCGGATCCCGTGCCCCTCGTGGCGGCCGTGGCGATGAAGCTGCGCGGCATGGCGAAGGTCCAGGGCTTCTCCGGATCGAGCGGCGAACTCGCCGCCGAACTGAAGATGGCGCCCTGGCAGGTCGACCGGGCGCGGAGGGAAGTGCGGCGCTGGAACGAGGTCGCCCTCGGACAGTCCCTCATCGCCGCAGCCGAGGCGGACGAAGCCGTCAAAGGCGGCGGCCGCGACCCCGTCTACGCCGTCGAGACGTTCGTCTCCGAGGTGTGCCGGCTCGCCCGCGCCCGCTGAGTCCCCACACCGGTGGCCGGAGCGGACCCGTCCCGGCGACCGTTCCCGGGCACCAGCAACTGATCCTGGGCACGAGCACCTGTTCCCGGGTTAGCGAAAGGGCCCGATCCGCAGTGCGGATCGGGCCCTTTCAGAAGCCATCAACTCAGAGAGCGTTGATCTGCTTGGCGAGCCTCGACTTGCGGTTCGCAGCGTTGTTCTTGTGCAGAACACCCTTCGACACAGCCTTGTCGAGCTTGCGGGCGGCCACAGCATAAGCCTGCTGTGCCTCGTCCTTGTTGCCGGCAGCAATGCTCTCACGGACGTCGCGAATGAGACCGCGGACCTCGGTGCGCACCGACTTGTTGCGCAGACGAGCCTTCTCGTTGGTCTTGATCCGCTTCATCTGGGACTTGATATTAGCCAATTTCAACACTCTTTCGTGTTCGTACTACATGGTCGTGAGGGCACATCCGCACGAGCACGTCATCTCCGCGGGGAAACACCTCGATGACATCGTGTCGGACGGCGTCTTCACCCGACCTCGGCGAGACACACGCCTTGATGAAGACACAAGCACATATCCTACCAGGCGACCGCCCTCAGTCGAACTCGGCGGCGACGAGGCCGAAGACCTCACGCGACATCACCGCACCCTCCCGGCGGATGCCGTTCGGATCGAGGCGGATGATGCGGTCGAGGCGCACCTCCGAGGGCCGGCCCTGCGCGTCCCAGTCACCGCTGCCGATGTTCATCCACCGGGCACCTCCGTCCGAGCGCACCTCGCCGATCCCACCGGGGATGTGATCTTGGCTCGTGAGCATGAGGACGAGCACCCACTGCCCGTCCTTGCCGATGACGAGCGAGGGCCGATCCTTGCCCTGCGAATGGTCCTCCTCGAACGGCACCCAGCCCCACACGACCTCGCCGGGATCCGCGTCACCGTCGAGATCGGGGGAGTAGGAGACCGTGACCGGTCCCCGGTAGTCACCGGGGTAGCCTCCGGTGCGGGCGCTCGTGGTCCGGGCCCCTCCCGGCGCCGAGGCGGTTCCCCCACCCGGACGCGACTGACCCTGCGAGGACGGTCGGGGAGCGGGCCGACTACCGGACTGTCCGCCCTGTGACCGCTTGCTCTGCGACTCCTTGAGGTACTTCATGCCCTCGCGGACACCGATCTTCACGGCACGATTGACGATTGATCTCCAGCTCATGCCGTCCAGCCTAGTGGACGGCTCTGACAGTACTCTGTCGCCGAGCGCCGGCCCGGCTGCCGGGAGCACCGTGTCGCCGAGCGCCGGCCCGGCTCGTGACATCCCCTGTGCCCGGCTTCCGAGCATGCTGTGCCCGGCCCGGCATCGAAAGTCATCTGGGGGCGACGGGCGTCAGCTGTCCGCGCCTCACGCCCGGACGTCGTCGGTCCAGCGCAGGGTCGCCTCGACGGGGAAGTGATCGGACGGGTACGTGCCGTCGACATTGAAGGTGTCGATGCGGGTCGCCACGGTCTCGAGCCCCGGCGTCGTGAGGATCCAGTCGATGCGCGGCTCCCCGGCCTTGGGTCCTTTGTAGCGGTGAAACGTGCCGATGTCCTCCCCGGGCACCGCGGCGGCGGTGTCGGTGAGGCCGAGATCCGTGACGAAGTAGTCGTAGACTGGGGCTCCGGTGGCGACGTTGAAGTCACCGGTGATGACGCAGGGGACGGCCACCTCGGCGATGGTCTCCGCCATGATCTTCGCGGACTCGAGCCGTGCGCGTTCGGACTTGTGGTCGAGGTGGGTGTTGAGCAGCCGCAGCGCCCGGCCGGTCTCGAGGTCCTTGAAGTCGACCGTCGTCAGGGTGCGGGCGTGCGAGACGCCCCACGACTCCGAGGCGACGGTGTCCGGGGTCTCCGACAGCCAGCTGATGTCGACGGTCTCGACCTCGAAGCGGGAGGAGTCGCAGATGATCGCCGTGAACTCTCCGGCATTGCCGCCCGAATGCCCCTCGCCGAGCCAGATGTACTCATCGGGGAGGAGCTCGATGAGGGTCTCGAGCTGGTCGAGCTCGCCCTCCTGGGTGCCGATGAGATGCGGATGGGCGGCGCGGATGAGCTCGGCGGCGACCGGCAGACGTTCGGCGACGGGGTGTCCGTCCATCGCCGGGTAGCGGAGATTGAAGCTCATAACGGTGAAGTCGCTCATGAGACCATCATCGCGGACATCCCTCGCGAGCGGAGAGATCTCCGCCGTGTTTTCCCGCACCGAGTCCGGTGAACCGGCCCCACCGAGTCCAATGATCCGGGCTAACCGAGTCCGGAGTTCGGGGCACGAGGCCCCGCCCGCGCGGATTCCGGCCGGGGGACCAACTCGTGGAACAATGGAGGTTCGCACGAATTGAAGAAAGGGCGTTCATGTCACCTCAGGTGTCGCCACAAGCACTCCAGCGGATCACACCGTCCGCGACCTCACCCGAGTTGATCCGCAATTTCTGCATCATCGCCCACATCGACCACGGCAAGTCGACCCTGGCCGACCGGATGCTCCAGATCACCGGCGTCGTCCAGCCCCGCGACATGCGCGCGCAGTACCTCGACCGGATGGACATCGAACGCGAGCGCGGCATCACGATCAAATCGCAGGCCGTGCGCATGCCCTGGGAGACCGAGGGCACCCCGTACGCGCTCAACATGATCGACACCCCCGGCCACGTCGACTTCACCTACGAGGTCTCCCGGTCACTCGCCGCCTGTGAGGGTGCGCTCCTCCTCGTCGACTCAGCGCAGGGCATCGAAGCCCAGACGCTCGCGAACCTCTACCTCGCGATGGAGAACGACCTCACGATCATCCCCGTGCTCAACAAGATCGACCTGCCTGCCGCGCAGCCGGACAAGTACGCCGAGGAGCTGGCGAACCTCATCGGCAGCGACCCGGCCGACGTCCTCCGCGTCTCCGGCAAGACCGGTGAGGGCGTCGAGGGCGTCCTCGACCGGATCATCACCGACATTCCCGCCCCCGTCGGCGATGCCGATGCTCCGGCCCGGGCGATGATCTTCGACTCCGTCTACGACACCTACCGCGGTGTCGTCACCTATGTCCGCGTCGTCGACGGCTCGCTCTCCCCGCGGGAGAAGGTGACGATGATGTCGACGGGCACGACGCACGAACTCCTCGAGATCGGCGTGTCCTCCCCGGAGCCGATCGCGACGAAGGGACTCGGCGTCGGTGAGGTCGGCTACCTCATCACCGGCGTCAAGGACGTCCGCCAGTCCAAGGTCGGCGACACCGTGACCGCGACGAAGGCCCCCGCCGAGGCGCCCCTGGCCGGCTACTCCGAACCCAAGCCGATGGTGTTCTCCGGTCTCTTCCCGATCGACGGCTCCGACTACCCGGCGCTGCGCGATGCCCTCGACAAGCTCAAGCTCAACGACGCCGCACTCGTCTACGAGCCCGAGACCTCGACCGCACTCGGCTTCGGCTTCCGCTGCGGGTTCCTCGGTCTCCTCCACCTCGAGATCGTCCGGGAGCGCCTCGAGCGCGAATTCGACCTCGACCTCATCTCGACGGCCCCGAGCGTGATCTACAACGTCACCCTCGAGGACCGTTCGGAGGTCGTCGTGACGAACCCGAGCGAGTTCCCGACCGGCAAGATCCGCGAAGTCCGCGAACCCATGGTGCGCGCGACCATCCTCACGCCGAGTGACTACATCGGCGCGGTCATGGAGCTGTGCCAGGATCGTCGCGGCAAGCTCCAGGGCATGGACTACCTGTCCTCGGACCGGGTGGAGATCCGCTACCGGCTGCCGCTGGCGGAGATCGTCTTCGACTTCTTCGACCAGCTCAAGTCCCGGACGAAGGGGTACGCCTCCCTCGACTACGCCGACGACGGTGAGGACGCAGCGGATCTCGTCAAGGTCGACATCCTCCTCCACGGCGACCAGGTCGACGCGTTCTCCGCGATCGTCCACCGCGACAAGGCCTACGGGTACGGGGTGCTCATGGCCGGCAAGCTGCGCGGACTCATTCCCCGCCAGCAGTTCGAGGTGCCGATCCAGGCCGCCATCGGCTCGCGCATCATCGCTCGTGAGACCATCCGCGCGATCCGCAAGGACGTGCTCTCGAAGTGCTACGGCGGCGACATCAGCCGCAAGCGCAAGCTGCTCGAGAAGCAGAAGGAGGGCAAGAAGCGGATGAAGATGGTCGGCAGCGTCGAGGTCCCGCAGGAGGCCTTCATTGCCGCCCTGTCCTCGGACGAGCCCGACAAGAAGGACGCCAAGAAGTAAGTGCCGGCACAACCGCTCGGTGAGATCCCGCCGCTCGACGGGTCCCTTCCCGCTTCGGCGGGGACCGGGACCGACACGCGGCTGAGTCTCTACGTCCACGTCCCGTACTGCCGGGTCCGGTGCGGGTACTGCGACTTCAACACCTACACCGCCGATGAGCTCGGACCGGGCGCGAACCGCGAGGACTACCGCGCGATGATCGCCCGTGAGCTCGATCTCTCGACCCGGGTCCTCGCCGAGGCGGGGGCCGGTGATCGTGAGGTCGGGACGATCTTCTTCGGCGGGGGCACCCCGACGCTCCTGCCCGCCGAGGTGCTCGCCGGGGTGATGGACGACATCCGCGACCGCTACCGGTTGGCTCCCGACGTCGAGGTGACGACCGAGGCGAACCCCGACACGCTCGACCCGGGCTACATCGACACGCTCGCGGCCGCCGGCTTCACCCGGATGTCGGTGGGCATGCAGTCGGCGGTGCCGCACGTGCTCGCCACACTCGACCGAACGCATGATCCGAAGAAGATCCCCGAGGTCACCCGGTGGATCAAGGACGCGGACCTCGAACTCAGCCTCGACCTCATCTACGGCACTCCCGGCGAGTCGATCGACGACTGGAGAGCCTCCCTCGATGCCGCGCTCGAGGGCGACGTCGACCACATCTCCGCGTACTCGCTCATCGTCGAACCCGGCACGAAGATGGGGGCGATGGTCCGTCGCGGGCAGCTGCCGATGCCCGACGAGGACGATCTCGCCGACAAGTACGAGATCGCCGATGCCGCCATCGCCGCTGCCGGGCTGCGCTGGTACGAGGTGAGCAACTGGTCGACATCGGAGGCGACCCGCTGCGAACACAACATGGCGTATTGGCGCAATGCCGACTGGTGGGGTTTCGGGCCCGGGGCGCATTCGCACATCGGGGGAGTGCGGTTCTGGAATGCGAAGCACCCGCGTGCCTGGTCCGACCGGCTGCGCGCCGGTGACTCGCCGGCGATCGGCCGTGAAGTGCTCACGGCATCGACGCGGGAGATCGAGCGAATCATGCTCGCCGCCCGCATCGACTCCGAGCTGCCGCTCGACACGCTCGCCCCCGGCAGCGACGCCGCGATCAGGACCTTCGTCAAACAGGGACTCCTCGACGCCGAGGCGGTCGAGAGCGGTCGCTTCTCACCGACCCTGCAGGGCCGGCTCATGGCCGACTACATGGTCCGCGTCCTCACGGAGTACGTGGACTGAGGTCGGGAGGGCCGGCACACGACGCTGACTTCCTGCTACTCTGACTACAGATATGGTGGTTGGCCTCGCGGACGCTCTCCTTGCCGTGGGTCCGCACTCGGGGAATCTCGCCGGGGAGGTGGCCGATGCCCAGTTCCGATCCGTACGAAGAGCCGTCTGGCCTGCCCCCGTTCCCACAGAGTGCCGAGCGCGCCTCGGATTCCCGATCCGAAGTGCAGCCCACACGGTCACCGGCGCCGCGAGTGGAGATCTCACGGTCCGGCAAGGGGGAGAATGAGCATCGCGACGACCGGCATCGTCCTCCGTCACTCCCGCACCCCCATCCCGCTCGGTCGCAGCGCCAGTCTGTGGCACAGGAGATCGGTCGGGTGAGCGGCGACGTCAAGAACGTCGCGGTGCGTGCCACGAGCACCATGGGCCGGTCCGCGCTGTGGACGAAGGGACGCAGAGCTGCGGGACGTGCGTCGGCAACGGCTCTGTCCGGAAGCCGCGTCGCATGGGAGGCATCGACCGCAGCTGTCCGGCAGGGACGGGACGCCTACACGACAGCGTCCTCCCTTCATGCAGATCGCACCGGTCGCAAGCGCCGACCGTGGGAAGTGGTCGCTGCAGCGATCCTCGGGTTGATCGCGCCGCTGTTCATTGCGCTGGCAGTCATCGTCATGGCCGTCACCGGTGGGAGGACGCTGAGGGCGGCGGGTTTCGCGCTGCGGCAGCTGGGCGGCAGCACCGGAGCAGAGGCGGTCACCTCCGTCGGTGACGTGTCGACCGCCCTGGCCAATGCCCTTGTCGTGGTGGGCATCATCGTCGGGCTCATCGTCATCGTCGCCTTCGTCGTCTATGCCTGGCGACTTCTCGTGGGGCGCGGCCGCGCTCGGTGGATCGCCCTAGCCGCACTCATCGTGTCTCTGTTCGTCCTCACACCGCTCAGCCCGATCCTCGTCACGGGTTTTCAGCTGTTCGGTGCTGCCAGTCTCGTCTTCGCCTTCCTGCCGCGATCCTCGGCATGGTTTGCCCACCGCCGACGCGGCACGCGCTGGGCTGCGCGATGAACGACGACGGGCCGCCGTGCCTCAGCACGGCGGCCCGTCTCGGTTGACTGTCAGCGTCTGACTGTCAGTATCGGAGTCGGCCGGCTTGGGAGCCGATCACGCTCACTTGATGAAGTTGATCGTCAGCGGGAACTTGTAGCCCTCGCCCTTGTTCGCCGCCACGGCGGCGATGATGTAGAGGACCGCGTAGAACAGCGGAATGAGGAACGAGAGGTAGACGATGAAGAACCCGAATCCCAGCGTGACGAGAGCAAGGAGGAAGCCGAGGATGCCGAGGACGAACGATGCGGCAAAGGTCGCGATCATGTTCGTGATCCAGGCGTTCGTGCCCTGCCGAGCGTACTCACGGACGAAGGGCGACTCATCCTTCTTCACGAGGAACATGATGAGCGGAAGGAACCCGATGAAGAGGGCGCCGATGTTCGTCCACAGTGCTGTCGTCCGCTCGGACTCGTTGGCATTCCAGAAGCGCTCGGAGCCGGGTCCGTAGGCGGCCTCGGGGAGGTTGGCAGAATTGAACAGCGCAGGATTCGCCTGCTGGATCCCGTAGCCGGGCTGGCCGTACTGCTGCTGGGCACCGTAGCCCTGCCCGCCGTATCCCTGGTTGCCGTAGCCCTGCTGAGAGCCGTACTGCTGTGAACCGTACTGCTGCTGGCTGCCGTACTGCTGGCCGCCGTAGCTCTGCGGCTGACTGCCGTACTGATTCTGCTGGGACCCGTAGTTCTGCTGGGACCCGTAGTTCTGCTGCGAGCCGTACTGCTGCCCGCCGTTGTTCTGCTGCGAACCGTACTGGTTCTGCTGGCTGTAGGGCTGCTGGGGTCCCGAGGCCTGGGAGTAGTCGGGCGGCATCGGGCGGGACTGGTTCTGCTCGCCGTTGGGCGGCTGCGGGGAATTTGACATTTCGGGTCCTTTCGACGGGCTTCTGCCCCCTCACCCTAGTCGACCCGGCTTGCCCAGGCGTGGGAACGGCGTTCCAAATCCATCACAACTGCCCGCGCGAGCCCTGGCCGTAGTCTGACCGCGCACCGAGGCGGAACGGCTGTCGCGAGACTCCTCAACCCACGGGCAGCTCGGACCACGGGCGACGCGATCCACCGCCAACTCAGTCCACGAGCCCTCAGTCCACGGTGACGAAGTCGATGAGCTCCTCGACGCGGCCCGAAAGCGTCGGTTCGACGTCGGCGATCGTCGTCACCGACTTCAGTATCCGCACCCAGCCGGCGGCGACGTCCCTGTGGTCGGCGTGCGGCCAGCCGATGCGGCGCAGGATGCCGGTCTTCCAATCCTCGCCGCGCGGCACGGTCGGCCACGCGTCGATGCCGACGACCCGCGGCTTGACCGCCTGCCAGATATCGACGTAGGGGTGACCGATGATGTGGACGACCTCGGCGTAGCGGGGATCGGCGCGGACCGCCTCGGCGATCTTCGACTCCTTCGTGCCCGTGACGAGGTGGTCAGCGAGGATCCCGACCCGGTGCTGCCGGTCGGGACCGAAGGCTTCGAGCTTGTCGGCGACGTCGTCGAGTCCACCGAGCGGTTCGACGACGACGCCCTCGATGCGCAGGTCATCGCCCCAGATCTTCTCGACGAGTTCAGCGTCATGCTTGCCCTCGACCCAGATCCGCGACCCCCTGGCCACCCGCGCCTTCGCATCGACGACGGCCCGTGACCCCGAGGCGGTGCGACCCGGCGCCTGCGGCTTCCGCTTGGGCAGCCGCAGGTCGACGGGCTCGCCTTCGAAGAGGAAGCCCGGGCCTAGAGGGAACGCCCGGCGCCCGCCGCGACGGTCCTCGAGGGTGACGGCGACTCCGCCAGCCGTCTTCTCCGCCCCGATGACCGCGCCGACGAACCCGCTCATCGCGTCTTCGAGGACCATGCCGAGGCCGACCTCGACGGGGCGGGACTTCTTCGGGCGGTGCGAGGACGGCGAGGATCCCGAGAGCACATCGGAGCCGTAGCGATCAAAGGCATTCACGGTGCCCCAGCCTAGTGAATCGCCACCGGTGCGGCGGGGCTGACACGCAGGTCGGGTGCCGACCGACGCCGCGGAATCCGCGTGCCTCGGCGGGACGAGGGGGTGGACGTGAAATCACGGATCAAGAGGCGTAGAATTGGCACTCTGAGTATTCGAGTGCCAAATCCGGGGAGGAGACGAATGAACGACAGCAGGCGCGCGCAGGTGCTGCGGGCAATCGTCGAAGACTTCGTGGCCACGAACGAACCCGTCGGATCGAAGGCGATCGTCCAGCGCCACACCCTCGGCGTCTCACCGGCGACGATCCGCAACGACATGGCCCAGCTCGAGGCCGAGGGCTACATCGCCCAGCCCCACACCTCGGCCGGTCGCATTCCCACGGACCTCGGCTACCGCATGTTCGTCGACCGCATCGACGAGTTCAAGCCCCTCAGCCACGCCGAGCGCCGCGCGATCCTCCAGGTCGTCGACGGCGACGTCGACCTCGACGGCATGCTCGACCGCACGGTCCGTGTCCTCGCCGGACTCACCCATCAGGTCGCGCTCATCCAGTACCCGATGGTCTCGCAGGCGCGCATCAAGCACATCGAGGTCGTCGGGCTCGCCCCCGGCCGCATCCTCGTCGTCCTCATCACCGACGCCGGGCAGGTCGAGCAGAAGATCGTCACGAGCGCCGAGGCGGTCGACGACGCCGATCTGCAGCGGTTCCGCGAGCGGATCAACTCCGAATTCGCCGGGGCCAAGCTCTCCCGCGTCGACGTCCGCGGCCCCGACCGCGGCGCCGAGGTGGGCGCGACGGCTGCCGCGACCGGACCCGACGACGAGGCTGGCAGTCCCGTCCTCGACCGCATCCGCGAGGCCGTCATCGACCTCGTCGCGGCGACCCGGGAGGAGCGCATCATCATGGCCGGCACCGCGAACCTCGCGCGCTCCGGCTCCGAATTCGGCGAGCAGATGGCCCCGATCCTCGAGGCCTTCGAGGAGCAGGTCGTCCTGCTCCGGCTGCTCACCTCGATGGCCGAGGACCATGCGGAGATCAGCGTGCGGATCGGCCGTGAGAACACTCACGAGTCCTTCAGCTCGACATCCGTCGTCGCCGCCGAATATGGTCATCTGGCGGGATCCTCGGCCCGTCTGGCCGTCCTCGGTCCTACCCGCATGGACTATCCGACGACGATCTCGGCCGTGCGAGCCGTCGCCAAATACGTCTCCTCGGCCCTAGACCAGGGGTAGGCCCGCCGACAGTCCGGGCGCGCCCCATCCACCTCACACGCACACACCACCACCAGGGAAAGAGAAGTTTCTGTGGCCGACCACTACGAAGCACTCGGAGTGTCGAAGGACGCTTCGGCGGCTGAGATCAAGAAGTCCTATCTCAAGCTGGCCCGCAAATACCACCCCGACGTCAACCCCGGATACGACGAGGAGTTCAAGTCGATCTCCCTCGCCTACGAGGTCCTCTCCGATCCGGACAAGCGCCGCAACTACGACATGGGCGGCGGCGACAACGGGCAGGGCTTCCCGGCCGGCGGCTTCGGTGGTTTCGGCGACATCTTCGAGACGTTCTTCGGCGGCGGGGGAGGCTCGGCCGGAGGTCCGATTCCGCGCATGCAGCGCGGCAAGGACGCCCTCGTCGGCGTCAACATCGACCTGCAGACCGCGGCCTTCGGCGGCACCGTCGACCTCGACGTCACCACCGCCGTCGTCTGCGAGACCTGCCACGGCGCCGGCACCCAGGACGGCACCTCCGTCGAGACGTGTTCGCTGTGCCACGGCTCCGGCAGCATCCAGCGGATGACCCGGACCCTGCTGGGGCAGATGGTGACGAACCAGACGTGCAACCAGTGCCACGGCTACGGCACCGTCATCCCGCACCCCTGCCTCAACTGCCAGGGCGACGGCCGCGTGCGCAAGCAGCGGACGATGAAGATCCGCATCCCCGCCGGCGTCTCCGACGGCACCCGCATCCAGCTGTCGGCCCAGGGCGAGGTCGGCCCCGGCGGCGGTCCCGCCGGTGACCTCTTCGTCGAGGTCATGGTCGCCCGCCACGAGGTGTTCCGCCGCGACGGCGACAACCTCCGCGCCGCCGTGTCCGTGCCGATGACCGCCGCCGCACTCGGCGCCCGGATCCCGTTCGAGACCTTCGACGGCGTCCAGGATCTCGACATCGAACCCGGCACGCAGTCGGGCACCGTCGTCAAGCTCCCGGGCCTCGGCGCGACCCGCCTGCGCACCGAGACCCGCGGCGACCTCCTCATCACCGTCGACGTCGTCACCCCCGACAAGATCGACGATGAGCAGAAGGAGCTGCTCGCCCAGCTCGCGAAGCTGCGCGGCGAGGAGACCCCGCGGGCGCAGATCACGACGGAGGCCCGCGGCATGTTCTCCCGCATGCGTGAGAAGTTCGCCGGTCGGTGAGTCTCCCGGTCTTCCATTCGCCCCAGGCCGCCGAGGCGGTCGCCGGTCGCCTGCTCACCCTCGGTTTGGACGTGGCCGGGCACGCCGTGCGGGTCCGCCGCATCGGACCCGGCGAGGAGATCGACGTCGTCGACGGGAACGGGACCCGGGCCCGGGGCACCGTGGCGACCGCTTCGGCGACCGAGCTCACCCTCGACGTCACCGAGGTGACCGCCACCCCGGCGCCAACGCCCCGTCTCGTCCTCGTCCAGGCCCTCGCGAAGGGCGACCGTGACCTCCAGGCCATCGAAGCGGCCACGGAGATCGGGGTCGACGAGATCATCCCGTGGGCCGCCGACCGCTCGATCGCCGATTGGCCGGCGAAGAAGCAGACGAAGATGGCGGCGAAATGGGAGAACCTCCTCACGGCCGCCTCCCTGCAGTCGCGGCGCTCCCGCTTCCCCGTTCTGGCCGAGCTGGCCCGCGGTGCCGAACTCCTGGCCCGCCTCGGCGAAGGGACCGCACCGGACGGGGAACCGTCTGCCGATGCGATCTTCGTCCTCCACGAGACCGCGGAGCTCCGGCTCTCGGCGGCACTGGCGGGTCTCGATGCCGAGACGACGGCGCGGATCGTCCTCGTCGTCGGACCCGAAGGCGGGATCAGCGACCGGGAGCTCGACTCCCTGGCCGGGGTCGGGGCCACCCCCGTCCTCCTCGGCGACACCGTCCTGCGGTCCTCCTCGGCGGGACCGGCGGGACTCGTGCTCGCACAGAATTCCCTGGGCCGCTGGTGAGATACCGGACTACGATGGGAATGCACCCTGCTGCGCTCCGGATACGGAGCGCCCGATCAACGAAGGACAGTTCTGGACACCTCCACTGACGCCACGACCACCACCGCCTCGGAGACCGTGCGCCTCGTCATCCCCGAATCGATCGACCTCGTCGAATTCTTCGGACCCGGGGAGGCCAACCTCCGGGCGCTCGAGAAGGTCTACCCCGAGCTCGACCTCCACCTGCGCGCCAACCAGCTCCAGGCCGCCGGCGACCCCGACCAGGTGAGCGCGTTCGTCTCCGTCATCGGCGAACTCAAGAAGCTCCACCAGTCGGGCCACCGCATCGATGAGGAGACGATCGAGCGCGTCGCCTCGTTCTCCTCCGAGGGCAAGGCCGCCTCGGCGGTGATGGGGACGAACATCCTCTCGACCCGGGGCAAGTCGATCCGACCGAAGACGATGGGCCAGCACGACTACGTCAAGGCGATCCGGAACAACACGATCACCTTCGGCATCGGTCCCGCCGGCACGGGCAAGACGTATCTCGCGATGGCGATGGCCGTCAACGCCCTGCAGAACAAGGACGTCTCCCGGATCATCCTCACCCGCCCCGCCGTCGAGGCCGGTGAGCGCCTCGGCTTCCTGCCGGGCACGCTGGGGGAGAAGATCGACCCCTACGTCCGTCCCCTCTACGACGCCCTCCACGACATGGTCGACCCCGAATCGATCCCGCTGCTCATCGAGTCCGGCACGATCGAGGTCGCGCCCCTGGCCTACATGCGCGGGCGCACCCTCAACGACGCCTTCATCGTCCTCGACGAGGCGCAGAACACGACGGGGGAGCAGATGAAGATGTTCCTCACCCGCCTCGGCTTCGGCTCGCGGATGGTCGTCACCGGCGACGTCTCGCAGATCGACCTGCCCGGGAACACGAAGAGCGGGCTCAAGGTCGTGCAGAAGATCCTCGCCGGCATCGACGACCTCGCGTTCTGCCAGCTCGGCAGCAAGGACGTCGTGCGGCATTCGCTCGTGACGAAGATCGTCGACGCCTACGACCTGTGGGGGAACTCGAAGTGAACACGGAGATCGCGAACGAGACCGACGCCGAGGTCGACCTCGACGAGGTCGTGGCGCTCACCGAATACCTCGGCGAGGCCCTCCACATGCACCCCGGTGCGGAACTGTCGGTGACGATGGTCGACGAGGCGGCGATGGCCGAGCTCCACGTCACGTGGATGGATCTCGAGGGACCGACCGATGTCATGTCGTTCCCCATGGACCAGCTCAGCCGGGGCCGCGCCGACGCGCCGACAGAAGGCCAGATGGGCGACATCATCATCTGCCCGGCCGTCGCCGCGAAGCAGGCGGCGACCGCTGGGCACTCGACGATGGACGAGATCCTCCTCCTCACCGTCCACGGCTTCCTCCACCTCCTCGGCTACGACCACGGGGAGGCGGAAGAGCGCGAGGAGATGTTCGCCCTCCAGCGCCACCTGCTGCTGACGTTCTTCGCCGCTCGCTACGACGGGCGGACGGACATCCCCGCACCCACCGAGGTCTGACGCCGTGATCTGGCTCTTCCTCGGCGCGCTCCTCTGCCTTGTCGTCGCAGCCGCTCTGGCCGCCGTCGACGCCGCCCTGCTCAGCGTCTCCCACCATGCGATCCAGGACGCGAAGGCCGAGGGGAAGAAGTCCGCGGCCCGGGTCGAGCGGATCCTGGCCGACCTGCCGACGAACATCAACGTCATCATCTTCGTCCGCCTCTTCCTCGAGGCGCTGGCCACCGTCTTCATCGCACTCGCCTACGACTCGATCTACTCCGTGGGCCCGCTGATGATCGTGCTCACCGTCATCACCTCGTCGATCGCCGTCTTCGTCGTCGCCGGCATCTCCCCGCGCACGATCGGCCGCCGCCGCTCGCTCGGGGTGAGCCTGGCGCTCAGCGGGGTCGTCACCGTCCTCCTCGTCATCCTCAGACCCCTGACGCGGGTGCTCGTGTGGCTCGGCAACCTGCTCACCCCCGACCGCGTCTACCGCGACGGTCCCTTCGTCACCTCGGAGCAGCTGCGCGACCTCGTCGAGCGGGCCAGCGAATCCGATGTCATCGAAGACGGGGAGCGGGAGATGATCCAGTCGGTCTTCAGCCTTCGCGAGACCTCGGCGAAGCAGGTCATGGTTCCGCGCACCGACCTCGTCACCGTCACCTCCGGCACACCGCTGCACAAGGTGATGAACCTCTTCCTCCGCTCCGGGTTCTCCCGGATCCCGATCAGCGGCGACGACCTCGACGACATCGAAGGCGTCGCCTACCTCAAGGACGTCGCCCGCCGCCTCCACCAGCACCCGGAGGACGCCGACCGGCCCGTCAACACGCTCGCCCGCGACGTCCTCTTCGTGCCCGAGACGAAGCCGGCCGACGACCTCCTCAGGCAGATGCAGATCGATTCGACGCATCTGGCGGTCCTCGTCGACGAGTACGGGGGCACCGCGGGGCTGGTCACCATCGAGGACATCGTCGAGGAGATCGTCGGCGAGATCGAGGACGAATACGACTCCGGCGACGAGGACCTCGTCAGCGACGACGACGGCTCGTTCGTCATCAGCACGCGCATGTCGATCACCGACTTCGCCGAGTACTTCGACGTGCGCATCGACGAGGACGACGTGACGAGCGTCGGCGGTCTGCTGACGAAGCTCGTCGGCCGCGTCCCCATCGCCGGTTCGACCGCGCACATCGCCGGGCTCCGGCTCACCGCCCTCGAAGGCCAGGGGCGCCGGCACCGCATCACCCACGTCAAGGTCACCAGGGAAGAGAGCTGAGATGGACTTTCGCACGGACTACCCGGAGGACTACCGCGCGGGCTTCGCGTGCTTCGTCGGCCGCCCCAACACGGGCAAGTCGACGCTGACGAACGCGCTCGTGGGGGAGAAGGTGGCGATCACCTCGGCGAAGCCCCAGACGACGAGGCACACGATCCGCGGCATCGTCCATGAGGACGACTACCAGCTCGTCCTCGTCGACACCCCCGGTCTCCACAAGCCGCGCACCCTGCTCGGCTCGCGCCTCAACGACCTCGTCGTCGCCACGCTCTCCGAGGTCGACGTCATCGGCTTCTGCCTGCCCGCGGACGAGCCGATCGGGCCCGGTGACCGCTACATCGCCTCCCAGCTCGCGCTGCTCGACGGCCGGACCCCGATCGTCGCGCTCGTGACGAAGGTCGACACGGTGAGCCAGGAGAAGGTCGCCGAGGCGCTCCTGGCCGTCGGTGAGCTCGCCGACTTCGCCGACGTCGTCCCCGTCTCCGCGGTCGACGGCTTCCAGGTCGACACCGTCGGACAGGTGCTGGCCAGCCACCTGCCGGTCTCGCCGCCGCTCTACCCCGAGGGTGAGCTCACCGACGAGCCCGAGGAGGTGATGATCGCCGAACTCGTCCGCGAGGCCGCCCTCGAGGGTGTGCGCGACGAACTCCCGCATTCGCTCGCCGTGCAGGTCGAGGAGATGTACCCGCGGGAGGGCCGCAGCGAGGACAACCCGCTGTGGAACGTCCACGTCAACCTCTACGTCGAGCGCCCGAGCCAGAAGGCGATCATCATCGGCAAGGGCGGCAAGCGGCTCAAGGAGATCGGCTCGGTCTCCCGCCGCGGCATCGAAGCGCTGCTGGGCACGAAGGTCTACCTCGACCTCCACGTCAAGGTCGCCAAGGACTGGCAGCGCGACCCCAAGCAGCTCGGGCGCCTCGGCTTCGACTTCAGCTGAGCCGGGGCCCGGTCGGCCCGCATCGACGCCTGCCATAGAATTGGGCGAGTGAATGCCGAGCAGACTCTGACCTCTCTGAGTGAGCGCAACCCGAAGGTCGCCCCCGAAGAACTCATCGCCGGACTCGTCCCGCCCCCGCAGTTCGAGAACGTCTCCTTCGCGAGCTATCGCACCGACCCCGCCCAGCCCTCGCAGGCCGAGGCGCGGAACAAACTCGAGGAGTTCGTCGCCGCCGACCGGTCGACCGGGTTCTTCGGCAAGCTCTTCGGCAAGGGCAAGGACGGTCCGAAGGGCGTCTACCTCGACGGCGGCTACGGCGTCGGCAAGACCCACCTGCTCGCCTCGGCGTGGCATGCCAATGAGAAGCCGGCGACCTTCGGCACCTTCGTCGAGTACACGAACCTCGTGGGAGCGCTCGGCTTCGTCAAAGCGCGCGACGACCTCAAGGAGATGAAGCTCGTCTGCGTCGACGAGTTCGAACTCGACGACCCGGGCGACACCGTGCTCATGTCCCGGCTGATGCGCGAGCTCACCGATGCCGGGGTGAAGATCATCGCGACGTCGAACACCCTGCCGGGGTCGCTCGGCGAGGGGCGCTTCGCCGCCCAGGACTTCCTCCGCGAGATCCAGGCGCTGGCCGACCAGTTCGAGGTCTACCGGATCGACGGCCAGGACTACCGGCACCGCGGTCTCACGGCCCCGGCCGAACCGCTCACCCCCGAGCAGCTCGACGCGGCGGCGGCGCAGCTGTCCGGCAACGTCGCCCGCGACGACTTCTCCACTCTGCTCGACCACCTCGCGACCGTCCATCCCTCGAAGTACGGCCGTATGGTCGACGGGATCGACGCCGCCGTGTGGGACGACGTGCGCACGATCGACAACGAGAGCGTGGCGCTGCGCTTCGTCGCCCTCGTCGACCGCCTCTACGACCGCGACGTGCGGATCATCAACTCCGGTGAGCGCCTCGACAAGGTCTTCACCGAGGAGTCCCTGGCCGGCGGCTACCGCAAGAAGTACATGCGCTGCCTCTCGCGCCTCACCGCGCTCTCGGCCCCGGAGACCGAGGAGGCCTGAGGGGCCTCCCGCCACGGGATCGTCTGCCTAGCGCAGGTGGAGGAACTCGAGCAGTCCGCCGAGGTCGGGCACCCAGTCCGGGATGCCGATGAGTCTGAGGACGAGCCACACGATGACTGCGACGAAGGCCGCCGTCAGCGCACCGACCGTCCAGCGCACCCAGAGCGGCTGCCGCATGATCCAGCGCGTCCACGCCTCGACGCGCACCCGCACGAAGTGGAGGAGATGCCTGGCCCAGTGGAACTCGGTCGAGATGACGAAGAGACCGATGATGACGATGAGCCAGCCCGGCCCCGGCAGGGGCACGAGGATGAGGCCGAAGATGACGATGAGCGTGCCGACGCCGCCGACGATGAGTCTGAAGAGGCGATCGACGTGGGGGTTGGCGGCGACGCTCTGCCGCCATCGGAGGTAACCCAGTCGGCACTGTCTCCACGGGCGCCTCCCGTGCTTGTGATGACGCGACAGCCAGCCCTTCGGGCGCTTGACGGGGGATCGTTCGCTCACACAGCACATTCAACCTCACCAGCCTGAAAGCTTGATCGGGAGCTGTGACGACGATCACCGCGGATCGATTTTGCGTGCGGGGCCGGCTGCGTATAGAGTTATATCTCGTTGCCAGGGAAACCAGGCAGCGAAACGCGGATGTGGCTCAGTTGGTAGAGCATCACCTTGCCAAGGTGAGGGTCGCGGGTTCGAGTCCCGTCATCCGCTCGGAGGCGTCATGGCACTGCCTTGGCGGTGGCGTGGCCGAGAGGCGAGGCAGCGGCCTGCAAAGCCGTATACACGGGTTCGAATCCCGTCGCCACCTCGGATTCCTCGACAGTCTGACTGTCGGTGAGTCGGCGCGATTGGCGCAGCGGTAGCGCGCTTCCTTCACACGGAAGAGGTCACTGGTTCGATCCCAGTATCGCGCACAGGGACCATTACGGTTCCGGTGCAACAAATGAATAGAGCGCGATTGGCGCAGCGGTAGCGCGCTTCCCTGACACGGAAGAGGTCACTGGTTCGATCCCAGTATCGCGCACAACAGGAACCCCGGACTTAGGTCTGGGGTTTCGTGCATTCACTCCAGTGCTCGACTCCTCGAGGTCCGTGCTCGCAGGGGCCTCCCGCGGTCCCCGCCGTCGTGCTGTCGAGCGCCGTTGCCGCGGCACGTCGTCGTGTCCGCGTGACCTGTCGTCCTCACCGGTGAGAATGTGTGTCAGTTCTGCCACGAATGAGGCGGGCGACCGCTACTCTTGTGCTTGTACGCTAATCACAGCAAACATCGACAAGGACTTCGGAGCAACTATGTCTACCCCGCAGAATCCGTACGACCCGAACCGCGGTTCGGGCAACGACAACTCTGACCAGAACTCGTCTGCCGATCAGAGCCGATCGGCTGAGGACAATGGCAGCCAGGCGCCTCAGTACAGCTCGGGGGATCAGGCCCCGCAGTACGGCTCGGGCGACACCCGCTCCTACGACAGCGCGAACGATGCCACGCGCGCCTACGATTCGAATGACACCCCCTCCTACGGCAGCGGTGACCAGGCCCCGCAGTACGGCTCCCAGCAGCAGTACGGCCAGGACCAGAACCAGGGCTACGACCAGAACGCGCAGGGCGGCTATAGCCAGAACCAGGGCTACGACCAGAACCAGAACTACGGTCAGGGCTACGACCAGAACGCGCAGGGCTCTCAGGGCGGCTACGGCCAGAGCTACGGACAAAACCAGGGCTACGACGCCAACCAGTACGGCCAGAGTCAGGGCTACGACGCCAACCAGTACAGCCAGCAGCCCTCCTACGCGGCAGCCGGCGGTGGCGGGGGAGACCAGTTCACCCCGGCGAACCCCAACGCCTCCTACGGCACCTACTCATCGGGGTCGGGCAACAACACCTCGAAGAACATCTGGGGCATCCTCGCGCTCATCGGCGGCATCGTCGGCGTCGTCCTCGGCTTCGTATTCGGCATCGGCTTCCTCTTCGCCGTCGCCGCGATCATCTTCGGCTTCATCGGCCTCTCGGCGATCAAGAAGGGGCAGGCGAACAACAAAGGCCTCACCCTCACCGGCCTCATCCTCGGCTTCGTCGGAGTCGTGATCTCGATCATCGTCATCATCGCGACGATCATCGGCCTCGGAATGATCGGCAGCGCGGTCAACGAGGGCATCCAGAGCTACTCGCCGACCGCTCCGGCACCGATGGACCCGTCTGATCCGGGCCTCGAATCGCCCGACTCCGGCAGCACCGACGACTCCTCTGCTGAGGCAGCCCCCGTCGAGGGCGGCGAGGTCGAGATCGGCACCGATGTCACGGCCGCGATCTCCGTCACCTCCGACACTGCGAGCGACACCGCGATCGGCGCCGAATCGACAAACGGTGAGATCGCCGTCGTCACGATGACGGTGAAGAACAACTCGAGCTCCGACGTCGACATGGGCCTCACCCTGCTGAGCGCGACCAACGGCTCCGGCGCGACCTACCAGGAAGTGTTCGACGGATCCCAGTACCAGGGCATCCTCGGCTTCGACGAGCCGGTGCCGGCCGGCGGCGAGCAGACCTACGAGTTCGCCTATGCGGTTCCGGCCGCTGAGGTCGATGGCGTCGAGCTCACCCTCTCCCTCATCGAGGACCTCGGGGCCGGTACGGAGTTCACCTTCAAGAAGGCCTGAGCCCAGCAGCGCCGCACGGTTCGGGTGTCCCGGACAGCCGCGCTGTCGGGGATCCCGCACCGTTCGGTGCGACCCTGTTCACCCCATCAGTTGGGCGGCAGTCGGACGACTGCCGCCCAACTGATTCTGCAGTCCCGTTGAGGGACTAGACTCTAAGAGCGGCGTGCGCGCAGGCCCGTCCTGAGAGACTGGCCGCGCCCCAGGCCCGCACCGCGAGACAAGCACAACGAAACGGAGAAATTCAGTGGCAGACAGCATCGACTGCGCGGGCCAGAGCATCCCCTGGACTCAGGGCATGACCGGGACGGAGATCTTCTCCACGGACCGCGCGGTGGTGGCGATGTGGCTGAATGGAGAGCCGGCCGACCTCAGTCGCGAACTCTCCGCGGGCGATGCGATCGCCCCGATCACCATCGATTCCCCTGAGGGGCTCGACATCCTCCGCCATTCGACCGCGCACGTCACTGCGCAGGCCGTCCAGGATCTCTTCCCCGATGCGAAGCTCGGCATCGGGCCCTACATCACCGACGGCTACTACTTCGACTTCGACGTCGCCGAGCCATTCACGCCCGAGGACCTCAAGGCCATCCAGAAGAAGGCCGCGCAGATCGTCAAGTCCGGCCAGACCTTCAACCGGGTCGTCGTCACCGAGGACGAAGCGCGTGAGCGCATGGCGAACGAGCCGTACAAGCTCGAACTCATCTCCGACAAGGGCGCCGGTGACGACGAGTCGGCGGCCGTCGAGGTCGGCGCCGGCGAACTCACCGTCTACGAGAACGTCGACCGCAAGGGCGAGGTCGTGTGGCAGGACCTCTGCCGCGGCCCCCACCTGCCGAACACGAAGCTCATCGGCAACGGATTCGCCGTCACCCGCTCCTCGGCGGCGTACTGGCGCGGCGACCAGGCCAACGCGAGCCTGCAGCGCGTCTACGGCACCGCGTGGGCGTCGAAGGACGATCTCAAGGCCTACCAGGACCGCCTCGCCGAGGCGGAGCGCCGTGACCACCGCAAGCTCGGTGCCGAACTCGATCTCTTCTCGTTCCCCGAGGAGCTCGGCTCCGGTCTGCCGGTCTTCCACCCCAAGGGCGGCATCATCAAGCGGGAGATGGAGGACTACGTCCGCGCCCGCCACATCGCCGAGGGCTTCGACTACGTCGGCACCCCGCACATCTCGAAGGAGACCCTCTACTACACCTCGGGGCACCTGCCCTACTACGGGGAGAACATGTTCCCGGCGATGCTCGTCGACGAGGTCCGCGATGAGGAGGGCGAGATCGTCAAGGAGGGCACCCCGTACCGGCTCAAGGCGATGAACTGCCCGATGCACAACCTCATCTACCGCTCGCGGGGCCGTTCCTACCGCGACCTGCCGCTGCGCCTCTTCGAGTTCGGCACCGTCTACCGCGACGAGCCCTCCGGCGTCGTCCACGGCCTCACCCGCGTCCGCGCCCTCACTCAGGACGACTCCCACTCCTACGTCGCCGTCGAGGACGCCGCGGCCGAGATCCGCCACCTCCTCGGCTTCGTCCTCAGCCTGCTCCGGGACTTCGGCCTCAACGACTTCTACCTCGAACTCTCGACCCGCGACGAGGACGGGAAGAAGAAGGACAAGTTCATCGGCTCCGACGAGCAGTGGGCCGAGGCGACGGCGACGCTCGAGCAGGTCGCCGCCGAATCCGGTCTCGAACTCGTCCCCGATCCCGGCGGCGCCGCCTTCTACGGCCCGAAGATCTCCGTCCAGGCCCGCGACGCGATCGGCCGCACGTGGCAGATGTCGACGGTCCAGCTCGACTTCAACCAGCCCGAGCGCTTCGGCCTCGAATACGTCGCCGCCGACGGCACCCGCAAGCGGCCGGTGATGATCCATTCGGCGAAGTTCGGCTCGATCGAGCGCTTCCTCGGCGTCCTCACCGAACACTACGCCGGGGCCTTCCCGGTGTGGCTCTCGCCGGTCCAGGTCACCGCGATCCCCGTGGCCGAGGAGTTCAACGACTACCTGACCGAGGTGGCCGACCAGTTGCGCGCGGCCGGCGTGCGGGTCGAGGTCGACGACAGCGACGACCGCTTCCCGAAGAAGATCCGGAACGCCTCGAAGTCGAAGGTCCCCTTCGTCCTCATCGCCGGCGGTGAGGACCGCGACGCCGGGGCCGTGTCGTTCCGCTTCCGCGACGGCACCCAGGACAACGGCGTGCCCGTCGCCGAGGCGATCGCCCGGATCACCGAGGCGATCGAGACCAAGGCCCAGGTATGACGAGCGAGGGCGAGCAGGCCGCGGACCCGGACCACCACCTCGGCGCGGGGGACCGTCCGGATCCCGCGCTGGGCATGGACCTGTCCGACATCGAAGCCGCCGAGGGCTTCCCGCGCGTGCCCGACGCCTTCCAGCGGCTGTGGACACCGCACCGGATGGTCTACATCGGGGGACAGGACAAGCCGAAGGACTCCGGTCCCGCCGAGTGCCCGTTCTGCGCTGCGCCGAAGAAGTCCGATGAGGAGGCGCTCATCGTCGCCCGCGGTGAGACCGTCTACGCGGTGCTCAACCTCTACCCGTACAACCCGGGTCACCTGCTCATCTGCCCGTACCGTCATGTCGCCGACTACACGGAGCTGACACCGGCGGAGACGGTCGAGCTCGCGGAGTTCACGCAGAAGGCGATGGAGGTCATCCGGGCCGTCTCTGGCCCCGACGGCTTCAACCTCGGGATGAACCAAGGCGAGGTGGCCGGAGCGGGGATCGCCGCGCACCTGCACCAGCACGTCGTCCCGCGGTGGAGTGGAGACGCGAACTTCCTGCCCATCGTGGCGCAGACGAAGGCCCTGCCGCAGGTGCACGCCGATGTGCGAGCGGCACTGTCGAAGGAATGGAACCGATGAACCCGGAAGATCTCGATTCGCTCGCCGAGTACGCCACACCCGTCGCCGCCGGTGATGAGACGATCATCGCGATCTCTCGTCCCGACCTCGAATCGAACTCGTACCTCTCCCAGCTCTTCGCCGTCGGCGCCGATTCCCCGCGCCGCCTCACCCACGCGTGGCGCGACACCTCACCGCAGATCGGTGAGGCATGGGCGGCCTACCTCAGTGCCGAGAAGGGCGAGCGGTCCCAGCTCTTCGCCGGCCCCACCCTGACGACGGCGCACCGGATCACCGATCGCCACCTCGGCGTCTCCGAATTCGCCCTCGACGATGCCACGGGCCGCGTCCTCTACATCTCCCGGGTGCCCGAACCCGGCCGCTACGGCACCGACGACGACATTCCCGCCGACGAGGAGGCGCCGCGGCGGATCACCTCGGCGGCGTATCAGGCCAACGGTCTCGGATACGTCAAGGATCGTCCCGCGCGGGCGTTCCTCGTCGACCTCATCGAACCCGGGCTCGGCAAGTCGGGGATCGCCGGCTCCGACGAGGTGCCGCTCTCGACGATGCTCACGACCCCGGACTCCGATGTCCACGACCCGCAGTTCTCGCCCGACGGCGCGCACATGAGCGTCGTCGCCGCGACTCATCCGGACCACGGCGCACCCGACCTGCGCTCGACCGTGTGGCTGCTCGGGGCGAAGGGACCCACCCCGCTCGAGCTGCCGCGGATGAGTGTGAGCCTCCACCGGTGGATCGACGCCGACCGGATCCTCCTCGTCGGCAGCGACCTCACCCGTGACGAACTCGACTTCGTCGGGCAGATGCCCGGTCTCTTCGTCCACGACATGCGCACCGGGACGACGCAGCGGCTGACCGATCCCGAGACGGTCGCCGTCGCCCAGATCCCACCGCAGATCGTCGCCGGGACCGTCGTCTTCGCCGTCGACTCCGACGGTGCGACACGTCTGGCCGGCCTCCGCCTCGATGATGTGCTCGAAGGGTCGGCCGGGGCCGATGGCTCGGCTGTGATCGATGAGTCGGCCGTCACCGGCACCGAGGCGGCTCTCGACGATCTCGTGTTCCTCACCGACGACGTCACCGTCGTCACGGGCTTCGACGTCGCCGACGGCACCGCGGTCGTCACCGCGGTGACGCCGACGACACCGGCCGCACTGCTGCGCGTCGACGTCGACGCCGCTCGAGAGTCGTCCGGGGCACCGGTTCCCACCGTCGTGCTCGAGCATCCCGCTCCGGCCGCCTCGGTGCGTCCCGAGGTCCTCCGGGTCGAGGGTCCCGGCGGCACGGTCACCGGATGGCTCGCCAAACCCGCCGGGCAGGGCCCGTTCCCGGTGATCCTCAACATCCACGGCGGACCGTTCGCGCAGTACACGCACGGCTGGTTCGACGAGACTCAGGTGCTCACCTCGGCGGGCTATGCCGTCGTCTACGCGAACCCGCGCGGTTCGGGAGGACGGACGCGCACGTGGGGCACCGCGGTGCAGGGCGATATGGCCGCCCCGGCGATGGCCGACGTCCTCGCTGTCCTCGACCACGCACTGGCCGCGGATGCCGACCTCGATGCCAGCCGCCTCGGCGTGCAGGGCGGATCGTACGGCGGGTATCTCACGGCGATGACGATCGCCGCCGACCACCGCTTCGCCGCGGCGATCGTCGAACGCGGATACCTCGACCCGCACAGCTTCCTCGGCACCTCCGACATCGGACGCTTCTTCACCGAGGAGTACACCTCGCGTGATGCCGCGGCGATCGCCCGGCAGTCCCCGCTCGCCCACGCGGCTGAAGTGCGCACCCCGACGCTCGTCATGCACTCCGAACTCGACTTCCGGTGCCCGCTCGAACAGGCACAGCAGTACTACGCCGCGCTCCAGCGGGCCGGAGTCGTCACCGAGCTGCTCATCTTCCCCGGTGAGAACCATGAGCTCTCGCGCTCGGGGCAGCCGCGACATCGCCGGCAGCGCTTCGATGCGATCCTCGACTGGTGGGATCAGCGCCTGCGGGCCCCCAAGGCCGACTGCACGACCGTCGATCGCCCGCTCACCACCTCGGCGGTTCGCTGACCCGATGCTCAACACCATCGCCCGCGAGGCATTCACCCGACTCTTCCGTCCCCTGGCCAGGCTGCTCCTGCGCCTCGGGCTCACCCCCGATGCCGTGACGTTCATCGGCACGCTCGGGGTGAGCGCCGGCGCGCTGATCTTCTACCCGCTCGGGCACCTGTTCTGGGGCACGGTCGTCATCACCGTCTTCGTCTTCTGCGACATGCTCGACGGGATCATGGCCCGGGAGATGGGGCGCAAGAGCCTGTGGGGCGCATTCCTCGACTCGACGCTCGACCGCATCGCGGACTCCGCCGTGTTCGTCGGTCTCGCACTGTGGTTCTTCCTCGGTGCGGATGATCCGCTCACCGCACTCCTCGCCCTCGGCTGCCTGGTGACAGGGTCGCTTGTCTCATATGTGCGGGCGCGGGCCGAGGGCCTCGGCGTCCACGCGTCCGGCGGAATCGCCGAGCGCGCCGACCGGTTGTTGGTCACACTCATCGTCACCGGCTTGGTGGGAATGGGACTTCCCGATATCGTTCTGACGGTCGCCTTGGGCGTCTTGATGATCGCCTGCTGCATCACTATCCTGCAAAGAATTTCGTCTGTCCGCCGTCAACTCCTGGAGAACCATGAAACCGCGTAAAGCTTCACGGGTCGTTCTGCTCAATGAGCGCGACGAGGTTCTCCTCATCAGGGCCCAGGACCTGCTCACGCCCACCCATCAGTGGTGGATGACCGTGGGCGGCGGCTCGGAGATGGGCGAATCGCCGGCGCAGACCGCGGCCCGCGAACTCGCCGAGGAGACCGGCCTCGAATGCGAACCCGGCGACCTCATCGGTCCGCTCGCTATCCGCGACGAGGTCTTCCACTTCACCGAGAAGGAGCTGCGGCAGCTCGAGACGTACTTCGCCTACCGGACGAGTGAGGACATCGAACTCGAGGACGCCGTGTGGACCGACATCGAGAAGCGCAGCCTGCTCGAGTTCCGCTGGTGGTCCCGCGACGAGCTCATGGCGACGACCGAGACGATCTACCCGAAGAACCTGCTCAGCCTCATGGAGCTCGCCGCCGTCGGCACCGTGCCCGACGTCCCCCTCGTCATCGACTGAGCGGGGCCGCGTCGCCGGTCCGGAGCGGTTGCGGGGTCGATCTGTGGCGATGACGGTGCCGGTTCATGGCGATGCCGTCGGCACCGCCTCGGTGGGAAGCGACTGAGCCGAGGCGCGACTGCACCGGGGCAGGAGTCAGCCGGACCGCCTCGGCGGGAATCGATCGCACTTTCGCGGGAGACAACCGCACGTCCGCGGGAATCGCCTCCACCGCCTCGGCGGGAAACGACTGCACCGCGACGGGTTTCGGCGCGCGGGCGCTGGGGCGTATAGAATCTAAGGGCTTCATCTATAGGAAGGAACACCAGTGTCAGGTCATTCCAAATGGGCAACGACTAAGCACAAGAAAGCTGCCATCGATGCCAAGCGCGGCAAGCTGTTTGCCAAGCTGATCAAGAACATCGAGGTTGCCGCACGCAACGGTGGACCTGATCCCGACGGCAACCCGACTCTCTTCGACGCGATCCAGAAGGCGAAGAAGAACTCGGTGCCCGCAGACAACATCAACCGCGCGGTCAAGCGCGGCGGCGGCCTCGACGGCGAAGCGGTCAACTACGAGACGATCATGTACGAAGGCTACGCGGCCGGCGGCGTCGCACTCCTCATCGAGTGCCTCACCGACAACCGGAACCGTGCGGCCTCCGAAGTGCGCGTCGCCGTGACCCGCAACGGCGGTTCGATGGCCGATCCCGGTTCGGTGTCGTACAACTTCAACCGCAAGGGCGTCATCGTCGTCCCGGCCGATGGCACCGATGAGGACGCCATCGTCGAGGCGACCCTCGAAGCCGGCGCCGAAGAGGTCAACGACGAAGGGGAGACCTTCGAGGTCATCTCCGAGGCGACCGACCTCGTCGCGGTGCGCACGGCGCTCGTCGACGCCGGCATCGACTACGACTCCGCCGAGGCCTCGTTCGTCCCCGGACTCAAGGTCAGCCTCGACGCGGCCACCGCCACCAAGGTGTTCAAGCTCATCGACGCCCTCGAAGACAGCGACGAAGTGCAGAACGTCTATTCGAACGCCGACGTCAGCGACGAGGTTCTCGCAGAACTCGACGCCTGATGCGCATCCTCGGCGTGGACCCCGGCCTCACCCGGTGCGGATTCGGCGTCATCGACACCCTGCCGGCCAGGAAGGCCGCCATGGTCGCCGTCGACGTCTTCCGCACCCCGTCCGCGGATTCCGTGGACCTGAGGCTGGGGTCCCTCGCCGAGGCGTTCGACACCTGGCTGGACACGCACCGTCCCGATGTCGTCGCGATCGAGCGGGTCTTCGCCCGCAACGACGTTTCGACGATCATGGGCACCGCGCAGGCCTCGGGCCTGACGATGGGGTTGGCCGCGCGCCGCGGGATCCCTGTCGCCATGCACACGCCGTCTGAGGTCAAAGCCGCGATCACGGGCTCCGGACGGGCGGACAAGAAGCAGGTGACGAACATGGTCACCCGCATCCTCGGACTCGACGCGCCGCCCAAGCCCGCCGACGCCGCCGACGCGCTGGCCATCGCGATCTGCCACTCCTGGCGAGGAGCGCTCAGTGCCCAGTCGACGCCAGGCATGAACAAGGACCTCACCGAGCGCAAGGGCGGCGGCCGGCAGGGGAGTGGGCTGACCAGAGCCCAAGAACAGTGGGCCCGTGCACTGCGCAATGCGAAGTGAGCTTCGGAACAAGTTCCACTCCGCGCTCTTCACGCCATCGTCACTGGTGAGCAGCGCGCTTTTCGACTGAATAGAACTGCCCCGAATGTCTTCGAAAATCAGTTGAGAAAATCGAACGAAACTATAGACATGTGATGTCCGTGACATCTAGAATAGAGGCAACCGCACAACATCACCGTTGACGGACAGATTGCCGAGATCATGACGCTCACGCCGGAACGACCGCAGAACCACCGGGATGATGGCTCCCGTGGCAAAGAGTCGGGCGCGCGTGCAGACGCATCGAAGACGCGGCCCGGGTCGCGCGGCAAGAAGGGCTCGACGGCCCCACGATCACTTCGCGATCAGCTCGAAGCGGCCGGAATGGATCTCAGCGGTCATGGGCTGGCTGAGACGCTCGGCAGCATGGACGCGGTCGCGGCGCCTGACTTCTCTGCGGTTGATCCTTCGGCCTGCGATCACTCGCTTACTGTCCCTGCAGACGCTGGACTCTCTGCCCGAGAGGTTCGCCGAGGCGACGGCGGAGGGAATGGCTCATCGACCGCTGCGGGCGAGTCAGGGGGCACCACCGGCGTCGAGGGAGTCGGCTCACCTCAATCCGCGCGCAACGACATGGACGCCGCCGGTGCACCGCGACCGTGTGTGTCCGATATGGACAACCCCTTCCAAGCGGCCGTCGACGAGCACCGTGACACCTCCCTGGCGGACTCTCCTCATCCGATGCTCTCGAAGGAGCAGTGGGCTGACCTCGGAGACTCGGTTCCCGAAGTGACCGACAGCATCGCGGCGATCACCCGACTCGAAGCCGAACTCCGCGATTTCCGACGCCCGATGGGACCCGACGAGGCCATCACCGTGATGAGGGGAGTCGAAGCGCTCAGCCGTCTTGTCGATTCGCTCCACGCTGTGACGCTGTCGGTGTTCGAACGCGTCGGAACACCCAAGGACTACGGGGCGAAATCGACGAAGGCGCTGGTGCAGGACAAACTCCAACTCAGCAGCACCGAGGCACACCGCCGCACCGAGCTGGCGAAGAACCTCGGCAACCGGGTCGACCTGACTGGGCAGTCGCGGCCGCCGAAGTATCCGATCGTCGCGGCCGGTCTGCAGTCCGGAGCGCTCTCGTCGAGCCAGGCGGCGATGATCGGAAAATGCCTCGACGAGGTCCCCTTCTGGCTCGGCGTTGAGGTGCGCGAACGGATCGAGGGCAAACTCGTCGAACGCGCTCCGAGCGTCCGCGTCTCCGACCTCCGGCGGATCTTCACCGCCATGCTCGACCGGGTCGATCCCGACGGCACCGAGCCGACCGACTTCCACGACCGCTCGAAGTACAAGGTCAACGTCCGGCAGCGCCACGACGGCGACTGGGACCTCAGCGGCCTTCTCGACCCGATCACCGGTGGCATCATTCAGGGATGGCTGACCTCGCGGATCAAAGCCGATGACCCGACCGGAGCGGACAGTCCGACCGGAGCGGGAGACTCGACCGGAGCGGACAGTCCGACCGGCGAAAGCGACTCGTCCGGAGCGGACAGTCCGACCGGAGCGGGCGCCACGACCGGTGACAGTCGCGCAGACGCCACGACGGGTCTCGACGGTGGATCCGGTGACGGCAGTGCACACGATCCGACAGGTCCTGGCGGTGGACCCGCTGATGACCTCCGCGTCGAGGGCGAACAGATGCTCGAGCTCTTCGACAGCGTGCTCGCCGGAGACATCACCGACAGGCCACTGCCGGCCGATGCGAATCCGCAGCTGTCGGGACCCGGCTCTGAGAACCCCCGCGGCTGGGGTGTCCGCGCCGACGGCACGTTCGCCGACACCTCGAGCGAACAGGGCACAGTGCAGAATCTCATGTACGAACGCTTCTCGACACTGATCTCCCACACCGAAATGGGTCGGGTCGGCAGGGGAGCGCCGTTCGCCCTCGTCGTCACCGCCACGGCCGAGAACCTCGCCGAGGGGAAAGGCCGGGCGACGACGGGAGCCGAAGCCGACTTCCCGATCGACCTCGCCGCCGATGAGGGCCTCAACGGCACGGTGTTCTTCCATCTCATGACCGAGAAGGCGAAGTCGATGGCGCTGGCGACCGAACAGCGGCATGCGACTCCCCGTCAGCTGGCGATCCTCGGCGCGCGAGACAAAGGCTGCACTTTCCCCGGATGCGAGACTCCACCGGGCTGGTGCGACGCGCACCATGTCTTCCCGTGGGCGCTCGGCGGCAGAACCGACCTCAATAACCTCACCCTCGTCTGCAGCATGCACCACCACCTCATCGACAGATCCGAGTGGGAGACGATCATGCTCAAGGACGGCCGTGCCGCATGGATACCACCGGCTTCGATCGACATCGAACGGCGACCGATCCTCCATGCACGATTCGTCACCGACGATGCCGTCGACTCACTCTTCGCCGACCTTCCGTATTCGCCGCTCACCGCCGCCGACGTCGGCGTCGACGCGGAGCATTGTGGGCCGGAGCTGATGCGGGGGAGCGACGCGGATTCGGAGCAATGGGGCAGTGTGCCCGAATCGGGAGTCGCGCGTGGACCGGGCTGGGGCATCGACGACTGCAGCGATGGTGGCGCCACCGATGGCGGCGCCACGGGCGGCGTTGCCGTCGGCGGCGCAGTCGACGGAGAGATGTCGCCGGGAGGCGAAGCCACCGGTGATGATGCCACCGGTGACGATGATCCTGGTCCCGGGGATCGAGGTCTGTGGTGAGCGGCCCGCTCGAGGGGACGAGTGTGCCGCACGCCCGGGCATGTCGGATGAGGCGAGCGACCTCGAACTGTTAGTCTGGATTCGTACACGTGTTCCCACCTGAAAGGCAGTCCGTGATCAGTTTCCTCAGCGGTACGGTTCATCGCATCGCAGCTGACCACCTCGTCGTCCTCACCTACGGTGTCGGCAGGAAAGTGCACGTGACACCCGACACCCTGGCCGGCACCCGCCACGGCGCCGACATTGACCTCGTCACGACCCTCGTCGTCCGCGAGGACTCGATGACCCTCTTCGGCTTCGGCACCGAAGACGAGAACCACACCTTCGAGGTCCTCCTGACGATCTCGGGCATCGGACCCCGCCTGGCGATGGCTATCCTCTCCGTCATGGGCCCCGACGAACTCGCCGCCGCGATCGCCGGCCAGGACGCCACCGCCCTCACGCGTGTGCCGGGCATCGGCAAGAAGGGCGCCTCACGCATCATCCTCGAACTCGAGAACAAGCTCCCGAAGTTCGCCGCCGCAGCGCCCGGCCCCACGCTCTCCTTCGGCGGGACCAACCAGCAGGTCGTCGACGCCCTCGTCGGCCTCGGCTGGAAGGAACCCCAAGCCGCCGAGGTGGTCCAGGAAGTCGTCGCTGACCTCGGGGCCGACGCCGGCACCTCGGCGCTGCTCAAGGCCTCGCTCAAAGTCCTCGGTGCCCGGAAATGACCGACCGCGAAACCACGTCCTACGAGATGGACTTCGGCGACCAGCGCCTCACCGGTGCCGAGCACGACCGGCTCGTCTCCGGCAGCGCCGAAGCCGCCGAACGCGATGCCGAGGCGGCGCTGCGGCCCAAAGGGCTCCACGACTTCATCGGCCAGCCCCAGGTTCGCGAACAGCTCTCCCTCGTCCTCGACGCCGCGAAGGCCCGGCACAAGGCCCCCGACCACGTCCTGCTCTCCGGCCCACCCGGGCTCGGCAAGACGACGCTGGCGATGATCATCGCCCACGAGATGCAGGCAAGCCTGCGTGTGACCTCCGGACCCGCCGTCCAGCACGCCGGCGACCTCGCCGCGATCCTCTCCTCCCTCGAAGAGGGCGAAGTCCTCTTCATCGACGAGATCCACCGGATGGCCCGCGCCGCCGAGGAGATGCTCTACGTGGCGATGGAGGACTTCCGCGTCGACGTCATCGTCGGCAAGGGCCCCGGCGCCACGGCGATTCCGCTCGACCTCCCGCCCTTCACCCTCGTCGGCGCGACGACCCGTTCGGGACTCCTTCCGGCACCGCTGCGCGACCGCTTTGGGTTCACCGGGCACCTCGACTTCTACTCGAGCGCCGACCTGCTCACCGTGCTCACCCGCTCTGCCCGGATGCTCGGCATCGACGCAGAGAACCGTGGGCTCACGGAGATCTCCACCCGCTCCCGGGGCACACCCCGCATCGCCAACCGTCTGCTCCGCCGCGTCCGGGACTGGGCGCAGGTGCGCGGCAACGGCACCATCGACGAGGCCGCCGCACTCAACGCGCTCACCGTCTACGAAGTCGACGAACTCGGCCTCGACCGCCTCGACCGCTCCGTCCTCGAAGTCCTCTGCAAGCGCTTCTCCGGCGGGCCCGTGGGACTCGGCACGCTGTCGGTCTCGGTCGGGGAGGAAGCCGATACGGTCGAGACCGTGTCCGAGCCGTACCTCGTGCGGGAGGGCCTCATCAGCCGCACCCCACGCGGACGCGTCGCCACCTCGGCGGCATGGAGGCATCTGGGACTCCACATCCCAGCAAACTATGAGTACTGAACCCTGCGTATCGGTTCGCCTTGAGTACGGACTTCGAACTAAGCTAGTGCACTGGTCCGTTCTTATGGAAGGTTGATACCTGTGGATTTGCTGATCCCTCTCGCGCTCGCTGCGCTGCTGATTTTTTTCCTGTTCAACTCTCGGCGTAAGCAGAAGGCGCGTGCGGAGCAGATCAAGACGAACCTCGTCCCCGGAGCCAAGGTCATGACGACCTTCGGCGTCTTCGGCACCGTGCTCTCGATCGACGACGAGGACAACCAGGTCACCATCGAATCCGGGCCCGGCACGATCCTGCGCGTGCACCGCCAGGCCATCGGCCAGATCGACACCCCGGACACCGCGGTCGATGCGGCCCCCGCCACCGAGGCGACCGACTCCCCGGCGATCACCGACGCCGAACTCGACGCGATGAACGAGCGCAAGCGCGCCGAGGCCGGCGACGACGATATCAAGGCCGCCGACGCTGACGTCGACGCCGCCGATGCCGACCTCAAGGCCGATCGCGCTGATGCGAAGGCTGACCGCGCCGATGCGAAGGCCACCGATGCCGACCTCAAGGCTGACCGCGCTGATGAGAAGGCGCTCGACGCCGATCTCAAGGCCGATAATGCTGATCTCAAGGCCGACAATGCCGACCGCACTGCCGCCGAGGCGGATGCGGCTGCGAAGACCAGCGCCGACGACGTGGACGGCAGCTCGACTGAGGATCCGTCGAAGGGGACCGGCACCGACAAGCCGGACACCGACGACAAGAAGAACTGATCCCCTCACTGCACCCGATCGAAAGCTGAGACGTGTCCGACATCGAAGAAAAGCCACGCCCTGGTTTGCGCTTCCTGTGGTTGACGATCGTCACCCTGATCCTCCTCGGCGTCCTCGGCGCAGGGATCATCTGGTCCGACGCCACTCCCACACCGAAGCTCGCCCTCGACCTCGAGGGCGGCACCTCGATCATCCTGGAACCCCAGGTGTCAGAGGACACGACGATCAGCAAGGAACAGCTCGATCAGGCTGTCGCCATCATCCGCCAGAGGGTCGACTCGACGGGTGTCTCCGAAGCCGAGATCACGACGCAGGGCGACAGGAACATCGTCGTCAACCTGCCGGGCAACCCGGATGAGGAGACCCGCAACCTCGTCCGCTCCTCGGCTCAGCTCGTCTTCCGCCGCGTCGCCCTCGTCGGCGACCCGCGCTCCCAGGCGCAGATCGACGAAGAGCAGCAGGGACAGAACGGGGGAGACCCCTCTGAGGGACTCACCGACGAGGAGCGTCAGCGCCTCGAAGATTTGACCGGCGGCAGCCAGGACGCCCCGACCGGCGGCGGCGCCGTCGTCAACTCGAGCAGCTCAGACGAAACCGGCGCAGACGAACCCGGCGCAGGCAACGGAAGCGCAGACGAACCCGCGAACGCCGGCGGCAACGCGCCCGCCCCGTCCGAGTCGCCAGCCGGTGAGACACCGGCCGGTGAGTCGCCGGCCCCGACCCAGGCAGGCGAAGGCCAGGGCGAGGACACCCAGGTGACCGACTCGACGCCGCGCCCCCTGTTCGATCCCGAGCAGGACACTGCCGAATGGCAGACGCAGGAGATCATCAACCAGTACACGGAGCTCGACTGCACGAACCCGGAGAACCGGACCGGCGGCGTCCAGCAGCCGGCCGACGAGCCGGTCGTCTCGTGCGCCCAGGACGGGTCGGCGAAGTACGTGCTCGGCCCCGTCGAACTCTCCGGTGACCACCTCACCGACGCGACCTTCGGCTACGCGGCCGGCGCCAACGGCGTCCAGACCAACCAGCCCGCCGTCAACCTCGAGTTCGACGACACGGGTCGCGAGATCTTCAAGCAGATCACCTCGGCGATCACCGGCCTCCAGCAGCCGTACAACCAGTTCGCGATCTCGCTCGACGGCCTCGTCCTCTCCGCTCCGACCTCGAACGCCGTCATCACCGACGGCCGGGCCGAGATCTCGGGCAACTTCACCCTCGACGAGGCCCAGACACTGGCCAACCAGCTCAAGAACGGCTCCCTGCCGATCAGCTTCCAGGTCCAGAGCGAAGAGCAGATCTCACCGACCCTCGGTGCGAACTACCTCAACATCGGCATCCTCACCGGACTCGTCGGTCTCCTCCTCGTCGTCGTCTACTCGCTCCTGCAGTACCGGGTCCTCGGACTCGTCACCGTCTCGAGCCTCGTCGTCGTCGGCGTCCTCACGTATCTGCTCCTCCTCATCGCATCGTGGAGATACGGCTACCGGCTCTCCCTGGCCGGTGTCGCCGGTATCATCATCGGCATCGGCATGGCGGCGGACTCGTTCATCGTCTACTTCGAACGCGTCCGAGACGAGCTGCGCAGCGGACGGAACCTCCTCTCGGCCGTCGAAGTCGGCTGGGACCGCGCCAAGCGCACGATCTGGGCGTCGAAGTCGGTCAACATGCTCGCCGCCGTCATCCTCTACATCCTCGCCGTCGGTTCGGTGCGCGGCTTCGCGTTCACCCTCGGCCTCGCGGTCATCGTCGACATCCTCGTCGTCTTCCTCTTCACCCACCCGATGCTCCAGCTCCTCGCCCGAACGAAGTTCTTCGGCCAGGGGCACCCGATGTCGGGTATGGATCCGCGTCTGCTCGGAGTCAAACCGGCCGCCTACCGCGGTGCGCTCGGCATCGACCTCGACAACAAGGACAAGTCGCCCGAAGCCCAACGCCGCGACAAGGCGCGGGCCCGCAAACTCGGCCTCGACGACGACACGGAGACCATCGCCGGCCGCCGCGCCAAGCGCCGGGCCGAGGCGAAGAACTCCACGTCGTCTGAGGAGTCCACCGGCAGCTCCCGCACGGCCACCGCGACGACGACCGCACTCGCCGACGGTTCGTCGGAGACCGCCGAGGTGACCGAGGCCGACGACACGACGACGAAGGACACCGCCGCGGACTCAGAAGACTCCGAGTCCGGCACGGCAGCGTCGACCGAGTCCGCAGATTCGGCCGTGACGAAGAAGACGAAGAGCTCGCGACGCAAACGCGGATCGGACACTCCGTCGACCGGCGGCACGATCGCCGAACGCAAGGCGGCCGCCAAGCGCGCGGCAGCCGCAGACGAAGAGAAGGGGGCAGAGAAGTGAAGAAGTTCTTCGCCTGGGGCAACCGCCTCCACAACGGTGAGTCCTCCATCCCCTTCGTCGGGAAGGCCAAGCTCTGGCTCTCGATCGCCGGCGTCCTCGTCATCCTCTCCCTCCTCGTTCCGCTCATCGCCGGATTCAACTTCGGCATCGCCTTCCGCGGCGGTTCGCAGTTCCAGGTCGACAACGTCACCGACACCTCGGCGAGCAAGGGCGAGACCATCGTCAACGACGTCGTCCCCGACTCCGAACCGCGTCTGACCCCGACCGGGGACACCGCGGTGCGCATCGAGACGAACCAGCTCTCCGACGAGCAGATGCAGGAAGTCCGCGACGCCCTGTCGGCCGGCTACGACGTCCCCGCCGAGGACGTCACCTCGACCTTCGTCGGCCCCCAGTGGGGCGCTGACGTGACCCAGAAGATGGTCAGGGCGCTCGTCATCTTCGTCGCGATCGCGATGATCGTCATGGCGCTCTACTTCCGGACCTGGAAGATGTCGCTGGCCGCGATCGTCGGACTCTTCGTCGTCATGATCGTCACGATGGGCATCTACTCGGCCACCGGCTTCGAAGTCACCCCGGAAGCCGTCATCGGCTTCCTCACCGTCCTGAGCTTCTCGCTCTACGACACGGTCGTCGTCTTCGACAAGATCCGCGAGAACACCGCGAGATTCAAGGACAACAAGCGCCTGAAGTTCTCCGAGCTCGTCAACCTCGGCATCAACCAGACGACGGTGCGCTCGATCAACACCTCCGTCGTCTCGGTGCTGCCGATCGCCTCGATCCTCTTCATCGGCGTCTTCCTCCTCGGCGCGGGCACGCTCGTCGACATCTCGCTCTCGCTCTTCGTCGGCACGATCGTCGCCGCCGCCTCGACGCTCTTCGTCGCCAGCCCCCTATACGCGCTCCTGCGGTCGAACGAACCCGCCGTGAAGGAACAGGAAGAGGCCGTGCGTGAATTACGCTTGAAGGACGGCAAAGACGATGTGGCACCCGTGATCCACGCCGAGGTCTGAGACGAGACCACGAGCTGGATCACGTCAGAGAGGGGGACGTGGTGGCATCATCGGCTGAATCGCGCCGTCCGCGCGGCATCTCCCGTCTGGCCTGGTGGGCGGCCAGGGCGCAGAACGACCCCGGCTACCCGCGGGTGCTCGGACCGATGATCCGGGCCCTGCAGTCGAGCCACCCGAAGGCTGACATCGACCTCGTCGTGCGTGCCTACACGGTCGCCGAGGAGGCCCACCGCGGGCAGACCCGGAAGTCCGGGGACCCCTACATCACCCATCCGGTGGCGGTCGCGACGATCCTCGCCGAGATCGGCATGCTCCCGGTCACCCTGGCCGCGGCGCTCCTCCACGA
This sequence comes from Brevibacterium sp. XM4083, assembly GCF_006489205.2. Taxonomy (GTDB): domain Bacteria; phylum Actinomycetota; class Actinomycetes; order Actinomycetales; family Brevibacteriaceae; genus Brevibacterium. The sequence goes on along the minus strand of NZ_VFYR02000002.1, from coordinate 556,750 downwards.
CACTGTCGAGGACACCGACTACTCGCTCGAGCAGCTCACCGAGTCCTTCGGACCCGAAGTCGCGGCAATGGTCGACGGGGTGACGAAGCTCGACAAGCTCACCTACGGTCAGGCCGCCCAGTCGGAGACCGTGCGGAAGATGATCGTCGCGATGGCCAAGGACATCCGCGTCCTCGTCATCAAGCTCGCCGACCGTCTCCACAACGCGCGCACATGGAAGTTCGTGCCCGCCTCCTCGAGCACGAAGAAGGCACGCGAGACCCTCGAGATCTACGCCCCGCTCGCGCACCGGCTCGGCATGAACACGATCAAGTGGGAACTCGAGGACCTCTCGTTCCAGGTCCTCCACCCCAAGGTCTACGACGAGGTGGTCCGCCTCGTCGCCGACCGGGCACCGGAGCGGGAGAAGTACCTTTCGACCGTCTCGCACGAGCTCCAGTCCGAACTCGCCGACTCCGGCATCGAGGCGGCCATCACCGGCCGGCCGAAGCACTACTACTCGATCTACCAGAAGATGGTCGTGCGCGGTCACGAGTTCGCCGACATCTACGACCTCGTCGGCGTCCGCGTCCTCGTCGAGACCGTCCGCGAATGCTACGCGACCCTCGGCATCGTCCACGCCCGCTGGAACCCGGTCCCCGGCCGGTTCAAGGACTACATCGCGATGCCGAAGTACAACATGTACCAGAGCCTCCACACCACGGTCATCGGCCCAGGCGGCAAACCCGTCGAGATCCAGATCCGCACCCATGAGATGGACCGCCGTGCGGAGTTCGGCGTCGCCGCCCACTGGAAGTACAAGGATCGCGGCAACCCGTCGAAGGCGATCACCTCGAACACCGCCCGTTCGGTCAAGGTCTCCGACGACGGCGGAGTCGACGACGCCGCGTGGCTGCGCCAGCTGCTCGACTGGCAGCGCGAGGTCAGCGACCCCGACGAGTTCCTCGACAGCCTCCGCTACGAGGTCAACTCGAAGGAGGTCTACGTCTTCACCCCCAAGGGCGACGTCATGAGCCTGCCCGCGGGTGCGACCCCCGTCGACTTCGCCTACGCCGTCCACACCGAGGTCGGCCACAAGACGATGGGCGCCCGCGTCAACGGCCGCCTCGTCGCCCTCGACACGGAGCTGAAGAACGGCGACTCCGTCGAGGTGTTCACCTCGAAGGACGAGAACGCCGGCCCGAGCCGCGACTGGCTCGGCTTCGTCAAGAGCCCCCGCGCGCGGTCGAAGATCCGCCAGTGGTTCTCGAAGGAGCGGCGCGAAGAGGCGATCGAGAACGGTCGCGAACAGCTCGCCCGCGCGATGCGCCGACACTCGCTGTCAGCGAACGCCCTGATGAGCCAGGAAGCCCTCCAGGTCGTCGCCACCGAGCTGCGCCTGCCCGACGTCACCGCGCTCTACGCGGCGATCGGCAACGGTGTGACCTCGGCCGCCCACGTCGTCGACCTGCTCGCGAAGGAGGTCGGCGAAGAGGAGGAGGTCGCGGTCCTCCCGCCGGAGCCGCGCAACCGCACCGGTCAGTCATCGGGCCACCACTCCTCGGCCGGCGGCGTCGTCGTCAAGGGCGTCGACGACGTCCTCGTCAAACTCGCCCGCTGCTGCACTCCGGTGCCCGGGGATGAGATCGTCGGCTTCGTCACCCGCGGCTCCGGGGTCTCCGTCCACCGGGTCGACTGCCCCAACGTCGTCTCCCTCGAACGCGAACCCGAGCGCATGGTCGAGGTCTCGTGGGGCGAGAAGACGAGCGGGGTCTACCTCGTCCAGATCCAGGTCGAGGCCCTCGACCGTTCGGGTCTGCTCTCCGACATCACGAAGGTGCTCACGGAGACCCACGTCAACATCCTCTCCGCGTCGGTGGCGACATCGAAGGCCCGGGTCGCCCAGTCGAAGTTCGTCTTCGAGATGTCCGATGCCAGCCACCTCGACACCGTGCTCTCCGCGGTCCGCAAAGTCGAAGGCGTCTTCGACGTCTACCGCATCTCCGGCGGCTGAGTTCCCTCGTCCCGCTGCACGCTTGTTGCGGCCCGGATGCCGGGGCGTGTGAAATGGTCGACGACCTGCCGCATCTGCGCGGCGTACGGGCGCCGTCCCACCTCGTCGAGGTAGAGCCGCAGGCGCCTGACCATGTCACCGGGGACATCGTCGATGAGTGCCGCGATCTGCGGGCCTGAGGCCCGCCTGGGGTCGCGGACGAGGGGGAGAAGCAGGTCGTAGAGGGTGCGCATCGGCGTTGTCACCGGGTGACCCGCGATCGTCTCCCAATCACCGCGGTTAAGACTGAGCTCGTGGACGACGAGCCCCGTCGTCTCGAGCACGCGCCGGCGCGGATGCGTCGTCAGCGTCAGCGGACTCGGGGCACGACCGAGCCCGACGTGGACCCACCACGCGGTCGCGTGGGAGACGACGAGGCGGGCAGGGATCTGCGCGGCGAGCGCACTCATCCGCTCCTCGGGACCGAGCACCGCCCCCGCGCGCACCCACGTCGTCTCCGACAGTCTGGTGAGCAGACCGTCGAGAGTGAGCTCTGTGAGATGCTCATAGCCGAAGTCGCTGAGACGGTAGATGTCCTCCATGGCGCAACTCTCGTCGCCTCACACGCTGAGATCAAGAGCGGAGACGGCGCCTGTGGATAACCGGCCGGCGGCGGCATCGCCTGTGGATAACCGCCGAAGCTCTGTCAGTCGAGTTCGGCGTCAGTCGAGTTCGGCGGCCGTCTGCGCGAGCTGATCGCGCCACGCCCGGCGGGCATCGAGGGCCGCCTGCGCATCGGCCACGGCCTTCTCATCGCCGCCGGCCTTCGCCTTCTCCAGCGCTGCCTCGAGTTCGGCGATCGACTCGTCGAGCTGGCTCAGCGCCCCCGAAGTCCGCGCCTTCGTCTCCGGGTTGCTGCGCTTCCACGCGGCGTCCTCGGCCTCGGCCAGAGCCCGCTCGACCTCGCGCAGACCGTTCTCCATGCGGGAGACATCGGCGCGGGGAACCTTCCCGGCCTCCTCCCACTCGTCCTGGATGACCCGCAGCTCACGCTTCGCGGCCGTCGGATCGGTGATCGGCAGCAGCGCCTGCGCCTTCTTCAGCAGCTCCTCCTTGACGACGAGGTTGCCCTTGAACTCCTCGTCGAGGGCGGCGTTCTCGGCATCGCGGGCGGCGAAGAAGACGTCCTGCGCGGCCCGGAAGCGCGCCCAGAGCGCGTCGTCGTCCTTGCGGGAGGCCCGCGGCGCGCGCTTCCACTGGCTCATGAGGTCCTTGTACTTCTGGGACACGGTGCGGAAATCGGTCGAGCCGGACAGGGCCTCCGCCTCGGCGACGATCTTCTCCTTGATCCGCTTGCCCTCGGAGTTGTGCTTGTCGAGTTCGGCGAAGAAGTCCTTGCGCTTGCGCTCGAACGTGTTCCGCGCCTGCGAGAACCGGCCCCACAGCTCCTGGTCGACCGAGCGCGGCAGGCGCGGCCCGCTGCGCTGCATGTCCTTCCACTGCGCGAAGAGCTCCCGCAGGCGGGCGCCGGAGACCTTCCACTGGATCTTGTCCGGGTCCTTGCCGGCGAGGCTCTCGGCCTCGACGACGAGCTCCTCGCGCTTCTGCGCGGCTTCGAGCTTGGCCGCCTCGGTGCGGGCCGCCTGCTTCGACTCCGTCGCCTTCGCATCGGAGATGAGGGTGTCGAGAGTGGCGCCGAGTCCCTTGAGGTCGCCGACGACGTTGGCCTCGGAAAGCGACTCCCGTAGCGTCGTCGCCGCGTGCGTCACCTCGCGGCCCGGTGCTCCGGCGGAGAGGCGGCTGCGCAGGTGAGCGGCGTGTTCGAGGAGTTCGACGTACTTCTTCGCGAAGTACTCGATGGCCTCCTCGCCGGTCGCATCCGGGTACTGGCCGACCTCGCGTTCGCCATCGGCGGTGATGACGAAGACGGTGCCCTGCTCGTCGGCGCGACCGTGCGTGACCGCGCGCGCCACCTCGGCGTCATGGTCAACCGTGCTGCCGGCCACCGGCTGCGCTGCCTGCGGACGCGGCACGGCTGAGGGACGGGGAGTCGGCTTCGGAGTCGGGGTCGACATGTTTCTCACCTATTCTTCATCGGTCGAACCGGCACTGGCGCCGATCACTCGATCTGCTGGGGTTATCCCAGCATAACCACCACGTCACCTCTCGTTAGACTTTGGCCATGGATGTCTTCACGACGCGCGCCGAATTCCTCGATGTCAACTGCTACGCCGTCCGGGCGGAGGGGGAGAGCGACTGCATCCTCATCGATGCCGGCTACGACGCCGGGCCCGAGCTCGCCGAGCTCGCCGCTGCCGAGGGACTCAACCCCGTCGCGATCTTCCTCACCCACGGACATCCCGACCACATCCTCGGGCTGCCCTCGCTGCTCGGCCGCTGGGACGTGCCCGTCCACCTCGGCGAACCCGACCATTACCGGGTCAGCGCACCGGGGGAGACGCTGGGCCCGCAGTTCGCGCAGATGATCGCTCCGCTGCTCGAAGGATGGCAGGCCCCCGCCGAGGTGGTCCCCCTCAATGCGGGCACCGTCGTCACCGTCGCCGGCCTCACCGTTACCGCGATTCCCGCCCCTGGCCACACCGAGGGCTCGACGCTGCTGTCCGTCAGCGCCGACGGGGAGGAGGTCATCTTCACCGGTGACGTCGTCTTCGCGGGCGCGATCGGCCGCATCGACCTGCCCGGCGGGGACGCCGCGGCGATGGCGGACACGCTGCGGGCGTTTGCGACCCTGCCCGACGTTCCCATCTATCCTGGACACGGTCCGGCCTCCCGGGTCAGTCACGAGCTGCGGACGAACCCGTTCCTCTGACCCGCGCGGCAATCGCACACCGCGGCGTCGACCCCGCACCTCAGCGGCCTCAGCGCACCACTCACAGCACACCCCGCACCACCCACAGCAAGGAGAACCATGGCGAAGTCAGCCCGTCTGTCCGGATTCCCGGAACGGCTCCCGGCCGAGCGCGTGATCGAGAAGCGCATCATCGACATCCTCGACCACACCTTCGCCCTCCACGGCTTCTCCGCCCTCCACCACCGCGCCGTCGAACCCCTGAGCCAGCTCGCGAAGGACGGGGAGATCGACAAGGAGATCTTCGCGGTCTCCCGTCTCCACTCCGAGGGCACCGAGCGCAACCCGCTCGGCCTCCACTTCGACCTCACGGTGCCCCTGGCCCGCTTCGTCACGGAGAACGCGAACGCGCTGAGCTTCCCGTTCCGCGCCACCCGCATCCAGCCCGTGTGGCGCGGGGAGCGTCCGCAGCAGGGCCGCTACCGCGAGTTCATCCAGGCCGACATCGACATCATCGCCGACGGCGAGCTGCCCGGACACTTCGAGGTCGAGATCCCGCTCGCCATCGCCGATGCCTTCGCCCGTCTCGCCCCGCTCGGCGTCCCGCCGATCCGCATCGTCGTCAACGACCGTCGCCTCCTCGAGGGCTTCGCCCGGGGGATCGGGCTGACCGACATCCCCGCCGTGCTGCGCAGCCTCGACAAGTACGACAAGATCGGGCCCGAGGAGGTCGCGAAGCTGCTCGCCGCCGACGCCGGTGCCGATGAGCGCCAGCAGCAGCTGTGCCTGGCGCTGGCCGCGATCGAATCCGATTCGCCCGACTTCGCCGACGAGATCCGCGCCCTCGGCGTGAGCCACCCGCTCCTCGACGAAGGGCTCGAAGCACTGACGACGATGCTCGCCGCGGCGGCCGAGCGCGCCCCCGGCGTCCTCGTCGCGCAGCTGAAGATCGCGCGCGGACTCGACTACTACACGGGTGCCGTCTACGAGACGCAGCTCGTCGGCCACGAGGAGCTCGGCTCCGTCGCCTCGGGCGGACGCTACGACTCACTCGCGACGGTGGGAAAGAAGACCTACCCGGGGGTGGGCATGTCGATCGGCATCTCCCGGCTCATGGCCTTCGTCCTCGGTGAGGACAGCGGCATCTCCGCGACTCGGGGCACCCCTTCGGCCGTCGTCATCGCCGTCACCGACGAGGCGCGCCGCGGTGAGGCCGACGCCGTCGCGGCGGCTCTGCGCGCCCGCGACATCGCCTGCGAGGTCTCCCCGAGTGCGGCGAAGTTCGGCCGTCAGATCCGCTATGCCGAACGCCGGGACATCCCCTTCGTGTGGTTCACCGACGGCGAGGCCGGCCACGAGGTCAAGGACATCCGCTCCGGTGAGCAGACCCCGGCCGACCCGCAGACGTGGGAGCCGCCGGCCGAGGATCTCCGACCCCGCGTGACCGGGGCGTAGGGCGTGCGCACCGGACCGTTCGCGGAGGCGCGCGCCGGACAGTGAGCGCGCCTAGGCGGGATCCGGGGCGAGCGACCCGTCGGGGGCGATGTGCTCGAACATCTCCCGGACCATCGACACGACGTGCGGGTCGTCGACGGTGTAGAAGATCCGCCGACCCTCACGGCGGGAGGAGATGAGCCCGGCCAACCGGAGCTTGGCGAGATGCTGGCTGACGGCGGGCACGGTCGCCCCGATCGCCTCGGCGAGGGAGGAGACGTCGAGCTCCTGGTGCACGAGCGTCCACACGACCCGCAGCCGGGTCGCCTGCGAGAGCATGCGGAACGTCTCGGCAGCGACCTCGACCTGCGCCGAGGTGGGCGTCGGGTCGGTCTCCGTGGCGTCCATGGGTCCTCTCTGTCCGCGCTGTACGCGTGCGGGGGTAGGGTGTTCGAGCGACTATCATTGGTCACGCACTCCCCGCATCACCATCGTAAAGGAGCCCATCAGTGCTGCGAAGCCACGAAACCGGAAGCCTGCGTGCCGCCAACGCAGGAGAGACCGTCACCCTCGCCGGGTGGGTCGATCGCCGTCGCGATCATGGAGGTGTCGCCTTCATCGATCTGCGGGATGCTTCGGGAATCGTCCAGGTCGTCGTCCGCGAGGACGACGCGCACGCGCTGCGCAACGAGACCGTCGTCAAGGTCACCGGCACCGTGGCCCTGCGCCCCGAGGGCAACCAGAACCCCAACCTGCCCACCGGTGAGATCGAGATCGTCGACACGAGTGTCGAGATCCTCGCCGAGGCGGCCCCGCTGCCGTTCCAGGTCTCCGACCACGCCGAGGATGCCGGCACCGTCGGTGAGGAGACCCGCCTGAAGTACCGCTACCTCGACCTGCGCCGGTCGGGTCCGGCGCATGCGATGCGGCTGCGCTCGGCGGTCAACAAGGCCGCCCGCGGAGTCCTCGACGAGCACGGCTTCGTCGAGATCGAGACTCCGACGCTGACGAAGTCGACGCCCGAGGGCGCCCGTGACTTCCTCGTCCCGGCCCGCCTTCAGCCCGGTTCGTGGTACGCCCTGCCGCAGTCGCCGCAGCTGTTCAAGCAGCTCCTCCAGGTCGCCGGCATGGAGCGCTACTACCAGATCGCCCGCTGCTACCGTGACGAGGACTTCCGCGCCGACCGGCAGCCGGAGTTCACGCAGCTCGACATCGAGGCCTCGTTCGTCGAGCAGGCCGATGTCATCGCCCTGGCCGAGGAGATCCTCGTCGCCCTGTGGAAGCTCATCGGCTATGACATCGAGACGCCGATCCCGCACATCACGTACCACGAGGCGATGGAGCGCTTCGGGTCGGACAAGCCCGACCTGCGCTTCGGCCTCGAACTGACGAACCTCACCGAGTTCTTCTCCGAGACCCCGTTCCGCGTCTTCCAGTCCGCCTACGTCGGCTCCGTCGTCTACCCCGGCGGCGGCTCGCTGCCGCGACGTCAGCTCGACGCGTGGCAGGACTGGGCCAAACAGCGCGGCGCGAAGGGCCTCGCCTACGTCCTCGTCGCCGAGGACGGCACGCTGACCGGTCCCGTCGCGAAGAACATCTCCGATGAGGAGAAGGCCGGACTCGTCGAGGCCGCCGGAGCGAACCCCGGCGATGCGATCTTCTTCGCCGCCGGCGATGCCGGCAGCTCGCGGGCCCTCCTCGGCGCCGCGCGCCGCGAGATCGCCGAGCGCACCGGTCTGATCAAGGACGGCGACTGGGCGTTCGTCTGGGTCGTCGACGCACCGCTCTTCGAATCCGCCGCCGACGCCCAGGCCGCCGGTGACGTCGCCGTCGGCGAAGGCCAGTGGACGGCCGTCCACCACGCCTTCACCGCCCCGAAGCCGGAGTTCCTCGACTCCCTCGAATCCGATCCGGGGGCGGCGCTGGCCTACGCCTACGACATCGTCTGCAACGGCAACGAGATCGGCGGCGGTTCGATCCGCATCCACCAGCGCGCCGTCCAGGAGCGCGTCTTCGAGATCATGGGCATCTCCGAGAAGGAGGCGCAGGAGAAGTTCGGCTTCCTCCTCGAGGCCTTCAAGTTCGGGGCGCCCCCGCACGGCGGCATCGCCTTCGGCTGGGACCGCATCGTGTCCCTGCTCGCCGGGGTCGAGTCGATCCGCGAGGTCATTGCGTTCCCGAAGTCCGGCGGCGGCTACGATCCGCTCACGCAGGCTCCGGCCCCCATCACCGAGGCGCAGCGCGCCGAGGCGGGCGTCGACTTCGACCCGGACGCTGACGCCGACGCGTGATGCAGTGATCGCGTGATGCAGTGACCCAGGCAGCCCGATGATCGAGGGTTCGCGGTGACCGACGGGCCCGACCTCTTCTCCGACCCGGACCGGGACGATCCCGGTCCGGGCACCGGTGCGTTCGAGCCCGGTCAGGGGCGGGCGCTCGATCCGCTCGCGGTGCGGATGCGTCCGCGCACCATCGCCGAGGTCGTTGGCCAGGACCATCTGACGTTCCCCGGGTCCCCGCTCAACCAGCTCGTCGAAGCGAGCGGGGGAGACCGGGCCGGGGCCTCCTCGGTGATCCTCTGGGGTCCTCCCGGAGTCGGCAAGACGACGCTCGCGCATGTCATCTCGCATGCCCCTGGCCGTCGGTTCGTCGAGCTCTCGGCGATCACGGCCGGAGTCAAGGACGTCCGGCAGGTCATCGAGAACGCCCGCCGCGAACGCGAGATGTACGGACGCACGACCGTGCTCTTCCTCGACGAGATCCACCGGTTCTCCAAGGCGCAGCAGGACGCGCTGCTGCCGGCGGTGGAGAACCGGCTCGTCGTCCTCGTCGCGGCGACGACGGAGAACCCGTCGTTCTCGATCATCTCGCCGCTGCTCTCCCGGTCGCTCATGCTCACGCTGCGCCCGCTCGACGACGCGGCGATCGCGCAGCTCCTCGAGCGCGCGATCGCCAGCGAGCGGGGACTGGCCGGACAGTTCGCCCTCGACCCCGAGGCGAAGGACTTCATCGTCCGCATCTCCGGGGCTGATGCCAGGCGCTCGCTCACCCTTCTCGAGGCCGCGGCCGGGATCGCCGCGGCCCAGGCCGCCGAGCAGGGCGGTGCTGACGTGGAGCAGGCGGGCGATGAGAAGGCGGGCGAAAGCGAGCCCGGCGAGAGTGACACGGCCGACGAGAGTAACGCGGCACGCGCTGGCGACGCGGGCGACGAGTCCGGGGAAGCTGCGTCCGGGGAGGGCGCGTCCGAGGCCGCCGCATCTGCGGAGAGCGCGGCCGACGATGCGAGTCCGATCCTCATCACCGAGGAGGCCGTGGCCGAAGCGAGCAGCGAGACCGTGCTCCGCTACGACCGGGACGGCGACCAGCACTACGACGTCATCTCCGCGTTCATCAAGTCGATCCGCGGCTCCGACGTCGACGCCGCCCTCCACTACCTCGCGCGGATGATCGTCGCTGGTGAGGATCCGCGATTCATCGCCCGCCGCGTCGTCATCTCCGCGGCCGAGGACATCGGGATGGCCGATCCGCAGGCGCTGCCGATCGCCGTGGCCGCCTCGACGGCGGTGCAGAACATCGGGATGCCCGAAGGTCGGATCCCTCTCGCCGAGGCGGTCACCTACCTGGCGATGGCCCCGAAGTCGAATGCGAGCTACAAGGCGCTTGACGCGGCGATCGCCGATGTCCGAGCCGGGAAGTCCGGTGAGGTCCCCAACCATCTGCGCGACGCGCACTATCCGGGAGCGAAGGCACTCGGTCACGGCAAGGACTACATGTACGCCCACAACTACCCCCACGGCGTCGCGCCGCAGGAGCACCTGCCTGAGACGCTCAAGGGCACGGAGTACTACACGCCCTCGGGCAACGGCCTCGAGCGCACCATCGAGGAGCGGCTGGCCACGATCCGCACGATCCTCCGCGGGAACTGACCCTCCGCGTGATCCGCGTCGCAGCGCCTCCGTCCGCGTTGCGGGAGGGGTGCGAACTCGGCTAAGATGGTCAGCTGTTGTGCCTCATATGTAAAGGCGGTCGGTGCGAGCGGTTCTCGACGCTCAATCCCTCTTTCCCAACCGGGGAAACAACGGTTCCGATCAGGGCGAGGACTTCGATGCCTGCCGGGACGACCCGCACCCACGAAAGGTAACCCAGTGCCAGCACCAGCACGTAACCGCCGGATGGCCCGCCTCTCGCGTGCCCTCGGCCTGCCGCTGACCCCGAAGGCTGAGAAGTACTTCGAGCGCCGCCCCTACCCTCCGGGCGAGCACGGCCGCGCCCGTCGCCGCAATGACAGCGACTACTCGGTCCGCCTCAAGGAGAAGCAGCGTCTGCGCGCCCAGTACGGCATCCGCGAGGCCCAGATGCTCAAGACCTACAAGGAGGCCAAGCGCCTCGAAGGTCTGACCGGTGAGAACCTCGTCGAGCTCCTCGAGATGCGTCTCGACGCCCTCGTCCTCCGTGCCGGCTTCGCCCGCACGATCGCTCAGGCCCGCCAGTTCGTCGTCCACCGCCACATCACGGTCGACGGCCAGCGCGTGGATCGCCCGTCCTTCCGCGTCAAGGAAGGCCAGACCATCCAGGTCCACCCGAAGAGCGCCGACATGGATCCGTTCCAGGTCGCCGCGGCAGGCGGACACAAGGACGTTCTCCCGGCAGTCCCGGGCTACCTCGACGTCAACCTTGAGGGCCTGCAGGCCACCCTCCTGCGCCGCCCCAAGCGCGAAGAGGTGCCCATCACCGCTGACGTGCAGCTCGTCGTCGAGTTCTACTCGCGCTGAGCCACCTCACCCGACTGCCCGGAACGCCCGCGTTCCGGGCAGTCGTGCATTCATCTGCGGGTGCGACGACTCGCAGGCCATCACCATCTCGACTGGTGAGCAATTAAACTAGTGTGGAACGGGTGCGCACCGCACCCACCGCAGACGCAACACCTGAAAGGCCATGGATGAAGACGGCAGAGATCAAGAAGCGCTGGCTCGACTACTTCGAGGCGAACGGACATGTGGTCGTGCCCTCGGCGTCGGTCATCAGCTCCGATCCCTCGATCCTCTTCAACATCGCCGGCATGGTGCAGTTCATCCCGTACCTCACCGGCCGTGAGCCCGCGCCCTTCCTCCGCGCCACGAGCGTGCAGAAGTGCGTGCGCACCGCCGACATCGAAGAGGTCGGGAAGACGACCCGCCACGGCACGTTCTTCCAGATGAACGGCAACTTCTCCTTCGGCGACTACTTCAAGCGCGAAGCCATCCGCTATGCGTGGGGCCTGCTCACGCAGCCCACCGCCGACGGCGGACTCGGCTTCGACCCCGACCTGCTCTGGGCCACCGTCCACGAGGACGACCTCGAGACGATCGACCTCTGGCTCGAGGAGACCTCGATCCCGCGCGAGCGCATCCAGCTGCGCGGCAACGAGGACAACTTCTGGCACACCGGCCAGCCCGGACCCGGCGGCTACTGCTCGGAGATCTACTTCGACCGCGGATCCGCCTACGGTGCCGAAGGCGGTCCGGAAGCCGACGAGGACCGCTACATCGAGATCTGGAACCTCGTGTTCATGGAGTTCGAGCTCTCCGAGGTCCGCTCGAAGGTCGACTTCGACATCGCCGGCGAGCTGCCTGCGAAGAACATCGACACCGGCATGGGACTCGAACGCGTCGCGTTCCTCCTCCAGGGCGTCGAGAACATGTACGAGATCGACGAGGTCTTCCCCGTCATCGCCGAGGCGAGCCGGCTGTCCGGCCACGAGTACGGCGCCGACCACCACTCCGACGTGCAGATGCGCGTCGTCGCCGACCACGTCCGCTCCGCCCTGATGATCATCGGCGACGGCGTGCGCCCCGGCAACGAGGGCCGCGGCTACATCCTCCGCCGCCTCATCCGCCGGGCCGTGCGGGCGATGCGCCTCCTCGGCGTCACCACCGAGGTCATGCCCTCCCTGCTGCCCGTGTCGATGAACGCGATGAAGCACTCCTACCCGGAGCTCGAGACCGACTTCGACCGGATCTCGCGCATCGCCTACGCCGAGGAGAAGGCGTTCCTGCGCACCCTCGAATCGGGCACCCAGCTCTTCGAGACCGCCTACGAGAAGCTCGACAGCTCCGACAAGACGATCAGCGGCGACGTCGCCTTCACCCTCCACGACACCCACGGCTTCCCGATCGACCTCACCCTCGAAATGGCCGCCGAGCACGGTGTCAGCGTCGACGAGGAGGGCTTCCGCTCCCTCATGGCCGAACAGCGCACCCGCGCGAAGGCCGACGCGAAGGCGAAGAAGGGCGGCGGCCACACCGACCTCACCGCGTACTCCGCGCTGCTCGACGAGGGGCAGAGCGAATTCGTCGGCTACGACGCCCTCGAAGCCGATTCCCGGATCCGCGGCATCGTCGTCGACGGTCAAGCCCAGGAGGTGCTCACCACCGGACAGACCGGCGATATCGTCCTCGACCTCACCCCGTTCTACGCCGAATCCGGCGGCCAGCGCGCCGACGTCGGCCTCATCAAGGGCGACGGCTTCACCGCCCGCGTCCTCGACGTCCAGAACCCGCTCAAGGGACTCGCCGCCCACCGCATCGAGGTCATCGACGGGGAGATCCCCGTCGGCGCCGACGTCCTCGCCGAGGTGGACCACGAGCACCGCTTCCAGGGCTCCCAGGCCCATACGGCCACCCACCTCGTCCACGCCGCACTCCGGGAGATCCTCGGCACCCACGCCGTCCAGGCCGGTTCGATGAACCAGCCCGGCTACATGCGCTTCGACTACTCCTTCCCGGAGGCCCCGAGCGCGCAGATGCGCGACGAGATCGAAGACGTCGCGAACCTCGCCGTGCGCTCGAACTATGACGTCGGCACGGAGTACCTCCCGTTCGAGGAGGCCAAGCGCTCCGGCGCGATGGCCCTCTTCGGCGAGAAGTACCCGAACATCGTCCGCGTCGTCGACATCGGCGGACCGTTCTCCCGTGAGCTGTGCGGCGGCACGCACGTGGCCGCCTCGGCGGAGGTCGGACCGATCTCCGTGCTCTCCGAAGCCTCCGTCGGCTCCGGGGTGCGCCGCATCGAAGCCGCCGTCGGCATGGACGCCTTCCGCTCCCTGGCCGCCGAGCGCACGATCGTGTCCTCCCTGTCCGAGATGCTCAAGGTCCCCGGCACCGACGTCAAGGACCGGGTCTCGGAGCTCATGGTCAGGCTCCGCGATGCGGAGAAGGAGATCGCACGCCTCCACTCGCAGCAGCTGCTCGCCCAGGCCGGCCGCTTCCTCGAGGGCGCCGAAACGGTGGGTGCGACCCTCTTCGTCGTCGCCGACCTCGGTGAGGTCGCCAACGGCGGGGACGTCCGCACGATCGTCACCGACCTGCGCGCCCGCGTCTCCGACCGCTCCGCCGTCGTCCTCGGCATCGGCGTCTCCGGCGGCAAGCCCGTCGTCGTCATCGCGACCACCGAGGCGGCGCGCCAGGCCGGCAACCAGGCCGGCAGACTCGTGTCCCTGGCGAGCTCGACGCTCGGCGGCGGAGGCGGCGGCAAGCCCGACCTCGCGCAGGGCGGCGGCAGCGAACCCGCGCAGATCCCCGCGGCGATCAGCGCGGTCAAGGCGGAGCTCACGTGACACTGAGGAGGGGGCGCCGACTGGGTCTCGACATCGGCTCGGTGCGCATCGGGGTCGCAGCCTGCGACCCCGAGGGGATCCTCGCGACCCCGCTGACCGTGGTGCGCCGCACCGACGAACCGGCAGCGCTGCGACAGCTGCGGGAGATCATCGCCGAATACGAGCCCATCGAACTCCTCGTCGGGGACCCCAAGTCCCTCGACGGCACCGCGCGGGCGGCCGCCGACGCCGCCCTCGACTTCGCGGTGAAGATCGACGCCGGGGTGCCCATCCGCCTCGTCGACGAGCGCTTCAGCACCGTCGAAGCCCACAGCGCCCTGGCCGCAGCGGGAAAGAACTCCCGCCAGCGCCGGGAGATCGTCGACGCCCAGGCGGCGGTCATCATTCTGCAGAATGCGCTCGAATCCGAACGCAACACGGGCATGCCCGCAGGTCGCGAGCTGCCCCACACAGGAGAGTGAGCAATGATTCCGTTCCCCGGTGAGTTCTCGGACGACGAAGGACTGTCCCGGTCCGAGATCAAAGCGAAGAAGCGGCGGCGGATGATGCGTAAGCGGCGCACGACGGTCATCGTCGTCATCTGCGTCCTCGTCTTCGGCCTCGGCGGATTCTTCGGCCTCCGCGCAGCCGGGGGAGTCGTCGACGACCTCTTCGGCGGCGGCTCCGACTACGAGGGCAACGGCACGACCGAGGTCTCCCTCGAGATCCCACCGGGCGCCTCGGCGCGGTCGGTGGCCAACCAGCTCGTCGAAGAGGGCGTCATCAAGGACTCCAAGCCCTTCCTCGACGAGGTCGAGCGCCGCAATCTCACGATCCAGGCCGGTCCGATCGTCATGCGCGAGCAGATGAGCTCAGCCGCCGCCGTCGACGCGTTCATCAACCCGATCAAACCGCCGACGATGACGATCGCCGAGGGCCGGAAGATCGAGCAGATCAAGGCGACGATGATCGAATCGGGGATGAAGGCCGAAGAGGTCGACAAGGCCATCGACGACAAGAAGCCCGTCGACTACGACCTCGACGTCGAGGCCCCGAGCCTCGAAGGCTACCTCTACCCGGCCACCTACGAGGTGGGGGCGGGCAAGACCGCGGAGATGATCGTCCAGGAGATGGTCGACAAGACCAAGCTCGAACTCGACACCGCCGGCATCGAGAACGCCGACGCCAACCGCGTCCTCACCCTCGCCAGCCTCGTCGAGATCGAATCGCCGGGTGACGAGGAGACGCGGAAGAAGGTCGCCCGCGTCTTCCTCAACCGAATCTCCGACCAGTCCCAGACCGGTCAGCTCCTCCAGTCCGATGCGACCGTCGCCTACATCTTCGGCGCCCGCGCCGATCTCACGACGACGGCCGAGGAGCGCAGCTCCGACAGCCCCTACAACACGTACAAGGCGAAGGGCCTGCCCCCGGGACCGATCAACTCCCCGAGCGCCGGCGCCGTCGACGCGGCCCTCAACCCGGCCGACGGATCCTGGCAGTTCTTCGTCGCCGTCAACCCCGACACGGGGGAGACGAAGTTCGCCGACACGTACGCCGACCACCAGAAGAACGTCGAGGAGTACCGCGCATGGCTGCGGGAGAACGGGGGATAGCGGCGGGCGCGCGCATCCGCGCCGCCGTTCTCGGACGCCCGATCGCGCATTCGCAGTCACCGGTGCTCCACACCGCGGCGTTCGCCGCGCTCAGTCTCACCGACAGCAGCTATGAGCGCGCCGAGGTCGGCGCCGACGACCTCACCGCCTTCCTCGACGCCCACCCCGACCACACCGGGTTCTCCCTGACGATGCCGCTCAAGGAGCGCCTCGTCACACTCGCCCGGGACCGCGGCTGGGTCCTCGACGACACCGCCGAGGAGACCGGGGTCGCGAACACCCTCGTCCGTGCCGGAGCTGAGACGACGGTGGCGAACACCGACGTCGACGGCATCGTCCGCGCGCTCACTCCCGTCCTCCCCGACACCGAGGCGGCCGGACGGGGGCGGGCGACGATCCTCGGCGCCGGGGCCACCGCCCGGTCGGCACTGCTCGCCTGCCACCGCCTCGGCGTCACCGAGGTCGACATCCTCGTCCGCAGCCCCGCCCGGGCCGCCGCCGTCCTCGACCTGGCCGACCGGCTGGGGATGAGCGCCGACACCGCACCGCTGACGACGATCGCGCCCTCGGCGATCGTCGTCTCGACCCTTCCCGCCGAGGCGGCCCCCGCGCTCACCTGGCCGACCGGGCCCGGGGTCGCCCTCGACGTCGCCTACGCCGCGGATTCGGCGCTGCTCACCGACGCCGCCGCCCACGGCTTCACCCCTGTCCCGGGCATCGCGATGCTCGTCGAACAGGCCGTCGCCCAGTTCGCGCTCTTCTTCGCCGCGGCCGCCGGCACCCCGCTCACCGCGGCCCAGCTGGCGACGGTGGCCGAAGCGATGCACGGCGCGGCCGAGAGGGCCTGACCGGGACCGCGTATGGTCGCCCACGCGCTCTTCATCGCCGTCACCGCGGTCATCGCCGGCGGTCTCGCCGCCCTCCTCGTCGCGACCCCCGCCCGGTGGCTCGCCGACGACGCCGACCTCACCGCGCTCACCGGCTCCCGCGCCTTCCGGCCGAGCCTCCTCATCCTCGCAGCCGTCGCCCTCGCTGCGGCCGCCGCTGCGCTCTTTCCCATCGACCAGGCGATTCCCCACCCACCGGAATGGACGGCCCACGCGCCGGGCAGCGGCACGACGCTCACCCCACCCCACCCGACGGGGATCGACTTCGCGCTGACGAGCCTCAGCCTCGGCGCCGGGGCGGCCGCCACACCCGTCCTGTTCGTCACCGATCTCCTCATCCGGCGCCTGCCCGACCGGATCGTCTACCCGCTCATCGCCCTCCTCGGCGCCGCCTTCATCACCGGCATCCTCGTCGGGAACTCGACGCTGTGGTGGTTCGCCCTCCTCGGGGCGGTCGTCGGCATCCTCCTCTTCGGCGCCATCCACCTCGTCGGACGTCTCGTGCGGAAGCCGACGATGGGACTCGGCGACGTCAAGCTCGCATTCGTCGTCGCCGGTGTCTCCGGGCTCTTCTCCCCGTGGGCCCCGCTCGTCGTCCTCCTGCTCAGCGTGCTCATCGCCGGGATCTGGGCGCTCATCGCCGGCCTGCGCGCCCACGACCTGAAGGCGACGACGATCCCGTTCGGTCCTGCGATGCTGTCCGGTCTGTGGCTGGGGTCGGTGGGGGCACCGTTCGTTTTGTAGAATCGGTGGAATGTTGAGATGGCTGACTGCAGGCGAATCCCACGGCGAAGCGCTGATCGGGATCATTGAGGGGCTGCCCGCCCACATCCCCATCACCAGGGACGACATCCGCGTCAACCTCGCCAGGCGCAGGCTCGGCTATGGCCGGGGCGCACGCATGAAGTTCGAGGCCGACGAGGTCCGGATCCTCGGCGGCGTCCGCCACGCGAAGACCCTCGGCTCGCCGGTGGCGATCGAGGTCGGCAACACCGAATGGCCCAAATGGGAGACGGTGATGAGCGCCGACGCGATCGACGAGTCCGACCTCGACGGTCAGGCCCGCAACGCCCCGCTCACCCGCCCCCGCCCCGGCCATGCCGACATCGTCGGGATGCAGAAGTACGGCTTCGACGAGGCCCGCCCCGTCCTCGAACGCGCCTCGGCCCGGGAGACGGCGATGCGCGTGGCGCTGGGCACCGTGGCCGCGAAGTTCCTCGGCGAACTCGGCATCACCCTCGTCTCGCACACGGTGGCGATCGGCGGCGTCGAGAACGCCCCCGGCGCCGACGCCCCGCTGCCACGCGCCAGTGACGTCGACACCCTCGACGGCGACCCCGTCCGCAGCTTCGATCCGGCGCTCTCGACCCGGATGGTCGCGGAGATCGACGCGGCGAAGAAGGCCGGGGACACCCTCGGCGGAGTCGTCGAGGTCCTCGCCTACGACCTCCCGCCGGGCCTCGGCTCCCACGTGCACTGGGACCGTCGCCTCGACTCCCGCCTCGCCGGTGCCCTCATGGGCGTCCAGGCGATCAAGGGCGTCGAGGTCGGCGACGGCTTCCTCACTGCCGCCCGCCCCGGATCCGCCGCCCACGACGAGATCCTCGTCGGCGCCTCCGGCTACCACCGGGCGAGCAACCGCGCCGGCGGGACCGAGGGCGGCATGTCGACGGGTGAGCCGCTGCGCGTGCGCGCGGCGATGAAGCCGATCGCCACCGTGCCCCGCGCCCTGTCGACCGTCGACGTCGTCACCGGGGAGCCGGCGAAGGCCAACCACCAGCGCTCGGATGTCTGCGCCGTGCCCGCCGCCGGCGTCGTCGCCGAGGCGATGGTCGCCCTCGTCCTCGCCGAGGCGGTCGTCGAGAAGTTCGGCGGCGACTCGGTGGCCGAGACGAAGCGGAACCTGGAGGGCTACCTCGCCGCCATCCCGGAGAACCTGCGCATCGGACGATGAGCGAGCACCCGCTTCCGAAACCCGTTCCGCCGCTCGAACCGGTGCCCGCCGCGCACTCGCGCATCGTGCTCACCGGACCGCCGGCGGCGGGGAAGTCGACGATCGGCCGGCTCCTCGCCGACCGGCTGGGCCTGCCCCTGACGGACACCGACGCGAACATCGTCGACCGCCACGGCGTCATCGCCGACATCTTCGTCGAACGCGGTGAGGACCACTTCCGCCGCCTCGAACGCGAAGTCGTGCGCCGGGCGCTGCGCCGCCTCCTCGACCGCCCCGGCATCGTCTCCCTCGGCGGGGGAGCGATCCTCAACTCCGGGACCCGCGCGCAGCTGCTCCACCCCGCGATCAAGGTCGTCCACATCGACATCGACACCGAGACCGTGGCCCCGCGGCTCAACGCCCCGCACCGGCCGCTGCTGCGCGGTGCCGGCTCCCCGGTGGAGAACTGGCTCGCCCTCGTCGCCGAACGCGAACCCCTCTACCAGCAGGTGGCGACGTTCCGCGTCCATGCCTCGAACTCACCGCCCTCGACCGTCGTCAACCGCATCGTCGACGTCCTCACCGGCCTCCAGCGGGCCGAGGACTACGCGAAGTACCAGCAGACCAAGGAGACCCCATGACCGTGACCACCATCGACGTCGACGCCGGAGGCCGCTACCCGGTGCTCGTCGGTCAGGGACTGCTCGGGCAGCTGCCCGACCTGCTCGGACCCCAGGTCGAGAAGGTCCTCGTCGTCCACCCCCGCGCCCTGCGCTCGACGGGCGAGGCGGTGCGCGACGACCTCGGCGCGACGGGACTCGACGCGATCGTCGCGGAGATCCCCGACGCCGAGGAGGCCAAGCACATCCAGGTCGCCGCCTTCTGCTGGCAGGTGCTCGGACAGTCCGACTTCACCCGCACCGACGCGATCGTCACCGTCGGCGGGGGAGCGGTGAGCGACCTCGGCGGATTCGTCGCCGCGACGTGGCTGCGCGGGATCCGCGTCATCCACATCCCCACGACGGTCCTCGGCATGGTCGACGCCGCGATCGGCGGGAAGACCGGGATCAACACGGCCGAGGGCAAGAACCTCGTCGGCTCCTTCCACGCCCCCGCCGGCGTCCTCGTGGACCTCGACACGCTGTCCACCCTGCCGGAGAACGAACTCTTCACCGGGCTCGCCGAGGTCGTCAAGGCCGGCTTCATCGCCGACCCCGTCATCCTCGACCTCCTCCGCGACCACACGAAGGAGGAGATCGCCGACGTCAAGGGACCCGTGCTCCGCGAACTCATCGAACGGGCGATCGCCGTGAAGGCCGAGGTCGTCGCCGACGACTTCACGGAGGCCGGGCGCCGCGAGATCCTCAACTACGGCCACACCCTCGGCCACGCGATCGAGCACAAGGAGCGCTACCAGTGGCGCCACGGCGCGGCCGTGTCCGTCGGCATGGTCTTCGCCGCCGAAGTCGCGGCGATGGTGAAGAACCTTCCCGCCGAGGTCGTCGACCTCCACCGTGAGCTGCTCACCAAGCTCGGCCTGCCCACCGGGTACCGTGCCGACGTGTGGCCGCAGCTGCTCGACACGATGAAACGGGACAAGAAGGCCCGCGGGTCGATGCTGCGCATGGTGCTGCTGAGCGACATCGGTCAGCCCACGACCGTCGAGATCCCCGACGTCTCCCTCCTCCACACCGCGTACCAGGAGATCGGCGAGGACTCCCCGCGCAGGCTGCTCGGGCCCGGCGCGTGAGCGACGGGGGCGCTCCCTGAGCGCGTATGACAGTGGCAGTGCGGGCTTGCTAGAATCGCTCATTGGCGAAACCGCCGCCCCCTGACACGACCGCATCGTGCGGGGCATGATGTGAAGAAGGACGGATTAGTGGCGACAACGAACGACCTGAAGAACGGCCTCGTGCTCAACCTCGACAACCAGCTGTGGCAGGTGCTGGAGTTCCAGCACGTCAAGCCCGGCAAGGGTCCCGCGTTCGTCCGCACCAAGCTCAAGCACGTGATCTCCGGCAAGATCATCGACAAGACGTTCAACGCCGGCACCAAGGTCGAGACCGCCAACGTCGACCGCCGCGACATGCAGTACCTCTACCACGACGGCTCCGACTACGTCTTCATGGACGCCAAGGACTACGACCAGGTGACCATCCCCGCGAGCCTCGTCGCCGACGCCGCGAACTACATGCTCGAGAACCAGGAGCTCCAGGTCTCCTTCCACGACGGCACCCCGCTGTCGGTCGAGCTCCCGGCCTCCGTCGAGCTGACGATCTCCCACACCGAACCGGGCCTCCAGGGCGACCGCTCGACCGGCGGATCGAAGCCCGCGACCCTGGAGACCGGCTACGAGATCCAGGTCCCGCTCTTCCTCGAAGAGGGCACGAAGATCAAGGTCGACACCCGCACGGGTGACTACCTCGGCCGCGTCAAGTAAGTGGGAGCACGCACCCGGGCCCGGCGCCGGGCCCTCGAGCTCCTCTTCGAAGCGGGACAGCGGGGACTCGACATCGACGAGGTCGTGGCCATGCGGTCGAACGACCCCGACTACCCGATGAAGGCCTACGCCGTCGAGATCGTCGACGGCGTGAAGTCCCACCGCGAGGAGATCGACGAGATCATCTCCACCTACTCGGAGGGCTGGACGATCGACCGGATGCCGGCCGTCGACCGGGCGCTGCTCGAGATCGGCACGTGGGAGATCCTCTTCAACGACGAGGTTCCCGACACTGCCGCGATCGACGAGGCGAAGATGCTCGCGAAGCAGTTCTCGACCGACGACTCCCCGGGCTTCGTCTCGGGTCTGCTCTCGCGCATCCTCGACGTCAAACCGACGCTGACGTGAGTCGCTGCGCCCGCACTCGCCGGGCGCAGCGGACCCACCGCTCGGGCCGGCGCAGGCGCGCGCTAGACTGAGCACACCACGCTCCTTTAACCACCGTCCCGAGAGGCGGAGAAGGGCAGATATGACTGAGCGAACAGTGCTCGATGCCGCAGACATGCGGCGGGCGATGACCCGCATCGCCCACGAGATCATCGAAGGCAACAAGGGCACCGACGATCTCGTCCTCCTCGGCATTCCCCGCCGCGGAGTCCCCCTGGCCACCCGCCTCGGCGAGCTCATCGCCGACATCTCCGACCGTCCGCAGGGCGCTCCGGGACTCGTCGGCAGCCTCGACATCACGATGTACCGCGATGACCTGCGCTCGAATGCCTACCGGGCACCGGCCCCCACCGACATCCCCGGGGAGGGCGTCGACGGGACCACCGTCGTCCTCGTCGACGACGTCCTCTTCTCGGGTCGGACGATCCGCGCCGCCCTCGACGCGCTCTCGGACCTCGGACGCCCCGCCAAGGTGCGCCTGGCCGTCCTCGTCGACCGCGGCCACCGGGACCTGCCGATCCGCGCCGACCACGTCGGCAAGAACCTCCCCACCTCGAGCAGCGAACGCGTCAACGTCTCGCTCGCCGAGATCGACGGAACCGACGCCGTGACGATCTCCGGAGGCCGCGAATGAAGCACCTCCTCGACACCGCGTCGCTGACCCGTGAGGACGCCGTCGCGATCCTCGACATCGCCGAGGAGATGGCGCAGGTCGGTGAGCGCGAGGTGAAGAAGCTGCCCGTGCTGCGCGGCCGCACCGTCGTCAACCTCTTCTTCGAGGACTCGACCCGCACCCGGCTCTCCTTCGAAGCCGCCGCGAAGCGCCTGTCCGCCGACGTCCTCAACTTCTCCGCGAAGGGCTCCTCGGTGTCGAAGGGCGAGAGCCTCCAGGACACCGTCCAGACGATCTCCGCGATGGGTGCCGACGCGATCGTCGTCCGCCACTCCGCCGCCGGCACCGCGCAGCGCCTCGCCGACACCGGCTGGATCGACGTCCCCGTCGTCAACGCCGGGGACGGCACCCACGAACACCCCACGCAGGCCCTGCTCGACGCCTTCACCCTGCGTCGGGCGCTGGGCGGCTTCCCCGCGTCGGGGGCGGTCAAGGACGGACCTCGCGGGAAGGGACTCGACGGCGCCACCGTGGCGATCGTCGGCGACATCCTCCACTCCCGGGTGGCCCGGTCGAACGTCCACCTGCTCGACCGCCTCGGCGCCGACGTCCACCTCATCGCCCCGCCCACGCTCCTGCCCTGGGGTGCGGAGACGTGGCCGGTGACGATCCACTACGACCTCGACGAGGCGATCGCCGGCCAGGACTTCGACGCGGTGATGATGCTGCGGGTCCAGCACGAGCGGATGCACGAGTCGTTCTTCCCCAACGCCCGCGAGTACGCGCGCCTGTGGGGACTGAGCGAGGCCCGCCTGCGGGCCCTGCCGGAGTCCGCCTTCATCATGCACCCCGGGCCGATGAACCGGGGCTTCGAGATCTCCGCGGCCGCCGCGGACTCACCCCGCGCCCTCGTCCTCGACCAGGTCGAGAACGGTGTGAGCGTGCGCATGGCGGTGCTCTACCGCCTGCTGACCGGTCAGGAGGAGACCATTGACTGACTACCTCATCACAGGTGCCGACGTGCTCGGCCGCGGACGCGCCGACATCGCGATCTCCGACGGCGCGTTCGTCGACCCCGACCTCCTCGGGCCCGACCCCGAGGTCATCGACGCCACCGGGCTCATCGCCCTGCCCGGCCTCGTCGACATGCACACCCACCTGCGCGAACCCGGCAAGGAGGACGCGGAGACGGTGCTCACCGGCTCCCGGTCCGCCGCCGCCGGCGGGTACACGTGCGTCCACGCGATGGCGAACACCGCCCCCGTGGCCGACACCGCCGGCGTCGTCGAACAGGTCCACCGGCTGGGCCGCAGCGCCGGCTTCACCGAGGTCGTGCCCATCGGCGCCGTGACCATCGGACTCGAGGGCAGGCAGCTCGCCGAACTCGGCGCGATGGCCCGCTCGGAGGCCCGCGTGCGGATCTTCTCCGACGACGGGATCTGCGTCTCCGATCCGCTGCTCATGCGCCGGGCCCTCGAATACGTCAAGACCTTCGACGGCGTCATCGCCCAGCACGCGCAGGAGCCCCGGCTCACCGAGGGCGCGCAGATGAACGAGGGCGTGGTCTCGGCCGAACTCGGCCTGCCCGGCTGGCCGGCGGTCGCCGAGGAGTCGATCATCGCCCGCGACGTGCTGCTCGCCGAACACGTCGGCTCCCGCCTCCACATCTGCCACGTCTCGACCGCTGGCAGCGTCGACATCGTCCGCTGGGCGAAGTCCCGCGGAGTCCAGGTCACCGCCGAGGTCACACCGCACCACCTCATGCTCACCGACGAACTCGTGCGCACCTTCGACCCCGTCTACAAGGTCAACCCGCCGCTGCGCACGCAGCGCGACGTCACCGCCCTGCGGGAGGCGCTGGCCGACGGCACGATCGACGTCATCGGCACCGACCACGCCCCGCACACCGCCGAACACAAGTGCAGCGAATGGTCGGCGGCGGCCATGGGCATGGTCGGCATGGAGACCGCCCTGCCCATCGTCGTCGAGGCGATGCGCGACTACGACTTCGACTTCGGCGACATCGCCCGGGTGATGTCCCAGGCCCCCGCCCGGATCACCGGCGCCACCGGCCACGGCAGCCTCGAGACGGGCGCGAGCGCGAACCTCGTGCTCATCGACCCGAACGCCCCGCACACGATCGTCCCGGCCGACCACGCGACGAAGGGCAGGAACAACCCCTTCGCCGGGCTCGAGGTCGCCACCGCGATCACCGACACGTTCTTCTACGGGCACCGCGTGCTCGCAGACGGCGAACTCACCACCCCCCATCCGGCAGGAGCGTCATGGACCGAACAGTGAGCGTCCTCATCATCGCAGGCATCCTCCTCCTCATCCTCCTCGCCCTGACCTGGGGCTGGTCGCGGCGCAAGAGCCGACAGACCGACGTCGCCGCCCCCGTCAAGCCCGGCCTCGGCATCACCCCGATCGCCGACCCCGTGGCCGGTTCGTACGTCTCGACGACGACGGCCGGCAACCCGCTCGACCGGGTCGCCGTCCACGGCCTCGGCATCCGCACCAGCGGCGAGCTCGTCGTCACCGACGCCGGGGTCATCATGGACCTCGCCGGGCGGGAGGACTTCATCATCCCGCGCTCCGACATCGTCTCCGTCGACACCACCTCGGGGATGATCGGGAAGTTCGTCGAACGCGGCGGCATCGTCCGCATCACCTGGAGGCTCGGGGAGACCCTCGTCGACACGGGCTTCCGCGCCCGGTACTCCGCCGACACCGCCCCCACCGTCAACCGCATCAGAGAGATGATCGTAGAGGCATCATGAGACTGTCCACCACTCCCGCCGTCCTCGTGCTCGAAGACGGCCGCACGTTCACCGGATCCGCCTACGGCGCGATCGGCCAGACCGTCGGCGAAGCCGTGTTCGTCACCGCGATGTCCGGCTACCAGGAGACGCTGACCGATCCGTCGTACCACCGGCAGATCATCATCCAGACCGCACCCCACATCGGCAACACCGGCGTCAACGCCGCCGACGACGAGTCCCGCCGCTTCTGGGCCGCCGGCTACGTCGTGCGCGACGCCTCCCGCGTCTCGTCGAACTGGCGCAGCGAGGGCGACCTCGACGAGCGGCTGAAGTCCGAGGGCATCGTCGGCATCAGCGACGTCGACACCCGGGCGCTCACCCTGCACCTGCGGGACAAGGGAGCGATGCGGATGGGGATCTTCTCCGGTCCCGCCGCCGAGCTCGACCCGACTGTCATGCTCGATACTGTGCTCGAGACCCCGCGGATGGCCGGGGCCCGGCTCGCCGAGGAGGTCAGCGTCTCCGCAGCCGAGTTCGTGCCCGCCGTCGGTGAGGCGAAGTTCAGCGTCGCCGCCGTCGACCTCGGAATCAAGGCGATGACCCCGCAGCGACTGGCCGAGCGCGGCATCGACGTCCACGTCCTGCCCGCCTCGGTGACCTTCGCCGAGATCGAGGCCCTCGGCGTCGACGGGGTGTTCTTCTCCAACGGACCCGGCGACCCTGCGACCGCCGACGACCAGGTCGCACTGCTGCGGCAGGTGCTCACCGCCCGGATCCCGTTCTTCGGCATCTGCTTCGGCAACCAGCTGCTCGGCCGGGCCCTGGGCTTCGGCACGTTCAAGCTGCCCTTCGGCCACCGCGGCATCAACGTCCCCGTCATCGACCGGACGACCGAGAAGGTCGAGATCACCGCCCAGAACCACGGCTTCGCCGTCGACGCCCCGCTCGAGGGGGAGACCACGGCCCCGGCGGACCCGGCCTTCGGCCGCGTCGCCGTCTCCCACGTGTGCCTCAACGACGACGTCGTCGAGGGACTCCAGTGCCTCGACATCCCCGCGTTCTCCGTCCAATTCCACCCCGAGGCAGCGGCCGGGCCCCACGATTCGAGCTACCTGTTCGATCGGTTCGTCGACCTCATGTCCGCCCGCGCCTAAGGAGACCCCATGCCACTGAGAAGCGATATCGAATCCGTCCTCGTCATCGGCTCCGGTCCCATCGTCATCGGACAGGCCTGCGAGTTCGACTACTCCGGCACCCAGGCGTGCCGCGTGCTCCGGTCCGAGGGCCTGCGCGTCATCCTCATCAACTCGAACCCCGCGACGATCATGACCGACCCCGACGTCGCCGACGCCACCTACGTCGAACCGATCGACCCCGACATCATCGAGTCGATCATCGCCAAGGAGCGCCCCGACGCCCTCCTTCCGACCCTCGGCGGGCAGACCGCGCTCAACGCCGCGATCGCCCTCCACGACGCCGGCACGCTCGAGAAGTACGGCGTCGAGCTCATCGGCGCCGACGTCGACGCGATCCAGCGCGGTGAGGACCGCCAGAAGTTCAAGGACATCGTCGAGGAATGCGGCGCCGAGGTGGCCCGCTCCGTCATCTGCCACACCCTCGACGAGGCGCTGGCCGGGGCCGCGGAGCTCGGCTACCCGCTCGTCGTCCGTCCCTCCTTCACGATGGGCGGCCTCGGGTCGGGCATGGCCTACGACGAGACCGACCTGCGCCGCATCGCCGGCGCCGGGCTCTCGGACTCGCTGACGACCGAGGTCCTCCTCGAGGAGTCGATCCTCGGCTGGAAGGAGTACGAGCTCGAGCTCATGCGCGACCACAAGGACAACGTCGTCGTCGTGTGCTCGATCGAGAACGTCGACCCCGTCGGCGTCCACACCGGCGACTCGATCACCGTCGCCCCGTCGCTGACGCTCACCGACCGCGAATACCAGACGATGCGCGACATCGGCATCGACATCATCCGCGCCGTCGGCGTCGACACCGGCGGCTGCAACATCCAGTTCGCCGTCGACCCGACCACCGGCCGCATCGTCGTCATCGAGATGAACCCGCGGGTCTCCCGGTCCTCGGCGCTGGCGTCGAAGGCCACGGGCTTCCCGATCGCGAAGATGGCGGCCAAGCTCGCCGTCGGCTACTCCCTCGACGAGATCCCCAACGACATCACGAAGGTCACCCCGGCGAGCTTCGAGCCGACCCTCGACTACGTCGTCGTCAAGATCCCGCGCTTCACCTTCGAGAAGTTCCCCGCCGCCGACCCGACCCTGACGACGACGATGAAATCCGTCGGCGAGGTCATGGCGCTGGGCCGCAACTTCACGACCGCCCTGCAGAAGGCGATGCGCTCGATGGAGCAGAAGGACTCCTCGTTCGACTGGTCGGACCTGCCCGACATCAGCGACGACGAGGTGCGCGAGGCCCTCCTCGAGCGGATCGCCCACCCCACCGCCGATCGCATCCACTCCGTCCAGCGCGGGCTCGCCGCGGGCCTGACCAATGCGGAGGTCCACGAGGCCTGCGGGATCGACCCGTGGTTCCTCGACCAGATCGAGCTCATCAACGAGGTCGCGCAGTTCATCGCCGACGCCGACGAGCTCGACGCCGAAGTGCTCAGGGTCGCGAAGAACCACGGGTTCTCCGACGAGCAGATCGCCGGCCTGCGCAGCCTCACCACCGAGGTCGTCACCGGCATCCGCCACGCCCTGCGCATCCGCCCCGTCTTCAAGACCGTCGACACGTGCGCGGGAGAGTTCGAAGCCCACACCCCGTACCACTACTCGAGCTACGACGCCGAGACCGAGGTCGCCCCGCGGGAGCGTCCCGCCGTCCTCATCCTCGGGTCGGGCCCGAACCGGATCGGTCAGGGCATCGAATTCGACTACTCGTGCGTCCACGCGACGATGGCGATCGGGGAGGCAGGCTTCGAGACCGTCATGGTCAACTGCAACCCCGAGACCGTCTCGACCGACTACGACMCCGCCGACCGCCTCTACTTCGAACCGCTGACATTCGAAGACGTCATGGAGGTCTACCACGCGGAACTCGCCGCCGGCCCCGTCGCCGGCGTCGTGTGCACCCTCGGCGGGCAGACTCCGCTCGGACTCGCCGACCAGCTCAAGGCGGCGGGCGTGCCGGTGCTCGGCACCCAGCCCGAGGCGATCGACCTCGCCGAGGACCGCGGCGAGTTCGGCGCCGTCCTCGACCGGGCGGGGCTGACCGCGCCCAAGCACGGCACCGCCGTCACCGCCGCCCAGGCCGCCGCGATCGCCGCGGAGATCGGCTACCCCGTGCTCGTGCGCCCCTCCTACGTCCTCGGCGGCCGCGGCATGCAGATCGTCTACGACCGCACGCAGCTGCTCGACTACATGGCCACCGCCACGGAGGTCTCCGTCGACCGGCCCGTCCTCGTCGACCGGTTCCTCGAGGACGC
This sequence comes from Brevibacterium sp. XM4083, assembly GCF_006489205.2. Lineage (GTDB taxonomy): Bacteria > Actinomycetota > Actinomycetes > Actinomycetales > Brevibacteriaceae > Brevibacterium. The sequence continues at coordinate 528,822 of NZ_VFYR02000002.1, read as the reverse complement.
CATTGAGATCGACGTCGACGCCCTCTACGACGGTGAGGACATCTTCATCGGCGGCATCATGGAGCACATCGAGGAGGCCGGCATCCACTCCGGCGACTCCGCGTGCGTGCTGCCCTCGCTCACCCTCGGCGAGGATGTCCTCGACCGCGTCCGGCAGGCCACCCGGGCGATCGCCGAAGGCGTGAGCGTCCGCGGCCTGCTCAACATCCAGTTCGCCATCACCGCCGACGTCCTCTACGTCATCGAAGCCAACCCGCGCGCCTCGCGCACCGTGCCGTTCGTCTCGAAGGCGACGTCGACGCAGCTGGCGAAGGCCGCCGCGCTCATCGCCGTGGGCCGGACCATCGCCGACCTGCGCGGCGATCTCCTGCCGGAGACCGGCGACGGCTCGACCCTGCCGCTCGAGCACCCGATCGCCGTCAAGGAGGCCGTGCTGCCGTTCCGTCGGTTCCGGACCGTCGAGGGCAAGGTCGTCGATTCGATCCTCGGCCCCGAGATGCGCTCGACCGGCGAGGTCATGGGCATCGACCACGATTTCCCGACCGCGTTCGCCAAGGGCCAGCTCGGCGCCTCGATCAAACTGCCCACCTCGGGCACGGTCTTCGTCTCCGTCGCCGACCGCGACAAGCGGGCCATGGTGCTGCCGGTCAAGGAGCTCGTCGACCTCGGCTTCGACGTCGTCGCGACGACGGGCACGGCCGCCGTGCTCTCCCGCTACGGCATCGCGACCTCGCAGGTCCACAAGCACTTCGAGGCCGACGCCGAGGACCGCACGGTCCTCGACTACCTCGCCGCTGGGACGATCGACATGGTCATCAACGTGCCCTCGGGCCGCCAGGAGCGCGCCGACGGCTACGAGATCCGTGCCGCGGCGACCGCGAACTCGGTGCCGCTCATCACGACGATCGCCGAGTTCGCCGCCGCCGTGACCTCGCTCCACGTCGTCCGCGACAAGACCTTCGGCGTGCGCAGCCTCCAGGACTGGAGCGCGTGATGTTCTCCACCCGGCTCACCGCGGCGATGGCCGCGCACGGTCCCGTGTGCGTGGGCATCGACCCCCACGACCATCTCCTGGAGGCGTGGGGGCTGCCGCGCAGCGCCGCCGGCGTCCGGGAGTTCGGGCTGCGCACCGTTGAGGCGCTCGCGGGGACGGTCGCCGCGGTCAAACCGCAGGCCGCGTTCTTCGAGCGCTTCGGCTCCGCCGGTGTCGCCGCCCTCGAGGACACCGTCGCGGCGTGCCGGGAGCAGGGGCTGCTGACGATCCTCGACGTCAAGCGCGGGGACATCGGCTCGACGATGGCCGGCTACGCCGAGGCCCATCTGCTGCCCGACTCACCCCTGTCCGCCGACGCCATCACGGTCTCGCCCTACCTCGGCGTCGGTGCCCTGGCCGCCGCGTTCGACCTCGCCGCCGCCCACGATCGGGGCCTCTTCGTCCTCGCGCTCACCTCGAACCCGGAGGGCGCGGACATCCAGCACGCCCGCACCGGTTCAGGCGTCCCCGACTTCGGCGACTCCGTCGCGGGGTCCGTGGCCGCCGCCGTCGCCGCCCGCAACGCGGAGCTCACCGGGGGAGCGGGTGAGCTCGGCCCCTTCGGCCTCGTCGTCGGGGCGACGATCGGGTCGGCCGCGCGGGACCTCGGCTTCGATCCGAGCGCCTGCGGGGGACCGCTCCTCACCCCCGGCGTCGGGGCGCAGGGGGCCGGCCGGGACGAACTCCTCGACGTCTTCGGGGCAGCGGCGCTCGCGCGCCACCAGGTCGTCGTCGCCGTCTCCCGCGCCGTGCTCGCCGCCGGACCGACCGGTCTCGCCGAGGCGGCCCGCAGCCTCAACGCGTCGCTCACGGCACCCGCCTGACGGCGCCCGCCGGAATCCGCCCGGAGGCTGATCGGCTCCGCACGCGCCCCTGCCCTGCCGCACGGCTGGGCCGGGGCGCGGATTTTCTTCCCTGCGCTGTGTCGGTTGTCATGGTTTGTGTTTTAGACTGAAGCAACTTCCCTACCTGCCCGTTCATGGTGACAGAGGAGATAATGTGGCACTCGAACCATTGACCCCGCAACAGCGTTCGGCCGCTCTTGACAAAGCGTTCAAGGCTCGACAGGTGCGCGCCGAGGTGAAGTCGGCCCTCAAGAGCGGCGAGACCGATCTTGCGGCAGTGCTCAAGAAGGCAGGGAAGGACGAAGCACTCGCGAAGATGCGCGTGCTCGACCTCCTCCGGTCGCTGCCCGGAGTGGGCGATCGCCGGGCCGAAGCGGCGATGGAAGAGGTCGGGATCGCCTCATCGCGGCGCATCAAGGGCCTCGGCGTGCACCAGAAGAACGCCCTGTTGGAGAAATACTCCTGAGTGTGACACTTTAGATCTGTGAACACTCGACTCACCGTTCTCGCGGGACCCACCGCGGTCGGAAAAGGCACCATCAGCTCCTATATCAGACAGCACCACCCCGAGATCTGGTTCTCGGTGTCGGCGACGACGCGGCCGCGACGCCCCGGTGAGATCGACGGTGTTCATTATCACTTCGTCTCCGACGACGAGTTCGACGGACTCATCTCCCGCGACGAGATGCTCGAGTACGCCGTCGTCCACGGCCGACACCGCTACGGCACCCCGTCGGGTCCCGTGCGGCAGCACCTCGCCGACGGCATCCCCTCCCTGCTCGAGATCGACCTGCAGGGGGCGCGCCAGGTCAAGGCGAAGATGCCCGACGCCCTCTTCGTCTTCCTCGCCCCGCCGACCTGGGACGAACTCGTCTGCCGGCTCACCGGGCGCGGCACCGAAAGCGCCGAGGAGCAGGCCAGGCGGCTGACCACCGCGCGGGCCGAACTCGCCGCGGAATCCGAGTTCGACGTCACCATCGTCAACGACAGTGTTCGCACTGCGGCAGAAGAACTCATACAATTGATGGGTATATCCACACTCGATTAGATGGGACACCCCTTGCCTGCTCAGCCCGAAGGCATCACCAATCCGCCGATCGACGAACTCCTCACCGTCACCGGCTCGAAGTACGAACTCGTGTCCGTCGCCGCTCAGCGTGCGCGCCAGATCAACTCCTACTACGCACAGCTGCAGGAGGGTCTGCTCGAGAACGTCGGACCGCTCGTCACCCCGGAACCCCACGAGAAGCCCCTGTCGATCGCCCTGCGCGAGATCAACGAGGGCAAGATCGTCTCCCGTGAGATCAGCGAAGCCGACTTCGCGACGCCGACCGTCGAGGAGACCACCGAGGCGCCCGTGAGCACCGACGGCGCGATCGACTTCAGCGACCAGTGAGAATCGTCCTCGGAGTCGCCGGTGGGATCGCCGCCTACAAATCGGCGCACGTCATCCGGCGCCTCCGGGAGCTCGGGCACACCGTCACGGTCGTGCCCACCGCTGACGCCCTGAAGTTCGTCGGCGCCCCGACCTTCGAAGCGCTGTCGGGACAGCCGGTGACCACCGACGTCTTCGACGAGGTCGACAAGGTCAACCATGTGCGCATCGGCCATGAGGCAGAGCTCCTCATCGTCGCCCCGGCCACGGCGAACACGATCGCGAAGATCGCCGCCGGCCTCGCCGACGACCTGCTCACCGCCTCGGTGCTCACGACGACGGCGCCGATCGTCGTCGCGCCTGCGATGCACACGGAGATGTGGCACAACCCTGCGACGGTCGCGAACATCGCGACGCTGCGCGAGCGCGGGGTGCACGTCCTCGACCCCGCTGTCGGCCGCCTCACCGGACCCGATTCCGGGCCCGGACGCCTGCCCGAACCCGAGGAGATCGTCGCCTTCGCCCTCGCCGCCGCCGAAGGAGGCACGACTGAGACCGGCACTGCCGGGTCCGGCACGGACCGCACCGATTCCGCGGGCTCCCTGAGCGGCAAGCGCGTCGTCGTCAGCGCCGGGGGCACCCGGGAGGCGCTCGACCCCGTCCGATTCCTCGGCAACCGCTCCTCGGGCAAGCAGGGCATCGCCCTGGCCCGCGCCGCGTTCGCCGCCGGCGCCCGGGTCGAACTCGTCGCCGCCCACGTCGACTCCGGACTGCTGGCCGACCTGCCCGCCGGCATCACCGTGACCCCGATCGAGTCGACGCTTGACCTCCAGGCCGCGATGGCCACAGCCGCCGAGCACGCGGACATCATCATCATGGCCGCCGCCGTCGCCGACTTCCGGCCGGCCCGGCTCGCCGATGCGAAGCTCAAGAAGTCCGGGGACGAGGGGATGAGCATCGAACTCGTCCAGAACCCCGACGTCCTCGCCGGGCTCGTCGCCGACCGCCGGCCCGGCCAGTTCATCGTCGGCTTCGCCGCCGAGACCGGCGACGCCGCCCACTCCGCACACGAGTACGCGGAGGCGAAGTTCCGCCGCAAGGGTGCCGACCTCCTCGTCTTCAACGACGTCTCCGCCGACCGCGCCTTCGGCCACGATGTCACCGAGGTCGTCATCCTCGCCGCCGGGGACGGCGCTTCCGACGTCGTCGACGCGGCGACGCTGGCGGGCACGAAGGACGATGTTGCGCAAAAGGTCGTTGCCGAAATCGCCCGCCGCATCACCCCAGTAGAATCGACGCCGTGAGTACATCCGAACTGCGCTACTTCTCCTCCGAATCCGTCACCGAAGGCCACCCCGACAAGATCTGCGATCAGATCAGCGACGCCGTGCTCGACGACCTCCTCTCCAAGGATCCGAACGCGAAGGTCGCCGTCGAGACGATGGTGACGACCGGACTCGTCCACGTCGCCGGTGAGGTCAACACCGACGCGTACGCCGATGTCGCCGGCATCGTCCGCAGCCTCATCACCGGGATCGGCTACGACTCCTCAGACACCGGCTTCGACGGTCATTCGTGCGGTGTGTCGGTCTCGATCGGCAGCCAGTCCCTCGACATCCACTCCGGGGTGACGAACCCGCTCGACTTCCGCGAGGCGCTCGAGACCGACCACGGCTCGTCGCTGGGCGCCGGCGACCAGGGGCTGATGTTCGGCTACGCCGACAATGCGACCGATGTCCTCATGCCCCTGCCCATCCACCTCGCCTCCCGGATGGCCGAGAAGCTCAGCGCCGTCCGCAAGTCCGGGGAGCTGTCCTACCTCCGCCCCGACGGCAAGACCCAGCTGACGATCGGCTACGACGGGGACACCGCGGTCTCGCTCGAGAACATCGTCGTCTCCACCCAGCATGCCGCCGACGTCTCCCAGGACCAGCTCCAGGCCGACATCAAGGAATTCGTCGTCGGCCCCATCGCCGAGGCCTCGGGACTCGACCGCGGCAATGAGAAGATCCACATCAACCCCGCCGGACCCTTCGTCACCGGCGGCCCGATGGGCGATGCGGGACTGACGGGACGCAAGATCATCGTCGACACCTACGGCGGCTTCTCCCGCCACGGCGGCGGCGCGTTCTCCGGCAAGGACCCCTCGAAGGTCGACCGCTCGGCCGCCTACGCGATGCGCTGGGTGGCGAAGAACATCGTCGCCGCGGGACTGGCCGACCGCGCCGAGGTCCAGGTCTCCTACGCGATCGGCAGGGTCGACCCGATGGGCCTCTACGTCGAGACCTTCGGCACCGAGAAGGTCGATCCCGCAGCGATCACCAAGGCCATCCGCGAGGTCTTCGACCTGCGCCCGGCGATGATCATCCGCGAACTCGACCTGCTCCGCCCGATCTACTCGCAGACCTCGACCTACGGTCACTTCGGTCGTGAGCTGCCCGACTTCACGTGGGAGAGGACCGACCGCGCCGACGACCTGCTGCGCGCCGTGTCCGCGCACTGAGAGTGGACGAGCCCCTTCCCATCGCGACCGGCACCACCGCTGTGGGGCAGGTGCCGCTCGCCCCGGACGCGCCCGTCGCCCGCGTCCTCGTCGACCATCCGGTCCCGCATCTCGCGCGCGCCTTCGACTACGCCGTCCCGGAGAAGCTCGCCGAGGCGGCGCAGCCGGGGGTGCGGGTGCGCGTGAAGTTCGCCGGCCGGCTCCGTGACGGGTTCATCCTCGAACGCGCGGACGAGAGCGACCACATCGGTCCGCTCGCCGTCATCGAACGGATCACGAGCCCGCTGCCCGTGCTCACCCCATCCTTCCTCGAACTCTGCGAGGCCGTCGCCACCCGTTACGCGGGCACCCTGCCCGATGTGCTCCGGCTTGCGATCCCACCGCGCCACGCCCGCGCGGAGAAGGCCGTGCTCCACGCGATCGAGGAGCGGCAGACGGCGCAGACCGCCGGGAAGTCCGCGGGAGGCGGGCCCGGCCGGGACGGGCGCAGCCGAGACGAGCCCGGAGCGGACGAGGACGCCCCCGAGGAGACCCCGGTCGTCGACGCGCTCGGCGAGTGGGTCATCGAGGCCGGCACCGAGGTGACCGACGGCGATCCCGGTGCCGCCGGGTCCGACCGTGCGCGCCTCGCGCTCACCTTCACTCCCGGCACCACCCCCGGCCTCGGGTGGATCACCGCAGGACTGCGTGCCGCGCAGGCCGCTCTGGCCCGGGGGGCCGCTGTGCTCTGGCTCGTCCCCGACCACCGGGAGATCGCGGTGCTCTCGGCAGCGCTCGACGCCGAGATCGCCCGCGGTGGAGAGATCACCGAGTACACCGCCCTCCACGCCGACCAGTCACCGGAGCAGCGGTGGGCGGCGTGGCTGCGCGGCCTCCTCGGCGACACCCGGCTGATCATCGGCACCCGCGCCGCCGCCTTCGCCCCGCTTACTGACCTCGGCGTCATCATCTGCCTCGACGACGCCAACCAGAACTACCTCGACCAGCACGCCCCCTACCCGCACGCGCGGGAGGTCAGCCTGCTCCGGTCGAACCTCGAGGAGACCGGCCTGCTCTTCGCCTCGACCGACCGCAGCGCCGAGGTCGAGCGACTCGTCGAGATCGGGTGGCTGCGCGACATCAGCCCCGCCGCCGCGGCCCGCCGCAGCTCCTCACCGCTCGTCATCGTCCCCGACGAGGAGCGCGACCCCTTCGCGTGGCAGCGGATCCCCACCCGGGCGTGGGACATCATGCGCTCGGCGCTGAAGCCCCGGGACGGGAGCACACCCGGTCCTGTCCTCGTTCAGGTCCCCCGCGGCGGCTACTACCCGGTGTTCGCGTGCGCACGGTGCCAGGAGACGGCCCGCTGCCCGGTGTGCGAATCTCCGCTGTCGACCCAGTCCGAGGTCGGCCCCTTCGCCTGCCGGACGTGCGGCTACCACTCGGAGACCTTCACGTGCGCGCGCTGCCACTCCCACCAGGTGCGCTCGATCGTGCGCGGACGCACCCGCACCGTCGAGGAGCTGACGAAGGCGCTGCCGGGCATCGAGATCGTCGAATCCGGGGGCGACGACATCCCCGTCGCCCTCGACTTCGCCCCCCGCGTCGTCGTCGCGACGACCGGGGCCGAACCCTACGCGATCGGCGGCTACGCCGCAGGGATCCTCCTCGACACCCTGTGGCCGGGCCCGTGGATGCGAGCGAGCGACGAAGGGGTGCGGCGGCGGATGCGGGCGGCCTCCCTCGTCCGGTCGCGCACCGACGGGGGAGTCGTCTACCTCGGTGATGCCGATGAGACGATCCGCGGGGCGCTGACGACCTTCGACCCCGCCGTGACGATGACGCGATCGCTGGCCGACCGCCGCGAACTCGGGTTCCCGCCGTACCGCCGAATCGTCGAACTCACCGGTCCCGGCACCGAGATCGACGCCGTGCTCGCCGCGGTCCCGGAGCTCACCGAACTCATCCGCGACGACGACGAGGACGGCCAGCGCGTCGTCGCCGCCTTCCCGATCGCCGCCGGCCCCCACATCGGCACGCGCCTGGCCGAGACGACGGCGGCGCGGTCGGCGAAGAAGCTGCCGCAGGTGCGGGTGCGCATCGACGATCCCCGGTCGCTCTGAGCCGGGTCCCCACGACGTACAATCACTTTCTGTGGATATCGTCTTCGCCGGCACCCCGGAGGTCGCCGTTCCCGCGCTCGAGGCGCTCGTCGCCTCCGCCCACACGGTCCGCGCGGTGCTCACCCGTCCCGACGCCCCGGTCGGCCGCAAGCGCGTCCTCACCCCCTCACCCGTCAAGGCCCGGGCGCTCGAACTCGGACTGCCCGTCATCGAAGCCGACCGTCTGCGCGGGGACGTCATCGGGCAGCTGCGGGAGATCGGGGCCGATGCCGTCGCCGTCGTCGCCTACGGCGCCATCGCCGGACCGGCGGCGCTGTCGACGGCGCGACTCGGCTGGTTCAACCTCCACTTCTCGCTCCTGCCCGCCCACCGCGGGGCCGCCCCCGTCCAGCGCGCGCTCATCGCGGGGGAGACGACGAGCGGGGTGAGCGTCTTCCGCATCGACACCGGCATGGACACCGGTGATGTCGTGCGCACCCGCACCCTGCCGCTCGATCAGCCCGACGCCGCCGCAGCACTGGCCGCCTACGCCGAGGTCGGGGCCGGCGAACTCGTCGCCGCGTTCGACGATCTCGCCGCCGGCACCGCGGTCTTCACCTCGCAGGACGCGCTCATCGCCACAGGCTCCCAGCCGAGCCATGCCGAGAAGATCACCGCCGCCGACGCCCACCTCGACCTCACCCGTCCCGCTGCCGAGGTCATCGCCCGCTCCCGCGGGGTCAGCCCCGCCCCGGGACCGTGGGTGACGGTCGACGGGAAGCGGACGAAGCTCTTCGGCCTCGCCCCGGTGGGGGGCGATGCCGCCGGGACCCAGGCCCCGACCGCCTCGGCGGATATCGGCCTGCTCACCGCCCGCGACGGAGCCGCCGTGCTCGGGGTCGGGGACGGCTGGCTGCAGGTGAGTGAGATCCAGCCCTTCGGCAAACCCCGCATGAGCGCCGCCGACTACCTGCGCGGACACGGTGACGTCCGCATCGACGCCGTCGCCGCCGACTACCTGCGCGGACACGGTGACGTCCGCATCGACGCCGTCGCCGCCGACGCACCGGCCGACGCCGCCGTACCGACCGACGCCGACGCATCGACCGATGCCGGCCGCGCCACGACGAGCAAGGAGGCCTGAGATGGCCGCGAAGCCCAACCTGCCCCGCCGGCTCGCGTGGGAGGTGCTCACCGACGTCGACACGAAGGACGCGTACGCGAACCTCCTGCTGCCGGCGAAGATCGCGCGCACGCACTTGAGCCCCCCGGACGCCGCGTTCGCCACCGAACTCACGTACGGCACCCTGCGCGGACAGGAGTTCTACGACGCCGTCATCGCGCACGCCGCCGGGCGGCCGGTGACGCAGATCGACCCCGAGCCGCTCGCGGCGATGCGGATGGGCGCCCACCAGATCCTCGCGATGCGCGTGCCCGACCACGCCGCGCTGTCCGAGACCGTCGGTGTCGTCAAATACGCGGCCCCGAAGACCGCGGGCTTCGTCAACGCAGTGCTGCGGCGTGTCTCCGAAGCCGACCGGCAGACCTGGCTCGACCGGATCGGGCAGGGGCGCTCGGAGACCGCCCGGCAGGCGATCGCCAGCTCCCACCCCGAATGGATCGTCCGCGCGCTCACCCAGGCGCTCAAGGGCCACGGCCGCGACGCCGGCGAACTCGACGCGCTGCTCACCGCCGACAACACCCCGGCCCAGGTCGCTGTCACCGCCCTGCCGGGACTGCTCGACCGCAGCGACCTGCCCGGCACCCCGACTCCGCTCTCCCCGCTCGGCGTCCACCTCGAGACGGCCGTACCCAAGGACATCCCCGCCGTCGCCGACGGTCTCGCCCGGGTCCAGGACGAAGGCTCGGCCCTCGTTGCCCTGGCACTCGCCGAGGCGGCCGCCCCGGACGGGACGTGGGCCGACCTCTGCGCGGGCCCCGGCGGGAAGGCCGCCGTCCTCGCCGCCCGTGCCCGCACCGCGGGGGAGACCCTCGACGCCTTCGACTCGAGCCCGCACCGGGCGTCCCTCGTCGAGACCTCGACCCAGGCCCTTGAGAACGTCACCGTCGGCGTCGCCGACGCCCGGGACGCCGAGGGCCCGTACGCGAAGATCCTCGTCGATGTCCCCTGCACCGGCCTCGGAGCGCTGCGGCGCCGGCCGGAGGCCCGCTACCGGCGCAGCCCCGACGACGTCAACGCCCTGGCCGCGCTCCAACGGGAGATCCTCACCGCCGCCCTCGACGCGGCGGCACCCGGCGGCGTCGTCGCGTACTCGACGTGCTCACCCCACTATGCGGAGACCGTCCTCGTCGTCGACGACGTCCTCCGCCGGCGGCGGAAGGAGACCGGCGACGACGTCGAGATCCTCGACACCCCGGCCGTGCTCGCCGCCGTCACCGGCGCCGAGGCCGACTCCTTCGCCTCGGTCAGCCGCGGCGACGGCCGCTTCGCGCAGCTGTGGCCCCACGTCCACGACACCGACGGAATGTTCCTGGCCCTGCTGAAGAAGGCGAACTGATATGGCGATCGAGATCAACCCGAGCATCCTCTCCTCCGACTTCTCCGACCTCCGCGGGGAGCTTGCGAAGATCGCGACGGCGGACATGGCCCACATCGACGTCATGGACAACCACTTCGTGCCCAATCTCACCTTCGGGCCTCCCGTCGTCGAGCGGATCCAGGCGATCAGCCCGATCCCGCTCGACGCGCACCTCATGATCGCCGATGCCGACCGCAACGCGCCCGTGTATGCCGAGCTCGGGTGCGCCTCGGTGACCTTCCACGCCGAGGCGGCCGCGGCTCCCGTGCGGCTGGCCAGGGAGCTGCGCCGGCTGGGGGCGAAGGCGAGCCTCGCGCTCAAGCCCGCGACCCCGATCGAGCCCTACATCGACCTCCTGCCCGAATTCGACCAGATCCTCATCATGACCGTCGAACCCGGCTTCGGCGGGCAGAAGTTCCTCGACGTGTGCCTGCCGAAGATCGCCCGCACCCGGGAGGCGATCTCCGCCTCCGGACTCGAGATCAGGCTGCAGGTCGACGGCGGAGTCTCCGCCGCGACGGTCGAGCGCGTCGTCGACGCCGGCGCCGACGTCCTCGTCGCCGGATCCGCCGTCTACAGCGCCGAGGATGCGGGCGCCGCGATCGCCGAGCTCCGCAGCCTCGCCGCCGCCCACACCCACTGACCGACCTGCGATCCGAGGCACATCATGGAATTCCTCACCTGGCTCAACACCCCGGCCTTCGAGCTTCTCGGCAAACCCGTGCCGTACTCGGATCTCTTCGGCAACATCTGCGCGCTGGCCACCGTCGTCCTCGCCCTTAGGCGCAACATCCTCTCCTGGCCGGTGCAGATCCTCGGATCGATCCTCCTCTTCTCCGCGTCGCTCTCGGCCGGCCTCGGCGGCAACGCCTCCCGCCAGGTCGTCATCATCGTCGCCGCCGTGTGGGGATGGACGCAGTGGCGGAAGTCGCGGGAAGCGAAGGGGGAGGTCGTCGTCCGGTGGGCGACGTGGAAGGAGCGGATCGGGCTCATCGCCGCCCTCGTCATCGGCACCGCCGTCTTCGGGTACATCCTCTCCGTCGGCGGCTGGTCGTGGAACCCCTACCCGGACGCCTACATCTTCATCGGCTCCCTCGTGGCGATGTACGCCCAGGGACGGGCGATCGTCGAGTTCTGGTTCGTCTGGCTCGCCGTCGACCTCGTCGGCATCCCGCTGGCCGTGGCCGGGGGACTCGTCTTCTCCGGCGCCGTCTACCTCATCTTCCTCGTCATGGTCGTCATCGGCTTCCTCGACTGGTCGAAGCGCTCGAAGCAGACGATCTCCGCCCCGCACACCGGTGCGACCGACATCACCCGCGGCCCCGATGCCGCGTCCGGGACCTGAGACCCCGGTCAGGGCACGCAGCGGCGATGGTCTACCCTGGATCACGTGAAGACCTTCGACTCTCTCTACGCTGAACTCCTCGCCAAGTCCCTCGACCGGCCCGCCGGATCGAAGACCGTCGCCGAACTCGACGCGGGAGTCCATGCGATCGGGAAGAAGATCGTCGAGGAGGCCGCCGAGGTGTGGATGGCCGCGGAGTACGAGACGCAGGACGACCTCGCCGCGGAGATCTCCCAGCTGCTCTACCATCTCCAGGTGCTCATGATCGCCAAGGACTTAAGCCTCGACGACGTCAACGCCCACCTGTGACCTTCCTCTCCTCCTCGCAAAGGACGCCATGCTGCGTGTAGCCGTGCCCAACAAGGGCATCCTGTCCGAAGCCGCCACCGACATGCTCAGCGAAGCCGGGTACTCGACCCGGCGCGGATCGAAGACCCTCGTCCACCGCGACGAGACGAACGGGGTCGAGTTCTTCTACCTGCGCCCCCGCGACATCGCCGTCTACGTCGGCTCCGGAATCCTCGATGCCGGGATCACCGGCCGCGACCTCCTCCTCGAATCCCAGGCGACGGCCCAAGAGGTCATCGGCCTCGGCTTCGGGAACTCCCGCTTCTTCTACGCCGGGGAGCGCGGCCGCTACTCCAGCGTCGCCGAGCTCGCCGGCAAGCGGATCGCCACGAGCTTCCCGCACCTCGTTCAGACCGACCTCGACGCCAGGGGCATCACGGCTGAGACGGTCCAGCTCGACGGCGCCATCGAGGTCTCGATCCAGCTCGGCGTCGCCGATGCCGTCGCCGACGTCGTCGAGACCGGCAGCACCCTGCGGGCGGCGGGCCTCGAGACCTTCGGGGAGCCGATGCTCGAGTCCGAGGCAGTCCTCGTCCAGCGCGACGGCGCCGACGCCTCGATCGAGGTGCTCAAGCGCCGCCTCGAATCCGTCATGGTCGCCCGCCAGTACGTGCTCGTCGACTACAACATCGAAGAGCGCCTCGTGCCCGAGGCGATCAGTCTGACCCCGGGGCTCGAATCGCCGACGGTCTCCCCGCTGCAGGAGACCGGCTGGGTGGCCGTGCGGGTCATGGTCGAGGCGAAGTCCGTGAACAACGTCATGGACCGCCTCTACGCGGTCGGTGCGCGTGCGATCCTGGTGACGACCATTGGCGCCTGCCGCATCTGAGTTCGCCGTCTTCCGGCCCCGGCGGGTCCGCGCGCTCGGCTTCGTCGGCGCGGGCGTCGTCTTCGTCGGCTTCGCGGTGCTCTCCGTCGCCCTCCTCGTCGTCGACTGGCGGCCGTGGACGTGGTTCGACGTCGTGTGGATGAACCTCCTCGGCGTCCTCTTCTCCGCAGCGCTCCTGCGGGTCGGCAGCATCGAGGCCCGTCCCGACGAGGCGGGGCTGACGGTGCGCAACATCGTGCGCACACGCCGCTTCGGCTGGGGCCAGATCCTCGGGGTGACGTTCTCGACGTACGGCGACGACCCGTGGGCGATCCTCGACCTCGCCGACGGCTCGACGTGCGCGGTCATGGCCATCCAGCACGCCGACGGCCCCCGCGCGTACGACGAGGTCGCCCGACTGCGTAAGCTCGTGACCACATGGACCACATATGAGGAGGACTAGGCATGTTCGACGACGCACCGGCCACAGGTGAGGGGCCGCTGAGCGGCTACACCGTCATCGACCTCTCCCGCGCGCTCGCGGGACCGCACGCGGGAATGATGTTCGGCGACCTCGGCGCCCGGGTCATCAAGGTCGAGAACCCCGGCCGCGGCGATGACTCCCGCTCGTGGGGGCCGCCCTTCGTCGGTCCCGCCGACGACCCGCAGGCGACGTACTTCCTCTCGGCGAACCGGAACAAGGAGTCGATCGCCCTCGACCTCAAATCCGAGACCGGCAAGGACACGCTGCGGGCGCTCATCGCCCGTGCTGACGTCCTCATCGAGAACTTCCGCACCGGGGTCCTCGACCGCCTCGGGTTCTCCCCGGCCACGTGCCTGGAGATCAACCCGCGCCTCGTCATCCTCTCGATCACCGGCTTCGGCCACGACGGGCCGGAGGCCGCCCGGGCCGGCTACGACCAGATCGCCCAGGGCGAAGCCGGGCTGATGTCCCTGACCGGGTCCGGGCCGGAGGACATGCAGCGGGTGGGCGTGCCGATCGCCGACCTCCTCGCCGGCATCTACGGCTCCTACGGGGTTCTCGCCGCCCTGCTGGAGCGCGAGCGCACCGGACGCGGGAAGATCGTGCGCACCTCGCTCATCGCCGGCATGGTCGGCGTCCACGCGTTCCAGGGAACCCGGGCCACCGTGGCCGGGGAGAACCCGCAGCCCGGCGGCAACCACCACCCGTCGCTGTCCCCGTACGGCCTCTTCGCCTCCCAGGACGGGGCCGTGCAGATCTCCGTGGGCAACGAGAGCCTCTGGCAGAAGTTCGCCGCGGCCTTCGACATCGACCCGGCCACCCCGGGAATGGCCGACAACGCCGAGCGCGTGGCCAACCGTCCGGCCGTCATCGCCCTCATCGAATCCCGCTTCGCCGACTTCACGTCCGCGCAGCTGCTCGAGAAGCTCAGCGCCGCGGGCATCCCCGCCGGCACGGTGCGCACCCTCGCCGAGGTCTACGACTGGGAGCAGGCGCTGAGCCAGGGACTCAAGGTCTCCGTCGACCACCCGGTGCTCGGCGACATCGACCTGCCCGGACCCCCGCTGCGATTCTTCGACACGGGAGCCGACGGCGAGGTCGAGACGACGAAGACGTCCCACGACGCCCCGCCGCTGCTCGATGAGGACGCCGAGGCGATCGCGGCCTGGCTGACCGGTGAGCCGGCGACCGCCTCGGCGACTGCGGACGAGGAGTGAGACGATGGCGAGGCTGAATGCGCACGAACTCGTCGACATCGTCGTCGATGAGGGGTCGTTCGTCTCCTGGGACGAGGCCCCCATCACCCCTGCCGGCGGCATCTCCGAGGCCTACGCGGCCGAACTCGCCGCGGCCCGCGAGAAGTCCGGGGTCGACGAGGCGATCATCACCGGGGAAGGCACGATCGGCGGCCGGCGGGTCGCCGTCGTCGCCGGAGAGTTCCGGTTCCTCGCCGGATCGATCGGCGTCGCCGCCGCCCAGCGGCTCGTCGACGCGATCGAGAGGGCCACGCTCGAGGGCCTGCCGCTGCTCGCCGGTCCCGCCTCCGGGGGCACCCGGATGCAGGAAGGCACCGTCGCGTTCCTCTCGATGGTCAAGATCACGAACGCCGTCGTCGCCCACCGCCGGGCCGGTCTGCCCTACCTCGTCTACCTCCGCCACCCCACGACCGGCGGCGTGTTCGCCTCGTGGGGCTCGATGGGCCATGTCACCGTCGCCGAACCCGGATCCCTCATCGGCTTCCTCGGCCCCCGCGTCTTCGAAGCCCTCTACGGCGAGGCGTTCCCCGAGGGTGTGCAGACCGGGGAGAACCTCCACAAGCACGGGATCATCGACGCCGTCATCGGTCCCGAGCGGATCCAGACGACGGTCTCCCGGGTCCTCGACGTCCTCATGGGCGCCAAGGAGGTGCCCCCGCGCGTGCCCGACCCGGACACCCGCCCGGAGACGACCGACCCCGAATCCGATGCGTGGGCGGCGATCACCCGGTCCCGCCGTCCCGAACGTCCCGGGGTGCGCGATCTCCTGCGCACCGCGGCGAACACGGTGCTCCCGCTCAACGGCACCGGTGAGGGCGAGAAGGATCCCGGGTTGCTGCTCGCGCTCGCGAAGTTCGGCTCCGCCCCGTGCATCGTCCTCGGCCAGGACCGCTTCCGGCAGGACTCGCGGGCACCGCTCGGTCCGGCAGCGCTGCGGGAGGCCCGCCGCGGCATGCGGCTGGCCAGGGAGCTCGACCTGCCGCTCGTCACCGTCATCGACACCCCCGGCGCCGCCCTGTCCCAATCCGCCGAGGAGGGCGGGATGGCCGGAGAGATCGCGCGCTCGCTCGCCGAACTCGCCAACCTCGACGCGCCCACCGTCTCCCTCATCCTCGGGGAGGGCTCGGGCGGCGGGGCGCTTGCGCTCATCCCCGCCGACCGGGTGCTCAGCGCCGAGAACGGGTGGCTCTCCCCGCTGCCGCCCGAGGGCGCTTCGGCGATCGTCCACCGGACGACCGACTTCGCCCCGCAGATGGCGCAGAGCCAGGGCGTCCACGCTCCCCAGCTGCTCGCCACAGGAGTCGTCGACCGGATCATCGCCGAACATCCCGATGCCAGCGACGAACCCCTCGACTTCGTCGCCCGGGTCGGACAGACCCTCGAATTCGAGCTCATCGAGCTCATGCGGGCCCAGTCGCAGCGCCGTCTGGCCCGCCGCATGGAGCGCTACCGCGCGCTCGGGATCTAGCGAAGAGAGAAGAGAACCATGGTTGCCGTGAGAGTCATCCCGTGCCTCGACGTCGATGAGGGACGCGTCGTCAAAGGCGTGCGCTTCGCCGACCTCCGGGACGCCGGAGACCCGGTCGAACTCGCACGCGTCTACGGCGAGTCCGGGGCCGACGAGCTGACGTTCCTCGACGTCACCGCGAGCAGCGGCAACCGGGAGACCGTCCACGACGTCGTCCGGGCCAGTGCCGAACAGGTGTTCATCCCGCTCACCGTCGGCGGGGGAGTGCGCAGCGTCGACGACGTCGACCGCCTCCTGCGCGACGGCGCCGACAAGATCTCCGTCAACACCTCAGCGGTGGTCGACCCGCAGCTCATCAGCGACATCTCCCGGCACTTCGGCAACCAGGTGCTCGTCCTCTCCCTCGACGCCCGGCGCACCCGGGACACGACGACCCCGTCGGGCTTCGAGGTCACCGTCCGCGGCGGGCGCGAGGGCACGGGCCGCTGCGCGATCGACTGGATCCGCGAGGCCGCCGACCGGGGGGTGGGGGAGATCCTGCTCAACTCGATCGACGCCGACGGCACCCGTGAGGGCTTCGACCTCGAACTCATCGCCGCCGCCCGCGAGGCCGTGGGCGTCCCGCTCATCGCCTCCGGCGGCGCCGGGAAGGTCGAGCACTTCGCCCCCGCCGTGCGGGCCGGGGCCGATGCCCTGCTCGCCGCGAGCGTGTTCCACTTCGGGACGCTCACCATCGCCGAGGTCAAGGACGCACTGCGCGCAGAAGGGTTCGATGTCCGATGAGTCAGCAGCAGATCGACGCGACGCCGGAGAACTGGCGCGAGATCATCAGCTTCGGGCCCGGCGGCCTCATCCCCGTCGTCGTCCAGGAGGCGACGACGCGCGATGTCCTCATGCTCGCGTGGATGGACCGCACCGCCGTCGAGCGGACGCTGACCGAACGCCGTGCCGTCTACTGGTCGCGGTCCCGGCAGGAGCACTGGGTCAAGGGGGAGACGTCGGGCAACACCCAGGCGCTGCGCTCGCTCGCCCTCGACTGCGACGCCGACGCCCTCCTCATGACCGTCGACCAGACCGGTCCGGCCTGCCACACGCTGACCGCAACCTGCTTCACCGGAAGGACGATCAGTGACGACGCGCACGACTGAGCCGCTGACCATCCGCCCGAGCCTCACCGAGTTCCGCGCCGCCGGCGCCGACCACCGGCTCGTGCCCGTCCACACCGAGGTCCTCGCCGACACCGACACGCCTCTGAGCCTCTACCGGAAGCTCACCGACGGCGGTCCCGGGTCGTTCCTCTTCGAATCCGCCGAGGCCGGGGCCTGGGCGCGCTATTCGTTCATCGGCTCCGCCCCCGTGGCGACGCTGATCACCACTCCCGAGGGCTTCACCTGGACCGGCACTCCGCCGGTCGGGGTGCCCGAGACCGGCAGCGTCCTCGACGCGGTCTCGGCGACCCTCGAGCTGCTGAAGATCGACACGAGCGATCTCCCGCCGATGGTCTCGAGCCTCGTCGGGTACTTCGGGTGGGACATCATCCGGGAGTTCGAGAAGCTCGGGCCCGCCAATCCCGACGAGCACCGCCTGCCGACCGTGCAGCTGATGATCCCCGGCGACATCGCCGTCTACGACCACTACTCGGGCACGCTCACCCTCGTCGCCAACGTCGTCAACGTCAACGGGGCCGACACCGGCATCGACGAGGCCTACGCCTCCGGGGTGGCGCGGATCGAGGCGATGCTCGCCCGGCTGTCCCGTCCCGCCCTCGCCGAGGCGGTCGTCCCCGGCCCCGCGACACCGCAGGTGCGCACCCGCACACCCCGGGAGGAATACCTCGCCGGTGTCGCGCGCGCGAAGCAGGACATCGTCGACGGGGAGATCTTCCAGGTCGTCCTCGGCCAGCGCTTCGACACCGACTGCGACGCCGACCCGCTCATGGTCTACCGCATGCTCCGGCACTCCAATCCCTCGCCGTTCATGTACCTGCTGGGCCTCCACGACGCCGACGGGCAGCCGGTGAGCATCATCGGCTCCTCGCCCGAGGCTCTCGTCACGGTCCGCTCCGGCACCGTCGTCACCCACCCCATCGCCGGGTCGCGTCCCCGCGGCGCGACCCCGGAGGACGACGACCGGCTCGCCCGGGAGCTGCTCCGCGATGAGAAGGAGCGCGCCGAACACCTCATGCTCGTCGACCTCGCCCGCAACGACCTCGCGAAGGTCTGCACCGCGGGCACGGTCGACGTCAGCACCTTCATGGACATCGAGCGCTTCAGCCACATCATGCACATCTCCTCGACCGTGCGTGGCGAGGTCGCCGAGGGCCACGACGGCATCGACGTGCTGCGGGCGACGTTTCCCGCCGGCACCCTCTCCGGGGCGCCGAAGCCGCGGGCCCTGAAGATCATCGACGAGCTCGAAGTCGTCGGGCGCGGACTCTACGGGGGAGTCGTCGGCTACCTCTCGTTCACCGGTGACCTCGATCTCGCGATCGCCATCCGCACCGGGGTGCTCGCGCGGGGAGTGATGAGCGTCTTCGCCGGCGGCGGGATCGTCGCCGACTCCGAACCGGAGACGGAGTATCGTGAGTCGGAGACCAAGGCGGCCGCGGTGCTCGCGGCCGCCGCAGCCGCCGGTCGGGTCCAGCGCCTGACGGAAGGAGCACGATGACGAAATCCCGCGGAGTCCTCCTCGTCCTCGTCGTCGCCGCCGGCATGTGGGCGATCACCCTGGCCACATGGCAGGCGGGCGCGAGCAGCGAGACTCTCGGTCCCGCGGGGGTCGCGATGCCCGGTCAGGCCGAGACGACGCAGGCCTCGCCCGTGGCCACCGCATGCGTGGCGATCATCGCCGTGTGCGGGCTGCTCTCGGCGATGTTCGGGCGCATCGGCCGGTTCGTCATCTTCGGTCTCGCGGAGCTCGCGGCACTCGGCTACGGGGTGAGCGCGATCACCGCGATCGGTGCCCCCGGGGCGACCTCATGGCCGATCGTCGCGCTGCTCGCCGCCGTCGTCGGCGTCGTCGTCATCGGCTGGGTCGCCTACGCCTCCCGGGCCTGGACGGGGTCGAACCGGTACGCCCGCAGCGCCGAGGGCGCCGGCGGCGAGTTCGACTCGGCCGCGACGTGGGATGCGCTCTCCCGTGGGGACGAGGTGGAGACCGGACGCGAGGGGACCGGCGCCGAGGCGGCGGACGCGGAATCCGCGGACGAGCAGGACGCGGAGTCAGTGGACGCGCAGACCGCGGAGGCGGAGGCGGCGGATGCGCAGGCCGCGGAGACGGCGGAGGATGAGTCCCCGCGCAGCGACGAGGGCCCGACGAGCCGCCGCTGAGGTTGCGTGTGGCGTCTGCCACGTCTCGCCGCTCGCGCCGAGGCGAACTCACCACCTCGGACATGACGATCCTGCCCCGACCCTGGCCCGCCGGTCGCGTCGATGCGAACTCACCACCTCGGACATGACGATCCTGCCCCGACCCTGGCCCGCCGGTCGCGTCGATGCGAACTCACCCCCTCGGACATGACACAATAGACCCATCACGTGCACGTCAGCATAAGGAGCACCATGTCGCAATCAGTCGCCCGCTCGGGTGCCACCGATCTCGATAAGTCCACGATCGACTACGCTGCGATCGCCGATCCCGGTCACGGCAACTCCGTCGCCGGGTGGACCGGCGTCATCATCATGCTCATCGGACTCTCGATCGGCTGCGTGGGCTTCACGATCCATGCCCCGATGATCACCTACATCGGCGGCGGCGTCACCGTTCTCGGCCTCATCGTCGGCATCATCCTGCGCGCCGTCGGACTGGGAAACAAGCCGAAGCGCACATGACCGTCCTCGACGACATCGTCACCGGGGTGACCGAGGACCTCGCCGCTCGGCGGCGCGAGGTCCCGCTGGCGGCCCTGCGCGATGCGGCGGCGGCCGCACCGGCGGTCCGCCCCTTCGACCTCAGCGCCGACTTCGGGGTCATCGCCGAGGTCAAGCGCCGTTCGCCCTCCCGCGGGGACCTCGCGACGATCCCCGATCCGGGCACGCTCGCCGGCCTCTACGCCGCCGGCGGCGCTCGGGCGATCAGCGTGCTCACCGAGGGCCGTCGGTTCTCCGGCAGCCTCGCCGACCTCGACGCGGTCCGTGCGGCCGTCGACCTGCCCGTCCTCCGCAAGGACTTCATGGTCGACGAGTACCAGTTCCACGAGGCCCGCGCCCACGGCGCCGACCTCGTCCTCCTCATCGTCGCCGCCCTCAGCCCCGCCCAGCTGCGGGAGTTCCACGACCTCGCCGCCTCCCTCGGGATGACCGCGCTCGTCGAGACCCACAGCGAAGCCGAACTCGCCACCGCGATCGACATCGGCGCCCGCCTCATCGGCGTCAACACCCGCAACCTCAAGGACCTCAGCGTCGACACGGGACGATTCGCGCCGCTATCGGCCCTCGCCCCGGCCGAGGCCACGCTCGTCGCCGAGTCCGGAGTCGCCTCGGTGACCGACATCGAGGACTACGCACGGGACGGAGCCGACGTCGCCCTCGTCGGCGAAGCCCTCGTCCGCGACGGCGATCCCGCCGCGGCCGTCGCCGCCTTCACCGCCGCCGGTCGGGCCGCCCGGACACCCCGGACGACCCACCCCAGCCGCTGACCCGCACGGCGCCCGAGACGGCCCGGCCGCCTCGGTGCCGGACGCACCACGAACCGCAAAGGACGCACCATGACCGAGACCAGCCAGGAGACCGGACCGTACTTCGGTGCCTTCGGCGGCAGGTTCATTCCCGAAGCCCTCATCCCGGCCCTCGATGAGATCGAGGAGACCTGGCGGAAGTCCCAGGTCGATCCGGAGTTCGGGGCCGAGCTGCACGAGCTGCAGGTGTCCTACATCGGGCGCCCGAGCCTGCTCACCGAGGCCAAGCGGTTCTCCGCCCACTGCGGCGGTGCCCGCATCTTCCTCAAGCGGGAGGACCTCAACCACACGGGCAGCCACAAGATCAACAACGCCCTCGGTCAGGCCCTGCTCGCCAAGCGGATGGGCAAGACCCGGCTCATCGCCGAGACCGGGGCCGGCCAGCACGGGGTCGCCACGGCGACCGCCGCCGCCCTCCTCGACATGGAGTGCGAGGTCTACATGGGCGAGGAGGACACGCAGCGCCAGGCGCTCAACGTCGCCCGAATGCGGCTGCTCGGGGCGAAGGTCAACGCCGTGACCAACGGCACCCGCACCCTCAAGGACGCGATGAACGAGGCGATGCGCGACTGGGTCGCCAACGTCGGGAGCACGCACTACGTCATCGGCACCGTCGCCGGTCCCCACCCGTTCCCTGCGATGGTCCGCGCGTTCCAGCGCGTCATCGGCGACGAAGCCCGCGACCAGCTGCGCGAAGCCACCGGCGGCCTGCCCGACGCCGTCCTCGCCTGCGTCGGCGGCGGGTCGAACGCGATGGGCATCTTCGCGGCGTTCCTCGACGACCCCGAGGTCCGCATCTACGGCTTCGAGGCCGGGGGAGAGGGCATCGAGTCCGGACGGCACGCCGCCCGCTTCTCCGGGGGGCGCCCCGGCGTCCTCCACGGATCGGCGACCTACATCCTCCAGGACGAGGACGGCCAGACCCGGCCCTCGCACTCGGTCTCGGCAGGCCTCGACTACCCGTCGGTGGGACCCGAGCACTCGTTCCTCCACGATGCCGGGCGCGTCACCTACGAACCCGTCGTCGACGACGAGGCGATGGAGGCCCTCCAGCTGCTCGCCCGCACCGAGGGCATCATCCCCGCGATCGAATCCGCCCATGCGCTGGCCGGGGCGATGCGGGTCGGCCGACAGCTCGGGCCCGACGCGGTCCTCCTCGTCAATCTCTCGGGCCGCGGCGACAAGGACATGACCACGGCCGCCACGTGGTTCGACTACTTCGACGAAGGAGCCGTGCAGGTATGACAGGCACGACAGCCAGACCCCGCACCGGGGCGATGCTCGACGCGATCACGGCCGCCGGACGCAGCGCCGCCCTCATCGGCTACCTGCCCGTCGGGTTCCCCACCGTGGCAGGGTCGATCGAGGCGATGACCGCCCTCGTCGACTCCGGCGTCGACATCGTCGAGGTCGGACTCCCGTACTCCGACCCGGGCATGGACGGGCCCGTCATCCAGCGCGCCGCCGAGCAGGCCCTGGCCGGCGGGGTGCGGACGAAGGACGTCTTCGCGGCCATCAGTGCCGTCGCCGAGGCGGGCGGGACGCCGGTGGTCATGAGCTACTGGAACCTCGTCCTCCAGTACGGCGTCGACGCGTTCGCCCGCGACCTCGCCGCCGCCGGCGGGGCCGGGATCATCACCCCCGACCTCATCCCCGACGAAGCCGCCGACTGGCTGGCCGCCTCCGACGAGTACGACCTCGACCGCATCTTCCTCGCCGCCCCGTCCTCGACGCCTGAGCGCATCAGCCGCATCGTCTCCGCCAGCCGCGGCTTCGTCTACGCCGCCTCGACGATGGGAGTGACCGGGGTGCGCACGTCCGTCGACGACCATGCCCGCGACCTCGTCGCCCGCCTCCGCGAGGCCGGTGCCCCGCACGCGTGCGTCGGACTCGGCGTCTCGACCCGGGACCAGGCCGCCGAGGTCGCCGCGTACGCCGACGGCGTCATCGTCGGCTCCGCTCTCGTCCGCAGCCTCGACGACGGCGGAGTCCCCGCCCTGTCCGATCTCGCCGCGCAACTCAGGGAAGGCTGTGCATGAGCCCCGTCGACATCACCGCTGCGATTCCGTCTCCGACGTGGAGCGGGTTCTCCATCGGGCCGCTGACGATCCACGCGTACGCGCTGTGCATCCTCGCCGGCATCCTGCTCGCCCTGTGGCTGACCTCGCGGCGCTGGCGGGCGATGGGCGGACACGAGGACGACCTGTGGAACATCGCGATCATCGCCGTGCCCGCGGGCATCATCGGCGGACGGCTCTACCACGTCTTCTCCAGCCCTGACCCGTACTTCGGGCCGAACGGCAACCCGCTCGACGCGTTCAAGATCTGGAACGGCGGCCTCGGCATCTGGGGCGCCGTGGCGCTCGGCATGCTCGCGGCATGGCTCGTCGCCCGCTATCAGGGGATTAAGATCCTCCCGTTCCTCGACGCCGCCGCCCCCGGGCTCATCCTCGCCCAGGCCGTGGGCCGGTGGGGCAACTGGTTCAACCAGGAGCTCTTCGGCGCCCCGACGACCCTGCCGTGGGGTCTACGCATCGACAAGTTCATCGACGGCCGGCTCAACCCGAACTGGCCGGATCCCGCGCTGCCGGCCGACACGCTCTTCCAGCCGACGTTCCTCTACGAATCCCTGTGGAACCTCGCCGGCTGCCTCATCCTCATCGTCGCCGCCCGGAGGTTCCGGCTCGGCCACGGCCAGGTCTTCGCGCTCTACATCTGCTACTACACGCTCGGACGCGTGTGGATCGAAGCGCTGCGCATCGACGACGCCGAACTCGTCCTCGGACTGCGGCTCAACATCTGGACATCGATCCTCGTCTTCGCCGTCGGACTCATCTGGTTCCTCGTCTCCCGCTCACGCCACAAGGAGCCGGAGTCGACCGTCTACGTGCCCGGGGCCCGCGCGCTGGCCAAGCACGGCCGACACGAGGACGACGGAGCCGACCACGACGGCACCCCCGGCGGCGGAGCTGCGGGGCCGACCCGCGCAGCCGCGCAGGGACAGGCCCCCGCGCAGGAGACCGTGACCGCCGACGACGCGGCTGTCGACCGGGCCGATGCCCGGCGCAAGCAGCGGGGCAAGGACGACGAGAAGCCCGGTTTCGGATTCTTCGGAGCAGTCACCTCGGCGATCTCGATCATCCCCGATGTGCGGTCGCGGAACCGCGGAGGAGAGGACGAAAAGTCCGGCAATTGAGACGTTGAGGTTCACCTTTCGGTCCTTTCTCGTTTTCACGTTGAGCCCTCACGGGGTGTAAGTTGGTAATCCGACCGTGAGAACCACGTCACACCTGTGCCCGCAGGACGATCTCCCCAGGGCATGCCGAAGCCAGTTCGAGACAGCGTCGTCTGCTGGAGAATGACTAGACCCCGTGAAGGCAGCCGATGTCCCGTGAAACCTCATCGACCCCGCAACTCCCGCCGCAGCGCACCGGACTCTACGACCCCGCGCTCGAACACGATGCGTGCGGTCTCGCTCTCATCGTCCGCTACCGCGGCACGGCCGACCACGAGGTCGTCGAACAGGCGCTGAGGGCGCTGCGCAAGCTCGAGCACCGCGGCGGCATCGGCTCCGACGAAGGCACCGGCGACGGCGCCGGGCTCACCCTGCAGATCCCGCACGACTACTTCGCCGAGGTGCTCCGCGCCGAGCAGGACATCGACCTGCCCGCGCCCGGCGAGTACGCCGTGGGCATCGGCTTCTTCTCCCAGGACTACCGCACCGACCTCACCGGACTGACCTCGACCGAGTCGCCGATCCCCGCTGGCGAGTTCCCGACCGCCGGGGAGGAGCCGCTGGCCGACGAGGAGGCGCTCGTGCGCCGGATCGCCGCCGAAGAGGGCCTGAGCGTCCTCGCCATCCGCGACGTCCCCCGCGACGAGAGCGTCCTCGGCGAGATCGCGGCCTCGACGCAGCCCCACATGCGCCACGTCTTCTTCGGGTTCGACGCCCGCTACCCGGCCCGGGACGCCGACGACCTGCGCCGCCGGTCCTACATCGTGCGCAAGCGCCTCGATCGGGAGGGCATCTACTTCCCCTCGCTGTCGCCGGCGACGATCACGTACAAGGGGATGCTCGCGACCGGTCAGCTCGCCCCGTACTACACGGAGCTCAACGACGCACGGGTGACCTCGCGCATCGCGCTCGTCCACTCGCGGTTCTCGACGAACACGTTCCCGTCGTGGCAGCTCGCCCAGCCGTTCGGGACGATCGCCCACAACGGGGAGATCAACACCGTGCGCGGCAACCGCAACTGGATGCGGGCCCGGGAGGCCCATCTCGCCTCCGACCTGCTCGCCTCCCCGGTGCCCGAGACCGACTCGAGCCTCGAGCGCCTCTTCCCGATCGTGCCCCCGGGCGCCTCGGACTCCGCGTCCTTCAACGCCGTCCTCGAGCTCATGGTCGCCTCGGGGCGGTCGCTGCCGCAGGCGATGCTCATGATGATCCCCGAGGCCTGGGAGAACAACCCGGGGATGGGGGAGTCGCGCAAGGCCTTCTACGAGTACCACTCGCTGCTCATGGAGCCGTGGGACGGTCCCGCGTGCGTCGGCTTCACCGACGGCAAGCTCGCCGGTGCCGTGCTCGACCGCAACGGTCTGCGGCCGGCCCGCTACGTCATGACCTCCGACACCGTCGTGCTCGCCAGTGAGATCGGCGTCGTCGACCTGCCCGAGGCCGACATCGTCGGCCGCGGACGGCTCACCCCCGGCCGCATGTTCCTCGTCGACACGGAATCCGAGCGGATCATCTCCGACACGGAGATCAAGAACCAGCTCGCCACCCAGCACCCCTACGCCGAGTGGGTCGCCGACTCCTCGAAGCGACTCGAGGATCTGCCCACCCGCGTCCACGTCCTCCACCCGCAGGCCTCGGTGCGCCGGCGCCAGCGGACCTTCGGCTACACCGAGGAGGAGCTGCGGCTGCTCATCACCCCGATGGCCGAGACCGGGGCCGAACCGCTCGGGGCGATGGGCACCGACACCGCGATCGCGGGCCTCTCGACGCGCCCGCGGCTGCTCTTCGACTACTTCCACCAGAACTTCGCGCAGGTGACGAACCCGCCGCTCGACTCCATCCGCGAGCACATCGTCACGAGCATGGCCGCGGGACTCGGCCGGGAGGGCAACCTCCTCGAGCACAGCCGCCCCGACTCCGCGCACATCATGATCTCGCGCCCGGTCATCGACAACGACGAGCTCGCGGCGATCGGCCACGTCAAGGGCCACCACCTCGGCGTCGACACTCCCCGTCCCACCGTCACGCTCTCGGGTCTCTACTCGGTCAACGCCGGACCCGACGCGATGGAGGCGCGGATCGAGGCACTGTGCGCCGAGGCGAGCGCCGCGGTCGACGCCGGTGCGGTGTTCATCATCCTCTCCGACCGCGACTCCACGGCCGACCTCGCGCCGATCCCCTCGCTGCTGCTCACCTCGGCGCTCCATCACCACCTCGTGCGGGAACGGTCCCGGACCCGGGTGAGCATCGTCGTCGAGGCCGGCGACGTCCGCGAGGTCCACCATGCCGCGACGCTCGTGTCCTTCGGCGCCTCGGCGGTCAACCCCTACCTGCTCATGGAGACCGCGGAAGCCCTCGTCCGCTCCGACCGGGTGACCGGGGTGAGCGAATCCGCGGCCGTGGCCAACGTCCTCGGCGCGCTCAACAAGGGCCTGCTCAAGATCATGTCGAAGATGGGCATCTCGACCGTGCAGTCCTACCACGGGGCGCAGACGTTCGAAGCCGTCGGCCTCTCCGATGACCTCATCGACCGGCACTTCACGTCGACGCCGCACCAGCTCGGCGGCAAGGGGATGCGCGAGATCGCCGCGGAGAACACCGCACGCCACGCCGATGCCCACCGCGACGACCATCCGCGTCCCTCGCACCGGCCGCTGGGGGTCGGCGGGGAGTACCAGTGGCGCCGGGAGGGCCCGGGCCACCTGTTCAACCCGGAGACGATCTTCAAGCTCCAGCACGCGACGGCGTCGAAGCGCTATGACATCTTCGAGGAGTACACCCGCGCCGTCGACGACCAGTCGCGTGAGCTCATGACCCTGCGCGGCCTCCTCGACCTCGTGCCCGGGGCCGAGGGCCCCATAGACATCTCCGAGGTCGAACCGGCCGAGGCGATCATGAAGCGCTTCTCGACCGGCGCGATGAGCTACGGGTCGATCTCGAAGGAGGCCCATGAGACGCTCGCGATCGCGATGAATCGGATCGGCGGGAAGTCGAACACGGGTGAGGGCGGCGAGGACGTCGACCGGCTGCTCGATCCCGAGCGCCGCTCGGCGATCAAGCAGATCGCCTCGGGCCGCTTCGGGGTGACCAGCCACTACCTCACCGAGGCCGATGATCTGCAGATCAAGATGGCCCAGGGTGCCAAGCCCGGGGAAGGCGGTCAGCTGCCCGGGGAGAAGGTCTACCCGTGGATCGCGAAGACCCGCCACGCGACCCCCGGCGTCGGGCTCATCTCCCCGCCGCCGCACCACGACATCTACTCGATCGAGGACCTCGCGCAGCTCATCTACGACCTCGGCCGGGCCAACGCCCGCGCCCGGGTCCACGTCAAGCTCGTCTCCGCGGTCGGGGTCGGCACGGTTGCGGCGGGAGTCGCGAAGGCGGGTGCCGACGTCGTCCTCATCTCCGGTCACGACGGGGGCACGGGCGCGAGCCCGCTCAACTCCCTCAAGCACGCGGGCACCCCGTGGGAGCTCGGCCTCGCCGAGGCGCAGCAGACGCTCATCCTCAACGGCCTGCGGGAGAAGGTGAGCGTCCAGGTCGACGGTCAGCTCAAGACCGGCCGCGACGTCATCATCGCCGCACTCCTCGGCGCCGAGGAGTTCGGGTTCGCGACGACCGCGCTCGTCGTCTCCGGCTGCATCATGATGCGCGTTTGCCACAAGGACACGTGCCCGGTGGGCGTGGCCACGCAGAACCCGCTGCTGCGCTCGCGCTACACGGGTCAGGCCGACCACGTCGTCAACTTCTTCACGTTCATCGCCGAGGAGGTCCGCGGGTACCTCGCGCAGCTGGGCTTCCGCACCCTCGACGAGGCGATCGGCGCCGTCGAGCGCCTGCGCGTCGACGAGGACCGGGCCCGGGAGTCGGGTCTCGACCTCGACCTCTCGACGATCCTCACGGTCCCGGGCAACCTCTCCGGGGACACCTCGGTGGCCCGCAAATGCGCCGGTCAGGTGTTCCGTGACTTCCACGGGGAACTCGACCCGCAGCTGCTCGAGCAGGCCCGGGAGGCGATCGAGACGAAGTCGCCGGTGACGATCTCCTCGACGGTCGTCAACACCGACCGCAGCGTCGGCACCCTGCTCGGCCACCACGTCACCCGGGCGCACGCCGACCGCGGCCTGCCCGAGGACACGATCCGCCTCGAACTCCACGGCACCGCCGGGCAGTCGCTCGGCGCGTACCTGCCCATCGGGGTGAGCATCGACCTCACCGGCGACGCCAACGACTACGTCGGCAAGGGACTGTCCGGGGGCACCGTGGCCGTCCATCCGGCCCCGGAGAACCCGACCCGTCCCGAGCACAACGTCATCGCCGGCAACGTCATCGGCTACGGCGCGACCAGCGGCAAGCTCTTCATCTCCGGTCAGGTGGGGGAGCGCTTCATGGTCCGCAACTCCGGCGCCGAGGCGGTCGTCGAGGGCATCGGCGACCACGGCCTGGAGTACATGACCGGTGGGGTCGCCGTCATCCTCGGCGGCACGGGACGCAACTTCGCGGCCGGCATGTCCGGCGGCACCGCCTACGTCCTCGACTTCAACCCGGCCCGGCTCAACCCGGACGAACGCGCCGCCGGCGTCTTCCGCTTCACCGGGGTCGGCGTCGACGACATGGAGGTCCTCGAGCGGCTGCTCGGCGAGCACGTCGAATGGACGGACTCCCCACTGGCCGCCCAGCTGCTTGACGGCCTGCGCCGCGGCGAGGACGTCCTCTCCCGCTTCACGAAGATCATTCCCGTCGCCTACCAGGCGGTGCGAGACATCCAGTCCGAGATGGCCGCCGAGGGCACGCCAGCGGACTCGGACGCCGCCTGGCGCAAGATTCTGGAGGTCACCCATGGCTGATCCGCACGGATTCCTCACCGTCACCGAACGCGAGCTGCCTCAGCGCCGCCCGGTTCCCATCCGCCTGCTCGACTACCGCGAGGTCTACGAGGCCGGCGACCCCGAGCAGCTGCGCCGCCAGGCCTCGCGCTGCATGGACTGCGGCGTCCCGTTCTGCCACCAGGGCTGCCCGCTCGGCAACCTCATCCCGGAGTTCAACGATGCGATGTACCGCGGCGAGCTGCCCCGGGCCGTCGACCTCCTCCACGCGACGAACAACTTCCCGGAGTTCACCGGCCGGGCGTGCCCGGCGCCGTGTGAGAACGCGTGCGTGCTCAGCATCAACCAGCCGGCCGTGACGATCAAACAGGTCGAGGTGACGATCGTCGACGAGGGGTTCGCCGCCGGTCTCATCCAGCCGCAGATCCCCGACCGCATCACCGGTCACACCGTCGCCGTCGTCGGGTCGGGTCCGGCGGGACTCGCCGCGGCCCAGCAGCTCACCCGCGCCGGGCACACCGTCGTCGTCTACGAACGCGACGACCGCCTCGGCGGGCTGCTGCGCTACGGCATCCCCGACTTCAAGCTCGAGAAGCACCACATCGACCGGCGCCTCCACCAGATGCGGGCCGAGGGCACGCGCTTCGAGACCGACGTCGAGATCGGCGTCGACATCACCCTCGAGCAGCTCCAGTCGCGCTTCGACGCCGTCATCGTGTGCACCGGGGCGACCGTGCCCCGGGACATGCCGGTGGCCGGCCGTGAGCTCGACGGCGTCGAGTTCGCGATGGACTTCCTCGTCCCGTCCAACAAGGCGCAGGCCGGCGGGGATCCCACGCCGATCAGTGCCAAGGGCAAGAACGTCATCATCATCGGCGGCGGTGACACGGGAGCCGACTGCCTCGGCACCGCGCTGCGCCAGGAGGCCGCCTCGGTGACGACGCTCGCGATCGGCGCCAAGCCCCCGGCCTCGCGCAGCGAACGCGACCCGTGGCCGACGGTGCCGCGGATCTTCGAGGTCCAGACCTCCCACGAGGAGGGCGGCACCCGGCAGTACCTGGCGTCGACGACGGGCTTCTCCGGCGACGGCGAGGGCGCGGTCGCGGGCATCGAGGTCTCCGAGACGCAGTTCGTCGACGGGCGGCGGATCCCGACCCCGGGCACCGAGCACGTCCTCGACGCGGACCTCGTCCTGCTCGCGCTCGGCTTCTCCGGACCGGAGTCCGAGGCGCTCGGCCTCGACGTCGCCGACACCGGAGCCTTCGTCCGCGACGACAGCTACGCGTCCTCGCAGCCGGGCGTCTACGTCGCCGGTGACGCCGGCCGCGGGCAGTCGCTCATCGTCTGGGCGATCGCCGAGGGACGGGCGGTCGCCGCCGAGGTCGACACGTACCTCACCGGGTCGACGCGGCTTCCGGCACCGGTCCGCCCGCGCGACACCGGATTCACAGTGTAAAATGATCTGTGTCACTATTTGAGAATACGCACAAGGGCGTGCATCGGCTCTCCGGCAGGGAACTCCTGCCGGAGAGGGGTCGATGCGACTCCTGAGGTGCAGGTAGGGTGGAGTGCATGAGGCGAGCAAAGATAGTCGCAACACTGGGTCCGAATCAGAATTCCTACGAAGACATCCGCACACTCGTCGATGAGGGCGTCGACGTCGCCCGATTCAATCTCAGCCACGGGCTGCGGGAAGAGCATGAGGAGAAGTTCGCCTGGGTCCGCCAGGCCGCTCTCGACACCGGACGTGCCGTCGCCGTCCTCCTCGACCTCCAGGGTCCGAAGATCCGGGTCGGCACCTTCGCCAACGGCAAGGAGTACCTCGAGGACGGGGCGACCTTCACGATCACGAGCCGCGACGTGCCCGGCACCGCGGAGATCGTGAGCACGACGCTCAAGACCCTGCCGAACGACGTGTCCGTCGGCGACCCGCTGCTCATCGACGACGGGCGCCTGCGCCTGCGGGCCACCGAGGTCACCGAGACCGACGTCGTCACCGAGGTCGAGATCGGCGGTCCGATCTCCAACCACAAGGGCATCAACCTCCCCGGTGTGCCCGTGTCCGTGCCGGCGCTGTCGGAGAAGGACATCGACGACCTCAAATGGGGTCTGGGCCTCGGCTTCGACTGGGTGGCGCTGTCCTTCGTCCGCAGCCCCGCCGACATCGACGACGTCCACGCCGTGATGGACGAGGTCGGCGTGCGCGCCCCCGTCATCGCGAAGCTCGAGAAGCCGCAGGCCGTCGAGGAGCTCGACGCCGTCATCGACGCCTTCGACGGGATCATGGTCGCCCGCGGCGACCTCGGCGTCGAACTGCCGCTCGAACAGGTGCCGATCGTGCAGAAGCGCGCCGTGGAGATCGCGCGCCAGCAGGCCAAGCCCGTCATCGTCGCCACGCAGATGCTCGAGACGATGATCGAGGCCTCACGGCCCACCCGCGCCGAGGCGAGCGACTGCGCGAACGCGGTCCTCGACGGCGCCGATGCGCTCATGCTCTCCGGGGAGACCTCGGTCGGTGCGCACTGGGTCGAGGCGATCCGGACGATGAGCCGGATCATCTCCTCGACGGAGGAGCACGGGCTCGATCGGATCCGTCCGCTCGGCACCGTCCCCCACACGAAGGGCGGCGCCGTCACGGCTGCCGCCGTGCAGATCGCTGAGCAGCTCGACATCGATCTGCTCTGCACGTTCTCGCAGACCGGTGACTCCGTGCGCCGGATGTCGCGGCTGCGTCCGCGGTGGCCGATCCTCGGCTTCACCCCCGACCCGCAGGTCCGCCACCAGCTCGCGCTGACGTGGGGTGTGCGGCCCTACCTCGTCAAGACCGTCCGCCACACCGACCAGATGGCCCGACAGGTCGACGCGGTGCTGCTCGCCGACGGCACCGCCCGCGAAGGGGACCAGTCGATCCTCGTCGCCGGTTCGCCTCCCGGCATCCCCGGGTCGACGAACGCACTGCGCATCCACACGATGGGCGATGCCGCGAAGGGTGTGACCGCGGCCTACCAGGACTCGAGCGACAGCGACGAGGATCCCCTCGCCGGGTACGGCGTCGTGTCCGAGGCGCCGATCACCCGCGACATCCCGATCGTGCGGACCGCGGAGGGCTGAGCGACTGAGCGCGGGTGCTGAGCACTTGAGGCTCACTTCTGGCAGCAGGCAGGGCCCGACCGGAGATGATCTCCGGTCGGGCCCTGCTGCGTGCGGGACGCTCTGCGGGGCGATCGCTCTGCTCTCAGCCACCGCCCTTCTGGTCGGCCGCCTCGGCGGGGAAACGGTCGTACGAGACGGTGGACCGCCTCGGCGGGGATGCGCTCGTGCGGGACCGCCGACCACCTCGGCGGGGTGCAGTCGTAGAGATCGGTCGACCACCTCGGCGCGGTGCGTGTGTGCGGGACCGCCGGCCACCTCGGCGAGGACGCGGTCGTATGGCAGGGTCGGCCACCTCGGCGCGGATGCGATCCATGTCACTCCGGTTTGCGGAATTCGACGGATTGCTCAACAGTTGTGCAGTGAGTTGAGTTTTCCGCGGGCGCCGCTGTGCCCGTGCCACCGTCGAAAGGAACCATATGAGACTGCCGGCTTGGTCGAAGTCGTTCGGGGTGCAGGTGACGATCGCGCTGATCGCCGGTGTCGTCCTCGGACTCGTCGCCCGTTCGTGGGGTCCTGTGAGCGAGACGCAGGACAACTGGCTGGGGACGACGCTCGAGACCATCGGGTCCTCGTACGTCACTCTGCTCAAGGCGGCTGTCGTGCCGCTCATCATCACCGCGATCATCGCGAGCATCGGCAACCTGCGCAAGGTGACGAACGCCGCGAAGCTCGCCGTGTCGACGCTGCTGTGGTTCGCGCTCACCGCGCTCATCGCCGTGATCATCGGTCTCATCATCGGCGTCGTCATGCAGCCCGGCGCGCACGCGGATGCCGCGTCCCTGCAGGGCGGGGCTCCGTCGAGCGAAGGCAGCTGGATCGGCTTCCTCACCGGGCTCATCCCGGTGAACTTCCTCGGCCTCGAGGTCGCCACGGCTCCCGATGACACGGGCGCGCTGGCCTCGGAGGTCAACTTCAACGTCCTCCAGCTCATCATCGTCTCCGGTGCGCTCGGCATCGCCGCGGTCAAGGTGGGCAAGGCCGCCGAGCCGTTCCTCGAATTCGCCGAGGCGGCCCTCGCCGTCGTCCAGAAGGTCGTCTGGTGGATCGTGCGGATCGCCCCGATCGGCACGCTCGGCCTCATCGGCAACGCCGTGAACTCGTACGGCTGGTCGACGATGGGATCGCTGCTGTGGTTCGTCGTCGCCGTCTACATCGGGCTCGCGATCGTCTTCTTCGTCGTCTACCCGCTGCTCGCCCGCGTCAATGGACTCTCCGTGCGCCAGTACTTCTCGGGTGTGTGGCCGGCGACGCAGATGGGATTCGTCTCCCGCTCCTCGATCGGGACGATGCCGGTGACGCAGAAGGTCGCGACCGACAACTTCGGCGTCCCGCAGGGCTACGCGGCCTTCGCCGTGCCGTTCGGGTCGACGACGAAGATGGACGGCTGCGCGGCCATCTACCCGGCGATCGCCGCGGTGTTCGTCGCTCAGTTCTTCGGGATCGAGCTCGGACCCATCCAGTACCTGCTCATCATCTTCGTCTCCGTCATCGGGTCGGCTGCGACCGCCGGGACGACGGGTGCCACGGTCATGCTCACCCTCACGCTGTCGACGATCGGCCTGCCGCTCGAGGGTGTGGGCCTGCTGCTCGCGATCGAACCGATCGTCGACATGGGCCGCACCGCGCTCAATGTCTCCGGTCAGGCGCTCATCCCGGCGATCGTCGCGAAGCGCCACGGTATCCTCGACGTCGCCCGGTACGACGCGAAGCGCATCGACGGCTACGTGCCGGTGAGCGAGGACGTCGCTGACGGTGGGCGTGCGGACGGTGTCTCGGATGCGGACGGCACCACGGGTGCGACTGGTTCCACGATCGCTGGCCCGACGGTCGCTGGCCCGGCTGCCGAAGGCTCGAACGGCGTCGGCGATGCGCCGAAGTCCGTCGCCGACTCCGGAGCTGCTGCCGAGTCGCGGGCGGAGAGCTCACGCGTCTGAATGCGGGATATCATCCGACCATGACTGAGAATCGGCGGCCGGGCGGGGTGAGCATCATGCTCATGCCCCCGGCCGCCGGTCTGTCTGCGGACACAGTGCTCGATGCCGCCGAGCTCGACGATCTCACCAGGCTGCTCGACGACCTCGTCTCCGGGGGAGCAGCGCTGGGATGGATCGAACCGCCCAGCCGTGAGGAGGTCAGTGCGCTCCTTGAGGACTTGGCCATCGCGACGGCAGAGAATGATGCGCGGGTCGCGCTCGCGCGGTCACAGGGCGCCGTGGTCGGATTCGCGTACTGGACCCGCTACACCAGGCCCACTCTTCGGCGACATGTCGACGTCGAGAAGGTCGCAGTCGGCGCGGCCGTGCAGCGCGCAGGAATCGGGCGATCGCTCATGACGGCGCTCATCAGTGAGGCCCGCGACCTCGGCGTCGAAGTGATGACGCTCGACCTGCGAGGTGACAATGACGCAGCCATACGGCTCTACGAGTCGCTCGGTTTTGTCCGCTACGGTCTCCTCGAAGGTTTCGTCGCCGTCGGCGATGAACGCTACGACACCCACTTCTACGCCCTCGACCTGCGAGGCGAGACCGGCACGGAATGAGCGATCAGCGTGTCGCGGTGAAGGGATTCGCGCGTCGACTGCGCAGAACCGCCAGATATCGGCTACATTGGGACATGTTCCACTTCGCGGGTGTAGTTCATCGGTAGAATGAGACCTTCCCAAGGTCTAGAGGCGGGTTCGACTCCCGTCACCCGCTCTCATCGTCCGGGCCCTTGTTAGCCTTGTGTCTTCCAGGGTCGCAGTGTCGGCCGCGTGCTCTTCGTCAGATTCTCTGAAATCCTCGCTGTCCCCCGGCGGTCCCCGCGCGACTCACGCTCTCTCCGCAGTCCCTGACTCGCTGCACGAATCGCATCTGCGCCACCTCGGAGGCGATTGTGCGCCGCGCCCGTGGTGATTATGAATGCGATATCGCCCTGAACCTGGCGCAGAGTCTCAGGCGCCGCCATCAACCAGGCGCAGAATGCCCAGTGGCCGCCCTGAACTTGCCGCGAAATCTCAGGCGCCGCCTTGAACTTGGCGCGGAATCTCAGACCCGCCATGAACTGGGCGCAGAATGCCAGTGGCCGCCCTGAACCCGGCGCGGAACCACGTGGTGCTGCCAATCGTGACCGTGCAGCTTATTTCCTCGCGCGGTCCGGCCGTGCCGGTGCGTCCTCGTGGCGACCCTGAGCCGCCCCGCAGAGTATGCGCCACTTCGGCGGCGATTGTGCGCCACTCCCACGGTGAAAACGAAGGCAATATCGCCCTGAACTTGGCGCAGAACCTCAGAGACCGCCCTGAACCGGGCGCATAATGCTAGCGGCCGCGCTGAACCCGGCGCGAAATCTCGGGCGCCGCGCTGAACCTGGCGCGGAACCACGCGGTGTTGCCAATCGTGACCGTGCAGCTTCTTTCTTCGCGCGGTCCGGTCGTCCCGGTGCGTCCTCGTGGCGAATCTGAGCCGCCCCGCAGAGTGTGCGCCACCTCCGGGGCGATTGTGCGCCGCGCCCATGGTGATTATGAGCGCGATACCGCCCTGAACCTGGCGCAGAATCCCGGTGGCCGCGCTGAACCTGGCGCAGAATGTCCAGAGTCCGTCCTGAACCGGGCGCAGAATGCCAGTGGCCGCCCTCAACCCGGCGCGAAACACGATTCTGCACGCGCAAGCGCGGTGCTGGGACACCGTGATGCTGGGATTCAGCGCCGTGGTACCGGATGTGGGACTCGAACCCACACGTCTTTCGACAACGCATTTTGAGTGCGCCGCGTCTACCGATTCCGCCAATCCGGCTCGTCGCGAACACCGTTCCCGACATCGACAACTCTACGGCAGGGCGCGCGGCATCGCCCAATCGCCTGGCCCGATGGGTGGCTGTCCTCACAGGAGAAACGACTGATGCGCAGGCATGCCTGGTCTAGACTGGTGCCGTGCTTTCCAACAGCGAACAACCCACCGCAGATGAATCCGTGCCCGTCCGCCGCGTCGTCGTGGCCGAAGACGAGGCCGTGATCCGTCTCGACATCGTCGAAATGCTCCGCGAGGTCGGCTACGACGTCGTCGGTGAAGCCGCGGACGGCGAATCCGCGATCCGGCTGGCCGAAGAGCTGCGCCCCGACCTCGTCGTCATGGACATCAAGATGCCGATCCTCGACGGCATCGCCGCGGCCGAGCGCATCGCCAAGGCCCGCATCGCCCCCGTCGTCCTCCTCACCGCGTTCTCGCAGAAGGAACTCGTCGAGCGCGCCCGCGACGCCGGTGCGATGGCCTACGTCGTCAAGCCCTTCACCTCGGCCGACCTCATCCCGGCCCTCGAGATCGCGCTGTCGCGCCACGCAGAGATCAGCTCGCTCGAATCCGAGATCTCCGACCTCACCGAGCGCTTCGAGACCCGCAAGCTCGTCGAGCGCGCGAAGAGCCTCCTCCAGACCTCGATGGGTCTGAGCGAGCCCGAGGCCTTCCGCTGGATCCAGAAGACCTCGATGGACCGCCGTCTGACGAT
The DNA here is from genome assembly GCF_006489205.2 of Brevibacterium sp. XM4083. Taxonomy (GTDB): domain Bacteria; phylum Actinomycetota; class Actinomycetes; order Actinomycetales; family Brevibacteriaceae; genus Brevibacterium. The sequence goes on along the minus strand of NZ_VFYR02000002.1, from coordinate 492,368 downwards.
GCGCGAAGTCGCCGAAACCGTCCTCAAGCAGATCGGCGCGAAGAAGGACTGACACCGTCCCCGGGGCCGCCGCTGAGCGGCGCCGTCCCGGATTCACACTGAGACGACTCGGCCCCGGACGCGGAGAGAACCGCGACCGGGGCCGTCGTGCGTGCGGAGGCGATCAACGCGCCGAGGCGGTCGACCGCCTCGGCGCATCACGATGACGGTGCCCACCCGGCGAGCGCTGCCACCCGGTGAGCGCTGCTCACCCGACCGCCGGGCGAGCTACTGCGCCTTCGAGGCGAGGATCATGTTCGTGATCCGCACGATCGAGAGCAGCCGGCCCTCCTCATCGGTCATCCTCACCTCGTGGGACATGAGCGTGCGGCCGCGGTGGAGCACCTCGGCGCGCCCGGTGACGAGCTCGCCGCGCATCGCCCGCAGATGGGTCGCGTTGAGATCGACGCCGACGACGTTCTTCCCGCCGCTGGTGAGGAACGCATGCATCGACGCGAGCGACTCCGCGAGGACGACGTGACCGCCGCCGTGGAAGAGGCCCATCGGCTGCGTGTTGCCCGCGACCGGGACCGTCGCGCTCATCCAGTCGAAGCTGATGCCGGTGAACGCGATGCCCATCCGGTTGGCCAGGCCGCCGCCGGCGCCCTGGGCATTGAGCTGGTCGAGCATGACCCGCGCCTCGTCCTCGGTCGTCTCTGCTGTCAGCGATACGTGCGGAACCACCATTGATCTCCTTCTCATGTCCGTGATGAACGCTAGGCTAAGGCATGTGAGTCACGCTAACGAATCCCTCCTGCTCATCGATGGTCACTCGCTGGCCTACCGCGCCTTCCACGCCCTCCCGGCGGAGAACTTCTCCACGAGCACCGGCCAGACGACGAACGCGATCTTCGGGTTCATCTCGATGCTCATCAACGTCCTCCGCGACGAATCGCCGAGCCACGTCGCCGTCGCCTTCGACCTCGGCCGGGAGACGTTCCGCCTCGAGGAGTATCCGGAGTACAAGGCGGGGCGGGCGAAGACCCCGCCGGAGTTCCACCCGCAGATCGACCTCATCAAGGACATTGTCACGGCCATGGGCATCCGGGTTGTGACGAAGGAGGGCTTCGAAGCCGACGACGCGCTTGCGACAATGGCGAAGATGGGCACCGAGGCCGGTGCCGCGGTCGAGGTGATGACCGGGGACAAGGACTCGTTCCAGCTCTCGACCGACACCGTGACGATCCTCTATCCCAAGCGCGGGGTCAGCGACCTCGTGCGGATGACGCCCGAGGCGATCGAGGAGAAGTACGGGGTCACCCCCGCCAACTACCGGGGCCTGGCCGCGCTCGTCGGGGAGAAGGCCGACAACCTGCCCGGCGTGCCCGGAGTCGGGGACAAGACCGCTGCGAAATGGCTCACAGCCCACGGCGACCTGCCCGGTGTGCTCGAGCACGCCGACGAGATCGGCGGCAAGGTGGGGGAGAAGCTGCGCGACCACATCCCCGAGGTCGAACGCAACTACCGCCTCAATCGGCTCCTCGACGACCTCGACCTCGGCCTCGACTTCGCCGACCTGAAATGGGGCGAGGGCGACCCGGCCGAGCTCAGCAGCCTCTTCGACCAGCTCGAGTTCCAGGCCCTCGGCAAGCGCCTCGCGGCGATCTTCGGCGACGCCGCGACCCCGGAGGCGGGGGAGTCCGCACCCGCCCGAGAGGTCGAGGTCGCGACGGTCGATGTGCCCGCCCTCCTCGACTCCATCGCCGAGGCGGATGTCCTCGCCCTCGACACCGACGGAACGTACGAACTCGGGCACGGCGATGTGCGGTTCCTCGCGGTCTCCGCGCAGCCGGGGACCGCCTCGGTGGTCGACCTGGGAGAGGCGAGCGACGCCGACCTCAGCGCCCTGGAAGCCGCCCTGCGGAAGGCCGCGCTCATCTTCCACTCCTCGAAGGTGCAGATCAAGGCCCTGCGTTCGGTGGGCATCGACCTCACCGACGTCGCCGGGGACACAGCCCTGGCCGCGTACCTCCTCGTGCCCGATCAGCGCAGCTACGAGCTGCGCGACATCGCCGCCGAGCGCGCCGGCATCGACCTCGCCCCCGCCGAGGCGAAGGACGGTCAGCTCGCCCTCGACCTCGACACCGACGCGACCGCGCGCACCCACGGCGCCAACGCCGCGGCCCTGCTCGAGGTCCACGAGATCCTCGCGACGGCCATCGACGAGGCGAACATGACCCAGGTCTACCGCGACATCGAGCTGCCGCTCGTGCCCGTCCTCGCGGGCATGGAGCTCGCCGGCATCGCCATCGACGAGAAGGGGCTGGCCGAACTCGTCGAGGACTTCACAAAGCAGGCGCAGGCCAGTGCCGAACTCGCGTACGAGGCGATCGGCCACGAGGTCAACCTCGGCTCCCCGAAGCAGCTCCAGACGGTGCTCTTCGACGAACTCGACATGCCGAAGACGAAGCGGACGAAGACGGGGTACACGACCGACGCGGACGCGCTGGCCGAGCTCTTCGTCAAGACCGAGCACCCGTTCCTCCAGCATCTGCTCGCCCACCGCGACGCGACGAAGCTCAAGCAGACCGTCGTCGGCCTCGGCAAGACCGTCGCCGAGGACGGGCGCATCCACACGACGTATCAGCAGACGGTCGCTGCGACCGGGCGCCTGTCCTCGCTCGACCCGAACCTGCAGAACATCCCCGTGCGCACGGAATCGGGTCGACGCATCCGGGAGGTCTTCGTCGCCGACCCGAACGTGCCGGGCGGGCTGCTCCTCACCGCCGACTACTCGCAGATCGAGATGCGGATCATGGCCCATCTGTCCGGGGACGCCGCGCTCATCCAGGCGTTCAAGGACGGCGAGGACCTCCACTCCTACGTCGGCTCGAAGGTCTTCTCCGTCGGCATCGACGAGGTCGATTCCACGATGCGCTCGAAGGTCAAGGCGATGTCGTACGGCCTCGTCTACGGACTCTCCGCATTCGGACTGTCGAAGCAGCTGGCGATCGGCGTCGACGAGGCCCGCGGTCTCATGGACCAGTACTTCGAGCGCTTCGGCGCCGTCAAGGACTACCTCGACGAGATCGTCGAACAGGCCAGGGACAACGGCTTCACCGAGACGATCATGGGCCGCCGGCGCTATCTGCCGGCACTCCACAGCGACCGCCGTCAGCTGCGCGAGATGGCCGAGCGCGCGGCGCTCAACGCCCCGATCCAGGGCTCGGCGGCCGACATCATGAAGATCGCCATGCTCAAGGTCGCCGACCGCCTCGAGGGCTTCCGGTCCCGGATGCTGCTGCAGGTCCACGACGAGATCATCGTCGACCTCCACCCCGAGGAGGCCGACGAGGTCACGGCCATCGTCACCGAGGAGATGGGCTCGGCGTTCGAACTCGACGTCCCGCTCGACGTCAACGTCGGCACCGGCGTCTCCTGGCACGCCGCCGCCCACTGAGGGCGTCTGCGGCGCTCGATCAAGCCGGAGTGCGGATGGTGGCTCGTGCACGACCCGCCATCCGCGCTAACGCATGATCGAGGGGAAGCTGCCGCGTGCACGAGGGGAAATCGCGTCGTGGGCGGGCCGATTCTCGCGCGCACGTGTGATCGACAGAAGAGCGCGACGAGGCGGCCCGGCGTGAACGCGAGGATCCTGCGTGAGCGCGGGATTCCGGTCCGGCGGACCCGACTACACTGCTGGCATGGATGAGCGATTGGTTGAGAATTTCGCCGAGGCTGCTCGCTGGGTCGAGGCGCTCGTCGGCCGCATCGACCCGCGCGCCTGGGACGGACCCGGCCTGGGCGACTGGAGTCTTCGTGCCCTCGTCGGTCACACGAGCAGGTCACTGCTCACCGTTGAGGCCTACCTGGCCGCTCCCGCCGACGAGGTGGCGCTTGAGAGCCCAGAGGCCTACTTCGCCTTCGTCGCCACGCAGACGAGCACTGATCCGGGTGCCGTGTTCGAGCGGGGCGTTGCCGCCGGTGAGGCCCTCGGCAGCGACCTCGGGCGTGCGCTGAGCGAGATCGCCGACCGGGTCATCCCGCTCGTTCAGTCGGCTGAGGACCGCGTCATGACGACTGCCGCCGGCCCCATGCTGCTCAGTGCCTATCTGCCGACGCGGACGTTCGAACTCACCGTGCACGGTCTCGACATCGCCGCAGCTGCCGGAATCACCGCTTCGGCGCCGCGAGGTCCCTTGGTCGAATCGCTCGGTATCGCAGCCCGACTGGCTGTCCACGGAGGCGACGGAGAACGCGTGCTCCTGGCGCTGACGGGCAGAACCGCGCTCGGAGACCGGTTCTCCGTCCTCGACTGACGAGGTCCTCAACCGAGGTTCGCGGCCGCCCCGCTCTCGAACTCGCGGCAACGAGGAAATCGCGTTGGCGCGCTCTCGATCAAGCCGGAGCGCGGATAGCGGCCCGTGCACGGCCCGCCATCCGCGCTAACGCTTGAATGAGGGGAAGCTACGCCGAGACGGCGGTGCGCCGAGGCGGCCGTGCGAGGCACGGGTCAGGCGTCCGGCAGGGTTCAGACCTCGGGCAGGGGTCAGGCCTCGGGAAGGGTCGTCGAGAAGATCACGGTGCCGGGCATGAGGGCACCGCGCAGGGGCGACCAGCCGCCCCACGCCGTCTCGTTGGAGTCGGGCCACTCGGGTTCGGTGACCGCGTCGATCCGGAAGCCGGCGGCCACGAGGAGGCTCACCCAGTCGCCCATCGTCCGGTGGTGCTCGGCGTAGACGGGCTGACCGTCGGCGGCGATCTCGACGTACGGGGTCCGGTCGAAGTACGAGTACTCGACGGTCAGCCCGTTCTCTCCGGGCACGTCGGGGAACATCCAGCGCATCGGATGCGTCGTCGAGAACACCCACTTCCCGCCGGGTCGGACGACGCGGGCCACCTCGGCGAGGACCACCTCGGCGTCCTTGACGAAGGGGAGGGCCCCGTAGGCGGAGAACGCGATGTCGAAGCTGTTCGACGCGAACGGCAGCTGGCGGGCATCGGCGCGGACGAAGGTCGGGGGAGTGGCGTCGGCGCTCAGCGGATTCTCCCGCTGCAGGCGCGAGGCCTGTTCGAGCATGCCCGCGGAGACGTCGATGCCGGTGGCGATCGCCCCCTCTTCGGCGAGCCAGCGGGAGCACTGGCCGGCCCCGCACCCGACTTCGAGGATCTGGCGGCGGGCGACGTCACCGAGGAGATGGACGTCGGATTCGTGAATTCCCTCGGGACACCAGATGAAATCGGAGGCGCCGAGGAAGCTGCCGTGCTCGGCGAGGTAGTCCTCGGCGGAGTTGTCCCAATAGCTGCGATTGGCGCGCACTGACGCCTCTTCGTCGATGGGCAGGTACCCGCCGCTGATGACCTCTGTCGAATAGCTTCCGTCGCTCATGAGTCCTCCGCGGTCGAACGGGCAGATCACCTCGGATTCCGAGGGTGCATTCACGCCCTGAATGATGCTAGTATTGACAACCGTATGTGCGTATGCATACAAGTCCATAATCGTAATCGAGACCGGATGCGATTCCCCACACGCTGTGTCACAGCAGATCAAGGGTATCGGATCCGGGACACAATTCCATCGGAGTCCCTACCTATATGACCACCACCACGCCGGAATCGGTGCAGCCGAAGCAGGTCGCTGTCAATGACATCGGAACCGCTGAGGACTTCCTCGCCGCCGTCGACGAGACGATCAAGTACTTCAACGATGGCGACATCGTCGAAGGCACCGTCGTCAAGGTCGATCGCGACGAGGTCCTCGTCGACATCGGATACAAGACGGAAGGCGTCGTCCTTTCGCGTGAACTCTCCATCAAGCACGATGTCGATCCCGGCGAAGTCGTCGAGGTCGGGGACCCCATCGAGGCACTCGTTCTCCAGAAGGAGGACAAAGAGGGCCGTCTCATGCTGTCGAAGAAGCGTGCGCAGTACGAGCGCGCCTGGGGCGACATCGAGAAGATCAAGGAAGAGGACGGCGTCGTCACCGGCACCGTCATCGAGGTCGTCAAGGGCGGCCTGATCGTCGACATCGGCCTCCGCGGCTTCCTCCCCGCCTCGCTCGTCGAGATGCGTCGCGTCCGCGACCTCGCCCCTTACATCGGGCAGCAGGTCGAGGCGAAGATCATCGAACTCGACAAGAACCGCAACAACGTCGTCCTCTCGCGCCGCGCCTGGCTCGAGCAGACCCAGTCCGAGGTTCGCCACGACTTCCTCCAGACCCTCCAGAAGGGTCAGGTCCGTCCGGGCGTCGTCTCCTCGATCGTCAACTTCGGTGCCTTCGTCGACCTCGGTGGTGTCGACGGACTCGTGCACGTCTCGGAGCTGTCCTGGAAGCACATCGATCACCCGGGTGAGGTCGTCACCGTCGGTGACGAGGTCACCGTCGAGGTCCTCGACGTCGACATGGACCGTGAGCGCGTCTCGCTCTCGCTCAAGGCGACGCAGGAAGATCCGTGGCAGCACTTCGCCCGGACCCACGTCATCGGCCAGATCGTGCCGGGCAAGGTCACCAAGCTCGTTCCGTTCGGTGCGTTCGTGCGCGTCGAAGACGGCATCGAGGGCCTCGTCCACATCTCCGAGCTCGCCGTGCGCCACGTCGACCTCCCGGAGCAGGTCGTCTCCGTCGACGAGACGATCTACGTCAAGGTCATCGACATCGACCTCGAGCGCCGCCGCATTTCGCTCTCGCTCAAGCAGGCGAACGAAGGCGTCGACCCCGAGGCCGAAGAGTTCCTCGACCCCGCGCTCTACGGCATGCCGCAGGAGTACGACGAGGACGGCAACTACAAGTACCCCGAAGGCTTCGACCCCGAGACCAACGAATGGATCGAGGGCTTCGAGGCACAGCGCGAGATCTGGGAGCAGCAGTACGCCGCCGCCCAGTCCCGCTGGGAAGAGCACAAGAAGCAGGTCGCGAAGGCGATTGCCGCAGACGCCGAGGCCGGCGCCGCGGAATCGGGCTCCGACGCCGCTCCTGCCACCGGGTCCTTCTCCTCCGAGGAGTCGGGCGACGAAGGCACGCTCGCCAGCGACGAAGCACTCGCAGCCCTGCGTGAGAAGCTTGCAGGCAGCTGATATCAGCGCAGTGAAGGGCTCCCGGCCGACAGGCCGGGAGCCCTTTGCATATGCGCGACTGCGACCATGGGCGTGGTACGCCCTCGCCCTCACCCTCGGCAGCATCACCGTCTTCGGCGGGGTCGCCGCCGACCCGGGCGGCACCGTGTCGGCCGGCAACGACGACTCCTCGCTGTTCATCTGGTGGCTCGGCCACGGCGCCGAGGTGCTCGCCGGCCTCCTCGGCTTCGGCGGGGGGCTCGCCGGCACCGGCGACGGCTTCCTCTACACCGAGGCGATGAATGCGCTGGCCGGCGGCGTCAACGGCGCCTGGAACACCTCGCTGACCGGCATCGCCATCCTCCTCGCCCCGCTGACGTGGGTGGCCGGGCCGATCATCGCCTACAACGTCCTCATCCTCAGCCTCCCGGTGCTCAATTCGCTGGCCTGCGCGATCCTCTTCCGCCGGTTCCTGGGCCGCGGACCCGCGTTCGCTGCCGCGGCCGGCGTCGGCTTCTCCTCCTACGTCATCGCGCAGCTCTCAGGCCACCCGAACCTCGCGTTCGCCGTGACCCCGCCGCTCGTCGCCGCCCTCGTTCTCGCGCTTCTGTCCGGTCCGCGCACCGGCCGGCCCGCCGGGCGCCGCTTCTGGCTGCCGAGCATCGGCCTCGGCGTCGTCCTCGGATTCCAGTTCTACGTCTCCACCGAGGTGCTCGCCGGGACCTTCCTCGCGTTCCTCTGCTTCCTGGCCGCCCTCATCGTCGGCGGTCGGTCCCTGCTGTCGCGGGCCGGCTGGCTGCGGCTGGGAACCGGCGGCCTCGTCGGCGCCGGCATCGCCCTGCTCGCGGCCCTGCCGCTGCTGATGACGATGGCCGGGCCCAACGCGCCGTCGGGGGCGATCCGGCCGCACGGCGTGTGGAACACCGACCTCCTCGACCCCATCGTGCCGGGCCTGCCGACGCTCTTCGGCACCGGGGAGTCGCCGCTGCCGCGCGTCATGGACCTCGACGGCGCGGAGATCGGCGCGTACGTCGGCGTCCCCGCGCTCGTGGCCGCGGCCATCATCGTCCTCACCCTCGGACGGCGGGGGAGATGGGTCGTGCCGGTGCGCGTCGCCGCCGTCACCGGCACCCTCGTCTTCCTCCTCTCCCTCGGGTCGCCCGTGCTCTTCGCCGGTCAGCCCCTCCTCGGCGCGGGTCCCTTCGCCCTCGTCGAGGCGATCCCGGTCCTCAACAACATCCTGCCGATGCGCCTCGTCCTCCACTCGACGATCGCGCTCTGGGCGGTCCTCGGCTGCGGACTGCAGTGGGCGCTCGACCGCCGCAGCACCCGGGCGGGCATCGGCATGCTCGCCCTCCTCGCCGTGTCCGCCGTCGTCGTCATGCCCGGCGCCCAGCCGACCCGTGAGGTCTACGTCCCGGACTTCTACAGCGGATCCATCGCCGAGGTGATCCCGGAGGGATCCGTCGTCAAGACCCTCCCGCGCCCCTTGGCGTGGGCCGAACCGCACGCCGACGAGGCGATGGTGTGGCAGTCGGTCGCCGATTTCCGCTACCGGGAGACCGGCGGGTACTTCATCGGGTCGAGCCCGAGCTCGCCGATCATCTATTCGGCCCCCGAGGACGACCTCGATGCCGCGCTGCGGGCGACGATCTTCAACGGCGCCCCGGTGCCGGCGGCCTCGGATCCGGCCGTCACCGCCGGGGTCGAGGGTCTGCGCGCCGACGGCGTCGACTTCGTCGTCCTCGCGCCCGAGGCCCCGCTGACCCCGGGCGGAACCGGCGAGCTCGAAGGCCTCCTCGACGCCGCGCTCGGTGAGCCCGTGTTCTCCGGCGAAGGCGTCGTCGTCTACCGGGTGGGCCCGTGAGGCGTTTCGCTAAGCTGGCCCCATGCTGAGAATCGGACTCACCGGGGGAATCGGCGCGGGCAAGTCGACGGTGGCGGACCTCCTCGCCGCCCACGGCGCGGAGATCATCGACGCCGACGCCATCGCCCGGGAGGTCGTCGCCCCCGGGGAACCGCTCCTCGACGTCCTCGCCGGCGAGTTCGGGCCCGCGATCCTCGCCGCCGACGGCAGCCTCGACCGGGCCCGGCTGGCCGCCGTCGCCTTCGCCGACGCGGAGTCGACGAAGCGCCTCGGCGAGCTCATGCACCCGGTCATCCGGGACCGCACCGCCGCCCGCTTCGCCGCCTCCGACGCCGAGGTGGTCGTCCACGACGTGCCCCTCCTCGTCGAGAACCACATGGAGGTGGGCTACCACCTCACGCTGCTCGTCGACGTCCCCGCCGCGGTGCGCCTGGCCCGGCTCGTCGAGACCCGGGGGATGGACCGGGCCGATGCCGAGTCCCGCATCGCCCGGCAGACCACGGACGAGGCGCGCCGCGCCGCATGCGACGTCCTCATCGACAACACGGGAACGATCGCCGAGACCGCAGCGGTCGTCGACGCGCTGTGGACGCAGCGACTCGAGCCGTTCGCGGAGAACCTCGCCGCCGGACGGCCGGCCGCCCGTGCCGAGGCGAGCCGCCGGCGGCACGCTGTCGGCGCGGATGAGCATCGGGCCGGCGACGCGGACCGACTCGTGGCCAAGCTGCGTCACGGCACGGGGGAGGCCCACCCGATCTCCGCGCGTGAGACGCCGCCCGGTGCCCCGCTCTCCCTCGTCCTCGACGCCGGGGACGGCCCGACCGCCGAGGCGCTCTCCCCGCAGCTGACCGCGCTCGGATTCCCGCCGGCTGAATCCGCGGGCGACATCGGCCGGCGGGCGAGTGCCGACCCCGGCCAGCCCGCGGATCTCCTCGTCGAGGCAACGGAGTGACCGCGCCCTGCCAGGCGGGCGCCCACCGCCCGACGCGGTCGCTGCGCGGAGGCGCTCAGTGCCGTGTCAGGGCCGAGGTCTAGGCTGGAGGCATGAGCGAAACCCGTCCCCTGCCCGCGATCGGGCACCGCCCGGACGTCACCCGCACGGTGGCGCCGTTCGAGGTCGTCTCCGAATACTCCCCGTCGGGCGATCAGCCCACCGCCATCCACGACATCTCCGACCGCCTCGAGTCGGGAGAGCGCGACATCGTCCTCCTCGGCGCGACCGGCACCGGCAAGTCGGCGACCACGGCGTGGCTCATCGAACAGGTGCAGCGTCCGACGCTCATCATGGCGCCGAACAAGACGCTCGCCGCGCAGCTGGCCAACGAATTCCGTCAGCTGCTGCCGAACAACGCCGTCGAGTACTTCGTCTCCTACTACGACTACTACCAGCCCGAGGCGTACGTCCCGCAGACGGACACATTCATCGAGAAGGACTCGTCGATCAACGACGAGGTCGAGCGGCTCCGGCACTCCGCGACGAATTCGCTGTTGACCAGACGCGATGTCGTCGTCGTCTCGACCGTCTCCTGCATCTACGGCCTCGGCACGCCCGAGGAGTACGTCGACCGGATGGTCACCCTCCACAAGGGGCAGGAGTACGACCGCGACGAACTCCTCAAGCGCTTCGTGTCGATGCAGTACTCGCGCAACGACATGGCGTTCACCCGCGGCACCTTCCGGGTGCGGGGCGACACGGTCGAGATCATCCCGCAGTACGAGGAGCTCGCCCTGCGCATCGAGTTCTTCGGCGACGAGATCGAGTCCCTCCAGACCCTCCACCCGCTCACCGGAGAGATCGTCCGCGACGAGGACACGATCCACGTCTTCCCCGCCTCCCACTACGTCGCCGGGGAGAACCGGATGGGGCGGGCGATCAGCGAGATCGAGGACGAGCTGCAGTCGCGGTTGAGCGAATTCGAGGCGCAGAACAAGCTCCTCGAGGCCCAGCGCCTGAAGATGCGCACGAGCTACGATCTCGAGATGATGGAGTCGATGGGCTTCACCTCGGGCATCGAGAACTACTCCCGGCACATCGACGGACGCCCTGCGGGGTCGGCCCCGAACTGCCTGCTCGACTACTTCCCCGAGGACTTCCTCCTCGTCATCGACGAGTCCCACGTCACCGTGCCGCAGATCGGCGGCATGTACGAAGGCGACATGTCCCGCAAGCGCACCCTCGTCGAACACGGCTTCCGCCTGCCGAGCGCGATGGACAACCGGCCGCTGAAGTTCGACGAGTTCCGCGAGCGCGTCGGACAGACCGTCTACCTGTCGGCGACCCCCGGCGACTTCGAACTCGAACGGTCGGAGGGCACCGTCCAGCAGATCATCCGCCCGACCGGTCTCGTCGACCCCGAGGTCGTCGTCAAGCCGACGAAGGGCCAGATCGACGACCTCCTCGATGAGATCAGGACGCGGGTCGAGAGGAACGAGCGCGTCCTCGTCACGACCCTGACGAAAAAGATGGCCGAGGACCTCACCGACTACCTCCTCGAGCACGAGATCCGCGTCCAGTACCTCCACTCGGACGTCGACACGCTGCGCCGCGTCGAACTGCTCACCGAGCTGCGAGCCGGAGAGTTCGACGTCCTCGTCGGCATCAACCTGCTCCGTGAGGGCCTCGACCTGCCGGAGGTCTCACTCGTGGCGATCCTCGACGCCGACAAGGAGGGCTTCCTGCGCTCGGCGACCTCGCTCATCCAGACGATCGGACGCGCGGCCCGCAACGTCCACGGCGAAGTCCACATGTACGCCGACACGATCACCCGGTCGATGCAGGAGGCGATCGACGAGACGAATCGCCGTCGCGAGATCCAGATCGCCTACAACGAGGAACACGGCATCGACCCGGCGCCGCTGGTCAAGAAGATCGTCGACATCACCGAGCGCCTGCAGCGCGAGGACGCCGACACGCGCGAACTCCTCACCGAATTCGACTACGGCAAGGGCAAGCGCGGCTACAACTCGACGCTCACCGACGAACAGCGGCAGGCCGCTTCGAGCGGCGGCGGCTCGCTGCGGCCCCCGGCCGCCGATCTCACCGAGCTCATCGAGTCCCTGACGACGCAGATGCATGCGGCTGCCGCGGAACTCCAGTTCGAACTCGCCGCGCGGCTGCGCGATGAGCTCTCCGACCTCAAGAAGGAGCTGCGGGCGATGAAGGAGGTCGGCCACGCGTGAATCGGCTCCCGCAGTCTCCGCGCGCTCGGCGGAGCCGGCGGCAAAGCAGCAGGCGGGCTTGACGGGAATCCCGTCCGCGTCCTGAGAGGCGGATGCGCACAATCGCGGCAACCCGACTATACTGGTGAGGCTGGCGAAAGGGAGTATCCCGTCCATCCGTGCTCGTCACCACGACCCGTCCGCGGGTCCGGGCACGGAGCGCACGCCGCCGCAGGCCCGCCTGCCGCACCGCGACCATCCGCGGTCGGCCGACGATTCCGCGGTCACAGCGTGGGAGAGACTTTCGACACGGGTACAGTCCGTCATCACGAAAGGCCCCAATTGGATACCCTGTCCTCCACCCTCGCCGCCGGCGGCAATGCCGCCGCATCGACAGGAGCAGTCATTCCCGGCTGGTTCATGATCACCTCCGGGATCGTCGTCGTCGCGATCCTCATCTTCGACCTCCTCCTCGTCATCAAGCGCCCCCACGTCCCCTCGATGCGCGAAGCCGGCATCTGGGTCGCGTTCTACGTCGCCCTCGCCCTCGCCTTCGCCGGTTCGCTCTTCTGGATCGGCGACGCCCAGCACGGGAGTGAGTTCCTCACCGGCTGGCTGCTCGAGTACTCCCTGAGCATCGACAACCTCTTCGTCTTCATCATCATCATGGCCAGCTTCCAGGTGCCCCGGAAGTACCAGCAGGAAGTCCTCATGGTGGGCATCATCATCGCCATCATCTTCCGCGGCATCTTCATCCTCGCGGGAGCGGCGATCATCAGCGCGTTCGTCGAGGTGTTCTTCATCTTCGGCCTCTTCCTCCTCTTCGTCGCCTACCGGCAGGCCTTCAGCAGCGACGACGAAGGCGACGGCGAGAACGCGCTCATCCGCTTCCTCCGCAAGCGGATCAACGTCGTCGACGAGTACCACGGCAACAAGCTGCGCGTCGACATCGACGGCAAGAAGTACTGGACGCCCATGTTCATCGTCTTCCTCGCGATCGGCTCGACGGACGTCATGTTCGCCCTCGACTCGATTCCGGCGATCTTCGGTGTCACCCAGAACGCGTTCCTCGTCTTCACCGCCAACGTCTTCGCGCTCATGGGACTGCGCCAGCTCTACTTCCTCCTCGGCGGACTCGTCGACAAGCTCGTCTACCTCCACTACGGAATCGCGGCCATCCTCGCGTTCATCGGCGTCAAGCTCTTCCTCCACGCCCTCCACGAAACGGACGTCTCATGGCTGTCGTGGGGCAACTCCGTGCCCGAGGTCCCGACCTGGCTGTCCCTGACCTTCATCGTCGTCGCCATGGCAGTGGCGACACTCGCCTCGCTGTGGAAGATGAAGCGCGAGGGCAGGTCGTTCCGCGACGCCGGGACGACCGAAACGGAAGCCAAGCAGGACTGAGCCCGCGTTCCTGCAGGCGGCATGCGCCGCCTGCAGGGACAGCGGAGACAGCAGTGCGCGGGTGCCCCCGTCAGCGGGGGCACCCGCGCACTGCGTCGTCGGGACCGGAGTGTCGGAGACCGGAGAGCCCGGACCGGAGAGTCCGGGACCGGTGAGTCGGGGACCGGCTCAGTCCTCGGCGAACGCCCCGAACATCGGATTCCACTCACGGATCCGGGTCTCGGCGATGACACCGAGGTCGTGGTACGGGTCGCCGGTGAGCATCTCGCGGGCGGCATCCTGGTCGGCGGCGCTGACAAGCAGCAGGCCGCCGGGCTGCTCGTCGTCGGTGAACGGGCCGGAGGCGAGCATGGCACCGGACGCGTTCTGCGCGGCCTGCCACTGGCGGTGTGCGGGCCTGTGCGCGAGACGCGTCTCGGTGTCGGGGCCATAGACGTAGGTGACGGCGAAAACCGGCATCTGCCACTCCTTGAGGGATTCGAGGTCAATAGGATGGACATCAGTCTAGAGCGAAAGGTCAGTGCACAGTGGTGACGAGGCTGCAGGAGATACCGGCGGAGTTCGCCGACGAGGACACGATCTTCGAGGCGTTCGCCGAGTACTGCCGCGAACTGGGGATCGAACCCTACCCGGCGCAGGAGGAGGCGATGCTCGCGATCCTCTCCGGGGACAACACGATCGTCGCCACCCCGACGGGTTCGGGGAAGTCCCTCGTCGCGCTCTTCGCGCTCTACTGCTCGTTCACCCGCGGCATCCGGGCGTACTACACCGCACCGCTCAAAGCCCTCGTCAGTGAGAAGTTCTTCTCCCTCATCGACGCGTTCGGGCCCGAGAACGTCGGCATGATCACCGGCGACTCGACGGTCAACGGCGATGCGCCCGTCATCTGCGCGACCGCGGAGATCCTCGCCAACCAGGCCCTGCGCGAAGGCGGACTCCTCGACGTCGGCATGGTCGTCATGGACGAGTTCCACTACTTCGCCGACCCCACCCGCGGGTGGGCCTGGCAGGTTCCGCTCCTCGAACTCCCGCAGGCGCAGATGGTGCTCATGTCGGCCACGCTCGGGGAGACGGCGGAGATCCGGGCGACGATGACGGAGACGACGGGACGCGACTCCGCCCTCGTCACCTCGGCGTCGCGTCCCGTGCCGCTCGAATACGAGTACTCGACCGAACCGCTCTCCGACACCCTGCGCGCTCTCGTCCGCCACGACCGGGCACCCGTCTACGTCGTCTCGTACTCCCAGGCCGGGGCGATCGACCTCGCCACGGGCCTGCTCTCGGTCGATCTCGCGAGCAAGGAGCAGAAGGCGAGGATCGCCGAGGAGATCAGGGGATTCACGTTCTCGAAGGGATTCGGCCAGACGCTGCGCCGCCTCCTCCTCCACGGCGTCGGCGTCCACCATGCCGGGATGCTCCCGAAGTACCGCCGCCTCGTCGAGCAGCTCGCCCTCAAGGGCGTCCTCCTCGTCATCTCCGGCACCGACACCCTCGGGGTCGGCATCAACGTGCCCATCCGCACCGTGCTCCTGACCGGACTGACGAAGTTCGACGGGCGGCGGATGCGCAAGCTCAGCGTCCGCGAGTTCCAGCAGCTCGCCGGCCGGGCCGGTCGCGCCGGCTTCGACACCCGCGGGTTCGTCGTCGCCCAGGCCCCCGAGCACGTCATCGAGAACCTCCGCGCCGAGGCGAAGGCCGCCGGCGACGAGAAGAAGCGGAAGAAGGTGAAGAAGAAGTCCGCCCCCGCCGGATTCGTCGGGTGGTCCGAGGAGACCTTCGCCAAGCTCATCGAGTCCGCGCCCGAGTCCCTGCGGTCGCGGATGCGCATCGACCATTCGATGATCCTCAACCTCATCGCCCGCCCCGGATCCGATGTCGCGACGATCAGCCGGTTCATCGACGGGACGCACGAAAGCCGCGAACGCCACCTCGACCTCAAGCTCACGGCGCTGAAGATCGGCCGCTCCCTCCTCGATGCCGGACTCATCGAGCGGCGCGGGACCGAACTCGTGCCGACGGAGGACCTCGGCCCCCAGTTCGCCCTCAACCAGCCGCTCGCCCCGTTCGTCCTCGCCGGACTCGACCTCCTCGACCCCGATTCCCCGACGTGGGCGCTCGACGTCGTCTCCCTCGTCGAGGCGACGACCCCCGTGCCCTTCGCGATCCTCAAGGGCCAGCTCGACCGGATCAAGCGGGAGACGCTGGCCGAACTCAAATCCGAGGGCCTCGACTACCCGGAGCGGATGGCCATCCTCGACGAGGTGACCGGACCGAAGCCGTTGGCCGAGATCCTCGAACCCGCGTTCGACCACTTCCTCCTCTCCCACCCGTGGCTGCGGGCCGGCGACTTCGAGCCGAAGTCGATCGTGCGCGACATGGTCGAACAGGCGATGGGCTTCACCCAGTTCGTCGGCTACTACGGTCTCGCCCGCGCCGAAGGCAGCCTCCTGCGCTACCTCACCGACGTCTACCGGGCGCTGACCCACAATGTCCCGGCCGATCGGCGCGGGGAGGAGCTCCAGGACATCATCGAATGGCTCGGGGAGACGGTGGCCCGCACCGATTCCTCCCTCCTCGACGAATGGCGCACCCTCCAGGGGCTGAGCCCCACGGACTTCGGCGACGAGGAGCTTCCCGACCTCGACCGCGCGTTCTCGGCGAACACGAAGCTCTTCACCGCTGAGATCCGCAATGCGATGTTCCATCGCGTGCTGCTGGCCGAACGCGCGGACTACGCCGAACTCGGCCGCCTCGACGGGGAGTCCGGGTTCGACGAGAAGGCCTGGGAGACCGCGATCGAGGACTTCTACGACGAATACGGGGACCTGCTCGTCGACCAGACCGCCCGGGGACGGGAATATATCGACATCGTTCCCGGTTCGACCACCTGGGGTGTGCGCCAGATCCTCGCCGATCCCGACGGCAACCGCGACTGGGCGATCGATGCCGAGGTCGACGTCGCCGCGAGCGATGAGACCGGGGACATCGTCGTGCGCATCCTCGCCGTCGGAGAGATCGCCGACAGCCATGTCAGGGCCGAGTGAGACACTCCTCGCAGGCGTCGCCTCCTCCCGCCGCGACCGTCATGTCAGGACCGAGTAATACAGTGGACAGGTGATGAAAACGAACAGTGCGAACAGCGCGCAGAACCCCTCCGGCGTGTCCCATCTCGACACGCTGTGGGTCAAGGGCGCCCGCGCGCACAACCTCAAGAACGTCGAGATCGCGCTGCCGCGCGACTCCATGGTCGTCTTCACCGGACTCTCGGGGTCGGGCAAGTCGTCGCTGGCGTTCGACACGATCTTCGCCGAGGGCCAGCGCCGGTACGTCGAATCCCTGTCGTCGTACGCCCGGATGTTCCTCGGCCAGATGGACAAACCCGACGTCGACTTCATCGAAGGACTCTCCCCGGCGGTGTCGATCGATCAGAAGTCGACGTCGCGCAACCCGCGGTCGACGGTCGGCACGATCACCGAGGTCTACGACTTCCTCCGCCTCCTCTGGGCGCGCATCGGCGTGCCGCACTGTCCGATCTGCGGAGAGGTCATCACGAAGCAGACCCCGCAGCAGATCGTCGATCAGCTCCTCGAGCTGCCGGAGCGGACGAAGTTCCTCGTCCTCGCGCCCGTCGTGCGCCTGCGCAAGGGCGAATTCGTCGACCTCTTCACCGACCTGCAGGCCAAGGGCTTCTCCCGTGCCATCGTCGACGGTGAGCAGATCAGCCTGAGCGACCCGCCGACCCTGGACAAGAAGTACAAGCACACGATCTCCGTCGTCGTTGATCGCCTCGTCGCGAAGCCGGGCATGCGTCCGCGTCTCACCGACTCGGTCGAGACCGCTCTGGGACTCGCCGACGGCCGCATCGACGTCGACCTCGTCGACGAAGGTGTGACCCGCACGTTCTCCGAGCACATGTCGTGCCCGAACGAGCATCCGCTGACGATCGACGAGATCGAACCGCGGACGTTCTCCTTCAACTCGCCCTTCGGCGCGTGCCCGACGTGCGACGGCATCGGCACCCGGCTCCAGGTCGATGAGAGCCTCGTCGTCCCCGATGAGGACCTCAGCCTCGGCGCCGGCGCGATCGCCCCGTGGTCGGGCGGCAAGCAGGTGTCGAAGTACTTCAACCGCCTGCTCACCGGGCTCGGCAACGAGCTCGGCTTCACGCTCAAGACCCCGTGGAAGGATCTCACGAGCGCACAGCGCACCGCGATCCTCACCGGCAAGGACTACGAGGTCCACGTCAAGTACCGCAACCGCTTCGGCCGGGAGCGGACGTACTCGACGGGCTTCGAGGGCGTCTTCCAGTACATCCAGCGCAAACACGACGAGACCGAGTCCGACTGGTCGCGTGAGCGCTACGAGTCGTACATGCGCGAGATCCCGTGCGCCTCGTGCAACGGCACCCGGCTCAAGCCCGAGGCCCTCGCCGTCAAGGTCGGTGACCGATCGATCGCCGAGGTGGCCGAGCTCGCTCTCGACGAGGCGGCCGGCTTCCTCTCCGGACTTGAGCTCAGCGGACGTGACGCCGCCGTGGCCTCGCAGGTGATGAAGGAGATCAACGCCCGGCTCGGCTTCCTCCTCGACGTCGGCCTCGAATACCTCAGTCTCAACCGCGCCGCCGGGACGCTCTCCGGCGGTGAGGCCCAGCGCATCCGCCTGGCCACGCAGATCGGCTCGGGCCTCGTCGGCGTCCTCTACGTCCTCGACGAGCCGTCGATCGGCCTCCACCAGCGGGACAACCGCCGTCTCATCGACACGCTCATCAAGCTCAAGGACCTCGGCAACACCCTCATCGTCGTCGAACACGACGAGGACACGATCGGCGCGGCCGACTGGATCGTCGACATCGGCCCCGGCGCCGGCGAACACGGGGGAGAGGTCATCTACTCCGGTCCGGTCCCCGGGCTCAAAGACGCCGAGCGGTCGATCACCGGCGCCTACCTCGACGGGCGCAAGTCGATTGCGATCCCCACCGTGCGCAGGCCGATCGACCCCGAACGGATGGTCACCGTCGAGAAGGCGAGCGAGAACAACCTCCGCGACCTCACCGTCTCCTTCCCGCTCGGCGTCCTCACCGCGGTCACCGGGGTGTCCGGGTCCGGCAAGTCGACGCTCGTCAACGAGATCCTCTACACGCAGATGGCGAACGTCCTCAACGGCGCGTCCCGCGTGCCCGGTCGGCACAAGCGGGTGACGGGGCTGGAGAACCTCGACAAGGTCGTCCACGTCGACCAGTCGCCGATCGGCCGCACCCCGCGGTCGAATCCGGCGACGTACACCGGAGTCTTCGACCACATCCGCAGGCTCTTCGCCGAGACCGAGTCCGCGAAGGTCCGCGGCTACCAGCCGGGCCGCTTCTCCTTCAACGTCAAGGGCGGACGCTGTGAGAACTGCAGCGGTGACGGCACGATCAAGATCGAGATGAACTTCCTCCCCGACGTCTACGTCCCGTGCGAGGTGTGCGGGGGAGCCCGGTACAACCGGGAGACGCTCGAGGTGACGTTCAAGGGCAAGACGATCGCCGAGGTGCTCGACATGCCGATCGAGGAGGCCGCGGAGTTCTTCGCTGCGATCCCCGCGATCTCCCGGCACCTGTCGACCCTCGTCGACGTCGGACTCGGCTACGTCCGGCTCGGTCAGCCCGCGACGACGCTCTCCGGCGGTGAGGCGCAGCGCGTCAAGCTCGCCGCCGAACTCCAGAAGCGCTCCCGCGGTCGCACCGTCTACGTCCTCGACGAGCCGACGACCGGTCTCCACTTCGAGGACATCTCGAAGCTCCTCCACGTCCTCCAGGGGCTCGTGGAGAAGGGGAACTCCGTGATCGTCATCGAGCACAACCTCGATGTCATCGCGAACTCCGACTACGTCATCGACCTCGGCCCCGAGGGTGGTCGCGGCGGCGGTCAGGTCGTCGCCGAAGGCACCCCGGAGGAGGTCGCGAAGAACCCCGCCAACCACACCGGGCGCTTCCTCGCCGAGATGCTCGATGCCTGATCCCGCGAGCTACCGTCCGGCCACCGGCAGCATTCCCACCTCGGCCGGGGTCTACAAGTTCCGTGACCCCGACCGGCGGGTGATCTACGTCGGCAAGGCGAAGAACCTGCGGAACCGGCTCAACTCGTACTTCGCCAACCCCGCGCAGCTGCACCCGCGGACCTCGACGATGGTCCACACCGCCGCCTCGGTGGAATGGACCGTCGTCGACACCGAGGTCGAGGCGCTCCAGCTCGAGTGGACGTGGATCAACGAATTCAATCCGCGGTTCAACGTCATGTTCCGCGACGACAAGTCCTACCCGTATCTGGCGATCACGATGAACGATGAGGTGCCCCGGGCGTTCATCACCCGCGGCAAACGGCGCCGGGGCGTGAAGTACTTCGGTCCGTTCGCCCAGGTGTGGGCGATCAGGGACACTCTCGATCTCCTCCTCAAGGCGTTCCCCATGCGCACGTGCACCCCGGGGGTGTACCGCCGTGCCGAACGCAGAGGTCGACCGTGCCTGCTCGGGTACATCGACAAATGCGCTGCCCCGTGCGTCGGCGCGATCAGCATCGACGAGCATCGGGACCTCGCTCGCAGCGTCGTCGACTTCATGTCCGGCAATACGGGACGCTTCATCAGCGAGCGGAAGAAGGAGATGGCGGCCGCAGCCGCCGACCTCGACTACGAACAGGCGGCGCGGCTGCGCGACGAGCTCACCGCACTGCAGAAGGTCCTCGACAAGTCCGCCGTCGTCCTCTCCGTGTCCGCCGACTGCGATGTCTTCGCCCTCGTCACCGAGGAGCTCGAAGCCTCCGTCCAGGTCTTCCACGTCCGCGGCGGGCGCATCCGCGGGCAGCGCGGGTGGATCATCGAACGCTCCGACGACCACACTCCGGCCGAGCTGACCACCGACTACCTCCGGCAGGCGTACACGGGTCTCGACGCCGACGCGATCCCCAAGGAGATCCTCGTCGACACCGTGCCCGCCGACCTCGACTCGCTCGAAGCCTGGCTGAGCGAACAGCGCGGAGCCAAGGTCACCGTCCGGGTGCCCGAACGCGGCGAGAAGAAGGCCGTGCTCGAGACGGTGACGAAGAACGCGAAGGAGGCGCTCGTCCAGCACAAGCTCAAGCGCTCCTCCGACCTGACGACCCGCAGCACCGCGCTCAAGGAGATCCAGGAGCACCTCGACCTGCCCGAGGCGCCGCTGCGCATCGAGTGCATCGACATCTCCCACACGCAGGGCTCGAACGTCGTCGCGAGCCTCGTCGTCTTCGAGGACGGCCTGGCGAAGAAGCGCGACTACCGGCACTTCGCGATCCATGGTGAGGCGGCGACCGACGACACCGCCTCGATGTACGACGTCGTCTCCCGGCGCTTCAGCCGCTACCTCGAGCAGATGGCGTCCGACGAACCCGACGACCGCTTCGGGTACCGCCCCAGTCTCCTCGTCGTCGACGGCGCCGGACCCCAGGTCGCCGCGGCGACCCGGGCGCTGCACGACCTCGGCATCGTCGACATCTCCGTCGTCGGCCTCGCCAAGCGCCTCGAGGAGGTCTGGGTCCCCGACGACCCGTTCCCCGTCATCCTCCCGCGCAACTCCGAGGGACTCTTCCTCATGCAGCGCCTGCGGGATGAGGCGCACCGCTTCGCGATCACCTACCACCGGTCGAAGCGGGCGAAGGCGATGACGAGCTCCGTCCTCGACGAGATCCCCGGCCTCGGCGAGGCGAAGCGGACGGCGCTGCTCAAGCACTTCGGCTCGGTGAAGCGGACGCGGGCGGCCAGCGTCGAGCAGCTCTGCGAGGTCAAGGGGATCGGACCGGCCCTGGCGGAGAAGATCGCCGCGGCCCTGCAGACGGACTGAGCCCCAGCACGCCGAGCCCCAGCACCCCGAGCCCCAGCACCCCGAGCTGAACGGGCACTGAGATCGACGCCCCGTGGGCGTGCTCTACAGTAGTGTTCGATATGAGCGACCGTGCGCGGTCGCTCGGAGCCGGGGACACGAGGAGGACGCATGACCACACAGGCCGACGACCACCCCATCGAGGTCGTCCTCGTCACCGGCATGTCCGGGGCCGGGCGGACCACCGTGGCCAACGTCCTCGAAGACCTCGACTGGTACGTCGTCGACAACCTGCCGCCGCAGATGATGCGCACCCTCGTCGAACTCGTCGCCCGCGCCGACGGCGCCGTGCCGAAGATCGCGATCGTCACCGACTCGAAGGGCCGGGCGAAGTACACGGAGCTCGAGGACACGATCTCCGACTTCCTCGACCAGGGGCTGTCGCTGCGCATCCTCTACCTCGACGCCGCCGACGAGGTCCTCGTCCGCCGTTTCGAATCCACCCGCCGGCCGCACCCGCTGCAGGGGGAGGGGACCCTCCTCGAGGGGATCGAAGCCGAACGTGAGGCCCTCGAATCCCTCAAGCACCGTGCCGACATCATCATCGACACCTCCGACCTCAACGTCCACCAGCTCGGCGCCGAGGTGCGCAAGCGCTTCAGCGCCGACGACGCCCCGCCGCTGCGGCTGACGGTGATGAGCTTCGGCTTCAAGTACGGCCTGCCCAAGGACGCCGACAACGTCGCCGACGTGCGCTTCCTGCCCAATCCGTACTGGATTCCCCATCTGCGCGGACACAACGGGCTCGACTCCGATGTCGCCGACTACGTGCTCGGACAGAACGGCGCCGAGGAGTTCATCGAACGCTACACCGCCACCCTCGACACGATCGCGCAGGGCTACCTCCGGGAGGGCCGCGGCTACGCCCTCATCGGCATCGGCTGCACCGGCGGCAAGCATCGGTCGGTGGCGATCAGCGAACGCATCGCGAAGGGCCTGGCCGCCCGCACCGGCATTCCCGTCACCGTGCGCCATCGCGACCTGGGGAGGGAATGACATGGAGACCGAGGATCTCCCGCAGATCACCCCGGCCGTCATCAACAAGGGTCCGAAGATCGTGTCCTTCGGCGGCGGTCACGGTCTCTACGCCGCGCTGCGCGCGTTCCGGCTGCTCACCGAATCGCTCACGGCCGTCGTCACCGTCGCCGATGACGGCGGCTCCTCCGGTCGGCTGCGCGACGAGCTCGGCGGGCTGCCGCCCGGGGACCTGCGCATGGCTCTGGCCGCGCTCTGCGACGACGGGAACTGGGGCAAGACGTGGCGCGACGTCATCCAGCACCGCTTCGAATCGAGCGGGGAGCTCAACGGCCACGCCGTCGGCAACCTCCTCATCGCCGCCCTCTGGCAGATCCACGGCGACCACGTGGCAGGCCTCGACTGGATGGCGAAGCTGCTGCGCGCCCACGGCCGCGTGCTGCCGATGTCCTCGGTGCCGCTGACGATCGAAGCCGACGTCCAGTTCCCCGGTTCGTTCCAGGTTGTGCGCGGACAGTCGGTGCTCGCCTCGACCCGCGGTCATGTCGAATCCGTCCGCCTCGACCCCGCGGATCCGCCGGCCCGTTATGAGACCGTCGAAGCCGTCGCCGAGGCGGAGGTCCTCAACCTCGGTCCCGGCTCGTGGTACACCTCGGTGATGCCGCACCTGCTCGTGCCCTCCCTCGCCGATGCGATCGTGCGGTCGAACGCGGTGAAATCCCTCACGCTCAACCTCTCGTCCTCGGACGGGGAGACGAGGGACCTCAGCCTCGGTCAGCACCTCATGTCGCTGCACCGCCACGCGCCCGCCCTCACCCTCGACTACGTGCTCGTCGACGAGGCGTCCGTGGTCGCCGAACCGGAGCTCGAGCACCATGCGCGGGAGATGTTCGACGCCAAACTCCGCGTGCATCCGCTCAGCTCCCGGCGGGCAGGGCAGCATGACAGCCTCAAGCTCGCAGCATGTTACCGTGACATGTTGGTTGACGCCGGGATCGACGTCGACGAGCAGTGGTAGGACCGATCCGTGCAGGAGGACGAACAATGGCATTGACCGCTCAGGTCAAGGATGAGCTGGCGAGGGTGAAGATCACCCGCACCTCGGCTCGGAAGGCCGAAGTGTCCTCGATCTTCCGCTTCTCCTCCGCCCTCCACCTCGTCAACGGCTCGATCGTGCTCGAAGCCGAACTCGACACCGCGCAGGCCGCGAAGCGTCTGCGCAGCGAGATCAAGGATCTCTACGGCCAGTTCGCCGACATCGTCGTCATCAACGCCGCCGGCATCCGCCGCTCCAACCGCTACCTGCTGCGCGTCACCCGCGACGGCGGGGCGTTGGCCCGCCAGACCGGGCTCGTCGACAACCGCGGCCGACCCGTGCGCGGTCTGCCCTCGGCGATCGTCAACGGCTCCGTCGCCGATGCCGAGGCCGCCTGGCGCGGGGCCTTCCTCTCCCACGGCTCACTCACCGAACCCGGCCGCTCCTCCGCCCTCGAGGTCACGTGCCCCGGCCCCGAGGCGGCACTCGCACTCGTCGGAGCCGCTCGGCGGCTGGGCCTGAGCGCGAAGGCCCGCGAGGTCCGCGGCGTCGACCGCGTCGTCATCCGCGACGGCGACGACATCGCCGCTCTGCTCACGCGCATGGGCTCTCACAACGCGGTCCTCGTGTGGGAGGAGCGGCGGATGCGCCGCGAGGTCAGGGCGACGGCCAACCGACTCGCGAACTTCGACGACGCCAATCTGCGCCGCTCCGCCCGGGCCGCCGTGGCGGCAGGCGCTCGCGTCGAACGGGCGCTGGAGATCCTCGGCGAGGACGTGCCCGAACACCTCCGCTACGCCGGGCAGCTGCGCGTCACCCACAAACAGGCCTCCCTCGAGGAGCTCGGACAGCTCGCCGACCCGCCGATGACGAAGGACGCCGTGGCCGGACGCATCCGGCGGCTGCTGTCGACGGCGGACAAGCGGGCGGAAGAATTGGGAATTCCTGGGACTGAAGCAAGTCTCACTCCCGACATGCTCGAAGACCGATAGGATTCGAGCATGAGACGAATCGCAATCAATGGCTTCGGCCGCATCGGTCGCGCCCTCTTCCGCCTGTCCCTCGAACCCGGTGCCGACTTCGAAGTCGTCGCCATCAACGACCTCACCGACACTGCGACGCTCGCCCACCTGCTCGCCTACGACTCCGTGTGGCCGCGCTTCGACCACACCGTCGAGGCCGGGGAGGACTCGCTCATCGTCGACGGCCGTGAGATCGCCGTCTTCTCGGAGAAGAACCCCGCCGACATCGAGTGGACCGCGAAGGACGTCGAACTCGTCGTCGAATCGACCGGCATCTTCACCCGCCGCGACCAGGCCGAGGCCCACCTCGGCGGGTCCGTGAAGACCGTTGTCCTCTCCGCTCCCGGCAAGGATGTCGACGCGACATTCGTCATGGGCGTCAATGAGGAGACGTACGACCCGGAGAAGCACGAAGTCGTCTCCAACGCCTCGTGCACGACGAACTGCATGGCCACGGTCGTCAAGGCCCTCGACGACGCGATCGGCGTGGAATCCGGACTGCTCAACACCGTTCACGCCTACACCGGCGACCAGAAGCTCGTCGACGGTCCGCACCGCGACCTCCGCCGCGCTCGCGCGGCCGCGATCAACATCGTGCCGACGACGACCGGCGCCGCCCGCACCGTCGGCAAGGTCATGCCCCACCTCGAGGGCAAGCTCGACGGCTTCGCGATCCGGGTGCCCGTGCCCGCCGGATCGATCATCGACTTCACCTTCACCCCGAAGAAGCCGGTCACCCGCGACGAGGTCAACGCGATCCTCAAGGCCGCCGCAGAGGACTCGCCCTACCTCGACTACACCGAGGCGGCCCTCGTCTCCACGGACATCGTCGGGACCACCGCCTCGGCGATCGCCGACTCGGAGCTGACGATGGTCCTCGGCGACCAGGTCAAGGTCGTCGCGTGGTACGACAATGAGTGGGGCTACTCGAACCGACTCAAGGACATGGTCAGCTACCTTCTGCGCGAAAGGCCCCAATGAGGACATTCACGGACCCGGAGATCTTCGCCCACCGGACGGTGCTCGTCCGCAGCGATCTTAACGTTCCCATGGACGGGACGACGATCACTGACAGCGGACGCATCCTCGCATCCGCGGCGACGATCCGATCCCTCGCCGAGGCGGGGGGCCGGGTGATCGTCATCTCCCACCTCGGCCGCCCGAAGGGCGAACCCGACCCGCACTTCTCGCTCGCCCCGATCGCCGGCGAACTCGCCGCCGCGATCGGCCGCGACGTCGCCTTCGCCTCCGACACCGTCGGTGAGGATGCGCAGGCGAAGGTCGCAGCGCTCGGCGACGGGGACGTCCTCCTCCTCGAGAACCTCCGGTTCAACCCGGGGGAGACCTCGAAGGACGAGACCGAACGGCGCGCATTCGCCGAGCAGCTCGCGGCGTTCGCCGACGACTTCGTCTCCGACGGATTCGGCGTCGTCCATCGCAAGCAGGCCTCGGTCTACGAACTCGCGCAGCTCCTGCCGCACTATGCCGGTTCGCTCGTCCAGGCCGAGGTCGAGGTCAGCGACCGTCTCCTCAACTCGCCGGAGCGGCCCTTCACCGTCGTCCTCGGCGGCTCGAAGGTCTCCGACAAGCTCGGGGTCATCGACAACCTCATCGACCGCGCCGACAACCTCCTCATCGGCGGCGGCATGGTCTTCACGTTCCTCGCCGCGCTCGGCCACGACATCGGTGCGAGCCTCGTCGAGAAGGACCGCATTGACGATGTCAAGGGCTACCTCGACCGTGCCGAGAAGGGCGGGGCGCGGATCATGCTCCCCACCGACATCGTCATGGCCGCCGCCTTCGCCCCCGACGCCGAGAACTGGGTGCGTCCCGTCGACCGCCTCGAGGACACCCCGGCCGGCGCTGAGGGACTCGGCCTCGACATCGGCCCCGACACCGCACGGGCCTACGCCGAGGTGATCGCCGACTCCGCGACCGTGTTCTGGAACGGCCCCATGGGCGTCTTCGAGTTCCCGGCCTTCGCCGCGGGCACGAAGACCGTGGCCGCTGCCCTCACGGCCACCGCCGAGGGGGCGCGAGCCGACCGGCTCACCGTCGTCGGCGGGGGAGACTCCGCGGCCGCGGTGCGGGCGCTCGGCTTCTCCGACGACGAATTCGGCCACATCTCCACCGGCGGCGGGGCGAGCCTCGAATACCTCGAAGGCAAGACCCTGCCCGGCATCGACGCTCTCGCGTGAGGACGACCCACCATGACTGACCGCACACTGCTGCTCGCCGGCAACTGGAAGATGAACCACGACCACCTCGAGGCGATCTCGACAGTCCAGAAGCTCGCGTGGGCACTCGAGGACGCCAAGCTCGACGACTCCCAGCTCGAGGTCGTCGTCGTCCCGCCGTTCACCGACATCCGCTCCGTGCAGACGCTCGTCCAGGGCGACAAACTGTGGCTGCGCTACGGCGCCCAGGACGTGTCCCGCCACGAACCGGGCGCGCACACCGGGGAGATCGCCGCGTCGTTCCTCTCCCGCCTCGGCTGCTCGTTTGTCGTCGTCGGCCACAGCGAGCGCCGCGCCGACAACCACGAGACCTCCGACGTCGTCGCCGCGAAGGTCAAGGCCGCGCTCGGCCACGACCTCACCCCCATCGTCTGCGTCGGCGAGTCCCTGGCCGAGCGCGAGGACGGCACCCACGTCGACTTCACCCTGGGCCAGCTCGACGACTCGCTGTCCGGCCTCTCGGCCGAGGAGCTCAGCGGGCTCGTCGTCGCCTACGAACCCGTGTGGGCGATCGGCACGGGGAAGACGGCGACGGCCGCTGATGCCGCAGAGATGGCCGCGGCGATCCGCGGTCGCCTGCGGGAGAAGTACGGCGACAGCCTCGCCGACACCACGCGGATCCTCTACGGCGGGTCGGTGAAGACCGACAACGTCGCCGACATCCTCGTCTCCGACGACGTCGACGGCGCACTCGTCGGGGGTGCGAGCCTGAGCGGGCCCGACTTCGCCGCTTTGTGCAAGGCCGCCGTCGGCAAGTAGACTGAACCCCAAATCCTCTGACAGAAACACAGGTTGAACTCGACGTGGAAATACTGACCTACGTACTCATCGGCGTGCTCGTCCTCACGAGCATCTTCCTCACCCTGCTCATCCTCATGCACAAGGGCAAGGGCGGCGGCATGTCCGACATGTTCGGCGGCGGCATGTCCTCCTCGCTGGGGTCCTCCGGCGTCGCCGAGCGCAACCTCAACCGGTTCACCGCGCTCATGGCGATCGTCTGGGGTGCGTCGATCATCCTCCTCGGACTCATCACGCGCTTCAACAGCTGAGCGGGCGGACCACCCGACGAAGCGCAGAACCGACGAAGGCCCTCACCGTTACCGGTGAGGGCCTTCGCTGTGTTCGCCAGGTCAGTCGACTCCGAAGTGGTGGTGCGGGGCGACCTCGGAGACGGCGCTGCGGAGCTGTTCGAGACCGCGGGCCCGATCGGTGAGATGGACCCGGAGCACCGGACGCCCCTTCGCCCGCAGGGCCGCGGCATCGCCGAGCGCCTGCGCCTGCTCGAGTTCACCGAACCCGTAGCCGCGGCCGGGCACGAGGAGTTCCGTGCGCGGGTCGGCCGTGATCTGGAGGAACACGCCGTTGGGGTGCCCGCCCTTGTGGTACTGGCCCGTCGAGTGGAGGTAGCGCGGGCCGAATCCGAACGTCGTCTGCACCCCGGCGTGCCGGGAGACGAGCGGACGGAGGTCGACCGCCTCGGCGTCGCCGAGCCGATCGAGGTAGGCCTGGATGGCGACGTAGCCGTACTCGTCGACCTGTGCGAAGAGCTCACGGAGGGCCCCGACGAGGTCGTCGGCCTCATCGATGTCGCCGTAGACCTCGACGGCGCCGTCGACGAACGCCGGGATCTCCTCGGCGTGGGTGCCCGTGTCGAGGGCCTCCCGGGCGAAGGCCTTCGCCGCCTCGACATCCGGCTGATCGAATGGGTCGACTCCGATGCTGTAGCCGGCGATCGCCGTGGCGAACTCCCAGAAGAGGAACTGCTCGCCCAGATCGCCGTCGACCTCGGCGTTGAAGCCCGAGGGCGCGCCGATCGTCGTGGCCGGTCCGAGCGTGCAGAGCAGGGCATCGGCGCGGGCGTCGGCGAAGCCGACATCACCGGGTTCGTCGAGGACGACGGGGAGGATCCCCTGGCCGTCCTTGCCGAGCGATTCGGCGATGAGCTGCTCGACCCAGGCTCCCAGACCG
Organism: Brevibacterium sp. XM4083; assembly: GCF_006489205.2. Taxonomy (GTDB): domain Bacteria; phylum Actinomycetota; class Actinomycetes; order Actinomycetales; family Brevibacteriaceae; genus Brevibacterium. The sequence goes on along the minus strand of NZ_VFYR02000002.1, from coordinate 463,777 downwards.
TCAAGCGCCGCCGAGGTGGGGGCGAGGACGAGCTTCTCCGTGGCCCGGGCGTGGGCGATGCCCAGCCAGGTGCCGAACCGCAGCGCCGGATTGTCCGCGCTGTCGGCGCCGAGGTCGGCGGCGATGCCCGCCGCGGACTCGACGATCCGGCGGATGTCGACCCCGGCGAGACCGGCAGGGACGAGGCCGAACGGGGAGAGCGCACTGAACCGGCCGCCGACGTTCGGGTCGGCGTGGAACGTCGCCAGGTAGCCCTCGGCACTCGCGAGCTCAGCGAGTTCGGTCCCCGGATCGGTGATCGCGATGAACCGGCTGGCCGGGTCGATGCCGACGGCCTCGAACGCCGCGGCGAACGCACGCCGGATGGCGTCGGTCTCGATCGTCGTCCCCGACTTCGAGGCGATGACGAGGACGGTGTGGTCGAGGTCGGTGCCGATCGCCTCGGCGACCTGATTGGGATCGGTCGAATCGACGATCTCGAGGTCGACCCCGGCCCACGCCGCCATCACCTCGGGAGCGAGCGAGGAGCCGCCCATGCCGGTGAGGCTGATCGAACGCAGACCCTGCGCTGCCAACTCCTCGCGCAGCGCCTCGATTTCGGTGACGAGCTCACCGGCCCGGCCGGCGAGATCGACCCAGCCGAGACGATCGGCGGCGACGGAGTCGGAGAAGACGCTCGCGTCCTGCGCCGCGATCCGGGAGGGCACCCGGGCGCTGAGCAGGCGGTCGAGCTCGGCGTCGAACTCCGCACTGATGGGAACGCTGAGTTCGACTCTCATGCGCGCTCCAATGCCCGACGGACGGTGCCCTGGAGCTCGGTCCAGCTGACGTCGAACTTCTCCAGGCCCTCGGTCTCGAGGACGGTCATGACATCGGCGTAGTCGATGCCGAGCCCGGCGAGTCGGTCGAAGACCTCATCGGCGGCCCGGTAGTCCTCGGCGGCGATGGGAGCCCCGACCTCGCCGTGGTCGGCGAAGGCGCGCAGCGTCGCCTCGGGCATCGTGTTGACGGTGTCGGGGGAGACGAGACCGGTGACGTACATCGTGTCCGGGTAGTCCGGGTTCTTCACGCCGGTCGACGCCCACAGGAGCCGCTGGGGCTGAGCTCCGGCGAGTTCGAGGACGCGGAAGCGCTCGGAGGTGAAGAGCTGCGAGTGGATCTCGTGGGCGAGCACGCAGTTGGCGATGCCCGCGCGACCGGCGAGCTCCGCGGCGGCCGGGTCGTCGAGGGCGGCGAGGCGCTTGTCGATCTCCGCATCGACGCGGGAGACGAAGATCGAGGCGACCGAGCGGATCGTCGAGAGATCGTGGCCGGCGGCCCGCGCCTTCTCCAGTCCCTGGAGGTACGCCTCGACGACGTGCCGGTAGCGCGAGAGAGAGAACACGAGCGTGACGTTGACGCTGATGCCGGCGCCGATGGTGTCGGCGATCGCGCTCAGACCCTCCTCGGTGGCGGGGATCTTGATCATCGCGTTCGGCTCGCCGACCCGCTCCCACATGAGCTTCGCCGCCGACGCCGTGCCCGCGGTGTCGCGGGCCAGCGGTGGGGGGACCTCGATCGAGACGCGTCCGTCGGCGCCCTCGGTGGCGTCGTAGACGGGACGCAGCAGCCGGGCAGCGGCGGCGACATCGTCGGTGGTCAGCGATTCGATCGCCTCTTCGACGTCGGCACCGGAGGCGGCGAGGTCGGAGAGCGCGCCGTCATAGCTGTCGGAGCCGGCGATCGCGGTGGCGAAGATCGTCGGGTTCGTCGTCACCCCGGTCACCGACGACTCATCGATGAGGGTCTGGAGGTCTCCGGACTCGAGCCGGGTGCGGGACAGATCGTCGAGCCACACGGACACGCCGGCCTCGGTGAGGCGGGTGAGGTTCTCGCTCATGCTTCTCCCTTCGCTGCTGCAATGGATTCCTCGGCCGCGGCGACGACCGCCTCGGCGGTGATGCCGAACTTCTCGAAGAGCGTCGCGGCGTCCGCTGAGGCGCCGAAATGCTCGAGGGACACGGCCCGGCCGGCATCGCCGAGGTAGCGGTGCCAGCTCATCGCCGATCCGGCTTCGACGCTGACGCGAGCCTTGAGCGACCGGGGGAGGACGGCATCGCGGTAGTCCTCGTCCTGGGCGTCGAACCATTCCTGGCTCGGCATCGAGATGACGCGAGCCGCGATTCCCTTGGTCTCGAGCTCCTCGGCAGCGGCGATCGCGAGCTGGATCTCCGAGCCGGTGGCGATGATCGCGACCTGCGGGTCGTCGCCGGTGTCGAGGAGGACGTAGCCGCCGCGGGCCGCCTCGGAGGCCGGGGCGTACTTCGTCCGGTCGAGGGTCGGCACGGCCTGCCGGCTGAGGATGAGGCCGCTGGGGCCGTCGGTGCGGTCGAGGATCTTCCGCCACACGACCGCGGTCTCGTTGGCATCGGCGGGGCGGACGACGTCGAGGCCGGGGATCGCGCGCAGGGCCGAGAGATGCTCGACGGGCTGATGGGTGGGGCCGTCCTCACCGAGGCCGATCGAATCATGGGTCCACACGAAGATGTTCGGCAGCTTCTGGATGGCGGCCAGGCGCACGGCGGGTCGCTGGTAGTCGCTGAAGACGAGGAACGTGCCGTTGTAGGGGCGGGTCCCGCCGTGGAGGGCGATGCCGTTGCCGATGAGGCCGGCGGAGAACTCGCGGACGCCGAAGTGGATGTTGCGTCCGTACGGGTTGCCGGAGAACGAGTCCGTCGAGCGGTCGGTCGGCAGGAAGCTCGGGTCGGCCTTGATGAGGGTGTTGTTCGACCCCGCGAGGTCGGACGACCCGCCCCAAAGTTCGGGCATCCGGGCCGCGATGGCATTGAGCACCTGGCCGGAGGCGGCGCGGGTTGCGATGCCCTTCGCGTCGGCGTCGAAGACGGGGAAGTCTCCGTCGAGGCCCTCGGGCAGGGTGCGGGTGGAGAGGCGGTCGAACAGCGCGGCGCGGTCGCCGTTGGCGTCGCGCCATGCCGCGTACTTCTCCTTCCACGCGAGGTGAGCGGCGCGGCCGCGCTCCTCGGCGCTGCGGCGGGTGTGCTCGAGCACCTCGGGGGAGATCGCGAAGGTCGCATCGGGATCGAAGCCGAGCAGCTCCTTCGTCGCCCGCACCTCCTCCTCACCGAGGGCGGCGCCGTGCGCGGCCCCCGTGTTCCGGGCGTTCGGGGCCGGCCACGCGATGATCGTCGAGAGGCGGATGAAGGAGGGACGGGAGTCGGCGCGCGCGGCCTCGACGGCGGCGTGGAGGGCATCGAGGTCCTCGGTGTACTCTCCGTCGGCAGTCCAGTCGACGTGCTGGACGTGCCAGCCGTAGGCCTCATAGCGCGCCGCGGTGTCCTCGCCGAAGGCGATCGCGGTGTCGTCCTCGATGGAGATGCGGTTGTCGTCCCAGATGACGATGAGGTTCGACAGCTCCTGGGTGCCGGCGAGCGAGGAGGCCTCACCGGAGACGCCCTCCTCCATGTCGCCGTCGGAGGCGAGGACGATGATGTCGTGGTCGAACGGCGAAGTGCCGGGGGCGGCGTCGGGATCGAAGAGTCCGCGTTCGCGGCGGGAGGCCATCGCCATGCCCACCGCCGAGGCGACACCTGAGCCGAGCGGGCCCGTGGTGATCTCGACACCGGGAGTGTGCCCGACCTCGGGGTGGCCGGGAGTGAGCGAATCCCACGTGCGCAGCGCCTTGAGGTCGTCGAGCTCGAGGCCGATGCCGGCGAGGTAGAGCTGGACGTACTGCGTCAGCGAGCTGTGACCGAGGGAGAGGACGAAGCGGTCACGGCCGACCCACGTGGGATCGGACGGGTCGAGCGTGAGGGCCTTCTGGTAGAGGTAGTAGGCGACGGGAGCGAGGCTCATCGCGGTGCCGGGGTGTCCGTTTCCGACCTTCTGCACGGCGTCTGCGGCGAGGAGGCGGGCGGTGTCGACTGCCTGTGAGTCGAGGTCTGTCCAGGACAGGGCATTCATGTCTGAGAGCGTTCCTTCTGTCGTCGGCGATGCGTCCTCTCAAACTCTACCGCGCACCGGCCCGACCCTCCCCGTCCGGACACCGGTTGATACAGCCACTACGCTGGCAGTGTCCCCACTGTGCTGCCCGAACCTCGTCACCGGCACGTCCACGCTCGCCTCAAGGAGAACTCCCCATTCCCCGCAGCCTCCAACACCCGCCCCTGTCTCGTCGATCACCCGCGCGCCATGCGCGGACATTCCGGATCCTCGGCATCAGCCTGACCGTCCTCGTCCTCGTCTGGCGGATCGTCTTCACGACCCTCTTCCTCGAGCCATTCGGAAACGATGCCGGCGCCGAGGCGGTCGGGAGCTGGCTGCTCGCCTTCCTCCTCGGCGCGGGCCCCTTCCTCGTCGTCCTCGTCGTCCTCGCGATCGCCCGACCTGCCGGCCTCATCTGGTGGGCGGCGGTGGTCTTCACAGTGGTCGCCGGAGCCTACGGCCTCATCCTCGATGTCGAGATGCTCACACTCGACGACCCCCTCGCGGGGCTCGGACTGGTCGTCCTCGCGGCGGTCCTGTGGGCCGCACTCGTCGTGGTGGGGCTGGTCGTCGGGGGCGTCGCGGTGCTTCTCCACCGCCGCCGTGAGCGCGCGCAGGGTCCCGCTGACCGCGCATCCGGTCCCGATGACAGGGCGACTCGCCCGACCCCAACTGGAAATTCATTCGACACAGAGTAGAATCGTGTCTCGTGAGTGAACTTCGTCAGAACCCGGGCACGCAGAGTGAACGACCTCTGCAGAGGACCATCGACGAAGCTCGACACTCGCAGAAACCCCGGTCGATCATCGGCGCCTACATCGCCCTGACGAAGCCGCGGGTCATCGAACTCCTCCTCGTCACCACCGCCCCGGTGATGTTCCTCGCCGCCAACGGCATGCCGAATCTCTGGCTCGTCCTCAACACCCTCATCGGCGGGGCCGCCGCAGCCGCCTCGGCGTCGGTGTTCAACTGCTACGTCGACCGCGACATCGACGCGAAGATGGATCGGACGAAGCACCGTCCGCTCGTCACCGGCGAGATCTCGCCGCGCGCGGCCCTGATCTTCGCCTTCGTCCTCGGCATCGGATCGATCTTCTGGCTCGGCGGTTTCACGAACTGGGTGACGGCAGGACTGACCGCCTCGGCGATCCTCCTCTACGCGGTCTTCTACACGCTCGTCCTCAAGCGCCGGACGACGCAGAACATCGTGTGGGGCGGCGCGGCCGGCTGCATGCCGGTGCTCATCGGCTGGTCGGCGGTGACCGGCGGACTGTCGTGGGAGCCGGTCATCCTCTTCCTCGTCATCTTCTTCTGGACGCCGCCGCACTACTGGCCGCTCGCAATCAAGTACAAGGCCGACTACGACGCCGCCGGTGTGCCGATGCTGCCGTCGAAGGTCCCGCCGACCTCGGTGGGCCGCCAGATCATCCTCTACGCCTGGGCGATGGTGCTCACCTCGCTCGTGCTCATCCCCGTCGCCCCGATGGGCCCGGTCTACACGGCCGTTGCAGTGCTCGCCGGTGCCTGGTTCCTCTGGTCCTGCTACCAGCTCGTGTCCCGCGCGAAGAAGGGTCTCAGCGGCACCTCGCTGCGGGCGATGAAGGTCTTCCACGGCTCGATCACGTACCTGTCGGTGCTCTTCCTCGCCGTCGCCGTCGACCCGTTCGTCACCCCGCTGCTGCCGAGCCTCTGGTGACCGGCGGCTAGCTTCTGCCGCCCCGCACCTGAGGTTCCACGCACCACCCGTGCCCACGGTGTGCTCATCCCTGAGTGAACGAACTGCGCAGCTGCGAGTGGCGCAGGCGCGCCGAGGTTGTCAGTGAGTCTCCGGGTGGTGCAGGCACGCCGAGGCTGTTCCTGAGCCGGCAGGTCAGCCGGCGGCGACGAGGTCGGCGATGACGATCCTCTTCATCCCCATGAGTGCGCGCACCTGAGCGTCGCCGGTCATCAGCTCGTCGAGGTTCTTCGGCACGATCTGCCAGCTGATCCCGTACCGGTCCTTGAGCCAGCCGCACTGCTCGGACTCGGGCACCGCGGACAGCGCCTGCCAGTAGTGGTCGATCTCCGCCTGGTCGGCGCATTCGACAGTCAGCGAGATCGCCTCATTGAAGGTGAACGCGGGTCCGCCGTCGAGGCAGATGAAGCGGTTGCCGTCGAGCTCGAAGACGCCGGTGATGACCTTCCCGCTCATCCCGACGAAGTGCTCGTCGAGACTCTCATCGGGATACCGCTCGATCGAGACGATGCGCGAGTTCGGGAAGACGGAGCAGTAGAACTCCATCGCCTCCTCGGCGCGGTCAGTGAACCACAGACACGGAACGATCGGCGTTGACATGGGTTCTCCTCGGGTACGCGCTGTCGAGCACAGCGACACTGGCTGCGATCGTAGCCGAGAGACCGATCATATGGAATGCCACGAGCACCCAGGGCACACCGGTGAAGTACTGGACGTACCCGATGAGTCCCTGTGCGAGCTCGACGATGAGGAGGACGACGAGGGGGCGCACCATCGGGGCCCAGCGCTTGCGCGCGACGACGAGCGCGGCGATCGTCGAGATGACGAGCAGCCACACGGGGAACGCGTGGAAGCGGGTGATCCAGATGTTGTCGAGGCCGTTGCGCGTCGAGATCGTCGATCCCGAGTGGGGGCCGGCGCCGGTGGTGAGCACACCGAAGAACACGACGATCGCTGTGAGCACGAGAATCGCCCACCCGAGGGCCGGCAGCGGGGACGGCGCCTTCTCTCCGGTGCGCACACCGGTGTCATAGGTACGGCGGACGAAGTACGCGGCGACGCCGACGGCGATGGCCGAGGGGACGAAGTGTCCGGCGACGACCCACGGGTTGAGCTTCGTCCACACGGTGATCCCGCCCATCACCGCCTGGATCGGCACGATCGCCGTGAGCGCGATGTTGAGCCAGAAGAGATCCGGGCGCGCCTTCCGGTGACGCCAGAGGAGGACGAGGATCGCGACGCCGATGAGGGCGAGGACCACGGCGAGCAGGCGGTTGCCGAACTCGATGAGACCGTGGAAGCCCATCGCCTGCGTGGGCACGAGCGAATCCGGGGTGCACTTCGGCCAGTCCGAGCAGCCCAGTCCGGAGCCGGTGAGGCGGACGATGCCGCCGGTGAAGATGATCCCGGCCTGAGCGATGAGCATCGCCCACGCGGCGAACCGGATTCGGGTCACTTGGTTCTTCATGCGCATTCCTCTGTTCATTCGAAGCGGAACCACCTGCGTGCGGCAAGCGCTCCCACCAGGCTCCAGACGAGGAGCACGATCAAAGCTGTGACGTCCCAGGTGCCGGCGAGGCTCGCGCGCATCGCGTCCCCGAGGGCACCGGAGGGAAGGCAGCCGACGATGGTTCCCCATTCGCCGGTGGCGGGAAGGACGAGTCCGCCGGCACCGGCCATGAGGACCCAGACGAGATTGGCAGCGCCCAGGGTCGCCTCGGCGCGCAGCGTGCCGGCCATGAGCAGCCCGAGCGCGAGCAGGGCCGCAGTACCGAGGATCGTGGTGATGATGAGCGCGAGGACGTCGAGTCCGCCGCGGTAGCCGAGGACGGCGGCTATGCCGAACGCGAGCGCGTACTGGATGACGACGACGCCGATGACCGCCCCGAGCTTGCCGAGGATGAGGCCTGTCGTGCCCAGCGGCGTCGTCGCGAGCTGGGCGAGCACCCCGTAGCGCCGGTCGAAGGCGGTGGCGATCGCCTGCCCGGTGAACGCCGTCGAGGCCAGGCAGAGACCGAGGGTGCCGGGCAACGCGATGCTCAGCCGGTCGCCGCCGGCCGGGATCGCCCCGAGCGCGTCGAGCAGGGGAGTCGTCGTGAGGAAGACGAGGAGTCCGAGCGGGAGGATGAGCGCGAGCAGGAGCTGTTCGCCGTTGCGGAGCACGGCTGCGGTCTCGAACTTCGCCTGGGCGAACACCCGCCGGGCGCGCATGCCCGGTGCCGTGGACGGCTGGGAGGCACCCGCGCCGCTGACTGTCGTCTCGGTCATCGCAGCGGCCTTCCCGTGAGTTCGAAGAAGACATCGGCCAGCGACTGCGACTGCATGCTGATGTCCCCGATCGTCAGCCCCGCCTCGGCGATGACCGTGCACAGGGCGGCGATGCGCGCGCTGTCGAGGTTCCCTGCGGCGACGATGAGCGTGCCCTGCACCGAGGCGGGGGCGACGGCGGTCAGGGCAGTGGTCAGCTCCCGTCCGGCGTCCGTCGACGGGTCGGGAGCGTCGGGCACGGTGATGACGAGCCGACGTCCCGCCGCCGAGGCGCCGCGCAGCTCCGCGGGGGCACCGCGGGCGATGATCCTGCCGCGGTCGACGACGACGATGTCCTCGGCGAGCTTCTCCGCCTCGGCGAGGTCATGCGTGGTGAGGACGACGCTGACCCCGGAGGCGGCGAGGTCGCCGATGACCTCGTGTACGACCTCACGGGCCTGCGGGTCGAGCCCGGCGCTCGGCTCGTCGAGGAAGACGATGCGGGGACGGCCGATGAGGGCGGCGGCGAGCGCCACGCGCTGGCGCTGTCCGCCGGAGAGCCGGCGGATCGACCGGTTGGCGAACTCGCGGATGCCGAGCGGTTCGACGAGCTCGTCGAGCGGGCGCGGATCGGGATAGAGGGCGGCGAGGTGGCGGAGGACGGCGAGCGGCTTCGCGCTCATCGGCAGGCCGCCGTCCTGGAGCATGACACCGGCGAGCTGTGCGGTCTCCTCGTGGCGGCGGTACGGGTCGCGACCGAAGATCTCCACGGTTCCGGCGTCGGGCCGCTTCGAGCCGACGGCGAGTGCGATCGTCGTCGACTTGCCCGCCCCGTTGGGGCCGAGAACGCCGAGGACGGTGCCGACGCGGGCGTCGAGGTCGATGCCGTCGACGACGTGGTGCGCCCCGTAGGAATAGCGCAGCCCACGGATGAGGAGTGCCGATTGTGCCACCCGACCATTCTACGACCGGTCGAAACGTCCCGTCGAAACCGGGCCTTCAGTTAGGCTCACCTAGTTTTACGAAACAATTTACGCAACAATAGTGTTGTGTTAGTCAAGGGAGGTGGACTATGACTGCGAACGACGCGGACGACAGCAGGACCCGGCAGAAGGTGTTCCGCTCCGTGCTCGACGACGGTCCCATCACCGCCTCGGCGCTGGCAAAGGGCCTTGAGCTCACCCCGGCAGCGATCCGTCGTCACCTCGACGCGCTCGAAGGCCAGGGACTCATCGAGGTCCGCGGTCTCGCCGGGAAGCAGGCAGGGCGGGGCAGACCGGCCAGGCACTACGTCGTCACCTCGCGCGGCCACGACGAACTCAGCCGCTCCTACGACGAGTTCGCCGTCAACATCCTCCGGTTCTTCCAGGACCGGATGGGGGAGGACGCGGTCGTCGACTTCTCCGACGACTTCGTCGCCAAGCTGCGCGACCGCCTCGGCGGAGAGCTCGAGAAGCGGGGCGGGACGTCGGTGGCGTCGCGCTCGAGAGCCCTGGCCTCAGCGCTCACCCGTGAGGGCTACGCCGCCTCGGCGACACCGGTTGCGGCGGGCACGTCGCTCGAGGCGATGCAGCTGTGCCAAGGACACTGTCCGATCCAATCCGTGGCCGCCGAGTTCCCCGAGATCTGCGAAGCAGAGCTCGCGATGTTCTCGGAATACCTCGGCGTCGATGTGAGAAGACTCTCGTCGCTCGCCCACGGTGACCACGTCTGCACGACCCACATTCCGACCTCGGAACTCACCAGGCCCCTCATCCACTCAATCGATCGACCTCAAGGAGGTTCACGATGACTGACACAAGCAATCCGATCATCGAGGCGAACCCCGAGCTCAAAGACCTCGGGCAGTACGCATACGGCTGGCACGACGAGAACGATGCCGGAGCCGCAGCGGCTCGCGGTCTCAACGAAGACGTCGTGCGCAACATCTCGAAGCTCAAGGACGAACCGGACTGGATGCTCCAGCGTCGCCTCAAGGCGCTCAAGCTCTTCGAGAAGAAGCCGATGCCGAACTGGGGTGCTGACCTCTCGGGGATCGACTTCGCCGACATCAAGTACTTCGTCCGCTCCACCGAGGGCCAGGCCCAGTCGTGGGAGGACCTGCCCGAGGACATCAAGAACACCTACGACCGCCTCGGCATCCCGGAGGCGGAGAAGCAGCGCCTCGTCGCCGGCGTCGCCGCGCAGTACGAGTCCGAGGTCGTCTACCACAAGATCAACGAGGAGCTCGAGAGCCAGGGCGTCATCTTCCTCGACACCGACACCGGTCTCAAGGAGCACCCGGAGATCTTCGAGGAGTACTTCGGCTCGGTCATCCCCTCGGGTGACAACAAGTTCTCGGCGCTGAATACGGCCGTGTGGTCGGGCGGATCGTTCATCTACGTCCCCAAGGGCGTCCACGTCGAGATCCCGCTGCAGGCCTACTTCCGCATCAACACGGAGAACATGGGCCAGTTCGAGCGCACGCTCATCATCGCCGACGAGGGCTCGTACGTCCACTACGTCGAGGGCTGCACGGCCCCGATCTACAAGACGGACTCGCTCCACTCCGCCGTCGTCGAGATCATCGCTAAGAAGGACGCCCGCGTCCGCTACACGACGATCCAGAACTGGTCGAACAACGTCTACAACCTCGTGACGAAGCGTGCGATCGCCGAAGAGGGCGCGACGATGGAATGGGTCGACGGCAACATCGGCTCGAAGGTGACGATGAAGTACCCGGCGATCTGGCTGACGGGCGAACACGCTCGCGGTGAGACGCTCTCGGTCGCCTTCGCCGGCGAGGGCCAGCACCAGGACACCGGTGCGAAGATGGTCCACGCCGCCCCGCACACGCAGTCCTCGATCGTCTCGAAGTCCGTCGCCCGCGGCGGCGGTCGCGCCGGCTACCGCGGACTCGTCCACGTCTACCCGGGTGCCGAGGGCTCGTCGAACAACGTGCTCTGCGATGCCCTGCTCGTCGACAACATCTCCCGGTCGGACACGTACCCCTACATCGACATCCGCGAGGACGACGTCACGCTCGGCCACGAGGCGACCGTGTCGAAGGTGAGTGAGGACCAGCTCTTCTACCTCATGTCGCGCGGCCTCGAGGAGACCGAGGCGATGGCGATGATCGTGCGCGGCTTCGTCGAGCCGATCGCCCGCGAGCTGCCGATGGAGTACGCCCTCGAGCTCAACCGCCTCATCGAACTGCAGATGGAAGGCGCCGTGGGCTGAGCCCGCGACCGACTGCACGCTTAAGGAGATTTTGTGACTGACACCACCAACCCGCTCGGCGTCTCCGAGCATTCGCACGGCGCGGGCGTCCACGTGCCCGACGCCAAGCGCGACGCGCGCACCCGCAGCTTCGACGTCGCCGACTTCCCCGTGCCCACCGGCCGGGAGGAGGAGTGGCGCTTCTCGCCCGTGCGCAAGCTCAGCGACTTCTTCGCCGATGCGCCCGGCGAGGCGCGCCTGAACGTCACCGGCGAGCTGCCTGCCGGCGTCACCGTCGAGGAGATCAGCCTCGACGCCGCCCAGGAGCTCGGCATCCTCGAACCCGAGGACCGGGCGGCCGCTGTGGCCGCGAATCGCACGAGCTCCGTCACCCACTACACGGTGTCCGCTGACACGGAGCTCACCGAGGCGGTCGTCATCCACGCCGACGGCACCGGCACCGACCTCGTCCACGGCCATGTCGTCGTGTCCGTGGGAGCGAACGCGAAGGCGACGATCGTCGTCGAGCACGAGGGACTGACCCGCTACTCCGAGCTCGTCTCCCTCGTCGTCGGCGACGGCGCGGACCTCACCTTCGTCTCCCTGCAGCTGTGGGACGACGGTGCGCAGCACCTCGGCCAGCACGACGCGATCGTCGGCAAGGACGCGAAGCTCAAGCACATCGTCGTCACCCTCGGCGGTGATATCGTCCGGCTCAACGCCAACGTCCGCTACTCCGCCAACGGCGGCGAGGCCGAACTCCTCGGCCTCTACTTCGCCGATGCCGGCCAGCACCTCGAGCACCGCACGTACATCGACCACAACACCGCGAAGGCGACGTCGAACGTCATGTACAAGGGCGCCCTGCAGGGCAAGGACGCGCGCAGCGTGTGGATCGGCGACGTCCTCATCCGCCCCGAGGCGCTCGGCATCGACACGTACGAGCTCAACCGCAACCTCATCCTCACCGATGGGGCGCGCGCCGACTCCGTGCCGAACCTCGAGATCGAGACCGGTGACATCGAAGGAGCCGGACACGCCTCGTCGACCGGTCGCTTCGATGAGGAGCACCTCTTCTACCTGATGTCGCGCGGCATCCCCGAGGACGTCGCCCGCCAGCTCGTCGTCCGGGGCTTCTTCAACGAGGTCATCCAGAAGATCCAGGTGCCGGAGATCGAAGAGGTCCTCTCGGCCCGCATCGAGGACGAACTGTCCCGGAGCGTTCTGTGACGATGATCGACGTGGCCGCCTCCGAGGATGTGGCACTCGACAGCGCGCTGCGGATCGACGTGGAGAACCGCGAGATCTGCCTGGCCCGCGACTCCTTCGGAGTCGTCCACGCGATCGACGATCTGTGCACCCACGGCGAGGTGTCCCTGGCCGAGGGCGACGTGGAGGGGTGCGCCATCGAATGCTGGCTGCACGGCTCCCAGTTCGACCTCAACACCGGCCAGCCGCTGAGCCCCCCGGCCTTCGAACCCGTCGCGGTCTACCCGTGCCAGGAGATCGCCGGCCGCATCCTGCTCGACCCGAACACGACTGTGAACTGAAAAGGATAATCATGTCCACACTGAAAATCTCCGACCTGCACGTCAGCGTCAACACCGAGGCCGGCCAGAAGCCGATCCTCAACGGCATCAACCTCGAGATCGACTCGAACCAGACGCACGCGATCATGGGCCCCAACGGCTCGGGCAAGTCGACGCTGGCCTACTCGCTCGCCGGTCACCCGAAGTACGAAGTCACCGGAGGATCCGTCACCCTCGACGGTGAGGACGTCCTCGACATGACCGTCGACGAGCGCGCCAAGGCCGGTCTCTTCCTCGCCATGCAGTACCCCGTCGAGGTGCCCGGCGTGACCGTGACGAACTTCCTCCGCTCGGCCAAGACCGCGATCGACGGCGAGGCTCCCAAGCTGCGCAACTGGACGAAGGACCTCAAGTCGGCGATGGAGCAGTTGCGCGTCGACCCCGAGTTCGCGACCCGCAACGTCAACGAGGGCTTCTCCGGCGGTGAGAAGAAGCGCCACGAGATCCTCCAGATGGAGATGCTCAAGCCGAAGTTCGCCGTCCTCGACGAGACCGACTCCGGCCTCGACGTCGACGCCCTGCGCATCGTCTCCGAAGGCGTCAACCGGGTCCGTGAGACGACCGACGTCGGCGTCCTCCTCATCACCCATTACACGCGGATCCTCCGCTACATCAAGCCCGACTTCGTCCACGTCATCGTCAAGGGCAAGGTCGCCGAGGAGGGCGGACCGGAACTCGCCGAGCGCCTCGAGAACGAGGGCTACGACCGCTTCCTCTCGTCCGCGGTCTGATGTTCTCTCGGCTCCGGGGTGACTTCCCGATCCTCCATGCGAGGGTCGGGGAGTCGCCGCTGACCTATCTCGACTCGGGAGCGACGTCGCAGAAGCCCGAATGCGTCATCGACACGTTCACCGAGTACTTCACGCAGCGCAACGCCGCCGTCCACCGGGGTGCGCACACGCTCGCCGTCATGGCCACCGACACGTTCGAGGCCGGCCGGGAAGCCGTGGCGAACCTCGTCGGCGGTGCGCCGAACCAGGTCGTGTGGACGAAGAACGCCACCGAGGCGCTCAACATCGTCGCCCTCGGCATCGACCGGGCCAGCCACGGGTTCGGGGGAGAGGCCGCGCAGCGGTTCGCCATCGGGGAGGGCGATTCGATCGTCGTCACCGAGATGGAGCACCACGCGAACGTCGTCCCCTGGCAGCAGCTCGCCCAGGCCACCGGGGCGCAGCTGCGGTGGATCCCGGTCACCGATGACGGAGAGCTCGACCTCACCGACCTCGAGACGATCGTCGACGAGACGACGAAGGTGCTCGCGTTCACCCACGTCTCGAACGTCCTGGGCACGATCAACCCGGTCGCCGAACTCGTCGCCAGGGCCCGCGAGGTCGGGGCGTACGTCGTTCTCGACGCGTGCCAGTCGGTGCCGCACATGCCGGTGGACTTCACCGACCTCGACGTCGACTTCGCCGCGTTCTCCGCGCACAAGGCGCTCGGGCCGACCGGCCTCGGCGTGCTCTGGGGGAAGACCGAGCTCCTCGACGCGCTCCCGCCCGTGCTCACCGGCGGGTCGATGATCACGACCGTGACGATGGACTCCGCGGAGTTCATGCCCGCACCGCAGCGCTTCGAGGCCGGCACTCAGCCGGTGGCCGAGGTCGCGGCGTTCGCGACGGCCGTCGGCTACCTCACCGAGGTGGGCCTCGACCGGGTCTTCGACCATGAGGTCGAGCTCGGCCGCCGGCTCCTCGAGGGGATCGCGCAGATCCCCGGCATCCGGGTCCTCGGCAATGCCGAGAACCGGATCGGCACCGTGGCCTTCGACGTCGACGGCGTCCACGCCCACGATGTCGGCCAGTACCTCGACTCCCAGGGTGTGGCCGTGCGCGTGGGTCACCACTGCGCGCAGCCGCTCCACCGCCGGTTCGGGGTGACCGCCTCGACTCGGGCGAGCACGTACCTCTACAACAACGGCGACGATGTCGAGCGCTTCCTCACCGCGCTGGCCGAGGTGCGCCCGTTCTTCGGTCTCGAGGACCCGCCGGCCGCGGAGAAGGCGCAGGCGTCATGACCACCCAGATGCAGCAGCTCTACCAGCAGGTCATCCTCGACCATTCGCGGTCGCGGATCGGCAATGCCGCGCTGCTCGGCGATTCGGCGCCCGGACCGCACGGGCACTCCCACCAGGTCAACCCGACCTGCGGGGACGAGATCGAGCTCGAGACCGAACTCGCCGCCGACGGCACCGTGACCGTGCGATGGACCGGTGACGGGTGTTCGATCTCGATGGCCTCGGCGTCCGTGCTCACCGAGCTCGCCGCCTCGGCGACGGTGTCCGAGATGCTCGAGATCGAAGGGGCCTTCCACGAGCTCATGCACTCCCGGGGCACCGTCGAGGCCGACGAGGAAATACTCGGCGACGCCGCGGCGTTCACCGGAGTGTCGAAGTTCCCGGCACGGATCAAGTGCGCCCTGCTCGCCTGGATGGCGTTCAAGGACGCGCTCAGCCAAGCCCAGGCGGGAGCTCCGGAACAGACTCCCACCGCACCGACCGAAGACGAGGAGAAGTGATGCCCGAAGTCATTGATGCACCGCAGAACGCGAGCGTCGACGAAGTGCGCGAAGCGATGATGGACGTCGTCGACCCCGAGCTCGGCGTCAACATCGTCGACCTCGGACTCATCTACGGCCTCGCCGTGGAGGACGACGGCACCGCCGTCATCGAGATGACCCTGACGTCGGCGGCCTGCCCGCTCACCGACGTCATCGAGGACCAGACCGCGCAGTGCCTCGACGGCATCGTGCCGGCGTACCGCATCAACTGGGTGTGGATGCCGCCATGGGGTCCGGAGAAGATCACCGAGGACGGCCGCGAGCAGATGCGCGCCCTCGGGTTCAATATCTGAGCACTCGCGAAAAGGCCCTCCTGCCAGCAAATCTGCCGGTGGGAGGGCCTTTCCTGTCCCAGGATGCTGCCCTCGCAGGACAACTGTTCGTCCTCCGGGGCACGTCGCAACAGTCTCGGCGCTTTGGGACTCTTGTTCGCGGCGGGGAGTGATTCTCTGTCAATTGTGCGTAGTTTTGTGCGTAGTGGTGCCATTGCAGGAAGTGGATTCGGTTAGCTGGGGTCGTGGCAGATGATGACGTCACCCCGGCCAGCGGGCTCACCCAGGTTCACTCGGTTGACGTCTCTCCAAAATGGGGCTTACGGAGTATAACAGCAGTGATATACTCGTGGCATGTGGAGGGTAGTCGACCACCCCGATGCCGCAGTCGAATACAGACGACTTGACGCTCGGGAGGCCGTGGCCGTAGACAACGCGATCGCGAAGCTGGCGTTGCTCGGGCCATCGCTTCCATATCCGCACAGCAGTGCGGTGCGAAGTGCCGAGAAGCTCAGAGAACTGCGTCCTCGAGGCGGACGGAGCATCACACGTGCCCTGTACAGACAGTTCGGCGAGGTTTTCGTCGTCGGGGCCTACGGGCCGGAAGCTCAGCATGACCGCAAGGGCTTCGCCAAAGCGTGCCGAGACGCCGAACTGCGACTGAATCAAATCGAGGAATGAGGGTGATGATCATGAAGCTCTCGGAGCTGCAGAGCCACGATGCGATGATCCGCGAACGCCAGGAGGACGATCCCGAATACGCCGCCGAAGCGGAACGTCTCGCCTTGGCCGGCGCGGTGAGTCTCGCTGTCGTCCGCTACCGGGCCCAGCACAACCTGACGCAGACGGCGTTCGGAAGAATGCTCAACTGGAAGCAGCCGCAAGTGGCGAGACTGGAGCGCGGTGACGCTGTGCCTTCTCTGGACAGTCTTCAGCGATTGGCTCGAGTCGGGGTCATCGAAGTGCACATCGACCAGCAGGCCACGTACGTCCGCGCACTTGCCGCTTCATGAACTCCGCACCTTCCTCGCCGAGGTGGCCGATGCGCCGCCTCGGCGAGGTTGCGTAGAGGAACGTACGTCGGATGTGCGGGTTCATAGAACAACCGCCCGGGCATCGGAATATCGCAACGGCGTGTCCGTGGGATAACGAAAATCTAGATTAAAAGACACCCGGCTTGTTGAGCGCAGACACCAGTGCTCGACTCGATATACGGGCAGGGCTTCGTCCTCTTGCGCCTGCGGTTGCCTCCATGAATTCCGGCCATGGTCAACGAAGGCGCAAGCAACAATATGCGAGTGCTCGACTTCAACGTCCGATGTCCGCGAAAGGGCTTTCGGAGCAACTCAGACGGTTTGGCAGGAGCTTCCCTGGCATGATGAGTGCATGGCGCACTTGCTTCGAATCGACCAGGCCACAGCTACCCCTGCAGTGGAGACAACCATGTCCGAAGAATGCCTTGAGGAAACGCGGCACCTGGAGCAGTGGATCGTCCACCACCCTGAGGTGATCGACGAAGGACTGAAGATTGTCGCATCTCAGTACAACCGTTGGGTCTCCGTTGAGGGAGGTTCGGCGAAGGAAGCTCTCGATGTCCTGGCATTGTCGTCCAGCGGTCAGACTGTGGTGATCGAACTCAAACGGGGGAGCGACCGCAAAGTACATCTCCAGGCGATTACATACGAGGCACTTGTTGCGGGCTTCGACAGGCATATGCTCGCAGATGCGCATGCTCATTGGCTCACCAAGAATGGCGCAGCGACAACCGCCGAGGAGGCCCTCGAACAACTGACGGAGCATCTGGAATCCGGATGGGACGACGAGATCCTCAAGCTCCCGCGACTCGTCCTTGTCGCCGAATCTTTTCCGGACCAGGTGCTCACCACCGTGCAGTGGCTTGCGGACACCGTTGCCCACGGCCTCGAGATCGAGTGTCACGAATACAGCCTCTTCCGAGATAACGGTGCGCTCTACTCAAGCTTTCAGAAGATCTTCCCAGTGGAGAACCTCGAAGGGCGAACTCTGCGACCCGCTCCAGCGGTGGATACTGGTCAGGTGCGCGAACGGATCGCCACTCGGGAGCGGAGGGCCAGGTCTGTGAAAGTCATTGCAGAGCGTCGCGGTATCCCTGACCACGCCCGGATCGAACTAAATCTCGACACGCTGGTGAAATCCGAGATCGTCGCCCAGATCGATGATTGGCTCGCCGCTGAGTCCAGCCGCCGTTCGGTCACCTGGGTGAACGACAAGGTAAGGCCTCTACTTTGGGCCGCGGCAGAGGATCCCTCCGCTCGGTGGACGCCTACAGCGCTGCGCGACGAGATATTCGCCCAGGCAGGTGTGAGTTCGCACAACTTCTCAGCCGCCGACGGTTGGCAATACCAGGGACAAAGCCTCTACTGGTTCGCGCAGTCCCTTCTCAATAGGGAATCCGATGAAGCAGAGACGAGCTGACGAAAATGCTCAAGGCTGTCGAGCGGAGCGAGCTGTGACAACACCGTAAAGGGTGGTGATATATGCGCGCCCCGGCTCTGAAGTACGTATCGAACTGCTCTGCTGGTCTCTGCAGCCGAGCGGTCAAAGACTTCGTCCATAAACTGCACGCCACTGACCGCGATTTCGCTGCATCATGAACTTTGACTCGCTGTCACAAGTGCCCAGGCATCGCGACGTTCGTGAAACAATGGTGCGGGCCCATTGACGACCGGGCCCGACGTCCAGAGGAGAACCATTGACGATCATCGCTGCCGCAGACGGGTCTGCGCTCGGCAACCCCGGACCCGCCGGGTGGGCCTGGTACATCGACGACGACTGCTGGCACGCCGGGGGCTGGAAGAACGCGACGAACAACCGCGGCGAGCTCATGGCCGTCCTCGACCTCCTCGAATCGACCGCCGACGTCGACGAGGACCTCAAGATCTTCTGCGACTCCCAATACGTCATCAACGCCCTGACGAAATGGATGCCGGGCTGGAAGCGCAAGGGCTGGAAGAAGGCCGACGGCAAGGAGGTCCTCAACCGCGACCTCCTCGAATCCCTCGACGAGGCGCTGACCGGGCGCGACGTCGAGTTCGAATGGGTCAAGGGCCACAACAACCACGCGATGAACGAAGCCGCCGACGAACGCGCCCGGGCCGTCGCCACCGCCTACCAGAAGGGCACAGCGGTGCCCGAAGGACCCGGATACGTCCCCGTGGGGACGTCGGTGAGCGTCGACGCCGGCGGGGAATCCCCGGCGCACGCCGAGGCCGGCACGGAAGCACCGGCGCACGTTGCGGTCGAGCCAGAGGCACCGGCGCACGCCGAGGCCCCCGCGCCGGGCGGCGACACCACTGTCGTCTCCACGCGCGTGGCCCGCACCGTCGCCGACGAACTCGTTTCCCGGGCCCGCGCCCAGGGAGTCCACCCACAGGAATACCTGGCCGACCTCATTGGCCGCAGTTTGGAGAGAGAATGATCCAGGCCTCCGGCCTCGAAGTCGCCGTCGGCGCCCGCACCCTGATGTCCGACGTGTCCTTCCGCGTCGACAAGGGCGACCGCGTCGGGCTCGTCGGACGCAACGGCGCCGGGAAGACGACGCTGACGAAGGTGATCATGGGCGGCCACCCCGCCACCTCGGGCACCGTCTCGATCTCCGGGTCCGTGGGCTATCTGCCGCAGGACCCGCGCAGCGGCGACCTCGAGGCGACGGCGAAGGAGCGCATCCTCGGCGCCCGTGACCTCGACGTGCTCGTCAAGCGCCTGCGCAAGGCCGAACGTCAGATGGCCTCACCCGATGAGAACGTCGCGGCGAAGGCCATCGACCGCTACCCGCGCATCGAAGCCGAATTCGTCGCCGCCGGCGGATACGCCGCGGAGTCCGAGGCGTACGCGATCGCCGCGAACCTCGGCCTCGACGAGGACCTCGTCAACCAGGAGATCGGCACACTCTCCGGCGGTCAGCGCCGTCGCGTCGAACTCGCCCGGATCCTCTTCTCGGCCCCGGACACGATGATCCTCGACGAGCCGACGAACCACCTCGACGCCGAATCCGTGCTCTGGCTGCGCGACTACCTCAAGGCGTACTCCGGCGGGCTCATCGTCATCAGCCACGATCTCGACCTCATCGACGAAGTCGTCAACAAGGTCTTCTTCCTCGACGCCACCCGGCAGACCATCGACATCTACTCGATGGGCTACCGCCTCTACCTCAAGCAGCGCGAGGACGACGAACGCCGGCGCCGGCGCGAACGGGCGAACGCGGAGAAGAAGGCCGCGGCGCTGACGGCCCAGGCGAACAAGATGATGGCGAAGGCGACGAAGACCGTCGCCGCCCAGCAGATGGTCAAGCGCGCCGAACGGATGCTCGCCGGCCTCGATGAGGAACGCAGCGCCGACAAGGTCGCGAACCTCCGCTTCCCCGCCCCCGCCGACGTCGGCCGGGTGCCGCTGACCGCCGAGGGGCTGTCCCGCAGCTTCGGGTCGACGGAGGTCTTCACCGGTGTCGACCTCGCGATCGACAAGGGCTCACGCGTCGTCATCCTCGGCTACAACGGCGCCGGGAAGACGACTCTGCTGCGCCTGCTCGCCGGACTCGACGAACCCGACTCCGGCGAGGTCATCGCCGGTCACGGGCTCAAGCTCGGCTACTACGCGCAGGAGCATGAGACGCTCGACCTCGACCGCAGCGTGCTCGAGAACATGCAGCGCAACTCCCCGCACCTCGACGACACCGCGGTGCGCAACGTCCTCGGCTCGTTCCTCTTCTCCGGCGACGACGTCCACAAACCCGCCGGAGTCCTCTCCGGCGGTGAGAAGACGCGACTGGCCCTGGCGACCCTCGTCGTCTCGAGCGCCAACGTCCTCCTCCTCGACGAGCCGACGAACAACCTCGACCCGGCCTCGCGGGAGGAGATCCTCTCAGCGATCCGCCGCTACGAGGGAGCGATCATCCTCGTCACTCACGATGAGGGCGCGGTGTCCGCACTCGATCCCGACCGGGTGCTGCTCCTGCCCGACGGCGATGAGGACCTGTGGAACGACACCTACCTCGACCTCGTCACCCTCGCCTGAGCCGCTGAGCCCCTGAGCGAGCTGCAGAGCCGCAGGGGGCTCACCTCGACCGGAAGCGCTCCTCGAGGAGCTCGTCCTCCTCGGCTTCGTCCCGTCCGCGCACGGTGGGACTGACGAAGCGATTGCGGCCGTACCGGCTGCCCGGCTGGCTGACCTTGGCCCCGGCGTCGAGGGCCGCCTTGTCGACGACGACGTACTCGGTGTCGGTCGTCGCGGTGGCCACCGCCTCGGCGTTCGCCTTGCGTTCCCTCCGCGCCGAGATCGACACGGCGATGATGATCATGATCCCGAACGCGAACCACTGGAGCATGTAGGACAGGTGGTTGCCGGGGTTGAGGTCGGGCGCCGGCAGGGGAGTGAGGCCCTCGGCCTGGGTTGCCCCCGTCGCCGCCTCCTCGGCGTAGACATTGGCGTACGCCTCGCCCATGCCGGGGATCCGGGCCGGGTCGATCGCCTTGATCATGCCGTCGGGATTGTCATCGTCGGAGCCGTCCTGGGCGATCTTCAGCCGCGCGGTGATCGTCTGCTCACCGGCCGGGGCCTCGGGCACCGCGGTCGATTCGGGCACCCATCCGCGCACGATCGCGATCGTCTCTCCGCTGGTCAGGGTGAACGGGACGACGACGTAGAAGCCGACCTTGTCGTTGACGGTGCGGTTGCGGGCGAGCACCGTGTCCTCGGTCTCGAAGCGCCCGGTCAGCGACACCGGCGTCCATTCCGCGGATTCCGGCAGCGTCGCCGAGGTCGACGGGAGCACCGCGGAGATGTCGACGGGAGCCGCCGAGTAGTTGGCATTGATCGTGTCGATCTCCGCCTGGCGTTCGGCGCGGCGGTCCTTCTGCCACAGCGCGAGGAACACGCACGCGATGACGACGATGATCGTCATCGCGATGTACTTGAGCCACCGGGCACTGAAGAGGAATGAGTAACGGGCCATCAGCCGGCGTCCTCCGGGATCTCGTCGACGGAAACATCGGTGCGATAGAAGCTGCGCAGGGTGAGGAACTCCCGCAGCTGGTCGAGGTGCTCGTCACAGGCGAGCCACACCTTGCGCCTGACAGGCGTGTGCAGGCGGGGGTTGTTCCACAGGATTGCCCGTGTCGCATCGGCTCGGCACCCCTTGGCCGAGCACCGCAGTGCCTCGGTCACCGGCGGCCACCCGCGCTCTCATCGTCGTCCTCGACGATCTCGCCGCTGCTCGAGGCGGTGAAGTGGTGTTCGCTCTCGGTCATCCGCGGGGATCGCTGTGCAGACGGACCCGCCGAGGCGGTGCCCGGGTCGGTCCCGTCGGTTCCCGCATCGCCTGTCCCGGGATCGACGGTCTCGCCGGGGATCGTCTCGCCTCGCGGCGCGCGCCCGGTCCCGGAGTCCTCCGCGGTCGCCTCACCGGGCTCTCCGCCGAGGGTGTCGCCGCTGATCGTCTCGCCGCGGCCGGGCGGCAGCTGGTCGAGGGGAGCGGAGTCGATGAGCGCCGAGCGGTCGTCGCGGGAGCGCTCCCGTCCGGCGTTGGCGAAGATGACAGCCGGATAGGGCAGGAGCACGGCGCCGGCGACGCAGATCCACATGAGGACGTGCTGCGAGGCGACGAACGCGAAATAGGCCGCCACGAAGCAGAGTGTGCGGATCCCCATGGTGATCGAATACTTGATGATCCTCGACTTCATATCGTCGTCGAGCGCAGTGTCTGCTGTGGTGATCTGCTGCGGGTGCTTGGCCATAACCTTCTTCACTCGGGTCTACCTACAAAATCATACGCTTCGTTTGTGGGAGCATGTCGAGGCCGCACCAAACACGGTAGGTTGGTCTCCGTACTGTCGTTCCAACAGAAGAGAGTCCCGTGTCAGAACCACGTGTAGTCCTCGTCACCGGAGGCAACCGCGGAATCGGCCGCACCATCGCCGAGGAGTTCCTCGCCAACGGCGACAAGGTGGCCGTGACCTCCCGCAACGGAGATGCCCCCGACGGCGCCCTGGCCGTCGCCGCCGATGTCACCGACTCCGCGTCCCTCGACGCCGCGTTCAGCGAGGTCGAGGAGAAGCTCGGACCCGTCGAGGTGGTCGTCGCCAACGCCGGCATCACCCGCGACAACCTGCTCATGCGCATGGGCGACGACGACTTCGCAGCGGTCATCGACACGAACCTCACCGGTGCCTACCGCACTGTGAAGCGCGCGATCACCAACATGATCCGCGCGAAGAAGGGCCGCATCGTCCTCATCTCCTCGGTCTCCGGCCTCTACGGCGTGCCCGGCCAGGCGAACTACTCGGCGTCGAAGGCCGGTCTCGTCGGCTTCGCCCGCTCGATCACCCGCGAGCTCGGTTCCCGCGGCATCACCGCCAACGTCGTCGCCCCGGGCTTCATCCGCACCGACATGACCGATGAGCTCGACGAGAAGCAGCAGAAGGACTACCTCGCGACCATCCCCGCCAAGCGCTTCGCCGAGGCCGACGAGGTCGCCCGCGTCGTCCGCTGGGTCGCCTCCGACGACGCCTCCTACATCTCCGGAGCCGTCATCCCCGTCGACGGCGGCCTCGGCATGGGACACTGACAACCACCCCCTGACCCCAGACACTGAGCAGCCTGACGCTGCACCAGCATCAGAGAACAGACTGAGAAAGGACCACCATGGGAATTCTTGACGGAAAGCGCATCCTCGTCACCGGAGTGCTCACCGAGGCGTCGATCGCCTTCGCCGCCGCCCGCATCGCCCAGGAGCAGGGAGCCGAGGTCATCCTCTCGAGCTTCGGCCGCCAGATGAAGATCACCCAGGTCATCGCCGAGCGCCTGCCCGTGACCCCGCGCGTCATCGAACTCGACGCCACGAGCGAAGAGGACCTCGCCGCTCTGCCCGAGCGCCTCGAGGGCAACATCGACGGCATCGTCCACGCGATCGCCTTCGCCCCCAAGGACGCCCTCGGCGGCGTCTTCCTCGACACCCCGTGGGAGTCGGTGCAGGCCGCCATCCAGGTCTCGGCGTACTCGCTCAAGGCGATCACCGTCGCCGCCCTCCCGGTGCTCAACCCGGGCGCGGGCATCGTCGGCCTGACCTTCGACGCGACGATCTCCTGGCCGGTCTACGACTGGATGGGCGTGGCCAAGGCCGCCTTCGAGTCGACCGCCCGCTACCTCGCGAAGTACGTCGGCGACAAGGGCATCCGCGTCAACCTCGTCTCCGCGGGACCGCTGAAGACGACGGCGGCGACCTCGATCCCCGGCTTCGGGACGCTCGAGGACATGTGGGGCGAGCGCGCCCCGCTCGGCTGGGACCAGAAGGACACGACGCCGGCCGGCAAGGCCATCGTCGCCCTCGTCTCCGACTGGTTCCCCGCGACGACCGGCGAGATGGTCCACGTCGACGGCGGATTCCACTCGACCGGCGCCTGAGACCATGCCCGTCCTCATCCTCGCCCGGCACGCGAAGGCCGAACCGAACGGTCCGACCGACTTCGAGCGCTCGCTGAGCGCGACCGGACTGGCCCAAGCCGTCGAGGCCGGGGCCGAGATCGCCGAGCGATGGTCACCCGAGGTGGCCATCGCCTCGGCGGCCCGGCGCACCACGCAGACCGGGCAGGCCGTCGTCGAGGCCGTCAACCGGGTGTCCGGCGGCGACCTCGAGCTCGTCCTCGACGAGTCCCTCTACGGCGGGGGAGTCGAGGACTGGATGGACGTGATCCGGTCGATCCCGGCGGCTGCGACGTGCGCGTACATCGTCGGCCACCAGCCCACCGTCGCCGAGGTGGTCGGTCACCTCTCCGCCGACGCCGGAGTCCCGGAGTCGTTCCGTCCCTCGTCGCTCGCGGTCTTCGACCTGCCGTCGTGGGACGTCGAACCCGGAGCCTACCCGGCCCCCGAGGTCACGTCGTTCCGAGGAATCTGACCACCTCGGCGAGATCGCGGGTGTCGATCACGACGTCCGCCGCCGCTCTCAGCGCCGGCTTCGCACAGAATGCGACCCCGAGCCCGGCCGCGCCGATCATGCCGATGTCATTGGCACCGTCACCGATCGCCACGGTCCGCTCGGGGTCGCAGTCGTATCGGGTGACGAGTTCGGTGAAGATCCGCTCCTTGGCCCCCGGGTCGATGACGGGACCCTGCGTGCGTCCCGTGAGCCGGCCCTCACTGACCTCGAGACCGTTCGCGTGGACCTCGGTGATGCCGAGGGTCTCAGCGATCGGGCCGATGACGGCGGTGAAGCCGCCGGAGACGAGGGCGACGACTCCGCCGGCGGCCTGCACGGCGGCGACGAGTTCGGCGGCTCCGCGGGTGAGCGTCACCCGCTCCCGGACCGCGTCGAGGACGGAGACGGGCAGACCGGCGAGCAGGGACACGCGCTCGGCCAGGGACGCCGCGAAGTCGAGCTGACCGGCCATCGCCCGTTCGGTGATGTCGGCGACCTGGGCGCCGACTCCGGCATGGTCGGCGATGAGGTCGATGACCTCTTCGTTGAGGAACGTCGAATCGACGTCCATGACGAGCAGCTGGACGGGGGCGGCGAGCGCGGGAGAGTCAGTCACCCTCTCATCGTAGCCACCGCGGTGACGTAGTCCGCGGCGGCAGGGTGGAGGCGGGAGAGCAGCTCGCCGAAGACCGGCGGGTCGAGTGTGGCCGGGGCGAGGACGGTGCGCATCCGCGCGTGGATGTCGAGGGCGGCGAAGATCGCCCGCGAATCGACGTCGAGCGGCAGGAGCGTCGTCAGCGGGTGCGTCGACGTCAGCTCTTCCTGCCAGTCCCGCCACGGCGCGGTCCGCCACTGCTCGGGCACGTCGATCGACTCGACGATCGACAGACCCTCCATGACGAGCAGCCGCAGCCGGCGCAGTGCCTCGGCGGGCGTCTCGACGGTGACGGGGCGATAGACGGACTCCCGGCACGCGATGACCTCGACGTTCGCCTCGGCGCCGAGCAGCATGATCCCCACCTGATCGGCGCCCCGGTGGAGGACGATGGGGGCGGGGTGACGACCGACGCGCGCACGGTCCTCCTTCGCGACCGGCGGGGTGGTGTGCGGCAGGGAGGGATGGTGGAGGGCGAGACGGGCATGGGTGATCCCAGCCGCCTGCGCGGCCGCGGCGAAGAGGAGGAGACCGGTCGGGCCAGGCGTCTCCAGGACGGCATCGGAGACGATGAGAGGAACATCACGTTCGGCGTCGAGGAAGGCAGTGCTGACCTCGTCGGGGGCCCGGGTCCCCGACAGGCGGTGATTGAGTGCGAGCGTGAGCAGCAGCGAGTCGAGCAGTGAGTCCATGTCGGACCAGAATAGATCCACCGCTGAGATAGAGTTGGGTGATATGAGTGATGTGCTGACTGTGGATTCCGTGTCCGTGCGCCGCGGGGAGAGCTTCCTCCTCCGAGACTTCTCCCTCACCGTCTCCGAAGGCCAGCATTGGGTCGTCCTCGGCCCCAACGGCGCCGGCAAGACGACGCTGCTCGAACTCGCAGCAGGACGCATGCATCCCACGTCGGGCAAGGTCGGCATCCTCGAGGAGCGCCTCGGACGGGTCGACGTCTTCGAGCTGCGTCCGCGCATCGGCTACGCCTCGACCGCCCTGGCCGGGCGCATCCCGAACTCCGAAGCCGCCCTCGACACGGTGCTCACCGCCGCCTACGGCGTCACCGGTCGCTGGGTCGAGCAGTACGACGAGACCGACATCGACCGTGCCAAGGATCTGCTCGAGGCCTTCAACATCACCCACCTCGCCGAGCGCACCTTCGGCACCCTCTCGGAAGGTGAGCGCAAGCGCGTCCAGATCGCCCGTGCGCTCATGACCGACCCCGAACTCCTCCTCCTCGACGAACCCGCCTCCGGCCTCGACCTCGGCGGTCGCGAGGAGCTGCTGAGCGCGCTCACGGAGATCCTCTCCTCGAAGTGGGCTCCGGCGACGATCATGGTCACCCACCACGTCGAGGAGATCCCCGTGGGCATCACCCACGCGCTCCTCCTCGGCGGTGGGAAGGCGGTCGCGGCGGGTCCGCTCGATGAGACGCTCACGGCGGAGAACCTCTCGGAGACCTTCGGCCTCGACGTCAAGCTCACCCGCGACGGCGATCGCTTCCACGCGCGCTCCCAGTCGTGAACCGCGGCTGACAGCGTGGAGATCTGGCAGATCGCACTCATCATCCTCGCCGGCATCGGCGCCGGGGGGATCAATGCCGTCGTCGGATCCGGGACGCTCATCACGTTCCCCGTCCTCGTCGCCTTCGGGGTGCCCCCGGTCGTGGCGACGATGAGCAATGCCGTGGGCCTCGTCCCCGGCAACATCGCCTCGTCGTTCGGGTACCGGGAGGAGCTCAAGGGGCAGTGGAAGCGGTTCGCCGGGTTCGTTCCCGCCTCCCTGGCCGGGTCCCTCCTCGGTGCCTATCTGCTCCTCCACCTGCCCGAGGACGCGTTCGAGACGATCGTGCCGATCCTCCTCGTCCTCGCCGTCGTCATGGTCGTCGGCCAGCCCTACCTCTCCCGGTACCTCAAGGAGCGGGCGCTGCGGCGGGAGGCCACCGAGGCGGTCGTTGCCCCCTCTGCGCTCGACGGCTCGGGGGCGGGGCTGGGACCGGCGAAGTACACGGTCGCGCTCATCATCATCTTCCTCACCGCGATCTACGGCGGATACTTCGCCGCGGCGCAGGGGATCATCCTCGTCGCCCTGCTCGGGCTCATCCTCACCGACGACCTGCAGCGGCTCAACGGGCTGAAGAACGTCCTCGTCCTCGTCGTCAACACCGTCTCGGCGACGACGTACATCATCGTCGGTCACGACCGGATCAACTGGACGGCAGTCGTCTGCGTGGCCGTCGGCTCGCTCATCGGCGGCTACATCGGGGCCCGGGTGGGACGGAAGTTCTCCCCGGGTCTGCTGCGGGCGGTCATCGTCGTCCTCGGCATCGTCGCGATCGTGCGGATCCTCACGCTGTGAGCGGCGCCGAGATGGGGGGACAGGCAGTGAACACTCCGGCGAAGGCTCCGCTGACCCGGGAGCAGATCATCGCACGGGCTGCCGAACTCGGGATCGCCACCGGCCGCCTGCACTTCTTCGACACCGCCGAGGTCGGCGGGGCAGACGCGGGTGCGGCCGGGGGCGCTGGTGCTGAGGCCGGCGCGGCGCTGGCCGATTACACGAACCTCACCGACGTCGCCCTGCGCAGTGTCCGCGAACCGGCCGAGGGACTCTTCATCGCCGAATCCTCGAAGATCATCCGCCGTGCCCATGCCGCAGGCATGGCACCGCGGTCGTATCTGACGAGCCCGAAGTGGCTCTTCGATCTCGCCGACCTCATCGCCGGAAATGACGCCCCGATCCACATCGGCACCGACGACGCCGTCGAGGCGCTCACCGGCTTCCACCTCCACCGCGGGGCACTCGCGGCGATGGAGCGCCCGGTCCTGCCCCCACTCACCGATCTGCTCGCCGAAGCCCGCCGGGTCGTCGTCATCGAGGACGTTGTCGACCATACGAACGTGTCTGATCCTAAACTACTCCATCCGGAACCTGTCGCCGCGCCGAGCGGACGCAGTAGGGTAGCGGTCCTGGAAGGCCTAGTGGACCATACCAACGTGGGCAGTGCCTTCCGCAATGCTGCGGCTCTGGGCCTCGATGCTGTGCTGGTGTCGCCGACTTGCGCTGACCCCCTATACCGGCGGTCGGTACGGGTTTCGATGGGGACGGTCTTCCAAGTGCCGTGGACCCGGATCCCTGATTGGGAGAAGGGCATCGCGGACCTCAAGGAGGCTGGCTACGTCGTGGCTGGCCTGACGCTGGGGGAGGGCGCGATCACACTTGATGATCTGGTGGCCGAAGACCACGAGAAGCTTGCTCTTGTGTTCGGGACTGAGGGCCACGGGATTACGAGGGAAACTAATGCTCTACTGGATCGCCGTGTGACGATACCGATGATGGGCGGCGTCGACTCGTTGAACGTGACCGCAGCAGCAGCTGTGGCTTTTTACGCAACTAAGTGATGTCGACTCGACCCGATGTCAGTGGTGCGCGATAGCCTGAGATGTAAACCACCCAGTACCGTAATTGCGCAGTGGCGCGGAGGAGTTAGACCTATGGCACCGAGCACCAAAGAGGCGCAGCGAGCCGAGTTGCACAAGATGATTTGGCGCATCGCAAATGACCTTCGGGGCAGTGTTGACGGGTGGGATTTCAAGTCTTACGTGCTGGGGATGCTCTTCTACCGGTTCGTCTCCGAGAACCTCACGGCCTACATCAATCACGGTGAGCATGAGGCCGGTGACGCGTCGTTCGACTACACGCAGATGGCAGACTCGCAGGCGGACTTCGCGCGCAACGAGGTGGTGGCTGAGAAGGGCTTCTTCATCCTGCCGTCCGACCTGTTCGCCAACGTCCGTGAACGTGCCGCGGACGACGAGAACCTGAACGAGACGCTCGAGCGGGTCTTCAAGAACTTCGAGGCGTCGGCGTTGGGCACGGACAGCGAGGACGACATCAAGGGTCTGTTCGACGATCTGGACGTCAACAGCAACAAGCTCGGTTCGACGGTCGCGAAGCGCAACCAGAAGCTGGTGAAGCTACTCGACGAGATCGGTGACCTTCCCCTGGGGCGGTGGGAGGACAATTCGATTGACTTGTTTGGTGACGCCTACGAGTATCTGATGCAAATGTATGCGGCCAATGCCGGTAAGTCAGGTGGTGAGTACTACACGCCGCAGGAGGTGTCCGAGCTCCTGGCGCGAATCACGGTGGTCGGCAAGAAGCATGTCAACAAGGTCTACGACCCGGCGGTCGGCTCGGGGTCTCTTCTTTTGAAGTTCGACAAGGTGCTCGGCAAGAACAACGTCCGTCAGGGGTTCTACGGTCAGGAGATCAACCTGACGACTTACAACCTCGCGCGGATCAACATGTTCCTGCACGACGTTAACTATGCCGACTTCAACCTCGCCCACGGCGACACCCTGATTGACCCACAGCACTGGGACGACGAGCCGTTTGAGGCAATCGTCTCCAACCCTCCGTACTCGATCAAGTGGGAGGGCGACGCCAACCCTCTCCTGATCAACGACGAGCGGTTTGCTCCGGCTGGCGTGCTGGCACCGAAGTCGAAGGCCGATCTCGCCTTCACAATGCACATGCTTAGCTGGTTGGCCATCAATGGTACGGCCGCGATCGTCGAATTCCCAGGTGTGCTTTACCGAGGTGGTGCGGAAAAGAAGATCCGGCAGTACCTCGTCGATAACAACTACGTCGACGCCGTGATCCAGCTGCCACCGGACCTGTTCTTCGGCACGACAATCGCAACCTGCATCCTAGTGTTGAAGAAATCGAAGAAGACCAGCGACGTGCTGTTCATCGACGCGTCGGCCGAATTCAAGCGTGTCGGCAACAAGAACAAGCTGCTTGCGGAGCACCAGGCGAGGATCCTCGAGGCGTTCACGACGCGCGAGCCCGAGAACTACTTCACCACCGTCGTCAGCAACGAGGACATCGCCTCGAACGATTACAACATCGCCGTTTCGTCCTACGTCCAGGCCGAGGACACCCGCGAGGAAGTCGACATCGTCGAGCTGAATGCCGAGATCGCGCGCATCGTGGCGCGCCAGGCAGAGCTCCGCACGGCGATCGACGAGATCGTGGCGGATCTGGAGGGTTCTAAGTGAGCCGCATCGACGAACTGATTCAAGACCTGTGCCCACGCGGAGTGGAGTTCAAAGAGCTTGGCGACTGTGTGACGCGGAACGTAGGCGGAGGTACACCGTCGCGTTCGAAACTTGAGTACTGGAACGGAGGCGTGTATTGGGCTTCAGTCGGTGACATCACCGCGACAATGTTGAAGATTCGCGGCACCCGGCAGACAATCACTGGAGAAGGGCTTCAGGCAAGTTCCAGCAATCTTGTCGCTGCGGGCTGGGTTGTTGTTGCCGTGAAGATCGCTCCCGGAGCAATGCGTGTTGTCGAGCAACCTATCGCAATCAACCAGGACATACGTGGGCTTCTTCTGAATGTTGAACTCGACCCATACTTCCTGACGTACTACTTCAAAACACTTCATATTGTCGGGAACGGGACGATTGTCAAGGGGATCACGAATCAGACACTCATGCGAATTCGGGTCCCCGTGCCGCCTCTCGAGGTGCAGCGCGAGATCGTGCGAGTATTGGATAAGTTCACGCAGCTGGAAGCGGAGCTGGAAGTGGAGCTGGAAGCGGAGCTGGAAGCCCGGCGCGACCAGTACGAGCACTACCGCGACGAGCTCGTGCGCGGCCACGGGTATCGAAGGAAGAGGCTTGCCGATCTTGGCACGTTCGTTCGTGGTCGCCGGTTCACCAAGAGTGACGTCGTTGAGGCGGGTATTCCCAGCCTCCACTACGGAGAGATCTACACTGTTTACGGGACGTCAGCCACGAGGGCCGTCCGGCATATTCGAGCTGATCTAAGGGATGAGCTTCGGTTCGCGCAACCCGGGAGTGTTGTGTTCGCCGGCGTCGGCGAGACGGTCGCGGACGTGGGGAAGGCCGTGGCGTGGTTAGGTGAAGAGCCGATCGCCACGCACGACGACACGTTCGTTTTCAGCTCCGACCTCGACCCGAAGTATGTGGCATATGCGGTGCAGACGGCTGATTTTCATCGGCAGAAGGAGCGCCACGTGTCGCGTGCAAAGGTAAAGCGACTGTCGGCCACGGGTCTTGGGGCGATCGAAATCCCTGTGCCATCGCTGGAGGAACAAGCATCAATCGTCCGGTCGCTCGACAGGTTCGACGCGCTCGTCAACGACATCAGCATTGGTCTCCCGGCTGAACTCGACGCGCGTCGCAAGCAGTACGAGTACTACCGCGACCGCCTGCTGACGTTCAAGGGGGCTGTCTAGGTGAATAGATTTCATGAGACGGTCGCGAGCTTGGCTGAGGAGGTACTACAGGGCCTTGCCGATTCTCGTACCGCTCTTATTTACGCACCGAATACGGTCGGCAAGACTCGGCTGGCGCAGTGCCTCAAGGAGCACAATCCAGAGGGTGTAGTCGTCTACAACTCCTTTGTCGAGGACGTATTCAGCTGGGATAACGAGCGTGTCGTATTCAAGATGAACCCAGAGGCAGAGCTATTTGAAACTATCGTGACGCAAGGTCTCGACAGTGCTATTATCGATACTTTCAAAGCCTTCACAAACGGCAAAATCGAACCAAGAATCGACTTCGAGAATGGCGAGGTGAGCTTTGGAGTACATAGGGGAGACGATAACTCGGCGGACGGCATCAAAATATCGCGAGCTGAGGAGAGCATATTTGTTTGGAGTGTGTATTATTCGGTACTAAATGAAGCGATTGAGGCACTTAGTGATAGCCCCGATCTTCGTTCAACGGTTGACTATGACAGGCTTACGCATGCAGTTATAGACGATCCCGTGTCTTCAATGGACGACGTGCGTATCGTTTCGGTCGCTCTCGCATTAGCAGCGCTTATCAAGCGAGCATCAGAGCTTGACTTGAAGTTTGTGATCGCCACACACCACGCTCTCTTCTTTAATGTTCTGTTCAACTCGCTCCGGCGGAAGACTGACCGAGCGTATATTCTCGCGATAGATCCCATTGCCGGGTGGACGCTTGCAAGGCAATCAAAGGACTCGCCTTTCAGCTACCACCTCGGGATTATTAAAGATATTCAAGAAGCCATTTCCGCGAATGCGATTGAGCGAGCCCATTTCAACCAGTTCCGAGCACTGCTCGAGAAGACGGCCAACTTCCTCGGCCACACAGGTGGTTGGGGTGACCTCCTTGTCGGGCCAGACGCCGCCTTGGTGACTAAGGTTCTCAATCTGTACAGTCACGACCGATTCGCTGATATCGACACCTTCGACGTGGCCGAAGAGTTCAGGGAAGCTTTTAGGAGCGAGTTTCAGGAGTTTCTGAAGACCTTCAGATGGGCGGCTGCCTCATGAGCGAGTCAGCGGCACGGAAGTTCGACCCGATCGCGATCTCTTCGGAGAGCACGGTCGTCGCTGAGTATGTTCATAATCCGTCGCAGGCTGATGCGTATCAGTCGGAGTCCGCGCTCGAGCGCGAGATGATCCGCTTACTCGAGGGGCAGGCGTACGACTACCTGCCGATCACATCGGAGGCAGACCTGGTCGCGAACCTGCGAGTGCAGCTTGAGAAGATCAATAAGATGACCTTCTCGAATGCCGAGTGGGAGCAGTTCTTTAAGACGAAGATTGCGGGTGCTAACGACGGCATCGTCGAAAAGACAGTCCGCGTCCAGGCGGATCACGTCCAGATCCTCAAGCGCGACGACGGAACGACAAAAAACATCGCGCTGATCGACAAGTCGAACATTCACATCAACCAGCTGCAGGTCATCAACCAGTATGAGATCGGGCGCGGCGGGGGTGACACCGGAGAGGGTGGTGCGAAGTACGCGAACCGGTATGACGTGACCGTGCTCGTCAACGGTTTGCCGATGGTGCACATCGAGCTGAAACGGCGCGGCGTGGACATCCGGGAAGCGTTCAACCAGATCAACCGCTACCAACGAGATAGCTTCTGGGCGGGCTCGGGTTTGTTCGAATATGTTCAGCTGTTCGTCATCAGCAACGGCACGCTCACGAAGTACTACTCCAACAGCACTCGCAGCAGGCACCTGGCCGAGCAGAAGAAGGCGAGTGGTGCGGGCAAGGGGAAGAAGTCGAGCAACTCGTTCGAGTTCACCAGCTGGTGGGCTGACGCGAATAACAGGCCAATCACTGAACTGACGGCGTTCGTGAAGACGTTCTTCGCAAAACACGCGCTGTTGAACATTCTAGCGAAGTACTGCGTGCTCACCGCGGATCGCGACTTGCTCGTGATGCGGCCGTACCAGATCGTCGCGACTGAGCGGATCCTGCAGAAGATCCAGATCTCTACGAACTACAAGTCACTCGGTACCGTCGATGCCGGAGGGTACATCTGGCACACGACCGGGTCGGGCAAGACACTTACCTCGTTCAAGGCAGCGCAGCTCGCATCGAAGATGCGGAGTGTGGACAAGGTGCTATTCGTCGTGGACCGCAAGGACCTCGACTACCAGACGATGCGTGAGTACGACCGTTTCGAGAAGGGCGCGGCGAACTCAAACACGTCGACGGCGGTACTGAAGAAGCAGCTTGAGGACTCCGGTGCGCGGATCATCATCACGACGATCCAGAAGCTGTCGATGTTCATCAAGGCGAACAAGGGCCACGAGGTGTTCTCGGGCCACGCGGTGATCATCTTCGATGAGTGCCACCGTTCGCAGTTCGGCGACATGCATACCGACATTACGCGCGCGTTCAAACGGTACAACCTGTTCGGATTCACCGGCACGCCTATTTTCGCCGCGAACGCCGGTAGCGGTGGAAATCCTCAGCTGCGCACGACTGAGCAGGCTTTCGGCGACAAGCTGCACACGTACACGATCGTCGACGCCATTACAGACAAGAACGTGCTGCCGTTCCGGATCGACTACATCAACACCATCAAGGTCGGGAACCCCGACGACTCGCAGGTCTCTGCGATCGACCGCGAGCGAGCTCTCCTGGACGTGCGTCGGATCCGGGACGTTGTGGCGTACACCCTGGAGCACTTCGATCAGAAGACGAAGCGCTCATCGAGCTACGAGCATGGAGTCGTGACGAACGTCGCCGACTCGGTGCGGGGTCGGCGCCAGGCGGAGGCACTCAAGGAGCGGAAGCGAGTCCGCGGATTTAACGCGTTGTTCGCGACTGCGTCGATCGATGCCGCGCGCCGTTACTACAACCAATTCCAGATGCAGATGGCGGAGCTTCCACCGGACAAGCGCCTGAAGATTGGGCTGATCTTCAGCTACGGCGCGAACGAGGCCGAGGCGGACGGCATCCTCGATGATGAAGCGTTCGACACCGATGCGCTCGACCTTGACGCGCGCTCGTTCTTGGAAGACGCGATTCAGGACTACAACGACATGTTCGGGACGAGCTACGACACGAGCGCGGATCGGTTCCAGAACTACTACAAGGATCTGTCGCAGCGGATGAAGAACCGCGAGATCGACTTGGTCATCGTGGTGAACATGTTCCTCACCGGGTTCGACGCGACGACACTGAATACGCTGTTCGTCGACAAGAACCTGCGCGCGCACGGCCTGATCCAGGCGTATTCGCGCACGAACCGCATCCTCAACTCCGTGAAGACCTACGGAAACATCGTCGCCTTCCGCGACCTCGAAGAAGAAACGAACGCAGCGCTGGAGCTGTTCGGTAACAAGGACGCGCGCGGCGTCGTGTTGCTGAAACCGTACGGCGACTACTACGGCGAGTACGTCGACAAGGTGACCGAGCTGCTCACGCGTTTCCCGATCTGGCAGCAGAACGTGGGGGAGCAAGCGCAGAAGGACTTCATCCAGCTGTTCGGCGCGATCCTGCGGTTCCGGAATATCCTCACGTCGTTCGACGATTTCGAGGGCAACGACCCACTCACCGAGCGGCAGCGTCAGGACTACACCAGCATCTACCTGCGCCTCCGCGATGAGTACACCCGCGATCGCGACGGCGACAGGGAAGTCATCAACGACGACGTTGTGTTCGAGATCGAGCTCGTCAAGCAGGTCGAGATCAACGTCGACTACATCCTCATGCTCGTGGAGAAGCTCCGCACCGAGAAGGGCGACGGCAACGACAAAGAAATCCGTGCCGAGATTACACGTGCCGTAGACGCGAGCCCGAGTCTGCGCAGCAAGCGCGACCTCGTCGAGGACTTCGTTGAGTCAGTCTCGCAGCTTGGCGGCATCGACAGGCAATGGGAAGCGTTTGTCGCAGCCAAACGTGATGCCGAGATCCAGGCGATCATCGACGCGGAGGGACTCAAACCAGAATCGACGCAAGCTTTCATCGAGGCGGCATTCCGTGACGGTCAGCTGCGCACGACGGGTATCGAGATCATCCACATACTGCCACCCGTGTCACGGTTCAACCGCGAGACAAACCACGGCGACAAAAAGAAGCGGGTCATCGAAGCGCTCTCTAGATTCTTTGAGCGGTTCCGGGGGCTTACCACAGGAGATGGAGAGCCTGGGGACTGAGGCCAGTACGAAGAGTGATGGCGGTGCAGCCGCTTGCTTGACTCAATCTGCGCATCCAGCCAAGCACCAAAGGCGCGGCGTAATCGAGCATCTCGACCCGGCCATTCACCCGCGCACCGCTTCCTTCACGGCTGTCCTGATCTGCGCAGCCAGGTCGTCGACGAGTCGCTGGCACAGCGCGATCCCAGCCGGACCACCTTTCTCGTGCCGACAATCGGACAGTCGCCCCTCGTCGATCGGGATCCGTGTGCCGAATCCGCGTGGGTCGCTGACTTCGACGTACGCTCCGATCTCACCCGACCCGTCGGCACCCAGCTGCATCTCCACGGGAGTGTCCCAGGGGACGTTGGCCGCCTGCATCGCGGCATTGCCGACATTGGAAGCGCTCGTGTTGAACGGGCTGCTGATCTTCAATGCCACTTCGTCCTCGGTCGCTCGGCGATCGTGCCGTGTGGCACAGGTCGACGAAACCAGAACCTCGCGCGGCTCGTCCGACGTTCCAATGTACATCTCGGTGCCACCCGCATCCCCTGTCAGCACACAACCTGCACGAGTGCCGGAACTGTCGCCATCTCGGGGCAATTCGGCGCTTTGACAGCCTTCGCGCTGCGATTCAAAAGCCATAGTCGTTCCTATCGGAACGATCTATCAATATTCTTATGCGATACGCGCTTATGCCGTTGCACCTGGTCAGGCGCGGTTGCCCCGCAGTGGAACGTAGTTGGGCACCATTTCAACGTCGGCGCGATCTTCCGCTCGGCGGCGGCCTTCGGCGTCGACGCCGTGCTCGTCACGCCGCGGTGCGCCGACCCCCTCTATCGGAGGTCGATCCGGGTGTCGATGGGCACGGTGTTCCAGGTCCCGTGGACGCGCATCGACCCCTGGCCGGGTGGGGCTGCGACCCTGCGGGAGCTCGGGTTCCACGTCGCCGCTCTCGCCCTCGACGAGGACTCGGTCTCGATCCAGGAGTTCGCGGCCACCGCCCCGGAGCGCACCGCCGTCGTCTTCGGCACCGAGGGCGACGGACTGGCGAGGGCGACGATCGCCGCGGCCGATTCGAAGGTGATGATCCCGATGAGCGGGGGAGTCGACTCCCTCAACGTCGCCGCCGCCTCGGCGGTCACGTGCTTCGCCCTGCAGGGTCGGTGAGTCAGCGGGCGTGCCTCGCGCTCAGCGACCGGCCTGCTGCCGCAACCAGTTGAGGTCGCGGGCATCGACGATGACGGAGCGCAGTGCCGCGATCTCCCGCCACGCTGCGGCGAGGTCGTCGTCGGTGAGTTCGACGGCGAGCTCACCGGACTGGGGCTCGTCCTCATCGAGGTAGGCAGCCCCGGGGGCCGCGACACCGAGGTTCGGCGACCCGAGCAGGGCGCGACGGCCGACGAAGAAGCAGTGCGTGCGCAGGCGGTCGACATGCTGGATCTGGACTCCGGTGTCGAGGAGGCGCTGGAGACCGTCGACCGAGAGATAACCGCCGGCGACGGCCACGGGATCGATCGTCGTCACCACCGCCCACGTCCGCGGGGAGTCGGCGGCCGCCTCGGCGATGCGCTCACCGAAGCTGTGGGCGAGGTGAGGGCTGACGAGGATGACGTCCTCGTCGGGAGCGGCGAAGGCGCGCTCGAGCCAGGCGGCCGGATCACTGATGACGCGCATCGCTGAGCTCATGCCACCAGGGTACGCGCTCTCCGACTGGTTGGGGAGGTCCCGCGGTGGTCCGCCTCGGCGAGCAGTCCCGATGGCCGACTTCAGCGCTGAGGTGATATGACCTCCGCGTGAACACCTCGGGAACACCGGTCGCCGCCCCCGTCCTCACGGGCGTGCGGGGGCCGCGCGGTCGCGGGACTGTATAGAGTTGTGGGAGCCGTTGCCGGAGACAGAGAGGCGATGGCGGAGAGACCGGCGCTGTGACAGCACAGCCGCCCCGTATGAGGAGATCAGTGGACCGCACGACCCTAGCCCAAGCCCTGGAGACCGGACGCATCACAGGGGAGGTGGCGACTCCGCGGGACAACAACCTCGACCACATGCGGCGCTTCCTCACCGGAGAACGCCAGTTCGACTTCGGGGTGACCCTCACCGAGGACTGGGACTTCGACTCCGTCTTCGCGCTCATGGTCGAGCGTGCGGGTCTGCGCCCGGAGAAGGACTTCACCCACGGGGTCGACACGATCTCGACCGAGCGCTGCATCGACGCCCTCGAACGGCTCGCGGCCGCCATCGGCGACGTCGCCCGGGCCGGAGGACGGATCCTCTTCGCCACCGGCCACCCGGCAGGACTCCTGCCCGTGCACATGGCCATCGCCGAAGCGGCTGAGGAACGCGGGGCTGCCATCGTGCGCCAGTCGTCCTCGGTCCCGCTGCCCGAACTCGGCGGCGACCTGCGCGAGATCGACCGGGTCTGGGTCTGGCAGCTCCACGGCGGCACCCCGCACACGCATCTGGCCGAACCGATGCAGACCCTGCTCGACGACCTCGCGCGCCGGGGCGAGACGCTGCCTGACCTCATCGTCGCCGACCACGGCTGGGCCGGGGCCGCCTCGGCGCGGGGACTGCGCACCGTCGGCTACGCCGACTGCAACGATCCGGCGCTCTTCGTCGCCGAAGCCCAGGGGGCCATCGAGACGGTCGTGCCCCTCGATGATGACGTCGACCCCTACCTCTACGGTCCGCTCATCGAGTTCGTCCTCGAGCGGGCCGGCCTCGAACGGGCAGAACTCGACTGAACTGAACTCGGCTGAGCAGAAGCGTACGGCGCCGGGTGAGTCCGGGCGCGGCCGGGTGGGTCCTGGCGCCGTCCTCAGTTGATCGCTGTCGCCAGGCCCTCGATCACCTCGGCACCCGGCAGGGACGCGAGTGCCGCACCGGAGAGCAGGAGCTTCGACCCGCGGATGCCGGAGCCGATGATGAGCTCATCGGCCTCGGCGACGCGGGAGTCGATGAGGATCCGGTAGGAGTCCGGCAGACCGATCGGGCCGATGCCGCCGTACTCCATGCCGGACTCGCCGACGGCCCGGTCCATCGGCAGGAACGATGCCTTGCGGACGTCGAGGAGCTTCTTCACGCGCTTGTTGACGTCGGCTCGGGTGTCGGCGAGGACGAGGCAGGCGGCGATCCGCTCCTCGCCCGAGCGGGCACCGGCGACGAGGACGCAGTTCGCCGAGGTCTCCGGGCCCAGCCCGGTCGCGGCGAGAAGGGCCGCGGTGTCGGCGATCTCGGGATCGATCGCGAAGACCTCGACGTCACCGGTGACCGTCGGCAGTGCCGCGGCCGTCGGGGCGGCCATGAGCTCGGGTGCCTGCGCGGCGGGGCGAACGTCGAACTGGGCGCTGAGACGGGCCCGGGTGGGGAGGGCAGTGTTCATGCCCACAGTCTAGGAGACCGGTGTCGAATCGCATTGGGGGCCTGCGTCGGTTAGACTGGACTGTCGGTTCGCGTCCGGTTCCTACGGCGCGAAGCGTTTTCAGCAGACGAATTCGGGCACTGGCGGATGGGTCGGACCCATACCAGGCGCCTGAGCGGATTCAGCAAAGGTAAGAATATGAAGAAGGACATCCACCCGGAATACGCGCCGATCGTGTTCAACGACCTCGCGTCCGGCACCAAGTTCCTCACGCGCTCGACCGCGAAGAGCGACAAGACGATCGAGTGGGAAGACGGCAACACCTACCCCGTCATCGACGTCGAGATCTCCAGCGCCTCGCACCCGTTCTACACGGGCAAGCAGCGCATCCTCGACTCCGCGGGCCGCGTCGAGAAGTTCAAGGACCGCTACAAGGGCTTCGGCAAGCGCTGATCCCCCTCGCGGTTCCCACCGCGAATCTGCGAACGCGAAACTGCCCCGCACACCAGTGGTGTGCGGGGCAGTTCTGCATCCCGGGGCGTTCCCGCGGGGACGCCCCGGGCGCGGCGGGCCTCAGGCCGCAGCGGCGTTCAGGCGACGGTCACGGCGACCTCGGCCGACGGCGTCGTGCGGGCGGCCGGGTGGAGGAGCGAGGACACGCCGGTGGCGTTGTCGAGGCTCGCAGCGATCCCGTGGGCGACGGTCTCCTTGGCCTTGACGACGGCGTCGGGAATCGACAGTCCCGTGGCGATGCCGGCGGCGATCGACGAGGCGAACGAGCAGCCGGCGCCGTTGACGAGCTTGTCGTTGACCTTGCGCGAGCGCAGGGTCGTCACGGTCTGGCCGTCGAAGAGGATGTCGATGGCGTCCTCACCGGCCAGGCGCGCTCCGCCCTTGACGACGACGTTCTGAGCTCCCTGCCCGTGGATGATCTGCGCGGCCTCGATCATGCCCTCGACGGAGTCGATGGGGTCGATGCCGGCGAGCACGGCCGCCTCTTCGAGGTTCGGGGTGATGACGGTGGCCAGGGGCACGAGGTTCTCGACGAAGAGGTCGCGGAGGTCGACCATCGACCCGGAGCCCTTGCACACGAGGACGGGGTCGAAGACGTACGGCAGCTGATTGTCCTTGAGGTCCTCGGCGAGGACGAGGGCGGATTCGACGGAGCCGAGCATGCCCGACTTGATCGCGTCGAAGCGGTGGATCGCGAGTGCTGAGGCGAGCTGGCGATTGACGACCTCGGGCTCGATGAAGTCGATCGCGTGGTTGAACGAGTCCTCCGGGTCGAAGGTGACGATGCAGGTGACGACGGCGGTGCCGAAGGCACCGTACTCCTCGAACATCTTCAGGTCGGCTTCGAGTCCGGCCCCGCCGGAGACGTCGGAGCCGGCGATGGTGAGCAACTTGGCGGTCATGGTGGTCCTTTCGGGAAAAACTGTCGACGAGAAGTCTACGCGCCCGCGTAACCGCGCTGACGCCATGCCTCGTAGACGGCGATCGAGGCGGAGTTCGCGAGGTTGAGGGAGCGCCGGCCCGGCAGCATCGGGATCCGCACCCGCAGGTCGACGTGCTCATCGTCGACGACGGCATCGGGCAGACCCGTCGACTCCTGACCGAAGAGGAGGACGTCGCCGTCCGCATAGGCCACCTCGGCGAAGGAGTCGGACGTGTGCGTCGTGAACGCGATGACCCGCCGGTCGCCGAGGACCTCCCACAGGTGGTCGAGATCGGGATGGACCGTGACGTGGGCGAGGTCGTGGTAGTCGAGGCCTGCCCGCCGCAGCTTCGCGTCCGTGAGATCGAAGCCGAGCGGTTCGACGAGGTGGAGGTGGGCCCCGGTGACGGCGGCCAGACGGATCGCATTGCCGGTGTTGCCGGGGATCTCGGGGGTGTGGAAGACGATGTCGATGCTCATATCACTGACATCATCTCACCTCGGTCAGTAATGATCCTCGCCGAGGCGGTCACCGGAGTCCCGGCGCACGAGGAGGTATCCCTGCCGGGTCGACTCGGGGAAGCGGCCGGCGGCGTCGGGTTCGCGTTCGAGCCGGGTGACGGGAGAGAAGCCGTGGGGACGGAGGCGCTCGAGCACGTCGTCGAGGCTGCGGCGGTGGAAGTCGAGGTCGACGTCGAACCCGGCGAGGTCGGAGAAGTGGTCGACGGAGTCGCCGAGTTGGAAGGCGAGCTGGAAGTACCCGCCGGCGCGGAGCACGCGCGCCGCCTCGGCGAAGACCTGATCGAGATCGTCATCGGGGATGTGGATGATCGAATACCACGCGACGAGGCCGGAGAAGCTGCTCGCCGGATACGGCAGGCACGTCATCGATCCGGTCGTGAACTCGAGATCGGAGTAGAGGCTGCGGGCGGAGGCGATCATCTCCGGGGAGAGGTCGAGACCGGTTGCGTCGAGGCCGAGCCCGGTGAGGAACGCCGTGATCCGCCCCGGGCCGCTGCCGAGGTCGAGGGTCTCGGGGTGCCCGGTGGCAAGGACGAGTTCGGCGAAGGCGCCGAGAACGGCGCGATCATGGGGTTTGGCGGTGAGCTCGGCGGAGACCCAGTCCGTGTAGGTCTTGGCGATCGCGTCATAGGAGGTGCGGGTCGCGGTCACGTAGTCGGAGGCGTTCATGCCCTGAGCCTAGACCGTGCCGGGCGCAAACGAAACGCCTCCGCGGGGACAGCGTGCCCCGACGGACCCGTCCTCCGCGGGGATGCTGCGGCCGGGTGCGGATGGGGCAGTCCGTTGCGGATGGGTCCGTCCGATGCGACCGGACGACCGCCTCGGCGCTCTATAGGATGGAGGTCGGACATCCGCCGAGGTGAAGGGACCCGCCGTCACATGCGCACCGAACATCAGGCACTCAAGGTCTCCCTGGCCGCGATCCTCCTCGTGTCCGTGCTCGGGATCGGCTTCGGACTCGTCTCCGGATCATTCGCGATCCTCTTCGACGGCGTGTTCTCCCTCATGGACGCGGTGATGTCGATCGTCTCGCTCACCGTGGCCGGTCTCATCTCACGGTCGGTGACGAACCGACTGTCGCTGCGCACGCAGAACGCGTTTACGATGGGATTCTGGCACTTCGAGCCGATCGTCCTCCTCATCAATTCGGTGCTCATGATGGGTGTGGCCGCCTACGCCCTGTTCCAAGCGGTCTCTGCGCTGCTCAGCGGCGGGCGCCCGGTCGACTTCGGCCCCGCCGTCGTCTACGCCGCAGTCGTCGTCCTCATCACCGCCGTCATGGGCACCCTCGAACACCGGGCGAACCGGCGGATCGGCTCCGAGTTCGTCGCCATGGACGTCAAGGGCTGGATCATGGCCGGCGGCGTTACCGGCGCCCTGCTCATCGCGTTCATCATCGGCATGCTCATCGACGGCACCGAGGCCGCCTGGCTCATGCCCTACGTCGACCCGGCCGTCCTCACCGTCGTCGCCGCCGTCCTCATCCCCGTGCCGCTGTCGACGGCGCGCCGCGCCCTGGCCCAGGTCTCCCTCGTCACCCCGCCCGCGCTGCGGAAGGACGCCGAGGCGGTCGCCCGAGACATCTGCGCGGCCGAGGGCTTCGACGACTTCCGGGTGTATGCGACGGCGCAGGGGCGTGCGCGGACGATCGAGATCGTCTTCTACGTTCCCCGCGGTCTGCCTGCCCGTCCGCTCGAGGACTGGGATCGCATCCGCGACGAGGCCGAGGCGCGCCTCGGCGGCGACGATCCGCACGCGTGGATCACGGTGTCCTTCACGACGAAGGAGGCCCCGGCGCTGCCCGAGTGAGGCAGAGGGCAGTCGCCCGGATCCTGATGCTCAGCGCTCCGGTCCGTATGAACCCGTATATTCCGTATCTGCCGAAGATGCGACACGCCCGAGCGAACGCAGCTGCCGCCTGAATGTTGCCTATTTCGAACACTAGTTCGATAATAGATGTCATGTCCGCTGCACCACTCGTCGAACAGCTCAGCCGGGAGATGGGGATCTCCACGGCAACGTCCCTGTTCGACGGCCATCCGCCTCGGCCCGTGCATCCCGTGCTCGCGCCGATCTTCCGTCGCGGCGGTCTGCCGCGCGGGGAGATCGTCTCCCTGACCGGCGGACAGTCGCTCAGCTGCGCCCTGGCGACGGTCGCGGCGGCCACCCGGGAGCAGAAGTGGTGCGCCGGCATCGGCCTCGGCGAACCGGCGGTGTCCTCGATCGCCGACCTCGGCGTCGACCTCGACCACTTCGTCAATCTCGTCACCCCACCGCAGGACTGGCTGCGGGTGGCCTCGATCCTCATCGAATCCTTCGACATCCTCCTCGTCGATCCCGCCTACCAGCCGAGCGCGGGCGAGCGCGCCCGCCTGCTGGCCAAGGTCCGCGAGAGGAAGATGAGCTTCATCAGTCTCACGCCGCTGCAGGGGAGCACGGAGCAGATCGAGATCACCGACGTCCACTGGTCGGGCACCGACCACGGGCACGGCCGACTGCGCTCGTGCCTCGTCGAAGCCCGCTCGCAGACCGGAGTCCACCGCTTCCTCCTCCCCGGACCCGACGGCACCCCCGCGCCGGCCTCCGCCGGGCAGGATGCCGTGCCGGGTGCCGGGCCGAGTGCCGAACCAGCCGTCGGGCCCGGCCCAGAGCAGAGGCCGGTGATCCGCAGTGTCAGCTGACACGCGCACCCTCGTCCTCACCGTCCCCGACTGGCCGGCGGTGGCCGCTGCCATCGAGCATGACCTCAGTCCCGGCACCCCGGTCGCCGTCCTCCACGCCGGCAAGGTCATCGCCGCCAACGCTCCGGCCCGGACCGCCGGCATCGCGGTGGGCAACAACAAGCGCGCCGCGGGCTTCCGCTGTCCCGAGGCGCAGATCCTCGTGTGGGACGAAGACGTCGACAACCGGCACTTCTCGGCCGGGGTGGGGGCGCTCGAAGACCTCGTCGCCCGGTTCACCCTGCTCGCTCCGGGAACCCTCGCCGTTCCCCTCGACGCTCTGCGGCACGGCTATGCCGACGAAGCCGCCGCCGTCGAGGCCCTCATCTCCGCGCTCGTCGCGACGACCGGCTGGGAGTTCTTCCCCGGCATCGCCGACACCGTCTTCGCCGCCCGGATCGCCGCCGGCAGGGCCACCCGGGTCCCGCCGGGGGAGACCGTGGCGTTCCTCAGCGCCCAGCCGATCACCGCCCTCGAGGTCACCGGAGAGAACTGGACCGAGCTCATCGACGTCTTCGTCCACCTCGGCCTGCGGAGTCTGGGCGCCCTGGCCGCCCTCGACGCGACCGATGTGATGTCCCGGTTCGGCCCTGCCGGTCGGCGCGCCCACGATCTCGCCTCGGGTCGTCCCGACAGGCCCCTGCGCGACCACCTCCGCACGGAGGACCTCCAGGTCGAGAGCGTCCTCGACGTCCCCACCACCCGCAGCGACACCCTCGGCTTCCTCGCCCGGCAGCTCGCCGCCGACCTGTTGACCCGGGTGCGCGCGGGAGGCCTCGTGTGCACGCAGATCACCATCGACCTCCGCGCCGCCGGCGACCGCTCCTCGCGGCGGACATGGCGCATCGAGGACATGACCGAGAACGCCATCGCCGACCGGCTGCGGTGGCAGGCCGAAGGCTGGCTGGCCGGCCTCGGCCGTCCCCGCACCGGAGGCCGGAACCTCGGCAGGGGCCGGAGCATCGGCGCCGTCCCGACCGACGACGGCGATGACCCCGGCCCCGATCCCGAGGACTTCTCCGAGGAGGGGATCACCGCGCTCGGCCTCATCGCCGCGGAGCTGACGACACCGGTGGGCGCGACGAAGAGCCTCTTCGACGAGAACACGGGGCAGATCACCCACACCCTCGAACGCCTGCAGGGCCTCTTCGGCCCCGACGCCGTCCTCGTGCCCCGCCTGCAGGGCGGCTGGGATC
Source organism: Brevibacterium sp. XM4083 (assembly GCF_006489205.2). Lineage (GTDB taxonomy): Bacteria > Actinomycetota > Actinomycetes > Actinomycetales > Brevibacteriaceae > Brevibacterium. Next base: position 418,911 of record NZ_VFYR02000002.1, on the reverse strand, counting down.
CGGCCGAGACGAACCTCTGGACCCCGTGGCAGCAGACCGCCGCCCCCGCCCGGGACCCGCAGGCCCCCTGGCCGGGATCGCTGGGCACCCCGCGGCCGACGACCGTCGACCGGGTCGCCGTCGATGTGCTCGCCGCCGGAGGCCTCCCCGTCGAGGCACGTCCCGCAGGCCTCGGCGCCGCCCCGCAGACGATCCGCTTCCCGACCGGGACCACCGAGGCGATCGTCGACTTCTCCGGCTCGTGGCCGATCGAATCCGGGTGGTGGGATCCGTCCCGGTCGACGTACCGGACACGGCTGCAGGTCGTCACGGAGTCCGGTCAGGCGCTGCTGCTGAGCCGCGAATCCGGCCAGTGGTATCTCACGGGACGGTACCGCTGATGGGATTCTCGAACCCGCGCACCCCGTGGTCGGAACTCGCCCGACGTCTCGAAGGCAAACCGACCGGCGGCACTCGGGCAGGCGGCAAACCGACCGGACGCACGCAGGCAGACGGCACGCCGACCCCTTCCGGCTCGAACCGCACCCCGGTCGACAAGCACGCCGACGGCTCCGACGCCCCGGCCTTCTCCCGCCCGGACCGCTACCCGGTCTCCGTCGGCCCGCGCGGTCCCGACGGCCTCGCCCGCTACCCGGGAGCCCTCGGAGACAGCTCGGGCGTCGGCGGCCCGATCCTCCTGCCTTCGCCGACCCGACCGTGGGCGGAGCTGCACGTCCACTCCCAGTTCAGCTTCCTCGACGGCGCCTCCGACCCCGAGGACCTCGTCACCGCCGGTGCCGCCGCAGGCCTGTCCGCGATGGCCCTGACCGACCACAACGGACTCTACGGAGCCGTCCGCTTCGCCCATGCCGCCGCCGAGGCGGGACTGCCCACGGTCTTCGGTGCCGAGCTCTCCGTCGGGCTGAGCGAGAAGATCCCCGGTCAGACCGATCCCGCGGCCACGCACCTGCTCGTCCTCGCCCGCGGAGTCGCAGGCTACCGCAGCCTCTCGGCGGCAATCACGCAGGCGAACCTCGCCGGGGAGAAGAACCGCCCCGTCTTCGACCTCGAGGAGCTCGCCGCGGCCAGTGCGGACTGGATGATCCTCACCGGCTGCCGCAAGGGCCCCCTGCGTCGGGCGCTGAGCGACCCCGACGGCGGGCTGAGCGCCCTGCGGCGGCTGAGTGCGCTCTTCGGTCCCGACCGCGTCGCGGTCGAACTCAGCCGCGACGGCACCCCTGACGACGACGAGCGGCTGCGTCACCTGACCGACCTGGCCGCCCGGACGGGACTGCCGACCGCGGCCAGCAGCAACGTCCACTTCGCCACGCGGGCGCACTGGCGCTCAGCGCAGGTGCGGGCCTCCGTGCGGTCGCGGCGCTCCCTCGACGACCTCGCCGGGTGGCTGCCGGCGACAGCGGTGGGCCGCATCCACACAGGAGAGGAGATGGCGGCGCAGTTCCCCGCCGCCGCACTCGACGGGGCCGTGCGGATCGGCGAGGAGTGCGCGTTCACCCTGAGCTCGGCCCGCCCCGAACTGCCCAAGGCGCCGATGCCCGATGACCGTGAGGCCGAGGAGTACCTGCGGGAGCTCGTCACCGACTGCGGCCTCGCCCGCTACGGGACGCGGGCGGAGCATCCGCGGGCCTGGGAGCAGCTCGACCGGGAGATGGACATGATCGCCCGGCTCGGGTTCTGCGGGTACTTCCTCATCGTCCACGACATCACGAGCTTCTGCCATCGGGAGGCGATCTTCTGCCAGGGCCGGGGATCGGCGGCGAACTCCGCGGTCTGCTATGTCCTCGACATCACCGCCGTCGACGCGGTCAAGCACAACCTCCTCTTCGACCGCTTCCTCTCCCCGGACCGCAAGGGCTACCCCGACATCGACATCGACATCGAATCGGGCCGGCGGGAAGAGGTCATCCAGTACGTCTACGACCACTTCGGGCGGGAGCGGGCGGCCCAGGTCGCCAACGTCATCACCTACCGGGCGAAGTCGGCGATCCGCGACGCCGCCTTCAGCCTCGGCTTCGCCCCGGGGCAGCAGGACGCGTTCTCGAAGGCGAGCAACCGCTGGTCGACCCTGCCCGAGGCCGCGGACTCCCCGGTGCCGGCCCAGGTCATCGACGTCGCCGGTGACCTGCTCGGCTCACCCCGCCACCTCGGCATCCACTCCGGCGGGATGATCCTCGCCGACCGTCCCATCGGCGAGGTCGTGCCCATCGAACATGCGACGATGGACCATCGCACCGTCGTCCAATGGGACAAGGACGACTGCGCGGCGATGGACCTCGTCAAATTCGACCTCCTCGGCCTCGGGATGCTCACCGCCCTCCACGAGATGGTCGACCTCGTCGAGCGGCACACCGGGGAGCGCATCGACCGCGCCCTCATCGACGATGAGGACCCGCGGGTGTACGAGATGCTCTGCCGGGCCGACGCCGTCGGCGTCTTCCAGGTCGAGTCCCGCGCCCAGCTCGCGACCCTGCCCCGACTGCGACCGCGCGAGTTCTACGACCTCGCCGTCCAGGTCGCGCTCATCCGCCCCGGCCCCATCCAGGGCGGGTCGGTCCACCCCTACATCCGACGGCGGCAGGGACTCGACGCGGTCGAATACCTCCACCCGCTGCTCGAGAAGTCCCTGGCCAAGACGTGCGGGGTCCCGCTGTTCCAGGAGCAGCTCATGCAGATGGCCATCGACGTCGGCGGCTTCTCCGGGGCCGACGCCGACCGGCTGCGGCAGGCGATGGGCTCGCGCCGCTCCCAGCGGAGGATGGCCGAGCTCGCGGAGAAGTTCCGCACCGGGGCCCAGGAGCGCGGCGTCGACGCGGAGACCGCGGAGAAGATCTTCGACACGATCGCGGCGTTCGCGAACTACGGGTTCCCCGAATCGCATGCGATCAGCTTCGCCAACCTCGTCTACCAGTCCGCATGGTTCAAATACCATCACCATGCCGCGTTCACCGCGGGCCTGCTGCGCGCCCAGCCGATGGGCTTCTACTCCCCGCAGTCGCTCATCGCCGACGCCCGCCGGCACGCGGTGCCGATCCTGCCCGTCGACCTCAGCCGCTCCGCGGCCGGCACCGATCTCGAGGCCACGGAGACCGGGGAGCTGGGGATCCGGCTCGGCCTCGACTCGGTCTCCCATGTCGGCTCCTTCGCCGAGGTGATCGTCGCCGAACGCGAACACGCGCCGTTCGCCTCGGTGGCCGACCTCGCCGAACGCACCGGCATCGGGAAGCAGGCCCTCGAAGGACTCGCCACCGCCGGGGCCCTGTCCGGCTTCGACCTCGACCGGCGGCAGGCGCTGTGGCTGGCCGGGGGCGTCGCCGGATCCCACCCGGGCGTGCTGCCGGGCACGGGCGCCGTCTCCCACGCCCCGGCCCTGCCGACGATGGACGCCTTCGAGACGACCCTGGCCGAGCTCTTCTCCACCGGGATCACCGTCGACGGCTATCCCACGGAGATCCTCCGGCAGTCGCTGCGCGAACGCGGTTACGCCTCGACGGCCGATGCCGCCGCCGCTCCCGACGGCAAGCGGATGACCGTCGCCGCGCTCGTCACCCACCGGCAGCGCCCGGCGACCGCCTCGGGGATCACCTTCATCAACCTCGAGGACGAGTTCGGAATGCTCAACGTCGTCGCCACCGCCGGGCTGATGAAGCGGTTCCGGGCGGTCGCGACCTCCCGCAACGCCCTCGTCGTCACCGGGCTCATCCAGCGCGGCGGGGACGTCGTGAGCCTCTATGCCCACAAGCTCGTCCCGCTCGAGGTCCAGCTGCCGACGAAGGCCCGCAACTTCCGGTGACGGGGCCGCCTCGGTGAGGTCGGCCACATGACGACAGATGACGGTCGGTGACAGCTCCATGACGAGAACGCGCAGAGCAGGAGCGGTCACAGGTGAGAGTGGAGGCACCCGCTCACTCAGAGGAGATGCCATGGCCCAGTCATTCGAAACCCGCCAGATCCATGCCGGACAGGTCCCCGACCCCGCGACGGGCTCCCGTGCGCTGCCGATCCACCAGACGACCTCCTACGTCTTCGCCGACAACGACCAGGCGAAGAACCGGTTCGCCCTCGCCGAACTCGGCCCGATCTACACCCGCATCACCAACCCGACGACCGAGGTCGTCGAGAACCGGATCGCCGACCTCGAAGGCGGCGTCCATGCCGTGCTCACCGCCTCGGGCCAGTCCGCCGAGTTCCTCGCGATCGCGAACATCGCCGAGGCCGGTGACCACATCGTCGCCAGCTCGAGCCTCTACGGCGGCACGTACAACCTCCTCGACGTCACCCTGCGCAAGCTCGGCATCTCCACGACCTTCGTCGACGTCGACGACCTCGACGCCTGGCGCGACGCCGTCGAGGACAACACGAAGCTCTTCTTCGCCGAGGTGGTCTCCAACCCCCGCTCCGACGTCCTCGACATCACCGCGGTCGCCGACATCGCCCACGCCGCCGGGGTGCCGCTCGTCGTCGACAACACGCTCGCCACCCCCTACCTCGTGCGCCCCATCGAACACGGCGCCGACGTCGTCATCCACTCCGCGACGAAGTACCTCGGCGGTCACGGCACCTCGATCGCCGGCGTCGTCGTCGACGGCGGCACCTTCGACTACGGCGCCCACCCCGAGCGCTTCCCCGGCTTCAACACTCCCGACGAGTCGTACAACGGTCTCGTCTACGCCCGCGACCTCGGTGCGGACTCCGCGTTCGGGGCGAACGTGTCCTACGGCCTCAAACTCCGCGTCCAGCTGCTGCGCGACCTCGGTCCCGCCGTCAGCCCGTTCAACGCGTTCCTCATCGCCCAGGGACTCGAGACGCTGAGTCTGCGCATCGAACGCCACGTCGCGAATGCCGAGCGGGTCGCCGCCTACCTCGAAGGCCACGACCAGGTCACGCGCGTCGCCTACGCGGGTCTCGAATCCAGCCCGTGGCATGCACGGGCGCAGACGTACCTGCCCTACGGCGTCGGCTCGGTCCTCGCCTTCGACATCGCCGGCGGCTACGACGCGGCCGTGGCCTTCGTCGACGCGCTCGAACTCCACTCACTCGTCGCGAACATCGGCGATGTCCGCTCGCTCGTCATCCACCCGGCCTCGACGACGCATTCCCAGCTCGACGACGCCGCGCAGGCCGCCTCCGGGGTCAACCCCGCACTCGTGCGCCTCTCGGTGGGCCTCGAGGGCATCGACGACATCCTCGCCGACCTCGATGCGGGCTTCGCCGCCGCAGCGGCGACGGCCGAGACCGCCGCCTGAGATGACCACTCAGAGCACGTCCGTGGAGTCGATCCTCGGCTTCACCACGGATTCCGGACACACGTTCGGGACCGTCGAGATCGCCTACGAGACCTTCGGCACCCTCAACGCTGACCGGTCGAACGCGATCCTCGTCGAACACGCGCTCACCGGCGACACCCGGGCCACCGACTGGTGGTCGGGGGTCGTCGGACCGGGTCGGGCCGTCGACACGAACGAGTATTTCGTCGTCTGCGCGAACGCGCTCGGCGGGTGCAGCGGCACGACGGGTCCGCAGTCGGCCTTCGGCGACGGTCTGCCCTACGGGTCGCGCTTTCCTGCGGTGACGATCAGGGACATGGCGCGCCTCGAGCACAATCTCACGCAGATCCTCGGCATCGAGACCTGGCATGCCGTCATCGGCGGATCGATGGGCGGGGCGAGGGCCCTCGAATTCGGTCTCCTCGATGCGCGCAAGACCGCGAAGTGTGCGATCATCGCCGCTCCCGCCTTCTCCGAGGCCGACCAGATCGCGTGGGCGATGACGCAGGAGCGGGCCATCGAACTCGACCCCGACTACTGCGGTGGGGACTATGCGGCGATCGGCAGGTTCCCCGCCGCCGGCCTCGGACTCGCCCGGCAGATCGCCCACCTGACCTACCGCAACGACGCCGACCTCAACGAGCGCTTCTCCCGGCGGCTGCGCTCAGCCGGCTACTACGAGGTGAGCTCGTACCTCGACCACCAGGCGAAGAAGCTCACCGCCCGCTTCGACCCGCACAGCTACGTCCTATTGTCGAAGGCGCTGCGCGACCACGATGTGCGCACGGGACGCTCGGCCGACCTGCGCACGGCACTCGCGCAGGCATGCACCGACAGCCTCGTCGTCTCCGTGTCCTCGGATCGGCTCTACCCGCCGGCGCAGGTCGAACAGCTCGCGAGGCATCTTCCCGGGCGGGTCGACTACCGGGTCATCGACTCCCCGGTCGGACACGACGGCTTCCTCACCGAGGCCGCCGCCGTGTCCGCGGCGCTGCGGGACTTCCTCACCGCGTGAGGCGCCGGCCTCATCAGGCGGTGCGGGACTTCGCGGCCTTCTTCAGCTGCTTCTCCGGGACCGGGTAGTCGCGCTGGGCGCGGGCCCGCCGGTAGTGTGCGGCGGCCTCGGCCTGACGTTCGGCTTCGACGCCGGTGGCGATCGTCGCCCGGCGGTGATCGTCCCCGTAGCCGAAGGCGTCGACGAGCTCGAGGGCGTTGGCCGCGAGCTTCGCGCAGAGGCGGTTGAGCGTCTCACCGACCTGGCGGGCGCGCGACATCGGCAGACGGCCGTACATGAGGTGCCAGCCGATGTGCTTCTCGATGAGGCTGAGCCCGTAGGTGTCGCGCAGTCGGCGGAAGATCTTCGCCTGGGCGGGATCCTTCTGCTCCCTCATCGCCTCGTCGATGGCCTTCCACTTCTCGAGCTCGACGTAGGCGCGGGCCATCTCGACGAGTTCGTGCTGCTGGGAGTTGAAGAGCTCGGCCGCCTTGGCCGCCGGCATCTTCGCCGCCGGACGCAGCGCTGCGGCGAGCCCGGAGACCATGACCTCGAGACGGGTCTCGAGCAGGGTGCGCTGGAGGCGACCCGAACGGATCCGCCTCTCGCTGAGATTGGGCGTGAAGACATCGGAGATCGCGCGTCCGGCATTGGCCAGGCCGCTGCGGTAGAGCGTGTGCTCGGCGGCCTGGGTGCCGATGAAGCGGGCGGCTCCGCCGACATCGATGTGCGCGAACTCCTTGGCGTAGTCGCCGAGGATGCGCTTGGCGACGAGCTGGAGGAGGACCGTGTTGTCGCCTTCGAACGTCACGTAGACGTCGAGGTCGGCCCGCAGGCCCACGAGGCGGTTCTCGGCCATGAACCCGGCACCGCCGCAGGCTTCGCGGCACTCCTGGATGACGTCGAGGGCCATCCACGTCGAGTCGGCCTTGAACGCCGCGGCCCGGGTCTCGAGCAGGGCGCGATTCTCCTCGCTGTCGTCGACGCCGGAGAACACCTCCTCGAACGAGGTGAGCAGCTTCTCATGGGCGAGGCTCGAGGCGTAGACCGCGGCGAGGCCGGGCATGAGCCGGCGCTGATGCTGCTGGTAGTCGAGCAGTGTCGTCTCGGTGTAGTCGTCGACGGTGGTGAACTGCTTGCGTTCGAGCCCGTAGCGCACGGCGATGTCGAGGGCGAGCTTGCTCGCCACGACCGCGGATCCGTCGAGGGAGACGCGGCCCTGGACGAGGGTGCCGAGCATCGTGAAGAACCGGCGTCCGGGCGAATCGATGGGGGAGGAGTACTCGCCGTCGGCGGTCACTGCGCCGTAGCGGTCGAGGAGATTCGTGCGCGGGATGCGCACGGCGTCGAAGGCGAACCGACCGTTGTCGACTCCCCGCAGTCCGCCCTTGTATCCGTCGTCCTCGATGCTCACACCCGGCAGCGGCTGGCCCTCGGCGGTGCGGATGGGCACGAAGAACGCGTGCACGCCGTGGTTGACCCCGGCGGTGATGAGCTGGGCGAAGACGACGGCGGCCCGTGCGTCCCGGGCGGCATTGCCGATGTACTCCTTCGTCGCAGCCCGGAACGGGGTGTCGATGACGAACTCCTCGGTCGCGGCATCGTAGGTGGCGGTCGTGCCGATCGCGGCGACATCGGAGCCGTGGCCGATCTCGGTCATCGCGAACGACCCGAGCAGCTCTCCCTGCTGGGCGGGCACGAGCCAGTCGGCGTGCTGGGTGGGGTTGCCGAGGTGGAGGATCGCGCCCCCGAAGAGTCCGAACTGCACCCCGGCCTTGATCTGCAGGCTCGGCGAGGCGGTCACGGTCTCCTCGAACCCGGCGACGGTCTTCGCGTGTTCGTTCGTCCCCCCGAGCGTCTCCGGCAGCGCGGCCATCGGCAGCTTCGTGCCGGCCATGAGTCCGACCGCGGCGAGGGTGTTCGCGCGGGTGGTCTCGAGGTCGTCAGCGGGGTCGAGGTGGGTCGACTCGTCGAGGGCGAGGCTGCGTCCCTGGCGGCGGGCATCGGCCCAGCGTCCGTCGAGGACGGTCTGGATGGCAGTGGGATCGAGGTCGAGCGCGAAGTCGGTCATGCGTGTGCTCCTGGTCTGTGCGATGGCGGTGTGTGGTCGGATCGGGGCGAGTGTCTCAGGCTGTCGGCGGTGCGCCCCTGGCTTCGGGCGGCAGGGACGCCCACAGCCACGTGCTCACCGAGGCGGCGAACGCCTCGGGGGAGCCGGGGGCCGAGAGCCACGTCTCCGTCGCGGCGCGGACGAAGCCGATGGCGCCGGCAGCCCACAGCTTCCCGTCGTCACCGGCGAACCGTCCGTCGGTGACATCGAGGTCGAGGCGTTCGGCGAGGAGGTCGGCGACTTCGCGGAAGAAGCCGCCCTCCTCACCAGGATCGAAGCGCCCCACCGCCTGGTCGCAGAAGCGGTAGATGCTCGGCGACTCGGCGGCGAGGCTGACGAACGCGCGGATCATCGCCTCGAGGGTCTCACGGCGGTCAGGGGTCGGGCCGGCGGAGTCCGGGGCCGGGACGCGGGAGGCGCTGGCTTCGTCGAGCGAGTTCGCGATCACCTGCATCGCCCAGCCGCCCATCGCCTCCTGGAGCCCGGCGCGGTCGGTGAAGTAGCGGTAGAGCACGGCCTTCGTCGTCCCGGAGTGCTCGGAGATCTGCTCCATCGACAGATCGTCACCGTGTTCGTCGACGACATGGCGGACCGTCCGCAGCAGCTCGCGGCGACGACTGTCGCGATGCTCCTGCCACCGCGTCGAGCGGCCGTCTGTGAGCGATTTCATGATACAGACGGTATCAGGTACTGTCGGTAACAGCTAATTCCTCGACAGACACGGAGGCGCTCATGCCCGCACCCACCTCACGCGCCGTCATCCTCGGCGGCAACCGCATTCCCTTCGCGCGGTCGAACAAGCAGTACGCGAAGGCGAGCAATCTCGACATGCTCACGAGCACGATCGACGGCCTCGTCGCCCGCTTCGGGCTGGCCGGAGAGACGATCGGCGAGGTCGCCGGCGGTGCCGTCCTCAAGCATTCGAAGGACTTCAACCTCACCCGCGAGGCCGTCCTCGGCTCGGCGCTGTCCCCGACGACACCGGCCTACGACATCGGCCAGGCCTGCGCGACGGGCCTCGAGACCGTCGTCAGCCTGACGAACAAGATCAACGCCGGGCAGATCGAATCGGGCATCGCCGCGGGCGTCGACTCGGCCTCGGACGCGCCGATCGTCGTCAACGACTCGCTGCGGGAGATCCTCCTCGAGCTTTCACGGGCGAAGACGCTGGCACAGCGCGTGCGCATCGCCGCGCAGATCCGGCCCGCCTACCTCGCTCCGCAGGCGCCGTCGACGGGAGAGCCGCGGACGGGCCTGAGCATGGGTGAGCACCAGGCGATCACGACCGCCGAATGGCAGATCAGCCGGGAGGCCCAGGACGAGCTCGCCCTCGCCTCCCACCAGGGACTGGCCGGGGCGTGGGACGAGGGCTTCTTCGACGACCTCGTGACCCCGTACCTCGGAGTCAGCCGCGACACGAACCTCCGCCCCGACTCGACTCTGGAGTCGTTGGCGAAGCTCTCCCCGGTCTTCGGCAAGCGCCTGCCGACCCCGGCGACGATGACCGCAGGCAACTCGACCCCGCTCACCGATGGGGCCGCATCGGTCCTGCTCGGCAGCGAGGAGTGGGCGGCCGAGCGCGGCTTCACCCCGCTGGCCCGGCTCATCGACGCCGAGGCAGCCGCCGTGGACTTCGTCGACGGGGCCGAGGGCCTGCTCATGGCTCCCGCCTACGCGGTACCCCGGCTGCTCGCCCGCAACGGTCTGACCTTCGACGACTTCGACGTCTTCGAGATCCACGAGGCCTTCGCCTCAACGGTGCTCGCGCATCTGGCGGCGTGGGAGTCCGAGGAGTTCGGTCGCGAGAAGCTCGGTCTCGACGGGGCCTTCGGCACGCTCGACCGTGCGAAGCTCAACCCGCTCGGCTCCTCGCTCGCGGCGGGACATCCGTTCGCCGCGACCGGCGGGCGCATCATCGCGACGACCGCGAAGTACCTCAAGGAGACCGGCAAGAAGCGCTCCCTCGTCTCGATCTGCGCAGCAGGCGGACAGGGGCTCACGGCGATCGTGGAGGCGGCATGAAGGACAAGTACCTCGAACTCATGGGCGGCCCGCTCGGGAAGATCGCGAAGACCCTCGGTCTCCCGCAGCCCGTCGAACTCCAGCGCTTCGGCTCGACTCCCGAGTCCTATCTGCGCCGGCCCGTCCTCGTCCTCGGCTCCGGCAGCGGGGCCCAGACGATCGCCGACCTCCTCCTCGACAACGGATTCGAGGTCCGGCGGCACGCGGCCCCCGATGAGTCGCTGCGGGCGATCATCGCCGTCCTCGACGACGTGACCTCGCCCTCCGCGCTCTCCGAGACCGTGCTCGGCCTCGGCGGTGCGGTGCGGTCGCTGGCCAAGTGCGGTCGCGTTGTGACGATCTCGGCAACCCCCGACCCGACCGCTCAGGATCCGCAGGTGGCAGCCGCCACCCAGGGCATCACCGGTCTGACCCGGTCGCTGGCCCATGAGATGCGGCGCGGCGCAACCGCCAACGGAATCCTCCTCGGGCGCGGCGTCGGCATCGACGCCCCGTCGGTGGCGTCGGCGCTGTGGTTCCTCCTGTCGGGGAAATCGGCCTATGTCGACGGTCAGTTCATCACTGTGACCTCGGATGCCGGCGCTGCGGTGACCGACGCCGAATTCCTCGCGACCGGCCAGGCCGGTCCGCTCGCCGGGCGCACCGCCGTCGTCACCGGAGCCGCCCGTGGGATCGGCGCCGAGGTGGCCCGTGTGCTCGCCCGCGACGGCGCCCACCTCATCGGCGTCGACATGCCCCAGGCCGGGCAGGCCCTGGCGCAGGTGATGAACGAGGTCGGCGGGAAGTCCCTCCAGCTCGACATCACCGCCGACGGAGCCGCCGACGCGATCGCCGAAGCCGCTGACGGCACCGTCGACATCCTCGTCCACAACGCCGGGATCACCCGTGACAAGCTGCTCGCGAACATGGACGCCTCCCGCTGGGACTCGGTGATCGCGGTCAACATCGCCTCCCAGGCGCGCATCAACGCCCGCCTCTTCGAGACCGGACGCTTCGCCGAAGGCGCCCAGGTCGTCTCGCTCGCCTCGACCTCCGGCATCGCCGGCAACCGCGGTCAGACGAACTATGCGACGTCGAAGGCCGGGGTCATCGGACTCACGGCCGCCTCGGCGGGGGACTTCGCGGCACTCGGCGGCAGCGCGAACGCCGTCGCCCCCGGGTTCATCGAAACCGAGATGACCGCGGCGATGCCCCCGCTCACCCGGCAGGTCGCGCGGCGCCTCTCGAGTCTCCAGCAGGGCGGACTGCCCGTCGACGTCGCCGAGACGATCGCGTTCCTCGCCTCCGCCTCGGCGCGCGGCATCAACGGCCAGACCCTGCGGGTGTGCGGGCAGAACATGGTGGGTGCGTGATGAGCATGCTTCCCGTCTATGCCAAGGCCGTCCTCAAGGCCCTGCCGTTCGGCACGCGTCCCGGCACGGATCTGCCCGACCGGACGATCGGGCGCAGCATCGCCATCGACGCCACCGCCTATGCGGGGTTCGCGAAGGTCATCGAAGCTCCGCTGCGCGACGTCGTCCATCCCGGTTACCTCCACGTGCTCGCGTTCCCGCTGAGCATGCAGCTCCTCAGCGACCCAGCGGTGCCGCTGCCGCTCGTCGGGATGGTCCACATCCGCAATCGGGTCGATGTCCTGCGCCCGGTGCGCATCGGCGACGTCGTCGACTTCCACGTCTCCCTGGCCGGTCCGTACGCGCATCCGTCGGGGACGACGATCGACGTCGAGGTCACCGCGCAGGTCGACGGCGAGACGGTGCTGACGGAGACGACGACGTACCTGGCGAAGGGCAAGCGGCTCGCCGGCGCGAAGGAGCAGCCGCAGCCGGAGCGTGAGGACTTCGTTGCGCCGCTGCCGACCGCGCGCTGGCGGCTCGATCCGATCATCGGACAGCGCTACGCGAAGGTCTCCGGCGACTACAATCCGATCCACCTCAACGGGCTCGCCGCCCGCGGCTTCGGGTTCCCCAAGGTCATCGCGCACGGGATGTACACCGCGTCCCGGGCGCTGGCGGCGGCCGATCCCCGACTCGAGTCCTACCGCTGGGATGTCTCCTTCGCGAAGCCGATCCTGCTTCCCGGGACCGTCGGGTTCGCCTTCACCGAGGGAGCGCGGCACGAAGCGGCGGACTTCGCGGTCTTCGACCCGGCCAAGGGCAAGCCGCACGTGCTCTCGAGCGTCACCGAGGTCGCCGCGCCGACCAGCAGCGCCTGAGGCCGCTGAGCGGCAGCGCTTGAGCCTGCCGAGCGGCATCGCCTGAGGTCAGAGACGGTGGGCAGTGAGGTCGGTCACAAACGGCCGATTCGATTTTGCGCCGCCGCCGAACGCGTGTAGAGTAATTCCTGTTGCCAGCGCGGGTGGCGGAATTGGTAGACGCGCTAGCTTGAGGTGCTAGTGTCCAACTTATCGGACGTGGGGGTTCAAGTCCCCCTTCGCGCACAACAGGGAAGGCCCTTCCGGAGTGATCCGGGAGGGCCTTCGCTCATTCACCGTCGCGCCCGTGCGTTAACGTTGATCCTGTTCAGCACCGTCGCGTCGAAGGGGAGTCTCCATGTTTGATTTCAGTGCCGCCGAGGACGAGGTCACATCCCTGTGCCAGCAGCTCATCCGCATCGACACCCAGAACTGGGGGATGAACAAGGCGAACCCGGAAAGGCCCGCCGCTGAGCTCATCGAGAGCTGGTTCGCCGAGGTGGGGCTGCAGTCGACGATCGTCGAATCCGCTCCCGGCCGAGCGTCGCTGGTCACCCGGATCTCCGGCGTCGATGCGACGGCCCCCGCCCTCGTCGTCCACGGCCACACCGACGTCGTCCCGGCCGCCGCCGAGGACTGGAGCGTCGACCCCTTCGCCGGTGTCATCAAGGACGGTCTGCTGTGGGGTCGCGGCGCGGTGGACATGAAGGACATGGACGCGATGATCATCGCAGCGATCCGCGACATGGTCCGTCAGGGCCTGCAGCCTCGCCGCGACCTCATCGTCGCCTTCTTCGCCGACGAGGAGGCGGGAGGCGAATACGGGGCCCGCTACGTCGTGCGCAACCACCCCGAGTTCTTCGCCGGTGCCACCGAGGCGATCTCCGAGGTCGGCGGCTACTCCGTCGACATCCGCGGACAGCGGGTCTACCTCATCCAGACCGCGGAGAAGGGGCTGGCGTGGCTCAACCTCATCGCCCACGGCTCCGCCGGCCACGGTTCCCAGCGCAACGACGACAATCCCGTCACCCGCCTTGCCGCGGCGATCACCCGGATCGGCGAGCACGAATGGCCGCAGGACATCCCTCCGGCGACACGGCAGCTGCTCGAAGGGGTCTCGGAGATCACTGGGATCGCCTTCACCTCGGAGACGATCGGCGAGCTGCTCACCGAACTCGGCTCCGTCGCGAAGTTCGTCGCCCCGACCCTGCAGAACACGTCGAACCCGACGTTCCTCGAGGCCGGCTACAAGCACAATGTCATCCCCGGCACCGCGACCGGGTACGTCGACTGCCGCACTCTGCCCGGCCAGCACGAGGACGTCATGCTCACGATCAAGGAGCTTGCGGGTCCGGGCATCGACATCGAGGTCAGCGAACAGGGCCCTGCACTCGAAGCCGACTATCAGACCCCGCTGGTGGCCCAGATGAACGCGAGCCTGCTCGCCGCCGACCCGGACGCCAAGGTGCTGCCGTACACGCTCTCGGGCGGCACCGACAACAAGTCGCTGTCGGAGCTCGGGATCGCCGGCTACGGCTTCGCGCCTCTTCGGCTCACCGGGGATCTCGACTTCCCGGCGATGTTCCACGGCGTCGACGAGCGTGTGCCCGTCGACGCGCTCAGGTTCGGGACCCGCGTCCTCGGCGACTTCCTGATGCGGGCGTGATCGTCACCGCGATCCCGACGAGGACGAGCGCGGCGCTGAGCACCGTCGTCACGCTCACGAGGGATCCCGGCAGGGGCAGCAGGTAATCGAGGAGGAGCGCGCCCAGCAGGTTCCCGAACAGCGAGAAGAGGCTGAGGAGGAGCACGCCGAGGCGACTGACCGTGAGCGCGGTGATTCCGATGAAGATCACCCCGAAGGCTCCGCCGAGCAGCAGCCACCACTGATCGGGCGCCGTCGGGAACCCCTGCCACCGGACACCGGCGGCCATGACGACGGCGGTCGCCGCGAGGAGGGCGAGGAACCCGGTCGCGAAGTTCGCCGTCGTCGCGACGACGGCCGATCCGGTGGCCGCTCGGACACGGCCGTTGAAGGCCTGCTGGACACTGACGAGACCGCCGGCGATGAACGGCAGCAGGGGTGCCCACCACGGCACCCCGAGGTCGAGCCGCTCGGCGGCGCCGACGACGAGGGCTCCGAGGACGATGAGGACCCCGATGATGCGCAACACCGTCAGCCGCTGACGGCCGCCGGGCGGCAGCGCCGTGCCGTCGACGATGATGCCGCCGGTGACCTGACCGGCGACGAACGCCATCGTGAACATCGCGACCCCCATGAGCGGGACCGTCACGGCCTGGGCGACGACGACGAACGCGCCGTTGAGCCCGCCGAGGAGCATCCACCACGGCAGCCGCCCCGAGCGCACCCGAACGACGAGCTCACGGGCGCCGGCCCGCGACGACGCGGACGCGGCGAGGACGACACCGACGACGAGGAGGCCTGTGGCGAACGAGATGAGGGCGGCGAAGACGGCGCCTCCGAGCACCGCCCCGAGCAGACCGTTGGCGCGTCCCTGCAACGACATCGCCGCCCCCGCGAGGATCGTCGCGGAGCCGGCGAGGAGGAGGGACAGGAAGCCCGAGTGCGTTCCCAATCCCGCGGTCAGCCGGCGGTCGGGAGCGGCATGATCTTGCGGCGCAGCCAGACGGTGCGGGTTCCGCCTGCGGAGATCCGGGTCCGTGCGAGCTCCCACTGACCGTATTCGGCCTGGTCGTTGAGCTCCTGGAGACTGACGGAGCGCGGGACGTCCTTGGAGAACGAGACCTTCCGGAACTCGTAGGTCATCCTCGGTCGCTGGCGTTTCATGCGCCCACCTCCTTCATAGGGCCACTGTAGACGATGTGGGCTAATCTGGATCGTATGCCCGTCATCGTCCTCCTCCGACACGGACTCTCGAGCGCGAACACGGCAGGGATCCTCGCCGGACGCACGCCCGGCGTGTCGCTGACCGAGGACGGGACCCGCGCACTCGAGGCGACGCTGCGGCTGCTTCCGCACACCTCCTTCGCCCGCCTCATCCACTCGCCGCTGCTGCGCTGCGTGCAGACCGCCGAGATCGCCCAGAGGCACATCGAGGTGACCGAGACGCGCATCGGCGAGGAGTTCGTCGAACTCGACTACGGGGACTGGACCGGTCGCAGCCTCGCCGACCTCGTCACGACACCCGACTGGAAGACGGTGACCGAGCGGGCCTCGGCGATGCGGTTCCCGGCCGGTGAGGCCATCGCCGAGGCGGCCGACCGGGCCGTGTCCGGCGTGCGGTTCCTCGTCGGCGAACTCCGGGAGCTCGAGAGGCGGGAGCAGGCAGCGGAGCGGCCCGAGCCGGCGGACGCGCCAGGGACCGCGGAGTCGGCGGCGGGGGAGAAGCCGAAGCCCGCGTGGGGGATGATCGTCTCCCATGGCGACATCATCAAGGCGATCATCGCCGAGGCGCTCGGCATGCCGCTCGATGACTTCCAGCGGCTCGCGGTCGCCCCCGGCTCGTTCACGATCATCGACTGGTCCGGGCCGTTCCCGGTGCTCACGGCGATGTCGGTGACCGCCGCCGGACTCGCGGAGGCCGGTGTGCCCGGCGGCGGCGGTCTCAGCGACCCCGAGTGACCTCAGCCTGCGGCGAGGACGCCGGTGCCGAGCAGGATGAAGAGGAGGATGCCGAGCGCGACGCGGTACCACACGAAGATCGCGAACGACTTCGTCTGGATGTAGCGCAGGAACCAGTGGATGACGGCGAGTCCGAGGCAGAACGCGATGACGGTGGCGAGGATCGTCGGACCCCAGCCGAGCACCATCTCGGTGTCGCCGAGGCTCTTGACGATGCCGTAGAGGCCCGACCCGAGCACGGCGGGAATGGCGAGCAGGAACGAGTAGCGCGCGGCGGAGGGCCGGTCGAAGCCCATGAACCGGCCGGCCATGATCGTGCCTCCCGAGCGGGAGACGCCGGGGATGAGGGCGAGGGCCTGCGCGAAACCGTAGACGATGCCCTGTCCCCAGGTCATGTCCTCGATCGTGTACTGCTTCTTCCCCACCCAGTCCGCGAGGCCGATGATGAGGCCGAAGACGATGAGCATCGTCGCGGTGATCCACAGGCTGCGGAAGGTCGTCTCGATGTAGTCCTGGAAGAGGAGTCCGAGGATGACGATGGGGATCGATCCGACGATGATGAGCCAGCCCAGGCGCACCTCGGGGTCCTTGCGGTCATGTTTGCCGACGAGCGCCAGGCACCACTTCGAGATGATGGAGACGATGTCGCGCCAGAAGTAGACGACGACGGCGAGCTCGGTGCCGATCTGGATGATCGCGGTGAAGAACGCGCCCGGATCCCGACCCGGCAGGAGCCATTCGCCGACGATGCGCACGTGCGCCGACGATGAGATCGGCAGGAATTCCGTGAGTGCCTGGACGATTCCGAGCACGGCGGCCACGAGCCATTCGTACATGCGTCTCCTAGGAGAAGAGGGTTGGTGGGAACGTGACCACGGTAGTCGGCGAATCGGGTAACCTCAAGAATCATGAACTCCAACCGCCTGGGAACGACCGGTCTTGACGTCAGCGATGTGGGTTTGGGCACCTTCGAGTGGGGGCATCGGGTCGACGGGCGGGACGCGCAGAGGCTCGTCGACGCCTACGCCGAGGCGGGCGGTAATCTCCTCGAACTTCCCAGCTCAGGCCTCCATGCGGCCGAGATCCTCGGACAGGTCGACCTGCCGGACGCGGTGAGTGTGATGGGCAGGGTCGGGGTGTCGCTGAGTGAGTCATCCCACATCGAGCTCGGGCTCGGGCGCGCCCGCATCCTCGACCAGGTCGCCGAGCTGCTGCGCGCGATCGGCCGGGACCACCTCGACGTCCTCGTCCTCGATGTCTTCGACGCTGAGGTCGACAGGTCCGAGACCGCCTCGGCGATCGACACCCTGCTCACGCTCGGCACCGTCCGCTACGTCGGCGTCTCCCACCACACGGGGTGGCAGCTCGCCGAGATGCGCGGGGCCGGCATCCCGATCGCGTGCGCGATCAGCGAATACTCCCTGCTCAACCGCGACGCCGATGCCGAACTCGGACCGGCCTGCGACTATGCGGGGATCGGCTTCATCGCCGGTGCCGGGCTCGGCCGCGGGGTGCTCGCGGACAAGTACCAGCGCGGCACTCCGCAGGACTCGCGGCTGGCGGGGGAGCTCTCCGACTACGTCTCGCCCTACCTCGACGACAGGGCGTCGCGAGTGCTCGCCGGGGTGCGCCGGGCCGCGGCGGCCCTCGGGGTGAGCACGACCGACATCGCCCTGGCCTTCAACCGCGAACGCGGCATCGCCTCCACCCTCGTCTCCGCGCGCACCCCGGAGCAGCTGAATCAGGTCATGGGCAGCGATGTCACCCTCGAACCGGAGATCGCCGAGGTGCTCGAGCAGATCTCCTGAGGCCTCGGCTCTCGACAGGCACCGGCTCCCGTGAGGTCGTGAGCTCTCGTGAGCCGTCAGCGTCGGGCGTCGTCGATGTCGTCCTCGTCATCGTCGTCATCGGCGACGCCGAACTCGTCGTAGTCCTCGTCCTCGTCGTCGGCCTTCGCATCCTCGACATCGTCGAAGAGCTCGAACGGGGTGACTTCGTCGTACGCGGTGTAGATGGCGTCTTCGTAGATCTCGAAGGCGTCGGCCAAAGCCATGTAGGCGGCTTCGACTCGGGGGTCTTGGTCTCCATTGCGATGTGCGGATGCGGCGAAGTGCTCCCTCACCGCTTCGAGGAATGCGTCCAGGGCCTCACGAGGATCTGTGCTCATGAGTCAAATGTATCCCAGCACGACGGTCACGCCTAGAGTCGGCGCAGATGGCCGGGGTTCCGAACACTGGGCGACAGTGGATTAGGCTGGGTCACATGGCCTCACTCTACGATCACCCCACACCCGACCGCTTCGTCGTCGGCACGATCGGCCTGCCGGGGGAGCGGACCTTCCTCCTCCAAGCGAAGTCCGGCGACGCCCTGACGACGGTGATCGTCGAGAAGGAGCAGGTCGAGATCCTCGCCGACCGCATCACTGAGCTCCTCGACATGGTGATGATCAAAGACCCTGCCGCCCGCGTGCCGCAGACGGCGATCGACGACCGCATCGACAACGCGGGACTCAATGTCCCCATCGACCCCGAGTTCCGGGTCGGGACGATGAGCCTGGGGTGGGACACCGTCGCCCACGAACTCGTCGTCGAATGCTTCGAACTCACCGAGGAGGACGCGCAGGCCGGGACCTCGGCCGACCCCGATGACGACGAAGTCGAGCGTGACGTGCTGCGGACCGTCCTCGATGCGGCCGGTGCCCGCGAGTTCGCGCGCCGCGCCGAGCAGGTCGTTTCCGCCGGGCGCGGGGACTGCCCGTTCTGCTCGCTGCCGCTCGAACCCGAAGGCCACCTCTGCCCGCGCGCCAACGGTGTTGCACGAGCCTGAGGGTCCGGCGGCGGTCGACCGCCTCGTCGAATCCGCGCTGACCGGCGGGGAGCTGACGCTCATGGGAGACATCCCGCGGGCGAGCAACGCGACCTCGCTCGTCGTCGTCGACCACGCCGGCCGCGTGCTCAAGGCCGTCTACAAGCCGATCGCCGGCGAGAGACCCCTTCGCGACTTCCCCGACTGGACCCTGGGGCGGCGCGAAGTCGCCGCCTACCGGCTCAGCGCCCATCTCGGCCTGCGGGTCGTCCCGCCCACCGTGCTCCGCACCGACCTGCCGCACGGCCCCGGTTCCCTCCAGGCCTACGTCGAGGACGCCGGCGACGACGCCGATGTCGCCCTCACCGAGATCGACGGGATCCCCGAGGCCTTCGCCCCGATGTTCGCTCTGCGCACCGAGGAGGGACGGGACCTCGTCCTCTCCCACAGCCTCGGCGAGGAGCTGCGGCGGGTCGCTTTCTTCGATCTGCTCGCCGGCAACGCCGACCGCAAGGCCGGACACATCATCACCGGCAGCGTGTTGCCCGGGGCGGCCGGGGGACTCGGGACGTTCGGCATCGACAACGGCTTGAGCTTCCACCGGCAGGAGAAGCTGCGCACGGTGCTCTGGGGGTTCGCCGACTCCGCGTTCGATGACACCGAGCGCGCTGCCCTCGACGAGGTCGCGGCCATGCCTGCGGTGCTCGGGGACGCGCTCACCGGATGCCTGAAGGAGACGGAGATCACGGCGCTCGCGGAGCGGGCGCAGACCCTCGCCGACACCGGGGTGTTCCCCGCCCCGCCCGAGGACCGGACGGCGATTCCCTGGCCGCCGATCTAGGACGTGCTCGCGACCGTCGGTCTCGGTTAGGCTGGTCTGCGTGAAATCATGGTCCGCACCTGAGCTGCCCCAGCTGTCCACCACCGGCACAGTCCCCACCGTCTTCGACACCGGGGCGCGCAGCCCGAGGCGACTGAGCGGACGCGACGGCCGAGCAGCCCTCTACGTCTGCGGGATCACCCCTTACGATGCGACTCACCTCGGTCATGCCGCGACCTACGTCGCCTTCGACCTGCTCGGCCGGGTGTGGCGCGATGCCGGCCTCGACGTCGTCTACGTCCAGAACACGACCGATGTCGACGACCCGCTGCTCGAACGCGCCGCGGCCACGGGCGTGGACTGGCGCGAACTCGCCGAATCGCAGATCCATCTCTTCCGCGACGACATGGAGGCCCTGCGCGTCATCCCGCCGCAGGACTACGTCGGCGTCGTCGAATCGATTCCGCGCATCGCCGCCGCGGTCAGCGCCCTCCTCGCCGAGGGGGCGGCGTACACGCTGGACAACGGCGATGTCTACTACCGGGTGGACACCCCGATCCAGCCGCCGTTCGGCAGCGTCAGCCACGACGATCGCGCGACGATGCTGCGCCTGTCGGCCGAACGCGGCGGCGACCCCGAGACCCCCGGCAAGGAGAATCCGCTCGATCCGCTGCTGTGGCGCGCGGCCCGCGAGGGCGAGCCCTCCTGGGACGGCGGGGCGCTCGGCCCGGGACGCCCCGGCTGGCACATCGAGTGCACGGTCATCGCCGATGACTGTCTCGGACTGCCGGTCGACGTCCAGGGCGGCGGCAGCGACCTCATCTTCCCGCACCATGAGATGGGCGCCGCCCATGCCGCGGCGTGGCAGCATACGCCGCTGGCGCGGACGTTCATGCACACCGGCATGGTCGGTTTCGAGGGCGAGAAGATGAGCAAGTCGAAGGGCAACCTCGTCCTCGTCTCGCAGCTGCTCGCCGAAGGCGTCGACCCGATGGTCATCCGCACGGTGCTCCTGTCGAACCACTACCGCAGCGACTGGAACTTCACCCGCGACCTCCTCGACTCCGCCGCCGAGCGCCTCGCCGCATGGCGGCACGCGGCGACGTGCGAATCGGAGTGCCGGGAGGGGTTGCGCACCCATATCATCGGCCTCCTGCGCGAAGCCCTCGCCGACGACCTCGACAGCCCGCGGGCCCTGGGGATCCTCGACGAATGGGCCGAGCACTACGCCGACACCCCGGCCGGGCAGCCCGGCCCGGTGACGGGCGAGCGGGTCGCCGACGCCGTCGACGCCCTGCTCGGCATCCGACTGCGCGACTGACTCAGCGCTCGCGGCCGCGACCGCGCAGGTAGCGTTCGAACTCCGCGGCGATCGCCTCGCCGCTGGCTTCGGGCAGTTCGGTCGCGTCGATGCGCTGTTCGAGGCGTCCGAGCAGCTCGCCCAGCTGCGGATTCGCCGACACGACCTCATCGGCGCCGAGCTCCCAAGCCCGGCTCTCCTCCTCGAGGATGGGAATGTCGATCTCCACCCCCGTGGTCTTCTCGACGGCCCGGACGAGGGCGAGTTCGGCCTTCGGCGACGGCGAGTCGCCGAGGTAGTCGGGCACGCCCACCCAGAGGTTGATGGCGGTGAGCTGCCGCCACGAGCACGCGACCCCGAGGAGTCCGAGGATCCCGATGGGCCCCTCGTAGCTGTTGATCTCGATGCCCAGCTGCGCGGCGAGGTCGGGGTCCTCGGTGTTCGCGACGACCGGCAGCGGCCTGGTGTGGGGCACCTCGGCGTGGAGACCGCCGAGGAGGACGACGGAATCGTCCTCACCCACCTCGGCGAGGATGAGGGAGAGGAACTCCCGCCACTTGAGTCCGGGCTCGTGCCCGTGGATGACGGTGACCGCGCGCCCCTCATGGGTGCCGCGGTGGACCTCGACACCGGGCCACGCGATGCTCGCCCGCCCCGTCTCATCGCGTTCGATCTCCGGTTCGGAGAAGCGGAACTCGTAGAAGCCGTCGGTGTCGAGGATCTCGCTGTCGTCGAGCCCCCACGTGTCGATGATGTCCTTGACCAGCGAGCTCGCCGCCTCCGAAGCATCGGCATCCTGCCCCTCGAAGGCGATGAAGACGAGCGCACCGTGACCTGATGGGAGAAATGTCATGCGACCACATTACGCTGGAACCATGACGAATCCTGGCGCGGTCCTCTGGGACATGGACGGAACCCTGGTCGACACCGAACCGTACTGGATCGAGGCCGAGACCGAGCTCATGGCCGCCCACGGACTGCCGTGGTCGGAGGAGCAGGGGCTCGAGTTCGTCGGCAACGATCTCCTCACCTCCGGCAACCTCATGCGGGAGGCCGGGCTCGACCTGCCGGCACCCGTCATCGTCGACACCCTGCTCGCGGCCGTCATCGCCCGCATCGCCGAGTCCGTGCCTTTCCGGCCCGGGGCGCTGGAGCTGCTGAGCGCGCTGCGGGAGGAGGGGATTCCGTGCGTCATGGTGACGATGTCCTACCGCAGCCTCGCCGAGGCGGTCATCGCCGCGTGCCCGCCCGACAGCTTCGTCGGGCTCATCTCCGGTGACGAGGTCAGCGCCGGCAAACCCGACCCGGAGCCCTACCTTGCGGGTGCCGCGCTGCTCGGTCTCGATCCCGGCAGCTGCATCGCCCTCGAGGACTCCCGGCCCGGACTGGCCAGCGCCGAGGCGGCGGGCACGATCGCGATCGGCATCCCGCACCTCGTCGACCTCGACCCCGCACCGGGCACGACCCTGTGGACGAGCCTCGCCGGACACGACGTCGACGATCTGCGCGCGCTCACGTCCCGACTATCCGCGTGATCTCAGGCGTCGGGGGAGCGGCGTTGCCCCAGGCCGGGCACAGGGGCTTGAACGAGCACCAGTTGCACAGCGGGGACTTCCGGGGGCGCCAGCGATCGGCTTCGGCCGCCGCGACGATGTCGTTCCAGATCGCGGCGATCTCGAATTCGCTGGCCTCGAGGTCGGCCGGCGTCGGATGCGATTTGAGGATGCTCCGCGAGCCGAGGTACATGAGCTGGAGCGTGTGGACGAGTTCTCCGGTGAGCCGGTACTCGACGAGCGCGTAGAAGCCCATCTGGAACTTCGCCTCCCGCCCGTACTGGGGTTTCGGCTGTTTGCCGGTCTTGTAGTCGACGAGGCGCTTCTCCCCGCCCGGAGCGACGTCGACCCGGTCGATGAATCCGCGCAGCTCGAGGCCGTTGTCCAGTGTCGTCGTCACGTACTTCTCCGTCGTCTCCGGTTCGAGATGCTCGGGGTACTCGAGGGTGAAGTACGCGCGCACGAGGTTGTGGGCGGATGTGAAGAATGTCTCCTTCTCCGCATCGTCGGCGAAGATCTCGAGCACGGTCGGGTCCTTCTCGACGAGTGCGTCCCAGCTCGGGGAGAGCATCGCCTGGGCGGCGTCCTCGGTGCGCTCGGCCGCCGGCAGCGCGAAGAGCTGCTCGAGCACGGAATGGACGAGCGTGCCCTTGAATGCCGCCTGTGAAGGGGGTTCCGGAAGCCTGTCAATGCTGCGGAAGCGGAACTTCAAGGGGCATTGCACGAAGTCGTTCGCACGGGACGGAGAGAGACTGGTGAGCTCGGCCATGCACCCACTCTAGCGAGGGGTCCTGACACGGGCGGGGCGCCGCCGTCGAGTTGAGCGGACACGACGCGTCTGACATGGTGAAGGCCTCTGCCGCTGTTAGGCTGAGAATCCCGACCCCGACGTGCAAGAGGATGTCCTTTTCATGGCCGCGAAGAACCACCAGACCGGCGCCTCATCCGGCGTGCGCCTGGGGACCGTTCTCGGCGCCCCCGTCATCCTCGCGTGGTCGTGGTTCCTCGCCGCGATCGTCATCACGATCCTCTTCGCCCCCTGGGTGCACACCGTGCGCCCCGACCTCGGTCTGTGGTCGTGGGCGGTGGCGTTCGCCTACGCCGTCCTCCTCTTCGCCTCGGTGTTCCTCCACGAACTCGCCCACGGCGTCGCCGGCCAGTTCTACGGGCAGAAGGTCGCGGCGATCGAGCTCAACATCTGGGGCGGCTTCACCCGCTTCGAACCGCAGGTGGACAATCCGCGCGACAAGGCGGCGATGACGAGCTTCGTCATCTCCATCGTCGGGCCCATCGTCAACATCGTCCTCGCCCTCCTCGGGTGGTGGTGCCTGAGCGCGGTCACCCCGTACTCGGTGCCGTGGCTGCTCCTCATCGCGATCACCTTCGCCAACGTCGCCCTCGGCGCGATCAACCTGCTGCCGGGCATCCCGCTCGACGGCGGATGGGCACTGCAGGCGCTGATGTGGCGGATCACCGGCTCCCAGTACCTCGGCACGATCGTCGCGAGCTGGGTGGGGCGGATCATCGCGATCGGCTTCATCGGCTGGTCGGTCATCACCCCGCTGCTCGCCGGGCAGCGGCCCGATCCGCTCAACGTCGCCTGGATGTCGCTCATCGCCATCATGCTGTGGTTCTCCGCCGGGGATGCCGCGACCCATGCGAAGCGGGCCCGGAAGATGGAGACCTACGACCTGCGGCAGGTCATCCAGCCGGCGATCGCCGCGACCTGGGACGCCGATCTCGCCGACACCCTCGACTATGCGAACACCCTCGGCCACGCCAAGGAGCGCACGCTCATCGTCGTCCTCGACCAGAAGGGGCTGCCCTACGGTCTCGTCGACCGGCACGCCGCGGCCGGCCGGCTTGCCGAATCGATGACCCACATCCCCGTCGGCGAAGTGGCCAGGCCCCTTGCCGGCTGGATCGGGGTGCCCAAGGACATCACCGCACCGCACCTGCTCGAGTCGCTGACCCACCGCCCCAAGGCGCAGTTCTGCCTGGTCATGGACGGCAACACGCTCGTCGGCGTCATCGATCTGCAGGAGTTCTTCGACGAGCTTCTCGCGGCCTGAACCGGTGTGCATAAGGCACACCTCACCAGCGTAGAGTAGAAGCATCATGACTGAGCCTCACCGACCCGACACCGCACTGCGCGCGGGGGAGAAGATCCAACTCACCGATCCCAAGGGCCGGATGCACACGATCGTGCTCGCCTCCGGAGAGGTGTTCCACACCCACAAGGGACTCATCAGCCACGACGACATCATCGGCCGACCTGAGGGCATCGTCGTGACGAACTCCGGGGGTGTCGACTTCCAGGTCTTCCGCCCCCTCTACGAGGACTTCGTGCTCTCGATGCCGCGCGGTGCCGCCGTCGTCTACCCCAAGGATTCGGGCCTCATCGTCACCCTCGGCGATGTGTTCCCCGGTGCCACCGTCGTCGAGGCGGGCGTCGGGTCAGGCGCCCTGTCGATCGCCCTGCTGCGCGCCGTCGGACCGCAGGGCCGCCTCCACTCGTTCGAGCTGCGGGAGGAGTTCGCCCACATCGCCGCCGGCAACATCGCCGACTTCTTCGACGGCGCCCCCGACAACTGGGCGGTCACGGTCGGCGACCTCGCCGAGACCCTGCCCGCCGAGTTCGCTCCCGGCACGGTCGACCGCGTCGTCCTCGACATGCTCACCCCGTGGAACGTGCTCGCCGCCGTGACGCAGGCGCTGGCTCCCGGGGGCGTCGTCATCGCCTATGTCGCGACCGTCCCGCAGCTCTCGCGCTTCGTCGAGGCGGTCCGGGAGACCGGGTGCTTCAGCGAGCCGAGCGCGATGGAGTCGATGGTCCGCGGCTGGCACGTCGACGGACTCGCCGTCCGTCCCGACCACAGGATGATCGCCCACACCGGCTTCCTCGTCATCGCCCGCAGAATGGCACCGGGGGAGGTTCCCCTCGAGAAGAAGAAGCGTCCCCAGGGAGCGCCGGCATCGAGCGCCGACGTCGAAGCGTGGACCGGGGGAGAGGTGACGGAGACGGCGATCGGCACCCGGGTGGCGACCGGCAAGAAGCTGCGTCGCGTGATGCGCGAGGCCGGCAGACGGCTCGAGACCCCCGGCACGGACCAGCCACAGCCCGCGCCAGACCGGCCGTTCGCAGACCAGACGGACCCGGCCCAGCCGGCCGCAGACCAGACCGACCCCGCCCAACCGGCCGCAGCGGCCACGGAACCAGAGCAGAAGGAGGACAGCCGATGACAGAGACACCGACGAGCGAGGTGAAGAAGCTGCGGGAGGACACCGCTTCCCTGCGCCAGCAGCTGTTCACCGCCGGCAAGCGGAACGAGGCGCTGTCGACGACGCTGCGCACCGCCCGGGAGGAGCTCGGGCGGATCAAGGAGGAGGCCCGGCGGCTGACCGAACCCCCGAACAGCTGGGGCACTCTCATCGCCGTCGACGCCGAGGGTCTGTCCGCCGATGTCATCGTCGGCGGACGGCGGATGCGGGTGGCGGTCGGTCCCGAGGTCGAGACGGCGACGCTGCGGCCCGGCACCGAGGTGCTCCTGTCCGAGGGTCTCGTCATCATCGGCACCGGCGACTTCGGCTCGGTCGGCAGCGTCGTCACCGTCCGCGAGTTCATCGACGACACCCGCATCCTCGTCGGCGCTCCCGGCGATGACGAGCAGGTCTACGTCCTCACTCAGGAGGTCCTCGACTCAGGCGTCCGCCTCGGTGATGCCGTCGTCGTCGACACTCGCACCCATTTCGCCCTCGAGGTCGTCGAGAAGCCGGAGGTGTCCTCGCTCCTGCTCGAAGAGGTCCCCGACATCACGTACTCGGACATCGGCGGCCTCGCCGATCAGATCGGGCAGATCCAGGACGCCGTCGAGCTGCCCTTCGAGCACCCGCAGCTCTACACCGAGCACGGGCTCAAACCGCCCAAGGGCATCCTCCTCTACGGTCCGCCCGGCTGCGGCAAGACGCTCATCGCCAAGGCGGTCGCGAACTCGCTTGCCGAACGCAGCTCGGAACGCGCGCGCCGGACCTACTTCCTCAACATCAAGGGCCCCGAACTCCTCGACAAGTACGTCGGAGAGACGGAGCGGCAGCTCCGGCTGATCTTCGCCCGGGCCCGTGAGAAGGCCTCGGCCGGGTTCCCCGTCGTCGTCTTCTTCGACGAGATGGAATCGCTGTTCCGCACCCGCGGCACCGGCAAGTCCTCCGACGTCGAGACGACGATCGTTCCGCAGCTGCTCACGGAGATCGACGGCGTCGAGCAGCTCGACAACGTCATCGTCATCGGCGCTTCGAACCGCGAGGACCTCATCGACCCCGCGATCCTGCGCCCCGGTCGCCTCGACGTCAAGATCCGCATCGAACGGCCCGACGCCGAGGCCGCCCGCGACATCTTCGGCAAGTACCTCACCCCGGCGCTGCCGCTGCGGGAGAGCCTCGTGGCCGAGCACGGGGGAGCCGAGGCCACGGTCAGCGCCCTCATCGACTACTGCGTCGAGCGGATGTACGCGAGCGTGCCGGAGAACGAGTTCGTCGAGGCCACCTACGCCGACGGCTCCCGCGAGGTCCTCCACTTCTCCGACTTCGCCTCGGGCGCGATGATCCACAACATCGTCGACCGTGCGAAGAAGGGAGCGATCAAGTCACTGCTCGAGACCGGGCAGCGGGGTCTGCACCCCGAGCACTTCGCCGAGGCGATCGCCGAGGAGTTCAGCGAGCACGAGGACCTGCCGAACACGACGAACCCCGACGAGTGGGCCCGGATCTCCGGGCGCAAGGGCGAGCGGGTCACCCATCTGCGGATGATGCACCTCGACACGACCCGCGGAGCCCCGACGCTCGAGTCCGAGATCGCCGAGGCGACACCGAACCCCGACCTGCTCTGAGGTCGGTGGCCGGTCCAGGCCTGACAGGGCCGCGGGATCAGCGTCGGCGCGTGCCGCCGCCGGAGACAGTGGTGGCGATGACCCGCCAGCCGACGAGGGTGATGAAGTTGAGCGTCGTGGCGACGACCATGAAGCTCACGGGAACCTGCCCGGGATCGCCACCGGCGCCCGTGAGGCCGCGGATGACGAGTCCTAGGAGCACGGTGATCGCCCAGATCCCGGTGCCCGAGGCGAGCGGGGACAGCGGTCGGTCCCACACCGCGGCGAGCACCCACGCGACGACGAGGGCGGCGACGAACGGCCATGCGGTCGTGACGATGCCCTGCGGGTCGAGGTCGTTAGAGTGGGTGTAATGACCGATGATCGTGAAGAGGATCACGAGCACGAGGTCGACGACAAGGGCGATCGGGAGATGAGATTTCTTCGCAGCCACGACTGCGAGTCTAACGGTGGAGGGAGCAGGTCATGATCACGGTGCACCGGGTGATGGGAGCCGAGACCGAGTTCGGGCTGAGCCAGCCGGGCAACCCCGGGGCGAACCCGATGCGCGACTCCGCGCGCGTCGTCGACGCGTATGCGGGGCCGCGCGGTCTCAAGTCGTCCCAGAGCTTCTGGGACTTCGAGACCGAGTCCCCGCTCGCCGATGCCCGCGGGTTCCTCATGAACGTCGCCGACGCCGACGTCTCCCAGCTCACGCACCTGCCCGCCGAGGCGGTCGAAGCCGAGTACCTCGCCAACGTCGTCACGGAGAACGGCGCCCGCTACTACGTCGACCACGCCCACCCCGAGTACTCCTCACCCGAGGTGCTCACCCCGCGTGACCTCGTCACCTACGACCGGGCCGGGGATCTCGTCGCCCTGGCCTCCGTCCGTCGCCTGGCCGCGACCGACGCCCCGGTCAACCTCTACAAGAACAACACCGATTCGAAGGGCGCCTCCTACGGCACCCATGAGAACTACCTCGTCGAGCGCACCGTTGACTTCGACGACCTCGTCGCCGGACTCATCCCGTTCTTCGTCACCCGGCAGATCCTCTGCGGCTCCGGTCGGGTCGGGATCGGCCGCGAAGGGGAGACCCCCGGCTTCCAGATCTCCTCGCGGGCGGACTTCTTCGAAGCCCAAGTCGGACTCGAGACGACGCTGCGCCGGCCCATCGTCAACACCCGTGACGAACCGCATGCCGATCCCGACCGGTACCGTCGACTCCACGTCATCATCGGCGACGCCACCCTGGCCGAACCTGCGACCCTCGTCCGGTTCGGCTCGACCGCCCTCGTCCTCGGCCTCATCGAGGCGGGTCTGGCTCCCCGGATCGAGCTCGCCGACCCGCTCCAGGCGCTCTGGGACGTCTCCCATGATCTGCAGCTGAGCACCCGCCTGCCGCTGGCCGACGGGTCGCACCTGACCGCCCTGGAGATCCAGGACCTCTACTGGAGCGCCTGCCGGGAGCAGGCCGGTGACGACCCGGAGACGCAGGAGGTGCTCGCCGAATGGCGCCGCTTCCTCGACGGTCTCGCGGCCGATCCCACGACGCTCGCCGATTCGATCGACTGGGTCGCCAAATGGGTGCTCCTCGACGGCTACCGGCAGCGGGAGGGACTGTCCTGGGATCATCCGAAGCTCGCCCTCATCGACGTCCAGTACCACGATGTGCGCCCTGAGAAGGGCCTCTTCCACAAGCTCGAGCGGGCCGGGCGGATCACCCGTCTGACGACACTGGAGGAGGTCGAGGCCGCCGTCACGACCCCGCCGGAGGGCACTCGCGCCTACCTCAGGGGACTCGCGGTGACGCGGTTCTCCGACGCTCTCGTCGCCGCGAGCTGGGACTCCCTCGTCTTCGACGCCGGGACCGCCGGGCTGGTGCGTCTGCCGATGAGCGAACCCCGCAAGGGAACCCGCGCTCTCCTCGCCGAGCGACTGGCCGACGTCGACGACGTCGACGGCCTGCTGACGGCCCTGGGAGTGACTAGACTGAGCGCCAAGACGCAAGAGAGAAGGCTGTGATGAGCTCGAACGAACAGATCAACAAGGACCACTCCGCCGGTGGGGACGAGCCGCCGGTCGATCCGCCGCAGGCGGTGTCCGCCCAGATCAACACCGAGAACGTCGATTCGATCCTCGACGAGATCGACAGCGTGCTCGAGTCCAACGCCGAAGAGTTCGTCCGCAACTTCGTGCAGAAGGGCGGCCAATGAGATGGCAGGGTTCCCGCCTGCATTCCTCAGCTCGACGAGCAACTCCTTCATCGACCTCATCCGGGATCTCGCCCCGGACGCGCTGCCGCAGCCGCAGGGCTCGCCGATGAGCGAGCAGCTGCCGCACGCGACGACGATCGTCGCGTTCCACACCGCCGCCGGCGTCCTCATGGCCGGTGACCGGCGCGCGACGATCGGGAACATGATCGCCTCCCATGCGATGGAGAAGGTGCGCCCCGCCGACGACTACTCCGTCATCGGCATCGCCGGCACCGCCGGTGTCGCCCTCGACCTCATCCGGCTCTTCCAGCTCGAGCTCGAGCACTACGAGAAGATCGAGGACGCCCGGCTCTCCCTCGGCGGGAAGGCCAACCGGCTCGCGGCGATGCTGCGCGGCAACCTCGGACTGGCGATGCAGGGGCTGAGCGTCGTGCCGATGTTCGCCGGCGTCGACGACTCCCGCCCGGACGGGCAGATCTTCAGCTTCGACATCACCGGCGGCAAGTACGAGGAGCACCGCTTCCACGCGATCGGCTCGGGCTCCGGGTTCGCCCGGGGTGCGCTGAAGAAGCTCTGGGAGCCCGGACTCGAGCCCGATGCCGCGCTCAGCGTCGCCGTCGAAGCCCTCTTCGACGCCTCCGACGACGACTCGGCGACCGGGGGACCGGATTTCGTGCGGAAGCTCGCGCCGACGGTCTTCACCGTCGAACTCGGCACCGGGGTCAGGGAGATCCCCGCCGATCGGGTGCTCGCCACCGCCGCCGAGGTGGTCGCGGAGCGCACGCGGAAGGCACAGGCTTGACTCAGGCACCGTTCTACGTCTCACCCGAACAGCTGATGAAGGATCGGGCGGACTTCGCGCGCAAGGGCATCGCCCGCGGCCGGTCCGTCGTCGTCCTCCGCTACGACTCGGGCATCCTCCTGCTCGCCGAGAACCCCTCGCCGACGCTGCACAAGATCGCCGAGATCTACGACCGCATCGGCTTCGCCGCCGTCGGCAAGTACAACGAGTTCGAGACGCTGCGGCAGGCCGGGGTCCGCTACGCGGATCTGCGCGGCTACTCCTACGACCGCAGCGACGTCACCGCCCGGGGGCTGACGAACGCGTACGCCCAGACCCTGGCCGGGGTGTTCACGACCGAGTCGAAGCCCTTCGAGGTCGAACTCGTCGTCGCCGAGCTCGGCCGCACCGCCGCGACCGACCAGCTCTACCGGATCACCTACGACGGGTCCGTCATCGATGAGACCGAGCACGTGGCCATCGGCGGCCAGGCCGATGCGATCACCGCGCGGCTCAAGGGGATCGTCACGAGCGCGAAGCCGCTCACCGAGGTCGTCGACCTCGGCATCGAGGCGCTGACCGCCGCCGGTTCGGGTCCGCTGCCCGTCGACGATCTCGAAGCCGCCGTCCTCGACCGCGAGGTGCCCGGACATCGCACCTTCCGGCGGCTCTCCGACGCCGCCCTGGCCGAGCTCCGGTCGGACTGATGGCCCGCATCTACGGGCTCGAGACCGAGTACGGGCTCGCCCACACCCCTGGGGAGGACCGGCGGCGGATCGGCCCCGAGGAGATCGCCCGCTACCTCTTCCGGCCCGTCGTCAGCTGGGGACGGTCGTCGAACGTCTTCCTCCCCAACGGCTCCCGCCTCTACCTCGACGTCGGCTCCCACCCGGAGTACGCGACCGCCGAATGCGATTCGCTCACCGACCTGCTCGCCCAGGATCGCGCGGGTGAGGCACTGATGATCGACCTCCTCGACCAGGCGCAGGAGGCGCTGGCCGCCGACGGGCTGACCGGGCGGATCCACATGGTGAAGAACAATACGGATGCGGCGGGCAACTCCTACGGTTCGCACGAGAACTTCCTCATCCGCCGCGGCCTCGACTTCAACCGGCTGACCACCGTGCTCCTGCCCTTCCTCGTCACCCGGCAGCTGCTCGTCGGAGCCGGGGCGATCATTCCCCGCGCCTCCTCGTTCCACCCCGATGAGGACGTCTCGCGCACGGACATGACCTTCGGCCTCTCCGCCCGCTCCGACGTCATGTGGGAGGGCCTGTCCTCGGCGACGACCCGCTCGCGGCCGATCATCAACGCCCGCGACGAACCGCACGCCGATGCGGAGAAGTACCGCCGACTCCACGTCATCGTCGGCGACTCCTCGATGTCGACGGCCACCTCGGCGCTCAAGCTCGGCTCCGCCGTGCTCATGCTCGACCTCATCGAACAGGGGGCGCGAATCCCCGACCACGGGCTGCGCCACCCCGTCCGCGACATCCGCGTCATCGCCCGCGACCTCACGGGAAGGACCGTTCTCGAACGCACGGACGGGTCGACGACGACACCGCTGGGACTGCTCACCGACTATCGGGACCGGGCAGCCCACCTCGTCGAGACCGGCGACCACAGCCTCGGGGACGAGACGCTGGCCGCCTATGTCATCGACCTGTGGTCGCGGATGCTCACCGCCGTCGACGCGCAGGACTTCTCCGGCGTCGACACCGAGATCGACTGGGTGATCAAGCGCACGCTCATCGACCGGGCGATGACCCGCGGCGACATCGGGCTGAGCGACCCGCAGATCCAGCGCCTCGACATCGCCTACCACGACATCACCCCGGCCACCGGACTCTTCCCCAAGCTCGAGGCGGCGGGCCTGGCGAAGAACCTCGTCAGCCGGCAGGACCAGGACGCGGCGAAGGAGACTCCACCGCAGACGACGCGGGCGGCCGTGCGTGGAGAGTTCATCCGCGCCGCCCACGACGCCCGCCGCGACTACACCGTCGACTGGGTCCATCTGCGCCTCAACGACGAATCGGGCCGTGCCGTGGCGCTCAAGGACCCCTTCTCTCCGACGCATCCGCAGGCCGAAGCTCTCATCGCCGGCCTGTAGGATCGTCTGGAACATTCCGACGAAAGGAACCACGTGCGCACCACAGTGCTCAGCGCCATCGCGGCAGCCGTGCTGCTGCTCTCGGCCTGCGGGTCGTCCGAGCCCGACGACAGCGGAGCGAGCGCTCCGGCCTCCGTGCCCGCCCAGGACGCGAAGTCGACGAGCCTCGACGACGTCACCGTCGACGGCAAGCCGGGCGAGAAGCCGACGGTGGAGTTCGCTGCCCCTCTCGTCGTTGAATCGACCGAGGCTAAGGTGCTCACCGAGGGCGACGGCGATCCGGTGGCTGCCGGCGAGCAGGTCACCGCGCAGATGACGCTGGTCTCCGGCGTCACCGGTGAGGTCATCGAGTCGAGCTACGACTCGGGATCGCCCGCCGGGTTCCCCATGGACAAGTCCCAGATCTCCGAAGACCTCTACACCGCGATCGAGGGCAAGAAGGTCGGCTCCCGAGTGCTCATGACCCTCAACGGCAGCCCCCAGCAGGGACAGCCGAGCCAGACGCTCGTCTACGTCATCGACATCGAGAAGACCTCGCAGCCGCTCACCCGCGCCGAGGGCGAGAAGACCGACCAGTCCGGCAACCCCGTGACCGTGACATGGGAGGACGACGGCGAACCGAAGATCACCGCCCCCACCGGCGACAAGCCGAGCGACCTCCAGACGTATACGACGATCGAGGGCACCGGCCCCGAGGTCAAGGAGGGCCAGACGGTCGCCGTGAAGTACAGCGGATGGCTGTGGGACGACACGTCCCAGCCGTTCGACTCGAACTGGCCCGAGGGCAGCCAGCCGTTCCCCGTCTCACCGGTGGGACAGGCCAACGTCATCGACGGCTGGAACGAAGGCCTCGTCGGCCAGAAGGTCGGCAGCCAGATCGTCCTCGTCATTCCCCCGGACAAGGGCTACGGCGCGGCCGGCAGCCCGCCGAAGATCCCGGAGAACGCGACGCTGATCTTCGTCATCGACATCCTCTCGGCCGACGGCTGAGACCCCCCTCGCGTCGACCGCCCGGTCAGGCGCAGCAGTCCACCACCAAGGAGGAACACCATGGCCAAGCAGAAGCCCGAAGTCGAATTCCCCGGCGGCGAGGCTCCCACGGAGCTCGTCATCGTCGACGACATCATCGGCGATGGCCCCGAGGCGAAGCCCGGGGACACCGTGAGCGTCAACTACGTCGGCGTCGCCCACTCGACGGGCGAGGAGTTCGATGCCTCGTACAACCGCGGCACCCCGCTCGAGTTCCGTCTCGGTTCCGGCATGGTCATCGCCGGCTGGGACCAGGGCATCCAGGGGATGAAGGTCGGCGGACGCCGCACCCTGCAGATCCCCGCGCACCTCGCCTACGGCGATCAGGGCGCCGGCGGGGTCATCAAGCCCGGCGAGTCGCTGATCTTCGTCTGCGACCTCGAAGGCATCCGCTGACCGGACGCTGACTCAGGCGGGGGAGACGAGCCCCGCCGCATACCTGCCCGCCGCGGCGGCAGCGAGGAACGCTGCCGCATCGGCGGGCAGTCTGCGTCCCATCGTCGACAGGCCCACGGGGCTGTCGTGCAGGGCCGCCCACAGCCCGGTCAGGTCGACGTCGACGAGCTCATGGTCGCGCAGCTGAGGCAACTGCTCGGCGACCGCCTCGGCGATGACCTGCGGATCGGGATCCATGGCGGCGCGGTCGGCCTCCGGCAGCGTCGCGAAGTCCGGCACCGGCACCCGCACGCCCGGACGGGCCACCTCGGCGAGCGCGGTGAGCGTGTGGTGGGAGATCCCGAAATGCCGGCCCCGGGCATCGGCGTTCGACATCCGCAGGACTCCGACGGGGATGCCGCCGAGGAGGGCGGCGGCATTGAGGTGCTCGCCGACGACGAGACCGGAGAACCCGTACTTCGTCCCCGTGCCGAGGTTGCCCGGTCCCTGCGCGACGACGGCGATGTCAGCGCCGAGGACGTGCTTGGCCGCGAGCAGTCCGGTGTGGATCGTCACCGCCTCGTAATCAGCACCCCACGACTGACCCGTGCTGATGCTGCCGGTGATCCACCCCGCAGCGGTGAGCCCGGCCACGGCCTGGGAGAACGCGGCCGGCAGCGCCGCGCCGTCGGTGAGGATGTAGGCGACGCGCAGCGTCGGATCGACGGCGCGGATGCCGGCGACGACCGCCGGCAGCGCGGAGTGGAGGTCGGCGACGAGGACGGGCATGCCGTCGATCGACTCCGCCGCGGCGAGGATCCCGTGATGCTCCGACTCCTGATCGTCGACGCCGAGGACCATCGTCTGCAGGGGGGAGTAGCGGTCCTTGACGAGATGGCCGGGACCCGGGGCGGGGTCCGCGGGCAGACGGTCGGGCAGGGCCACGATGAGACCGAAGCCGCCGGTGCCGAGCCGCTTCGCGAGCGCGGAGACGTTGAGCAGGACGGTGTCGCCGACCTGCGGGGTGCCTGTCGCCTCGGTGTAGGCGATCGCCCTGATCCGCTCCACGTCCGTGCCCGGCAGGGGCCGGTCGAGGTCGGCGTCGACCTCGGTGAGACCGGGGCGGGAGGAGCGGATGCCTGCGACGGTGCCTGTGCGCCAATGAATCATGGTCCCAACCCTATCGCCCGAACCCTGTGGCGGTGGGTTACGGTGGATGCTGTGAACACACAACGCGCGAGCCGCCAGCGGCAGCAGACCGAGCGGCTGATGAACCTGCTCATCGCCCTGCGGGCGGCCCGCGGCTGGGTGTCCCGGACGACCCTGATGAGCGCCATCGACGGCTACGGCGACCTCGACGACGCCGCCTTCGACCGCAAGTTCTCCCGCGACAAGGAGCTGCTGCGGCACATGGGGATCACGATCGCGACCCGCGGCGAACACGACGCGTACTCCGATGTCGGGGAGACCGGGTATCGGATCTCCACCGACGACTACGCGATGGGCGACGTCGATCTCACCCCCGCCGAGGCGGCAGCGGTGGCCGTGGCTGCACGCTTCTGGTCCGACACCGAACTCGGCGAATCGAGCG
The DNA here is from genome assembly GCF_006489205.2 of Brevibacterium sp. XM4083. Taxonomy (GTDB): domain Bacteria; phylum Actinomycetota; class Actinomycetes; order Actinomycetales; family Brevibacteriaceae; genus Brevibacterium. The sequence continues at coordinate 383,281 of NZ_VFYR02000002.1, read as the reverse complement.
CTCAGGCGCTGACGAAGCTGCGGGCGCTGGGCATCGAACTCACCGCCGGGCAGGGGCTCGGCATCGGCCCGGGAGCGGCGAGCAAACTCGGCAACGCCAACTTCGCCACCGCCCTCCACCACATCAACGCCCGCGAAGCGGTGAGCTTCAAGTACCACAAGCCCGGGCAGAGTCCGCGGAAGGTGCGGCTCGAGCCCTACGCCCTGCTCAGCCGCGGGGACCGGGTCTACCTCATCGGCTTCGACCTCGACCGCGGGGCCGAACGGACGTTCCGGCTCACCCGGATCGAGGGGAAGCTCGCCAAACTCGGCGGCCGCGACCCCGGGGACTACGAGATCCCCGCCGACTTCGCGCCCGCGGTCAGCCTCCAGGCGAGCACGGAGATGGCCGTCGTCACCGAGGCGCGGCTGCGCCTGGCCGCCCACCGGGCCGATCCGCTGCGCCGGCGCCGGGTGCGGCGCGACGGCGAGGACATCATCGTCGAATACTCCGACGCCCAGACGCTCGCGGCCGAGATCGTCGGCTACGGCGACGCCGTCGAGGTCCGCGGGCCCGCCGAGCTCGTGCGCGCGGTGCAGGCGCGCCGGGAGACGATCGCCGATTCCCTCGACCGCTTGGGAGGTCGCAGTGTCCTCAGCGCGTGAGAGGCTCACCCGGCTGCTCAGCCTCGTGCCCTACCTCGATGCCCACCCCGGCGCCGACCTCGAGGAGACGGCTGCGTACTTCGGCATCGATGCCGCGACCCTCATCGACGACCTCGAGCTCCTCTTCGTCACCGGTCGTCCCGGACACATGCCCGATGACCTCATCGACGCGACGTGGGACGGCGGGAAGATCTACATCTCCAACGCCGAGGAGGTCTCCGTCCCCGTGCGCCTGAGCGCCGAGGAGGCCGGCCTCCTCGTCCTCGCCCTCGAACTCATCGACGCCCTGCCCGGCCTCGACGCCGAGGCGGTGCGCACGGCGGCGGCGAAGCTGCGGGTCGCGGCCGGCGAGAACCTCCACACCCCCGTCGACGTCGACCCCGTCCCCGCCGACGAGGAGCTGATGAGCGCGCTCAAGGGGTTCATCGCCGCCGAGGCGGCCGTCGAGATCGACTACTACGTCGAGTCCCGCGACGAACTGACCACGCGCACCATCGCCCCCACGCGCCTCGTGCCCGGCGCCGACTGGTATCTCGACGCGTGGTGCTACTCCGCGCAGGGCCCGCGCCGCTTCGCCCTCTCCCGGATCCGGGCCTGGACGGAGACCGCCCATCCGCCGATGCACGAGGGTGCCGCCCCCGAGGCGCCGACCGAGGTGACGATGACCCTGACCGCGGCCGGGGCGTGGCTCGCCGACGAACTCGACGTCCGCGAGCGGACGTACGGCGTCGACGGCGACGGCAGCGTCGAGATCCGTCTCACCGTCCACTCCCGCGACTGGCTGGCCCGGTTCCTCCTCGGCCATGCCGACGTCGTTGCGGCCATCGACGCGCCGGACGCGGTGGCCGCCGCCCGGGAGCGCCTCGGCTGATCGGCGCGCGCGGATGAAAGGCTCAGCCGCACAGCGTAGAATTGCCAGGAGCAGTCACAAGCCTAGGAGCTCTCATGAACTTAAGCCCCATGCACATCGCCGTGGTGGTCATCGTCATCATCCTCATCTTCGGTGCTCCCAAGCTGCCGATGCTGGCCAGGAGCCTCGGCCAGTCGCTGAAGATCTTCAAGTCCGAGGTCAAGGACCTCCGCAGCGATGACACCGATGAGAAGACCACCGAGCCGGGTCAGCTGGGCCGAGAGTCCGACCAGTCGGCACCGCGCACCACGCCTGACGCCGCGCCGAACCGGTCCGCGGCGCAGCCGAACCAGGATCCGCAGTCTCGCGAGAAGTGAAATCCCGCAGCGAACGGAGCGGCCTGTCCTCACGGAAGAAGAACCCTGAGAAGAAGATGCCCGTCATGGGGCATCTCATCGAACTGCGCAACCGGTTCGTCATCGCGGCCGTCGCGATCCTCCTCGGCGCCATCGGCGGCTGGTTCCTCTACGACCCGGTCCTCGACATCCTCCAGGAGCCGGTGAGGACGATCAACGACTCCACTGGCCGGGTGGCGCAGGTCAACTTCGCCGGCGTCGCCTCGCCGTTCGACATGAAGATCAAGCTCTCGTTCTTCATCGGCCTCTTCATCTCGTGCCCGATCTGGCTCTATCAGGTCTGGGCGTTCGTCGTCCCGGGCCTGACGAAGAAGGAGAAGCGGTACTCGTTCGGGTTCCTCGGCGCCGCCGTCCCGCTCTTCCTCGCGGGCGCCGCGATGGCGTTCTTCGCGTTGCCGAACGCCGTCAAGGCCCTGACCTCGTTCACGCCTTCGGGCGCGACGAACATCATCCCGGCGCAGGACTACCTCAACTTCGTCATGGTGATCATCGTCGTCTTCGGCCTCGCCTTCGTCCTGCCTGTCCTCATGGTCGGACTCAACATGCTCGGCATCCTCTCGGCGACGCGGATCCGGAAGTCCTGGCGCATCATCGTCATGATCACCTTCGTCTTCGCCGCCGTCGCCACCCCCACCCCCGATGCGATGTCGATGTTCTTCCTCGTCATCCCCATGCTCACGCTCTTCTGCCTGGCGTGGGGGATCTGCGTGCTCGGCGACCGCAGACGCAAGCGCAAGCTCGTCGCACAGGGCGTCTGGGTCGACCCGGACGAACTCGACGACGACGATGAGAAGGGACAGCGATGAACGACTCCCAGAGCCCGGCTGCCGCGTATGCGGAGTTCCGGGCCCGCGCCGAACGCGACCAGACGCCGCTGGGACGGTTCATCGCCCGCACCGACTTCGCCCTCGACGACTTCCAGCTCGAGGCCTGCACGGAGCTGCAGGAGGGCAAGGACGTCCTCGTCACCGCGCCCACCGGGGCGGGCAAGACGATCATCGCCGAATTCGCCGTCGACCTTGCGATGGACGAGGGCAAGCGGGTCTTCTACACGACCCCGATCAAGGCCCTGAGCAATCAGAAGTTCGCCGATCTCGTCGCCGTCCACGGGGCGGAGAACGTCGGCCTCCTCACCGGTGACACCTCGATCCGACGTGATGCGCCGATCATCGTCATGACGACCGAGGTGCTGCGCAACATGCTCTACAACGACCCCGAGGGCCTCGACGACCTCGGCTTCGTCGTCCTCGACGAGGTCCACTACCTCGCCGACCGCTTCCGCGGGCCCGTGTGGGAAGAGGTCATCATCCACCTGCCCGAACGCGTCCAGGTCGTCTCGCTCTCGGCGACGGTGTCGAACGTCGAGGAGTTCGGGGCGTGGCTGCGCGAGGTCCGGGGACCGACGACGGTGATCTCGACCTCGCACCGTCCGGTGCCGCTGGTCAACCACGCGCTCGTCGGGCACCGCATGTACGACCTCTTCACCCACCACGACTCCGAGCGCATCGATCCCGCGCTCTCCCATGCCACCCGGACGTACGGGGGACCGCGGTCGAAGCGCGAGCGCGGCGCGAAGGCCCGCTTCCGCCGGCCCAGCCGCACGCAGATCGTCGCCTCCCTCGCCGAGGCGGGGATGCTGCCGGCGATCATGTTCATCTTCTCCCGCAACGGCTGCGACGAAGCCGTCGAGCAGTACATCGCCACGGGTGCCGACCTCAACACGCGTGAGGACAAGGTCATCGTCAACGCGGCGCTCGAACGGCTGCGTGACGAACTGCCCGCCGAGGACCTCGGGATCCTCGGGTACCACTCGTTCCGCGAGGGCCTCCTCCTCGGCGTGGCCGCCCACCATGCCGGGATGATCCCGCAGTTCAAGGAACTCGTCGAAGAGCTCTTCTCGGCCGGCGTCATCAAGGTCGTCTTCGCCACGGAGACCCTCGCGCTGGGCATCAACATGCCCGCCCGGACCGTCGTCCTCGAGAAGCTCGTGAAGTTCAACGGCGAAGCCCACGTGTCGATCACCCCCGGCGAGTACACGCAGCTGACCGGCCGCGCCGGCCGCCGCGGCATCGACCGGATCGGTCACGCCGTCGTCGTCTGGCATCCGACGATGGACATCAGCGAGGTCGCCGGCCTCGCCTCGAACCGCTCGTACGCGCTGAGCTCGGCCTTCGGTCCGACGTACAACATGACGGCGAACCTGCTCTCCCGGATGAGCCCCGCCGACGCCGCGAAGGTGCTCGAGACCTCGTTCGCCCAGTTCCAGGCTGACAAGGCCGTCGTCGGTCTGGCCCGGAAGGTCCGGAAGAACGAAGCGACGATCGCGGCGTACGAGACGTCGATGCAGTGCGACCGCGGCGACTTCGGCGAGTACGCGCGGCTGCGTCAGCAGATCTCCGAGACGGAGAAGCAGGAGACGCGGACGAAGACGAAGACGAAGCAGCGCGACATCGTCGAATCGCTGACCGCGCTCAAGGTCGGCGATGTCATCACCCTGCCGACGAAGCGCGTCGAGGGCACCGCGGTGATCATCGCCCCGATGAGCTCCCGCGACGGGGTCTCCCGGCTGCCGACGGTGCTCACCGAACAGGGCAAGGTGTGGCATCTGCGTCCCCATGAGGTCACCGAACCGGTCGCCTCGATGGGGCGGATCAAGGTGCCGAAGAAGTTCAATCACCGGCAGGCAGCGGACCGCCGGGTGCTGCTCGGCATCCTCGCCGAGGCGATCGCCGACGGCCGTGTCGACCGCGACGCCCACTGGGTTTCGACACCGACGGGCACCGGGGTGAGCACGACGGTCGCCGAACTCCAGGCCCGGCTGCGGTCCCATCCCTGCCATGACTGTCCCGATCGCGAGATGCACGCCCGGTGGGCCAATCGCGCGGCGAAGCTGCACAAGGAGAACGCGTCGCTCATCAAGCGCATCGAGGGACGCACGACCTCGATCGCCCTCGTCTTCGAACGCGTGCAGGAGGTGCTGGCGACGCTCGGGTTCGACCCGGAGCATTCGGACATGCTGCGCCGCATCTACGGGGAGCGCGACCTCCTCGTGGCACTGACGGTGCGCGCCGGCCTCTGGGATCGGCTCACGGAACCCGAACTCGCGGCCTTCGCCTCGAGCTTCGTCTACCAGGCCCGGCGCAGCGAGAGCTTCCACGCCGAACGCGCCCCCAGCCGCGACCTCAAGGTCGCAGGCGATGAGGCGATCGACCTGTGGAAGGAGCTCTACCGGCTCGAGGAGCAGCACGCCCTGACCCCGACGCCGGAACCCGACCGCGGTCTGTTCACCCCGATGTTCCGGTGGACGGAGGGCAAGAACCTCGCCGAGTCCCTGCGGGGCACGGACATCGCCGCCGGCGACTTCGTCCGCTGGGCGAAGCAGACCCTCGACCTCCTCGGACAGCTCACCGAGGTCGTCACGCCGGAGACCGCGGTGCGCATCCGCCGGACCATCGACGCGGTGCGCCGCGGCGTCGTCGCCGACGACTCGTGACGCGACGCCTGCTGGGCCGACGCTTGCTGAACTGACGCCTCGTGAGCCGTCGACTCAGCGGCGGATGCGCTTGACGATGTTCTCGATGTCGGAGCCGAAGGCGTTCTCCGTCGTCAGATAGGTCCACGTCGACGACGGACGCTTGAGGCCGTGAGAGGCGAGGTCGATCCCGGTGTCGGTGAACTCCGCCTCCTCGACCGTGGCCTGCGAGTCGTCGAGGACATCGGACCAGAACGAGGAGAACACGCGGATCGACTCCGTGTTGAACGCCTCGTGCGGCTTCTCCTTCGCGAAGGTGCGCAGGTGGATGCCCTCCCGCAGATCGTTGAGGAACGCGAGATGGTCGACCCACCGGGCGTCGAGGTGGAAGAGGAGCACGGAGCGCAGGCTCTCGTCGATGAGCTCGGGCGAATGCTCCTTCTCGAGCTCGGTCACCGTGTCCCCGAGGCGCTCCCTGAGCTCGTCGATCGCCTCGTTGCCATCGCGCAGCTCCCGGCGGCGGGCGAGGACGAGTTCGCGCTGCTTGGCCATGAGCTCGTTGAACCGCCACGTGTCGCGGTGCAGGGCCGTGTTCTGCCCCTCCGCGACCCGCTGGGCGTGCTCGACGAGGGTGAGGGCCCGCTTCGATTCGATCCACCCGTTCTCGTCGCCCTCGGTGACGAAGCGCTGGATCTCCGGGACGCGGGTGAGGAGTTCGTCCTCGAGGCTCGTGAAGAACACCGATGACCCCGGATCCCCCTGCCGTCCGGCACGACCGCGCAGCTGATCGTCGAGGCGGGAGGAGAGGTAGCGCCCGGCGCCGATGACGAGCAGTCCGCCCGCCTCGGCGACCTCGTCATCGGCGAGGCGGATGTCGGTGCCGCGCCCGGCCATCTGGGTCGACACGGTCACCGCGCCGGCGCGCCCGGCATCGCCGATGATCGCGGCTTCGGCCGAGTCGTCCTTGGCATTGAGGACGGCGACGTCGACACCGCGGTCGATGAGACGGGCGGCCAGGGATTCGCTCTCGGCCACCGAGGAGGTGCCGATGAGCACGGGGCGGCCCTTCGTATGGTTCTCGACGACCTCCTCGACGATCGCCCGCTCCTTCGACTCCTGATACGTGTAGAGCCGGTCGGGTTCGTCATCGCGGATGACGGGCAGATGCGTGTCGACGGGCACGATCTCGAGCGAGTAGAACTCGCGGAGGTCGTCGCCGACGGCCAGTGCCGTTCCGGTCATCCCGCACACGGTGGCATAGCCGTGGATGAGCTCTTCGACCGTCATCTGGTCGAGGATCTCCCCGCTCTCGGTGGTCACGAGCTTCTCCTTGGCCTCGACGGCGGCCTGGAGGCCGTCGGGCCAGCGCTGGAGTTCGGCGACTCGACCACGGGAGGCGGAGATGAGCTTGATGGCTCCGTCGACGACGAGGTAGTCGACGTCGCGCTTGACGAGCGCCTTGGCGTAGAGGGCGAGGTTGACCGCGGCGAGGTCGGCCGCGCCGTCGCCGTAGAGTTCGACCCCGAGTTCGTCCTCGACGCGGGTGACGCCGTCGTCGGTCAGGGACACCGCACGGCGGTCGGGGCTGATCTCGTAGTCGACGCCCGGGGTGAGGTTCTCGACGAGCGCGGCGATGCGCTCATTGCCGTCCTCGATGGTCGAGGAGCCGGCGAGGACGAGGGGGACCCTGGCCTCGTCGATGAGGACGGAGTCGGCCTCGTCGACGATGACGACGTCGCGGTCGGCGACCCTGATGTCGTCATCGTCGAGGACGAAGCGGTCGCGCAACACGTCGAAGCCGACCTCGGTGACCGAGGCGTAGAGCACCTCGGCACGGTAGGCGGCCCGGCGCTCGTCGTCGTCCTGGGCGGCGGAGATCGCCGCGGAGGACACGCCGAGGAGGTCGAAGACCGGCTGCATCCACGTGCGGTCGCGCACCGCAAGGTAGTCGTTGACGCTGACGACGTGGACCCGGCGGCCCTGGAGCGCGTACCCGGCGGCGGCGAGAGCGCCGACGAGGGTCTTGCCCTCACCGGTGGCCATCTGGACAATGTGGCCCTGGAGGAGACCGACGAGACCGGTCAGCTGCGTGTCATAGGCGCGTTCGCCGAGGGTGCGTTCAGCGGCTTCGCGGGCGAGTGCGGCGTACCGGATGAGCGTGTCCTTGGCGCCGCCGCTGGCGAAGACCTCACCGGCGGCCTCGGTGAGCTCGGCATCGCTGAGATCGGCGAATTCGGCGCCTGCGGCGTCGATGTCCGTGGTGGCCTTCTCGAACCAGCCGGTGGCCTTCTCGGCCTGCGCGCCCGGGCGGTTGAGCAAACGGGAAAGAAGTCCCAAGTCATCGTCCTGTCTGTTGCGGTGGTCGAGAGTCGATTCTATCCTCGACGGCGATCGGCCAGGACCCGTCGACGACCGCCTCGGCGTTGCCCTTGCGGCGCAGGAACGCCTGGAGATCCGCGGCCTGAGCGCGCTTCCAGTCCCGTTGGGAGGCCATGATCTGCGGTCCGGTCAGCCCGGCGATTTCCGCCGAGCTGTCAGCGATCGCTCGGGAGATGTCCAGGGCGGCACGCGCATCGGCGGCCGCGTCGTGGGCGTCGAGGAGGGAGACGTGCCACGCCTCGGCGGTCGCGGTGAGGGTGCGCTTGCCCTTTCGGTACCGGTCGACGTGCCGGTCGATGACGAAGGTGTCGACGATCGCCGGCAGCAGCTCGCTCAGGGAGAGGTCGGGGCGGTGGCGGCGGACCTCGGCGTCGAGGACGCTGAGGTCATAGACGATGTTGTGCCCGACAACGACGGCGCCCTCATCGCGGAAGCCGGCGAACGCGGCGCACAGGGCGGTGACGACCTCGACGGCGGGGGAGCCGTTGGCCTGCGCGTACTCCGTGGTGATGCCGTGGACGGCGCGGGCGGACTCGGGGATCTCGATGCCGGGATCGGCCAGCCACATCTCGACGCGGTCGGAATCCTCGACGAGCGCGGCGGTGACGATGCGCGCGGTCGCCGGTTCGACCCCCGTCGTCTCGAGGTCGAAGCCGATGAGGCGGGCCTGCGGCCACGGCGGCGCGGCGGCAGCACGGGAGGCGGGCCCCGGCGCGGGCGCGGTCGCTGTTGCAGGAGCGGCCGGCAGGGCATCCCCATCGCGGGTGGCCTCGGTCAGGGCCGCGAGCAGGTTGTCGACCGAACGGGTGATGTTCTGTCCCGCCGCGGCCGCCGTCACGGCGTCGGCATCGACCGGGTGGGGCAGCGCGCTGAGATCGAGACCGTGGGCGACGTCGGTCAGGCACGTCATCACGTCGACGGTCTTGAGCAGAGTCTCCTCCGAGTCGACGATCGTCGTCGCGCGCTTCGGGCTCAGTCCTCCGTCCTTGACCCCGGCCTTGGCGGCGGAGATGATGCCCGACAGCGAACCGAAGCTCGCCAGCAGGGTGGCGGCGGTCTTCTCCCCGATGCCCGGCGCGCCCGGCAGCCCGTCGGAGGGGTCACCGCGCAGCGCGGCGAGCTCGCGATAGCGCAGGCCGGTCGCGACCCCGTAGAGCTCGGGGAGGTCGGCGGCGCCGATCGCCTCCCACTCACCGCCCTTGCGCGGGCGCAGCACGCTGATGTCGCGTTCGGCGTCGAGGAGGGCGAGGAGGTCACGGTCGGGGGAGACGATGACGACCGGGGTCGTCGACTCCGCGGCGAGCGTGGCGATGACGTCGTCGGCCTCGGTCCCTTCCACCTCGGCGATCGGAATGCCGGCGGCCGCGAGCACCCGACGCATGATCGGCAGCTGGGCGTCGAGTTCGGGAGGGATCTCCGTGCCGGCCTCGGCGTCCTTGATGCGGGCCGCCTTGTACTCGGGCATGATCCGGGTGCGGAACTCCGGACGCCAGTCGGCGTCCATCGTCGCGATCACCCGTGCCGAGGAGAAGCGGCGGATCATCTGGGCGATGGCGTCGACGACGCCGCGGACGGCGTTGACCGGCTGGCCCTCGTCGTTGACGATCGAATCCGGCACCGAATAGAAGGCGCGGTAGTAGAGCGCGGGCGTGTCGACGAGTACCAATGGCTTCACAGTCCCCGACGATACCCGACGGCGCTGACACCGCGACGCCCGATGCGCGCGGCGCGCGAGGGCAGGTGTAGCCTGGCGGCTGTGATCATGTACTACGGCGGAGATGTCTACAGCAGCGTCGATCCCTTCGCGACTGCCCTCGGCAGCGCGGACGGGACCGTGAACTTCATCGGCTCGGACGAGGCGGCACTGGCCCTCGACGCCGAGGCGGTCGACCTGGGCGGTGACTTCCTCACTCCCGGGTTCGTCCACGCCGGCCTCCTCCTCGACGAGGCGGCGCCGAGTCCGGCGGCCCTCCATGACGCGGGCATCGCCTACGTCCACGCGCTCGGGGACGAGACGGCGCTCGCGCGCTTCACGGCCGCCGCGCCCGAGGGCCTGAGGGTCATCGGCTACCCGAAACTCGCGGCCGGTGACAGCCTGGCGTGGCTGCCCGCCGCGGCGCTCACGGAGCTCACCGCCCTGCCCGAGACCTCCCTCTACCTGGTCGTCGCCGACCCTGAGGAGCTCTCCGCGGTGCTCACCCGATTCGCTGCGGATGCGGCCCACGCGCAGCGGTGGGGGTACCGTCTGCTCCTCGACTTCACGGTGCCCGCCGCCCTGGTCGACGACCTCGGCCGCAGCGGTGTCGCGCTCACCCTCGACCCGAGCCGCGATCAGCCGCTGGCCGCGCTGCTCTCCGCCGGAGCGCAGGTCTCCTTCGTCCTCGCAGGCGAGTCGCCGTGGGCGAGCGTGCGCGATGCGGTCATCGGCAGCGACGGGGTCGGCGCCCGCGCCGCCTTCAACGCCGCCACCCGGTTCGCCCACCGTGCCGCCGGCAATCCGGAGGGCGGAGTGCTCCGTCCCGGTGCCGCAGCCGACTACGTCCGCTGGCGGGTCGAGCGTCTCGTCGTCCAGGTCGCCGACCCCAGGGTCGCGGCGTGGAGCACCGATCCGGCGTCGGGCACTCCGGGGCTGCCCGAGCTCGCACCCGACGTCGCCCTGCCGACACGCGTGAGCTGAGTCGGATTTCAACCCGACACGCCGAGGAGTGAGAAGTTTTCTTGCCCCGCAGGCTTCGCTCTCACCTGCGGATTTGATCAAAGTCGCAGGTCACAGACATTTTGCAGACTCGGGTCGAGCGATTAGATTCGTCGTTGACGTTCCACCGGTTGTGGAATGGAGCCGACACTCCTGTCAATAGATAACTCACTGTGCGCCGCGGTTTCCCCGTGTGAGCACAGCGTGGTCCGAAGGCGGGGGTGTCGGCTCATTGTTCGGGGCCCGAGGGGCGTAGGGTTGACGCCGTGGTTTCGAAGATTCTGGTAGTCATCCCGACGTACAACGAACGTCTCGCCCTTCCCGTCACTCTCGCGGGGCTGTTCGAGCATCAGCCCGAGGTCGACGTTCTCGTCGTCGACGACGGCTCTCCCGACGGGACGGGGGAGTGGGCCGACGAGCAGGCGGCCGTCGATGATCGCATCCACGTCCTCCACCGCACGGAGAAGGCCGGTCTCGGCATGGCCTACATCGCCGGCTTCACGTGGGCGCTCGAGCGCGACTACGAGATCATCTGCGAATTCGATGCCGACGGGTCGCATCGGCCCCTCGACCTCGGTCAGCTCATCGCTCCGGCACTCGCCGGTGCCGCCGATCTCGTCATCGGCTCCCGCTGGGTGCGCGGCGGCGCGATCGTCGACTGGCCCCGGTCCCGCTTCCTCCTCTCCCGGGGCGCCAACCTCTACGTCGACGCGATGATGGGCCTCGGAGTCCGGGACGCCACCGCTGGCTTCCGGGCCTACCGGCGCGAGGTCCTCGAGGCGCTCCAGCTCACCGGGGTCGAGTCACAGGGCTACTGCTTCCAGATCGACATGACGTACCGCACGATCGACGCGGGCTTCCGGGTGCTCGAGGTTCCGATCGTCTTCGTCGAACGCGAGCTCGGGGAGTCGAAGATGAGCTCCTCGATCATCTCGGAGGCGTTCACGAAGGTCGCCGGCTGGGGACTGGCCCGCCGCGGCCGCCAGGTGAGGGCGCTCTTCGGACGCTGAGGACCGGATTCCGTTCCTGAAATGCACGAGGGGCGGCGACCTGTCGGTCGACGCCCCTCGTGTCGGGCGGCGGAGTCTCAGCTCTGCGCGGGCACCTCACCGCGGCGAATCGCCAGGCGCTCGTCGAGGAGGACCTGGAGTTCGTCGAAGGAGCGGCGCTCGAGGAGCATGTCCCAGTGCGAGCGGACGTGCTTCTCGGGTTCGCCGTCGGGTTCGTTGACGCCGACGCGCACGCCGATGCCGTGGATGCCCGAATCCCATGTCGAGGGGACTTCCGCCTCGATCGAGAACGGAACCTTGAAGCGGGTGCCGTCCTCGCATTCGAATTCGACCATCTGGCGCGGCGCCGGCTCGACGCCCTCCTCCGACTCCAGGCTGCGCGAGCCCAACTGTGTTCCGCGAAGACTGCGTTCGCTCATCTTTCAGACCTTCCGACTCGACTGCAGACGTGCATACGAAAGCAACAGTCTACCGCGTCGGGCTATTCCCCGGCGGGGGCGGGGAGCCGGCCTCGTTCTGTGCAGGCTCAAGGAACAGGGCAGCCGTTCCCCTGCGCAGGCGGTCAGCCGAGCGTCGCCTGCGCGAGCGGGACGTCATCGGTGACGATGGCGTCGACGCCGAGACCGGCGAGCGTGCGCATGTCGGCGGCGTCGTTGATCGTCCACACATGCACCTCGAGTCCGAGCCGGTGGGCGCGATCGACGAAGCTCCGTGTGACGATCGGCACGCCCTTCCAGCGCATCGGCACCTGGAAGGCGTCGAGGTCGGGAGCGAGCTGAAGCAGACCGCGGGTCGGGAAGCCGGGCAGGGCGCCGAGGAGGAACCGTGCCGTCTCCCCGGTGCCCGCCGAGGTGGCCACCCCGGGCAGGCTCGCCCGCAGCCGCCGCAGCGTGGCATCGGAGAACGACGCCAGCCGCAGGGAGTCCTCGATGCCGCGGACGAGGACGAAGCGGACCATCGCCGCGATCGACTCCGGAGCCTTGACGTCGATGTTCCACTTCGCGCCCGGCAGTGCGTCGACGAGCTCGCCGAGGCGGGGCAGTCGCCCGCCGTCGACGAGGTCGATGGCGTCGAGCTCGTCGGCCGGCAGGTCCCGGATGAGGTGCGGGCAGTCGGCGATGCGCCGCAGATCCGCATCGTGGGCGGCGAAGAGCACCCCGTCGGCGGAGGCGTGGACATCGGTCTCCATCCACGAGATTCCCGCGTCCCACGCCGCGGTGAATGCCGTGAGCGTGTTCTCGCTCGTGCCGGGCCACAGGCCGCCGCGATGGGCGATGATCTCAGGCTGGGAATTCATGATCCAATCCTAGAGTCCTGTTGAAATCTCCCCTGGTGTCGACAACGATGGAGGCATGAGCCGAGCACAGGACCCCATCGAACCGGACTTCGTCATCGATTCGACCAAGCGCACCCCCACCGAGCGGGCGCGCACCGCCGCGACCCGCGCCTACGGCGCCGCGAGCAGCGGCGTGAGGAACGTCCGCGAGGCCGCGAAGGGCTCACGTCTCATCGAGGCCGCCGAGTCGTCGGTGAACAAGGCGCTCGGCAGCGTCTCCCATGCGATCGACGACGCCGTGCGCAGCGGCAAGGTCGAACGCGCCTTCGACCGCGCGCAGGAGACCGTGACCTCGGGGGCCGACAGCGTCCGCCGCCTCGTCACGCGCCGGTCACGACAGGATGATGCCGGGCCGCAGGACGCCGGGCGCACCCGCGACTGAGATCGCTGCCGTGACGCATCTCTCCCGCCCTCGGGCGGCGACTGCGCGCGCCGCGTTGAAAATGTAACAGTTCGTTAACTAGACTGGCCCCAGGTAACGATCCGATAACTTGGGGCGCAGGCTCGATGAGCGTGTGCCGCGCACTCTCACGTGAAGGACGGACTGTGGGCAAACACTCCTCGACCTCGACGAAGGGCTCTCTCCTCGCCGCACTCAAACCGGCGAAGAAGCGCACGGGGCGCCACGCGCCCGAGGCGAACTCGGCGAGCGGAGTCCTCTCCGCCGTCCGCTCACGGCCCGTGCTCTCGGCCTTCATCGTCCCGGCCGCCGCGACCGCAGCGGTCGTCGGGTCGACGTTCGCCATGGCACCCGATGCGACCGGTCCCGCGGAGCAGGTCGTCGCACAGAGCCCCGTCGTCGTCGAGGTCCCCGCTGCCAGCCCCGCCGCCGACGACAACCTCAAGAAGGCCGAGGAGCAGGCGAAGGCCGAGCCGGAGAAGCTCTCACTCGAAGCGAAGACGAAGGCACCGGAGCCCAAGCCCTCTGCCTCGAGCAAGAAGTCGTCGCCGGCACAGAGCTCAGGATCGAAGTCCTCCGGATCCGACGACTCCGCACCCTCGAAGTCGGGGTCCTCGGCCGGCAGCTCCGGCTCGTGCCCGATGTCGTACTACGGCGGCGGTGACGGCTTCGACGGGCAGAAGACAGCGAACGGCGAGACGTTCAACACGAACGAGCTCACCGCCGCGCACAAGAGCCTGCCTTTCGGCTCGAAGGTGAAGATCACGAACAAGGCCAACGGCAAGTCCGTGACCGTGCGCATCAACGACCGCGGCCCCTACAGCGGATCTCGCTGCATCGACCTCTCGAAGGCCGCGATGGAAGCCGTCGGCGGAATCAGCGCCGGGGAGATCCAGGGCTCCTACGAAGTCCTCTGAGACCGACCGCGCGGCCGGTCACACCCTATTGAGTTCGAGAAGCTCGCACGCCCGGCGTGCGAGCTTCTCGCGCACCGGTGCCGGAGAGACGACCTCGACTCCGGGCACGGTGAGCAGCTGAGAGACGGCGACCTCGACCGATTCGAGCGCGATGTCGACCTCGAGGCGCGCCACGCCGTCGGCCCCGGTGACCGGACGAGCGGCGGCGACCGCCTCGGCGGTGAGAGGACCGGGGACGAGGCGGAGAAGATCAGCGCACGCCGCCTGCGCCAGCCGGATCCGGACCGGCAGGGTGCGCAGACTCCGGTCGAAGTCGATGCGCGCCTGTTGCCAGTGGTCACCGAGGTCGAACCCCGTGGGGCCGGTCGCCTGCGTCCAGTGCAGTCGCGCGTCGGTGATCCGCGAGACCCGATACGTCCGCGGCGCGCCTCCCGGCGGCTGGGCGACGAGGTACCAGCGCCCGGCCTTGACGACGAGCCCCAACGGGATGACGCGGCGCAGCCGGGTGCCGGAGGCCCGCGGATAGGCGAAGCGGAGACCGCGGCGCCGGCGCAGCGCGGTGGCCACGGTGTCGAGCGCCGGGGGAGCGGCCTCCTCGGCGAACCAGTCGGGTCCGTCGACGATGACGGTGCGCGTGAGATCGTCATGACCGGCGGCGGCGATCTTCGCCCGCGCCGTCGCGAGGTCGCCGGAGAGACCGAGGTCGGCAGCGGCGAAGGATCCGAGGAGCACCGAATCGAGCTCGGTGCGGGTGAGACCCGACAGCGGTGACGTCCACTCGCCGAGGAGGCTCACCCCGCCGCCCGGACCGGACTCCGTGACGATGGGCACGCCCATCCGGGAGAGCTCAGCGAGGTCGCGGTAGATCGTGCGCACCGTGACCTCGAGGCGGGTCGCGAGGTCGCTCGCTGTGAGGGGATGCGACCGCGCCGAGAGCAGCGCGATCTCCGAGACGAGGCGGGCGGCCTTCATGGTGCACTCCCGACCGACGACACAGCATCCATGGACAGAGATTCTATGCTCATCCCTGACAGTCGATGTCAGGGATCGGGGTCGAGGATCGATCCATGACGCATTCAGCAGCACCAGCACAGTCGTCCACCCGCCCCGAACCGACCCCTCTCGACAGCCGGCCGCTGGCCGAACCGACCCCTCTCGACAGCCGGCCGCTGGCCGGCCGGACCGCTCTCGTCGCCGGGGCGACCCGCGGCGCAGGCCGGGCGATCGCCCGGGAACTCGCCGCCGCCGGAGCATTCGTGTGGTGCACCGGCCGGTCGACCGCCGGCAGACCATCGGACTACGGGCGCCCGGAGACGATCGACGGCACGGTCGACCTCATCAGGGCCGCCGGGGGAGAGGGCCAGGCGGTGGTCTGCGACCACCTCGACGAGGAGTCGGTGTCGGCCCTGGCCGAGCGGGTCGAAGCGGAGGGCCGAGGTCTCGACATCCTCGTCGGCGACATCGGCGGCGAGGCCTACGTGTCCTGGGGTCAGCCGCTGTGGGAGGCCGACGCCGTCCAGGGCCGGCGACTCTTCGAGACCGGACTGCTCAGCCACGTCCTCACCGCTCGCGCGCTTCTCCCGCTGCTCACCCGCACGCCGGGCGGGCTCCACCTCGAGATCACCGACGGCACGAGCGACTACAACGCGACTCACTTCCGGGAATCCGTCTGGCTCGACCTCACGAAGACGGCGATCAGCCGGTTCGCCTTCGGCCTTTCCCATGAGCTCGGCCCCGTCGGCGCGACCGCCGTCGCCCTGACTCCGGGCTGGCTGCGCTCGGAGATGATGCTCGAGGGCTTCGCGACGAGCGAGGAGGCATGGCTGACCGACGCCCTCGACGAGTCGAACGAGGCCACGCCGCGGGACTTCGCGATCTCCGAGACTCCGCACCTGATCGGCCGCGGCATCGCCGCACTCGCCGCCGATCCCGACCGTCACCGCTTCACGGGACGGACACTGAGCAGCTTCGACCTCGCGGCGACCTACGATCTCACCGACCTCGACGGCTCCCGGCCCGATGCGTGGGGCTTCCTCGCCGCGAAGGAGGACGATCCGTCCGTGGACCCGATGACCTTCCGGTGACCGAGCGAGGTGAGACACCGCTACCCAACCCCGGCACCCGGGACTACTCTGGCAGTACATCAGCGGAACCACGATCCTTGAGGGGAGCGCCATGTCGGAGGAGACAGCAGACGTCATCATCGTCGGAGCCGGGCCGACGGGGCTGACCGCCGCCCGCGCGCTCACTGCTGCGGGGCGGTCGGTCATCGTCCTCGAAGCCCGTGACCGGGTGGGCGGGAGGACGTGGACGGACACGATCGACGGACAGATGTTCGAGATCGGCGGCCAGTGGATCTCACCGGACCAAACGGCGATCCTCGACCTCGTCGACGAACTCGGGCTGACGACCTACCAGCGCTACCGCGACGGCGACAGCGTCTACCTCGCCCCCGACGGGACCCGGACCGTCTACGACGGCGGCATGTTCCCCGTGCCCGCGGCCACGCAGGCGGAGATGGAACGCCTCATCGGCCTGCTCGACGACCTCGCCGAGCGCATCGGCGCCGACGCCCCGTGGGACGCACCTGAGGCTGCCGAACTCGACGCGGTCTCCTTCCAGCACTGGCTGGAGGAGCAGTCCGACGACGAGCTCGCGGTGGCGAACATCGGGATGTTCGTCGCCGGTGGCATGCTGACGAAGCCGACGACCGCGTTCTCGGCGCTGCAGGCGATCCTCATGGCCGCCTCGGCGGGATCGTTCTCCCACCTCGTCGACGACCACTTCATCCTCGACCGCCGGGTCGTCGGCGGCATGCAGTCGGTGTCCGAGCGCCTGGCCGCCGATCTCGGTCCGGACATCGTGCGGCTGAACAGCCCCGTCCGAACCATCGACTGGAGCGGTGAGGACGTCGTCGTCTCCACCGATGACGCGTCCTTCACCGGAACCGAGGTGATCGTCGCCGTCCCGCCCAACCTCTACTCCCGGATCACCTACGTCCCGCACCTGCCGCGCCTCCAACAGGTCTTCCACCAGCACCAGTCGATGGGCCTCGTCATCAAGGTCCACGCGACGTACCCGCGCCCGTTCTGGCGGGAGCAGGGCTTGTCGGGCACCGGTTTCGGCGCGGGCCACCTCGTCCAGGAGGTCTACGACAATACGAACCACGGGGAAGAGCAGGGCACGCTCGTCGGCTTCATCTCCGACGTCAACGCCGATCGCATGTGGGCACTGGACGAGGAGGACCGGAAGACTGAGATCCTCGAGGCGATCGCGGCATTCCTCGGACCGGAGGCGCTCACCCCGACGGTCTTCCACCTCTCGGACTTCGGGGCCGAGGAATGGACGCGCGGGGCGTACGCGACGAGCTACGACCTCGGCGGGCTGAGCCGCTGGGGACGGCACCAGAACGATCCCGTCGGACCGCTCCACTTCGCGAGCTCGGACATCGCCGGCCGTGGCTACCAGCATGTCGACGGGGCGGTGCGGATCGGGCGGGACACCGCTGAGACGGTGCTTCGCGCTCTCGCCGACTAGTGGTTAGATGAACGGATGACTTCGGCAACACCCGCACCAGAACGCCCCATCGAAACCGACTCCGGCCTCAGCGCAAAGGGGCTCTCCGCCGGCAAGGTCGGTGCGATCGGCGGCGCGATCATCGGCATCGCCTGTATCGCGCCCGCGTACACGCTCACCTCAGGGCTCGGCCCGACGATCTCCGAGGTCGGGGTCCACACCCCCGCCATCCTCCTCATCGGCTTCGTCCCCATGCTCCTCGTCGTCTTCGGCTACCGGGAACTCAACACCGCGATGCCCGATTCGGGCACGACCTTCACGTGGGCGACGCGCGCCTTCGGTCCGTGGCTCGGGTGGATGGGCGGCTGGGGGCTCATCGCCGCGACCGTGCTCGTCCTGTCCAACCTCGCCGCCGTCGGCGTCGACTTCCTCTTCATCCTCCTCAGCCAGATCTTCTCCGATCCCGCGATCGCCGACCTCACCCGGGTGCTGTGGATCAACATCCCCATCACCATCCTGCTCACCGCGATCGCCGCGTGGATCTCCTACCGCGGCGTCGAAGCCACCGAGAAGGTCCAGGTCTGGCTCGTCGCCTTCCAGGTCATCGCGCTCGGGTGGTTCGTCATCGCCGCGCTCATCCACGTCGCCAACGGCACCGCCTTCGACGCGACGCCGGTCAGCCTCGACTGGTTCAACCCGGCCGCGGCCGGGGACTTCTCGACGATCGCCGCAGCCGTGTCGCTGTCGATCTTCCTCTTCTGGGGCTGGGACACCGTCATCACGATGAACGAAGAGGCCAAGGACCCGGAGAAGACCCCCGGCCGGGCGGCGATGCTGACGATCGTCGCGATCGTCATCATCTACCTCGCCTGCACGATCGCCGTCATCGCCTACGCCGGCGTCGGCACGGAGGGACTCGGGGCCGGCAACCCGGAGAACCAGGAGTCGATCTTCGCGGCACTGGCCTCGCCGATCATGGGACCCTTCGCCATCATCGTCTCGATCGCCGTGCTCTCCTCGTCACTGGCCTCGCTGCAGTCGACGATGGTCTCACCCTCCCGGACGATCCTCGCGATGGGGCACTACGGTGCGCTGCCGAAGCGCTACGGCAACGTCTCCCCGCGCTTCAAGTCGCCCTCGGTGGCGACGATCACCTCGGCGGCAGCGGCGATCATCTTCTACGTCGTCATGCGGCTGCTGTCCGAGAACGCCCTGTGGGACACGATCACCGCGCTCGGGCTCATGGTCTGCTTCTACTACGGGGTGACCGGGCTCGCGTGCACGTGGTACTTCCGCCGGTCCCTCTTCCTCTCCGCCCGGACGGTGTTCTTCCGCTTCCTCTTCCCCCTCCTCGGCGGGCTCACCCTCCTCGTCATCTTCGTCCGCACCGCGATCGACTCCCTCGACCCCTCGTACGGGTCGGGGTCGTCGGTCTTCGGCATCGGCCTCGTCTTCGTCCTCGGGATCGGCGTGCTCCTCCTCGGCGTCGTCATCATGATCATCCAGGCCGTGCGCCACCCCGCGTACTTCCGCGGAGAGACGCTGAAGAAGGGCGTCCACGCCGAGGCTGCCTGAGGTGGGGGAGAGGCACCGGCTGGCCGAGCTGCGGGCGCTGCGGCGGGTCCGCGATCGCATCGACCGCGAGTTCGACCGCCCCCTCAACGTCCCCGATCTCGCAGCCGGGATGCACATGTCGGCCGGTCACCTCAGTCGTCGATTCAAGGCCGCCTACGGCGAGTCGCCGTATGCCTACCTGCTCACTCGGCGCATCGAGAGGGCGATGTCGCTCATCCGCCGCCGCGACCTCTCGATCACTGAGATCTGCTTCATGGTCGGGTTCAGCTCGCTCGGCACGTTCAGCACACGGTTCTCCGAACTCGTGGGTCTGTCGCCGACGAGCTACCGGCAGCGGGCGGTCCACGGCGACCTCGACCTGCCGACGATCATCGTGCGAACCGTGCTCAGACCCGTCAGGAATCGAGAAGAGAGACCCCGTCCTTCCGACTAGCATGAGCGTCATGGACATCTCGATCAATGCCAGCTTCCTTCCGCACACCGACGCCGAGGCGTCACTGACCTTCTACCGCGACGTCCTCGGTTTCGAGGTCCGCCTCGACGTCGGCCAGGGCCAGATGCGCTGGATCACCGTCGGCGCGCCCGACCAGCCCGACACCTCGATCGTGCTCACCCCCGCCGTCGTCGACCCGACGCTCACCGAAGCCGAGCGCGAGACCATCGCGGCGCTCATAGCCAAGGGCAGCTACGCCTCCATCGTCTTCGCGAGCCCCGCCGTCGACGCCGTCTTCGCCGAGGTCGAGGCGAAGGGCGCCGACATCGTCCAAGAGCCGATGGACCAGCCCTACGGTCTGCGCGACTTCGCGCTGCGCGATCCGGCGGGCAACCTCATCCGCGTCCAGCAGCGGGACTGAAGGGCTGAGATGACCCAGGCAGCGGAC
The DNA here is from genome assembly GCF_006489205.2 of Brevibacterium sp. XM4083. Lineage (GTDB taxonomy): Bacteria > Actinomycetota > Actinomycetes > Actinomycetales > Brevibacteriaceae > Brevibacterium. Next base: position 363,190 of record NZ_VFYR02000002.1, on the reverse strand, counting down.
AGCCATGACCTCATCCGGGTGCGCGGGGCCCGGGAGAACAATCTCCGTGACGTCTCCGTCGACCTGCCCAAACGCCGGCTCACCGTGTTCACCGGTGTCTCCGGGTCGGGCAAGAGCTCACTCGTCTTCGGCACGATCGCCGCGGAGTCGCAGCGGATGATCAACGAGACCTACAGCGCCTTCGTCCAAGGGTTCATGCCGCAGATGGCCAGGCCCGACGTCGACGTCCTCGAGGGCCTGACGACGGCGATCCTCGTCGACCAGGAGCGGATCGGGGCGAACCCGCGCTCGACGGTGGGCACCGTGAGCGACATCAACGCGAAGCTGCGGATCCTCTACTCCCGGCTCGCCGAACCGAACCTCGGCTCCCCGAACGCCTACTCGTTCAACGTCGCGACGATCAGCGGCAAGGGCGCGGTGACGACGGTCAAGGGCGATGCCAAGGAGGTCGAACGGCGCGAATTCAGCGTCAACGGCGGCATGTGCCCGCACTGCGAGGGCATGGGCACGGCCACCGACATCGACGTCACGCAGATCATCGACGAGACGAAGTCGATCAACGAGGGGGCGATCACCGTCCCCGGATTCAAGGTCGGCGGCTGGTCCGTTCGCTTCTACGCGGAGTCCGGGTTCTTCGACCCCGACGTCCCCGTCGCCGAGTTCACCGCCGCGCAGCGTCGCGCCCTGCTCGATCTCGAGGGGGAGAAGATCGTCGTCAACGGGACGAACCTCACCTACGACAGCCTCATCCCGAAGATCCGGAAGTCCTTCCTGTCCAAGGACCGGGACGGCATGCAGAAGCACATCCGGGAGTTCGTCGACCGTGCCGTCGTCTTCACCGAGTGCCCCGAGTGCCACGGGACCAGGCTCAACGCGGTAGCGCGGTCCTCGCTGCTCGCCGGTGCGTCCATCGCCGAGGTGTGCGCGATGGAGATCTCGGACCTGACCGCGTGGCTCGATGAGATCGACGACCCCGGTGTCGCACCGCTCGTCGCCTCCCTCAAAGAGACCGTGCAGGCCTTCGTCGACATCGGTCTCGGCTACCTCTCCCTCGACCGCTCATCAGGATCGCTGTCCGGGGGAGAGGCCCAGCGGATCAAGCTCGTCCGCCATCTCGGCTCCGCACTCACCGACGTCACGTATGTCTTCGACGAACCGACGATCGGCCTCCACCCCCACGACATCGAGTCGATGAACCGTCTGCTCCTGCAGCTGCGCGACAAGGGCAACACCGTCCTCGTCGTCGAGCACAAACCGGAGACGATCGGCATCGCCGACCATGTCGTCGACCTCGGTCCCGGGGCCGGCACCGCCGGGGGAGAGATCTGCTTCACCGGCACCGTCGCGGGTCTGCGGGAGTCGGGCACGCGCACCGGCGATCATCTCGGCTTCACCGCCGCGCTCAAGGAGACGGTGCGCACACCGACCGGTGCACTGGAGATCAGGGGAGCGAACGGCCACAATCTCCGCGATGTCGACGTCGACATCCCCCTCGGTGTGCTCACCGTCGTCACCGGGGTCGCGGGGTCGGGCAAGAGCACGCTCATCGACAACTCGCTCGCCACCCGCGACGGCGTCATCATCATCGACCAGACGCCGATCAAGGGGTCGAGACGGAGCAACCCGGCAACGTACACCGGCATGCTCGAACCGATCCGCAAGGCGTTCGCGAAGGCCAACGACGTCAAACCGGCCCTCTTCAGCGCGAACTCCGAAGGAGCCTGCCCGGTGTGCAACGGGGCCGGCGTGATCTATTCGGATCTCGGCATGATGGTGGGGATGTCCGCCCCGTGCGATGTCTGTCAGGGCAAGGGCTTCCAGGCCGCGGTGCTCGACTACACGTTCGGGGGCAGGAACATCCGCGAGGTCCTCGACATGCCCGCCGCCGAGGCGGTCGACTTCTTCTCCGCGGGGGAGTCGAAGGTCCCGCAGGCCGCGAAGATCGCCGCCGCCCTCGTCGACGTCGGTCTCGGCTACATCAGTCTGGGCCAGCCGCTGACGACGCTGTCCGGCGGTGAGCGGCAGCGCCTCAAACTCGCCGCGCATCTGTCGGCGAAGGCCGCCGACGCCGCGTCGGTCATCGTGCTCGACGAGCCGTCGACCGGGCTCCACCTCGCCGATGTCGAGAACCTCCTGCGGCTGCTCGACGGCCTCGTCGACGCCGGGCGCACCGTCATCGTCATCGAACACCATCAGGCGGTCATGGCCCACGCCGATCACATCATCGACCTCGGGCCGGGCGCCGGACACGACGGCGGGCGGGTCGTCTTCACCGGCACTCCTGCCGAACTCATCGCCGACGGTGCCACGCTCACGGCGCGCCACCTCGGCGACTATGTCCGGCAGAGTGTACAGGTGTGAACTTTCCGTGCCCGTATGGACACGGTCGGAGAAGTCGATTACCGTTTCTAACGGTTCGGTAACGTCCGGCCGTGTCCGAGGCTCCTTCCCAAGGGCATGCACCCACCTCACAACGGAGATGACCACTGTGAAACTCGTCAGCACCTTCCTGCGCAGATCTGCGATGCTCGTCGGGGCCGGGGCACTGGCCGCGGCCGGTCTCCTCGGGGCGAATGCGCCCGCCCTCGCCGATGAGTCCGAGAGCGTGTGGGATCGCGTCGCCGCCTGCGAGTCGAGCGGCGACTGGAGCATCAACACGGGCAACGGCTACTACGGCGGTCTGCAGTTCTCGCTGCAGACATGGAAGGCCTTCGGCGGTGAGGGCATGCCGCACGAAGCCAGCCGTGAGGAGCAGATCCGGATCGCGCAGAAGACACTCGCCGTGCAGGGTCCCGGCGCCTGGCCCACGTGCGGGAAGAAGGCGGGCCTGACGAAGGAGAACGGCGCTGCCGATGACGGCGGAGCCTCCGAAGCCACGAAGGACGAGGACGCGAAGGCCGAAGAGCCCAAGGCTGAGGAGCCGAAGAAGGACGAACCGAAAGCTGAGGAACCGCCGGCACCCGAGGAGCCGAAGAAGGACGAACCGAAGGCTGAGGAACCGAAGCCTGAGGAGCCCAAGGCTGAAGAACCGAAGGCCGAGGAGCCCAAGGACGAACCAGCAGCGACCGAGGAGCCGACGGCACCGGAGGAACCGACGACCGACGCGCCTGCCGAGGACACCGCCGATGACTCGGCGGGCACCGGCGACGCACCCGCGTCGAACGGCGACGACGACGGCGGGAGCCCGCCGAACGGCACCGGCCTCACCGGTCACGTCATCCAGATCTTCTGACCACGCAGTCTGCTGGGGGAGTCAGTGCACTCAGCGCACTCTGGGCACTCAGGGCACGGTGACCGTCCTCTGAGGCGATTCCCACGCGCGCACACCGGACAGAAGTGCTCATCTTCGCTAGCGTGTATAACGGTTCGGTAACGGCCGAACCGCTTGACCGAATGCAGTCGACCGATGGAGATGACATTCGTGAAACACGCTGCGACCACTCTGCGCAGAACAGCACTGCTCACCGGTGTCGGCGCGATCGCCGCCGCCGGACTCGTCGGCTTCGGCGCACCAGCCCAGGCCGCTGAGTCCGACGGCGTCTGGGATCGCGTCGCCGAATGCGAGTCCGGTGGTGACTGGAGCATCAACACCGGCAACGGGTACTACGGCGGACTGCAGTTCTCGGAGCAGACCTGGAAGGCCTTCGGCGGTGAAGGCATGCCGCATGAGGCGAGCAAGCAGGAGCAGATCCGCATCGCCCAGAAGACGCTGGCGGAACAGGGACCCGGTGCCTGGCCGACGTGCGGTGAGAAAGCCGGCCTGACGAAGGAGAACGGCGCTGCTGACGACGGCGGTGGCTCCGGTGGTTCGGACGACTCCGGCAAGGTCGGCCTCGGCGGTTATGTCGTGAGCTGATGATCGTCGGATCATGGTGTGGCCGCGGACAGCGTCGAGCTGTCCGCGGCCACACGCACATTGCACCGCATCCCCGGCGCTCCTGTGTATCGCGCCGATAATATACATTATGTTAACTAAACTGATGAGGCCACTGCCCCGACTGCATCTCGCGTCGGTCGTGGAACCCGCAGGTCGACATGGAGCCTGCATGCCATCCAGTGCGTCATGCACCTGCATCTCCACCGCCTCGGCGGTCGACGACTGCGTGACGAGCTGGCCTGAACGGCTGAGACGTCCTGCCGGGTGCACCGTCCTTGACGTCCAGTCGTCGGACTACTCCCCTAGTCCCATCGGCCATTCGGCCGCTTTCAGCGTCGATCTATCGCGATGGAACTACCAGACATCGGACTGTTGACTTATCTAACGAGCGTTCAATAGGGTGTGTGTGATCGCGGCCACAGGAGATCGGTCGGATGTCACCACGACGCAAGGACGCTTCATGGTTCACCCTCAGTCCACTCCCCCTGTCGCGCTCGCTGCCACAGCCGGATCGGAATCCCGCCGCAAGGCCTGGTCGCTCACGGCCCTGCTCGTCGTCCTCTACGTCGTCAACTACGGCGACAAGGCCGCCTTCGGCATCATCGCGCAGGCGCTCGGCGAGGAACTCGGCATCAGCGCCGCCCAGATCGGCCTCGTCGGCAGCCTCTTCTTCTTCGCCTTCACGGTCGGCGGCTTCTTCGCCGGCGCCCTCAACCGGTGGATGTCGCTGCGCACCGTCCTCCTCGTGCTCGCCCTCGTGTGGGCAGCCGCCATGCTCCCGCTCGTCGTCGCCGCGACCTTCGCCGTGCTCATCGCCTCCCGGATGCTCCTCGGCTTCGCCGAAGGCCCGAGCTCGGCTCTCATCCACACCGCCGCGTATTCGTGGCACCCCTCGTCTCGCCGCGGCTTCCCGGGTGCACTGCTCGCCAGCGCCGCCTCGGTGGCGAAGATCGTCCTCGCTCCCCTGCTCGCGTACCTCTCGGTGACGTTCGGCTGGCGCAGCGCGCTCATCACGATGGCCGTCATCGGCATCGTCTGGTGTGTCTTCTGGCTGCGCTTCTGGGAGGTCGGACCCTACATCCCCGCGAAGGCGACCGGACCGGCGAAGAAGGCGCGTGGCGCCGAGGACGAGGACACCGCAGCGAGAGACTCGGACGAACCCCGAGTGCCGTGGGCGAGGATCCTCCTCACCCGCACCTTCCTCACCGGCGTGCCGCTCGTGGCGAGCATCTACGCCCTCGTCACCGTCGTCCTCACCTGGCTGCCGTCGTACTTCGAGGTCGGTCTCGGCTTCAGCCGCCTCGAGGCCGGATCGATGCTCGCGATCCCCTCGATCGTCGGTCTCATCAGCCTCATCGGCGGCACCCTGCTCTCTGACTTCCTCCTCGCCCGCGGCTGGTCGTCACGCTTCGTCCGCATCGTCGGACCCTCGCTGCTCGTCATCGTCGGCGGCGGCATCCTCTGCCTTCTGCCCTCGATCGAGAACGCGGCCGCTGCGGTCGCGATCGTCTCGATCGGATACGGCGTCGGGGTCGTCGTCCTCCCGCTGTCGAATGCCGCGGTCTCGGAGATCTGCCCGCCCCAGCAGACCGCGGGCACGCTGGGAGTCTTCCTCGCCCTCATGGCCATCGGCGGGCTCGTCGGTCCCTATGTCACCGGGCTCATCGTCGATGCCGCTGCGAGCCCCGGCCTCGGCTACGCGACGGCGTTCCAGGTCCTCGGCATCGCCGCGGCAGTCTCGGCCGTGCTCACCCTGCTCTTCGCCGATCCCGAACGTGACAAGGTCATCGTCCGCGGCGCCGCCGCCCAGGCATGATCATGCTCGGCGTGTGACCGCGCGTCCCGACAACAGGAGCACCCGGTCGGCCGCACTCGCCGCCGGTGCGTCGGTCCGCGGCGGGGCATAGCCGCCGGTGTCGCCGAGCTCAACGATGAGCGCGGCGAGATCGGTCGCCATGAACTCCGCGAGCGCGTCATCGACCGGCCAGGGATCACCGGTGCCCACGGAGAGGTCAGCGGCATGGAGGGCGAGTTCGAGGATGCGCATCTGCACGAGCTGGGTGCCCGGCATCTTCCCGATCCGGTGGCTGACCGGCACCGTGAGATCGACGTCGGCGGCGAGACGGCGGAAACGGCGCTCATGGGTCCAGAACGCCTCGAGCGGATCCTCGCCGAGGTGGTCCCGGTCCCTCGTCGCCTCCACCTCGGCGGGCGGGTCCTGGTCGAGCAGCATCGCGTACCGCAGTCCCCCGCCGATGAGGTGGTTGACGAGCTCGCGGTTCGACCAGCCCTGGCAGCCGCTCGGCGCGGCATAGCGCGCACTGCCCTCGGGCGGTCCGAGATGCCGCAGAGCCTGCACCCAGCAGGCCTCGGCGCGGTCGAGATTCTCGGCGATGACGGGTGAGAGCATGCCACCGATTCTGCCACGACGGCCGGCTTCTCATCTGATGGGAAGTTTCGCGCCGGCTCTGGGCCGCCTCGGCGTTTGGGGTTATCTTGCTCACACGAGAAGAAGCATCCGAGGTGAGGAGTCCGACCATGGTGACGGCAAGTGCCTCCGCCGACTATCTGCCCCTGGCCAACGCCCCGGTCCTGTGGATCCTCGCGCTGTCGGTCATGGGTGTCGTCGTCGTCCAATCGCTCATCTACATGCGCGCGGTGCGGCGGAACGCCGCCTCGGCCGACATGAGCCAGGCCGAGGTCACCGCCGCCTTCCGGGCCGGCGGAGTCGCGGCGATCGGCCCCTCGCTCGCCGTCGTCCTCGTCGCCATCGCGCTCCTCCCGCTCTTCGGCACTCCCCCGGTCATCGTCCGCGTCGGCCTCATCGGCTCCGCCGCCACCGAGGTGGCCTCGGCCTCGATCGCGGCCGGGACGATGGACGCCAACCTCGGCGATGCGACCTTCACCCGCGGGGTCTTCATCGTCGCGCTCATGGCGATGAGCCTCTCCGGTGCCGGCTGGATGCTCTCGGCGCTCATCCTCACCCCGATCTTCAAACGCAGCTCCCACAAGCTCGAGAAGATAAATCCCGCGCTCATGTCGCTCGTGCCCGGAGCCGCGCTGCTCGCGGCGTTCGCGGCGCTGACGTTCCGCGAGATCCCGAAGTCACCGACCCACGTCATCGCGATCGCCGTGTCCGCGGTGACGATGGCGAACTGCCTCGCCGCCGCCCACGTCCTCCGCCAGTCATGGCTCAAGGAATGGGGACTGGGCATCTCCGTGCTCGCCGGTCTCGTCGCCGCCTACTTCGCCCACTACGCCGGCCTCGGCATGCCCGACGCCTGAAGGAGGCCCCATGTCCGTCATTCCCTCTCCCTCGCATGAGGCGTTCGAAGCCACGACGACGAAGTGGGGCTCGATCACGCTCTTCGCCGGCTTCCTCATCGCCACCTCGGTGCCGTTCTACCTCCTCGTCGTCGCCGACGCCGACATCGGGTTCGGCGACATCCTCACCGCGTTCCTCGCCGTCTTCGCCGTCTACGGCGTCTTCTACATCGTCGAACCGCTGACGTACTTCCCCATCCTCGGACCGGCCGGGATGTACCAGGCGTTCATGATCGGCAACGTCGCGAACAAGCTGCTGCCCTCGGCGATCGTCGCCCAGGACACGATCGGGGCGCGGCCGGGCACCCGGAAGGGCGAGTACGCGGCAACGATGGCGATCTGCGGGGCCGCGATGATCCACGTCGTCTCCATGGTCCTCTTCGTCGGCGTCCTCGGCACGTGGCTCGTCACGGTCATCCCGGAGAACATCACCCTCATCGCCCAGCTCTACATCCTCCCGGCGATCCTCGGCGGGGTCACCGTCCAGCTCATCGTCTCGCTCCGGCAGGTGAAGTCGACGATCATCGCGCTGGCCGTCGCCGCCCTCGTCATCCTCGTCCTCATTCCGGTCGTCCCCGTCCTCGCCCCCGGCGACGTCGCTATTGTGGTCATTGTCACCATCGTCATCACATGGTTCACCCGGAACCGGGCGGTCACCGACTCCCGTGATGACCCAGGTGAGGACACCGTCGGGATCAACTGAGCTCCCGACCGAGCACGAAAGGACGCCATGCCGCTGACAACGCGCCTGCGCACCGCGGTCACCGATTCCCTCGCCGAGGCGGTCGCCGACTACCAGCAGTTCCACCGCACCCCCGAACTCTCGATGGCCGAGACGCAGACGGCGGCAGCGATCGCTGAGTTCCTCACCGGGCTCGGTCTCGCTCCGCACACGTTCGGCGGCACCGGCGTCGTCGCCGTCATCGAGAACGGCGAGGGACCCGTCGTCGCCTACCGCGCCGACACGGACGGACTGCCGATCGCCGAGGACACCGGACTCGACTACGCCTCCCGCGCCGAGGGCACCCTGCCTGATGGGACGACGACCCCGGTCATGCACGGGTGCGGCCACGACACCCACATCACCGTCGGCCTCTACCTCGCGCGGTTCCTCACCGAGCACCGCGAGGCGTGGGCGGGCACCGTCGTCCTCCTCTTCCAGCCCGGGGAGGAGACCGCTGCGGGGGCGAAGGCGATGCTGGCAGACGGCCTGTGGGAGACCGTGGTCAATCCCGAGGTCGTCTACGGTCAGCACGTGTGGCCCGGACGCGCCGGTGACGTCTACGTCTCCTCGGGCACGGCGATGGCGATGTCCGATTCCCTGCGCGTCACGGTCCGCGGGAAGCAGGCGCACGGCTCCCAGCCGGAGAACGCGATCGACCCGATCGTCCTCGGCGCCTTCATGATCACCCGCCTCCAGTCGATCGTGTCCCGGGAGATCTCGGGTCGCGACACCGCCGTCGTCACCGTCGGCACCTTCCACGGCGGTCTCAAGGAGAACATCATCCCCGAGACCGCGGTCTTCACCCTCAACATCCGCACCTTCGACGAAGACGTCCGCGCCGTCGTCCTCGACCGGGTCGACCGCATCGTCCGCGCCGAAGCCGCGGCCTCCGGCGCCCCCGACCCCCTCATCGAACCGATGCACTCCTTCCCCCGCTGCGTCAACGATCCCGATCGCACGGCCGCCTTCGTCTCAGCCGCGGGCGCCGAACTCGGTGAGGACCACGTCCACGTCGTGCCCGCCGTGACCGGCAGTGAGGACTTCGGGGCGTTCGGCGACGCGCTCGGTGTGCCCTACGTCTACTGGTTCTTCGGCGGCTACTCCCCCGCCGCCCTCGACGGCGACGAACCGCCGGCGGGCAATCACTCCCCGCACTTCGCCCCTGACGATGTGCCCACCACCCTCGAGACGGGTCTGCGCGCCGCCCTGACGGCTGTGCTCTCCGACCTCGGAAAGGCGGAGGCATGAGTGAGGACCTGCGCTGGATGAGCACCCGCGAACTCGCCGCGAGGATCGCTGAGAAGGAGATCTCGGCCCGGGAGGCGCTGGAGGATCAGCTGCGCCGCATCGACGAGGTCAACCCCGCGCTCAACGCCGTCGTCACCCGCGACGACGAGCGGGCACGGGCGGAAGCCGCAGCCGCCGACGACGCGCTCGCGGCCGGAGCGGAGATCGGACCCCTCCACGGCGTGCCGATGACCCACAAGGACACGAACGACACCGCGGGCATGCGCACGACGTGGGGGTCGCCGATCTTCGCCGACCGCGTACCGGAGTCCGACTCCCTCATCATCTCCCGGCTGCGCCGCGCCGGGGTGATCACGACCGGCAAGACGAACGTCCCCGAGTTCGCCGCCGGCTCGCACACGTTCAACCCCGTCTTCGGCGTCACCCGCAACCCGTACGATCGCGAGAAGTCCGCCTCGGGCTCCTCCGGGGGTGTCGGGGCGGCCCTGGCTGCGGGCATCCAGGCCTCCGGTGACGGCTCCGACATGGGCGGGTCGCTGCGCTCCCCCGGGTCATTCAACAACGTCGCCGGCTTCCGACCGACGAACGGCCGGATCCCCAACTCCTCGCCGTCGCCGTTCTCCTGGCTCGGACAGACCGGCTTCATGGCGCGCACCGTCTCCGACATCGCGTTCCTCATGAGCATCGCCGCCGGTCCCGAACCCGGGCTGCCGGCGATCCTGCCCGAACCCGGATCGGTCTTCGACCGTCCCCAGTTCCGCCTCGGCGGGCAGGCTCCCGACCTCACGGGGGTCCGGATCGGCTTCAGCCCCGATCTCAACGGACTCCTGCCCGTCGAGTCCGAGGTCATCGACATCGTCGCGGCCACGGCCCCCGTCTTCGAGGGTCTCGGTGCCTCCGTCGACGACAACATCCCCGATCTCTCCGACGGTGATGAGGTCTTCGGCGTGCGCCGAGCCATGGACTTCCTCGCCTCCTGGGGCGGACTCTACGAGACCGATCGCGACCGGATGAAGGAATCGGTGCGCTGGAACATCGAAGCCGGACTGCGGCTCACCGGCCCGCAGATCGTCTCGGCCGAGGCGGCCCGCGCGAGGCTGAGCGGCGAGGTGCAGCGGTTCTTCGCCGACCGTGATCTCCTCGTGCTCACCACGTGCCAGGTCCTGCCCTTCGACGTCGGCATCGAATACCCCATGGAGATCGACGGCGTCGAGCTCGAGACCTACCTCGACTGGATGCGGGCGCCGTGCCTGATCACCGCCACCGGCTGCCCCGCGATCTCCGTGCCGGCCGGGTTCTCCGCGGCGGGGCTGCCCGTCGGCGTCCAACTCGTCGCGAAGCCCGGCGACGATGTCCGCCTCCTCGAGATCGCCCAGGCCTTCGAACAGGCCACCCGGTGGAATGAACGCCACCCGACGGTCGACCAGTGATGGTTCGGCTTGCCTCAGCACTGTTTGCCGAGCCTTTCCACACTGGAATGATTCCAGAAATGGTGTCAAGCTGGTCACGACGCAGGCGGCAGTCCGCCGCCTGACAACGCATTAGGAGATTCACATGCACCTGAGCCCCGCAATGCAGAAGGTCCTCGGCGAGCAGGTCACGCTCGAACTCGAGGCCTCGATGGTCTACCTGCAGATGTCCATTCAGCTCGACGACCTCGAGCTCACCGGCATGACCCGGTGGATGCGCGCCCAGTCGGAGGAGGAGCAGGTCCACGCCGCGAAGTTCATCCAGCACTGCGTCGACCGCGGCTTCGCCCCGCAGATCGGCGACATCGCCGCCCCGAAGGTCTCCGGGTCCCGTCCGCTCGACTTCTTCAAGGCCGCACTCGCCCACGAGGAGAAGGTCTCGGAGTCGATCCGCAACATCTACCGCACCGCCCAGGCCGAGGGCGACCTCGACGTCCTCCCCCTGCTCAACTGGTTCATCGACGAGCAGGTCGAAGAAGAGGCGAGCATCTCCGAGATCATCGGTCGTCTCGAGATCGTCGGCGACAGCGGCTCGGGTCTGCTCTCGATCGACAATGCGCTCGGTTCGCGCCACCCGGACATCTCCGCCGACAGCGAGTGAGACTGCGCTGACAGCGAGTGAGACTGCGCTGACACGGCCGGTTCCCCACTGCGGGGAGCCGGCCGTTGTGCTTCTCCGCGCCGGCCGCGGGCCGATGCCGGGCCCCTGCAGCGGGTTCCTCAGACCCCGAAGACGAACTGGGCGAGGAGCAGGGTCGGGGGCAGGGTGCCGAGCATGAGCACCGTCTGGGCGGCGATGAGTGCGGCCATGAGCTCGGCGTTGCCGCCGAGCTGCCGGGCCATGACATATCCGGAGCTCGCCGTCGCGATCGCCTGGAAGACCAGTCCGACCACGGCCGCCTCGGCGGGGACGTCGAGCAGGACGAGGGCGGCGAGACTGAAACCGGGCAGGACGACGAGCTTGGCCGCCGTCGACCAGACGAGGCCGGCACCGTGCTCCCGCAGGGAGAACCACCGCAGCCCCGCCCCCACACAGATGAGACCGATCGGCAGGGCCGCGGCCGCGAGCGGATCGAGGACACCGGAGACGAGCTGCGGCAGCGCCCACCCGGTGAGGTTCCACAGTCCCCCGAGGGCGCACCCGATGACGAGGGGGTTGAGGACGACGACGCGGACGATGCCGAGCACCGACCGTCGTCCCGTGCGGAGGAACTCGAACCCGAGACTCGAGACGATGTTGACCGTGGGCACGAGGATGGCCGCGACGATCGCCGCCAGCGCTCCCCCGCTCGGTCCGAGCAGGCTCGCGGAGATCGAGAGCCCGATGTACGTGTTGAAGCGGATCCCGCCCTGGAGCACCGAGGTGAACGCCGGCAGATCCGCGGCGACGACGCGGCGGAGGACGATGATGAGCACCGAGACGAGGAGCGTGGGCACGACGAGGGCGACAGCGAGTCTGAGCACGGGCACGGCGGTGACGTCCACCTCGGCGACGGAGGTGAAGAGGAGAACGGGCAGGAGGCAGTAGTACGCGAGCCGCTCCGCCCCCGCCCAGAAGTCCTCGCGGGAGAACAGCGGAGTCCTCCGCAGTCCCAGCCCGAGCACGATGAGCGCTGTGACCGGGACGAGGGCGGCGAGGATCGGAGACAGGCTCATAGTTCTTGAGAGTTCCATGTGCGAGGATTGATTTCAAAATTGAGTGTGCTTGACTCAATACAGGACGTGTACCCCACTGAAAGGACGATCATGGCCACTCGCTTCGATCCCATCCGCGATCTCGACCGCTTCTTCACCGAGGTCACCCGCACCCCGAACGCCGCGACCATGCCGATGGACCTCTACCGCGACGGCGAGGTGTTCGTCGCGCAGATCGATATGCCAGGCGTCGATCCCTCGAGCATCGACGTCGATGTCGAGGACCGCACGCTCACGGTGCGCGCGCAGCGGACCTCACCGGTGGCGGACAAGGACGTCAAGTGGCTGACCAGGGAGCGGACCTCGGGCACGTACGCCCGCCAGCTCACCCTCGGCAATCGCGTCGCCCTCGACCGGATCCGCGCCGACTACGAGGACGGCGTGCTCACCCTGACGATCCCCGTCGCCGAGGAGGCCCGCCCGCGCAAGATCAGCGTCTCCCACCAGGCGCCGAAGCAGACCGAGGTCATCGAATCCACCGAGGTGGTCGAGACCGAGGACGACCCGAACATCTGATCTCGGGATGATCCGCACCGGCGGGCAGGGACGCACTCATGCGGCCCTGCCCGCTTCTTCAGTGCTGCGGGACGAGGAGGTAGGCCAGGCACATGTACGGCAGGTCGACAGTGCCGGTGATCGGATGCTCCTCGGTGAGATAGCCGCGCAGGTTCGCCTCGACGCGGCTGCGGGTCGCCTCATTCGACCGCAGCCAGTACGACCGGGTGCGTGCAAGATCGACGATGCCGTCGACGTCGAGCGGGGTGGAGAAGTCGATGACGGCCCGATCGCGGAGCGCGAAGCCGCGCGGAGCGGGCACATACGCCGGGCGGTAGACGTCCCCGGCGTGCATGATGCGGCTGAGCCTGAGCACCCAGTCGACGCGGACGTCGAGTTGGTTGATGAGGATGAGCAGCCGACCGGAGGGCCTGAGGATCCTCGCGATCTCCTCCCCCGCTGCCGCCTCGTCGAACCAGTGCCAGGCCTGGGCGACCGTGACGACGTCGACGCTGCCGGCCGCCAGGCCGGTCGTCTCCGCGGACCCGACGAGCGACGGCGCCGGGTTGTGCTCGAGAGCCTCGGCGTCCGGATCGACGGCGACGACCTCGGCGCCGGCGGCGAGCAGCCTGCGGCTGAGGATTCCCGTGCCCGCCCCGAGGTCGCACACCCGCAGCCCGGCCCAGTCGGCGCCGAGGAGGTCGAGGGCCGCCTGCGGATAGTCGGGCCGCACGGCGTCGTAGAGGTGGGCCTGAGTGCCGAACCGGGTCCCATGCGCGGCCCGAGCTCGGGGTCTGACCATCGCGCTGCCCTCCTCTGCGGCTCTGTGGCGGATCGTCTCAGGAACACACTCTAACGAACCCGCCCGGCCCGCCCTGTGACTAGGATGGAGCCACTGGCAGTCACCACCGCCGCAGCGCGGCGAGAAGGAGCATCGATGACCCCCACCCCCGATCTCGAGTCCGAACTCGAGAAGGCCTCCCGCGCGTACGAGGAGTTCGCCTCGCGCGGTCTCGACCTCGACATCACCCGGGGCAAGCCGAGTCCCGCCCAGCTCGACCTCGCCGACGACCTGTTCACGCAGGTGACCGGGGACGACTACCGCACACCTGGGGGTGTCGACACGCGCAACTACGGCGGCCTCGACGGGATCATCGAACTCCGGGAGATCTTCGCTCCGCTGCTCAAGGTGCCCGCCGAGCAGCTGCTCGCCGGCGGCAACGCCTCGCTCACCCTCATGGCGCAGGCGCTCACCTTCGCCCTCCTCCACGGCACGGCCGCCGACGCCACCCCGTGGGGTGCGGGCCCCCACAAGCTCATCTGCCCGGTCCCCGGCTACGACCGCCATTTCACGCTCGCCGAATCCCTCGGCTTCGAGCTGCTGAGCATTCCGCTGGACGACGAAGGCCCCGACCTCGCCGCAGCGCAGCGGCTCGCCGCGGACCCGAGCGTCAAGGGCATGTGGCTCGTGCCGATGTACTCGAACCCGACAGGGATCACGATCAGCCCCGAGCGGGCCGCCGCGCTCGCTGCGCTGCCCGCCGCGGCCCCGGACTTCACGCTGCTCTGGGACAACGCGTACGCCCTCCACCACCTCCGCGACGAGCATCCGGAGACCATCGACATCCTCGACCTCTGCGCAGCGGCCGGCCACCCCGAACGGCCGTGGATCTTCGCGTCGACCTCGAAGATCACGCATGCCGGGTCCGGGGTCTCGTTCTTCGCCGGCGGTCCGGAGACCGTGCGCTGGTTCACCTCGAACCTTGGCAAGATCGCGATCGGACCCGACAAGGTCAACCAACTGCGTCACCTGCGCTTCTTCAAAGACAGCCAGGGTGTGATCGACCATATGCGCAAGCACGCTGAGATCATCGCCCCGAAGTTCGACGCAGTGCTCGACGCCCTGGAGTCCGGACTCGGCGGGACGGATCTCGCGACGTGGACGAAGCCCGACGGCGGCTACTTCATCACCCTGACCACCCTCGAGGGCACAGCCGATCGGATCGTCAAGCTCGCCGCCGAGGCCGGGGTCAAGCTCACCCCGGCCGGGGCCACGCACCCGTACGGCCTCGATCCGCAGGGCAATGTCATCCGCATCGCTCCGACGATGCCGACGCTGGCCGACGTCGAACTCGCCGCCGAGGGACTCGTCGCCTGCGTCAAGCTCGCGAGCTACGAGAAGCTCCTCGCCGGCTGAGCCCAGGATCTTCCGGCACAGCGGAACGGGGCTGTCTGCGCATCGTGCGCGGACAGCCCCGTCGGCGTGTGCGGGCTCAGTACTCGTAGAAGCCGCGGCCGGTCTTCCTCCCGAGGAGACCGGCATCGACCATGCGGGAGAGGAGGACCGGAGGCTTCGCGGCAGGATCCCCGGTCTCGTCGAAGATGCTCTGGGCCGCGAACAGGCACGTGTCGAGCCCGACGAGATCGGCGAGGGCGATCGGGCCCATCGGGTGGGCGGCACCGCCGACCATGCCGGCGTCGATGTCCTCCTTCGTCGCCGCCCCCGACTCGAGCATGCGGATCGCCGAGCACAGATACGGGATGAGGAGGGCGTTGACGATGAAGCCCGGCCGGTCCTGCGCCTGCACCGGCGTCTTGCCGAGCACCTCACCCACGAAATCCGTGACCGACTCGGCCACACCGGGGTCGGTGAGCACCGAGGACACGACCTCGACGAGCGGCTGGACGGGTGCGGGGTTGAAGAAGTGGATGCCGAGGACCCGTTCGGGCCGCGACGTCGCCTGCGCGAAGCGGATGATCGGCATCGACGAGGTGTTCGACGCGAAGATCGCCTCCTCATCGGTGACGACCTCATCGAGGCGGGCGAAGATCGACTTCTTGATCTCCTCGTTCTCACTCGCCGCCTCGATGACGAGCTGCCGGTCGGCGAGTTCGGCGATGTCGGTGGTCAACCGCAGCCGCGCTTTGGCCGCCTCGCTCTCGGCTGCCGTGAGCTTGCCCTTCTCCACGGCGCGGGCCAGTGACTTCTCGATCCGTGCCTGACCGGCGGCAGCCGCCTCGTCGCTGACCTCGGAGACGATGACGTCGAGACCGGACTTCGCGAGCACCTCGGCGATGCCGGCTCCCATGAGTCCGCTGCCGATGACAGCGGTGCGGGCGATGACCATGGACTTCCCTTCGTTCTCAGTACCCCGGGCGGGCACCTCGGTGACTGTCATGAGGCGAGGAACCAGTCCGCGCTGCGGATGGCCTTCATCGCCTCGCGTCGGCGCTCCCCCGGCAGCGTCTGGATGTAGACCTGCCCGTCGAGGTGCGCCACTTCGTGCTGGAGCATCTGCGCGAACACCTCGGTGCCGGAGATCTCGATCGGGTTGTTCTGCGCATCGACGCCGCGCACCCGGGCGAACTCCCACCTCGGGGTGAGGAAGAAGAGCCCCGGCACGGACAGGCAGCCTTCGTCGATGTCGCGCAGCTGACCGCCGAGTTCGACGATCTCGGGATTGATGACGTAGCCGGTGCGCCCGTCGAGGTCGTAGCCGAAGGCCCGCAAACCCACCCCGATCTGCGGTGCGGCGACGGCCGCCCGCCCCTCGGGCAGGGACGAGTCGACGAGGTCGGCGGCCAGGGCGGCCACGGAGTCGTCGAAGACGGTGATCGGGTCGGCCTTGCTGCGGAGCACCGGGTCACCCCACAGGCGGATGTCCCGCTCAGGCATCGATGACCGCCACGAGATCGCCGCCCTCGAGCTGGGAGACGGAGTCGATCGCGATCCGGGAGATCGGCCCGGCCACCGGCGCGGTGATCGAGGCCTCCATCTTCATCGCCTCGATCGTCGCGATGACATCGCCGGCCTCGACGGTGTCGCCGACGCCGACCTGGAGGGTGACGACACCGGCGAACGGGCTCGAGACGTGCCCCGGCTTCGACGGGTCGGCCTTCTCCGCGGTCTTGACGTCGGACTCGACAGACCGGTCGCGGACCTCGAGCGGACGCAGCTGGCCGTTGAGGGTGAACATCACTGAACGCATGCCGCGTTCGTCGGTGTCGCCGATCGCGCGCAGGCCGATGAGGAGGTTCTTGCCCTTGGACAGTTCGACGGTCGCCTCCTCCCCGGAGGTCAGGCCGTAGAGGTATTCGGCGGTCTCGACGATCGAGAGGTCGCCGAAGCTCGAGCGCATCCGCTCGAACTCCTTCGTCGGGGCGGGGAAGAGCAGTTCGTTGAGCTTCGCCTGCCGCTCGGGTCCGGGGGTCGTCAGGGCCTCCGCATCCGCTGGTGCGAGCTCCTCGGTCACGGGCTTGTGGGTGCGACCGGCCAGGGCCTTCGTCCGGAAGGGCTCGGGCCAGCCGCCCGGAGGGTCACCGAGGTCGCCGGAGAGGAAGCCGATGACCGAGTCCGGGATGTCGAACTTCTCCGGGTTCTCCGCGAACTCGGCCGGGTCGACGCCAGCTCCGACGAGGTGGAGGGCGAGGTCGCCGACGACCTTCGACGAGGGCGTGACCTTGACGAGGTGGCCGAGGATGTCATCGGCGGCCTCGTACATCTTCTCGATCTCCTCGAACCGCTCCCCGAGGCCGAGGGCCACGGCCTGCTGCCGCAGGTTCGAGAGCTGACCGCCGGGGATCTCGTGCCGGTAGACGCGGCCCGTCGGCCCCGGCAGGCCCGATTCGAAGGGAGCGTAGACCTTGCGCACGGACTCCCAGTAGGGTTCGAGGTCCTCGACGGCGGTGAGGCTGATGCCGGTGTCCCGGTCGGTGTGCTCGAAGGCGGCGACGAGAGCGGAGAGGCTCGGCTGGCTCGTCGTGCCGGCCATCGCCGCCGAGGCGGCATCGACGGCGTCGGCTCCGGCGCCGGCCGCGGCGAAGAGGGTCGCGAGCTGACCGCCGGCCGTGTCATGGGTGTGGACGTGGACGGGCAGGTCGAAGTTCTCCCGCAGCGCGGTCACGAGCTTCGCTGCGGCGGCCGGACGCAGCAGACCGGCCATGTCCTTGACCGCGAGCACGTGTGCTCCGGCCTCGACGATCTGCTCGGCGAGCCGGAGGTAGTAGTCGAGGGTGTAGAGCTCCTCGTTCGGGTCGAGGATGTCCGAGGTGTAGCAGAGGGCCACCTCGGCGATCGTCGTGTTCGTCCCCCGCACGGCCTCGATCGCCGGGCGCATCTGCTCGATGTCGTTGAGGGCGTCGAAGATGCGGAAGACGTCGATGCCGGTGCGGGCCGCCTCGTCGACGAAGGCATCGGTGACCTGCGTGGGGTACGGCGTGTACCCGACGGTGTTGCGCCCGCGCAGGAGCATCTGCAGGGCGATGTTCGGCACGGCCTCGCGCAGCTGGGCCAGCCGCTCCCACGGGTCCTCACCGAGGAAGCGCAGCGCGACATCGTAGGTGGCCCCGCCCCAGGCCTCGATGCTCAGCAGCTGCGGGGTCATCCGGGCGACATGGCCGGCGACGGCGAGGAGGTCGCGGGTGCGCACTCGGGTGGCGAGCAGGGACTGGTGGGCGTCGCGGAACGTCGTGTCCGTGACCGCCAGGGCCTCCTGGTCGCGCAGGGACCGGGCGAAGGCCTCGGGGCCGAGGTCGAGGAGGCGGTCGCGGCTGCCGGGAGGCGGAGCCTGACCAAGGTCGAGGTCGGGCAGCTTGTCGGCCGGGCGCAGACGCACGGTCGGCTCACCGTGGGGCCGGTTGACGGTGACGTCGGCGAGGTAGTCGAGGATCTTCGAGCCGCGGTCGGCGCTGACCCGGGCGTCGAGGAGCTGCGGGCGCTCCTCGATGAACGAGGTCGCGAGGTCGCCGGCGACGAACGAGGGGTCCTCGAGCACGGCCTGGAGGAAGCCGATGTTCGACGACACGCCGCGGATGCGGAACTCCGCGAGGGCGCGGCGGGCGCGGGAGACGGCCTGGGCGAAGTCGCGTCCGCGGCATGTGAGCTTGACGAGCATCGAGTCGAAGTGCGCGCTCACCGAGGCGCCCGCGTGGACGGTGCCGCCGTCGAGGCGGACGCCCGCGCCGCCGGCGGACCGGTAGGCGGTGATCGTGCCGGTGTCGGGACGGAACGAGTTCGCCGGATCCTCTGTCGTGATGCGGCACTGCAGGGCCGCGCCCTTGATCCGCATGTCCTCCTGGCGCAGCCCGAGGTCGGCCAGCGTCTCCCCCGCTGCGATGCGCATCTGGGAGGCGACGAGGTCGACGTCGGTGATCTCCTCGGTCACGGTGTGCTCGACCTGGATGCGGGGGTTCATCTCGATGAACACGTGCTTGCCCGCTCGGGGTCCGTCGGTCTCGAGGAGGAACTCGACGGTGCCGGCGTTCTGGTAGCCGAGCGCCTCGGCGAATTTCAGGGCGTCGGAGTGCAGCGCCGCGGCGATCTCCGGGTCGAGGTTGGGCGCCGGAGCGATCTCGATGACCTTCTGGTGGCGGCGCTGGACGGAGCAGTCGCGTTCGAAGAGGTGGATCGCGTTCGCATCGTTGTCGGCGAGTATCTGGACCTCGATGTGGCGCGGCCGCTGCACGGCCTGCTCGATGAAGACCGTGGGATCGCCGAAGGCGCCTTCGGCTTCGCGCATCGCGGCCTTGAGGGCGTCCTCGAGCTGGTCGGGATCCGAGACCCGGCGCATGCCGCGGCCCCCGCCGCCGGCGACGGCCTTGACGAAGAGGGGGTACTCCATCGATTCGGCGTCGGCGAGCAGCTGGGCGATGTCCGCGGAGGGACGGGTCGAGTCGAGGACCGGGATTCCCGCCCCGCGCGCTGCCGAGAGCGCTTGGACCTTGTTGCCGGCGAGTTCGAGGACATCGGCCTTGGGGCCGATGAACGTGATGCCGTTCTCTGCGCACGCGCGGGCGAGATCGGGGTTCTCCGAGAGGAAGCCGTACCCGGGGTAGACGGCGTCGGCGCCGGACTCCTTGGCGACGCGGATGATCTCCTCGACATTGAGGTAGGCGCGGACCGGATGCCCCTCATCGCCGATCATGTAGGCCTCGTCGGCCTTCATCCGGTGTTCGGAGTTGCGGTCTTCGTAGGGGAAGACAGCAACGGTCGAGGCGCCGAGTTCGTACGCCGCGCGGAACGCGCGGACGGCGATCTCCCCGCGATTGGCCACAAGCACTTTAGAGAACATCCGTGTTTCTCGCTTCTTCATCGGTCGCCGAGCGGCGAACAGTCGACTGGCTGTCGAGAGACCACTCTACTCAGTGACGTGGACCACTGAATGCAGGGGGTCCCCGATTCGGGCACCGCGCTCACCTCGGCGTGGTCGACCCTGCCCGAACGGGGAGGATACGTTACCGTAGGAGGGTGCTTGTCCTCAGTATCAGCAGTCTCAAGGGCGGCGTCGGCAAGACGTCCGTGACCCTCGGTCTCGCGTCGGCCGCGTACAACCGCGGCATCCCGACGCTCGTCGTCGACATGGACCCGCAGGCGGACTCGTCGACGGGACTCGACGTCCCCACCTCGACGAGGGTCGACATCGCCGACGTCCTCGCCGCCCCGAAATCGCAGAAGATCCTCTCCGAGGCGATCATCCCCTCGGGGTGGGTCGGTGACAAGCTGGGGCACCTTGATGTCATCTCCGGCTCGCCGCGGGCCGCGGAGTTCGACCGTCCCTCCCTGTCCGAGCGCTACCTGCGCCGGCTCGAGGATGCGCTCAGCCGCATCGCGAAGGGCTACCGGCTCGTCCTCATCGACTGCCCGCCGAGCCTCAATGGACTCACCCGCACCGCGTGGACGGCGAGCAGCCGGGTGGCGGTCGTCACCGAGCCGAGTCTCTTCTCCGTCGCCGCCGCCGACCGCGCATTGCGCGCCGCCGACGAGCTGCGCCAGCGCGGCACCTCCGACATCCAGCCGCTCGGCCTCGTCGTCAACCGCGTGCGCGCCGGTTCGACCGAGCACGACTACCGGATCACGGAGATGCGGGAGATGTTCGGCCCGCTCGTCCTCAATCCCCCGCTCGCCGAACGCGCTGTCATGCAGCAGGCGCAGGGCTCGGCTCGGCCCATCCATTCATGGCCGGGCAAACCCGCCGAGGAGGTCACCTCCTCGTTCGATGCCCTCCTCGAGCGTGCCCTGCGCTCGGAGAACATCCGCGGCCGGAAGTCGGCCAAGCAGTCCTAGACCCTCCCTGCCGCAGTGCGGCACAACGGCGAAGGGCCCAACCGAATCGGTTGGGCCCTTCGCCGTCTTCCCTGGGGTCTGTGCTCAGCCGAGCTTCTGGGCGCGGCGTTGCGCGAGCTCGTCCATCGCGAGGACGGCGGAATCGTCTTCGGGCAGGCGTTCGCTCGGCAGTTCCGAGAGGCTGCCTTCGACTTCGTTCCACACGCGGCCGACGGCGATGCCGAAGACTCCCTGTCCGCCCTGGAGGAGGTCGACGACCTCATCGGGCGAGGTGCATTCGAAGACGCTCGCGCCGTCGGACATCAGCGTGATCTGGGAGAGGTCCTCGACGCCGCGGGACCGCAGGTGGTCGACGGCGGTGCGGATCGACTGCAGCCCGACACCGGTGTCGAGGAGGCGCTTGACGATCTTGAGGACGAGGATGTCGCGGAAGCTGTAGAGACGCTGGCTGCCGGAGCCGGTGGCGTTGCGGATCGAGGGAGTGACGAGGTCGGTGCGTGCCCAGTAGTCGAGGCGCCGGTAGCTGATGCCGACGACCTTGCACACGGTGGGACCGCGGTAGCCGGCCTCTTCGTCGAGGACGGGCAGGTCGTCGTCGAACAGGAGACCCTGTGCTGCCGACGGCAGTGGCGTCGACTCGACGCTTTCGTGACTTGAGCGGTTCACACCGACTCCTCCTTATAGTCCCTGGGGGAAGCGAGGCCGCTTCGAAGGGTCAGAGAATGGAACCATTCTACCGCTCTTCGCAGCGAACCTACAGTGGGATTCAACAACTCCAAACTATTCTGCCGCGGAGGCCGCGACAAACACCCCAAGGTAACGATTTGCGCGTGTCGCCGTTATGGGAGGAATCGAACACCGTCTCCAACCTGTGACGGATCCGGCAGGCACCGCTTGTGACCTCGGACGATGAGAGCTCAGGCGGCGGTCCCGTCGTCGGTTTCCTCCGCTGCCTTCTTCGGCTTCGCCGAGGTCAGCAGCTTCGTCTTCACGGTCGAGGCATAGGTGTCGACGTACTCCTGGCCGCTCAGGCGCATGATCTCGTACATGATCTCATCGGTGATCGACCGCAGCAGGAACCGGTCGACGGGCAGGCCCTCGTACTTCGAGAAGTCCATCGGCGAGCCGAAGACGACGCCGACGCGCCGGAACTTCGGGATGAGACGGCCGGCGGGCTGGATCTTGTCGGTGCCGATGATCGCAACGGGGATGACGGGGGCCCCGGATTCGAGGACGAGGCGGGCGATGCCGGTGCGGCCGCGGTAGAGCTTGCCGTCGGGAGAGCGCGTCCCCTCGGGGTAGATGCCCAGCGAATTGCCCTCACGGAGGACCTTGAGCCCGGACTCCAGTGACGCCTGGGACCCGGAGCCGCCGCCGCGGTCCATCGGCAGCTGGTTGTTGAGCTTGAAGAACCACCGCGTCGCCGCGCCTTTGATGCCGCGTCCGGTGAAGTAGTCCTTCTTCGCGAGGTAGACGACGGGGCGCGGGGCGAGCAGCGGAACGAAGATCGAATCCATGAAGTGCATGTGGTTGCCGGCGATGATCGCCGGGCCGTCCTGCGGCAGGTTGTCCAAACCGCGCACCCACGGACGGAAGAGGATCCGCAGGATGGGTCCGGCCAGGACCCGTTTGAGAAACCAGTAGAACACGCGCACCCTTCCATGTCACGACGCTTGAACGTCCCCGGTCATCATATATCCAACTGCACTGTCGAACCGTGCGTCGCCGACCGACGTGCGATGCTGGTGGAATGGACATCGACTTCACCCCCTCTGCCGCCCCGCGCGCCGCGTACTCCGCGATCGCCCCGTCTGCGGACACCGCGGTCCTCTTCCTCCACGGCATCACCGGCTCGCCGGCGGCCTGGCAGCCGATCGCGCGCGCCCTGGCAGCCGAGGACCTCAGCGTCTCCGTCCCCCTCCTCCCCGGCCACGGGGGCACGTGGCGGGAGCTTGCGGCCACGACGTGGGCGGACTGGCTGACCGGCGCCGAGGCGGAGCTGCGTGAGCTCCAGGCCCGCCACACCCGGGTCGTCGTCGCCGGACTCTCGATGGGCGGGGCACTGACCCTCGCCCTGGCGGCGGGTGAGAACCCGCCGGATGAGATCGTCCTCGTCAACCCCGGCCTCTACATCGACTCCCCGCTCACTCCCCTGTTGCCCGTGCTCCGGCACGTCGTCCCCTTCGTCCCGGCGATCGGCAACGACATCGCCCATCCCGACCGCGACGAGTTCGCCGGCGACCGGACCCCGGTGGCCGCGGTCGCCTCGTTCGCCGCTGCCCTGCGCGACCTGCGGGAGAACCTCT
This sequence comes from Brevibacterium sp. XM4083, assembly GCF_006489205.2. Classification (GTDB taxonomy): domain Bacteria; phylum Actinomycetota; class Actinomycetes; order Actinomycetales; family Brevibacteriaceae; genus Brevibacterium. The sequence continues at coordinate 339,990 of NZ_VFYR02000002.1, read as the reverse complement.
GGCAGGTGGCGACGCCGACGACGGTGCTCGTGTCCGGTCAGGACAGCGTCGTCGGACCGCGGAGTCTGCGGGTGCTCCGGTCCCGCCTCGGCGTGCGAGCCGCCATCGTGCCGTTGCGGCGCAGTCGTCATGTCGCGACCCTCGACTACGATGCCGACGTCATCGCCGAGGCGGTCGCCGCCGCCGCACACCGCGCGCATGCTCCGCGCGCGGCCGGCGCCCCGCGGTCGGGGACGGATTCGCCGGTGCCGGGAATATCGCCGCAGCGGTGATTGCTGATGAATGACATGAGCGACGACGAGACCGAGGACTGGCGCCGGCACGTGCCGGAGTCCGAGACGATCGGCGACTCCTCCCGGGTCAGCGACAGCCACTGGGAGGATGTCGTGGCCCGGCTGTCCGAACCGGATGCGCCGATGAGCGAGCTGCCCGTCGAGGAGATCCGGGAGCGGCTGGCCGACGCCGAGCACTGGGAACCCGAGCCCGCGGCCCCGATCGGGTGGCGCACGGCTCCCCCGACGCTCATGCTCTCCGTCGTCGCGACCTTCGGCGCCGTCGTCCTCCTCATCATCGGCGCAGTCCTCTTCCGTCCGCTGCCGCAGTGGTTCCTCCTCGTCGGGCTCGCCGTCGGCATCGGCGGTGCGATCGGACTGTTCTTCCACCTGCCCAAGCAGTCGCGCACCGAGGGCGGGGACAGCGGAGCCTCGGTGTGAGCGCGTGTCAGGGGCGCCTGGCACACTGGCGACCATGACGTCTCCCGCCGCCCCCTTCGATCGGGCGCCGACCCGCCTCGAGCACACGCAGCTGAGCCTCGAGGACATCGGCACCCCGCTCTACGACGTCACGTTCGTCGTCGTCGACCTCGAGACGACGGGCACGCACGCGGGAACGGCGGAGATCACCGAGATCGGTGCAGTCAAGCTGCGGGCCGGGGAGGTCATCGGGGAGTTCCAGACCCTCGTCAAGCCCGAGCACTCCGTCATCACCCCGTTCGTCTCCCGCCTCACCGGCATCACCCACGCCATGGTCGACGACGCCCCGACGATCCGCTCGGTGCTCCCGAGCTTCCTCGAATTCGCCGCCGGCACCGTGCTCGTCGCCCACAACGCCCCCTTCGACATCGGCTTCCTCCGCTCCGCGTGCGACCGTCTCGACTACCACTGGCCGAGCCCTCAGGTGCTCGACACGGTGACGCTCTCGCGCCGCGTGCTCGGTCGCGACGAGGTCCGCAACCACAAACTCGGCACGCTCGCGGCCCACTTCGGCACCGCGGTCGAACCCGACCACCGCGCGCTGTCGGACGCCCGCGCGACCGGCGAGGTGCTCCACCGCCTCCTCGAGCGGTTCGGGAGCTTCGGCATCACCACCCTCGAAGAGCTCGCGACGGTCCGTCAGGCGGGCTGGGCCCGCCGCCAGGCCAAAGCGCACCTCGCGAAGGGCGTGCCCGCCGAGCCGGGGGTCTACATGTTCGTCGACGGCACCCGTCGAGTCCTCTACATCGGGAAGTCCGGCAACATGGCCCGACGCGTGCGCGGCTACTTCAACGCCTCGGAGAATCGGGGGCGGATGGCTGAGATGATCACCGCCGCCCAGGAGGTCACCGCGCTGCCGTGCGCGCACGTCCTCGAAGCGGAGGTGCGCGAGGTCCGCCTCATCGGCGAACTCGCCCCGCCGTACAACCGGCGGTCGAAGAACCCCGAGCGCAGCGCCTGGGTCGTCCTCAGCGACGAGGCCTACCCGAGGCTCTCCGTCGTCCGCTCCCGCTCCGCACTCGAGCGCTCACCGGCACCGCCGCTGGGCCCGTTCCGGTCCCGGAAGCGGGCCCAGGCGGTCAAGGAGCTCCTCGAGACCCTCTACCCCGTCAAACGGTGCACTGCGAAGGTGAGTCCCGCGACACTGGCAGCCCACCGTGCGTGCGTGAGCGCTCAGGTCGGACAGTGCGGGGGTCCCTGCGCCGGAGTCACCGATCCGAGCGAGTACCGGGCGGTCATCGCCGGGCTCTTCGGCGCGCTGTCGGGAGACTTCACCTCGCTGCGCGAGCACAGTCGGGAGAGGATGGCACGGCTGTCCGGGGAAGCCCGCTACGAGACGGCCGCCGAGGTCCGTGACGGCATGCGGGCGGCACTGACCACGGCCGCCCGCGCCGAGACCGTGGGAGGCCTGGCCGCCGTCGAGGAGATCCAGGCGTGGGCCCCGGGGGGTGAGGGCGGAATCGATCTCGTCGTCATCCGCCACGGTCGGCTCGCCGCGGCCGGTCACCGGTCGACGCCGACCGGCCTCGACGAGGCGTTCACGGCGCTGGCGGCGACGGCGGAGTGGGTGCCGGCCCCGGGCCTGTTCCCCTCCCCCGGCGATCCGCTGCCCGAGGAGACGCGGATGCTCGCCCACTGGCTGGAGACTGCCGTGCCGTGGTCGGTCACCGGGGAATGGGCGCTGCCGCGGGAGGGCGCAGCCTTCCACGCCCGGGCCTCAGGCGCCGTTCGCCTCGGCGATGCGTCGTGAGACCGTGACGAGCTGATCGAGCTTCTGGGCCCCGAGCCCGGAGTCGACGGTGTCCTCGACGATGCGCAGCTTCGCGGCGAGGCGCTCGGTGAACGATCCGACAGCCGCCTCGTCGGCGGCGACGAGCGCGGCGGCGGCGTTGATGAGGACGATGTCGCGCACCGGTGACTTCTCGCCGGCGAGCACCGACCGGGTGATCGCCGCGTTCTCGAGCGGACCCCCGCCGCGCAGGTCGTCCTTCGTCACCCGTTCGAACCCGAGGTCGAGGGCATCGAAGGTCGTGTGCTCGACCTCGCCGTGGCGGACCTCCCAGACGTCGTTGACATCGGTGTTGCTCAGTTCGTCGAGGCCGTCACGGGAGCGGAAGACGACCGCCTGGTGACCGCGTTTGGCAAGCGTGCCGACGACGAGCGGGGCCATCTGCGCATCGGCGACGCCGATCGCCGTGTGCCGGGCGCGGGCCGGGTTCGTCAGCGGACCGAGGATGTTGAACGCCGTCGGCACGCTGATCTGGCGCCGCACGGCGGCGACGAACTGCATCGACGGATGGAAGACGTTGGCGAAGCAGAACGCGAGCCCCACCTCGGCGGCGACGATGCCCGTCTGCTCCGGCGTGATGTCGAACCGCACGCCGAGAGCCTCGAGGACGTCGGCCGACCCGGACGCCGAGGAGGTCGCTCGGTTGCCGTGCTTGACGACCCGCTGCCCGGTGGCGGAGATGATCATCGCCGCCGTCGAGGAGATGTTCGCGGTCTTCGCCCGGTCACCGCCGGTGCCGACGATGTCGACGGAGTCCTCGAGACCCGGCAGGGGCACCGCGTGATCCATCATCGCGGCGACGAGACCGGCGATCTCCGCGACCGTCTCGCCCTTCGTGTGGTGTGCGGCGAGGAATGCGGCCATCGTCACATCCGGCGTCTGCCCGGACATGATCTGATCCATCGCCCACGAGGCCTGCGCCTCGGTGAGGTCCTGGCCGTGCATGAGGGTCATGAGCAGATCGGGCCAGTTCGCAGCGACATCCGCACCTGTCGAAGCGGTCCCGGTGACCGTGGTCGCCGGGGCTGTCGTGCGCGGGTGATCCGTCATTGCTCAGTGCTCTCCATCCGGGGGCGCGTGCACCGCCTCCCAACAGGAGGCGGACCTTACCTGCGGCATCCTATCGCGTCTTCGACACGCGGGGTGGAGATCACAGAATCACGAGATTGGGGCACCAATCCGGGGATTTCGCTACACCGTGTAGAAATTTCTCCTCCGAAACCTGGGTAAAAGGTGAAAACTCACCCCGAGACGGGTAATAATGGTGGGGTGTCAACTGCCACTGCATCCCAGACAGCGCCAGCGCATCCGGTAGTCAATCGCCCGAATGTGACCACGGTGGGCTTCATCGTGTTCCTCGCGAGCGACCTGATGTTCTTTGCCGCGCTCTTCGCCATGTACTTCACCATCCGATCCGTCGTCCCGGGTCTGTGGGAGACGCAGACCGAGCTGCTGAACGTCCCGTTCGCGCTCGGCAACACCATCATCCTGGTGTCGTCGTCCTTCACCTGTCAGATGGGCGTGTTCGCGGCTGAGCGGTTCCGGCCCCGCCGGACCGGAGGGCTGTTCAACATCGCCAAGTGGGGCATGATCGAGTGGTTCTACCTCACGTTCCTCCTCGGCGCGGTCTTCGTCTCGGGTCAGGTCATGGAGTACGCGGAGCTCGTGCGCGAGGGTCTGTCGATCGACACCGACGGATACGGTTCGGTCTTCTACCTGACCACCGGCTTCCACGGCCTCCACGTCACCATCGGACTCATCTGCTTCCTGCTCGTCATCGGACGCGCCTACGGAGCGAAGAAGTTCGGCCACCACGAAGCCACATTCGCGATCTGCGTGTCCTATTACTGGCACTTCGTCGATGTCGTCTGGATCGGCCTCTTCGGCGTCATCTACCTCCTCCAGTAGTCCACCGCCGACACGGTCACCCGGACATCAGAAACTTCAAGCAAAGGACTTTCCCGTGAAGCTTTTAGCAGATCGCCGCAGGCACCCGATGGCACTCGTCGTGCTGCTCCTCGTGGGCCTGCTGCTGACCGGCGGAGCGTATGCTCTCTTCACTCAGACCTCGAGCGCCAAGGCCCAGACCGCCAGCGCCTCTGACATCGAAGAGGGCCAGAAACTCTTCGCCGCGAACTGCGCAACCTGCCACGGCCTCAACGCCGAGGGCACCAAGGCCGGCCCCGGCCTCATCGGCGTCGGCGCCGCGGCCGTCGACTTCCAGGTCGGCACCGGTCGCATGCCCCTGCAGGCCAACGGCCCGCAGGCCCCCGCCAAGGAACCCCAGTTCAACGAGAAGCAGACCGAGCAGCTGGCAGCGTATGTCGCTTCTCTGGGACCGGGACCGGCGATCCCCGAAGCTCAGTACATCGATCCCGAGAAGGGCGATCCCGCTGTCGGCGGCGGCCTCTTCCGGACCAACTGCGCGATGTGCCACAACGTCGTCGGCGCCGGCGGCGCGCTGACCCGGGGCAAGTACGCCCCGAACCTCCAGGATGTCTCGCCCAAGCACCTCTACGAGGCGATGCAGACCGGACCGCAGAACATGCCCATCTTCAACGACGCGAACCTCACCCCCGAAGACAAGCGCGACATCATCTCCTATGTCCGCGAAGTCTCGGAGAACCCGTCCCCCGGCGGCTTCAAGCTCGGTTCGCTCGGACCAGTGGCCGAGGGCCTCTTCATCTGGTTCTTCGGACTCGCAGCAGTCATCGGTCTGACCGTCTGGCTGTCCTCGAGAGCGAAATGAGCGCAGCGTTGTTGACCACCTTCCATTACGAGATTAGACGGGGAATTATTCGATGACCTCGAAAGAGCACTCCGGCGGCGGCAGCCAGCTCGAGGAGTTGAACGGGTTCACCAACCCGGGTCTGCCCGAGCACAAGCCGCGTCTGTCCGACTCCGACCCCCGCGCCCAGAAGGTCGCGGAGCGCCAGGTCGCCTTCTGGTTCATGCTGTCGATGGTCGGCACGATCTGGTTCATCGTCGCGTACTTCCTCTTCCCCCTGGGTGAGGAGATGCAGAGCATCCGCATCGCCAACATGATGGTCGGCCTCGGTGCCGCCGTCGCGATGTTCTCCCTCGGTGCCGGCGCGGTGCTGTGGGCGAAGAACCTCATGAGCGATCACGAGGGCATCGACGAGCGCCACGACATCAGCGGCAGCGAAGAGGATCAGGCGATCGCGCTCGAGATCCTCCACCAGGCCAAGGAGGAATCGGGCATCGCCCGTCGTCCCCTCCTGCGCAACACGCTCATCGCAGCACTGGCGATTGCTCCCCTCCCGGCGATCCTCGTCTTCCGCGACCTCGGGCCGCTGCCCGGCGACGCCCTGTTCAAGACCCTGTGGGGCGAGGGCGTGCGGCTCATCCGCGATCCGGGCGGCATTCCCAGCCCCGATTCGGAGCGCCCAATCAAGGCCGAAGACGTCACGATCGGCTCCGCTTACCACGTTCTGCCCTCCGGCATCGGCGACGAGTCCAACGCCGGTCATGCGCTCGATGAGAAGGCGAAGGCCGCTGTTCTCCTCATGCGCATCGACCCCAAGGAACTCAAAGAGGATCCGGCACGCGCCGACTGGTCGCACGACGGCATCGTCGCGTACTCGAAGATCTGCACCCATGTCGGCTGCCCGGTGGCCCTCTACGAGCACCAGACCCACCATCTGCTCTGCCCGTGCCACCAGTCGACGTTCGACGTGACCGAGCACTGCAAGGTCATCTTCGGCCCGGCGAAGCGCCCGCTGCCACAGTTGCCCATCCGGGTCGACAGCGAAGGCTACCTGGTCGCGCAGTCGGACTTCCCTGAGCCTGTCGGACCTACGTTCTGGGAGATCAATCACCCATGAGTACTGCACAGCCCACAACAACCGTCGGGAAGCTGACGAACTTCACCGAACAGCGCGTCGGGGCCTCTGTCCTCGTCCGCGAGTTCGGGCGCAAGATCTTCCCGTCGCACTGGTCCTTCATGCTCGGCGAGGTCGCCCTCTACAGCTTCGTCATCGTCGTGCTCTCGGGCACGTTCCTCACGTTCTTCTTCCAGCCCGCCATGGGCGAGCTCCACTACGAGGGACCCTGGGTGCCGCTGCGCGGTGTCCAGATCTCCGAGGCCTATGACTCGACGCTCGCGATCTCCTTTGAGATCCGCGGCGGACTCTTCATCCGCCAGATGCACCACTGGGGCGCGCTGCTCTTCGTCGCAGCACTCAGCCTTCACATGCTGCGCGTCTTCTTCACGGGTGCCTTCCGCAAGCCGCGCGAGCTCAACTGGGTCGTCGGCGTCTTCCTCCTCATCCTCGCGATGGCTGCCGGCTTCACCGGCTACTCGCTGCCGGACGACCTGCTCTCGGGCAACGGTCTGCGCATCATCGACGGCATCCTCAAGTCGCTGCCGCTCGTCGGCACCTACATCTCGTTCTTCCTCTTCGGCGGCGAGTTCCCGGGTGTCGACATCGTGTCGCGACTGTACTCGCTGCACATCATGATCGTCCCGGCGCTGCTCATCGCGCTCATCGGCATCCACCTCATCTTCGTCGTCGTCCACAAGCACACGCAGTGGCCCGGCGCCGGACACACCGAGAAGAACGTCGTCGGCGAACCCGTCCTCCCGACGTTCGCCGCGAAGGGCGGAGGATTCTTCTTCCTCATCTTCGGTCTCATCTCCGTCATCTCGGCACTGTTCACGATCAACCCGATCTGGAACTACGGACCGTACGACCCCTCCCCCGTCTCCGCCGGCACGCAGCCGGACTGGTACATCGGCTGGGCCGACGGCTTCCTCCGCATCGTGCCGGGCTGGTTCGAGTTCTACATCGCCGGCTGGCCGATCTCGTTCAACATCAACAGCGCCGTGCTCGTCATGGGCGGCGTGTTCGCAGCGATGTTCGTCTACCCGTTCTTCGAGGCCTGGCTGCTCAAGGACAACCGTGAGCATCACATCCTCGACCGTCCGCGCAACAACCCCACACGCACCGCGATCGGTGTCGCAGGCATCATCTTCTACTGCAACATGTGGGCTGCTGCGTCGGGTGACATCATCGCCGTGTTCTTCCACATGTCGCTCAACGACATGATCTACATCTTCCGCACGCTCTTCTTCATCGGCCCGGTCATCGGCTACATCGTGACCAAGCGCATGTGCCTCGCACTGCAGCGCAAGGACCGTGAAGTCGCTCTGCACGGTCGGGAGACGGCGAACATCATCCGCCTCCCCCACGGCGAGTTCCTCGAGCGTCACGAGGCGCTCCCGCCGAACAAGCTGTGGAAGCTCACCGCGTTCGAATCGCCGCACTACATCCCGCCGCAGCCGAACGCCGAAGGCAAGGTGACCAAGCTCGAGAAGTTCCGCGCCCGCCTGTCGAAGTTCTTCTTCGAAGACCGTGTGGCACCGGTGACGAAGACCGAACTCGAGGCCTCGCACCACGACCACGGAGCGGTCGAAGGCGCGGATCAGAAGTCGATCAGCCACTGATCGCCACGGTTCGGGTTCCGGCGAGCACCGGATCCTGACCCGCTGACTCCGGTCGCACTCGAGAGGGCCCAGCACATCATGTGCTGGGCCCTCTCGCGTACCCGCCCACTGTCCCGCTCCCCCAGCTGAACAGCCGCGAGAACGTCCTCCTGAGGGGCGCACCTGGCGGTCGGCTCATCGACGGTGTCCGCGCTCTCCCCGCGTTGATCTCCCCTGTCCTGCGCGAACCTTCACGATGAAGTTCAGCCTGCCGAACAGCCGGGTGGCCGCTCAATCAACAGTTCGCGTGAAAATGTGGTCCCCAAAGGCGACTTATTCACGCCAAGTGTTGAATGAGCGGTCGGTGAGTCGCCGCAGCGGCGATGAACGCGCGAAGTGTTGAACGAGCGGCGCGGTTTCGGCGCGGAGTGCGACCGTCGCGATCCCTCGGGGTGACGCTCCCCGCGGGTGACCAGCCACGAGGCCACGGTGCCGGCGCGCTCACTCCCCTGGTCGCGATGGACTCTCTACGCGAGGGAACCGGTGGTCTGGGTCCCACTCGGCGGTATTGCTGAGGGCGTCGCTTTCCACGGTGCAATCGTTCGGGGGCCTCTGTGTCCGCTGGTCACCGTCCCGCGGCCCAGATCGCTGCAGCGCGTGCTCCACTGACGCGTTTTCGATCGCTCCAAAGAAGGGTGCTCAGTCAGCGATGGGTGCGCGTGCGGTCCCACGGTCCTCGAGGTGGTCCCACGGTGCGCGTGCGGTCGTACGGTCCTCAGTGCAGTCAGCGAATGGTGCGCGTGCGGTCGCACGGTCGTCGAGGCGGTCGACCGTCACGACGGGGACGGATCCGTGCGAACTCAGCGGCGCGAGGGCAGGGCAGTCGACGAGGTGGTGACCGCGCCCCCGAACACCGCGCCATCGCGCCTCGGACGACGACGGGATCGACGACCCCGCAGGCGGCCTTGCATCGACCACTGCGCTTCACCGCCCTGGGACGGATTGGAGAAGACGCTCAGGCCGCGTTGTCAGCAGCTGCAGGTGCCGTTGGTGGTATGAGGCGCGTTGAGCGCGGACAACGCGCTCCAGGGGGTGCAAGGGGGCTTCGGCTGATGCCAGGCCGCCATTGGACGGCCGGCTGATGCCCAGGCCGGCACTGGATGGCCTGCTGATGTCCCGCGCGCCGCCGGATTCAACAGGCACGCCGGCGCCCGCCCCCACCACAGCGACAGCGGGGTGAATGCGCGGAGGCCCGGACTCTCACGAGTCCGGGCCTCCGCGACTGAGCCGAGCATCAGCGATGCGGGCCGCTCATGCGGTGATCAGTGGGCGAATCCGCCGCGATCGTGTTCGTAGGAGATGCCGACGAGCGCGATGATGCCGAGCACGGCACCGAACGGGAAGATCCACCAGCCCATGGCGATGCCGTAGAAGGAGACGGCACCGGCAGCGGCGCAGACGATCGGCCACCAGCTCCACGGGCTGAAGAAGCCGTAGTCGGCATCCGCATCCGAGATCTCGGCGGTCTCGGTGTCCTGGGGCTGACGGCCGACGCGACGGTCGGTCAGCCACAGGTAGACGCCGATCATGATCGACATGACGCCCACGAGGAGGAGGGCCGGGAAGCCCACCATCTCGTCGAAATGGGTGACGAAGCCGTAGATGACGGCCATGATCATGAAGAAGATGCCGCAGAGGACGAAGAGATTGATCGAAGCCTTCACTTGGCAGCACCTCCGGTGAGCTGAGGTTCTGCGTGGCCGTGTCCGGCGTATTCGAGAAGCTCAGGATGGTTGACGTCGAATGCCGGGCGCTCCGAACGGATGCGAGGCAGCGACGTGAAGTTGTGGCGCGGGGGCGGGCACGAGGTCGCCCATTCGAGCGAACCGCCGTAGCCCCACGGATCGTCGACGGTGACCTTCGGCGCATTGCGCGCCGTGATCCACACGTTCCAGAAGAACGGAACCATCGAGAGACCGAGCAGCATCGCGCCGACCGTCGACACCTGGTTCATCCACGTGAAGCCGTCCTGCGGCAGGTAGTCCGCGTAGCGACGGGGCATGCCGTCGACGCCGAGCCAGTGCTGGACGAGGAACGTGCTGTGGAAGCCGATGAAGAGGATCCAGAAGTGGATGTGGCCGAGTTTCTCGTTGAGCATCCGGCCCGTCCACTTGGGCCACCAGAAGTAGAATCCGGCGAACATCCCGAACACGACCGTGCCGAAGACGACGTAGTGGAAGTGCGCGACGACGAAGTACGAGTCCGAGACCGACTGGTCGAGCGCCGGGCTGGCGAGGATGACACCCGTGAGACCGCCGAAGAGGAAGGTCACGAGGAAGCCGATCGCCCAGACCATGGGCGTCTCGAACGTGATCGAGCCTCTCCACATCGTGCCGATCCAGTTGAAGAACTTCACACCTGTGGGAATCGCGATGAGCATCGTCATGAAGGCGAAGAACGGCAACGCCACCACGCCGGTGACGTACATGTGGTGCGCCCACACGGTCACGGACAGGGCCGCGATCGAGATCGTCGCGAACACGAGCTCCTTGTAGCCGAAGACGGGCTTGCGGCTGAAGACAGGGATGATCTCCGTGATGATGCCGAAGAACGGCAGAGCGATGACGTAGACCTCTGGATGTCCGAAGAACCAGAACAGGTGCTGCCAGAGTATGGGTCCGCCGTTGCCCGGACTGAACACATGGGACCCGAGTATGCGGTCGGAGGCGAGCACGAGCAGGGCCGCGGCCAGCGGCTGGAAGGCCATGAGCACGAGGATGCCGGTGATGAGGACGTTCCAGCTGAAGATCGGCATGCGGAACATCGTCATGCCCGGAGCGCGCATCGTGATGATCGTGGTGATGAAGTTGACCGAACCGAGGATCGTGCCGAAGCCCTGCAGCGCGAGGCCGAGGACCCAGAGATTGCCGCCCGCGCCTGGTGTGAATGTCGTATTGCTCAATGGCGCATACGCCGTCCAGCCGAATGCTGCCGCACCCTGCGGGGTGAGGAAGCCGGAGAGGGCGATGAGGCTGCCGAAGAGGTAGAGCCAGAACGCGAAGGCGTTGAGTCGGGGGAACGCGACGTCGGGAGCGCCGATCTGCAACGGCATGATGACGTTGGCGAAGCCGGCGAACAGCGGTGTCGCGAACATCAGCAGCATGAGCGTGCCGTGCATCGTGAACAGCTGGTTGTACTGTTCCTTCGTCTCGACGATCTGCATGCCGGGCTCGAAGAGCTCGAGGCGGATGATCAGAGCCATCACGCCGCCGACGCAGAAGAAGAAGAACGAGCCGATCAGGTACATGTACCCGATGGTCTTGTGATCCGTCGACGTGATCCAGTCGACGATGATCTTGCCCTTGCTCCGGGGTACGACCGGAGCGTCGAGAGCCGGTTTCTCAGCTGTCGCGGTCATTCTTGAGCACCTTCTTTCGGGTACCAGTTGCGATCGTACTCAGGCCCGAGCTGACCGGTGTTGCCCTGATCAGCCAGAGACTGCGTGTACTCGTCGAACTCCGCCTGCGAGACGACCTTGACGTTGAAGAGCATCTCGGAGTGGTATTCACCGCAGAGTTCGGCACACTTGCCGACGAAGTCGCCTTCCTTCTCGGCACGCAGATACAGGCTCTGGTCGTTGCCGGGGATCATGTCGCGCTTCTCGAGGAAGGCGGGGACCCAGAAGGAGTGGATGACGTCACGCGAGTGGAGCTTGATCTCCAGGTCGGTGTTGACGGGGAGGTAGAGAGTGGGGGCGTTCTCGCCCGGTTCAGCGGTGCCGTCCAGCGGCACCTGCGTGCCGGCGTAGTAGACGTCCTGGTTGACGTAGTTGAAGTCCCACGCCCACTGCTTGGCGGCCACTTCGATGACCTGCGTGCCCGGGGTCCGGTCGTCGGTCGTCTTCGCCATGACCTGGACGTTCTGGAAGAAGAATCCGAGGACGAGGATGACGGGGGTCACCGTGAAGAGGATCTCGATGGGCATGCTGTAGCGCATCTGCACCGGCAGGCCGCGATCGTTCTTGCGGCGACGGTAGGCGACGATGGCCCACAGGATCAGACCCCAGACGATGAGTCCCACGATCATCGAAGCGATCCACGCTCCGTTCCACAGCGAGGTGTAGGCCTCGGTGTGGTTGGTCGCGCCCTTCGACTCAAGGGGGAAGAAACCGTTGGCAATCTGCTCTTTCGTACATCCCGAGAGCAACACCGGCAGAACCACGGCGCCCAGAATGCCGAGCCGCTTCGCCCAGGACCGGCGCGGTCCTGGCTGATTCGGAGAATCCACGTGCAGCCTTTCACAACCATCTTCGCCGTTCGGCAGGCCGAAAGACGAGTACGTACTTTGTCATCTAACAGACTACCGCTACACACGGTAGAAATTCACATGCAGATGTTCATTTGTTGAGAATTCGCTGAGCACGATTGCCGCGGAGCGCGGATTCTAGGCGCGCGGCGTAGTCGAGACCGCTGATCTCCGACACGCCGAGGGTGGCCAGATGTGGTGTCTGCCACTGTGTGTCGATGAGCCAGTCGGGATCATCGTCCGAGGTGGCGGGGTCGGTTCGGGGGCCGGAGGGCGACCGCGCCGCATCCGGTTCCGGCTCGCCGTCGAGGAGGGCGACGAGGTGGACGAGGGCGGCCTTCGAGGCATCGCGGTCGCGGTGGAACATCGATTCGCCGGCGAAGAGGGACCCGATGGCGACGCCGTAGAGTCCGCCGACGAGGCGCCCGTCTCGGCGCACCTCGATCGAATGCGCCCAGCCGTCGGCGAAGAGGCCTTCGTAGAGGCTGATGATCTCCGCGGTGATCCAGCCGCCGGGACGGCTCGGTTCTGCGCACGCGCGGATGACCTCGCCGAAGGACTCGTCGACGGTGAACTCGAAGCCGCGCAGCGATTTGCGCAGGCTCTTGCTCACCTTGAGGTCACCGGGCAGGAGGACGCCGCGACGGCGCGGGCCCCACCACCCCATGCGACCGGTGCCGCCGCGGCCGATGCCCATCGGGAAGAGTCCGGCCCGATATGCGGAAAGAACCTGGTGATCTGTGGCCGTCGTCGTGACGGCGCGCAGATCCTCCAGGTCCATTTCGTCAGTGCTGCTGTGCGGCTGCCGGGTCAGCGGTTCCGCTCAGTGGAACGAGTCGCCGCAGGCGCACGATCCGCCCGCATTCGGGTTGTCGATCGTGAAGCCCTGCTTCTCGATGGTGTCGGAGAAGTCGATGGTCGAGCCGTTGAGGTAGGGCACGCTCATCCGGTCGACGATGACCTCGACGCCGTCGAAGTCGCGCACGGCATCCCCGTCGAGGTGACGCTCGTCGAAGTAGAGCTGGTAAATCAGACCTGAGCAGCCGCCGGGCTGGACGGCCACGCGCAGGCGCAGATCGTCACGGCCCTCCTGCTGGAGGAGGCTGCGCACCTTGTCCGCCGCGGTCGTCGAGAGTTCGACCTCGTGCGTGGCAGTGGCTTCGTTCGTCGCTGTCATTGGTACTCCTTCATTGTTCCTGGGCCCAGGCTACACCGCGTTCAACGCGGATCATCCGGGACCTATTCCCCGCGCGCCGAAATCCTCGGCGCTCACGCCTGCGCTGACGTGCCCGGCGCGGCGTCGCCGGCGCGACGACCCTGACGTCCGAGGGCGTCGAGGAGAAGCGCCTCGGCGACGATCGCAGCCTTGAAGTCGGGCAGATACAGGGATTCGTTGGCGCTGTGCGCTCGGGCGTCGGGATCTTCGACCCCGGTGACGAGGATCGAGGCCTGCGGGAAGACCTCGAGGAGGTCGGCGATGAAGGGGATCGATCCGCCGATGCCCATCGTCACCGATTCGGTCCCCCACGCCTCGGTGAGAGCGGCCCGGGCGACCCGGACAGCGGGATCGTCGAGGTCGGCCTGCCAAGGGCTGCCGCCCTCGGTCGCCCCGATGCTCAGGGTCGCGCCGAAGGGAAGATTGTCCTCGAGGTGCTTCGTCACCGCCGCGATCGCGCTCTCAGGGGTGTCCCCGGGGGCGAGTCGGATGGACAGCTTCGCCCGCAGGCTCGGCTGCAGGGTGTTCGAGGAGACGTCGACGTCGGGGATGTCGAGGCCGATGACGGTGATCGACGGCTGCGTCCACATCCGGGAGGCCAGGCTCCCGGTGCCGATGAGCTCAGTGCCAGGCAGGACACCGGAGTCCTCGCGGACCGTGGCCTCGGCGTAGTCGATCGGGGATTCGGGCACCGCGGCGAGTCCGGCCACCGCGACCGCGCCGTCGTCGTCGTGGAGGCTCGCGAGCACCTTCGTCATCGCGAGCATCGCATCGGGCACCACTCCCCCGTACATGCCCGAATGCACGGCGTGATCGAGCGTGGAGACCTCGAATTCGAGGGCGCACATCCCGCGCAGGCTCGTCGTCAGGGCCGGGGTGCCGGCAGCCCAGTTGCTCGAGTCGGCGACGACGATGACGTCGGCGGCGAGTTTGTCGCGGTAGCGCTCGAGGAAGTTCCGGAAGCTCGGGCTGCCCGCCTCCTCCTCCCCTTCGATGAAGAGGCGCACCCCGACGCCGAGGCGGTCGGCGAGCAGCCGCAGAGCCGTGAGGTGGACCATGATCCCGGCCTTGTCGTCGGCGGCGCCGCGACCGAAGAGACGGTCCCCCTTCCGCGTCGCGACGAACGGCTCGGTGTCCCAGGCCTCGTCGCGGCCGGGCGGCTGGACGTCGTGATGGGCGTAGAGGAGCACCGTGGGTGCCCCCGCAGGCCCCGGCGCCGAGGCGACGACGGCGGGATAGCCGGGTGTGCCGTCCGCGGTGTCGGCGGTGAGGATCTCGACGTCGAGGCCGAGGTCGCGGGCGAGGGCGGCGACCGCCTCGGCGCTGGCCGTGACCGCGGCGGGATCGAAGCTCGGCCAGGCCACGGACGGGATCGCCACGAGATCGGCGAGGGAGTCGAGGACGTCGTCGAAGATCTCGTCGACGCGGGTGTGCAGGGAGGCGCCGTCAAGCGCGGAAGTCGATTCGGTCATGGTCCAACGGTAGTATTGAAAGGGTGTTCGGAAGCAAAAAGACTCACGAGGACAACGACTCCTCCACGACGCCAGACGACGACCTCACCGCAGGCGAGGCCAGCCCTCGTGATGCGGAAGCGAAGAAGGGACGTCCCACCCCCAAACGCAGCCAGCAGGAATCGATGCGGCGCCAGCCGCTGGTCTCGAAGGATCGCAAGGTGGCGAACCAGCGGGCCAAGGAGCAGCAGCGCAAAGAGCGCGACCGTGCGCGCATCGGCATGATGAACGGTGAGGAGAAGTACCTCACCCGCCGTGACCGGGGCCCGCAGCGCCGCTACGTCCGCGATTTCGTCGACGCCCGCTTCTCGATCGGGGAGCTCTTCATCCCCGCCGCGATCCTCATCCTCGTCGTCGCCTTCACCCAGCCCGTGGCGATCCAGCAGTACTTCACGTACGCGGTGTGGGGTCTGCTCGCGCTCGTCATCCTCGACGGCTTCATCCTCAACTACATCCTCAAGGGACGCCTGCGGGCGAAGTTCGGCACGGTCGAGCGCGGCCTGCCGTTCTACGCGGTCATGCGCAGCGTCCAGCTGCGGCCGCTGCGCATGCCCAAGCCGCAGGTCAAGCGTCGCCAGTACCCCGAGTGAGCAGGCGGGTCCGCCCGCCGGAGCGGATGATCCGGCCGGGCCAGAACGGGCCCGAGTAGATCATCTCCGAATAGACCTGAACGAGATCGGCGCCCGCTGCCACGCGGGCGCCGACGTCGTTTCCGTCGCCGATGCCGCCGACGGAGATGATCGTCAGCTCCCCGCTCACGGTGGCGGCCACGAGCCGGAGCACCTCGAGGGAGCGCGGAGCCAGGGGGCGCCCGGAGATGCCGCCGGCCTGGGACCGGGCGAACTCGGCCTCGGGGCCGGTGAGCACAGCGCGATCGATCGTCGTGTTCGTCACGATGAGGCCGTCGGCGCCGGTGCGCACCGCGAGGTCGCAGATGTCGACGACATCCTCGTCGGAGAGGTCCGGGGCGATCTTGACGAGCAGCGGGACGTGACCGAGGGTCGACCGGGGTGCCGCGACCACCTCGGCGGCGGCGTCCCTGACAGCGGTGATGATCGGTTCGAGACTCGCCACCGACTGGAGGTCGCGCAGACCGGGGGTGTTCGGGGAGCTGACGTTGATGACGAGGTAGTCGGCGAGCGGGGCGAGCTCCCGGGTCGAGGCGACGTAGTCGGCGACCGCGTCAGCGGCGGGCACGACCTTCGTCTTGCCGATGTTGACTCCGATGATCGGACGCTGCCGGGCGGGCAGTGCGTTGAGCGCGCGACGCTGGGCGGTGATGTTGAACGACGCCTGCCGGGCGCCGTCGTTGTTGAACCCCATCCGGTTGAGCAGCGCGCGGTTGCGCAGCAGTCGGAAGAGCCGCGGCCGGTCATTGCCCGGCTGGGCGTGCGCGGTGATCGTGCCCACCTCGATGTGTCCGAAGCCGAGGGCCGACAGCGCGCGGATGCCGACGCCGTTCTTGTCGAAGCCGGCGGCCAGGCCCACCCGGTTGGGGAAGGTGAGGCCGAGGACGTTCACCGGAGCGCTGGTGCCCCGGGCGAAGACGAGGCGCAGCAGCCGGCCGAGCAGTGGGATCCGGTCGAGGATCCGGAGGGCGGAGAAGGAGAGATGGTGCGCGCGCTCGGCGTCCATCGGTCGGAAGACGAGAGAGAAGATGAGTCGGTACACGCCTCAACAATAGGGCAGTGCCCGGTGCCCGCTGTGCTCCGAACACGACCTCGGCGGGTTTTGCGACTAGGATCGAGACAACGCTCAACGACGAAGAAAGGGATTCCATGCCCGGTGCCACCACCCCCAGCAGCTACGCTTCGACGACCCCCACGAAGGTGAGTGCAGCCGTCCTCGTCCTCGGCGTGGCCGACGGTTCGGTCCACGGCCTCGACTCCGCGAAGACGGTGCGCACGGCCGTCGACGACGCGGCCCGGGCCATCGAATTCACCGGGAAGGCCGGGGCCACCGCGCGCATCCCCGCACCCAAGGGCGTGACCGCCGAGAGCATCCTCCTCGTCGGTCTCGGCGACCTCGATGCCACGAGCGCCGGCGACGATGCCGCGGCCGCGAACGAAGTCCTGCGCCGGGCCGCCGGTGCCGCACTGCGCGCACTCTCGGGCGCCTCCTCGATCGCCGTGGCACTGCCCGTCGACTCCCCCGCCGCCGTCGAAGCCGTCACCGTCGGCGCCGCCCTGGGCGCCTACCGCTTCACGACCTACCGCTCGGGCGACGATGACCGCGTGCCCGGCCCCGTCACGGTGCTCGGCCCGAAGGGCAAGACGTACGCAGCGGCTCACGAGGCCGGCACGATCATCGCCGCGGCGACGAACGCCGCCCGCGATCTCGTCAACACGCCCCCGCTCGACCTCTACCCGGAGTCCTTCGCCCAGCTCGTCAAGGACCAAGCGAAGTCCCGCAAGGTCAAGGTCACCGTCCTCGGTGAGAAGGAACTCGCCGCCGGCGGCTACGGCGGCCTCATCGGCGTCGGTCAGGGGTCGACCCGGGGACCGCGCCTCGTCAAGGTCGAGTACAGCCCGAAGAAGGCCCGCCGTCACATCAGCTTCGTCGGCAAGGGCATCACCTTCGACTCCGGCGGTCTCTCCCTCAAGCCTGCCGCGAGCATGGAGGACATGAAGTCCGATATGGCCGGAGCCGCAGCGGTCGTCGAGGCGGTCTTCGCGATCGCCGACCTCGGACTGCCCGTCCGCGCCACCGCCTGGCTGCCGCTGGCGGAGAACATGCCCGGCTCCTCGGCGCAGCGTCCCTCGGACGTGCTCACCATGCGCAGCGGCAAGACCGTCGAGGTGACGAACACCGACGCCGAGGGTCGCCTCGTCCTCGCCGACGCGCTCACCGACGCCGGGGCGGAGGACCCCGACCTCCTCATCGACGTCGCCACCCTGACCGGCGCGCAGATCGTCGCCCTCGGCAACCGCACCTCCGGAGTCATGGGCACGCCCGCGGCCCGCACGACGGTGGCTGAGCGGGCCGCCGTGGCCGGTGAGGACGTCTGGCCGATGCCGATCCCCGAAGAGCTGCTCTCCGGATTCGATTCGACCGCCGCCGATCTCAAGAACTCCGGCCCGCGGGCCGGCGGCATGCTCGCCGCCGCCGCGTTCCTCCAGGAATTCGTCGCCGATGACGCCGAATGGGCGCACATCGACATCGCCGGTCCGAGCTTCAACACCGGCTCGGCCTTCGGCTACACCCCGGCCGCGGCGACCGGAGCCGCCGTGCGCACGCTCGTCGAGATCGCCCGCGACGCCGACTGACCAGCATCGCCGCGCCGTGTCCCGGGCGCCGAACTCTGCGTCCGGGACACGGCGGGAGTGATGCTCCCCACCTGTGGCGCAACAGACACCGTTTGCTTTCGCCCCTGGCGAGAAAAGTGGAAAGATAAGAGGGAAAGCTGCCCTTGGCAGGCTTGACCACAGCTACGAGGAGTAATCCGTGAGTGACGCATTGACCTATGACCTTGTCGTCCTCGGCGGCGGACCCGGCGGCTATGCCGCTGCTCTGCGCGCCGCAGAACTCGATATGAAGGTCGCCCTCATCGAACAGGACAAGGTTGGCGGGACGTGCCTGCACCGCGGCTGCGTGCCGACGAAGGCCCTCCTCCACACGGCGGAGATCGCCGATGCCGCGAAGGACTCGGAGACGTTCGGCGTGCAGGCGGAGTTCAAGGGCATCGACATCGACAAGGTGCTCGACTACAAGAACAACGTCATCAACCGCAACTACAAGGGTCTCCAGGGTCTCGTCAAGGCCCGCGGCATCGACACCTACATCGGCAAGGGCAAGCTCGTCGGCGAGGACACCGTCGAGGTCACCGGCGACGATGAGCACTACACCCTCAAGGGCAAGAACATCATCCTCGCCACCGGTTCGACGTCGAAGACCATCGGCCTCGACGTCACCGACCGGGTCATCACCTCGACCGAGGCCCTGCAGCTGGCGACCGTGCCGAAGTCGGTCATCGTCCTCGGCGGCGGCGTCATCGGCGTCGAGTTCGCGAGCGTGTGGAACTCCTACGGTGCCGACGTCACGATAGTCGAGGGTCTGCCCCACCTCGTGGCCAACGAGGACGAGTCGATCTCGAAGGCGCTCGAGCGCGCGTTCAAGAAGCGCAAGATCAACTTCAAGCTCGGCGTCATGTTCAAGGGCGTCGAGGAGACCGCCGACGGCGTCAAGGTGACGCTCGAGGACGGCACGACGCTCGAGGCCGAGTACCTCCTCGTCGCCGTCGGACGCGGTCCCGTGACCGAGGGACTCGGCTTCGAGGAGCAGGGCATCCCGATGGATCGCGGCTTCGTCCTCGCGAACGAGCGCCTCCACACCGGAGTCGGCAACATCTACGCGATCGGCGACATCGTCCCCGGCCTCCAGCTCGCCCACCGCGGGTTCGGCCAGGGCATCTTCGTCGCCGAGGAGATCGCCGGCCTCAACCCGGCACCGATCGTCGAGAGCGGCATCCCGCGTGTGACGTACTGCGAACCGGAGATCTTCTCCGTCGGACTCTCGGCGAAGCAGGCCGAGGAGAAGTACGGTGCGGACAACGTCGAGACGCTCGAGTACAACCTCGGCGGCAACGGCAAGTCGGTCATCCTCAACACGACCGGCTTCATCAAGGTCATCCGGGAGAAGGACGGCCCGGTCGTCGGCATCCACGGCATCGGCGCGCGTCTCAGTGAGCAGGCGGGCGAAGCGCAGCTCATCGTCAACTGGGAGGCTTTCCCTGAGGAAGTCGCACAGCTCATCCATGCGCACCCGACGCAGAATGAGGCGATCGGCGAGGCACACCTGGCCGCCGCCGGCAAGCCCCTGCACTTCCACTCATAAGATCCGAGGAGACGAAAGACATGTCGAATTCCGTTCAGATGCCGGCTCTCGGTGAGTCGGTGACCGAAGGTACAGTCACCCGGTGGCTGAAGTCCGTCGGCGACACCGTCGAGGTCGACGAGCCCCTGCTCGAGGTCTCGACCGACAAGGTCGATACGGAGATTCCGAGCCCGTTCGCCGGCGTGCTCGAGAAGATCCTCGCCGACGAAGACGATGTCGTCGAGGTCGGCGGCGATCTCGCGTACATCGGCGACGGCAGCGATTCCGGATCCGCCGAGGTGGCTCCTGAGGAGGAGCCGGCGAGCGTGGCGGCCGAAGAGTCGGCCCCCGCCGAGGAGAAGGCCGAGGACGAGGCTCCGGCCGAGGACACCTCCTCGTCGGCAGAATCCTCCGAGTCCGAGAAGTCCGCAGAGTCCGCTCCCGCCGCTGACTCCCAGTCGTCGTCCGGTGAGGGCACCGAGGTGACGATGCCGGCGCTCGGCGAATCCGTCACCGAGGGCACTGTGACCCGTTGGCTCAAGGAAGTCGGCGAAGAGGTCGAGGTCGACGAACCGCTCCTCGAGGTCTCGACCGACAAAGTCGACACCGAGGTTCCCTCCCCCGTCGCCGGTGTCGTCCAGGCGCACCTCGCCGAGGAGGACGAGACCGTCGAGGTCGGCGCTCCCCTCGCACGCATCGGTTCGGGAGCTCCGGCGGAGTCGCAGCCGGCCGCCGAGGAGTCGAAGCAGGAGGAGGCTCCGAAGGAAGAGGCGCCCAAGGAAGAGGCTCCCCAGCAGGAGACTCCGAAGGAAGAGGCACCTCAGCAGGAAGCTCCCAAGCAGGAGGCTCCCAAGGAGGAAGCCCCGAAGCAGGAGGCTCCGAAGCAGGAGACGAGCTCCGCCTCCGCTCCGGCAGCGCAGTCGGCGGCCGCCGCGCAGTCCGCTCCGGCGAAGTCGGAGTCGGCTCCGGCGAAGTCCGAGTCGGCGGCGGCTGACACCGTCGGAGAGAACTCCGCGTACGTCACGCCGCTCGTGCGTCGTCTCGCCAAGGACGAGGGCGTCGATCTCTCGACCGTCACCGGCACCGGAGTCGGCGGCCGCATCCGCAAGCAGGACGTCATCGCCGCAGCGGCGAACCGTCCTGCCGCAGGATCGTCCGCTGCGGCACCGGCTGCCTCCGGCGAGGCGAAGAAGCCGTTCACGCTCGAGATCCCGGAGGAGGCTGCGAAGCTGCGCGGCACCACCGAGAAGGCCTCGCGCATCCGCCAGACCATTGCGAAGCGGATGAGCGAATCGCTCGAGGTCTCGGCTCAGCTCACGCAGGTCATCGAGGTCGACATGACGCGGGTGGCGAAGCTGCGCAAGGCGAACAAGGACGCGTTCCTTGAAAAGCACGGCGTCAAGCTCACCTACCTGCCGTTCTTCGCGAAGGCGATCGTCGAGGCGCTCAAGCAGCACCCGAAGGTCAACGCGCAGTACGATCTCGAGACCCAGCAGATCACGTACTTCGACCACGAGAACCTCGCGGTCGCGGTCGACACTCCGCGTGGTCTGCTCGTGCCGGTCGTCAAGGACGCCGGGGATCTCAGCATCGCGGGCCTCGCCAAGGCCATCGACGATGTCGCCGATCGCACCCGCAACAACAAGATCATGCCGGACGAGCTGTCGGGCGGCACCTTCACGGTGACGAACATCGGCTCCGTGGGTGCGCTCTTCGACACGCCGATCATCAACCAGCCGCAGATGGGCATCATCGGCACCGGTGCGATCGTGCGTCGCCCGATCGTCGTCAAGACCGCTGACGGCGAGGAGTCGATCGCGATCCGCGACATGGTCTACCTTCCGCTCACCTACAACCACCAGCTGGTCGACGGTGCGGATGCGGGACGCTTCCTGCAGACGATCAAGGCGCGTCTCGAGGACGGCAACTTCGAGGCCGACCTCGAACTCTGAGCCACCGCGATCTCAGCAGCCCGCAGGGGGCCGGTCATCGACCGGCCCCCTGCGGCATTCACGCCTCGGCCACCTCGGCGATGAGCCATTGCCCGGCATGCCGACCGAGTGTGACGACGACGTCCTTCGCGTCGAACGCCTCCTGGTCGCCCCCGCTCTCCGCTGTCGTCGTCATCGTCGCGGTGACGACGATCTCCGCAGGCGACTGCGACTCGACGGCGACATCGGTCACGGTGATCGTGTACGTCCCTCCGGAATATGCGGCGAGGTCAATGAGTTCATCGGCGGCCGCCGCCGTCGACCCGGGCACCGTGAGCCCGGCCAGACCCTCCTCGTCTCCGGCTTCGAGCACGCGTGCGCGTTCGGCGCAGAGTTCGCCGAGGCGCTCGGCGACGGCCGTGTCGCTGAGCCCGCCCGCATCCGTGTCCGCACTCTCCGCCGCACCGTCGTCGGCGGCGACCGGCGAGGGAGACGCCTCATCACCGGTCGACCACGCGCGGACCATGAGCAGACCGCCGAGGAGAACGACGACCATCGCCGCCCCGAGCGCGGCACGCTTGGCCCACGGCGAGGTCACGACAGCGCAGAGACGGGCAACCGCCGAGGCGGTGGCGCGTTCCCGAGCCCGCCCGGTGCCGCGACTGCCGGAGCGGCGATCGCCTGTACCGCGATCGCCTGTACCGCGATCGCCCGGACGGCGTCGGACCACCGGCGCGTCACCGCGGTCCGGGGTCGCTTCGCCTCGGCGTCCGAAGCGTGAGCGGCCGCTCGAGCGGAGAGCGGCCACCGTCGACAGCCCCCGCCGCGACGACCCGGAGCCGGCCCCCTCGGCCCCCACCGAATCGGGCAGGTCGCGGTCCTCGACCGCCGGGGACGTGGTCACGCGCAGACGGGCCGTCAGGGCCAGCGCCGGATCGAGATCACGGGAGGCCGGGACGAGCGGAAGCACAGCCGGAGTGCCGAGGCGACTGAGCCGCGGGGTCACCTCGGCGATGACGGCCGGCAGCGACGCCCCCGCTGCCGGACTCGACTCGTCGAGGAGATCGGTGACCAGGGCCTGCACGTCGGCGCTGCACGACTCGAGCGCGACCCCGACGGGCAGCAGACTGTCGGTCCACGGCACCCCGTGGAGGGCGTGATAGAGCAGCTCCCCCACCGCGCGCCTCACCGGAGTCTCCAAGGCGCGGCGCATGCCGGGGATGACCCGCGGGCGGCCAGCGGCGTCGAGACCGAAGCACGCGAGGCTGAGCCGCTCGGTCGCAGCGTCGACCTCGGCGAGTTCGGCGAACATGCCGCGCAGCAGGGTGTGGGCTTCGCCCTCCGTGAGACCGTGGAAGGCGCGGACGACGTCGATGACGAGGCCGCCGGGCAGGACCGGGACGAGGAGCAGTCTCGCCTCCCCGGTCGGGAGGATGACCTCGGCCGTTTCGAGCACTCCGGCATCGTCGGCCGGATCGGTGGCAGACGGGTCAGCCGTGCCAGGCTTGCGGGTCTGCTCTCCGGCGACGACGCCCCAGCGGGTCTCCCCCGTGTCGTCGCCGACGCGATGGATGTCGTCGGCGATCGTCGCTTCGAAGTGCCATGTCATAGTTCGTCATCCCCGTCAATGACAGTCATTGGTGTTCGATATCATTTGATGATGTATGATGCGCTGTGATAAGTCAATGGCGAGGCTGTGGAGAACGTGTCGAGGGTCATGCGGAGATGAATTGAACACCCCGGTCAACGGGCATAGTCTGGACGCATGCCACTGGCCACAGAGATTCTGGGTTTCGCGCCGGTCTTCTCGGACTATCGCACCACGTGGGACCTGCAGAAGAAGTATCACGAAGACGTGCTCGCCGGGAACAGGGAGTCGACGATCCTGCTCCTCGAACACCCCCCGGTCTACACTGCCGGCAAACGCACGGAGGACCACGAACGACCGACCGATGGCACCGAGGTCATCGACGTCGACCGCGGCGGCAAGATCACCTGGCACGGCCCGGGTCAGCTCGTCGCCTACTTCATCTACCGGCTCAACGATCCCAAAGAGGTCCGCCTCTTCGTCGCCCAGCTCGAGGATTCGATGATCCGCCTGCTCAGCGAGTACGGCATCGACGCCACGACGATCGAGGGCCGCGCGGGAGTGTGGATCCTCGGCGACGACACCCGGCGTGACCGCAAGATCGGGGCGATCGGCATCCGCATCCACGACGGCGTGACGATGCACGGTCTCGCTCTCAACTGCAGCAACGACCTCGGTGCCTACGAATCGATCATCGCCTGCGGCATCACCGATGCCGACACGACCACCATCAGTGCCGAACTCGGCCGGACTGTGACCCCCGAAGAGGTCGCTCCCCGGCTCGACGAGATCCTGCACGAGACCATCACCGCTTAGGAGAACCGACGTGACGATCGCACCCGAAGGCCGCCGCATGCTCCGTGTCGAGGCACGGAACTCGGAGACGCCGATCGAGGAGAAGCCAGCCTGGATCAAGGCGAAGGCCCACATCGGCCCGGAGTACACCTCCCTGAAGTCCCTCGTGCGCAAACAGGACCTCCACACCGTGTGCGAGGAGGCCGGCTGCCCGAACATCTTCGAATGCTGGGAGGATCGCGAAGCGACCTTCCTCATCGGCGGCGAGCAGTGCACCCGCCGCTGCGACTTCTGTCAGATCGACACCGGCCGTCCCGCCGATTTCGACGCCGATGAGCCGCGCCGCGTCGCCGCCTCGGTGGGCGAGATGGGCCTGCGCTACTCGACGATCACCGGTGTGGCCCGCGACGACCTGCCCGACGGCGGTGCGTGGCTCTACGCGGAGACGGTCCGCCAGATCCACGACCTCGACTACGTCGACGGCCGCGGCACCGGGGTCGAGCTCCTCATCCCCGACTTCAACGCGAAGCCCGACCAGCTCGCCGAGGTGTTCTCCTCCCGGCCGGAGGTGCTCGCCCACAATGTCGAGACGGTGCCGCGCATCTTCAAGCGCATCCGTCCGGCTTTCCGCTACGAGCGCTCCCTGTCGGTGATCACCCAGGCCCGCGAGGCCGGACTCATCACGAAGTCGAACCTCATCCTCGGCATGGGCGAGACAAACGACGAGATCATCTCCGCGCTTCAGGACCTCCACGACGCCGGGTGCGACCTCATCACGATCACCCAGTACCTGCGCCCGTCGCCGCGCCACCATCCCGTCACCCGCTGGGTCAAGCCCGCCGACTTCGTCATGCTCCGCGACGCCGCCGAGGAGATCGGCTTCCTCGGAGTCATGTCCGGTCCGCTCGTGCGCTCGTCGTACCGCGCCGGTCGCCTCTGGGCCACAGCGATGCGCCACCGAGGCGAGGAGATCCCCGCCCACCTCGCGCATCTCGACAAGCACACCCCGGCCAAGCAGGAGGCGCAGGCCGTTGTGGATATGTTCGGCGCAGGCGAAGAGGTAGACTTGTCTGCTGAGCAATGAGTGGTTCCGCGGGCCTGTCCTCGGGACCCGTCGGCCCGTCAAGAGCAAGTGAGAGAATGAGCGAAGAACCGCGCAAGGGACTGTTCCGTCGCAAGCCGAAGGATCCGAACAAGAAGCCGGGCCGTCTGGCGCAGATGCGGCAGGTCTACGACCTCGCCGCGAAGCACAACAAGGCGACCCCGTGGCTGCTGGCCGCCGCTGTCGTGGGCTTCACGCTCCTCGGCCTGCTCGCCGGACTCGTCTTCGGCGGGGCCGTGTTCACGACGATCCTGGGACTCATGGTCGGTCTGCTGCTCGGCATGTTCATGCTCGGCCGCTTCGCCGAGACCGCCGCGTTCGCGCAGATGGAGGGCCAGCCAGGCGCCTTCGGCGCGGTCCTCAACACCGCACGGCGCGGCTACCTCATGGACGAGAAGCCCATTGCCATCGACCCGAAGAGCCGTGACCTCGTCTTCCGTTCGACGGGCCGCTCGGGAGTCGTGCTGCTCAGTGAGGGACCGAAGGCCCGCAGCGCGAAGCTGCTCGCCAAGGAGAAGAAGCGCCACGAGCGCATCCTCCCCAACGTCCCCGTCCACACCCTCCAGGGCGGCAGCGAGGACGGCCAGCTGCAGATGAAGCAGGTCGTCTCGACCGTCCACAAGCTGCCCCGCAAGCTCAACCGCGCCGAGGTGCTCGCCGTGCGCAACCGCCTCTCCGCGCTCGGCACCCAGGGCACCCGTCCGCCGATCCCCAAGGGCATCGACCCGAACAAGGCGCGCCCCAACCACAAGGCGATGCGCGGACGCTGATCGCCGCTCCGCCTCGCCAACGCATACGGCCCCGTCACCGAGACCATGGTGACGGGGCCGCTGTCGTCGGCGCCGGCTGCCGGCTCAGCGGCGGAGGATCGCCGTCTTCGCCGCGAGGTCGTGGAGACCGCGGTGGTCGCGGTCGAAGATGAGCGCGGGAATGACGAGGACGACGAGCAGTGAGCGGATGAGGGCGGGCACGAATCCCGGGACGCGGCCGTCGAGGCGGCGCACCTCGATCCCGAAGATGCGGTGGCCGACGGTATAGCCGAGCGTCGAGACGAGGAGGATGTTCTCCAGCAGGAAGATGCCCGGGGCGAGGAACGGGTTGGTCGAGGCGAAGAGTCCGGCGATCGCCAGACACATGAACCAGTCGACCATGAGGGCGAGCAGGCGCTTCCACGCGGGGGCCACCGCATGGCTGCCGGTCTCCGGCAGGCCGAGTCGGCGTCCGGGCCAGTCACCCTCGTCTCGGCTGATCTGTGGTCCCTGCAGCCAGGACCCGAGGTCGTCGCGATTGATCACTCCTCCAGGGTACCGAAGTCGTCCCTGAGTGAATCATCAGGAAACATCCCCGAAACATGACTGTCATCACGGCTTCACCGAGCAAGAACTAGGATGGATCTCGGTCACGAAGAACCGACCATACGTCTAACTAGGAGACCTAAGTGTTCTCGTCTGCTGAAGAACTCGTCAACTACATCGCGGAGAACGACGTGCGTTTCGTCGATGTCCGCTTCTGCGACCTGCCCGGTGTCGTCCAGCACTTCAACCTTCCCGCCGCCTCGTACGGCGTGGATGAGATCACCGAAGGTCTCCTCTTCGACGGGTCCTCGATCACAGGCTTCCAGGGCATCCACGAATCGGACATGAAGCTCCTCGCCGATGTCGCCTCGGCGTTCATCGACCCCTACCGGGAGGCGAAGACCCTCGTCGTCACGCACTCAATCGTCGACCCTTTCACCGACGAGCCCTACTCCCGCGATCCCCGCCAGGTCGCGGCGAAGGCGGAGAAGTACCTGGAGAGCACCGGCA
This sequence comes from Brevibacterium sp. XM4083, assembly GCF_006489205.2. Lineage (GTDB taxonomy): Bacteria > Actinomycetota > Actinomycetes > Actinomycetales > Brevibacteriaceae > Brevibacterium. The sequence goes on along the minus strand of NZ_VFYR02000002.1, from coordinate 312,938 downwards.
TCGCCGACACCGTCTACTACGGTGCCGAGGCCGAGTTCTACATGTTCGACTCGATCCGCTACCAGAACACCCCCGGGCACAGCTTCTACGAGGTCAACTCCATCGAAGCGGCATGGAACACCGGCGCACAGGAACCCGACGGCAACCTCGGCTACAAGACGCCCTACAAGGGCGGCTACTTCCCCGTCTCCCCGCAGGACAAGTTCGCCGACATCCGCGATGAGATGTCGATGACGCTCGAGGAGATCGGCTTCGAGATGGAGCGCGCCCACCACGAGGTCGGCACGGCCGGGCAGCAGGAGATCAACTACAAGTTCAACACCCTCCAGCACGCCGCCGACCAGCTCCTCGACTTCAAGTACGTCGTCAAGAACACCGCCGACGAGTACGGCAAGACGGTCACCTTCATGCCCAAGCCCCTCTTCGGCGACAACGGTTCGGGCATGCACTGCCACCAGTCGCTGTGGAAGAACGGCGAACCGCTGTTCTACGACGAGAACGGCTACGCCGGACTCTCCGACCTCGCCCGCTGGTACATCGGCGGCCTCATCGAACACGCCGGCGCCGTCCTCGCGTTCACGAACCCGACGATCAACTCCTACCGTCGCCTCGTGCCCGGCTACGAGGCGCCCGTCAACCTCGTCTACTCGGCCCGCAACCGCTCGGCAGCCATCCGCATCCCGGTGACCGGCTCCTCCCCGAAGGCCAAGCGCCTCGAGTTCCGCGTGCCCGACCCGTCGAGCAACCCCTACCTCGCGTTCTCCGCGCAGCTCATGGCCGGCCTCGACGGCATCCGCAACCGCATCGAACCGCCGGAGCCGATCGACAAGGACCTCTACGAGCTGCCCCCGGAGGAGGCCAAGGACATCAAGCTCGTCCCGGCCTCCCTCGACGAGGCGCTCGACGAGCTCGAGCGCGATCACGACTTCCTCACCGCCGGTGACGTCTTCACTCCTGACCTCATCGAGACGTGGATCAAGATCAAGCGCGAGAACGAGATCGACGTCGCGCGTCTGCGCCCGACTCCGACCGAGTTCGAGCTCTACTACTCGATCTGACCCGACCGGCGGACCATTTCGGCTCGCAGGGAATACAGTGGGGGCGTCACCGGTTTCTCCGGTGGCGCCCCCGCTGCGTTGCACGGCGGCACGGGCGCTCGGCATCGACACCATCTTCTGCGAGGACGAACTATGACGCACTACGATCTGCTGCTCATCGGCACGGGGTCGGGGAACATGTTCCTCGACAAGAGGTTCGCGGGGCTGAAGACCGCGATCGCCGAGGAATGGCATTTCGGGGGCACGTGCCTCAACGTCGGGTGCATTCCGACGAAGATGTTCGTCTACCCGGCCACCGTCGCCGAGGAGGCCGCACACGCCCGCCGCTACGACGTCGAGGCCAGTTTCGACGGCGTCGATTGGCCGGGTCTGCAGGAGCGCATCTTCTCCCGCGTCGACGCGATCGAAGCCGGCGGTCGGGAGTACCGATCGGGCGACCGCCAGCCGAACAACACCGTCATCCCCGAACACGTCCGCTTCATCGATGAGAAGACCGTGGTCACCGCATCGGGTGAGGAGATCACCGCGGATCGGATCGTCATCGCCGCGGGGGCCGCACCCACCCTCCCCGACACCCCCGGCCTCGATCCGGCGCGGGTCGACACTCCGGGCTACCCGATCGTCACCTCGAATTCGATCATGCGCCTGCCCGAGCAGCCGAAGCGGTTGGCGATCGTCGGCTCCGGCGTCATCGCCATGGAATTCGCCCACATCTTCACGAGCTTCGGCAGCGATGTCACGGTCATCGCCCGCGGACCCCGGCTGCTCCAGGACCTCGACGGCACCGCCTCGGCGGAATTCACGAAGATCTTCACCGTCGACCACAACGTCATCCTCGGGGCTCAGCCTGCGGCCTACCGCCTCGGCGATGGGGAGGGCGCACCGATGACGATCGAGCTCGAACCCAGCGGTCGGGTCGATGACGTCGACGTTCCCGCCGCGATCGAGGCCGACATCGTCCTCATCGCCATCGGTCGTCACCCGAACACCGCAGGCCTCGACGCCGCCGAAGTCGGCTACGATCTCACTCCCGACGGCAGGCTCGTCGTCGACGCGTTCCAGCGGGTCTATGCCGGCGGCGAGCCCGTCCCCGGTGTCTTCGCCCTCGGCGACATCAGCTCCGAGCACCAGCTCAAGCACGTGGCCAACCACGAGGCTCGGGTCGTCGGTGACAACCTCGTCATCGACGTTGCCGCCGGGGCACCCGGGGCCGCCGCGGAGGACGCTCTCGAGGCCGCCAGCCACAAGGCCGTGCCGGCTGCGGTCTTCACCTCCCCGCAGGTCGCGACCGTCGGCATGACCGAGGACGAAGCCCGGCAGGCCGGACACGACGTCACCGTCAAAGTCCAGCAGTACTCCGACGTCGCCTACGGGTGGGCGATGGCCGACGATCCCGGGATCGTCAAGATCATCGCCGACCGGGACTCCCGGCTCATCCTCGGTGCGCAGATCGTCGGGGCCGAGGCGTCGATGATCATCCAGCCGCTCATCCAGGCGATGGCCTTCGACCAGCCCGCCGACGAGGTGGCTCGGGGCCAGTACTGGATCCACCCGGCGCTGCCCGAGGTCGTCGAGAACGCTCTGCTCGGACTCGAGTTCACGCCGCGCTGACTGCGCCGAGGCGGACCGGTCGGCCGGCCTGAGGTCGCTGTGGGTCAGCGACCTCAGCGAGTCAGAACCCGTAGAAGCGCTGCTCCATGACCGTCCGGGCATGACGGGTCGCCCGGAGGTAGTCGTCCTCGAGTTCGCGCCCGCCGCCGGCAGGATAGCCGAGCAGCCGCGCCGTCGCCTCGAGCTCCGAATGCTCGTCGGGCAGCGCCGCAGCGGTGCGGCCCCGGAAGAGCATGACGGCCGAGCGGACATTCGTCGCCAGCTGCCAGGCCGCGGCGAGCTCGGCGGCGTCCTCGGCGGGGATGAGTCCCTCCTGCGTGGCGACGTCGAGGGCGTCCAGCGTCGAGGTCGTCCGCAGTCCCGGAATCGCGTGCGCGTGCTGAAGCTGGAGGAGCTGGACCGTCCACTCGACGTCGGAGAGGCTGCCCCGGCCGAGCTTGAGGTGGCGGCGTTTGTCCGCTCCCTTCGGCAGCCGCTCGTCCTCCATCCGCGCCTTGAGGGTGCGGACCTGGGTGAGCGCCTTCGCCGGCATCTCCGCCGGGTAGCGCAGCGGGTCGATGAGCGCGGTGAAGTCGTCCTTGAGCGCTGCGTCACCGGCCATCGGCCGCGCCCGAAGCAGGGCCTGGGCCTCCCACGGCTGCGACCACTTCGCATAGTAGGACTCATAGGAGGCGAACGTGCGCACGAGCGGACCGTTCTTCCCCTCCGGCCGCAGATCCGCGTCGAGCTCGATGCCGCGAGCGCCTTCGCTGGCCTTGAGCCGGGAGCTCAGCTGCAGGGCGACCTTCGTGACGTGCTTGGCGAGCTTCGCGCGGGCCTCGGCGTCGAGGTCGTCGGCGACGGCACGGTAGACGAACATCGCATCCGCATCGGAGAAGTACCCGATCTCCCGGCCGCCCCACCGGCCCATCGCGACGACGGCGAACTCGTACTCCGGCACCGCGGCGTCGTCGAGGTCGAGGCGCACGGCGCGCAGGGCGCCGTCGACGGTGAGGTCCATGAGGTCGGAGAGGTCCCCGGGCACCTCGGCGCGGTCACCGACGTCGAGGACGTCCCGCAGTGCGATCCGCAGCAGTTCGCGACTGTACGTCTCCCGGATCCGGGTGATCGCCTCGGCGCCGTGACGGTGGAGCAGCCCGTCGACCTCAGCGGCGAGCACCTGCTGATCGCGCGCGGCGAGACTCGCGTAGTCGTCGAGCCACGCGACCGCTGCCGGCTGGCGGAGGAGGAGTTCGGTGGCGTAGCCGGAGAGCGTGAGCACCTCCGCCACGGACTTCGCGGCGAGCCCGGAGTCGCGGAGCATCTTGAGGAACCAACCCGAGGACGACAGCGAATCGGTGAGTCGGCGGAAGGAGAGCAGGGCGGCATCGGGGTCGACGCCGTCGGAGAACCAGTCGAGGAGCGCCGGCAGCACCTGTTTGATGACGAGCGCGGTCCGCGACATGCCCGTGGTCAGCGACTTGATGTGGCCGAGCGCCCCCTGCGGGTCGCGGTAGCCGAACGCGCGGAGGCGGTCGGCTGCCGCCTTGAGACTCGTCCCGCGGTGATGGGCGTCGACGACCTCACCGTGGATGCCGACGGCGGCGTCGAGGATCGGCCGGTAGAAGATCTGCTCGTGGAGCCGGGTGACCTGTTTGGCGAAGTCGCGGCGGTTCTCCTCGAGCCGAGCGCCCGTGCGGGAACCGGAGGGGAAGACGGAGCGGGCGAGGGTCCGCAGCTTCGCCTCGTCGTCGGGGATGAGGGCGTTGCGCAGCATCCGCGGGATCTGCACCCGGTGTTCGACGACGCGCATGAACCGGTAGGCCGAGGAGAACACGAGGGCGTCGTCGAGTCCGATGTACCCGTGCTCCCCGAGCTCGTCGAGGGCGCGCAGGGTGTTCGGCGAGCGGATCTCGTCGTCGCTCTGCCCGTGGACGAGCTGGAGGAGCTGCGCGGAGAACTCGACGTCGCGCAGTCCCCCGCGGCCGAGCTTGATCTGCCTCGGGGCCTCGGCGGCGGGGATGAGGTCGACGACACGACGGCGCATCGCCCGGATGCCGTCGATGAACCCCTCCCGGCCGGCGGCCTCCCAGACCAGCGGTGAGAGGGTCTCGGTGAACGCCGCACCGACCGCGGGGTCACCGGCGACCGCCCGGGCCTTGAGGAGGGCCTGGAACTCCCAGTTCTTCGCGATGTCGGTGTAGTAGTGCTCGAACTCCGAGAGCGTGCGCACGAGCGCCCCGGCCTTGCCTTCGGGCCGCAGAGCGGTGTCGAGCTCCCAGAGAGCCGGTTCGGCACCGGGATCGGAGAGGATCGAGCGCATCCGCTGGGCCACCTCGGTAGCCAGCGTCCGCTGCTCCTCGGTCGCCTCGGAGTCCTGGACGAAGACGACGTCGACGTCGGAGACGTAGTTGAGCTCCCGTGCCCCGGTCTTGCCGAGCGCGATGACGGCCATGCGCACGGTCGACTCCGGGTCGAGTTCGGCCCGCGCGATCGCCTGGGCGGTCTCGATCGCCGCGGCGGCGAGATCGGAGAGGACCGCGGTGACGAGGTCGACGATCTGCTCGGGCTGATCCGAGTAGAGGTCATCGGCGACGAGCCGCAGCAGCACGTCGCGGTAGGCCCGCCGCATCCGCGCGATCCCCTCATTGCCCGTCCGGGCGGCCACCGGTGCGTCGGAGCTGGGATCGGCGCCGACGGATTCGAGCAGGGTCGCCCGCAGCGCACTCGCCGAGGCCTGCGGGGTCGAGATCATCAGGTACGGGGAGCGGTCGAGGAGCAGCGGCAGGGAATCCGGGTGCCGGACGAGGTGGTCGACCATCGCCTCCGAAGTGCCGAAGACACCGAGCAGGCGAGCGAGCATCGGCCGGTCGAGCTCGTCCTCGGCGACCGTGCCCGTGCCGGTGACCCGGGCCGCGTCGACGAAGCGCGCGATCCCGCTCGCTGCCGCCTCGGCGCCGGCGGGCGAACCCTCCCCCACCTCAGCGGTCGTCGTCTCCGGTGCCGCGGTGCCGGTGCCGGTCGCCGCATCCTTCTCGGCGTCCTTCTCGGCTTCTTCGAGGACTCGGAGGAGTCCGAGGGCGCCGGCGTGCGGATCCGGCGTGGCCTCGAGGAGGTCGACGAAGCGGGAATCCGTGGCCAGGGGCTGGCCGAGGAGGTCGTCGATGTCGCCGAGAAAGCGGTTCGCCGAGGCGGTCGTCGCTGGGGTGCGGGAGGTCAGGCGCGCCATGGGATCACATCGACGAGAAGTGCTTGCTGAGCTCGTACGGGGTCACCTGAGCGCGGTAGCCGTCCCATTCCTGTCGTTTGTTGCGGAGGAAGAAGTCGAAGACCTCCTCACCGAGGGTCTCGGCGACGAGGTCGGAGCCCTCCATGATCTCGAGCGCCTCGGCGAGGCTCGCGGGAAGGGCGCGGATGCCCATCGCCCGGCGTTCGGTGTCGGAGAGCAGCCAGACGTTGTCCTCGGCCTCCTCCGGCAGCTCGTAGTCCTCTTCGATCCCCTTGAGCCCGGCGGCGAGGAGCAGGGCGTAGGACAGGTACGGGTTGGCCGAGGAGTCGAGGCCGCGGTACTCGACGCGGGCCGAGGACGATTTGCCGGAGTTGTACTGCGGGACCCGCACGAGCGCGGACCGGTTCCGGTGTCCCCAGCAGATGTAGGAGGGGGCTTCGTGGCCGGTCCACAGGCGCTTGTAGGAGTTGACGAACTGGTTCGTCACGGCCGTGATCTCCGCCGCGTGGTGGAGCAGGCCGGCGATGAATTGGCGACCGATCTTCGAGAGCTGATAGGTCGCGCCCGGTTCGAAGAACGCGTTGTTCTCCCCCTCGAAGAGCGACACGTGGGTGTGCATGCCGTTGCCCGGGTGGTCGGCGAGCGGCTTGGGCATGAATGAGGCGTAGACGCCCTGGGCGATCGCGACCTCCTTGATGACCGAGCGGAAGGTCATGATGTTGTCGGCCATCGTCAGCGCGTCGGCGTAGCGCAGGTCGATCTCGTTCTGTCCCGGACCCGCCTCGTGGTGGGAGAACTCGACCGACAGTCCCATCGCCTCGAGCATCGTCACCGCCGAGCGCCGGAAGTCGTTCGCCGTCCCGCCGTTGACGTGGTCGAAGTACCCGGCGGTGTCGACGGGCACCGGGGCACCGAGGGTGCCGTTGCCGAGGTCGAGGTTGCCGGACCGGAAGAGGTAGAACTCCATCTCGGGATGGACGTAGAAGGTGAACCCCTTCTTCGCTGCGCTCTCGAGCGTGCGCTTGAGGACGTTGCGGGGATCGGCCTTCGCCGGTTCCCCGCCGGGCACGTGGATGTCGCAGAACATCCGGCCCGTCGGCTCCGTCTCCCCGCGCCACGGCAGCAGGGAGAACGTCGACGGATCGGGCTTGAGGACCATATCGGCCTCGTAGACCCGGGAGAGTCCCTCGACCGCCGACCCGTCGAAGCCGATGCCCTCGGAGAACGCGCCTTCGAGTTCGGCGGGGACGACGGCCACGGACTTCAGTCCGCCGAGCACGTCGGTGAACCACAGCCGGATGAACCGGACGTCACGATCCTCAACGGTGCGGAGGACGAACTCTTCCTGCTTCGACATCGATCAGCCGTTCCACTTCTCGTCGGCCTCGTTCCACTCCTCGTTGCGCTTCTTCGCCTGCTCGAGGGCGTCACGTGCCTCCGCCTCGGTGTCGTAGGGACCCATGCGGTGGGTCCAATCGCTGACGAGACCCTGCTCGACCTCGCCCGTGGCGGTGTTGAAGTACCACTTCGAGTTCGCTTCGTCGATATCGCTGAACAGTCCCATGACAGGCCTTCCGTCGTCGGTGAGATGATGCTCTGACACCGGCCAGCTTACCGGTTCGCGGGCCGCCTGACAGGGAGTTCGCCGAGGTGTCGGCCGGTGACCGTGCCCGATTCCGCGGAGTGCCGCGGCGCTCGCGAGGGGTCCACAGAGGTGCCCTCGATGTGGGACCAGTTCCGCGGATTTCCCCATTCTTTCGCATGGTGGACAACCGATTCCGCAAGATTGATGACGAAATAGGCACGTAAAGGTTTGCCTCGCGAACCTTCACAAGCTTAGAGTGAGATGTACCCTCGGTCGCTGCCCCGCAGAGCCGAATCTGTCCCGTCCCATGGGCGCCATGAAAGAAGGAATCCCAATGCGCATCTCAGTGCCCACAGAGGTCAAGAACAACGAGTTCCGCGTCGCCATCACCGCTGCCGGCGTCCACGAGCTCGTCTCCCGCGGTCACCAGGTCACCGTCCAGGCCGGAGCCGGCGAAGGATCATTCATCACCGACGATGAGTACATCGCTGCCGGCGCGAAGATCGCCCCCGACGCCGCCGCCACCTGGGCCGCCGGTGACATGGTCCTCAAGGTCAAGGAGCCCATCGCCTCCGAGTACGGCTTCCTCCGCCAGGATCTCATCCTCTTCACCTACCTCCACCTCGCCGCCGACGAAGCGCTGACGAAGGCGCTCATGGAGGCCGGCACCACGGCGATCGCCTACGAGACCGTTCAGCCCGACGGCGGCGGCCTGCCGCTGCTCGCGCCGATGAGCGAGATCGCCGGACGCCTCTCGACGCAGGTCGGCGCCCACAGCCTGCTCAAGGCCGAAGGCGGCCGCGGTGTGCTCCTCTCCGGTGTCCCCGGCACCGACAAGGCCAACGTCGTCGTCATCGGCGCCGGTGTCGCCGGCACGAACGCCGCGCGCATGGCCCTCGGACTCGGAGCCAACGTCGAGGTCATCGACATCAACATCCCGCGTCTGCGCCAGATCGATGAGACCTTCGGCGGAGCGATCGCGACGAAGGTGTCGAACAAGTACGAGATCACGAAGTCGCTCTCGACCGCCGACCTCGTCATCGGCTCGGTCCTCATCCCCGGCAAGAAGGCTCCCAAGCTCGTCACCGACGAGATGGTCGCCGGCATGAAGCCCGGTTCGGTGCTCGTCGACATCGCCATCGACCAGGGCGGCTGCTTCGAGGGCTCGCACCCGACGACGCACGACGATCCGACCTACGTCGTCCACCAGTCGATCTTCTACTGCGTGGCGAACATGCCCGGCGCCGTGCCGAACACCGCGACGGCGGCCCTGACGAACGCGACCCTGCCCTTCGCCGTCAAGCTCGCCGACCAGGGCTGGCACGCGGCGCTGTCGAACGACGCCGGCCTCGCCCGGGGACTCAACGTCCACAACGGTCATGTCACCAACGACAACGTCGCCGAGGCGTTCGGCCTCGAGGCCGTCTCCGTCGAGCACGCACTCGCCAACTGAGCGTTCGCCGACTGAGCGTTCGTCGCAGGCTGCTCGCCGCAGCGTCGGGCCTTGCGCAGGCCTGACGCTGCACCCGGTCCGGCGGCAGTCGTCGCAACAGGCACCCGCAACTCCACATCCTCCCCGTGCACGCGGTGGAGGTGGAGCTGCGGGTGCCTGTCGCTGTGCTCAGGGGTGAGTGTCGAGCGCAGAGGTGTGTGTCGAGCGCAGAGGTGTGTGTTCGACCCAGGGTTGCGGTTGCACACCGAGGGTGTCGGCGGCACCCCGCGGAGTCACAGCGCTCCCCGGAGTCTCAGCGCTCCCCGCGGAGTTCCGGGGGCGCGGTCAGCCGGGTTCGGGCATCGTCGTCGAGCGGAAGTGCTCTTCGCACAGCCGCCCGGCCGCCTCGGCGTCTCCGTTGGCGATCGCCTCGACGATCGCGGCATGGTCGTTGACGGCACGGTCGAAGAGCTCATGCGAGAACGGGTCGTGGCGGAAGCCGGCGTTGATCCGGGTGTCGATGTCGATGGCCATGCGCACGAGTTCGGGATTGTGACCGGCCCGGGCGATGGCGAAATGGAACCGCGCATCGGCGGTCCGGGCGGCGGCCGCCTCGGCGCGTTCGGAGTACACCGCCGCGAGCTCCCGGAGTTCGGCGAGCTCGTCATCAGTCCGCCGTGTCGCCGCGGTTGCGGCCAGACCGTTCTGGAACACGGCGCGAGCGTCGAGGAGGTTCTTGCGCTCGGCGTAGAACTCCTCGATGCGTTCGGCCATGGGGGCCAAGGTGGCCGGTTCGACGTTGGCGACGAAGGTGCCGCCGCCGCGACCTCGGCGCCGTTCGACGACCCCGAGGCGCTCGAGCCGTTCGAGCGCAGCCCGCACACTCGAACGCGACACCTGCAGGTCAGCGGCCAGGGCCCGCTCGCCGGGCAGCAGGGTGCCCTCGGGCAGGGCTCCCACGGCGATGCCGGAGAGGATGTGGTCGGCGATCTGCTGAGGTGCGCTCGTCAGGCTCACCACCTCGCTCAGTCCGGAGAACTCCCCACCGGACACATCCGATCGCTCGCTCATCACCCCTCCTGCGTCGATTCCGTCGTCATTGCTCACCATCGAGTCTATGCTTCTGCGCCTCCACCCGCGGTCACGGGTGCGGGTGTGCGGTGGAATATCGACACGCCGGGGCTCTAGAATCGTGACCATCATGACAGTCCAGCCTCGCCTCATCACGCCCGGAACGCTCTCTCCCGAACGTCGAGTCCCCGCCTCGATCACCCGCCCCGAATACGTCGGTCGCGCCGACGCCGATGAGGGCCGCGGCGGCAACCACTACACGCCGGAGGAGATCGAGCGCGTCCGCACCGCCGGGACGATCGCGGCGAACGCGCTGGCCGCGGTCGGCGAGATCATCGTCCCCGGAGTCACGACCGATGAGATCGACCGGGTGGCCCACGAGTACATGGCCGATCACGGCGCCTACCCGTCGACCCTGGGCTACCGCGGGTTCCCGAAGTCGGTGTGCACATCGGTCAACGAGGTCATCTGCCACGGGATCCCCGACTCCACCGCGCTCGTCGACGGCGACATCGTCAACGTCGACATCACCGCGTTCATCGGCGGCATGCACGGAGACACGAACTACACGTTCGCCGTCGGCGACATCGACGAAGAGTCCCGTCTGCTCATCGAGCGCACGTGGGAGGCGACGATGCGCGGCATCAAGGCCGTTCGGCCAGGTCGGGAGATCAACATCATCGGCCGCGTCATCGAGAAGTACGCGCAGCGCTTCGGGTACGGCGTCGTCCGCGACTACAGCGGCCACGGGGTCGGACGGGAGTTCCATTCCGGGCTCATCGTCCCCCATTACGACGCCGCCCCCGCCCACGCCGAGGTGATGGAGCCGGGCATGATCTTCACGATCGAGCCGATGCTCAACCTCGGCACCGAGGCCTGGGACGTCTGGGACGACTCCTGGACGGTCGTGACGAAGGACCGGAAGCGCTCCGCCCAGTTCGAGCACACCATCGTCGTCACCGACACCGGTGCCGATATCCTCACCCTCCCCGATCCGAACACGGCGATCGCCGGAGGCCCGAGCCCCAAGGACACGAATGACTGACGACTCCCCCGCCCGGTTCGCGATCGGCATCGACATCGGCGGCACGGGCATCAAAGCCGCGCTCGTCGACACGGCGACCGGTCAGCTCGCGTTCAAGCGCGTCCGGGTGCTCACGCCGAAGCCGAGCACGCCGGTGGCGGTCGCCGATGCCATCGCCGAGGTGGTCGAACTCCTCGTCGAGCGCGCCCTCGAGCTCGAGGTCGTCGACGACCGGTCGTCCCTCGATGCGCTTCCGCTCGGCTGCGGGTTCCCCGGTGTCGTCCGTGACGACGAGGTCCACTACGCGGCGAACCTCGATCAGAGCTGGATCGGCTCGAACATCCAGTCGATCCTCCGTGAGCACGTCGGCCGGAGGTTCTTCATCATGAACGACGCCGATGCCGCCGGACTCGCGGAGATGGTCTTCGGCGCCGGCCGGAAGTACCGGAAGAAGACGGTGCTGCTGACGACGCTCGGCACCGGCATCGGCACCGCGCTGTTCACGCAGGGTCGGCTGGTCCCCTACACCGAGCTCGGACACATCGAGATGAACGGCCGCGACGCCGAGACGCAGGCGGCCGAATCGGTCAAGGTCCGCGAGGAGCTCGAGTACGACGAGTGGGCTGCTCGCCTCCAGCAGTACTACTCCCAGGTCGAGCTACTCGTCGCCCCGGACCTCATCATCGTCGGCGGCGGCATCTCGAAGCAGCACGATGAGTTCCTCCCGCTCATCAAGACCCGCGCGCTCATGTGCCCGGCGAAGATGTTCAACAACGCCGGCATCGTCGGGGCCGCGATCCTCGCGGTCAATGACGGCAAGGCGCGGGTGAAGAAGGGCGAGAGCTGAGCGCGGAGCGGTCGTGAGACGACTGGGTGACTGAGGAGGACAGGCCACCGATACGCCGGGTTCTGTCATCGAGTCGGTTGCCCTTCTCGACTGACGGCCATCTATCTGGGACCACTGTTGCCAGCAGCCTCAAGCAATCCACCCGACGGCTCGGCGAGCAGCCTCGAACGCCGTCTGTCTGATCTTGCTCCGGATGGGGTTTACCCAGCAGCGCCGGTCACCCGGCACTCTGGTGGTCTCTTACACCACCGTTTCACCCTTACCCCGCGACACGATGTGCATCGCCTCGCGTGGCGGTCTGCTTTCTGTTGCACTTGCCCGCGGGTTGCCCCGGGTGGGCGTTACCCACCATCCCTGCTCTGCGGAGCCCGGACGTTCCTCAGCCCGAAGGCCGCGGCCGTCTGGTGACCTGTCCTCACCGACCAGTCTACGCGGATCGGCCGCAGGTGGCGGCGACAGCTCGCTCGCAGGTGACCAAGGCAACACGGACCGGGGGTGGGCGTGTCAGCCTTGCCGCCTACGATGGTGGGGTGAAGATCCTCCTCCCTCCCTCCGAAGGCAAGACCCCACCAGCGACCGGGGCACCGCTCGACCTGGCCGCCCTGTCGTCCCCGGATCTCACCGCCAAGCGCAAACAGGTGCTCGGTGCGCTGAAGAAGGTCTCGAAGCGCAAGGACGCGCTCACCGCCCTCGGCGTCGGGAAGTCACTGGCCGAGGAGGTCGCCCGCAACGTCACCATCGACGAACAGCCGTGCGCTCCCGCGCTGCTCACCTACACCGGGGTCCTCTTCGAGGCGATGGGCGCGGCCGATCTCGTCGCCCTCGCCGAATCCGATGCGGCGTTCGCTGACCGCCTCCGCGACGTCCATGTCTTCTCCGCGGTGTTCGGGCAGGTCGGCGGCCTCGACCCGATCCCCGCGTACCGTTTGGCGATGAAGAGCGACCTCGGCCAGCTCGGCCGTCTCTCCTCGTGGTGGAAGCCGATCCTCGCGAAGTCCTTCACGGTCGGTGACGCCGAGGTGATCCTCGACTGCCGCTCGAGCGACTACCGCTCGGCGTGGCCGGGTCCCCACGGGCAGGTCGTCACGCTCGGGGCGGTCAAGATGGCCGGGGACAAGCGCAGCGTCGTCTCCCACTGGGCGAAGTTCTACCGGGGCGAGTTCGTCGGCCGGCTGCTTCGTGACGACCGCGCCCTGCCGGAGAGCATCGACGCACTCGTCACCCGCGCCGCAGAGCACTATGAGGTGGAATTCGCCGAGGCGACCGCCACCCGACCGGCGGGACTGACGATCGTTCTGCGCGACTGAACCCTCGGCTTCACGCGCGGCGAAGCAGGACCGCTTCGCACTCCTCGCAGGTGTGGACCTCGTTCGGATCCTCGCTCAGCCACTGATGCCATGTGGCGCCGCTGATCTCCTGACCGCAGGCCTGGCAGTGGGGGCCGGCGATGATCGCCGCGCCCGGCCCGCCCTCGGCGACATTGCCCTCGAACCGGCGCACGAGCTCCGGCGGCAGGTCGGCCTTGAGCTGGGACTCCTGGCTGCCGAGTTCGTCCATGTCCTCGGCCAGCGCCGCCTTGCGCTCCTTGATCGCCGTCTGGGTCGTGCGTCCCTGCTCCGTGACCTCGGCGATGCGGGTGTCGATGCCCGCCATCTCCGCCTGCGCGGATTCGAGTCGCTCCATCGTCGCGAGCTCCGTGTCCTCGAACTCGGCGACCTTCGCCTCGTGCGCGGCGATCTCCTCCTGGAGGTGGACGAGGTCGCGGCTCGTCAGCCCCGTGCCGTCATTGAGTTCGGTCGTCTTCTTCGCAATCTGCGCCGCCTGCTTGTCGATCGCGGCAGTGAGCTCGGCGGTCTCGCTCTCGAACCCGGCGATCACCTCGGCGGCGGCCGCCTTCTCCGCACTCAGCGCCTTGTGCCGCTCGATGAGCTCCTGCAGCTTCGGTCCCTCGATGGGATTCTCGTGTTCGTGGCGCAGGGCCCGTGACTTCGCCGTGAGCTCGATGAGCTCCTCGAGACGGGTGCGCTGATCGGCGGTGAGCTGCATGGTCAGGTCCTAGGGCAGTGAGGGCAGAGGTCAGTAGCGTTCGACCCAGGGGTCGGTGTTGACGGCGGAGGCCTGAAGGGCGACGGAGAGCCCACGGGCGGCGAATTCGGCCTCGAGCGCCTCGGCGGCGGCCGCCAGCCAGACCGCTTCCGAAGCCCAATGCGAGACGTCGATGAGCTGAGGGCGGGCGTCGCCGCGATTGCCGGTGTCGAGCGCCTCGGTCGCCGGATGATGGCGGAGATCGGCGGTGACGTAGACGTCGGCACCGCTGGCGCGCACGGCCTCGAAGAGGGAATCCCCCGCTCCCCCGCACACGGCGACCCGGGTCACCTCGGCGGCAGGGTCACCGGCGATGCGCACACCGGTCGTCGTCCGCGGCAGTCGACCGGCCAGGGTCCGGGCGATGTCGCGGACCGTCGTCGGCTTCCCGAGGTCGCCCACCCGGCCGATGCCGCGTGCCGGATCCGCGGGATCGGGGACGAGCGGTGAGGAGTCGGCGACGCCGATGAGGTCGATGAGGACATCCGAGACTCCTCCGACGGCGGAGTCGGCGTTCGTGTGGGCGTTGAACTGGGCGATGCCGTTCGTGATGAGCGTGTGGACGGCCCCGCCCTTGAGGGTTCCCGCGCTCACCGAGGAGACCGGGCGCAGCATGAGCGGATGATGGGTGAAGAGCAGGTCCGCGCCGAGGACGACCGCCTCGGCGATGACGGCATCGGTGGGATCGAGGGCGAGGAGGATCGAGCGCACCTCGGCGTCCGGATCTCCGACCGCGAGACCGACGGTGTCCCAGTCCTCGGCCAGGGACGGCGGCCACAGGGAGTCGAAGAGGTCCACACATTCGCTGACCGTCGGATATCTCATACGCCCACACTAATGCATCGTCACCGGCACTCCGCCTGGGCGATGGAGCGCACGCCCTGGCTCCGGTCGCGGCGAGCCGCCTGCCACCGACCCGACGAGGCTGCCCGGCCGAGGCGCCGGATGCGCGAACCTGTTCACGTGCCGCGGCATCGCCGCTAGATTGGCCCCATGACCTCTTCCACGTCGACGATGACGTCGTCCCTCCAGCCCGTCTCCTCCACCGTCGCCGATCTCATCCGGCGCAGCGCCGACCGCTTCGGCTCTCGGACCGCCGTCGAGTTCGGCGACCGCACTTGGTCCTATGCCGAGCTCGATGCCGCGGTCACCGCGCTCGCCCGCGAACTCCGCCGCGTGGGCGCAGGCCCAGGCGACCGGATCGCCGCCTACGGCCGGAACTCGGACCTCTACGCACTCCTCTATCTCGCGTGCGCCCGTGCCGGGTTCGTCCACGTTCCCGTGAACTTCCAGCTCACCGGGGACGAACTCGACTACATCCTCGCCAACTCCGGGGCCCGGATCGTCGTCGCCGACTCCGACCTCGCCGAGGCGGTCGTCGCCACCGCGCATGGCGGCAGTGCCCGTCTCGTCGAGTTCGACGAACTCTTCGGTCCCGCCTCGGCGCCGGACATCGCCCCGGCCGGGGAGGGCGAATTCGACGTCGCCGACACCGATGTCGCGCAGCTGCTCTACACCTCGGGGACCACCTCGGCGCCGAAGGGCGCGGTGATGACGCACCGCGCGCTCGTCCACGAGTACCTCTCGTGCCTGACGAGCCTCGACTTCGCCGGCACCGATCGGGTCGTCCATGCGCTGCCGCTCTACCATTCGGCGCAGATGCACGTCTTTCTCCTCCCGCTGCTGGCCGTCGGCGCCCACAACGTCATCGTCGCAGCCCCCGTCCCCGACGACCTGCTCGCCCTCTTCGAGGAGCGGCGGATCAACTCGTTCTTCGCCGCCCCGA
The DNA here is from genome assembly GCF_006489205.2 of Brevibacterium sp. XM4083. GTDB lineage: Bacteria > Actinomycetota > Actinomycetes > Actinomycetales > Brevibacteriaceae > Brevibacterium. The sequence goes on along the minus strand of NZ_VFYR02000002.1, from coordinate 297,231 downwards.
CCGTCTGGGTGGCGCTCGCGAACAGTCCCGACCTGGCGACGAGGAACCTCGACAGCCTCGAGAAGGCCTATTACGGGGCGTCGATCATGCCCGGCCCGGTGCTCGAGAAGCTGCGCACCCGACTGCCCGGGCTCGGGTTCTACAACTGCTTCGGACAGTCCGAGATGGGTCCGCTGTGCACGGTGCTCCGCCCCGAGGAGCACGACGCCCACCCCGGTTCGGCCGGACGCGCCGTCCTCTTCGTCGAGACCCGGGTCGTCGACGCCGCCGGCGAGGAGGTCGGCCCCGGTGAGCTCGGGGAGATCCTCTACCGCTCCCCGCAGCTGTGCGAGGGCTACTGGGACAGGCCCGAGGCGACCGAAGCCGCCTTCGACGGCCAGTGGTTCCATTCCGGTGACCTCGTGCGGATGGATGCCGACGGTTACGTCGAGGTCGTCGATCGCGTCAAGGACGTCATCAACACCGGCGGGGTGCTCGTGGCCAGTCGTCAGGTTGAGGACGCGATCTTCGCGATGCCCGGAGTCGCCGAGGTTGCCGTCGTCGGCATCGCCGACGAGAAGTGGATCGAGGCCATCAGCGCCTTCGTCGTCCTCCGCGACGACGCCGGTGAGATCGCCGAGGCGGATGTCATCGCCCATGTCAGAGACCGTCTCGCCGGCTTCAAGGTGCCCAAACGGGTGACGTTCGTCGCCGGGCTGCCGAAGAACTCCGCCGGCAAGATCCTCAAGCGGTCGCTGCGGGACGAATGAGCCGTCGTGCACGGCCGCCTCGGCGCGCATACACTGCACTGGGGCCCGATGAGGGCCCGACGTCGACGGAAGGGTACGCGAGATGGACACGACCGCCAGGTGGCAGTGGAGCCTCCACGGTGACGGCAGGACGATCCGTCCCGGGGAGATCGTGCTACCCGAGGAGCGGCTGAATTGGCCGCGGACCATCGGGATCGGCGCCCAGCACGTCGTCGCGATGTTCGGGGCGACGTTCCTCGTTCCTCTGCTCACCGGCTTCCCGCCGTCGACGACGCTCTTCTTCACCGCGATCGGCACGCTTCTCTTCCTCCTCATCACGAAGGGGATGATGCCGTCCTACCTCGGCTCGTCCTTCGGCCTGCTCGCCCCCATCGGCGCGGTCACCGGGTTCGCGGCGACTTCCGGGGAGCGGCTCGACTCGCAGGCGATGGCGCTCGCCCAGGGTGGGATCATCTCCGTCGGGGTGACCCTCGCGCTTGTCGGCATCGTCGTCCACTTCGCCGGGGTGCGGTGGATCGAGGTGACGATGCCGCCGGTCGTCACCGGTTCGATCGTCGCCCTCATCGGCCTCAACCTCGCCCCTGCCGCCTGGGGATGGGTGCAGCAAGCACCGCTGACCGCGGTCATCACGATCGCCGTCATCGTCGTGACCTCCGTGCTCTTCAAGGGCATGCTCGGGCGGCTGTCGATCCTCATCGGGGTGCTCGTCGGCTACGGTGCGGCACTCGTCCAGGGGGAAGTGAACTTCTCCACCGTCTCTTCCGCCGCCTGGTTCGGCCTGCCGACCTTCCACGCTCCCGCCTTCGACCTCGGATACCTCGGACTCTTCCTGCCCGTCGTCCTCGTCCTCGTCGCCGAGAACATCGGGCATGTGAAGTCCGTGGCCGCGATGACCGGCCGCGACCTCGACGGGCTGACCGGTCGGGCCCTCTTCGCCGACGGCCTCGCCACGACGCTCGCCGGAGCCGGCGGCGGATCGGGCACGACGACGTACGCGGAGAACATCGGCGTGATGGCCGCGACGAAGATCTACTCGACCGCCGCGTACCTCTGTGCCGCGGTCATCGCCCTCATCCTCAGTCTGCTGCCGAAGTTCGGGGAGATCATCGCGACGATCCCACCCGGTGTGCTCGGCGGGGCGGCGACCGTGCTCTACGGGATGATCGGCCTCCTCGGCGTCCGCATCTGGGTGGAGAACCGGGTCGACTTCGCCAATCCGATCAACCTCAACACCGCAGCGGTGTCCCTCATCGTCGCGATCGCGAACTTCACGTGGACCCCGGCCGGACTCGAGTTCGCCGGGATCGCCCTGGGCACCGCCTCGGCGATCGTCATCTACCAGCTCATGACGGTCATCGCCCGGTGGCGCGGCACCGCGCCGGTCCCCGCCGAGGCGGGGACCGGCGCGATGGCAGACCAGTCGGAGCCGAAGGGCACTCAGTAGGTGACGACGGCGCGGAAGCGGACGTCACCGGCGGTGACCTTGGCGACCGCCTCGGTGATGTCCTCCTTGTCGAAGACCTCGATCATCGGCTTGACCTTCCCCGATGCAGCGATCTCGAGTGCTTCGGTGAGGTAGTTGAGCCCGTTGTGCGTGGCGCCGATGACCTTCTGTCGCTGCGCGAAGAACGGCTGCGGTTCGGTCGGGATCGTGAAGTCGTCGAACGGGTCGAGACCGACGAGGACAGCACGACCGTCGTGCCGCAGGCCCTTGAACGCGTCCCTGCCCGACTCGTAGGAGTTCGAGCTCAGAAGCAGGACATCGGCTCCACCCGCCGCCTGGAGCCCCGCGCCGTCGGCGACGACGAGATCGGCACCGAGATCGCGGGCAAGGTCATGCTTGTCCGGCGAATGGGTCACCGCGATCGTCCTGAAACCGGCTGCCTTCGCGAACTGGACGGCAAGGTGACCCAGACCGCCGATCCCGACGACGGCGATCGTCTCGCCCGGCTGAGGATCAGCCGCCCGCAGTCCGCTCCACACGGTGTACCCGGCGCAGAAGATCGGTGCGGCCTCCTCATAGGACAGTCCGTCGGGGATGAGCACGGTGCCGGTGGCGGTGGCCGCGATGTACTCGGCGTGTCCGCCCTGGGTGGTGAACCCGGTGAGCCGGGCATTCGGGCAGTTGACTGCGGCTTGGCCGGACAGGGGAAGGTTCTCGCGGCAGTAGTCGCACCGGCCGCAGGTCGACTGCACCCAGGTGGTGCCGACCCGGTCGCCGACCTTGCGGCCGGTCACGCCGTCGCCGACTGCGACGATCTCGCCGACGACTTCATGTCCCGGGGTGTTGGGGAACAGATCGCCAGCGGCACCGCGCGTCGTCCAGATGTCGGTGAAGCAGATGCCGGTGGCATGAACCTTGATGAGGACCTGACCGGGTTCGGCGGTCGGGGTGGGAATCTCCCGCAGCTCCCAGGTGCCGTTGAGTTCGGGAATGACTGCTGCCTTCATGATGGTGACCTTTCAACAGGGTGGTGCTCAGGGGGCGGATCCGGTCGGTGTTCGCCACCGGATCCGTGATGACACCATCGACATTAGAGGTCACAGGACGCCGTGTGACCGGCAGAGCACGCCGAGGTGCTTGCGGATCGCGCCACCGTCGCCTGGCGTCCATTGCGGGTCGACTGGCGCACTGTGCCGGTGGTCAACGCGGCGATCTCGGCTACGCTTCGACCATGGCCGGAACCCGCTTCGATCTCGATCCGAGCATCGCCGTGCTCCTGCGCGATCTCGACATCTCCCCCGCACTCGTCCTCCGTCGGGCAGGACTGCCCGCGGATCTGCTCTCGCGTGGAGCGTCCGAGCTCGACCCCGCGGACTACTACCGCTTCTGGGAGGCGATCGCCCGGGAGGCCGAGCGTCACGGCACCGCGACGGAGGCGGCCGTCGCGATCGGCGAGGCGATCTCCGTCGAGCACTTCTCCCCACCGCTGTTCGCTGCGCTCTCGAGTCAGGATCTGCGCACGGCAGCCGAGCGCCTGGCTGTCTACAAACCGCTCATCGGTCCGGTCGCCCTCGTCGTCGACAGTGCATCCGACCTCACCATCGCCTATCGGTGGCCGACCGCGCCGGAGCCGCCGGTCCTGCTCGCCATGGCCGAAATCCTCTTCTGGGTTGCACTCGCCCGCCTCGCGACGCGGGAACCGGTGCGTCCGGTGCGGGTGACGATGCCGCAGATCCCCACGGATCCCGGCGTGCTCGAAGACCACCTCGGGGCGCGGGTGCGGACCGGGGACGCATGGTCGGTCACCTTCTCACAGGCTGATGCCACCCGGCCGTTCCTCACGGAGAATGAGGGGGATGTGGCAGGTCTTCGCGCCCGAGCTGCGCCGCCGGCTCGCCGATCTCGACGCGCACGCAAGCACCCGCGACCGCGTGCATTCAGCCTTGGTCGAGTCGCTGCCGGCGGGAGATCCGTCGATCGGCGCCGTCACCCGGCGGTTGGCGACGAGTCCACGCACTCTGCAACGGCAGCTCAAAGCCGAGGGGACGTCGTTCCAGGCTGTGCTCGCCGAGACCCGAGAGAACCTCGCACGCCACTATCTCGTGCGCAATGATCTGCGCACCGCCGAGATCGCCTTCCTCCTCGGCTACACCGACACGAATTCGTTCTATCGTGCGTTCAAAACCTGGACCGGGATGACACCGGAGGGTGCGCGAGCGGGCCTCATCGGCGCCCCGGCGGGGCAGCCCTAGTCAGCGGGCGGCGTTGAAGACCGTCTGGATCTCCGCGATCTTCCCGCCCTCGAAGCGCAGCCATGTCGCGGCCGGGATCGCCGGAGAGCCGGAGGTGGCGAGTTCGGACCAGATGAGGGCATTGTCGTCATCGGAGAGCTGGACCTTGACGTCGTCGGAGGTCGTCATCGAGCCCATCTCCGCAAGACCCCGAACCACCTCCTCGGCGCCGGAGGCATGAGCGACGGGCCCGGTGAACGTGACATCGGGAGTGACGAGCGAGCCGAGGGTGTCGGCGTCGCCGCTGACGAGAGCGGTGTGGAACTGCTGGGCGAGATCTGCGGTGGCCATGGTGGTTCCTCTTCCTGAAGCGGTGGTGCTCGGAATGGTGCGGATGTCCCACCGATCATGGCAACATTTCGCGGCCCTGGCAACGGGGCAAGCTCACTTCCCAGCTTCGGAGACCACCGCGGTCGCCCGGGGCAGACCGCTCGCCGGCCCGCTCATCCGGCAGTGCGCCGGCGGAAGAGCGGGCCGGACGACAGCGGATCAGACCTCCTGATCGACGTTCTCGCGGTTGCTCTCGGCGAGATCGGCCTCAGCGGAGACACCGCGGAGCATGATGCCGGCGAAGATCGCCACTGCCACGAGGATCGCCGAGGCGATGCCGCCGGTCAGCGACAGCGCCGTCGTGAAAGACTCCATGGCTGCCGATGCCAGGGCCGCACCGATGTCACCGGAGATCTGCTCCGCGTAGAGAAGCGCCGCCGCAAGGGTCTCCTTGGCGGCCTCGAGCACCTCGCCGGGCAGTCCCGCCGGCACCGAGTCCTCGAGGTTCGTGCGGTAGAAGCCGAGCAGCACGGATCCGAGGACCGCGATGCCGAACGAGGTGCCGACCTCGTAGCCGGTGTTGCTGATCGCCGCCGCCTGACCGGACTCCTCGGGACGGACCGAGCTCATGATGATGTCGTTGGTCAGCGTCAGCCCCACACCCGCGCCGAGACCGACCAGGCAGAGGGCCACGGCGATGACCCACGGGTGGGTCTCGGGAGTGAGCGTGAGCAGGATCGCGAACCCGCCCGCGGTGACGAGCATGCCCGCAGTGACGATGATCGATGTCGGAATGCGCTTGACGAGCGCCGCAGCGACGAAGCCGGCACCGGCCGAGACGAGCGCCTGCGGCAGCATCCACAGGGCGGATTCGATGATCGAGAGTCCCGCGACGAGCTGGAGGAACTGCGTGAGCGCGAACATGGCCCCGACCAGGGCGAACACCGACAGGAAGTTCGTCACCACGGCACCGGTGAACGCTCGTCCGGTGAAGAGGCGGACGTTGATCATCGGCAGCGGCATCCGCAGCTGCCTGATGACGAAGAGGACGAGGAGAACGAGACCGCCGATGAAGGTGACGACGGCGATGCTGGGCTCATCGCCCTCGGCGAAGGTCTTGACTCCGTAGATGACGGCGATCATCCCGGCCAGGGAGAGGACGATGCTGAGGAGGTCGACGCGACCGGGGTTGGGGTTCCTGCTCTCCGGGACGAGCAAGGGCGCGAGGACGAGCAGGAGAATCATGACCGGGATGTTCATGAGGAACGCGGCATGCCAGCTGAACGCCTCGATGAGGGCTCCGCCGACGATGGGTCCGGCAGCGGCCCCGAGTGCCCCGGCCGCCGCCCACACGGCCATCGCAGTGCGGCGTTCGCTGCGGTCGAGGAACATGTTGCGGATGAGTGAGAGGGTGCCGGGCATGATCGCGGCACCGGACATGCCGAGGAGGGCCCGGGCGGCGATGAGCATCCAGGCCTCTGTCGACAGGGCGCCGATCACCGAGGCGATCGCGAAGCCGACCGCACCGATGAGAAGCACCTTCCGCCTTCCGAAACGATCACCGAGTGAGGCCATGGTGACGAGCAGGCCCGCGAGCATGAGCGAGTAGATGTCGAGGATCCACAGCTGCTGCGCACCGGAGGGCTCGAGTTCCGCGGTGATCTCGCCGAGGGCGAAGATCAGCACCATGCTGTCGATGGCGATGAGCAGCATCGGCAGCACGAGCACGGCCAGACCGACCCAGGTGCGGGCTGTGGCCCGAGGGGGTGTGGTGTCCATGAGGTTCCATCTCCTTTCGAGTTACTTCACCAATGAGTGTACTACACCGAAAGGTATACTTATGACATCGAGAGGAGAACCCATGGCACGACCGAGCGCACGACGCAAACTCATCGAGGCGGCACTGACCGTGGTGGAGGAGCGAGGGATCACTGCCCTCACGCTTGACTCCGTCGCCGAGGAGGCGGGGGTGACCAAACGCGGCCTGCTCTACCACTTCGCGAGCAAGCACGACTTGCTCGCGGGCATCCATGAGCATCTGGCCGCCCGCATCGAGGAGGACCTCCTCGCCGCCACCGGAAAGGCACCCGAGGAGGCAAGTCTCGTCGAACGCACCCGCGGCTACGTGCGGGCAGCGCTGAAGACGCCGAGCACCGTGGAGCTGCGTCTCATCATGGAGGCGGCGAACGAGCCGGAGTGGATCGCGCCCTGGGAGGAGGTCTATCGGCGCTGGTTCCCCGATGACGGCGTCCCCGTCGATGAGCTCGATGACGTGTCGCTGCGGTGCCTGGTCGCCCGCATGGCCGCAGACGGCTCGTGGGGGTATGAGAGCATTCTCACCGCGCCGATGAGCGCGTCAGCGCGCGAACGGCTCATCGGCCGGATCCTCGCCGACCTCGGCGAGGACTGATCCGCCGGGGTGAGGACAGACCTCGCTCAGTGCTCGTGGGAGCTGAGGTCGGCAGGCGGCAGGTACTTGATGAGCCGATCCTGATCGACGTCGAGGATCGTGCGGTCCCAGTGCGCGAGGTCCGCGGCCCGGTCGTAGACCTCGTCGAGGAACGTCAGCAGCGTGCCTTCGGGATCGGCGGAGGTGCGGACGGTGGCGTAGGGCAGGAGGTACTCCCCCAGGCTCGCGTCGTATCCGCCGGCGGTGAGCTTCCCGTCGTAGTAGCCTTTCGGCGCCGGATACGCATAGGCGTAGAAGGAGCCTTCGTCGCTGCCGCCGGCCCAGAACCCGACGGCGACATTCTCCCGGTCCTCAGCCTCGGCCATCACCCAGGGCGGACAGTTCGGGGGTGAGGCCGTGCTCGGCGGGGCGACCCGTCCCGAGTACCGTGTCACGGAGAGGTCCATCGACCCCCAGAACAGCTGGACGGGGCTCGCTTTGCCTGCGAATCCGGCGCGCCAGTAGGCGAAGACGTCATCGATGTGCTGCAGCTGTCTCCACCACAGCCGCACGGCGTCGGCATCGTATTCCCGTGGCCGTGTGTCTTCGGCGAACGGGGTGGCCTGGGGCAGTTCGTTCGGCCATGCCCACACCGTGCACGGGGCGCCGAGCCTGGTCAGGGCTTCCATCACGGCGGCGTAGAAGTCGGCCACAGATTGGGGCTTCAGGGGCACGGTCTCGATGTCGCCGGTGCTCGCTCGCAGCACGAGATGGTCGGCGATGAAGTCGAATTCCGCATCGAAGGTCCGGCCCTGCTGGCGCATGAGGATCTGCGTGCGCAGTCCGCGAGCGCTGACGTCATAAGTGACGTTCCACCAGTGGTTGATGAGCGTCGTGGAGACCAGTTCGATCTTGCCGACGATCTGCAGCCACTGGTGGAGGCTCTCGCGCGTTCCCGTCCAATCATCGACGCGCAGCTGCGGCCACGATGACCCTGTCTTGTCCGTTGCCATCGCCCACCCGGCCTTCTCGTGGTCGCAGGCACGCCTGCGACCGATGGAGTTTCGCTCAACTTAGAAGGTGCACGCTCACCCGTCAAGGCCAGCGCCGGTGGATGTGCCGGATCGTGTCATCACCGGAGGTTCTCATCGCCGGCGACTGTGGTTAGCGCGCGGCCTCGGGAGGCGGTGATTCGCCGTCGTCTGGGGCACCACCGCGGCCGGGGATGAGGAGAGTGACGAGGTAGGCGACGCCGGCTCCGACGATGAGCGGCAGGGCCACCGGGGTGTCGACGAGGAGGACGAGGATGAGAAGGACGGCCAGCGGGCGGCGCCATCCGACGGCGGTCGTCGCCGCCATTCCCGTCGCCATGGCCGCTCCGACAGCGAGGCTCGGGATGAGGACGGCCGCGGCGGCGCCGATAGCCGAACCGATGAAGATCAGCGGGAAGAACTCCCCGCCCCGCCAGCCGCTGACGAGGCAGAGCGACAGCGCGACGATCTTCGCCGCCGCGACGAGAAGCAGCGCAGGCCAGGCCCCGGAGTCGGTGAGCACCTGGAGATCGTGCAACTCGTGGTGTCCGGAGAAGCGGACGAGGGGCACGGCGGCGGCGAGGACGGCGAAGAGGACCGTGCCGATGGCGATCGTCGCCCAGGTGCGGGAGACCCGCTGCGCTGCGACGTCGAGCACATGGTGGAGGGCACGGAAGGCCAAGCCGGCGGCGGCTGCAGCGCCGGCGACGGCGAGCAGCCACGGGCTGAAGTAGGCGACGTCGACCGGTGGCAGGGAGATGCGTGCACCGCTGCCCTCGGGCATCACCCTCATCACGGCGAGGAAGACGAAGAACCCGGCGAAGGCCGCACCGAACTGGAGGACCTTCTGCGGGCCGAGCTGGTCGCCGTCGATGGCGGCCGCGCCCGGTGGCGACCCGTAGAAACCGCCGAGGGCGCCGGCGCTGCCGGCCTGGCCGATCGTGCGGCGCATGGCGACGTCTTCGCCGATGAGGTGGGCGACGATCGTCGAGAGCTGCGCGACGACGGCGACGATGCCGGCTTCGGGTCCGATGCCACCGCCGAAGGCGACCGCGACGATCGCGGCGAAAGCCGTGGTGAGCACGGCGCGCCGCGGCAGTCCGGCGGGATCATCGGACTGCTTGAGCAGCGTCTGGAGATCCTCGGTCGGGGCGGCCCGGTCGAGGAGGATGAGCAGCGCACCCCCGACGAGGATGGTCGCGAGGATCTGGATGGTCGTCGCATCTCCGAAGAGTTCACCGCCGGCTCCCCAGACGAGGTGCTGGAGGGCGGTCATGCCGCTGAAGGTCAGCGCCGCGACGAGTCCTGCGATGCCGCCGTAGACGATGGCCAGCAGCGTCAGGCGTGGGGTGACACCCCCGAAGCGCGCCCTCATGGGCGATCAGCTGCCGCGGTCGGACCGGCCTGCCTCCGGCTGACGATCCGTGAGAGTTCGCTGGCGAAGAGTCCGAGGAAGACGAGATCGAAGACGAAGACCGCGGAGACGAGGATGCGCGAGAGCTGACCGGTGGCGACGATGTCACCGTAGCCGGTCGTCGTCATCGTCGTCAGCGTGAAGTAGAGGGCGTCGACGCGTGTTTCGATGCCGTCGAACTCGTGGGGATTGTTCGTCGCGACAACGAAGAAGACCGCGGAGAAGGTGGCCGCGACGAGGACGAAGGACAGCACGAGGAGAGGCAGATTCGTGTCGGTGCGACGCAGGCGGAGCAGGGCGAAGGCAAGGACCGACAGCGCCGCTGCGGTTGCGAGCAGGCGTTCGATCGCACCCATTTCGGAACTGGCCAGGGGAACAGTGAAGTAGAGCGCGAGGACGGCCAGGGGACCGACGATGAGACTGACGCCGCGCAACCCTGGGGAGCTCATGAGCTGCTGCCAGGTGCGGCGTCGGCTGGGTGGGCCGTCTGGGGAGGGGTCGTTCACGCCTTGATTGTATGCGGGTGACACTGAATGGACCCCGATGATGCGCGGCGAGGCCGGGGTGCCGGAGGTGGAGAAACAGCGCCATGAAGTGCATTAGTACACGCTGCCCGCCGCCGGATAGCAAGCACACGTCGTCAACCGGGTAGATCGACTGGAAGCCACGGAGAAACAAATGAAGCGGGAGCTCCGACCAATCGGGCAATACGCGCCCGAGGAGCCGTTTGAGGCTTTGGCCGAACCAATGTGTAGAAGTCGAACGTCTAAGACGCCTCAATTACCGTAGTCGCCATTCACTTGGTCCCCGACAACGGATAGAGCCTCTTGTCCATCGCGCGGGTGCTCGAAGACCACCCGATGGCAGTCTTGGAAAAGTCGCGAGCTACGGTGAGTCCGGCCCCAGATGTGCCTTGAGCTTCGATACACGGCACAACCTGAGCCGCTTCCGGCAACCGGATTCAGAAGTAGCGAGCCGCACAAGGCATGAAAGGTCGCAGCACGATACTCTTGGAGCGGTCGGAAAGTTCTCACATCGCCGAAGCAAAGGAGGGACAGCGCATGAGTCTTGACAGGAGTGAAGCAGCGGCGTTGAGCCGCCTTTTCTCCGCAACGGTTCTTCGAGAACTTGGCAAGCAGGGCCGTTCTCCGCTATTTGCGAGACTAGTCGACCACACTCGTCTTGCCACCTACATGTCCCCAAAGGAAACGGTCGGAACCGCGTTCGACAAAGCATTCGAACTACTGAGCAAATCCCGGTTTCGTGATGACTATGTCTACCGAACCGCGATTACAGAGAAGATCGTTCTAGGTCGGCACAATCTAAATACAGCGACGTTACTCAATGAAGTACGCGCAGGATCATGCAAGGCTGATGTTGTCATTCTAAATGGAACTTCGACAGCGTACGAAATAAAATCTGAGCGAGACTCGTTATCACGGTTACAAAACCAAATATTCAACTACCGGCAAGTATTCGCAACTGTGAACGTGGTGGTCAGCAAGTCGCACCTGTCTGAAGTTCTCAAGGCTACGCCCGAGGATGTTGGAGTCATCACCCTATCTGAACGTTTCAGATTCCAAACGTCACGAGAAGCGCAGAGCCGCGCAGAGCGCATCGTTCCCAGGATGGCCCTTGAAGTCCTACGCGTTGATGAAGCCGCTGCGGTCCTGACTCGTCTTGGGCTGGAGGTCCCTGGCGTGCCGAACACTCAGATTCGTTCCGAGCTTGACCGAATCTTCGCAGAACTGGATCCGACTGCCGTCCACGAGGAGTTAGTCAAGACCCTCAGAGCAAGCCGCTCCCAGGCCAATCTGGCCTCGTTCATCGACTCCATACCCGCTTCAATTCGAGCAGCCTCCCTGGCCGCAAAGCCAAACCCCAAGAGCAGGATTCGCATCAAGGAAGCTGTTGATACTCCACTAGCTGAGGCACTTGCCTGGAATTGAGGACCAAATGTACTACCCGTATTTCCGAGGTAAGCAATTCGAGCTGATGGCCATCCGTGAATCAGCAAGTCTCATCGCAGACTCGGGTTTTGTTCCGATCATCGAGCCAGTGCGCGAATCGCTGGGAGGTCTGGAAAAGGCTCTTAGGTCCTTGGTCGATGCAGGCGCAAAGGCAGTCGTAGTAGTCAATCCACGCCACGGCGACCATCGCGAGAACAGTGAGAACATTACGGGCCTTCTTGAACAGGACTATAGTGGAAACGATGGAGTTAATGCCGGGATTCTCCTCACAAATGAAACAAGCGTAAGTCGCGCGTTAAGCTTGGCCAAAACTTTTACTGCGGCCGGAACCACCCTGATACACGCTGGATTTACCGAATCTCGGGCACTGTCAGATCAGCTTGCAGATGATGCGGCCCGCTTCCGCAACATCTTCTTAGAAGACCACGCGAATCGCCTCTACAGGAGACACTTCGTCGGAAAACCGAGGATTCTGGTTAGCGATGGATTCGTTCAGATGAAAAACGCAGACTACCCTCCTGTTGAGGCCTTCTCAGACCTTCACATCACATACCCTGAGGAAGGCATGGACGGGTATGGCGACTTTCTCACGGTCGGCGACAACTACAGCGAGGGCGGCGGTCCTGCATATGCGGTTGCTATCCACTTGACTTTCATTGACTCGAGTCAGGATGACGCAATGTTTGTCTATCATTTCAAGTCCGAAACGAACGATACGCCCACGGACCCCGCAGGAAAGTTCGCTCAGGCTCTGAGCAAGCTGATCGCGAAACTCGATTCCCGCGACTCACACTTACTCGAAACTAGTGCAATTACTGAGTTTCGCGCCCTGCACGACCGGGGTCACTTTCCAGGATTGGGGTATGTCAAGAAGCTCTCTATTAAGCACCACTTAGAGACACTAGCTCGCTTCCATTCCGTGGATAACAATGGTTAGGAAGTACTGTTGCGCAGATTGTTTCGGGGATCCAGGACTGACCCAGAGCATCCTTCCCAAGGTCATCGCTGATGGTACTGGTCAACCCATCCAAGGCGACTGTGGTTTCTGCGGAAACAGAGACACTACTACTATAGAACCCTCCGCATTAAGCCAGTGGTTTGAGATGTTGCTCGATTGCTATGTTCCTGACAGCAATGGCAAGTCTCTAGCATCTCTGCTCGCCGATGACTGGCGACTTTTTGATCACCCTGCGATGGACGAGGCCCACGCCAAAGAGCTTCTCGCGGAGATCCTCGATGATGGCGAGATCGTCCGGCAGCCCTTCGCTCCCATCGACCTTTTAGTCAGTGAGACACCGCAACGCTGGAATGATCTCCGGGACGAGATGATGCACCGTAATCGTTGGTTTCTTGACGAACCGATCAATCTAGGCCGTCTGGCTGAGTTGTTAGGGCAGTTAATCGCCCCAGTAAACTCTCTGACGGAGATCACCACTTTATGGCATCGCTCGCGCTTACTCACCGACGACAAGCCTTTTCCTCTAGACAAGATGAGCGCCCCGCCTCCTCACCTTGCCGGACATGGACGCGCGAATCCAGCAGGAATTCGTTACCTGTACCTCGGCTCGACTGCCAAAACGGCGGTTGCTGAAGTACGTCCGCACACCGGAGAGAGGGCGTGCGTCGCAACTTTCCAAGTGCCTTCTATTCTTGCTGTTGATCTCCGCGACCCTCGGCGCAGCGCCTCCCCATTCATACTTGAGAACGCGGAGCAGATCGCAGCAATTCGATCCGGACTACCATTGTTGGAGAGACTCGGCGAAGAACTCACGAAACCAGTGCAACCCAGCAGTGCTGCGTTTGAGTACATACCAAGCCAATACTTGTGTGAGTTCATCAAAAATCTGGGCTATCAAGGTGTTATCTACCGAAGCTCAGTAAGCGAGGGCGTCAATTTGGCCCTTTTCTTTCCTGAACTCGCTTCTCCTGTAGGGGTGAACGTCGTCAGTGTGGACCGCGTGACGGTGGACATTACAAGCCCCCGCCCATAAACCAGATTAGAACTGCATTCATCTTCACATCGTGAGCGGCTAAACGTATTTTTTAGGTGCACTCACATCCATCGAACTGCGGGTTAACGTAGTCGTAGTATCCTTCAGATATCGCGATAGCCAAACACTACCATGTACGATAAGTCCCATTCTTCGCAGCCAGAGACAGCATTAGTGCATCCCTCTTCTGTAGATGATTTGTGACCTGTAAGTCCACGATCTCGCGATAGACCACGACAATAATGAACATCGCGCAGACCCAGCCGGCTTACGTCGGAACATTCGTACACTCGGTTGCCGCATGCCGTTCGGAGCCTAAGAAGTGAACTCACGCTCAACGTGATCATCCGCGGTCTCCTCATCACGGGCAGACGTCGTTTTCGGGCGCTTCCGCCTGCACCGAACCCCGTCGAAGCTCAGCCGGACGACCATCAACCGCTCCATCACGTAGCAGCGGGCAACTTGTCCGAACCGACCGGTACGGTCTCAGGGAATCGCGTTCCCTATCTTCCGCACTCCTCAGCAGGAACGATTGGCTTCGTCGACCAACCGTTGGCGAACTTCAGGCGCCAATCCCTGATCGCCCATGGCGAAGGCCTACGATCTCGTGTGCGCGATGCCTGCTCACAGCGAAGCGTGCGTCGGTCCTTCTCAGAGCGGACACAATCGGCATGTCTGGCGGACTCATGTTAAATCTAGAAAATGAATGCGACGATCACTTTGATGGACAATCGAGTTCAGCCGAACGAGGTAAGCCGCGGATTGGCGCGGACCTCATCGCCTCGTTTCACTTGGGCCGCCTCTGCCCGCAGTTTCCGGTTCTCCGCCGCAAAGTCAATCGACGTCGCTAGAGTCGTCTCGCCCGAGTTCCTTTATTTGATCACCGCACGGGCAGGGCTTCCCTACCCATGAAGTGGCTCCTTTCCACGCTGATAGTCACTCTGTCGGTCGTGGTCGGGCCGATTTGAGCACACAGGAGTAAAACAACGGCGCGTGCCTTGGTCTCGTCGGTGTACTTCAGTCGTAAGAGAGAATTTCGATCTTCCAGGTCTTGTTATCCCCGGGCATCACGATTTCTTCCGCGACCGCCCCGGCCTAGCGATCGGACATGCCGGCCGTATGATCGCTAGGCCGCTATATTTGCGAACCGAAGCACCCAACGATCGGCGGGCCCTCGTCGGCGGCCGCCCGCGAAAGGCACGGAGGAGCCGAACCGGTTCTATGGGACTGGGTTCAGTACCGAGGCGGCAACTGTACCAAAGGAGTAAGGCGTCCGGCCACGACGACGTGTGTGAGCTCGACGCGCCTGCGCTATAGCCACATTCTGATCATTAACCCGATGCCGTGAGACATACCTGGGTCAGAAGCGTGAAATGTGTCGCGACACATCACATTGGTGGGCCCAGAGGGACTCGAACCCCCGACCCTCTCGGTGTAAACGAGATGCTCTAGCCAACTGAGCTATAGGCCCCAAACGCGCGTGTTCAGTATGTCATATCCCCCACCCGCTGCTGCAACCAGTGACGACCACGTCAATCCCGCCCCAAACAGGGTCAGGCCCGCTGGCGCAGGAGCCCGGCGGCCACCTCGGCGAACCGCTCACCTGCGGCGGCGTCCGCGACGTCGAAGAGGGCGCGGTTCTGTTCGATGGCGACCGCACCGAGGGCGTACGACAGCACGGCCGCCGAGGTGGTCGCCCCGAGCCGTGTCGGGGTCAGTCCGGCGGGGGTGACGTCGTCCGGGGCGAGCGAGTACCCGAGCATGAAGATCTCCGCGCCGTCACGGAACCGCAGCAGCACATCGCGCAGCGCCAGAACGGTGACGAGCGGGTCTGCAGTGACCGGGGCGCGGCCGTCGACCTCGGCGCCCATCTTCTTCGCGATGAGCACGAGGAGGTCCTGCTTGTTCTTCACATGCCAGTAGAGCGCGGAGGGCTGGACGTCGAGCTCACGGGCGAGGCGACGCATCGACAGATCGCCCAATCCGTAGCGTGAGAGCACGTCGAGTGCGGTCATCGTGATGCTCTCAGCACTCAGCGCCAATGAGACGTACCTTTCACTTTTCGACATTCCCCGCGCTCGATTTCTCAAATGCGCGATCCCCTGGCTATAGTAGTTGCTGGTCACGGGATATGGCGCAGGTTGGTAGCGCGCCTCGTTCGGGACGAGGAGGTCGTGGGTTCAAATCCCGCTATCCCGACCAAGTGAAATCTCGGGGCATCGCAGGCACGATGCCCCGAGATTCTTTCGTTCTAGAGTGGTTCCCATGCCCACTCCCCAGATTGTCGCCGACACCTCCGAACTCGAGGTTCCACCGCGGATGTCCGGTTCCGCCTGGCAGCTGACCCCGCCAGAGCGGGATCTCGACGCGAACATCATCACTCTGCCGGCCGCTGACGAGATCCGCGCCCACACCGGCCCCGACCTCGACGTGCTCATCCATGTCCTCTCCGGTTCGGGAACCCTCGAGACGGCCGCGGACACCCTCGACCTCTCGCCCGGTCTCATCGTCTGGCTCCCCCGCCGCTCGACGCGCCGGTTCCTCGCCGGCCCATCCGGTCTCACCTACTTCTCCGTCCACCAGCGCAAACCGGGCCTGAGCATCGGATCACGGCCACCGCTCAGGACCTGAGAGCCACCGGGGCCTGTGCAGAACGCTCACCGCTGCGGTTCGGGGTCGTCCTCCCGGGCGAAGGCGATCGCGATGAGCTGCCGGAGGACCGCCTCGTCGATGTCCTCGAGCTTCTTCACGTACACGCACCCGGCCCCTTCGGTGTACGTCCCGAGCCTCGGCAGCAGAGCCGCACCGTTCGGAAGGTCCTTGAGGCCGTAGAGCGACAGCTGCGCCTTCCGCGGGGAGAACGCGGTCTTCGGCCACACCCCGTGATTGCGCGGGTTGACCGGTGACCGGTAGTGATACTCGCCGTAGCCGACCATCGACGGCCCCCACATCACCGGATCGACCCCGGTCACCTCGGTGAAGATCTCCGCGAGCCGCTGGCCGTCGACACGGCGCTTCGCCGGGGTCGCGGCAGCGATGAAGGCGTGGACATCGGCGTCGGTGGGCTTTGTCTTCTGTTCGGCCATGGATCGATTATCGCCGAGGCGGTCGGCGTTGTCAGTGCTCAGCTCTCCGGCAGCCAGTCCGTGCCGTCCTCGACGCGATAGATGAGGTTCGTCCGCGTGTGGGCGACCGCCGGGTACCGGGTGAGGTAGTCGAGGACGAAGGCCTGGACTGCCTCGGTGTCGGGGGCGACGATGTGGAGGAGATAGTCGTCGGCGCCGGCCATGTGGTACATCCGCACGACGCCGGGGAACTTCGGCGCCGCAGCGGTGAAGGCGTCGATCTGCGCCCGGTCGTGCTGGGCGAGGCGGATCGAGATGAGCGCCTGGAGCGGAATCCCGAGCGCCGAGGTGTCGATGTCGACGCTGTAGCCGCGGATGACGCCGCTCGAGCGCAGACGCTTGAGCCGCAGCGACACCGTCGACTCCGAGATCCCGACCTCCGCGGCCAGAGCAGCACCCGACGCGCGGGCATTCTCGCTCAGGGCCGAGAGCAGTCGCCGGTCGATGTCATCGAGTTCGATCTTCTGCGACACGGTGCCCGCTCCCCTCAACTGATCCGTCTCGGAGAGTCTACGCACTCGGGCGCGCCTGCTCCCATCCCATCGACGATCCGCGCGTGCCCAGCGCCCCGAGCTGCTGGCCGCTCAGACCTGCGCGGCAGCTTTGTCGTGGACGGCGTCCGCCGCCGGGGACACGGTGAGTGAGGCCCGCTCGGCGAGACGGTCGAGGAGCGCGCCGAGCTCCGCGGAGTTCGCGGCATGACCGAAGACGTAGTAGTCGGGTCGCACGATGACGATCGGTGAGCCGATGTCGCGGAACCAGCGCGAGTAGTCGGCGTCGACGTCGACGACGCTGTGCGCCGAATCGAGTTCGGCCCGGCTGACATGGGCGTGGACCATGCCCAGCGCATCGATGATCGCCCGCTGCTCGGCGGTGAGGTCGTCAAGATAGTCACCGCGGGAGGACAGCAGCGTCCACCCTGTGCCGATGACGTCGTCGGCCAGGCCGTCCCGGCCCTGCGCCTCCACCCTGGCCTGCAGACCGAGACGTCCGATCACCTCGGTGCTCTCACCGCCGTCGAGAACCCCCTCATACAGCCACGGCAGGACCGGCGGCGGGACCTCCCCGGCGAGGAATGCGGCATCACGGGCCGCGACCTCATCCGGATCCTTCATGCAGACTACCCGGCCGAGCGCCATCGACGCCTCGATGTAGGCCCGGGCATGGGGGCGCCGTTCGACGGTGTAGGCGTCGAGCAGATCGTCACCGGCCCGCGCGGAGAGCACAAGGTCGAGCTTCCATGCGAGATTGACCGCGTCGCGGAGGCCCGAGGACAGCCCCTGCCCCATGAACGGCGGCATGAGGTGGGCGGAATCGCCGATGAGCAGCGTGCGATCCCGGCGGAACGTCGAGGCGATGAGCGAGCGGAAGCCGTAGACCTTCTTCCGCACGATCGACGCGTTGTCCGCACTCAGCCCCCATCGCGACAGCAGCGACCAGATCGTCTCCTCCTTCGCCATGTCCTCGGGACTCTCATCGTCGAGCAGCATGAACTCCCAGCGCGCCGTGTGCCGCCCGAGCCAGCGGAAGAGGGAGACCGGGCGCTCCGGGTCGCAGATCTGCCCGGCGTCGGGCATATCGATGACCATATCGCGATCATGGGGTTCGATGTCGGTGACGAGCCAGTCCTCCTCGAAGCCGAGATCCTCCCATTCGATGCCGACCTGCCGGCGGACAAGGGAGTTCGCGCCGTCGGCACCGATGAGGTAGCGACCGGCGACCGTCTTCTCGTTGCCGGTGGGAGTGAGGCCCGCCTCGGTCTTCTCGACCTCGCGCACGCGCACCTCGACATGGTCGGGATGGTTGGTCACCTCGACGGCCTCCCACCCGAGTTCGACGGTGACACTGGGATGCCTGCCGACCGCGTCGAGCACGGCGGCCTCGAGCTCCGGCTGGTAGAAGAGGTAGTCCGACTTCCAGCCCGACGGCGTCGGAGCATTCCAGTCGATCCGCAGCAGCAGCTCCCCCGCCGCATTCACCCAGTCGTAGTCGGGAATCGGAATCGCCTGGAGCCGGAAGGCGTCGGTCGCGCCGATGCCCTGGAGGATCCGCATGATCTCGTGATCGAGATGTCCGGCGCGCGGCAGCGGGTAGGTTCCCGGCCATTTGTCGAAGGCCGCGACCGTGTGCCCTTGCGCCCCGAGCAGTGCTGCGTGCACTTGTCCGACGGGACCGAATCCGACCTGAATGACATCGACATCAACCATGGGGCAACTCCTCCTCGAGTTTGGTCATCATGTGATATTAAACATAATGATTATGTTCAATGAGCTTAGGCACATCGGGTGGCCCGGTCAAGGCATGACCACCACGCAGAGGCTCCTCTCAGCTCCCCGGCACTCGCGCACCGAGGCGAGACGCACCGGCGGCAGATCCTGCGGCGCGCGTCACGTCACTGTTCACTTCGTCAAGGATCCTGCCGGAACAGGGTCGAATGCAGAAGATCCTTGATGATACCTTGCGGTCGTTGAGAGAAACCCGATTGAATTCCGCCATGACCTCTCTTCACCCCGAATCACCCCTTCACCCCGAAACCCTCATGGTCCACGGCGGCATGGACGGCCTCACCGAGGCGGGCGTCCATGTTCCCGCGATCGATCTCTCGACGACGAACCCGGTCGGCGACATCGACACCGGCGGCGAATCGTATGAATGGCTCGCCACCGGCCATCCCCTGCGCGAAGGCGACTCCGCCGTCTACCAGCGCCTGTGGCAGCCCGGCGTCGCCCGCTTCGAATCCGCCCTCGCCGAACTCGAACACGCCGAGGAGGCTGTGGCCTTCGCCACCGGCATGGCGGCCCTGACGACGGCTCTGCTCGCCGCGGTCAGCGCCGGGACTCCGCACATCGTCGCCGTCCGTCCGCTCTACGGCGGCAGCGACCATCTGCTCGACTCCGGTCTGCTCGGCACCACGGTGACGTGGACGACGCCGGAGGGCATCGCCTCGGCCGTGCGGGACGACACCGGTCTCGTCATCGTCGAGACCCCGGCGAATCCGAGCCTCGACCTCGTCGACCTCGACGCTGTCGTCGCGGCGGCGGGCGCTGTTCCCGTCCTCGTCGACAACACGTTCTCCACGCCTGTTCTCCAGCGCCCGATCCGGCACGGCGCCGTCCTCGTCCTTCACAGTGCGACGAAGTACATCGGCGGCCACGGCGATGCGATGGGAGGGATCATCGCGACGAACTCGCAGTGGGCGACCCGGCTGCGTCAGGTCCGCGCGATCACCGGCGCCCTGCTCCATCCGATGGGCGCCTACCTCCTCCATCGCGGACTGCGCACGCTCGGGGTGCGGATGCGCGCCGCCCAGGCCACCGCGACGCAGCTGGCCGAGCGCCTCAGCGCCCATCCGGCGATCGCCGCGGTCCGCTACCCCGGACTCGAGGGGCAGGATCCGCACGGTCTGCTCGGCCGGCAGATGGCCGGCCCCGGCGCAATGATCGCCCTCGACATCGCCGGCGGCTTCGAGGCGGCCCGCACCTTCGTCGAGAACTGCCGCCTCGTCGTCCATGCCGTCTCCCTCGGCGGCGCCGACACCCTCATCCAGCACCCCGCATCGCTGACCCACCGTCCCGTCGCCTCCGAGGCGAAACCCGGCGACGGACTCGTGCGCCTCTCCGTCGGCCTCGAACACGTCGACGACCTCGCCGAGGACCTCTTCACCGCCCTCGACGCCGTCCGCGCCGCCGCGTGAGCAGGCGTTCGCAGTCACAGACCCTGGGCAATGCAGCCGAGATCGCGCGCATCCCTCGGTTCTGTGACCACTAACGCCGCTGCCGCTTGACGGGGTGTTGACGTTGACGCGACGTCAACTTCTACGCTGATTCCCATGGACTGGTCCATACAGGAAACAGCGCGACTGACGGGCACGACGAGCCGGACTCTGCGTCACTACGACGCGATCGGCCTGCTGTCTCCGTCGTCGAGGGCAGCCGGTGGCAGCCGACACTACGACGAGGACGCCCTCGTCCGCCTGCAGAGGATTCTCCTCCTGCGGGAGCTCGGCCTGCCGCTGGGTCGGATCGCCGAGGTGCTCGAGACCACCGCGGATCCGATCACCGCCCTCGAGGAGCACGTGCGCGAGCTCAGACGCGAGCGAGCGCGCTTGGAGCGGCAGATCGCCGCCGTCACCGCGACGATGACACGACTGAGAGCAGGTGAACCGCTCATGGCGGAGGAGATGTTCGATGGCTTCGACCATCGAGAGCACGAAGACGAGGTCCGGCAGCGGTGGGGTGATGCCGCCTACGAGACCTCGGAGAAATGGTGGAATGGGATGAGCGACGACGAGCGCGCCGGCTGGCAGGCCCGTGTCCGTGACCTTGCCACCGAATGGTCCCAAGCCGCCGAGGCGGGTGTCGACCCGGATTCGCCCGAGGCGCGGGATCTGTCCCGCCGTCACATCGAGTGGCTGTCCTCGGTCCCCGGCACCCCGGCCGCCGACCCCGACGGTGACACCGACGGCTACGTTCGAGGACTCGCGGAGATGTACGTCGCCGACCCGCGGTTCGCCGCGAACTACGGTGAGCAGGGTGCGGAGTTCGTCCGCGCCGCGCTCGTGTCCTACCTCGACGCGAACTGACGCTCAGGACTGCTGGGACAGGGCCTGCCGAATCCTCTCGGCGGGCCCTTCCAGCGTCTGCGCGTCCTGCATCGGGGCCCGGTCGGAGATGTCGAAATCGGCCATCGACGTCGTCGGCCACACATGGATGTGGACGTGGGGCACCTCGTAGCCGACGATCATCATCCCGATCCGCTCGCACTCGAACGCGGCCTCCTGAGCACGGCCGATCCGCTTCGCAACATTCATGAGGTGATCGAGGAGATCGTCGTCGAGGTCCGTCCACGCGGAGATCTCCTCACGCGGGACGACCATCGCATGTCCCTCGGTGAGCGGGGAGACGTCGAGGAAGGCGACGCACCGGTCGTCCTCGTAGACGAATGCTCCGGGGATCTCTCCGTTGATGATCTTCGTGAAGATCGTGGCCATGGCGGTCCTCCTCGGTCGAGGGCGGCTGAAAAGCGGCCCGGTGTGCTGCGGTCGCAGCGCTGCCGGTGGCTCAGGCGATGCCGGCGGCGATGCGGGCCTCGATCGCGAAGTCCCGGGTCTCGGTGCGTGCGACCTGGCGGCCGCTTTCGATCGTACCGGCTTTCGTGATGACGAACACACCGCGCTCGGCGACCCCGTGGTCCTCGTCGAAGACGCCGTAGGCACGCGCCACCGCACCGTGGGGCCAGAAGTCCGAGCCGATCGAGAGATTCACACCCCGTTCGGCACCCCACGCCGCCAGGGTGTACTTCGCATCCGCGGTGATCGCGATGACGGTGAGATCATCGCCTGCCGCATCGGCGTCGTCCTGGATCTCCTGCAGGGCGCGGATCTCGTCGCCGCACACCGGGGAGAAGGCATAGGGCAGGAATGCGAGGATGACCACGGAGCTGCCGGTCGCCTCGGCGAGGGTGATGGTCCGGCCGAACTGATCGGTCACGGAGAAGTCGGGAGCCCGGTCGCCGGGCCCCGGGATCATGGACGGCCTGCGCTCATGAGTAGTTCTTCTTGCCGACGAGGCGGAAGCCCGCCCAATCCTCGGCCGCGGACACGGTCGAGGTGACGTGCATGCCGGCGGTCGGGGCCGCTTCGGAGATCTCTGCCGGGGTGATGTGGCCGGGTCGGTTGGCCTTGGGAGAGAGCAGCCACACGACCCCTCCGTCCTTGAGGGTGACCTGAGCGTCGACGAGGCCGTCGATGAGGTCGTCGTCGTCGGACCTCCACCACATGAGGATGACGTCGAATACGTCATCGACGTCGCCGTCGGCGATCTTCTCTCCGATGATGGTTTCGATCGCCTGGCACAGATCGAGGTCGACGTCGTCGTCGTAGCCGATTTCTTGCACATAGTCCCCCGCTGCCAATCCGAGATTGTGTCCCAGTTCGGTCGGCAGGGTCGACGTGGAAGAGGTCCTTTCAGAAGCGGAGTTGCTCATACAGACATTGTTCCGCCATTTGCAGACGGGGGCAAATGTCGGCGCGCCCGTTCGCCGGGCCGTTCTGCGGATTCCGTCGTCGTCATCCAGATCACAGGAGACGGCAGAGCGAAGTCGGCCGCCGCGTACTAGGCTGGAATCGAATCCGGTGGACCCTGGGCTCAGTGTCATCACCCGAACCGCATTCCATCGGCAGAACGCGACTTCGCCACCAATGCAGGTCGCGGAGGGAAGAGAGGACCACACTGTGGACAATCGCAATCAGGGCGGACCGATACTCAACGGGCTGCCAAGCCAGGTGCCTGACATCGATCCAGAGGAGACAGAGGAGTGGTTGGCCTCTCTCGACTCCCTCATCGATGAAGGCGGGCGCTCGCGTGCGCGCTACGTCATGCTGCGGATGCTCGAGCGCTCGCGCCAGAAGCAGATCGGCGTGCCCAGCCTCACCGCCACCGACTACGTCAACACGATCGGGCCTGAGAACGAACCGTGGTTCCCCGGTGACGAAGAGGTCGAACGCCGCTACCGCCGGTGGAACCGCTGGAATGCCGCGATGCTCGTCCACCGCGCCCAGCGCCCCGGCATCGAGGTCGGCGGTCACATCTCCACCTACGCCTCCTCGGCGACTCTCTACGAAGTCGGTCTCAACCACTTCTTCCGCGGCAAGGACCACCCCGGCGGCGGCGACCACATCTTCTATCAGGGACACGCCTCCCCCGGCATGTACGCCCGCGCCTTCCTCGAGGGACGGATGAGCGAGGAGGAGCTCGACGGATTCCGTCAGCAGCAGTCCCACCTCATCGACGGCAAGCCCGCCGGCCTTCCGTCGTACCCGCACCCGCGGCAGCTCGAGCACTTCTGGGAGCACCCGACCGTCTCGATGGGCCTCGGCCCGATGAACGCGATCGCCCAGGCCCAGTTCGACAAGTACCTCCACAATCGGGGGATCAAGGACACGTCGCAGCAGCAGACGTGGGCGTTCCTCGGCGACGGCGAGCTCGACGAGCCCGAAAGCCGCGGCATGCTCCACGTCGCCGCCTACGAGGAGCTCGACAACCTCAACTTCGTCATCAACTGCAACCTGCAGCGCCTCGACGGACCGGTGCGCGGCAACGGCAAGATCATCCAGGAGCTCGAAGCGTACTTCCGCGGGGCCGGCTGGAACGTCATCAAAGTCGTCTGGGGCCGCGAGTGGGATGCGCTGCTGGCCAAGGACCGCGACGGCGCCCTCGTCAACCTCATGAACGAGACCCCCGACGGTGACTACCAGACCTACAAGGGCGAGTCCGGCGGGTTC
Source organism: Brevibacterium sp. XM4083 (assembly GCF_006489205.2). Classification (GTDB taxonomy): domain Bacteria; phylum Actinomycetota; class Actinomycetes; order Actinomycetales; family Brevibacteriaceae; genus Brevibacterium. Next base: position 273,275 of record NZ_VFYR02000002.1, on the reverse strand, counting down.
GTCCGCGACAACTTCTTCGGCCGCGATCCGCGGACGAAGGCGATGGTCGAGAACTACTCGGATGAGCAGATCTGGCAGCTCAAGCGCGGCGGCCACGACTACCGCAAGGTCTACGCCGCCTACAAGGCCGCGTTCGAGCACACCGGTCAGCCCACCGTCATCCTCGTCAAGACTGTCAAGGGCTACTCGCTCGGTCCGCACTTCGAGGCGCGCAACGCGACGCACCAGATGAAGAAGATGACGATCGACGACCTCAAGCTCGCCCGCGATCACTTCCAGATCCCGATCTCCGACAAGGAGCTCGAGGAGAACCCGAAGCTGCCGCCGTACTACCACCCGGGCCCCGACGCCCCGGAGATCAAGTACCTCCAGCAGCGGCGGGCCGACCTCGGCGGGTACTCCCCCGAACGGCGCAGCACGTACGTCGACCTCGCCCTGCCCGGCGACAAGGCCTACGAGGCCGGACGCCGCGGCTCGGGCAAGCAGACGATCGCGACGACCATGGGCTTCGTCCGCGTCCTCAAGGACCTCATGCGCGACAAGGAGTTCGGCAAGCGCATCGTGCCGATCATCCCCGATGAGGCCCGCACCTTCGGCATGGACTCGTTCTTCCCGACGGCGAAGATCTACAACCCGCACGGGCAGAACTACATCTCCGTCGACCGCGACCTGTTCCTCGCCTACAAGGAGGCGATGGACGGCCAGCTCCTCCACGTCGGCATCAACGAGGCCGGGGCGACGGCGGCGCTGACCGCTGTCGGCACCTCGTACGCCACGCACGGCGAACCGATGATCCCGTTCTACATCTTCTACTCGATGTTCGGGTTCCAGCGCACCGGTGACTTCTTCTGGGCCGCCGGTGACCAGATGGCCCGCGGCTTCGTCCTCGGCGCCACCGCCGGACGCACGACGCTCGTGGCCGAGGGACTCCAGCACGGTGACGGTCACTCGCATCTGCTCTCCTCGACGTACCCGTCGGTGATCTCCTACGACCCGGCCTACGTCTACGAGATCTCCCACATCGTCAAGGACGGACTCAACCGGATGTACGGGCCCGACGACGGCCGGGACCCCAACGTCCTCTACTACCTGACGATGTACAACGAGCCGATGGTCCAGCCGGCTGAACCCGAGGACCTCGACGTCGACGGCCTGCTGCGGGGCATGTACCTGCTCAAGAAGGGGCCCGACAACGGAGGACCGAAGGTTCAGCTCATGGCCTCCGGCGTCGGTGTGCCGTGGGCCCTGGAGGCCCAGGAGCTCCTCGAGAAGGACTGGGGCGTGTCCGCCGACGTGTGGTCGGTGACCTCATGGACCGAGCTGCGCCGCGACGGCCTCGCCGCCGACGATGCGCGCCTGCTCGACCCTGAGGCGGAGCCGCGGATCCCGTTCGTCACCGAGAAGCTCCTCGACGCCTCGGGTCCGGTCATCGCGACCTCGGACTTCATGCGGGCCGTGCCCGACCAGATCCGGCAGTACGTGCCCAATCACTTCACGTCGCTGGGCACCGACGGCTACGCGATCTCGGACACCCGTCCCGCGGCGCGCCGGTACTACCTCGTCGACGGTCCCTCGATGGCGACCCAGGCGCTCATCTCGCTTGCGGACACCGGAGTGATCCCGATCGACAAGGCCGCCGAGGCGGCGAAGAAGTACCGGCTCGACGATCCGCGGGCGGGCGCCTCCGGTTCGACCGAAGGTGCCGGTGCGTGAGCCTGAACAGGTGAGCAGCCGCACTCGCTGAGTGGCGGAGATGGCCGGAGTCGACAGGACTCCGGCCATTTCTGTCCCCGATGACAGATTTTTGTGCGTTTCGCACAAGCGTTTTGTCCCACAGGCTTTAAGCTGGAGTCCATGACCTCCGACACTGAGACTCTCCGTCGGCGAGCGGAGACGGGTCGACGACTGCGCGCAGGCGTCGGCGTCCTCTCCACCGTGACCCTGCAGCGGCTCGACACCCGGCTGCCCTGGTACCGCTCGATGTCGCCATCGGATCGCTCATGGGTCGGGCTCCTCGCCCAGTCGGGCATCAGCTCGTTCATCGACTGGTACCGTCAGCCCGACACCGACCTGCGGGTCGTCAGCGAGATCTTCAAGTCCGCGCCCCGCGACCTCATCCGCGCCATCAGCCTCCAGCAGACCCTCCAGCTGCTCAAGGTCGTCGTCGAAGTCGTCGAGGAGCGCGTGCCCGACATCGCGCGCACCGCCGAGCAGCCGGCGCTGCGCGAAGCCGTGCTCATCTACTCCCGCGAGATCGCGTTCGCCGCGGCCGACGTCTACGCCCGGGCTGCCGAGGCCCGCGGCAGCTGGGACGCCCGTCTCGAGGCGATGGTCGTCGACGCCCTCGTGCGCGGGGACTCCGTCGACGAACTCGCCAGCCGCACCGCCGCCTTCGGGTGGCAGTCCGAGGAACCGGTCACCGTCCTCGTCGGCCGCGCCCCGCAGCGATCGGCGAAGAAGGGCATCGAGGTCATCCGCCGCAAGGCTCGGAAATGGGCCGAGGACGCCCTCGTCGGCATCCACGACAACCGCCTCCTCCTCGTCCTCGGCGGCGTCAGCGACCTCGACACCGCAGTCGAGGACCTCTCGGACTGCTTCGGCCCCTCCGAGGTCATCGTCGGTCCCAGCGTGCCGACGCTCGCCGAGGCGGCCACCTCGGCGAAGGCGGCGATCATGGCGCTCAAGGCAGCCACCGCCCGTCCCGACTCCCCGCGCCCGGTCAAGGCCGACGAGCTCCTGCCCGAGAGGGCTCTGGCCGGTGATGCCGTGGCCCTGGGCGAGCTCATCTCCCGCTATTACGAGCCGCTGACCTCGGGCACCGGCCAGCTGCTCAAGACGGTGAGCGCCTACGTCGAGTTCGGCTCCTCCCTCGAAGCCACCGCGAAGGCGCTGTCCGTCCACCCCAACACCGTCCGGTACCGGCTGCGGAAGATCACCGAGGCGATCGGACTCGATCCCACAGTCTCCCGGGACGCCTTCGTCATCCACATCGCATTGGTGTACGGACGACTGTCAGATGCCGGGCTATTGTCGCAAGGCGACAAAACGCAATGACGCCCGACAACCATCCGTTAGATTGAACAGCGACGTCGAACGAAAAGAGATTCTCAGTGCTAGTCATCACGTGCCCAGGTCAGGGCGCCCAGAAGTCAGGTTTCCTCGAGTCCTTCCTCGAACTCGAGACCTTCTCAGCACAGATCGATGAACTCGCCGCCGCGTCGGGCATCGACCTGCGCGCACACGGCACGACCTCCGATGACGAGACGATCAAGGACACCGCGCTCGCGCAGCCGCTGCTCGTCGCCGCGGCCATCGCCTGCGCCGCCGAGCTCGGCGTCACCCCCGACGTCGTCGCCGGCCACTCGGTCGGTGAGATCGCCGCCGCACAGATCGCCGGCATCCTCACTCCCGCCGATGCCATGCGCTTCGTCGCTGTGCGCGGCGCCGGCATGGCCGAGGCCGCAGCCGCCACCCCGACCGGGATGTCCGCCGTCGTCGGCGGGGAGCCCGCGGACGTCCTCGCCGCGATCGACGCTGCCGGTGCCGCACCGGCCAACGTCAACGGCGGCGGCCAGACCGTGGCCGCCGGTGCACTGCCGAACCTCGAGACCCTCGCGGAGAACCCGCCCGAGCGCGCCCGGGTCATCCCGCTGCCCGTCGCCGGGGCGTTCCACACCGAGTACATGGCTCCGGCTGTGCCGGCGCTGACGGAGACCGCGACCGAGCTGACCGTGACCGATCCGAGCCTGCCGATCCTCACGAATTCCGACGGCAGCGTCGTCGACAGCGGTGCTGCCTACGTCGACCTCCTCGTCTCCCAGGTGACCAACCCGGTGCGCTGGGATCTCTGCCAGGAGACGCTGCAGCGCCTCGGCGTCACCGGGCTCATCGAGCTCGTCCCCGGCGGCACGCTCACCGGCATCGCCCGCCGGTCGCTCAAGGGCGTCGAGACCTACCCGATCAAGTCAGCCGCCGACCTCGACGGTGCGCGTGAGTTCGCGGCCGCCCATGCGGGCGCCGCGGCCAACGCCGGAGAAGAAGGATGACCACCGCCATGCCCACACTCAACACCGCACAGACCGGCCGGTTCTCGAAGATCGCCGGCATCGGCGCCTACCGCGCCGAGAACCTCGTGACCAACGACGAGATCGCCGGTCCGATCAACTCCTCGGACGAGTGGATCCGGCAGCGCACCGGCATCGTCACCCGCCGCCGGGCCAGCAAGGACGTCGGCGTGCTCGAGATGTGCGAAGAGGCGGCCCTCGAGGCGATCGCCTCGGCGGGTCTCAAGCCCGAGGACGTCGGCGGCGTCATCATCTCCACGGTGACCTTCCCCTACTTCACGCCTTCGGCTGCCGCTGCGCTCACCGACCGCATCGGCACCGGACCGGTGCCCGCGTGGGACATCAGCGCCGCGTGCGCCGGCTACTGCTACGGCATCGCCCAGGCCGATGCGCTCGTGCGCGCCGGCACGATGGACAACGTCCTCGTCATCGGCGCTGAGAAGCTCTCCGACGTCATCGATCCCACCGACCGCTCGATCTCCTTCATCCTCGGCGACGGGGCCGGCGCGGTCGTCGTCACCTCGGCCGATGAGCCGGGGATCTCGAAGACCGTGTGGGGGTCGAAGGGCGAGAACTGGTCGACGATCCGGATGACCGAATCCCTCATGGATGTCCGCGACGACCGCGACCTGCCGTTCCCCACCCTGCGCCAGGACGGACCCACCGTCTTCCGCTGGGCGGTGTGGGACGGCGCCGAGGTGGCGAAGAAGGCTCTCGAGGAATCCGGAGTCGAGGCCTCCGATCTCGCCGCCTTCATCCCCCACCAGGCGAACATGCGCATCATCGACGAACTCGCCAAGCAGCTGGGTCTGCCCGAGTCCGTCGTCATCGCCCGTGACATCGCCGACAACGGCAACACCTCGGCGGCCTCGATCCCGCTGGCCACCGAACGTCTCCTGCGCGAACAGCCCGAGCTCAGCGGCGGACTCGCCCTGCAGATGGGATTCGGCGCCGGACTCGTCTACGGCGCACAGGTCGTTCGCCTGCCCTGAGCCCCCGTGGCGCGGGCGAAATCACCGCGCGAATGACCTAAGATATTCGGCGGGACACTCGTCGATACCGTTCCAATCCGACCGGGGACATCTCGGTTGTCACTAGAAAGTAGGAAAGAAATGGCATTCACCGAAGCTGAAGTCCTCTCCGGACTGGCAGAGATCGTCAACGAAGAGACCGGCCTGGCCGTCGAGGCCGTCGAGCCCTCCAAGTCGTTCACCGACGATCTCGACATCGACTCGATCTCCATGATGACGATCGTCGTCAACGCCGAGAAGAAGTTCGGCGTGAAGATCCCGGACGACGACGTCAAGGACCTCGTCACCGTCCAGGATGCCGTCGACTACATCAATAAGGCCCAAGAAGCCTGAACATCTGAGGACGCACACGGCCCGTCCACCGACGGGCCGTGTCCCACACTATCGACGAGGTTTACACCATGACACCAAAAGTTGTCGTCACCGGGATTGGTGCGGTGACCCCCTTGGGCGCCACTGCCGATGAGACCTGGCAGGCCCTGCTGGCCGGTCAGTCCGGCGTGTCCACGCTCGACAACGACTGGGCCGAGAAGTACGGCCTGACCGTCGACTTCGCTGCGACGGTCGACCCCGAGGTCGTGCCCGAGAAGCTCAAGCGGGTGCAGGCCAAGCGCCTCGACCCCTCGAGCCAGTTCGCTCTCATCTCCGCCCGTGAGGCCATGGCCGACGCCGGTCTCGAGGAGACCGATCCCGAACGCACCGCCGTCTCCTGGGCTACCGGCATCGGCGGCGTGTGGACGCTGCTCGACGCCTGGGACACGCTCAAGGACGAAGGTCCGCGCAGCGTCATGCCCCTGACCGTGCCGATGCTCATGCCCAACGGCCCGGCCGCCGCGATCGGCATGGAGTTCAAGGCGCGCGCCGGTGTGCAGACGATGGTCTCGGCCTGCGCGTCGTCGACCGAGAGCCTCGGTCACGCCTACGACCTCATCGCGAACGGCGACGCCGACATCGTCATCGCCGGCGGCTCCGAAGCCGCTATCCACCCGATCACCCTGGCGGCGTTCAATTCGATGCAGGCGCTTTCGCGTCGCACGGATTCCCCCGAGACCGCGTCCCGGCCCTATGACGTCGACCGTGACGGCTTCGTCATGGGCGAGGGCGCCGGCGCGCTCATCCTCGAGACCGAGGAGCACGCGAAGGCCCGCGGGGCGAAGATCTACGCCGAGGTGGCCAGCTGGGGCATCTCGAACGACGCCTACCACATCACCGGCAACGAGCCCGAGGGCAAGTATGCGCTCAAGGCGATGGAGGATGCGCTCGAGGCCGCCGGCCTCACCCCTGCCGACATCAAGCACGTCAACGCGCACGCGACGTCGACGCCGGTCGGTGACATCCCCGAGTCCGTGGCGATCGCCGAGCTCCTCGGCGACTCCGTCGACGACACGCTCGTCAGCGGCACGAAGTCGATGACCGGTCACCTCCTCGGCGGTGCCGGGGCGGTCGAGGCGATCTTCACGGTCAAGGCGCTCGAGACGCGGACCGCTCCCCCGACGATGAACATCACCGAGGTCGATCCCAAGGTGAAGATCAACATCGTCCGGGACACTCCCGCACAGCTGCCCGACGGTGACATCGCCGCCCTGTCGAACTCCTTCGGATTCGGCGGACACAACGCGGTCGTCGCCTTCAAGTCGGTGTGATCGACCGACACACGTCCGGCGACACAAGGAAGGGCCCCAGCCGAAGCTGGGGCCCTTCCTTGTGTCGCAGATGAGGCGCAGACCGGTGGGCACGTCGGAGGCAGAGACGTTCCCACTCGTCATCCTGCAGGGTCGCCGCACAGTCGGGGTGCGGAATCGCGGCGAGTGTGCCGGAGTCAGCCGACCTTCGTCAGCCAGCGCACGGGGGCGCCCTCACCGGCGTGGCGGAATGCGTCGAGCTCTTCGTCCCACGCTTCGCCGAGGGCGAGGCCCATCTCGTGGGCGAGCTTCGCGGGATCTCCGCCGGCACGCTCCATGACGGAGCGGATGCGGTCTTCGGGCACGAGGATGTTGCCGACGGTGTCGGTCACGGCGTGGTAGATGCCGAGGTCAGGAGTGTGGCTCCACCGCCCGCCGTCGACACCGGCCGAGGGTTCCTCGGTGACTTCGTAGCGCAGAGAGTCCCATCCGCGGAGTGCGGATGCGATGCGAGAGCCCGAACCTGCCGGCGCACGCCAGCAGACTTCGGCGCGCACGAGGCCCGGTGCTGCCGGCTGGGGAGTCCAGTCGAAGCGTGCCTGTGCGCCGATCGCCCCGCCCGCTGCCCATTCGATGTGCGGGCAGAGCGCGCGAGGTGCTGAGTGGACGAAGAGTACGCCCTGTGTCATATCCATGTGTGCCTCCTACCTCGGATACGTCTTCCCCTACGATCCGAAAGGAGGTACTCCGCTCATGATAGTCGACAAACACACGTGAGCCAAGTAGCGAAATGCCTGATGACACGCGGTTCTTCAACGCGGTCAGGAGCGGCGGCGATGCATCTGCTCGGTCATCGTCTCCAACCGCGAGAGACCGCTGACGGCGGCCCAGCCGCGCACGGCGGTGACCACCCATCCGTCGAGCCCGAGGTCCTGCCACGCGAGGCGTTCGGCAGCGGGGCACACGGCCCGCCCGATGATGAGGAGAACACCGATCATCATCCCGACCACAATCAGCAGCACCATCATCACCAACTCCTCCCACCTGTGCAGCGACTTTCGCTCCCTTTCAGCATGAACCTCCGTGCCCTCAATGAAAAGCAAATCATTGTGAATGATCATCAGGCAGAGATTTAATGATCGAGCTCTCTCCTGGAGACCGATTGCCTTCGCGGTTCCCCGGGCTGGGGTCGCAGCCGACGTCTTTGCCTATCGAATCGGGTCCAGGCCGGGTCTAGACAGGTGACTCATGAGTCACCTATTGTTGCGTCCGTGGCGACTTCCGATGACGACGCGGTCCTCCTGGCGCTCTCCCATCCGAGCCGGCGGGCTCTTCTCGACGCCCTCCACGACCGAGACGGGCAGAGCGTGAGCGAGCTCGGGCAGGTCCTGCCCGCACTCGGACGCCATGCCGTCCTCAAGCACGTGGGTGTGCTCGAGGACGCAGGATTGGTCACCTCGCACAAAGCCGGGCGAATCCGCCACTGCTATCTCAATGCCGCACCGCTGGTCGCGCTGGCACACCGCTGGCTCGACGACTACGCGTTCGAGTGGGGGCAGGCTTTGAACCGACTGAAGAGCACCTCCGAACGGAGACCGGAGATCATGAGCACCACGACACCGCTGCACCGCCACGCCATCGTCATCGACGCCTCACCCGAACGGGTCTGGACCGCACTGACCGAGGAGAGTTCCTCGTGGTACTTCACCACGACGCTCAACTCGTCACTGGAGCCCGGCACCGCGTACACCTACACCTACCCTGACGGCCGAAAAGCCGCTGAGGGCACGATCATCGCAGCCGACCCCGGCCACCGCCTGGAGATGACCTTCTCTCCGGTCTGGGACGACGCCGTCGCTCCGGAGGCCCCCTTCCGCCTCGTGTGGTCCCTCGAGTCCCGCGACGGATCCACGCTGGTGACGATCGAACACTTCGACCTCGACCCGTCCACTGAGACCGCCCGCCAGGTCGACCACGGCAGCCTGGTCCTCATCTCCAACCTCAAAACCTGGATCGAGACCGGTGCGCCGATGCACAGCTGAGGTCGAGCCTCATTGGCGGTGTCGGGTGACGACGAAGCCCCGCACCTCTCACCGCGGTGAGGGTTGCGGGGCGATCGCACAGGGGTGCCCCCGGCCGGACTTGAACCGGCGACCAAAGAATTATGAGTTCCCTGCTCTGACCAGCTGAGCTACGGGGGCGAGCCCTGACCAGATTAGCACCAGAAGTCCGGCAGCTCCCATTTCGCGCGGATCGCGGGAGACCTACGACGCAGAGCCGGCGGAGCTTGCTCGACGGTGGGCGAACTGCGCGGCGAACGGGTCAGTGCGCCGAGGTGCTCGGAGAGATCCGAGTGAGCACGCTGCGGGCGGCATCGACGCACGTGTAGCGCTCTGTGGTGATGTAGACGTCGTACTCGACCTGTCCGTCGCTGCCGGGATCGTTGCGGCGGGCGGCGGCCACGAGACCCGACCAGTCGGGTCCGACGACGACCACTCCGTGCTCCTTGCGCATCGGATCGGAGGCGTCGACGACTCCCCCGCGAACTCCAGGCACCGGCGGAGTCGTGAAGCCGCCGGAGAACATCGCTGTGAGGCCGACCGTGTCGCGGATCCGCTCATACCGGTCATAGGTCTCCTGGGAGAACGACTCCTCGTCCCCGAAGACGCCGAGCGTGATCGTCGCCGCACCGGAGGCCAGAGCCCGCTCCTCGAGGGCGGCGATCTGGGCGATGAGCAGTTCGCGGTTCATCACGAGAGGCTCGCGCCGCAGCCCCTGCGCAATCGAGTACGGAGTGCCGAGCGCCGGGAGGTTGCGCGAATGGTGATCGGCGAGAGCGTCTTCGACCGGAGGCGCGAACGGCTCGGGCTCACGGGTCGAACGACCGAAGTACGGCCCCGACATGAAACGCGCGCCGAGCGCCTGCACCCGGTCGAGGTCGTCCTCGCTCGAGACCCCCTCGGCGAGGATGACCGCACCGGTCCGCTCGAGATGGGCATGGAGGAGCCGATTGAGCTCGGCCAGCTGCGCACTGCACTCGATGGTGAGGACGTCGGGGTGCAGTCCGACGACCGAGGGGTTGACGAGCGGCACGAACGACGTGCTGCGCAGGTCGGGTCCCACCGACGACATTCCCACACCCCACCCCATCGACCGGGCCTGGCGCACTGAGCGGAGGACAGAGGCCGGGGAGGAGGAGACGCGGTCGGCGTCGAGCTGGAGGATGCACGAGCGATCGGGTTCGGCCGTCCGATCCTCGAGCGTGGCGAAGGACTCCTCCTCAGCGTGGAGGAAGAGGCGGTTGGAGTTCGGCAGTCCGGCCGCCTCGGCGGTGCGCAGGGCGGTCGCCCGCATCGAGGCGTCGATGTCGCCGATCATCGCTGAGGCGTGCATCGCCTGGCGCAGGTTCTCCGACTCGGCGTGGCCGAGAGCGGGGTCGCCGATCGGCGCTTGGAGGATCTGATAGCCCACGGTGTCGAAGGTGAAGGAGTCGACCACGGGTGCGAAGAAGGTCTCGATCCCTCCCGACCGCACCAGCTCCTCGAGGGCCAGGTCCTGATCGTTCGCCGTGCCTACCACCGTCTGTCCTTCCCTGTGAAAACCTGCGTACACAGTCTTCCACAGTCGTGTCCGGTCAACGGTTTGGATTCGATAACATTATTCCGCTCACAGCTGAGGTCGCCGCGTGCGCCTGACCTCGGCGATCCCGACGATGCCGGCGATGATGACGACAACGGCGATTGCCAGGAACGCGACGATGAGCCCGAGATCCCAGTCGCTGACCGCGACGACGGCGAAGGCGACCGCGGTGAGGATCGCCAACCCCATCGAGGTGCCGATGCGCTGACCGGTCTGCAGCACTCCCCCGGCCGATCCGGCGTACTTGAGCGGCACCTCGTTGAGCGTGAGCGTTTGGTTCGGGCTGATGACCATGCCCTGCGCGATGCCGACGAAGCTGAGGGTGAGCAGCAGCCACCATTCGCTGCCGATGCCCTGGGCGAGGAGGGCGACGACGAGGACCGAGGAGAGCAGACCGAAGAGGCAGGTGACGATGCCCCAGACGACGAGGCGGCGCCCGGCCTGGAAGACGTAGCGCCCGGAAATGTCGGCCGACAGGGCCGAGAGCAGCGCGGCGGGCAGCCCGATGAGCCCCGAGGCCAGTGCGGTGTGACCGAGGCCCTGCTGCATGAACATCGCGACGATCACCCACACACTCGTCACCCCCATGAAGTAGAGGGCGATGATGATCGAGCCGTTGCTGAAGCTCTTGATCGCGAAGAGGTCGAGTTCGACCATCGGGGTCCGGCCACGCGATTCGTACCGTCGCTCCCACTTCGTCCACGCCCAGATGACGACGAGTCCGAGCGGCAGGGCGAACCACACGAACCAGCCGACGGAGGATTCGACGAACGGCAGAAGGACGAGGAGGACGCCGAGGCCGAGGAGGATGACGCCGACGGGGTCGAGATCGTGCCGGTGCCGACGCTGGGCCGGGGGCACCGCCTCGTCGATGGGGTCGGTCTGGTCGACAGCCGGGCCCCACGCGGACTTCGGCAGCCAGACGATCGCGAAGATCACGGCGAGGATGGCGAACGGGACGTTGACGAGGAACGCCGCCCGCCATCCGAAGGCATTGCCGAAGATCGCGATGAGGACACCGCCGAGCACCGGTCCGATCGCCACCGACAGACCGACGATCGTGCCCATGAGGCCGAAGGCACGACCGCGGCGCGGTCCTTCGAAGTACTGCTGGAGGAGACCGACGACCTGCGGGTTGAGCAGCCCCGAGCCCAGGCCCATGACGACGCGGGCGATGTTGAGGGTGATCGGGTCCGGGGCAAGCCCCGACACGAGCGAGGAGATGCCGAAGAGGCTGACCCCGGCGATGAAGAGCTGGGCCCGGCCGAAGACGTCGCCGGCGCGACCGGCCGCGACGAGGACGACGCCGAAGGAGAGCGCATACCCGGTGAGGACCCACTGCAGAGCGGAGGTTGAGGCGCCGAGGTCGCGTTCGATCGCCGGGAGGACGACGTTGATGATCGACACCGACAGCAGGGACATGAACAGCGGGACGAGAGCGACGAGGAGGATCCGCTTCTGCACCTGAGTCATTCCGCCGCCAGCAGCCATTCCACACCTTTCGACCGTTCTCGACAGCCGACGTCACCGTCGACCGTCCTCCCGCTGGCGATCCTATCCCCTTGCCCGGTGGCCGGCGCGGTGGGACCACCCGTTGACACCGGCCCGTGAGCGTGTGACGGTAGGGCGACCTCCCCTCCCACCGCGACGATCGGACCATGATGAATCCGAACGGCAACCCAGCTCAGTCCCTGACATTCCCTGCGGCGATGGGTCAGGCCCAGCGGCCGACGGGTCCGATCCTCGGCATCGTCATCGCCACCGTGATCTTCTTCGTCGCCCAGCTCGCGGCCCTGCCGGCCGGTCTGCCGACCGAGGGAGCCGGACTCACCTTCGTCCAACAGGCGGTGCTCACCGGCAGCTTCGGGGTCGGAGCGATCCTCCTCATGCTCTGGGTCCGGTTCAAGGAGCGCCGACCGATCCGCTCGCTCGGCTTCGCCGCGCCCTCGGCGGGGGTGAAGATCCTCCGCGGAGCGCTCATCGGCCTCGTCATGATCTCCGCGGTCGCCCTCATCACCGTCGCGACCGGTCAGGGGACCCTCGGCGCGCCGAACTGGAATGCGCTGCTTCCCGCACTCGTCCTCCTCGTCGGCTTCACGATCCAGGGCAGCACCGAGGAGCTCTTCGCCCGCGGCTACCTCGTCCAGGCCGTGTCCTGGAAGTGGGGACTGCTCGCGGCCTTCGTCGTCCAGACGGTGTGGTTCACTCTTCTTCACGGCGCCAACGGCGGCATCACCGTCGTGCCCGTGCTCAATCTCGTCCTCGTGGCGGTGTTCCTCGGCTTCTGGTCGCTCGCCGAGGAGGGGCTCTGGGGCGTCTGTGCGTTCCATGCCGTATGGAACTGGGGTCAGGGCAACCTCTGGGGTGCCCATGTCTCGAACATGGACGTCGAGACCTCCGTCCTCTCCTTCCGCCCGACCCCCGGTGCCAGCGACCTGATCTCAGGCGGATCGTTCGGCTTCGAGGGCAGTCTCGTGTCCTCGCTCATGCTCGCTCTCGGCACGATCGTCGCCGTCATCATGGTCCGCCGGCGGCGGCGTGCGGCGACGGCCGACCCCCTCTGAGCAGTTACAGACGGAAAGAAGCATGACCTCGACCATCGTCTCGGCGAGACCGGGCGCACCACCGGCAGTACCGTCATGACGCACAGCAGGGCCCGGTGCACGAGGTGTGCGCCGGGCCCTGCTATGGAGCGGATCAGATCGGGTAGCCGGTGACCGGGCCCTCCCAGTTCGGCTTCCAGCCCAGTGCCGGAGCGACGTGCTCGGCGAAGGACTGGAGGACGTGGAGATTGTAGTCGACGCCGATCTGGCTGGGGATCGTCAGCATGACCGTGTCGGCGGCTTCGATCGCCGGGTCGTCCTTGAGCTGTTCGATGAGGACGTCCGGGGCCGCCGCGTAGGTCTTGCCGAACGTCGAGCGCATGTCATCGATGATGCCGATCTGGTCGCCGTCCTCATGGGAGCGCCGCCCGAAGTAGAGGTCGTCGAGATCGGTAGTGATCGGGAAGATGCTGCGGCTCACCGACACTCGCGGGGTCCAGTCGTGACCGGCTTCCTTCCATGCTTCGCGGAACTTGTCGATCTGCTCGCGCTGGAGGTCGGCGAACGAATCGCCGGTCGCCTCGGTGAGCAGGGTCGAACTCATGAGGTTGACGCCCTGTTCGGCCGCCCACTCCCCCGTCGCTCGGGTCGCCGCACCCCACCAGATGCGGCGGTCGAGGCCGGGGGCATGCGGTTCGATGGAGAGCCGGGCACCGGGACCGAACTGCTTCGGATCCGCCGGTGCCATCTTCTCGCCCTTGATCGCGGCCATGAACTTCCCGAACTTCGCGCGGGCGATGTTCGCCCCCTTGGCGTCCTCGGCATCGAGATAGCCGAAGGCCTCCCACCCGCGTTCGGCCGGCTCCGGTGATCCCCGGCTGACACCGAGGGCCACCCGGCCGTCGGCGAGGATGTCGAGCGCTGCGGCCTCCTCGGCGAGGTAGAGCGGATTCTCATACCGCATGTCGATGACGCCGGTGCCGACCTCGATGTGCTTCGTCTTCGCAGCGATCGCGCTGAGGACGGGAATCGGCGACGCCGCCTGCCGTGCGAAGTGGTGGACCCGGAAGTACGCTCCGTTGACGCCGATCTCATCGGCGCCGACGCCGATCTCGACGGCCTGCTTCAGCGCTTCCTTCGCGCCGTACTCCCCTGGGGCCGCGCCTGGTCCGTAATGGCCGAAACTCAAGAATCCGAATGCCTTCATACTGATGGCAACCTGGTTGACGGTTCAATTATTCCGGCTGATCACAGGTGTCGCGGCGGGCTTGGGCGGCGACGGCTCGCGCCTACCAGTGCGGGCACGCAGGGAACGACGAAGGCCCCGTCGCGAACGACGGGGCCTTGCTCTGCTCCCCCGGCTGGGCTCGAACCAGCGACCCTTCGATTAACAGTCGAATGCTCTGCCAACTGAGCTACGGAGGAATGTGGCAGTGACCTGCGCACGAGAAATCAGCATAGCAAAGGTGAGCCGACCTCGCCAAAGCGGCGCCCAGTGCGTTAGGTCACACCAGCGCCGCTCGTGCCGATCCTCGAGGTGCCGCGGTGGGCACCTCCGGTTTCCCCCACCTCGGCGAGACGGGGAACCGGACAATCGCCCCGCGCGCACGACGCTGCCGCGTACCGCACTGTAACATCGGGGGTGACCCTTTCGAGCCATCCCCGACGGAAGCAGAACACGTGACCATTGTGGCCATCGCCTTAGCCGTTCTGGCAGCTGTGGCCCTCGCGTACGGGGCCCTCTACCAGCACGACGCCGTCGCCGATCAGGACAATTCGCACGACGGTCTGAGCTGGGCGCACTTCAAGGAGCTGCTGGGGAACCGGAAATGGCTGCTCGGGCTCTTCATCCTCGGCCTCGGCACCCTGGGGAACTTCCTGGCGCTGGCCCTCGCCCCCGTCATGGTCGTCCAGCCGATCGGGGCGTTCTCCCTCATCGTCTCCGTCCTCCTCGGCGTGAAGTACCGCGGACTCAAGGTCAACCGCCGCCTCGTCCAGGCCGTCGTGTGGTGCACCGTCGGCGTCACGGTCTTCGTCGCCCTGTCGGCCACGACCGCGCGGACATCGGTCCACCTCGGCGCCGATGCCCTGCCGCTCGTGTGGATCACCGGCGTCATCGTCGCCGCCGGACTCATCGTCATGCTCTTCTTCCGCCATGCCCCGCAGCTCGTCCTCATCACCGCGGCGGGCCTGCTCTTCGCGTGCGTGGCGACGAACGCCCACCTCGTCAGCGTCCAATTCCTCCGCGCCGGCATCGAGAACGTCACGTGGCTCAACGTCGCCGCCCTCGTCATCGCCGCGGCCCTGGGCTCCTGGTTCGTGCAGAACTCGTACGCCGCCGGCCCCCCGGAGATGGTCATCGCCGGGCTCACCGTCGTCGATCCCATCGCCGCGGTCATCCTCGGCTCCGTCGTCCTCGGTGAGGCCCATACGGCTCCCCCGTGGCTCGTCGTTGTCATCACGATCACAGGATTGGTCGCGTGTCTCGGGGTCGTTGTATTGTCGCGGTATCATCCCGATGTCAAGGATCGCGAGGACGAACG
Source organism: Brevibacterium sp. XM4083 (assembly GCF_006489205.2). GTDB lineage: Bacteria > Actinomycetota > Actinomycetes > Actinomycetales > Brevibacteriaceae > Brevibacterium. Next base: position 257,833 of record NZ_VFYR02000002.1, on the reverse strand, counting down.
CCGCGACGCCCGCCAGACCGATCAGTTGACCGACACCGAGGAGAGTTGAGCTCTGTCCGCACAATCGACCCGTCGCATCCTCATCCCCAGCGAGACCTACGCCCCCGAGGTCAACGGAGCGGCGAAGTTCGCCGAACGCCTGGCAGCGGGACTCGCCGCCCGCGGACATGACGTCCACGTCGCCTGCCCGTCGGCGACCGGCACCCCGTCGGTGAGTGTGGAGAACGGCGTCACCGTCCACCGGCTCACCTCCCACCGCTGGATGCTCCACCCCACGTGGACGATCTGCATGCCGTGGGAGACGAAACCGGAGATCGCCCGCCTCCTCGACACCCTCAAGCCCGACGTCGTCCACACGCAGGCGCACTTCGTCATCGGCCGCTACGCGTTCTCCGAATCGCACAAGCGCGGCATCCCCGTCGTCGCGACGAACCACTTCATGCCCGAGAACGTCCGCCCCTACCTCCGGGTGCCCAAGCCGCTCGTCGACGGCGGCACAGCGCTGGCGTGGTGGGATCTGCGCCGGAAGTTCCAGTCCGCGGAGTTCATCACCGTCCCCACGCAGCTCGCCGCTGACCTGCTCACCCAGAACGGGTTCAGCTCCCCCATCCGCGCCGTCTCCTGCGGCATCGACCTCGACCGGTTCTCCCACCTCAAGCAGCCGGCCATCGGTGGGAAGGGCTCCTCGACCGGCACCGAGGCGGCCGCCCCGCGAGTCCTCTTCGTCGGTCGGCTCTCGGCGGAGAAGCACGCTGAGGACATCGTCCGCGCCGTCGCGCTCACCGACCCGGCACTCGGGCTCGAGGCCGACATCGTCGGCGGCGGCGATCAGGAGGAGCCGCTCAAGGCACTCGCCGCCGAACTCGGCATCGCCGACCGCATCCACGTCCTCGGCAAGATCAGCGACTCCGCGCTCATGGACGCCTATGCCCGGTGCGCGTTCTTCTGCATGCCCTCGACGGCCGAACTCCAGTCGATCGCCACGCTCGAGGCCCTGGCCTCGCGCAAACCCGTCGTCCTCGCCGACGCCGTCGCCCTGCCCCACCTCGTCCGCGACGGCGTCAACGGCTACCTGTTCCCGCCGCGGGACGTCGAGGCCCTTGCCGATCGCTTCACCCGCATCTGCACGCAGACGCCCGAGGAGCGCGAGGCGATGTCCCGGGCCTCCCTCGACGTCGTCGCCACCCATGACATCGAGTACACGCTCGACACGTTCGAGTCGATCTACGCCGACGTCATCGCCGGATACATCGACACCGCAGCCTGATACCGGCTGCCTGAGGCGGCCTGCCGCTCAGGGCCCGTCGACGGAGTCCATGCGGCCTCGATTCAGGCCGCGTCGTCGGCCGGCGGGACGAACACCGACGGCTCCGACCCGAGCCGCGCGACGTCGAGACCGGCGATGACATCATCGACCGACCGCCAGCGGGCACTGCCTCCGGTGGCGCTCGTCGGGTCGGATCCGCCGAGCGACTCCCAGATCCATCCGTAGACATCGGCGACCGTCCAGCCGCGGGCGCGCAGCTGCTCGTAGGTCACGGCCCCGTCGCGTTTGGCCAGCCGAGACCCAGATTCGCTGAGCACGAGGGGAACGTGCAGCCACGCCTGCTCGGGCAGGTCGAGGAGTTCGGCGAGGCGGGCCTGCCGCGGCGCCGAGGAGGCGAGGTCGTCCCCGCGGACCACCTCGGTGATCCCACTGGCCGCATCGTCGACGACGACGGTGAGGTTGTACGCGAACACGCCGTCACCGCGCCGGAGCACGACGTCGTCGACCGGTGCCGTGATCGTGCCGAGGAGAGCATCGGCCACGGTGACCTCCCGGTTCTCCGAGCGCAGCCGCAGGGCCGGTCTGCGGCCCGCGGCGGCAAGAGCTGCCCGCCGCTCGGTCCGCCGCTCCGCGGAGAGGTCTCGGCACGTGCCCGGGTACGCTCCCGGCGGGGCGTGCGGTGCCGAGGGAGCCTGCTGGATGTCCTTGCGCGAGCAGTAGCATTCGTAGACGAGTCCCGCCTGATCGAGACGGGCGATCGCCTCAGCGTAGACGTCGAGGCGCGCGGACTGCACGAGGGGTTCGTCGTCGGGCACGATCCCGAGGTCGGCGAACACCGCCCGCTGGGACTCCGCCGCGCCGGCTCGGACCCGGTCGAGGTCCTCGACGCGCCAGAGGAAGCGCTGGCCCTGCTGCCGGGCGCGCGCGTACGCGAGCACCCCGGTGCGGATGTTGCCGATGTGGAGGTCGCCGCTGGGGCTCGGGGCGAACCGACCGGCTCCCGCCCTCACCTGTCGGCGACGAGATCGGCGTACTGCGGGAACCGCTGCAGGTAGTCCTGGACGTAGGTGCACAGCGGAACGATCGTCTCCCCGTTCGCCCGGATCTCATCGAGGGCGTGCGTGACGAGGGTGCGAGCGAACCCGCGCCGGGAGAAGTCCTCGGAGATGATCGTGTGCTGGAGCTCGAGCGTGGTGTCGCCGATCCGCTGGTAGGCGAGGAACCCGACGAACGCCTCGGGATCGTCGGTGGTGAAGAGTTCGAAGCGCTCCCGGTCACGGTTGTGGCGCATCGTCACCGGGGTGGCGCTGAGTTCGGGTTCCATCCTCACGTCCCTTTCATCGTCGGTGAGCTGCTCAGCGCACCGGTGCCGTCGTCAGCCCTTCGCCCTCGACGTCGGCGGTGGTCTTGCGCTGCAGTCGCCTCTCGAGCCACCGCGCGAAGCTCGCGACGATCATGTTGATGATGATGAAGAGCGCGGCACCGACGATGAACGTCGGCAGAAGGTTATTGTACTCGCGGCCGATGAGGTTGACCTGGTAGAGAAGGTCCTGGTAGGTGACGATGAAGCCGAGCGCCGAGTCCTTGAGGAGGACGACGATCTGCGCGACGATCGTCGGCATCATCGCCCGCAGCGCCTGCGGCATGAGCACGAGGCTCATCACCTGTCCCGGCCGCAGGCCGATCGCCATCGCCGCCTCCCGCTGGCCTTTCGGCACGGCGAGGATGCCGGCGCGGATGATCTCGGCGAGCACCATGCCGTTGTAGAGGGTGAGGCCGATGACGACGGACCAGAACGGGCCGATCGTGTTCCCGAAGAGGAGGAACGTCGCGAAGATGAGGAGGAGGACCGGCACGCCGCGGAAGAACTCGAGGATGATCGTCGCTGGCACGGAGATGATCCGCTTCGACGACAGGCGCAGGAGGGCGAAGACGACGCCGACGGCCAGCGCCAGCACCGAGGCGACGGCGGCGACCTTGAGGGTCGCGAGCATGCCGTCGAGGAGGACGAGCTGGATCTGGGCGAAGGTGAACGGATACCACTTCTCGGGTTCGAGCTGTCCTGCGTCGGCGAACTTCCAGATGATCCATGCGATGAGTCCGGCGAGCACGATCGTCGAGACGATCGAGAGGATGACGTTGTTGCGGCGGGCCTTCGGGCCCGGGGCGTCGAAGAGAACCTCTGTCGGTGCGCTCATCGGAGGATCACCAGCTTCCGCTCGAGGTAGGAGAAGATGCGCCCGAGGATGAGCGCGAGGATGAGGTAGGCGACGGCGGTGCCGAAGAGGATCGGGATGACGAGGTCGCCGCGGAGCTCGATCGCATTGCGCATCGCGGAGATGAGTTCGCGGTTGTTGAACGCCGAGGCGATCGACGTGTTCTTGAGCATCGCGATGATGACGTTGCCGAGCGGCGGGATGACCGTCCGGAAGGCCTGCGGCAGGATGACCTGAGTGAGGGTCTGGTTGAACGTCAGTCCGATGGCCCGGGCGGCCTCGGCCTGGCCGACGGGGATCGTCGCGATGCCCGCCTTGAGGGTCTCGGCGACGAAGCACGCGGTGTAGGCGGTGAGCGCGAGCGTCGCGTAGACGAAGGAGTTGAACGAACTCGAGTCGCCGAAGCGGATGTCGAGGAACGGCAGTCCGAAGGCGCAGAAGAACATCACGAGCGTCAGCGGGGTGTTGCGGACGATGTTGATGTACGCCGAGGCGGCGATCCGCAGCACCGGGGTCGGTGAGACCCGCATGGCGGCGAGGATCGTGCCGAGTACCAGCGATCCGACGAGGGTGACGGTGAAGAGCTTGACCGTGCCCCAGACGCCGGAGCCGAAGAGCTCGAGCAGGGCGAGAAAGTCCATCCCGGGTTCCTTAATCGATGCGAGGGCACCGGTCGGTGCCCTCGCATCAGGTCAGTGAGGCAGCCGGTCGGCGGCCTCGGTGCGGCAAGCGGTCAGTAGCGGTCGATCTCCGGCATCTTCACGCCCTCAGCCGATCCGAGCGTGTACTCGAAGGCCTCGGTCCACTGGCCGTCGTCCATGCTCTTCTGCACGGCGTCGTTGACCGCGTTGCGCAGGGCCGTGTCGTCCTTGGGCAGGCCGATTCCGTAGGGCTCTTCGCTGAAGGGCTTGCCGACGACCTTGAGTTCGCCTTCGTTCTGCGCCGCGTAGCCGCGCAGGATCGCGTCATCGGTCGTCACCGCGTCGACGGCGCCGGACTGGAGGTCGGTCACGCACTTCGAGTACGTGTCGTAGGTGACGAGCTCGGCGTCCTTGTACTCGTCCTGGATCCGCTGCGCCGGGGTCGAACCGTCGACGGAGCAGACCTTCCTGCCGGCGAGGTCCTCGGGCCCGGCGATATCGGAGTCGGACTTCACGAGCAGGTCCTGACCGGCGACGTAGTAGGGGCCGGCGAAGTCGACGACCTGCTTGCGCTCGTCGTTGATCGTGTAGGTCGCGACGACCATGTCGACGGTGCCCTGCTGGAGGAAGGGCTCGCGGTTGGCCGAGACGGTCTCGACGAAGTCGATCTGGTCAGGGGCGAAGCCGAGCTGCGCGCCGACCATCTTCGCGATCTCGATGTCGAAGCCCTCCGGGTCCTCGGAACCGGTGGTGACATTGCCGAGACCGGGCTGGTCGAACTTCACGCCGACCTTGAGCTGACCGGCGTCCTTCGCCGCCTGCCAGGTCTTCGAGTCGGCGACATCGGCGCTCTCGTTGACCGGGTATTCGGGGGCCGCGGCCTGCGAACCGCCGTCGGCCGGGTTGTCGGGGGTGCCGCCCTGCCCGCAGCCGCTGAGGGCGAGGAGTCCGACCGCGACCGAGGCGATCGCGACGCTGAGCTTCTTCATGGTTTCTCCTTGGTGGTGTCGAACGGAACAGAAGGTCGCATCAGTGGGTCAGTTCGTGAGGATCTTCGAGAGGAAGTCCTGCGCGCGCCCGCTCTGCGGGTTCGTGAAGAACTCCTCCGGACCGTTGACCTCGACGATCTCCCCGTCGGCCATGAAGACCACGCGATTGCCGGCCTTGCGGGCGAAACCCATCTCGTGAGTGACGACGACCATCGTCATCCCCTCCTTGGCGAGTTCGACCATGACGTCGAGGACTTCGTTGATCATCTCCGGGTCGAGGGCGGAGGTGGGTTCGTCGAAGAGCATGACCTTCGGCTTCATCGCCAGCGCCCTGGCGATCGCGACGCGCTGCTGCTGCCCACCCGAGAGCTGAGCGGGGTACTTGTCGGCCTGGTGGGCGACCCCGACGCGTTCGAGCAGCGCCATCGCCTGCTTATCCGCGTCGGCCTTCTTCAGCTTCCGCACCTTGATCGGGCCCAGGGTGACGTTCTCGAGGATCGTCTTGTGGGCGAACAGGTTGAACGACTGGAAGACCATGCCGACGTCCGAGCGCAGCTGCGCGAGTGCCGCACCTTCGGCCGGCAGCTCCTTGCCGTCGATCGTGATCGATCCCGAGGTGATCGTCTCCAACCGGTTGATCGTCCGGCACAGGGTCGATTTGCCCGAGCCGGAGGGACCGATGACGACGACGACCTCACCCTCGTGGATGTCGAGATCGATGTGCTTGAGCGCGTGGAAGTCACCGTAGTGCTTCTCGACGTCGGTCATCGAGACCAGCGGTTGTGATTCAACTCTCATGACCATTGATCTTAGTGAATGACCTGCTCACATGAAAAACGTCAGGTGTTCCCAGGACAACTGCAATGAACTTGTGACCTGGGCGACATTCACACCGTGCTGCCTGCGTGAACGATCCTCTCGCCCTCGTCGCGCAACTCGACTTTCCGGATCTTTCCGGACACCGTCATCGGGAACGAGTCGCGGACCTCGACGTACCGCGGGATCTTGAAATGGGCGAGGCGGCCCTGGGCGAACTCCCTGACGTCGGCGGCGGTGAGGGTGTCGAAGCCGTCCTTGAGGATGACCCAGGCCATGAGCTCCTCCCCGTACTTCTCGTCGGGGACGCCGATGACCTGGACGTCGCTGATCGCCGGATGCTGGTAGAGGAACTCCTCGATCTCCCGCGGGTAGACGTTCTCTCCCCCGCGGATGACCATGTCCTTGATCCGCCCGGAGATGTCGACGTACCCGTCGTCGTCCATGATCGCGAGATCGCCCGTGTGCATCCAGCGGGCGGCATCGATTGCCTCGGCGGTCTTGTCCGGCTCCTCCCAGTACCCGAGCATCACCGAGTATCCGCGAGTGCAGAGTTCGCCCTTCTGCCCGCGGGGCATCGTCTGGCCCGTCACGGGGTCGACGATCTTCACCTCGACGTGGGGCATGACGCGGCCCACCGTCTGCGTGCGGGCCTCGAGCGAGTCGTCGGCGCGGGTCATCGTCGACACCGGCGAGGTCTCGGTCATTCCGTAGCAGATGGCGACCTCGGACATGTTCATGTCGTCGATGACGTGGCGCATCACCTCGACCGGGCACGGGGATCCGGCCATCACCCCGGTGCGCAGGGTCGTCAGGTCGTAGTCGGCGAAGTCGGGCAGGCCGAGTTCGGCGATGAACATCGTCGGCACTCCGTAGAGGGAGGTCGCCCCCTCCTCGGCGACGGCGGTGAGGCTCGCCGCCGGGTCGAAGCCCGGGGACGGGAGGATGACCGAGGCCCCGTGGCTGAGCGCCGCGAGGTTGCCGATGACCATGCCGAAGCAGTGGTAGTAGGGCACGGGCAGGACGACGGAGTCGGCGGGCGAGTACGAGAGCAGCTCGCCGATGAAGTAGCCGTTGTTGAGGATGTTGTGGTGGGACAGCGTCACGCCCTTGGGGAAGCCCGTCGTGCCGGAGGTGTACTGGATGTTGATGGGATCGTCGGCCGAGAGTTCGGCCGCCGCCTGCTCGAGGCGCACCGCGTACTTCGCGCCGGGGTCGGCGAGCAGCTCCCGTCCCTGGGTCAGCAGGCGGGCGAACGATTCGCGCTCCCCGATCGTCGCCGTCCCGGTCAGGTCGTCCGGGACGGTGTCGAGGAAGACGAGATCGAGTCCCGGCACCGAGGCGGCCACCTCGGTGGCCAGGGCGTGGAAGTCCGAATGGGGCGGGGCGGCGATCTGCGAGATGAGCATCGTCATCCCCGACTGGCCCACGACGAATTCGAGTTCGTGAGCGCGGTAGGCGGGGTTGACGTTGACGAGGATCGCCCCGATCTTCGCCGTCGCGTATTGGACGAGGGCCCATTCCCCGACGTTCTGCGCCCAGATCCCGATGCGGTCGCCCTTGCCGAGGCCGCGCTCGATCAGGGCCGCGGCCAGCGCATCGGTGTCGGCGTCGAACTCGGCATACGTCCAGCGCCGGTCGGAGCCGCGGTCGATGAGGGCGATCGCGTCCGGGTGGGCGGCGGCAGTGCGCCGGAAGTTCGCCGGGATCGTCTCCCCGCGCAGGGGTTCGGTCGACGGGCCGGAGGAGTAGGAGAGGTCAGCCACGTCGTTGTCGCCCTTCGTATCCCGTCAGCGTTCACTGACAGCGTGCGTTGTGATCGTCTTCACACTATTCCGGTTCGCTCCGACTCGCAAAGGCCGGGGTCTCCCGCTCGTCGGCCTCCCCGCCGAGGCGGGTGCGGGTGGTGGCGCGGAAGCTGCGGACGAAGTCGTCGTCGATCCCGGGCCCGGCGACGCCGTCGGCCTCGACGACGCGCGCACGACCGGCGTCGATGAGGACGAGTCCGCGGCTCAGGGCCGCGACGTCGGCGGCGTCATGGGTGATGAGCAGGGCGCTGCGTCCGCGCAGCACGTCGGCGAGGACGGCGCGCGTGCTCAGCTTGACGTCGACGTCGAGGGCGGCGAGGGGTTCGTCGAGGAGGAGGAGCGTGGGGTCGATGACGAGCGCCCGCGCGAGGGCGATGCGCGCTCCCTGCCCGCCGGAGACCTCCTCGGGGCGGCGGTCGCTGCAGTAGCCGACGCCGAGGCGGTCGAGCATCGCCTGCGCGGCGGCGCGGGCGTCGGCGCTCCGGTGCCCGTGGGCGCGGAGTCCGAACGCGACGTTGTCGAGGACGCTGAGGTGCGGGAAGAGCAGCGGGTTCTGGGCGAGGTGGACGACCCCGCGGGCGTGGATGGGCGGCCACTGTCCGGCGTCGATGTCGAAGATCGTGCGGTCGCCGAGGCGCAGCGCGCCGGACTCGGCGGGCAGGGCGCCGGTGATGATCTGGAAGAGGCTCGACTTCCCGGCCCCGTTGCGGCCGATGAGTGCTGTCGTCTGCCCGGCAGGCACGTCGAGGGCGACGTCGAGTCCGCGCGCGGGCAGCCGGGCGCTCAGGCTCAGTCGCCCGGCGCCGACACTGTCGCGGACACCGTCGCCGGCGCTGCTGTGAACGGCGAGGGACTCCCCCTGAGCCGCCAGCGGAGCCGCGACTTCGGTATCCGCCGGCGCGGAGGCGGGTGCGCCCGTGCGCGCGATGGCGGCACCGGACGCGCCGGGAGTCGAGGCGCGCGGGGCGAAGCGGCGCAGGCGGGGGGCGTGGGGCGAGCGGTAGGCGAGGACGATGATGATGAGGGCGGTGACGACGAGGAGCAGGGAGAGGGCGATCGCCGACTGCGGATCGGACTCGCGGACGAGGTAGATCTGCAGCGGCATCGTCCGGGTCACCCCCGACAGGGAGCCGGCGAAGGTGAGGGTCGCCCCGAACTCGCCGAGGGACCGGGCGAAGCAGAGGACGGCACCGGTGACGATGCCCGCCCGCAGCATCGGCAGGGTGACCGTGAAGAACACCCGCATCGGCGTCGCCCCGAGTTCGGCGGCGGCGATCTCATAGCGCTGCCCGCGCGCGGCGACCGCGGTCTCGACCGACATCACCATGAACGGGAGGGAGACGAAGATCTGAGCGACGACGACGGCCGCCGTCGTGTACGCGAGCCCGAGACCGGCCTCGGTGAGCAGGGACCCGAGATATGCCGAGCGCCCCCACGTGTAGAGGAGCGCGAGACCGCTGACGACCGGCGGCAGGACGAGCGGGAGGAGGATGAGGGTGCGCACGAGCCGCTGCCCATGGAACGTCGTCGTGGCGAGAAGATACCCGAGCGGGAAGCCGAGAACGACGCTGACGAACGCGGAGATCGTCGACGTGAGCAGGGACAGTCCCATCGCCAGCTGGGACTCGGGGGCCGCGATGACCTCGCCGAGGTGGCCGAGGTCGATGCGGGTGACCATCCCGATGATGGGGACGAGGAGGAACGCGACGGCGAGGACAGCGGGAATCCACAGCCACCTCGGCGCCGTCGCATGCCTCCGGACACGTCCCGTCACGGACGGTCTCCCGGTGTGGAATCACAGATCATCCACCCATTATCACCCGCAGATGCGGAGTTTCATGCCATCTGCGTCAGCATCTGAGACTGGTTCGGGTCAGTCGCCGCCGGCGGTGTCGATCCACACCATCGTCGCCTTGACGGCCGCGGTGGCGAGGCTGCCGGGTTCGAGTTCGAGCTGACGGCACGCCTCGGCGGACATCAGGGACACGACCCGGAACGGTCCGCACTGGAGGCTGACCTGCGCCATCACCCCGTCGATGACGACGTCGGTGACGAGACCGGTGAAGCGGTTGCGCGCCGAGCTGCGCACGTGCGTCGGGTCTTCGAGGGATCCGGCGCCGTCCTGGGCGAGCACGGCGAGTTCGGCGCCGTCGACGACGGACCGGTTCGAGGCGTCCTTGTGCTGAGCGAGTCGGCCGTCGCTGATCCAGCGGCGGATGGTGTCGTCGCTGACGCCGAGGAACCGGGCGGCCTCGCTGATGCGCAGCTGAGTCATTCGAGCGCTCCCACCCATTCGTCGTCGCCGTCGGTGAAGAACTGGTGCTTCCAGATCGCCACCTTCTCCTTGACCTCATCGACGAGCTCGCCGCACGCGGCGAACGACTCACGGCGGTGCGGTGAGGCGACGACGGCGGCCAGCGCCACGTCGCCGACGGACAGCTCTCCGACCCGATGGACGACGGAGAGGCGGACCGCGGGATGCCGCGCGGCCACGTCGGCGGCCACCTCGGCGATGTGCGCGGGCGCCAGCGGGTGGGATTCGTAGACGAGCCGGGTGACACCGCGGCCCGAATCGTGGTCGCGGATGATTCCGGAGAAGGTCACGGCGGCCCCGCATTCGGCGGTGACGACCTCGGGTTCGAGTTCGGTCACGCTGATCGGGGACTCGGTGATGCCGGTGGTGATGACGGTCATGACTCCCGACTCCAGTCCCCGCTCTTGCCGCCGGTCTTCTCGAGCACCTTGATGTCGCCGATGACCGCGCGGTTGTCGACGGCCTTGATCATGTCGAAGATCGTCAGCGCGGCGACGGAGACCGCGGTCAGGGCCTCCATCTCGACACCGGTCACCGAGACCGTCTTCACGGCCGCGGTCACCGTGACGGCGGAGTCGGTGAGGATGAAGTCGACGTCGACGCCGGTCAGGGGCAGCGGATGGCAGAGCGGGATGAGGTCGCTCGTGCGCTTGGCGCCCATCACCGCGGCGATGCGCGCCACCGGCAGGGCGTCGCCCTTGGGCAGGCCCGCCTCGGCGATGAGGGCGATGACCTCCGGGGTCGTCGTGATCGTGGCCGTGGCCACGGCCCGCCGCCGGGTGGTGCTCTTGTCGCCGACGTCGACCATCCGGGCGGCTCCGGTCTCGTCGAGGTGTGTGAGGCTCACGCGATTGTCCACGTTCTCAGCCTATCCCCCGCGCCCGCGAACGGGTCGTCAGGGTCATCGGTGGGCGGGATGAAGACGAGGTGGGTGCTCTCGGCGTAGCTGTGGAGCAGATGCGACCGGGAGCCGCCGACGAGGGTGATGCCGTCGTCGTCGACGATCGCCCGCCGCACCTGGAGTTTGCCGCGGGGCGGGGTCTCGTCGAGGTCGGCGGCAAGCCGGTGGAAGCCGACGGGGCGGGCGTCAGTGCCGGGATCGATGCCGAGGAGGGCCGGGCGGATGAAGAGCTCATAGCTGATGAGGGCGCTCACGGGGTTGCCCGGCAGGGCCACCCACGGGTGACCGGCGAGCCTGCCCACACCCTGCGGTCCGCCCGGCTGCATCGCGATGGGTTCGAAGAGCATGTCCGCGGCCGGGTCTCGGTCCGCGGCGAGCTTGACGACCTCGCGGGCGCCCTTCGAGATGCCGCCGGTCGATACGACGAGGTCGGTGTCGACGTCGCGCACTCGACGCAGCAGCTCCTCCGGGTCGTCGGGCACCCGCAGCCGGGTCACCTCCGCACCGAGGCGGGTGAGGCTCGCGTTCAGGGTGATGCCGTTGGCGTCTTCGATGCCGGCGTCGGCGTCCCCGGCGATCTCGTCTCCGGTGCTGAGGACGAGGATGCGCGGGAGGGTGACGACCTCGAGGTCGACGACTCCGCAGGCGGCGGCGACGCCGAGGCGGGCGGGGGTGAGGAGCGCACCGGCGCGCAGGACGGTGGTCCCGGCGGTGACGTCGCTGCCGCGGGAGCGGACGAACGCGCCCGCTGCGGGTGCGGCGTCAACGGTGATCTCCGCCGCCCCGAAGGTGCCCGGTTCGGTGGCCTCGATGGGGATGATCGTGTCCGCACCCTCGGGCACCGGGGCCCCGGTCATGATCTCGACGACGGTGCCGGGGTCCACGGCAGCGCCCCGGGCTCCGGCGGCGACCTGCCCGACGACGGGCAGCGGGCCGAGGCGGGACCCGTCCCGCGGTGCGGTCGTCAAGGTCTGCGCGGCGACGGCGAAGCCGTCCATGCTCGAGTTGTCGAACGCGGGGACGTCGACGGCGGAGACGACATCGGCGGCAAGCTGCCTGGGCACTTGGAACAGGGCTGTCAGGGGCCTGCGCGCCGCGCCGCGCAGCGGACTGATCGTCTCGAATACCCGACGACGATGCGTGAAGGCGCTGGTCATGGGACGATGATAGCGAAGAGCTTTCGTCAAGGGAGGAGAACGGACATGGGGACGATCGGTCTGCCGACCCCGGTGCTGAGGACTCCGACTCTCGACCCGGGCACGTCGTTCACCGCGCACAGCGAGGAGTCTCTCCTCGACACGTTCGGGCGTCGCGCGCGCGACCTGCGGATCTCGCTGACGGATTTCTGCAATCTGCGCTGCAGCTACTGCATGCCCGCCGAGGGTGTCGAGTTCATGCCCCGCGACGCGGCGATGAGCGCAGAGGAGATCATCCGCTTCGCCCGCATCGGCGTCGAGCGGTTCGGTGTCGACCAGATCCGGTTCACCGGCGGAGAGCCGCTGACCCGCCACGACATCACCGACATCATCGCAGGCGTCGCCGCCCTGACACCGCGGCCGAACATCGCCCTGACGACGAACGCGATCGGTCTCGACAAGCGCGCGGCGAAGCTCAAGGAGGCCGGTCTCGACCGGATCAACGTCTCCCTCGACACGGTCGATGCGGACACGTTCGCCGCGATCACCCGGCGTCCGTTCCTCCAGCGCGTCCTCGACGGAGTCCGGGGGGCACAGGAGGCCGGTCTCGACCCGGTGAAGATCAACGCCGTGCTCCTGCCGGGAGTCAACGACGCTCAGGCGCCCGACCTCCTCCAGTGGTGCCTCGACCACGGGCTGTCGCTGCGGTTCATCGAGCAGATGCCCCTCGATGCGGGGCACTCGTGGGACCGCGGCACGATGATCACCGCCGCTGACGTCTTCGCACTGCTGGCACCCCGATTCGTCCTCACACCCGACGAGGCCCCGCGCGGTGGGGCGCCGGCGGAGAAGTTCCGGGTCGCGAGCCGGGAGGATCCGGACACCGACCTCGGCGACGTCGGCATCATCGCCTCGGTCACGCGTCCGTTCTGCGCCGACTGCACCCGCACCCGACTGACCGCCGAGGGCAGGGTGCGCACGTGCCTGTTCTCCCGCACCGAGGTCGATCTGCTCGCCGCACTGCGCTCGGGTGCCACTGATGAGGAGATCGCGAACCTGTGGAAGGGCGCGCACTGGGCGAAGCTCGCCGGGCACGGCATGGACTCCGCCGACTTCACCCAGCCGCAGCGACCGATGAGCGCCATCGGAGGATGAGAGAGACCGTGTCGACCACCGCAGACTCGCATGCCGCCGCACCCGCGACCGTGACCGTGCGCTTCTTCGCCGCCGCCCGGGAGGCGTTCGGCACGAAGCAGTCCACCGCCGAGGCGGCCACCCTCGGCGAGCTCATCTCCGTCCTCACCGCCGGGGCCGACACCGAGGCGGTCACCGTCCTTGAGCGGTCGAGCTTCCTCGTCAACGCCCGGGCGCGCACCGACCGGCAGGCGCCCTTGGCCGCCGGGGACACCGTCGACGTCCTCCCGCCCTTCGCGGGAGGCTGAGCGGGACAGAGCGCGGGTCCGCCCGCCGGAATGGGAACGCCGTCGGCGTGGGACCGCCGGGCGTGAACACCTGCCGGAGAGTGGGAGCGTGACCGCCGGTCAGGACGCGGCGTCGATGCCGCCGCGGGAGAGGTGGGCGAGGTAGCCGCCGGAGATCGACACGGCGTCGATCCCCGCCCGGCGCAGAGCGCTGACCGTCCGGGCCGAGCGCACCCCTGACCGGCAGTAGAGGGCGAACCGTGCGGACTCCCCCACCACCGCCGCGCCTGCGGCCGCCGTGAGCAGCTCGGGCTCGGCGAGGAGACGCTCCATGGGAATGTGGGCGGCTCCGGCGACGCTGCCCGCCGCCACCTCGTCGTCGTCCCTGATGTCGACGAGCACGTCGTCCGCGGTGAGGTCATCCCACGTGATGACCGGGATGGCCTCGTCGGCGGGCGCGTTCGCCGCGGTGGCTCCGGAGAGGTCACCGGCTGCTCCATGGACACCGCCGGAACGGTGGGCCTCGAGACTCGTCACCGGCCGGCGCTCGGGGTCCCGGGCGACGGGGATCGTCTCCCAGCTCGCCTCGAGGCTGCTGTGGATCGAGACGGCGTCGAACAGGGGTGTGCCGATGCTGGCGAGCACCTTGACCGTCTCCATCGCCATCGCCGACCCGATGCTGCCGCACAGGGCGCCGATGACCCCGGCGGTCGCACAGTTGGGCACGGACCCCGGCGCGGGCATCTCGGGATAGAGGTCGCGCAGCGTCGACCCGGTGCGGGCGTCGAAGACGGCGAGCTGCCCGTCGAAGCCGAGGATCGTGCCCCACACGAGGGGGATCCCGAGCATCTCGCACGCGTCGTTGACGAGGTAGCGGGTCTCGAAGTTGTCACTGCCGTCGACGACGATGTCGGCCCCGGTCAGCAGCTCCTCGGCGTTGTCGGCGGTGAGCAGCACCGGGTGCGTGATGATCTCGATGTCGGAGTTGAGACCGGCCAGCCGCCGGGCCGCGGAGTCGACCTTGCGGTTGCCGACCTCCTCCTCGGCGTGGAGGAACTGCCGGTGGAGGTTGCTCAGTTCGACGACGTCGGGGTCGATGACGCTGATGGTGCCGACCCCGGCGGCGGCGAGATAGGTGAGCACGGGCGCTCCGAGGCCACCGGCGCCGATGACGACGACATGGGAGGCGAGCAGTCTCTCCTGAGCCTGGGCGCCGAATCCGCGGAGACGGATCTGGCGGGTGTAGCGGGCGAGGTCCATGGCTCTCAGTCTAGGTCCGGTGCGCGCACGCGTGCGCGCCCCCTACCTCTCGAGGCCGGCCGCCGGCAGGGCGAGGACCTCGACGAGGTCGCCTGCAGTGATCGCCGCCGGGGCAGTGGGCACGCGGAGGATCGCGTCGGCACCGGCGAAGTCGCGAAGCCGGGAGCGTTCGGCCGGGACGACGGTGCCGTCGACCGAGACGGTGACCGGCACGAAGGACACGCCCTTGACGTGGCCTGCGAGCTCGGGGCCGGCATAGACGGCTTTCTGCCAGCGTGCGGCGAGGTCGGTCCCGGACATCAGGGAGAGCGCGAAGAGGTGGAAGGACAGCAGCGCGCCGGACGGGGTGCCCGGGAAGTGGAGCAGGGGCACGCCGCCGCGGCGCCCGTGGCCCTGCGGGCCCCCGGGGCGTTGGCGGACCCGGACGAACTCGGAATCGGTGCCCTCGAGGCTCGCCCGCACGACTTCGAAGGCCCCGGCGCTGATCCCACCGGTCGTGATGACGAGGTCGACGTCCGGGAGGAGACCGTCGAGCACGGTGAGGAACTCGGTCGGATCGTCGTTGCTCGTGCCCACGTGCGGGATCGCCCCGGCGGTGACGATGGCGGCTGAGAGCATCGGCAGGTTCGAGTTCGGGATGATCGGCGCGCTCGCCTCCTCCGCGCCCGAGGCGGCGGCGAGTTCGTCGCCGGTGACGATGAGCCCGACGCGCAGCCGCCGGTGCACCTCGACGGTGGTCTCCCCGAGCATCGCGAGCGTCCCGATCGCCGCGGCCCCCAGGCGCTGACCGCCGAGGACGACGATGTCGCCGACCGCGGTGTCCTCACCGACGTCGCGGATGTTCCACCGGTCGACAAGGTTCTCCGGCAGGCTGGCGACGGTGATCGTCTCGGGGATGTCTCCGGTCCGGGCGGCATCGGTGAATTCGACGGGGATGACGGCCGCGGCACCATCCGGCACGGCGGCACCGGTCATCACGCGCACCGCTGTGCCGGGGGCGACGTCGACCGGCCGGTGACCGGCAGGCACGTCGCCGACCACGGTGACGGGGGCGCCTGCGCCGGCCCGTTCGAGGGCGCGGGCGTCAAGGGCGTAGCCGTCCATCGCCGAGGTGGCGAAGGCCGGGATCGGATCCCGGGCGACGACGTCGTGGGCGAGGATCCGACCGACCGCCTCGGCGAGGGGCACGGTCTCACTGCCGACCGGCAGGGGTCCGGCGATGATCCGGGAATAGGCCTCGGGGTCCACGCACGTCCTTTCGCTGCGGCGGGCCGGAGGAGTCGCGGTGAGTCGTCCGGTCGGAGATGTCTCCGTCGATCCTAGGGCGTGGGCGCCGCTCTCGACCAATGCGCCCTGCCGGCCTCGATTAGAGTGGGTGACGTGGAGGAGAAGACCGACCCGAGAAGATGGAGCGTCGTCTCGCAGCCGGGGCTCGCCGCGGTCCTCCTCGCCGCCTCGGCGGTCATCCTCTTCGGGATCGGCACGGAGTTCCGGGCCGTCAAGGTGTGGGGCTATGCGCCGATGGCCGCGTCCCTCATCCTCGCGTGGACGACGGCGGACAGGAGCTTCGCCCGGGATCTCAGTGTCATCGCCGGCGCGCTTGCGCTCATCTCCGCGATCTCCGTCGAGGCCGACATCTCGTGGACGAACATCCTGCGGATGGGGATCGTGCTCAGCGCCGTCGTCATCGGGCCCTTCCTCGTCACCCGGTACTGGTTCAAGGAGAAGAGCATCGTCTACCCGCGCCGGCACGGTCAGCCGTGGTCGAAGCTCGAGTGGGGGTGGCTGATCTTCGTCGTCGTGGTCGCCTGGCTCGTCCTCCCCCAGTACTTCTTCCGCACCGGGGTCTACCTCAACTGGCCGGCGGTGACCGAATGGCATGAGATCCTCAGGCTCTTCATCGGCGTCAACGCCGTCGGGCTCTGGGACGAGCTGTTCTTCATCTGCACGGTCTTCGCCCTGCTGCGCCGGCACTTCGACTTCTGGACGGCGAACGTGCTCACGACGATCATCTTCGTCTCGTTCCTCTGGGAGCTCGGCTACCGGTCGATCGGTCCGCTGCTGACCATTCCCTTCGCCCTCGTCCAGGCGGTGATCTTCACGAAGACGAAGTCCCTGCCCTACACGGTCACGGTCCATCTCATCTTCGATGCGATCGTCTTCCTCACGATCGTCGCCGCCCACCACCCGCAGGCGCTGCCGATCTTCATCGGGGTCTGATCCCGACAGGAGAACCGCCCTGTCCGGAGAGTTCCGGACAGGGCGGTTCTGTCGTGGTCTGGTCACCCGCGGCGACGGGTGTCAGAGGCTGCTCAGCGCACGCCCTTGAGCAGCTTGAGCATCGGCTTCGTCAGCGTCAGCGCAAGCAGGCCGAGGACGACCGAGGTGCCGCCGATCGACGTCCAGTACGGGGTCTGGTTCGCCGGGTCGAAGTACCCGCCGAGCACACCCGAGAGCGCGGTGCCGACACCGGAGGCGAGGAAGAACACGGCGATCATCTGCGACTGGAACACCTTCGGGGCGACCTTCGTCGAGAACGACAGACCGACCGGGGAGATGAGCAGCTCGCCGAAGACGAAGACGGCGAGGATGAGGCAGACCCACAGCAGCGGCGTCGAGTTCGCCGGCGCAGTCGCGTACGGCAGGAACATGAGGAAGCCGAGGCCGATGAAGACGAGCGAGAGGCCCGCCTTGACCGGGG
Organism: Brevibacterium sp. XM4083; assembly: GCF_006489205.2. GTDB lineage: Bacteria > Actinomycetota > Actinomycetes > Actinomycetales > Brevibacteriaceae > Brevibacterium. The sequence continues at coordinate 240,363 of NZ_VFYR02000002.1, read as the reverse complement.
TCGAGATCTGCTTGGGCCCGAGCTTCATCCACATCGTCGCGAACAGCGGGGCGAAGATGATGACGAACGCGGCCGGGATGAGCTGGATCCAGTTGATCGGCATCTCCCACCCGAAGATCGACCGGTTGAGGTTGCCGTCGGAGTAGACGGTGAGGACACCGAAGATCTGCTGGTACATCGACCAGAAGACGACGCTCGTGATGAAGAACGGGATGAACGCGAGCACCCGGGAGCGCTCGGTGGCGTTCGTCTGCGGCGAGGTGTACATGACGATGAAGTAGCACGCTGCGGCCGCGGCGGAGATGCCGGCGATCCACCAGTCGAGGTTCTCGGGGTTGACGAGACCGGTCATCCACAGCACGGTGGCGAGGACGACGACGGCGACGACCGCGACGATGAAGAGGTAGAGCTTCGACTTCGGCAGCGGGTTGACCGCGGTGCGCGATTCGGCGGGCAGCTTCTTCCGGCCGGAGCCGTAGATGACGAGGCCGAGGGCCATGCCGACGGCGGCGGCGCCGAAGCCGTAGTGGAAGCCGACGTTCTGCTGGAGCAGTCCGGTGATGAGCGGGCCGAAGAGGGCGCCGATGTTAACGCCCATGTAGAAGATCGTGAAGCCCGCGTCGCGGCGGGGGTCCTTCTCGTCGTAGAGCTCACCGACGAGCGCGGAGGCGTTGGCCTTGAGTCCACCGGAACCGAGGGCCACGAGGATGAGGCCGGCGGCGACACCGCCGAATCCCGGCACGAGTGCCAGCGCGATGTGGCCGGCCATGATGATGATCGCCGAGTAGAAGAGGACCTTCTCCGCACCGAGGATGCGGTCGGCGATCCAGGCGCCGAGGATCGTGGCGAGGAAGACGGCACCGCCATAGGCGCCGACGATCCCGACCGCTGTGGCCTGCGGGAGTCCGAGTCCGCCGTCTGAGACCTGGAAGTACAGGTAGAGGGCGAGGATGCCGTTCATGCCGTAGTAGGAGAAGCGCTCCCACAGTTCGAGGCTGAAGAGCTGGAAGAGCGGAAGCGGGTGTCCGAAGAACCGCGTATCGCTCTTGACGACCTCGGTCGTCGAGGTGCTGGTAGACATATCGTGCTTTCCGTTGTGACGTGCGGTCGCGCGATGTGAGAGCGCGAACAACGGGTTACTCTACTCCCACGACATGGCACACAGCACATTTTCGCCGATATGGGAAGAGGCGTCCCAGATCACGGAATCTCGGTGTGAACCACATCTCGTTTCCGCTGGCGGAAGCGCACGAGGACGTTGAGCAGCGCAGCGAGGACGACGACGACCGCGGCACCGATCGGAACGGCGATGGCCGTGGACGTTCCGGCCACCTCGGCGAGGATGCCGACGAGCGCCGAGGCCACGGACTGCCCGACGATGATCGCCGATCCCGCCATCGACATCACGGTGGCCGAACGTCCGCGGGGGCTGCGTTCGGCGGCGAGGCTGAAGAGGGTGACCAGTGACGGCCCGATCGCGGTGCCCATGAGGAGGAGCCCGATGACGACTCCGGGCATCGCTGATGCGGTCGCGAGCACGATGGTCCCGGCAAGCAGCAGCGGGGCGAAGCACAGCAGCCTCGCCCAGAGGGCGAAGCGCGGGGAGAAGAGGGCGACGGAGATCGCGAGGATCGCTGAGCCGATGCCGAGGACGCCGTAGACGAGCCCGGCCTGTTCGGGGTGGCCGAGGTCATTCATCAGCGAAGTCAGGGCCGTGAGCGTCGAACCGAAGACGAGCCCGATGCCGAAGACGCCGAGGACGACGACGAAGATCCGACCGGTGAAGAGGTCGCGCACCGGTCCCTTGACGACGGTCGCGGCCCCGCCGGACGTCGCGATGCGACCGCTGCGGTGGAGGGCGAAGGCGGTGACGAAGATGAGCGTCATGGCGACGGCCCCGAGGATCGGGGCGACGGGTGAGAACCACGTGGCGAGGAGGCCGACGATGAAGGGGCCGAAGACGAAGACGACTTCGTCGGCGGCGGACTCGTACGCCATCGTGCCGTTGAGCACCTTCGACTGCCGGGTGCCGGGCAGCACCGAGAGGATGACGTCGACGAGGCGGGAGCGCGACATCGGGGAGACCTGCGGGGCGCTCGCCCCGATGAGGAAGGACGCGAGGAGGACGACGACGTCGGGCAGCGGGGAGAAGACGACCCAGGCGAGGAAGAGCAGCGCCGCACTGTTGATCGCCCCGACGACGAGGAGAACGGGGCGCTGTCCCCAGCGGTCAGCGGCGGCGCCGATGAAGGAGCCGAAGATCGCCGTGCCGAGACCGACCATCGCGGAGTTGAGACCGCCGAGGCTCAGCGAATCGCGACCGGCGACGACGAGCGTGAGGACGCCGACGACGACCATCGCATAGGGCATGCGGGCGAGGAAGGCGATGGGGAAATAGCTGAGGCCGACGGCGCGCAGCAGGCCCGGCTCGGCCGCGACGGGGGTCGCATCCGGAGCCGTCGCCGCGTCCGCGGGGTCGGTGTGCGAATTCGTCGGTTCGGGATGTGGCATGGCGCTCTTCGTTTCTGCCCGCGGGTGACCGCGAGGATTCGGTGCCGCCGTGGTGAACTGCTCTGCACTCGGTAGATGCACATCGACTTGCTGGGAACTGAGCTCCCAGCCTACCCGCAAGCGACCGTCGCCGACCGGTGTCATCGGTCACGATCCGGCCGTGAGGTGTGGCCGCTCACGCCGGCAGAGCCCGCGGAACGGTCGGCCGCAGAGCGGCGCGGACACGGCTTTCCCATCCCTGACTCAGTGGACCCGCAGACGAGAGTGAAAGGATATGACCATGAACTTCCTCTTCCGAGTCGGCATCAACGCCTTCGCCATCTGGGTGGCCGTGTGGCTGCTGCCCGGCGTGAGCATCGCCGGCAATGAGCTCATCGAGGAACAGGTCGGTCCGGTCTTCGCGATGGTCGTCTCCTACCTCGTCATCGGTCTGATCTTCGGGTTGGCCAACGCCTTCATCAAACCGATCATCAGCGTGCTGTCGGCACCGATCACGTGTCTGACCCTCGGGCTGTTCTCGATCGTCATCAACGCGGCGATGCTCGCGCTGACGAGCTGGCTGAGCGGGTTCACGCCGTTCGTCTTCACGATCGACTCGTTCTTCTTCCAGGCGATCCTCGCCGCGATCATCGTCTCCGTCGTCTCCGCGCTGCTCGGCTGGCTCGCCCCGGAGCGCTCCTACGACCGGGACTGACACGGCCGGCTTCCGAATGCCCGTGTCGTTCTCTACGGCATGTAGACTGATGGCTGATCATCGCCGTATCGCCGCAAGTCTCGGAGGAGAACATGTCCAACCCCGTCGCGCAGAGAACGCAGAACTCCGCGAACTTCGCTGACGTCGTCGTCTTCGTCGTCTGCTTCGCGCTCTTCATCTTCTCGATCTACCTCTTCGGCGCGGCGTTCTCCTCCCCCGCCGGCACCGAGTTCTGGGTGTTCTGGGCCGGCCTCATCGTCGCCGCGGTCGCCTTCATGCTGCCGATGATCTACCACGCGATCGTCGATCGCCGCTCCTGATCCTCACGTCGGGTCACCGCTGACCTGAGACTTCGCTGACCGCGTCGCAGACCATCTGCGGCGCGGTCAGTCGCGTGTGCGGGAGAAATCCTCGATCGCCGAGGCGGCCTCCTCGGGCCGCTCGTAGTGGACGAGGTGACCCACCCCGGTGAGTTCGACGAACCTGACGTCGTCGAGCCCGCCGACGACGGAGCGGGTGACGTCGATCGGGGCGATCGCATCCGCGTCCCCCGCGATGACGAGGAGGGGCATCGTCAGGTTGTCCGCCACCTCGGTGACGGTGTGGGCGACGGACACGTCGAAGGCCTGCGCGAGCGAGCGCCGGTCGCTGAAGGTCGAGAAGTAGCGGGCGTGCTGGTCATGGATGTAGCGGCGCAGCCCGGGATCCTTCGTCGTCGCCATCACTTCGCTCATCAGCCGGACGATGACGGGACTGGAGAGCAGAGCCCGGCCGGGTCCCTCCGGCAGGCGGGCGCCGAGCTCGTAGTAGACCCGGGTCAGTGCCGTGAGGACGCGCGCTGAGCCTTCGAGGGCGGGGGTGGTGATGGGGTTGATGAGGACGAGCTCGGGCATCGCGGCAGGATCGGCTGCGGCGAGGTGCGAAACGAGGATCGACCCGAAGGAGTGGCCGACGAGGATCGGCACGGCCTCCCACTCAGCGGTCACCTCGGCGATGAGCTGGCGGAGATGATCGAGGTAGGCGGCCAGACTCAGCCCGCCGGTCAGGGGCGCCGCCTCACCGAAACCCGGCAGGTCGGGCACGATGACGGTGCGATCGCGCAGCCCGTGGGCGATCCGGTCGAGACCGTGGTGGTCACCCCGGAAGCCGTGGATCATGAGCACCGGTCGCCCGGGCCTGCGCCCGGGGTGCACCCACACCGGAGTGGGATGCCCGGCGACGCTGAGGTCGCGGCGCTCCGGCTCCCCCACGCTCAGCGGTCGTCGGCCGCGGTGGCCGACTCGACGGTGTCGGAGGCCTCCGCCGGTGCGGAGCCGGACAGCGTGCGACGCGGAATGACGACGACGGGCACCGGGAGTACGCGCAGCAGGCGGCGCGCCCGGGCGCCGATGAACACACGCCCGTGACCGAGCCGGCTCGAGCCGATGAAGGCGAGCTCACCGGAGATCCATTCGACGCTTTCGGCGGCCTCCTCGATGTCGGCACCGGCCTCCGAGACGACGGTGGCCCGGCCGGAGGCGAAGAGGTCGGAGGCCCTGCCGGCGAGCATTGCTCCGCCGAACTCCTCGGCGAACTCCGTGACCTCGGCGACCTCGTCCTCGGCCATGCCGTCGTTCTCGATGAGCGCGAGCAGACGGAGGGGAACGTCGAAGGCGGTGGCGGCCTCGATCGCCGACCCGACGAGGGCGGCGGCACCGGGGCGGGCACCGAAGAGCGCAGTGATGCGCGAGACCGGGCCGATGTCCGAGCGTCCGGCCGGGGCGAGGACGACGGGGACCTCGGAGGAGTGGAGCAGCGAGGTGGCGACTGTGCCGATGCGGAACTGGCGCATGAGCGTCGTGGCGCGCGCGCCGATGACGATGGCGACGGCGTCCTCGTCGGAGGCGACCTCCATGAGTCCCTTCGACTCGTTCGTCGCGGTGTGGATGACACCGCGGGCGGCGATGTCGTCGGGGATGAGCGCGAGGGCCTCCTCGAGCCAGTCGTCGAGCTGTTGAGCGACGATTCCCGTGCCGTCCTTGGGGATCGACCCGGCGGCGTGGAACGTCGAGGTCTCCGGCCGGATGATCGTGACGACGAGTTCGACGGCGACGGAGCGGGCGATCGAGATCGCCAGGGAGATGGCGTCGCGTCCGCGGTCGGTGGCGATGTAGCCGACGACGAGGCGCGGCAGGGAGGCAGCGGATTCTGACATGGAGGACTCCTGGCTGGTAGCGGTTCTCTCAGCGATTCTACGTGGGCGGAGACGGTCCGCGCTGAGCATTCCGCACATGGTGACATGTGGGTCTGCGCACAATGCCGACGACTGGGAAATCGACCGGAGGAGAAATAAAGTTCAGCAATTCTGACCAGAAGTCCCACGATGCAGTGATTCTGTGATAACTTCGTGAGTGCAATTACGGATTCGCACCCATAAAAGAATTGCATTGTTCCCCATGAGCACTGACGCCGCTCATCGACGATCCACGACCATGAAAGGAGTGCAGCTGAGATGTATGCCAACGACATCTTCCACCCCGTCTTTCCGGACTCCGACATCCGTCCGACGACGCTCGCTGCCTGCTCGGTCGGCGGACTGGGACTCGACGGCTGATCCTTCCAGCCTGACTCGTCTTCTTCCGCCGGCACCCTGAGCGCCGGCGATTCCTCTGCGCCTCGCGCATCGATTGCCCTCGTGGACCTCACTCCCGGACTGTGATCCTCACGTCCAAGCTGTGATCGTCACGCGGCACGGTGCCGGTGTCTCGGAATTCCGCTCAGCGAGCATTTCACCTCATTGCTTCTCGTGCATTGCCGCACGCTCGAAACAGTGAGTTTTCACCTGACATTCTTCCGGGGATTTCCCCTGCCCGAAAACACGTGAGGACTAATCGTGTCGACAACATTTGCATTCACTTTTCCCAGGCGGGTCGCACTGTCCGCGGGTCTGCGCCTGGTGCGCTGGGCTCGGCGTCCGCATACCGCGTCAACCGCGGTCACGCAGCGCGACGTCGACCGTCGCATCGCCGAGGTCAGCAGCCTGGCCGCCCGGGAGGAACTGGCACGGCGCCGCGAACGCGACGTCGCGCGCTACCTCTGGCACGTCCGCCCGTTCGTCTGAGCGGCTGCAGGCCCGCGGCCGGACACCGGTCGCGGGCCTGCGGGCTCTGCAGCCGGACACTGGCCGCGGGGTCACCAGCGCCTTTCCGCAGGATGTGCCGAGCGTCACGCACCGCCGATTTGGCGCACAGCCCGCGCCTGAGTAATATTGATCAGGCAAGCGGGGGTATGGCGCAGTTGGTAGCGCGTCTCCATGGCATGGAGAAGGTCAGGGGTTCGAATCCCCTTACCTCCACCGCAGGGCGAAGGCCCCGGACGAATAAGTCCGGGGCCTTCGTCGTTCCACCGAGACCGTCGTTTCCGCGACGGGCGCCTGTCAGCCGGCTGACCGCTCGAGGTCAAGCAGGGTCTGCTTCCTCTCCTCGCCCCACGCATACCCGGTGAGCGCACCTCCTGCGCCGATGACCCGGTGGCACGGGACGATGATGCTGATCGGGTTCTTCCCGTTGGCCGCCCCGACGGCACGCGCCGCGGTCGGGCGCTCGATCCATCCCGCGAGCTCGCCGTAGCCGGCGGTCTCGCCGAAGGGAATCGTCGTCAGGGCCTCCCACACCTGCAGCTGGAAGACGGTGCCGATGGGGGCGAGCGGCAGGGCGAACTCTGTCCGGTCGCCGGCGAAGTACTCCCCCAGCTGCGCTCGCGCCGCGACGAGGACGTCGAGGTCGGGATCCTCGACCGGGTCGGCGCCGGTGCGCACCGCGAGGCGGTCGAGGACCTCGGCGAATCCGTCGAGGTAGGCCCCGGTGAGGCTGGCCCCGTCCGAGGTGAGCAGGATCTGCCCGAGGGGCGAGTCGATGATCGAGTAGATGAGGACGTCGGTCCTCGGAGTCGTGAACGTCATGGTCGTTCCTCTCAGTGCGATGGACGGTGTGGTCGACGGTGGTCTGCTGTGACGGCAGCGGAGTCGTCGGCGGTGAGAAGTGCTCTGCGGTCAGGGACCCGACGCGACTGATCGGGCGTGGAGCGCCCAGAGCAGATGGGTGAGATACGACCGCCACGGGCGGGCCCGGTCGAGGTCGGGCAGCCCCCGCGGTCCGGCGGCGGTGAGATCCTCGAGCGCCTTCCGCACCCCGAGGTCGGAGCCGAGGAGGACGTCGGGATCGCCGAGGGCGCGCATTCGGATGTAGCCGACGCTCCACGGCCCGACACCGGGCAATGCGAGCAGTCTCTCGGCAGCTTCCTCCCGGTCGCAGCCGGGACCGAGGTCGATGTCATGACGTGCGAGCGCCTCGGCGAGGGTGCGCAGCGTGGCGATGCGCTTGGCCGGCAGCGCCCACGCGTCATCGGGCAGCTCCGCGATCGCCTCGGCGGTCGGAAACACCCGATCGACGGCACCCGTGCGCATCTCGACGGGAAGCATCTCACCGGTGGACTCGACGAGCCGCGTGAGGTGGGTCTGCGCGGCGCGGATCGAGATCTGCTGTCCGAGCACGGTGCGGACGGAGAGTTCGACGGGGTCGCCGTGGCCCGGTGAGCGGATGCCCGGCACGAGGGCGGCAAGGTCACGCAGCCCCGCCTCGGCGAGGGTTCCGTGGACGGCGGCGGGATCCGCGTCGAGATCGAGGATCCGGCGTGCCCGCGCGACTGCCGCACCGAGGTCGCGGGTGTCGGCGAGGTGGAGGCGGCAGCTGACGAAGTCCCCGATCCCGGCGGCGAGCGAGATCACGGCGGGCCCGTGGGCGAGTCGCAGCGACCGGGTGTAGCGCCCGTCGCCGGCGTCCTCGATGCCGGGCACGCTGCGGGCGGCGAGATAGGCGACGAGGTGGTCGAAGTCGAACGGGGGCCGGTACGCGAGCCGGACGACGAGGTCGTCGCCGCGCGGCAGACGCGCACCGGTGCGCAGCCGCCCGGGGGCCAGACCGTACGTGTCCCTAAACGTGTCGTTGAACTGCCGGATGCTCGAGAATCCCGAGGCGAAGGCGATCTCACTCATCGTCAGCGTCGTCGACTCGACGAGGGTGCGCGCGGTGCGGACCCGTTCGCTGCGAGCCAGCGCCAAGGGCCCGGCCCCGAGTTCGGCGTGGAGGACCCGGCCGAGCTGGCGGCTGCTGTAGCCGAGTGCCGCGGCCAGCCCGGAGACGCCGGACCGGTCGACGAGGCCGTCGCGGATGAGCCGCACCGCGCGGGCACTGACATCGGCGCGGACATCCCAGTCCGGGGAGCCGGGACTGACATCGGGTCGGCACCGCTTGCATGCCCGATAGCCGGCCTCGACGGCAGCGGCAGCGGTGGGATAGAACGTGACGTTCTCCCGCATCGGCGTGCGTGCCGGGCACGAAGGCCGGCAGAAGATTCGCGTCGTCGACACCGCCGTGAAGAACATGCCGTCGAAGCGCCGGTCGCGGCCGGCGACTGCCTGGTAGCACTGATCCGTGGAGAGCATAGGACCATTCTGCTCCCCGGCGCGGCACCGTGCTAGCGGTTTTCGGACATCGCAGTACGGGGAACGATCCGCGGCACGAGCCACACGAGAGCGACCATCGTGACGAGTTCGATGAGGGTCTGGGTGACGACGGCCGCGGTGCCCAGACCGTCACGATCGACAGCGCGGACGAGAGGCAGCATGACGAGCGCGTTCCGCGTCACGCCGGTGAAGATCAGGGCCCGCCGCTCCCCCGCTTCGGGCAGACTCGCGCGACCGAGGAGCCATCCGATGCCCGTCATGGCCACGGCGAAGACGATGAACGCCAGCGCCGCGGGACCGAGGTCCGAGAGATGGGGAACGACGACAGCCACCTCAGCGGCGGCGACGAGCGCAAGGGTGAGGAGCATGAGCGGTATCATCGCCGCGGTCGCTCCAGTGAGCACGCGCACGGCCCCAGCCGACCGGACTGCCGCGACCTGGAGAAGGGCCGCGCCCAGGAGCGGGACGATGATGAAGACGACGAGCGCCCAGAGGAAGGGGCCGGGGGTGATCGCCGCGGTCGCGTCCTCGCCGAGGATGATCCGCAGCCACACCGGGAGCAGGAGGATCTGGGCGATCATGAGGACGGGGGTGAGCGCGAGCAGCCTGTCCGCGGACCCGCCGGCCAGCCCGGTGAAGACGATGACGTAGTCGATGCACGGGGTGAGCAGGACGATGAGCACCGGGACGACGACAGGGCCCGGCAGGGGCACAGCGAGGTGGATGCCCGCGACGACGACGGGGACGACGAGGAAGTTGAGGCCGAGGACCGTGAGGGCGAAGCGCGGCCTCCCGAACGCGCGTGCCGCCCCGGCAAGCGGGATGGAGGCGAACGTCGTGAAGAGCAGCAGGACGAGCACCGGGGTGACGAGCAGTCCGGCGAGATCCCCGGCACCGGGGATGAGGGTGCCGGCGATGATGCCGACGGCCACTGCACCGAGGCAGCCGAGCGTCTGCCAGGCAGTCACGCGACGATCCGTGCGCGTTCGTCGGGGATGGGCCCGGGCATCTGCAGAGCATCCTCCCACGCCGCGGCCAGGCGCGGGGCGACCTCGGCCAGCTCCGCCTCGGCGACGGTGTAGGGCAGGCGGATCCACCGATCGAGCCCTCCGATCGGGGCGAAGTTCGGACCCGATGCCAGGGTGACGCCGTGCGCCCGGGCCGCGGAGACGAGCGCCCCGGAGCGCTCCTCGGGCAGTCGCGCCCACAGCGCCATGCCGCCGTCGGGCACGGCGACCTGCCAGCTCGGCAGGTGGGTGCGCACGTCGGCGACGAGTCGGTCACGAGCCGCGGCGAGCCGAGCCCGCATCTGCGTGACGAGCTCATCGTGGTTGCGCAGCAGTTCGACGGCGACGAGCTGCTCGAGGACGGGCGCCCCGAGGTCGAGGGTGAGGCGGACGGCGGCGGCTTCCTCCATCCGGGCGGCCGGAACACGCATCCAGCCGACCCGCAGCCCGCCCCAGAAGATCTTGCTCGTGCTCCCCACGGCGATCGAATCGGGGGCGAACACCGACAGGGGCGTCTGTCCCGGCGTGCCGTCGAGACCGAGCTCGACGAGCGACTCGTCGACGACGGGAACGACTGCAGACCTCGCGAGCTCCGCGGCCAGGGCTGCACGATCGGCATCGGGCAGGAGCGCCCCCGTGGGATTGTGGAAGTCGGGGATGAGGTAGGCGGCGCGCACGCGGTTCTCGCGCATCGTCTGCCCCATCGCCCTGACGTCCCAGCGGTGGCGACCGTCGTCGTCGACCTCGAGCGGGTAGGCGACGATGCGGGCGCCTGCGCCTTCGATCGTCGCGATCGCGTTCGGGTAGCTCGGGCTCTCGACGAGAACGCCGCCGGACCCGCCGAGCAGGGCGCGGATGCCGATCGCCGCGCCGCCCAGGGCCCCGGAGGTGATGAGGATGTCGTCCGGGCGGGTCGGCAGACCACGCTGCGTGTAACGGGCGGCGACGAGTTCGCGCAGCGCCGGAATGCCCGAGGGATAGTAGCCGGTGCCCGGCAGATACGCGTGGACCTGCGAGACCGCCCGCTCATAGGCGTCGACGAGTCCGAGCGGTGCGACCGTGGCCGTGCACGTGAGATCGATCGAACCCGCGGTCGGCTCCGTCGGGGAGAGCAGGTGGTCGATGCGACCGCCGGGCACCTCGGGAAGTTCGACGAGGCTGCCCGACCCCCGGCGCGTGCGGACGAACCCGAGTTCCCGCAGCCGGGCGTACGCCCGCGACGACGTCGTCCGGGAGAGGTCGAGGGCGGTCGCGAGTTCGCGTTCGCTCGGCAAGCGGACGCCGACCGGGATACGGCCATCGGAGATCGCGTGGGCGATCGCCCCGGCCAGCGACTCATAGGCCGGCGGCGCGAACGGGCCAGTGCCGATGATCCGTGCCAGCCGGCGGGCTCCCATCGCAGTCGTCATGGAACCACTTTGTCCCAATTGGCTATTTTCCGCAATGCCAATTCACGTCATCATGGTCAGACGCCGCACTCCCGTGCGGTCCTCTGACACAGACCGCATCGACCGACCCGAAAGTCCACTCCATGGCCTCGACTCCTCCACCGCGACGCGAACTCGCCAACGTCGGACCGCTTCAGCAGCTGTCCGGGGGACGGCTCCCCCGCCGTCTCGTCCAGCTCCTCGTCGGCCTCTACCTCTACGGCGCGTCGATGGCGATGGTCGTCGTCGCCGGACTCGGCATGATTCCGTGGGACGTGCTCCACTCGGGCATCCTCAGGCATGTCCCGCTGACGTTCGGCACGATCATCACGATCACCTCGGTGCTCGTCCTCCTCGCGTGGATCCCGCTCAGGCAGATGCCGGGCCTGGGCACGGTGCTCAATGCGCTGCTCATCGGCCCGTCCCTCGATGTCACCCTGCTCTTCCTGCCGCGACCTGAGGATCTGGGGTGGCGGATCGCCCTCCTCGTCTCCGGCGTCGTCCTCAACGGGGTCGCCTCGGCGATGTACATCGGCTCGCAGTTCGGTCCGGGACCGCGCGACGGCCTGATGACCGGGCTCTCCCGGGTCACCGGTCGTTCGATCCGGCTCGTGCGCACGCTCATCGAGGTCACCGTCGTCGCCGTCGGGTGGGCGCTCGGCGGGGTCATCGGGATCGGCACCGCGCTCTACGCGCTGAGCATCGGACCGATCACGCAGGCGCTTCTGCCCGTCTTCACCGTCGAGCTGCGGCCCCGCAGGGCCGCCCGAGACTGACCGGACCGCACCGCGCCCGGCAGCACCGTGGGCACCTGACCTGACGACAGCCGGCCTGAGGGCAATTCACCCGGACAACGCCGACGGCGCCGCCCTCCCCGCATCGGGAGAGCGGCGCCGTCGGCGGCAGCAGGCTTGCAGGCTCACTCCATGGTGTCGAGGATGTCGACGAGGTCGTCGAAGGTCGTGAGCGGATTGACGATCGCGAACCGCGCGTTCGGGCGACCCTCGTGGGAGCTCGGGACGACGAAGGCCCGCTGCTCCTCGAGGAGCTTGTCCGACCAGGCGTCGTAGTCCTCGCGCTCCCAGCCGACGCGTTCGAAGACGACGACGGAGAGCTCGGGGTCGCGCACGAGGCGGAGGTTCGGCCGCCTCTTGATCTCCGTGCTGATCTGCCGGGCGAGATCGATCGAATGGCTGATGGCGTCGCGATAGGTCTGCGCGCCGTAGGTCGCGAGCGAGAACCACAGCGGCAGGCCGCGCGGGCGGCGTGTGAGCTGGATGGCGTAGTCCGAGGGACTCCACTCATCGGACTCGGTGAGGGTGTCGAGGTACTCCGCCTTCTGCGTGTGGGCGCGCCGGCCGTTGCGGGGATCACGGTAGATGAGCGCACACGCGTCGAAGGGGGCGAAGAGCCACTTGTGCGGATCGACGATGACGGAGTCGGCGCGGTCGACGCCGGCGAACTTGTGCTTGGCGAGCGGGGAGAGCATCGCGGCGAGCCCGTACGCGCCGTCGATGTGGAGCCAGAAGTCGAAGTCGTCCTTGAGGGCGGCGATCCCGGCGATGTCGTCGATCGTCCCGAAGTTCGTCGTCCCCGAGGTGGCGACGACGGCGATGACGGCGTCGCCGTGCTCCTCGAGCGCCTCGCGGACGCCCTCGGGGCGGAGGATTCCGGACTCATCGGTGGGCACGGGGGCGATGTCGACGTCCATGACGTCAGCGGCGGACTTCACCGAGGAATGCGCCTCGGCGCTGCAGACGATGACCCACCGGCCCGGTCGGGTGTCCCCGAGTTTCGCCTTCTGCGCTTCCCGGGCCGCGACAAGTGCGGAGAGGTTGCCGATCGTCCCGCCCTGGACGAAGACCCCACCGGCGGTCTTCGGGAGGCCGAACTCGGAGGCGAGCCACGACAGCACCTCGTTCTCAGCGTGGACGACTCCGGCGCCTTCGAGCCACGACCCTCCGTAGAGGGCGCTCGCGGAGACGACGAGGTCGAAGGCGACGGCGGCCTTCGTCGGGGCGCTGGGGATGAAGGAGAGGTACTTCGGGTGGTCGGTCGTGATGCACGCGGGAGCGAAGATGTGCTCGAAGATCGCGAGTGCGCGGGCCGATCCGAGGCCCTCCTCGCTGATCGTCGGTCCGGCCAGCCGCGTGAGCTCGGAGTCCTTCATCGGGTGGTCGAGCGGGGTGTCGACGGCGAGGGTGCGCCGCCGTGAGTAGTCGAGCACGAGGTTGACGAGATTGCGGGTCTCATCGGAGACGACGTGCATGCGGTCGTGGGGAGTGTCGGTCATCGGGGCCTCCGAGAGAAAGAGCGGGTGTTCATTCGTCCGAGGATATCGGTTCGCAGGCCGATTCCCGACCTCGTGCCGCACCGCGAAGCGGCCGGCGGGCGCCGCTCGACGACCGGCGGCAGCCGCTCGGCGACCAGCGGCAGCCGCTCGGCGGTCAGCGGCGGCCGCTCCCGGCGCGGCCGTCAGCGCTCGCGACGACCGCTGACCTCACGATGCTCTCCAGCGGTGCCCGCCCCACCGAAATCGCAAATACTGATTGAACATCATATTTGCTTGCGATTCCCGCAGACGCTGCCGTAGGCTCGAGGCATGGCCACCAGCATCGCCGCCCGCGCCCGGGAGACCGTCGCCGGCAGCGGCCTGTCCCAGCGCCGCCTCGCCCAGGCGATCGGCATCGACGAGACCAAACTGTCGAAGTCGCTCTCGGGTCGGCGCAAGTTCACCGCCGAGGAGCTCCTCGGCCTCGCGACGGCGACCGGCGTGACCGTGCGCTGGCTGCTCGGCGACGAGTCGACGGTCTCCGCGGTCCCTGCCGGCCTGCGCACCGCCTCGGCGCTCGATGAGGCCGATCAGGCCTCGCCGCGGCGCCTCATCGTCGAGACCGCCTGGGACCTCTTCGCCCGCCACGGCTACGATGCGGTCCGCATCGCCGACATCGCCGAGGCGGCCGGCGTCTCCAGTGCGGCCGTGCACTACCACTTCGCCGGGAAGTCGGAGCTCTTCGACGCCACCCTCGAGTTCTCGGTCAAGCTCGCCTTCGACCGTCAGGTCGCGTGGCTCGACGAGATCGTCTCGCCGCGCCGGCGCCTCGAGCGTCTCCTCGAACTCCAGTCGCCCATCGGACCCGACGCCCGTCGGGAATGGTCGATCTGGATTCAGACGTGGAGTCGCCTCGCCGTCGAGGACCCGGCGGAGTCCGCGTATCCGGCCGGGTACGACCGGTGGTCGCGGACGGTGCGCGCCACGCTCGAAGACGGTCAGGCCAGCGGTGTCTTCCGGCCCGGCGATGCGACGGAGATGACCGACGAACTCACCTCCGTCGTCGACGGCCTCGGCATCAAAGTCGTCACCGGACTCATGGACGTGCCGACGTTCCGCCACCGCCTCGACCGCTACCTGCGGCGAGCGATTATCACCCCCGAACCTGATGAGGAGTCATCATGAATCGCAAAGTCATTCTCACCTGTGCCGTCACAGGTGCCGGCGACACCGCGGGCAAGAGCGAGCACGTTCCCGTCACCCCGGAGGAGATCGCCGCCGATGCGATCGCCGCCGCCCGCGCCGGGGCCTCGGTCGTCCACATCCACGTCCGCGATCTCGAGACGACGCTCGGCTCCCGCGAGGTCGCCTACTACCGTGAGGTCGTCCGCCTCATCCGCGCCTCCGACGTCGACCCCGTCATCAACCTCACCGCGGGCATGGGCGGCGACCTCGTCATCGACCCCCAGGATCCGACGACGCAGATGCCGGGCACCGACCTCGTCAACGCCCTCGACCGCCTCCCCCACGTCGAGGAGCTCCTGCCGGAGATCTGCACGCTCGACTGCGGATCCCTCAACTTCGGCGAAGGGTCGAACATCTACGTCTCGACCCCGGACATGCTCCGTGAGGGGTCGAAGAAGATCCAGACCCTCGGTGTGCGTCCCGAACTCGAGATCTTCGACACCGGCAACCTGTGGTTCGCCAACGTCCTCGTCGAGGAGGGGCTCATCGACCCGCCGCCGCTCTACCAGCTGTGCATGGGCATCCCCTACGGTGCCCCCGTCGACGCCGGCCTCCTCCAGGCCATGGTCCACCTCCTGCCCAAGGGCGCGGAGTTCACCTCGTTCGCGATCGGCCGCAACCAGCTGCCGTGGGTCGCGCAGTCGGTGCTTGCCGGCGGCCACGCCCGAGTCGGCCTCGAGGACAACCTCTACATCTCCAAGGGGGTCAAGGCGACGAACGCCGCCCTGACCGACCGCGCCGTGTCGATCATCGAGGACCTCGGCGCCGAGGTGGCCACCCCCGACGAAGCCCGCGAGATCCTCGATCTGCGCGTGCAGACCGCGACCGCGATGGGAGCCGACCTGTGACCGCACCCTCCTCCTTCCCCGCCCCCGAGTCCGTGCGGACGATCACGTGCATCGGCGCAGGCACGATCGGCGGCGGCTGGGCCGCCTACTTCCTCGCCCGCGGGTACACGGTCAAGGTCTGGGACCCCGATCCCGCTGCCGGTGAGCGCCTCACCCGCCTCATCGACGCCGCCTGGCCCGCCCTCGCCGAACTCGACATGGTTCCCGGAGCCGACCGCACCGCCTGGACGATCCACACCGACCTCGCCGAGGCGCTGGCCGGCACCGAATTCGTCCAGGAGTCCGCTCCGGAGAACCTCGACCTCAAGCGCCGCCTCTTCGCCGACATCGACGTGCTCACCCCCGCCTCGGTGATCATCGGATCATCGACCTCGGGGTATTCGATGACGGAGATGGCCACCGAGGTGACCCGCCCCGAACGCTTCGTCGTCGGGCACCCGTTCAACCCGCCCTACCTCATCCCCTTGGTCGAGGTCGTCGGCGGTGAGGCCACCGACCCGGCCGCCGTGGACTGGGCCGCGGACTTCTACGCCCACATCGGGAAGTCCGTCATCCGCATGGACCGCGAAGTCCCCGGATTCATCGCCAACCGCCTCCAGGAGGCGCAGTGGCGCGAAGCCCTGCACATGGTCGAGGCAGGCGAGGCCACCGTCGAGCAGATCGACCGGTCGATCACGGACGGTCCGGGCCTGCGCTGGCCTTTCCAGGGGCCGATGCTCACCTTCCACCTCGCCGGGGGTGAGGGCGGCATGGCCCACATGCTCGATCACTTCGGTCCCTCGCTGAAGTCGCCGTGGACGCGACTCGACGCGCCCGAGCTGACGCCTGCGCTGCGCGATGCCGTCGTCGCCGGCTGTGAGGACGAGAGCGCGGGGCGCTCGATCGCCGACCTCGTCTCCGCTCGCGATGCCGGCATCGTCGCCCTGCGCAGGCTCACCGCCGACCTCGACTCGGGCGGGGGTGCCACCGCTGCCGCGACTCAGGCTGCGGCTCAGTCGACCACCGCTGTGACAGGCGATGCGGCCGGCCCAGGCGTTGTCGACCCGGCTGCGGCCGGCACCGGTCGTCAGCTCAGCGAGTACCGCACCGCGGTCCGCGAGGAGTGGATCGACTACAACGGGCACCTCTCCGAGGCGTTCTACGTCCTCGTCTTCGGGTTCGCCACCGATGCGATCATGGACGAACTCGGCCTCGATGCTGAGTACCGGAAGGCCACCGGGTGCTCCCTCTACACCGTGGAGTCCCATGTCCGGTACCTCGACGAGGTCTCGCTCGGCTCGACGCTCATCGTCCGTCCGCAGCTCGTCGCCGCCGGGGCGAAGAAGCTCCACCTCGCGTACGAGATGATCGTCGACGGCCGTGTCGTCGCGACCGAGGAGATCCTCGCCCTCCACGTCGATCAGACGGCGGATGCCGCCACGGAGTTCCCCCCGGAGATCGCAGCGACGATCGCCAAGGTGGCCCGCAGCACGCCCGAGTGGTCCGGTCGCCGCGTGGGCTGAGTCAGGCGACGCTCGTCCAGCTGCCTGCCGCGGCGCGGAAGGCAGCTGGGCGCAGCTGTCCGGCGCCGGCAGGGACAGCGCCGAGCACCGGGGCGCTGTCGCCGAGGCGGCGACGGTTGTCGACGGCGACCGGAGCAGGATCGGGAGGCCACGAGCCGAGGACGATCCCGCCGATGGGAAGCCCGCGGGCACGTAGGGCCTCACAGGTCAGCGCCGTGTGGTTGAGGGTTCCGAGACCTGGCCGGGCGACGATGACGAATTCGACCCGGACCGCGGGAGCGAGCTCGCTGAGAGCGGCGGCGATGTCGGCCAGCGTGTGCCCGTCGCCGAAGTCGACGAGGAGACCCCCGGCGCCTTCGACGATGACCGCGGCAGGATCGGCGGCGTCCCGGCCGCACGCGAGGATCGCCTCGGCGTGGTCGTGGGGCGTCGGCAGCGACACTCCGACCGCGGCGGCCGCGGCCGCCGGTGCCATCGGCAGTCTCAGGCTCACCCCGGTCGACCAGGCGACGCCGGCGAGGGTCCCGGCGATCTCCGCATCACCCCGGGTGACAACGTCGGTGTAGCGGGATTCGAGGTCTCCGCGATGCGGGTCGTCGGCGGCGATGAGACCGGTCTGCACCGGTTTGCGGATGTGCACCGCGACAGCGCGCTGCCGCAGTCGGACGGCGAGAGCCGCTGTCACGATGGTCTTGCCGACCCCCGTGTCGGTCCCGGTGACGACGATGCAGCGCATCGTCAGCCCATCTCCGCGACGACGGCGCCGATCGCCGCGGCGGCGGTGTCGACGGCGGACGGGGTGAGATCGCCGCGACAGGTGATGCGCAGGCGGGAGACGCCGTCGGGAACCGAGGGCGGACGAAAGCACCCCACGGTCAGGCCGCGCTCCCGGAGTGCGTCACGCGCGGCGACGGCCGCCCGGGCCGAGGACATCGGCACAGACGCCACAGCCCCGGCCGGTTCGGCGATGCCGAGGGATGTTGTCAGAGCTCGCCGATTGGCGGCCAGCTGCGCCACCGGTGCCTCACCGGCCGCGATGAGCCGGATCGCGGCGGTGGCCGCGGCCGCTGCCGCCGGGGCGAGTCCGGTGTCGAAGATGAAGGTCCGGGCGGTGTTGACCAGTGCCTCCCGGACGGCAGCGGGACCGAGCACCGCTCCGCCTTGGGCTCCCAGGGCCTTCGACAGGGTGGCCGTGACGACGACACGGTCACGGTGGTCCTCCAGTGCGGCAGCCGCGCCCGCTCCGCCGCCGACGACGCCGATGCCGTGGGCTTCGTCGATGACGAGCAGGGCATCGAAGCGAGCGCAGAGCTCGAGCAGACCCGCCAGGTCCGGAGCGTCGCCGAGGACCGAGTAGACGGACTCGACGACGACGATCGCCTCGGGTCGGGTGCGCTGCCGCAGGGCCTCCTCGACGGCCGTGGCATCTCCGTGCGGGGTGCGCACGACCTCGGCCTTCGAGAGACGGCAGGCGTCGATGAGCGAGGCGTGGTTGTGGGCGTCGGAGACGATGAGGCAGTCGGGTCCGCTCAGCGCGGTGAGCACGGCGAGGTTCGCGGTGTAGCCCGAGGAGAAGACGAGCGCCGTGTCCCGCCCGGTGAGAGCCGACAGTGCCGCTTCGGCCTCATGGTGGGCCGGGGTGGTGCCGGTGACGAGTCGTGAGGCCCGCGCGGATGTCCCCCAGCGGGCGATCGCCTCGCGTCCGGCGGCGATCACCCTCGGGTGGTTCGCGAGTCCGAGGTAGTCGTTCGAGGCGAGATCGAGTCCGTGGGCTCCGGCGTCGGCGCGGTCGAGGCCGGCCTCCGCACGGGCTCGCGCCTCGGCGTCGAGGCGGTCGAGGATCCTGTTCGCCTCACGCACCGGCGCGGTCACGAGCATCCCTCTGCGGCGGCGAGCATCGCCGCACAGATCCCAGCGACGTCCTCGGTCGTGGCGATATAGGGCGGCATCGTGTAGATGTGCGTGCGGAAGGGGCGCAGCCAGACACCGTGGTCGGCCGCGATGCGGGTGACGATGTCGACGTCGACGGGGCGATGCATCTCGAGGACGCCGATCCCGCCGACGACGCGGACGTCGGCGACCCCGGGCAGGGTCGCGGCCGGCGCGAGGCCCGTGGTGAGGCCCTCCCCGATCCGGGTGACGGCTGTCGCCCACGCAGGCGTTCCCTCGGGGGTGGGAGCGAAGAGCAGATCGAGCGACGCCCGCGCCGCAGCGCAGGCCAGGGGGTTGGCCATGAATGTCGGTCCGTGCATGAGGGCACGGTGGGGTGATCCGGCGATCACCTCGGCGAGGTCGCTGGCACAGAGCACCGCAGCCAGGGTCATGTACCCACCGGTCAGCGCTTTGCCGAGACAGAGGATGTCGGGAACGATGCCGGCCTGCTCGCAGGCGAACGCGGTTCCGGTGCGGCCGAAGCCGGTGGCGATCTCGTCGGCGATGAGCACGGCGTCGAGGTCGCGGGCCCGGGCGGCGAGATGGCGGAGGGCGCGGACGTCGTACGGCCGCATTCCGCCGGCGCCTTGGAAGAGGGGTTCGACGATGATGCCCGCGAGCTCGTCACCGTGGCGGTCACAGAGCTCGTCGACGGCCGCGCACCACGCGTCGACCTCGGCAACGGGGGCGCCCGGCAGCGGGGGCCGCGGGGCGAAGAGCTGCTCGCTGAGCACGGCCCGGAAGTCGGCGTGCATGCTCTCGACCGGGTCGCACACGCTCATCGCACCGGTGGTGTCGCCGTGATAGGCCCCGCGCAGGGCGAGGAAGCGTCCGCGGTCGCGACCTTGGGCGCGCTGGTACTGGATGGCGGTCTTGAGTGCGACCTCGACTGAGACCGACCCGGAATCGGCGAGGAAGACGTGGTCGAGGCCCGGCGGGGTCACGGCGACGAGGCGCTCGGCGAGTTCGACCGCCGGTTCGTGGGTGAGCCCGCCGAACATGACATGGGAGAACGACCGCAGCTGGGACTCGAGTGCCTGGTCGAGCGCGGGATTGCGGTACCCGTGAACGACTGACCACCATGAGCTCATCCCGTCGAGGGCGGTGATGCTGCGCCCGTCTCGTCCGACGAGTTCGACGCGGGGGCCGCGGGCACCGGCGACCGCGAAGTGCGAACCGTCGGCGAGGGCGCCGTAGGGGTGCCAGAGCAGGCCGCGCTCGCGGTCGTGGAGACCAGCGGCGGTTGCGGTCTCACGCATTGGGAGCCGCGGCCGTTCCCGCCCCGCGACGGCGGATCGTGGGGACGACGATCCCAGCGGTCGCGGTGGAAGCCGGGGCCGGCTTCCCGCACGGCAGGCTCGCGGCGGCCGGGGTGGCCTCGGGGAGAAGGGCCGCGGTGCGAGCCGCCTTGGCTGCGCGCACCTGTTCCCGCAGTTGGGCTGCGCTGTCGGCGCCGACGATGGAGAAGCCGCCGTCGACGATCATGTCGAGGTCCGCCTCGGCGTCCTGGCCCTCGCTCGTGAGGTAGTCGCCGAGGAACAGGGAGTTCGCGACGTGCAGCGCGAGCGGCTGAAGAGTGCGCAGGTGCATCTCGCGGCCGCCGGCGATGCGCAGCTCGCTGTCCGGGCACATCAACCGCACTGCGCAGAGGATGCGCAGGCAGTGCTGGGGAGTGAGTTCGTGGGTGCCTGCTAGCGGGGTGCCCTCGAACGGGATGAGGAAGTTGACGGGGATGGAGTCGGCGTCGAGGCGGCGCAGTTCGACGATCGTCTCGACGATCTGCTCCGGGGACTCCCCCATGCCGACGATGAGTCCCGAACATGGGGAGAGACCCGCGTCGCGGGCCTGTTCGACGGTGTCGACGCGGTCGGCGAAGGTGTGCGTCGAGCAGATCTCGGGATAGTTGGACTCGGCGGTGTTGAGGTTGTGGTTGTAGGCGTCGACTCCGGCCGACCGGAGGCGCTCGGCCTGGCCGCCTTTGAGGAAGCCGAGGCACGCGCAGACCTCGACATCAGGGTTGTGGGCTTTGATGTCCTCGGTCATCGACGCCACCCGTTCGACGTCCCGGTTCGAGGGGCCGCGGCCGCTGGCGACGAGGCACACTCGGGAGGCACCGCCGGCGAGACCGAACTCCGCCTGCCGGCGCGCTTCGTCACCGGGCAGCCACGAGTACTTGAGGATCTCCGATTCCGACCCCAGTCGTTGGGAGCAGTAGCCGCAGTCCTCCGGGCACAGTCCCGATTTGAGGTTGACGAGATAGTTGACTTTGACCGCGTCGCCGAAGTGTTGGCGGCGGACCCGCGCGGCTGCCGCGACGACGTCGAGGAGGTCGTCATCGGAGGACTGCAGGATGGCCAGAGCCTCGTCGGGAGTGGCCGGCGAACCGGCGCAGGCGCGATCGGCGATGGTGGTGAAAGACGGCATGGCCACGATCATTGAACACTGTTCAGGAAATGTCAATCCTGCTCGCTGCCCCGCCTGTCGCCTCCCCTCTCCCCGGGCGCAGAGGGTGATGGGCGCACCGGTCAGGAATCGAGAAGCCTGCTCAGCTGCCCGCGAGTATCCTGGGACGAGAGCAGTTGAGGGGATCCGGAGGGTCGGATCCCTGTCCTTGGAGGAGAGACATGGCAGCGACGCAGACCGCACCGATCGAGTTCACCGGAGAGGTGTCGACGCTCGGTGATCGCACGATCATCCGGCTGAGTCCCGACGCGAGTGCGGAGCTTCCCTCACGGGGTCAGGTCGCCGCCGAGGCGGTCGTCGGCGACGCGCGGTTCGCGACGGTTGTCGAGCCCGATGGGATGCGCGGTCACTGGCTCAATCTCGATGAGGTCGCGGGCCTCGAGGACAGCGCGACGGTGTCCGTGACGCTGACTCCGACGAAGGACTGGCCCGAGGTGAGCGTGCCGGAGGATCTCGCCGCGGCGCTCGCGGATGCCGGCGATCTCGATGACACGTGGGCGAGCCTGACGCCGATGGCGCGGTGGGAGTGGGTGCGCTGGATCAAGGCGACGAAGAATCCCGCGACGCGGGCCAAACGCGTCGGCGTGGCCATCGACAAGCTCGAGAACGGCAAGCGCCGGCCGTGCTGCTTCGACCTGTCCTCCTGCACGGATCCGGAGCTGTCGAAGAGCGGGAAGCTCATCGACTTCCGCTGACAC
Source organism: Brevibacterium sp. XM4083 (assembly GCF_006489205.2). Classification (GTDB taxonomy): domain Bacteria; phylum Actinomycetota; class Actinomycetes; order Actinomycetales; family Brevibacteriaceae; genus Brevibacterium. The sequence continues at coordinate 218,261 of NZ_VFYR02000002.1, read as the reverse complement.
CCTCCCGGTCGAGCACTCCGACTTGTCGTCATGGGCGACTGACGAGCGGCTGATATCTCCTCGCAATCTCAGGATATCAGCGCACAGGGGGCTTGCCGCAAGGCCCCTGACAGGGTGAACAATAGGTGCCTCACCTCGCCGTTCACCCTCCAGGAGCCTCCTTGCCAACCAGCGCCTTTGCCCTGCCCACTCGTCTGTCCGCCAAAGCCCAACCGCACCTCATCGCTGCCGACGACGCGCTGTTCTCCCGCGTCTCCCAAGCCCTGGAGACCGAGTCCGCCCGGCTGACCACCCGCCTCGCCGAGCTGCGGGCGACTCGCGTTGCCTCCGGGGAGGCGGCCGTCGAACGCGACGCCCTCATCCGCGAGGCCTCCGCGCAGTTGAGCCTGCTCGGCCGCTTCGACCTCGACCTGTGCCTCGGTCGGATGGTGACCACGAACGGTGAGACGCTCCACATCGGTCGGATGGGCATCCGCGACGAGCTCGGCGACCCGCTGCTCGTCGACTGGCGCACCTCTGCGGCCGAACCGTACTTCGCCGCCACCCTCGCCTCCCCCTTCGGTCTCACGAGCAGGAGACGATATCGCTGGCGGGACGGCGTGGTCATCGACTATTGGGATGAGCAGCTGAGTCCCGACGGCGGTGCCGATGCCGCTGTGCTCGACGACCAGTCGGCCTTCCTCGCAGCTCTCTCCGCGGTGCGCTCCCCGCAGATGCCCGATGTCCTCGGCACGATCCAGGCCGACCAGGATGCGGTCATCCGCACGTCTGCTCGTCGACCGCTCGTCGTCGACGGCGGGCCGGGCACGGGCAAGACCATCGTCGCGCTGCACCGGGCCGCCTACCTGCTCCATTCCGCACCGCAGGTGAGATCCGGAGGCGGGCTGCTCTTCATCGGCCCGACCGCATCGTATCTGCGGTATGTCGACGACGTCCTCCCCCGCCTCGGCGAGGATGCGGTGCAGATGTGCACGCTGAGCGACCTCGTACCGGAGACTGCCACGGCTCCCGAGTCCGCGCACTCCGCCCGGATCAAAGGGGCGCTCGATCCCGCCGAGGTGGTCGACCGGGCCGTGTCGCTCTACGAGCAGCCGCCGACCGACGATCTGAGCGTCCCGACTCCGGCCGGCGAGATCCCGGTCGGACCGGGAATGTGGGCCGAAGCGTTCCGGGCCGGGATCGGGACGACCCCGCACAACGACGCCCGCGATGAGGTGTGGGACGACCTCGTCGACATCATCGTCGACCATGCCCGAGACCTCGATGACGACATCGACGAGGAACTGACTCGGCGCATGGTCCGCTGCGATCCGGCGCTTCGGGCGGCACTGAACGCCGCATGGCCAGTGCTCGATCCGCTCGACGTCGTCGGCGACCTGTGGACCGTGCCGGCCTACCTGGGCATGTGCGCACCGGGGCTGGCGCCGACGCAGATCGACGCGCTCATCCGCCGTGGGCCACGGGAATGGACAGCACAGGATCTGCCGTTCCTCGATGCCGCTCGCCGTCGCATCGGCGACCCGGATGCTCTCCGTCGTCGACGCACCGACGAGCGCGAGTCCGCCGCCGAACGCACGCGGATGAGCGACGTCATCGACGACCTCATCTCTGCCGACGACAGCGAGCTGCGGGAGATGACGATGCTCCGCGGTGCCGACCTGCAGACCGCTCTCGAGAATTCCGGTGGTCGAACGGTGCCGCAACCCGACCGGCTCGCCGGTCCGTTCGGTCACATCATCATCGACGAAGCCCAGGAGCTCACCGACGCCCAGTGGCGGATGATCCTCGACCGATGCCCCTCGAAGTCGGTGACGATCGTCGGAGACCGCGCTCAGGCGAGGGACGGGTTCGCCGAGACGTGGGAGGAACGACTGTCGCGGATGGGGCTGAGCGTCGAGACGGTGCATCTGAGCGTCAACTATCGCACCCCTGCCGAGGTGATGGCCGAAGCCGGTCCCGTCATCCGCGCCGCCCTCCCCGATGCGAATGTGCCCGACTCCGTGCGCTCCTCCGGACACCCGGTGCGCCGTGAACGGACGGAGGCGTTCATCCCCGTCATCGAGGCGTGGCTGAGCGCCCATGAGCAGGGCACTGTCGGCATCATCGCGGTCGACCCCAGTGTCCTCCCAGTCCCGGACTACTGGCGGCGATCCGAGCGGGTGAACGCGTTCAATCCACTCGAGGTCAAGGGTCTCGAATTCGATCTCGTCGTCCTCGTCGACCCCGATCGGTTCGGTGACGGCATCACCGGTGCCGTCGACCGCTACGTCGCGATGACCCGATCAACCGCGGAGCTCGTGGTTCTCTCCTGACACCACCTGCCTTGAGGCCATCAGTCTGGCTCAGCACAATGACACCATTCGCGTAGGCCTCGAAGAGCGCGGCGATGCCGCACGGGCCGTGCTCGCACGCGCTTTCGGGGGTGACGACGAAAGAGCCGGTTCGCGTCACTACGCAATGCTCATCGGCGTAGCCGCCCAGTGGCTGCTCGACCCTGACTCGGCGCCGAGTGCTGAAGAGATCACCTCGCCGATTTCGGAGGACTAAGGCGCCGTGCCGGTCTCGTCACCACGCGACGAGGGACGAAGAGCGAAGAGGATGCCGAGACTCCCGGCGAGCACCGCGCCGGTGATCGTCCACGGCAGGCCCACAGCAGAGGAGATCACGCCGATGAGCAGCGGACCGACCAGACCCGCGGTGTAGCCGACCACACTGATGCGGGCGATCGAGGCCGCCGGATCACCGAACCGGGAGGCTCGGCTCAGGGTGATCGGAAACACCGGACCGATCGCCAAGCCGATGACCACGATCGACCCCACGACGATCCCGGGCACCGCGCTGAGCATTCCGATCGTCATCGCCGTCGCGGCCGTCACTGCCCCGGCACAAAGGATCACCGATTCGCCGAGGCGGTCGACGAGCAGGTCGGTGACTGCCCGTGATCCGACCATGGCCACGGAGAACAGCGTGAGCGCCAATGCACCCTGCGTTGCGGTGGCGGCGAGGTCGCGAGTGAGCAGGAGCGCCGACCAGTCGGTGATGACGCCCTCGAGCAACAGTCCGCAGATGGCCATGACGGCGATCGCCGCCGGGAGGTGCGAGGTGAAACGAGGACTGTCGGGAGAGCGTGCGGTTTCGGGCACGCGCTCCCGCTCAGGTCGCCGTCCGCCGATGCGCATGAGACCGGGAGCACCAGTTGCCGCGAGGACAACGAGTACGGCTGCCACGACCGCGAAATGCCCGGCGACGCTCGCACCGAGGGCGGTCGCGATAAGTGCACCGACACCGCCGGCCACGACCCCGAGACTGAATCCGGCGTGAAGCCGTCCGAGCACGCTCGAGCGCAGTCGATGCTCAATGCGCACCCCTGTAAGGTTCATCGTGATGTCGCACAGGCCCCCGGCGATCCCCATGCCGAAGAGAGCTGCGAAGAGCGCAACGAGGTTCGGTGCCGCGGCGATCATCGGCAGGCCGAGGGAGAACCCCGTCGCAGAGAGGAGGCTGACGAGTTCAGGCGACACCCAACGGGTCAGGTGACCGGCACACAACATCGCCGGGATGGCTCCGGCGGCGAAGCCGAGCAGAGCGATGCCCAATGCCGCGTCACCCACGTCGAGGGCGGCTGCGACCTCGGGAATGCGCGGCGACCAGCTGGCCATGACTGAGCCGTTGATGAAGAAGATGAGCCAGAGGCTGACGAGGTGGTGGCGCTGAGACATGAGGACCCCTTGGGCCGCCCTCACGATGCCTGCTGACGTCTGCCCGGACGGGTCAGGCACACGGGCACTCGCTGCGTCCAGGCTACCAATGACCGCCGATCGGCGCACCGCCCGGAGGTCAGTCCCGCGCGCCCCTGTCGGTGGCGATCGCCCACGACATCTGCACGAGGGGAATCTGCAGCGGCAGGCGCGCGAGCGCGATCGCCCGCCCGCGGGGTGAGTGCCAGTACTTGACCACGGTGTAGAGGTTGGCCGGGTAGACGGCGACCATGAGTGCCGCCGAGGCAGCCCCTCCGAGGCGTCGTGTGCCCGGGTTGGCGAGCAGGGCAGCGCAGCCGAGTTCGGCGACCCCGCTCGCGTAGGTCCACGCCCGCCGATTGCCGAGGGCAGGCGGGACGATCGAATCGAATGTCTGCGGTCGGATGAAGTGCATGGCCCCGGCGAATCCGAGAAGGCCGGTCATCAGTGCAGGTCTCAGTCTCATCGGACTCCTCGGCGTGAAAAGTGTCAGCGTCTTGGACAGGTCAGTCGTCAGGCTAGTCGATTCCGGCGTCACGGTGTTACCGGTGAGTATTCGGACTCCCAGCACAATCGGATCGACCACAGGGATCCGACGTGCGTCCCCGGGTCCGCGATGACGGATCTCTGCAGACTGCGCCGGCTTCGATCCCAGCACTCACGGCCGTGATACGATCCGTCACCACGCATGGTCGGCAAAGGTCGGGTGGAGTTTCGGCCGCCGTTGAGCTCACTGACGAAACCCACCACGCCGACGAGGGGAGAGAACACGTGGCAGACAGCACGCGGGACCTGAAGGAGATCGCCAGGTCCGCTCCGAACGACCGGCCTGTCTCCTGGGGTGATATCGAGGCTCAGATCCTGTCCCTGCCGGTGTCCCCTGACGACGCCGCTCGGGCGGACGAGATGCGGCATCCTATGAACGCCGCAGCGCTGGGGGCGATTCTGCTGGCGGTCTACGTGCTCCCCGCGCTTGCCACCATCGGCCTCGTCGCCTGGGCCACTCAGCTCCCCGAGGCGCCATCGTGGTTGGCGACGATCACCGGCGGTGCATTCATCGTCGCCGGTATCGGGATGCTCATTCCGACACTGACGTCTGAGGCAGGCCGGCGGGACCGGGGCAGCCTTCGGGTCACCGCGCTCGCCCTCGTCATCACCGCAGCGGCAGCCGGACTGCTGCTCGCTGACGGATTGTCGCCCGCATGGCTGTCCTGGCTCGCTGTCGCCGTCGTCCTCTCAGGCATCGTCTCCATCGCGCTGCTGGTCAGGATGCGACGGACGCACCCCCACTCACGCCTCGACCGAAACACTCTCTCCCCGGAAGACAAGTGGCGCTATGACGCCCGAGCGTACGTGCTCGACCAACTCCTGCGTCTCGGCCGAGTCTCCGAACGCGATATCGATCGCTACGCCATGGTCGAGATGCCTCTGGGTTCGTGGGCGCAGTTCGACACGACGACCGGGAACGGATAGAACGGTCGCCACGGGAGCCGGCCCGCACTGCTTGAGTGCCGCGCCCGGTCACTCAGGTGCGGCTGGACTCCCGGTTCCGTCGGATGCCTCGAGCGGCGGCAGAGGCGGCAGCGGTCGCCGGGCGAGATCGCGCGCCTCCTCACGTGAGATCCCCACCATCCGCAGCAGGTACTGGGTGTAGGTGGCGACGACTTCATCGGATCCCCCGCGTTCAAGACGCAGGCGCATCGCCGAGAGCAGCGCCCCGAAGGTCATCGCCCCGGCCAGGGCGACGTCGTCGATGTCGAAGCGACCGCTGTCGACGCCCTTCTGGATGTCGCGATTGGCACGCGGACCCAGCACGTCGAGCAGACCCGCGTGGGCGAGACCGAGCCGGACGAGCAGCCACCCCCACACCGGATCGGAGATTGCCGTCGTCGCCAGGTGCCGCAGAGACACCGCGTAGACCTCGGCGGCATCGTCGAAGCCCCCGGTCAGCGCATCAAGACGCTGGCCGAAGGTCTCGACGAGATCGAAGACGACCTCATCGGTGAGCTGCTCGACGGAGGTGAAGTAGTTGTAGAACGTCCCGACGGCGATGTCGGCGCCGCTCGACACAGCCCGAATCGTCAGCGCCTCCGGTCCGCCGGTGGCGATGACGTCGCGCGCGGCGTCGAGGATGCGACGACGAGTTGCCTCGGCCTTGCGGGCTCGCCGGTCAGGAGATTCTGCCATGGACACGATTGTGCCTGCTCAGGCCATGCCTCGGCCAGCAGGCGCGCGAGGTCGGAGGAGACGGGAACGGGCGACAGCCTCGGCGCGCGAGGAGAACTCCCAGGCGGAATCCGAGCACAAACCCTTGACGGCCCCTCAACTCATCCCCATAATGAACATAAGTTCAACGATGAACATATGTTCACATAGGAGTGAGACATGACCCCCGCATCCGCACCCACCGTCGAACACACCGCCGACGTCGTCATCAACGGCCTCGGCCCCGTCGGCCTCCTCGCCACGATCCTCCTCGGCCGCCAGGGCTACCGCGTTCACGCCCTTGACCGGTGGCACACGCAGTACGGACGCCCGCGTGCGGTGACGTTCGATCATGAGATCGCCCGCGTGCTCGCGATGATCGGGATCGATCCCGACAACGACCCGGCGATCGACTTCCACGACGACCACTACTACTGGCTCAACGGGGACGGCGAGATCCTCATGGAGATCGACTGGTTGGGCAAGGAGGACAACGGGTTCCGCAAGCGGTACTGGTTCAGCCAGCCCGAACTCGAGGACCGGCTGCGCGTCATCGCCCAGACCCTGCCCAACGTCACCCTCCATTTCGGACGCGACACCGTCGCCTTCGCCCAGGACGAGGACGGCGTCACCCTCGACTTCCGGGAGACAGTCCCCGGTCTGCGCACCGTCGAATACGCCGAGGGCGGGGAGTCCGGTCGGATCCGGGCGCGGTATGCGATCGGGGCGGATGGGGCGAATTCGTTCCTCCGGGAGTCGGTCGGGGCGGAGATGACGGATCTCGGCTTCCTCTTCCACTGGCTCATCGTCGACACGAAGCCCGAGGTCATGCCCTCGTACAGGACTCACCACTTCCAGGTCTGCGATCCCGTGCGGCCGACGACGGTCGTGCCGGGTGGGCCGGGCAGGCGCCGGTGGGAGTTCATGATGCTGCCCGACGACGATCTCCAGGAGATGCTCACCCCGCAGGCGGCGTGGAAGCTGCTCGAGCCGTGGGACATCCGTCCCGACAACGCCTCGCTCGAGCGCCTGGCTCTCCCCCGGTTCGAGGCGAAGTACCTCGAGAAGTGGCATCACGGGCGGACGATGCTCGTCGGCGATGCCGCCCATCTCATGCCGCCGTTCGCCGGTGAGGGCATGTGCGCGGGGCTGCGTGATGTCGTCAATCTCGCGTGGCGCCTCGATCTCGTGCTGCAGGGTCTCGCCGACGGGAACCTCCTCGACGCCTGGTCCGACGAGCGGCGCGATCAGGCGAAGTGGTACATCGAGTTCTCCGTCGATCTCGGCAAGATCATCTGCATCACCGATCCCGCCGAGGCGGCCGCCCGGGACGCGCGCATGCTCGCCGAACACGCCGAGCAGTCGAAGGTCGGCCCGCTGCCGGCGCATGAGACGATCCTCGGCCCCGGCACCTGGGTCGCCGAGGACGGCACCGCGGGCAAGACGGGAATCCAGGGCCGAGTCGCCCATCAGGGGCGGACCGGCCGCTTCGACGATGCCGTCGGCCACGGCTGGTTCCTCCTCTCGATTCCCGAGGCGGCCGGTGACCTCGATCCGGGCCTGGCCGCCGACCTCGAGCGGGTCGGGGGTCGGCAGCTGACGGTCGGCGGTCCCGACAGCGGTGCCGAGGTCATCGATCTCGACGGCACGTACTCGACGTGGATGAGTGAGCACGGTGCCCTCCATCTCCTCATGCGACCGGACTTCTACGTCGCCTTCGTCGCCGGTGATGCCGCCGAACTCACCACGCGCCTCGATACGATCCTCTCGGGCATGATCGTGCGGGCAGCAGCATGAGCGACATCTCCCCCGAGCAGTCGGCGCGCGAACAGGGACTCGTCGATGAGGTCATCGCGTCGTTCGCCGGCACCGACGACGCCCGCCTGAAATCCGTCATGGAGGCCCTCACCCGACATCTGCACGCCTTCCTCCGGGAAGTGCGCCTCACCGAGGCGGAATGGAACGCCGGCATCCGCTTCCTCACCGATGCCGGGCACATCACGACCGAGACGAGGCAGGAGTTCGTGCTCCTCTCGGACACGCTCGGGGCGTCGATGCAGGTTGTGGGCATGAACAATCCCGAGCATGCGAATGCCACCGAGGCGACGGTCTTCGGACCGTTCTTCGTCGACGATGCCCCGGAGATCGCCCACGGAGGGGACATGGCGTTCGGGGCGCTCGGCGAACCCTGCCTCGTTGAGGGGTCGGTCACGGACACTGAGGGCAACCCGATCCCCGGGGCGCGCATCGAGGTGTGGGAGGCCGATGAGGACGGCTTCTACGACGTCCAGTACGACGACGAGAGGATGGCTGCCCGAGCGCATCTGTTCTCCGACGATTCCGGCACCTACCGGTTCTGGGGGCTGTTTCCCACGCCGTACCCGATCCCCGATGACGGACCCGTCGGGGCGATGCTCGCAGCGACCGGACGCTCGCCGATGCGCGCGAGCCACCTGCACTTCATGGTCACGGCACCGGGATTCCGGACGCTGGTCACGCACATCTTCGTCCGCGGTGATGAGCAGCTGGAGATCGGTGACAGCGTCTTCGGGGTCAAGGAGTCGCTCATCATGGACTTCTCCCATCATGAGCCCGGCACCCCGTCACCGGACGGACATGACGACGGTGGCAGAGGGTGGGCCGAGACGCGCTTCGACATCGTGCTCGCCCCCGGAGATGGGCAGGGCATGCGCGTGGCGGGGTCATGACTTTCCCGCCGATCGCCTCGCATCACCTCTGATCGCCCTACGATGGACGCAGACCGCGTCTCCGGTTGCCGCGTCCCCAGCGCAGTCGAAGGCAATCGCGTTCGATGAGGAGGGCGAGGGACATGAGGCAGCGTTGGAGAATCGGGGCAGCTCTCTGGGTGGCCAGTGCACTGCTGCTGCCCGTCCAGCTCATCGTGGCACTGCAGTGGCCGGACGGGTACTCGGTGACGCGAAATGCGATCAGCGACCTCGGTGTCACGGTCTGCGGCCCCTTCACCGAGGGCGGCGTCGTCCGCGAGGTCTGCTCACCGTGGCACGTCGGGTTCAATGCGGGCATGATCGCCTCCGGTGTGCTCACGGCCCTCGGAGCGGTGCTGCTGCACGGCTGCTGGAGCAGTCGGACTGGACGTGTGGCGACGATTCTCATGGCCGTCGTCGGAGTGTGTGTCGTCGCGGTGGGCTTCGCGCCGTGGGATCGACTGCCGGCCCTGCATGACGGTGCCGCGGCAGCTCAGGCTCTCGTCCAGTGGGCGGCGATGCTCCTGCTTGCCGTTGCTGCCGGGCGCAGTGTCTTCAGGTGGCTGACGATTGCCGCCGTCGCTGTCTCGATTCTCGGATTCGCAGCTTTCCTTCTCGCCCTCGACGGCGCGGCGCTGCCGGGCCTGAGCTTCGGCGTCGCCGAACGTCTCTCCTTCGACACGCTCACCGTCTGGACAGCCGCGGTCGGTGTCGCCGTTCTCGTCGGTCGCGGTCGACAGGGCGATGTGAAGAGACGTCGGTTGAGGCCGGTTCACCACTGAACGACGCTCGCGCTGGGGGCTGCTGAAGGTTCGATTGGCTCCGGGGGATATTCGGAGCAGCTTTGCCGCATCGTTTGGTCTTCAACGACAACACCGCACACAACTCAGGCCGCCAGGTGCGGACCGTGGGGACGCACGCTCAGCCAGGTACGGCCTCGCAATCCGTCATGTTGCGATCATGAAAGCGTGAATGCGGATTCGGCGGAGCGAGAAATTCGCTGGAGGTGTGGTCGGCTCCTAGGTCCTGCGCAACTGCTATGACCGCGTCGACCGAAACGATGATGTGAGACATCCGGTGAGGAAGTTGGATCGCTAGCGGGGGTACACATGGGGTACACGCTCGTGTACCCCGACCCCCGCTTTCAGGGTGGAGCTAAGGGGAATTGAACCCCTGACCTCTTCATTGCGAACGAAGCGCTCTACCAACTGAGCTATAGCCCCTGACACCGCACTACTCTAGACCCGAGCACCCAGGAAGCACAAAACCGGGAGTGGTTGACTCGGGATTCCGACAGTAGAGTCTGTGACAAGGACCCCGAAAGAGCAAGGAGCGAGCATGGCCCAGGAATTCGGAATCGTCGTCATCGGTGCAGGAATCGGCGGAGGTCAGGTGGTTGAGGCCCTGCGCAATGACGGCTTCGCCGGCACCATCGCCCTGGTGGGCACCGATCCCCTTCCGCCGTACTACCGTCCTGATCTGTCGAAGAAGGTCATGCTCGAGGACACCGACCCCGCGGACTCCGCACTGCGCGGCGCGGAGTGGTACCCGGCCCATGACGTCACGACGTTCTTCGGCGACACCGTGACGAAGCTCGACACCTCCGCCAACACGGTCACTTTGGCCTCCGGCGAGGAGCTCACCTATGCTCAGGCGATCCTCTCCACCGGTTCGACTCCGCGCACCCTCGAGGTTCCCGGCCAGGAACTCGCCAACGTGCACACCCTGCGCACCGCCGGTGACGCCGTGGCCATCCGCTCGCAGTTCGGCGAGGGCAGGAAGGTCGTCATCATCGGCGGCGGCTGGATCGGCCTCGAGGTCGCCGCTGCCGCCCGCACGCACGGCTCCGACGTCACCGTCGTCCTCCGCGACGCTCCCCCGCTGAAGAAGGTCCTCGGCGACGAGCTGGGCCAGTACTTCGAGGATCTGCAGACGAAGAACGGCGTGAAGTTCCTCGCCGACGCCGACACCACGGGCTTCGCCGGCGAGGATTCCGTCGACACCGTGCAGACGACGAAGGGCGACCTGCCCGCTGATCTCGTCGTCGTCGGCATCGGCGCGGATCCGACGATCGAACTCGCCGAGGCGGCCGGCCTCGACATCGACAACGGCGTTCCCGTCGATGAGAAGATGCGCTCGAGCGAACCGAGTGTGCTCGCCATCGGCGACATCGCCAACGCCTTCAACACCCGGCTCGACTCCCGGATCCGCGTCGAGCACTGGGACAACGCGGTGCGCCAGGCCGATGTCGCCGCCTCGACGCTCACCGGCGGCAGCAAGGTCTACGACTGGGAACCGTACTTCTACACCGACCAGTTCGACCTCGGCATGGAGTACGTCGGCCACGGCTCAGGAGACGACGACGTCGTCATCCGCGGCGACAAGGACTCCGGCGAGTTCATCGCGTTCTGGACCAAGGACGGCACCGTCACCGCCGCAATGAACGTCAACGTCTGGGACGTCAACGACGACCTGCGCACGATCGTCGGCACGCAGGTCGACGCCTCCCGCCTCGCCGACGAATCGGTTCCGCTCGCCGACCTCTGAGGCGTCTGTGCCCGCCCTCTTCGCCGACGACGCCTTCGACCGCGGCCCCCGGGTGATCGCGCCCGGGGCCGTGTGGCTGCCCGGCTTCCTCGACGATGCCGGGCAGGCATGGATCGTCCGCCAGTACGCCCAGTGGCGCTCCGGCCCGGTCCCGCCGCACTCGACGACGATCATGGGACACCCGATGAGCGTGACGACGATCGGACTCGGGTGGCACTGGCGGCCGGGCCGCTACGACCGTGAAGCCGTCGACGTCAACCGGCAGCGCGTCCCGCCGTTCCCCGACTGGATGACACGGCTCGGACGCCAGATCCTCACCACCGCCACCGAGGCGGTCGACGCCGACCCCGACCACCCTGCCGGGGCGGCCGCGGCATGGGGGTTCGACCCCGCGCACTACTCCCCCGACGTCGCCCTCATCAACTACTACGACGAGGCGGCGAAGATGGGAATGCACCAGGACAAAGACGAACACGATCCGGCCCCGGTTGTCTCCCTCTCCCTCGGCGACACGTGCACCTTCCGATTCGGCAACACCGAGACGCGGAACAAGCCGTACGAGGACATCCGGCTCGCCTCAGGCGACGCCTTCGTCTTCGGTGGTCCCGCCCGCTTCGCCTACCACGGGGTGACGAAGATCCACCCGGACACCGCCCCGGACTCGGCGCAGCTGACCGACTTCGGCGGCGGCAGGATCAACATCACGATGCGCACGACCGGCCGCGACTGAACGCGCTCACCCGAAGAGCGTTTCCCCGATCCAGCCGCCCCTGCTCACTCCTGGCGGGATCGCGAAGAGCCCCGACCCCGTGTGGAGCAGGTATTCGCTCAGCGCATCCTGGGATGCGAGCCGGTTCTGCATCGGCACATAGTCACGGGCGGGGTCGGCGACGAAGGCGATGAAGAACAGACCCGCGTCGAGGTTGCCGCGCGCATCCGCGCCGTCGGCGTAGTTGTAGCCGCGGCGCAGGATCCGCACCCCGCCGTTCTGCTTCGGATGCGCGAGATGGACGTGTGAGGTCACCGGGATGATCGGCTGACTGCCGGCCCCGGCCATCGCGAAGTCGGGCGCGGTGAATTCCTCGCCGCCGGACAGCGGCGCGCCGGTCATCTTCGTGCGGCCGAAGATCTGCTCCTGCCCGTCGAGGCTCTCCCGATCCCATGTCTCGATGTGCATGCGGATGCGCCGGGCGACGAGGTAGCTGCCGCCGTCGAGCCATGAGCCGTCGCGGACCCACACGTGCTCGTTGAGCGCGGTGTCCTCGTCGGAGCGGATGTTCGCCGTGCCGTCCTTGAACCCGAAGAGGTTGCGCGGGGTCTCCTGGGCCGGTGAGGTCGACGCCGTGCGTCCGAAGCCCAGCTGCATCCACTTCGTCGAGACGATGCCGAAGCCCATCCGGATGAGGTTGCGCACCGCATGGACGGCGACCTGCGGATCATCGGCGCACGCTTGGATGCACAGATCCCCGCCGACGCGCGCCTCGTCGAGCTGATCTCCGGGAAAGTGCGGCAGGTCGATGAGCCCGGCGGGCAGCCTCTCCCCGATGCCGAAGCGGTCCTTCCCCTCGGCATCGGTGAAGAGGCTGCGGCCGAACCCGATCGTCACCGTGAGGTGGCCGGCGCTCAGCCCCTGCGCCTCCCCCGTGTCCTCGGGCGGGGCGTACCGAGAGCCGTCGGCGACGCCGCCCTCGACGACCGGCAGCCCCTGACTGAGATTGGCCGCCGCTGCCGTCCACGTCTTGAGGAGGTCGACGAGCTCCGCACGGTCGTCGGTGAGGACGTTGATCGCGGCGAAGCACATGCGGTCCTGGGCCTCGGTGACGATCCCGGCCTGGTGCGCGCCGTAGAAGTCGACGACATCGGAATCGGCCCCGACCGCCTCGGCGATCGGATCATGCGCGAAGTACCCGGCCGCGGCACCGGCCGCGACGGCACCCGCCCCGATGCCGAACATCGCCCTCCGCGACACACCCGGCCGGTCCGCCATCAGCCCACCACTTTGTCGGTGAGCTGGGAGAGCGGCTCGGAGAGCGCGTTGACGGAATCGGACAGGGTCTTGACCTCGTCCTCGCTCAGTTCGGTGTAGAGGACGAACCCGTCGCCCTTGCGGTGCTCGTCGAGGAGGGCCTGGAGGTCGGCGAAGCGCGTCTTGAGCGTCGCGTCGAGCTCCTTGTCGCGCGTGGCCAGCAGCGGCTGGAGGTTCTCGTACGCGACCCGGGCGCCGTCGACGTTGGCCTGGAAGTCCCACAGGTCGGTGTGCGACCAGGTCTCCTCCTCACCGGTGACCTTGCCGGTGGCCACCTCGTCGAGGAGCTCCTTGGCCCCGTTGGAGAGCTGGTCGGGGGTGAAGCTGATGTCCCGGGTCCGGTCATAGAGGACCTGCGTGTCGGAGACGAGGAGGTCGGCGTACTTCGTCCGGTCTGCATCGCTCAGTGCCGTGTACCCGTCCTTGGGCGGCCACAGGTCCTTCTCGATGCGGTGCCAACCGGTCCACTCCTGTCCCTCCTCGAGGTCGGCCTCACGCAGGTCGAGCTTGGGGTCGAGGTCGCCGAAGGATTCGGCGACGGGTTCGATGCGCTCCCAGTTCGTGCGCACCTGGGCGTAGAGAGTCCGCGCCTTGTCGTCGTCGCCGTCCTTGTACGCCTTCGCGAACTCCTCGGTGCCGGTGAGCAGCTGCTCCGTCTGATCCTTCACATACGCCGCGTACTGCGTCGTCGCCTGCTTAGCGAGCTGCGAGTCCTCGGCGCTCACGCTCTGACCCCCGGTGCCCTTCGTCACCGTGAAGTCCCCGCGCAGCCCGTCACCGACCATGCCCGGCTTGCACGCCGTGAAGTACTTGCCCTCCGGGGCGGTGACCGTGAGGGTGCGCTCGAGTCCGGGCGCGATGTTCTCGACCTCGCCGATGATGCGCAGGCCGTCCTCGCCGAGGAGGTAGAACTCCGTGACCTTCGATCCGTCGTTCGTCACGGAGAACTTCAGAGTGCCCGCCGGAGCCTCCTGGGCGGCGACGTCGCACGAGTCGTCGGTGCTCGTCACCGCGATCGTGCCGTCGCCTGAGTCATTGGGTTCGCAGCCGGTGAGCACGAGCGCACCGCCGACGGCGAGGCCGATGGCGAGACGGGGCCAGAGAGTGGTCATATCGGTCCTTTGTTCGTTGGCCTGCGAAGAGGCAGAGGGAGGTCAGCCGAGGCGGTCGCCGGGGAACCGGCACGAGTGGGATCAGGGTGGGGTCGCCGGTGGCGACGCTCAGGCGGCGACGCCGCGGTCGGCCTGTTGCGCCGCCGGTGCCGGGGAGGCGCGGAGGCTGCGGATGAAGAGCGCGCCGACGATGAGGACGTAGAGCCACCACACGGTGAACTCGACCCACGTCGTCGCCGGGGAGAAGTTGAAGATGCCCTTGAGCAGGACCCCGTACCAGCTCGTTGGCGGAATGGCATCGGAGACGTCGAAGGCCAGGGCGTGGAGGCCGGGGACGACTCCGGCTTCCTGGAGGTCGTGGAATCCGTACGCGAGGACGCCGGCGGCGATGAGGATGAGGAACGCCCCCGAATAGCGGAAGAACGCCGAGAGGTTGAGTCTGAGCAGGCCCTTGGCGATGAGCCACGCGAGGACGATGGCGATGGCGATGCCGGCGATCGCTGCCGCCGTGAGTCCGAGCGCCGAGGTGGTGCCGGTGGCGTTCGCGCGGGTGGCGGCCCAGAGGAAGAGCGCGGTCTCGAGTCCTTCCCGGCCGACGGAGAAGGCGCCGAGGATGACGAGCCCGATGACGGGACCGTCGAGGGCCTTGTCCGCCGCCGCCCGCAGCTCCCCGCCGAGGCTCTTCGCCGTCGTGGCCATCCAGAAGATCATCCACGTGACGAAGCCGACGGCGATGATCGACAGGGTCCCGCCGATGAACTCCTGGGCCTCGAACGTCAGCGTCGAGGGACCGAAGGTGAGCAGCGCCCCGAAGCCGAGGGACACGAGGATCGCCGCGGCGATCCCCCACCACATCGCCCTGACCTCACGGGTCCGGCCGATCCTGCCGAGGTAGCCGATGAGGATGCTCACGATGAGAGCGGCCTCGAGGCCTTCACGCAGGCCGATGAGGAATGTCTGGAACATGGGCGGCTTTCTGGTCCTGGGGAGCGCCGCGGGGCACGGCTCGCTCAGCGTAGCATAAGGAAAGCCTTACTTAAGCCTCAGAGCGCCGCGAATCCTTGCCACGCTGTCTCACGGAGCCGGGTCCTCGATGCCCTCCGGGGGCTGGGCCAGACGGTTCGGAGAGGTCTTGCGGTAGATCGGCTGCCCGGACAGCACACTCGCCCGCGACAGCGTGTTGCTCGCGACCGAGGAGACGATGATGAGGCAGAGGATGGCGATGATCGCGATGAACAGCGTCATCACCCTGAAGCCCTCGGTGTGGAGCGTGTGGATGTAGGCGGCGACGACGATGAGCGGCATGCCCAGGCCGGTGGCCGGGGAGAACACGTTGATCCGGGAGAGCGCGTCCTTGACCCGGAACATCGCCAGCGCCGAGGCGAGCATGAGCAGGGACCCGGTGATGCCGAAGATCCCGACGAGAACGGTGGCGACGGTGTCCGACATCAGCGGTGCCCCCTCGTGAGGATCCGGGACAGGGCGATCGTCGCCAGGATGCCGACCATCGAGGCGAGGAAGATGACGTCGAGGACGATCGAGGACGACACGCCGATCGCGATCATCGTCAGGATTCCGATCGCACAGAAGTAGATGAGATCGCTGACGACCGCGCGGGACCCCAGATCGCGGGCGGTGAGCACGCGGATGAGGCCGACGACGATCGCGGCGGCGAGAATGATCGCACAGATGGCGACGATGACGGTCATCGCCCTCTCCTCTCCTCTTCGGCGGACGGATTGTGGGGGCCGGGGTCGACCCACGCGGCCTCCACCTCGGCGACGTCCGAGGCCGAGGACTGCGGCGCCCGGCCCCGGGTCATCGCGAGCAGGCGCGACTCCATGTCGTAGAGACCGGCCAGTGCGTCCTCCTCGGAGTCCTCGAAGAGGCAGTGGACGAAGAACACCGGCGGGGTGGTCGCGGTGCCTGCGGCGATCGCGGTGACGAGCGTGCCCGGGGTGATCGTGATCGACGAGGCGAAGAGGGTGACCTCGAGGTCGGTGCGGCAGCGCAGGGGCACCTCGACGATCATCGGGTGGGCGTAGGGCCGGCCGACGCGGAAGAGGTGGCCGACGACCGTCGCCGATCCCGTGATGATCGCCCAGAGAATGTAGAGGACGTAGGAGATGCCGTGGAGGATTCGCCTCATCGTCCGATCACCGCCTCGATGTATTCGGTGTGGTCGAGCAGTCCCGCCGCGGCCCGCCCGGTGATCTCGAGCAGGGGTTCGGGCCAGACGAAGATCGCCACGGACAGCGCGATGAGGATCGTCGCCGGCACGAGCAGCCGACCGGGGATGCGCACATCATCGGTGATCGCCACCGAGGCGGCGCGTCCGGTCTCCGCGGAATCGGGGCGGTACGACTGCATCGGGGCGCCCCAGAACGTGTTGCGCCACGTGTTCTGCAGGGCGAGCATGGAGATGAGCGAGCCGATGACAATCGCGGAGACGAGCCACCAGCCGGCGGCGTCCTCGACGGCGGTGGCCGCGGAGATCAAGCCGATCTTCCCCCACATGCCCGAGGTCGGGGGCAGGCCGATGAGGGAGAAGAGACCGAGGACCATGAGCACCGCCGCCCACTTCTCCCGACTGGCCAGACCGGAGAGCTTCTTGAACGACCCGGTGCCGTAGGTCTGCTCGATCGCGCCCATGACGAGGAGGAGACCGGCCATCGTGATCATGTGGTGGACCATGTAGAAGGCACCGGCGGCCAGGGCCTGGGCGGTGAGCAGGGCGACGCCGAGGAGGATGTGGCCGACGCCGGAGGTCATCTGGAACGCGAGGACGTTGCGCACCCGGTTCTGTCCGAAGCCGGAGAGGGAGCCGACGAGGATGCTGACCACGGCGATCGCGACGATCGCGTTGGCCCAGGCCGGGGGCTCACCGTAGACGGTCGTGCAGATGCGGTAGATCGCGTAGAGGGCGACCTTCGAGTGGAGACCGGCGAAGAGCGACATCATCCCCGCCGAGGTGTTCGGGTAGCTGCGGGCCAACCAGCCGTGGAACGGGGCGCCGCCGGCCTTGACGAGCAGGGCGAAGAGGACGATCCCGAGCGCGAGCGCCCCCTGTCCCGTCGGGGTGCCGAGGGAGGCGAGCACGGCGAGGTTGACGGTGCCGAGGGCACCGTAGACGAAGCCGACGCCGATGAGCAGCAGGGTCGAGGTGAGCAGGTTGACCATGACGAACATCCGCCCCACGCCGAGGCGGCGCCACGTTCCCGTGACCGCGATGAGCGCGTAGGCCGGCAGCACCATGACCTCGACGAAGACGAAGAAGTTGAAGAGGTCGCCGGTGAGGATCGCCCCGTAGACACCGGTGAGCATCATGAGGATGAGCGCCGGGACGAACCGGTACTGGTCCTCCCCCGTGCTCACGAGGAAGATGCAGCTGACCAGGGACGTCAGCGACGTCAGGAGCAGCATGAGGGCGGTGAACGTGTCCGAGACGAACGGGATCGCCAGTCCCGGGATGTAACCGCCGACGGAATGGGCGACGACCGGTTCCGTGCGGTGGAGGACGAGCAGCCCGATCGCCGCGGCGCCGACGAAGGAGGGCACGGCGAAGAGCAGGATGCGGTCGAAGGTGCGGGAGGTGATGAGCACGCTGAGCGCCGAGGCGAGCAGCGGGATCGCGACGAGGAGGAGCAGGAGGGAGGAGTTCACGATTCGCGGACCTCCCCGGTCTCCGGAGCGCGCTTCTGGTCGTCGTCGTGGCCGAGCACGGCGAGGGCGAGCATGAAGATCGTCACCGCGAGCGTGATGACGATCGCGGTGAGGACGAACGCCTGCGGCAGCGGGTCGGCGGCCATGGTCTGGTCACCGCGTTCGGCGAGCGGCTCGACGCGCCAGGCCCCGACTCCGGCGGACAGCAGGATGAAGTTCGCGGCGTGCGAGATCAGGGTGAGGCCGAAGACGCCGCGGACCATGGACCGCTGCATCATGAGGTAGACACCGCCGGCGGTGAGCACGCCGATCGTCAGGGCAAGGATCATCGCGGATCCCCCTCCTTCGTGGTCGGGGCTTCACCGCGGTCGAGCGGTGCATCACCGTCGAGGATGTGCGTCGTCGAGGCCTTGGCCTTCTCCTCGGAGCCGCGTCCGGCGATCTTCTCTCCGCGGCCGGGCCGCTCGCCCCTGATCGATTCGAGCGGTCCGCGCAGCTCACCGTAGAGGAGCTCATCGGCGCGCTCACGCGTGAGTTCGACGTCACGGCGGATGATGCCGTCGGTGAGGACGTCGTCACCGGCCGGGGTCGCCGCGGAGTCGGAGACGCCGAGGATGTTGAAGGAGAGGAGGATGAGGCCGAGGACGGCGAGGTAGACGCCGACGTCGAAGAGCATCGAGGTCGTGAAGCGCTGCCCGAGGATGTAGGTGTGCAGCGGCTCGAGGAAGGATCCGGCGAAGATCAGCCCGAGCAGGCCGGTGACCACGGCGATGCCGATGCCGAGGCCGATGAGGTAGAGGGGCGCCCGTGGGGGTCCGATGGCGCGGTCCTTGGCCGTCGACATGTAGAGCAGGCCGATGACGGCGGAGCCGACGAGCGCGGCGATGAAGCCGCCGCCGGGTTCGTTGTGGCCGCGCCAGAAGATCATCAGCGAGGCGATGATGAGCAGCGGTCCGAGCACCTTGATCGTCAGCTGCAGCGGGATGACGTTGGGCCACGCCTCGTGGACGCCGCGGTAGGCGCTTGTGCCCTTCGGGCGCACCGTCACCCACGCCCGTCGCGGCGGTTCCGGGATGTTCTCCGCCGGCGGGTCGATGTAGCGGTCCTTGACCGTCGACATCACGGCGACGATCGCGATGCCGGCCATGCCGAGCACAGTGAGCTCGCCGAGCGTATCGAGCGCACGGAACTCGACGAGGATCGTGTTGACGATGTTGTGGCCGCCGCTGATCTCCGGGGCCTGTTCGATGTAGTAGAGACCGAGGTCGGAGCGCTCACGCCGTCCGTTGAGCATGAGGGTGAGCACGGTGACGGCGATGCCGACGAGGATCGCGAAGATCGCCCGGCTCGACTGCAGGCGCTTCGAGTACCGCCAGAACGACCGGGGCAGCTTCTGGAGGACGAGCATGATGACGATGATCGTCATCGCCTCGACGAGCAGCTGGGTGAGGGTGACGTCGGGCGCGCCGAGGGCGAGGATCTGCACGGTCGCGAGGATGCCGATGGCCGAGAGCGCGACGACCGTGGTCAGACGCGAGTGCGAGGTGCACACGACGAGGACGGCGACGGTGATGAGGACGAGGAGGATGATGTCCGCGGGCCGCCACAGGTTCTCCTGGAGCGGCGGCAGGCTCGGGTAGACCGCAGGCACGGAGAGGAACGTGATGAGCGCGAGGCCGCCGAGGGTCGTCGCCAGGTAGGGGGTCGAGTTCATCGGGCGCACGACGATGCCGAGGCCGCGGCCGAGGCGCTGAAGGCCGTCGGCGATGCCGGCGATGACGTCGGCGCCGTCGAAGCTGAGCCGGGCGCGGTGGAAGAAGACGAAGACGCGGGAGCGGTTGATGATGATGACGATGCCGATGGCGATGATGAGGCCCGAGGCGATGAGCTCGGGGGTGAATCCGTGCCAGAACTTCACGTGGACGGGTTCGACCTCACCGGGGAGCGCCGCGGCGACCACGGCGGTGAGCGGGGTGTCGAAGAGGTAGAGGACGAGGCTGAGCGGGAGGGAGGCGACGATCGGCAGGGCCGCGGCGGCGAGCATGATCGGTGAGGAGTGCTCGAGTTCGGACTTCGTCACCGGTTTGCCGTCGATGAACGCGCCCCACACCGTCTTCGCGCAGTAGGCGAAGGTGAGCACCGAGGCGGCGACGGCGATGACGAAGAGCATCCACCCGGCACCGCCGGATTCGACGAGCGCGGTGAACAGCGACTCCTTCGACACGAAGCCGAGCAGAGGCGGGATCCCGGCCATCGAGGCGCAGCCGAGGATCATGACGACGAAGGCCGTCGGGGCCGGACCCATGAGTCGCGGGATGCGGGTGAGTTCGCGGGTCCCGGCGAGGTGGTCGACGACGCCGACCATCATGAACAGGCCGGACTTGAAGAGCGCGTGGGCGATGATGTGGAGGGCCGCCGCGGCGATCGCGGCTTCGGTGCCGACGCCGATGACGGCGGTGATGAGGCCGAGCTGGGAGACCGTCGAGTACGCCATGAGCTTCTTGACGTCGTGCTGGTTGAGCGCGAACCAGCCGCCGATGCACGCGGCGATGAGACCCGAGGTGATGAGGAGGATGTTCCAGGCCGGGGTCGCATGGAAGGCCGGGGAGAACCGGAGCATGAGGAAGACGCCGGCCTTGACGACGGCCGCGGCGTGGAGGTAGGCCGAGACGGGGGTGGCCGCGGCCATCGCGTCGGGCAACCACGAATGGAACGGGAACTGCGCGGACTTCGTCATGCCGGCGATCGCGACGAGGACGGCGACGAGGGTGGCGGCCGCCGGCTGCGCGGCCCACGCTCCGGAGAGCAGCGCCTCGTTGAGGTTCGTCGTCCCGGTCACCGCGATCGTCAGTCCCACGGCGACCAGCAGCGTGAGGCCGCCGATGAAGGTGATGAACAGGGTGCGCAGGGACGGTGCCTGCCCGGGCGACCCGGAGCGGGCGATGAGGAAGAACGAGGCCAGCGACGTCAGTTCCCAGCAGATGAAGAGGACGATGAGGTTGTTGCTGAGCACGAGGGCGACCATCGAGAACGTGAAGATCACCATGAGCCAGTAGAAGCTCGTATTGCGGCCCTTGGGCAGGTATCCGGTCGAATAGACGAAGACGACGGCGCCGATGACGAGGGCGATGTACGTGAAGATCACGCCGATGCCGTCGGCGCGCAGGGCGAGGTCGACGCCGAGGCTCGGCACCCATGAGACGGTCTCCTCCGGCGTCGACCCGGCCATCACCTCGGCGGCGGTGGGAGTGAAGAGAGCGGCGACGGCGAGGTAGGCGGCGGCCAGCGGCCATCCGGTGGCTCGACCCAGGAGGCGGGTGAGGAGCGGGGTGAGGACGACGAGGGCGGCGAGTGCGATAATCGTTAGGATCATGACCGGAGCCTCAGGGCTTCGGACGCAGGTGCTGGTTCCTTCACTCACTGGCCCTTCGTCGCGGCGAACGCTCACTTTCGAATGTTCAGACTATCGACTCGGAGTTCCATGAGCAAAAACCCACGCGTTCCACAGGCCCCCGACCGAATCAGGGTCTTCTTCGACGCGCGCTTCACCCGAACGACCCATCATGACGGGATCTCCCGGTACGGTTCGTGCCTGCTCGAGGCCCTCCTCGAGGCGACCGCGGGCACGGACATCGAGGTCACCGCGATCATCAGCGACGAGGACCAGCTCGCCCTCCTCCCCGACTGCCCGTGGGTCAAGCTCAGCTCCCCGCTCTCCCCCGCCGAGGTGGGCATCGCGAAACGGCTCAACGACCTCGGCGCCGATGTCGTGTTCTCGACGATGCAGGTCATGGGGTCGACCGGTCGCCGCTACGGGCTCATCCTCACCGTCCACGACCTCATCTACTACTCGCATCCGCTCCCGCCGGCCGACCTGCCGGCCCCGGTGCGGCTGCTGTGGCGGCTCTACCATCTCAGCTACGCCCCGCAGCGACTGCTGCTCAACCGGGCCGATGCGATCGCCGCGGTGAGTGAGACGACGAAGGCCCTCATCGCCGAGGAGCATCTGACGACGAAACCGGTGACCGTCGTCTCCAACGCCGCCGAGGTCACCGCCGCCGCACCCCGATCGGTCGATCGCTCGGGGGCGAGGTCCCTGGTCTACATGGGCTCGTTCATGCCGTACAAGAACGTCGAAACCCTCATCCGCGCCCTGGCGCACCTGCCCGGGTGGACGCTTCACATCGCGAGCCGGATCGAAGGGCGGCGGGAGGCGGCGCTGCGGGCGCTCATCCCCGACCGTGCGCGGGTCGTCTTCCACCGCGGGGTCAGCGATGAGGAGTACGCCCAGCTGCTCGAGGAGGCGACAGCGCTCGTCACGGCCTCCCGCGCCGAGGGCTTCGGGCTGCCCGTCATCGAGGCGATGGCCAAGGGCGTGCCTGTCGCGGTCTCCGACATCCCGATCTTCCATGAGATCGCCGGGGATGCGGCGGAGTACTTCGACGAGGACGATCCCGCCTCGATCGCCGAGGCGGTCGGAAGACTCACCGAGCCCGACGCCTGGGCACGGGCCGCCGCGGCCGGGCAGGTGCAGTCGCAGAGGTTCGCGTGGTCGGAGTCGGCCGACGCTCTCGTCGGCCTCATCCGGGATGTGAACGCGAGGCGACGGTGATCAGTCGGGGGCTTCGCCCCAGTTGCGCAGCACCCACGTGTCGCCGGTGAAGCCGAATTCGCCGTGCCCGCAGTTCGCGAGGACGGCGAGTCTTCCGGATCCGGTCATCTCGAGGAGGATCTCTGCGGCACCGCGCAGCACCGCACCGTGGGCGACGATGGCGATCGTCTCCGCGTCCGAGGTCGTGACGATGTCGGTGATGGCGCGGGCCACTCGCTGCGAGGACTCGCTGCGGGTCTCTCCCCCGGGCGGCTTCGGGTCACCGCCGGAGAGCCACTTGTGGAGCTCCTCGGGCCAGACTGCCGCAATCTCCTCGCGGGTCAGGCCCTCCCACTCGCCGAAGGCCATCTCCCGCAGGCGCGGATCGCGGTCGACGCTCGTCCCCAGCCGGTCGGCGAGGGTGTCGGCGGTGACCGCTGCGCGCAGCAGGTCGGAGGAGACGATGAGTTCGGGACTGCGGGCGGCGAGGACCGCGGCGGCCCGTTCGGCCTGATCGATTCCGACGGCGTTGAGCGGAATGTCGGACTGTCCTTGGAAGCGCCGCTGCAGGTTGAAGTCCGTCTGCCCGTGCCGCCAGACGATGACGGTCTTCGTCATCGAGTCTCGGTGCCGGCGGCAGGACCGTCGGACTCGGTGTCGACAGGTGCAGCGTCGTCGGCCGAGTCGTCGTCATCGGCAGTCTCGTCGATCGTCACGTCGATGACGGGAACGTCCTTCCACAGGCGCTCGAGCGCGTAGTACTCGCGCTGTTCGGTGGAGAAGACGTGGACGACGATGTCGCCGTAGTCGAGGAGCACCCAGTCACCGGTGCCGCGTCCCTCCCGCCGCAGGGGTTTGCGTCCGGCCTGCTTGAGCAGCGCCTCCTCGACGCCGTCGACGATCGCACCGACCTGCCGTTCGTTCTCCGCGGACACGATGAGGAAGGCGTCGGTAATGTAGAGGGTGGAGCTGACGTCGAGGGCGACGATATCGGTGCCGAGCTTGTCATCGGCGCCTTTGGCGGCGATCCGAAGCAGTTCAGTGGTGTCCACGTGGTCCTTTCCCAGGGTTCAGGTTGTCACAGCAGCATGACGAGTGCGATGACGATGAGGGCGACGGCGAAGAGCGCCGCCACGCCCAGCACGATAAAGGGTACTTTGGATGGCTCTTCGCCAACAAGGATCTGCCCGTCGTACCCGGTCACGGCACTCGCCTTGATGCGGGTGCCGGGCGGGTTCTCGGTCTCTTCGTCCTCATAGTCGGAGTTCGGCAGGGACCACGCCTCGGGCACGGTGTCCATCGGACGGGTCTCGGGGTTCGCGGCGAGTTCGCGGGCGGCGTCGTCGGCCGACTGTACCGTCGCCGCCTCCTCGGTGCGAGAGTCGCGGTCCCGTGCGGCGTCCGACGAGGAGTTCGGCGCCGAGGCGTCCGTCGCTGTTCCGCGCTTCGTCGACGCGGCCTCGCCCTTCGACGCGGCCTGACCCTTCGAGGCTGCCTCACCCTTCGACGCGGAATCGGTCTTCGACGCGGCATCGCTCTTCGACGCAGCACCGTCCTTCGAGGCTGCGGTCTCCTTCGCGCCGGGTTCGGAGACCTTCGCCGAGGCGGCGGTGACGACCCGCACGCCCGAGGTGCTCGGCGGATTGACGATCGGCATCCGCCGGGACCGGGTGGCCGGCTCCGGTCCGTCCGCGTCCGATGCGGCCGCGGGCTTCGCGGCCGCATCGGACGTCGCGGCGGGGGTTGCCTTCGTCGCCGCCGACTCGACGGCGTCCGGCTTCGCGTCGGTCGTGGCGGCGTCCGTCTTCGCGGCAGTCGCAGAGGTGTCCGCCGCAGGCGCCTTCGCCGCCGCAGCGTCGCCGCTCGGCGTCGGCTGCGCGGGGGCCGACGTCTCGGGGGTGGTCTCCGGGAGAGGACGCGAGAGCGCGTCGTCGGGTCCGGAGGCCGGGCGCGGCGCCGAGTCGGCGGTCACCGGTGATTCGAAGTCGCGAGCAGCCACTTCGGCCGACGACCCACCGAAGCCGGCGGCGTCGAACGATTCGTGCTCACCCGAGGCTGCCTTCGCGGTCGTGTCGCTGGTCTGTGAGGCAGTGTCGTCGGACTGGGAATCCGCGGCGGGGTCGGCGATGACGGGGATCGCTCCCGTGGAGAGGTCGCCGTCCATCGACAGGCCGTGCTCGCGCAGGTAGCGTTTGCGCGCGGCGCGCGATTCGAAGTGCGGCAGCGGTGCCCGGCGGGGGTCGAGCCGATCCTCGGCGTTGACCGGTGGCCGCTCCTGCGGCAGGTGATCGGAGGCCAGTGCCCCGCGCTCGTGCGAGACCTTCGGCGTCGGCGCCGGGTCGATGCGCGACGAGGGAAGGTCAGCGGGAGTCGATCCCGCGCTGCCGCCGACCGGGGCCGGCGCTGCCGCGGCGGGCCGGGCCGGAGCGGACTTCTCGGGAGCCGGTGTCGCCGGAGACTCAGGAGTCTGCGGGGCCGCAGCGGCCGGAGGGGTCTGTGGGGCCGCAGGCGTCTGTGGGGCCTGCGGAGTCTGCGGCGAAGACGCCGGGGGCGTCGACGGCACCGGTGACTGGGCCGACGGAGCCGCCTCACCGGCGCCCGATGCTGAGCCGCCACCGGCGGCAAGCGGAGCGTCGCTGACCGACGCGGAGTCCGCCTCGGTGGTCGTCGCCGGCTTCTCGGTCGGACGCTTCGGTGGGGTGAGGAAGTCCGCGCGGCTGCCGTCGGACGCCTGGGGAGCGGACGACCTGGCCTCGAACTCCTCTTCCGCGGCCAGTCGCTCGGCTTCGCGCCTCGCACGTCGAGACGTGAACTGCTCTTCAGCCATTTCCACTCCTGTACAGATCGTGTTTCGCGATGTACTGCACCACGCCGTCCGGCACGAGGTACCAGACCGGGGCTCCATCCATCACCCGTTGCCTGCAGTCCGTTGACGAGATCGCCAGCGCCGGGATCTGCGCGAGACTCAGCCGGTCGACGGGCAGGCCCTCGCTGCGGAGTTCGTGCCCCGGCCGGCTGACCCCGACGAAGTGCGCCAAGGAGAACAGCTCATCGACATTCTTCCATGTCAGAATCTGAGCCAAAGCGTCCGCGCCGGTGATGAAGAACATCTCCGTGTTCTCGCCGAGGCTGTTCGACAGATCCCGCAGGGTGTCGATCGTGTAGGTCGGACCGGGACGGTCGATGTCGACGCGGGAGACGCGGAACCGCGGGTTCGACGCCGTCGCGATGACCGTCATGAGGTACCGATGCTCGGCGTCGGTGACGGTCTTGTCGTCCTTCTGGTACGGCCGACCGGTGGGGACGAAGACGACTTCGTCGAGGTCGAACGTCGACTGCACCTCGCTGGCCGCGACCAGGTGTCCGTGGTGGATGGGGTCGAAGGTGCCGCCCATGACACCGACCCGACGTGTGCGTTCTGCCATATCAGTGGCGGTACGAGATGCCCTTCCACGACCGTGCGACGACGGCCATCGAGATGAAGATCGCGAGTGTGATGAGGCCGTAGCCGATCGGCTCCATCGGCAGCTCGGTGTGTGCCGCGCCTTCGGTTGCGGCGGCCAGCAGAGTTGCGTTCACGAGAGTGCTCCTTGTCCCTTGATGAGTCTGTTCACTTCAGTTTCTCACGCCCTGTCGTCTGCGTGCGCAGCGACATGGGCGAAGTCAGTCGCGGATCTGCCCGTTTCCGAGCATGACCCATTTCGTCGTCGTCAGCTGCTCGACGCCCATCGGTCCGCGGGCGTGGAGCTTCTGCGTCGAGATGCCGACCTCTGCGCCGAACCCGAACTCGCCGCCGTCGGTGAAGCGGGTCGAGACGTTGACGCCGACGGCGGCGGCGTCGATGGCTGTGACGAAGGTCTCGGCGTTGTCGATGTCCTTCGTCACGATCACCTCGGTGTGGCCCGAGGTGTAGGCGCGGATGTGCTCGATCGCCTCGTCGATGCCGTTAACGAGCTTGATCGCGAGTTCGAGGTCGAGGTACTCCTTGGCCCAGTCCCGGCGCGAGACCCGGCGGATCTTCATCGACTCGGGCGCCAGCGCTGCGACATCGGCGTCGGCGTGGACGACGACGCCGGCCTGGTCGAGGCGTTCGAGGATCTTCGGCAGCACGCGCTTGGCGGCCTTCTCATGGACGAGCAGGGTCTCGAGTGCGTTGCAGACGCTGGGCCGCTGGGTCTTCGAGTTGAGGACGAGGTCGACGGCGTTCTTCACCGTCGCCGAGGAGTCGATGAACATGTGGACGTTGCCGATGCCCGTCTCGATGACGGGCACGATCGACTCCTGGACGACGGTGTTGATGAGCTCGGCCCCGCCGCGCGGGATGAGGAGGTCGACGTAGTCGCGGGAGTTCATCAGCACGACGGCCCCGTCGCGGCCGTGCTGGTCGATCGTGTTGATCGTGTCCGCGGGCAGGCGGACGGATTCGACGGCGCGGCGGAGGACGGAGACGAGTTCGGCGTTCGTGTTCTCCGCGGCCGATCCCCCGCGCAGGATCGTCGCATTGCCGGCCTTGAGCGCGAGGATCGCGATGTCGACCGTAACATTGGGGCGGGCCTCGTAGATCGCGCCGATCACACCCATGGGCACCCGGTTCTGGGTCAGGCGCACACCGTTGGGCAGGGTGCGGCCGACGACGACGGTGCCGACCGGGTCGGGGATGTCGATGACCTGTTCGACCGCCGAGGCGATCGCGGAGATCCGCTCCTCGTCGAGGCGGAGCCGATCGAGGAGGGACTCGCTCATCCCGTTCTCGGCCCCCGCGGCGAGGTCGATCGCATTGGCTTTGACGATGCGCGCGGAGTTCGCCCGCAGACCGTCGGCGATCGCCTGGAGCGCGGCGTTCTTCTCCGCGGTCGAGGTCGTGGCCAGACGTGCGGCGGCCGCCTTCGCGTTCCTGGCGATCCGCGTCACCCCGCGCACGATCTTGGGATGGATGTCGGCAGCAGCGGGCATGGACTAACTCCTCTCGCTCACATGCGTGAGGACGAGATCATTGCGATGGATGACTTCTTTACGGTAGTCACTTCCCAGCCGGGTGCCAAGTTCCTCGGTGGTCAGGCCGAACATCGTCGGCAGCTCGGCGGCGGAGAAGTTCGTCATCCCCCGCGCCACGATCTGCCCGCCGGTGTTCCTGATCTCGACGGGATCCCCGGCTTCGAAGTCCCCTTCGACGCCGACGACGCCGGCGGCGAGCAGGCTCGTGCCCCGCGACCGCACGGCCGCCTCGGCGCCGTCGTCGATCGTCACCGAACCGAACGTCTTGGCGAGATGGCGCAGCCACAGCAGTCGGGTGCCGCGGCGACGGTGGGTGACGGCGAAGGACGTGCCAGCGCTCCCCCCGGTGAGCACGTCGCCGACCCGGTCGGCGGAGGTGAGCACGGCGGGGATGCCGGAGTCGGTGACCATGAGGGCGGCGTCGACCTTCGTCGCCATTCCCCCGGTGCCCGTGCCGGCCGTCCCGACCCCGCCGATCGCCACGGCACCGAGGTCGTCGGGACCGGCGACATGGTCGATGCGCCTGGCGCCGGCCTGGGACGGGGGTCCCGTGTAGAGGGCGTCGACGTCGGAGAGGAGGACGAGCGCGTCGGCGTGGGAGAGGTGGGCGACGAGGGCGGCGAGGCGGTCGTTGTCGCCGAAGCGGATCTCCTCGGTGGCCACAGCGTCGTTCTCGTTGACGATCGGCAGCGTGCCCAGGGACAGCAGACGGTCGATGGCCCGCTGCGCGTTCTTGTACCGGGTGCGGCGGATGAGGTCGTCGGCCGAGAGCAGGACCTGGGAGGGGACGAGGTCGAAGCGGCCCAGTGCCCGCGCGTAGGCGGCCATGAGCAGCCCCTGTCCGACCCCGGCGGCGGCCTGCTGGGTGGCGAGGTCGCGCGGCCGGCGGCGCAGGCCGACGGGTTCGAGTCCCGCGGCGATCGCCCCCGAGGAGACGAGGATGATCTCCCGGCCGTCGGCCCGGTGGGCGGCGATGACGTCGGTGAGCGCCACGAGCCGTGACTCGTCGAGCCCGCCGTCAAGCGTCGTCAGCGACGAGGAGCCGACCTTGACGACGACGCGCTTGGCACCGGCGATGTCGGCCCGCACGGTCGCGGAGTCGGCGGCCGCGGTCGTCGCGGTCATCGCTCGTCGGCGGAGTTCTCGCGGGCGGCGCGCTCGGCGAGCCGCTCCTTCTCGAACTCCGCCCGGGTCGCGGCCTTCGCGTCCTGCCGCTCGTGGTAGGCGGCCTTGCGCTCCTTGCGGCTCGCACGGGCCTCCTCCTCGAGTCGGAGGTCGGTGCCGCGGGAGCCGAGCAGCTCGGCACCGCCGACGCTCGTGGGGTCCCAGTCGAAGACGACGCCGTCGCCCTCGCCGATGACGACGGTATCGCCCGGGGTCGCGCCGGCCTTGAACAGTGCCTCTTCGACGCCGAGGCGCTCGAGTCGGTCGGCGAGGTAGCCGACGGCTTCGTCGTTGGCGAAGTCGGTCTGGACGACCCAGCGTTCGGGCTTGTCGCCGAGGACCCGGAAGACCGGACCGTCGGCGTCGCGTTCGGTGCGGATCGTGAAGCCCTTGTCGTCGACGGCCTTGGGCCGGATGACGACGCGCTGCGGCACGGCTTCGACCTCGGCGCGCCGTTCGCGTTCGGCGGCGACGAGACCGGCCATCGCGAAGGAGAGCTCGCGCAGTCCCGCATGGCTGACGGCGGAGACTTCGAAGACCCGGTAGCCGGCGGCCTCGAGGTCGGGGCGGACGATGTCGGCGAGTTCGCGGCCGTCGGGGATGTCGACCTTGTTGAGGGCGACGAGCTTCGGACGCTGCGAGAGCGGGAGGTCCCCGCCCTCCTCGCCGAGGTCGACGGAGTACGCGGTGAGTTCGGCCTCGATGACCTCGAGGTCGGAGACCGGGTCGCGGCCGGGCTCCCACGTCGCCATGTCGATGACGTGGACGAGGGCGGCGGTCCGTTCGACGTGACGGAGGAACTCCAGCCCGAGGCCCTTGCCCTCGGACGCCCCGGGGATGAGCCCGGGGACGTCGGCGACGGTGTAGCGGACATCCCCGGCTTCGACGACGCCGAGGTTGGGCACGAGCGTCGTGAACGGGTAGTCGGCGATCTTCGGCTTCGCCGCCGACAGCGCGGCGATGAGACTCGACTTGCCTGCCGAGGGGTAGCCGACGAGGGCGACGTCGGCGATCGTCTTGAGCTCGAGGACGAGCGTGGAGGCCTCACCGGGTTCGCCGAGGAGGGCGAAACCGGGTGCCTTGCGCTTCGTCGAGGCGAGAGCGGCATTGCCGAGCCCACCCCGGCCGCCCGCCGCGGCGACGAACTCCGTGCCGGCGCCGACGAGGTCGGCGAGGATCTGACCGTCCTGGGTCTTGACGACCGTGCCGTCGGGCACGGGCACGATGAGGTCCTTGCCGTCGGCGCCGTGGCGCAGGTCGCCCTTGCCGATACCGCCGCCGTCGGCCTTGAGGTGGGGGCGGTGGTGGAGGGGCAGCAGGGTCGTCGTCTGCGGGTCGACGACGAAGGTGATGTCGCCGCCGCGACCGCCGTTGGCGCCGTCGGGGCCGCCGAGCGGTTTGAACTTCTCCCGCCGGATCGACGAGCAGCCGTTTCCGCCGTCGCCGGCCGCAAGGTGTACCGTGACGCGATCAATGAACTCGGTGGCCATGATGTCCTTATATCAGATGAAGGGTGAGTCGTGAGACTCACCCTTCATGGACCCCTGAAGCGGGGCAGATCAGATCGTATCGGTCAGACGCCGACGATGTTGACGATCTTGCGACCGTTGCGCTTGCCGAACTCGACGGCACCGGCGGTCAGAGCGAAGAGCGTGTCGTCTCCGCCGCGGCCGACGTTCGCACCGGGGTGGAACTTCGTGCCGCGCTGGCGGACGATGATCTCACCGGCCTTGACGACCTGGCCGCCGAAGCGCTTGACACCGAGGTACTGCGGGTTCGAGTCGCGACCGTTGCGGGTCGAGCTGACTCCCTTTTTGCTTGACATGTCAGAGGCCTCCTCTTACTTGATGTTCGTGATCTTCAGACGGGTGAGGTCCTGGCGGTGGCCCTGACGCTTCTTGTACCCGGTCTTGTTCTTGTACTTCTGAATCACGATCTTGGGACCGCGGAGCTCACCGACGACCTCGGCGCTCACCGAGATCTTGGAGAGGGCATCGGCGTCGGTCGTGACCGCGTCGCCGTCGACGAAGAGAACGGGTTCGAGCGTGACGCTGTCCCCGGCCTGCGCCTTCATTCGATTCACTGTGATGATGTCGCCGACGCTGACCTTTTCCTGGTGGCCACCGGCACGGACAATGGCGTAGACCATGGTCGAACCCTTTCTGCGTAAGAAATCTTGCGAACGGCGGTTGATGCCTTGGCTCGACAGGGAGCGAACTCCCTGAACGACAGACCCATTGAGAGGAATCACCAGCCGTGGTGCGACGGACGCACCGACGTTCAAGCTTAGTCGATCCCGGCCGCCGACGGCAAACCGGTGCGGAGGTGACCTCCGCCTCGTCGCCGCACCGCAGTCCGGCGACGATGCGGGACCGCAGCGCTGCGACGGCGCCGGACCGGGTGCTCAGCTCTCGCGAGACTCCGCGATCCGCTCGTGATGGTGGATCACCTCGGCGACGATGAAGGCGAGGAACTTCTCCGCGAACTCCGGATCGAGGTGCGAGTCCTCGGCGAGCCGGCGCAGGCGGGCGACCTGCCGGGCCTCCCGCGCTTCGTCGGCCGGGGGCAGACCGTGGTCGGCCTTGAGCACGCCGACGGATTCGGTGAGCTTGAAGCGCTCGGCGAGCAGATGGATGAGGGCGGCGTCGATGTTGTCGATGCTGCCCCGCAGCTCGAGCAGGCGGTCGGCGGCCTGGGAGGCGGCGGTGTCGTCGTCAGTCACCCGATCAGTCTAGACAATCCGCAGAGGCAACACTGCCGCGGACACGACCGTGCCCCGGGCGTCGCGGGGACGGCCGGGGCACGGGAGGGTGAGGGTCAGGCGGGCTGCTCGACCGGGACCGCGTCCTTGGTGTCCGGGTCGGTGAGGGTGCCGGCCTTGCGGTCGGCGAGGTACTTCTTCATCTCCTTCTTCACGACCGGCATGAGGAGGTAGAGGCCGAGGATGTTGATGAAGGCGCACATGAACAGCGCCGCATCGGCGAACTCGACGACCTTGCTGAAGCTGGCGACACAGCCGATGACGACGAAGACGCAGACGAGGACGCGGAAGGCCATGATCGTCGCCTTGCCGCGACCGAAGAGGTAGCTCCAGGCCCGCTCCCCGTAGTACGTCCACGTGATGAGGGTGGAGAACGCGAAGAGCGCGACGGCGACGGCGAGCAGCGCCGGGTACCACGAGGCGACGGTGGAGAAGGCATCCGAGGCCAGCGCCACGCCGCCGATCTCACCTTCGCCGAGGTCCTCGCGGTACGAGGGCTGGTTGGCGACGATGATCGTCAGGGCGGTCATGGTGCAGATGACGACGGTGTCGATGAAGGGCTCGAGGAGGGCGACGAAGCCTTCGGAGATCGGCCGGCGGGTCTTGACCGCCGAGTGCGCGATGGCGGCCGAGCCGATGCCGGCCTCGTTCGAGAACGCCGAGCGCTGGAAGCCGATGATCATCACGCCGACGATGCCGCCGGCGATGCCCTGCGGGTTGAAGGCGCCTTCGAAGATCTCGCCGATCGCCATCGGGATCTGCTGGAAGTTGATGCCGAGGACGAGGAGGCAGGAGACGACGTAGAAGATCGCCATCGCCGGGACGAGCTTGTCGGTGACCTTCGCGATCGAGCGGATGCCGCCGAGGATGACGAGTCCGACGAGGAGGGCGAAGAAGATGCCGAAGATCAGTCCGGCCCACGCGCCGCCGAGGAAGCCGTCAGCCCCGCCGGTGGCGGTGCGGACCTGGGCGAACGTCTGGTTGGCCTGGAACATGCCGCCGCCGACGACGCCGAAGATGAGGATCGCGACGGCGAAGAGGCCGGTGAGGATCGCGGCCACGGGCTTGGAGAACCGGCGGAAGGCCACCGGCAGGTACTTGAACGGTCCGCCGTGGACGACGCCGTTCTCATCGATCTCGCGGTACTTCACGCCGAGCGTGCACTCGACGAACTTCGTGCACATGCCGAGCAGACCGGCGATGATCATCCAGAACGTCGCACCCGGTCCGCCGAGGGCGACGGCGACGCCGACACCGGCGATGTTGCCGAGTCCCACGGTGCCCGAGAGGGCGGAGGCCAGGGCCTGGAAGTGGGTGATCTCGCCGGGATCGGTGGGCTTGGAGTACTTGCCGCGGACGACGTCGAGGGAGACCTTGAAGCCGCGGAACTGGATGAAGCCGAAGTAGAGGGTGAAGATCAGGGCTCCGAGGATGAGCCAGAAGACGACGAACGGGAAGGAGATCTCGCCGATCGTGACGGGCACGAAGATCACACTGGAGAACCAGGTGGCGATCGGAGTGAACCAGGAGTTGATGGCATCGTCGACGGGAGACGTCGGTGCGTCTGACGCTAGCAGCAGTATGTCCATGTCGATCAAATGTTCCGCAATGCGACACCGGGATCAAGCAATCGACCTTCCAATATTCGGACAGTTACAGAACTGTTATCTGCATCACACCGACCACGGCGCAAGTGACATTGGTCTCACCGCGAGTTTCGGATAGTGGATTTCCGGTGTGACCTAGACTGGCCGCATGTCACAGAACCCTCCCCCTCCCCAGCACCCGACCCCACCACCCCAGCAGCCCTGGCAGCAGGGGCAGCACCCGCAGCCCGGACGCCCAGGTGGCCACCACCCGCAGATGACCGGCGGACCCGCCGGCGGACGACCAGGACCGGATCAGCCGACCCGCATCGAGTCGGTCGAGGGCGACCGGGTCCGCGAACGACCCGCCGGTGCGGTCTCGGGCTACTTCGCGATCGTCGGCGCCGTCGTCCTCCTCCTCGTCGCGATCCTCCTCGGACTCGTCGGCTTCGGCCTGATGATCGGACAGAACCCGCTCGGCGTCATCCTCCTCGTCCTCGGTGTCCTCGCCTTCATCGCCTCGATGTTCCTCTTCAAGGGCTGCACCTCGGTGGCCCCCGGCCACGCCGTCGTCCTCCAGCTCTACGGCAAATACGTCGGCACGGTGCGTCAGTCGGGTCTGCGCTTCGTCAATCCCCTCTTCTCGAAGATCCAGATCTCCACGCGCATCCGCAATCACGAGACCTCGACGCTCAAGGTCAACGACCTCGACGGCAATCCCATCGAGATCGGTGCGGTCGTCGTCTGGCAGGTCCGCGACACGGCTCAGGCGATGTTCGAGGTCGACGATTTCGAGGAGTTCGTCGCCATCCAGGCCGAGACGGCGGTGCGCCATATCGCGAACTCCTACGCCTACGACTCCTCCGATCCGCATCGGATGTCTCTGCGCGACAATGCCGATGAGATCACGGAGAAGCTCTCCGCCGAGGTGGCCGCCCGGGTCGCCGCCGCGGGCGTGTCGATCATCGAATCCCGGATCACCCAGCTCGCGTATGCTCCGGAGATCGCCCGGGCGATGCTCCAGCGGCAGCAGGCCACGGCCGTCGTCGCGGCCCGGCAGCTCATCGTCGAAGGTGCGGTGGGCATGGTCGAGACGGCGATCGAGCAGATCGAACGTCGTGACATCGTCTCCCTCGGGCACGCCGAACGCAGCGACCTCGTCACGAACCTCATGATCGTCCTCTGCGGCGATCAGGCCGCACAGCCGACGATCAGCACGACCCGGAACAAGCAGTCGGGCACCTGACCACCGCTCCCCTCTCCTCGGCTCCGCCGCGGTGCGCGTGCCCGGCTCGCGCGCGTGCTGGGGTCGAGTCCGGGGCAGCGGCTGAGCCCGGATCCGGGCACGGACAGCGCAGCGCCCCACGTCATTCGACGTGGGGCGCTGCGCTGTCGCCGGTGGCTCGCAGGCGGGAGAGCCTCAGTCCTCGCCGATGATGACGAACGAGGTCGGCAGCGCCTCCTGGGGCTTCTCCGCCGGCTTGTCCTTCTTCGCCGGGGCCTTGCGGCGCGGGGCTTCGGGCTCGGCGGCGACGGCGACCTTCGTCGTCGTGTCGGCGCCGATCATCAGCGGCATCTCCCCCGCCGGCTCGGCCTCCGGTGAGGCCTCCGCCGCTGCGGGAGCGTCCGCTGCCGGTGCGGTGGTCTCCGGTTCCGATTCGACGGGCAGCATCGGCTGCTCCTCGCCGGTGCTCGGCTTCTCGTCCTGCGTGTCGGTGTCGCCTCGGCCGGCCTCGGCGGACCGGTCGGTGCTCTTCGTCCGCTTGCGTCCGCGGGACTTCGCGCGACTCGGCTTCTCCTCAGGCGTCGTGTCGGCTGCGCCCGTGTCGGTCTGTGCGTCCGCTGCCTCGGCGTCGTCGTCCTTCTTCAGCGTCGCCTTCGCGATCGCTGCCACTGCGGAGCGCGAGGCGTCGTTGCCGACCGACTCGGACTGTGACTCCGACTCGCTGTTCTTCGACGACCGGCGTTTGCGGTCGCGTTTGCCGTTGCCCGAGGATTCGGAATTCTGCGACCGGTTGCCGCGATGGGCCTTCGACCCGTCCTCCTCCGACCCGGGCAGGAGCAGGCCGCGTCCGGTGAGGTCGGCTCCGGCGGAGACCATCGACTCGGCGAGTCCCGTGCCGATGCGCTTGCGCGTCATCTGCACGAGACCGAGCGAGGTCACCTCGGCGACCTGGTGCTTCGTCCGGTCACGGCCGAGGCACTCGACGAGCCGGCGCACGACGAGGTCGCGGTTCGATTCGAGGACCATGTCGATGAAGTCGACGACGATGATGCCGCCGATGTCGCGCAGGCGCAGCTGACGGATGACCTCCTCGGCGGCTTCGAGGTTGTTCCGCGTCACGGTCTCCTCGAGGTTGCCGCCGGCCCCGGTGAACTTGCCGGTGTTGACGTCGATGACGGTCATCGCCTCGGTGCGGTCGATGACGAGCGAGCCGCCCGAGGGCAGATTGACCTGGCGCTGCAGGGCCTTCTGGATCTGCTCCTCGATCCGGTAGTGGTCGAAGATCCCCTCATCCTCGGAGTAGCGGTGCACCCGCTCGAGGAGGTCGGGAGCGACGGCCTCGACGTATTCGTGGATCGTGTTCCACGCCCCGTCGCCGTCGATGACGAGCGAATTGAAGTCCTCGTTGAAGACGTCGCGAATGATCCGCACGATCATGTCGGGCTCGCTGTAGAGCAGCTGCGGGGCCAGCACCTTCGTCGACTTCGACTTCTTCTCGATCGTCTCCCAGCGCTTCGCGAGTCGCTCGACGTCGCGGCTGAGCTCCTTGTCCGTCGCGCCTTCGGCGGCGGTGCGGACGATGACGCCGTTGGAATCGCCGACGAGCTCCTTGAGCAGCTTCTTCAGGCGGGCCCGTTCGACGTCGGGCAGCTTGCGGGAGATGCCGGTCATCGAGTTGCCGGGCACGTAGACGAGGAAGCGTCCGGGCAGGGAGATCTGGCTCGTCAGACGGGCGCCCTTGTGGCCGACGGGGTCCTTCGTCACCTGAACGAGGACGGAGTCGCCGGGGCTGAGCGCGGCCTCGATGCGACGGGCCTTGCCGTCCATGCCGAGCGCGTCCCAGTTGACCTCACCGGCGTAGAGGACGGCGTTGCGGCCCTTGCCGATGTCGACGAAGGCGGCCTCCATGCTCGGCAGCACGTTCTGCACCTTGCCGAGGTAGACGTTGCCGATGAGGGAGGACTGCTGACGGTTCTCCTTGAGATAGTGCTCGACGGCGATGCCGTCCTCGACGACGACGAGCTGCGTCTGATCGCCGTTCTCGCGCACGAGCATCGTGCGGTCGACGGATTCGCGGCGGGCGAGGAACTCGGCCTCCGTGATGACGGGGCGACGGCGTCCGGCTTCCCGGCCCTCCTTGCGCCGCTGGCGCTTGGCCTCGAGACGCGTCGAGCCCTTGAGCGAGGTCACCTCGTCGCTGTCGGAGCCGCGGGAGCGGGAGCGGCGACGCCGGCGGCGGCGCGAACCGCCGTCCTCGTCGTCTCCGTCGTCGTCGCTCTCGCTCGTCTTGTCGCGGGCGTCGTCGTCGGACTTCTTCTCCGCCTTGTCTCCGCGACGGTTCGCGCGGGCGGGCCGTTCGTCGCCGTCTGCGGTCTCGGAGTCCTTCTCCGCGGACTTCTCCGCAGGCTTCTCCCGGCTCTTCTCGCTGCGGGAGCTCTGCGCCTCCGACTCGTCATCGTCGCGGCTGCGCGAGCGGCGACCGCGTCCGCCGCGGCGGCGCCGACGACTGCCGCCCTCGTCGTCGCGGTCGTCACGATCCTCGCGGTCGTCACGGTCGTCGGTCTCGTCCTCGTCGAAGTCCTCATCGTCGAAGTCGTCGTCGATGCTCACCGTCTCGGCGAGTTCCGCCTTGGGCACCTGGAAGATCAGTCCGCCGTGCTGGGGCACCGCGGCGGCCGGACGGCTCGCAGGCTCGACCGGGGCCGGGGCGGCCGGCGCGGCGAAGGGGTTGCGGGGATCGAAGGCCGGGGCCTGCGGCGGCTGCGGGGTCGACTCATCCTCGTCGTCCTCGGCGCTGGGATCGAGTCCTTCGTCGGTCTCGCGGACGAACTGTTCGAAGACGAGCCCGCGGTTGGCGACCGCATCGCGGGCCCGCTTGGGCCGACGGCGACCGCGCTCACGGTCCTCGTCGTCGCGCTCGGGGCTCTCCCGCAGGGAGCCCGCGGCATCGGCGAGGTGGTCGAGCTCCTCGCGGACGTCGTCGTCGACCGTGTGCTCGGCGCCCTTGGCCGCGGCCGCGTTGGCCTGCAGATCGGCGAGATCGGCGAGGATGCCCTCGGTGGGATCGGCTGTGCCGTTGCTGTCGTTCGTGGAATCGCTCATGTTCACTCCTACCGGAGCCTCCGCTCACACCATACGGATCTCCGGTGTCCTGCATGGTCCCCGTGGGACCGAAACCTGTGGATGGCGTCTTCGGCTCGCGCTCAGCGCGTAGGCCGTCGATGCTGCCTCTTCTTCGTGTCGACCTGCGAGGCCGTTCCCTCGACTCGGTGGAGGCACTTCTCCTGCCCGGTGTGGGAGCAGGTATCCGTCGCATCATTATGTCACAGATCTGCTGTCCGACCGCTGAGACCGGGCCCGCCGGGTTTGCCGCATGCTCCGCGGGCAGGCATCCTTAGGAGTGTGAACACGGCACCCGCGCTTGCAGACGACGACCTCGACGATGCCATCGACGCGCCTCCGCGGAAGCGTCCGTGGGTGCTGCGCCCGACGGCGCTGGGAGTCTTCCTCATCGTCACCTCGGTGATCGGCTTCATCTCCTCCTTCGCCCTGTCGGTGGAGAAGTACGAGAAGCTCGAGAACCCCGACGCCGTCCTCTCGTGCGACCTCAACCCGTTCTTCTCGTGCGGCTCGGTCATGGAGTATCCGCAGAGTCAGCTCTTCGGCTTCCCCAATCAGCTCCTCGGCGTCGCCGCGTTCATCTTCCCGCTCCTCATCGGTGTCCTTCTCGTCGCCCGCGCGAAGCTTCCCGGCTGGATCATGATCGGCCTCAACATCGGACTCGCCCTCGGCGTCGTCCTCGTCATGTTCCTCTACTACACGTCGATCTACGTCATCGGCGTCGGCTGCCCGTGGTGCATGGTCGTGTGGACGATGACGATCCCGATGTTCTGCGCGGTCACCGCTCACAATGCGCTCGCTGGCAACTTCGGCCGCGGGGTCCGCGACAGCGCCGTGGTCACGGTCCTCGCCCGGGAGAACGTCGCGATCGCCGTCGTCTGGCTGCTCATCATCGCCACGACCATCGTCGTCCAGTTCTGGAACTTCTTCGCGACCCTCTTCTGAGCCTCCGCCTGTCCGAGACTCCGAGCTGAGACTCCCGTCCGGAGAGCCCCGTCCGCCGCACGCGGACGACGGCACAGACACGTGGTGCCCCGCAGCTGAACTGCGGGGCACCACGTGTCTGTGCGTTCGGGCGGTCCGGCGACCTCAGTTGGGGAACCAGATGCCGATCTCGCGTTCGGCCGACTCGGGTGAGTCGGATCCGTGGACAAGATTCTTCTGCACCTTCGCGCCCCAGTCGCGGCCGAAGTCGCCGCGGATCGTGCCCGGGGCGGCCGTCGTCGGGTCGGTGGCGCCGGCGAGCGAGCGGAAGCCGGGGATGACGCCCTCACCGGAGGCGATGATCGAGACGATCGGGCCCTCCGACATGAAGTCGACGAGCGGCTGGTAGAACGGCTTGCCCTCGTGCTCGGCGTAGTGCGACGCGAGCTCCTCAGGGGTGGCCGTGCGCAGGCTCAGGGCGTCGATCGCATAGCCCTTGGCCTCGATGCGGCCGACGATCTGACCGATGAGGCCGCGGGCGACGCCGTCGGGCTTGATGAGGATGAGGGTGCGTTCCATTCGGGTCCTTCCGTAGAGTTCGTCGATGCACAGTGTACCCGGGGCACACGGGCGATCAGGACCGCTCGGCGACCTCTCGATCGATGCGGGCCGCCCAGTAGAGGGCGACGACCCACAGGGCGATGAAGATCGCGGCGATGAAGAACATCGGCGGGAGGATGAAGCCGGTGGCGAGCAGCAGCACCTGCGTGATCCAGCCGAGGACGACGCCGGGACGCTTCTGTCCGATGCGCCGCGGCAGGAGGATCGTCGCGACGATCCCGACCACCGCGATGGCAGACGCGCCGATGAGGAGCTGGGAGAGCTCGAGGGTGCCGTTGGTCTTCACCGTCAGGCCGAACGCTGCGAGTGCCGCGAAGTAGACGACGACGAGTTCGCAGATGAGGATCGAGCCGGCGAGGACGGGGTACTTCGACTTCATGCCTCGTCCCCCCGGCCGAGCAGCAGACGCGCCTCGGCGACGGTGTAGAGGGAGCCGGTGACGATGACCCCGGGCCGCTGCGCACCGCTGCCCTCGACGAGGTCGAAGGCCGTCATCAGTGCCGCGTTGAGGTCGGGGGCCACGGTCACCGCGTCCTCGTCGACCCATTCCCGGGCCGCCTCGGCGAGCGTCTCCGGGTCGAGCGCCCGATCGCTGACCGGGGCGGTGACGACGAAGGCGTCGGCGGTGCGGTGGAGTTCGTCGAGGACGCCGTGGACGTCCTTGTCGGCGAGCATGCCGAGGACGATGACGGTGAAGTCGAAGTCGAACGCCTCGGTGATCGTGTCGGCGAGCACGCGGGCGGCGTCAGGATTGTGCGCCCCGTCGACGACGACGGCGGGACCGGTGCGGACGAGTTCGGCGCGTCCGGGCGAGGTCACACGGGACAGCCCCTCGGCGACCGTGTCCCGGTCGAGCGGTTTGTCCTCATCGCCGAGGAAGGTCTCCGCGGCGACGATCGCGACGGCCGCGTTGTGCGCCTGGTGCTCCCCGTGGAGGGGAAGGAACAGGTCGGTGTAGACGTCCCGGATCCCCTGGACGGCGATGAGCTGGCCGTCGACGGCCCGCTGCCGGTCGACGAGGCGGAAGCTGCGGTCCTCGACGAGCGCGGGCACCTGACGGCGGGCCACTTCGGCGTCGAGGGCGGTGAGCGCCTCATCCTCCTGTGCCGCGATGATCGCCACCGGCTCCGGGGCCGGGGTCGGGTCGATGGTGCGGTTGAGGATTCCCGCCTTCGTCTCGGCGATCGCGGTGAGGGTGTCGCCGAGGTAGGCCTGGTGGTCGAGGCCGATGCGGGTGAACACGCACACCTCGGCGTCGGCGACGTTCGTCGAATCCCATTCCCCGCCCATCCCCACCTCGGCGACGACGACGTCGACGGGAGCGTCGGCGAAGATCGCGAAGGCGAGCACGGTGAGGACCTCGAAATAGGTGAGCTTCGGACGACCGGATTCGACGAGCTCGGCATCGACGATGTCGAGGTACGGGGCGATCTCGTCGAAGATCCGCACGAACGTCTCCGCGTCGACGGGCTGCCCGTCGACGGACACGCGTTCGGTGACCGAATGGAGGTGGGGGCTGGTGAACCGGCCGACCCGCAGATCGTGGGCGGAGATGATCGCGTCGATCATCCGCGCCGTCGACGTCTTCCCGTTCGTCCCCGTCACCGTGATGACGGGAGCGGCCCGGTGGATGTCGCCGAGGAGCTCGACGGCCCGGCGGGTCGCGTCGAGGCGGACCTCGACGGCGGCCTCCCCCGCCCGGGCGAGCAGGGTGGCATAGACCCGGGTGAGGTCGTCCGCGCTCATGCCCGCACCACCGAGATCCGGGTGCCCGCGGGCAGCTCTTCGGGGGTGAAGACCTCCGCGGACTCGGCGACGGGAGCGAAGTCGAGTCCCGTCGCCAGCGTCTCGGTGCTGATGAGGTCCCGGTGGGTCCCGAGCGCCTCGGTGACGGCTTCATCGGCCTCGATGACGACGGTGATGCGGTCGGCGACGTGGAGGTCGAGCTGCTTGCGGATGCCCTGGATCGCCCGCACGGTGTCCCGGGCCACGCCCTCGGCTTCGAGCTCCGGGGTGACCCGGGTGTCGAGCGCGAGGAATCCGGAGTCGAGGGGGGCGAGCTCCATGCCCTCGGTGCCGGATTCGGCGACGGACTCGAGCGTGTACTCGCCGTCGACGAGCTCGACGCCGCCGCTGGTCACGGTGCCGTCGGCGGCGACCGACCAGTCACCGGTCTTCGAGCCCCTGATCGCGGCCTGCACCTGCTTGCCCAGTCGCGGACCGGCGGCGCGGGCATTGACGACGAGGTTCTGAGTGAGCGAGAAGCCCGCATCCTCGGCGGCGGTGAGATCGAGGGCCTCGACCTCGCGGACGTTGAGCTCATCGGCGATGATGTCGGTGAACTCGCGGGCAAGCGGAGTGCTGCCGGCAACGACGAGGCGGCTGAGCGGCAGGCGCACCCGCAGTCGGTTGGCCTTGCGCACCGAGGAGGCCGTCGAGCTGATGTCGCGCGTGAGGTCCATCGCCGCGACGAGATCGGGATCGGCCGGGAACTCCGCGGCATCCGGGTAGTCCTCGAGGTGGACCGACCGGTGCCCGGTGAGCCCGCGGTAGATCTCCTCGACCGTGAACGGCAGGAGCGGGGCGGCGACCCGGGCGAAGGCCTCGAGGCACGTGTAGAGGACGTCGAAGGTCTCGTGGGTCTCCGCGCTGCCGTCCCAGAAGCGCCGGCGCGAGCGGCGGACGTACCAGTTCGTCAGCATGTCGAGGTAGCTGCGGACGATCTCGCAGGCCGCCCAGATGTCGAAGTCGTCCATCGCCGCGGCGAAGTCGACGATGAGGTCGTGCGTCTTCGCGAGCAGGTAGCGGTCGAGGACCTGGGAGGAGTCGTAGCGCTTCGACGCCCGGTAGCCGGCCACCGCCTCGGCGTCGTCGGTCCCTGCGGCCGGGTCCGCGGTGTTCGAGTACGTCGCGAAGAACTGCCACGTGTTCCACAGCGGGAGCACGACCTGGCGGACCGCGTCGCGGATGCCCTGTTCGGTGACGACGAGGTTGCCGCCGCGCAGGATCGACGAGGCCATGAGGAACCAGCGCATCGCATCCGAGCCGTCGCGGTCGAAGACCTCGTTGACGTCGGGGTAGTTGCGCAGGGACTTCGACATCTTCTGCCCGTCGGAGCCGAGCACGATGCCGTGGGAGATGCAGTTGAGGAACGCCGGACGGTCGAAGATCGCGGTGGCGAGGACGTGGAGGAGGTAGAACCAGCCGCGGGTCTGCCCGATGTACTCGACGATGAAGTCGGCCGGGAAGTGGTTGTCGAACCAGGCGGCGTTCTCGAACGGGTAGTGGACCTGGGCGTAGCTCATCGACCCCGAGTCGAACCACACGTCGAAGATCTCCGGGATCCGGCGCATCGTCGACGTCCCTGTGGGGTCGTCGGGGTTGGGACGGGTGAGGTCGTCGACCCACGGACGGTGGAGATCGACCTCGCCGCGGTCGTTGACCGGCAGCCGGCCGAAGTCGGCTTCGATCTCGGCCAGCGACCCGTAGACGTCGGTGCGCGGGTAGGTCGGGTCGTCGGAGATCCACACCGGGATCGGCGAGCCCCAGAAGCGGTTGCGCGAGATCGACCAGTCGCGGGCGTTCTCGAGCCACTTGCCGAACTGTCCGTCCTTGACGTTGTCGGGCACCCAGTTGATCTGCTCGTTGAGCTCGACCATCCGGTCCTTGAACTCGGTGACGCGGACGAACCACGAGGACACCGCGCGGTAGATGAGCGGGTTGCGGCAGCGCCAGCAGTGCGGGTACGAGTGCTCGTAGGACTCGTGGCGCACGAGCAGGGCGCTGCGGCCCTCGAGCGGTCCCGTGTGGTCGCGCAGATCCCGGATGATCGGGCGGTTGGCGTCGAAGACCTGCTCCCCGGCGTAGTCGGGCACGGTGGCGTCGAAGAGGCCGGCGTCGTCGACGGGGCGGACGGCGGTGATGCCGAAGGCGTCGGTGAGCTCCTTGTCCTCCTCACCGAAGGCCGGAGCCTGGTGGACGATGCCGGTGCCGTCCTCGGTGGTGACGAAGTCCGCGGGCAGGATCGTGTGCATGCGCTGCCCGAACTCGTCCTGGCGTCCCTCGAAGTAGGGGAACGGCGGCTCGTAGGAGCGTCCGACGATCTCGCTGCCGGGGAACGTCCGCAGCACCTCGGGGTCCTCCCCGAGTTCACGGGCGTACGCGCCGAGGCGCGCCTCGGCGAGGATGAGGGTCCTGCCCTGGAGTTCGGGCGCACCGTCGGGGCCGGGGACGACCGCGACGAGCGGGATCTCCGGGTTGACGGCCACGGCCTGGTTCGACGGCACCGTCCACGGAGTCGTCGTCCAGATGAGGACCCATTCGTCCGAATCGGTGAGCTTGTAGCCGATCGTCACGGCCGGATCCTGCCGCATCTTGTAGACGTCGTCGTCCATGCGCAGCTCATGGCTCGACAGCGGGGTCTGGTCCTTCCAGCAGTAGGGCAGGACGCGGTAGCCCTCGTAGACCAGGCCTTTGTCCCACAGCTGCTTGAACGCCCAGATGACGCTCTCCATGTATTCGACGTTGAGGGTCTTGTAGTCGTTCTCGAAGTCGACCCACCGGCCCTGCCGGGTGACGTACTCCTCCCACTCCTGCGTGTACCGCAGCACCGAGGACCGGCACGCGTCGTTGAAGGCGGCCAGACCCATGCGGCCGATCTCGGACTTGTCGGTGATGCCCAGCTGACGCTCGGCTTCGAGTTCGGCCGGCAGCCCGTGGGTGTCCCAGCCGAAGCGGCGGTCGACCTTCTTGCCCTGCATCGTCTGGTAGCGCGGGACGACGTCCTTGACGTAGCCGGTGAGGAGGTGACCGTAGTGCGGGAGGCCGTTGGCGAAGGGCGGGCCGTCGTAGAAGACGAATTCGTTCGACCCGTTCTCACCGGGATCGCGTTCGGCGATCGACGCGGCGAAGGTATCGTCCGTCTTCCAGTACTCGAGCACCGCGCGCTCGATCTCGGGGAAGTTCGGCGAGGCGCTGAGGCCGAAGGCCGAGGTCGACACCTTGGGATAGAGGGGTTGCGTCATGAGCGTCCTTCACGGTAGCTGCGGTCACTGGCCGCGAGGACGACATTGCTGCCGCGGTACCACCCCGCTTATCCGCCGCGGGGCCGCAGTGCCGACCGGCACAGTGCCTCAGCGACGGATCGCTCATTCATGCGGACGATGACGGGTCCGACCGTCCGGGTCTAGTGGGCACCCCATCCCGCCGAGGTGGTCGGCTAAGGATCGGTCGTGCTGTTCTTCCGGATGCTCCCCGGTGATGGCCGGATCGACGCGTCCTCAATTCTATACCCGCAGGCCGCACCCACACCAGTCACCCGGAGCGCTGACGAGCGGACGCACCCGCTGCGGATCAGGGGCTGCGTCCGCGGTCTCTGCGAGCAGTTCAGAGACCCTGGTCGCGGGCTGCTCAGAGACCCTGGTGGCGGGCGACCTTGTGCTGGGCGGCCTGGGCGATCGGACGGATGACCATGAGGTCGACGTTGAAGTGGTGCGGGCGCGTGAGCGTCCAGGTCACGGCGTCGGCGACGTCGTCGGCGGTGAGCGGGTTCTCCACGCCCTCGTAGACCTTC
The DNA here is from genome assembly GCF_006489205.2 of Brevibacterium sp. XM4083. Taxonomy (GTDB): domain Bacteria; phylum Actinomycetota; class Actinomycetes; order Actinomycetales; family Brevibacteriaceae; genus Brevibacterium. The sequence continues at coordinate 173,686 of NZ_VFYR02000002.1, read as the reverse complement.
TCGGCCCGTGCGGTGTCCCCGCCGACGCGTTTGAGGGTGAACTCGTCGGTGGCGACCATGCCCGGGGCGATCTCGATGACGCGGACGGGCGAACCAGCGAGTTCGAGGCGCAGGGTCGCAGCGATCGAATGGGTGCCGTGCTTCGTCGCGACGTAGCCGCCCCCGCCTTCGTAGGCCTGGTGACCGGCGGTCGAGGACATGACGACGATGTCGCCGCGGCCGGAGTCGATGAGGGCGGGCAGGAATGCCTGGACGACGCGGAGGACTCCGAGGACGTTGATGTCGAACATGTCGCGCCATCCCTCGACCGAGGCCTCGGCGACGGTGTCCGTGCCGAACGCGGCACCGGCGTTGGCGACGAGGGCGTGGACGGGACCGCCGGCGAGCACCTCGGCGGCCATTGCGGCCACGGCGGCGTCGTCGGTGAGGTCGGCGGTGATCGCGGTGGCACCGGTCTCCTCGGCCAGGGCGGTGAGCTTGTCTCCGCGACGGGCCACGGCCACGACGTCCCAGCCCTGGTCCCGCAGCCGGCGCACGGTGGCGGCGCCGATGCCCGAGCTGGCTCCGGTGACGACTGCTCGCAATGCCTGCATCTGCCTCAACTCCCTCTCGACTGAAAACGGGTCTCGCTCTCAGTCTACGGTCGGGGCCCTAGCGGGCGCCGTCGGGCGCCTGGTCCCCGGCCGGTGGGGCGTCGTCCGGAGGAGTCTCGGGCTTCTGGGGTGAGTACGGATTGCGGGGTCCGCCCTCGCCGAACACGGCGCGCAGACCGGGGATCCTCACCGCCACCCACGTCACGGCGACGCAGATCGCGGTGTAGACGAGCACCATGACGACGCCGTGGAAGAGCACCCCGGGCACGGTCGTCGGCAGGCCGATGAGGTTGCGCAGCGGGTAGAGGACGAGCGGGTGGAGGAGGAAGACGCCGAACGAGTAGGGGTAGAACCAGTGGAGGACCCTGAACCCGGTGCGCATGTAGTGGTGGAGGAGGAGGTAGGCCGCGAGCGAGGCGACGACGACGCCCGGGGACAGGTATTCGTAGGGATAGAGCCACGGCTTCTCCCCCGGCCCGAAGCCCGCCCACAGCGCGGTCACCGCGGTCGAGGCGACGAATGCGACCCAGGCCCACACGACACCGCGGGTCGAGAGCATGACGTCGCGCAGCACCCAGCCGAGGATGTAGAACCCGGCCATGGGCAGGAACCGTGTGGCGATGTTCGCCTCCCCGACGGAGAAGATCATCGACACGAATTGGTCGAGCATGCCGATGCCGAGGAAGATCAGCCCTGTGCCCCACTGCAGGCGCCGGGAGCCGTGGACGCTGAGCAGACGGAAGAACGGCGTGAGCAGGGTGAGGCCGGCGAGGACGTAGAGGAAGTAGAGCTGGACGAACGGCGAGCCGGAGAGGATCGCGACCAGCGCGTTCCAGTCGGAGTCCGGGGGCAGGAGGTAGAAGCGGCGGAAGGCGACGTAGACGATCGTCCAGAAGACCAGCGGGATGCCGATGCGCCACACGCGCTTGGAGAGGAACTTCCGCGGCTTGCTGCCCCGCAGCGGGTCGAGCGCGAGGGCACCGGAGATCATGATGAACACGGGCACCGACCAGCGGCTCGCCGAGTCGATGGCGTTGGCGACCCACCAGTCGGGGCCCATCGAGGCGAAGTTGACCTCGACGACGGTGCCGAGGGAGTGGATGGCGACGACGGCGAGGATCGCGAAGGCTCGCGCGGGGTTCATCCACCCCGTCGAGGTGGGAGGCGGATTCTCTGTCCCGATTCTGTCCAAGGTCGCCATGCGTCCATCGTCTCATCTGACCAGGTGGTCGCATTCGAACCTCCCGTTCAGGCAATTCTCCGACGGTTGTCGACACAACTCACCGACGGTTGTCGAGACTGCGCGGACACCCGTCCCGATTCACCGCCGGACACGCTGCGGCGACCGGTTCGGCTCACCGCGGGAGAGGCCGCGGGGACCGGTTTGGCGCCTGGGTCCGCGAGTGGGAAAATCGACAACTATGAACTCTGCCTATTCCGACTCGACGCACGAGTCTGTGAACCTGCCGGACAAGCCGGCTCTCGAGGGCCTGCGCGACAAGTGGGACGCCGCCTGGAGCGAGTCCGACGTCTACGCCTTCGACGCCGACACGGACCGGGAGCAGGTCTACTCGATCGACACTCCCCCGCCGACGGCCTCCGGGTCGCTCCATGTCGGTCACGTCTTCTCGTACACGCAGACGGACATCATCGCCCGCTTCCAGCGCATGCGGGGCAAGAACGTCTTCTACCCGCTCGGCTGGGACGACAACGGCCTGCCGACCGAGCGTCGGGTGCAGAACTACTACGGCGTGACGTGCGACCCGTCGCAGCCCTACGACGCCGACTTCACTCCCCCGGCCAAGCCGGCGAAGAACTCTCGGGACTTCGAGCGTGTCTCGCGCCGGAACTTCATCGAACTCTGCGAACGCCTCTCGGCCGAGGACGAGCAGATCTTCGAGGACCTCTTCCGCTCGACCGGTCTGTCCGTGGACTGGAAGTACACCTACCGGACGATCGACGACACCTCACGGGCCGTGAGCCAGCGGGCGTTCCTCACCGACCTCGCCGGCGGGCACGCGTACTCGCAGGATGCCCCGACGATGTGGGACGTGTCCTTCGGCACCGCCGTCGCCCAGGCCGAACTCGAGGACCGGGAGAAGGAGGGCGCCTACCACAAGGTGAAGTTCTTCCCGCGCGGAGCCGACGGACTGGCCGACACCTCGGCGGATCCGATCATCATCCTCACCTCACGGCCGGAGCTCATTCCCGCCGTCGTCGCCCTCGTCGCCCACCCCGACGACGAGCGCTACCAGCCGCACTTCGGCACGACCTTCGTCTCTCCGCTCTTCGGCGTCGAGGTCGAGGTCCGGGCCCACGAGCTCGCGAAGTCCGACAAGGGCACGGGCATCGCCATGGTCTGCACGTTCGGCGACCTCACCGACGTCACCTGGTGGCGTGAGCTCGACCTGCCCACCCGGGCCGTGGTCAACCGCGCCGGACGCCTCGGCCTCGAGGTGCCCGAGTGGATCGCGGCCTCGCCGAAACCCGATGCCGTGGCCAACTACGAGGCGCTCGCGGGCAAGACGACATTCACCGCCCGCAAGGACATCGCGGAGATGCTCCGGGACTCCGGTGACCTCGTCGGCGAGATCGAGGCGATTACCCATCCCGTGCCGTTCTACGAGAAGGGCGACAAGCCGCTCGAGGTCGTCACCTCCCGCCAGTGGTACATCCGCAACGGCGGCCGCTCGGCGCAGCTGCGCGACGAGCTCATCGCCCGCGGGCGTGAGATCGAATGGCATCCGGCGTTCATGCGCTCCCGCTACGAGAACTGGGTGGAGAACCTCAACGGCGACTGGCTCGTCTCCCGCCAGCGCTACTTCGGGGTGCCGATCCCGCTGTGGTACCGCCTCGATGCCGACGGCACCCCGGACTACGAGAACCCGATCGTGCCCGAGAACCTGCCGGTCGATCCGATCGCCGAGGTGCCGGCGGGCTTCACGGAAGACCAGCGTGACCAGCCGGGCGGCTTCACCGCCGACCCCGACGTCCTCGACACGTGGGCGACGTCGTCGCTGACCCCGCAGCTGCTGGGCAAGTGGAGCCGGGACGAGAAGTTCTTCGACACCGTCTTCCCGTTCGATCTGCGGCCGCAGGGCCACGACATCATCCGCACGTGGCTCTTCTCCACGGTCGTTCGGGCGAATTCGCTCAACGACGCCGCCCCGTGGAAGCATGCGGGCCTGTCCGGGTGGATCCTCGACCCCGACCGGAAGAAGATGTCGAAGTCGAAGGGCAACGTCGTCGTGCCCTCGGACATCCTCGCCGAGGCGAAGCCCGGGTTCGGTCCCGACGCCGTGCGCTACTGGGCGGCGAGTGCGAAGCTCGGCGCTGACACCGCCTACGACGTCTCGCAGATGCAGATCGGCCGCCGCCTGGCGATGAAGCTGCTCAACGCCTCGAAGTTCGCGCTCGCGCAGGGCGTGCACGCCGGACTCGTCGGACAGGTCGATGCGGTCAGCCATGACCTCGATCGGGCCCTGCTCGCCCGCCTCGGCGAGGTAGCGGCCGGCGCCACCACCCACATGGAGGCCTATGACTACGCGCACGCCCTGCGCGAGGTCGAGAGCTTCTTCTGGGAGTTCACCGACGACTACGTCGAACTCGTCAAGGACCGCTCGTACGGTGCCGCCGGGGAGGCCGATCAGCTCTCGGCGCATGTCACCCTCGCCACCGCGCTCGATGTGCTGCTGCGCCTGTTCGCCCCGTTCATGCCGTTCGTCACCGAGGAGGTCTGGTCGTGGTGGCGCACCGGTTCGGTTCACCGCGCGCCGTGGCCCTCCGATGAGGCGACGCTCGCCGAGGCCGGCGCCGCCGATCCCGAGCTGCTGCGCTCCGTGGCCGCTGTGCTCTCGGAGATCCGTCGTGCGAAGACCGAGGCGAAGGTCTCGCAGAAGACCTCGGTGCTCAGCCTGACGATCGAAGCCCCGGCCGCGATCACCGGCGCTGTCGCCTCGGCGGAGGGCGACCTCAAGGCCGCCGGGAGGGTGCAGAGCCTGACGACCGACGTCGGCGGAGACGAGATCACCGTCGCCGCCATCGAGTTCGAACCGCAGGCCTGAGGTTCGCTGCCGCGAGGCGGGACCGGGACATGCTTCCGGTCCCGCCTCTCTGCGTTTGCCGGCCGTCACCCAGGAGTCGCCTCGGTGCCACCCAGCGGTCGCCTCGGTGCGAGACCTGTTCCCAAATGAGCACACGAATCGTCCCGGAATCCCGGTGTGACCCACATATCATGGAGTCGTCGCAGACGCCGGGGCACTCGGTCCCGACCTGACTGAAAGGCATGACAGACCATGAGAAGTGAGCTCTTTGCGCAGCGCAACGCCGAGGTCCAGAACCGGGATCGGTGGACGCTGCAGTCGAGTAAGATGCTGCGCACGGTGATCACGCCGGACGCTCCGATGATCGCCACGAAGGGCGCCATGGTCGCCTACCAGGGCGATGTCCGCTTCTCCCACCAGGGATCGAAGTCGGTCGGCCAGTTCATGAAGAAGGCGGCCACCGGCGAGGGCGGCAACGTCATGCGCGTCGAGGGCAATGGTGAGGTGTTCTTCGCCCGCGAAGCCTCGAACATCTTCATGATGTCCCTCGAAGGCCAGCAGGACGCCCTGACCGTCAACACGTCGAACCTTCTCGCTTTCGACGACGCCCTCAACTGGGAGATCAAGCGCATCAAGGGCGGCATCGGCGCGCTCGCGAGCGGTTCGGGTCTCTTCAACCTCGAGCTCAGCGGCACCGGCACGGCGGCGATCTGCTGCAAGGGCGACCCGATGGTCCTCGACGCCTCACAGCAGCCCACCTTCGTCGATCCGCAGTCCGCGGTCTGCTGGTCGTCGTCGCTGGCCCCGAAGATCAAGACCGACGTCAGCGTCGGCTCGTTCTTCGGACGCGGCTCCGGCGAATCGATCCAGCTCGCCTTCCACGGACCCGGTTTCGTCGTCGTCCAGCCGGCCGAGAACGCCGTCTACTCGGCCCCGGCCTGAGCACACTCCCCACCCGCTCCACGCATCCCCGCACCACATCCCCCGCGGCCGTCGGTTCCCACCGGCGGCCGCGCCGCGCTTTCACGCGCCCTGACCGGCATCCGCACACACTGCCCGCCGCTCACCGGAACGATATGTCGGAACTTCTTGACATGTCGGATATTCCCGACATAACCTCGAGGGCGTGAACACCGATGTCTTCGCAGCCGTTGCGAACCCCATACGCCGCGAGATCCTCGAGGCGGTGCGCGACGAACCCCGCTCCGTCACCGAGCTGACAGGGCTCTTCGACCTCAGCCGGCCCGCGGTCTCCGAGCATCTGCGGATCCTCCGTCTCGCCGGCCTCGTCCGCGAGGAACCGCAGGGTCAGCGACGGATCTATCATCTCGAACCGGCGCCACTGGCCGAGCTCGGCGAATGGCTCCACCCCTTCGAACGGTATTGGCGCGACCGCCTCGGCGATCTGGCGCGCACCCTCGACGACATCACCGAAACCGACACCCCCACCGACCCCGAAACGGAGACGAACGATGACTGACGAACGGACCATCGAAGTCGACCAGTTCCTCACCCACCCGCCGCACACCGTATGGCGGGCACTCACCGAACCCGAGCTGCTCGCGCGCTGGTGGGCGCCCGGCGACATCGCACCGGTGGTCGGCCACGCCTTCACCCTCGACATGGGCGGCTTCGGCGAGCAGCCGTGCACGGTGACCCGCGTCGAACCCGAACGCCTCATCGCCTTCACCTTCGCCGAGGGCAGCCTCGACTCGACCCTGACCTGGACCATCGAACCCGAGGGCACGGGCACGCGACTGTTCCTCGCCCATTCCGGTCTCGACGTCGACTCCCCGCTCGGTCAGCAGGCGTACAAGGGCATGGGATCGGGATGGCCGGGCATCCTCGCGACCATGGAGTCCGCGCTCACCGAGGTGTGATCGCCGAGGTGTGATCGCCGAGGCGGTCCCCCGCCGATCCTTCACCAGCGCAACCCCGGCCAGCCGCCCCGAGGCGATCCCCTGCCTTCCCGCACATGACCGGGAGCCGGCGGCTCAGGCCACCGCGCGCGTCTCGTCCGCCCCACCCCGTTCGACACGGTAGCGCCGGAACGCCGGGAACACTGCCGCGCAGATGAGGACGAGCACGATGACGGCGATGCCGCCGCCGGCCGAGGCGATCGTCGTCGTGGTCGCCTCGGCGGCATAGCCGTGGACGATGTCGGCGATGCGCGGTCCTCCGGCGACGACGACGATGAACACGCCCTGCATCCGCCCGCGCATGTCATCGCTCGCAGCCTCCTGGAGCATCGTCGACCGGAAGGCGGCGGAGATGATGTCCGCTCCCCCGCCGAGTGCGAGGCCGAAGAGCGCGACGATGAGCGCGGCCGTCCAGAATCCGCTCGCGAACGGCAGCGCGAGTCCGAAGATCGTCATCGCCGCGCCCCAGACGATGATCGCGACGATGACGGCGAGCCCCTGGCGTTCGACCTTCGAGACCCACCCGGAGAAGATCCCGGCCAGGGCACTGCCGGCGGCCAGCGCTGCGAAGAGGAGGGAGAAGACGATGCCGCCCTCGGGCGGACCGCCGAAGGTCTCGGTCGCGATCTGCGGGAACAGGGCGCGGGGCATGCCGAAGACCATGGCGATGACGTCGACGAGGAGCGAGACCATGACGACGGTGTTCGTCCCGAGGTACCGGAACCCGTCGACGACGCCCTTGAACCCCGAGCGCGTGTCCGGCTGCTTCCCCGGCACGAGCGGGGGAAGCCTGACCACGGCGTAGAGCGTGGTCGCGAGGAAGAGGGCGTCGAGGATGTAGAGCATCTGGTAGCCGAAGACCGGAATGAGCGCCCCGCCGATGACGGGACCGGCGACCGCCCCGAGTGTCGCGACCGTCATGTTGAGCGAGTTCGCCGCCGGCAGCAGTGCCAGCGGCACGATCGTCGGCAGCAGCGCCCCGCGGGCGGGTTGGTTGAGCCCGAAGAAGGCCTGCTGCATCGCGAACACGCTGAGCAGCACCCACACGTTGTCGATCTGGATGACGGCGAGGAACGCGAGCAGCGCACTCGTGATGATGAGGCCGACGGTCGAGATGATGAGGAGCTTGCGCCGGTCGATGACATCGGCGAGCGACCCTCCCCAGAGCCCGAAGACGATGAGCGGGACGAGCCCGAAGACACCGCTGAGTCCGACGTACCCGGAGGACCCGGTGATGTGGAAGATCTGCGCCGGGATGGCGACGACGGTCATCTGCGTACCGAGGACGGTGACGATGTTGGCCAGCCACAGCCGGCGGTAGTTGTCGTATCTGAGCGGTCTGGTGTCCGCGAACAGCCTCATGCGGCGCGCGAAGCGCTCACGCGGACTTCTTCGTCGTCCGCGTCTGCTCGTGCGGGATGAGGGTCGGGGCGACGTTGCTCTCGACGACGTCCTTGGTCACGACCACCTCGGCGACGTCCTCACGGGAGGGCACATCGAACATGATCGGCTGGAGGACTTCCTCCATGATCGACCGCAGTCCGCGGGCCCCGGTGCCGCGCAGGAGTGCGAGATCGGCGATCGCCTCGAGGGCCTCGGTCTCGAACCGGAGTTCGACGTTGTCGAACTCGAACATCCGCTGGTACTGCTTGACCAGGGCGTTCTTCGGTTCGGTGAGGATCGACATGAGTGCCGGCCGGTCGAGGTTGGACACGGTCGCGAGCACCGGCAGACGGCCGATGAACTCGGGGATGAGCCCGAACTTGAGCAGATCCTCGGGCAGGATGTCCGCGTAGAGGTCCTCCTCGTCGTTCTTCGACTGGAGCAGGGCGCCGAAGCCGATGCCGTGCTTGCCCTTGCGACCGGCGACGATCTCCTCCATCCCGGCGAAGGCGCCGGCGACGATGAAGAGGACGTTCGTCGTGTCGATCTGCAGGAAGTCCTGGTGCGGGTGCTTGCGGCCGCCCTGCGGGGGCACCGAGGCCTGCGTGCCCTCGAGGATCTTCAGCAGCGCTTGCTGCACGCCCTCACCGGAGACGTCGCGGGTGATCGACGGGTTCTCCGACTTGCGGGCGATCTTGTCGATCTCGTCGATGTAGATGATGCCGTGCTCGGCGCGCTGGATGTCGAAGTCCGCGGCCTGGATGAGCTTGAGGAGGATGTTCTCGACATCCTCGCCGACATAGCCGGCTTCGGTCAGCGCGGTGGCATCGGCGACGGCGAAGGGCACGTTGAGGCGCTTCGCCAGAGTCTGGGCGAGGTAGGTCTTGCCGGAGCCGGTGGGGCCGACGAGGAGGATGTTCGACTTCGAGATCTCGACCTCGGAATCGGCGCTGCCCAGCGTCTTCGCGTCGTCGCCGCCCTGGAGGGCGCGGATGCGCTTGTAGTGGTTGTAGACAGCGACGGAGAGGGCCTTCTTCGCGGGATCCTGACCGACGACGTACTCGTGGAGGAAGTCGAAGATCTCCCGCGGCTTGGGCAGCTCGAGTTCGGCGTGCTCCGCCGTCGACTCGCTGAGCTCCTCTTCGATGATCTCGTTGCACAGTCCGATGCATTCATCGCAGATGTACACCCCAGGTCCGGCGATGAGTTTCCGCACCTGCTTCTGTGACTTGCCACAGAAGTTACATTTGAGCAGATCTGCTCCGTCCGCACTGCGAGCCACTGTCACAACCTTTCGCCAGGGCGTCTCGCCCCAACTCTACCGCTCGTGTTTCCTGTACCTCAATAGCTTCCCATATGACACTGACGCAGCGCCTGCGCGGGGTCATACGGTGTGTCGGAACGGTCCCGTCGACCGCCCCGCGGACCACCACCAACGATCGCCCTCCGGCACCCGGCTCGGCGGATCTCCCTGCCGAGACGCCGAGACGCCGAGACGCCAGCGGGCCCGGACGGCTGTCACCGTCCGGGCCCGCTGACTGCCGGACTCAGGCTCCCTTGCGGGAGGTGAGCACCTGGTCGACGAGACCGTAGTCCTTCGCCTGCTCGGCGGTGAGGAAGAGGTCGCGTTCGATGTCGTTCGACACCTGCTCCTCGGTCTTGTTCGAGTGCTTCGACAGCGTCGCCTCGAGCCACTGGCGCATGCGCAGCACCTCGGCGGCCTGGATCTCGATGTCCGAGGCCTGGCCCTGCCCCTGGCCCTGCATCGAGGGCTGGTGGATGAGGACGCGGGCGTTGGGCAGCGCGAGTCGCTTGCCGGGGGTGCCGGCGGCGAGCAGCACGGCCGCGGCGGAGGCCGCCTGGCCCAGGCACACCGTCTGGATCTCCGGCTTGATGTACTGCATCGTGTCGTAGATTGCGGTCAGCGCGGTGAACGAGCCGCCGGGCGAGTTGATGTAGAGGGTGATGTCGCGGTCGGGGTCCTGCGATTCGAGGACGAGCAGCTGCGCCATGATGTCATCGGCGCTCGTGTCATCGACCTGCACGCCGAGGAAGATCACGCGATCCTCGAACAGCTTCGTGTAGGGGTCCTGACGCTTGAAGCCGTACGGCGTGCGCTCTTCGAACTGCGGCATGACGTAGCGCGACACCGGCATCTGGCCGGCGGTCGATCCTGGCATGAGATTCATTGAGTTCATTCTTCCCTGTCTCCCCGTCACTTGTCGTTGACTTCGGACGCCTGGGTCACGACGTCGTCGATGAAGCCGTATTCGAGGGCTTCCTCGGCGGTGAACCAGTGGTCGCGGTCGTTGTCCTTGAGGATCTGCTCGAGCGACTTGCCGGTCTGCTCGGCGGTCAGCTCGGCCATCTGCTTCTTCATGTGGAGGATGAGCTCGGCCTGGATCTTGATGTCCGTGGCCGTGCCGCCGATGCCGCCGAGCGGCTGGTGCATGAGGATGCGCGCGTGCGGGGTCGCGTAGCGCTTGCCCTTGGCACCGGAGGACAGCAGGAACTGTCCCATCGACGCGGCCATGCCCATCGCGACGGTCGCGACGTCCGGCTTGATGTACTGCATCGTGTCGTAGATCGCCATGCCCGCGGTGACCGAGCCGCCGGGCGAGTTGATGTAGAGCCAGATGTCGGAATCCGGGTCCTCAGCCGCCAGCAGCATCATCTGCGCGCAGATCGCGTTGGCGTTGTCGTCACGGACCTCCGAGCCGAGCCAGATGATCCGCTCCTTGAGCAGACGGTTGAAGATGTGGTCGTCGAGGCCCATTCCCCCACCGGCGTCGAGGCCGACGGGCGCTGTCGTGTTCTGTGCGCTCACGTTTCTCTCCTGTTGGTCTAGATTGGCTTGCTATGGACTCTAACTGGTGCGCCGCAGGTTTTAGTCCCCCCGATCAGCCGTGTTCGCCCTCAGCGTGAAAGGCTGCGATCCGCGGCTGAATGCGCGAAACGGCGGGCACGGTCATCCCGTGCCCGCCGTTGTCAGCGGTGCTCAGTCAGCAGACCCTCGCCGAGGCAGCTGTCGGCCTGCGTGACGAAAGCTCACTTCTCGTCGGCGTCGGCCTTCGCATCCTCGGCGACGGTCTCGTCGGCGTCGTCGGCCTCAGCATCGTCAGCGGAGACGGTCTCGGCGGAGTCGTCGGCAGGAGAGGTGAACTCCTCCATGTCGACGACGTTGCCGTCGGTGTCCTTGACGACGGCACCGGCCAGCGCCGCGGCGAGGGCCTTGCGGCGCGAGACCTCACCGACGAGGGCGTTGACCTGGCCGGAGTTGTCGAGCATCTGCGCGAACTCGTTCGGGTTCATGCCGTACTGCTGCGAGGCGGAGATGAGGTACTCGATGAGCTCGGGCTGGGTGACCTCGACCTCTTCGGCCTCGGCGATGGCATCGAGGACGAACTGCGTGCGCAGGTTGCGCTCGGTCTCCTCGGTGACCTCCTTGCGGTGCTCATCGTCGTCGACGCGGTTCTCGGATTCGAGGTGGCGCTCGACCTCGTCGGTGACGATCTTCGCGGGCACCGGCACGTCGACGGCCTCGATGATCGCTTCGAGGACCTTGTCGCGCGCCTCGGCGCCCTGCGCGAACTCCTTCTGCTTGCCGGCCTGGACCTTGAGGTCCTCACGGAGCTCGTCGATGGTGTCGAACTCGCTGGCCAGCTGCGCGAAGTCGTCGTCGGCCTCGGGCAGTTCGCGCTCCTTGACGGCCTTGAGGGTGACGGTCACGGTGCCCGACTCGCCCTCGTGCTCGCCGCCGGCGAACGTCGTCGAGAAGGTCGTCGACTCGTCGGCCGAGAGACCCTCGAGGGCTTCGTCCATGCCGTCGAGCATGGTGCCGGCGCCCACCTGGTAGGAGATGTCGGAGGCCGAGTCGATCTCCTCGTCGTCGATCTTCGCGACGAGGTCGAGGGTGACGAAGTCGTCCTTGGCCGCCGGACGGTCGACGGAGGTCAGGGTGCCGAAGCGCGAGCGCAGCTGCTCGAGTTCGTTGTCGACGTCGGCGTCGGTGACCTCGATGGGGTCGACCTCGACGGTGATCGAGTCGTAGGCGGGCAGCGTGATCTCGGGACGCACGTCGACGTCGACGGTGAAGACGAGGTCGCCGTCCTCGGTGCCGTCGAGACCGGGAACCTCGGAGATCTCGACCTCGGGCTGGCCGAGCGGCTTGAGATCGTTGGCTTCCACAGCGTCACGGTAGAACCCGTCGAGTCCGTTGTTGATCGCTTCCTGGATCACGGTGGGGCGGCCGACGCGCTGGTCGATGATGCGCGTGGGGACCTTGCCCTGACGGAACCCGGGGACGTTGACCTGGGAACCGATGGTCTTGTAGGCCTCGTCGACGCTCGGCTTGAGTTCGGCGTATGGGACTTCCACGCTGATCTTGACCCGGGTCGGGTCGAGTTGCTCGACGGAGCTCTTCACAGTGGGACCTTTCAGAATCGACAATCATGCTCGCAGTCGACACGACGGTTCGTCAGCCGTGGGACCGCTGAGGGATCGGACATGGACCATGTCCTTTTGAGATGCAGTCACCCATCCTACGCGAAACGCAAGCCAAAACACGAAAAGCGCCGAGGTGGTCGCGCAGACGAGAAAACCGGCCGAACCACGAGGGTCCGACCGGCCGGTGGAGGGGATGACGGGAATCGAACCCGCACCATCAGTTTGGAAGACTGAGGCTCTACCATTGAGCTACATCCCCGTGTTGCGAATATGACTATATCCGAGGTCGTCGGCACGGGCCAAATCGGGCTTTCATGACGTGTGTCACAGGGTGCGAGCGTCGTTGGGACGGCGCCTGCGGATGTGGTTAGATTGAGTGTCGCGGGATGTGGCGCAGCTTGGTAGCGCATCTGTTTTGGGAACAGAGGGTCGCAGGTTCAAATCCTGTCATCCCGACGATCGAGAGCCGCCCTGACCTGCAGGTCAGGGCGGCTCTTCTGCATGCGCCCCGTTCCCATTGGACGGTTTGCGGCTCGACCCGCGGCAGGGAGGTTCGCGACAATGGTGTCCCGACCGGATCCAGGAAGGACCCGCCATGGCGCCGCTGCCCCCGCACCCGACCCCGCTCTCACGACTGCGCACGCGGACGCGCACCGTGCGTCTGACCGCACTCGGGGCCGCCGTCGGTCTCGCCCTCAGTGCCTGCACTGCCGGTGATGACCCGAGCTCGGCGCCGGCCACCTCGGCGTTCACCTCATCGCCGGCACCGAGTACAGAGACCGGGTCTCCCCCGCCGCTCACCGCCCCCGAGGTCGTCGCCGAGAACCTCGCGGCACCGTGGTCGATCGCCTTCGCCGGCAGCTCTCCGCTCGTGTCCGAACGCGATACGGGACGGATCCTCGAACTCTCCGCCGACCGTCCCGCGCAGGTCCGGGAGGTCGGCACCGTGCCCGATGTCGCCGCCGCCGGCGAGGGCGGTCTGCTCGGCCTCGCCGTCGCCGACGACGTCCTCTACTCCTACTTCACGGCCGCAGACGGCAACCGCATCGTCCGCTTCCCGCTCACCGGCGACCCCGGAGGCCTCGGACTCGGGGAGCCCGAGGTGCTCCTCGACGGCATCCCGGCGGGCACCACGCACAACGGCGGCCGGCTCGCCTTCGGACCCGACGGCATGCTCTACGCCACGGCCGGCGATGCCGGGGAAAGCGCGTCGGCGCAGGACCGGGCCGCTCTGTCGGGCAAGATCCTGCGGCTGACCCCCGACGGTGCGGTGCCCGAGGACAACCCGTTCGACGGGTCGTACGTCTATTCCTACGGCCACCGCAATCCGCAGGGGCTGAGCTGGGACGAGGACGGGACGATGTATGCCAGCGAGTTCGGGCAGAACGCGTGGGACGAGCTCAACGTCATCGAACCGGGAGCGAACTACGGCTGGCCCGAGGTCGAGGGCATGGCCGATCCCGGGGAGGGCGGGGACTTCGTCGATCCGGTCCAGCAGTGGGCTCCGGCGGAGGCGAGTCCGAGCGGCATGACGATCACCGGCGATTCGATCCTCATCGCCAATCTCCGCGGTGCGACGCTGCGCGAGGTTCCGGTCACCGACCTCTCGCAGTCGCGGACGTTCTATGACGGCGAATACGGTCGCCTCCGCGACGTCGTCACGACCCCGACCGGGGAGATCTGGATGCTGACGAACAACACCGACGGGCGCGGGGATCCGGGTCCCGGCGACGATCGGATCATCCGCATCCCGGCACCGGACTGAGCGGCCGCCCCGCCGCAGGGAGCGTGCCTCAGCGCTCGAAGTCGATGACCTGGCGGATGACGGTGCCGGCGGCCAGCGCGTCGAACGCGGAGTTGATGTCGTCGAGGGCGACGGTCTCGGTGATGAGCTCCTCGACGGGCAGCCGGCCCTCGCGCCACAGCTGCGCGTAGATCGGGATGTCGCGGGCCGGCACGGCCGACCCGAGGTAGGAGCCGATGACGGTGCGCGCCTCGGCGGTCAGCGTCACCGGGGTGATGCGGGCCTCGGCGTCCGGAGCAGGCAGGCCCACGGTCACAGTGGTTCCGCCCACGGCGGTCGCGGTGAAGGCGGTTTCGAAGGCGCGGGGATGGCCGACGCATTCGACGACGATCGGTGCCGTCCGGTCTCCGAGCTCCTCGGGCGTCCAGACCTCGACCGCACCGAGCCTTCGCGCATGCTCGAGCTTCTCCGGGTTCGCGTCGACGCCGATGACCCCGGCGGTCTCGATCGACAGCGCCGTGATGAGCGCGGCCATCCCGACCCCGCCGAGGCCGACGATCATCACCTCGTCGTCGGGTCCCGGGGCGCCGGCGTTGAGGACCGCTCCCCCGCCGGTGAGCACCGCGCAGCCGAGGACCGCGGCGATCGGGGCCGGCACATCATGGCCGACGGGCACGACGGAGGCGCGGTTGACCACGGCATGCGTGGCGAAGACGGAGACGCCGAGGTGGTGGAGCACCTCGGCGCCGGAGGCATCGTGGAGTCTGACCTTGTGGCCGTCGAAGGGCAGGGTGCCTGCGGCGTTCGTCGCGCTCCCGGGCAGGCACGGCAGCTTCCCGTCGGTGAGGCAGTTGCGGCAGACCCCGCAGCGCGGCAGGAACACGGTGACGACCTGATCGCCGATCTCGAGGTCGTCGACGCCGTCGCCGAGGGCCTCGACGATGCCCGCGCCCTCATGGCCGAGCAGCATCGGCAGCGGCCTGGGCCGGTTCCCGTCGACGACGGAGAGGTCGGAGTGGCACACCCCGGCCGCGGTCAGCCGGATGCGGATCTCCCCGGGGCCCGGGGCGTCGAGGTCGAGCTCCTCGACCGTGAGCGGAGATGACTCCGCATACGGCCGGTCACGCTCTGCCTCGCGCAGCACCGCGCCCCGGATCCTCACAGTCCGGCCTGACCCTCGGTCTCGTAGGCGGCCATGATCCCGATCCGGCGGGCATGGCGGTCATCACCGGAGAAGGGGGTGGTGAGGAACGCGTCGACGATGGCGATCGCATCGGCCTCGGAATGCTGGCGGGCGCCGACGGCGACGATCTGCGCATCGTTGTGCTCACGGGCGAGCTGCGCGATCTCCGGGTTCCACGCGAGTGCGGCCCTGGCGCCGGTGACGAGGTTGGCCGCCATCTGCTCCCCGTTGCCCGACCCGCCGATGACGACGCCGAGCGAGTCGAGGCCCGCGGCGCGGTCGTCGACGACGGCCTGAGCCGCGGCGATGCAGAACGCCGGATAGTCGTCGAGCGCGTCGTACTCGAGTGCCCCGTGGTCGACGACCTCGTAGCCCTCCTCGCCGAGGTGGCCCTTGAGGACCTCTTTGAACTCGTACCCGGCGTGGTCGGTGCCGAGGTGAACCTTCATCATGTGCCTTTCGTCAGGGGTGGTGAGCTCGCTGGTCGTGGACAGTGCAGCGGACAGAGCTGTGGGCAGAGCCTCAGTCGAAGATCGGACCCTGGTCGCGGGTGCGCTTGAGTTCGAAGAAGCCCGGCGTCGAGGCGACGGCGACGACGCCGTCGAAGAGGCGCCCGGCATCCTCGCCCTGCGGGGCCGGGGTGACGACGGGACCGAAGAACGCGGTGCCGGCGACCCGGCAGATCGGGGTGCCGACGTCGTCGCCGACGAGGGCCATCGCCTCGTCGTGGGAAGCCTGCAGCGCGGCGTCGTAGTCGTCGCGCTCGGCGTAGTCGAGGAGTTCGGCGGGCAGATCGAGCTCAGCGAGCGCCTCGGCGACGGCCTTGTCGAAGTCCTGTTCCCCACCGGGGTGGATGCGGGTGCCGATCGCGGTGTAGAGCGGCTCGGCGATCTCCTCGCCGTGCTCGGCGATCGCGGCGGTGACGACGCGCATCGGACCCAGGGTGCGGTCGATGAGCTCCCGGTAGTCCTCGGGGAGGTCCTTGCCGCGGTTGAGGATGTTGAGGCTCATCGGATGGAAGCGGACGTCGACGTCGCGGACCTTCGCGACCTCGAGTCCCCACCGGGACGTCATCCACGCCCACGGGCACGCCGTGTCGAACCACAGGTCAAGGGTTTCTCTGCTCATTCTCGCTCCTCATCGGCAGGGGTGCGCCGCAGCGCCCTGGTCACTGTGCCAATCTACCAACTCCGCGCGCCCCGGCCCACCGCGTCCTCGTAGCCGAGATCGCACGGCGTTCATGACAGAATGACGACAGTACACATGACTTGATGCGGAGGTCGCCAGACAGTGCCCCAATACAACCTCACCCGCGACGAAGCACGTTCGCGGTCGTCCCACATTGACGTCACGAGCTACGAGCACACGCTCATCCTCACCGGTCGCGGGGACTCGTTCCGGGTGCGGTCCCGGATCCGCTTCACCGCCGATCCGGATGCGACGACCTTCATCGACGCGATCACCGCGAGCGTCGAACGGATCGTGCTCAACGGCCTCGACCTCGAACTCGCCGAGGTCGTCGCCCCCTCCCGCATCACCCTGCCGGGACTCGCGGCGGAGAACGAGCTCGTCATCGACGCCCACTTCTCCTATATGAACACGGGTGAGGGCCTCCACCGCTTCGTCGATCCGATCGACGACGAGGTCTACCTCTACTCCCAGTTCGAGGTGCCCGACGCCCGCCGCGTCTTCCCCGTCTTCGAACAGCCCGACCTCAAGGCCCCGTTCTCCTTCACCGTCGTCGCCCCCGAGCACTGGACGGTCGTCTCGAACTCCCCGACACCGACCCCCGGCGATCCGGCCGAGACCTTCGCCGACCTCGGCGAGGAGGCCGCCGAGGGCATGGCCGTGTGGCAGTTCGCCCCGACGACGCCGATCTCCTCCTACATCACCGCGATCATCGCCGGACCCTACCGCAGCGTCCACTCCGAACTCGTCTCCTCCGACGGACAGCCGGTGCCGCTGGGCCTCTACTGCCGGGAGTCGCTCTTCGAATACCTCGACTCCGACACCCTCTTCAGGATCACCCGCGCCGGCTTCGAGTTCTTCGAACGCGAGTTCGGCGTGCCCTACCCGTTCGAGAAGTACGATCAGCTCTTCGTCCCCGAGTTCAACGCCGGGGCGATGGAGAACGCCGGGGCCGTGACGATCCTCGAGAACTACATCTTCCGCTCCCGTCCCACCGAGGCCCTCGTCGAGCGCCGCACCGTCACCGTCCTCCACGAGCTCGCGCACATGTGGTTCGGCGATCTCGTGACGATGAAGTGGTGGAACGACCTCTGGCTCAACGAGTCCTTCGCCGAGTTCATGTCGACGCTCGCGACAGCCGAGGCGACGAAGTACACCGAGGCGTGGACGACGTTCGCGACGATCGAGAAGTCGTGGGCCTACCGCCAGGATCAGCTGCCGAGCACGCATCCGATCGTCGCTCCCATCGAGGATCTTGCCGATGTCGAGGTCAACTTCGACGGCATCACGTATGCCAAGGGCGCCTCGGTGCTCAAGCAGCTCGTCGCCTGGGTCGGCCGGGCCGAGTTCTTCGCCGGACTCGCCCAGTACTTCGAGAAGCATGCGTGGGCGAACACGGAGCTTGACGACCTGCTGCGCGAACTCGAGGCGACGAGCGGACGGGACCTCGCGACGTGGTCGAAGCTGTGGCTCGAGGAGTCCGGCGTCAACCTCATCGAAGCGAGCGTCGAGACCGCTCCCGCCGACACCGACGAGGAGTCCGAGACCGTCACGCGCCTGCAGGTGACGCAGAAGCCGTGGATCATCGAGGGCCAGCCGGTGCCGTCCCTGCGTCCGCATCGCCTCGCGATCGGGTTCTACTCCGAGAACGCGGAGGGCCGGCTCGTGCGCACGCATGCCTTCCCGCTCGACCTCGACTCCGCCGAGACGGACGTGCCCGAGGCCGTGGGACTGCCCAAGCCCGACGTCATCGTCGTCAACGACGCCGACCTCACGTACGCGAAGGTCCGCTTCGATCCCGAGAGCATGCGGGTCGCGGCAGAGCGGCTGAGCGACTTCGACGATTCCCTCACCCAGCTGATCGTGCTCAGCACCCTGTGGGACTCCGTGCGCGACGGCGAGCTGCCGGCCGGCGTCTACATCGAGACCCTGCTCAACCACCTCGGGGCGATCACCCACTCCTCCGGTCTGCTCACGCAGATGCGCCAGCTCGAGACGGCCGTCGGGGCCTACCTGCCGCCGGCCGAGCGGGCACAGGCGCACACCCGCGTCGCCGACCGCCTCGGCGAGCTCTTCGCATCGGCCCCGGCCGGATCGGATCAGGCGTTCCAGTTCCTCCGCGGAGTCATCCGGCACGCCCAGTCACCGGCGCAGATCGACGGGCTGCGGCAGTGGCTCGACGCCGCCGAGGTCGGCGGCATCACGATCGACACGGACCTGAAGTGGGAGCTGCTCATCGCGCTGTCGAACCACGATGCGATCGCCGAGTCCGCGATCGCGGACATGGCCGCCGAGGATCCCAGCGCCACCGGACAGCGGCAGGCCGCGACCGCACGGGCCGCCAGGGCCACCTCGGCGGCGAAGTCGCAGGCCTTCACCCGGATGATCGACGAGGTCGACCTGCCGAACTCTGAGCTCGGGGCCCTGGCCACCGGGTTCGCGATGGGACTGCAGACCGACACCGGTGAGCTCATCGCCGCCGAGGCGCCCCTCCTCGACTTCGCGACCGAGTACTTCCAGCGGGTCTCGGGCTGGTGGGAGACCCGGACGCTCGAGATGGCACAGACGATGACGCTCAGGCTCTTCCCGCCGGCCACCGACCACACCGTGGCCCAGGCGACGGCGTGGCTGACCGATCATCCGGCGGCGCCGAAGGGACTGCTGCGGCTGATGCGGGAGAACCTCGCCGACGCGCAGCGGGCCCTGACGGCTCAGGAGACGTCCAGCATGGTTGAGGACCCGTCCAAGATCGCTCGCTAGGCTCGAGGGCATCATGACTTCTGATTCTCTCGAGACCACTCTGCTCGCCGCCTCGCAGATCGATTGGGCGTTCCTCCTCGACGTCCCGCTGCGGGTCACCCTCATCATCGTCGGCGCGCTCATCATCAACTTCCTCATGCGCATCGTCATCCGCCGCTTCGCCGCGAGCGTGGCGAAGGGCACCGTCGGCAGCTCGAAGTCGACGTCGCGGTTCTCCACCTCGGCGATGGAGTCGCAGTTCACCGGCATCGACCAGGCGACGATCAGGGAGCGGCGCGCCCAGCGCGCGCAGACCGTGGGACGGATGCTCTCCTCGGTGACCTCGATCGTCATCGCCGTCGTCGCGAGCCTCATCGTCCTCTCCGAACTCAACTTCAACGTCGGGCCGATCCTCGCCTCGGCGGGTATCGCGGGTGTCGCGATCGGCTTCGGCGCGCAGGCGCTCGTCAAGGACTACCTGTCGGGCTTCTTCATGGTCATCGAGGACCAGTACGGGATCGGTGACTCCGTCGACCTCGGCGAGGCGATCGGCACCGTCGAGGACGTCGGTCTGCGCACCACCCAGGTCCGCGGCCTCGACGGGACCCTGTGGCATGTGCGCAACGGTGAGATCCTCCGCGTCGGCAACCAGTCGCAGGGCTGGGCGCGTGCCGTCCTCGACATCCCCGTCGCGTACAACACCTCGGTGGCGACGTATTCGAAGGTCATCGCCGATACGACGAAGGTCATCGAGGAGGATCCGGAGATCGCCGATGCGATCCTCGAGCCGCCCGAGATCTGGGGAGTGGAGTCCCTGTCGGCGCAGTCGCAGGTCATCCGCACGGTGCTCAAGACGAAGCCGAACCAGCAGTGGAAGGTCGCGCGCGCCTTCCGTGCCGAGCTCAAGCGCCAGATGGACAAGTACGGCATCCACATCCCGATCACCCAGGAGACGGTCTTCCGCACCCTGCCCGACCCCACCGAGGCGGCGAAGATCAAGGCGACCAACGACGCCGAGGACGACTCCGAGGACCACGACCGGGAGTCCGCCTCGGCCGGCGGTTCGGGCAAGTCCCCGGCGCCCGGTCGGGCCTCCGGCGGCCGCTCGACGGGCAGCCGCTCAGGTGCCGGACACAAGGGCACCGGCAACCCCGACGGAAGGAAGCGATGAGCTCAGAGACGATCTTCGACGCGGTCGGCGGCCATCCGACTTTCACCCGGCTCGTCGACGCGTTCTACGCCAATGTCGCCGCCGACGAACCGCTCATCAGCATGTATCCGGAGGGCCACGACCTCACGGGGGCCAAGCACCGGCTCCAGATGTTCCTCGAGCAGTACTTCGGCGGGCCGACGACGTATCAGGAGGAACGGGGCCACCCGCGTCTGCGGATGCGCCACTTCCCGTTCCCCGTCGACTTCGACGCCCGGGATCGCTGGCTGCGGGCGATGCGCGGGGCGCTCGACGAAGTCGACCTGCCGCCCCTCTACGACGAGGTGTTCTGGGACTACTTCCAGCGCGCCGCCACCGCGATGGTCAACACGAACAGCACCGGAGCCTGAGGCCGCGGCTCACGGCGGTGGGCACGGTGCGCGTCGTGCGCACGGCGTTGCTCGGGTCGACGCGGCGTGCGCGGCTCGCGACTGGTGCGCGCCCTGTTCTGCGCACGGCGCCCGTTGCGGCTCACCTCGGTATGCAGGGCTCTGTTCAGCACCAGAGCCGTGCGAACCAGGGTGAGCCCTCGCGTGGTCGCGCTCCCCTGCCGGTTGCCTCAGGCGGCCGTCTGCCTCGGGCTGCCGGTTGCCTCAGGCGGCCTTCCGGGTGAGGAGGTGGCCGCCGGGGGTGACGACGCGCAGCCAGCCGGCGGATTCCATGACCGGGCAGGCGGCGCTCGCCGACGGCGGGAGGAAGCGGAGGCCCGCGGCGGCGAAGGCGAGGCCCGCCGGCACCGTCGTCCCGTGGTCGCCCGTCAGCGGCGCCGCCCATACCCGCGCCCGAAGCGCTTTGACCGCATGCGAGCCCGCCCCGTCGGGGGTGCCGTCGGCGACCCCGGCGATCCCCGCCTCGGCGCCGGCGATGAGGGCGGACGGGGCGATCGTGTCCGTCTGCTCCCACGGGCCCCGAGGCGGGGCGATGCCGGCCCAGGAGACGAGCATCGACGTCGGCGGCAGCGGAAGGCTAGTGCCGTTCTCCGCGCGGGCGAAGCGGTCGGCCAGCGCCGCGAGCGGGACGACCTCGTCGAGGCCGTCGAGTTCGGGGGAATCGAGCCGCTGCATCCGCATCGCGAGCACGAGCGGGGTCGAATCGCCGATCCCGTGTGGGAAGAGCGGGGCGACGGTGAGGACGAGGACCTCCGAGGCGACCTGCAGGCGCATCGCCCCGTCGGGGTCGAGTCGGTGCGCCAGCGAGGTGAACGCGGCGAGGTCGGACAGGGCCTTCTCATCGGCGATCTCGAGGGTCGTCATCGGCGCAGGCTCCGCATCCGCGCGGGGGCGCGCACGACCGACTCGAGGGCGACGATCTCGTCCTCGCTCAGGCGCCGCGGACGGCCGCTGGCCTGGTCGACGAAGACGATGACGGTCTCGGCGACCGTGTAGACCAGCGAGCCGTCGGGTTCGACGACGACGTAGCTGATCGTCACCGAGGCGGGCCGCACCTCGCTGATGACGAGATCGACGGCGATCGGACCGGGACGGTAGCTGATCGGGGCGCGGTATTCGATGGCGTGCGAGGCGACGAGGAGTTCGGTCGTCGCCGAGGCGGCACCGAAGACCTCGGGCATCGGAAGACCGGAGACCACCTCGGCGGCGCCGTAGTCTCCCGCCCGGACGGCGGCGTCACGGCTCTGCGTCGGGGACCCCAGCGCTCGGACGCGGGCCTCTTCGAGGAGCCGGAGCTGGACGACGTTGTTGACGTGTCCGTAGGCGTCCATATCACCCCATCGCAGTTCGAGGAGGACTCGGGTGAATTCGTCGAGAAGGGGGTTCGCAGCGCCTGAGTGCATGATCCCATGATGCCATCCCGCTGGGCCCAGCCTGTGACCGGGCGACTCAATCGAACACGCAGGTGGCTCACCTGACCGGATCACCCGCGGACCGACTCGAACTGCCTGGTTGCCGGCGGTGGTGCGATGCGTCTCCTCGCAGGTCGCACGGTGCCCGGGTAGGATCGAGACGATGCCCGACCCCGTCCTCCTGGAGGCCCATGTGAGTGAGACCGAGCCGACCCTGGCCGAGGCGAATGTCGCCCGCCTGCACGAACTCCTCGAATTGAGGAAGGTCGCCGTGGACGAGTCGACGCGGGAGTCGGATCACTTCATCGGGCCGAGCCAGTACAAGCCCGACGGCCGCGTCTTCGGCGGTCAGGTGCTCGCGCAGTGCATCGTCGCGGCCGCCGCGACCCTGCCCGCCGACCGGCTCATCCACTCTCTGCACGGCTATTTCCTGCGGGCCGGCGACGTCGCCGAGCCCATCGAGTTCGGCGTCGAACGCCTCCGCGACGGCCGGTCCTTCTCCGCCCGGCGCGTCCACGCTTATCAGAAGGACGTGCCGATCCTCTCGCTCATCGCCTCGTTCCAGGACGAGCAGCCGGGATTCGAGCACTCCGAGCCGATGCCGGCGGGAATCCCCGGCCCGGAGGACAGCCCCGATCTGCGGGAGCTGCTCGCCGCCGACGATTCCCTGCGCGTGACCGAATGGTTCAATCGGCGCCCCTTCGACATCCGTCCCGTCGAGCCCTTCGGCGTTCCCGGTGCCGGGGACGTCGACTCGGAGCTGCCCGAGCAGCACGTGTGGTTCCGCGCGAGCGCGCACTTCGGCGACGACCCCGTGCTCAATGCGGCGGCCCTGGCCTATGCCAGCGACTTCAATCTCCTCGAACCGGTGCTGCGCAAACATGACCTCACGTGGGCCACCCCCGGGCTACGGGTCGCGAGTCTCGACCATGCGATGTGGTGGCATCGGCGCGTCCACGTCGACGACTGGATGCTCTACGTCCAGGAATCGCCGGCGGCCCGCGGCGGTCGCGGTCTCGGCTACGGGCGGATCTTCTCCCGCGACGGCGAGCTCCTCGCCACCGTCGCGCAGGAGGGCATGGTCCGCGTCAAGGACATGCCGTGAGCGATGACAAGACCGCGATGATCGAGGTCCTCGCCTCGATCCTCAGTCGCCTCGTCAACGTCGCCCTGTGCCTCGTGCTCACCTCGATCGCCCTGCTCGTCCTCCGAGACCGCACGGATCTCCACATCGGACTCGTCGCGATCCTCGCGCTCGTCCTCGGCATCCTCGGCACGTTCGTCGTCCGGTACCTGCTCACGCTCTTCCACCGCATGTGGCGCAAGCTCTTCGACCGCTTCGAACCCGGTGCCGGCCCGCGCTCATAGACGGACCGGCCGCTCACGCACGAAGGCCCCGGCATGATGCCGGGGCCTTCGTGTCGTCAGTCCGTCAGTCGCGGGTCAGGCGACGATGGGTGACGCGGTGCGGACGGGCCGCATCCTCCCCGAGGCGTTCGACCTTGTTCTTCTCGTAGGCTTCGAAGTTGCCCTCGAACCAGTACCACTGAGCCGGGTCCTCGTCGTTGCCCTCCCACGCGAGGATGTGCGTGGCGACGCGGTCGAGGAACCAGCGGTCGTGGGAGACGACGACGGCGCAGCCGGGGAACTCGAGCAGAGCGTTCTCGAGTGATCCCAGGGTCTCGACGTCGAGGTCGTTCGTCGGCTCGTCGAGGAGGAGCAGGTTGCCGCCCTGCTTGAGCGTGAGCGCGAGGTTGAGGCGGTTGCGCTCACCACCGGAGAGCACTCCGGCCTTCTTCTGCTGGTCGGGGCCCTTGAAGCCGAACGCGGAGACGTAGGCGCGCGACGGCATCTCGACGGCGCCGACCTGGATGAAGTCGAGTCCGTCGGAGACGACCTCCCACAGCGACTTCTCCGGGTCGATGCCCCCACGGGACTGGTCGACGTAGGAGATCTTCACGGTCTCGCCGACCTTGAGGTTGCCGTTGTCGAGCTCTTCGAGTCCGACGATCGTCTTGAACAGCGTCGACTTGCCGACGCCGTTGGGGCCGATGACTCCGACGATGCCGTTGCGCGGCAGCGAGAAGCTCAGTCCGTCGATGAGCAGGCGGCCGTCGAAGCCCTTCTCGAGGTCCTTGGCTTCGATGACGATGTCGCCGAGGCGGGGGCCGGCCGGGATCTGGATCTCTTCGAAGTCGAGCTTGCGCGTCTTCTCGGCCTCGGCTGCCATCTCCTCGTAGCGGGCGAGGCGGGCCTTCGACTTCGTCTGCTTGGCCTTCGGGTTCGATCGCACCCATTCGAGTTCGTCCTTGAGGCGCTTGGCGAGCTTCGCGTCCTTCTTGCCTTGGACCTGCAGGCGCTCGCGCTTCTTCTCGAGGTAGGTCGAGTAGTTGCCCTCGTAGGGGTAGAGGTGGCCGCGGTCGACCTCGGCGATCCATTCGGCGACATGGTCGAGGAAGTAGCGGTCGTGGGTGATGGCGATGACGGCACCGGGGTAGGACTTGAGGTGCTGCTCGAGCCAGAGCACGGATTCGGCGTCGAGGTGGTTCGTCGGCTCGTCGAGGAGGAGCAGGTCGGGCTTCTCCAGCAGCAGCTTGCACAGCGCCACACGGCGGCGCTCACCACCGGAGAGGACGCTGACGTCGGCGTCGGGCGGCGGGCAGCGCAGCGCATCCATGGCCTGTTCGAGCTGCGAGTCGAGGTCCCACGCGTCAGCGGCGTCGATGGCCTCCTGCAGCTTGCCCATCTCCTCCATGAGGGCGTCGAAGTCCGCGTCGGGGTTCGCCATCTCCTCGGAGATCTCGTTGTAGCGGTCGAGCTTCGCCTTGATCTCGGCGACACCCTCTTCGACGTTGCCGAGCACGGTCTTGTTCTCGTTGAGCGGGGGCTCCTGCATGAGGATGCCCACCGTGTAGCCGGGGCTGAGCCGGGCTTCGCCGTTCGACGGCTGTTCGAGGCCGGCCATGATCTTGAGGATCGTCGACTTGCCGGCGCCGTTGGGGCCGACCATGCCGATCTTCGCCCCCGGATAGAAGGACATCGACACGTCGTCGAGGATGACTTTGTCACCGTGCGCCTTGCGCGCCTTGTGCATGGTGTAAATGAATTCGGCCATAGTGGCCCCAGATTATCGGTTGGCGCGCCTCCGCGCCAAACGCATCAGCCTCCGCCGAGCGACGGTCCGTCCGAGCTCGACGAGCCCTCCTCACCACCGCCGGAGCCCGACGACGACCCGCTCGAATCCGACGACCCGCTCGAATCCGACGAGCCGCTCGAGGAGGAGCCTCCGGAGCCCGACGACCCTGAGGAGTCGCTCGAACCCGACGAGCTGTCCGGGCTGGGGGTCTCCGCGTCGTCACCGGTGATGTTCTCACCCGGGAGGTGTCCGGCGCCGTTGTCGTCGCCGTCCTCATCGCGCATCTCCCCCTCGGGCGCCTCGACGCCTTCGGGTCGGTCGACCTTGCCGAGCAGGCAGGCCCCTGTCGACTCCGAGGGCGGCATGAGCTCGGCCGTGGCCTTGCCGGCACGGATCTCACCGACGACGCAGCCCTTCTTCGTCTTCACCCCGAAGACCTTCGAGGGCACCTCATTGCCCAGCGGCGATTCGTCGAGGGTGGCCTCGAGCTGCTCCGGCTTGTATCCGGCGTCGATCATCGTGTCGAAGAACTTCTTCGTCGACGGCACGGATTCGGAGTCACCGGTCAGCGGTTCGACCGCCTTGATGACCTTGTCGACCTCGGCCTCGGGCTTGGCCGACGTCGTCGCCGGCGCCGGTTCCGCATTGTCGTCCTGTCCGAGCAGCGAGCAGCCGGACAGGGCGATGGTCAGGGCTGCGACACCCAGGAGGGGAACGACACGCATGGATCACCTTGGGGAGGACGACGACGAACGTTCTCACTCTAGCCGATTCCGGCCTCAGACCGCGCGGACGACGTCGCCCCGAGTCTCCACCCGGTCCCGCACGGGTCAGAACGGAGCCGCGGCGGCTGCCGTCGCCTCGGCGATCGCGGGATCCTTCCCCTGACCGTCCTCCGGGCCGGTGTCGGTGTCCTCGCCGGTCTCATCGGGATCGGTGTCCTCGCCGCCCGCGTACGACCCGTGCGCCGTCTCGGACGGCACCGCGGCAGGCGACCAGCCGGCGGCACCGTCTGCGCTCTCGCCGTCCGGCCCCGCGAGGTCGGGTCCCTCCCCCACGGCGTCGGGGACAGTCCCCTCCCCGCCAGCACCGACGCCGGACGGGTCGGTCGTCGCAGGCCGCCCGGCCTCGCCGGGTTCCGGGAGCCCACCCCAGCCTGACGTCGCCTGAGCGTCACCGGCCGGCTCGGCCGGCCGCGGTCGCGTCGTCGCTGACTTCCGATAGTGCGCCGTGCCGAAGCGCAGATCGGGGCCGATGTGATCGGCGATGACCGTCGGTGCGATCCCGGTCCGCTCTCCGCTGGCCCACTCGCGATTGCGCAGGTGTCCCTGGACGAGCACTGTCGTGCCCTGCTCGACCGATGTGCCGACGTTGCTGGCCAGGGTGCCGTAGCAGTCGACGCCGAACCACGAGGTGCCGTCCTCGACGAATTCGCCGGTCGACTTGTCGAGCTTCCAGTGATTGACGGCGAGCCGGAACGACGCACAGGGGCGTCCGGTGGGCAGGGTTCTCAGATTCGGGACGGTCGCGACGGTGCCGCAGACGTTGATGGGGATGGTCGACATTGCTTCCTCGCTTCTCTTCGCACGGTCGGCGAGAAGCGATCGGGAGTCTCCTGCCTCGTCAGGTCGTTTCCCGCCGTGGGGATTCCAGCGAAGCGCGCGCCGCCGTGTTCTGTCGAGGGTGCGACGATGCCCTGTGGACAGCGCTCGGCCGTCCACAGGGCATCTGCACGCAAGTCGTGTCGCCTGTGAGCTCGAGTCTCAGGCGAGTCTCTCGTACGCGTCGCGGTGCTCGGCGATGACCGCGTTGACCGGCTGCAGATAGGAGCTCTGCGCGGCCTGGGCGACGGCGGTGCGCAGCTCGCGGTCGACCGCCTCGGCGGCTTCGTCTGCCCCTTTGTTCCGCGCATTGCGGGCGATCACCGAGGTGATGACGGAGCCGAGGATCCCGACGACGAGGAGCCCGATGACGACGGCCCATATCCACCCCGGAAGGGCCCCGGGAACGGCGAACGTCAGGGCCGTGACGACGATGAGACCGAGGAGTCCGATGACCGTGGCGACGAAGAACACGATCTGGAGGAAGCCGGCGAACGACCACCAGCCGGGCCTGCGACGCTCGATGTCCACAGCCGTGACGGCCGAGTCGAGGGTGTCGGCGAGCTGGTTCGTGCTCTGCTTCTCCGCCTCGGCCGCGGCAGTCTGCCACGGACGCGGCAGCGTCGCAACGGATTCGGTGATGAGATCGTGGGCCATCAGCCGGACCTGCGAGCTCTGCGTCTTGCTCGTCGCCGGCACCGAGGCTCGGATGAGCTCGTCGCGGGTCAGACCGTGCTTCGCCCCGAGCGGGTCGGGTGCGTTGCGCTGCATCCAGGCGAGAAGCGGATACCCGGTGCGCTTGTAGGCGCGGCGGATGTAGTCGTCGTGAACGGTCTGCGCGACGGCCTCGACACCGGCGGCCTCGGACATCGTCTCGACGAGGTGGGAGGCACCGGGCAGCTCGTCCGGAGTGGCGACCGGGTCGCCGAGCTCCGCCCTGATCCGGCGGGCCATCGCCTGCATGTCGGAGAGCAGGCGTTCGGCTGCGGCCTGCTTCGAGTCGAGGGTGTCGGCGAGGATCGACCGCAGCTGCGGGATGCCCTCACGGGTCACGGCTGAGGACAGGCGCACCTCGGTGTCGGTGAGTCCGTCCTCGGCGAGCAGCTGCCGGAGATGATCGGCGGCGGCCTTCTGCTCCTCGGGGCTGAGCTTGTCGACCTGGTTGAGCACGACGACCATGTTCGAGCTGTTCTCCGCGAGCTTCGTCAGGTACTCCGAGTGGAGGGAGAAGTCCGCGTACTTCTGCGGGTCGACGACCCAGAACACGACGTCGACGAGCCCGACGAGGCGGTCGGATTCGACGCGGTGCTCCACTGCCGTCGAATCGTGGTCGGGCAGGTCGAGGAGGATGAGCCCGTGGAGGCGGCGCTGGTCGTCGCCGTCGAGCGCGGACTCACGCCACGTGCGGCTGCGCTCGGGGACTTTGAGCCAGTCGAGGATCTCCCGGCCGCCCTCTCCCCAGACGCACGCGGTGGGCCGGGAGGTCGTGGGACGGCGGACGCCGACCCGGGCGATGTCGAGGCCGGCGACGGCGTTGAAGAGCGAGGACTTGCCCGACCCCGTCGACCCGGCGAAGGCGACGACGGTGAAGTCCTCGCCGAGGTCGAGGCGATCGTCGGCGCGTTCGAGCAGGCTCTGGGCGTCGGCGCGGACGTCGGGGCTGACCTTGTCGGGGTCGAGCGCGAGCGAGTGGCGGATGGCCTCGGCCAGCCGTCGGATCTCGGACTGTGCCGAATCGTTCACAATGCCTCCTCGAGGCGGGCACCGGCGGTCCGGAGGGCTCCGGACTGTCGCGTGGGCACCGCTGTCAGTCGTAGTGCGCTGTCGAATGGGACACGGCAGTCACCGACGATGCCGGCAGCCGCGGTGAGGAAGCGGTCCCTGATCGAGGCGATGAGGCTGACAGCCTCCTGTTCGCCGAAGATCGTTCCCGCGAGGTTGAGGGCGACCCCGGGACCGGTGGTCTGCGCGTCCGTGGCCCGGGCGTGCTGAGGGTCCCAGAAGGTCGCGTATTCGAGGACCGCGCACACGCCGTTGACGCCGAAGGAGAGAATCCGCGCCTTCGACTTCTTTCCCTGACCGATGTCGCGGACCAGGGCGTTGACCTCGTTCGACCAACCGCTCACGGCCTCTTTGACCCGGTCCTCGAGTTCGCTGGTCGGGGCGCGCAGGCCCGGATCGGATTCGACGAGGGCGGCGCCGGCCGGGGTCCGGCCCCAGTCGTCGACGACCCCGTCGACGACGTCGACGGCGGCTTCGCGCAGGGAGATCGCGGCACTGCGCAGGATCGCGATGTGCAGCGGCGAGGCGGCATCGTGTTTGCCCGTCACGGCGGCGGAGATCCGGTCGCGCATGCGGGCCATCGTCGGCTCGAGACCGCGGAAGAGCTGTCCGGTGCCGACGAAGTCCTGCCACCGGGCGTTGACCGCGCCCTGGAGGATCCGACCGTCGGAGACGACCGTGGCCAGGCCGTCATGGGCGGCGCGGAAGCGTTCGTCGACGATGCGGGCGAGCTGGGCGTGTGCCTCCTCCTGGGATTCGGCGCAGGAGGCGAGGGTGTCGACGCGGGACGGGAGCGCGGCGATCGATCCGGTGAGGGTGCGTCGCCGGATCCGGTTCCGGGATTCGGCTTCCGAGCTCACCTCCTGGATCCACGAGCGGATCGGGTAGACGGCCGTGTGCGGGAGCAGACCGTCCTCAAGCGGGAGTTCGGCGACGGAGAAGATCGGCGACTGGGCCAGTCCCGCCTCGGAGAGGAGATGGGAGAGGTGGTGGCGGACTTCACGGTTGGCCTCCGGCGGCACCCGGTCGAGGACGATGGCCACCGAGGTGCTCCGCTGCGCGGCCTCGCGCAGCAGCGTCCACGGCGCGGCGTCGGCGTAGCGGTTGGCGGTGGTGACGAAGAGCCAGAGGTCGGCGCACATGAGGATGCGGCGGGCGAGGTCCCGGTTCGCCTCGGCGATCGAGTCGATGTCGGGGCAGTCGAGGATCGCGGTGCCCGGGGCGATGTCGGCATCGGGGATGAGGACGAGCGCCGGGGTCGGCGAGGCCGGGTCGGTGCTGCGCGGCAGATCGGCGAGGAAGGTCTGGGCTTCGAAGTGCTTCGCGTCGGCGGGGTTGTGGATGACGATCGGGTTCGCCGTCGTCGGGCGGCGCACGCCGGCAGGGCTGACCACGCGTCCGATGAGCGAGTTGACGAGCGTCGATTTGCCGGCGCCGGTGGATCCGCCGACGGCGATGAGGAACGGTGCGGGAGCGCGGTTGATCCGCGGGAGGATGAAGTCGGTCATCTCAGCCGAGAGCGATCCGAGCAGACGGCGCCCCTCGGCCGCGTCGTCGGTCTGCAGGGTGAAGCGGGTTTCGGAGATCCTCTTCGCGATATCGGCGAGAGCTCCGCCCACTGGTGGCGTCACGGCATTTCCGCTGTCTGTCATCACGCATCCACTTTCCACGTTTTCACAGCTGAGCTCCACCAGGCACGCCGTGACGAGCGACAATTGCCCTGGACTGTGCGCCCCCGGCGGGGCTCGAACCCGCGACCTACCGCTTAGAAGGCGGTTGCTCTATCCGACTGAGCTACGGAGGCCCCCACATCGTAACCGATCGCCGCCGGGCAGACGAAAGCGGCCCCGCACTCCCCCGCCTGGTCAGATGACCGGGCGGCGGGTGCGGGACCGCTGAGGTGTCGTCAGCTCAGTGGGTGTTGCCGGCCTTCTCGAGCGTCTTGCGCACCGTGACGATCGCCAGGATGACGACGCCGGTCAGGGCGAGGATGACGGCGAGGGCTTCGACGCCGAAGGCCACTTCGGCCGCGAGCGGAATGAAGCCGGCGATCATGAACCCGAGCAGGGCGATCATGGTCAGAGCAGTGGCTGTGGTGAAATACGCGGATCCGTTCTTCATGGGTCATCCTCCTTCTTCCTGAATACGACGATAGACCCGTTGGGCGCGCATGTCACCGATTACTCGTCGGAAAGTTTCCTCCGCGCCTCGAGCGCGTCTTCGAGGCGGTCGACCTTCGCCTCGATCTCCCCGTCGTGACCTGGCCGGATGTCGGCCTTGATGACCAGGGAGATGCGGGAGCCGAACGGTGCGACCGCCTCGGTGGCGCGCTTGACGACGTCGAAGACCTCGTCCCATTCGCCCTCGATCTCGGTGAACATGCTCGTCGTGCGGTTGGGCAGCCCGGAGGCGCGAACGACCTCGACGGCCGCCGCGACGGCCTCGTGGACGGAGCCGTCGCTGCGGCCGGTGCCCGAAGGGGCGACGGAGAATGCGAGAAGCATGGTGGTGCCTTCCTGTGGTCGTGGTTGGTCTGCTGTCGTGGTCGGTGTCGTCAGTTCGGGGCCGAGGAAACGCTGCGGCGGTGCTCCGGTCAGCTCGCCGAGGCGGGTCAGACGGGCGCCAAGGCGTGGGGCTCGCCGTCCGGCAGCTCGACGGTCACCGCGTCCCCGGGTCGCACCGTGCCGCTGGTCGAGACGATGCCCATGACACCGGCCAGGCGCACAGTCTGGCCCTCGTCGTCGCGGAAGACGACCTGCCCCAGCAGTCCGGGGGCCAGTCCGTCGATCTGCGCGCACGGATTGCGCAGACCGGTGAGCGTGACGACGGCCTCCCCGATGCCCAGGCGCGTGCCCACGGGCAGCGCGAGGAGATCGAGGCCGAGCGTCGTGATGTTCTCACCGAGCTGCCCGGGGCCGACGGTGAACCCGGCGGCGCCGAGGCGGTCGAAGAGCTCCGCGTGGAGAAGATGGACCTGGCGGAGGTTGGGCGCCGACGGCGTACGGGCGAGACGGGAGCGATGCCGGACGGTGACGCCGGCGTGCGCGTCACCGCGCACGCCGATGCCCTCGACGAGCTCGATCGCGTCACGGACAGGCTTCGAGAACGCATGCTCCGCATCGCTGCTGACACTCACCACGCGCGCCGCCGCCATCGGACCTCAGCTCTGGGCGGGAACGGTGATGATGAGCGAATCGCCCTGGCCGCCGCCGCCGCACAGCGCCGCGACACCGGTGCCGCCGCCTCGGCGCTGGAGTTCGAGGGCGAGCGTGAGGACGATGCGGGCCCCGGAGGCTCCGATCGGGTGGCCAAGTGCGATCGCACCGCCGTTGACATTGACCTTCTCGGGATCGAGGCCGAGGTCCTGCGTGCTCGCGAGACCGACGGCGGCGAACGCCTCGTTGATCTCGTAGAGGTCGAACGAGTCGGGAGCGACGCCCTCCTTCTCAGCGGCCGCACGGATCGCCTGCGAGGGCTGGTGCTGGAGGGTCGAGTCCGGTCCGGCGGTCCATCCGTGCGCGCGGATCTCGGCGAGGATCGGCGCACCGAGCTCCTCGGCCTTCTCCTTCGACATGACGACGACGGCGGCCGCACCGTCGGAGATCTGCGAGGCGTTGCCCGCGGTGATCGCCCCGTCCTTGCGGAAGGCCGGACGCAGCTTCGCCATCGACTCGGGCGTCGTGTCCGGGCGCACGCCCTCGTCGTCGGTCACCGTCGTCTCGCCCTTGCGGCTGGTGATCGTCACGGGCACGACCTCGTTCTCGAAGACGCCGGACTCCCACCCGGCCGCGGCGCGCTGGTGCGATTGCGCGGCGAACGCGTCCTGCTGCTCACGGCTGAACTCGGAATCGCCCTTGTTCGCCTCGTCGGTCAGCCCGCCCATCGCCTGGTCGGTGAACGCGTCCCAGAGTCCGTCGTAGTCCATGTGGTCCTTGGCGACGACATCGCCGTACTTATAGCCGGCCCGCGACTTCTCGAGCAGATGCGGGGCCAGCGTCATCGACTCCTGTCCGCCGGCGACGACGACGTCGTACTCCCCGGCGCGCACGAGCTGTGCGGCCTGCGTGATCGCGTTGATCCCCGAGAGGCAGAGCTTGTTGATCGTGATCGCGGGAACGCTCATCGGGATGCCCGCCTGAGCCGCGGCCTGACGTGCCGGACCCTGGCCGAGGCCGGCCTGGAGCACCTGTCCCATGATGACGTACTCGACCTCATCTCCGGAGATCCCCGCGCGATCGAGGGCCCCCTTGATCGCGGCGGCGCCGAGGTCGACCGCGGTCTGCGATCCCAGGGCTCCCGAGAGCTTGCCGAACGGCGTGCGCGCGCCGGAGACGATCACTGCTTCAGTCATGTTTCCTCCTTGATCAAGGATGTCCTCGCCCCGAGCAGGTGCTGCACGGCGGTGAGCTGCTTGCACCCAGGGTAACCGAGCCCTCTGTGGCACTGATCACTGGGGTGCCGCGGGGGCGTTCGGCCCCGCCTCTGACGCCGGTGGAGCATCGTTCCTGCTCGCCGAGGCGGCCCCTCGATCCACTCGCTGCAGCTGTTGTGCGCGGGGTCACCGGACCGGCGCACAGTCCCGTCCCGACCGCCGGATTCGGACACAACACTCATCTTGAGTCCGATAGAGTGGGGAGCGCGCAGGCACGACAACATCCCCTTGAGACGACAGGAGTCAGCTTCAGTGACGCCCACCGAAGAATTCCGCACAGCGATGCGCGGGTACGAGAAGAGCGAAGTCGATTCCCGACTGCAGCAGCTGCGCACGGAGATCGAATCCGTGCGAAAGGCGCTGTCGGATGCCCGCAGTCAGGTCATCAACGCCGATCGAGCGAAGCTCCAGATCGCCGGTGAGCTGTCCGAGGCGAAGGCACAGCTGAAGAAGGCGGCCAATGAGAACGCCGAGGCGGCCGGTCCTCCCGGATCCCGCATCGACCATCTCCTGAAGATCGCCGAATCCCAGGCCCGCGAGACGCTTGCCCAGGCGAACTCCGATGCCGAGACGATCCGCAACAAGGCCCGCGCCGAGGCGGCGTCAGCCCGCGCTCGGATGCGCACCGAGAGCAACGACA
The DNA here is from genome assembly GCF_006489205.2 of Brevibacterium sp. XM4083. Lineage (GTDB taxonomy): Bacteria > Actinomycetota > Actinomycetes > Actinomycetales > Brevibacteriaceae > Brevibacterium. The sequence continues at coordinate 139,846 of NZ_VFYR02000002.1, read as the reverse complement.
CCCTCAGCAGCGCCCGCTCCGAAGCCGACGCGATCATCAGCTCCGCGGAGCTGCGCGCCGAGGAGGCCGTGAAGTCGGCGGAGAACCGCGCTGCCGAGCTCAAAGCCACCGCCGAGCGCGAGTCCCTCCAGTCCAAGGAGGCCAACGACGCCGCGTCGAAGGAGGCCCGCGAGAGCCTCGAGCACGAGATCGCCGAACTCCGCGCCGCCGCCGAGAAGGAGGCCACCGACCTCCGGGCCGAGGCCAAGACCCAGGCCGATGAGACCATCGCCGCAGCGCAGGCCCAGGCCGATGAGCTCCTCGCGTCCGCGAAGTCCCGCGACGAGGCGTCGAAGAAGGCCGCGAACGACCTCGAGGTCGAACTCGCCGCCAAGCGCAAGGACGCAGAGGCCGAGCGGAAGAAGCGCTACGACACCGCGCAGACGGAGAACAAGAAGCTCATCGAGGAGGCCCAGGCCCGCGCGGCCAAGGCCGACACCGATGCGAAGACTGCCGCCGAGCGCGCCGAGACCACGCGTGCCGATGCCGTGAAGAAGGCCGACGAGATCATCGCCGACGGCAAGGCCCGGGCGCAGACGCTCATCTCCGAGGCGCGCGCCACGGCCGAGGCGACGATCGAGGAGTCCGCGGCCGAGGCCAAGCGCAACGTCGCCTCGGCGCAGTCGCAGGTCGATCTGCTCACGAAGCAGCGCAAGACGATCACCGCGCAGCTCGACCAGCTCCGCTCGCTCTTCGCGATGCCCGGTGTGATGGGCGGCGACGCCGTCGATCCGGCGAAGGCCGAAGCCGCGACGCATGCGACCGAGCAGATCGCCGATGGGGAGACGCTCGCCGACCTCCTCGCCGCCGACGCCGCTGAGGAGCAGGACGCCGCGAAGAAGAACGCCGACGCGAAGGCAGGCTCCGCCAAGGGAGCCGCAGCCGCAGGTGCGGCGGACAAGGGCTCCGCGGACAAGAGCGCGGCAGAGAAAGCCGGTGCCGACCAGGGCGGTGCGACAGCTGCCCAGAGGGCGAAGGCGACCGCCGACGATACGGTCACCGCCGAGGCGGAATCGGTCGAGTCCGATGTCGACACTTCGGAGCTGCCCAACGGCGCCACCGATGACAAGACGATCGCGATCGACGCCCAGGTCTCCGGCGGCACGTCGGGGACGCAGGGCTCGGGGGGAGCCGCTTCGGCGAACGAAGGCGCGGGACGGTCGAAGGCCGCCCGCACGCGCAACTCTCTGCGCTGAGTCCGCGCTTCACGGACTGAAACGCTCCCGTCTGAGAGCGATCGCTCGCCTGAGCGCGGCGCGGACGTGAAAGGGGACCCACCGCGGTGGGTCCCCTTTCACGTGTCCGGTGCGCTGTCGTCAGCGGAACTTCTCGAAGCAGCGGATGTGCCAGTGCCGGCGCGCGTCGACGCCGATGTCGATGCCGTGAGGGGCGCTCTGCCGCCACGCGACGATATGCGCCGTCGCTGCCGACACGTTCTGACCGCAGCCGGGACAGACATAGACCTTGCCGCTGGCATTGCCGGCGACCTGCTGGACCGACCACGTGCCGTCGGGCAGATCACGGCTGCGGCGCAGGCCGCCGACGGACTCCGAGAGGTCCCGGCCGGGAGTGCTCCACTTGTTCCGGCGACGCGAGGAGTTCGATCGTGGCATAAGCCGATTCTCTCACGTAGTGTGTGACGGGTGCGCCTCGTGATAGCTGAATGCTCTGTTGACTATGCCGGTCGTCTGACCGCCCATCTGCCCATGGCCACCCGCCTCATCATGCTCAAGGCCGATGGTTCGATCCTCATCCACTCCGACGGCGGATCGTACAAACCGCTCAACTGGATGACTCCCCCGTGCTCGGTCCAGATCGCACCGGCGACCGAGGAGCAGGCCGAGGCAGGGCTGCGCGAAGTGTGGACGGTCTCCCAGGCGAAGACCGGGGACCGACTCGTCATCTCCGTCGCCGAGGTCCTCTCCGATTCCAGCCACGACCTCGGCGTCGATCCCGGACTCGTCAAGGACGGCGTCGAAGCCCACCTTCAGGAGCTCCTCGCCGAGCACATCCACACCCTCGGCACGGGCTACAGCCTGGTCCGCCGCGAGTACATGACGGCGATCGGGCCGGTCGACATCCTCGCTCGCGACGCGGCGCAGAAGTCCGTCGCCGTCGAGATCAAGCGCCGCGGCGACATCGACGGCGTCGAACAGCTCACCCGCTACCTCGAGCTGATGAATCGCGACCCGCTGCTCTCGCCGGTCACCGGCGTCTTCGCCGCGCAGGAGATCAAACCGCAGGCACGCACCCTCGCCGAGGACCGCGGCATCCGCTGCGTCGTCCTCGACTACGATGCCCTGCGCGGGATGGACGACCCGGAGACGCGCCTCTTCTGACCGCCTCGGCGCCCATTCCCGCCGATCCAGCGTTAGTGCGGATGGCGGGCCGGGCACGCCCCGCTATCCGCGCTGCGCCTTGACCGACGACTGAATCGCCCTCACTGCGCGCCGTGAATCGGGCCTGCGAGTCGGTCTCGCGCGGCGATCTCCGTCTCGCGGATCCGCACCGCCTCTTTGATCCTGAGGAAGAGGTCTGCCCTGAAGAGGTCGGCCCATCGAATGCGGAAGACCATCCACCCCTCGTTCCGCAGGGCGTACTCCCGCTTCCGTTCGCGTTCGAAGGCTCGGTGCGGATCACCGTCATCGATGTAGTACTTGCCGGCGCCATCGAACTCGGCAATGACTTTGACTGCTTCGTTGCCGAAGTCGGACCGAGCGAGGAAGCGGCCATCGGCGTCGCAGATGACGAGTTGCGGCTCGAAGCCCGGTATCGAATACTCGACGAATCGAACGGCGCAGATCGACTCCGCCACCGTTTCACGCCGTCCGTCGATGTTCTCCAGCACCGCTGAGATCCGCGACTGGCGGGTCCGCACAGGATGCGCCAATTGGTGCGCTCGGAACTCCTCGCGAGACACCTGCCCCAAGCGCACCGCGGCATCCGCAACAGCCACGGCGAACGCCAACGGACAATCCCTGGCGACATCGAGGAGCGTCTGCACCACCGTCGTCACCGGAATCCCGTCGACGATCTCGATGGTGTCGGGCTGAAGGGACCGTCGGCGGATCACGAGATCCCTCTGGCGGACCGAGCTGCGAGGGCTCGCGACTTCGACGTACACCTCACCCTTATCGACATACGGCACGGGCAGGCCGTGGACGAGCAGCGCACTGCGATGGGAGAACACTGCGTCATGCGGCAGGTCGGGGACGAATGACCGGACGAGAATCCTCAGATCCTCTCCGCGCTTGAGCATCCCCGTGGTCTCATGGGGCAACGCGGTCTCCTCCGCCTCCGCGATCGCTGCGACGAAAGCGTGCGACGGATTGTCGCACGCACGCGTGACGACCTATCGTCCCCGCCGGAGTCGCCGCAGGCAGCAATCGACGGCAGATCTGATCTGATGGGAGTTCCAGCCCGCCGCCACCAGATCCGAAGTCTCCAAGCACGCAAACATGCAATCGAGCATGGAACAAAACGCATCCGAAACGCAAGAGCATCAAAATGCCCTGTGGATAACTACTGAGCGGCGAACGCGCCTGTGGACAGTCAAACGGCACGAGTACGCCGGAGGTGTCGGTCACGGCGTAGCGCTGATAGCCAGGCGTGCAACACCGGCGATCCGCGCTCAGCCTGGAGTGAGCTCCCGGGTGGTGTCGGTCACGGCGTGGCGCGGATAGCCAGGCGTGCAACACCGGCGATCCGCGCTCAGCCTGGAGTGAGCGCCCGGGTGGTGTCGGTCACGGCGTGGCGCGGATAGCCAGGCGTGCAACACCGGCGATCCGCGCTCAGCCTGGAGTGAGCTCGCGGATGTGCGGGAACTCTCGAAACGTGCTGGCGGGCTTGACCGACAGGCGGCTTGAGCGACGACCGATGAGTCGCCGCACCGTGCGAGTGGGAGCTCAGTCGAAGCTGAGGCGGTCGGCGCGGCTGACGCGGACGATGTCGGCGCCGAGCGCCTGGAGCTTCTGCACGAAGCCCTCGTAGCCGCGGTCGATGTGATCGACTCCGGAGACCTCGGTGATCCCGGCCGCCCGCAGACCGGCGAGGACGAGACCGGCACCGGCGCGGATGTCGGAGGCCTCCACCTCGGCGCCGGAGAGCTCATCGACCCCGGTGATGAGGGCATGATTGCCGTCGACGCGGACCTTCGCGCCGAGGCGGGCGACCTCCTGGACGAAGCGCCAGCGCGCCTCGAAGAGGTTCTCCGAGAGCAGCCCGACGCCGTCGGAGACCGAGTTGAGCGCAATGACGAAGGGCTGGAGATCGGTCGGGAAGCCCGGAAACGGCATCGTCGCGACGCGGATCGCGTGGGGACGCTCGGGACCGATGACGCGGAAGCCCTTGCCCTGCGTGCCGTCGCCCAGGGTGATGTCGCCGAGGTCGTCGACCGTCGCGCCGGTGTCGCGGAGTTTGATCGCGACGTTGGGCATGATGTCGAGGCCGACCCCGCGCACCATGACGTCTCCCCCGCTCAGCGCGGCGGCGAACGCGTAGGTGCCGGCGACGATGCGGTCGCCGACGGTGCGGTGCTCGACCGGATGCAGCGCGTCGACGCCGGTGATCGTGAGATCCGCGGTGCCGATCCCCTCGATCCGAGCACCCATCTCGACGAGCATGAGGCAGATGTCGACGATCTCCGGCTCCTTCGCCGCGTTCGCGATCGTCGTCACGCCCGAGGCCAGGGTCGCTGCCATGACGAGGTTCTCCGTGGCACCCACGGAGGGGAAATCGAGGGCGATGTCCGTGCCGGTCAGGCCGCCGGGGGCCTCGGCGACGAAGTAGCCGTGCTCGAGGCGCACATGGGCGCCGAGGGCTTCGAGTCCGGCCTGGTGCATGTCGAGGCCGCGGGAGCCGATCGCATCGCCGCCGGGCAGCGCGACGTGCGCCGAGTGCATCCGCGCCGTCAGCGGTCCGAGGACGGAGATCGAGGCCCGCATCGCGCGGACGAGTTCGTAGTCGGCTTGGATCCCCACCTCGGCGGGGACGTCGATGCTGACGATTCCGGCCTCGGCATCGTAGTCGACGGTGCATCCGAGGCGGCTGAGGAGTTCGACCATGATCCGCACATCGAGGATCGCGGGAACGTTCGTGATCGTCGTCTTGCCGACGGCGAGCAGACTCGCCGCCATGAGCTTGAGAACGCTGTTCTTCGCACCGCGCACGTCGACGGTGCCGCGCAGCTGCGTGGGGCCGGTGAGGCGGAAGACTTCCATCAGGTGAACCGTCCCATCGTCGGATTGAAGCCGGGGGGCGAGGACTCGAGCCACGAGGCCATCGTCGACAGCGACTCGGTGTCCATCGCCAGTGAGACATTGCGCGGGCGCCCGTCGGCCTTGCCGTACGAGCAGTCGACGACGACCGCATCGGGGAGCACCGAGTACTGCTCCCCCGAGGTGGGCTTGCGCCGCACGAGGATGTCGAGGTCGGCGCGCGGCAGACGCACTGCCGCGCGCCGGTTGAGAGCGAACACGGGATACCAGTCGAGCGAGCTGACGGCGAACACCGCGACGCCCAAACGCCAACGTGGGCGGGAACTGGATTCCTCGCCCACGTTGATCGAACAGTCAAAGGCACCCGACAACTTCGAGATCGACCTGCGCCGGATCGTCACGACGACGATGAGGGCAAGAGCCAGTCCCACCAGCGAAAGCAGAACGATGAGCAGGACGGAAGGGTTCACGGTTGCCAAGTGTAATTGACTGATCAGAGAAGTTCGGCCTGATCAGCCGCAATGATGACGCGATTGTTCTCGACCGAGAGGAATCCCCCGTCGGCCTGCACGCGGACGGTCTCGTCCGAGGTCGTGAGAATCCTCGCCTCACCATCGGCCACGACCCCGAGAACGGGTTCGTGACCGGGCAGGATGCCGATCTCGCCGTCCAGGGTGCGGGCGATGACGCGCTTGGCCTCACCGACCCACACCTCCTGGTCGGCTGCGACGACGTTGACATCGAGGACTGCCATGGCTTACTTCTTCTGCAGTTCTTCGTAGTTGCGCATGACATCGTCCATGCCGCCGACGTTGAAGAAGCACTGCTCCGGAATGTAGTCGACCTCACCGGAGACGATCTTCGCGAAGCCCGCGACGGTGTCGGCCACGGGAACAGTCGAACCGGGAACACCCGTGAACTTCTCAGCGGTGTACGTGTTCTGCGAGAGGAACTGCTCGATGCGGCGGGCACGGTGGACGACGAGCTTGTCCTCTTCCGAGAGCTCGTCGACGCCGAGGATCGCGATGATGTCCTGCAGCTCCTTGTTCTTCTGCAGGATCGCCTTGACCTCGTTGGCCACGCGGTAGTGCTCCTCGCCGACGACCAGCGGGTCGAGGATGCGCGAGGACGAGGTCAGCGGGTCGATCGCGGGGTAGAGACCACGCGAGGCGATGTCACGGTTGAGCTCGGTCGTCGCATCGAGGTGAGCGAACGTCGTCGCCGGAGCCGGGTCGGTGTAGTCGTCGGCCGGGACGTAGATCGCCTGCATCGAGGTGATCGAGTGACCGCGCGTCGAGGTGATGCGCTCCTGGAGCACACCCATCTCATCGGCGAGGTTGGGCTGGTAGCCCACTGCCGAGGGCATGCGGCCGAGCAGCGTCGAGACCTCGGAACCGGCCTGGGTGAAGCGGAAGATGTTGTCGATGAACAGGAGGACGTCCTGGTTCGCGACATCGCGGAAGTACTCCGCCATCGTCAGCCCGGCCAGGGCCACGCGCAGACGCGTGCCCGGCGGCTCGTCCATCTGACCGAAGACGAGGGCGGTGTCGCCGAAGACGCCGGCTTCGTCCATCTCGAAGATGAGGTCGTTGCCCTCACGGGTGCGCTCACCCACACCGGCGAACACCGAGGTGCCGTTGTGGTTGTGCGCGATGCGGTAGATCATCTCCTGGATGAGGACGGTCTTGCCCACACCCGCGCCGCCGAAGAGGCCGATCTTTCCACCCTGGACGTACGGGGTGAGCAGGTCGATGCTCTTGATGCCGGTCTCGAGGACCTCCTGCTTCGACTCGAGTTCGTCGAAGGCCGGAGCGGGACGGTGGATCGGCCAGCGCTCGGTGATGTCGAGTTCCTCGCCGGGGGCGAGGTTGAGGCAGTCACCGGTGGTGTTCCACACGTGGCCCTTGGTGACGTCGCCGACGGGCACCGAGATCGGCGCGCCGGTGTCGACGACTTCCTGGCCGCGGACGAGGCCGTCGGTCGGCTGCAGGGACACGGCGCGGACGATGCCGTTGCCGAGGTGGAGGCTGGTCTCGAAGGTGAGCTTGCGCGTGCCCTCCGAGAGCTCAACCGTCGTGGTCAGTGCGTTGTAGATCTCCGGCACGGAATCGAGCGGGAACTCGACGTCGACGACCGGGCCGATGACCCGGGAAATGCGACCGAGGGCTGTGCCCTGTGCCGGGGAGTTATCCGTAACTGTGGCAGTCATGGTCTCTTTCTTCTCTGCTCGTACCGGTCAGTCGCCGGCTGCCGATGCCGCAAGGGCGTCGGCCCCACCGACGATCTCGGTGAGTTCCTGGGTGATTTCCGCCTGACGGGCCGAGTTGGCCAGCCGGGTGTAGGTCTTGATGAGGTCGTCGGCGTTGTCCGTCGCCGTCTTCATCGCCGCCTGACGCGAGGCCTGTTCGGACGCCGAGGCGGACAGCAGTGCCGAGAGGATGCGCGAGTCGATGTACCGCGGCAGGAGGGCGTCGAGGACGGCCTCCGCGCTCGGTTCGAACTCGTAGAGCGGCATCGTGCCGGCATCCGACCCGCCGCCTCCGGTGCTGCCCGAGGTCGTCGCCTCGTCGGCGTCGACGACTTCGAGCGGCAGCAGGCGCCGGTACTCGGGATCGTGCTTGACCGAGGAGACGAATCGCGTGAAGACCATGTAGATCTCCTGGACCCCGCCGTCACCGGCGTCGGTCTCGAAAGCCTTGAGCAGCGCCTCGCCGATCTTCCGGGCGTCTTCGGCGGTCGGGTTCTCCGAGAACCCGGTCCACGCCTCGACGATCGGACGATCGCGGAACGTGTAGTAGCTCTCGGCCTTGCCGCCGACAGTGTAGAGCGCGACCTCCTTGCCCTCCTGCTTGAGCAGGCGGACGAGTTCCTCGGACTCCCGGATGAGGTTGGCGGAGTAGGCTCCGGCGAAGCCTCGGTCCGGACCGATGACGAGCACCGCGGCGCGGGTGACATGGTCCGGCTCCGAGGTCAGCACATGGTCGACGTTCGATTCGCTCGCGACGGCGGAGACAGCGCGGGTCAGGGCGTTGGCATACGGGCTGGCCGCCTGCGAACGCGCGATCGCCTTCTGAATCCGGGACGCGGCGATGAGCTCCATGGCCTTGAAGATCTTCCTCAAGGACTGAGTCGAGCGGATCTTCTGTTTGAAGACCCTCTGCTGGGCTCCCATCAGTTCTTCCTTTCGCCGTTACAGATCAGGTTCAACGCTTCTGCCGAACGATCTGCTCCTGCTCGACGTCATCGGAGGAGGCGACGGACGAGTCCTCAGCGCCGGCCTTGCTGCCGTCGTTCTCGTCAGCGACCCAGTTCTTGTTGAACTCGTCAAGCGCCTTCTCGATCTGCTCGCGGACGTCGTCCTCGAGCTTCTGCGTCTCGCGGATGACGGTGAGGATCTCGGTCTTGCGCTCGACGGTGTCGAGCATCTCGGCTTCCCAGCGCAGCACGTCGGAGACGGCGACATCGTCGAGGTAGCCGTTGGTGCTGGCGAAGATCGACACGGTCTGCTTCTCGAACGGCATCGGGTCGAACTGCGGCTGCTTGAGCATCTCCATGAGGCGAGCACCGCGGGCGAGGTCGCGCTTGGTCGCATCGTCGAGGTCCGAGGCGAACATCGCGAAGGCCTCGAGCGAACGGTACTGCGCGAGCGAGAGCTTGAGCGTACCGGAGACGCTCTTGAGCGCCTTCGTCTGCGCGGCACCGCCGACTCGGGAGACCGAGACGCCGACGTCGACGGCAGGACGCTGACCGGAGTTGAACAGATCCGACTGGAGGAAGATCTGTCCGTCGGTGATCGAGATGACGTTCGTCGGGATGAACGCGCCGACGTCGTTGGCCTTGGTCTCGATGATCGGCAGACCGGTCATCGAGCCGGCGCCGAGGGCGTCGGAGAGCTTCGCACAGCGCTCGAGGAGGCGCGAGTGGAGGTAGAAGACGTCACCCGGGTAGGCTTCGCGGCCCGGCGGGCGGCGGAGCAGAAGGGAGACGGCGCGGTAGGCCTCGGCCTGCTTCGAGAGGTCATCGAAGACGATGAGGACGTGCTTGCCGTTGTACATCCAGTGCTGGCCGATGGCCGAACCCGAGTAGGGCGCGAGGTACTTGAAGCCCGCAGGGTCGGAAGCAGGGGCCGAGACGATCGTCGTGTACTCGAGCGCACCGTTCTCTTCGAGCGAACGGCGCACGTTCGCCACGGTCGAGCCCTTCTGACCGACGGCGACGTAGATGCAGCGGACCTGCTGCTCGGGGTCACCGGTCGCCCAGGCGTCGCGCTGGTTGATGATCGTGTCGATCGCGAGAGCCGTCTTGCCGGTCTTGCGGTCGCCGATGATGAGCTGACGCTGGCCGCGGCCGACGGGGATCATCGCATCGACGGCCTTGTAGCCGGTCTGCAGCGGCTGGCGCACTTCCTGGCGGTCCATGACGCCGGGGGCCTGGAGCTCGAGCTCGCGGCGGCCGTCGGTCTCGACCTCGCCGAGGCCGTCGAGCGGGCGACCGAGCGGGTCGACGACGCGACCGAGGTAGCCGTCGCCGACGGGGATCGAGAGGACCTCACCGGTGCGGTAGACGTCCTGCTCCTCCGCGATGCCTGCGAAGTCGCCGAGGACGACGACGCCGATCTCGCGCTCGTCGAGGTTCTGGGCCAGGCCCAGGGTGCCGTCTTCGAAACGGAGGAGCTCGTTGGCCATGGTGCCCGGCAGACCTGAGACGTGGGCGATGCCGTCACCGGCGGTGACGACCTTTCCGACCTCAGTCTTCTCCGAGCTCTCGGGGTTGTACGACTCAACGAACTTCCCCAGAGCGTCCCGGATCTCCTCCGGGCGAATTGTCAGTTCCGCCATTGTGGTTTCCCTGCTTCCTTTTACTCAGAACGTGTGTCCGACGACCGGTGGGCCGCCTGTGCCGCCGGATCTGCCGGCGAGCGTGATCAGCTTGCGAGTTTGCGGTGGACCTCTGCCAGACGGTCCGCGACGGTCGAGTTCATGACCTCGTCGCCGACCTGCACCCGGACTCCCCCGAGGACCTCGGGATCGACCTGGACGTTGAGCACGAGCTCACGACCGTAGTTCTTCGCCAGCGCCGCAGCGAGGCGCTCGGTCTGCGCGGGCGTCAGCGGCTTGGCCACCGTGACATCGGCGACGGACCGCTGCTGGCGCGCGGCGAGGATGTCGCTGAAGTGGTCGAGGGCGATCGCCACGCGCAGCCCGCGCGGATGGACCGCAGCGTGCTCGACGAGCGTGATCGTGTCCGGCGAGGCCTTGCCTGCGAGCAGGTTCTCCACGAGTGCGCGCTTGGCGTCGGCCCCGGCATCGGAGTCGAGCGCCCGCGAGAGCTCATGATCGCTCTCGAGCAGTCGGGCGAAGCGGAAGATCTCCTCCTCCACCTGACCGAGCTGGCCGAGCTCCTGAGCCGCGGCCGCGATCGCCGTGACCCCGGCGACCTCGAGACTCGTGACGAAGTCCTGCGTGCGCGCCCACCGCTGGCCGACCGCCACCGAGGCGATCGTGAGAGCGGCTTCGGGCACCTGGGCGCCGAAGACGGCGCGCAGCAGGCCCTGCTTCTTCTCCGCGGACTCCGAGGAGTCCGCGAGTGCCTTGCGCAGGCCGAGGTTGTCGGCGAGCACGCCGACGACGCCGAGCAGCGACTGGCCGATCTCACGGGCATTGCCGGTGGCGATCTCAGCGTTCGCGGCCTCGAGGACGGCCTGCAGGGACAGCCTGCTCGACTGGAGCATCACGCCCCCTTGACCGGCTGGCCGGACGACTGCGTTTCGAGATCGGCGATGAAGCGATCGACGACTCCGGCGGACCGGGTGTCATCGGTGAGCGATTCGCCGACGATGCGGGAAGCGAGATCGGTGGCGAGCGTGCCAACCTCACTGCGCAGCTGCACCATGGCGGACTGGCGTTCCGCGTCGATCTGGACCTGCGCCTGCGCGATGATGCGATCAGCCTCGGAGTGAGCCTGTGCCTTCATCTCGGCGATGATCTGAGCGCCCTCTTCCTGAGCCTCGGCGCGCAGTCGTGCGGCTTCCGCACGACCGTCGGCGAGCTGCTTCTGATATTCGGCCAGAGCCTGATCGGCTTCGGCCTGCACCTTCTCGGCCTTCTCGATGCCACCCTGGATGCGCTCAGCGCGCTCGTCGAGTGTCTTGTTGAAGGCGGGGAGGACGTACTTCCAGACAACCAGGAAGACGATCAGCAGACAGACGGCACTCCAGACGATGTCATACAGCGCCGGGAGAAGCGGGTTCTCAGACGCTGCAACAATTTGTACCGGAGTCATCGTTTAGTCCTCTTCGGATCTTTTGGATCAGGGCAGGAAGAACGGGGTCGCGATGCCGATGAGGGCCAGCGCCTCGATCAGAGCGATACCGAGGAACATGTTTCCGCGGAGTGCACCGGCCATCTCGGGCTGGCGAGCGGTTCCCTCGATGGTCTTGCCGATGACAATGCCGACGCCGATACCGGGGCCGATGGCGGCGAGGCCGTATCCGACGGTGGCGATGCTTCCGTCAACTGCAGCGAGCATATCCATTGAATGCTTTCCTTTCATATGTCGGCCGGGGGGTTGGCCCGGCCTTGCAACACGTGGTTACAGACTGTGGGGACGACTCAGTGGTCGTCCGAGATGGCGGCGTTGATGTAGACGCACGAGAGCAGAGCGAAGATGTAGGCCTGGAGGACGACGACCAGCATCTCGAGGAGGAAGACGAAGAAGCCGCCGGCGAAGGTGAGGATCGAGAAGAATTGGAAGCCGTTGCTGGCGTCGAAGAGGAAGAAGCTCGTCGCGGAGAAGCAGAGGACGAGGAGGAGGTGGCCGACCATCATGTTCGCGAAGAGTCGGATCGCAAGCGTGAACGGCTGCGTGACGAACTTCGTGATGAACTCGATGGGGATGAGGAGGATATGCATCGGCCACGGCACACCCGGGAGGATGAGCGCCGACTTGAGGTAGCCGCCGAGGCCCTTCTCGGCAATGCCCGCCCAGTGGTAGGTGACGTAGACGACCAGGGTGAGCACGAGTGGCAGTCCGATGACGCCGGTGGCCGGCATGTTGAAGAACGGAATGAGCTTCGTGACGTTCCAGAAGAGGACGCCGAAGAAGATCGCCACGATGAGCGGCATGAACTTCTTCGCCTTCTCCTTGCCCATGGTCTCCTCGGCGATGCCGACGGTGACGAACTCCATGGCGAGCTCCATGGCCGACTGGAAGCGGCCGGGAATGAGCTTCATCCGCTTCGCCCAGATGGCGAGGACGACGACGACGGCGATCGTGGCGATGATGCGGATGAGCATCACGCGGTTCATCTCGAACGGCGTGCCGGCGAATGCGAACGGTGCGGGAAAGAACTCCGCCATCGACGGGGCGTGGAATCCGCCTTCAGCGGCTTGGATCAGTGTGTGCGCGGCGTTGAGTTTACCCACGTTTACGTTTCTCTCCCATGGTCATCGGCCGGAAATGGCCTGGCCTTCGGCCGCGCGAGGAGCGCGGGGATCAAGATCAGGAGCGACTTGGAGCGACACGGCTCCAGCACCGGAACTACTCTACCAACGGTAGAGAGCTGCCGACAAATCCTTGCGGCTTGGCTGAGCGAATCCTGGCAGCGGTGGAAGCTCGGCATATGGACGGATCAGCGGGACCCTCCCGCTTCGGGATCGACGTAGGGCACGCGCGCCTTGACGACGGTGATCGCCTCGACGAGAGAGGAGCCGATGACGGCGACGACGATCGTGAAGAAGGCCACCGTGCCGTCGAGCCACGCGGCGTCCTTGAGCCGCCAGATGACGATCATGAAGATGAACGCCTTGAAGAGGAAGCCGAGCCCGAGGAACCCCGCGATCGCGGTGAGCCCGAGATTGCGTCCGAGGTACATGATGACGAGCGTGACGATGATGAAGACGGCGGCCAGTCCCCCGCCGATCGCCCCGCCGATGAGCCCGGCGCTGCCAGAGACGAGCCAGCCGATGCCCATGCCGGCGGCGGCGACGACGAGGACGAGGATCGCCCCGCGGATGAGCATCGTCCTCCACACGCGGGTCCAGGCGGCCTGGACGGCGGTCTCCGAGGTCGGCTGAGGGTCGGTCACGAGATTTCCTCTCTGGCATGGCGGCGGGCGCGCAGCGGGTAGAAGGTGAAGACGAGGGTGACGGCGAAGAGCAGGCCGACGACGATGACGACGGAGACGGCCGGGACGAGCAGGAGCATGACGGAGCCGAAGGCGATGAGCGCCGTCCACGTGTAGAGGATGAGGACGGCCCGGGCGTGGGAGTGCCCGAGGCGGAGCATCCGGTGGTGGAGGTGCTTGGCGTCGGCGGAGAACGGCGATTGCCCGGCCATGAGCCGGCGGACGACGGCGAGTCCGAGGTCGAGCAGCGGCAGGAACATCACGGCGATGGGCAGGATGATCGGCAGGTACGTCGCGAAGACCCGCTCCTGTCCGATGAGGGCCGGATCGACCTGACCGGTGACCCGGATCGTCGAGGCGGCGAGCAGCAGACCGATGAGCATCGAGCCGGAGTCGCCCATGAAGATGCGGGCCGGGTTGAAGTTGTGCGGCAGGAAGCCGAGGCACGCCCCGACGAGGATCGCGATGATGAGCGAGGCGAGGTTCGCGTACGAGTCCGGCGAGGCGTCGCGGGCGAGCCAGTACGAGTACATGAAGAAGGCGCTGCCGCCGATCGCGACGACCCCGGCGGCCAGCCCGTCGAGTCCGTCGACGAAGTTCACGGCGTTGATCGTCACGAGGACGACGAGGATCGTGACGATGATCGACATCCGCGGGCTGCCGATGATCACCCCGCCGAAGGGGATCGAGAGCAGGGCGACGCCGTTGATCGCCATGAAGCCCGCCGCCAGTGCCTGGCCGGCGAGCTTCGTGATCCAGTGGAGGTCCCAGATGTCGTCGATGATCCCGAGCAGGCAGAGCAGTCCGGCGGCCCCGGCGATGCCGATGATCGGGCCCATCTCGACGAAGATCCGCTGGAGGAACGGCGTCTGGGAGGCGAAGACGAGGCCGACGATGACGGCCCCGAACATCGCGACTCCGCCCAGCCTCGGCGTCGGCACGGAGTGGACGTCGCGTTCGCGCAGCGGGGAGAAGATGAGCCCGCGCTCGGCGACCCGCTTGACCATGGGCGTGAGCAGGTACGCCACCAGCGCGGAGACGACGAGGATGAAGAGGTAGGCGCGCACTCAGCCGTCCAGGTCGCGAAGGTCGGGCACGATCTCCCGCAGCTGCTCTGCGGTGATCGGCCCGTTGCGGACGATGCGGGGGACGTCGCCGGAGAGGTCGATGATCGTCGAGGACTGACCGGAGTCGCGCCCGCCGCCGTCGAGGTAGATCTCGACATCAGATCCGAGCATGTCCTGGGCAGCATCCGCCGAGGTGGCCGCGGGCTCTCCTGTGGTGTTCGCGCTCGAGACGGCGAGCGGTCCCGTCCGGCCGAGCAGCGCGAGCGCGTACTCGTCGTCGGGCATCCGCACGGCCACGGTGCCGTGGGTGTCCCCGAGGTCCCAGTCGAGGGAGGGCTGGGCGTTCGCGATGATCGTCAGCGGTCCCGGCCAGAACTTCGCGGTGAGCGCGAGCACCGTCTCATCGACGCCGTCGACGAGACCGAACACCGTCTCCGCGCGGGGGACGAGCACCGGCGGCGGCATGTTCCTGCCCCGGCCCTTGGCCGTGAGCAGGGCGGCGACCGCCGAGGCGTTGAAGGCGTCGGCGGCGATGCCGTAGACCGTGTCGGTGGGGATGACGAGGAGGTTGCCCGCCTCGACGACGCGCGCGCACTCGTCGAGGACGAGATCGCGGATATCGGCCTGCGTGACGTCGAATCGTCGGGACACTGAATCTCTTTTCCTGCTGTCAGCTCGTCGGGTGGGTGCGCGGAGCGGTCGCCGCGGCCACCGTGTAGCGGTCGCGTCCAGTGTAGTCCGGGAACGTGGTCGCAGCTGCCAGACCCGCCACACCGGCGATGATCTCGCGGACCCCTGCACCCTGATCCTCGGCGTGCTCCATGATGACGAGCCCGCCGGGACGGAGCAGCAGCGCTGCCTGGGCGAGGATGAGGGCGGGGATCTCGAGTCCGGAGACGCCGCCGTAGAGCGCGGCGGCGGGATCGTGGTCGCGCACCTCGGGGTCCTTCGGCACGGCCGCATCGGGCACGTACGGCGGGTTCGTCACGACGACGTCGACGGTGCCGACGAGCTCTGGGTGGTCGCCGGCCGCGGTCGTCGCATCGCCGGCGATGAGGTCGACGTCGGAGGCGCCGAGGTCGAGGCGGGCGAGGTTCGTCCGTGACCACCGCAGGGCGCCGGCTTCGCGTTCGATGCCGATGACGCGGGTGCCCGGGCGCTCGAGGGCGACCGACAGCGCGATCGCCCCCGAGCCCGAGCAGAGATCGACCACGAGCGGGGCGGTGTCGGAGTCCGCCGCGGTGTCCCGGCGCGCGAGGTGATCGAGGACCTCGGTGACGAGGAGTTCGGTCTCGGGTCGGGGCACGAACACGCCGGGTCCGACCGCGAGATCGAGACGGCGGAAGTGCGCGACACCGGTGAGGTGCTGGAGCGGGATGCGGCGGCTGCGCTCGTCGAGGAGCCGGGCGAACCGGGCGGCGACGGCGGCCGGGACCGCCTCGGCGAAGAGCCGGCGACGGGCCAGGGTCGATGCGTCGATGTCCCACGCATGGGCGAGCAGAGCGGAGACGTCGGCCTCGGGAGAGGGCACCCCCGCCTCGGCGAGCACACGGGCACCGGCCCGCAGCAGAGTGGGGACGTCCATGGTCGTCGGGTCCAGCTCAGTCCCCCAGGGCCTCGAGGCGTGCCGCGCGTTCGGCGTCGCGGTTCGAGCCGATGACGGCGTCGAGGTCGCCGGCGAGCACCTGATCGAGGTTGTAGGCCTTGAACCCCGTGCGGTGGTCGGTGATCCGGTTCTCCGGGAAGTTGTACGTGCGGATCCGCTCCGAGCGGTCGACGGTGCGCACCTGGGAGCGGCGGATGTCGGCGGCTTCGGCGGCGGCCTCCTCGGCCTGTTTGGCGAGGATGCGGGCGCGGAGCATGCGCAGCGCCGCTTCCTTGTTCTGCAGCTGTGACTTCTCGTTCTGGCAGCTCGCGGTGATCCCGGTGGGCAGGTGCGTGATCCGCACCGCCGAGTCCGTCGTGTTGACCGACTGTCCGCCCGGGCCCGAGGACCGGTAGACGTCGATGCGCAGATCCTTGTCCTCGAGGTGGATCTCCTCGGGTTCGTCGACCTCGGGGAAGACGAGGACGCCGGCGGCCGAGGTGTGGATGCGGCCCTGGGATTCGGTGACCGGGACGCGCTGGACCCGGTGGACGCCGCCTTCGAACTTCAGCCAGCCGTACGCACCGTCGGCACCGGCCTTGACGGCGATCGTCACGTCCTTGAAGCCGCCGAGGTCGGAGTGCGTGGCGGTGAGCACCTGGGACGACCACCCGTGGGAGGCGATCCAGCGCTCGTACATGCGCAGGAGGTCACCGGCGAAGAGCGCCGACTCGTCGCCGCCCTCCCCCGCCTTGATCTCGACGATCGCATCCCGGGCGTCATCGGGATCGCGCGGGATGAGGAGGTCGCGGAGTTCGGCGTCGGCCGCCTCGAGCTCGGCGCTCAGGCGCGTCGCCTCGGCGGCGAACTCGGGATCGTCGTCGCCGAGCTCCTCGGCCGCTGCGAGATCGTCGCGCAGCTCGTCGACGCGACGGGCCGCGACGACGATGCGGTCGAGTTCGGCATAGCGGCGCGACAGCTTCCGAGCCCGGCCGGCATCAGCGTGCACGGCCGGGTCGGAGAGCTCCTCGGACAGCCTCGTGTGCTCGTCGACGAGCACGGCGAGGCCGGCCGTGAGGCTGTCACTGCTCATCTCAGTGGTCGTCGGTCGAGGACTTCGGCAGCGGCGTCGTCTTCTGCACCTGCATGAGGAACTCCGCGTTCGAGCCGGTCTCCTTGAGCTTCGACATGAGGAGTTCGACGGCCTGCTGCTGCTCGAGACCCGAGAGCAGGCGGCGCAGACGCCACATGACCTTCGTCTCCTCCGGCGTCATGAGCATCTCCTCACGACGCGTCGACGAGGCGTTGACGTCGACGGCCGGGAAGATGCGCTTGTCGGCGAGCTGGCGCGACAGGCGCAGCTCCATGTTGCCGGTGCCCTTGAACTCCTCGAAGATGACCTCGTCCATCTTCGACCCCGTCTCGACGAGGGCGGTGGCGAGGATCGTCAGGGAGCCGCCGCCTTCGATGTTGCGGGCGGCGCCGAAGAACTTCTTCGGCGGGTAGAGCGCGTTCGCGTCGACACCACCGGAGAGGATCCGGCCCGAGGCCGGCTGCGCGATGTTGTAGGCGCGGCCGAGGCGGGTGATGTTGTCGAGGAGGACGACGACATCGGAGCCCATCTCCACGAGGCGCTTGGCGCGCTCGATCGCGAGTTCGGCGATCGTCGTGTGATCGTCGGCGGGACGGTCGAAGGTCGAGGCGATGACCTCTCCGGCGACCGCGCGCTGCATGTCCGTGACCTCTTCGGGACGTTCGTCGACGAGGACGACCATGAGGTGGACTTCGGGGTTGTTCTCCGTGATCGCGTTGGCGACCTGCTGCATGATCGTCGTCTTGCCGGCCTTCGGGGGCGCGACGATGAGTCCGCGCTGGCCCTTGCCGATCGGGGTGACGAGGTCGATGAGGCGGGTCGACTGCAGCTTCGAGGTGGTCTCGAGGCGCAGGCGCTCCTGCGGGTAGAGCGGGGTGAGCTTCGAGAACTCGACGCGGTTCTTCGCATCGTCGACGCTCAGCCCGTTGACGGAGTCGAGGCGGACGAGCGCGTCGAACTTCTCCCGCTTGCCGCCCCGCTCGCCCTCGCGCGGCTGACGGATCGCACCGGCGACGGCGTCGCCCTTGCGCAGACCGTTCTTGCGAACCATCGACGCCGAGACGTAGACGTCGTTGGGCCCGGGCAGGTAGCCCGAGGTGCGGAGGAACGCGTAGTTGTCGTGGACATCGAGGATGCCGCCGACGGGGATGAGGACGTCGTCGCTGCGCAGCTCCGGCTCGTCTCCCCCGCGTCCGCGACGCTTCCGGTCACGACCGCGACCGCGGCGGCCGCCGCGCTCGTCGTCGTCGGAGCCGTTGCGGTTCCGGCGGTCGTTGTCGCGGCGGTTGTCGTTGTCCCGGCGGTTGTCGTTGTCGCGACGGTTGTCGTCGCTGTCACCCTGGCGGTTGCGGCGATCGGACCGGCGGTCGTCACGGTCGGACTTGCGGTCGTCACGATCGGACTTGCGGTCATTGCCGCGGTCGTCACGGTCGGACTTGCGATCGTTCCCGCGGTCCTCGCGGTCGGACTTGCGATCCTCGCGGTCCTTGCGGTCGGACCGGCGCTCCTCGGCGTCGCCCTGACGGCTGCGACGGTTCGCGGCCTCGTCGCCGCCCTGATCGGTGTCGGCGTCACCACCGCGCGAACGCGAGCGGCCGCGGCGGTTGCGCTGGCGCTCCTGGCCGGCCTGCTCGTCACCGGCGGTCTCGGCGGCGGGTGCCGCAGCAGCCTCGGGAGCGGGAGTCTCGGCGGCGGAGGTCTCAGGCGCGCTGGTCTCGGCGTCCTCGCGGGCCGCGGAGTCCTCACGGGCGGTCGCAGCCGCGCTGCGACGGGCGGGCCGGCGGCCGCGCTTGCCCTCGGAGGCCGAGGAGTCAGCGGTTTCGGCCGGCGCCGCGGTGGTGGGGGCGGGAGCCGTGCCGGCGCCCGATCCGCCCTGGTTGTTGATGGCGTCGATGAGTTCGCCCTTGCGAAGTCGACGGTATCCTTTGATTCCCATTCCCGCTGCCATTTCCTGCAGCTGGGGAAGGCGCAGAGCGGTCAGACTGCCGGTGCGCGGTGTGGAATCCGGGGTTGTGGTTTCAGACACGAAGGTCCTTCTCCCTCATTCGGCCGTGCGGCAAAGAGCCGTAATCCCACGGCGACGGAAACACCCTTGACGGTGCATTGTGAAAGACATCCTGCTTGAAGAGTGCAGGAGATGTTCCAGGATTCGTGAAGTTGAGATGGGGTTCGCGGTGACACCGCCAAGCCCGTTCACTGGTGGAACATGCACCAGTTTACTTCCTCCGGCCCGATCACGCGAATTCGAGCCGGAATCCCTCCTCATCGATCCCCACCGGCACGGCGCGCACCCCCGCGGGCACCGCCTCGGCGGGGACATCCCCGGTGAGAGCGAGCACGGTCGGTCCCGCGCCGGAGATCACCGCGGGAATCCCCCGGGCCCGGAGATCGTCGACGAGCGCCATCGACTCAGGGTACGCGCTGCGACGGAACTCCTGGTGGAGGCGGTCGTCGGTGGCCTCGAGCAGCGCGGTCGCGTCCGTGCTCAGGGCGTGGACGAGCAGTCCCGTGCGCGCGGAGTTCTCCGCCGCGACCGCGTGGGCGATCGTCGCCGGAATGAGACCGCGCGCGGTGAGTGTGTCGAGTCTCACAGAGGGAATGAGGACCGTGACCTCCTCGACGGTGCGGACGGGAACCGTCCACGCGCGGGCCGGCTCCGGCAGCGCGATCGTCAGTCCGCCGAAGATCGCCGGCGCCGCATTGTCGGGGTGGCCCTCGAGGTCCGCGGCGATCTCGAGCATCCGCTCCCGGGTCAGCCCCGGCCCGCCGAGGGACTCGGAGACGGCCCCGGCCAGCGCGATGCCCGCGACGACCGCGGCCGCCGACGACCCGAGACCCCGTGAATGCGGGATCCGGTTCGTGCAGTCGAGGCTGAGCCGGGACATGATCGCGGCAGCGCTCTCGCCCTGCAGCTGCGCGAGCACGTCCGACAGCACCCGCATGATGAGGTGGGAATGGTCGGTGGGCACATCCTCAGCGCCCTCCCCGCGCACGGTCACCGCAGCATCCGGGTCGACCGGGTCGTCCCCGAGGGTGAGGACGAGCGTGTCGACGAGGCGCAGCGCCAGGCCCAGCGAATCGTAACCGGGTCCGATGTTCGCCGAGGTGGCCGGCACCTCGAGCCGGAAGACCCGGCTCACCGGTCCTCGAGTCCGAGTTCGCGGGCGGCGGAGACGGCATCGACGGGCACCCGGACGGGTTCGAGGTCGGCGCCGTCGGCGGTGTGCAGGGCCCACTGCGGATCCTTGAGCCCGTGTCCGGTCACGGTCACCGCGATCGTCGCGCCGGCCGGAACGCGACCGGCCTCGGACATCTTCAGCAGACCTGCCACCGAGGCGGCCGATCCGGGTTCGACGAAGATGCCCTCTTCGCGCGAGAGCACCTTGTGCGCGGCGAGGATCTCCTCGTCGGTGACCGAGTCGATGAGGCCTCCGGAATCGTCGCGGGCGGCGATCGCCCGCTCCCAGCTGGCGGGGTTGCCGATGCGGATCGCGGTGGCGATCGTGTCCGGGTCGGTGACCGGGTGGCCGAGGACGAGCGGCGCGGCGCCGGCGGCCTGGAAGCCCCACATCTGCGGCAGCCGCGTCGAGACGCCGGCGGCCCGGTAGTCGTTGTAGCCCTTCCAGTACGCGGTGATGTTGCCGGCGTTGCCGACGGGCAGCACGTGGATGTCGGGGGCGTCGCCGAGGACGTCGACGACCTCGAACGACGCCGTCTTCTGACCTTCGATGCGGTCGGGGTTGACGGAGTTGACGAGATGGACGGGGTAGGACTCCGCGAGCTTCCGGCACAGGGTGAGGCAGTCGTCGAAGTTGCCGTCGACCTCGAGCAGGGTCGCACCGTGGGCGACGGCCTGGCTCATCTTCCCCGGGGAGATCTTGCCGGCGGGCACGAGCACGGCGCAGGTGAGCCCGGCCTTCGTCGCGTAGGCCGCGGCCGAAGCCGAGGTGTTGCCCGTCGACGCGCAGATCACGGCCTTCGCGCCCTGCGCCTTGGCCTGGGTGATCGCCATCGTCATGCCCCGGTCCTTGAACGAGCCGGTCGGGTTGAGGCCCTCGTACTTCACCCACACCTCGGCGCCGGTGCGCTCACTGAGGCGCTCGGCGCGGATGAGCGGCGTTCCGCCCTCGCCGAGGCTGACCGACGGAGTGGTCTCCCCGATGTCGATGAGGCTGCGGTATTCGTCGATGACGCCCTGCCACTGGTGCCTGGGGTAAGTGCTCACGCGATGTTCGTCCTTCTCTTGTGTCGCATGCGGGTTGGTCGGGTCACTGGCCTTCGGCGCGGATGACGGAGACGACGGAGCGGACGACGGGCAGTTCGCCGAGGCGCTCGACCGTCCGCGACAGCGCGGCGTCGGTGTTCTCGTGGGTCGCGAGCACGAGCTTGGCGTGCTGGACTCCGTCGTCGTCGATCTCGCCGATCGTCTGGCGCATGAGCTCGATCGAGGCGCCCTCGGCGGCGAAGACCTCGGAGACCGCGGCGAGCACGCCGGGACGGTCGACGACGTCAAGGGTGATGTGATAGCGCGTGGTGATCGCCGAGATCGGCAGCAGCGTCGTCTCGGGGTGGAAGGGACGCTCGTACTGACCGCGACCGCCGAGCACGCGGCGCCGAGCCACGGAGACGACGTCGCCGAGGACCGCCGAGGCCGTCGGCGCTCCCCCGGCGCCCTGACCGTAGAACATCAGGGAGCCGGCGGCTTCGGCCTCGACGAAGACGGCGTTGAACGCCCCGTGGACCGAGGCCAGCGGATGCGTGCGCGGCAGCAGCGCGGGGTAGACGCGGGCCGAGAGGCCGGGTCCGGCCGGCGAGTCGGCGACGCGTTCGCACACCGCGAGCAGCTTGATGACGAAGCCCTGCTCCTTGGCGGTGGCGACCATGTCGGCGGTGATCCCGGTGATCCCCTCGACGTGGACGTCGGCGATCGTCATCGGGGCGTGGAAGGCGAGCGAGGAGAGGATCGCGGCCTTCGCGGCGGCGTCGTGTCCGCCGATGTCGGCCGTCGGGTCCGCCTCGGCGTATCCGAGCTCCTGGGCGGAGGCCAGCGCGTCGGCGAAGTCCCAGCCCTCGGTGTCCATCTGGTCGAGGATGTAGTTCGTCGTCCCGTTGACGATGCCCATGATCCGGTCGATGCGGTCACCGGCGAGCGAGTCGCCGACGGGCCGGATGATCGGGATGGCACCGGCCACCGCGGCTTCGTGCTCGAGGCGGACCTCGGTGTCGTCGGCGGCGGCCATGAGCTCGCCGTAGGACGCCGCGAGCAGCGCCTTGTTCGCGGTGACGACCGACGATCCCTGCGCGAGCGCCTGCATGATGAGCGTCTTCGCCGGTTCGATCCCGCCCATCAGCTCGATGACGATGTCGGCCCCGGTGATCGCCGCCTCGGCGTCGGTGGTGAGCAGGCTGGGGTCGATGCCCGGCCGGTCCTTGCCCAGGTCACGGACGACGACGGCGGTGAGCTCGAGGGGGGCGCCGATCCGCTCCGCCAGCGCCTCGGAGCGGGACTGGATGCGTGCGGCGACCTCGGTGCCGACGACTCCGCTTCCGAGCATCGCGACTTTCAATGGCTGCATGGCTCACTCTCTGTTCTTCAGTCTCTGCGCAGGTGGGGGCTGCGTTATCGTCACTGGCCGGTGGCGTCCGCCATCCCGGGGTCGTTCGCAAAGAGCTGCGAGTACGTCTCGGGAGTGACGATCCAGTCCACCCTATCCGGTGTCACGGCCAGCACCCCCGGTCGGGCGACATGATTGTAATTGCTCGACAGGGCGCGGCAGTAGGCTCCGGTGCCGGGGACGGCGACGAGATCGCCGGGGGCGACGTCGGCGCCCATGTACTCGTCGCGGACGATGATGTCGCCGGACTCGCAGTGCTTCCCGACGACGCGGACGACGGCGGGGTCGGCATCGGAGTTCCGATTGGCCAAGGTACACGAATAGTCGGCGTCGTAGAGAGCTGTCCGAATGTTGTCGCTCATGCCGCCGTCGACGGCGACGTACGTGCGCACACCGGAGTCGGTGACGACCTCCTTGACGGTGCCGACCGCGTAGAGGGTGAAGACCGCCGGGGAGACGATCGCGCGGCCGGGTTCGATGGAGATCCGGGGCACGTTCGTCCCGAGCCCGCGGCACTCCTTGACCACCACCTCGGCGAGGGCGCCGGCCATCTCCGCGACGGGAATGGGCGTGTCCTGCGAGGTGTAGCGGATGCCGAAGCCGCCGCCGAGATCGACGTCGGGCAGGTCGACGCCGTGGTCGGACATGATCTGGGCCCGCAGTGCGAGCACCCGCGCGGCCGCGACCTGGAATCCCGAGATGTCGAAGATCTGGGACCCGATGTGCGAGTGGAGGCCGTCGAGGCGCAGGTGCGCGGAGTCGACGACGCGGGCGGCGGCCTCGGCGGCCTTGCCGGCGGCGACGGAGAGACCGAACTTCTGGTCTTCGTGCGCCGTGGCGATGAAGTCGTGGGTGTGGGCTTCGACGCCGACGGTGACGCGGAGCATGACGGGGGCGATGACGCCCTTGGCGGCGGCCACGGCTTCGAGCCGGTCGACCTCGTCGAGGCTGTCGACGATGATCCGGCCGACGCCGTAGTCGAGGGCGTACTCGAGTTCGGCGATCGATTTGTTGTTCCCGTGCAGACCGATGCTCTCCCCCGGCACGCCGGCGGCGTGGGCGATCATCATCTCCCCGAGCGAGCACGTGTCGAGTCCGAGTCCGGCCTCGTGCACCCATTTCGCGACGGCCGTGCAGAGGAAGGCCTTGCCGGCGTAGAAGACGTCGACGCCGGACAGGCCCTTCTCCGGGGCGAACGCCGCCGCATAGGCATCGCGGTAGAGCCCGGCGCGGGAGCGGAAGTCATCGACGTCGAAGACGAAGGTCGGCGTGCCGAAGCGCTCGGCGAGCTCGGTCACCGGGTGTCCGGCGATCGTGAGCACCCCGTCGGCGCCCTTGGCCACGTTGTCCGACCAGAGGCTCGGCATGACGGCGTTGACGTCGTCGGGGTAGGGCAGCCACACGGGGGCGGGGGTCGCGTGGAGCTGTCCGGCGATGTGGGCGGGCATTCATATCCTCTCCGGGGCGGTGACGCCCAGCAGTCGCAGTCCTGTGGCGAGGACCGTGGTCGCACCGGCCGCGAGCACGCAGCGCGCTGCGTGGACGGCGGTGATGTCGTCATCAAGGGTGGGAACGATGTCGCGCTCGGCTGCCGACCATGCGGTGAGTGCCGCGGCGAGGTCCTCGAGCACGACGGTCACCGAGCGCAGGGACTCCCCCGGGCGTCTGCCGGCGCCGGCCGGTCTGCCGGCATCGGCCGGTCGGCCGGTCGGCTGCGGGCCGTCTGACAGCGGGCCGGTCGCCGCTGGTGTGATCGGCGCTGATGCGGCCGCCACTGGTGTGATCGGCGCTGAACCAGCCGCCCGGGCGAGGAGTCCCGCAGCCTCGGTGATCTGCAGCGCGAGCTGACGGTCGGCGGGAGCGAGGGTGACATCCGGTGTGGAACGGCCGGGGTCCACCGCAGGGGAATCGGCGCCCGCCGTGAGGCGATCCGCAGTCGGTCCCGCAACGACGCGGATCCCGGCCGCAGCGGCGCGGCGGAGCAGGCGACGCCCGGTCGCGTGGGCGTGCTGGACGCTGTGGAGCGGGTTGGCTGCGGTGGCCGCGCGGAGCAGTTCGACGTCGCGGGCGAGGGCGGTCGCAGTGCGGGAGCGGGCGGACCCGTAGCGACGGGCATCGGCGTCGAGGACTCCGCGGCAGGCCGGCTCCGTCGGAAGGTCGGACGAGGCGACGGTCGCTCCGGTCCCGGAATCGCCGAGGTGGCGGCCCGCGGCGATCTGCGCGACGGTGCCGAGCAGGGCAGGGGTCGTCAGCACGATGCGGAGGAACCCCGGGCCGGTGACCGTGACCGATGCGATGGCCGGATGGGAGGCGACCGCCTCGGCGATGGACTCCGCCGCCGACTGCGGCGTCCGCGCGCCCAGGCGCAGGGGCAGATTGGACTGCCAGTCGCCCGCGGCGGCATCCCTGCCGCGCCGCAGCACAGCGCCGGTGGGCAGCGCGCCGGTCGGCAGTGGGCCGGTCGGCACAGCACCGTTCGGCACAGCGCCGTTCGGCAGCGGTCCGGGTGCCGGCGCGTCGCCGGGTGACGACCCGGCGGAAGGCTGAGCATCAGTGACGGTGCGGGCCGCATCCTCCGCGGAGCGCAGCGTCGACAGAGCCGCCTCGGCGAGGACGGCGTGCAGCTGTTCCGGGGTCACGTCCCCAGCGTACTCGGGGCGGCAGACCCCGACCGAATCGTCCGCATGCTCAGATGTGCCCCGGTCGGCTCGCCGGGATGGTGACGCCGAGCTTGAGGGCGACGGAGACGAGGACGAGGACGATCGCAGGGGTGAGGGTGTCGGAGCTCTCGACGAGGAGGGCGAAGAGCAGCGGCCCGGTGGCGGCCATGAGGTAGCCGCCGCCCTGGACGAACCCCGCGAGGGCCGCCGAGGCCTCCGGGGTCGCCGAGCGCAGGGTGATGAGGGTGAGGGCGAGCGGGAACGTCGAGATGCCGATGCCGAGCAGCACCGTCCACAGCACTGGAGCCGCCTGCGGGGCGAGCCAGAGACCGATGTAGCCCGCCGCGAGGCTGAAGCAGAAGGCGATGACGATCGGGGCGGCGCTGCGCAGGCGCGCCGTGAGCGCCGGGAGGACGAAGCCGAGGACGAGCGGCACGGCGGTGACGAGGGCGAGCATGGCCCCGGCGAAGGCGGAGTCGAATCCCGCACGGGTGAGCAGCGGGGGCAGCCACGTGAAGAGGATGAAGTTGTTGAACGACGTCATCCCCGTCATCGTCATCAGCGCCCATGCCCGCGGGGTCCGCAGCAGGCGGCGCAGCTCGGCGCCGCCGACGACGGTCGCGGTCACGGTCGCCCGGGCCGGGGGCCTCTGCACGGCGATGACCGCCCACACCGCGACGGCGACGAGCGCACACGCGACCCACACGAGCAGTGAGCCCCGCCAGTCGAGCTGCCTGGCCAGCGGGACGGCGACGAGCGGCGGGAGGAACGTGCCGAGCTGGAGCAGACCGACGTGGACGGTCGACATGAGCGCGACCCGGTCGGGGAAGTGCGACTTGACGATCGGGGGCACGACGACGTTGCCGAAACCCATGCCGAGGAGCGCGACGACGCTGAGGAGGAGGAAGAGGGTCGGAGAGGACACGAGCGCGCGGGCGCCGAGGCCGAGGGCGATCATGATCATCGCGACGAGGCTGACGGTGATCGCCGAATACCGGGAGACGAGCCTGGGGGCGAGGAACCCGCCGACCCCGTAGAGGAGCGGCGGCAGCATCCCGATGATCGCGAGGAACGCGGCGCTCAGCGGGATCTCGGTGCCCATGAGATCGAGCAGCGGGGAGAGCCCGGTGACGCCGGGACGGAGGTTGAAGGCGGCGACGACGATGCCGAGCAGGATGATCGCGGTCGTCCAGGCAGCCCTCATAGAGGCATTTCTACCACTGTCCCTGCCGCCGACCGCCCAGCGGGGTCACGTCCCGCTCAGTTCTCCTGCTTGAGGCCCTCGACGGGCGAGAGTCGGGCCGCGCGCCGGGCCGGGGCGAGGGCGGAGAGGATGCCGGCGAGCATGGCGACGACGAGGATGCCCGCCGAGGCCAGCAGCGACCAGTCGACGACGAAGGCGTTCGAGAAGTCGGCGGTGATGAGCCGGGTGGCGACGATGCCGAGGGCCCCGCCGAGGGCGAGGCCGATGAGGGCGGCGACGACGGAGATGAGCACGGCCTCGAACGCGAGCAGCGCGCGCAGCTGGGCGAGGCTGAGCCCGAGCGCCCGCAGCAGCGAGTTCTCCCGCCGCCGTTCGATGACCGAGAGGCTGATCGTGTTCGACACCCCGATGAGGGCGATGAGGACGGCGACGAAGAGGACGCCGACGGCCATGAGGAGGAGCACATCGATGACCTGGGAGAAGAGTCCGCGGTCGACAGCCGAGCCGATGACCTCGTCGGTGGGGACGTCGAGCACCTCGGCGACGTCCTGCCGGATCCGCAGGATGTCGGTGACGCTCTGGTCGGGAGTGAGCGTGATGAGGACGGCGGTGGCGGCCGGGGAGATCCCGATGTCGTTGCCGACATCGGCGGTCGTGAAGTACGCCCGGGTCGACTCCCCGGCGCGTTCGACGGGAACCGCGGCGTCGGTGAGGCCGCGGACGACGACGGTGTCGCGCGGATAGTCGGCGGGCACCGTGACCCGACCGGGCACTAGCGGCGGGGCGGCGTCGCCGAGGAGCGCCTCGGCGGATCCGGGATCGAGGATGTAGAGCTCGGCCTCGTCGTCGACGACCTGCCCGTGATAGGCGAGCACAGCCGTGTCGACGCCGTCGATGTCCCTGATGTCGCTCAGCGTGGTCGCATCGGTGCCGTTGCCCAGCGACACCGCGACGTCGATGGGGAAATGCTGTTCGAGTCCGGCGCTCAGCGTCGCCTTCGTCGACATGCCGCCGACGACGAGGGTGGACACGAGGGTGACGCCGATGACGAGGGCCGCCGCGGTCGAGCCGGTGCGCCGGCGGTTGCGCAGCGTGTTGAGCGTCGCGAGCTGGCCCGGCAGCCCCCACGGGGTCACAGCGAGATCGCCGATCCAGGAGACGACAGGTGGGATGATCTGGCCCGAGCAGAGGACGACCCCGACGACGACGAGGGCTCCGCCGACGGCGCCGACGACGATCCAGGCACTCGACGAGGCGGCGAAGACCAGCGCCGCGACGATGCTCACCGCCCCGATCGCGATGCTGCCCCAGCCGACCGCCCCGCGGGCCCGGGACTGGCGGGTCGGGGCGCCCGCGACGTCGAAGGGCTGAAGCGCCTCGAGGGGTGTCACGGCGATCGCACTGCGCGCCGGACGGATGGTCGCAGCCAGGGTGAGGATGACGCCGACGACCACGCCGACGACGAGCGCCCAGCCGGGAACCGAGAGCGAGACGTAGGCGAACTCGCTCTCCCAGAAGCGCTTCGCCACGGCGATGAGCGCGGCACTGACCCCGATCCCGGCGATGACGCCGACGAGCGAACCGGCGAGGCCGACGACAAGGCCCTCGACGAGCACGGACCCGTAGAGCTGCCGCCGTGAGGCGCCGAGGCAGCGCAGCAGGGCGAGCTCGCGACGGCGTCCGGCGACGATGACGGAGAACGTGTTGGAGACGACGAGGACGGCGACGACGACGGAGATCCCCGCGCAGCCGAGCAGCATCCACGCGATGAAGCTGCTGCCCTGGGAGAACTCCGTGACCTGCCGGTCGATCGCCTCGTCGACGCTCAAGGTCTGCAGCTGCCCGCGCAGGGCGGAATCGGCGAGGAACGCCTCGACCCTGCTGCGCACCGCCGCGGCGTCGCCGGCATCCGCGTCGACGTCGATCTGGATCGCCGAGACCCGGCCGATCTGAGCGAAGTGCTCACGGTAGCTCGCCGCCGTCGTCAGGGCCCGGGGCAGGCCGGCGAGCGTCGGGTCCTCCCCCATGTCGGCGATGCCGACGACCGTGAAGTCCGTCACAGCGCTGCGGGGGGCGCGGTAGATCGGCATCTCCTCGGCATCGGTGTCGATGCGCGCCGAGGCGGTGGAGAAGCGCACGACATCACCGACGGCCAGTCCGAGGTCGGCGGCCGTCCCGGAGTCGACGACGAGGTCGGTCGCCGCCTGCGGCCGGGTGCCCTCGCGCACGGCGAAGGTGTCGAGACCCGGGTCGACGGGGGTCGGAGAGATCGCGAAATCCGTGTCGGCGAAGGCATCGCTGCGACCCGAGGCGATGGCGCTCGCCGCGACGTCGACGGCGCCGATCCCCGGCTCCGCGGCGAGGTCGTCGCTGAAGGCGGCGACCGCGGAGGGATCGGGATCGGCTCCCGTCTCGGGCATGAGCACGAGATCGGCGTTGGCGTAGGTCTGGCTGATGCCGTCGCGCACGCTGGCGTCGAGCGAGGCGCTGATGATGAGGGTCGCAGAGACGAAGCCCGCCGCCAGCGCGATGCCGAGCCCGATCGCGGTGAACCGCGCGAAGTGGACGCGGATCTGCGCGAAGGCGACGGAGATCACTGTCCGCTCAGCTCGCTCAGTCCGGTGGCGACCGCCTGCGGGGTCGGTGCGGTGATCTCTCCCCCGACGCGTCCGTCCTTGAGGAGGACGACCCGGTCGGCGTGCGCGGCGGCGGCGGGATCGTGGGTGACGAGGATGATCGTCTGCCCGTACTGGGAGGCGGCGGCGTGGAGGAGGTCGAGCACCTCGGCCCCGGAGAGGGAGTCGAGATTGCCCGTCGGTTCGTCGGCGAAGACGACGTCAGGGCGGGTGAGCAGGGCACGGGCGACGGCGACGCGCTGCTGCTGACCGCCGGAGAGCTCATGCGGGCGGTGCTTGAGCCGGTCGCCGATGCCGAGGCGCTCGACGATCTCCGCCTTCCAGGCGGTGTCGATGGTGCCGCGGGCCAGGGACACGGGCAGATCGATGTTCTGCTCGGCGTTGAGCGTGGGCACGAGGTTGAAGGCCTGGAAGATGAAGCCGACCCGGTCGCGGCGCAACTGGGTGAGTTCGCGGTCGTTGAGCGCGGTGATGTCCTCCCCGCGCATGAGGATCTCGCCCGAGTCGACGCGGTCGAGTCCGGCGAGGACGTGCATGAACGTCGACTTGCCCGACCCGGAGGGACCCATGATCGCGGTGAGCCGACCGGAGTCGAAGTCGACGCTGATGTCATCGAGCGCGGTCACCGCGGTGTCGTCGCGGCCGAAGCTCTTGCGCAGGCGTCGGGCCCGCAGCACCACCTCGGTGTCGGTTGTCGTCGTCATCACTGTCCTCATCGTCTGGCTGACCGGAGGGGAGAACGAGAAACCGCCCACCTCAGCGACTGAGATGGGCGGATCGCTGTGCCCGCGACAGGATTCGAACCTACGACCTTCTGCTCCGGAGGCAGACGCTCTATCCACTGAGCTACGCGGGCAACGCATGTCATGCTATCACCGACAGCGAGGTGAACCCAAAACGCCGCCCGACAGTGTCGGGCGGCGGAGCGGGTGAGGGCTCAGGAGCCCTTCATGTCCTTGCGACCGGGGACGTACTCCCAGTGCCAGAGCTCGTAGGCGTTCGCCTTGGCCCAGTCCGGGTTCTCCCAGCCGTACTTGCCGGCGTTGGCCTCGAGCCACGCGTAGTTCGAGGTGTCGAGGTCGAGCGCGAGTCCCCACCCATGGTTGGAGGTGCCCGGACGCGCGGCGAAGCCGGGCTTGCGGGCGGCCACGGAGATCTGGCCCTCCAGCGAACGGTAGGAGTCGGTGATGCCGATGTCCTTGCCGGTGTCCTTCTTGAACGCGGCGTTCATCTCCGCGAAGGCGACAGCGGCGTCCGAGCGCAGCTTGTGATCGCCGACGCCGACGCTGCACAGCCATTCCTCGGGCAGCTCGCCGTTCGACGGGGTGCCCGACGGGGCCTCACCGGAGCAGCCGGGCAGGACGGTCTTCTCGATCGCGCGGGACGCGGCCTCGGCCTTGTTCTGCTTCGCGCTGGGAGCGCCGATCTCGATGCTCGTCGTCTCATCGGTCTCGGGGATGTCCGCGGAGACCGATTCGGCGTTGATGGTGCGCGTCTGCGACTCGGCCGCGGACGTGTCGACCTTGACCTCCTGCGAGCCGCTCATGTTGCCGGCGATCATCACCGCGGCGATCGCGGTGCCGGTGACTGAGACGGTGGCCAGCGCCGAGGCGGTGGTGACGCGCTTGCGGCGGACCGAGCGCAGGAGCGCGCCGTCGGAACCGCGGTCGCTCAGGGACGCGGCGAGGGTGCCGGTGCCGCGCGATTCGGCGGCCATGGCCGCCCGGCGCGGGGATCCGGCCGCGGCCCTGGCCTCGGCGGCCATCGCGGCGCGGCGCGGAGAGAGTGTCGTGGAGGGGGCTGCTGCCCGGGACTGCGACGGGGTGTCGCGGGAGAAGGCGCTCGAAGCGGTGTGCTGTTTGCGCAGATCGCGCCGGCGGACCGGTGCCACTGCGGTCGAGGAATCACTCGACATATCACTCCATACTGTCGTCTGCTGTGCTGCATGCCCGTCGCCTGCGCAACGAGAGAAAAGCTTATGTCACAACACTATAACGGCATTGTTACAGAATGTCATGTGATTCCACTTTTACGGGTGTGACCTGCACCGATGGCCGTGTCGGGGAGGCCGGACAGCGCCCGGGATGTTACCCGGCTCACCCTGTTCGTTACATTTCGTTACACAGACCACGCCTCGGCCGTGACCTCGGCCACCGTGCGAGACGAAGCTCACCTCAGCTGCCGAACCGTCCCCGCTGCATCGCGTCCTGGACCTCGCCGACGAGCTCCTCGAGGACGTCTTCGAGGAAGAGCACGCCGAGCACCTCGCCGTCGGCGTCGAGGACGCGGGCGACGTGGATGCCGACCTTCTGCATCTGCGCGAGCGCCTCCTCGACCTCGTCGTCGGCCATGACCGTGAAGAGGGGACGGAACCGCTTCGCCGGCACCGGCTCGGTGTCGCGCTCGGAGTAGAGCACGTCCTTGATGTGGAGGTAGTGCCCGGGATACCCGTCCTCGTCGACGACGAAGTAGCGGGAGTACCCCGTGCGCCCGACGAGGGTGACGAGTTCGTCGGGGGTCACCTCGGCGCTGATCGTGATGAGGTCGGACATCGGCACCATGATGTCGGCGGCGGTCTTGTCGCTGAACTCGAGCGCGCCCTTGAGCAGGCCGGTCTCGTCGTTGAGCAGGCCCTCGCGCTTGGACTCCGCGACGATCGATTCGACCTGCTCAATCGTGAAGGCCTCATTGACCTCGTCACGCGGCTGGATGCCGATGAGGCGCAGCACCGCGTTCGCGAGGCCGTTGAGCGGCTTGATGACGAAGCCGAAGATCCGGGCGAGGAAGACCAACGGCGGGGCGAGCAGCATGACGGCCCGGCCCGAGGTCGCCAGGGCGATGTTCTTCGGCACCATCTCGCCGATGACGACGTGGAGGTAGGTGACGATGCCGAGGGAGAGGATGAATGAGATCGTCGACGCCGCCGATTCGGGGATGCCGAGTCCCGCGAGCGGTCCGGCGAGCAGATGGTGGATCGCCGGTTCGGAGACGTTGCCGAGCAGCAGCGAGCACACGGTGATGCCGAGCTGACAGATCGCGAGCATGAGCGAGACGTGCTCCATCGCGTAGAGCGCCGTCTTCGCCGCCCCCGACCCGGCGGCCGCGCGCGGCTCCACCTGGGAGCGCTTGGCTGCGACGATCGCGAACTCCGAGGCGACGAAGAACGCGTTGCCGAGCAGCAGGACGACGAGCCAGATGAGTCCGAGCCAATCAGAGCTCATGCTTCTGACCTCCCTCTGCGCGGTGGTGGGCGTCGGCGGCGTGACCAGGCTGGACGTCGGCGGCGTCGTAGGCCTCAGCGTCGGTCGCGCGCATCACCACACGCAGCCGCTCGATCCGGCGGCCGTGCATCCGCTCGACCCGGATGAGGGCATCGGGCGTGCGCACCTCGTCGCCGGGCTCCGGAATCCGACCGAGCTCCTTGAGGACGAAGCCGGCAATCGTCTCGTAGTCGGAGTCCTCGGGGATCGTCAGGCCGATCGTCGCCTCGATCTCATCGGGGCGCAGCTGCCCGGGCACGATCCACGACCCGTCGCGGACCGGTCGCGCGGCCACCCGCATCCGGTCGTGCTCGTCGGCGACCTCCCCGACGAGCTCCTCGACGACGTCCTCGAGGGTGACGACGCCGGCGGTGCCGCCGAACTCGTCGACGACGACGGCCATCTGCATGCCCTTGCCGCGCAGCTCCATGAGCAGCGGGTCGAGACGCAGGGTCTCGGGGATCTCGGTGACCTCGGTCATCAGTCCCCCGGCGTAGGCATCGTCGCGGTTGGCCGGGGGCACCGCGAAGGCCTGTTTGACGTGGACGACGCCGAGGATGTGGTCCTTGTCCTCGCCGGCGACGGGGAACCGCGAATACCCGGTCGCCCGGGCCTGTTCGATGATCTGGCGCGCCGTCGTGTCCTTCGTCACCGAGGACATCCGGGTGCGCGGGGTCATGACGTCCTCGGCGGTGCGCTCGGAGAAGGACAGGGTGCGCTCGAGCAGGTCCGCGGTCTGCTCGTCGAGCACCCCCTCCTCGGCGGAGTGGCGCACAAGTGAGGTCAGCTCCTCCGGGGAACGGCCGACCGTGCCCTCCTCCTGCGGTTCGATCCCCATCGCCCGCAGGATCTTGTTCGCCGTGCCGTTGAGGAACGCGATGACGGGCTTGAGGACGACGGAGAAGACGTACTGGATGGGGGCGGCGATGCGTCCGGTGGCGAGCGGGATCGCGATGGCGAGGTTCTTCGGCACGAGTTCGCCGAAGATCATCGACAGCACCGTGGAGATGATGAGGGCGATCGCCAGGGCGATCGGCTCGGCCAGTCCCGGGCCCGCGCCCCACGACTCGAAGACCGGCGAGAGCAGCCGTCCGAGCGAGGGCTCCATGAGGTAGCCGGTGAGCAGCGTGGTGATCGTGATGCCGACCTGGGCAGCCGAGAGCTGGGTCGACAGATGCGTCATCGACTGCCGCAGGGTCTTCGCTCCGACCACCCCGTCGGCCACGGCCTTGTCAGCGGTGTGCCGGTCGAGGGTGAGGAGGGAGAATTCGGCGGCGACGAAGATGCCCGTGCCGCAGATGAGAAGGAGGGCGAGGGCCAGGTACAGCCATTCCATCAGTGACGAGCCCCGCTCGACGAGACCTCGATGCGAGTCTCAACTGTGCCAACGACCCTTGCCAGAGAAGGGTCGTCGTCTGGGGCGCCGGCTTCCCGCCGGCAGGGACTGTCACTGAGCATGGGTCGATCTTACCAACTTCCCGCCAGCGGTCGACCCTCTTCGTACCCGGCGGCGCTCTGGACGCCGACGCTCGCCCGCTCGGCGAACTCGTTGAGGCTCTGCGCACCGGCGTAGGTGAACGAGCTGCGGACCCCCGAGGTGATCGAGTCGAGGAGATCCTCGACGCCGGGCGAGGCGGGGTCGATGTACATCGTCGACGAGGAGATGCCCTCTTCGAACAGCCCCTTGCGGGCCCGGGAGAACGCCGATTCCGTCCGCGTCCGGTTCGCCACCGCACGCGCCGAGGCCATGCCGAAGCTCTCCTTGTACCGGCGTCCCTCACCGTCGACGAGGAGGTCGCCCGGGGATTCGTGGGTGCCGGCGAACCACGAGCCGATCATCACCTGGGAGGCACCGGCGGCCAGCGCCAGCGCGACGTCGCGCGGGTAGCGCACTCCCCCGTCGGCCCACACGTGCGCACCGAGCTCCGCCGCGGCCGCGGCGCATTCGGCGACGGCGGAGAACTGGGGGCGACCGACAGCGGTCATCATCCGCGTCGTGCACATCGCCCCCGGCCCGACGCCGACCTTGACGATCTGGGCGCCGGCGGAGACGAGGTCGCGCACGCCGTCGGCGGTGACGACGTTGCCGGCGACGATCGGCACCCCGAGGTCGGCGTCGGCGACGGCGGTGAGGACATCGAGCATCTTGCCCTGATGGCCGTGGGCGGTGTCGACGACGAGGACGTCGGCACCGGCGGCGACGAGCGCCTCGGCGCGCTGGGCGGCATTGCCGTTGACGCAGATCGCCGCGGCGATCCGGAGCTTCCCGGCCGCGTCGAGGTTGGGGGTGTAGATCGAGGAGCGCAGGAGCGACTTCGGCGTCAGCGCGCCGAGGAGGTGCCCGGCGTCGTCGACGACCGCGGCGTAGGAGGTCCGCGCGTCGTTCATCGTCTCGAACAGGGTCTCGAGCGCCTCGGCGTCGGCCCAGTCGATCTCGTCGGCCCTGATGACCTGCGGGGAGGTCTCGGTGAGTTCGCCGACCGCGGTGAACCGGTCGACGTCGCGGAGGTTCGCGGCGTCGATGACGCCGACGAGGGAACCGGATCCGTCGACGACGGCGCCGAATCCGTGGGCGCGCTTGCCGAGCACGTGGAGCGCGGAGAGCACGGTGTCCTCGGGCGAGAAGCGGAGCGCGGATTCGAAGATCCGGTCACGGCTCTTGACCCAGCGGATCGTGTCCTCGGCGGCGGTCAGCGGGATGTCCTGGGGCAGCACTGCCAGACCGCCTCGGCGGGCCATCGTCTCCGCCATCCGCCGCCCCGACACGGCGGTCATGTTGGCGGCCACGATGGGGGTCGGGGACCCTGTCGGATCGGTGGAGGTGAGGTCGACGTCGAAACGCGAGGTCAGCGACGAGGAATTGGGGACAAGGAACACGTCGGAATACGTGAGATCGTGTTCTGGTTGGTGTGAAATGAAACGCATAACACTATTGTCCCCTATGTGCACATTCGCAGGCACATCGCGTTACGCTGGTGTGTGTCGTATTGCAGCAATTCTTGAACAGGAAGTAGGCGATCAACGCCGTGTCCGTCAATACTCCGAACCGCACCGTCGACGACTTCGGGTCGAATGAGTGGTTGGTCGAGGAACTGTACGAACAGTTTAAGTCAGACAAGAACTCTGTGGACAAGTCCTGGTGGCCGTTCTTCGACGAGTACGAGAAGGCGAACGGAGCGGAGTCGGCGCAGACGACCTCCTCCGCATCGTCCTCGGCTGCGGATTCCGCACCCCAGTCCACGAGCTCGACGGCGAAGACGGCTGAGAAGTCCGCGCCGCAGGCGGGCAAGACGGCCGGGGACGCGGTTGCCGCACCGCAGAGCACCGAGGCCGCCACCGCCGAACGCCCCGACTCGGTGCCCGCGAACAAGGAGACCTCGCGCGGGGTCTCCCCGTCCTCGGCGGAGACCGAGACGCTCAAGGCGGAGACGAAGTCCGTTCCCAAGGTCACGACGAAGGACCCCGAGCCCCAGCCCGCCCCCGAAGAGACGATCACCCCGCTGCGCGGCCCCGCGAAGCTCATCGCGAAGAACATGGAGGAGTCGCTCGAGGTGCCGACGGCGACCTCGGTGCGCGCCCTGCCGGCCAAGGCGCTCATCGACAACCGCATCGTCATCAACTCGCACCTCAAGCGCACCCGCGGCGGCAAGGTCTCCTTCACCCACCTCATCGGCTTCGCCGTGATCCGGGCGCTGAAGAACTTCCCGAGCATGAACGTCTCCTACGACGTGCGCGACGGCAAGCCGGCGATGGTCTCCCCGGCCCACATCAACTTCGGCCTTGCGATCGACGTGCCGAAGAAGGACGGCACGCGCTCGCTGCTCGTCCCCAATGTCAAGGCCGCCGAGACGCTGACGTTCCGCCAGTTCGTCGACGCCTACGACGGTCTCGTCGAGAAGGCTCGCAAGGGCAAGCTCACCGCTGACGACTTCGCCGGCACCACGGTGTCGCTGACGAACCCCGGCGGCATCGGCACCGTCCACTCGATCCCCCGGCTGACCAAGGGCCAGGGCGCGATCATCGGCGTCGGCGCACTCGACTACCCGGCCGAGTTCCAAGGGGCGAGCCAGCGCACGATCAACGACCTCGCCGTCTCGAAGGTGCTGACCCTGACCTCGACGTACGACCACCGCGTCATCCAGGGCGCCGGCTCCGGCGAGTTCCTCAAGCTCGTCCACGGCTACCTGCTCGGCGAGGACGGCTTCTACGACGACGTCTTCGAGTCCCTGCGCCTGCCGTACGAGCCGGTGCGCTGGGTGCCCGACGTCTCCGCCGAGGACCAGGACGACGTCAACAAGACCGCCCGCGTCATCGAGCTCATCGACGCCTACCGGACCCGCGGCCACCTCATGGCCAACATCGATCCGCTCGTCTACCGGCAGCGCTCGCATCCGGACCTCGACATCAACCAGCACGGACTGACCCTGTGGGATCTCGAGCGCGAGTTCCCCACCGGCGGGTTCGGCGCCAAGCCGATGATGCCCTTCCGCAACATCCTCGGCCTGCTCCGTGAGAGCTACTGCCGCACGATCGGCTTCGAGTACATGCACATCGCCGACCCGCTGCAGCGCCGCTGGTTCCAGGCGAAGATCGAGGTCCCCCACCAGGAGTTCACCCGGTCGGAGCAGGGCCACATCCTCGGCCGCCTCAACGCCGCCGAGGCGTTCGAGACGTTCCTGCAGACGAAGTACATCGGGCAGAAGCGCTTCAGCCTCGAAGGCGGCGAGTCCGCGATCGTCCTCCTTGACGAGGTCCTCAACCAGTCCGCCGACGCCGGACTCGAGGAAGTCGCGATCGGCATGGCCCACCGCGGTCGGCTCAATGTGCTCACCAACATCGCCGGCAAGTCGTACGCCCAGATGTTCCGCGAGTTCGACGGCACGATGTCACCCGACAGCGTCCAGGGCTCCGGAGACGTCAAGTACCACCTCGGCACGCAGGGCTCGTTCACCTCGCCCTCGGGCAACTCGACGAACGTCTACGTCGCCGCGAACCCCAGCCACCTCGAGACGGTCGACCCCGTCCTCGAAGGCATCGTGCGCGCCAAGCAGGACGTCATCGACCAGGGTGAGTCCGGCTTCACCGTGCTTCCCGTCCTCGTCCACGGTGATGCCGCCTTCGCCGGTCAGGGTGTCGTCGCCGAGACGCTCAACCTCTCCGAGCTGCGCGGCTACCGCACGGGCGGGACGATCCACATCATCATCAACAACCAGGTCGGATTCACGACACCGCCCGCTTCGGCGCGCTCGTCGTTCTACTGCACGGACATCGCGAAGTCGATCAACGCCCCGATCCTCCACGTCAACGGGGACGACCCCGAAGCCGTGGTCCGCGCGGCCCGCCTCGCCTTCGAGTACCGCCAGGAATTCAACCGCGACGTCGTCATCGACCTCGTCTGCTACCGCCGCCGCGGCCACAACGAGGGCGACGATCCGTCGATGACACAGCCGCTCATGTACTCCCTCATCGAGAAGAAGGGGTCGGTGCGCAAGCTCTACACCGAGTCTCTCGTCGGCAGGAAGTGCATCACCGACGATGAGGCCGCCGAGGCGCTCAAGGACTACCAGTCGAAGCTGGAGTCCGCGTTCGCCGAGACGAAGGCCGCGGAGTCCGGCTCGGGCAAGGGCTCGGCGTTCAACGCCCCGCATCAGCCCAGCGACATCGAAGCGCTCAACGACGTCTCGACGGCGATCAGCACGGAGACGCTGACCCGCATCGGCGATGCCTTCGTCGACATCCCCGAGGGCTTCACGGTGCACAAGAAGCTGCGCGCGCTGCTCGAGAAGCGCAAGGAGATGGCGCTGCACGGCGGCATCGACTGGGGCTTCGCCGAGCTCATCACCTTCGGCTCGCTCCTCATGGACGGCGTCCCCGTCCGTCTGGCCGGCCAGGATTCGCGCCGCGGCACGTTCGTCCAGCGTCACTCCGTGCTCATCGACTCCGTCAACGGCAACGAGTGGACGCCGCTGCAGAACCTCAGCGACGACCAGGCCCGGTTCTACGTCTACGATTCGCTGCTGAGCGAGTACGCGGCCGTGGGCTTCGAGTACGGCTACTCGGTCGAGCGCAAGGACGCCCTCGTGGCGTGGGAGGCGCAGTTCGGCGACTTCGCCCAGGGGGCGCAGTCGGTCATCGACGAGTTCGTCTCCTCCTCCGAGCAGAAGTGGCAGCAGAACTCCGGTGTCGTCATGCTCCTCCCGCACGGCTACGAAGGTCAGGGACCCGACCACTCCTCGGCGCGCATCGAGCGCTACCTCCAGCTGTGCGCGGAGTCGAACATGACCGTGGCCTACCCGTCCTCGGGTGCCTCGTACTTCCACCTCATGCGCCGTCACGCGCTGACGCCGAACAAGCGGCCGCTCATCGTCTTCACCCCGAAGTCGATGCTGCGCCTCAAGGCGGCGGCGAACTCGCCCGAGGACTTCACCTCCGGGAAGTTCGAGGCGATCATCGACGACCCGGCCGTCGACGCGGACAAGGTCAAGAAGGTCGTGCTCGTCTCCGGCAAGCTCTACTGGGAGCTGCTCGCGCAGCGGGAGAAGAACGGCGACGACACGACCGCGCTCGTGCGCGTCGAGCAGCTCTACCCGCTCGACGAAGAGGCGATCACCGCGGTGCTCGACCGCTACCCGGCCGATGCCCAGCTCGTGTGGGCGCAGGAGGAGCCGGAGAACCAGGGTGCGTGGCCGTTCATGGCCCTCAACCTCACTCCCCTCCTCGGTGGGCGCGATCTCACCCTCGTCTCCCGTCCCGCCTCGGCGTCGACGGCGACGGGTCTGAAGAACGTGCACGAACTCCAGCAGCAGGAGGTCGTCGGGCGGGTCCTCCAGAAGTGAGTTCGGAGACCTCGACGACGATCGCCGTGGTCGGTGGCCCCCTGGTCGCCGGCCACGGCGATGGCCGCGGTCTCGGCTGGGTCGGCAGAGTCACCGCACGGACTCTGCCGAGTCTGCCCGGCCTGCGCGTCTACCCCCTGGCCGTCGGCAGCGAGGACTCCGCGGGCCTCCACTCGCGGGCGATGGCCGAGGCGTCCCTGCGCTTCAGCCCCGAGGGCGACAACCGCCTCGTCCTCGCCCTCGGCACCGGTGACCTCGATTCCGGGCGCTCGGTCGCCCGGGCCCGCCTCGACGTCGCCAACGTCCTCGACGAGGCTCTGTCGCGGAAGGTCTCCGCGTTCGTCATCGGCCCTCCCCCGGATCACGGGTCCGACCGCAACCGCGGGATCGCCGAACTCAACACGAGCTTCTCCGATGTCGCGAAGCGCCGCGGCATCGCCTACGTCGACACGTTCACGCCGCTCCACGGCCATCCCGTGTGGCAGCGCGAACTCGCCTCCTCCCACGACCGGCTGCCCGCCCAGGAGGGGTACGGACTGCTCGCCTGGCTCGTCCTCCATCGCGGGTGGTTCCCGTGGCTGGGCGTGCGCGACGTCATCGGCGACGACGCCTGAGACCGGCCGGAGGG
The DNA here is from genome assembly GCF_006489205.2 of Brevibacterium sp. XM4083. Taxonomy (GTDB): domain Bacteria; phylum Actinomycetota; class Actinomycetes; order Actinomycetales; family Brevibacteriaceae; genus Brevibacterium. Next base: position 99,882 of record NZ_VFYR02000002.1, on the reverse strand, counting down.
ACTCCGCACCGGCTGGTGAGCACACGCGTGCCGTGAACTTGGTCCCGGTCACGGGATCGTGAAACAATGAACCGTCCAATCGAAGGAGAACCGCTATGAGCAAGCGAGGCCGCAAGCGCCGCGATCGCCGTCGTTCGAATGCCAACCACGGCAAGCGTCCGAACAGCTGAGAATTCAGTGCACCACCGGGTGCACGACGAAGGCGGGGAGAGTCATCATGACTCTCCCCGCCTTCGTTCTCGGTGCGCTCAGCGCTGCCAGCGCACCTGCTCGACGGCGATGCGCCGCCGGATCTTCTCCTTGAGTCCCAGAGGAGCCTCCTCCCGACCGCAGGACCGGCGCACGACCTCCTTGAGCATCGCTTCGATCTCGTACTCGTCGTGGCAGGCCGGGCAGTGCTCGAGATGGACCGAGATCTCGCGGATCTCGGTCGTCGTCAGCTCCCCGTCGAGGTAATGGTAGATGCGCATGAGGGATTCAGCCCGCATGCTCTCGCAGCAGTCTCCGTTGTTCACTTCGCACCTCCCTCGGCGTCCTTGGTGCCGAAGCCGCGGTCGGCAGCGTATTCCGCGAGCATCTCGCGCAGCTGTCGGCGTCCGCGGTGCAGGCGCGACATCACGGTGCCGATCGGGGTGTCCATGATCTCCGCGATCTCCTTGTACGGCAGGCCTTCGACATCGGCGTAGTAGACGACCATGCGGAAGTCCTCGGGCAGAGCCGAGAGGGCGTCCTTGATGTCGGAGTCGGGCAGGTGGTCGAGGGCTTCGAGCTCGGCCGAGCGCCCCTCGGAGGAGGTGTGGCTCGCGGCCTGAGCGATCTGCCAGTCCTCGATGTCCTCGCTGCCGTGCTCCTGCGGCTGGCGCTGCTTCTTGCGGTAGTTGTTGATGAAGGTGTTGGTGAGGATCCGGTAGAGCCACGCCTTGAGGTTCGTGCCGGGAGTGTACTGGTGGAAGGCGGCGTAGGCCTTCGCATACGCCTCCTGCACGAGGTCTTCGGCATCGGCGGGATTCCGCGTCATCCTCAGCGCCGCAGCGTAGAGCTGGTTGAGGTATTCGAGAGCGTCGCGCTCGAAACGGGCCGAGCGCTCGGCCTCGGTTTCGTCGACTTCTTTGACTGATTCGGTCATCACCGACAATGGTACGCCCGTTCTCTCCAACACGGCAGTGGCACTCACGAAAGTCCTCCTCACCCGGCTTGTGTCCGAGCGCCTGCCGACCCCTGGTGGGGCGCGGCGCACGACCGGTCATTCACATTGTCCTGTCAACGTTTCGGTGCTGTCCCGATATTCCCTGACAGCGGCTATGCTTGCGGGTGAGATGCCCGACAACAGTCGCAGAAAGGAACCCTGTGTCTCCCATTCGTCTCATCGCCCGCCCCATGCTCGCCGCCGGCTACATCAGCAACGGCATCAGCCGTCTCCGGCACCCCGAAGCGGCCACCGCCTCGATCGGCCCGCTGCTCGCCCAGGCGCGCAAGCGCGTCGACATCCCGTTCGACGCCACGACGGTCGCGCGGGCCACCGGTGCCGCCCAGGTCGCCGCCGGCTCGCTGCTGGCGATCGGACGCTTCCCCCGGCTCAGCGCCTCGGTGCTCGTCGGCACCTATCTGCTCGACACGATCGGTGAGCGCATCGCCGCGGAGAAGGCGACGTCGAAGGAGGAGAAGCGCGAGCGCCTCGAACGCACGCTCACCCGCACCTCGATGCTCGGCGGCGCACTGCTCGCCAGCGTCGACACCGACGGCAAGCCGGGTCTGTGGTGGCGCACACAGCATGCCGCCGAAGACCTCTGGTCCTCGGTCGAGAACACGTCGAAGCAGGCAATGAGTGCCCTTGGCGTCGACTGAGCCTCCCCTGCCCGTCACCGGCGACTGGCGTCCGCCCAGGGCGCCCGACGCGGTCAGCGCCGTCGTCACGGTCCCCGGTTCGAAGTCGCTGACCAACCGCTATCTCGTCCTCGCCGCCCTCGCGGAGTCCGACTCCGTCATCCGCGGATGGCTCGCCAGCCGGGACACGCAGCTGATGATCGCCGCGCTCGGCAGCCTCGGCGCGCAGATCACCGAGGTCGACGGGGCACTCCACGTGACTCCCATCGACTTCTCCGCCGCGGCCACCGCCGGGCCCGCGGTCGTCGACTGCGGGCTGGCCGGCACCGTCATGCGCTTCGTGCCCCCGATCGCCGCGGCCACCGGTCGTGAGGTCGTCATCGACGGCGACGAGCAGGCCAGGGCGCGGCCGATGGATGTGACGATCGATTCGCTCACCCGCCTCGGCGCGGACATCACCGCGACCGGAGGCTCGCTGCCGCTGACGATCCATGCCGGATCCGCCCTGCGCGGCGGTCACCTCGAGATCGCAGCCGGCGCCTCGAGCCAGTTCGTCTCCGGTCTGCTCCTCGCGGCTCCGGCGATGCCGCTGGGACTCGAGCTGCGCAACACCGGGCAGGCCGTGCCGAGCCGACCCCATGTCGACATGACGCTCGAGGTCCTCGCCGATGCGGGAGTCGACGTCAGCGAACCCGAGGACGAGCACTGGGTCGTCGAACCCGGCCTGCCGCGCGGTCTCGACGTCGTCGTCGAACCCGACCTGTCGAACGCGGCGGCCTTCCTCGCCGCCGCCCTCGTCACCGGCGGTGAGGTGACGATCACCGGGTGGCCGGTGCACACGACCCAGGCCGGTGACGACTTCCGCCGCATCGCCGAGGCGTTCGGCGCGGCCGTCGACCTCGATCGGCACGGTCTGCGGGTGCGCGGCCCCGAGCGCCTGCGCCCCGTCGACCTCGATCTCTCCGCCGTCGGCGAACTCACCCCCGTCGTCGCCGCCGTCGCCGCAGTGGCTCCCGGCACCTCGCACCTGTCCGGGATCGGGCATCTGCGCGGCCATGAGACCGACCGTCTCGCGGCTCTGACCCGCGAGCTCACCGCCCTCGGCGTGAGAGTCGATGAAGAGCCCGCGGCGCTGACGATCACGGGAGCCCGACCGGGTGCGGGCACCTGGCACACGTACCACGACCACCGCATGGTCATGGCCGGGGCCGTCCTCGCGCTCGTTACCGAGGGCATCGTCATCGAGAATGCCGGCACCGTGGCGAAGACGCTGCCGGAGTTCACCCTCCTGTGGGAGGACATGCTGGGCCACGGAGCCTGAGATGGCGCGCATCTTCCGTGACGAGGACTATCGTCCGCGGCCCAACCGCAAAGGGTCGCGGCCGCGGACGAAGAACCGCCCGAGCCACGACTCCGCGGCCCTCGGACTCGTCACCGCCGTCGACCGGGGGCGCTATCGGATCGTGCTCGCCGACGATGCCGGCGCTTTTCCCGAGGACGGCCGTGCCGTCACCGCCGTGCGGGCGTCGCATCTGCGCCGTCAGGCCGTCGTGCCCGGCGATATCGTCAAGGTCGTCGGCGACACCTCGGGCGACGAGGGCACACTCGCGCGCCTCGTCGAGATCACTCCGCGCCGCACCCTGCTGCGCCGCAGCGCCGACGACACCGACCCGACCGAGCGCGTCATCGTCGCCAACGTCGACATCATGGGCATCGTCACCGCCACCATCGACCCCGAGCCCTCCTACGGCCTCATCGACCGTGCGCTGGCCGCGGCGATCGATGCGGGGATCACCCCGCTCATCGTCGTGACGAAGACCGACCTCGCTTCCCCCGCCGACATCGAGCGCCGCTTCTCGATGGCCGACGTCGACATCGTCTCCTCGGGGCTGCGCGACGACGGCACGCTCTCCGACGACGCCGTCGCCGGTCGCCTCGCCGATCACATCAGCGTACTCGTCGGCCATTCCGGGGTCGGCAAATCGACGCTGACGAACGCGCTCGTGCCCGCCGCCGATCGCGCCACCGGCCACGTCAACGACGTCACCGGACGCGGTCGGCACACGTCGTCGTCGGCCGTCTGCCTGCCCCTGACGACCGGCGGCTGGCTCATCGACACCCCCGGCGTGCGCAGCTTCGGACTCGCCCACGTCGACCGGGACGGTCTCATCGCGGCGTTCCCGGAGCTCACCGAGGCGACCACCGAGTGCCCGCGCGGCTGCACCCACCTCGCCGACGCCCCCGGGTGCCGTCTCGACTCGTGGGTGGCCGAGGGCCGGGCCGGGCCGGGTGGGGTCTCACGGCTGGAGTCGCTGCGCCGGCTGCTGTCCAACGCTGGCTAGAGTGGAGGGATGAACGACCTCGACCTCGCACTCGACCTCGCCGACCTCGCCGACTCCCTGAGCCTCTCCCGCTTCGTCGCCGCCGACTTCACGGTCGAGACGAAACCGGACCTCACCCCCGTCACCGAATGCGATCGGGCCGTCGAAGAGGCGATCGTCGACCGCCTGCGCCTGACCCGGCCCGAGGACAGCGTGCTCGGTGAGGAGTTCGGGTCGCACGGGACCTCCTCACGGCGCTGGATCATCGATCCCATCGACGGCACGAAGAACTACGTGCGCGGCGTGCCCGTGTGGGCGACCCTCATCTCCCTCTACGACGGTGAGACTCCGCTCGTCGGCGTCGTCTCGGCTCCCGCCCTCGGCAGGCGGTGGTGGGCAGGTGCCGGTGCAGGGGCCTTCGCCTCGGCGATCGGGGGCCCGGCCCGCCGCATCACGGTCTCCGAGGTCGGCGACCTCGCCGATGCCTCCCTCTCCTTCGCGTCGCTGGGCGGGTGGCGCGACCTCGGTGTCCGCGAGGAATTCATCGCACTGACCGACCGGCTGTGGCGCACCCGCGGATACGGGGACTTCCTCTCCTATATGCTCGTCGCCGAGGGCGCGGTCGACATCGCGTGCGAACCGGAGCTCGCGCTCTACGACATGGGGGCGCTCGTCCCGATCGTCACCGAAGCCGGCGGCACCTTCACGAGCACGACCGGCGTGCCGGGACCGTTCGGCGGCAATGCGGTCGCGACCAACGGCCTCCTGCACGAGACCGTCCTCGATGCCCTCGGGCGCGTGGCCCCGGAGGGATTCTGACATGGACCGGGATCAGACCAGACCGAGCCTCGACCGTGCGCCGCTGTGGCGGGAGATGGCCGCAGCCGCAGGCCTCATCGGCAGCGACGGCGCGATCGCCGAGACGATCTACGGCCAGATGACGGCGCTTGCGGCAGCCACCGGCGCGGTCAACCTCGGCCAGGGCGCGCCGGGCACCGACGCTCCCGGGGAGCTCCTCGCCGCCACGGCTGCGGCGATGGACGAGGGATTCAACCAGTACGCTCCCGGTCAGGGCTACCCGGTTCTGCGGGAGGCCGTCGCCGCGCAGCGGGCCCGGGACTTCGGCCAGTCGGTCGACCCCGACGATGTGCTCATCACCTGCGGAGCCACCGAGGGGCTGACGGCGGCAGTCCTCGCCCTCCTCCCCCGCGGGGCCCGTGTCGTGACGTTCGAACCGTTCTACGACGGGTATCCCGCGGCCGTCGCCGCGGCCGGCGGCGAGCTCTCGACGGTGCCCATCCTGCCTGATGGGAACGGCGGATTCCACCCGGATTGGGAGGAGTTCGACCGCGTCATGGCGTCCGTCTCCCTCGTCATCGTCAACACTCCGCACAACCCGACCGGCTTCGTCTTCTCCGCCGCTGACCTCGCGCGCATCGGCGACGCCGCGGCGGCCGCGGATGCGTGGATCCTCACCGATGAGGTCTACGAAGAGCTCATCCTCGCCGGTGACGACCATGTTCCCCCGGCCGTGGCGGTGAGCGATCCGGCCCGCGTCGTCACCGTCTCCTCGGCGGGCAAGAGCTGGAACATCACCGGGTGGAAGATCGGCTGGGTCATCGCTGAGAAGCCGGTGCGGGAGGCGATCCAGGCGGTCAAGCAGTTCCTCACGTTCACCGGGGGCGGGCCGATGCAGATCGGCCTCGCTCGTGTCCTCGAGTCCGGCAGCGGGTTCACAGCTGTGAATCGGGCATCGCTGCGGGCCCGCGCCGAGGTGCTCGTTCCCGCGTGTGCGAACGTGCCGGGCGCCGCGGTGTCGACTCCGACCGCCGGCTACTTCACGGTCGTCGACTTCGCCGCGCTCACCGAGCTCGATGCGTTCGCCCTCAATGATCTGCTCGCACGGGAGCACGGGGTCGTCGGCATCCCCGTGCCGGCTCTCTGTCGGCCGGGATCGACCGCGGCACAGACGTACCGCAGTGCGATCCGGTATTCGTTCTGCAAGTCCCCGACCGACGTCGATGAGGGTGCCCGGCGGTTCGGCGCGCTGGCCGAGGCGCTCCGGGCCGATCCGACCCTGCTGCGCGGGCGCTGACGCCGAGGTCACCGCTGTGGCGCGGCGGGCAGCTGTGCCGTGGCTGTCCCCGCAGGGACCTCTGAGACACGACGAAGGCGGACCGCCTGGGCGGTCCGCCTTCGTCATTCGGTCAGCACTGTCGCAGGCAGCGATCAGGCCTTCGTCAGCTCGAGGTCGAGGACGATCTTGATCTTGTCGGAGACGAGGAGCTCGCCGCCACCGAGGACGGCCGAGAACTCCATGCCGAACTCCTTGCGGTCGACGGTCGCCGACGCCGTGAGACCGGCCACCTCGTTGCCCATCGGGTCGGTGGCGACACCGTGGAACTCGCTGTCGAACGCGACCTGCTTCGTCACGCCGCGCATCGTCAGTTCGCCTTCGAGCTCGAAGTCCTCACCCGACTCGGCCTTGACTCCGGTCGACTTGAAGATGAGCTTCGGGTGCTCGTCGGCGGCGAAGAAGTCGCTCGTCTTCAGGTGCTGATCGCGCTGCGAGTTCCTCGTGTTGATCGACTCGACGACGGCCTCGGCGGTCACCGAGCTGTCCTCGAGGGTGTCGCCGACCTCAACGGTGCCGGAGATGTCCTCGAAGTTGCCCCGGACCTTCGACACGCCGGCGTGGCGGGCGGTGAAGGTGAACTCGGAGTGGTTCGGATCGATGTTCCAGGTGCCTGCGGTGAGTCCCTTGGGAAGTGCGGTCATGATCTCTGCTTCTCCTTATGGTTGAAATTTGAAGTACGCGGATGACTATAGTTCAGTTTTCAACTACCTGCAAGCTCTGCGCGCCGCAGCCTCTGCGGCCCTGCAGAACTCCCCTCACCCTGGGGTGGACGAGTGAACCCAAGGTTACCTTGTGGCAAAGGTCACGCGACGAGAATTTTGCGCAGGAATTACGCTCGTGTAATGTTGAGACCACGCCGCGGGGTGGAGCAGTTCGGTAGCTCGCCGGGCTCATAACCCGGAGGTCGGAGGTTCAAATCCTCCCCCCGCCACCACAGTGGCAGAACCCCCAGTCAGGTCAACTGACTGGGGGTTCTTCTCATTCACGGCACTCCCCCTGCCGCGACTCTGGCCTCTCGGTCAAGCAAAGGCGCGGATGGCGGGCCGTGCACGCCCCATGTTCCGCTCTCCCGCTTGATCGAGCGCCGGCACGGCGCCGCCGCACCGTCCCGTGCCCGCAGCGCCCCTGCGAGGTGAGGGTAGACTAACCCGGTGAAGACTTCCAAGCATTCCCGCGCGCTCTCCGCTGCGGCCACTCTGCTCACTCTGACCCTTCTCGCCTCCGGCTGCGCGGCGACCGAAAACTCCTCGGACGAGTCCGCCGGCAACACGGACGTCGCCACGGGCGGCAAGGACTTCGGCACTGCCGATGAGAAGACCGCAGCACTCGGTAGCGACGCCGCTCCCGGGGAATTCCCGCGCACCGTCGACCATGCGCTCGGCACCACGGAGATCGAGAAGCGGCCCGAACGCGTCGTCGTCCTCGACACCGGAGAGCTCGATGACGTCCTCGCCCTCGGCATCACCCCTGTGGGCATGGTGACGACTGAGGGCGCACAGCCCGTCCCCGCCTACCTCGCCGAGGAGACGAAGGGGGTGGAGACCGTCGGAACGATCAGCGAACTCGACCTCGAGAAGATCGCCTCCCTCGAACCGGACCTCATCCTCGGCAGCCAGCTGCGGGCCGACAAGCTCTATGACGAGCTCGAGGCGATCGCGCCGACGGTCTTCTCCATCCGCCCCGGGTTCCCCTGGAAGGAGAACTTCCTTCTCGTCGGCGACGCCCTCGGCCTCGAAGAGGAGGCGACGGCCGAGCTCAACGAGTACGGTCGTGAGGTCAAGGCCCTGGGCGACTCCGTGACCGGCGATCCGACGATCTCCCTCGTCCGGTTCATGCCCGGAAAGCTGCGCCTCTACGGCAATGCCTCTCTCATCGGCGTCATCCTCGCCGATGCCGGCCTCGCGCGTCCCGAGATCCAGGACGTCGATGATCTCGCTGTCGAGATCTCCCCCGAGAAGCTCGATGAGGCCGACGGTGATGTCATCTTCTACTCGAGCTACGGCGAGCCCGGCGCCACCGGGGAGACCGAGGCGCTGCAGACGAGCCAGTGGACGAACCTGCCGGCGGTGAAGAACGGAAAGGCCCACCGCGTCGATGACGATGTGTGGTTCCTCGGGCTCGGGCCGATCGGAGCCAAGCAGGTCGTCAAGGATCTCGACGGGTATCTCGCGCAGTAACGACCCCCGCAGGCGTGACCCGCAGGCGGTTCCCCGCAGCCGGTGCCCCGCACACGGTGTCCCGCACGCGGTGTCCCGACGACGACGGCCCCGGAAGGATGTCTCCTTCCGGGGCCGTCGTGTCAGCCGAGCTGGGCTGTTGTGTCAGCCGAGTTGCGGGCTCGGGTCAGTTGCCTCCCTGATCGGGGGCCGGCGACTCGGGCGGTGCCGTGGCCCCGCCGTCCTCGGCGAGCGAGGGATCGGCGGCGATGGCATCGTCGATCGCCTTCTTGAGGCGGTCCTGAGCCTCACCATAGGCCTGGAAGTCCCCGGCCTTGAGAGCGGCGTCGGAGTCCTCCATCGCCTTGCGCGCTTCCTGCAGGGCTTCGTTGAGACCCTGGTCCGCGGGCTGACCGCCGCCGTCGCCACCGGAGGAACCGGACGTCCCGCCCCCGCCCTCGGTGCCGGCGTCACCGGCCTGGGCACCGGAGTCACCGCCGAACACCTGGTCGAGCGCCTCGTCGAGGGTCGGGGCGAACCCGATGTTCTCACCGAAGGCGACGAGCACGTGCTGGAGCAGCGGGTAGGACGTCTCACCGGCGGACCGGACGTAGACCGGCTGGACGTAGAGGAGTCCACCGCCGACGGGCAGCGTGAGCAGATTGCCGTTCTGCACCTCCGACTCACCCTGACGCAGCAAGTTGAGGCTGCGCTGGACATCGGGTGCGGTGTTGAAGTTGTTCTGCGCCTGACCGGGACCGGGCACAGTCGTGTTGCGCGGCAGCTGCAGAAGTCTGAGCTTGCCGTAGCTCTCCGAGATCTCCCCCTCAGTGGACCCTGCATCCGCATCCGCGGACAGGAAGCCGGTGAGGTTGTTGCGCGACTGCCCCTCGGAGGACTGCGCGGGGATGTAGGAGCTCGTCAGCGAGAACGACGGCGCGTCCTGGCCCGGCATCTGCAGGGTCATGTAGAACGGCGGCTGGGTCAGCCCGCTGTTCGCCCGCTTGGTCGGGTCGGTCGGCAGCGCCCAGAAGTCCTGACCGGTGTAGAACTCGCTGGCCGAGGTCACGTGGTACCGGGTGAGCAGCTCGCGCTGGACCTTGAAGAGGTCCTCCGGGTACCGCACATGGCTCATGAGATCACCGGACATCTCCGAGGCCGGCTTGATGAGGCCGGGGAAGATCTTCATCCACGTCTTGAGGACCGGATCGTTCTCATCCCACTGGTACATGTCGACCGAACCGTCGTAGGCGTCGACGGTGATCTTCACGGAGTTCCGGATGTAGTTGACCTCTTCGTCCGGCAGGGTCGCCACGGTGCCCGGCGCCGAGGCGGTCGTCGAATCCTCGGTCGCCTCCTGAAGCGGCTGCGGGGTCGAGTACGGGTAGTCCTTGGCCGTCGTGTAGCCGTCGAGGATCCACTTGATCTTCCCGTCGACGACGGCCGGGTAGGGATCCCCGTCGATCTTGAGGAACGGCGCGAGCTTCTCCACACGCGACCGCGGGTGGCGTTCGTAGAGGATCTGCGAATCGGAGTTGACCGCGTCGGAGAGGAGGATCTGCTCATCCTGGTACTTCAGGGCATAGGCCAGCCGGTTGAAGAGGTTGCCCACCGACGGTCCGCCGTCCCCTTGGAAGGTGTTGTTGACCTGACCGGAGCCGCTGTCCTCATCCGAGGGGTAGTCGAGTTCGCGCGGGGTCGAGCCCTCCGGGCCGCCGACGATCGAGTACTCGGGCGAGCTCTCGCCGAAGTAGACCCGCGGCTCGTATTCGGGGAAGTCACCGCGCGGCGGAATGTCGGACTCCATGAACGTCGGCTCGCCGTCGGGGTTGCGCTGGTTGCCGTTGGCGGCGACGACGCCGAAGCCGTGGGTGTAGACGATCGCCCGGTTGTACCAGCTCTGGTTGCTCACCGAGCTCGGATTGAGCTCGCGCACCGCGATGACGGTGTCGCGCATCTGCCCGTCGATGTTGTACCGGTCGACGTCGAGCTGCGTGGGGAACGAGTAGTACGGCCTGACCTGCTGCAGCTGGCGGAAGGTGTCCGAGACGAGGTTCGGGTCGAGCAGACGGATCGACGCCGCGGTCTCGGCGTCGGCGCGCAGGGCGCCCGCCTCGCCGCTCGTGCTCGGCTCGTACGGCGTCACCTCGATGTCGTTGAAGTCGAAGGCCTCACGGGTGGCGTCGATGTTGCGCTGGATGTACTCGGACTCGAGGCTCTGCTGCGAGGGGTTGACCTGGAACTGCTGCAGAAGCGCCGGGTAGGCGATGATCGACACGCCGCCGAGGACGAGGAGGGTGAGGGTGGCGATGATCGAGATCCGCCAGTTGCCCTTCCACGCGGTGTAGACGAAGAGGAGTGCGACGAGCACGGCGGCGATCGCGACGATCGCCATCGCCGGCAGCGCGGCACGGTCGTCGACATAGGTCGCACCCGGCACGATGCCGCCGGTGGCGGTCAGCCGGTCGTAGCGGCTCAGCCACAGACGTCCCGCCTGGACGAGGACGAGCAGGGCCACGGTGATGCCGATCTGCCACTGCGCGGTCTTCGTCAGGGTCACGCCCCGCTGCTCACCGGGGCGGATGCCGCCGAAGAGGTAGTGGGCGACGAGAGCAGCGATGAGCGAGAGGACGAGGGCCATGCCGAGCTGATCGCCGATGAGGCGCAGGCCGGGCAGAACGAAGACGTAAAAGGACTTGTCGATGCCGAACTGCGGATCGGACTCTCCGAACGACGTCGAGTTCAGCCATTCGAGGACGACGTTCCACTGCGCCGAGGCGGTGATGCCGGCGAGGATGCCGACGACGGCGGGGATCGCCAGGGTCGCGACCCGACGCAGGGGTTCGATGGCCTCACGGTAGCGGTCGAGGTTCTCCTGCCGCGGTGTCGTGGGGGCGTAGACGGGACGATTGCGGTAGGCCACGTGGAGGCTCAGCCACACCGGCACGGCCATGACGAGGAAGCCGGCGGCGAACGTGATGCCGCGGGTGAACCACATCGTGCGGAAGACCTCGGAGGCGCCGAGCTGACCGAACCACAGGACCTCGGTGTAGACCTGGGTGAACGCGATGAAGGCGACGAGGAGGATCGCCACCGACACCAGTGTCAGCAGCAGTGGCGACCGCCGTGATCCTGATCCGGGCATCTTCGCGGAGGAGGGTGAGGACGTGGTGCTCACTGCTGACCTTTCTCGTTGGTGGTGTCACCGGTCGTGCACGACTTCAGCTGGGACGTGTCTCCGGTGGCATAGCTTTCGACGGCGGAACGGGCGTCGTCGAGGGTGTCGATGCGGGCGACGGTGATCTTCGACTGATCGGCAGCCCCGATCACCTCGGCGCAGTTCTCGGCGGGTGAGAGGAAGAGCGTGGCGCCCTTCGCGGTGGCGGCCGCGACCTTCTGCCGGGCCCCGCCGATGGGGCCGACGGTGCCGGCGGGATCGATCTCGCCGGTGCCGGCGACGTGCTTGCCGCCGGTCATCGAGCCGGGGGTGAGCTCATCGACGATCGCCAGGGCGAACATCGTTCCGGCCGAGGGTCCGCCGATGCCCTCGACGTTGAAGGACACGTCGACGGGGAAGTCGAACTGCTGCCGCATCATGATGCCGATGGCCTTGCGGCCGTCGATGGTCGCCGGGTCGAGGCTGAGGTCGACCTCGGAGCCGTCGCGCTCGACGACGAGGTCGACGGTGTCGGAGTCCTGCACGGTCGAGCTCATCGTCGCCGGCGCCGCCGCGTCGTCCTCGAGGGACGTCCCGTTGACGGAGACGAGGCGGTCGCCCTTCTTGAGCTTGCCCTCGGCCGGCGATCCGGGAGTGACGTCGTCGACGAGGAGGTCGACGGTGTAGGGCATGTCAAGTTCGCCCATGGCCGCGGCGACGGCGACGTCCTGGCTCGACGTCATCTCCACCGTGTTCGCCTCGGTGACCTGTTCGCGCGTCGTGTCGAGCGGGTAGTACGCCTCGGTGGGCACGACGGTCTCCTGACCGTCGATGAGGGCGCCGAGGGCCTGGGTCGCGTACGTGTCGCGACCGGGTCCGCCGCTGACGGCCACGGTGAGCATGTCGATCTCACCGGTCGTCGGGTAGGTCTGAGCGCCGGAGACGCTGATCATGGGCTTGCCCTGGTAGTCGCCGAGGGTGTTGAACACCGGCCCGGGCAGCTGCAGCATATAGGGAATCGGAATGAGCACGGCCAGCGCGATGAGCAGGTAGGTCATGACCCCCGCCGAGGTGGCGAAACGGGGCGAGCGTCGACGGGATCGGCTCCGTGGGGCGGGTGCCTGGACAGGCACCGCTCGGGGGGCATTCTCTGACATGGATTCCTTTCGGTGCACCGCGTCATCAGTCTAGTTGAAAGGCGACGGGCGACTTCTCAGACTCCTTACGCCCGGTGCGAACACGCACCCCTTTCGCCGGGTGCGAACATGGAGCGAAACTTCGCGCGATTGGGAAGCTTCGCACATGTCCCGAGGTTAACGTGGTGATGACTACGATTCTCGAAGGCGCGTGAGACCATGAGCGACGACAAGTCCAACGACAACAGCAACGAGCAGAACCCGTTCGAGCAGATCTTCGGAATGCTCTTCGGTCAGGGCGGTCCCGGCAATCCGGGCGGTCCGGGCCAGGGCGCCTCCGGTCCGCAGGGCTTCAACATCGACCCGGCGATGATGGCGACGATCATGAGCCAGATGCAGGGTCTCTTCGGCCAGGGAGCCGACCCGAGTGCACAGGCGACGCAGATCGCGCTCCGCAGCGTGCCCTCGCCGGATCCCGCGGTCAGCGATGACGCCGCGCATGCCGCGACGGATGCGTTCCGCCTGTCCGAACTCTGGCTCGCCGAGGCGACGGACCTGTCCGTGGCCAACCGCGCGACCGCGACCCTGACCCGTGCCGATTGGGTCAAGCGCACGATGCCCGGGTGGCAGAAGTTCGTCCTCCCGATCAAGGAGAACATGTCGACGGCGCTCACCGACACCCTGCAGACGCAGGTGCCCGAGGAGATGAAGAGCATCCTCGCCGGTGCCTCGTCGATGTTCTCGACGATGAGCGATTCGATGTTCGCGATGCAGATCGGCCAGGCCGTCGGCGCGCTGTCGGAGAGCGTCCTCACCGGCACCGAGGTGGGACTGCCCCTCCTCCCCCACGATCAGGCCGTGCTCGTCGAGGCGAACATCGCCGCCTTCGCCGAGGAGATCGACGTCGACGTCTCCCAGGTCCGCATCTACCTCGCCGCCCAGGAGCTCGCCCACCTCGCCCTCTTCGAACGCGCCCCGTGGCTCGCCGCCCAGGTGGAGACCGCGCTGACGAGGTACGCGCAGGGCCTCAAGGTCGACACCTCGCAGATCGAGGAGATGGCCTCATCGATCGATCCGTCGAACATCTCGGATCTCAGCGACAACATCCGCCAGGGACTCTTCAACCCGCCGACGACCGATGAGCAGAAGCGGGCGCTGACGACGCTGGAGAACCTCCTCGCCGTCATCGCCGGCTGGGTCGACGTCGTCGTCTTCGCCGCGAGCGACAAGCTGCCGGCCCGCGAGCAGATCCGCGAAGCGCTGCGGAGGCGACGGGCGACGGCCGGACCGGCGGAGAAGACCTTCTCGACGCTCGTGGGCCTCGAGCTCAGCCCGCGTCGGCTCCGCGATGCCGCAGCGCTCTTCGCCTACCTCGAATCGCAGGGCGGCGCCGAGGCGCGCGACAACGTCTTCACCCACCCCGACCTGCTGCCGACGACCGAGGACCTCGACGATCCGCTCGGCTACAGCGAACGCCGTCAGGCCGAATGGGCGGGTGACTCGACGCTCGACGAGGCGCTCAGTCGCATCCTCGCCGAAGGCACAGACGGCGCGTCCGATGCGACTGCGCCGTCGGCCGGTGATGCCGACACGGGAGCGAGCACGGGCGCTGACCCGCAGGCGGCAGCCGGCACCGACTCCCCGGCAGACGGGGCGTCGACGTCCGAGGCGAAGAACGACACGTCCGCGACGCACCGGGAATCCGCCTCCGAGGCCGACGAGGGATCCGACACGGACTCCGAGGGTCCCGGGTCCGAGGCGACCGACGACACCGACCGCGACGAGAAGTGAATGATCGCGCTCTCCACGGCGCGTGACGAGGTCGCGCTCACCGCGCACACGAGTGGATTCGCCGAGGCGTTCGCCGGGCTCTTCGAGGCCCGCGGAGCCTCGGCGCTCGTGCGCGCGGGCACGAGCGAACACGTCACCGCGAGCTGTCTCGTCGTCGACCCCGACACCGAGACGGTCCTGCTCAACCATCACCGCCGGGCCGGCGCCTGGATGCAGTTCGGCGGCCATCTCGAATCCGGTGACGTCAGCCTGCGTGACGCCGCTCGTCGGGAGGCGACCGAGGAAAGCGGTCTCGACCGGTTCCGGTGGCTCTCCCCTGGCCCGCTCGAACTCCACGTCCACGATCTCGCCGGTGATTTCGGCACGTGCCGGCGGCACTTCGACGTCGTCTACGGTGCGGTCGCCTCCGCCGCGCAGAACCCGGCCGTCTCCGATGAGTCACTCGACGTCGCCTGGTTTCCCATCGACGAGCTGCCCGCCGCCCTCATGCCCGACCTCGTCACCCGGCTGCCGCAGCTCTACCGCGCCGCCGTCGCCGCCCACGCCGCCGATCCCTGCTGAGCCCTCACCGGCCGCGGCTGAACCGCTCCCCTGCGCTGAAGCCGTCGAGGTAGAGCTTCGCCTCGGCCTGACGCGGATGCCGGTCGGCGAGAGCATGGAACTCCTTCGAATGCGGGCCGATCTGCAGGTGGGCGAGCTCGTGGACGATGACGGTCTCGAGGACCCAGCGCGGCACGGACTGCAGGCGGTGGGAGATCCGGATGTCCCCCGATGACGTCGTCGTCGAGGCCCAGCGGCTGAGGTTCTGGTTCGTCACCCACCTGATCGAGGCAGGGCGCAGTCGTCCGGCGAAGTACCGACGACTGAGCTCCTCGGCGATCTCCGCGAGGTCGGCGGCCGAGGAATGGTCCTTCGCCGCCAGCCGATTGAAGAGATCGGTGAGGGAGGCGATGTTCGACTCGACGCTGTAGCGCGTCGGCGCGCTGAGCACGTACGTGTCGATCTCCTTCGACACCGCGATCGTCTTCTTCCGTCGCGCCGAACGGCGCACCACGATCTCTCCGCGGGCGATCGCCCGCAGCACGCCGTCTTCCGTCCACCGCTCCCGCTCAGTCATCCCACCATGATAGGAAACGCCGCCGACACGAGATTACTTGTGAGTTTCCTGAGTATCGCTTCTCGGGTCGTTCAGGCGTTCGTCCACAGACGCCGACACCACCCGATCGTCACCCGAATCTCAAGTGACCTACGCATTCATCGCCTCCTCGGCACATCGGCCTCGGCGCCGGGTCCGCACCTCCTCCACAGGCAGGCGACACCTGTCCACACGTTATCCACAGGATGGCGCCCGAGTGCGGCTCGGAGCGCCATTGACGGGGCCGCGAATGGGGAATAGGTTCTATGTTTGACCCCGGAAAACCCGGAGATGCGTGCGGAAGGGGAAGCCGCACGAGTCACCGCGAGCGCCTGGGGCACTATGCGGTTGAGGGCATGTCGGACAGCGTTTTCGGCCTGTCCTCAACCGTTTTTCCACAAGGTTTTCCACAGATCTGCGCACACCGTGGCGCGGCCTGCCTCCATTCACTAGTCTGGGTCTCCCGACACGGAGGCGAGGTGGATGATGCTGCGGATCTGTCCCAGCGTTCCGATCACATGGCGGAGCCCCGCGTGCCTGCAGTTCGGCGTCGAGGACCCGGTGCTCATCGACGGCCTCCTCCCCGCCGACGCTTCCCTCATCGACGACCTGCGGATGGGTCTGGGATCGGGTCAGTTCCACATCCGGGCCCAGGACCTCGGCATCGACCTCGCTCGGGCGACGTCACTGCTCACCCTTCTCGACGAGGCGGGGGTGCTCATCCCCGAGGACTCCGATGCCGATGCCGTGCGGCGCGGCGCGACTCTCCTCGCGACCGCACGCCTCTTCGGCCGCTCCCCCGATCAGGCCGCCGCGACGCTGGCAGCCCGACCGGTCGGCGTCGTCGGACCGCTGCGCGTCGCAGTCGTCCAGCAGCTGTCCCGCGCGGGATTCGCGGTCACTCCCGCAGCCCGCATCGACGAGCTCGACCTCGCCGCCGATCCGATCGTCGTGACGACCTCGCATCTCGTTCCCGATCTCCACACCGCGACGTGGCTCGTCGATCGGGAGGTCGACCACTGCCAGATCGTGGCCGGCGAGTTTTCCGTCGAGGTCACCGGACTCGTCCGTCCCGGCGCAACCCCGTGCACCGTCTGTGCGTGCCTGATGCTCCGCGACGCCGATGAGGGGTGGTTCGACCAGTACCCGCGCATCCGCGCGCTCACCGACCGCGATGACCTCGCCGATCCGCTCACACCCGCGCTCAGTGCCGCCCACCTCGTCCTCGTGCTCCGGGCCGCCCTCCTCACGGAGGCGGAGCCGGTGCACCGCCGGGTCGATCTGCGCTCCGGTGCCGTCGACGATGGTGCCCTCGCCTACCACCCGCAGTGCCACTGCCGTGTCCCTGCACCCGGGCTGAGCCTAATCGACGAGGAGGCGCAATAGGCTCTCACCGTAGAGTTCGAGCTTCGTGGCCCCGACGCCGGGCATCCGCGCCAGACCGGGGAGGTCCCGCGGGTGGAGTTCGGCGATCGCTGACAGCGACGCATCGGTGAGCACGAGATACGGCGGCAGCCCCTGTTCGAGTCCGACGCGCGCCCGCCAGCGGCGCAGGGCGTCGAGCAGCTCGAGGTCGACCTCGGCGGGGCAGCTCGCGCAGCGCCCCAGGGCCCGCTCCACCTGGGAGACGAGGACTTTCCCGCACGTTCGGCATCGGTTCGTCCGCACCGTGGTCGCCGGTCGCCGGTGCTCCCCCGGCGCCTCCTCGAGCCGACCGAGCTCGCCGAGGAAGCGTGAGGGCTGCCGCGGCTTCTGCTTCGACTCGTGGCGCGCCAGCGACCAGCTCAGCGACAGGTCGCGACCGGCGCGGGTGAGAGCGACGTAGAAGAGCCGGCGCTCCTCGGCGATCGCCCGCGGGGTCTGCGCATAGCTGATGGGCATGAGCCCCTCACTCAGACCCACGAGGTGGACGCTGTCCCATTCGAGGCCCTTGGCCGCGTGGAACGATGCGAGTGTGACCCCCTCGATGTCGGGCGCGAACTGGTGTTCGGCGCGATCGGCGAGGTCGGCGAGGAAGTCCTCGAGCGGCACCGGCAGCGCACTGCCGGCCTGATGGGTCTCGGCGAGGTCGACGATCGCCTTGAGCGACTCCCACCGCTGACGGCTGGCTCCGGCCGGCGGCGGAGTCCGCGTGTAACCGGCGGAGACGAGCACCTCGGCGACGATCTCCGGCAGCGGTCGCGCTCCCGCGGCGGCGCGCGCCGCCCGGAGCATGAGGATGGACTCCTTGACCTCCTTGCGCGCGAAAAAGCGCTCCCCGCCGCGCAGGACGTAGGGGATCCCGGCCGCCGTCAGCGCCTGCTCGTAGGCGGGGCTCTGTCCGTTCGTGCGGAAGAGGACGGCGATGTCGCGGGGACGGCGACCGGCCCTGACCTCGGCGGCGATGGCCCGTGCGACACCGAGCGATTCGGCGTCGTCGGTCGGGTATTCGGTCATCCGCGGCTGCGTGCCCTCGGCATTGTCCGTGCGCAGCGTCAGTGCGGTGCGCGAGGTGTGGCGGAGCAGACTGTTCGCGGTCGCGACGATCGCCTTCGTCGACCGGTAGTTGCGTACGAGCCGGATCGTCTCCGGTGCCGACAGCTGCGACGGCAGGGCCTCGAGCAGGGACGCGTCGGCCCCGGCGAACGAGTAGATCGTCTGCGCGGGATCGCCGACGACGCAGAGGTTGTCGCGCGGCCCCAGCCACCGGGAGAGCAGATCGAACTGGAGCGGGGAGACGTCCTGGAACTCGTCGACGACGAAGTGCCGGTACTGCTCGCGGACTTCGGCGGCGATCGCCGGATACTCCGCGAGGACGCCGGTGAGGACGAGGAGGACGTCGTCGAAGTCGAGGAGGCGGCCGCGGGTCTTCGCCTCCGAGTACGCTTCGGCGATGCGGACCATGTCCTCGACGCTGAGATCACCGGGCAGGTCTCTGGCCTGGGCTTTCGTCGCGTAGTCGGCGACGCCGAGGAGGGAGGCGGCCGCGAATTCGATCTCCGCGGCGACGTCGCGGGCGAGTTCGCGGCTGACCTCGTGGCCGAGCTCCTGCATGACCGAGCCGAGGACCCCCGCCTTGTTCTCGATGATCCGCGGGAAGTCGCCGGTGGCGAAGCGGTCCCAGAAGAACCGGAGCTGGCGCAGGGCAGCGGAGTGGAAGGTGCGGGCCTGGACGGCCGGCACGCCGAGCGAGCGCAGGCGGGCACGCATCTCCCCGGCGGCCTTCGCGGTGAAGGTGAGGGCGAGGACATGATTGGCCGGGAACACTTCGGTGGCGATCCCGTAGGCGATCCGGTGGGTCATCGCCCGGGTCTTGCCGGTGCCGGCGCCGGCGAGCACGATGACCGGGGAGGAGAAGTGGGTGGCGACGGCCCGCTGCTCGTCGTCGAGGGCGGCGAGGAGGTCGGCGGCGCGAGCGTTCACCGACTCTCCAGCCACGACCACAGGAGCTGGCCGGCGATCGAGACGGTGCCGGGGGTGCCCACGCGTCCGGCGGCGATGTCCGCGCTCAGCTCCTCCCTTGTGAACCACTTGAGCGAGGTGATCTCGGCTTCGTCGGCGGTGACGTCCAGCGACACCGCCTCGGCGGAGAAGCCGAGCATGAGGGAGCAGGGGAACGGCCACGGCTGCGAGCCGAGGTAGCGGGGGTTGACGACGGTGACATGCGCCTCCTCCCAGACCTCGCGGATCACTGCGTTCTCCAGCGTCTCTCCGGGTTCGACGAAGCCGGCGAGCAGCGAGTAGCGGTCGGCGGGCCATGCGGCGTTGTTGCCGAGGAGGACGCGTTCGACACCGTCGGAATCGGTGTGGACGATGACGACGATGATCGCGGGGTCGGTGCGGGGGAAGTGCTCGCTGCCGGTCTCCGGATCGCGGCGGACCCATCCGCCGTGGACCACCTCGGTGGGGGTGCCCGTGCGCGGGGAGTGGGTGTGTGCGCGATGCCAGTTGCTCAGCGCCACGAGTTCGCAGGCCAGGGACACGTCGACGTCGTCGAGGGCGTCGGCGAGTTCGCGCAGCGGCAGCCACACGGGTTCGGCGCTGTCGATGCCGGAGCCGGGGGCGGTGAGGCGATCGGTGGCATCGCGATCGCGCGCGGTCGCCAGGGCGGTGTCGAGGACGCTGCGCCCCTCGTCGGTGAGCCCGATGCCGATGTAGCGCTGGTCCGCGGCATCCCGGCCGAGGTAGATCTCCGTCTGACCGTTCGGCACGAGGTCGCGGGCGGCGCGGAACAGGCCGCCGCCGGCCACGAGCAGGGACCCGCGATGCTCGAACACCGCGGCCGGCCCGCCGGCCCACACCTCGGTGAGATCCCCGTCCGCCCCGCGGGTGAGATGATCGCGGTCGATGCCGTTCCTGGCCAGGCTGACGGGCGTGATCATGGGCAGCGGTTCCATGGATTCCACGATAGCTCAGGGGTCTGACGCGGCGGACACGCGTACGGGTCCAATCCCCGGCCTGAGCGGGGCGCAGACGGTAGATTGGGAAGGGTGGATACGAAGGCGCTCAAGTTGGCAGCGGTCGCGGCGACGATGCTCGACGACTTCTCCCCGACGACATGGACACCGCTGCCCTCCCTCGATGCAGGAGTGAGGATTCTCATCGGCGACGGTGAGACCGAGTACGTGGCGACGGCGCACACCCGTGTCGACCGGTCCGCTGACACCGGATCGATCGCCGAGGCGGCCCGGATCTACGATCTCGCCTACCCGCACGCCGATTTCACGTGGCCGCATCTGCGGGCGATCACCGAGGTCGATCCTGCGCTCTTCGCGACTGAGAAGGCGGTCACCGTCACCCTCGCTGATCCGCTTCCCGGCGCCCCGGTCGGAGACGAGCCGATCGCCGATATCGCACGGGCGAGTTCGCTCGCGCAGACGCTGGCGACGCTGCACTCGGCCGCCCCGGAGCCGATCTCCGATGCCGGGTTCCCCGTCGAGGAGCCCTCCCGCTTCCAGTTCCAGATCCTCGACCGCCTCGATCAGGCCGCGGCCACCGGGCGGGTGCCGTCGACTCTCCTCCAGCATTGGGAGGAGGAGTTCGAGAAGGTCGCGCTCTGGCACTTCCTCGCCACGCCCATCCACGGCGCCATCGACGAAGCGAGTGTCTACACCGATGAGGAGCGGGTGCTCGCTCTCTCGGAGATCGGTCGGATCCGGGTCTCGGATCCTGCGATCGACCTGGCCGCCGCCTCGGCGCTCATCGATCCGGCCGCGGTGCCGACGTTCTTCACCGAGTACCGCAGCTCACGGCCCCGTGCCGATGACCACATCGTCACCCGAGCCGAACTCCTCGCCGAGTTCGCCGTCCTCGACTGGCTCCTCGAAGCGGTCGACTCCGGCGACGAGGAGGCGATCCAGGACGCCGCGGACCTCCTCACGTCCTTCGACCAGGTGCTTCTGCACCCTGACGGCTCCGATGTGCCGACGGCGCCGGTGTCGTCGGACGATGTGGCCGAGGGGTCGCATGCCGCGCCGTCACCGGGCTCCGGCCCGGGCAGGTCGGTCGACGGTGAGCCTCTCGCGGCGAGCAGTCGACGTCCGTCGACGCGCGCGCCCGAGTCCGCGGGCCAGTCTGCGGACTCGGACGACGCCGACGACGCCGACGCGGACGACGCTGGCGCGGCATCGAAGACCCGGACGACAGAGCGGCCCGGGGACGCAGCGGAGACCCGCAGCACTGAGCGGTCGAGCAGCTCCGAGCGGAGCTGATCCCGCGTACTCGAGCGCGCTCAGGGCTGACCCGCGCGCACTCGTGTGCGCTCAGGTTCGAACGCGCTCAGACTCGTGCGCGCTCGCTTGTCCTCCGGTGCTCCCGTATCAAGCCGTGTCCGTCCGCTCGCTCGCGCTCAGTCGTGGGCAGCCAGCCATGCGATCACCTCATCCTCCTCGGGCAGGTCGGAGAAGCTGACGACATCGTCGCTGCCGACGAAGTAGAACGTCCCGGTCACCTCGGTGACTTCAGGGTGGACCCGCTGGACGGCGAACCGGTAGAGCGCCAGCTGCCACTTCATCACCTCGAGCGTCTCTGCGTTCGGCTTCTTCGACGTCTTCCAGTCGACGACCTCGGCGTGGTCACCGGTGATGAACACGGCGTCGATCTTCCCGGGCACCCGGAACCGACCGAGGACGAGTTCGAAGGACATCTCGATCTCCGCCGCCTGCCGACGGGCGAAGTCCGAGGCGAGGAACGTCTCCTGCAAGCGCGTGAGCTGCGCCGTGTCGGCCGGCCGCACCGTCTCAAGCTCATCGATGTCGATGCTCGCCTGTCCGAAGTGCCGCTCGACCCAGGCATGGAAGCTCGTGCCGATCTCCGCCGCCCGGCTCGGGGGTTCGGGCACGGGACGCAGCGTCTGCGTGCGGAACTCCTCCGGATCCCGCCGCCATGACACGATGTCCGTCGTCGACAGACGGTCGGGCAGTCGTCCGTCCGCGGCCGGCTCCTGGGCACGGAGTATGGCCTGGGCGCGCCTGGCCAGGACGGCCACCGGGGAGTCTCCGCGCGCGAGGGTCTCCAGGTCGACGTCACCGGCGGCCTCCACCCAGCGCCCGGCGCGTTCGGCGAGGGCGACCCGTTCGGTGCGCGGCACCGGCCACACCGTCGTCTCGATCCGGTCCGCCGCGGACTCCTCCGCCGGGTCGGGGATCTCCGGGTCCAGCCCTGCGGCCTCGGCGGCCTCACGGAGGAACGGGGAGAGCTCGTCGGGGGTCGACCGGGATCCCATGAGCTCGGCGCCGAGCCAGAGATGATGCTTGGCACGGGTGAACGCGACGTAGGCGAGCCGCCGCTCCTCCTGCTCGTGCGCGTCGGCCACGGCCGGTTTGATGAACTCGCTGACCCATTCGTCGAGTTCCTTCTTCGTCTCGAACTCGGCGCTGCGCAGGTCGTAGTCGACGAGGTGCCGGCGATCGCCGCGCAGCGGATAGGGCAGGGCGGTGCGTCCCATCCACCCCTCCTTGTCCCGGGGCTCGGTCGGAAAGTCCTTGACGACGAGCGAGGGCACGGCGACGGCGTCGAACTCGAGGCCTTTCGAAGCGTGGACGGTCATGACGTTGATCGCTCCCGGCGCCACGGTCGGCTCGGCGGCGCTCAGCGCATCCTTGACCTCCATGAGCGAGAGCCATTCGAGGAAGCCGGGCACACTCGGTCGCTCGGCGGTCGCCGAGTACTGGGCGGCGGCGGAGAGGAACCCGTCGATCGCCTGGCGATGGACTCGGCGCAGAGCGTCGCCGAGCGCCCAGATGTCGGAGTCGATGCCCGTCTCCGTCAGCGCAGTGCGCACCACCGAGGTGAGTGTGCCGGTACCCGCCCGCACCGCGCGCAGGGCCCGGGCGAAGCGAACGAGACGTTCGCGGGCGGTGTCGCTGAGTTCGGTGGCCCGCGTCGCGGGAGTGTCGATGAGCTCGTCGAGGCCCTCGACGATCGTCGGCACATCGATGGCTTCGGCGAGCAGCTCTCCCCCGGCGCCTGCGGCCTGCTCCCTCGCTGCGGTCTCCCGACCCTTCGCCTGGCGTCGGGTGAAGGTCGAGAGCGCGGCGATGTCGGTCGCGCCGAGGCCGAGCAGCCGCCCGCTGAGCAGCCGCATGAGCTCATCCCCGGCCATCGGATCGACCGCGGCACTGAGCACGGCCCGCAGGTCGGCGACGTACGGGTCGCTGAGCAGACCGGAGGATCCATGGACGTGGACGGCGAAGCCCGCGGTCTCGAGCGCGGCGGTGACTGCGGCGAAGTGAGCGCGCTTGCGGCACAGCACCGCAGTCGAGGCACCTTCCGGCAGTCCGGCCGCCCATTCGGTGAGCGAGCGGAGTCCCACAGTGAGGAACGACTCGTCGTGCGCGCCGGAGGAGACGTCGACGACGACATCGCCGACACCGGCGTCGGGGCGGGTCGTCAGGGGCGTCTCCCGACTGCCGGTGAGCCCGTCGGCGACCCGGTTAGCGACGTCGAGGATCGTCCGATCGTTGCGCCAGCTCGTGCTCAGGGTCAGCGACTCGACGTCGGTGAAGTCCGCGTCGAAGCGGATCATGTTGTCAGCACTGGCTCCGCGCCACCCGTAGATCGCCTGCCGGGGATCGCCGACGGCGGTCACCGCCGTCGACGAGAACAGGGTGGAGAGCAGCGTGAGCTGCGCGACGGAGGTGTCCTGGAACTCGTCGAGGAGGACGATCCTCCACCTCGCCTGCTCCGCCGCCAGGGCCTGCGGCACCTCGTCGACGATGCGCTGGGCGAACCGCACCTGATCGGAGAAGTCCATGGCGAGGTGGCGGCGCTTCGCGCTCATGTACTCCCCGGCCAGGGCCGCCGTGCGGATCTTCTCTTCGAGCTTCCGGCGTCGACCGCTCGGGTCGACGGGTTTGCCCTTGCTCGACACGAGGGCCCCCAGGCACGCCTCAAGGTAGTCGGTCACCTCGGCGACATCACGGCCGTGGTCGTTCATCGCACCGGCGAACGCGATGATGTCGGCGATCATCGTGTCCCTCGCGTAGCTGCCGGGCACCGCGTCGGCGGACGCGGCATCGATGACCTCGGCGGCGATCGCGTGGGCACCCGCCTCGTCGAGGAGCACCGTCTCGGGTTCGATGCCGATGCTCGCGCCGTGCTCGCCGACGATCGCCGCCGCATACGAGTTGTACGTCGACACCGTCGGATAGTCGAGTCCGGGCAGACCGAGGTCGCTGCCCTCGCCGAGGTTGTGCCGCAGGCGCGAGAGCAGCACCCGGATGCGGCTGCCGAGTTCCCCCACGGCCTTGCGGGTGAAGGTCAGGCCGAGGATCTCCTCGGGGGCGACGTGCCCATTGGCGACGAGCCAGACGACGCGTTGGGAGATGACGGTGGTCTTGCCCGATCCGGCACCGGCGGTGACCTTCATCGTCTGGCCGGGGTCGGCTTCGATGATGCGCTGCTGTTCGGGGCTCGGACCGAACGCCCGCGTCGGATCGGCGGCGGTGAGCCGAGCGAGGTCGTCGGCGCTGAATCTCATCAGGAATCCTCCAGCATGTGGGGGCCGATCGCCGGGCACGACGATCGCACGGGACAGCTCAGGCACTTCGGCGGGTCGACGCGGGCCGGGAAGTCCGCGGAGCGCATCCTCGTCGAGACCTCGCCGATGAGCTCGCGCGCCCACTCCGGGTCCTCGTCGGCACTCACCGCACCCTGCAGGCGCTTCGTCGACTTCGTCCGGCGGAGGAAGACGAGTTCGGCACCGACGGCGTCGACGTCGACGACCCTGCCGTCGGGCAGTGTCAGCGTCCCGGTGTCGACGGCCTCCTGGTAGACGCCCAGCTGGGCGTGCCGGGGCATGTCGGCGCCGGCGGGAACGGTGCGCCCTGTCTTGAAGTCGACGATGCGCACCCCGTCGGCTGTCGATTCGACCCGGTCGAGGCGACCCGTGATCGTCCATTCCTGCCCGAGGTCGTCGACGCCGGTGGCATGGACCTGGGCTTCGACGCCGAGCACCTCCCCGGGAGCGTCCGCGATGTACTCGCCGAGGCGGTCGACCATGGCCATCGCCGCCGTGTGCTCCCGCTCGCGCTCCCAGTCGGTGGCGAACTCGAGGGTCGCGAACTCACGTTCGACGTACTCCCTGATCGTCGAGGTCGGGCCGGTGGGATGGTGCTCGGCGGCGGCGTGGAGGATCGTGCCGATGCTCTGTGCGGTCGTCCCTCCCCGGTCGCCGCCGTGGCGGGTGAGGAACCAGCGCAGCGAGCAGTCCGAGAACGTCTCGACCTGCGACGGGGAGATGGTGACGTCGTCGTCGGCCGTGAACAGCGGTGTCGTCGAGGTGACGTCCTCGGCCTCCCGCCACTGTCCGGGTGCGCGCGACCCGGGGACCGCGGCGGTCAGCGCCGCCGACAGTGCCGCCCAGTCCGCGGCCGCCGCCGGCTCGTCGCCCTCACCTGCGGCGTCGCGGGCGGCCTCGAGGAGCTGGGAGCGGGCCAGCGCGGCGATCTCCGCGAGGTCGAGGGGCGGCAGCTCGTCCTCGTCGGTGAGGGTGTATCCGTCGGTCGAGGCGGTTCCGCGTGCCGTGGCTGCGGCGATGACGTCGAAGAACGCCGAGGGCGCGGACTCGGAGTCCGAGAGCGCGGTGACGATGATCCGGTCCCGGCCCCGTGTCAGGGCGGTGTAGAAGAGCTCGGCTTCCTCCCGGAGGTTCGTGCGCTTGGCGTGCGCGTGGTAGCCGGGGTCCGCGGTGACGGGGCCGTCGCCGGCGAGGAGCGCGGTGAGATCACCGAGTCCGAGGATGCCGCCGCGCAGCTTCGGGTTGGGCCATACCCCCTCGTTGACGTCGGTGATGATGACGCACGGCACCCGGAGGTGGGCGAGCGAGGCCGGGGTGCCGACCTGGACGTGGTCGGCGAACCCGGAGGAGCGGGCGAGCGAGTCCTGGGCGATGTCCTGCTCGGCGACGATGCCGGCGAACGAGCGGGCGGTGAACCCGCCTCGGTCGGTGATCTTCTCCGCCAGGGTGAACAGGCGCAGCACGGAGTCGAGGTGGGCTCCGGCGATCCCATCGGGGTCCCGCAGCGCCTCGGCCTGCCAGCGTTCGGCGACGCCGGCGGCCTCCCAGATCGCCCAGAGCGCGGTGTGCGGGTCCGCATCGACGTGGTCGGCGGCGGCACGGAGCATTCGGGCCAGCGTCGACAGCCCTGGGATCGGTGAGTCCGCCGGAGCGTCGCGGAGGGCGAGGGCGAGCGACGCCGTGCTGTCCGCGGCCGGGTAGGCGCTGCGGACGAGGCGGCGGAAGCGGCGCAGCTGCACGGCGTCGAGGCGGATGTAGACGCTGCCGGCCAGGGACAGTGCGACCCGGGTGAGGGTGTCGTCGTCGGCCAGGCCGGGCGCATGGGTGAGCAGGTCGAGCAGGGGCGCGGTCGCCGGGTCGACGTTGAGGGGCTGGACGATCGTCGCCGTCGGCGTGCCCGCCGCGCGGAGTTCGCCCGCGGTCACCCGTGCCGTCGAGGCGTTGCGGCAGATGACGGCCACGTCGGAGTGGGAGTGCCCGGCGGCGACGTACTCGGCGATGCGTCGGGCGAGGTAGCGGTGAGCCGACGCGGCGCCGGCGAAGACGTGGGTCTCGACGGCATCGTTCGCCGTGAGCTCCGACCCGCCGGGGGCAGCCGTTTCCTCACGCGGCGGCGAGTGAGTCGACGCTCCAGGCGCGGACGGCGATTCGGGCACCTCCGGTTCGCCCGCCGCGGACTCCCCGACCGTGTCCTGGCCCACCGCACCCTCTGCGCCGTCTGCGGCGGGCGTGAGCGGGCGCGGCATGTGCCCGAGTCCCCACCGGGTGGTGATCCGCGCGCCGAAGCCGTCGGTGACGGCCGCGAGCTCGGCATCGGCGTCGACGACACGGTCGAGGACGACAGTGGCGAACCGGGGATCCGAGGCCGCCCGGTCGAGGACGGAGGCGTCGGCCCCGTGGAAGCGGCCCGTCACCGTCTCCGGGGCGCCGAAGAGCGCGAGCGCTGCCCCGCGCTCGCGCAGCTGCTCGAGCACGCCCCAGCTGGCGGAGGGGAAGTCCTGGACCCCGTCGGCGAGGACGACGGAGGGAACCCGATCGGGAGAGAACGACCACGGCCGCCCGGCGGTCACCTCGGCGGGTTCACGGAGGATCTCGAAGGCTGCGCGGGCGAGCACCGTCGCCGCATCGATGCCACCGTAGCCGGGCATGCTCATGATCCCGAGGTACTCCTCGAGCACCGCCGCGACCGCCTCCCACCGCGGGTCGGGGTGGGTCGCGAGGACCCGCGCCAGGGCACTGCGGCCGGCATCGAAGACGTACTCGCCGTGTACGTCGGCGGGCGGCAGACGGACCCCGAAGTCGAACTCCATCACCCGGTTGAGGACGTCGCGGATCTCCGTGCGGAACGCCGAGGTGGCGCGCACCTCGGCAGTGATGTCGGATGGCCAGGTCGGGGTGCGTCCGTGACCGGCTTCGTGGCCGGCGAGGAGATCGGCGAGGAAGACGTCCTGGTCGGCGCCCGAGACGAACTCGAGCTCCTCCCCGGTGCGGGTGGCGTGGGCGGCGCGGGCGATGCCGTAGGCGAAGGACGAGATGCTGCGGGCCGGAGCGGCCCGGAGGATCGCCTCGGCGGGGACGGGAAGCGTGTTGCGCAGGACGTCGGCATGGTCGCGGTTGGGGGTGAGGACGAGGATCGAGGAGGGATCGACGGACTCGACGAGGCGGCCGTAGACCGCCTCGAGCAGCGTCGTCTTCCCCGTCCCCGGCCGCCCGATGACGGCAGCGGATTCGCGGTTGAGCAACGCCGCGGACAGCGTCGCCGAGTGATCGGGTGCCAGGTCATCCATACCCGTATTCCATCATGTGCCACAGACACGGTGTTCGCTCCCGGGTCACGGGGCGGATTCGCGTAGGATTGGGGGATGCCGAGTCCGCAGCAGAGAATGCCCCGTGAACAGCGCCGTGACCAGTTGGTCGGGGTGGCGCGCGCCGTGTTCGCCAATCGGGGTTACCGCACGACGTCGATGGACACGATCGCCGAGGAGGCCGGCGTGTCGAAGCCGGTCCTCTACCAGCACTTCGCGTCGAAGCAGGACCTCTACCTCGCCCTCATCGACCACTCGGCCGCGCACCTGGCCGGACAGGTCGCGCAAGCGCTCAACTCGACCGACGACCCCCGCGAGCGCATCCGCGCGACCTACCGGGCCTACTTCGACTTCGCGATCTCCCACCGCGAGGAGTTCGTCATCCTCTTCAACTCCGATGTCTACGAACCCGAGGCCCAGCAGCGCGTGCGCACGATGCGCGAGGGCACCGTCGCCCGCATCGTCAGTGCCCTCCAGAGCTTCACCGATCTCGACGACGCGGACGCAGACCTGCTGTGCCGCACGCTCATCGGCACCGCCGAGGTCGTCATCAAGCAGATCGAGGCGACCCACGAACTCGACATCGACGCGACCGTCGACCTGCTCACCCAGATGAGCTGGGGCGGACTCTCCTCGTTCGCAACCCACACCCGCTGAGCAGGCCGCCCTACGCTGCCCGCCCGCAGCCGAAAGCGGGCCAAGCGACGCACCCGCTGAGCTCGTTCGCGTTCGCTGAGAGCCGAGCGCCGACCCCTGCGAGGCGGGAAGAAACCGGGGCGAAGCGAACGTTAAGCTGAAGACGACTACCACCGCGTTAAGGAGAACAATGGAAATCAAGATCGGCGTCCGCCAGTCCCCGCGTGAGATCGTCCTCGACACGGACGAGTCCGCCCAGGACCTCGCCAAGCGCATCGAGGAAGCGGTCAAGGCCGAGGCTCTGCTCACCTTCACCGACACGAAGGGCCGCCAGGTCTTCGTGCCGTCGACGGCGCTGGGCTACATCGAACTCGGCAGCGAGACCTCCCGCCGCGTCGGCTTCGGCGTCGCCTGAGGGACCACTTCGGTCCAGCGGTCCTGGTCCTGAGAGACCGCGACGGCCCAGCGGTCCTGGCCCTCAGGGACCGTGACGCTCCAGCGGTTGAAAGTCCCTCTCTTCCGAGGCGACTTGTCTATCGAGGCGTCGAGTCTTCCGCGGAGTCGAGAAGTGCCGATGAGAAGAGGCCCGGTCTGCACAGACCGGGCCTCTTCCCGACTGCCACGCCTCCGACGACACCACCGCAGCCGCCTCACCTCGCCCAGTGACGCATTGTGCGGAACCTTCAGGGTGGAATCTGCGCCGAAATCGCCATCAATGCGGCGCACAAACGCCGCCGATCCGGCGCACACCGTGATTCAGCGCCTCGACGTCTCAGGGACTCAGCGCCTCAGAGACTCAGTGGCTCAGCCCCCCCCAACTCCTCAGCGCCTCCGACGACACCACCTCAGCCGCCTCACCTCGCCCAGTGACGCATTGTGCGGAACATTCGGGGTGGAATCTGCGCCGAAATCGCCATCAATGCGGCGCACAAACGCCGCCGATCCGGCGCACACCGGGACTCAGAAACTCAGCACCTCAGCACCTCAGTGCCTCCGCACCCGTGACCCGTGCGCCTACGCGACGAGTCCGAGGGCCGACATCCGGCGGGAGTGGTTCGCCGTGACCGCGGGGATCGCCTCGACGATGACGGCCTCGTCGATGCCGAGGACCGGGTCGGTGAGCAGGTGCCGGGCGCGGCCGAGGGTCTCGGCGACGAGCTTGCGTCCCCACAGGGCGAGCCGGGAGGCCAGCTGCGTGTCCTCGCCGACGTCGGCGGTCAGCCGATTGCGGACGAAGTCGGCGGCCCGTGTATCATCGAGAACAGCAATTGCCAGGCTGTGCTCGGGTTCTGCGAGCTTATCGGCCGCCATGCGATAGAAGTCGTTCATGATCCCGTCGAAGACGAAGCCCTTCATGAGGCTCTCGTACCAGTCACGGGGACGAGTCCTCTCCGCCAGCACGGAGAATGTCGGCTCGAAGATCCTGCAGAGTTCGATCACATCCTGGCCCGACTCACTGATGCGCTGCGAGAGCTCTTCGAAGTGCGAGAATGAGTGCGATGCCAGCCGTGACAGCGTCACCGTGTCGTCGAGCTCCACAGCCGTGGACGCATTGGTCGCCATTCTCTCGAAGGCGGTGAGCTCACCGTACGCGACCAGCGCAAGCGTTGCAGCATCAGTACTGGCCAAGGGGTAAGAATCGGGCATAGCTCAAGAGTACCGGTTCGCATCCAGCACGGGCGCGAAGGCGCCAAAAGGAGTTTGAGACATGGCGGACACAGACGCCGATTTCGCTGATCTGGGGGTGTCGGGACCGATCGTCGCCTCCCTGGCAGCGGCCGGGATCACCCACCCGTTCCCGATCCAGGCGATGACGCTTCCCGTCGCGCTCTCGGGCGCCGACATCATCGGGCAGGCGAAGACCGGAACGGGCAAGACGCTCGGCTTCGGCATTCCCCTCCTCCAGCGCGTGGTCGGCAAGGACGAGGACGGAGGCGCCGACGCCGGTCAGCGCCTGCCGCAGGCGCTCGTCGTCGTCCCCACCCGCGAGCTCGCCAAGCAGGTCGCCCAGGACCTCGTCACCGCGTCGAGTCAGCGTGACATCGACATCATCACGATCTACGGCGGCAAGGACTTCGATCCGCAGATCAACGCTCTCAAGGCCGGCGTCGATGTCGTCGTCGGCACTCCCGGACGCCTCCTCGACCTCTACGGCCGCAAGGTGCTCAAGCTGAACAAGGTCCGCACCGTCGTCCTCGACGAGGCCGACGAGATGCTCGATCTCGGCTTCCTCCCCGACGTCGAGCGGATCATCAACGCCGTTCCCGCGAACCGGCAGACGATGCTCTTCTCCGCGACGATGCCCGGCGCCGTCATCACCCTGGCCCGCCGCTACATGAATCGCCCCACCCACATCCGCGCCCATGACAACGAGGACCTGTCGCTGACGGGCAAGAACACGACGCAGTTCGTCTACCGCGCGCACTCGATGGACAAGAGCGAGATGGTCGCCCGCCTCCTCCAGGCCGAGGGCCGTGGGCGGACGATCATCTTCACCCGTACGAAGCGGACCGCCGACAAGCTCGCCGCCGAACTCTCCGACCGCGGCTTCGCCGTCCGGGCGCTGCACGGCGACCTCGGGCAGGCGCAGCGGGAGAAGGCGCTGAAGTCCTTCCGCGACGGCACCGTCGACGTCCTCGTCGCCACCGACGTCGCCGCCCGCGGCATCGACATCGACGATGTCACCCACGTCGTCAACTTCCAGTCGCCTGAGGACGAGAAGACCTACGTCCACCGCATCGGCCGCACCGGTCGCGCGGGCAACTCCGGCACCGCCGTGACACTCGTCGACTGGGACGACATGCCCCGCTGGCGACTCATCAACAAGGCCCTCGGCCTCGAGCACGACGAGCCCGCGGAGACGTACTCGACCTCCCCGCACTTCTTCACCGACCTCGGCATCCCGAAGGGGACGAAGGGACGTCTGCCCCATAAGCACGGTGAGTCCTCCGACAACGTCGGTGAGGAGAAGCGCCCGGCCCGTCGTCGACGCAGCGGAGAGAAGAGCGATTCCCGCCGAGGCGGTTCGTCCGATTCTCGCCGAGGCGACTCCTCGGACTCCCGCGGAGGCGACTCCGCGACCGACGCGGATGCGAAGAAGCCCCGCCGCACCCGGCAGCGTCGTCGCACCCGCGGCGGCAAACCCGTCGGTCGCACGAGCCGTGCCGAGGCCTCGGACACCGGCACCGAGTGAGGACGGCACCACGAACGCCCCGCCTGCAGTCACCTGCGGCGGGGCGTTCGTCGTCTGTCGGAGAAGCCCGCACCTGTTGAGACCCGCTCGATCAAGCGATAGCGCAGAGAGCGGGCCGTGCACGCCCCCACATCCGCACTATCGCGTGATCGAGGGCGCGGAACCCCGCGCTCACCCCTGGATGAACTCGACTCCCCCGGGCCTGCCGGCGGCACGGTCGAGGAGTTCGGCGAGCATGTGCTCGGACGTCGAATGCTCGCCGAGACGGTTGGGCTTGCCCGTTCCGTGATAGTCGCTCGACCCGGTGACGATGAGGTCGTGGTCGTGGGCGAGCCTGCGCATGATCTCGCGTTCGTTCGGCGGGTTGTCCCGGTGATCGACCTCGAGGCCGTCGAGTCCCGCGGCGATGAAGTCGGCCATCGCGGAATCGGAGACGACGAGACCGCGCATCGCCGCCCGGGGATGGGCGAAGACCGACACTCCCCCCGCCTCGGCGATGAGGCGGATCGCGGTGATCGGGTCGATCGTCGGCAGGGTGACGTGGTACTTCCCGTGGCTCGAGAGGATCGAGGCGAACGCCTCCGAGCGGGTCTCGACGATGCCGGCGGCCACGAGCGCATCGGCGATGTGGGGGCGCCCGATCGTCGCGTCCTCACCGGCGACGGCGAGCACGGCGTCCATATCGATGGGATAGTCCTCGGCGAGCCGGTCGATGATGAGGTGGGTCCGGTCGAGGCGGGCGCGCCGGGTCTCCTCGACGACGCCGGCCAGACCCGTGTCGTAGGGGTCGTGGAGGTAGGAGAGGAGATGGACGCTGATCCCCTCGTGACGGCACGAGATCTCCATCCCGCGGACGAGGCCGAGTCCGTACACCCGGGCCGCCTCCTCGGCGGGAGCCCATCCTGCGGTCGTGTCATGATCGGTGATGCCGACGACGTCGATGCCTTCCATCGAGGCTTCGGAAACGAGTTCGGACGGGCTCTGTGTCCCGTCCGAGAACGCCGTGTGTGCATGGAGATCGATGACCATGCCCTCAAGTCTATCCACACCCCGGAGCCGTCCTGACCGCGTGCCTAGAATGGAGGCATGACAGACAGCACGGAGACCGACCAGCCGATCAACGACCGCGTCAACAACCGCTCGCACCGTCCCAGCTCCCGCGCGTTCCGGGACTTCGTCTCGCAGGGCTGGGATCGCACCCCGCTCAACGCCGAGGCGC
Organism: Brevibacterium sp. XM4083; assembly: GCF_006489205.2. GTDB lineage: Bacteria > Actinomycetota > Actinomycetes > Actinomycetales > Brevibacteriaceae > Brevibacterium. The sequence continues at coordinate 66,874 of NZ_VFYR02000002.1, read as the reverse complement.
TCGCCGCCGCCGGGTTCACCCCCGAGCGCCGGGCGAAGATCTCCGCGACCTTCCCCGGAGAGCGCCTCGTCGTGCCCGCCGGCGGACTCAAGGTCCGGTCGAACGACACCGATTACCGCTTCCGCGCCCATTCGGCATTCATCCACCTCACCGGCCTCGAAGCCGATTCCGAACCCGACGCCGTCCTCGTCTTCGAACCCGAGGGCGACGAGCACGCCGTCACCCTCTACTTCCGCCCCCGCGCCGGCGCCGACACCGAGGAGTTCTTCTCCGATGCCCGCTACGGCGAGTACTGGGTGGGCCCGCGCGCCGACCTCGAGGCGATGGCGACGATGACCGGCATCGCGACGGAGAGCTCGGCGACCGTCGACGATGCGATCACGAAGGACCTCGGAGCGATCTCCGTGCGCCTCGTGCGCGCAGCCGACACCCGCATCGACTCCGTCATAGACCTCGCCCGCACGCAGGTCCAAGCCGACCTCGAGACCTCGGAGGCCGGGGATGCCGAACTCGCCCAGGCGCTGTCCGAGCTGCGCCTGATCAAGGACGACCACGAGATCGCGGCGATGCGCGAGGCCGTGGCGATCACCCGCGCCGGCTTCGACAACGTCGTGGCCTCCCTGCCCCAGGCCGTCGCCCACCGCCGCGGTGAGCGCGTCATCGAAACCGCCTTCGAGACCGCCGCCCGCTCCGACGGCAACGGCATCGGCTACGACACGATCGCGGCTTCGGGCAACCATGCGTGCACCCTCCACTGGATCCGCAACGACGGACCCGTCGTCGACGGCGATCTCGTCCTCGTCGACGCCGGAGCCGAAGCCGACTCCCTCTACACCGCTGACATCACCCGCACCCTGCCGGTGTCGGGCACGTTCACCGACGTGCAGGCCAAGATCTACGACGCCGTCCTCGACGCCTCCGATGCCGCGTTCGCCGTGGCCGCCGAGCACACGCAGCGCACCGTGCGCTTCCGCGAACTCCACGAGGCGGCGATGGAGGTCATCGCCGCGAAGCTCGAGGAGTTCGGTCTCCTCCCGGTATCCGCGGCGGAAGCGCTCTCCCCCGAGGGCCAGCAGCACCGCCGGTGGATGGTCCACGGCACGAGCCACCACCTCGGCCTCGACGTCCACGACTGTGCGCAGGCGCGGGCGGAGATGTACCTCGACGGCGTGCTCGAACCCGGCATGGTCTTCACGATCGAACCCGGCCTCTACTTCAAGGCCGACGATCTCCTCGTGCCCGAGGAGTTCCGCGGGATCGGCGTGCGCATCGAGGACGATGTCCTCGTCACCGCCGACGGAGTGGAGAACCTCTCCGCCGGGTTCCCCCGCACCCGCGAGGAGATCGAAGCCTGGGTCCAGGGTCGATGATCCCGACCCCGATCCGCGGGCGAGGCCTTCTCGAGATCCCCGGGATCGGACTCGGGCACGCCGGTGACTTCACTCGGCAGCGCCTCACCGGGGTCACCGCCCTCGTGCCGCCGCCGGGATCGACGGTCGGCGTCGACGTGCGCGGCGGTGGTCCGGCGACGCACGAGACCGACGTCATCGCACCGGGCACCCATGCCTACGGGGCCGACGCGATCGTCCTCACCGGCGGATCGGCGATCGGTCTGCGCACCGTCGCCGGGGTGTCGGAGGCCCTCGCCGAGGCGGGTCGCGGCTTTCCCGCACCCCGCCTGCCGGACACGGTCATCCCGCTCGTCCCCGCCGCCGCGCTCTACGATCTCGGCCGCGGCAGCGGTCCCGTCGCCCCGCCGACGCCCTCCGAAGGGACGGCGGCGGTCCGCGCGGCTCTCGCGGCAGCCGGCGCGGTCGGCGCGGATCCGACGGACAGCGCGGACCCGACAGGCGGCGGGGATACGACGGACACCGCGGACCCGGCAGCCAGCAAGGCCCCGACAGACAGCGCGGACTGCGCACCCTGTGTGAGAGGCAGCGTCGGCGGGGCCATCGGGGCGCGGATCGGGTTTCAGACGATGCGCGGCGGACTCGGGTCGTTCGCGCTGCGCCTGCCCAGCGGACACACTGTCGCAGCCCTCGTCGCGCTCAACGCACTCGGGACCATCGGCACCCCGGACGGCACCCTCTGGGCCTCTCCCCTCCTCCGCGCGTTCGGGTGGGATCTCCCTCCCATCCCCGGGCTGCCGGTGCCGGAGAGCGCGACGGATCCCGAGGATGCGGACGCCGCGGAGTCCGGGGCGAGCACCTCGGCGACGAATACCACCTTGGCCATCGTCGCCACCGATGCCGTCCTCGACCCAGCGCAGACGACACGGATGGCAGCGAGCGGGCATGCCGGCATCGCGCGGGCGATCCTTCCCTCCCACACGCATTTCGACGGAGATACGGTCTTCTCCATCAGCACGGGGACGGTGCCGCTGGCCGCCGAGGCGAAACCCGACCTCGTCTCGATCCACGCGGCCGCGGCCGATGCGATCACGCTCGCCATGATCGATGCCGCCGTCAGCGCCGTCCCCGTCGACCCGTCCTGGGACCAGCCGCCGACCCTGACCGACATCGCGCCCGCGTTCACGGCCGCCTTCACAGCCATTCCCTGAGCAGGCCTGTCCTGAGGAACCCTGTCCTGAGCAGGGCTGCCGCAATGAGGCCCGCCCTGAGAAGGCAGCCGGACGAGCAGGCAGCCGGGCGAGCAGGCAGCCGGGCAGACGACCCGCAGACACTGCCCGGCCTGTCGCCCTCTCCAGGGCGCTCGCACCGGCGGCGAGGTGGATCCCGCTCGACAACGCACGCAGAATCGAGTCGGATCCACCTCCCCGCTGCCGGCCGACCGCGCAGACGCGGGCCGAGCTCACCGAGACAGCCCCACCTCACCGTAACCGACCGGCCTCACCGGCGTGCTGGCTCAGCGTCCGCCGGCCTCGCGCGCCTCCTCGGAATCGAGTCCCGGACGGTCGGCTCCGTCATCGGCCCGCTCGGTCTGCAGCGGGAGGCCGCCGGTGCCGAGCTGCTCGCGTGAGACCTTCGCCGCCGCAGCCTCGTCCTCGACGACGGTGAAGCGCACGGTCTCGGTGAACGAACGGCCGTAGCGGTCGGTGCCGGTGACCTGAGCACTGTGCGTGCCGAGGTCGAGGTCCCCGGGCAGCGGTGCGCGCCACAGGTGGGAACTCGTCTGGCCGACGTTGCCGGAGGTCGTGAGGTTGCGCGTGGCCGTGTACGGGTCGGTGTACTCCCACCCCTTCCGCAGCGCCTCCCCGCGCCCCGGCTGCGTGTGCTCGGCGACGACCGGGGCCGCGCCGTCGATGCTCACCTCGACCCGGGCATCCGAGCTCCCGGCGAGGAAGCTCGACGTCAGCCAGGTCTCACCGGCGCGCAGGTCGCTGCGGGTGACGACCTTCTCGGAGAACGGCGCCGGGGCCTCATCGGTCGTCTCGGCGTCCTGTGCCTCCTGTGCCTCCTGTGCCCAGGCCCGCCAGCTCGGGGAGTTGACGCCGAGGAGGAGCTGATGATCAGGTGATTCCCCGCGCACGGTGTAGCGCTCCGAGCGCTGCGCACCGTCGAAGGAGAGAGTGAGCACCCCGGGTTCGGCGGCGTCGGAGGTGAACGCGTACGGCAGACCCTCGGCGTTGAGTCCGCCCGAGTACCAGTCCCCGGAGACCGCTCCGGCGACGAGCTGCGTCCTCGGCAGCTCGTCGATGCCCGCCTCCTTCCATTCCTCACGGCTCTCCCCGGCCACGAGGTTCTCCAGGGTATGCGTGTGCCCGCCGACGGTGACGGCATTCGGATAGTCGGAGAGCACCGAATAGAGGTCGGCGGCGTTGTCGACGACGACCTCACGGTGGGTGACGACCGGGGCGTGCGCGGCGACGACGACCTGCGCGCTGCGCGGCACGCTCTTCAGGTCGTTCTCCAGCCACGTCAGCTGCTCCTGGCTGATCGACTCCGTGTACGACTTCGTCTCGGGATCTCCCGAGTACTCGATGCTGTCGAGGACGACGAAGTGCGTGTCACCGACGTCGTAGGAGAAGTAGGCGGGTCCGAAGTCATTGCGGAACGTGTCAAGGGCGTGGGCGTCGTCGGTCGCGTCGTAGTCCTGGTCGTGGTTGCCCGGCGCGACCCGGACCGGACCGTTCATCGCGGCGTAGAGATCGCGCAGGTCGTCGTTGAGGCTGAGGTCGTCGCCGACGTTGTCGCCGAGGAGGAGCACCCCGCACGCCCCGTAGTCCGTGCGGTCGGCCAGGTCCTTGACCGCCCCGTCCCGTGCGTAGCCGACCTCGGTCATGTCGTAGGTCTGCGTGTCGGAGGCGATCGCGCACTCCTGATCCGCCGAGGCGGTCGCCGCCGAGGCGATCATCGGGAAGTTCACCGCCCGCGGGGTCCCTCCGGTCGGAGCGATCCCACCGTATTCGAGGTCGGGTGAGCCCTCGGGCAGGTGGTTGTAGCTGAACTGGGCGACGTTGTCGGCGTCGACCGGGACCTGCCAGCCGCTCGGCTGCGTCACCGATACGGTCATGTTCTCCCGCACCGGGAGCCGGTACGTGCCGCTGCCGTCGGTCTCGACGACGTCGAGGCCGTTGGTCACGGACACCCCGGGGATGCCCTCCTCGTCGCCGTCGAGACGCGAGTTCTCATTGGTGTCGTCGAAGACCTGACCGGTGAGCACCTCGGGGTCGGCGGGGGTCCCCCGGTCGACTTGGACGTGGCCTTCGTAGAGATCGGGCGGACCGTCGGCCGCCCGGGCCGCGGACACCCCGGTGGCCGGGGTGAGCAGAGCCAGCACCGCGGCCGTGCTCAGCACGCCGGTGCGCAGTCGTCGTGTGGACATGTGTGTCTCCTTCTCGTCGTCCTGCTGGGGTCGGGATTGCACGTGCCGAGACACGACCCTAGGGAGACTGGGAGAAACCTCAATGACAGCGACAAGACGACTTGGTGAACGGAACGTGATGCGGACGACGCGGCGCGGTGCCTGACCACGAAGTAGGCTTGAGGATATGAGTGGCTCCTCGAAACGCGTCTTCGTCGCCCGCCTCATCTCCGCCCCGGTCTTCGATCCCCTCGGCGATCAGGTGGGTCGCGTGCGCGACGTCGTCATCGTCTACCGCACGACGATGCGCCAGTACCCCCGCGTCATCGGGCTCGTCGTCGAGGTGCCCGGACGACGCCGGGTGTTCGTGCCGATGGGCCGGGTGACCTCGATCGATGCCGGTCAGGTCATCACCACGGGCCTGGTCAACATGCGCCGGTTCGAGCAGCGCCGCTCGGAGACCCTCGTCGTCAACGACCTCCTCGACCGCCGTCTGCGCCTGCGCGAGGACGACTCCCCCGTCCAGATCGAGGACGTCGGCATCGAGCAGCAGGTCAACCGCGACTGGGAGGTCACCCGCCTCTTCGTCCGTCGCGTCCAGGAGCGCAGCAGCGCCTTCTCCGCCTTCCGCCGGCGCGGGGAGACGATGCAGATCTCCTGGACGGATGCCGACCATCCCGCGGACTCCGCCCACGATCAGGAGGCCACGCAGCTCATCGCCGCGTACCAGGACACGAAGCCGGCCGACCTCGCCGACGTCCTCTTCGAGATGACGCCCGAGCGCCGCCTCCAGGTCGCCCGCGCCCTCGACGACGAGCGCCTTGCCGATGTCATCGAGGAGCTGCCGGACGAGACCCAGGTCGAACTCCTCTCCGCCCTCGACACGGAGAGAGCCGTCGTCGTCCTCGAGGAGATGGAGCCCGATGACGCCGCCGACCTCCTCGGCGAGCTCACCGACGAACAGGCCGAGCAGTTCCTCACCCTCATGGAGCCCGACGACGCCGAGGACGTGCGCACCCTGCTCTCCTACGACGAGCACACCGCCGGTGGTCTGATGACGACCGAACCGGTCATCCTCACCCCGGAGACGACGGTCGCCGAGGCACTCGCCCACGTCCGCCGCGAGGATCTCCCGCCGGCGCTCGCCGCGGCGATCTTCGTGTGCCGTCAGCCGATCGAGACCCCGACCGGCAAGTACCTCGGTCTCGTCCACATCCAGGAGATGCTGCGCCATCCGCCGCACGAGGCGGTCGGCATCATGCTCGACACCGAAGTCGACCCGATGCCGCCGGACACCCCGCTGGCCGAGGTGACGAAGTTCCTCGCGGCGTACAATCTGGTGTCGGTGCCGATCACCGACGAGAACGATCGACTCATCGGCGTCGTCACCGTCGATGACGTCCTCGACGAGCTGCTGCCCGAGGACTGGCGCACGACCGGCCGCGACGACCACAGAAGGGGGTAACCATGCCGACCGACGATTTCGACGTCCCCCGCTCCTCGAAGCGCAAGCTGCCCCGGTTCGCGATCTCCCCGGAGACCTTCGGCCGCGGCGCCGAGGCGTTCGCCCGCTTCATGGGCACCCCGGCGTTCCTCGTCGGAATGACGGTGTTCTGTGCCGTGTGGCTGCTGTGGAACACGCTGCTGCCCGAGGCGGTGCAGTTCGATCCGCGTTCGCTCAACTTCACCCTGCTCACCCTCATCCTCTCCCTGCAGGCCTCGTACGCGGCCCCGCTCATCCTGCTCGCCGAGAACCGCAGCGCCGACCGCGACCGCGTCGAGTTCGAGCACGACCGGCAGCGGGCCGAGCGCAACCTCGCCGACACCGAATACCTCGCCCGTGAGGTCGCGGCCCTGCGCATCGCGATGCGCGAGGTCGCCACCCGCGACTTCATCCGCTCCGAGCTCAGAGACCTGCTCAAGGAGCTCGAAGAGGACGCCGCCAAGGACAGCGGCGCGACAGACGACCACAGCCCGCGCGACACGAAGGGAGGCCGCTGATGAGCAGCGCCCCGACCATCGACGCCGTGAGGGAGGCCCTCACCACCGTCATCGACCCCGAGATCCGGCGGAACATCGTCGACCTCGACATGGTCTCCGACATCGCCGTCAACGGCGGCACCGTCACCGTCACCGTTCTCCTCACGATCTCCGGCTGCCCGCTCAAGGACACGATCACCCGGGACACCGAGGCGGCCGTGGGCAGACTCGACGGCGTCACCGAGGTGGTCGTCGAGCTCGGGACGATGACCCCCGAACAGCGCACCGCCATGCGGGAGAAGCTCCAGGGCCCCGGCGGCACCCGGGAGGTGCCGTTCGCGAAGCCGGAGTCGCTGACGAAGGTCTATGCCGTCGCCTCCGGCAAGGGCGGGGTCGGCAAGTCCTCGGTGACGGCCAACCTCGCTGCGGCGCTGGCCGCGAAGGGACTGCGCGTGGGCCTCGTCGACGCCGACATCTACGGCTTCTCGATCCCGACGATGCTCGGCCTGTCCGGGCAGCCCACCCGCGTCGACGACATGATCATCCCGCAGGTCGCCCATGACGTGAAGGTGATGAGCATCGGGATGTTCGTCCCCGGCAACCAGGCCGTCGTGTGGCGGGGGCCGATGCTCCACCGCGCCCTCCAGCAGTTCCTCACGGATGTCTTCTGGGGCGACCTCGACATCCTGCTCCTCGACCTGCCCCCGGGCACCGGTGACATCGCGATCTCCGTGGCCCAGCTGCTGCCGAGCTCCGAACTCCTCGTCGTCACCACCCCGCAGCAGGCCTCGGCGCAGGTCGCCGAGCGGGCCGGCGCGATCGCCACGCAGACGAACCAGCCGATCGCCGGGGTCATCGAGAACATGTCGTGGATGGAGCTGCCCGACGGCACCCGGATGGACGTCTTCGGCACCGGCGGAGGCGAGACCGTGGCCGCGAATCTCGCCGCCACGACGAACACCGAGGTGGAGCTGCTCACGCAGATCCCCCTCGACACCCTCGTGCGGGAGGGCTCCGATGCGGGCACGCCCGTCGTGCTCAGCCGCCCCGACTCCCCTGCCGCGCAGGCGTTCGACTCCCTCGCCGACCGCCTCGCGCAGCGCTCGCGCGGCCTCTCCGGACGCTCGCTCGGCCTCAGCCCCGTGTGACGACACGCCGACGATCACGTCACATCGCCGTCACTGCACATCATCGGTGATCACAATCGTGCAACTCCGGTGTGATCTCTGCCCTGAGATCTGTCTCACGACGGTCGAGCAGCGCCCCCGTCATCGCTGGTGAGGCCCATCAGAGCAGGTGAGAGGCCTCACTGCCGCTGTCGTGGGCGTGTCAGGGCAGTCCCTTAGACTGAATGGCGAGCATCCCCCACTGTCGCTTTTAGGACCTCTCTTTGACATTCCCTTCGCGTCGTCGTGCCCTCCGTCCCCTCACCGCCCTGACCGCCGTCACTGCTGCCCTCACGCTGCTGTCGGGCTGCGTCGTCGCCGACGGCACCCGCGACGGTTCGTCCGCGTCGCAGGAGCGGCAGTCGACCGCCGAGGACAACCGGCAGACGCTCACGTCGGCGCTGCGCAGCTACGCCGTCGTCGATGCGAAGACGACGCCGAGCTCCGACGCGCACCTCTTCGGTCTGCCCGGTGCGAAGTCCCTGGCCGAGGCCACGGAGAAGGTCGTGCTCGGCGGCTTCGAATCCGCCGGCGCGTTCGGCGACCGCAAGGCCTTCAGCCCCGTCGTCACCGACCCCTCCGAGCGCTGGGAGGTCTCGAAGTTCATCGCGCCCGGAGCGACCACGGCGCAGCCGACCGCCTCGGCGCCGGCCCCCGGCGGCACCGGCGGAGAAGTCGACTACAGCAACCGCGTCCTCACCGCCGGCGGTGACTACCTCATCAGTGCCGTGACCGAGAACCGCGCACCGAGCGATCCGCAGCTCGGAGCCCCTGGCACCGCGACACCCTCTCCGAGCTCGACGCCGTCGGCGGCAGCGACGACGGTGTTCGTCACCGACCTCGCCAAGGACACGACCGTCGAGGCCGCCGACCTCTTCACGGCGAAGACGGATCCTGGAGCGATCGGCGCCGATGAGACCGGTGCGCTGACAGTCGACGGCGAGCCGGTGGGCACCGACGATCTCACCGCTCTCGGCCAGACGGTGACGGCAGCGCTGCACACTCCGGTCAACCTGCCGCAGGGCGCGGATGAGCGCGACCCCGACTACTCGTGCGCCCTGCTTCCGTGCGTGGCCCTGACCTACGACGACGGTCCGGGAGAGACCTCGATCGAGGACAAGCTGCTCGCCGATGCGAAGGACGCGAAGATCCGTCTCACGTACTTCCTCCTCGGCAAGAACGTTGAGCACAATCCCGGGGTCGTCGGTCGCATGGCCGAGGCCGGACACGAGCTCGGCAACCACTCGTGGAGCCACCCGCAGCTGTCGAAGCAGAGTCCCGACACGGTGAAGAAGCAGATCGGCGACACCGACAAGGCGATCGAGAAGGCCGGCGGCGGCAAGGTCACCGTCATGCGCCCGCCCTACGGCGCGATGTCGAAGGCCTCGGCGAAGGCCATCGACCATCCCGCGATCATGTGGGACGTCGACACCGAGGACTGGCGGCACAAGAGCGCGTCGATGATCGTCGACGCGGTCCGCGCTGCGGCGAAGCCCGGCTCGGTCGTGCTCATGCACTCGATCCATCCGACGACGATCGATGCGGCACCGGAGGTCTTCAAGACCGTCGCCGATGAGGGGCTCTACGCCGTCACCGTGTCGGATCTGTTCGCTCCGAAGACGATGGAGAGCGGTGCCGAGTACTTCTGCCGCGGCTATGCCACAGTCCTGTGCTCGAACCCCGAACACCCGGCCGTCCACCGCAACTGAGGGCGCGCCGCGCGGGAGCACTGCAGCCGATCAGGCATTGAGGCGCACAGTCCTTCAACCGCTCGCGGCGCGCTGCGCCCACAGAGCAATGGCCCCGTCACCGACGTGACGGGGCCATTGCTCTGTCCCCTGAGGCGGCAGAGGAGACGAGGGCCCAGTCAGGTGGCTTCGGAGTCGAAGGGGGCCGCCTCGGCGCGATTGCGGCGCACATGCTGGGCCTGGAACCGCTCGATCGGCGAGGCCGCTGCCGGGGCACCGGCAGCCCCGCCGGCAGCTCCCCCTGCAGCACCGGTTCCGGCTGCACCGTTCGGGTTCTCCGTATCGTCCTGCGAGGCGGGAGCGGCGAGCTCCTCGCGGCGCTTGGCCTCACGGATCGCCGAATCCTCTTCGACGAGGGCCTCACGGACGATGCGACGCGGGTCGTACTGACGGGGGTCGAGCTTCTGCCAGTCGACATCCTTGAAGTCGTCGCCGAAGTCGCGTTTGACGTTGTCCTTCGCGCCCTCGGCCATGCGGCGGAGCTGGCGCACGAGGTCGCGCAGCTTCTGCGCGTATTCGGGGAGGCGTTTGGGGCCGATCACTACGAGTGCGACGATCACGAGGATGACCATCTCGGTGCCGTTGACGCCAAACATGATCTCCATTCTAACGCCGCTGACAGTATGCTCGTTCTCAGGTCGTGTCCCCGTTCGCAAGGAGTTGAGCCGTGGACGAGGTCGTCGTCGAACGCGTGCTGCGCATCGTCGAACTCGTGCCCACCGGCCGCGTCGTCAGCTACGGCACCGTCGGCGTCGTCGCCGCCTGTTCACCCCGTTACGTGGGCCGGGTGATGAAGGAGTACGGGGCGAACGTCACGTGGTGGCGCGTCGTCAACGCCGCCGGTGCGCTGCCGGCGCCGCTGCTCGGACGCGCCCGGGACCACTGGCGGGCCGAAGCCACCGCTCACACCCAGGAGAAGGCGCTCACCTCGGCGTTTCTCAGTGCCGAGGATCTCGACGCGCTGTGGGTGCGCCACGGAACAGACCCCGAGGAGCGGTTAGACTGACGGTTGAGCAGCAGCGGAAAGCGAGGGGTCGATTGTCACGTGAGCATGCCGGTGATGTGACGTTCGCCGAGCAGTACAACGGACCTGACGCGCTTCTCGACGCCGCCCGGACCCTCTCCCACGAGTACGGGATCAGTCCGGTGTCCCAGACGACCTCGGCCACCCTCACCCTGCTCGCACGCCTCCTCGGCCCCGTCGCCGCGGTCGAGGTCGGCACGGGAACCGGAACGTCGACGCTCGCGTTGCTGCGCGGCATGCCGAACGCCGGGATACTCACCTCGATCGACACGAACTCCACCGCGCAGGGCGCTGCCCGCGACCTCATCGACCTTGCCGGCATCCGTCCCGGCCGGCTGCGGCTGATGAGCGGACGCGCCGAGGATGTCCTGCTCAGGCTCGCCCCGAGCGCCTACGACCTCGTGTTCCTCGACGTCGACCCCACCGGGCTCGAGCGGATGATCGAACCGGCGCTGCGTCTCCTCGACGCTCAGGGGCTCCTCGTCATCAACCAGACGCTGCTCGCCGGCAGCGTCGCCGACCCGGTCGACCGGTCCGCGCGCACGCAGGCCGCTCGGAGTCTGCTCAACCGGCTGGCCGCCCAGGAGCGGCTCGAACGCGTCCTGCTGCCGATCGGCGAGGGTCTGCTGGCCGTGCAGAAGACGTGGCGCTGACCCGATCCCGCACCCGCAGGTCAGGCTCCCTGACGACAGAGGGGCAGCGACAACAGAGAAGCAGCAGAGACGATTCGTCTCTGCTGCTTCTCATGCGGGCTGTGCTGCTGGTCAGATGCCCAGGGTCTCCGCGAGGGTGTCGTGCAGCGCCGTCGCTTCGTCAGCGCTGAGCTCGATCACGAGCCGGCCACCGCCCTCCACCGGAAGCCGCATGACCATGCCGCGGCCTTCCTTGGTGACTTCCAGAGGTCCGTCGCCGGTGCGGGGTTTCTGAGCTGCCATGTGGGCGCAACCTTTCGTTGTTTGAACAGAGTGAACAGATCACACGATCAGCCCACTGTGATAGTCCGATTATTCCATGAACCGCACTCGCACGGGGACACTTGCCGAAATTGTCGCAGATCACGGCGGCAGGTCGGAGGGCGGAGTGAAGTGCCAGAGGTAGCCCACCCAGACGATCTGGAGCATGATGAACGCTGCGATGACGACGACGCGGTACCCGCGGGAGCGCACCGCCGCCAGGGTCAGCGCGATCGGGAAGAGCGGCAGCAGCAGGCGCAGAGTCGAGGTCTGCGGGGTGAAGAAGATGAGCAGGTAGAGCCCGTAGGCGGTGCAGAAGAGCTGCAGCGTCCGGCCCATCCGGGCACCCGCAGGCGAGAAGATGAGGGCGAGCATTCCGGCGATGACGCCGAAGAGGAGGAGCGGTCCGAACGGACCGACGAGGCCGTTGGCCGCCCCCAGCCATTGGACGAAGTAGGACGATGTTCCGGTGTGCCAGGCCGCCTCGGTGTCGGTGTAGGCCGTCATCGACCCCGTCGTCAGCCACGCATGGACGGGATGGAGGAGGGCGGCGACGCACGAGAGCACGCCGAGCGTCCACGACCGCACGACTTCCCCGAGCGGGTACGGATCGGTCCGGCGGCGGAGGAAGCGGTCGATGAGGACGAAGAGCATGAAGAACGAGAACGCCACCCCGATGGGCCGGGAGAGGTCCATGAGGATGACGACGGGGATCGCGGTGAGGTAGCGGCGTTCGACGACGAAGAGGAGGGCCAGGGCCTGGAGCAGGAGGGTGAGCGACTCGGCGTACCCGGTGGAGAACACCGCCGCGGGCGGGAAGACCATGACGAATGCGAGCGCGGTGAGCGCCTGTCCGGGCGGAACGAACTTGCGGAAGAGCGTGAGGATGACGATCGAGGCCAGGCCCGCGGCGATCGTCGACACGAGCGGGGAGATGACCTCGTAGCTCAGTCCGGTCAGGCGCGCGAGCTCCCCGGTGATCGCCGGGTGGAGCGGATAGAAGGCCCACTGGTTCTGGATGATGTCACCGGTCTCGGTGACCGGCAGCGTTGCGGGGTACCCCTCGCTCGCGATGCGCGCGTACCATGCGGAGTCCCAGAAGTTGAGGAAGTCGCCGAGCGTCGTCGTCACCGGGCTCGACGACCAGCCGGCGACCTCCTGCCGGCGCAGGACTGCGGCGAAGATCGCGATGCTCACGATCCGCGAGGCGACGTAGACGGTCAGCGCCTGCACCCACAGCGGCAGCTGGAGGAAGAGGACGCCGGCCCGGTGGAGGCGGGAGGAGTTGAAGACTTCGGGGACGAGGGTGATGCCGGGGAGGTCTGCGGGTCTGCTCATCGCTTAACGGCGCGCGGCTTCCAGTTCGCTGATGCGTTCGCGCAGGCGGCCGATCGCCGCATCGACCTCGTCCATCCGATACCCGCGCAGTGCCGGACGGAATCTCAGCTCATCGACGTCGGCGACGGTGAAGTCACCGGACAGCGGGGCGGCCACAGCATCGGTCTCCTCGGCGGCTTCGGAGCTGAAGAGCTCGAAGGATGCGGCAAGGACGATGACGAGAACGAAGATCGCCGCCGCGACCCCGATGACTATCCACAATGGCATGAGCCCATCATTTCACATCGCTCCTGAGCATCGGCGGAGGTCGGCGTGTGCGAACCCTCTCAGCGGAGGCCGGCGTGTGCACGCTCTCAGCGCAGGTCGGCGTGTGCACGCTCTCAGCGCAGGTCGGCGTGTGCGAACGCTCTCAGCGCAGGTCGGCGACCGCGGCGGCAGTCCTCAGCCCAGGTCGGTTTCAGCCCAGGTCGGTCTCAGCGCAGGCCGCGGACCGTGTGCCGCGGCTGTGCCTCGCCGGTGATCGCGAGCGTCACGGCGATCGCGTCGGCGGTCGCCGCCACATCGTGGGCGCGGATGATCGCCGCGCCCCGTTCGACCGCCAGTGCCGTCGCCGCGATCGTCCCGTGCAGTCGGTCGGCGGGTCCGGCCGCCCCGATCGTCTCTCCGATGAAGTCCTTCCGGGAGATCGCCAGCAGCACGGGGTAGCCGGTGTCGCGGAAACGGGCCAGCTCCCGCAGCAGGCGCAGCGAGTGATAGGTGTTCTTCCCGAAGTCCGGGGTCGGGTCGATGACGATCCGCTCCGGTGCGACCCCTGCCCGCTGGGCCGCCTCGGCGAGGGCGACGACCCCGGCGACGGTGTCGGTGACGACCTCGCCGGCATGGAGGCCGTAGCGGCTGCGGTGGGCGTCGGTGCGCGGGGTGAGGCCACCGGTGTGGGAGCAGACGAGGCCGACGTCGAAGGCGGCCGCGACCTCGGCGACGCGGGGGTCGGCACCGGCCCAGGTGTCGTTGAGGAGGCCGGCACCGGCCGCGCAGACGGCCTCGGCCACCTCGGCGCGCCACGTGTCGACGCTGATGAGGAGACCGGGATGGCGCTGCCGGACAGCGGTGACGGCCGGGGCGACGCGGTCGATCTCCTCGCCCACGGAGATCTCCCTCCCCCGGCCGGCGCGGACCCCGCCGATGTCGACGATCCGCGCCCCCGCCTCGGCGGCGGCATCGACGGCGGCCAGCGCACCGTCGAGGGTCGCCGCGGACTCGTAGAACGAATCCGTCGTCCGGTTGACCACGGCCATGATGACCGGGGCACCGGGTCGGGCGTCGTCGAGGACGCTGCGGGCACGGACCGGACGGGCGGAACCGCTCGGTCGGGCCTGCGCGCGGTCTCTCACTGTTCGGGGCCTGCGCCGCCCACGGGGGCATCGGGGAGGGAGCCGCCGGGGCCGATGTGTGTCACGACCTCGTCGATGTCGTCGGTGAGGATGAAGAGGTCGAGGTCGGTGTCCGAGATCGTGCCCGAGGCCAGCAGCGTGCTCCTGATCCACTCGACGAGACCCGACCAGTACGCGGTGCCGAAGAGGACGACGGGGAACGAGGTGACCTTGCCGGTCTGGACGAGGGTGAAGGCCTCGAAGAGCTCGTCGAGGGTGCCGAAGCCGCCTGGCATGACGACGAAGCCGCGCGAGTACTTGAGGAACATCGTCTTGCGGACGAAGAAGTACCGGAAGTTCACGCCGAGTTCGACGTAGTCGTTGAGGCCGGACTCGAAGGGCAGTTCGATGCCGAGGCCGATCGAGACTCCCCCGGCCTCCATCGCACCGAGGTTGCCGGCCTCCATGATGCCCGGTCCCCCGCCGGTGATGATCGCATTGCCGTTCTCCGCGAGTCGGCGCGCGATCTCACGGGCGTCGTTGTAGGCCTGCGTCTGCGGGCCGAGGCGCGCGGAGCCGAAGATCGACACGGCGGGGCCGACCTCGGCCAGCGAGCCGAAGCCCTCGACGAACTCGGCCTGGATGCGCATGACCCGCCACGGATCCTCATGGACCCAGTTCGAGGGGCCGCGTGATTCGAGGAGACGCTGATCGGTCGTCGTCGTCGGCACCTGGGATCCGCGCAGGCGCAGCGGTCCCTTGCTGTAGAACTGTGCGTCCTCGCCCGGCTCGGGCTGGGGCGGAGCGTCAGTCTGCGGTGTGGCCGTGGCGGCCTGCGGTGCGGCGTCCTGCGCCGGTGCGCTCTCGTGCGCCGGTGCGCTCTCCTGCGGTCCGGCCGCAGATCCCGCCTGTGCCGGTGTGCCTGAGTGTGTCGACATCGTTCTCAGCCCTCCTCGAGGTAGCTCACGAGCGCCCGGGTCGCGTCCTCCACTTCCCGGACCCTGACATGTTCGTCTGACTTGTGAGCATACAGAGGGTTGCCCGGGCCGAAATTCACCGCCGGCACCCCGAGCGCGCTGAAGCGCGAGACATCGGTCCATCCGAGCTTCGCCGCCGGTTCGGCGCCGAGGGCGGAGAGGAAGTCCTGTGCGATCGGCCGGTCGAGTCCCGGCCGGGCGCCTTCCGCGGCATCGGTGACGACGACGTCGAAGCCGGTGAAGAGCTCACGGAGGAAGCCCTCGGCCTCAGCCGCCGACTTCGACGGCGCGAAGCGGTAGTTGACGGAGATCCGGGCCTCGTCGGGGACGACGTTGCCGGCGACTCCCCCGCTGATCGCGACGGCCGAGAGGGATTCGCGATAGTCGAGTCCGTCGACGGTGACCGTCTCGGAGACGTGGTCGGCGAGGCGGGTGAGCACCTCGGCGGCGGCATGGATGGCATTGACGCCCATGAAGGCCCGTGCCGAATGCGCCCGCACCCCGTGGGTCGTGACGTCGACGCGGATCGTGCCGTTGCAGCCGCCTTCGACGCTCGCGTTCGAGGGTTCGCCGAGGATCGCGAAGTCCCCGTCCAACCAGTCCGGATGGTTCCGGGCGACCCGACCGAGGCCGTTGAGTGCGGCGTCGACCTCCTCATGGTCGTAGAAGACCCAGCTGACGTCGCGCGTCGGATTGCGCAGGGCTGCCGCGGTGACGAGCTGCATCGCCACGCCCGCCTTCATATCGCACGCCCCACGGCCCCAGACGATGTCCTCGTCCGGGACGGCCGCCTCGGCGGCAGACGCCCCCGGCACACCCTGGCCGGGGTGCGGCTCGGCACCGGTCCCCGCGGGGCCGGCGGCGGTGCCGACGAAGCGCAGGGGCGGGAGGTTGCCCTCGACGGGGACGGTGTCAAGGTGACCGGCGACGACGATGCGCTCACTGCGCCCGAGCCGGGTGCGAGCGACGATCGTGTCGCCGTCGCGGAGGATCTCGAGATCGGGGCCGTCCCCGGCGCTGATCGCCTGCAGCACGGCCTCGACAGCATCGGTGATCGCCGCCTCGTTGCCGGAGACGGATTCGATCGCGCACAGCCGGCCCGTGAGCTCACCCGGATCGTCGATGGCGGCGAGCAGATACTCGCCGAGGTCGCCGTCGGGAACGAAAGCGGATGTGGTCTCAGCAGGTGGATGAGCGGTCATACGGCTTAGCCTAGTACCGCGGTCACCGACTAGGCTTGCGGTCATGACACAACGCATCGTTTCCGCGCGTGGACTCGCCACGCAGCATGAGAACACCGTCCTCTCCGTCTGGTACCCGACCCTGAGCGTCGCCGACGATTTCACCGACGCCGAGGCGGCCGCCACCGCCCTCGCGTCCGAGGACGGACTCGACGCGATGACCGGTGAGGATCCGGCCCGGGGAACGACGACGACCGTGGTGACGACGACGATCGACCTCGACGAAGCACCCGCCTCGGCGGCCGACGTCTACCTCCGCCTCCACGCGCTCTCCCACCGCATCGTCGTGCCCAACGACGTCAACCTCGACGGCATCTTCGGTCACATCGCCAACGTCGTGTGGACCTCGGCGGGCGCCTGCTCGCCCGAGGGCTTCGAGGCCACCCGCGCGAAGCTGCTCGCCAGCGGCCCCGTCGCGGTCTTCGGCCTCGACAAGTTCCCGCGGATGACGGACTTCGTCATCCCCTCCGGTGTCCGCATCGGAGACGCCGACCGGGTGCGTCTCGGCGCGCATCTGGCCCCGGGCACGACGGTCATGCACGAGGGCTTCGTCAACTTCAACGCGGGCACCCTGGGTTCGGCGATGGTCGAGGGACGCATCTCGCAGGGCGTCGTCGTCGGTGACGGTTCGGACGTCGGCGGCGGTGCCTCGATCATGGGCACGCTCTCCGGGGGCGGCACGCACCGCATCTCGATCGGCACGGGCAGCCTGCTCGGCGCGAACTCCGGTGTCGGCATCTCGATCGGCGACGACTGCATCGTCGAGGCCGGCCTCTACCTCACCGCCGGCACGCGCGTGAGCGTGCTCGGCGACGACGAGCGGGTCGTCAAGGCCTCGGAGCTCAGCGGAGCGAACAACATCCTCTTCCGCCGCAACTCCGTCACCGGTGCCGTCGAGGCGATCGCGCGCTCGGCCAAGGGCATCGAGCTCAACCCCGACCTCCACTGAGATCCAGGGCCGTCACTGAGGGACGGCACTGCGATTCACACCTGCCCCGTTCGGATCAGCCAACAGCCCTCCGGGAACCGAGGAACCGCCTCGGCGCCGGAGGGCTGTTTCGCTGCACTGCCGGGACGGGCAGGCGGAAGGTCGAACGACCGCGGATGAGGGCAGCCGCTCCGGCAACCCCCTACCCGGAGGTTCACACACAACCCGTGCGGGCGCAGGGGACGCGACTCCGCGGTGTGCGTGCGAAGCCACGCGGTGTGTGTCGCCCCGCAGGTTGTCGGTGTTCGGCGCCGCGATCACCCCACACGACAGCAGCCCTCCGGGCGCTCAGCCACCGTGCGGTGGAGAAGCGCCCGGAGGGCTGCCGGAGTGGAGAGGTGCTCAGCGCTCGCTGATGTCCTCGTAGTCGCGGGAGACCGCGCCGGTGTAGACCTGACGGGGACGACCGATGCGCGTCTCGGGATCGTTGATCATCTCGCGCCACTGGGCGATCCAGCCCGGGAGGCGACCGACGGAGAAGAGCACCGTGAACATGTTCGTCGGGAAGCCGAGCGCCTTGTAGATCAGGCCGGTGTAGAAGTCGACGTTCGGGTAGAGCTTGCGCTCGACGAAGTAGTCGTCAGCCAGCGCGATCTCCTCGAGCTGCATCGCGAGCTCGAGCAGCGGGTCGCCGCCGTTGCGGGCGAGCACCTCGTCGGCGGTCTTCTTGATGATCTTCGCGCGCGGATCGTAGTTCTTGTACACCCGGTGGCCGAAGCCCATGAGGCGCACGCCCTCTTCCTTGTTCTTCACGCGCTCCATGAACTTCTTCGGGCCGTCATCGGACGCCGCGATCGACTGGAGCATCTCGAGCACCGCCGAGTTCGCGCCGCCGTGCAGGGGTCCGGCCAGGGCGTTGATGCCCGCGGAGATCGACTGGAAGATGTTCGCCTGCGCCGAGCCGACGAGGCGGACCGTCGACGTCGAGCAGTTCTGCTCATGGTCGGCGTGGAGGATGAAGAGCTGATCCATCGCCTTGACCGCGAGCGGGTCCGGCTCGTAGGGCTCGGACGGCACGCCGAAGTTCACCCGCAGGAAGTTCTCCACGAGGCTGAGCGAGTTGTCCGGGTGGATGACGGGCAGGCCCATGTTCTTCCGGTGCGCGAGCGCCGCGATCGTCGGCATCTTCGCGAGCAGGCGGTAGGACGAGGTGTCGACCTGCTCCTCGTCAAAAACATCGAGGTCATCTTGGTAGAAAGTCGACAAAGCCGCGACAGCGGCTGAAACCATGGGCATCGGGTGCGCATCGTAGGGGAACGCACGGAAGAACCGACGCAGATCCTCGTGGACGATGGTGTGCTTGCGCAGACGCGAATCGAACGCATCGTACTGCTCCTGAGTGGGCAGTTCGCCGTGGATGAGGAGGTAGCAGACTTCGACGAAGTTCGACTTCTCCGCCAGCTGCTCGATCGGGTAGCCCCGGTACTGGAGCACGCCGGCGTTGCCGTCGATGTAGGTGATCGCCGAGGAGGTCGATGCCGTGTTGCCGAATCCCGGATCGTAGGTGACGGCGCCGGTCTCCTTGAGCAGAGAGCCGATGCGATATCCGTTGTTGCCCTCAGTGGCCGGCACTTCTGGCAGTGCCAGGTCCGTATCGGCAATCCTGAGATTCGCTTCGGTCGGCATATGTTCTCCTCACCGTCGACCCACCTCAAGAACTTCTTGAGGCGTCTTGCACAGTTCCCTCAAAGACTACCCACTCCCTGAGGATTCGAAAAATCACTGCACCCAGTGCATACTGACCGGTAACACGTCCTACCTGGTCAGACATGCCGCGGCCGGTCCAAATCAGAGCGGCTCCGCGGACCTCATTTCGCAGCGGCGAGAAGGCGCTCGGCAGCCGCGTCGATGCGCTCGTCGGTCGCCGTCAGCGAGACGCGCACGTGCGACGCCGCGGCGTCGCCGTAGAACGCGCCGGGCCCGGCGACGATTCCGAGATCGGCCAATGCACCGATCGACTCCCAGCCGTCGACACCGGCCGTGGCCCACAGATAGAGGCCGGCATCGGAGTCGTCGATGCGGAATCCGAAGGCCTCGAGCGCCGGACGCAGACGATCGCGCCGTGCGCGGTAGCGCTCTCTCTGTTCGACGACATGGTCGACATCGCGCAGTCCGGCGACCATCGCCGCCTGAATCGGCGCGGGCACGATCATGCCCGCATGCTTCCGCGTCTTCGTCAGATCGCCGATGAGCTCGGCGTCCCCGGCCACGAACGCGGCACGGTAGCCTGCGAGGTTCGACTGCTTCGACATCGAGTAGACGCTGAGCACACCGGAGTGGTCGCCCTCGGTGACCGACAGCACGCTCGGGGCCGGCTCGTCGGAGACCCAGTTGAGCAGTCCGTAGCACTCGTCGGAGGCGACGACGACTCCGGCTGCGCGGGCACGGCGGACCACCTCGGCGAGGGTGTCCCGGTCGAGGACAGCACCCGTGGGATTGCCGGGGGTGTTGAGCCAGAGGAGCCCGATGCCCTCGAGCGAGGCCCCGGCGAGGATCTCGGAGGCGTCGAGCCGGACGCAGTCGACGCCGGCGATCGTCGCCCCCATCTCATACGTCGGGTAGGCCGCGTGCGGGCAGGCCACGCTCAGACCCGCCTGCCGCAGGCCGAGCAGAGTCGGCAGCCACGCGACGAACTCCTTCGACCCGATGGTCGGGAGCACCTCGGTGGCGGGGTCGACGGTCACCCCGTGCCACGTGTCGTACCAGTCGGCGATCGCCGACCGCAGCTCATCGGTGCCGGTCGTCGTCGGGTAGCCGTGAGCATCGCCGGCCGCGGCCAGCGCGTCCTCGATGACCTGCGGGGTGGGGTCGACCGGCGTGCCGATCGAGAGATCGCAGACGCCGCCGGGATGCTCGGCAGCGCGGGCACGATAGGCCGCGAGCTTGTCCCACGGGTAGTCGGGCAGGTCGAGCCCGAGGCGACGCGTCACTCCTCGCCGTTCTGCGGCGGCAGGACGGAGATGATCGGGTGGTCCTTGCCGGTGTTGCCGAGCTTGGCGGCGCCTCCCGGTGAGCCGATGTCATCGAAGAATTCGACATTGGCCTTGTAGTACTCCGACCATTCCTCGGGAACGTCGTCCTCGTAGTAGATCGCCTCGACGGGGCAGACGGGCTCACAGGCTCCGCAGTCGACGCACTCGTCGGGGTGGATGTAGAGGGAGCGCTCCCCCTCGTAGATGCAGTCGACCGGGCATTCGTCGATGCAGGCCTTGTCCTTCACGTCGACGCAGGGCTGGGCGATGATGTACGTCACGGATTCGCGCTCCTCGGGAAACTGAAGTCGTTCTCTGCAGTCAACCATACGCCCTGCACACGTGCGCAGTCTCTCCGCGGGACTCGTGATCCTCGTTGCACTTTCCGTGGGCCCGGTCACGCAGGCGCGCGGGCCGGCGCCGTCTGCTCTAGGGTGGACTGAGGACTCAGCGAGCGAGAGAGGGGATTCCGTGGACGATCTGCAGCCCGGGAGGAGAGTCGTGGTGCGTTACTCGCTCGATCCCGGAGACAGTCATGCGACCTCCGATGCGCTCGGCGTCGTCACCGCAGCCGATGAGTCCCGCGTCGAGATCGACACGAAGCGCGGGCCCGTGCGCATCCTCCGCGACCAGATCCTCCTCGTCCACGAGGTGCCTCCCGCTCCCACCCGGTCGGGCCGCACGCATGAGATCGTCTCCGCTGTCGACCTGCGCCGGATCTCGGCGGCGGCCTGGCTGCCCGCCGATGTCTCGTGGCTCAACGCCGAGAACCTCCGCAACGAATCCCGCAGCGACGACGGCGACGACGTCGGCCTCCTGCAGAAGGGCTGGCTGCTGCGCAGCTCGGAGTCGGTGACCCGGCGGGCCAACAGCGCCCTGCCCGTCTCAGAGACGGGACTGAGCTGGGAGGACGGCCTCGACGCCGTCGAAGCGTGGTATGCCGCCAGGAACCGACCGCCGGTCGTCCAGATCTACTCCGCCGATGACTCCGCCGGCCTCGACCCCGTGTGCGCGGGCCTCGGCCCGCTGCTCTCGGACCGCGGGTACACCGCCTCGGAGACCGTGTATCTGCTCACCGGGTCCACCGCCGAGGCGGCCGGTGGTGCCGCCGGACCCGCCGAGGCGGCCGCTCCCGGCCTCGTCATCGACGTCACGGAGACCCCGAGTCCCCTGCACTACGCGGCGTGGACGAGTGAGCGCGACCCCGGCTCCGCCGAGGCCCTCCGGGCTCTCATCGAGGCCGACGATCCGTGCCAGTTCGTCACCGCCTGGGCGCAGCATCCTGACGGCTCGCAGACGATGGTCGCCACCTGCCGGGTCGTCGAGCGCAGCAAGTGGGGTGTCATCACCAACCTCGTCACGCGCCCCGACCTGCGTCGTCGCGGCGCCGGGCGCGCGGTCGTCCGGGCGGCCGCCGCGCTGCTCTCCCAGCGCGGGGTCCGCTCCTACCTCGTCGATGTCGAAGCGGGCAATACGGCTTCGCTCGAGCTCTTCGGCTCCCTCGGGGCGAGCGTGCGCCACCGGTACTGGTTCGCCGGCCGCGGCTGAGCCCGGACCGAAGCAGCTGAGCCCGGTCGAGCCGGCCTCGGGGTCACCCGCCTACTTGCACTCGACCTTGTTGACCGGGCGGTAGGTCGTGACGAAGGAGTCCTTCGTCGTCTTGCCCGTGGCGATCTCCTTCATCGTGCGGGTGATCTTGATCGACCAGCCCTCGCGCGGAGACTGCGGCTTGCACGAGGCTCCCGACTCCGTCTTCGTCGCCGGAGAGGTGAAGGCGTAGCGGCCGGAGGACTCGGAGGACACGTCGAGGGTCTTGACGCCGAAGACCTTCGCGTTCACCTTCCCGTCAGCCAGGTACATGTCGAGAACGACGGGCGTCTTCGACGTGTTCGTGAACTTGAGGTCGATCGACGAGAAGTCGAGCGTCGTCTCCCGGCCCTCGGGGTAGCGCGAGATGTAGCGCGAATGCGCCTGGTGCTCGTCGAGGGAGAAGCCGGCAAAGAACGCGGCGTTGAACAGCGTCGTCGACACCTGTGAGACTCCCCCGCCGAAGTCCTCCTTCATCTGCCCTTCCGAGATCACCCCGGCGGGCTTGTAGCCGTTGGCCGCGGTCCGCTGACCGAGGGTGTCGTTGAGGGAGAACTGCTCACCGGGCTGGAGCACGGTGCCCGAGACCTCCTTCGAGGCCACGCGGAGGTTGTTGTCGCGGTTCGGGTCGGAGTCGTAGGGAGTGCTGAACTCGGAGACGACCTGGGAGACGTCGGCCTTCTCCGCGTCCTCGGTCGTGAACTCGGGGTCGACGGAGGCCAGGGTCACCTCGGCGGCCGCGCTGTCTCCGTTGATGGCATCGGTGACGGCCTTCGAGAGGTCGTCGGCCTTGATGCCGATGCCGGTCTCCGATGCGACGACCTTCGGCTTGCCGTCGACGATCTCGTACGTCGCGTCCTTCGCGGGGCGGCCGATCTCCGTGTTCTCATCGAGCGTCTGCTTCTGCAGCTTCTTCGCGTCGAACTCAGGCACGAGGGCGGAGTCCTTCGGAACGAAGCTCAGGGTGTCCGCGATCGTCTCGGGTGCGATCGTCAGGTCTCCGCCCTTGACGTCGGAGTCGGCGTCCTTGCCGGGCACAGCCTTGACCGTGACGTCTCCGGCGACGGCGTCGGTCGCGAATCCCTTGGCGACCTCGTCGGCCTCCGCTGTCGTGATGTCGGGGTCCTCGTTCGTCGCCTCGACCGCCAGCGGCCCGTCCTTCTGCAGCCATTCCGAGGTGATCGCCGTGCGGATCGCCTCGGGTTCGACGGTCTGTCCGACGACACCGTCCTTGACCGTCGGGGTCGTCTTGTCATAGGTGAGCTCAGCATTGGCCGGGTCGACCTTGAGTGCCTGGGCGGCATCCTTGCCGGCCGGGTCGAAGGCCGCGTCGTCGACGGCGATGACCGGTGCCACGGTGTTGTCCCCGAAGAGCCGGTCCCAGAGGATCGTGGGATCGAGCGTGAACCCGGTGACCCTGGCGACCGTGGCGTCGACATCGACGCTCAGCCCCGCGTCCGCAGGGTTGAGCGTCGCCGTCGACTCGCCCGCGGTGAGCTCGATGTCCTGCTTGACCGGGTCGGCGAGGGCGTCCTCGAGGGCAGCGCTCGCATCACTCGCGCTCTTGCCGCCGATGTCGACCCCGGCCACGGTGGTGCCGGGAGCGACGATGCGGCCGCTGAAGAGCCCGAGGAGGAGGTAGACCACGGCGAGGCCGAGCACGACGAACAGGGCGATGAGCCAAGGGCGGCGGCTGCGTCGCTTCTGGGTTTCGGCACCGGATTCGGGGGTGCCGCCGGAGAGGGTGGGAGTGGACATCAGTCTTCCAACTTCAGCGTGGGCGTCCCGCGCGGTGCTTCTCCCGCCCCATCACAGGGGTGAAGGCGAAGACCGCGGCGACGATCATGGGGCCGAGCAGCCAGACAACTGACCGCAGGGTGCCCGTGACGATGGTGTCGGCACCCGGCAGCCACTGCGGCTGACCGAGGATATACGAGAGGAGAGCGATGACGATCGCAGCGACGAGCATCGGCCCGGTGCTGCGGTACATCGTCTTGAGGTGCCAGAGTCCGGCGACCGCCATGAGCAGTGCCAGGGCCAGTCCCCAGGGAAGGATGACCGGTTGCTCGCCGAGGCGGACGACCGAGACATTGAGGTGCTGGAGTCCGCCGAGGAAGCCGATGAGCAGCCCGAGCAGCACCGCGTGGATGAACGCGAGGACACCGGGCTTCTTCGGTTCCCGACGGCGCCGGCGACCGGCGAGGGCGTTCTCGTCCTCGATGGCTTCGAGGTCGAGCCCGGCGAGCACGTGCGCAGCGGGTCCCGCCTGCACCGTCTCGGCGGGGATCGGCGTGCCCGCACCGATCGAGTAGTACTCGTGGTCGGCAAGCTTCGTGCCCACGCCGTTGGACAGCGCATAGAAGTCGCCGTCGACGCTGACCTGCGTGCGATGGGCCGACAGCGCCGCCCGCTGCGCCGGCCGAGAGCGTGTGACGTCCTGGGCCACGGCGATCGGCCCGCTCGGAGCCTTCGTCGGAATCGCCTGCGCAGGCGCGAACCCGGACTCGGCGAATCCGGGCTGAGCAGGATCGAAGGACGCGCGAGCCACCTCGGAGGGCACCTCGACGAAGAGGAGGCGACCCGTCGTCCACGTCGCCGCCTCGACGGCGGCCACGGTCGCATCGTGGACGCGGACGTGGTCCGGGTGGCCGTAGCCGCCGTTGGCCGCATACGTGATGACGGCGTGCGGGCGGACCTCGTCGATGACGGCCGCGATGTAGCCGGCGACGTCAGCGACCGGTGCCGCGCAGAGCGCCCCCGCGGGCATCGTCGGGGCGGGAACGGCGTGGCCGTCGCTCCCCCAGGCCATCCCCGAATCCTCGAAGCGGCGCTCGGGCCGGGTCGCCGCACCGCCTCGGCGAGTGCCGAGGAACCGGTGGTCGGTGACGCCGAGCGCGCGCATCGCCGCCGCGATCTCCGTCTCCCGCACCTCGGCGAGGCCGGCCCGATCGCCTTCGAGACTGCGGAGTTCGGGCGGGATGACCTCTCCGCCCTCTCCGCGGGTGGCGGTCAGCACTGTCACCTGGTCGCCCTCGGCGACCAGTTCGGCGATCGTGCCCCCTGTCGCGATCGTCTCATCATCGGGATGAGCGTGCACGAAGAGGATGCGCGGGGTGACACTCATGCGTTCTGGCGGCGCAGCTTCGCGTAGTTCTTCGCGCGTTCCTTCTGGTCGAGTTCGACCTTGCGGATGCGCACGGCGCTCGGGGTGACCTCGACGCATTCGTCCTCGCGGGCGAATTCGAGGCTCTCCTCGAGGGTGAGCTTGCGCGGCGGGACGAGGTTCTCGAAGGAGTCCGCCGAAGCCGAGCGCATGTTCGTCAGCTTCTTCTCCTTCGTGATGTTGACGTCCATGTCGTCGGCGCGCGAGTTCTCGCCGACGATCTGGCCCTCGTAGACCTCGGAGGTCGGCTGGACGAAGAACGAGCCGCGCTCCTGGAGGTTGATCATCGCGTACGGGGTGACGGCCCCGGCACGGTCGGCCACGAGCGAGCCGTTCGTGCGGAACTCGATGTGCCCGGCCCACGGACCGTATCCGGCGGAGATCGAGTTCGCGATGCCGGTGCCGCGGGTCTCGGTGAGGAACCGCGTGCGGAAGCCGATGAGACCGCGCGCGGGGACGGTGAACTCCATGCGCACCCAGCCGGTGCCGTGGTTCGTCATCGTCGACATGACGCCCTTGCGGCTGGCCATGAGCTGGGTGACGGCGCCGAGGTAGTCCTCCGGAACGTCGATCGTGAGGTCCTCGAAGGGTTCGTGGATCTTGCCGTCGACGGTCTTCGTCACGACCTGCGGCTTGCCGACGGTGAGTTCGAAGCCCTCGCGGCGCATCTGCTCGACGAGGATGGCCAGCGCGAGCTCGCCGCGGCCCTGAACCTCCCACGCGTCGGGACGCTCGGTGGGCAGCACCTTGAGGCTGACGTTGCCGACGAGCTCGGCGTCGAGGCGGTCCTTGACCATGCGGGCGGTGACCTTCGTGCCCTTCTCGCGACCGGCCAGCGGCGAGGTGTTGATGCCGATGGTCATCGAGATCGCGGGATCGTCGATGACGATCGCCGGCATCGGCTTCGGGTTGTCGATGTCGGTGAGCGTGTCGCCGATCATGATGTCGGGGATGCCGGCGACGGCAACGATGTCACCGGCGGAGGCCTCGGTGGCGGGCACCCGGTCGAGACCCTGGGTCTCGAGGAGTTCGGTGATCTTCACCGAGCTGATCGCGTCGCCGCGGGCCCAGGCGACCTGCTGGCCCTTCTTCAGCGTGCCGCCGAAGATGCGCAGGAGGGCGAGACGGCCGAGGAACGGCGAGGCGTCGAGGTTCGTCACGTGCGCCTGGAGGATGCCGTCGGCGTTGATCTCCGGGGCCGGGATCGTCTCGATGATCGTCTTGAACAGCGGCTCGAGGTCCGGGTTGTCCGGGGCCTCACCGTCGGCGGGCTGGTCGAGCGAGGCGGCGCCGACCTTCGCGGCGGCGAAGACGACGGGCACGTCGAGGACGGAGTCGACGTCGAGGTCGGGGACCTCGTCGGCGAGGTCGGAGGCGAGTCCGAGGAGAAGATCCTGGGAGTCCTCGACGACGCCGTCGATGCGGGCATCGGCGCGGTCGGTCTTGTTGATGACGAGGATGACCGGCAGCTTCGCGGCCAGTGCCTTGCGGAGGACGAAGCGCGTCTGCGGCAGCGGTCCTTCGGAGGCGTCGACGAGGAGGACGACGCCGTCGACCATCGACAGGCCGCGTTCGACCTCACCGCCGAAGTCGGCGTGGCCCGGGGTGTCGATGACGTTGATGACGATCGGCTCGTCGCCGGCCGAGGGGCCGTTGTAGAGCACCGAGGTGTTCTTCGCGAGGATCGTGATCCCCTTCTCCCGCTCGAGGTCGCCGGAGTCCATCACGCGTTCGGCGAAGTCACCGTGCTCGTTGAACACACCGGTCTGCCGGAGCATGGCGTCGACCAGAGTGGTCTTGCCGTGGTCGACGTGGGCAACGATTGCCACGTTGCGGCGGTTTTCCCGGCGCATGGGAGCTTCAGTCATCAATAGCCTTTTGACGGTAGGGAGAACGGTCCGGTACGGACCCGACACTCAATTATACGCACCACCGCCCTTCCCCATTCACAGGTCGGTGACAGCAGCGGGCAAGGCGGGTGCCGGCACCTGCCGACATCGCCGCAGACGACAGCGAGGCGGATCCTCAGCGACATCGAAGTTCGACATCACGTCGGATCCGCCTCACCGGCACCGAGGTGGTCGCCCTTACGCGTCCATCGTCGCTTCGAGCACCGCGTCCCTGGCCTCGCGGCGCTTGCGCTGCTCCTTGGGATCCGGAACCGGAACTGCGGAGAGCAGACGCTGCGTGTACGGGTGGACGGGGTTGGCGACGACCTGTGAGCTCTGTCCGATCTCGACGAGGTAGCCGTGGCGCATCACCGCGATGCGCGAGGCGATGCGTTCGACGACGGCGAGGTCGTGGCTGATGAACAGGCACGCGAACCCGTAGAGCGCCTGCAGGCTCTCGAAGAGGTCGAGGACCTTCGCCTGCACCGAGACGTCGAGGGCCGAGGTCGGCTCATCGGCGATGAGCAGCTTGGGCCGCAGGCTCAGCGCCCTGGCGATGCCGATGCGCTGACGCTGACCGCCCGAGAGCTCGTGCGGGTAGCGGTTGCGCATCGTCGTCGGCAGCTCCACGGCGTGGAGGAGCTCTTCGACCTTCTTGTTGAGCGCCGGCCCCTTCATCCCCTCGTGGAGGTAGAGCGGCTCGCCGATCGACTCGCCGACGGGCAGACGCGGGTTGAGCGAGGAGCCGGGATCCTGGAACACGATCCCGACCTCTTTGCGCAGTGGCCGCAGCTGCTTGTTCGACAGACCCTTGATGCTCTTTCCACCCACGAGCATGTCGCCCTCGACCGTGGGCAGGAGTCCGAGGGCGGCACGGCCGATCGTCGTCTTGCCCGACCCGGACTCGCCGACGAGGCCGACAACCTCTCCGGGAGCGATCGAGAGATTGATGTGGTGGGCGGCCCGGAAGGCCTTCTTCCGCCCGAGCGCCGGGTACTCGATGGCGACGTCGCGCAGCTGGAGGGCAGAGGGCTTCGAGAAGTCCGCCTGCGACCCCGGATGATAGTACGTCTCCGTCGAGTCCATCTCGATCTGCGGGTGGTCGGCCTCACCGGTCGAGGCGGGCGTGGCTTCGGCGTCATCATCGGCCAGCGATCCCGCCGCGAGGTCGTCGCCTGCGGACTCGTCCGCTTCGGCCTCCTCGAGATCGTGGAGCGCGACCTCGACGTCCCCCAGATCCGCGCCGAAGGCCTCTCCCTCGATCTCGGTGCCGAGGTGGGGCACCGCCTCGAGGAGCTGCTTCGTGTACGGATGCTGCGGGTTGTAGAAGATCTCATCGGCGGTGCCCGACTCGACGACCTTGCCCGCCCGCATAACGATGATGCGGTCGGCCATGTCCGCCACCACGCCCATGTCGTGCGTGATGAGGATGATGCCGGCGTCGAGCTTCGACTTGAGCTCGCGCATGAGCTTGAGGATCTCGGCCTGCACCGTGACGTCGAGCGCTGTCGTCGGCT
The DNA here is from genome assembly GCF_006489205.2 of Brevibacterium sp. XM4083. Classification (GTDB taxonomy): domain Bacteria; phylum Actinomycetota; class Actinomycetes; order Actinomycetales; family Brevibacteriaceae; genus Brevibacterium. The sequence continues at coordinate 38,197 of NZ_VFYR02000002.1, read as the reverse complement.
CATCGGCGATGAGCAGCTTCGGCTGGCACGCCAGCGCCTGCGCGATCATGATGCGCTGCCGCTGACCGCCCGAGAGCTGGTGTGGGAACGAGTGGAACCGCTCCTCGGGATCGGGGATCTCGACGAGGCGCATGAGCTCGAGAGCGCGCTCCTTCGCCTCCTTCGGACCCATGTTCATGTGCACGCGCAGCGTCTCGACGATCTGGAAGCCTGCCGTGTAGACCGGGTTGAGCGCGGTCATCGGCTCCTGGAAGATCACCGAGATGTCGTTGCCGCGGATGTGCTGCATGCGCTCCTGGGGCAGTCCGATGAGCTCCGTGTCGCCGAGCTTCGCCGAGCCCGTGGCCCGACCGTTGGACGGCAGCAGACCGAGCAGGGACATGCTCGACTGCGACTTGCCCGACCCTGACTCACCGACGATCGCGAGCACTTCGCCCGCGTTGACCGTGTAGGTCAGGCCTTCGGCCGCCATCCACCATTCGTCGCTGACCCAGAAGTTCACTCCCAGGTCCGTGACGTCGAGGATCGGTGACTTCGCCGAGGCGGTCGCCTCCGCTGTGGTCTGTGCGGTCATCACTTGTCCCCCTTCTTCGCCATGCGCTCGGCCTTCTTCATCTTCCGCCAGCTCGGGATCGTCTTCATCCGCGGGTCGAACGCGTCGCGCAGACCGTCGCCGATGAAGTTCACGCAGAGCGCGATGATGATGATGAAGAAGCCGGGCCACCAGAACAGCCACGGACGCGTGGCGAACGAGGTCTGGTACTCGCTGATGAGCTGACCGAGCGAGATGTCAGGCGGTGCGATGCCGAAGCCGAGGAAGCTCAGCGAGGCCTCGAGGACGATCGCCTGGCTCATCAGCAGCGTCGTGTTGACGATGATGACACCCATCGCGTTCGGGAGCATGTGCTTGAACATGATCCGGAAGTCGCTCGCTCCTGCCACTCGCGCCGAGTCGACGAATTCGCGTTCGCGCAGCGAGAGGAAGTCACCGCGGACGAGTCGAGCGAGCCCGGTCCAGAGGATCGCACCGAGGACGAGCCCGAGCATCGCACCGCCGGTGCCCGAGACGAGCTTGCCGAGGATCGCGCCGACGACGATGACGGGCAGGATGATGAAGCCGTCGGTGATGCGCATGAGCACCGAATCGACCCAGCCGCGGTAGTAGCCGGCCAGCGCCCCGACGATCGTGCCGATGATCAGAGCCACCACACCGATGATGACCATGACCATGATCGAGATCTGGGTGCCCTTCATCACGCGGGCGAAGTTGTCGCGGCCGATCTCGTCCTGACCGAACGGATGCTCGCCGGGTGAGAAGAAGTTCGACAGCGTCCACGTCGGTGCGCCGCCGGGGTTGACCACCGGGCCTGATGCCGTGTGGTTGAAGATCCACCAACCGGGGATCGGACCGATGCCCTGGGCCGTGTAGGCGAAGATCGTCACGAGGATGAGGACGATGAGCCCTGCCATCGCGCCCTTGTGGCGGATGAACTTGCGGAAGACGATCTTTCCTTGGGAAAGACCTTCTGTCTCCTTCGTTTCGATCGCGTTCTCGCCGACGGGGTCGAGGCCCGTCTCCGTGTCTTGGTTCTTGTTGTCGATGCTCATGCGTTCACTCGGATTCTCGGGTCGAGGACGGCGTAGAGGAAGTCCGCGACCAGGTTGGCGATGATGGCGAGGATGCCCGTGATGAGGATGTAGGCCATGATCGGATCGAGCTCGGACTGTCGCATCGAGTCGATGAAGAGCTTGCCCATGCCGTTCCAGCCGAAGATCGTCTCTGTGATCACCGCACCGCCGATCATTGTGATGATGTCGACGGGGATGATCGACGCCAACGGAAGCAGCGCATTGCGCAGCGCATGCCGCATGATCACCGTGCGCTCATTGAGGCCCTTGGCTCGCGCCGTGCGGATGTAGTCCTGACCCATGACCTCGAGCATCGATCCGCGGGTGTACCGCGTGTACGACGCGAAGGAGATGAGGACGAGGGCGATCGACGGCAGCAGGAGGTGGGTGAACGTGTCGAGGTTCGTGATCCAGAAATCGCCATTGACGTTCGGTGCCGAGGCACCGATCGTCGCGATCGGGCGATTGTTGATTGCGGGACTGCTCGAGTACTCCGACCACCCCTGCAGCACACGGTCGGCGAAGATCGTCACCGCGATGATGACCGCAGTGAAGACGGTCGTGCGCGCGGTGTCCCACGGATCGGGTCCACGGAACGCGAGGCCGACGCCGATCGCCACGCCGATCGTGACGATGAACAGGCCGAGCATCCACAGCCAGTTCATCTCCTGGTAGTAGAAGAGGTACTGGAGCGGCATGTAGAGGAGCGCTCCGATGACGGCGATCGTCAGCGAGGCGTAGAGCACGCGCTTGTTCTTCAGGCCGGTCGAGAGGAAGGTCATGACGATCGCGGCGCCGACGCCGATGAGGACGACTCCGACGACGCCGATCGTCGGCTGCTGGAGCCAGCCGCTCGCCAGGATGTAGTAGATCGTCCCGAAGGTGACGAGCGTCGCGGCGAGGAACGTGATGATCCGTCGCTTCTTGCCACCGCCGAGGGCGCCCATCCAGAAGAGACCCATCGCGATGCACGCGATGATGATCGGCCACCAGCTGGTCAAGGTCGGATCGTTGATGAAGTTGTTGATCTCGATGGCTCCGTACTGCTTGAGGAGCACCGCGACCCAGAAGACGGGCAGCGAGTAGAGGAGAAACGAGACGAAGGTGATGAAGTAGTCGAAGCCCGAGTACTGGCGGATCGCGGAGACCATGCCGACGGCGATGCCGAGGATGATCGCGACGATCGTCGAGGCTGTGATGAGCTTGATCGTATTGACGATCGCACCCTGGAGCAGGTAGGTGACTTCCTGACCGCTCTTCCAGGCGATTCCGAGGTCACACTGGCCGACGAGGCAGCCGCTCGCGCCGGCGAGCCACTTGAAGTAGCGGACGATCGCGGGCGTCTCGAGATCGAGGAGGCGAATGCGCGACTCGTAGAGCGCTTCGATGTTCGGGGACGTGCTCGAACGCAGGTCCCAGAAGAAGTCGAGGGCGACGTTGAGCAGAAGGTAGAGGACGAAGGTGACGACGAGCAGAACGAGCACTGTCGACAGCAGTCGCCTGAGAATGAACTTGATCATGGTGTGTCCGATTCAGTCTGTGCGAGCACGCCACTGTGGGGATCACTGTTGTGACCCCCACAGCAGCTGAGATGGTGAAAAGCCGTTCGCATCAGAAGCGAATCAGTTCTTCTCCCACTCCCAGTAGTTCCAGAACATCGTCGGCGACACCGACGTCGACTTCACGTTCTTCACCTTGTCGTTGTAGATCGTCAGCTCGGGGAACTGGAAGATCGGCGCACCGAACGCGTCCTCGGTGAGCTGCTTCTCCATGTCCGTGAGCAGCTGCTGCTGTTCGTCTTCCTTCGACACGAGAAGCTTATCGAGGATCTCGTCCATCTTCGGATTCGAGTAGCCGCCGTAGTTGTTCTGAGCCCCAGTGCGGAAGTTCGCATCGTTCTCAGTCACGCCGGTGCCCTCCGACTGCCATCCGAAGAGGGCGACATCGTAGGACTTATCACCGAGACGGGTGCCCCAGTTGACGTCGCCGACATCTTCGATCTTGAAGCCGGCCTGCTCGGCCGATTCCTTGATGAGTTGGAACTCCTGCTGACGTCGAGCGTTCGTATTGTCGTACATGATGCGCACAGTCGGATTGGAAACGCCGGCCTCTTCGAGGAGCTTCTTCGCCTCGTCGAGGTTGACCTGGCTGTAGGCGTCTATACCGTTCTCGGCGACGATGCCGTCGTACATCGGAGCGCCTGGCACCTGCGAGTACGAGTCGCGGGTGACCGCTTCTGGATTAAGCGGCTTGATGATCTTTTCGACGATGTCAGCACGCGGCACAGTGTGGAGGAACGCCTGGCGAACCTTCTTCGCCTTCTCTTCGTCGCCGCCGTTGGCTGCGGGGTCAAACGGACCGCCGTTGTCGAAGGTGAAGTCGACGTGCTCATAGGTCGCACCGTCGGCAGCATCGACAGTCACGCCGTCAATACCTTCGGCTGCGTCGAGGACATCAGCGGTCGCCTGGGGCTGGGTCATGTCGACCTCGCCGTTCTCGATTGCCTGGACCATGGCCATCGGATCACCGTTGTAGCGCACGGTGATGGTGTCGACCTTCGGTTCGACCGGACCCGAATAGTTCTCGTCGCGCTGGAGAGTGATGTACTGCCCCTCCTGGAAGTCCGTGATCTTGTACGGACCGTTGTGGACGAGCAGGTCCTCGTCGTCGGGCATCGAGGTGAAGTCGAACCCGGTGTTCCAGAAGTTCGAGATCTTCGAGAGCTTCTCCGTGTCCTTGTTCTTGATCGCATCGAGGATCTCCTGCTTGCCTGCAGCTGCGTCCTCGGTGCCGAGCGCCTTCTTCGCCACGATGTGCGCGGGCACGCCGACCCCGTCGGCGCCGGTGCCGAACTCCGTTGCCCAGTCCGCGTAGGGCTTCGAGTACGTGAACGTGATCTCCTTTCCGTCTTCGGAGACTTCTGGGAAGTCCTTGATGAGCGCGGAGCCCGCTGTCGCGGAATCGAAGTAGACGGTGCTCGCGTCGTTCTCCTTGACGGTGCCGTCGTCGTTGTTGTTCGACTCGACGGTGTTGAAGTTCGCCGAGGTGCCCGCCCAGGTCAGAGCGAGGTCCGCGGCGTCGACGGGCGTGCCGTCGGACCACTTGGCAGTGTCGTTGAAGGTGTACTTGACCTTGAGCGGATCGTCGGAGACCTTCTCGACCGAACCGAGGGCGCCGTCCTGGACCTCGAGCTTGTCATCGTAGTACCCGAAGTTGTCATTCATCATGTAGGTGAGAATGGCGTTCGAGGTGGCATTGCCGTTGGCCGTCAGAGTGTTCATCGACCGGAACGACTCGTTCCAGCCGATGTTGAGAATCGAGTTGTCCGAGGCCTGGTCGTCGTTACCGCCACCGGGAGGGGTGCAGGCAGAAAGCACCATTGCTGCTGCGGCAACTGAGGCTCCGGCTGCGAGGAAGCGCTTGTTCACGTTCTCTCCTTGTTGTTCTCTGGGCTCGCGCCCATCGTGCCCGCATCCCGGTTTCGGGATGCGTTCCGACCACTCCTCCCGCCATCGGGAGTGTGACCGCGTTCATGTTTTCACATGGATTGCCTCAAAGTTAATTCACTGGTCTCTGTGACTGAGTCCACATTCTGAGCAGTTTGAGTAATCGTTACCGTTTCGAGACACAGCTCACATCCATCGAATTGAAAGTCTCAATGGATAGGATGTTCAGATGGCTGACAGTGAGATGACACCCGGTGAGACCCGAATTGTGAGAACCACGGGATCGACGGTGCTCTTCGGTCTCATCGCGATCATCGCCGTCATCGGCGTCGGCTCGATCGTCGTCGGTGACTTTACTCTGCGTGGCTTGGCGATCGCAGGGATTCCCGTGCTCCTCTTCATCGGCGCGTGGATGCTCTACCGGTTCCCCCGGGTCGAGCTGCGGCCCCGGGACATCGTGCTCGTCAACCCGCTCAAGACCGTGACGGTGCCGTGGAATCTCGTCGACGGCTTCGACACGCACTTCGGCCTCGGCGTCGAGACGCGTGAGAAGACATTCTCCTCATGGCCGCTCGCCGGTCGCGGGAAGAAGATGGAGAAGGATGCCGCCGGCGCGCGGCGCCTCGTCGACAACCCGAACCCCGCCGTCGACGGTGTGCTCGATCACTTCCGCGGGCTCGGCGACGAGCAGCTGTCGAACCCGCGGGGAGAGCGCACGATCACCGAGCGCTGGAACGTCGAGGTCATCATCGTCCTCGCCGTCGCGATCGGGTGGGCGATCATCGGCTTCACCGCCGTCCCCAGCTGGTGATGTTGATCGGCCCTCAGGCACCGTTGCCGGAGACCGTCACCACCCGCGCTCGCGCCACTGACCCAGTTGACCGCGCTCGGCTCCGAGCGTCGTCGGTGCGCCGTGGCCGGGCAGCACCTGCGTGTCATCGGGCAGCTGCTCGAAGACCCTCTCCTCGAGATCGTCCATGAGCGAGGTGAAGTCCTCGGGACTCCACGTCTTTCCCGGGCCGCCGGGGAAGAGCGAGTCCCCAGAGAAGAGGATCGACTGTCCGCCGTCGAGGAGCAGCAGCGCGATCGATCCCGGGGTGTGCCCGCGCAGCGCGATCGCCTGAAGGACGAATCCCCCGAAATCCCCGACATCGAGATGATCGACGGTGTGGGCGATCTCGACGCCTTCGGCCTCGGTGATCGCCTCGGCGTCGGCGGCACCGGCGATCGTCATGGCGTCCGGGTGCCGCGTCGCTGCTTCCGGCAGCGCCCGGATATGGTCCCAGTGCCGGTGCGTCGTGATGATCGCCTGCAGGCTCGGCTCGGCGCTCGTGTCCTCGGCTCCCGCTGCCAGCAGGCTCTCGATCGCCTCGATGTCGTCGGCGGCGTCGATGAGGACCTGTGCCCCGGTCTCCTTCGCAGTGATGAGATAGACGTTGTTCTCCATCTCGGAGACGGAGATCCATCGGATGACGACGTGTTCGGTCTCGATCGTGTTCACCATTTTCCCCTCACGTACTGTGCTGGATACGGTCCCGGCTCGACGCCGAGCTCATGGGCCGCCCGCTGCGGCCACGCCGGTTCGCGCAGCGCCACCCTGGCGAGCAGGATCGCGTCAGCCTGCCCCGAGGCGAGGATCGTCTCGGCCTGCTCGGGTTCGGTGATGAGACCGACGGTCGCCGTCGTCGCCCCGGCGTCGCGGATCGCCGCTGACAGCGGCACCTGGTAGCCGGGTCCGACGGGCACCTTGACGGGGAAGTTCCCGCCCGAGGACACGTCGATGACGTCGACCCCGCGGGCGTCGAGCTCACGGGAGACCTCGACCGCCTCGGCGATGTCGAAGCCGTTCTCCACCCACTCGCTCGCCGAGAGCCGGACGAACACGGGCACGTCCTCCCCCACGGCCTCGCGCACGGCGTCATAGGTCTCGTAGAGGATCCGGGCGCGACCGGCGAGGTCGCCGCCGTAGCCGTCGGTGCGCTGGTTCGACAGGGGCGAGAGGAACGAGTGGAGCAGGTAGCCGTGGGCGGCGTGGAGTTCGACGAGGTCGAAGCCGACGTCGATCGCCCGGCGCGCAGCCGTCGCGAAGGCGGCGACCACCTCGGCGATGTCGGCCTCCGTCATCTCTGTCGGCTCGGTGTAACCGGGATAGGCGATCGGGCTCGCGCCCAGCGGCTGCCATCCGCCCTCGGCAGCGGGCACCGTGCCGCGCGGGTTGCCGTCGAAGGGGCGGTACGTGCTCGCCTTCCGGCCCGCATGCGCAAGCTGCATGCCGATCGGAGTGCCCTGTGAGTGGACGAAGTCGACGACGGGCTTCCACGCCTCGGCGTGCGCGTCACTCCAGATGCCGGCGTCCTGCGGGGAGATCCTGCCCTCGGAGAGGACAGCTGCGGCCTCGGTGAGGATGAGACCGAATCCGCCGGTCGCCCGCGCGCCGAGGTGGACGAGGTGCCATGTGCCGGGCATGCCGTCCTCTTTCTCGCACGAGTACTGGCACATGGGCGCGAGCCAGATCCGGTTGTCGACGGTCAGTCCGCGCAGAGTCATCGGGGTGAATAGTTCAGCCATGGGCACCAGTCTGCCTCAATGGTGCTTGTCCTCACAGCATGATGTTGAACACCGGGACGGCAAGCAGGTAGACGGTGGCGGTGATGAGGACGATGCCGATGAGGTTGAGCCAGATGCCGCCCTTGACCATCTGCCCGATCGTCACATAGCCCGAGCCGTAGGCGACGGCGTTGGGCGGGGTCGCCACCGGGAGCATGAACGCGCATGTCGCGGCCAGCGCCACCGGGATCGTGAGGATGAGCGGGTCGAGCTGGAGGCCGAGGGCGACACCGCCGACGACAGGGATGAAGGTCGCCGCGGTCGCGGTGTTCGACGTCAGCTCCGTGAGGAAGAGGATGAGCGCGGCGAGGATCGCGACGATGAGGATGAGCGGCAGCGCGCCGAGACCGGCCGAGACCTCGCCGATCCACTCGGTGAGTCCCGAGGACGAGAACTGCGAGGAGAGTGCGAGACCGCCGCCGAAGAGGAGGAGGACGCCCCACGGCAGCTTCTCCGCGGTCTCCCAGTCGAGGAGGCGGACGCCGCGGTGGGCGCCGCCGGGGATGAGGAAGAGGAGGAGGCCGATGACCATCGCGATGCCCTCGTCGCTGATCGGCGGGTCCTCGAAGATCAGCGGGATCGAGATCCAGCTGACCGCGGCGAGGATGAACATCCCGAGGACGAGCTTCTCGCCCGTCGACATCGGCCCGAGCTTGGCCATCTCCTCACGAATGAGTTCGCGGCCACCGGGGATCTCGTCGATCTCGGGCTTGAAGAGCACCTTGACGAGGAGGAACCATGCGATCGCCATCATGACGACAGCCAAGGGCACGCCGACGAGCATCCACTGGCCGAAGCCGATCGAGATGTCGTGGTTGTCCTTGAGGTAGGCGACGAGGAACGTGTTGGGCGGGGTGCCGATGATCGTGCCGAGCGAGCCGATCGACGCGGCATAGGCGATGCCGAGCATGAGCGCGGTGCCGAAGTTCGACTTCACGGCGTGGCCGATGCCGACCTCGCCGGTGCCGCCGTCTCCCCCGGAGCCGTCCGTGCTGCCGCCGGCCGAGGCGGTGGCGGCGTCAGCGGATCCACGGTCGCCGGGGACCGCCTCGGTGCCCGTTGTCCCTGTCACCATCGCCGAGCCGACGACCTTCGCGACGATCATGAGCACGGAGATGCCGATCGGCAGCATCATCACCGCGGTCGCCGTGTTCGAGACCCACATCGACATGAAGCCGGTGGCGATCATGAAGCCGGCGATCATCGGCCCCGGCTTGTTGCCCATGAGGCTGAGCGTGAAGAGGGCGATGCGCCGGTGGAGGTTCCACCGCTGCATCGCCAGGGCGATGAGGAACCCGCCGAGGAAGAGGAAGATGATCGGATTGCCGTAGGAGGCGCCGACATCGGCCATCTCCACCTCGGCGCCGAAGACGGGGAACGCGACAAGCGGCACGAGGGAGGTCGCGGGGATCGGCAGGGCCTCGGTCATCCACCACACGGCCATGAGGACGGCGACGGCGGCGGTGAGCTTCGCGTTGTGCTCGACGGTGTCGGGCATGATCGCGTAGACGAGGGTGCAGAGGATGAGGCCGAGGAGGAAGCCCGTCCACCGCACCCGCACCGTCCGCAGCGGGAAGCCGGGGGCGCGCTCCCCCGGTGACTGCTCGGCGATCTCAGTCGACTGCGGCGACGGGGTGTCGTTCACGGTGAGCTCCTCTATGAGCTGGCGGGCTGGGCCTGTGTCTCCACCCTAACGACAATGACGACAGTTGTCTTCGACCGCGAGGTCACGGCCCGGGCACGATCAGGGTCATCCCTCCGGCCCAGTAGGGGCCGTCTGGGCTGGTCAGGGCTGTCGGCGCAGTCGCAGGTGTCGGCACGGCCGCTGCCCGCGCCTCTCCGCCGCCCGCGTCAGCACGGCCGCTGGCGGCGCCCCTTCAGAGACGCGGCCGCTGGCGGCGCCCCTTCAGAGACCGGCGATGAACGAGTGGATGCGGTCGGCGACGAACTCGGGATGCTCGGCCATGAGGAGATGGGCCGAATCGGGGATGACGGCGAGCTCCGACCCCTCGACGGCGTCGCGCATCTTCCCCATCTCCTCCGGGGTGCAGCCGGGGTCCTGGCTGCCGGCCATGAAGAGGGTGGGCGTCGTGATCCCGCCGAGCTTGCCCTCGAGGTCGTAGAGTGCGAGCGCCCGGCAGCACGCGATGTAGGCGGCATCGTCGACGGTCGCGAGGTCGGTGAGGATCGCCGGCCCGGTCGCGATGTCCTCCTCGAGGAAGCCGGCGGCGAACCAGCGGTCGGCGGTGTCGGGCAGCAGGGATGCGGTTCCGTCGTTCTCGACCTCGGTGATGCGTTCGGCCCACGAGACGTCGGTGCCGAACTTCGGCGCCGTCGCACACGCGATGAGCCCGGTGAGCTTGTGCGCGTGTTCGAGGGCGAGCGTGAGCCCGATGCCGCCGGAGATCGAGGCGCCGCAGTAGGTGAACGACTCGACGCCCTTGTCCTCGAGCGAGGTGACGAGACCCGCGGCGAGATCGGAGATCGTGAAGTCGCGGCTCAGCTCCTCCTGCGACACCGGGTACGTGTGACCCGGCAGATCGGAGAGGTAGATCTGGTGGTCGTCGACGAGGCGGGAGGCCACAGCCGCCCACAGCGGAGTCCGGGTGCCCAGCGCATCGCCGAAGACGAGCGCGGGAGATCCGGGATTGTCATTGAAGGCGTGAAGGGCGATGCGCATGAGGGCTCCTCATCGTCGGAATCGGGATCGGCAGACGGTGCGGACAGCGGCTGCATCGGACAGCGGCTGTGTCGGACAGCGGCGGGAGGGTCTCTACGCCAACAGCCTACCGCCGGAGTAGGTGAGGTAACAGCGCGGACACAGCGATTCGTAGGTCACGGCGTTGCCGTCGATGGCGACCTGATCGCCGTCGAAGATGAACTCCCCGTCGACGAGGCGGCCGTTGAACATCGCCTTGCGACCGCAGCGGCAGATCGTCTTGAGCTCTTCGAGGGTGTGGGCGATCTCGAGGAGGCGGGCCGATCCCGGGAACGCCCGGGTGCGGAAGTCGGTGCGGATGCCGTAGCACATCACCGGCACGTCCTGCTCCGTGGCGACGCGCATGAGCGAGTCGATCTGCTCGGGTTCGAGGAACTGCGCCTCGTCGATGAGCAGGCACGCGACGGGCGCTTTGGGGGTGTCGATCGATTCCAGGAGCGCATCGTGGTCGACGTAGTCGGCGTGCTCGGCGTAGATCGTCTCGACGTCGGCGCCGGCGGGGACGAGGAAGTCGACGGTGCGGGTGACGCCGAGGCGGGAGACGATCTCATCGGCGCCCTTCGTGTCGATGTCGGGCTTCGCGAGCAGCACGCGCTGCCCGCGCTCCTCGTAGTTGAAGGCCGCCTGGAGCAGAGCCGTCGACTTGCCGGAGTTCATCGCACCGTACCGGAAGTAGAGCTTCGCCACCCGTGTCCTCTCTCGCTGTCCATCACTCGTCTGCGCGCCGGGACGCTACTCTACCGCCGAGCCGACGCGAACGCTGAGCCGAGGGCCAACGGCGGCAAAAGGTAGGATGGTGAGGTCAAACCCCACGACAATTCGGAGCAGTCCATCATTATGGCCAAAATCATCTACACACGCACCGATGAAGCGCCGCTTCTGGCGACCTACTCACTCAAGCCGATCATCGAAGCCTTCGCCACCTCGGCGGGCGTCGATGTCGAGACGAGGGACATCTCCCTCGCCGCCCGTGTGCTCGCTCAGTTCTCCGACCGCCTCCCGGCCGACCAGCAGGTCGCCGATGCGCTCACCGAGCTCGGCGACCTCGCCAAGACTCCGGACGCGAACATCATCAAGCTCCCGAACATCTCCGCCTCCGTTCCGCAGCTCAAGGCCACGATCGCCGAGCTGCAGTCGCAGGGCTACGACCTCCCCGACTACCCGGAGGAGCCCGAGACCGACGCGGACAAGGACGTCAAGGCCCGCTACGACAAGGTCAAGGGGTCAGCGGTCAACCCGGTCCTCCGTGAGGGCAACTCCGACCGGCGCGCGCCGGAGGCCGTGAAGAACTACGCGAAGAAGCACCCGCATTCGATGGGCGAATGGTCGAAGGATTCGCAGACGAACGTCGCGACGATGGACGCCGATGACTTCCGCGCCAACGAGCAGTCCGTCGTCATCCCCGCCGATGACACCCTGCGGATCGTCCTGCGCACTGCCTCCGGTGAGGAGAAGGTCCTCAAGGAGTCCCTCCCGGTGCTGGCCGGCGAGGTCGTCGATGCGACGAAGATGAACGTCGCCGCCCTCGACGAGTTCCTCCGCGCCCAGATCCAGCGCGCGAAGGACGAGGGCATCCTCTTCTCCGTCCACCTCAAGGCGACGATGATGAAGGTCTCCGACCCCATCCTCTTCGGCCATGTCATCGAGGCGTTCTTCCCCGAGGTCTTCGCGACCTACGGTGAGGCCCTCGCCGAGGCGGGGCTGACCCCGGACAACGGACTCGCCGCGATCCTCGACGGACTCGACGAGCTGCCCGCCGAGGTCGCCGAGGGCGTGCGCGCCGGCATCGAGAAGGGCCTGGCCGAAGGCCCGGCGCTGGCGATGGTCAACTCGCACAAGGGCGTGACGAATCTCCACGTCCCCTCCGACGTCATCGTCGATGCCTCGATGCCCGCGATGATCCGCGTCGGCGGCAAGATGTGGGACAAGGACGATCAGACGCAGGACACGCTGGCCGTCATCCCCGACTCCTCGTACGCCGGGGTCTACCAGACCGTCATCGACGACTGCCGGATCAACGGCGCGTACGACCCGACGACGATGGGCACCGTGCCCAACGTCGGGCTGATGGCGCAGAAGGCCGAGGAGTACGGCAGCCACGACAAGACCTTCGAGATCGCCGAAGCCGGCGTCGTCGAGGTCGTCGATTCCGCCGGTGAGGTGCTCATGAGCACCGAGGTGGCCCCCGGTGACATCTGGCGCGCGTGCCAGACGAAGGACATCCCCGTCCGCGACTGGGTCAAGCTCGCCGTCACCCGCGCCCGGCTGTCGAACACCCCCGCAGTGTTCTGGCTCGACGAGGCCCGGGCCCATGACCGCAACCTCAAGGCGAAGGTCGAGGAGTACCTCGGCGATCATGACACCGAAGGCCTCGACATCCGGATCATGAACCCCGTCGATGCCACCCAGTTCTCGATCGACCGGATCCGCCGGGGCGAGGACACGATCTCTGTGACCGGCAATGTGCTCCGCGACTACAACACGGACCTCTTCCCGATCCTCGAGCTCGGCACCTCGGCGAAGATGCTCTCCGTCGTCCCGCTCATCGCCGGCGGCGGACTCTTCGAGACCGGAGCCGGGGGCTCCGCACCGAAGCACGTGCAGCAGCTCGTCGAGGAGAACCACCTGCGCTGGGACTCCCTCGGTGAGTTCCTCGCCCTCGCCGAGTCGTTCCGCCACGAGTTCAACGTCCACGGCAATGCGCGGGCCGGCGTCCTCGCCGACACCCTCGACGCCGCGACCGGGAAGTTCCTCGAGGAGAACAAGTCGCCTTCGCGCAAGGTCGGAGAGATCGACAACCGCGGCAGCCACTTCTACCTCGCGCTCTACTGGGCGCAGGAACTGGCCCGCCAGACCGAGGACGCCGAGCTCGCCGCCGCGATCGCCCCGGTCGCCGAGGAGCTGGAGAAGAACGCCGAGGCGATCTCCGCCGAACTCCTCGCCGTGCAGGGCTCGCCGGTCGACCTCGGCGGGTACTACAACCCGGATGACGCGAAGGCCGACGCCGCGATGCGTCCGTCCCCGACCCTCAACCGCATCGTCGAGACGCTGCGCGAGAAGGTCTGAGCGCTCGCTCCGGCACCATCACCTGCCTGCGCACCACGGTGCGCAGTGACACCCTGACTCATGGGGCCATCAGCGTTTATGATGGCCCCATGAGTTCTCAAGACCCCCGCGGACGCGCCCAGACGCCTGACGAACTGCTCGCCGAGACCAACGCGCTCCTCGGCGCCGAGGGCGACGACCCGTCCGCTCGCCAGCCCGCAGCCGATGGCACTGCGACTGCCGGTCGCCGCGAGATCGCCGATCGCGACGGCACTCCAGTGCGCGGTGAGGGACAGATGCGCGGCGACACGGCGGGCGGGGCCGCCCGCAGCGGCGGTATGTCGGCGGGCATGTGGATCTCGCTCATCCTCGGCGCGGTCATCGTCGTCCTCCTCCTCATCTTCATCCTGCAGAACAACGTGCCCGCCGACTTCCAGTACTTCGGCTGGCAGTTCCAGCTGCCGCTCGGCGTGGCGATGCTCTTCGCCGCGATCGGCGGCATCCTCGTCGCCGGGATCATCGGGTCGGTGCGGATCTTCGTTCTCGGGCGCAGGCTCAAGAAGATCGAGAAGGCCACGGGCCGCTGACAGTGCCCTCCGATCCCCTCTCCCCCTCCGACTTGCCGATGCACCCGGACTTCACCGTCCTGCGCACCGATCTGCCCGCCACCCTCGTCCTCGCCGACACGGCAGGCCCCGCCGCGTGGGCGCGCACGGACGATTCCGTGCTCACCGCGCAGGAGCGCAACTACGCCGCGGAGTTCGAACCCGAGACCGCAGCGACCTGGTCCGCCGGACGAGTGGTGCTCCGGCACGTCCTCGGCGCCGTGCTCGAAGCCGATCCCGCCGGGATCGAGATCCGCCTCGATTCGGCGGGCAAACCGCGCGTCGACGACGTCGAGTTCTCCATCACCCGAGCCCGTCGCCTCGTCCTCGTCGCCGTCTCCACCGACCCTATCGGCCTCGACCTCGAGGCGATCCCCGATCACGACGTCGCCGCCGAGGCCGCCGGCCTGCTCCATCCGCGTGAGCGCGACGAGCTCGCTGCGCTCGGCGCCGACGACCTCGCGGCCGCCTTCGTGCGGGTGTGGGCGCGGAAGGAGGCCTTCCTCAAGGCGCTGAGCACGGGACTGGCCCGCGACCCCGGAATGGATTACATCGGTGCCGGTGAGACACCCGATTCTCCGCACCCCGACGTCGACATCCACGACCTGCGCGAGGGCATACCCGCCGGCTTCGCCGCCGCGATCGCGTTCAACCGCTGACCTGCACACGGTCGCGTCCTGCTGCCTCGCGCCGCTGTCACCAGGCACGGCCGGCGGTTGCTTGTGCGCCGAGTCTTTCGATCACGCGGGAGTGCGGTTAGCGGGCCTGCCATCGGCACCGGCGCTTGATCGAGGATGTCGGAGTGTGCCCGTCGCACGCAGGCGCGGCCGGGCACGCGGCGTTCAGTCCTTGCCGAAGTCGGGCCCGTTCGCGCCCGTCGTGAAGACGACGGCGATGGCGAGCGAGGCGAGGGCGATGAGGCCGAACCAGATGAACCCACCGGCCGGATTGCCGAGCGTGGCGAGGACGATTCCGAGGACGGCCGCGCCGACGATGACGACATCGGCGATGATGATGTGGCGCAGATAGGTCGTCGCCCCCTTGCTCACTCCGTAGGAGATCTCCGTGGCCGAGCTGAGGAAGAGCAGGACCGCCGCGGTGATGATGATCCACGCCGGAACGAGGAAGAACGACCCGAGGCCGGGAAGGAAGATGACGAGAACGGCCGCGAGCAGCAGCTTGACGATTCCGTCGATGACATAGGCGGATTTCCTCATGGTTCGATCCTACTGGCCACCGGCTCACGATGCTCGCCGCTGAGGCTCTGAATGAGTCCGAGGACCGACCGGAGCACGGTCGCCTCGACGTTCGAGTGGGCGATGACGATGCCGTGGCGCACCGCGCTGTCCCCGCTCCAGCCCGCGGCGAGCGAGGCGACGCGGATGCCCCTGCCCTCGAGCTCCCGCAGCAGCGTCTGCGCCCCGTCCGCGTCGGTCTCGATGACGAGGGTGCGCCCCTCGTGGACGAGTCCGGGGATCGCACCGGCCTCGGCGACGACCGCCTCGGCGGCCCGCAGACGTCGCCGCCCCCGGGCGATCCGACGTCGCAGACCACCGGATTCCAGGTAGGCGGCGATCGCGCTCTGCAGAACCGGGGCGATCGCGGGACCCCACGACGTCCGCACCGCGCTCATCGCCTCGCCGAGGCGGCCGCGGGCGACGATGTACCCGGTCGACACGGCCGTGGTGAGCACGGTGGAGAACGTTCCGATGTGAACGACATCGACGTCGAGGTCGAGGGAGCCGGCGAGATCGTAGAGGGTGGGCACCGAGGTGCGCTGGAGCCGGGCCTCGCTGTCGTAGTCGTCCTCGATGACGACGACGCCGGCCCGGGCCGCCCAGGTCAGCAGCGCGATGCGGGTGCTCACCGGCATCGTCCCGCCGTGGGGGAACTGGTGGTTCGGAGTGACGACGACCGCCGCGACCCGGCCCTCGAGCTCCTTGAGCCGGTCGACGTCGAGCCCGGTGGAGACGTCGAAGGCGAGGAGCTCGCGGTCGGCCATCGCGAGCCGCAGACCCGGGAATCCCGGGTTCTCCACGCCGATCGCCCCGTCGAGCCCGGAGGCGAAGAGGAGGCGGAGCCCATCGCGGGAGCCGCTCGTGACGATGATGTCGCGCGGGTCGACGCTCATCCCCCGCAGCAGTCGCAGGTGGTCGGCGATCGCCCACCGGGTGCCCGGCTGGCCGAGCGGGTCGACCGCGCCGGGATCGACGTCGAGGGCCTCGCGCCACGCCCGCCGGAACGCCGGGTCGCGCAGCGGATCGTCACCCCCGTGGCCGGGACGCAGGTCGATGAGGCGCCGAGGCGCTCGCTGCGGAGCCGACGGCGGTGCGGGCACGTCCGTGTGCCGCAGCAGGGCGGTCGGCAGGTCCGGGTCGACGATCGTCGCGGCGCGTTCGCGCGTGAGCAGGTAGCCTTCGACGGCGAGCTGGGCGTACGCGGTCTCGATCGTGCCGCGGGAGACGCCGAGATGACCGGCGAGTCGGCGACTCGAGGGCACCGGATCGCCCGGCCGCAGCTCCCCGCGGGTGACGAGGCTCCTGATGCCCGCGACGATCTGGTCGGGCAGGGGTGAGCCGTGGTCGATGGCGATGTCGAGGGACTCGCGGGTCGAGCGCGGCAGGCTGGAGGCAGCGGGCATCCCACCATCATAGTCCAAACTGGCCTACAACTCTCGTGCGATTCTGGCTCTGCGAATAGGCCACTGGCGGCTCTAGCCTGATTGAGGACGCGACGCCGACACCTCGTCTGCGACGAACGGCGACCGCAGTCCGACACGACAGTCACGACACCACAGCGCCGCTTTCCGGCGCCGGAGAACGAAGGCCCAGCAATGACCGAGACTCAGACTCTGCTCAACACCGGACTCGCCCAGATGCTCAAGGGCGGCGTCATCATGGACGTCGTCAACGAGGAGCAGGCGCGCATCGCCGAGGCCGCGGGCGCCTCGGCGGTCATGGCACTCGAACGGGTGCCCGCGGACATCCGCGCGCAGGGCGGGGTGGCCCGGATGAGCGATCCCGACCTCATCGAATCGATCATCGGCGCCGTGTCGATCCCGGTCATGGCCAAGGCCCGCATCGGCCACTTCGTCGAGGCGCAGATCCTCGAGACCCTCGGCGTCGACTACATCGACGAGTCCGAGGTCCTCTCCCCCGCCGACTACGTCAACCACATCGACAAGTCCGTCTTCCAGGTCCCCTTCGTCTGCGGGGCGACGAACCTCGGCGAGGCGCTGCGTCGCATCACCGAAGGCGCGTCGATGATCCGGTCGAAGGGCGAAGCCGGCACCGGTGACGTCTCCGAGGCGATGCGCCACCTGCGCACGATCAACTCCGAGATCCGCGCCCTCGGCGCCAAGAGCGAGGACGAGCTCTACGTCGCGGCCAAGGAGATCGCCGCCCCCTACCCGCTCGTCAAGCAGGTCGCCTCGCTCGGCCGCCTGCCGGTTGTCACCTTCGTCGCCGGCGGCATCGCCACCCCGGCCGATGCCGCGATGATGATGCAGCTCGGCGCCGACGGCGTGTTCGTCGGCTCCGGCATCTTCAAGTCCGGCAACCCCGAGGCCCGCGCCCGGGCGATCGTCGAGGCGACGACGCACTACGACGACCCCGCCGCCGTCGCCGCCGCCTCCCGCGGTCTCGGCGAGGCGATGGTCGGCATCAACGTCGGCGACGTCCCCGCCCCGCACCGCCTCGCCGAGCGCGGATGGTGACGGTCGGCGTCCTCGCCCTCCAGGGAGCGTTCCGCGAGCACCTCACGGTGCTCGGCTCCCTGGGGGTCGAGACCCGCAGGATCACCCGCCCCGACCATCTGGCCGGACTCGACGGCATCGTCCTGCCCGGCGGGGAATCGAGCGCCATGGTCCGCCTCGCCGCCCCCACGGGACTCTTCGGCCGCCTCGGCGAGGAGATCCGGGGAGGTCTGCCGACGTTCGGCACGTGCGCGGGACTCATCCTCCTCGCCGACCGCCTCACCGATGATTCGCTCTCCGGCTTCGACCGCCTCGGCGGGCTCGATGTCACCGTGGCCCGCAATGCCTACGGCCGGCAGCGCGAATCCTTCGTCGCGCCGCTGACGATCACAGGGATGGCCCCGGACTTCGACGGCACGTTCATCCGGGCACCGCAGATCGTCGAGACGGGAAGCGCCGAGGTGCTCGCGACGCATCACGGACGTCCGGTCCTCGTCCGGCAGGGTTCGGTGTGGGGGGCGAGCTTCCACCCCGAGTTGGGTCCGGACACGAGACTCCACGCCGAGTTCGTGCGAGGATTGGGCCATGACGACTGAGGCGATGACCACGCTCAAAGACGGATACACCTTCGACGGCGCCACCCTCGAACTGGGGGTGGCGCTCGACGGGGAGACCCCTGCTCCCGACGTTCCCATCGCGATCCCCCTGGGGATGCTCAACCGCCACGGCCTCGTCGCCGGGGCCACCGGCACGGGCAAGACCGTGACCCTCCAGGTGCTCGCCGAGCAGCTCTCGAAGGCCGGGGTCCCGGTCTTCGCCTCCGACATCAAGGGCGATCTCTCCGGCATCGGCGCGCCCGGCGTCGCCTCGGAGAAGCTGACGAAGCGACTCGAGGCCGCGGGACAGGAGTGGGACCCGGCGGCGAACCCGACGGAGTTCTACACCCTCGGCGATTCCGGGCTCGGCACCCCGATCCGTGCGACCGTCACCTCGTTCGGACCGATCCTCCTGTCGAAGGTGCTCGAGCTCAACGACACCCAGGAGTCGGTGCTCTCCCTCGTCTTCCACTACGCCGACAAGGCCGGGCTCGCCCTCCTCGACCTCTCCGACCTCCGCGCGGTCCTCACCTACCTCACCTCCGATGAGGGCAAGGCCGAGCTCGAAGGCATCGGCGGGGCGTCGAAGGCGACGGTCGGGGTGATCCTGCGCAAGATCGCCGAACTCTCCGCCCAGGGCGGCGACGTCTTCTTCGGCGAACCAGAGTTCGACACCGCCGATCTCCTCCGCGTCGACGACAGCGGGGCCGGCATCGTCTCCGTGCTCGAGCTGCAGAAGCTCAACCAGTCCCCCGCGCTGTTCTCGACGTTCCTCATGTGGCTGCTCGCCGATCTCTTCCAGGATCTGCCCGAGATCGGCGATGCCGACAAGCCCGCGCTCGTCTTCTTCTTCGACGAAGCCCACCTCCTCTTCGCCGATGCCTCGAAGGCGTTCCTCGAATCGGTGACGCAGACCGTGCGCCTCATCCGGTCGAAGGGCGTCGGCGTCTTCTTCGTCACCCAGACGCCGAAGGACGTCCCCGAGGACGTGCTCGCGCAGCTCGGCTCCCGGATCCAGCATCAGCTGCGGGCGCACACGCCCAACGACGCGAAAGCGCTCAAGGCGACGGTCGCGACGTTCCCGAAGTCCGACTACGACCTCGAATCGCTGCTCACCTCGCTCGGCATCGGCGAGGCCGTCGTCACCGTCATGGATCCCGACGGCGCGCCGACTCCCGTGGCGGCGACGCGGGTGCGGGCTCCCGAGTCGAAGATCGGCCCGATGAGCGAGGACGAGATCAAGGCCGCCGTCGCGGCGTCTGACCAGCAGAAGAAGTACGGGACTGCGATCGACAACGAGTCGGCGCGGGAGATCCTCACGAAGCGCCTCGAAGCGGGTGCCGCCGAGCAGGAGGCCGAAGCCTCGCAGACGGCCGGGTCACAGACAGCTGGGTCGCCAGCAGGCGGGTCCTCGACTGCCGAGTCTCCGACTGCCGGCGGCGACGCCGGCAGCGGTTCCGACAGAGTCCCGTTCCCCGAGGAGGGAGCCCGGGCCCCGCGGGAGCAGAACCCGAAGGCGGAGAAGAAGGACGACAACCTCTTCTCGCAGGTCGTCAACTCCTCGGCGTTCAAGCAGTTCACTCGCACGGCGGCCCGGGAGATCGCCCGCGGGATCTTCGGCACCTCGCGCCGGCGCCGGTAGGTTCGGGCTGCCGGCAGGAGCGTCAGTCGATTGCGTGTGCCGCCGGCACGACGACGTCGAGGAGCAGATCTCCGGTGCTCATCCGCAGTGAGCTGAACTCGCCGAGATGGTCCCCGTCGAGGTGGACCGGCGCGGGTTCGGCGACGGAGATCCGGGCCGATCGCGCCGTCCAGTAGCGCATGTCCTCGTCGCGTTCGGGGTGCCCCCGCACGCAGGCCGTGCCGATGCCCGCCCATGCTCCCACCCGGCTCACGGGTGAGTCGGCGGCGAGGACGACCGCGAGGAATTCGAGGTCCTCACCGGTCACCTCGGCGCCGGGGAACACCGGGATCGGCCCGGCCGGGCGGGCGGCCTTCGCTCCCATGACCGACCAGACGCGCAGCGCCTCCCCATCGATCCGCGCCTCCATCTGAGGCGCGAAGAGCGCGCCGAAGGCCCCGCGGGCATAGCCGAGCAGGCCCCATTCCCGCCGGTGACCGGCGACGGCGCGGGCATCGCCGCCGATCCCGGCCAGGGAGAGGAAGTGCTCGTGGCGGTGCGCGCCGTCGACATCGAAGCCCTCGGCGAGGCTGATCGGCACGCCCGTCGTCGTCGCCGCTCCGAGGAGATACTCCTCGCAGAGGGCGAGGCCGGCGCGGGCGTTCGGCACGCCGAGCGCCCGACTGAACACGTTCGCCGTTCCCGTCGGGATGACGAGCGTCGGCAGATCCGCGATCGCCAGGGTCGGGGCGGCCGCCCGGAGCGTGCCGTCGCCGCCGAGGACGACGACTGCCTCGGCGCCCCAGTCCGCCAGCTCACGGGCCTGCTCGGCACCCGGCCGGACGGCCGACGTCGACACCGTTCGGTACCGGACGTGGAGGCGTGCGAGCAGGGTGACAAGCCGGTGATGGGTGCGGTGCGTGCGCGCGTGGAGCGGATTGACGATGATCCCCAGTCTCATGTGCGCCTCCTCACGCGTAGATTCTCCGACGCGAACTCTCCCGTGCCGCCGCGCAGGCCGTTCCCTGCGCCGCCGCGCAGGTCATTCTCTGCGCCGCCGCGCAGGCCGTGCCCCGTGCCGCCGCGCATGCCGTCTCCCCCGCCGTTCGCTCAGCCGAATGCCGGGTGGGTGTGTGCCGCCGCCTCGGCGCGTTCGACGTCGATGCTCTCACCCGCGAACGGCTCGATGAGCACCTTCGGTCCGGTCTTCCGCGGGGAGCGCTTCCACGTTCCGCGGGCGCGGGTGTCGGTGATGACGGTGTTCTTGAACATGCCGTTGCCCCCGGGCACCACCGCCTTCTCGTGGACGGGGGCGAGCGTCTGGCTGCGATCCTTGTACCCGAGGATGAGTTCGTCGAAGCCGGGCAGGAGCCTGAGCGTCCGGGCCTCGTCCTCCCAAACGCCCAGGCGGTCGTCGAGGTCAGGGGCCTGCACGTGCTCGCGCTCGCCGATGGTCGTCGTGACGATCGAACCGTCGTCGACGAGGTCTCGCAGCGCGGCCCGGATCGGCGTCTTCGGCAGACCGGTCCAGCGGGCAGCATCATCGACGGTCACCGGTCCGTGACTGAGGACGTAGCGGCGCAGCCAGTCGCGCAGGGCCGCCTCGCTGTCGACGACAGCGTCGGCGCTGCGATCACGCAGGACAAAGGCGAGTTCCTGGCTGCCGGCGGCGAACCCGGATTGGACGAGGATGCCCTGCATCGCCAGTGTCGTGATGAGGTAGCGTTCGCGCCCGTAGGCATCCGCCTCGGCGATCCCGTCCATGAGCGGGGCGAACTCGGCGAGGAGGTCCTCCCGGCTCAGCGGCCCGCGCGCGGAGATCGCCGACTCGGCGAGCACGGCGGCATCCTCGAGCATCGCCTCGCTCACCCCGAAGTGGTCGCGGCGCGCAGTCTGGGACCGCATCAGCCGCGGTGCGGTGAGGGCGAGGATCCCGCCGACGTCCTCGGCGGCGGCGAGGTGGATCGTGCCCCGCTGCGTCCACGTCCGCACGACCGCACCGCTTTCGATCGCCGCGCGCACGGCGGGCAGGGACTGCGAGGCGGTGCGCAGCGCCACCGAGACCAGCGCACCGGGAAGCGCTTGGGCCTGCACGCACGCCAGGCTGCGGACCACCTCGGCGGGATCATCACCGGAAGCACCGACCAGGCCCAGGGCGATCATGCGCGCTGCTGAGACCTGTGCGATGTCCATGCCCTCAGCGTAGCGTGACGAACCTCATGCGATACCGTGAAACCACGCACCAGTTACGGTCGGATAACAGAACGCGCTGATCACGGCGTTGCACTTCACGTATAGTGAACGGTTGTTCGATCATGAAGGGACAGCGCTCCCGACAGCAGAGGAATCCCCGGTGACATTGAGTCCGATCAGAGCACGCGAACGAATCGTCGACGATCTCTGTGCGCGGGCCGTGACCGAAGGCGGGCTGCTCTGCATGCTCACCGGCTTCGCGGGAACCGGCAAGACATGGCTGCTGCGCCGGATCGGCGAGCGGATGTTCACGACCTCGCCGGTCGCCTACGCCACTGCCGACGAGTTCGAGAAGGATGCGCCCTTCAGCTTCGTCGAACGGCTGCTGAGCACGGGGCTCGCACCGTTTCGGATCATCGACGGCGCCCGAGCACCGCTCGACATCGCGCGCGAGATCATGGCCGAGTTCACCGAGAAGGAACGTCCGGCGCTGCAGACGGTCCTCGTCGACGACGCCCAGTGGATCGACGTCGAATCCCGGCTCGTGCTCCGCTACCTCGTCCCCCGGATCATGCGGCAGGGCTACTTCATCGTCGTCGCCGGCCGGCTGCCCGACGTCCATGGTGCCCCCGTGTCGTTCCTCGCCGACCTCGCCGAGTCCTCCCCGCAGGGTGAGAACATCGTCCTCGAGCCGCTGACGATCGCGGAGATCCAGGCGCTGGCGGTCGACGTCCTCGGCGCATCGATCTCGCCGTTCACCGCCGAATCGCTGCGCAACGCCACGGGCGGGTCCTTCCTCGGCATCGACAGCATCTTCCGCCGCATCACCCCGCAGGAGCGCAACAAGCTCCACCTGCTCTGGGACATCCCCATCCGCGGCGTCGACCCCGATCACAATCCGCTCCTCGCTCCGGTCCTCGGCCTCTCCCCCGCCGCCCGGCTCGCCGTCGAGATCGTGTGCTGCGCGGACACGGAGCTCGCTCCGCACATCGTCGCCGAGGTGGCCGACCGCCTCGGCGAGCCCGTCGACATTCATCCCGCGGTCGCCGCCTCGGTGCTCACGGAGTCGGGGTTCGGGTCGACGGTGGCTCCCAGGCATTCGCTCATCGCGCATGCCGTGCGGCAGATGCTGCCCAGGGAGCGCGCTCAGGCGATCTACCGGGCGCTGGCGCCGTCGGCGACCGGGTTCCGGCGGATGTGGTATGCCCTGAGCGGGGCCGAGGAGTGGTCGGATGAGCTCGCCGAGGCGGTCGACGAGTTCGTCGCCGAAGCCGTGGCCGCCCGCAGCTTTGCCGCCGTCAACGACGTCATGCGCCGCAGCCTCGACATCGCCACCGGCCAGGCGCGGCAGACGATGCTGCTGAGGATCGTGCTGCTCAACATGCGCAGCAAGACGGTGTACACCGTCCTCGACCTCCTCCCGCAGATCGAGGCCCTGCCGCGGAGTCCGGTGCGCGAATGCATCATCCTCACGATGCTCGCCCACCGCAAGGATCAGGAGTTCCCCCAGGCGCGGCTGGCGGCATTCCTCGCCGAGGCGACCGATGACCCCGAAACCCGCACCCTGCAGTCGTACGCGGCCTATCTCTCCGTCGTCGAGGTCATCCGGAGTCGGGACTTCGCGCGGCTGGGTCCGGTCATCGATGCCGCGCTCGCGACGATCGCTCGCGCTCCGCGCGACCCCGCCGAGGTCAGTCGGCCGACGATCCGCTGGATGGTCGCGCCCGACGAGAGCGCGATGGTTCTCGAGACGTATCGGCTCCTCCAGCTCGTCCTCGAGGTCGATCGGGCGACGGTCATCGCCGAACTCGACTCCCTGGTCCCGCGTGTCCTCGCGCTCGAGCCGAGCTCGTTCAAGGTCGACGCCCTCACTCCGCTCGCAGTCGTCGCGATGACGATCGGCGAGGTGGGGCGGGCCCGGACTCTTGCCGGGATCAGCGTCGGGCTCCTCGAATCCGTCGTCAAACCGTGGGGTGCGGGAACGGTGCGCCTCCTTCATGCGCATGCGACGTCGCTGACCGGGTCGCTCGACGAGGCGGCCGAGCTCGTCATCTCCGCGACCGAGTCGAGCGGCAGCACGATCGACGTCGAGACCCGGCTGCCGCTGTCGGGCCTGCATGCGTGGCTCAACGCGGCACGCGGTGTGCCGGACTTCATCGACCTCGAGGCGCAGACCGACCGGCAGACGAGCATGCCGTGGCAGCCGTATGCGGCGGACATGGTCATCACGGCATCGTGTGAGCGGGCACGCGCTCACGGCGATCCCGAGGGTGTGCTCGCCGCGTCCGCCCCGGAGAAGGTCAAGAGCCTCATCGGGACCCAGCGGGGGTTCCTCAACTATCGGGCTCATGCGCTCCTCGACCTCGAACGGTTCGCCGAGGCCGACGCACTCATCGACCGCCTCGGCGAGATGGAGGGCACGAGCTGGCAGCCGTACTGGGGTTCGGTCGACTGGCTGCGCGCCCGGCGGATCGTCGCCGGTGGTGGTGTCTCCGGGTCGGCGTCCACCCGGTCGGATGCCGTCGCCGAGGCGCTCCGCCGCTTCGAGGCGGCACTGCGCGACGATCGGTTCCCCCTGCCCCGGGCGCTCACCCTGCGCGACTACGGCGTCGTCCTCGCCGGGCTCGGTCGCACCGAGGAGGCGAGGAAGACCCTCGATCAGGCGCTCGCGATCGTGCGGAGGATCGGCGCCGGGGCGTACGAGCCGGGGATCCGGGACGCCCTGAGCGCGGTCGCCGAGAGTGAGCAGGATCTGCTCGCGTCGCTGACGAACCGCGAGATGGAGATCGGTCGTCTCCTCGCTCAGGGATGCAGCAACCAGGAGATCGCTGCGGAGCTGTTCGTCGCCACGGCGACCGTGCGCTACCACGTGTCGAATGTGCTGCGGAAGCTCCAGCTCAATCGGCGCAGCGAGGTGGCCCGGCTGTTCCGGTGAGTTGCTGCCGGTGTCACGGCGCGGGGCGCGCTCCTGGACCATGCTTGTGCTCAGGTGTTCAAGCTCAGGTGCTCGAGATCAGGTGCTCGAGTTCAGGTGCTCGGGCTCAGGTGCTCGAATTCAATTGCTGCGGCGCTGGACCAGCCGCACCATGGCGGCACCGACGCCCGCGATGACGGCTCCGAGGACCGCCATCCACCACATCGCCCCACCGGTGCGCGGGAGGAAACCACCGTCGGCATCGCTGCTGGTACCGGAGCCGTTGCCGTCGGCGTTCGCGGTGGAGCCGCTGCCGCCTGCAGCTGCTGTGCTGCCGTCTGAGTTCGCTGAGCCGGCCGCGCCAGCTCGCGCGTTCGCGTTGGCTCCGGCGTTCGTGTCCGCTCCAGCGTGAGAGTTCGCCGCCGCATCGGAGTCAGCGGCGGTGCCTGCACCGGAGTCGGACTGACCACCCGCGTCGGACTGCCCACCGGAATCGGAGCTGCCGTCCGTTCCCGTTCCGGCGGACCCCGCCGACCCGGCGTCCGCCTCGGCGTCGTCACCGCCGAGCTGGAAGAGCACGTCGAAACGCCCCTGCCGCTCACCGACGTCGGACTTGTTGCCCGAGGTCGCCTCGCGGGGGAAGACGTAGCCGATCGTCACCGGGGTCGTCTCCCCCTGGGGCAGCGGCATGTCGATGATCCGGGTCGTGCCTGCGCTCTCGAGGTCCCGGATCGACGACCGACCGGTCTGCCAGTCGATGAGCAGGTCCGAGTAGAAGTCGTCGTCGATCGTCGGGGTGAGAAGCTCGACGTCGACGATGCTCACGGTCAGGGTTCCGTCGGTGGGCCCGTCGTTGCGGACCATGATGGTGCGAGACGTCGAGTCGCCGGGGACGGCGACGGGAAAGCCGACGAAGCTCTCCGTCGTCGCATCGCTGTAGCTGCTGCCGTCCCACGAGAGCTGAATGGCTCTGCTGTAGTCAGCGCCAGCGGCGCTGTAGCGACCACCTGCGGCGCGGTATTCACCACCGGCGGCGCTGACCTGGGCTGCAGTGGTCGATGCGTTGGGCGCGCTCAGTCCGGTCGGCCCGGCGACGAAAGCAGAGTTCACTGCTGTGCTCAGAGCAGTGGCACCGACCGCAGGCGTGCCGGTGCCCAGGAGGCCCGTCAAGAGGACGACGGCTCCGGCCACGAGGACACGAGTGCGGGTCACGGCTGCTCACCCCCGGGCCGGAAGGTCTCGTAGGCGAACGTGATCTCGTGGGTCGGTTCCTTCTTCGGGTCGAGGCCGAGGCCGACCCTCGCCGACCAGGAGTCCTTCGCCTCGACCTCGGTGCCTGCCGGATCCTCAGCGGTGACAGTCGCGGTGTTCTCGTACTCGCCGACCGTGCCGTTGTCGGTCAGCGTCGCCGTGACACACCAGTATTCGGTCGTCGGGGTCGTCGTATCCGAGTAGTCGGCGCTCACCGGGGTCGAGGTGAGCTCGCCCTGTGCGGCGGGAGCGTTTGCGACGGTGCAGTCGCCGGGTGCCTTGACGGGGAAGACGATGACGTCGGAGGCACCGAAGATGCCGTCGGACCACGCGGGCGGGGTGAGCTCATAGCGCAGGCCCTTGTTGCCCTGGCTGAGTGAATCCGTCTGGAGCGGAATGGCGACTTCGCCGTCGCGGATGAGGGTCTCGGCATCGGCGGGACCGATGCCCACCGTGACTTGCCCGTCGGTGGCCGGCTGGGCGTCGTCGACGCGGCCGGCCGCGAAGTATTCGTAACCGCTCGCGATCTCCCCGTCGCCGTGGGCGGTGTCGGACCACAGGGCGAGAGAGGTTCCACCGGCGCCGATGAGGATGCCGAGCGCCGCGAACGCGCTGAGGATCGCGGCCGTGCGGTGCTTCGTCATCGTCGGTCTCCTTCCTCACGGGTCTGGTCGAGGGTGAAGGCGAAGCGTCCGAGGTCGGCGACCTGGACGGGGCTCTCGGCGGTGAACCGGTCGGAGAGGTCGGCGAAGTCGAGGGTGACGCGCACGGCGAAGTCGTCGGTGCGTCCCGCGTCATCGGTGACGAGGAGTTCACTGGGGTCGTCAAGCGTGGTCTCGGTGCCGATCGGTGCGGGCTCGCCGAGGCGGTTCCCGGCGGCGTCGAGCACTTCGTAGGTCCCCGTCACCCCGTCGGGCAGAGCGGCAGGGTCCGCCCAGTTGACGGTGATGCCTGCGACCATGTTGTCGCCGGTGAGGTGGGTGGTGAAGTCCTGGGTCATCGCAACGGAATCGCCCTGGCGGACGAGGAAGGCGTCGGGGTCGATCGTCCGGCCACTGTCGGTGACGTCCGGTGAGGTCTCACGCCACGTGGTCTCACCGGCGGTGACGTCGAGATTTCCGGAGACGATCGCTGCCGGCGCGGCACTGCCCGTCGTCTTCCACAGCGCCATGGTGCCGCTGCCCACCGCGGTTCCGGCGAGCAGGACGCCGGCGGCAAGGAGCGGCAACCGCCAGTTCGTCCTCGTCATGTCGTCTTCTCCGTCTCGGGGGTGCGTGAGTTCTCGATCGTCGATGGGCCCGCGTCGGCTGCCGTCGCCGCCTCCGGACGCGTTGGTGGAGTCTGCGCCGCTGTCTTCTTCTCGCCCCGGCGTTCGATCGCGCCGGAGACGAGGGCGTATGCGGCGTAGGCGATGAGGACGAATCCGATGCCGGCGACGAGGAGACCCTTGTTGCCGCCCACGGCCTGCTGGACGTACCCGAGCTTGGGGATCGAATAGAGGACCTTGCCCATCACCTGCGCTTCGACGATGGGTTCGTCGTCGTCGCCGTTGGCGTCACCGCGGGTGACGTAGGTGCGGCCGTCCGCGGAGTCGGTGACGGCGACGACGCGGTGGGTGATGAGCATGGGAACGTTCGAGCGGGGCTGGAACGTCACCGGATCGCCGATGCGGTACTGGTCCTGGGGCACCGAGACGACGATGTCGCCGGGTTCGTAGGTGGGCTCCATCGAACCCGTGAGCACGGTCAGCGCCGCTCCGTTCATCACCTTCGGAACGACGCCGACCGCGACAGCGAGAGCGAGGAAGCCGACGAGGAGGATGGCGAACCCGCCGGACGCCAGTCCGCGTGCGAATCCCGAGGTCCGGGCCATGGTGCGCTCCTCTTCGTGTGTTCTCTGCGTCTCTCGGATGTGCCGCGTGTCCGCGGCGGGGTGTGTCAGCCGTGCCGCGGCTCAGCGGTCCTGGTTGAGCTGGATGGTCGAGCCGGCGAGGGCGGCCTGCTGCTGCACGAGCTCCCGGTTCGGGGTGGACTTGTCGAATTCGGCGGTGACGACGACATTGAAGTCGGCGGTGCCGTCGACGGCTGTGCCGGCAGCGACCTGGTTGGAGCCGGGTGCGGTGTTGTCGGGCGAGACGAGGGTGACCTCGACGCCGGCGTTGTCACCCGAGGCGATCTCCTTGCCGCTGGCATCCTCGACGGTGTACTTGAGGCTGAGGCCTTCGGCCAGTGCGCCTTCGAGCTCTCCGCCGCCGGCGAGCTTGAGCTTCGCGACCATGTTGTCGCCTTCGAGGCCGACGTCGACACCGTACTTGCCCTGGACGGTATCGCCCGGGATGATCTTGAAGGTCGCGAGGTCGATCGCGTGGGGGCTGTCGGCGCGGTCGGCCGAGATGTCCTGCCAGCCGGAATCGGTGACGGCGACATCGAGGTTGCCGGCCGTGATCTGTCCGCCGTCGGCCTCTGCGCTGTCGGACCAGAGGGCGAAGGTTCCGCCGCCGAGGAGCAGGGCTGCTCCGGCCGCTCCGGCGATGATTCCGAGGGTCTGCTTCTTCACTGTTCTCTCCTTATGAGGTGGCTGCCGTTCGGCTGCACTGTCTTACTTGGTCACTGCGCCGGAGGCGGAGCAGGTCATGGTTTCGCCTGGTTTCAGGCTGGTCTTCGGGCATGTGACTGCGGTGCCCGGAAGTCTGTCGTCGACGACGCTGATGCCGTCGAGCGGGGTCTTTCCCGTGTTCGTCACGAGATAGGTCCACGTGATCGTCGTGCCGTCGGCCACCCGCTCCCCGGCGGGGATCTCCTTGGCACCGTCGAGTCCATCGGCAGTCGGGGTGTCCCATGCCTTCTTCTCGATCGAGACACCGGGCACGAGCGTCTGCTTGTTCGTCACAGTGCACTTCACGGTGTCGCCGGAGGTCACGTCGAGGCTGATGTCGCTCTTGTCGACGCTGACCTTGGCGCCGTTGACAGTGCATTCGACGGCGTCGATCCTCCAGCCGTCGGCCGTCTGGGCATCAGTGAGGATCTCCTCGATGTCGACACTCGACTTCTGCGCGGGCTTCGGCGTGGAGAAGCGGACCTGGTAGCCGACCTTCGAATTCTCCCGAGTCGTCTGCCGGTTGTCCTGCTGCAGGGTTCCCGGCGCCGAGGCGGTCACCCCGAAGGTCCATCCGGCCCCTCCGGGAGCGGTGCTGTCGGCTCCGTAGGGAAGCGTCTGCTTGGCGATCTCGATGTCCGCTCGGCAGGTGGCGCCCTTGGCGACCTTCTCCATGAGGATCGCGAGGTCTTCCCATCCGGTCTGGAAGTAGTCGGCGTCGTTGATCGACCCACCGTCGCTGTAGCCGTTGGGGCCGGAGATCGCAGCGAGGTTCTCGACGCCGCCCTTGATGCCGTCGCCGACGCCGACAGCCATGATGCGGCTGCCACCGGCTTTGATCGCGTTCGCGGAGTAGATCGCGGCTTCGATCTCGTCGAAGCTCGTCGTGTTGCCGTTGGTCGAGGTGTTGCCGTAGGAGTAGGTCGGCAGGCCATCGGTGACGACGACGGCGAGGTCGTACTTCTCGTTGGCATTCGCGACCTGCCACAGACCGCTGTCCCAATTGGTGCCGCCGCCGGCGGAATAGGCATCGATCCGGGACTTGATGGTGTCGGCATTGCCACCGGGGTCGATCGACATCGAGGGCCAGTTGCGACCGCCATCGGTGGAGTCGCGTGGCGCGTCGGAGGCGAACGTGTAGAGGGCCATCGAGGAGTTCGTTCCCCTGAGGGCGTCCACCATCCCCTTCGCCGAGTCCTTGAGGGTGCCGAGCGCTCCTGAGGTCTCGACGGAACCCGAGAGATCGAGGACGAGCGCAACCCGGAGTCCGGCAGTGCACGAGGTCTCCAATGCCGGATTGGTGCGACTGTTCTGCCAGGTGCCGGTCGAGTTGTAGATGTGCGACCGGTTCGTCGTGATCATGAAGTCCACGCCGGAGCGGTAGGTCTTTCCGGCGATGAGCTCCTTGCCCGTGACGAAGGTGTACTGTTCGGGCTTGTTGTTCGTCGGCGTGCCGATGACGAGGTTCTTGTTGGCAGTCCAGCCTGCCGGAGCGGACTCCTGGACGATCCAGAACTGCTTGTTGCGGTTCGCCTGGTCTTCCCAGCGGCACAGGACGATCAGTGTGCAGACCCGGGTCTGACCGGTCTCGGGAACCGTGAACGAGCAGTCGCCGTCGGAGTCCGAGGTGCAGGTGGCCCAGCGCTCGGTGCGCGGGCGCGTCGGAGCGCTGTCGCCGCCGTCGTAGAGGCGCAGCTTGACGCCGGCGAGTCCGGAGACGGAGTTCGCCGCAGTGCGGTCTCCGCCGACCTTGACGGTGATCACGGCATTGTCGCCGGAGGCCCGGGGAACCGATTGCGGGGCCACGGCACGCGGCGCTCGTGCGGGAGCCTCTGTCTTCTCAGAGGACTCGTCCGCCGCCGGTGCCGGGGCCTCGGTGGGGGCCGGGGACTGCGAGGGGGTCGGCGCTGCATCCTCGACCTGCGGGTCCGCGTGAGCGGCGGGAACGGCAGAGAACATCATCACCAGGATCGTGGCGATGATGACGCAGGCGTGGGTGAGCCTGGGCGCGAATCCCTGCTGGTCTCTCACGGTTCTCCTCGAGCAGTGTGGGGAGGCAACTGTTCGAGTGTAGGAATCGCGCGCGCGAAGCACCCTGGCCGAATGGACGGGTTGGGTGTTGGGAAAGTGTTGGGTTCTGTAGGGGTTTGAACGTACCCGTTCTCAGGCTTCTCCGCCGCAGTGACGGAGGTCGCATCCAGGCGGGGCCACGGGTCCTGGAATCGGGGCCACGGGTCCCGGAATCGGGCGGCCCGGGGCCTCAGCCGAGGATGTCGATGAGCCCGGGAACGGGCACCCGCGGCAGCGCTCCGGTTCTCGCGAAGCGGCCCCAGATCCGGCGCAGCTCAGGTCCGGCCACCTCGGCGGTCGTCCCGTAGTCGAGGAAGCTCGAGTCCCACACGGGACCGGGGAAGAGCAGCGGCAGGTCACCGGAGTGCGCGGCGTCGAAGAAGCTGCCGTCCCCACGGGAGACGATGAGGAGACGGGAGCCCTGTCCCCCCGACATCCGGTGCCGGTCGTAGAACTCCTTCGCCGCGCGGGTGTAGACAGCCGAGGTGATGCCGGAGATGAGCGATTCGAGCATCGGTGAGGTCAGCCGGCGTGCGTGGAGGCGGTGGAAGGCGGGGACGAACCCCGCGAAGAAGGCGATCTCGCGTTCGGTGCGGGTCATGAGCACGTCGTACTCAGGTGCCGCGCTCTTCCATGCGGCTGCGGCGTCGGCTCGCGAGGGCAGCGGGTAGTCGCCGTAGTGGACGCCGAAGCACATGCCCGCGTGGAGTCCGCCGACGAGCGCGGCCTTGTGGACCTCGTCCTGGGCGGCGAGGATCTCCGGCACGCTCGCCTCGGCGGGAATGCGCTGGGCGACGCGGGCCATGGCCCAGTTCATCGATTCGGTGCCTCCGGAGAGCCCCAAGGGCGCCGACGCCATGATCACGCGCGAGAAGAGGCCGGCGGTCGCCTCGGCGATCATCAGGTGGGCGCATGCGTCGGCGCCGGCGCTCTGGCCGGCGATCGTGACGTTGTCGGGGTCGCCTCCGAAGGCGGCGATGTTCCTCTGCACCCAGCGCAGCGCGGAGATCTGGTCGAGGAGGCCGAGGTTCGAGTGCTCGGGCCGGCCCTGGCCGAGATAGCCGAGGACGCCGAGGCGGTACGTCACGGAGACGACGATGATGTTCTGCTCGGTGACCAGGGCACGGGGGTCGTAGATCTCGGCGTCACCGGCGCCGGAGACGTAGGCGCCGC
This sequence comes from Brevibacterium sp. XM4083, assembly GCF_006489205.2. Lineage (GTDB taxonomy): Bacteria > Actinomycetota > Actinomycetes > Actinomycetales > Brevibacteriaceae > Brevibacterium. The sequence continues at coordinate 6,039 of NZ_VFYR02000002.1, read as the reverse complement.
CGTGGATCCACACGAGGACGGGCAGCGCCGCCTCTCCGGTGAGGGCGTCGGCCGGCATCGTCACGCTCACCCGCAGGCAGTCTTCGCTGGTGGTCAGCCCGCCGATCTGGTCGAAGCTGTATTCGGCGTTGGGGTCGATGTGACGCTGGGGACTGGCAGGGCCGGGGCGCGTTGCGTCGATGGTGTCGACGGCAGGTTCGTCGACCGGTGGAGCGAAGCGTTCGGCGCGGGCGTAGCGGATGCCGCGGGCGCGGATGACCTCGTCGTCGACGACCGCGCGCACGGTCCCGCACGGCGCCGGGATGTCGACCCGCGCCGTCGTCGTCTGCGCACTCATCGCTGCCCGGTCCTGCACGCGTCTCGTCGAGAACGGCTTACTTCGAGGGCTCGACCGGGGGTTCAGCGGACCACGGGAAGACGATCCACTGGTCGGTGCGCTTCCACACGAAGTCGGGGTCGACGATCGACGCGGACTTCGCGTAGATGACAGCGGACTGCGCCTCGGCGCCGTTCTTCTTCAGCAGTTCGAGGACGAGGGCGAGGGTGCGTCCGGAGTCGGCGACGTCGTCGACGACGAGGAGCTTCTTGCCCTTGATCGCCTCGATGTCGAGCATCGGGGCGAGCAGGATCGGGTCGGGCAGGGTCTCCTCGACGTCGGTGTAGAACTCGACGTTGATCGCGTCGGAGAGCTTGAGGCCGAGGGCGTAGGCAAGGGCACCGGCGGGCAGGAGTCCGCCGCGGGCGATCGCGATGACGATCTCCGGGTCGTAGTCGGAGTCCGCGATGGTCTGTGCGAGATCCCTGGCCGACTGGCCGAAGGTGTCCCAGCTGAGGATCTCCTTGTCGGTGAGATCGGTCGAATCGGCGTGGTAGGCCTGGCCCATGGGTGCTCCTCGTGCGTCGGTGTGTCGGGATTCGCGAGTTCGGTGTCGGTCGGGGTGCTCTGTTGACTCAGTCGCGGTTGACTCAGTCGCGGTTGTCTCCGTCGTGGTTGTCTCAGTCGCGGTTGTCTCAGTCGGGAATCTCAGGATACGCGCCGGAGTCGCTGATCTGCCATTTGATTCCCCACAGCCACCCTGCCGATCCGACGAAGATGAGCGCCGAGGCGGCCAGACCCCACCACGGACCCGCCGATGCGGCGATCGCTCCCCCGCCCAGGGCGCCGAACGGTGCGATGCCCCAGGAGACGAGGCGGCTTGCGGCGGTGACGCGGCCGAGCAGGGCAACGGGGATCGTGCGCTGGCGGTAGGCGCCGGTGATCGCGGAGAAGACGACGGTGGCGACGCTCAGTCCGAAATAGCCGAGAACGAGGAAGACGATCCCCGGCACCGAGGTGGTCAGTGGGATGAGGAGGCCGAGCCCGGTGCCGCCGAGGACGCACCAGAACACGACCCGTCCCTCACCGAAGCGTCGGGCGATGGGGTCGGCGGTCATGGCGGCGCAGACTCCGCCGAACCCGGCGGCGCCGAGCGCCACGCCGATGAGGGAGGCGGTGAAGCCTGGGAGTGACAGGAGATAGACGACGATGACGGCCTGCTGCATGCTCAGTGCGAGGTTGAATTGGGCCCCGCTCACGACCATGCGCATGACGTCGGTGCGGCTGAGGAGGTATCGCCATCCGGTGAGGACGTCGGCGATCAGACCGGCGGCGAGTGGCCGGCGCGGGCGAGCCTCCTCGGTGCCTGCCGACGACTCCGGCCGAGTATCGCACTGTTTCTCGCGGAGGTCGATGTCCTCGTGTCGGGTGTCGCCGTCTGCCGTCTCACGGTCGGTCCTCCCCTGCTGAGGATCGTCCCAATGGCGAAGAACCGCCGCGAGCAGGACGAACGAGACGAGGTAGCCCAGCGCGGTGACGAGCAGTGCGGCGGCGGGATTCGCGAACCCGACGAGCGCACCGGCGAGAGGTGGTCCGAGGATCATCGCCGCGGACTGGCTCCACGTCAGGGCGCTGTTGGCTTTGGTGAGGTCGTCGGGGTCGATGCCGGTGGCGAGCAGGCTCGGTGAGCCGACGAGGAAGAAGACGCTGGCGATGCTGACCGCCACGAGCAGTCCGATGAGCACTGCCGGGTGCAGCATGCCGGCGAAGGCGAGGCCGACGATCGCGGCGAATGCGGTGAAGCGAACGGCTTCGCTGGTCAGCAGCAGGCGTCGGAATCCCTGTCGGTCGATGAGGACCCCGGCGATGGGTCCGACTATCAGCCAGCCGATGTCGTCGGCGGCGACAGCCAGTCCGACGACGCCGTCGTCGGCGCCGAGCGGTCCCACGATGAGCAGGGGTATCCCGACCGAGGTGGAAGCGGCAGCGAGGTCACCGCTGAAGGCGGAGGTGAAGACGCCGGCGAACCGGGACGAGCGGAAGCCCCGAGTGGTCGTCGGCGCGGTCATCGCGGCAGCTGTTCGAGATGCCCCGCTTCCTGGCTGATGTTCCCTCGTCGTTCGGGAAGGGTGTCGGTCCGCCAGTACTCCCCGGTGTGCGGATTGCGCTCGAGGTACTGGTAGTCGATGAGCTCGCGTCGCAGACGGGCGAAGTCGGCGTGGAACTGTTCGAGGTGCTCGTTGATCTCCTTCTCCGTGTAGATCCGGTCGCTGTCGACGGTGTCGCGGATGTCGAGGAGGAGGACGACGAGTGCCCGCCGCTTCATCGGGATGGCGGTGAGTCGCCCGTGCGGCATGAAAGTCCGGCGTGTCTTCGCGCGGAAGGCGTCGAGCGCGGCTGCGAGTTCAGGGTCGACGGTCACCGGGTCGGCATTCGTCGCCGGGGCGGGGGCGAGGAGCCGCTGTGAGAGGAGGGCGGCGCGGGCGGAGGTGTAGTTCTCCCCGGTCTGCGCCATGCGTTCGCGCACGAGGGATTTGAAGTCGCTGTTCTTCGTCATGGTGGTCAGTCCTTTGCCGACCGAACGCTGCCCCAGCTCAATGCCCGGTCAGGAGTTCACCGCTGACGGGTCGATCCGAGGATGTACTCCCCTTCGCCGGATGGTCTGTGTGCTGGGGTGCCAGACCGGGCTGGGCGTCGGATGCGCCGCTGAGCACGAGTATAGGTCATGTCCGGCGCCCGTGAGATGGACCGTGCGATCAGTCCTCGGCGGGTGCGAGGTAGAGCCATCGGCCCGCGCGGCGCACGAAAGCGGAGTTCTCCTCGAGGATGTGGTCGCCGAGGCTGTCGCGGTAGTGGGCGCGGAAGTGCACCGTTCCGGTGTCGTCGTTCTCCAGGCCGCCGGTGGTGTCGACGATGTCGAGTCGTGTCCAGGTGACGAGGTCGTCGACGCCGAGGTCGGCCGGCCGGGTGCGCGGATGCCAGGTGCGGAAGAGGTGGTCGGCGTTCTTCGTGGCGAAAGCGGTGAAGCGGGATCGCATGAGCGCTTCGGCGGTCGTCGGCCATCGCTGGCCGTCGAGGGCGGGGCCGCAGCATTCGTCGAAGCCGGCACCAGGTGGCATTCCGGAGCAGGGGCAGGTCATGGCTCGATGATATCGGTTGCCGAGAGATCGATGCGGGCCTGATGTTCGGACGATTTACCGGACACGGCGGGCCGGCCCATCGCACTCCGATGGCTGGCTACGGATATAGTGTGATTCGCCCCCGTGAGACAGGATCGAAACCCTCTAGGAGGAAAATTGGAATTTGAAGAGCGGCTGGCAGCACTCGCCACAAAAGTTCAGAATCAACGCGACGCAATCCAGACGGAAGAGGCCACAAAGAACGCTTTCGTCATGCCGTTCATATCAACAATCCTTGGATACGACATTTTCGATCCGCTAGAGGTAGTCCCCGAATTCACTGCAGACGTCGGAGTTAAAAAGGGCGAGAAAGTAGATTATGCGATATTACGCGACGGCGAAGTGCAGATCCTCATCGAATGCAAGAAAACAGCAGAGTCGATCAGGATAGAGCACGCGTCTCAGCTTTTCAGATACTTCTCGGTCACAAATGCTCGAATTGCGGTGCTCACCAACGGCGAAGTGTACAATTTCTACACCGACTTGGATGCACCGAACAAGATGGATTCCCGGCCATTTTTGGTCTTGGATCTGAACGATGTGGACGAGACCCTCATTCCCGAACTTCGGAAACTGTCCAAAGAAATCTTTGACCTCGACTCGGTCATCAGCGCAGCAGAAGAACTCAAATATGTCGGGGCAATCAAGAGGGAGATGGCAAGTCAGTTCCGAGAACCAGATGAAGCATTTGTCCGACTGTTTACCAGTCGAGTGTACGATGGCCGATTCACGCAAGAAGCGAAGGCACAATTCACAGAACTCGTCACCAAAGCCGCAAAGCAATACCTTAACGAGCAGGCTAACGACCGACTTAAAACTGCCTTGGGAGCAAGCTATACATCAATGGGCGCTAACACCTCGCCCGAAGAAGTGATAAGCAGTTCCGAAGTTGCTGAAGACGACCTGAACCGGGACACTGAAATTGAAACCACTCTAGAAGAACTAGAGGGTTATCAAATCGTGAAAGCTATTGCATGCAGCGAAGTAAAGCCAGAACGCGTCGCGCAGCGCGATGCCAAATCTTATTTCGCGGTCATACTTGACGACAATAATCGGAAGCCAATTGCTCGTCTGCATTTCAACGGCAAGAAGCAAAAGTATCTCGGGATCTTCGACGAAGATAAGAAAGAAACTCGGATTCCAATCGATGGAATTGAGTCCATCTATGAACATGCCGAACATATCCGCGCAACGGTTAGAAACTATCTGGACTGAACAAGAGTGACCACAACCGGCGTTATGGCGCCAAGGTGCCCATCACGCCGGTTGATCACGCTGACGCGCACATCGAGTGCTTCATTTCGGCGAACGTGCCAGTATGGAGGGATGACGACCGTTTATCTCTCCGGTGATCCCAAGTCCGATGAACTCCTCGCCGAGGATCCCTTCGCCCTGCTCACAGGCATGCTGCTCGACCAGCAGGTCCCGATGGAGGTCGCGTTCGCTGGTCCGGCGAAGCTCGCTGAGCGTCTGGGCAGGCTCGACGTCGCCGAGATTGCGGAGATGAATCCGGACGATTTCCTCGAGAAGTTCGCGGAGAAGCCCGCCGTGCATCGGTTCCCGAAGTCCATGGCTGCCCGAGTGCAGAAGCTCGCCGAGGCCATTGTCGACGACTACGACGGTGACACCGCGGCGATCTGGACTCGTGGTGAACCGACCGGCGTCGAGGTGCTCAAGCGTCTGAAGAGCCTGCCCGGTTTCGGGGAGCAGAAGGCGAAGATCTTCCTTGCGCTCCTCGGCAAGCAGTTCGGTCTCACGGCGCCTGGTTGGCGCGAGGCGGCTGGTGTCTATGGTGAGGACGGCAGCCGTCGCTCGATCGCCGACGTCGTTGACGAGGGAACTCTTCAAGAGGTCCGAGCCTTCAAGAAGCAGGCCAAGGCTGCGGCGAAGGCCGAGAAAGCAGCGAAGTAAAGTTTGGTTCGTATCGTCGGCAGTTCGCATTCAGCTGACGGTGCCCCGACGGTCTGGTCGGCTGCGGTGTCGTTCAGGTGATGGTTGCACAGCCACAAATGGTGATGGTCCCATAGCCACAGATTGAGTTGTGGCACAGATTGAGTTCGGATACAGATCGGGTTCAGGCACTGATTGGGTTCGGGCACAGTTCTCCCCTCAGATCTCAGTCTGGTGGCCGACTCGACCCGTTGGCACTCGACCCGTTGGCACCCGACTCGCCCCCGCCACCCTCATCGTGGCCGCCCGTGTCGGCGAGGTCGTCGAAGAGGGTGCTCATGATGTCCTCGGCCAGGAACCGGGGATGGAAGACCGGTTCCCGGGCAGGATCGACCGATGCCGGTGGCACCCACGCCGGGCGCCCATTGGCCATCATCCGCATCTCCCACTCCGACCGATCCATCAGATGATGATGAGCACTGCACGCCAGGGCCAGATTGTTGATCTCCGTCAACCCACCCCGGGCATGCGGGACCACATGATTGGCATCACACCACCCCGGAGGCGCATCACACCCCGGGAACGTACACCCCTTGTCACGAGCCGTGACCACCGCGATCTGCTGCTTATTGGCAAACCGTTTCTCCGTGAGCA
>NZ_VFYR02000001.1 GCF_006489205.2 Brevibacterium sp. XM4083 | reverse complement strand
AGCGCGGCGGCCATGACGTCGCGCGCAGCATCGATCAGCGTTGAGATCCTTGGCTTGCTCAAGGACGATGCCGCCGTCTCCCCGTGCACCTTGGCAGCCCAGAGTGCTTCGTCGGCGTAGATGTTCCCGATGCCGGACACTACCGTCTGATCCAGCAGCACGCGCTTGATGCCGGTTTTTTTGGCCTTGATCACCGCAACTACCCCCGGCTGGTCGAACAGCGGATCGAAGGGATCCCTCGCGATGTGGGCGATCGGCGACGGGAGCACTGCTCCGCCCTCGTCGTACATCAGATGCCCGAACGTGCGCTGGTCATCGAACCGCAGATCGTGGCCGCCGTCGGTGAAGGTGATCCGCGCGCGCTCGTGCGCACCGACTGCAGCATCGGGGGACGTGATGAGCATCTGCCCGCTCATCCCCAGGTGCGCGAGCAGCGCGTCGTCGCCGTCCAAGATCAGCCACAGGTACTTGCCGCGGCGGGCGGTCCCCGTGATCGTCGCACCGACCAACCGCGCAGCCAGATCATTCGGGCCACCCACATGACGGCGCGCCGAACGAGGATGCCGGACAACAGCCGAGGCGATCGCCCGTCCGCGGACATGTTCGTCGAGTCCCCGGCGCACGACCTCGACCTCAGGAAGTTCAGGCACGGGTAGCACCTCGCATGATCCGGGACCCGGAGTTACGGCGGTGCGCTACTGAACAGGTAGGACCGTCGAATTGCTTGCCCCGTGCCTGGTCAGACTGCGGTATAGGTGGTCTACGCCCGACCGGTGCCCGGCACAGCCAATCGCGACCTTTGTGTCTGCGACTTGCTTCGACCCGCTCTACGTCAATGTCGAAGCGGCCGGACTCCCCGTTGACGTTGACATAGAGCGAGTCGAAGCTCGTCCCGCCCACGGCCAGGGCATCGCCCATGACGGTCGTCGCCGATTCGAGGACGGCGGCCAGGCGGGAGCGCCGGGTCCGCGCCGGCAGTGCGAGCGGGTGGACTCCGGCCCGGAAGAGCGCTTCGTCGGCGTAGATGTTGCCGATCCCGCTGACGAGCGTCTGGTCGAGCAGGGCCGCCTTGATCGGGGTGCGCTTGCGCGCGAGCGCATCGACCGTGGCCTCGACGTCGAAGGCGTCCTCGAGCGGGTCGGGCGCGATGTGGATCGCCGAGGCGGGCACGAGCCGACCGTGGGAGGCGACGAGGCCCTGCACGCTGAGATGGCCGAAGATCCGCTGGTCGACGAACCTCAGGTCATAGGGTTCCTCACCGCGTTCGAGGCGGAGCACGGCACGCGTGTGCCGGTGCGTCTCATCGGCGGCGAGGTGGACGCGCAGCTGACCGCTCATGCCGAGGTGGATGAGCAGCCCGGCATCCCCGTCGAGGGTGAGCCACATGAACTTCCCGCGTCGCTCTGCCCCGGTGATGGACGCCCCGGTCACGCGTTCGGCGAACGCGGCGGCGGTGGCCTCGTCGATGCGACGCGCCGAGGTGGTCCCGAGGATGCGGGGGTCGACCACCTCGGCGGCGGTGACCCGGGCACCCGCGGTCCATTCGTCGACGCCGCGGCGGACGCTTTCGACCTCGGGGAGTTCGGGCACGGTGCCGGGTCCGACCTGCGCGTCAGCGCTGGTAGTCGGGGTAGAGCGTCCGGATGGCCTTGACGGCGACCTCGGCGGCGGCCGCCTCGGCGGACTTCTTCGACGATCCGTCTCCCGAACCCCAGCCGTTGTCGCCGAGGCGGGCGGTGGCGGTGAAGATCATTGCGTGGTCGGGGCCGGTCGAGGTGATCTCGTAGCTCACGGGGCCGAGTCCGAGGTCGGCGGCGGCCTCCTGGAGCGTCGTCTTGTAGTCCATGCCCGCGCCGAGGTTGACGGCGTCGGCGAGCATCCCGTCGATGAGGCGGTGGACGAACGCGAACGCGACCTCGCGGCCGGAGGAGACGAAGGTGGCGCCGATGAGGGCTTCGACGGTGTCGGCGAGGATCGAGTCCTTGTTCCGACCTCCCGTGAGCTCCTCGCCTTTGCCGAGCAGGATGTGCTGGCCGATGTCGTGGCGGCGGGCGATCTGAGCCAGCGCCCTCGTGTTGACGACGGCGGAGCGCATCTTCGCCAGCTGGCCCTCAGGCAGGTCCGGGTTGTCGTAGTAGAGCGACTCGGTGGCGACGAGCCCGAGCACGGAGTCGCCGAGGAACTCGAGGCGCTCGTTCGTCGGGATGCCGCCGGCCTCGAAGGCGAAAGAGCGGTGGGTGAGCGCTAGACGAAGAGTCTCGGGATCGATGTCGATCCCGAGACTCTTCTGCAGTTCTGCTGTGGTGTCAGTTTCCACAGGTCAGGCGTCAGCGACCTTGCGTCCCTTGTACTCAAGGAACAGCGGAGTGCCGGCTGCGTCTTCGACGACCTTGGCCTGGTGGGGGCGCGAGTACACAACGCGACCGTTCTCCACAGTCTTGACCAGGTTCGGAGCCTGAGCCTTCCACTGCGAACGACGGTGGCGGGTGTTGCTGCGCGACATCTTACGCTTGGGAACAGCCACGTCTAGCTCTCTTTCTTCTCATCCAACAAGTTCTTCAGCTGCGAGAACGGCGAATCGGATTCGCTGTCGTCCTCCTCGATGTCCTCACCGAGGGTGTAGGAGAACTCCTCGCTTCCGTCCTGGGAAGGACTGAAGGGCAGAGCCATCACGACTGCGTCTCTGATCGCGGGTTCGAGGTCGAGCTGATCGCGATTGATGACGTAGGAGTCCTCGTCGCCATCGGCCTGCTCATAGACGTACATCTCGTTGATGTCGACATCTATGGGCAGCTCGATCTCGTCGAGAGTCCTTGCATCCTCGCCGCGGGCCACGGTCGAGACCGTACCCGTCACGTAGATCCCCTCGGAAACGCTCTCGAACATGAGCTCGAGATTCATCGGCGTTCCTTCGGCGACCCCGATCACTTCGATCTTGAGATCCGCCGGAGCCGGCACCGTGGCATTGACACGTTCCCACTCACCCGGATGACCGAGCAATCCCATGGATCGGAGATCGTAGACGAACTCTGACCGCTTCTTCATGCTCTCTCCTCCGGATGCGAATGAGATGCCGCTCCTGCGTTCACACGCGACTCACCATTCTAATCAACGCGGGCCACCATTGCCAATCGTCGCCTCATCCCCGCCGAGGTGTTCCTCGTCACCCCTGACTCTCACCACTTCTCGTGGCTGTTGCGCCAGGTCACCCCTCCGGCGAGGAGGAGCAGCGCCCCGGAGATCGTGAAGACGATGCCGGAGCCCGCGACGATCGTGAGCACCGAGGCGAGCGAGGGGATCGCGACCTGGCTCAGCCGGTTGCCGGCCAGCCGGATCGAGAGCACCGCCGCCCGGTTCGCCGGATCCGACAGCGTCGAGACCCACGTCATCGTCAGCGGCTGGGTGAGCCCGAAGCAGAAGCCCGCGATCGCCAGGAGGATCGCCAGCGTCCACGTCTGAGTGAGGATCGGGATGAGGATGACGCAGACGCCCGCCGTCGCCGAGGCGGTCCACAGCAGCGAGAGACTCCCCCACCGGTTCGCGAGCATCCCGATGATCATCCGCGAGATCACCGAGGCGAAGGTCCGCAGGGCGAGCAGCCACGTCACCGTCGTCACGCTCAGCCCGTTCTCCTGCCCGATGAGCGGCAGGTAGGCGGTCATGAGGTCGACGGCGGCCAGGGTCGCCATCGACGCGAGGATCGCCGGCTTCATCCCCCGGATCCGCAGCAGCGCCCACGGGGTGCGGACGGTTTCGGCCGCCTCGGCGCGGGAGACGTGAGGGGTCCGCCCGCGGAGCATGACGATAACGGCGGCGATGAGGGTGAGCGCCGAGAAAGCCGTCATGAACCACAGGGCGCCGACGATGTGCGGGGAGCCCCCGGTGGCGTCGGCGATCATTCCGGCCAGGGGCAGGCCGATCGTCTGCCCGATCGAGACGCCCAGGGTGAGGTGGCCGAACTTCGCCGTCAGCCGGGAAGCCGGGAAGCTCTGCGGGATGAGCGCCTGGGAGGCGACGGTCGTGAGCAGCTGCCCGAAACCGAGACTCATCGTCGCGACGAGGAGCACGCCGAGGTTGGGCGCGACGGCGGCGAGCGCGACGGGCGCGATCGAAAGGACGGTGCCGACCCAGAGCACCGCGGTCGCGTATCCGCGGTCGACGAGGCGGCCGACGAAGAGCGCGGTGAGCAGAGGGACGAGCGAATAGCACGCGGTCATGAGGCCAAGGACGACTCCGGTCCCGCCGAGTTCGAGGGTGCGGTAGGAGATGAGGACGCGCACACCGTTGTACGTCGCGTGCGCGAGGACAGTGTGGATGACGAGGCCCGTGAACCAGGCCCGAGAGGAGGAAGGAGTCGCGGCCATGCCTTACGTGTCGGCGCTCAGCGCCGCGAGCACGGGCTCGGGCACGAGGCCCGTGATGTCGCCGCCGTGCCTGTGCACCTCTTTGATGAGGGAGGAGGAGACGTGTTCGAACTCGGGGTTGCCGGGGACGAAGATCGTCTCGAGGTCGGTGAGGTGCTTGTTCATCAGCGCCATCGGCAGCTCGTAGGCGAAGTCCGTGCCCGAGCGCAGACCCTTGACGACGGCGGGGGCACCGATCTTGGCGCAGTAGTCGACGAGGAGGCCACCGGGGACGACGTCGATGGAGATGTTCTCGGCATCCCGGGTGCGTTCGTCGGCGGCGAGCGAGGCGCGGATGAGATCGGCCCGGGTCTCGGGGTCGAAGCGGCCGGACTTCGAGGGATTGTGGACGACGGCGACGACGACCTCGTCGAAGAGCTTCGCCGCACGGGCGATGATGTCGAGATGACCCATGGTGATCGGATCGTAGGATCCGGGACTGACGACCTTCATGGCCTCATCGTATCCCGCGCCGTACGCTTGGCCCGGTCGGTCCGCTTGCCGAGCACTCGGCTGAAGCTATGGTGCAGCCATGAGTTGTTTCGACACTGGCTCCCGAGTGATGGTCGGCGGACTCTCCCGGCAGCGACTGCTTGCCGCACTCGATTCTGCGGAGGTGCGCCTGAACGACCACGCACGCGTGCTCATCGCCGGACCGGCATTCGACCGCCGTGACCCGGAACCCATCAGAGTGATCACGCGCAGCCTCTCGACCCTCGGGCTTACTTCCGGAGGCACCCTGCGCCAGATCTTCTCAACCGCAGAAAGCCGAGGGCTTCACCCCTGCCCACCCGACAGCGGTCCGTACCTGAGAATTGCTTGGCTCTCCCAACCGCAGTCGCATGACTCGGTCCAGTCGACCGGGCGCGCGCCGGCCGGGGCCGTGACGATCGCCTCGGAGCCGATCGACGAGACGTTTGCAACGCCCAAGGGGTTCTATCTTCGCCTCGTCGATGGCCAAGCATGGCTGCGCGCTTATCGATGTGACGAGGCGTTCGAGTTCTCAGCCGATGACGTCTTCGCATTCCGAGCCGATTGATATCGGTGTCGAGCGGCGTTCGAATCGGTCAGGACCCGGTCGGTCCGCTTGCCGTTCAGTCCGGGTGGCCCCGCTGCTCCTTGAGCGCCGACCAGCCGTGCCAGGCAGCGGCGACGACGACCATGGCCCCGAAGAGGATGAGCGAGCTGAAGCTCTGAACCATCAATGCGAGTTTCGCCGACTCCCGTCCTCCCGCGGCGGCGAAGACCATCATGCCGCCGATCGAGACGGCGGCGGCGACGAAACCGACAAGGGCCACCCACGCGACCCGCAGCACATGCGAATGCTCCCACCGCAAGCGGGCGGCGAGGAGGCCGAGCCCGAATGCGGAGGCTGCCGCGGAGGCCGTGAAGATCAGCCCGAACCACGTGAGCACTCCCCCGTAGACGTGGACGAAGAACTCGGTGAGGACGACGACGAGGACCATGGCCACGAGCACCGTGACGACCGCTTCGCGCACGAGCGCCCAGTAGCGCGCGGCGTACGAGCGCCCGAGAGGATCCATGCCCAGATCGTATCGCCGGGCCCGTCATGCGATCCCGGTCGGGTCAGGATCCGGCAAGCAGCGCCTCGTGTGCGCGCCGGTCCCGCACCGACATCCACGCGTTCCAACCGAGGCCGACGACGAGGACGGAGCCGAAGAAGTACAGCGACTGCACCGCATACGCGGTGACGACCATGTCAGCGGGAGTGCCGCCGAGCGAGGAGAGCGCCCAGACAGAGATGACCACGAGCACCACGGCCCCGGCACCGGCGATGAGGATGCGGACGGCCGACCACAGCCTCGGTCGCGGGGATTCCCTCCTCAGCAACAGAGCGACAGCGGCCGCCGCGACGGCGAAGGCGATGAGGTAGATGAGACCGAACCACGCAAGGATCGACAGCGGGGAAACGAAGATCTCGGCGGCCATGAAGACGAGGAGAACCCCGACCGCGCCCACGCCCATCAGCTCTCTGACATCGGCCCAGAAACTGGAACGGCGTGGCATCTCACCCATACGCTCACTCTCGCAAGCTCGCCCACTGGTCGTCAACACCGGTCCTCCGCCCCTCACCGCGGACGACGACGGCGTCGGGCTCGGAGGCGGGATTGTGGAGGCGGGCGACCGCCTCGGCGGAGATCCGGCCGATGATCGCCACCGCCTCGGACTCGTCTCCGGCGGCGATCACCTCGGCGAGGCGACGGTGGATGTCGATGAGGTCGCACCTGACCTCGTAGCCGGCCGGATCGGACAGCGACAAGAGCCGCGTGTGGACCATCGAGGCCTTCATCATTGCCCGCAGCCGCGGCGACCCGGAGCACGCGACGATCGCATGGTGGAAGTCGAGGTCGGCGTCGCCGATGGTGCGGGCGGTGTTGTCCTCGATCGCCTTTTCGAGCGCGCTGAGCGCCTCGTCGATGAGCACGGTCGACCGTCTGCCCCGGATGATCATGCGCGCTGCCTGGACCTCGATGGCCTCGCGGACGGCGTAGACGTCGTCGATGTCGTCAGGTCCCATCCGCTTGACCCATGCGCCCCGGCCTGGAGCATGGCTGATGCTGCCCTCGCTGACGAGCCGCTGCAGCGCCTCACGCAGCGAGGGCCGGGAGACTCCGAGGAGTTCGGCCGTGCGGACCTCGCTGATCGACTGCCCGGGAAGCAGACTGCCCCGGTAGATTGCGTTACGGATCTCCTCGGCGACGAGGTCGATCGTCGACGAGCGCACGACTCTGCGGAGCACGGGAAGTTCCGAGGTGTGCGGATCGCTCATGTCACGAGCATATAACGTTGTCTGACAGTGTGACATCACGACTGTAAGAGGATTGAATGGGGCGATGAGACGCACGTCACCCAGTGCGCCGATGCTCACCGAAAGGACCCGCAATGAAATCCCTGAAAGGACTCGCAGCCGCGACCTCGATCCTCGCGCTCACCTTCACCCTCGGTGCCTGCAGCGGAGGAGGCTCAGACAAGAGCACCCTGCAGCAGGCCATCGACGACGGGAAGATCACGGTCGGCTTCGCCGGTGAGGCCCCGTACAGCTTCGAGGAGGGCGGGGAGCTCCAGGGCGCGAGCGTCGCGCTCGCCAAGGAGGTCTTCAAGAACCTCGGGGTCGACAACGTCGAAGGCGTCAACACGGAGTTCGGCTCCCTCATCCCCGGGCTCAACGCCGAGCGCTTCGATGCGATCTCCGCGGGCATGTCGATCCTCCCCGACCGCTGTGAGCAGGCGGCCTTCGGCAACCCCGAGTTCATGTACACCACTGCCCTGATGACGAAGAAGGGCGAGAACGAGGGGATGAAGAACCTCGACGAAGTCAAGGAGAAGGGCCTCAAACTCGCGACCATGACCGGTGCCGTCGAATCCGACTACGCGGAATCGCTCGGCATCGATTCGCAGAAGGTCGGGACTCCGCAGGACGGCATGGACGCCGTAACCACTGGACGCGCCGACGCCTTCGCACTCACCGGCATCTCACTCAACTGGATGGCGAAGAACACGCCTGACGCCGATGTCGCGGTGAGCGAGTCGTTCGTCCAGGAGATCGACGGGGTCCCCCAGGTCGGCGCCGGTGCCACGGTCTTCCGCACCGACGACACCGAACTCCGCGACGCCTGGAACAAGGAGCTCGACAAGATCGTCGGCGATGAGAAGGCCTACCTCGACATCGTCGGCGACTACGGCTTCACGAAGGAGGAGCGGCCCGACGGGTCGATCACGACCGATCAGCTGTGCAAGGGCGAGCTGCCGACCGCTGACTCCTGAGTCGCAGCGCTTCCCGCACTCATGACCGACAAGCTCAGTGCGCTCCAGGGTTTCCTCCCACAGGTGTGGGAGGGAATCCAGGTCACGCTCATTCTCACTCTCGCCGGTGCCGCAGGTGCGCTGGTCATCGCGATCGTCCTCGGACTCGCAATGACCTCCTCGCACGCGTGGCTGCGGATCCCTGCCCGGATCATCGTCGAGTTCTTCCGCGGCACGTCCCTGCTCGTCCAGCTCTTCTGGCTCGTGTTCGTCCTCCCGCTCTTCGGACTCCAGCTCGACCCGATGGCGTGCGGCATCGGTGCGCTGGCCCTCAACTACGGTGCCTATTCCGCCGAGGTGGTCCGGTCCTCGATCGCGACCGTGCCCAAGGGCCAGTGGGAGGCGGCGATCGCGCTCAGTCTCTCCCCGGCCCGCCGGATGCTGCGCGTGATCTTCCCGCAGGCGTGGGCGCTGATGATCCCGTCGCTCGCGACCCTGTTCATCCAGCTGCTCAAGGGCACTGCCGTCGTCTCCTTCATCACGCTCTCCGACCTCACGGACAAGATCGGGCAGCTGCGCATGGCGACGAACGACACGTTCTTCGCCTACTCCGTCGGACTGCTCATCTACTTCGTCATCGCCTGGCTCATCCAGGAGTTCATGAACCTCCTCGAGCGCCGCGCGGTCAAGAGGCTGGGCAGACGCCGTCCCGGTTCGCGCAACGACCGTCGAAGGGCCCGGCGCGATGCCCGTGTCGGCTCGACCGAGGTGACCGGCCCGCGCACGGCCGCCGGTCAGTCCACGGGCAACGTCGGATACGGACAGCCGCTGTGATGTGGAACTGGGAGTTCGCCGCCGAGGCGCTGCCGATCCTGCTCCGCGGCTTCGTCAACACGCTCATCGCCACAGTCGTCGGCACGATCATCGCCGCGATCCTCGGCCTCATCCTCGCCATCGCTATCCGCGGGCTGCCGCGATGGATCAACTGGGTCGTCCGGCTCTTCGTCGCGTTCGTCCGCAACACCCCGCTCGTCGTCCAGCTCGTCTTCGTCTACACCGCGTTCTCGGAGATCCCAGGGCTCGTCGACATCCCGGCGCTCGTCGTCGGCTCCGGGGTCATCGGCGTCCACTATGCGACGTACATGTCCGAGAGCTACCGTGCCGGCATCGACGCGGTGCCGCCGGGACAGCGCGAGGCCGCCATCGCCCTCTCCCTGCCCCCGGTGCGCACCTTCACCGCGGTCATCCTCCCGCAGGCGCTGCGGGCGACGATCCCCTCGCTCGGCAACTACGCGGTCGCGATGTTCAAGGACACCCCGTTCCTCTTCGCGCTCTCCGTCGTCGAACTCGTCACCTCGGCGCAGCAGTTCGGGGCGTCGAAGTTCGCGTACACGGAGGCGTTCACCCTGGCCGGACTCATCTTCCTCGCCGCCAGCTACCCCACCTCCCTCCTCATCCAACGATTGGAGCGGCGCCTTGCCACCTACTGAGAACACCCCGTCCCCGCACAACGACACCGCGCCGGCGATCGAGTTCAGGGACGTCGAGAAGCGGTTCGGGACGACGACGGTGCTCGAGAACCTCAACTTCACCGTCGCTCCCGGTGAACGGGTCACCCTCATCGGCCCCAGCGGTTCGGGCAAGACGACGATCCTTCGGCTCGTCATGACGCTCGAGGAGCTCACGGGCGGATACATCTACATCGACGGCATGCCGCTGACCTTCGAGGAGAGGGACGGCAAGCGCGTCGAGCTGCCGAAGAAGACTACTCGGGAGATGACGACGCGCATCGGCATGGTCTTCCAGCAGTTCAACCTCTTCCCCAACATGACCGTGCTCGAGAACATCATCGAAGCCCCGATCCACGTGCTGAAGAAGTCGAAGGAGACAGCGGTCGCCGATGCCCGGTCACTGCTCGAGCGGGTCGGGCTGAGTGAGAAGGCCGACGAGCACCCGACCCGGCTCTCCGGCGGTCAGCAGCAGCGGGTGGCGATCGCCCGGGCGCTGGCGATGAGCCCGGAGATCCTCCTCCTCGACGAGGTCACCTCCGCCCTCGACCCCGAACTCGTCGGCGACGTCCTCGCGGTGCTGCGCGACATCGCCGAAACCACGGACATCACCATGCTCCTCGTCACCCACGAGATGCAGTTCGCGCGCGAGGTCTCCGATCGGGTGATGATGTTCGACAGCGGCCGCGTTCTCGAGGAGGGCCCGCCCGACCTCATCTTCAACGACCCGAGCCACGAACGCACGAGGTCGTTCCTCTCGAGCGTGCTCTGAGCCGCTTCGACGGTGCTCTGAGCGCTTCGACGCGGTGATCCGACAAAAACGCGGTCTGCTCACCGCGTATTTGTCGGATCACCGCGTCGGTGGTCAGCTGTCGCCCGGACCCTCGACGGCGAGCTGGACGAAGTGGAGGGCGGTCTCCCCGAAGGTTTTCGAGCGGAAGACCTCGAGGCCGTCCGGCATCGTAGGCTCAGGGGCCCGGGAGGAGCGTTCGACAACGACGATCGACTCCTCGTCGAGGTGGCTGCGCAGGCGGCTGAGCACCTGGGTCACCGCGTCCTCGCCGAGCGGGTAGGGCGGGTCCATGAAGACGAGGTCGAAGACCCGGGACTCCGGATGGTCCGGGTCGGGGAGGTTCCCGAGGAACTGGAGGACGTCGCCGCTGCTCACCGACGCCGAATGCCCGATCCCGAGCTTGTCGGCGTTCGCTTCGATCGCCCTGGCCGAGGCGAGCGACGAGTCGACGAAGACGACCTGCGCGGCCCCGCGCGACATCGCTTCGAACCCGAGTCCCCCGGATCCGGCGAAGAGGTCGAGGACATTGGCGGCCTGGAGCACCCCGTAGCCTTCGAGCATCGAGAACAGCGACTCCTTGACGCGGTCCGAGGTGGGTCTCGTCCCGGTGCCGCCCGGTGTGACGAGCTTCGACCCCTTGTGCGCTCCTGCGATGATCCTCATCAGCTCCTCCTCTCAGCTCGCCTCGATGAAGTGGGCGTTGTCCGCGGGCAGCACCCGCTGCCGCAGCACCTGCAGGGCCGGCAGCAGTTCGAAGGTCGGATCGCGGTCGACGATGTGCTCGGCCTCGACCCGTGCCGCCTCGAGGATCTCCGTATCGCGGAGCACCGAGAGGTGCTTGAGCGAGGATCCGCCCCACTGCGAGGCGCCGAGCACATCGCCCTCTCCCCGGTTGTCGAGATCGTACTCGGCGAGGGCGAACCCGTCGAGGGTGCTCGCCACCGCCTGCAGGCGCTCGAAGCTCTCATCGGCCTCGGGACGCTCGGTGAGGAGGAAGCACATCGCCTCCGAGCCGTCACGGCCGACCCGGCCGCGCAGCTGGTGGAGCTGGGCGACGCCGAAGCGCTCCGCCTCGGCGACGAGCATGATCGTCGCCCGGGGCACGTCGACGCCGACCTCGATGACCGTCGTCGAGACGAGGATGTCGATGTCGCCGATGGTGAACGCGTGCATCACCCGGTCCTTCTCCTCCGTCGACATCCGCCCGTGGAGGAGGCCGAAGCTCAGCCCCTGGAGATGCGGGGACCGCTGGAGCTTCTCGATGAAGTCCTCGATGCTCTCCCGCTGACCGATGACGTCGCCGCTCTCGGGATCGACGATGTCGCTGCGTTCGATCCGGGGGAAGACTGCGAACGTCCCCCGTCCCGCCTCGGCAGCCTTCTGGACACGGGCGAGGGCCCGCGGCAGCCAGTCCTTGTGGTCCTCGATCGAGACGGCGAAGGTCGAGATGTGCTTGATCCCTGCGGGCATCTCCCCCAGCGTCGAGACGTCGAGGTCGGCGAAGACCGTCATCGCCACCGTCCGCGGGATCGGGGTCGCAGACATGACGAGTGTGTGGGGCACCGTGATCCCGCCCTTCGCGCGCAGGGCCTCGCGCTGCTCGACGCCGAACCGGTGCTGCTCGTCGACGACGATGAGGCCGAGGTTGTCGAACATCGTCGAGTCCGAGAGGAGTGCGTGCGTGCCGACGACGATGTCGATCTGCCCGGTCGCGAGGTCGAGGGCGAGCTGCTTGCGCTCCCTGGCCGGCATCGACCCGGTGAGGAGCGCCACCCGGACCTGGTCGTCACCGGAGAGCAGCGGGGAGAGGGCCATCTGGTCGCCGAGGAGCTTCTGGATCGACGCGAAGTGCTGGGAGGCGAGCACCTCGGTGGGGGCGAGCATCGCCGCCTGCGCCCCGGAGTCGACGGCCATGAGCATCGCCCGCAGCGCGACGACGGTCTTGCCGGAGCCGACGTCGCCGTGGAGGAGCCGGTGCATCGCCGTGGTCTTCGCGAGGTCCCCGGCTATCTCCTTGCCGACCCGGACCTGGGAGGAGGTGAGCGCGAACGGCAGGTCGGCGTCGAAGCGGCGGCTGCGCTCCCCGACCTCGAGCAGCGGGGTCGCGACGAACTTCTCGTACTCGGTGCGCCGGGAGACGATCTCGGTCTGCAGGGCCAGCGCTTCCTCCCACTTCCACCGCAGTCTCGCCCGCTCGGTCTCCTCAGTCGTCGACGGCCTGTGCATCGCGTTGAGTGCCTGCCGCAGGTCCGGCAGATCGTACTTCTCCCGCACATCGCGCGGCAGCGGATCGGCGAACTCGGCGGGGTCGGCGACGTCGAGGAGGACCTTGATCGCCTTCCACAGCCTCGTCTGCGCGATCCCCTGCACCCGCGGGTAGACGGGGAACGGCGAGTTGAGGTCCTCAGGCGTCCACTTCGTGTCGTGCTCGTCGCGGTTGAGCCACACCGGGGAGTTCAGCGTCAGCTGTCCCCGGAACTGCTCGACCTTGCCGGCGAAGACGACGACGAGTCCGGGGGTCAGCTGCGCGTCGAGCCATTTCTGGTTGAAGAACGCGATCTTCATCGACTGCCGCCCGTCGTGGACGATGACGTCGGTGATCGTGCCCTTGCGCTGCCGCATCCCGCGGGTCTCCACGGAGACCACCTCGGCCTGGATGATCGCCGTCTCCCCGAGCGGCAGGTCGCCGAGCGGCGTCTTCTCGCCGGGGACGAGGAAGCGCCGGGGGAAGAACCGGAAGAGCTCGCCCACCGAGGTGATCCCGCGCTTGCGCAGGGCACCGAGGTCGCGTTTGGAGAAGTAGTCCTCAAGTCGTGCGCTCATTCGACTCCCATGATGAGCAGGGTCGCCCGGTCCCGCGAGTCGATCTCCTGAAGGCGCACGTGCTCGTGGGACTTCGTGAGCCACCCGCGCAGGTGCGCGAGCACCTCGGTGTCGCAGCCGGGTCCGTGGACGACGGTGAGCAGCTCCCCACCGGCGCCGAGGAGGCGGTCGGCGAGCTTCTCGACGAGGTCCGACAGCTCCGTGCTCTGCGACTTCGCCTTCCCGTCGATGACGACCCGGTAGAACTGCGACGCCGAGGCGGCCGTCCGGTCGGACTCCACCGTGTCCTCCTCGACGACGGACAGCGCTCCCGTGGGCGGGTTGAGCGCAAGCTGTTCAGCGGAGACGATCGTGCCCACGCGCGTCCCGGCCGCCGCATCGGTCATGTCGGCGACGATCTCGACCGTCGGGGCGAACGGGTCGTAGACGGCGAGCGCCGAGAGCAGGGTCGCGACATTGCGCGAACGGATGAGGTGGGCGCCGTCCGTGCCGATCAGGGCAGTGAGCGTCGTCGAGGAGGCGGGGACGACGATGACGTCGCGCTCCTCTGAGGCGATGACCTCGGCGACCGCCTCGGCGATGGGATTCGACTCACCCCGACCAGTACTCGGCACGCCCCGACCCGGCGCGGCGGCAGGGGCGGCTGCGGCGAGGACTGCCGGGTCGAGGACGGTGGCCCCGTTGAGGGCGCAGTGGAGGAGGAGCCCGGTGCCGCCGACGAGGGCGATGAGCTTCGTCTCCCCCGCCTCCTCGTGGAGGCGCAGGTCCTCCATGTCGAGGCGGGCGATGCCGTAGTCGGTGAGAAGGTCGAGGGCCCGCGCGGCGCCGGTCTCGTCGGCGACGTGGACATGGACCTTGGGCCCGTTGAGGACGATCGAGGTTCCGCCGAGGCGATCGAGCGCCCCGGCGAGCCCGACACCTGGGACGGTGCCGAGGGTGGCGACGATCTCGAGCTCCTCGGCTCGGGCCTCGTGGACGATGCGCGGGGTCTTCGCGACCTCCCCGAGCATCGATGCCTGGCCGGTGCGACCGGTGACGGTCGCGTACAGGAGGTCGAAGAGTTCGACGATGCCGGTTGAGCCGGCATCGACGACGTCGGCCTCGCGGAGGACAGTGAGCTGCGCCGTCGTCTCCCTCAGCGCCTCACGGGAGCGCTGGCGCACCGCGGAGATGAGGTCGACGAGGGCGGCGCCGGCGTCGGCCTGTTCGCGGGCTTCGGTCGCCATCGCGTCGAGGACGGTGAGCATCGTCCCGTCGACGGGGCGGGCGACGGCCTGCCGGGCCCGGTGGGAGGCGAGTTCGAGGGCGGAGGCGAGCGCCTCCGGGGTCGCGACCGTCACTCCCTCGAGGGCGTCAGCGACCCCTTGGAGGGCGACGGAGAGGATGAGTCCCGAGTTGCCGCGGGCCCCGCGCGCGGCCCCGGCGGCCATCGCGGCGACGACCTGGGGCAGCGTCACGGGACCGGAGAGCTCCTCGACGGCGAGGTAGGCCGCGCGCAGCGTGTGGTACATGTTCGTGCCGGTGTCGCCGTCGGGGACGGGAAAGACGTTGAGCTCGTCGATCTCCGCGCGCTCACGGCGGAGACGATCGACCGCTCGCCGCGCCCATCTGGCGGCCAGGCGACCGTTGAGCCCGATGGCCGGATTGGGTCCCACGTCCGTCACTTCCCGAAATGGCTGAAGCCGCTCGTCGGCACGGGGGCGCCGTCGAGGCTGACTCCGCTGCCGTCCTGCATCTCTCCGATTCTCCGCCAGCCTACCGGGTCACCCTGACTCACCGGTGCCGACGCGACGAAGCCGTGGTCCTCTCCCCCGTCGAGCACCCAGTGCAGGGCGAGCTCGTCGATACCCGCATCTGTCGTCTCCCCGCCGCGGGCGTCGAGGACGTAGCGGGCGGCGGGGCGCAGCGCAGCGATGAGGTCCTCGAGCGCGGCCCGGTCGATGTCCGCGCGGACCCCGGAGGCCTCCGCGATGCGTCCGAGGTCCGTGCTCAGTCCGTCGGAGACGTCGATCATCGCCGAGGCGGCCGGACGGTGGGCGATCGCCGCGTAGTCCGGTTGCGGGGCGAGCTGGGTCCCGATGAGCCCGGCGATGTCGTCCGGCAGCTCGGGGTCGCTGCCGGCCCCGGCGAAGAGGAGGTCGAGTCCGGCCGCCGAGCGCCCGAGGGTGCCGGCGAGCCAGATCTCGTCACCCGGGCGGGCGCCCGCCCGGGTGACGGCCTCCCCGGGGGCGACCGTGCCGAGGGCGGTGATCGCGGTGACGATGAGACCCGACGAGGAGAGATCGCCGCCGATGATCGGCACTTGGGCGCCGAGTGCCCGACCTGCGCGCTCGGCCTCGGCGACGATCCCTGCGAAGAGCGCTTCGAGATCGGTCACGTCCGTGTCATCGGGCACAGCGAGGGAGGCGAGGAGGCCGTGGGGCCGGGCGCCCATCGCGCAGACGTCGGCGAGGTTCTGGGCGGCGGCCTTCGTGCCGAGGCGGGACCAGTCGAGCCAGTCGCGGGTGAAGTCCTCGTTCTCGACGAGCATGTCGGCCGTCGAGACGAGCCGGCCGGTGATCTTCGTCACGGCCGCGTCGTCGCCGGGGCCGACCTCCTCATGGGCCCCTGACCTGCGGTGGGCCAGGAGACGGCGGAGCACTTCGGATTCGCCGAGATCGGACAGTCGGGTCATGTCACCACCCTATCGGGCGATACGCTGGAACCATGCCTGCGAACTCCCGCCGACGCCTAAGCGCCACCTCGCCGCTCGTGCGTGCTGTCGCCGCTGTGACCATCGGCGTGCCCGTGCTCACGACGGTCCTGTCCGGCTGTGCGAAGACGGTCATCGTCGAACCCGCCGAGGATGCGGCGAACCCGAAGTGCGCGGACATTTTGCTCCGCCTGCCCGTCGAAGTGGGCGGCGAGCAGGAGCGCGACACCTCCTCGCAGGGGACGAAGGCGTGGGGCGACCCGAACGTCGCAGTGCTCCGCTGCGGCGTCACCCCTCCGGGTCCGACCACGGACAAGTGCGTGAGCGTGAGCGGGGTCGACTGGGTCTCCAAGGGAGGCGAAGAGGACGACACGTGGGTGTTCACGAGCTACGGCCGCACCCCGGCCGTCGAGGTCCTCGTCAACCGCAAGCTCGGCTCGGGCGCCGACGTCCTTGCCGGCATCTCGCCCGCGCTGCAGGCGTTCCCGCCCGAACGCGAATGCGTCGGTGCCGAGGACGTCGACGCTCCCCCGGAGGGCTAGTCAGCTCCGGCGGGCGTGGTCGGTGAGCGCGATGCCGATGAGTTCGCTGATGAGGCTCGGATAGTCGATCCCGGAGTTCGCCCACATGAACGGGTACGCCGAGGTGGGGGTGAAGCCGGGCAGCGTGTTGATCTCGTTGATGAGCACCTCACCCGAGTCCGTGACGAACGTGTCGACGCGGGCCAGCCCCGTGCAGTCGAAGAGCCGGAACACCGCCGCCGAGAGCTCGCGGATCCGTGCCGTCGTCGCATCGTCGACGTCCGCGGGGCACGTGAGCTTCGCATAGGCGAGGTCGAGGTACTTCGCTTCGAAGTCGTAGAAGTCGTGATCGCCGGAGACCTCGATCTCCCCGGGGTACGAGGTCCGCAGTTCGGCGTCGTCGAGGGATCCGAGCACGGCGCATTCGATCTCCCGGCCGATGACCTGGGGTTCGACGATGACCTTCGTGTCGTGCTCGTAGGCAGCGAGCAGCGCGGCCTCGAGCCCGGCGGGGTCGGCCACCCGGCTCACGCCCATCGACGATCCGGCTCGGGCCGGCTTGACGAAGACGGGGAAGCCGAGGGCTGCCACCCGGGCCTCCGCCTCGGCGCGGTCGGCCTCCCACATCGTCTCGGTGACCAGCTCCCACGGGCACGTGGGGATCTCCGCATGGGCGAGCAGGGACTTCGTGAAGTGCTTGTCCATGCTCGCAGCCGAGGCGAAGACGCCGGAGCCGACGAACGGGGTGTCGCTGAGCTCGAAGAGTCCCTGGAGGGTGCCGTCCTCTCCGTACTGGCCGTGGAGGACGGGGAAGAAGACGTCGACGGTCTCGAGCTCGGAGTAGACGCCGTCGGCGTCACGGTGGATGAGCGGGGCGCCTTCGGCGGAGACGCGCGGGATGATCTCGGTGCCGTCGTCGGTGACCTCGGGCATGTTCTCGGGGTCGAAGCGCATGCTCGCCCAGTCCTCGACGATGCGCCAGACACCGGACTTCGTGATCCCGATCGGCAGGACCCGGTACGCGTCGTCGTCGATGGCGCTGATCACCCCGGCGGCCGTGACGCAGCTGACGGAGTGTTCGCTCGACCGTCCTCCGAAGAGGACTGCGACGAAGGGCCGGTGATCGGTGTCTGACATATGTTTCCTTGCTCGGGGACTCTCATGTGTCCCCGCACGCTCTCACGTGCGGGGACGGGGGCGTGCAGGCTCAGCCGGCCTCATAGGTGCATTCGAGCCAGGCCCGGCCGATGCCCTTGAAGTACATGTTGAAGCCGGCGTAGGCCGGGCTCGCGCTCTCGTCGATGCCCAGCGGCTCGGAGAGTGCGGTGACGATGAAGTAGTACCGGTGCGGGCCGTGGCCCTCGGGAGGGGCGGCGCCGACGAAGCGCGGCTCGCCCGCGTCGTTCTTCAGCGTCACGGCACCGGCGGGCAGGAGGTCGGCCTCGGGGTTGCCGGCGTCGGTGGGCAGTTCGGTCACCGAGGCGTCGAGGTCGGTGACCGTCCAGTGCCAGAACCCCGACCCGGTCGGGGCGTCGGGGTCGTAGCAGGTGACGGCGAACGCCTTCGTCTCCTCGGGGAAGCCCGACCACGACAGCTGCGGGGACTTGTCCTCACCGCCGGGCACACCCATCGCTCCGGAGGCCTGCGCCGCCGGAAGCGGTGCCCCGTTCTCGATGTCGGTGCTGGTCAGGGTGAAGGTCGGCAGCTCGGGAAGGTTGTAGAACGGTGAGTTGACGCTCATGTCTGCTCCTTGGCTCGTGGGACTCGTGGGACGATTCCGGCTCACGCCGGCGGGCCTTCGTGCTTACGCTTCCGAGACAACAGCAATCCCGCGAGTTCGTCAACCTGCAGGTGACCGGCGAGCACCGCGCTCACCGCCTCGGTGATCGGCAGGTCGACGCCGTATCGCTCCCCGAGGGCGAGGACCGCGGGTGAGGACTTCACCCCTTCGGCCGTCTGCTCGGTGTGCGCGATCGTCTCCTCGAGGCTCATCCCCTCGCCGAGGTGGCGCCCGAACGTGCGATTGCGCGAGAGCGGGGAGGCGCATGTGGCGACGAGGTCGCCGAGCCCGGCGAGACCGGAGAGCGTGTGCGGCTGGGCTCCCATCGCCGCGGCGAGACGGGAGGTCTCGGCGAGGCCGCGGGTGATGATCGAGGCCTTCGAGTTGTCGCCGAGGCGCTGCCCGTCGGCGATGCCGACGGCGAGAGCGATGACGTTCTTCACCGCCCCGCCCATCTCGACGCCGACGACGTCGGTGTTCGTGTACGGCCGGAAGTACGCGTTCGCGCTGATCTCGGCGACCACCTCGGCGGTGGCGGCATCGGAGGAGGCGACGACGGTCGCAGTCGGCTGGCGTTCGGCGATCTCCCGGGCGAGGTTGGGCCCGGAGACGACGGCGATCCGTCCGGGATCGACCTCGGCGACCTCGGCGATGACCTCCGACATCCGCTTGCCCGTCTCGACCTCGATGCCCTTCATCAGGCTGACCAGGCGGACGTCGGGACGCAGGTGCGCCTTCCACCGGCTGAGGTTCTCCCGCAGGGTCTGCGCGGGCACGGCGAGGATGACGACGTCGGCGTCGGTGACGGCGGCGATGTCATCGGTGGTGGCGGTGATCGTCTCCGGCAGCTCACGGTCGCCGAGGTAGCGGGAGTTCGTGTGCGCCGTGTTGATCTCCTCGACGGTCTCCTCCCGGCGTGCCCAGAGCGCGACCGGGAAGCCTGCGTCGGCGATGACGGCGGCATACGTCGTCCCCCACGATCCTGCGCCGAGCACGGCGATCTTGTCTGCGCTCATGAGCCGGCCTCCTCGGTGCGGAACCTCTCGGGCAGCTCACGGCCGGAGAGATCGGCGACCATGCCTGCGATGGTGTTCGTCAGCCTCGTCGTCAGCGTCGCCATCGAGCTCCTCTCCCCCCGGTGCTCCCAGAGGTCGGTGTAGTCCAGCGGTTCGCCGAAGCGGACGACGCTGGTGTGCGTGAGCGGGCGCGGGCGGGGAATGAGCCGACCGCGGGGTTTGACGGTCTCGAGCCCCCAGTGCGCGGCGGGGACGATCGGCGCCCCCGTCTCGAGGGCGAGCCGGGCCGTGCCGGACTTGAAGCGCTCGGGCCAGAAGTGCTCGTCCTTCGTCAGCGTCCCCTCGGGGTAGATGACGACGGTCTCGCCCTTCTGCAGGGCCTCCTTCGCGTATTCGAGGGAGTCCCCCGCCTGCGCCGAGGCGCGCAGCACCGGGATCTGGCCGAGTCCCTTGAGGATGACGCCGAGGGGCCCGGAGAAGAGCGTCGACTTCGCGAGGAAGTGCGGGAGCCGGCCGCTGCGCCACACGGCGAGTCCGACGAGGATCGGGTCGAGGTGGTTGGCGTGGTAAGCGGCGACGATCGTGCCCTGACCCACCGGCAGCGCCTGGGCGTTCTCGATGCGCATCTTCGAGGTCAGGCGGAAGAGCCCGTAGGCCGCCGAGGCGACACCGAAGGCGACCCGGCGCTGCGAGGCGACGTCCTTGGGTTCGAACGAGACGATGTGCTCACCGGGCTGCCTGCTCGCGCCCCTGCCGCCGTTCGCGCCCCTGCCCGTGCCGGCATCCCTGCCGGTGCCGCTCATGCCGAGACCTCCGCACCGAGGCCCTGGAGTTTGTCGAGGAAGTTCTCGTACCCGCGGTTGATGAGCTCGATCCCGTGGACCTCGCTCCGGCCCTGGGCGGCGAGGGCGGCGATGAGATGGCTGAAGCCGCCGCGCAGGTCGGGGACGTCGATGCGGGTGCCCTTGAGCTCGGTCGGTCCGGACACGACGGCCGAATGCGCGTAGTTCCGCCGCCCGAACCGGCACGGGGTGCCGCCGAGGCATTCGCGGTAGAGCTGGATCTTCGCCCCCATCTCGACGAGGGCGTGGGTGAAGCCGAAACGGTTCTCATAGACGGTCTCGTGGATGATCGACAGTCCCTCGGCCTGGGTCATGGCGACGACGAGCGGCTGCTGCCAGTCGGTCATGAAGCCGGGGTGGACGTCGGTCTCGAGGGCGAACGAGGAGAGCCGGCCGCCGGGGTGGCGGAAGCGGATGCCGGTCTCATCGACCTCGAATTCGCCGCCGATCTTGCGGAAGACGTTGAGGAACGTGATCATCTCCGGCTGCGAGGCGCCCTCGACGACGATGTCACCGCCGGTGGCGAGTGCGGCAGAGGCCCACGAGGCGGTCTCGTTGCGGTCGGGCAGTGCCCGGTGGATGTACCCGTGGAGGGAGTCGACCCCTTCGATGCGCACGACTCGGTCGGTGTCGACGGTGATGATCGCGCCCATCTTCTGCAGCAGCGCGATGAGGTCCATGATCTCCGGTTCGATCGCCGCTCCCCGCAGCTCGGTGATGCCCTCGGCACGCACGGCCGTGAGCAGGACCTGTTCGGTCGCTCCGACCGAGGGGTACGGGAGTTCGACCTTCGTGCCCTGGAGGCGGCGCTTCGTCGAGAGCATGATGCCCCCGGCGGTCTTGTCCACCTCGGCGCCGAACTGCCGGAGCACGTCGAGGTGGAAGTTGATGGGGCGGTCGCCGATGTGGCATCCGCCGAGGTCGGGGATGAACGCCTGCCCGAGGCTGTGGAGGAGGGGTCCGCAGAAGAGGATGGGGATCCGGGAGGATCCGGCGTGGGCGTCGATGTCGACGATCGAGCCCTGGGCGACCTCGGAGGGGTCGAGGTGCAGCTCGCCGTCAGGCTGGTCCCCGTCGGGGGCCTGGCTCACCCGCACCCCGTGGAGTTCGAGGAGACCGGTGACGATCTCGACGTCGCGGATCTGCGGGACTCCGCGGAGGACGGACGGGGTCTCTCCGAGCAGGGAGGCGACCATCGCCTTGGGCACCAGGTTCTTCGCGCCCCTGACCCGCACGGTTCCCCCGAGCGGATTTCCGCCGCGGACTTCGAGCATGTTCCTCCCTCTGATCGTCGAACAGCGCACTCGTCGGCACCGCCTCGGGAGGCCGTCCCGAGTCGATTCCGGACTCGTCCAAGACTAGCGCAGACGACGCCCCGACCCGGAGTCGGCGGATCAGACCCGCGCAGGCAGGGTGCGGGGTTTGTGAGCGGGCCGCCCGGCCTCGTACGCCGCGATCTCGTCCTCTTTCGCCAAGGTCAGGCTGATGTCGTCGTGGCCCTCGAGGAGACGCCAGCGCGTGTAGTCGTCGATCTGGAAGGGCACCGTGAGCGAGTCGCATGTCACGGTCCTCGACTCGAGGTCGACGGTGATCGAGGTGCCCGGATGGTTCTCGAGGATCTTCCAGATGAGTTCGATGTCGTCCTGCTCGAGCTGGGCGGCGAGCAGGCCCTCCTTACCGGAGTTGCCGCGGAAGATGTCGCCGAAGCGCGAGGAGAGGACGACGCGGAACCCGTAATCCTTGAGCGCCCACACGGCGTGCTCACGGGAGGAGCCGGTGCCGAAGTCGGGGCCTGCGACGAGGACGGAGCCGGATGCGAAGTCGGGGTCGTTGAGGACGAAGTCCTCGGCCGTGCGCCAGCGGGAGAAGAGGGCGTCTTCGAAGCCGGTGCGGGTGACCCGCTTGAGGAACTTCGCGGGGATGATCTGGTCGGTGTCGACGTTCGACCGGCGCAGGGGCACGCCGATGCCGGTGTGGGTGGTGAAGGCTTCCATGGCTGCTCCTTACGCGTTCGCCGAGGTGGGGGTGAGGGGGATCGTCGGGCGCTCCGGGATCCAGTCCACCGGTTCGGCGTCCCGGGGCAGGTCGGCGACGTCCCCGGGCGAGGACAGGGTGCCGCGGACCGCGGTCGCTGCGGCGACGAGCGGGGAGACGAGATGGGTGCGTCCGCCCTTGCCCTGCCGGCCCTCGAAGTTGCGGTTCGACGTCGAAGCGCACCGCTCCCCCTCGGCGAGCTGGTCGGGGTTCATCCCCAGGCACATCGAGCAGCCGGCGAAGCGCCATTCGGCACCGAAGTCCTTGAAGATCACGTCGAGGCCCTCGGCTTCGGCCTGGAGGCGGACCTTCGCGGATCCGGGGACGACCATGAAGCGGACGTTCTCGGCCTTCCGCCGGCCCCGGACCACCTCGGCGGCGGCACGGAGATCCTCGATCCGGGAGTTCGTGCACGATCCGAGGAAGACGGTGTCGACCTCGATCTCGCGCAGCGGGGTGCCCGGGGTCAGGCCCATGTAGGCGAGCGCGTTCGCGGCGGCGACCTTGTCGTTCTCATCGGCGAAGTCGTCAGGCGAGGGCACCGCGGCCGACAGCGGCAGGCCCTGACCGGGGTTCGTCCCCCACGTGACGAAGGGTTCGATGTCGGCGGCCTCGAGGACCACCTCGGCGTCGAAGGTCGCGCCCTCATCGGTGTAGAGGGTCTTCCAGTACTCCACGGCGGCGTCCCAGTCCTCGCCCTCGGGGGCGTGGGGGCGGCCCTTGACGTAGTCGAAGGTCGTCTCGTCGGGGGCGACCATGCCCGCGCGAGCGCCGGCCTCGATGGACATGTTGCAGATCGTCATCCGCGCCTCCATCGACAGGGAGCGGATCGCCGAGCCGCGGTACTCGAGCACGTAGCCCTGTCCGCCGCCGGTGCCGATCTTCGCGATGATCGCGAGGATGATGTCCTTGGCCGTCGAGCCCTCGGGCAGCTGCCCGTCGACGGTGATCGACATCGTCTTGAACGGCTTGAGGCTGAGCGTCTGGGTGGCGAGGACGTGTTCGACCTCGGAGGTGCCGATGCCGAAGGCGAGCGCCCCGAACGCTCCGTGGGTCGAGGTGTGCGAGTCGCCGCAGACGACGGTCGTGCCCGGCTGGGTGAGCCCGAGCTGGGGGCCGACGACGTGGACGATGCCCTGATCGGCGTCGCCGAGGCTGTGGAGCCGGATCCCGAACTCCTCGGCGTTCTTCCGCAGGGTCTCGATCTGCGTGCGCGAGGTCGGTTCGGCGATCGGCTTGTCGATGTCCCACGTGGGCGTGTTGTGGTCCTCGGTGGCGATCGTGAGGTCGGGGCGGCGCACGGGGCGCCCGGCGAGTCGGAGTCCGTCGAAGGCCTGCGGGCTGGTCACCTCATGGACGAGGTGGAGGTCGATGTAGATGAGGTCCGGCGCTCCGTCCTCCCCCTCGGAGACGACGTGATCGGCCCAGACCTTCTCGGCCAATGTGCGTGGCATGGTTCCTCCCGCCGGTACGGAGATCCTCCGTACGCGTTGTGCTTCTTCTCGGCGTCCGAGTGCGGTCGCCTGGGGCATCCGATCGGCTCGCCGGATGCTCACCGATGGGTGTGGACAGGAATCTACTCGCCCGTATCGCATTCCGAACTTGCATCTCGCTCAATGAGACGCGCACAATGGTGTCTATGACAAGCAATGGTAGCGGCGTCGGCGTCATCGACAAGGCCGCAATGGTTCTCTCCGCCCTCGAGGCCGGACCTGCGTCTCTGGCCGAGCTCGTCTCGCTCACCGGACTCGCTCGACCGACCGCTCACCGTCTCGCCGTCGCCCTCGAGTTCCACCGCATCGTCGGCCGTGACCTCCAGGGACGCTTCGTCCTCGGTCCGCGACTGGCCGAGCTCTCGTCTGCCGCCGGCGAGGATCGCCTCCTCGCCGCCGCCGGACCGGTGCTCGGGCAGCTGCGCGACCAGACCGGCGAATCGGCGCAGCTCTTCCGCCGCCAGGGCGATCTGCGCCTGTGCGTGGCCGCGGCCGAACGCCCCGTGGGTCTGCGCGACTCGGTGCCGATCGGGGCGACCCTGAGCATGCGGGCCGGGTCCGCTGCCCAGGTGCTGCTGGCCTGGGAGGAGCCCGACCGCCTCCACACCGGCCTGCGCGGCGCCCGGTTCTCCGCGACCATGCTCTCCGGTGTCCGCCGCCGAGGCTGGGCGCAGTCGATCGCCGAACGCGAACGCGGCGTCGCCTCCGTTTCCGCCCCCGTGCGGGGTCCGAGCAACCGGGTCGTCGCCGCGGTCTCGATCTCCGGACCCGTCGACCGCCTCACCCGCCAGCCGGGCCGGCTCCACGCGAAGGCCGTCGTCGACGCCGCCCGGGCGCTCACCGAGGCCCTCGTCCGAGGCTGACGGCGCGATGATCGCCGCCCAGAGACGCCGCATCATCGTCGAGACGATCGAACGCGACGGCGCCGTCTCGATCTCCGCCCTCACCGAACTCCTCGACGCCTCGGCGGTGACCATCCGCCGTGACCTCGATCAGCTCGCCGACGAGGGCCGACTCCACCGCACCCACGGCGGTGCAGTGATCGCTTCGAGTGCTCGCGAGTCGAGCTACGCGGAGAAGCTCGAACAGGCGCTGGCTGAGAAGACCGCGATCGCGATCGCCGCGGCCGCCCACGTGCGCCCCGGCGACGTCGTGGCACTGGGGCCCGGGACGACGACCGAGCTGCTCGCCAAGGAGCTCGTCGGGCGCACCGGTCTGCGCGTGGTGACGAACTCCCTCCTCGTCGCCGAAGCCATGGTCGGCTCCCCCGACAACGAGGTCATCGTCGTCGGCGGCGCCCTCCGCCATCCGATCCGCGCCCTCGTCGGAGGGAGCACCGTGACCCAGTTGCAGGGGCTGCGCGTCGACACGGCATTCCTCTCCGGCAACGGTCTCGCCGCGGACTTCGGCCTCTCCACCCCGGCCGTCCCCGTCGCCGACACCGACCGGGCGATGGCCTCGCGGGCCGAGCGCGTCGTCGCCCTCGTCGACCACACGAAGATCGGCGTCCGCTCCTCCGTCCTCACCGTCCCCACGGACGAGATCGGCACGGTCGTCACCGATGGGAAGAGCGACGCGGGAGAGATCGAAGCCCTGCGCACGGCCGGGGTCGACGTCGAGGTCGCCTGAGACGACCGCGGAATAACGATCAAAACTTTTCAAACCCGTTCACTAGCGATCACGCGAACTCTGTTCTAGAGTGTCGATCTGAGACGGCTGTCATGATGCGCAGCCATTCACCGACGACGCTGGAGGACCCGTGGACGACATCCGACTCGACGCGCAGTGGATCGACTATCTGCTCATCGCGATCTACTTCGTCTTCGTCCTCGGAATCGGCTGGTTCGCCAAACGCGGCATCTCCTCGAGCATCGAATTCCTTCTCTCCGGACGCAGCCTTCCCGCCTGGGTGACCGCACTGGCCTTCGTATCCGCGAACCTCGGCGCCGTGGAGATCATGGGCATGTCGGCGACCGGTGCTCAGTACGGCATGCCGACGATGCACTACTTCTGGATCGGCGCCGTCCCGGCGATGCTCTTCCTCGGCGTCGTGATGATGCCCTTCTACTACGGTTCGAAGGTCCGCTCGGTCCCCGAGTTCATGCGCAGACGCTTCGGCACGGGAGCCCACCTCGTCAATGCGCTCTCCTTCGCGATCGCGCAGATCCTCATCGCCGGCGTCAACCTCTTCCTCCTGGGCACGATCGTCAACCGTCTTCTCGGCTGGCCGCTGTGGCTTGCGCTCGTCGTCGCCGCGGCGATCGTCCTCTCCTACATCACACTCGGCGGTCTCACTGCTGCGATCTACAACGAGGTACTCCAGTTCTTCGTCATCGTCGCCGCCCTCCTCCCGCTGACGATCATCGGACTCAATCGTGTCGGCGGCTGGGACGGCCTCGTCGAGAGAGTGAGCAATGATGGGATGCTCGGGGCGGAGCAGCTGAGCAGCTGGCCCGGCGAACAGCTCTCGGGCTTCTCCAACCCCGTGCTCTCGGTGATCGGGATCGTCTTCGGTCTCGGATTCGTCCTCTCATTCGGCTATTGGACGACGAACTTCGTCGAGGTGCAGCGGGCCATGGCCTCGAAGAGCATCAACGCTGCCCGACTGACTCCGATCCTCGGTGCCTTCCCGAAGATGCTCATCCCCTTCATCGTCGTCGTTCCCGGCATGATCGCCGCCGTGCTCGTCACCCAGCTCACGCAGTTCAAGCAGATCTCGATGACCGTCGACGAGGCGACCGCCCAGGCCCAGACCGGTGTGACCTACAACGACGCGCTCCTCCTGCTCATGCGCGAGGTCCTGCCCAACGGTCTCCTCGGCATCGCGATCGCCGGTCTCCTGGCGGCATTCATGGCCGGGATGGCCGCGAACATCTCCGCATTCAACACGGTCTTCAGCTACGACCTGTGGCAGCAGTACGTGGTCAAGGACCGCGAGGACGACTACTACCTCAAGGTCGGGCGGTACGCCACGGTGGGAGCGTGCGTCGTCGCAATCTTCACCGCCCTCATCGCCGGCAACTTCTCCAACCTCATGGACTACCTGCAGACGCTGTTCGGCTTCTTCAACGCTCCGCTGTTCGCGACATTCATCCTGGGCATGTTCTGGAAGCGCATGACCGCGACCGCCGGCTGGGTCGGTCTCGTCGGGGGCACCCTCTCAGCCGTGGCCGTCTTCATCCTCAGCGAAACCGGCGTGTTCGACCTGCCCGGACAGGGCGCAGCGTTCCTCGCCGCCAGCACGGCCTTCGTCGTCGACATCGTCCTCTCGGTGATCGTCACCTATCAGACCACTCCGAAACCGGCTGCGGAGCTGCGCGGACTCGTCTACTCGGAGACGCCGAAGGCCGACTTCGCCGATGCGAACGAGCCGACGCCTCCGATCTGGAAGCGACCGGTGCCCGTCGCCGGCGTCGCCCTGGTCCTTGTCATCATCCTCAACGTGACCTTCGGGTGAAGGAGAAGGAGAGCGCAATGAGCACACCGAACGAACTGACCAAGACCGCAGGCGCCTTCGACATCCGCAACGTCATCGGAGCCCTGTTGGGGATATTCGGAATCATCCTTGCCCTTGTCGGCATCATCGGTTTCACTCCGGACGAGGCGGCCCGGACCGGGGGAATCGACGCCAACCTCTGGACCGGCATCGGTCTCATCCTCACCGCGGCGGTCTTCTTCATCTGGGCGCGGATGCGTCCGATCCGCATCGTCGACGAGGATGCAGGCGAGTAGCCTCAACCGCGGATCAGGCGATGCGCCCTGCGCCCTCCCCCGCACTGACGGCGAAGATGTCGGGGGCGAGATATCCGCGTGCTGCGAACGCGGCCGTGATCGCCTCACCGACCACGTCGACGTCGGCGGCCTCGACAAGAGCGATCGCCGATCCCCCGAAGCCGCCTCCGATCATC
This sequence comes from Brevibacterium sp. XM4083, assembly GCF_006489205.2. Taxonomy (GTDB): domain Bacteria; phylum Actinomycetota; class Actinomycetes; order Actinomycetales; family Brevibacteriaceae; genus Brevibacterium. The sequence goes on along the minus strand of NZ_VFYR02000001.1, from coordinate 1,264,687 downwards.
CGGGCCCCCAGCGCGCCTCCCTCAAGCGCCGCTGCGACAGCAGCGTCGAGTTCGACGCATGAGACCTCGTAGTCCTCGGCGAGAGAGCGGTGGGAGGCGGTGAGGAGTGCGCCGATGCCGCGGATTCCGCCGCCACCGTCGAGATGGTCGATAGTCGCCCGCACCCGCGCGTTCTCACTGCGGACGTGCCGCACCCGCTTGCCCTGCTCATCGGTGAGCGGGCTGAGGTCGGTGTCGTCGTCGAGGTCGCGGAGGCTCTCGATCCCGAGGACTCTCGCGGCTTCCTCGCAGGTGCGTCGCCGCCGGCCGTAGCCGCTTTCGCTGTGGGAGTGGCTCACGCGGGTGTCGATGACGAGCAGGCGCAGCCCCTCGGCATCGAGATCGAACGGGATCTGACGCGTGCTCAGATCCCGACAGTCGAGAAAGAGCGCGTGACCGGCCGCGGTCATGATCGAGGCCGCCTGGTCGACGATCCCCGTGGGAGCGCCGACGAAGTCGTTCTCCGCCCGCTGGGTGAGCAGCACCTTCTCACGATCGTCGAGGCCGAGGCAGCAGATGGCGTCGAGGGCGATGAGTACGGCGACTTCGAGCGCATGGGACGACGAGAGACCGGCTCCGACGGGCACAGTCGAGGAGACGAAGAGATCGAGGCCGCCGACACGGTCTCCAGTGGTCTTGGCGATCTCGTCGACGACTCCGGCCGGGTGGCTGATCCATCCCTGCACCGCACCGGGGACGAGCTCATCGGCCGTGAACTGTCCGGCGAGCCGCCGCCCCGCGGCGTCTCTGTGGTCGGAGACGATGCGGATGCTCTCCACTCCCCGAGGCGGCTCCGCGCTGCCTCGCATGTGACCGGCCGGTCGCCGACCGATGGCCACGTGCACGGCCCGGTCGATGGCGATCGGAAGGACGAGACCTGAGTTGTAGTCGGTGTGCTCGCCGATGAGGTTCACACGCCCGGGAGCGCGGAAGGTGCCGAGAGGTGTGTAGCCGAAGAGGGCCGCGAACTCGCGGCCCAGGCTCTCCGGGGTCGGTGCGTCGACCGTGCTCATCGGCTCTCCTCCTTCAACGCCCGCAGTCGGGCGGCGGTCTCCTCGGCGGAGACGTCGCTGACGAAGGCCCCCATGGCCGCTTCCGATCCGGCGAGGAACTTGAGCTTGTGCTCGGCCCGGCGGGGGCTGGTGATCTCGAGGTGCATCCACTGCGCCCCCGCGTCCTCGCAGCCCACCGGCACCTGATGCCATGCTGCGATGTAGGGGGTCGGGGTGGAGTAGAGACCGTCGAGGCGGCGGAGGAGTTCGGGGTAGACCTCGGCGAGGTCCGCACGCTCGGCCTCGGTGAGGTCGGCCAGTGTCGCGACCTGCCTGTGCGGGACGAGGTGAACCTCGATCGGCCACCGCGCGGCGAAGGGGACGAAGGCCGAGAAGTGCTCGGAGGTGAGCACCATCCGTTCGCCTGCCGCCTGTTCTGCGGCGAGAAGATCGCCCATGAGCGGCCGGCCCGTCGCCTGCTGATACCTCGCTGCCCGCGCGGTCGTCCGGGCTGCACGCGCAGTGACATAGGGGTAGGCGTAGATCTGGCCGTGTGGGTGGTGCATCGTCACCCCGATGTCCTCTCCGCGGTTCTCGAAGACGAAGACCTGTTCGATGCCGGGCAGGGCCGAGAGCTCGGCCGTCCTCTGCGCCCAGGCGTCGATGACAGTACGCACCCTCCGGGAATCGAGGCCGGCGAACGAGTCGTGGTGGTCCGCGGTGAAGACGACGACCTCGCACCGTCCGACGTTGGGGGCGGCGAGGTGGGACTGCGCGTCGGCCGGGGCGGCGACCGCCTCGGCGAAGGCCTCACCGGGGTCGGAGGGAATCGTCCCGAGGGCGGGGCCGAGCGACGGGAACCTGTTCTCGAAGACGACGACATCGAAATCCGAGGCGGGGATCTCCGTCGGCCGCTCGGGAGTCGACGGGCACAGCGGGCAGTCTGCGGCATCCGGGAGATGGGTCCGGCTCTGGCGGTGGGTGGCCACAGCGACCCACTCACCGGTGAGCATGTCGAAGCGCAGCGCTCCGCCGCGGGGGCGATCAGCAGTGGGACGGCTGTCGGGGCGGATCTCGGTGGGGCTCGAGCCGGAGTCCTCGAAGAAGAGGAGCTGCCGACCGTCGGAGAGTTCGGTCCGTCGGAACAGAGTCATCAAACCTCCCAAAACTGATCATTTTCGATCATAATGCTAACACCCTGCGGTCGGGCGAGAGGCGAGGCACGTACAATCGTCGACCAGGACCACCGACCACGACGATACTCGGGAGCCGCATGACCGACTTCATCGACCTCGCCTATGGGACAAGCACTGCTGTCGTCTCCCCGGTCGGCGCGAGCCTGCGCGACTATACGGTTGCGGGACGATCCGTCGTCGTCGAGACGGGCACCTCCGACGGCGCGGTGCTCGCGCCGTGGCCCAACCGCATCGCCGACGGACGCTACGAGTTCGACGGCACGGTCCACCAGCTTCCGATCACCGAGCCGGCACGGAACACCGCTCTGCACGGGCTGGTCATCGACGTCGAATGGGACGTCGTCGAGGCGACGGAGACTTCGGTGACGCTCACGACGCAGCTCTCCCCTTCACCCGGGTACCCGTTCCGATTCCTTCTCACCGTCCGCTACGACCTCGGCGAGGAGGGACTGCGGGTCCACGCGCGTGCTGAGAACATCGGCACCGAAGCGGCTCCGTTCGGCTTCGGCTTCCACCCGTGGTTTCATCCGGGGGCCGAGTACGTCGACGCCGCGCAGCTGGTCATTCCCGCCGGAACCTGGCTCGTCCCCGATGAGCGCCTCATCCCCGTGGAGTCGCGCCCGTTCGACGACGGTTCGGAGGTCCCTCTCGACCACGAAGCGGAGATGTCCGATTGCCTCACGTGCAAGGACTTCCGCGCCCTGCGCAGCGTGGACGGGACGCAACTCGACGATGCGTTCGGTCAGCCGCGCCGAGACCCCGACGGCCGGTCGCGGGCGCGGCTCAGGGGTGCCGACGGTCGGGAGACGGTCATCGACGTCGACTCGGGATTCCGCAACTGGCAGGTCTACACGGGGGACGAACTCGGCGACGGACTCTCCCGCCGCGCGCTCGCGATCGAGCCGATGACCTGCCCGCCCAATGCCTTCGCGACCGGAGAAGACGTCGATGTCGTCGAGCCCGGCGGAACACTCGCGGTCGAGTGGGGCATCCGACTGGTCTGAGCCCGGTGCCTCTCCCGGTCCGCTCCCTTTCGACCTGCTCCGCTTGAATGGAACCTGTGTGTTCGCGTCGATGATCGGCGCGCTGTGACGGACAGCCAGCGGCCGGTGAAGATGCCCTGATAGATTGCGAAGACGCAGGTGGGCGGCGTCACATCGTCCATCTGGCAATCAGCACCGCCGAGAGAGAGGTCGACTATGACGACGTCCCCGCAGGACCCGAACCAGGACCCCAACCGCCCCGACACCCCGTCCTCCCAACCGGGCGATTCGCGGCAGCAGCAGGGCGATTCGCTCTCGTCGCGGGGCGATTCGCCGTCGTCGCAGGGCGGGCCTGACCGCAGCCACGATCCGGCGGCCGCCTCATCGAACGAATCGGTACTGCCGACCGGCAGTCAGCCGCCGCAGCAGTACGGCAGTCAGCCGCAGGCCGGCAGCCCGTACGACGGCAGCCCGTACGACGGCTACGCACAATCCAGCGGCTACGGCCAGTCGGACGGCTACGCACAGTCCGGCGGCTACGGTCAGTCGGCCAGCTACGGCCAGTCCGGCGGATACGGAGCACCCGGCCCCTACGGTCAGGCGGGGACGCACGGTCAGCATCAGCACTACGGTCAGGCCGCGCCCTACGGTCACGAGGCCGGCTACGGTCAGCCCGGTCAGCCCTCGGAGCCGGGATTCCTCAAGTCGCTCTTCGACTTCCGCTTCGAGAACTTCGTCGCCGTGCGCTGGGCCGGGATCATCTACCTGCTCGCCATCATCGTCGCAGGACTGTGGTGGTTGGGAGCGATCCTCTCGGCGATCGCGATCGGAGCCGCGGCGAACACCCCGACGATGTTCAACCCTGAGCCCTCGTTCAATGCGTGGCCGCTCGTCCTCACGATCATCTTCGGCTGGATCGGGCCGGCCCTGTGGGTGATCTTCGTCCGTCTCGTCCTCGAGCTCATCGTCGCCAGCGTCAAGACCGCCGAGCACACGAAGCGCATCGCCGACTCATCCGGTCGGTGAGGTTGAATAGAGTGAGCCCCGCACCGATGGATCGGTGCGGGGCTCAACCGTACCCCCGAGCAGATTCGAACTGCCGTTACCGCCTTGAGAGGGCGGCGTCCTAGGCCACTAGACGACGGGGGCCGATGAACAGATCCTCAGATCGCTCTGAAGCTGTCCGCTGGGGTACCAGGACTTGAACCTAGACTAAGTGAACCAGAATCACTCGTGCTGCCAATTACACCATACCCCACTGCTATGCGGGACTTCCCTGGAGGAATTCCCCTCAGCAACGAGATATAACTTTACACAGGCCCCTCCCCCGCCGCCAAATCCAAACCGTGTGACCTTCTTAACACCGCCGAGGCGGAGAGGGAGGACCGCGTCCCTCACGCCCTCGCGAGCGTGATGAGTCGGTCGAGGACCCGGTAGCCGTCGGCGCGCAGGCCGTTGTGCTCGTACTCGTTCGTCACCCACGGGCGCACGCCGTCCATGAGCTCGGCCGTGGCCAGAGAGTACTCGGCAGGGACGTAGGCGTCCTCGAAGTACACGGCAGCGGCCCCGCGCACGGTCGAGGCCCGCAGCGCATCGACGTCGTAGAGCTTCGGCCACTCATAGGCGGCGACGACCTCGGCCACCTCGGCGAACGGTGCGAGCTCGGGATCCTCGGCGAAGGACTCAGGGCCGGCATGCTCACCGGCGAGCAGGGTGGGATCGTCACGGACCTCCGCAGGCATCGCCCGCCTCGCCGCCCAGTTCGTCACGGTCCCGTCGGCCCAGCACGATTCGTGGACGACCGCGTACAGCGGGTTGCGTCCCGAGAACGGCAGGGCACCTGCGAGATCATGGCGCAGGCCGGAGGAGCCCGGATCGAGATCGAGGAGGTAGTGGAGGGCCTCAGGTCCGTCGGAGGCGCCGAGGTGGTGGCCGAGGAGGCGCACCCGCTCGGTCGTCGCCCGTGCCCCGCCGGGCAGCGCGATGCCGCCGTCGGCTCCGGCGAGGTCCATGAGCGCGGCCATCCGGTCGCGATCGCCGGGGAAGTTCCGGTAGTGCTGCTCGGACTTGCGCATCATCTGCGCCCACGTCGCCCGATAGACGTCGACGGGATCGACCCCGATCGCGAGCAGCCCGCCGGTGAAGTAGGCCTCGGTGAGCGACTCCGAGTGCGCGGAGACGTAGCGCAGAGCGGTGAAACCGCCGAAGGACTGCCCGAGCACCGACCAGCGGTCGACGCCGAGCTCACGGCGCAGCGCCTCGGCGTCCTCGACGATCGAGTCCGCCCGGTAGCACGCGAGCACCTCGGCGATGGCCTCGGGATCGTCGCCGGCGATGTCGAGACCGGTGATCCGGCCCTCGACCGAGCCGATCGGACTCGACTTTCCGGTCCCCCGCTGGTCGAGCATGACCACCTGGAAGTCCTCGAGCGCCCGGGCCAGCCACGAGCCCTGCCCCACCGGAGTCGTCGGGCGAGGCGCCTCGAATCCGGGTCCGCCCTGGAGGAAGACGAGGTAGGGCTTGGAGCTCTCGGCCTCATCGGCGACGATCCGGGCGAAGACCTCGATCCTCGCAGAGGCCGCCGAGTCCGCGTCGAGCCGACCGAAATGGTCGAGCGGGACCTCGACGGTCACGTCACGGAGATGAAGGACCCCGCGCTGCCATGGGTGGACGTTCACAGCTGCGCCGCCAGCGCGCGCAGACGGGTGAGCGAGGACTCCTTGCCGAGGATCTCGAGTGACTCGAACAGCGGCGGGGAGACGCGGCGCCCGGAGACGGCGACGCGCAGCGGGCCGTAGGCCAGGCGCGGCTTGATCTCCATCTCGTTCACCAGCTTCTCCTCGAGCACGGCCTGGAGCCTCTCCGTCCTCCAGTCCTCGAGTCCCTCGAGGACCTCGATCGAGGCGGCGAGCACCTCGGGGGCGGAGTCCTTGAGGGTCTTGAGCCCGTCCTCGGACATCGTCAGCTCGACATCGGGGGTGAAGAGGAAGGCGAGGAGGTCGGGCGCCTCGCCGAGGAGGTTCATCCGGGTCTGGACGAGCGGTGCCGCCTGGTCGAGGATCGCCAGCTGAGCATCCGTCGGTTCGGCCGGGAGCACCTCGGCGGCCTGGAGGTAGGGGATGAGGCGGTCACGGAAGTCGTCCGGGGCGAGCATTCGGATGTGGTCGGCGTTGATCGCCGTCGCCTTCTTGATGTCGAAGCGCGCCGGGTTGGGCAGGACGTCGTGGATGTCGAAGGCCTGGGTGAACTCGTCGACGGTGAACACGTCACGGTCGGGACCGATCGACCAGCCGAGCAGACCGAGGTAGTTGATGAGCCCTTCGGGGATGAACCCGTGCTCACGGTGGAGGAAGAGGTTCGACTCGGGGTCGCGCTTGGACAGCTTCTTGTTCCCCTGGCCCATGACGTAGGGCAGGTGACCGAACTCGGGGGTCGCCTCCGCGATGCCGATGTCTTTGAGGGCTTCGTAGAGGACGATCTGACGCGGGGTCGAGGAGAGGAGGTCCTCGCCGCGGAGCACATGGGTGATGCCCATGAGCGCATCGTCGACGGGGTTGACCAGCGTATAGAGCGGCTGGCCGTTCGCGCGGACGACGACGAAGTCGGGGATCGTGCCGGCCTTGAAGGTGATCTCGCCGCGGACGAGGTCGGTGAAGGTGATGTCGGCATCGGGCATGCGCACCCGCCACACGGGCTCACGGCCATCGGCCCGGAACGCGGCGATCTGCTCGTCGGTGAGGTCGCGGTCGAAGCCGTCGTAGCCGAGCTTGGGGTCGCGGCCGGCGGCGGTGTGGCGGGCTTCGACCTCTTCGTTCGTCGAATAGGACTCGTAGATGTGTCCGGCGTCCTTGAGCTTCTCGATGACGCCTGCGTAGATGTCACCGCGCTCTGACTGCCGGTAGGGGCCGTCGGGTCCGCCGACCTCGATGCCCTCGTCCCAGTCGAGCCCGAGCCACTTCATCGCCTCGACGACCTGGGAGAAGCTCTCCTCGGAGTCGCGGGCGGCGTCGGTGTCCTCGATGCGGAAGACGAAGGTGCCGCCGGTGTGCTTGGCGTAGGCCCAGTTGAACAGGGCAGTGCGGACCATGCCGACGTGCGGCGTGCCGGTGGGCGAGGGACAGAAGCGGACTTTGACGGTCATGTGGTGATCGGCTCCAAGGAGTGGTGGTTTGTGTAGTTTTCGTGCAGGGGCGAGCAGGTTCGGCTCAGGCGTCCATGACGGGGTTGGAGAGCACTCCGAGACCGTCGATGGCGATGTCGACGCGGTCGCCGGCGACGATCCGACCGACCCCGGCGGGCGTGCCGGTGAGGATGACGTCGCCGGGCAGCAGCGTGATCGTCTCGGAGAGGTGCTCGATGATCGTCGGGATGTCGAAGATGAAGTCCGCGGTCGTCCCGTCCTGCTTGAGGTCACCATTGACCCACGAACGGATGCTCAGGTCGTCGACGTCGAGGTCGGTCTCGATCCACGGGCCCAGCGGGCACGAGGTGTCGAAGCCCTTGGCCCGGGTCCACTGCGTGTCCGACTTCTGCAGGTCGCGCAGGGTGACATCGTTCGCCGAGGTGTACCCGAGGACGTGGTCGAGTGCGTTCTCCGCCTTCACGCCCTTCGACACGCGTCCGATGATGACGGCGAGCTCGGCCTCGTAGGAGACGTACTCACTGATCGCGGGCAGGCGGATGGGGTCGCCGGGTCCGATGACCGAGGTGTTCGGCTTGAAGAACGTCACCGGGGTCACCGGCACCTCGTTGCCGAGTTCGGCGGCGTGGTCGGCGAAGTTCCGGCCGACGCCGATGACCTTCGATCGCGGCAGGATCGGCGAGAGGAGGCGCACGTCGTCGAACTTCAGCCGCTCCCCCGTCGACTGCGCGGGAGCGAAGAAGGGGTCGGAGTCGAGGACGGCGAGGCTGAGACCCGAGGTGTCCCACTGCCCGTTCTCGATCGGCGGAACCTCACCTTCGACGACTCCGTAGGCGGGTTCGTCCTTGTGCACAAATCTCGCAATACGCATGATGCCCAGTCTAGACGCCGAGTTCGCTTCGCTCGGGTCGCGGTATCGTGACGGCATGACGAGCGTGCGGATCATCGGCAGCGGAATCGCCGGGGCGACCCTGGCCGCCGCGCTCGACCGGCCCGAGTGGACGGTGACCGTCCACGAACGCGATCCCCAGGCGAGAGCCCTGGACACGGCGTTCGCCCTCTTTCCCTCCGCCATGACCGCCCTGCGCCGGGCAGGCCTGAGCACTGCGGTCGAAAAGTCGGGCGTCCGCGTCGACGAGGCGACGATCCGCAGCTCCGACGGTCGCCTCCTCGCCCGGCCGCCCCGCCTCGGCGCGCTGATGATCGGCCGCGCACAGCTCCACTCCCTCCTCACCGCCGCCCGACCGGCCTCGACACCCCTGCTCACCGGGGAGGTAGCCGACCCGACGACGCTTGCGGCCGATGTCCTCGTCGGCGCCGACGGTGCCCGCAGCGCGGTCCGATCCGGAGCCTGGGGAGGCCGAACCGCGCCTCGACGCCCTCCGCTCACGGTCATCCGCGGAGTCATCGACGCCGACCTCTCCGCCGGCGCCGTCACCGAGTACTGGGGCGATCGGATGCTCTTCGGCATCACCCCGCTGCCGGGGAACCGGACCAACTGGTTCACCGCCTTCCCCGAACGCCGGTTTGCGACCACGGCGGCAGGGCTCGACCATCTCCGCAGGGCGGCGCGGGTCTTCCCCTCCCCGGTCACCGCGGTCGTCGAGGCCGCAAGGACCGGGCAGACCGTGATCAGCGGCATCCACGTGTCTCGTCCCCTGCGGTCCTTCGTCCGTGGCCGGACCGTGCTCATCGGCGACTCCGCCCACGCGATGCAGCCGAACCTCGGCCGTGGGGCGTGCGAGTCGATCTGCGATGCCGTCACCCTCGCCGAACTCCTCAACGCCGACGAACCGGCGTCGGCGCTCGCACGCTACTCTCGCCGCCGCGTGGTGACTCCGCAGGTCATCCACTCGGGCGCGAGCGTCGCCTCGGGAGTGGCGTTGGCCGGTGGACCGGTCGGGCGCGTCCGTGACCGTGTCCTCTCAGCCCTCGCGCGGCTGGGCACTGCACCCTGAGAGACTGGGGGCATGGACTCCTTCGACCTGACGACGATCGGCGCCGACCTCCCGGCGGCTGAGCTCATCGATCGTCTTCCCGCCGAGGTGGCCGACCCCTTCCCGCGCCTCGTCGTCGAAGCCCCGCCCGGCACCGGCAAGACGACCCTCGTGCCCCCGCTCATCGCCGAGCATCTGCGCACCACCGCCGGACCCGACTCCGGCCGCATCGTCGTCACCCAGCCGCGACGGATGGCGGCCCGCGCTGCGGCGAGGCGGCTCGCGCACCTGACGGGGACCCGCCTCGGCGAGGACATCGGCTTCACGGTGCGCGGGGAGTCCACGGTCTCGGCACGCACCCGGATCGAGTTCGTCACCACGGGAGTGCTGCTGCGGCGGATGCTCGGCGATCCGGAGCTGCCAGGCGTCGCCGCGATCATCCTCGACGAAGTCCACGAACGCCACCTCGACACCGACCTCGTCTTCGCCATGAGCAGGGAACTCGTCGAGCTCCGTGACGACCTCAGCCTCGTCGTCATGTCCGCGACCCTCGATGCCCGCGATTGGGCGAGTCGTGTGGGTGCCCCGACCGACCCGGCACCGGTCCTCTCCGTCGCCGCGCAGACGCATCCGCTCGACGTCCGGTGGGCACCGGCTCCCGAACGCCCCCTCGACGCCCGTGGGGTGAGCCGGGCCTTCCTCGACCACCTCGCCCGCACGACTGTCCGTGCCCTCGAGGAGTCAGCAGGCGGCGACGTCCTCGTCTTCGCCCCTGGAGCTCGCGAGGTCGACGAGGTGGCCGACCGGATCCGCGGGCAGCTGTCCGGATCCGCGGCGTCCCTCGGTTCCGGGATGCCTGCCGTGAGCGTCCACACGCTCACCGGCCGCACCTCGTCGGCCGACCAGGACGCGATCCTCCGGCCCCGGAGCCCCGACGACAGTGAGCGCCGGGTCATCGTCACCACCTCGGTGGCGGAATCTGCGCTCACGGTGCCCGGCGTGAGCATCGTCGTTGATTCGGGGCTCGCCCGTGGTCCCCGCCTCGATACCAAGCGGCGGATGTCGGGGCTCGTGACGACCCGGGAATCGAAGGCTTCCGGTGTCCAGCGCTCGGGTCGCGCCGCCCGCCTCGGCCCCGGCGTCGTCTACCGGTGCCTGTCCGAGGCCGACTGGGCCTCCCTGCCTGAGCACACCCCGCCGGAGATCGCGACCGCCGACCTCACCTCGGCGGTCCTCGACCTCGCTTCCTGGGGCGGTGACACCGAGCTGCTGCCCGACCCGATGCCGCAGCACGCGTGGGCCCTGGCCGTGGACAACCTCGTCGGCCTCGGTGCCGTCGAGGTCGACACCAGTGATAGGACGCCCCCGGAGGCGCGGCGCGCCGACCTGCACGTCACCGACCTCGGGCGGGCGATCGCCCGGGTGCCGGCGTCCGTGTGGGCGGCACGCGGACTCCTCGACGGGGCGGCGATGCTCGGGGCCCGGGCCGCCGCCGAGGCGGTCGCCTCAGTCGAATCCGACCGCCGCTCCCCCGGCGCCGACCTCACCGCGGTGCTGCGCGACCTCCGTGCCTCCCGCGACCGGCGCTTCACCCAGGACGTCGACCGGTTCACCCGCATCGTCGGCGAGTACAGCGGCGGCGGCACGGCGGGTGAGCGCCTGCGACCGGAGGACCTCGGGCTCGTCGTCGCCCTCGCCTTCCCCCACCAGATCGCCCGAGCGCGCAACGGTGCCGATGCCGAGTATCTGCTCGCCTCGGGCACGGCAGCCGCGCTGCCGAGGAACTCTCCGCTCATGGGCAGCCCGTGGCTGGCGATCGCCGAGGTGGGTCTGTCAGGCGGGCGGCCGACGATCCGCTCGGCCGTCCCCATCGACGCGGACACGGCCGAACTCGCCGGGGCGGGACTGCTCGCCACGGAGGAGTCGGCGACGTTCACGGGAGGCAAGGTGCGTGCGGTCCGGCAGACCCGCCTCGGCGGGATCGCACTGACGTCGACGCCGATCACGGCGAGCCCGGAGCTCGCGCGGGAGGCGATCGCCCGCTCGATCGAGGACAAGGGTGCGCGGGAGGTGCTGCGGCCGAGTCCCGCCTTCGACCAGCTGCGGGCACGGCTCGGGCTGCTCCGCCACGTCATCGGACAGCCGTGGCCGGACGTGCGGTGGTCGCATCTCACTCACACTCTGCCCGACTGGTGTCCGGCGGCGCTCGATCATATGGCCCGCGGCGCGGACCCGGGCGCCGTCGACCTCGTCGGTGCGCTGCGCACGCTCCTGCCCTGGCCGGAGGCGGCCCGTCTCGACGAACTCGCCCCGGAGACGATCGAGGTGCCGAGCGGATCGCGGGTGCGCCTCGACTACCCCGATCCGGACGACGTCGGCGACGACGACTCCCCGCATGGGCCGGTCCTCGCCGTCAAACTCCAAGAGGTCTTCGGGTGGACCGAGGTCCCGCGGATCGCCGACGGTCGGGTGCCCGTCGTCCTCCACCTCCTCTCCCCCGCACGCCGGCCGCTGGCGGTGACGAGTGACCTCGCATCGTTCTGGGAGGGCGCGTACCCGCACGTGCGGGCGGAGAACCGCGGCCGCTATCCCAAGCACCCGTGGCCCGAGGATCCGCTCAGCGCTCCCGCGATGCGCGGAACGAAGCGGTCTGGGACAATGGAACAGTGACTCAGACTCTCCCCTCCGCACCGCCGGCCCCCGCAGCTGACGCTGTCGCCGGGCCCGGTTCGCGGTTGTCGGCTCCCGCGTGGCGGACGTTGCGCGAGGAGCACGAAGCGCAGGTCGCCGCCCGCACCGATGCGCACGTCGCCCGCCGGATGGCCGGGGAGAAGCACCCCGTCGAGGACTTCCTCTTCACGTACTACCCGTTCAAGGCCGGTCAGCTCGCGAAGTGGAATCCCGGAGCCGGGGTCCTCCTCGAGCTCGAGACCTCAGGCGACCGCGAGTACGTCGACCGTCGGTGGTATCGCACGGACGGCACCGTCGCCGAGGTGGACCTCGAGTCCTGGAGAGCCGACCGCGGCGAGGGGGCTCGGTTCATCGCCGCGCTTCTGTCCGCCACCCTCGATCGCGAAGCGAACCTCGGGTGCTTCGGCCTCCACGAATGGGCGATGGTCTATCGGATGAGCGAGGACGAACGCCGCCATCAGCAGGTGCCGCTGCGGCTGAGCTCCGCGGAGACCGACGCCGTCGTCGAACGCCACCGCATCCAGTGCTCCCACCACGATGCGTTCCGCTTCTTCACCGCCGCTGCCAGGCCGCGCAACACGCTCCAGCCGACACGTGAGGGCATGGTCGGCAACGAACAGCCGGGTTGCCTCCATGCGGGCATGGACCTCTACAAGTGGGCGATGAAGATCGGGCCGATCGCCCCGTCGCCGCTCGTCCTCGACTGCTTCGATCTCGCCCTCGACATCCGCACGCTCGACATGGAGGCCTCCCCCTACGATCTGCGCGGCTGGGGCTACGGAGTCGTCGCGATCGAGACCGCGGCAGGCAAGGCGGAGTACATGGAGCGCCAGCAGGCCTTCAGTCACCGTGCGCAGGCGCTGCGCCGGCGCCTCCTCGACGCACTGGCCGCCGCCGGCATCAGCTGAGGCCGGACCCCATGGCCTGGGGCCGACGGTCATCGTCTGGGGCCGGACGCCACTGACGCGGCTTTGCCCCGAGGGCTATCATCGGCGGCATGCGCGCCATCGTCTACGACCGCTTCTCCACACCGCCGCAGCTTGCCGACATCCCTGCCCCGACGGCTCCCGACCATGGCGTCGTCATCGACGTCGACGCCACAGGCGTCTGCCGCAGCGATCATCATGCCTGGTCAGGACACGATGAGACGGTGAGTCTGCCGCACGTGCCCGGGCATGAGCTCGTCGGGCGGATCGCCTCGGCGGGGCCGGCGGTCGAGGGATTCCACGTCGGTGAGCGGGTGACGGTGCCCTTCGTGTGCGGGTGCGGGACGTGCCGGTGGTGCCGCTCCGGCAACGCCCACGTGTGCCCGAACCAGACGCAGCCGGGCTTCACGCACTTCGGGTCATGGGCTGATCAGGTCGTCATCCATCACGCCGACGCCAATCTCGTCGCCGTGCCCGAGGAGCTGCCGGACTCCGCACTCGTCGGGCTCGGGTGCCGCTTCGCCACCGCCTTCCACGGACTGCGGGTCCGCGCCGAGCTGCAGGCCGGTGAGACCGTGGCCGTGTTCGGCTGCGGCGGGGTGGGTCTCTCGACGATCATGATCGCCCGCGCGATCGGGGCACAGGTCATCGCGGTCGACATCAGCGATGCCGCCCTCGACCGGGCCCGGGACCTCGGAGCGAGCCGAACGGTCAGCGCACGCGGACTGGGACCCGGGGAACTCGCCGAGGCTGTCATCCGGGCCGCCGGGGCCGTCGAGCCGGCAGCCGACCGTCCGGGCGGCGTCGCCGTGACCGTCGATGCCCTGGGACGGCAGGACACGATCACCTCGGCGATCGCCTCCCTCGGCCCATTGGGCAGGCATGTGCAGATCGGGCTGCTCGACGGCGAGCCCGTCATCGACGTGCCCCGCGTCATCGCGCTCGAGCTGAGCATCCTCGGCTCCCACGGCATGGCCGCCGCCGGCTACCCCGAGCTCGTCGCCCTCGTCGCCTCCGGCGATCTGCGGCCGCAGGATCTCGTCACCACGACGATCGGTCTCGACCAGGCACCGCAGGCGATGCTCGATATGGATGACGCCGGCGCGGCGACGGCTGGGATGACGCTCATCGACCTCGGGCTCGGCCGCTGACCAGCGGCTCACGCCAACCGGCCGAGCTCACTCCATGACGGCGAGCACGACCGAATGGTCCTGACCGGGCCAGCGTCCGAGCAGGAGACCGGATTCGGTGCCCTCGAGCGGCGAGTCGAGTGTGAGCTCGGTGATGAGTTCGACGTCGCCGGCACCGGCCAGCGGGCCCGTGCCGTGGACGTGGGCGACATCGGTGATCTCCTCGACACGCTCGCCCGCGTCGTCGACGAGGTACTGCTTCGCCGAGGTGCCCGCGGTGGCGATCGTCGCGTCAAGGCGGCGCCGGAACAGGGGATCGCCCATGCCCGCATAGACCCAGCGCGTGCCGAGGACCGAATGCTCCATCGTCGTGATGAGGGCATCGGCGGCACCGTCGAGGGGCTCACCGCGGTACGTCAGCGGCACCTGGAACGTGCGACCGCCGCTCGAGACGATGTGGACCTCGAGCCCGACCTCACCGGCGGGGTCGTCGAACCGATAGGCGGTGACCTTCTGCAGCGGCTCACGCTCGAGGTCGAGGTCGGACGCCCAGTCCTGCGCGGCCACCCACTCCGTGATGACCTCGAGTTTGCCGGGGCTGAGCTCGGCGTCGAAGATGTCAGCCATGGTGTGCCCTTTCGTGGGTCGCGAGGGTGCGGGGCCGGCGGTGCGGTGGTCAGGCCTTGCGTGTGCCGGGGATCCACTCCCCGTCGACGATCTCGTAGTCGGAGAAGATCGCCGGAGCCTCGGTCTGCATGATCTCGCCGATCTTGTTGAACACGAGGCGGATCTCCTCCTCGGCGCCCTTCGCGGTGCGCATCTCGATGACGTGGCGCAGGGAGCGGAGGTTCGCGGTGTAGACGATGCCGGTGGCCAGGCCTTCGGGCGCGAAGCGGCGCATGAACGACGTCATGTGCTTCTTGTGCGCGAACTTCGTGCCCTCCTCGTCGAGGCCGAAGTGCTCGGCCATCCACTTCTGGTGCTCCTCGAGGGTGTCGAGGACCTGGAGGGAGCGCTCCATGAGCTCGGGATCCTCACGCGCCCAGTCGGGGAACCAGAACGGGATGTCGGCGAGGCGGACGTAGCGCAGCGACTCCTGCGAGAACGCGGATCCGGCGCGGTGGCGGATGAGCTCGTGGGTGAGCACCCGTGAGACGTTGTGGAGGACGAACGTGAAGTTCGCGTGCTCGAGCACCGAGCCGTGCTGGGAGGAGATGACGTTGCCGAGGTAGGAGGCCGAATCCGTGCGCACGCGCGAGACGTTGGGGTTGAGTCCCGGTTCCCACGAGCGGTAGCACATGCGGCCGGAGAATTCGAGGAGATCCTCGGCGTCCGGGGACTCGGCGGTCTCGACCCGGTCCGCCCATGAGGAGCCTCCGACGTCGTCGAGGTAGGTCCTCATCGCCTCCCAATCGATGCTGGGCTTGGCGAGCAGTTCAACGGACGGTTCGACCTGGCGCATGGTGCTCCTTGGAGATTGAGGACGACGTTCGCCCCAATCCTACAGAGTCACGACTCTCAGCGATCCGTCGGCGGTGCGTTCGGTCCGGAGCGGTTCCGCCACGCGAGGACGGCCAGCAGGATGCCGCCCCCGCCGAAGAACACGACGCCGACCGCGGCGATGAGCGCGAGGGTCCGCTGGGAGAGGTACGCGGAATCGAACGGCACTCCGGTCAGGGCGAGGATGAGGATCCCGGCGCATGCGGCCGCGAAGCCGAAGCAGCTGAGAATGCAGGCCAGCAGAGCGGTGCGGGCACTCACCCCGGGCAGGCGCATGATGCCGGCGAGCAGGCAGCCGGAGAAGAAGAGGATGACGAGGATCGCGACGACTTCGCCGGTCAGGGCGAGGATTCCACCGAAGAGGACGAAGATTCCCGAGACGACGATGAGGGCGATCGCCTCCCGCCGCTGGCTGCGCTCCCAGCGCTCACCGGGTGAGAGCTTCCGCCGGCTCATGTCGGCCCGCCCAGCGGGGTCGTCGCCACGGGCGTCTCGGAGACGCGGTCGATGAGGTGGGCACCGGCGCCCGGTTCCTCGGTGAGCGCCGAGGTGAGCGTTCCGTCCTCGAAGACGAGCGCTGTGCCGTCGTCGATGCCGTACCCCGGCCCCGGCAGTGCACCTTCGCCGATCCACGTGCGGAAGGAGTCGGCGCGGCCCTCCTCTCCGTGGAAGTGGGGGCAGGCGCTGCCGGCGAGGAACCCGAGGCCGTCGCGCAGCGGAGCGAGCGGACCGAACGAGTCCGTCGAGGAGCCCTCGAACCAGCAGTTCGCGCCCGCACTGATGCCGGCGAGGATCGTGCCGGAGGCCGCGGCCCTGGTCAGCACGGTGTCGACGCCGTGTCGGCGCCACAGGGAGAGCAGGTTGACCGTCGATCCCCCGCCGACGTAGACGAGATCCATGTCGAGCAGCATCTCCGGGTCCGTGTAGTCCCACGGGCTCTGCCCGAACAGCGAGAGCACGTGCGTCTGCGCACGGCCGGCGAAGGCCGCCTCGAAGCGCTCACAGTAGTCACGGCTGTCACCTGCCGCGGTGGGGATGAAGCAGACGGCAGGCAGAACGCCGGGCCGGGTCGCCCTGGCCCGCGCGAGCAGCCAGTCGTCGATCGCCGACTCCCCGGTCTCGGACATCGAGAACCCTCCCCCGCCGAGGGCGACGATCGTGCCGGGCATGCTCACGGGACCCGGTGCGTCCACGCCTCGGTGCCGAACTTCTCGGTGACGAGCTCACGCGCGCGGGCCAGCTCCGCCTCGGTGTACGTGTCCTCGGCGGCGCCGTAGCGGTCGGTGAAGGTCCGGGCCATCGTGTCGATGATGGCCTCACGGGACTCCCCGGTCTGACTGCGCAGCGGGTCGACGCGCTTCTTCGCACTCGCCACGCCTTTGTCCGAGATCTTCGCCTCGCCGATGCGCAGGATCTCGACCATCTTGTCGGCGTCGATGTCGTAGCTCATCGTCGCGTGGTGGAGCAGCGTGCCGTCGCGCAGGCGCTTCTGCGCGGCGCCGCCGATCTTCCCGGCCGTCGAGGAGATGTCGTTGATCGGCTTGTAGAACGCGTCGACGCCGAGGCCCTGCAGGGCCGCGAGCACCCACTGGTCGAGGAAGACGTAGGACTCCTGGTAGTCGAGACCGGCGACGAGCGAGGGCGGAACGAACATCGAGTAGGTGATGCAGTTGCCGCCTTCCATGAACATCGCCCCGCCGCCGGAGATCCGCCGCGCGACCTCGACGGCGTACTTCTCGACGCCTGCGGGCCGGATCTCGTTGGCGTAGGACTGGAAGGCGCCGATGACGGTGGCGGTGTCGTCCCATTCCCAGAACCGCAGGGTCGGTGCCCGACGGCCGGCGGAGACCTCTTCGAGGAGGACCTGGTCGAGGGCGACGTTGACTCGGGTGGGCAGCACGTCGCCGCGGATGAGCTGCCAGTCGAAGTCAGTGAAGTTCGCGGCCGAGCCGAGAGCGCGGCGCACGACGGTGGCGACATCGGCGGTGGAGAACCCGTGCATCGCGAGTTCGGACCCGTACGCAGCCAGGGCCGCGTCGAGGCGGTCGCGCAGCTGTGCGTTGTCGGCGGTGACGCTGGCACCGATGAGCGCGGGAGCGAGGTCGAAGTAGGCGTCCTCGGGTTCGAGGAAGAAGTCGCCGGAGATCTGCAGACCGGTGATGACCTGCCCGTCGGTCTCGACGTCGGCGACGACGAGCTTGCCGCCGATCACCTTGTATTCGGCGTGGAACTGCTGGGTCTCATTCGTCATGGTCCCACGCTACGCCGCCCCACGTGAGGCGGCCAGTTCGCTCACTCGGTCACTGTCCGGTCAGGGACCTCCAGAGGAAGCGGTAGCTGAGCGCGCGGACGAACGCCGCCTGCTTGTTGTCCGAGGCCGCGGCATGCCCGCCCTCGGTGTCCTCGAAGAACCAGACGTCGGGGATGTCCATCGCCTGCATGCGGGCGGCCATCTTCCGCGCCTGGACGGGGCCGACCCGGTCATCCGAGGTGGCCGTCCAGAAGAGGACGGGCGGATAGTCGGCGTCGGCGGCGAGGAGGTGGTACGGCGAGAATGTGCGGATGAACTCCCAGTCCTCCGGCACGTCGGGGTCACCGTATTCGGCCTTCCACGAGTAGCCGGCGCTCAGCTTCGTGTAGCGGCGCATGTCGAGCAGCGGCACGCCGCAGGAGACGGCGCCGAAGAGCTCAGGGTACTGCGTGAGCATGTTCCCGACGAGGAGGCCGCCGTTCGATCCTCCGGCGCAGCCGAGGTTCGCCGGGCGGGTGACGCCGCGGTCGATGAGGTCGCGGGCGACGGCGGAGAAGTCCTCGTAGGCGCGCATCCGGTTCTCGCGCATCGCCGAGGTGTGCCAAACCGGTCCGTACTCGCCGCCGCCGCGGATGTTGGCAAGCACGTAGACGCCCTTCCTGCCCGCTGGGAGCGACGCGTCGCCCGTCGTCTCCCGGCTCAGCCAGCCGAGGCCGACGATCGGCGAATAGACGGGGGTGCGGCTGACTTCGAATCCGCCGTAGCCGTCGAGGAGCGTCGGGTTGGCGCCGTCGAGGGTGAGTCCCTCCTCGGCGATCTGGAAGTACGGGATCCGGGTCCCGTCGGCGCTCGTCGCAAAGTGCTGTTCGACGCTGAATCCGTTTGCGGGGAAGAGCGCGGGCGAGGATTTGATGACGGCGGTGTCCTCGCGGTCGGCGTCTGCCGCATCGCGGTCGGCGTCTGCCGCGGTGCGGGCGCTGTCGAGGCTGCCGTAGGACAGCGTCGACGGGGTGAGGAACCCGGTGCTGACGAGCCAGAAGTCGTTGGCCGTCGCGTCGTCGTCGGGGTCGACGGGGCTGAGGCTGACCATGTGGTTCGCGGGCACTCCCGGCAGCGGCGTCGACGAGAAGTCATCGCCCGGGTCGAGGACGAGGAGTTCGGACTGGACGTCGTGGAGGAGTTCGAGGACAAGGAAGTCACGCGTCTTCGCCCACGACCGCAGGGCGGTGTGGCCATCGGGGGCGAAGATGACACGGGGTCGGATCGTGCCGGCCGTGACCTCGGCGGTGGGGGCGGCGGCCAGCCCGCCGGCGGGCACGACGATGCTCCCGGCATCCCAGGCCGTCTGCGGCCGGAAGAGCACGTAGTCGTCGTCGACGCCGACGGAGACGTCGGTCGGAACGTCGACGCTGATCCAGGCCTCCTCCCACGTCGCGGCGGTCGTCGGCAGGCTGCCGTCGTCGGCCCGGATGTCGTCGAGGTCGAGGAAGCTCAGCGTCGAGTTGAAGAAGTCGATGGCGTCGATGACGACGGCGCGGTCGCGGGTCCGCTGCTGCGGGGCGCCGACGTCGCTGCCGACGAAGATCGCGACGTGGTCGCGGGGCACTTCAGCGACGATGGGTGCCTCGGCGATCGCCTGCCCGCGGCGGAGGACACGTGCCTGGCGGGGGTAGGACGAGGTGGTCAGTGAGCCGGGTCCGGTGTCCGTGGCCACGAGGATCGTGTCGGCGTCGAGCCACGCGAAACGGGTCTTCGCGGCGGGAATGTCGAAGCCGTCGGCGACGAAGGTCTTCGTCTCGAGGTCGAATTCGCGCACTCGGTGGGCGTCGCCGCCGTCGGGCGAGAGCGACACGAGGGCCCGAGTGTGGTCGGGGCGCAACACCGAGGCACCCGCCCAGACCCACGGAATGCCTTCGGTGCGGGCGAGTTCGTCGACGTCGAGGAGGACATCCCACTCGGGGTCGGCGGTGCGGTAGCTGTCCCAAGTGGTACGGCGCCAGACGCCCTTCGGATGCTCTTTATCGCGCCAGAAATTGACGTAGTGGTCGCCGCGTTTGGTGACCATGGGGATCCGGTCGTCGGAGTCGAGGGCCGTGAGGATCTCGTCGGACATCTGGTCGAAGAGTCCGTCGCGGAAGTGGTCGAGGGTGGCAGCGTTCTGGTCGCGGACCCAGGCGAGCTGGTCATCGCCGTCGATGTCTTCGAGCCAGAGGTTCTCATCGTCGGGTTCGGGAGACTGGGCACTGGGTTCCGGCGAAGCACTGTTCATGCTTCCATCCTGCCAGCTCAGCGGGTCTCTTGCGACTCAGGTCACATGACTGCGCGGGGCCGGGCTCGGGTCACAGCGGCGGACGGTGCATGACGAGGCCGGGGCGGCCGTTGGGGGCCTGGGGTCCGTGTCCGAGCGCGGTGAAGCCGAGGCTTGCGTAGAGGCGGCGCGCGGGGCTGTCGATGTCATCCGTCTGCAGCCAGCAGCCGTAGCCGGCGATCGCGCTCAGCCAGGTCACGAGCGTGATGCGCCCGAGGCCGGAGGTCCGCAGCCGAGGGTCTCGGGCGAGGAGGTTGAGCGCGAACGTCCACTCGAGCGTCGGGGCGGCATCGCCGAGGCGGTCGCGGAGTTCGTAGGCCCATTCGTAGTTCTGCTCCTGCCATGCCCAGAAGTGGCCGTAGGCGATCGCGCGGAGTCTGCCGTCGCCGGCCGAGCGGACGAGGGCGGTGAGGACCTGGCCCTTGCGCACCGAGGCGTCGTAGACCTTCGCGAAGTGCGCCGCGTACTTCGGATCCTCGTTGAGCGGGGGTTCTGCGGCGGCGGCGCCGTAGAGTTCGCCGACTTCGTCCGGGGGCGGAAGCACGCCGTGCACGCCGACGGCCGATGCCACCGGCTCCCACGCATCGCCGAGGCCGCCGGGAAGCCCCCAGACGAGTTCGACAGGCAGTGTTGCGTCCGCGGCCGTCGGTGCCCCGGTCCCGGGAAGGTCGTTCATACTACAACCTTAACGACTTGAGTAGTCATTGCACTGAACACCAGGCAAACTGATGTCACAGTCCGGTGAGGGAATCGGCAGTGGACTGCGATCCGACATCGGGTTGCCGGTCGGCATTGGGCAGTCGGTCGACTGCCGCGGGTCATCAGGCACCTGTCCGCGCCGCGACGTCTCTGGCCAGCCGGGCTTCGACCGGGCTCTCCCCTGGCCGCCGACTCGCTCGCGGCGCTCATCGCCGCCGACCCGACGTAGCGCATCGACCATCCGGTGGCCGCTCTCGATCGTGGGGAGTCACGACAGACCCGTCCCCTCGAGTCAGTCCCGCGCTGAACTCATCGGTGATGCGCCATCTCGACTCCGACGACACCGGAACTGCTTCGACGATCTGCCAGATGACATGCGAGTTCGTCTGGTCCGAGACCTCTGACGTGACGCGTTCTCTCCCACGGGTCTCTGCTTCGCCCACGTTTCCCACACCGCCCGGGTCGCGGGCATGCGCTCGTTCGCCTGCGCGCTCGTCGCCGCGGGTCGGCTCGAGGGTGTGCCGTCGCTCGTCAGTGTGCTGCCGCCCCGTCTTCGGCTGCCGCTCCGCCTCTGGTTGCGCTCCGGCATCTTGTTTCCGTCCGGGGTCTGGTTGCGCGGCGGCACTCTTCCGCGCTCCGGCATCTGGTTGCCGCCCGGCGCCTGGTTGCGCGGCGGCACTCTTCCGCGCCCCGGCATCTGGTTGCCGTCCCACGCTGGATCTTCGGCTGTCGATCGGGCGGGTTCTCATTGTGTATCGGTGGCCGGTCGGCGTCGTGACGATGAGTTCTTCGGCGGTGGCGCGGTGCCGCCACCCCGCGAGCTCTTTCGTGTAATTGCAGGCGGCGCACAGTCCTGAAGCGTTGCCCCAGGTGGTGGCGCCGCCGTCAGCGACAGGCGTGGCATGGTCGACATGTCTGATCAGGGCGTCACACCACGGGGTCCGGCACACGTCATCGCGGACGAGGACCATCTGGCGCAGCAGGCCGCCGAACTCCCGGCGCTTCGAATCCATGGCGACGAGCTGACCATCCGCGGGTCGGGTGTAGAGCCGCCGCAGGAACACGCTCGCGTCGTTCTCGGCGATGAGCGACCGTGCCGCGCCGGCCGGAATCGGGCCGAATCCCGGCAGCCAGGCCGGGTCGTCACCGACGTCGAACATCGTCTCGTCGTTCATCACGACGAGCACGTCGAGCGGAACCGCCTCGGCGCTCTCCTGCCCGGTCACGCGCTCGACGAGCAGGTCTGCCATCGTCTGGCTCTGCGTGCTGCCACCGGATTCTCCGGTTCCCACCCGGGTTGCCGCGGATGTCGAGAGATTCGCGAATGCGGCGACGGCCTGCTGCATCGGCAGGAATGCCGTGAGGTAGGCCATGTTGCCCGGAGCCGGTCGAACGGTGACGCGGCGTTCGGTCGTGCAGTGATCGAGGTGGTCGACGGCCGCGACCTGGTCGAGCTTCTGTGCCAGCATCCGCACTTCGCTGCTGAGTCGCCCCACCCCCACCTCGGCGAGACGATCGGCCATCTGCGCATCGAGCTCCTGCTTCTTCTCCCGTGGCAGCCAGGAGGACTCCCGCGCGACCGCCTGGGCCTTCTCCTCCGAGATCTGTCCCTGCGACAGGGCCGAGTACGTGTGCGGCAGATCCATGAGCAGGGTGCGAGCGAATCCGATGAGCTTGCTGCCGCGCGCACGCGACACCTTGCGGGCGAGACCGACCTCCGCTCCCACTCCCCTGCCCTGACGTGCACTGGGCACACCGTCCTCGGCCTCCCGGTTGCGGCGATGCATGTCGAAGGTGAGGGCCTCACGTGCCTGGGCGGCAGCGGCGGCCGAGGTCAGCTCCTCGAGCGCGGTGATCCGCTCGATCGCCTCACGCTCAGTCGTCGCCGGAGGCAGAGCGGACAGCGCTTCGCGCCAGCGGACGATGTCCGCGATGACGTCTGACACGGTCTCCGACTCCATGACACAACCCTAGAGGTCGGTACTGACACGAGCCTGCCGAACGATGTCACCGCAGGTCAGGCCGCTTCCGCCGGATTCGGCGACGGGGCGCCCGACCACCCGGCTCAGACGAGCTTCTCCCCCGTCGTCTCCCGCGCGAGGAACCCCATGAGCACGACGGCGACGACGACGAGCACCCCGGTGAGGACGAACGTCGTGACGAGCCCGAGCACGGGCCACATGAACGCCCCGAAGACCAGAGGTGCGATGCCGGTGGCGATCCGGGACGCCGCTGACGCCCACCCGAAGCCGGAGCCGCGCAGCCGGGTCGGATAGAGCTCGGAGACGTAGGTGTAGAGCGTCGGGATGGCGATCTGGATGACGAATCCGAAGCCGATGATGCTCGCCTTCGCCGCAAAGCTCAGCTCCGATCCGGAGGCCTCGATGAAGACGGCCACGCACACGAGGAGGCCCGCCGAGACGATCGCCGTGACCCCGAGCACCAGTTTGCGTCCGAGGCGCTCGACGACGAGCGCGGAGACGACGACACCGAGGATGCCGACGGCGGTCATCGCACCGGTGACGAGGAAGGCCGCCTGGTCGCCGAGTCCCTGCTTCTTGAGGATCCCCGGCAGCCATGTCAGTACCGCGTAGTAGACAAGGAGGACGGAGACGAAGAGCGCCCACGACACCAGCGTCGTCTTCGCCGAGTACTGCCACAGCTGAACGAGCTGACCGCTGGCAGCCCGCAGCTGACCGCTGACGGAGGTGATGAGACCCGCAGAGTTCCCCTGCACGCCCGAGGAGTCCCCCGGGGTGCCCGCAGAGTTCCCCAGCACGCCCGAGGAGTCCCCCGGGGTGCCCGCAGAGTTCCCCCGCACGCCCGAGGAGTCCCCCGGGGTGCCCGCAGAGTTCCCCTCCATGCCCGCGGAGTCGCCCTGCCTGGCCGCCGCGCCCTCGCGCAGATCGACGATGTCAGTCCGGGTGCGGTCAGTCTGAATGCGATCAGTCTGAGTGCGGCGCCTGGTTTCCTCGCCGAGGCTGTCGTGGCCGTCGCTGGCGGACACCGCGGTCGGCACGTCGTGCGTCCAGGTCGTGACGTTCGCGCCTGTGCGCTTGACGAGTCTGGCGATGATGGCGTCGGCTTCGGCCGTGCGCCCGACCGAAGCGAGATAGAGGGGTGATTCGGGGATCCCGAACCGCACGGCGACCGTGAGCAGGGCGGGAATGATCATGACGAGCATGATGAGCCGCCAATCGCCCATGGTCAGCAGCCACGCGGAGACGAACGCGCACAGTGAGGCGCCGATCGGCCACCACCCGTCCATCGCGGTGAGGACGCGTCCGCGGTGCCGGCTCGGAGTGAACTCGCCGACGAGTGCGTAGTCGACGGGGATGCATCCGCCGAGCCCGAATCCGGCGAGGAACCGGAACGCGATGAACCACCCGAACTCGGGCGCGAAGGCTCCGGCGACGGTGAAGATCGAGAAGACGAGGAGCGTGAGTGTGAACGCCTTCTTGCGGCCGATGACATCGGCGATGCCGCCCCAGACGAAGGCACCGAGGGCCATGCCGATGAGGTTGGCCGTGGCGATCCACGCCGCCTCGCCGACGCTCAAATCCCAGTGCTCGCTGAGCAGGGGGATGAGGAAGCCGTTGAGGGCGACATCCCAGGCGTCGAACATGAAGCCGAGACCGCCGATGAGGAAGATCACGCCCTGCGTGTTCCATTTCCACGGCAGGTTTGCGATGACGTCGGAGGCAGTGGGCGTCGAGGTCGAGGCTGCGGCTGTCACGAGGACACAGTACAACGTTTAACGCACAGATGCGCAAAACATGCGTCGGGGCGAGATGCACCGAGGCGGACCCCGCTCGCGACCACGATGGTCAGCGAGCCGGCTCCGCCTCCGCAGAGCAGGTGGCGTTCGATGCCCGAGCGTCCGGATGTCGGAGCACCCGGGTACCCGATCGCCCGAATGTCGGCGCACCCGGGTACCCGGACACCCGACCTCCCGAGCGCCAGAGCCTCAGAGCGCCGCAGCGCCCGAGCCCCTCAGCGCCTCGAGTGCTCAGCTCCTCACGCGAGGCGCACGAGCCAGTTGTTCTTGTCCTCGGCGCGGCCGTACTGGATGTCGAGCAGCGCCTTGCGCAGCGCCATCGTCTTCTCTCCGGGCTCGTCGCCGTGGTCGATCGTGAACTCGTCGGACACGAGCTTGCCGATCGGCGTGATGACGGCGGCGGTGCCGCATGCGAACGCCTCGACGATGTCGCCGTTCTCCGCGCCCTCACGCCATTCGTCGATGGTGATCGGCCGCTCGACGGGTTCGAGGCCGAGGTCGGGTGCGAGGTCGAGCAAGGACCGCCGGGTCACACCGTCGAGGATCGTGTCGCTGAGCTCGGGGGTGAGCAGCTTGCCGTCCTTCGTCACGAGCATGAGGTTCATGCCGCCGAGCTCATCGATGTACTTGTGCTCCTCGGCATCGGTGAAGAGCACCTGCTGGCAGCCGTTATCCGCCGCCTCCTGCTGCGCGAGGAGGGAGGAGGCGTAGTTGCCGCCGCACTTCGCGAAGCCCGTGCCGCCGGAGCCGGCGCGGTTGAGCTTCTTCGACAGCCAGATCGAGACCGGCTTGATGCCGCCGGCGAAGTAGGGACCGGCGGGCGAGGCGATGACGTAGTAGTCGACCTCGTGGCTCGCCCGCACCCCGAGGAACCGCTCCGAGGCGATCATGAACGGACGCAGGTAGAGGCTCGACTCGTCACCGTCGGTGCCCGGCGTCGGCACCCACGCCTCATCCGTCGACACGAGTGCCTTGAGCGAGTTGATGAAGTCCTCTTCGCTCAGCTGCGGCAGCGCGAGGCGCTCGGCGGAGCGGTTGATGCGCACGGCGTTGCGGTCCGGGCGGAACGTCCACACCGAACCGTCGGCGTGACGGTAAGCCTTGAGGCCCTCGAAGATCTCCTGCGCATAGTGGAAGACCGCGGCCGCCGGGTCGAGGACGATCGGACCGTAGGGTTCGACCTGGTGGGCCTGCCACCCGTCCTCGTTCGTGTACCGGATGTGGGCCATGTGGTCGGTGAAGTACTGCCCGAACCCGGGATCCTTCTTGATGTCCTCGCGCACCAGCTCCGGCTGCGGCTGGATGTTCTTGAGGACGGCGAATTCAGTCATCAGAGCTTCTTTCCCAGTTGTGAGGCGTAACACGTCTCAGGGTAGTCCATCGGACGGCCCCGTCATCCATCGGGGGTCGACTCCCACTTCGCCGAGGCGGGGCTTCCCTCCGCGGCGAGGTGGCCTGTCGTCCCGGTGGGCCCGAACGACCCCTCCCCGCGGGCCCGAACGACCCGTCTCGGCGGGCCCGGACGACGCGCTCAGTTGCCCGGTTCACCCCAGTCGGGCGGCGATCGCGTCCCCCACCTCGGCGGTGGTCCGCGAGGTGCCGTCGCGCTCGGCGAGGTCGGCCTCGACGGCGGCCTCGATCGCGGCGGCCACGGAATCGAGTCCGAGGTGGGAGGCCATGAGCGCTCCCGAGAGGATCGACGCGGTGGGGTCGGCGATCTGCTTGCCGGCGATGTCCGGCGCCGAACCGTGGATCGGTTCGAAGAGGCTCGGCGCGGTGCCCTCGACGTTGAGGTTGCCCGAAGCGGCCAGGCCGATTCCCCCGGTCACCGCGGCGGCGAGGTCGGTGAGGATGTCACCGAAGAGGTTGTCGGTGACGATGACGTCGTAGCGCTCGGGGTCGGTGACCATGTAGATCGTGCACGCATCGGTGTGCTCGTAGTTGACGGCCACCTCGGGGAACTCCTCCCCGACCTTCTCGACGACGCGACGCCACAGGTGCCCGGCATGGACCATGACGTTGTGCTTGTGGACGTAGGTGAGCTTCTTCCGCCTGGCCTGCGCACGCTCGAAGGCATCGCGCACGGCCCGCTCGACGCCGTACCAGGTGTTGACCGACACCTCGGTCGCGACCTCGTGCGGGGTGTCCGTGCGCACCGAGCCGCCCATGCCGGTGTACGAGCCCTCCGTGCCCTCGCGGACGACGACGAAGTCGATCGCGGGACGGGCGGCGAGCGGGCTCTCGACGCCGGCGAAGAGCTTCGCGGGACGGAGGTTGACCGCGTGGCCGAGCCCGAAGCGCATCTTGAGGATGACCCCGCGCTCGAGGACGCCCGACGGCACACTCGGGTCGCCGCACGCGCCGAAGAAGATCGCATCATGGTCGCGCAGGGCCGCGAGTTCGTCATCGGTGAGCGTCTCGCCCGTCTCGTGCCAGCGCTTGGCCCCGACCTCGTAGTCGGTGAGCTCGAGGGCGACCGGCTCCCCGGAGACCTCGATCGCGCGCTGGAGGACCTTGAGCCCCTCCGGCACGACCTCGGTGCCGATTCCGTCGCCGGGCATGACCGCAATGGAGTACGTCTTCATGCCCGCCAGACTAGAGTGCATCTCATCATGCAACCAGCCCATATCAGTATGTGAAACGACCGCTCAGGTGCCCACCGATCCTCCCACAGGTCCGAACGTGGACAATTTCACGTCTCAAACTTCGTCTGCGGCTACAAATTCCTTGGTCGACCGACGAAAATGGTGGTCAGCCGTCGCGACTCGAGCGCGACCGCAGACTCGCCGACTCACCGCTTCCGAGAGAAAGTCGATCCTTGACAGAAACGATCCGCAATCGTCGCGCCGCCTCCCTCCCCGCCAAGCTGTCCCGCTCGTGGCTGCTCGTCAATGCGGCGAAGGAGGCCCTGTTCGCACCCGCACAGGCGTCCGAGGCCGATTCTGTCATCTTCGACCTCGAGGCCTCGGTGGCCGAGGACAAGAAGCTCGAGGCCCGCGACAACGTCGTCCGCGCGCTCGAGTCCGGCATGTCGGCGTGGGTGCGCATCAACAAGATGGAGTCGGAGTTCTGGGACGACGACCTTGCGGCCGTCGCGATGCTGCCCGGTCTGCGCGGGGTCATGCTGCCGGAGACCGAGCGCCCCGAACAGGTCTCCTACACCGCGATGCGCGCGAAGGCCGGACTGCCCGTGCTCGCGCTCCTCGAATCGGCCCGCGGCGTCGAGAACGCGACGAAGATCGCCGAGGCGCCCGGCACCTTCCGCCTCGCCTTCGGCACGAACGACTTCCGCAAGGACACCGGTTTCTCCGGTGACCCGATGGCGCTCGCCTACGCCCGGTCGCGCCTGACCATCGCCTCGCGCATGGGCGGTTTGCCCGGCGCGATCGACGGCCCCTCGGCCGCCGATGCCAGCGACGAGCAGGTGCGCGAGGACGCCGACGTCACCCACAACATGGGCATGACGGGCAAGCTCGTGCTGGGCATCGACCAGGTCAACGCCCTCAACGAGGCGATGAGCCCGAGCGAGGACGAGCGCACGTGGGCCCGCCAGATGCTCGCGGCGGCCGAAGGCGGCACGGAGATCACCGACGGCTCCTACCTGCCGCGTCTGGCGCGCGCGAAGAAGATCGCCTCGCTCGCCGACACCTACGGTCTCTGGAACGCCTGATCAGCGCCGATGCACCCGGGGCCGGGCAGCCGGCCCCGCGCTCCCGTCCGCCTTTCCCGGGACCGTCCGAGGTCGCCCCCACACCGCGGTGGGCGCTGTGGTCGGTGCTGCCGGCCATGCTCCTCGTCGGCGCGTTCGGCCTCTGGCTGCGCCTGACCCGCACCGGTCCGACCCCGCTCGATGTGTGGTGGGCCCACCTGGTCAAGGTGCCCCTCGACTCCGTGCCGTACTGGGTCGCGGTCACCCTCGCCGAGGTGGGCGGCGGCAATGGGGCGATGATGTGCACGGCACTGGCTGCCGCGATCTTCATCCTGTTGCGCCGGTTCCGCGCCGCTGTCGTCATCGTCACGACGATGCTGCTCGGCGTCGGCCTCTCCGAGCTCATCAAGCTGCTCGTCGAGCGGGCACGCCCGGGCGATCAGCTCTACTCGTCGCTGGGCTATTCCTATCCCTCCGGTCATTCGATGGGCGCGGCGGCGCTGGCCTTCGGGCTCGCGCTCATCGTCACGCGGGCGGCGACGAGCACCCGCGCCGATCCCCTGCGACTCCACTTCCACTGGTCGCTGCTGCTCGCCGCAGGCTGGGTGCTCGCAATGATGTGGTCGCGCACCGCACTCCAGGTCCACTGGCTCACCGACACGATCGCCGGCGTCCTCGTCGGGCTCACCGCCGCGATCCTCGCCGATGCCCTGTGGACGTGGATCGGCGTGCGCACCCGCTCACCCCTGCTGCTCCGTTAGGCGCTCTCCGCTAGCCCCTCCCGGCAGCGCCGAGCACATCGAGGGCGGCGCTGACCGTCTGCGCGACGAGGCGGTCGTCGATCGGGGGCAGGCCGGGGAGGACGAGGCGCATGAGGAGAGGCCCGGTGAGCAGATCGGCGAGCCAGTCGGGGTCGGCACCGGGGGCGATCTCGCCGCGGTCGACGGCGCGGGCGAGGATGACCTGCGTGAATTGCCGCCGCGGTGAGAGGTAGGAGTCGAAGAACGCCGCCGCGCCGGACACATCGCCGGCGATGTCAGCGGCCCATCCGGCGAAGCCGCGGGTGACGACGGGGTCGGTGAAGAGCCGCTGCTGGCGAGCCTGCACCTCAGCGAGGTCGCCGGCGAGGCTGCCGGTGTCGATGTCGGTGTCCGTGCCGTGGCGGGCGGCGAGCACGAGCGGCACCACCTCGGCGAGATTGCGGAACCGACGGTAGAAGGCGGGCTTGTTCGTTCCCGCGCGCTCGACGACGAGGTCGACGGTGACGGACGCGTATCCGCGTTCGATGACGAGATCGGTGAGGGCGCTGACGATCTCGGATTCCGTTGCGCTCTTGCGCGGGCGACCGGTTCGGCTCATAGTGTAACCAATAGTAACGTTAATCAGCGCGGACGACCCCCGGTCGCCGGTGAGGGGATCCCATGTACAAGCGCATCGTCAAGGCCCGCATCCGCGCGGTCTTCGATCAGATCAGCCGCGGCGAGGTCATGCCCATGGTCGACAGCCTCGCCCCGCGGTTCGTCTACGTCTTCCACGGCGACCATGCGCTCGGCGGTCGGCGCACCACCCGGGAGGCGATGATCCGCTGGTGGGAGCGGGTGGGGAGCATCCTGCCAGGCGCCCGGTTCGCCGTCGACGACGTCATCGTCGACGGCGGACCGTGGCACACGCGGATCGCTGTGCGCACCCGCGTCTCGGGCGCACTGCCCGGCGGCGGCCGCTACGAGAACACGATGTTCCAGTTCCTCACCCTGCGGTGGGGACGGATCACCGCGGTCGAGACGCTGGAGGACCTGCAGGTCCTGCAGCGGGCGCTCGCCGAGGTGGCCGCCGCGGGCAATCCGGACGCCGCGGCCGCACCGATCTCGGACTCGCCCTGACCGGCACGTCGGCCTCAGTGCGCGCCGACGGCGTCGAAGCGCGCACCCTCCGGCTTCGCCTCGAGCAGCATGAAGACGAGGACGATGAGCGGTCCGGCGAACGGGACGAGGGCGATGAAGAGCAGCGGCCCGGGCATGTTGACGTCGTGGAGACGACGGACCATGAGCGCGAGCAACGGCACGATGACGGCGAGGAAGACGACGACGAGGAGCACGAGGCCGAGCCAGATGAGGATCGCCGCCGGCGCATGGTTCATGATGCCCGGGGGCTGCTCGAAGGTGATCGCCTCACCGGTCGACGGGTCGACACCGAGTTCGGTGACCTTGGGGTTCGCAGCCGCCCACGCGAAGCCGATCGACATTCCGATGACGACGAGCGCATAGGGGATCGCCATGGCGATGGCGACGAACAGGTAGACCCACCAGAACTCGCTGCGCGAGGCGCGGCCGGAGAACACCGAGTACTTCTTGACGAAGCGGGCCAGCGCCTGCTTCGGACGGGCACCGCGCAGCGGCAGCGCCAGATCGCCGAGGCCGCCGGCAGCGGCCGTGCCGGCCGCCGGGGCCTGGTGGGTGTCCTGCCCGGGGACGGGCAGAGGGGACTGAGGGGAGTTGGTCATGAGGTTCCTTCATGGAGTGGAACCGGCCCGACGCAGGCCACCCGAGGACGACCAGCGCTGGACCGGCGATGGTCGATGCAGTCACCGAGGGATTCGATGTGCGCTGACCATCATAGCGGTGCCCCGCACCCGCCTGCGCGAATTCGGGGCACCGAGGCGTCTGTGACGGTCTCGCTCAGTCCTCGTCGAGCGAGACCGCGGAGAACGCCGAGGCGTTGACGGCGCCGGCGACGGCCCGCACGACCTCCTCGGGCACCGCCGAATCGACGGCCATGACCGAGAGCGCCTCGTTGTCCTCCGAGGACGGTGAGACCTGCATGCCCGCGATGTTGATCTCGTTGGCACCGAGCGCGAGCCCGAGCTGACCGATGATGCCCGGACGATCCTCGTAGCGGAAGATGAGGAGGTTGTCGGTGAGCTCGATCTCGAGGTCGAAGCCGTCAACCTCGGTGAGCTTCTGCACGAGCCTCGGGCCCGTCACGGTGCCGGCGACGGTGATCCGCTGGCCGTCCCCGGTCGTCGCGGTCAGGCGCGTGATGTTGCGGAACGATTCGCAGTAGGGATCGGTCGTCAGTTCGACCCCGATCCCCCGCTCCTCGGCGAGCAGCGGGGCGTTGACATAGGAGACCTGGTCGGAGACGACGTCCTTGAACAGGCCCTTGAGCGCCGAGAGCTTGAGGACGGAGACGTCCTTGTCGGCGATCTCGCCGTTGACCTCGACCTTGAAGTGCGTGACCGAGGATTCGGCGAGCGCGTTGACGACCCGACCGAGGCGCTCGGCGAGCGGAATGCCGGGACGGACGTCCTCGTGGATCGCTCCGCCCGCGACGTTGACGGCGTCGGGGACGAGCTCACCGGCGAGCGCCTTGCGCACGGACTTCGCGACCGCGACCCCGGCCTTCTCCTGGGCTTCGGCCGTCGACGCGCCGAGGTGGGGCGTGACGTTGACGGCGTCGAGCTCCATGAGCGCAGACGGCTCGGGCGGTTCGACGTTCCACACGTCGATGCCGGCGCCTCCCACGGTGCCCGCGGCGACCGCCTCGGCGAGGGCCTCCTCATCGATGATGCCGCCGCGGGCGACGTTGATGAAGCGGGCGCCGGGCTTCGCGAGCGCGAACTGCTCGGTGCTGATCATGCCGATCGTCTCGGGCGTCTTGGGCATGTGGACGGTGACGAAGTCGGAGACCGCGAGCAGCCCGGGCAGGTCGACGACCTCGACGCCCATCTGCGCGGCGCGCGCCTGCGTGATGTAGGGGTCGTAGCCGACGAGGCGCATCCCGAAGGCCTTCGCGCGTTCGGCGACGAGCCCGCCGATGCGTCCGAGGCCGATGATGCCGAGCGTCTTCTCGTAGAGTTCGACGCCGGTGAACTTCGAGCGCTTCCACTCCCCCGCCTTGAGCGAGGTGTTGCCGGCGCCGAAGTACCGCGCCGAGGCGAGGATGTGGGCCATCGTCAGCTCGGCGGCGGAGATGATGTTCGATGTCGGGGCGTTGACGACCATGACACCCGCCGAGGTGGCGGCCGGGACGTCGACATTGTCGAGGCCGACGCCGGCGCGGGCGATGACCTTGAGGTGCGCAGCCGCGGCGATCGCCTCGGCGTCGACCTGGGTGGCCGAGCGGACGAGGATCGCATCGGCGTCGACGATGTCGGTGAGCAGGCGGGAGCGGTCAGCGCCGTCGGTGTGACGGATCTCGAAGTCCCCTCCGAGTGCGTCGATGGTGGCCGGTGACAGGTTTTCGGCGATGAGCACGATGGGCTTGGGCACTGAGTTACTCCTTCAGGGATCCGGGACGGGCTCATCATATGAGACTGAGTGAAAACCTTCACAAGGTCTCAGGATCTGGGAACACCGTCCGCACCCCGAGCACCCCTGGAGCCTCGGGCACCTCGGGGCACCCCGAGCACCCCCGGCGTCAGAATCCGTTCGGCGAGTACGGCATCCGCTCGAGGCCGAACATCGACTTCGCCTGGACGGCGGCTCCCGGCACGTTCTCCTCGATGCGACCGGCGCGCACGAGGATGACCGGGTCCGCCCCGCCGAAGTAGAGGGAGCCGAGTTCGGCGATGCCGAGGCTGAGGTCGGCCGGCGTCGACTCCGAGACCGTCTCGACCGTGGCGCTCTGCCCGTCGGAGGTGAGGCGGAAGCGTCCTCCGGTGAGCTCCTGCGGGTCGTCGATGTCGAGGACGAGGGTGCCGGGGACGAACCATGCGCGGGCCTCGAGGGCGGCCCGGACGTCGAGGATCCGGATCCAGATGTTGTCCTCCGTCGACGTCGTCTTCACGCGGCGGGAGTCGGTGAGCAGCCACGGCAGCGGTGAGTCCTCGGCGGATTCGCCGAACTTCACGCGCGTCGAGAGGTCGATTGCGGCGAGGAAGGACCACAGTGAGGCGTATGCGGCGTCGGTGACGGCGACGAAGTCGATGAGCTCGATCGTCGGCGGGGTCGTCGACCAGCCCGCGAACTTGTAGGAGACATAGCCGTCGGGTTCGCCGTCCTCCCCGAAGTGCAGGGCCGCGCGGACGCCGCGATCGGCCTCGCCGGTCTCGGTGTTGAGCGCGCCGGTGGCCCGTTCGACGTAGGTCTGCTGCCGTTCCATCGCCCCCGGCGAGGTCTTCATGAACTCGCCGTAGATCTTCGGCGCGAGTTCGCGCAGGACGCTCGGCAGGCACATCTCCACCCGCCGGTCGGGTTCGCGGATCATCTGGAAGCCCGGTGAGGTGTCGACCTCGATCGCGTGCGACCACGTCGCCACCCCGAAGCCGTAGCGGGAGTAGATCCCGCCCTCGGTCGCGGTCAGGGCCGCGAACGGGTAGCCGGCGGCCTTCGCCTCGGCGAGGTCCGTGGTGATCATCGACCGGAGCAGTCCGCGGCGGCGATGGGTGGGCCGCACCGTCACCCACGTGATGAGGTGCGCGGGCACAAGCCGACCGGCGCCGACGTTGACGAGCTTCTCGAACCACGCGAAGGTCGCGACGGGGATGTCGGCGTCGAGCGCATAGTCGTATTCGGCGTCGGCGTAGACCGCGGTGAGACGGCGATCGTCGTCGATCGCCCGCTGCACCCGGGCCTTGAGCGCCGCATCGGTCGACCGGGAGTCGTGGAACCCCACACTCGTCGACGCGAAGTAGCCCTTCGTCCTGGCATCCGGCTCCCCCGTGGACTCGTCGAAGGCGGGAGTGAAGCTCTCGAATCGGTAGTTCGTCACGGTGTCGTCTTCCTCGAGTCGGCCAGGGTTCCCTGCCTGCGACTCTAGCACCGGGGCCCCTGGTGACGAACGGAGCAAACTGCGCTACTGTCACGGAACTTCATGAGTTTGCGCAGACGACGATCAGGCGCATAATTGTTGAGCAGTTCGGCGATCCCGGACGCGACCGAGCCCACCGTCCGACCGACCACGAATCGAAGGACCACGATGACAGCAGCCCCGCCCGAGCGGCCGGGACGCGCGACCCGCACAGACACCGTCTGGGCGCGCCTCAAGCGCTCCCGACCAGCGATGATCGGCCTCGGGCTCGTCGTGTTCTTCGTCCTCCTCGCCGTCCTCGCCCCGGTGTTCGCGGCCCTGACCGGCAACAGCCCCTACGCCTACAACCCGGAGCTGCTCGCCCCCGACACCGCTCCGGCCGGGCCGCTCGGCGGGATGAGTGCTCAACACTGGTTCGGTGTCGAGCCCCGCACCGGGCGCGATCTCTTCGCGATCGTCTCCTACGGCGCGCAGGTCTCCCTGCTCATCGGACTCGCCGCGACGCTCGTCTCCGTCATCGTCGGCGTGGCGATCGGACTCATCGCCGGCTTCTACGGGCACCTCGCCGATCGACTGCTCTCCCGGTTCACCGACATCGTCTTCGGCTTCCCGTTCCTCATCTTCGCCATCGCGCTCTCAGCGACCGTGCCCGCGAGCTTCCCGCGCCCGCTCCTGCTCATCCTCGTCATCGGCTTCTTCGGCTGGCCGCCGGTCGCCCGCGTCGTCCGCAGCGAGACGCTCTCACTCAAGGAGCGCGGGTTCGTCCGCGCCGCCGCCGCGCAGGGCACGAGCAGCGCGCGCATCCTCGTCCGCGAGATCCTCCCGAACCTCGCCGCGACGATCATCGTCTTCACGACCGTGTCGATTCCCGGCAAGATCGGCGCCGAGGCGGCTCTGTCCTTCCTCGGCGTCGGCGTCAACCCGCCCACGCCGTCGTGGGGACGGTCGATCTCCGACGCGATCTCCTGGGTCCAGGTCGATCCGATGTACCTCATCTTCCCCGGCATGGCGCTCTTCCTCGTCACGCTCGGGTTCAACATGTTCGGCGACGGACTCCGCGACGCCCTCGATCCCACCGCCGGACAGGGCCCCGACCGCAGTGCCGACCGGAGCCCGGACCGCGGCCCCGACACCCCGAAGATCGACCCGATGAGCGCAGGAGGCCAGCCGTGAACCGCGTGAAGTTCGCCGCGTCCCGGATCCTCGGGGCCGTCGTCGTCCTCATCATCATCGCCGCCGCGTGCTTCGCGATCTTCTACCTCATGCCCACCAATCCCGCTCAGCTCTCGTGCGGCAAGCCCTGCTCCCCCGAGCGCCTCGCCGAGGTCGAGGCCTACCTCGGCGTCGACCAGTCGTGGTGGAAGCAGCTCTTCGACTTCCTCGCCGGCATCATCGGCGGGCGCACCTTCGGCGAGGGGGCGGCGGCGATCCACTGCAACGCCCCGTGCTTCGGGTACTCGTTCCGGCTCCGGGACTCGGTGACGAACCTCATCCTCCAGCGGCTGCCGATCACCGTCTCCCTCACCCTCGGCGCCGCGGTGCTCTGGGCGATCGGCGGGATCGCGGCAGGACTCATCGCCGCACTTAGGCGGGGCCGGTTCACCGACTCCGCGGTGATGGGGGCGGCGATCACGGGAATCTCCGCACCGACGTATCTGCTCGGCCTCCTCGGCGTCCTCCTCTTCGGGTTCACCCTCAACGTCCTCCCGATCGGCGGCTACGTCCCGCTCACGGAGAACCCCCTGATGTGGGCCTTCCACCTCATCCTGCCGTGGATCGTGCTCGCGATCGCCAACGGCGCGATCTACGCGCGGCTCACCCGCGGGCAGATGCTCGACGTGCTCAGTCAGGACTACATCCGCACGGCCCGGGCGAAGGGCCTGAGCGAGACCTTCGTCGTCGGCAAGCACGGTCTGCGCAACCTCGTCGTGCCGCTGACGACGCTGTTCGCCATCGACATCGGCGGCCTGCTGGGCGGAGCGGTGATCACGGAGAAGGTCTTCGCCCTCGGCGGGGTCGGCACCCTGCTGCTCGAGTCGGTGTCGAGCCTCGACATCCAGGTCATCGTCGGCGTCACCCTCTTCGCTGCCGCCGTCGTCATCGTCGCGAACCTGCTCGCGGATCTCAGCTACTCGATCCTCGACCCGCGGATCGGAGCACGCGCATGATCCCGCACTGTTCCAGCCCACGGCTGCCAGCCCACAGCTCCTCCTGACCCTCTCCGCTCAACTCACGCAGCTCAACTCATGCAAAGGACCATCATGAAGCGCTTCGGCCTCCTCGCCGCCACCCTCGCCCTGGGGCTCGTCCTCACCGGGTGCAACGCGAATCCCGAACTCAACGACGACTCCCCGGGCAACACGCTCGGCGAGACGCAGAAGGGC
Source organism: Brevibacterium sp. XM4083 (assembly GCF_006489205.2). Lineage (GTDB taxonomy): Bacteria > Actinomycetota > Actinomycetes > Actinomycetales > Brevibacteriaceae > Brevibacterium. The sequence goes on along the minus strand of NZ_VFYR02000001.1, from coordinate 1,228,335 downwards.
GGGACCCTCAACATCTTCTCCGAGGACCCCGACATCGACTTCGACCCCGGCAAGAGCCAGGGGCTCGCGATCACCTCGCTCTCCCTCGTCCACCGCCGGCTGACGACGTGGGACATCCAGCCGGACAAGCCGGGCAAGGTCGTGCCCGACCTCGCCACGGACACCGGCACGGTCAGCGACGACGGCAGAACGTGGACGTTCACGCTCAAGGACGGGCTGAAGTTCGAGAACGGCGACCCGATCACGACCGCCGACATCAAGTACGGCATCGAACGGTCGTTCTCCACTGAGCTCTCGGGCGGACTGAGCTACCACAAGGGCCTCATCGAGGGCGGCGACGACTACGCCGGTCCGTTCACCGGCGACGACCTCGAATCGATCGAGACGCCGGATGAGAAGACGATCGTCTTCCGCCTCAATTCGACGTTCGGCGACTTCCCGTGGATCGTCTCGATGCCCGCTTTCTCCCCCGTTCCCGAAGGCAGCGACGACCCCGGCACGTACGGCCTCGATCCCGTCGCCTCGGGTCCGTACAAGGTCGAGTCGAACCAGTCCGGCGCCGAGGCGGTGCTCACCCGCAACGACCAGTGGAATGAGGAGACCGACCCGGTCCGCACGGCCGGGCCCGACCAAGTCGTGTTCAAGCTCGGACAGGACGCCTCGGTGACCTCGCAGGCGCTCATCTCCGACTCCGGGGACGCGAAGAACGGGTTCTCCGCGAGCTTCGTGCCCGCCTCGCAGCTCGCGCAGGTCCAGAACGATCCGAACGCGAAGTCCCGGCTCGTCACCTCGGGGCCCGGCGCCCTGTCCTACCTCGCGATGAACAACGAGCGGGAGGGGCTCAAGGACCCCAAGGTGCGGCAGGCGATCAACTACGCCGTCGACAAGAACACGTACCGGATCGCCGGCGGCGGTGAGATCTCCGGTGACTATGCGACGACGCTCATCACCCCCGGCATCCCCGGACGCGTCGACTACGACCTCTACCCGGCCGGTCCCGGCGGTGACGTCGAGAAGGCGAAGTCCCTCCTCGCGGAGTCCGGTGCCGACCTCGGCACTCTGCGGCTGCTGACGAAGAACTCCGCCACCGACGTCGCCCAGGCCGAGGCGATCCAGCAGGCGCTGGCCCGCGTCGACATCACCGTCGAGATCAGGTCCGTCGACACGAACACGTTCTCCGCCGACGCGACGAACGACGAGGGCGACTACGACCTCGCACTGACCTCATGGCAGCCGGACTACCCCTCGGCGTTCGGCAACATCCAGCCGCTCTTCGACTCCTCGCAGATCGGCGGCGGCAACTACAACATCTCCCGCTACTCCAACCCCGAGGTCGACGACCTCATCCAGCAGGCCACCGAGACCGTCGACGCGGCCGCGGCCGAGAAGATCTGGGCCGAAGCCGACAAGCGGATCATGGAGGACGCGCCGATCGTGCCGCTGACGTACAACCGGAACTCGTTCCTCCACGGCTCGAACGTCGAGAACTTCATCATCGGCGAGTTCCCGGCCTACCCCGTGTACTTCAAGGCCTCGCTGAAGGGCTGAGCCGATGACCGCGACCACCCCCGCCCTGAGCTACCGCGACTACTCGGTGTCCTTCGGTTCCCGCACCGTCACCCGGGACGTGTCCTTCGACCTCGTGCCCGGGTCGATCCTCGCCCTCGTCGGCGAATCGGGGTCGGGGAAGTCGGTCACCGCACTCGCCCCGCTCGGCCTCGTGCCCGGTGCGCGCCAGGCCGGATCCGTGAAGCTCTGGGATCCCGCCGGCCCGGCCGGTGGCGGGGTGGGGCTGACCGGGGCGATCGAGCTCGTCGGACTCGACCCCGCGGAGCTGCGTCCGATCCGCGGCGAGCGGATCGGCGTCGTCTTCCAGGAGCCGATGAGCGCGTTCAATCCGATGTTCCGGGTCGGCCATCAGATCGCCGAGGCGGTCCGGGCCCACGCCGGCAGCGACGGTGCGGGCGGGGCTGGGCGCGGGGACATCGGGCAGCGCGTGCTCGCGCAGCTGCGGGCGGTCGGCCTGCCCGATCCCGAGAAGGTCGCCGAGGCCTACCCGCATGAGCTCTCCGGCGGTCAGCTGCAGCGGGCGATGATCGCACTCGCGACGATCAACTCCCCACAGGTCCTCATCGCCGACGAACCGACGACGGCCCTCGACGTCACCGTGCAGACGGGCATCCTCGACCTCCTCGTCGACCAGGCCCAGGCCGGACAGGCTGTGCTCCTCATCACCCACGACATGGGCGTCGTCGCCGACATCGCCGACCGGGTGGCCGTGATGAAGGACGGGCGGATCGTCGAGACCGGCTCCGTCGAGGACATCTTCGACCGTCCCGCCTCGGACTACACGCAGCAGCTGCTCGCCGCCGTGCCGAGGCTGAGCGCGGTCGTCGATGCCCGGGCACCGCGCGAGGAGCGCCCGGTCGCCCCGGCGCCTGCCGCGGACACCGTTCCCGCCGCCGAACTCCGCGACGCCACCGTCGTCCACCGCTCGTCCGGACGCCAGGTCATCGCGCTCGACGACGTCAGCCTCGTCATCCCCGCTGGTCGGATCACCGGTCTCGTCGGGGAGTCGGGGTCGGGCAAGTCGACGATCGCGAACGTTCTCACCGGCGGTCAGGCGCTGACCTCGGGTGAGGCGTTCGTCGCCGGGGAGCGCGTATCCACTCGGCCGAACCGCCGCCAGCGCCGGCTGCGCGCCGAGGTCGGCGTCGTCTTCCAGGACCCGCGGGGCTCGCTCAACCCGCGCCGCTCGGTCGGGTCGCAGATCGCCGAACCCCTGAGGGTGCACACGGATCTCAGCGGCCGGGACATCGACGCCCGGGTCGATGTTCTGCTCACCGACGTCCAGCTGCCGACCGACTTCGCCGCCCGCTTCCCGCACGAGCTCTCCGGCGGACAGCGGCAGCGCGTGGCGATCGCCCGCGCCCTGGCGCTGCGGCCCAAGCTCCTCATCGCCGACGAACCGACCTCGGCGCTCGACGTCTCCGTGCAGCGCGGGGTGCTCACGCTCCTCGGTGAGCTCCACGCGTCGCTTGACTTCGCGTGCCTGTTCATCAGCCACGATCTCGCCGTCGTCGAACAGCTCGCCGGTCACGTCGTCGTCCTCAAGGACGGGCGCGTCGTCGAGCAGGGCCCGAGCCTCGAGGTGCTCACGGACCCGGCCGAGGCCTACACGCGCCGGCTCATCGAGTCCGCGCCCGTGCCCGATCCGCGGATCCAGGCGGCCAGACGGGCCGCCCGCCTCGCCGCGTAGGACACGCGCCGACGACGAAGGCGCCGCCGGAATCCCTCCGGCGGCGCCTTCTCACACTCTCGACTCTCAGCGAGCGGCAGTGCCCTCGGTGTAGTCGTCGTCGGTGTCCTTGAGCCAGGCGAACATCTTGCGCAGCTCCCGACCGGTGGCCTCGATCGGGTGCTTCTCCTCCTTGGCGCGCAGCGACTTGAACTCCTCGCCGCCGTTCTTCTGGTCGGTCATGAAGCGCTCGGCGAAGGTGCCGTTCTGGATGTCGACGAGGACGCTCTCCATGTTCTCCTTGACCTCGGGCGTGATGACCCGGGGACCGGAGACGTAGTCGCCGTACTCGGCGGTGTCGGAGATCGACCAGCGCTGCTTGGCGATGCCGCCCTCGACCATGAGGTCGACGATGAGCTTGAGCTCGTGGAGGACCTCGAAGTACGCGATCTCCGGCTGGTAGCCGGCCTCGGTGAGGACCTCGAAACCGTACTGGACGAGGTGGGAGACACCGCCGCAGAGCACGGTCTGCTCACCGAAGAGGTCGGTCTCGGTCTCCTCGGTGAACGTCGTCTTGATGCCGCCGGCGCGCAGACCGCCGATCGCCTTCGCGTAGGAGAGGGCGAGCTCCCAGGCGTGTCCGGTCGCATCGACCTCGACGGCGACGAGCACGGGCACGCCGCGGCCGTCGACGTACTCGCGGCGGACCACGTGGCCCGGGCCCTTGGGCGCGATCATGACGACGTCGACGCCCTCGGGGGCCTTGATGTAGCCGAAGCGGATGTTGAAGCCGTGGATGAAGACGAGGGTCTTGCCCGGGGCGAGCTGGTCCTTGATCTCCTTCTCGAAGATCTCCGCCTGCACCTGGTCGGGGGCGGCGATGGTGATGACATCGGCCCAGGCGGCCACCTCGGCGGGGGTGCCCACTTCGAGCCCTTCGGCAGCGGCCTTGTCCCGGCTCGATGAGCCTTCCTTGAGTCCGACGCGGACCTGCGCGCCGGAGTCGCGCAGGCTCAGCGCGTGGGCGTGGCCCTGACTTCCGTAGCCGATGATGGCGACCTTCTTGCCCTGGATGACGGACAGGTCGGCATCGTCGTCGTAAAAGCGTTCTGCTGCCATTGTTGCTGCTCCTTAGAGGTTTCGGGGTGCTCACCCCATTGTTTCACAGTTCGGTACAGTTGCTCACCCACTGAGACGGTCGGTGTTCCACGGCGTGGAACGCCGGCCGTCTCAGTTGCGCAGGGCGTCTCAGTTGCGCAGGGCGCGGTCGGTGATCGACTTCGGTCCGCGTCCCACGGCGACGACGCCGGACTGGACGATCTCCTTGATCCCGAAGGGCTCGAGGACTTCGCGGAGGGCTTCGACCTTGTCGAGTTCACCGGTGGCCTCGACGCTCACCGAGTCGGTGGAGACGTCGACGATCGAGGCGCGGAACATCTCGACGGCGGCCGCGACCTGCGGCCTGGTCGCCGCATTGGCCTTGACCTTGTAGATGACGTGGGCCCGGCGCACCGACGCCGCCGGTTCGAGCTCGACGATCTTGATGACGTTGACGAGCTTGTTCAGCTGCTTCGTCACCTGCTCGAGGGCGACGTCGCGGACGTCGACGACGACGGTGATGCGCGAGAGCTCATCGTGCTCGGTCACCCCGACGGCGAGGCTGTGGATGTTGAAGCCGCGGCGGGCGATGAGTCCGGTGAGACGCGCGAGCACACCGGGCTTGTTCTCGACGAGGACTGAGAGCGTGTGCCGGTTGTTCATTCCAGGCCTCCTTCGATCTGCGCCACGGAGCGCACCGTTCCGTCTTCACCGGCCGCGGCCTCGGCGATGGCCGCTTCGGCCTGCTCCTCACCCTCGTCCTCGAAGTCCGGACGGATGCCGTTGGCGTACTGGATCTCGTCGTTCGAGACTCCGGCGGCGACCATCGGCCACACCATGGCATCGGGCGGGACGGTGAAGTCGAGGACGACGGGTCGGTCGTTGATCTCGAGCGCCTTCTCGATCGCGGCATCGACCGCGTCATTGCTGTCGACGCGCAGCGCGAAGCAGCCGTACGCCTCGGCGAGCTTGACGAAGTCGGGGATCCGGATCGTCTCGTGCCCGGTGTTGAGGTCGGTGTTCGAGTAGCGGCCGTCGTAGAAGAGCGTCTGCCACTGCCGCACCATGCCGAGGGAGGAGTTGTTGATGATCGCGACCTTGATGGGGATGTCGTTGAGCGCGCAGGTCGCAAGCTCCTGGTTCGTCATCTGGAAGCAGCCGTCGCCGTCGATCGCCCACACGACACGGTCGGGTTCGGCGGCCTTCGCGCCCATCGCGGCGGGCACGGAGTAGCCCATCGTGCCGAGCCCGCCGGAGTTGAGCCACGAGCGGGGGCGTTCGAAGTCGACGAACTGGGCAGCCCACATCTGGTGCTGGCCCACGCCGGCCGCATAGACCGCCTCGGGGCCGGTGAGGGCGGAGATGCGAGAGATGACGTACTGCGGATCGCAGAGCTCGCCGTGGGAGGAGTACCCGCGCGGGTACGTCTGCTTGAGGCGCCGGAGGAACCGCCACCACGGCTCGCGCTGCCGCTCGAGGGCCTCAGGGAACCTGCCGCGCAGCTCGGTGAGGATCTCCGAGAGCACTTCGCGGGCGTCGCCGACGATCGCGACCTCGACCGCGCGGTTCTTCCCGATCTCAGCGGGGTCGATGTCGGCGTGGATGACCTGGGCGTCGGGCGCGAACGAATCGAGGTTGCCGGTCACCCGGTCATCGAAGCGGGCACCGATGGCGATGAGCAGGTCGGACTTCTGGAAGGCCGCGACGGCCGGCACGCTGCCGTGCATGCCGGGCATCCCGAGGTGGAGCGGGTGGGAGTCGGGGAAGGCGCCGCGGGCCATGAGCGTGGTGACGACGGGGATGTTCGTCGCCTCGGCGAGCTTGAGCAGCTCCTTCTCCGCCTCGGAGCGGATGACGCCGCCGCCGATGTAGAACACGGGACGCTGCGCCTCGCTGATGAGGCGCGCGGCCTCGCGGATCTGCTTCGCGTGGGGTTTGAGGATGGGCCGGTAGCCGGGCAGTTGCGGCTCCTCGGGCCAGACGAACGGGGCCTCACCGGTCTGCGCGTCCTTCGTGATGTCGACGAGGACGGGTCCGGGACGGCCGGTCGTGGCGATGTGCGCGGCGTTCAGTATCGCGGCGGGGATGTCCTCGGCCTTCGTGACGAGGAAGCTGTGCTTCGTCACCGGCATCGTCATGCCGACGATGTCGGCCTCCTGGAAGGCGTCGGTGCCGAGCAGCTTCGAGCTCTGCTGACCGGTGATCGCGAGCAGTGGCACGGAGTCCATGTGGGCGTCGGCGAGCGCGGTGATGAGGTTCGTCGCCCCGGGTCCCGAGGTCGCGATGCACACGCCGAGGCGGCCCGAGGCGGACGCGTAGCCCTCGGCGGCATGGCCGGCGCCCTGTTCGTGGCGGACGAGGATGTGGCGGATCTTGTCGGTCTCGAGCAGCGGGTCGTAGGTCGGAAGGATGGTGCCGCCGGGAAGCCCGAAGACGGTGTCGACGCCGAGGCGCTCAAGGCTGCGGACGATCGCCTGCGCGCCGGTGAGTACCTCCGGCGCCGAGGATCGCCGAATGCTGGTCGGGGTCGCGGTCACCGGGGGTGCGCTCTGCGCAGTCCCGGCGGCCGCCTTCTGAGCCGAGGGCGTGGCTGCCATCGTGTCGTATCCTTCCTGGGTTGACCCGCTCGCGTTTCGTCCCTGCATGAAAAAAGCCCCTCCGGTGTCGGTAGGGGCGCGCGGAACGTGTCGTACTGACAGGCTACGGATGATCCGCGCGCTGGCTAATGACGACGACGAGAAGGTGAGTCATGCCTCAATGGTTCACCGCCCCACCGGGAGTGTCAAACGGCAGAAACGATCGTCTCGCGATTCGGGATCAATGGCGTTTGATGGATGAGATCGACCGCCTCGGCGAGCAGGGGCCGTTCTCTCACCTGATCAGTGAAACTCCACTTCAGAGCACCATGGACGCGGGAGTAACCGCGGACTAGGCTTGATGTTCGTGCGCCCCCTTCTACGCTTCTGGCCCGATCTGCGAGCGCGGATCGGCATCTACCTCGTCGTTCTCGTCCTCACCCTGCTCGCGAACGGCATCCAGCTCATCGTCCCGGTCATCACCGGGTACATCATCGACGGCCCCATCACCTCGGGTGATCTCTCAGGTCTGTGGCTGCCCGTGCTCGGAGTCCTCGGCATCGGCATCGCCGAGGCGGTCGCGCTGTGGGCGCGGCGGATGATCGTCGCACCCGTGGTCTCGACGTGGGAGATCCGCTGGCGCGCCCGCCTCTTCGACCGACTCCAGTACACCTCGGTGGCGATCCACGACTCATGGGAGTCGGGCCAGCTGCTCTCGCGCGCGACCAACGACCTCTCGCAGCTGCGGCGGTTCTTCGCCTTCGGACTGCCGTTCCTCTTGGCGACCCCGATCGTCATCATCGTCGGCACGATCATGCTCACCGTCCTCCAGCCGGTCTTCGGCCTCATCATGCTCGTCATGGCCGTGCCGACGATCCTCGCCGTGGCGATGTTCGAACGGCGGTATCGGGAGACCTCGCGGCAGTCCCAGGACGCCGTCGGTGAGATCACGACCGATGTCGAGGAGTCGATCCAGGGCATCCGGATCCTCAAGTCCTTCGGCCGCTCGCCGTGGGCCGCCGAGCGCTTCTCCGTCCTGTCGCGGAAGTTCCAGCGCCTCGAGGTCCGCAAGGCGAAGCTCGACTCGTGGTTCTGGAGCGTCCTCATCCTCCTGCCCACCCTCGCCCAGGCCGCGATCGTCGGCATCGGGACCTTCGGCGTCGTCCAGGGCTGGACGACGATCGGCACCGTCGTCGCCGGGGTGACGATCTCCATGGTCCTGCGGATGCCGATCGAGATGCTCGGCTTCCTCCTCGCCGATGCCATCATGTCGATCACCGCGGCCGGCCGCTACTGGGAGGTCATCGACATCCGCCACGACATCACCGATGCCGCAGGCGGCATCGACGACGACCCCGATGTCGGTCGCCACCGCGGGGAGCTCGTCTTCGACGACGTCGACTTCCACTTCTCCGACACGGACCGCCTCACGCTCGCAGGCCTCGACCTCACGATCGAACCCGGGCAGACGCTCGCGCTCGTCGGCACGACCGGCTCGGGCAAGACGACGCTCGCCTCGCTCGTGCCGAGACTCCAGGACGTCACCGGCGGGGCCGTGCGCATCGACGGCGTCGACATCCGCGACCTGCCGGTCAACGAACTGCGCCATCTCGTCTCCGTCTCCTTCGAGGATCCGATCCTCTTCTCCGCCAGCGTCCGCGACAACGTCGTCATGGGCGCCCCGGGCTCCGACGACGATGCCGTGTGGCAGGCCCTGGAGATCACCGCGGCGAACGACTTCGTCTCCCGTCTGCCCGAGGGACTCGACACGCAGGTCGGCGAGCAGGGGCTCTCCCTCTCCGGCGGACAGCGGCAGCGCCTCGCCCTGGCCCGTGCGGTCATCGGCAAGCCGCGCATCCTCGTCCTCGACGACCCGCTCTCGGCCGTCGACGTCGACACCGAGGACCGCGTGCAGCTGAAGCTGCGGGAGATCCTGCCCGATTCGACGACGCTCATCATCGCCCACCGGCCGTCGACGGCCGCGCTCGCCGATGTCGTCGCCGTCCTCGACGAGGGCCGCATCGTCGCACAGGGCACGCATGAGGAGCTGCTCGAGACCTCCCCGCTCTACCGCGAACTCATGGGAGCCGGGATGCAGGCGACCGCCTCGGCGCGCGGCGAGGGAGCGACCGCCTCGGCGGGGAACCGTCCGACGGAAGGGGGCCCGGCATGAGCGCGCCGCGCCTGGCACAGGACGACGGAGTCGAGGAGCTGCCGCCGGACATCGCGGCCAAGGCGCGGGCGCTGCTCTTCTCGCTCGTGCGTCCCCACCTGCCGATGGCCGTCCTCCTCCTCGTCATCGTCGTCCTCACCTCGGCGACCCTCGTCATCGGGCCGATCTTCATCGCCGACGCCCTCGACACCGGCATCCCGCAGGCCGTCGCCGGCGACCCGACGGCGCTGACGCGGGCGATCACGCTCTTCGTCGCCTCCGCCGTCGCCTCGGCGGTGCTCGCGTTCACGGCGACGCGGCTCGTCGGCATCACCGCGCAGAAGATCATCTTCACCCTGCGGCAGCGCGTGTTCACCCATGTTCAGCGCCTTGACCTGGGGTATCACGAGAAATCGACGTCGGGGCGGCTCGTGTCCCGGCAGACCTCGGACATGGAGTCGGTCCAGCAGTTCCTCTCCTACTCGCTGTTCGAGACCGCGCTCGCGCTGCTCCAGATGGTGTTCATCGCGATCACCCTCATCGTCCTCGATGTGCCCCTGGCGATCGTCGTGTTCGCCGGGTTCATCCCGCTGTTCTTCATCACGAAGGCCGCGCACCAGACGCAGCGCGGGGCGTACCGGCGCACCCGGACGTCGATCGCGAAGGTCATCGTCCACTTCGTCGAGACGATGGGCGGCATCCGCGCCGTCCAGGCCTACCGGCGCCAGCCCGACCGTCGCGGCACCCTGCGCGAGCAGGACTCGGCGTACCGAGACGCCAACACCGATGCGCTGCGCGGAGTCGCGTGGTTCGCCGGGTGGACGCGGCTCGTCGGCAACGTCACGCAGACGGTCATCATCGTCGTCGGCGCGTGGCTCGTCATCGAGGGGTGGACGCAGATCGGCGTGCTCGCCGCGTTCATCCTCTATCTGCGCCGGTTCTACGGTCCGCTCGACGAGCTCGTGCAGTCGTTCAACCTCTACCAGTCGGCGTCGGCGGCGCTCGAGAAGATCGCCGCCGTCCTCGACACGGATCCCGGCGTCCCGGCACCGGCCCAGCCCACCCCCCTGCCCGCGCACACGGGGGCCGGGGGTACCGCCGGAGCTGCGGCCGCGGTCGCGGTCGGCACGGAAGGGTCAGCCGCCTCGGCGACGGGACGGTCGATCGACCTCACGGACGTCCGCTTCGCCTACGCCGACGGCCCCGACGTCCTCCCCCGCTTCGACCTGACGATCCCGGCGGGGCAGATCGTCGCGCTCGTCGGCGCCACGGGGGCGGGCAAGTCGACGCTCGTCAAGCTCGTCACGCGGTTCTACGATCCCTCGGAGGGCACGGTGTCCCTCGACGGAGTCGACCTGCGCGACCTCGATGACGCGGAGCTGCGCTCGAGCGTCGTCATGGTCACGCAGGAGTCGTTCCTCTTCGCCGGCACGATCGCCGACAACATCCGCATCGGCAATCCGGAGGCCAGCGATGCCGAGGTCGTCGCGGCCGCCGAGGCGGTGGGCCTCGACCCCTACATCCGCCGCCTGCCCGACGGGTACGACACGGACGTGAAGAAGCGCGGCGGCCGGCTGAGCTCGGGCCAGCGGCAGCTCGTGTCGTTCGCCCGGGTGTTCCTCGCCGATCCCGATGTCGTCGTGCTCGACGAGGCGACCGCCCACCTCGACATCCCGTCGGAGAGGCTTGTGCAGAAGGCGCTTGCGACGGTGCTCGAGGGCAGAACGGCGATCATCATCGCCCATCGGCTCTCGACCGTCGAGATCGCCGACCGCGTGCTCGTCATGGACGCCGGGCGCATCGTCGAGGACGGCACGCCCGAGGAGCTCATCGCCGGCACCGGTCGCTTCGCGCAGCTCCACCGCGCGTGGCGCGACACCCTCGTGTGAGGGCCGCGACGGCCCGTCCGCGTTCGACGCCCCGTGCCGACGCCGGCTCGATTCCGACGCCCGACGCCGGCTCGTCTCCGACGCCCTCAACCGACAAATACGCCCTGCGCCGACCTCCGCCCGTCTTCGACGCCCCCAACCGACAAATACGCCCGGGGCTAACGGCGTATTTGTCGGTTCACCGCGTCGAAGACTGGCGCGCGCGACGTGTGACTGCGTAACTGTCGCTTCACCGCGTCGGTGTCGCGGGCGTGCGGGCGCTGACGAGCCGTGCCAGATCGGTGAACGGGCGCCGGCGCCACAGGTCCTTCCAGAAGATGCGGACGACCGTGTAGCCGAGAGCCCTCAGCTGCCGCTCCCGTTCGCGCTCCTTGTCGAACGCGTCACGGGGATCCGTGTCGTCGATCGTGTATTTGATCCGGCCGTCGAACTCGAGGATCGTCTTCGATGCGGCGTGGAGGAAATCGACCCGAGCGACGAAGCGACCGTGGTCGTCGACGATCTCCACCTGCGGTTCGAATCCCGTGAGGCCGACCTCATGGAGCCTCACGGCGCTGATCGACTCTCCCGGTGACTCGCGCCGCGGATCGGCGAGGTCGAGAGCCGCCGCGACTCGGAATCGACCGCGCGTCTCGCGACATTGCCCAGCGGCGTCGCGGAGCCCGTCGGGCGTCACGACATGACGACGCAGCGCGTCATCGAGCATGGGCACGCTGATGTCGAGGTCGCAATCGCGGGCGACATCGATGAGCGTGCGCTCCCGTGTCGTCAGGGCGACATCGCCGAGGCGGTCGATCTGTCCTGGAGGAACATCGCGCCGTCGTATGAACAGGTGGGCGTGCCGCTTGTTCGTGGAGGTCCGGATGACTTCGACGAAGGGCTTGTCCATCTTCGCGATGGTGAAGTCCCACAGCAGAGCGGCCGACAGATGGGAGAAGACCTCCACGCCGAAGCGCCCCGACTCACCTGACCGACCGTTGACGAGATCGGCACGGGTGCGGATGAGGACCTTGACCCGAGCGAGCACGTCGCGCACATCGCCCACCTGCTCGAACAATTCGGCCTCGCCGAGCGTGACTGCCTCCGTGATCCGGGCGTGCCGGGGGTTGTCGCACCGGCGCTTGACCGCGAACCGCCCCCGAGCGATTCTCTCCAGGCAGCAGTCGGCTGCCACGCTGACGTCGCGGTCGGAGCAGCCGAGACGTCTCAGGTCGGCGGTTGTGAACACCTGATACATGACATCATTCTGCTCCTATGGTCATCAAACGTCAATAAACATCCGGCAATAAGACACATCGCGTCCAAACTGCATTGCGCCGCGAGTCGCGCGGGCACTCTCCACCGGCTGGCTCGCGACCCATTCCGCTCCGACGCCCCCAACCGACAAATACGCGGTTAGCGCAGAGCGTATTTGTCGGTTCACCGCGTCGGAGCCGTCGCGTGTGGAGTGTGACCGCGTATTTGTCGGTTCACCGCGTCGGTGCGCGCCGCCTCACTCCGTGATGAGAGGGACGAACCGGTAGCGGCCGTGCTGGGTGATCGTCACCTCGCCGGCGGCCTCGCCCGTGCGTTCGACGCGAAGCATCATCTCGGCGACCGGGATGACCATGACTCCGCCGATGGACAGTTGCGCGACGAGGCTGTCGGGCAGTTCATCGGCGCCGGCGGACACGAGGATGCGGTCGAAGGGCGCGCGCTCGGGTCGACCGAGAACTCCTGGCGTCGCCTCGGCGAATTCGAGGCAGTCGATGTCGAGCCCGGCGACGGCGGCGATGGAACGCTCGAGGAGCTCCCGGTGACGCTCGATGCCGAGGACATGGCCGCCGGGTCCGACGAGCGCGCCGAGGAGGGCGGTCGTCCATCCCGAACCGGACCCGAGATCGAGGACGGTCTCGCCCGGTTCGACGCCGAGAAGCGCGAGCATGTCGGCGACGGTGCTCGGCTGCGAGTTCGTCTGCCCGCATCCGATCTCGAGCGGCACATTGCTGCCCGACCAGCCCTGCTGGTCAGCTGGCAGGAAACGGTGCCGCGGCACCTGCGCGAACGCCTCGGCGAGCGTGACTGGATCGATCGGCGAGGCCAACTCGTCTCCTCTCCACGGCCGCCGCCCCAACGTCCCACGATAGACGGCGCCCGGCAACGGATCCGTGTCGACGAGGATACGCTCGTGCGATGCCCACGGGAAGCGAGCGGCCGCGAGTACAGTTGACCCGTGACGACTGCAGAGCTCGACCGCGCGCGGACCCTCATCACCTCGATCCCCGACTACCCGGAGCCCGGGGTGAACTTCCGCGACATCTCTCCGCTGCTCGCCGACGGCACCGCGTTCAACGCCGTCACCGATGCGCTCATCGCCCCGTTCGTCGGCCACTTCGACTTCGTCGGCGGACTCGAGGCGCGCGGGTTCCTCTTCGCCGGGGCGATCTCGGCGAAGACCGGGGCGGGCATCCTCCCCATCCGCAAAGCCGGCAAACTGCCCAAACCCGCCGCGGCCGTGTCCTACACCCTCGAGTACGGCACCGCGACGATCGAAGCCCCCGACGTCCTGCGCCCCGGCGATCGGGTCCTCCTCGTCGACGACATCCTCGCCACCGGCGGAACGCTCACCGCGGCGCAGGCTCTCGTCACCGAACTCGGCGCCGAGGTGGTCGGCTCAGCAGTCGTCCTCGAGCTCACCGATCTCGGCGGCCGCGCCCACACCGGCGACGTCCACACGGTGTTCGCAGACTGACATCCTGGCCGCGGACTGGACCGCCCACCGCCGACTGAAACGCCGGCCGCGCTGACGCGGCAATGCACCCTGCCTGCACGACCGCCTCGGCGCCGGAGAATTCACGCTCAGCGCAATCGGAGAAATCATCCAGATTTCGGGAATGATTCGGGCGGTGAGTGTCGTTGTACGCTCTGTTGTGTGCCGGATACCGGCGCGCGACTTCGGGTCGAGGCGTCCCACCGGGCGCCGACCAGACCATCATCCGTGACGAAAGGCGACACCATGTCGGTACCAGATCTCACCCTCAATGACGGCTTGACCATCCCGCAGCTCGGGTTCGGCGTCTTCAAGGTCGACCCCAAGGAGACCGAGCGCATCGTCACCGATGCCCTCGAAGTCGGCTACCGTCACATCGACACCGCCGCTGTCTACGGCAACGAAGAGGGCGTCGGACGCGCCCTGGCCGCTTCGGGCATCCCCCGCGACGAGCTCTTCATCACCACCAAGCTGTGGAACGACCGCCACGGCGCCGCCGAATCGCGCCGCGCGCTCGAGGAGAGCCTGACGAAGCTCGGACTCGACTACGTCAACCTCTACCTCATCCACTGGCCGACCCCGGCGCAGAAGAACGCCGTCGAGACCTGGGAGGCGTTCCCCGGCTACCGCGACGAGGGCCTCACCCGCTCGATCGGCGTGTCGAACTTCGACTACCGCTACCTGCCGGAGATCCTCGACACCGGCATCATCCCGGCCGTCGACCAGATCGAGCTGCACCCGCAGTTCCAGCAGATCGACACCCGCCCCCTCCTGGCCGAGAACGACATCAAGATCGAAGCCTGGGGACCGCTGGGTCAGGGCAACGTCGACTACGCATCGACCGTGATCGGCGAGGTCGCCGAGGCCCACGGCAAGTCGTGGGCCCAGGTCATCATCCGCTGGCACCTGCAGCGCGGCCACATCCTCTTCCCCAAGTCGAACAACCGTGAGCGCATGGCGCAGAACTTCGACGTCTTCGACTTCACCCTCACCGACGCCGAGATGGCCTCCATCGACGCGCTCGAGAACGGTGGCCGCGTCTCCGCTGATCCCGCCGACGTGAACTGACCTCACCGAGGCTGCTTGGGTCGGTAACACTGCACCGTGAGAACGCGGGCGAAATCGTTTCGCCCGCGTTCTGCGTTGGTGAGGTCAGTTCGGATCGGCGGCAGTGTGTTCAGCGTCGACGCCGACACCGTCAGCGTGATCCCCGCCGAGCACGTCACCGGTGCGACCGCCGTAAGCGGCGATCTTGTATTCGGTGGCCGCCAGCGACAGTGTGAGTTCGCGGATCCGGCGACGGATCGTGTCGCGGTGCTCGATGAGCAGGTCGAGCCTCTCCGGAACGGTCGCCTCCCCCGCCTCGACGAGGTCGACGTAGTGGGCGAGGTCGCGCATGGGCATCCCAGACAGCCGCATCCGAGTGAGGAACACCAACCGCCGCTGAGCCTCGGCGCCGTAGACACGGTGCCCGGCTGCGTCCCGGTTCACCGCGACGAGCCCCTTGCTCTCGTAATAGCGCAGGGTGTGGGGAGAGAGGCCGAGCAGCTCGGAGATCTCCGCGATCGGCAGCGGAGCGGCCTCGTCACCGGTGTTGACCATCCGGTGGATGATCTCGACGGGCAACGTCCCGTCGATCTCGGCGAAATCTCCGAGGTCCGCCAGGATCCGGCTCATGAGATCATCGGTCGCCATGCTCACACCGCCCGCTGTGAAGGTCGCATGCCGGGAAAGTCAGCGCTCTCCGCCACGGCGGCCAGGCGCTCGACCTCGGCCGCATTTCCACTGTACGCCGCCCGCAGACGTCGCACCGCCTCGGCGCCGAGAGGCAGACGCAAGGGCAGCCCACCGTCGGTTGCGAGACTTGGCTCGACCAGATCGACGATGATCGCTGCCGCACGGACCGGGTCTCCCTCCTGCCTGCCGTCTACCTCGGCGAGATCAGCGCGGGCTGGTCCGACGATCGCCGCATAGGCGTCCGTCTCCGACGTCATCCCCAGCGAATGCGCAGTATTGAACCCGGTCCGGAACCGTGAGGGCTCCACGAGCATCACGCCGATGCCCAGCGGCCCCACCTCGGCGGCCAATGCCTCCGACCAGCCCTCGAGCGCGAACTTGCTCGCCGAATAGGCCCCGGCCGCAGGAAACGACACCCGCCCTCCCTGGCTGCTCATCTGCACGATCGCCCCGCTGCCCTTCGCCCGCATGAGCGGCAGGACGGCGCGGGTGAGAGCGGCGGCGGCGAAGAAGTTGAGCTCCAGCTGCTCCCTGAGCTCACCGAGGCCGATCTCCTCGACGGCACCGACGATCGCCCGCCCCGCATTGTTGATGAGCACATTGACGTCGAGGTCGGTCAGCGCCTCACCCACCTCGGCGACGGCGGTCTCATCACGGAGATCCGCGGTGAGGACGGCGAGGCGCTCCCCGAATTCCGCCTTGAGCTCCTGCAGGGACTCCGGGTCGCGGACAACGACGACGGCATCGTGCCCGCGCGCCAGCACCTCCTCGGTCAGTGCCCGCCCGAAGCCCTGCGAGGCACCGGTGATCGCCCAGCGCCGCCGGTGCTCGGACGGCCCGCGGACCTCAGTCGTCATTGTCGTCGCTGCTGTGATGTTCTCGATGTGTGAGTTCATGACAGCGACGCTACGAGTTCGAGCGCGCTCGAACGCAAGGCTTCACGCCGACGAATTTCGCTGCCCCGGCACCCAGCGCGGCGCCGCGCCCTTTACGTCAGCACACGGATCGGCTCACCGGCGATCCACGCCGCGATGTCCTCGACCGCCTGCGGGTAGAAGATCCGATACGTGCCCTCGGTGACGTAGCCGAGGTGCGGGGTGAGCACGGTCCGCGGGCTCGTGCGCAACTCATGGTCGGCGGGCAACGGCTCGGCGTCGTAGACGTCGAGGCCCGCCCCGCGGATCGCTCCGGCTGCGAGCGCGTCGGTCAGCGCCGCAGTGTCGACGAGCCCGGCCCGCGAGGTGTTGACGAGGATCGCACTCTCCTTCATCAGCGCGAGCTCGCTCGCCCCGAGAAGCCCACGACTGCGATCGCTGAGCTTGTAGTGGATCGTCACGACGTCGGAGGTCTCCAGCAGCTCCTCCCGGCCCACGGCACGCACCCCCACCTCGGCGGCGCGCTCCGGCGTGAGATTGGCACTCCACGCGACGACGTCCATCCCGAAGGCCTGCCCGATGCGGGCAACGCGCGATCCCAGCCGACCCAGACCGATGACGCCGAGGCGGGACCCGGCCAGGTCCGCCCCGATCGTCTCCTGCCATCCCCCGGCCCGCATCCGCGCATCCTCGGCGGGGATGCTGCGAGCCACGGCGAGGATGAGACCCCACGTCAGCTCCGGCGTCGCCGTCCGCGGGGCGTCGGTGCCGCAGACCATGATCCCGTGCGCACGGGCGGCGTCGAGGTCGATCGAGGCGTTCGCCGCTCCCGTGGTCACGAGCAGCCGCAGGTCGGGAAGGGCTGCCAGACGCTGCGCGTCGAAGACGGTGCGCTCACGCATCGCGACGACCACCTCGGCGCCGGAGAGCAGCGCTGCCAGGTCAGCGGTGCCGGTGACCGGACGCGTGACGACGGTGAGGTCAGCCGGCAGCGTCGCCCAGTCCGCGAAGGACCGGGCGACGTCCTGGTAGTCGTCGAGGACGACGATGCGCATCAGCCGCAGACGGCTCCGGTCGACGCCGACTGGACGAGCTTCGCGTACTTGCCGAGCACCCCGGTGAGCCGGTGGTTCTCCGGGATCGTCCACGTCTTGCGACGCTCGGCGAGCACCTCCTCGTCGACGTGGAGCTCGATCGAGCGTGCCGCGATGTCGACGGTGATCCGGTCCCCGTCCTCGACAAGGGCGATCGGCCCGCCGTCGACGGCCTCAGGGGCGACGTGACCGATGCACAGCCCGGTCGAGCCCCCGGAGAAGCGGCCGTCAGTGATGAGGAGGACGTCCTTGCCGATGCCCGCGCCCTTGATGGCCCCGGTGATCGCGAGCATCTCACGCATCCCCGGCCCGCCCTTGGGTCCTTCGTAGCGGATGACGACGACGTCGCCCTTCTTCAGCTCACCGCCGAGCACCGCGTCCATCGCCGGCTGCTCCTGGTCGAAGACGCGCGCGGTGCCCTCGAAGACGTCGGCGTCGAAGCCCGCGGACTTGACGACCGCGCCCTCGGGGGCGAGCGATCCGCGCAGCACCGTGAGGCCGCCGGTCGCGTGGATCGGGTTGTTGAGCGCCCGGAGGATCTTCCCGTCGGGGTCCGGTGGGTTGATCGCGGCGAGGTTCTCGGCCACCGTCTTGCCGGTCACCGTCATGCAGTCGCCGTTGAGCAGACCCGCATCGAGGAGGGCCTTCATGATGACGGGCACCCCGCCGATCTTGAACACGTCGTTCATCACGTACTCGCCGAAGGGCTTGACATTGCCGAGGTGGGGCACCTTGTCGCCGATCCGGTTGAAGTCGTCGAGTTCGAGCTCGACGCCCGCCTCGTGCGCGATCGCCAGCAGGTGGAGAACGGCGTTCGTCGATCCGCCGAAGGCCATGACGACGGCGATCGCGTTGTGCAGCGACTCCTTCGTGATGATGTCCTTCGTCGTGATCCCCCGGCGCAGGAGTTCGACGACGGCCTCGCCGGACTGGCGGGCGAAGATCATCCGGTTGCGGTGGATCGCCGGGGGCGCTGCCGATCCGGGCAGGGACATCCCCATCGCCTCGGCGGCCGAGGCCATCGTGTTCGCGGTGTACATGCCGCCGCAGGCTCCTTCACCGGGGCAGACGGCACGTTCGATGGCGTCGACGTCCTCGCGGGTGATCGTCCCGGCCCGGCACGCCCCGACGGCCTCGAAGGCGTCGATGAGCGTGACCTCCTTCTCCGTGCCGTCGGAGAGCTTCGCGGTGCCCGGCATGATCGAGCCGTTGTAGAGGAAGACGCTCGAGAGTCCGAGGCGGGCGGCGGCCATGAGCATGCCGGGGATCGACTTGTCACAGCCGGCCATGAGGACGGAGCCGTCGAGGCGCTCGGCGCTCATCACGGTCTCGACCGAGTCGGTGATGACCTCGCGCGAGACGAGCGAGTAGTGCATGCCCTCATGGCCCATCGAGATGCCGTCGGAGACGGAGATCGTCCCGAACTCGAGCGGGTAGCCGCCCGCGGCGTGGACGCCTTCCTTCGCGGCCCCGGCGAAGCGCTGGAGGGAGAGGTTGCACGGGGTGATCTCGTTCCACGACGAGGCGACGGCGATCTGCGGCTTCGACCAGTCCTCGTCGCCCATGCCGACGGCGCGGAGCATGCCGCGCGAGGCGGTGCTCTCGAGCCCGTCCGTGACATCGCGGGAACGCGGTTTGATGTCCGGTGCTGAAGTGGGGGTATCAATGCTCATGGGGGCACTCTACGCTTCCGTCCGGCATACGTCGGCGCGGTTCTCGCATGGTGGAATCAATGTTTCGGGCCGCCCCGGACCCCCTCCTCCCCCGCGCGCTCAGTCGAGATCGACGACGTTGAGCAGCTTCTCCCCGTCGTTGATCCGGCGCACCTGTTCGGCGAGGATCTTCACCACGCGCGGCTCGAACGCCGAGGTGTCACCGCCGACGTGCGGGGTGATGAGCGTGTTCGGGGTCCCCCACAGCGGGTGGTTCTCCGGCAACGGCTCGGGATCCATGACGTCGAGGGCGGCGTGGAGGCGCCCGGTGTTCAGCTCCGCGACGAGAGCGTCGGTGTCGACGACCTTGCCCCGGGCGACGTTGACGATGAGCGCGTTGTCCGGCAGTGCCTTGAGGAACTCGGCATCGACGAGGTGGTGCGTCGAATCCGTCAGCGGCGTGATGAGGACGACGACGTCGGTGTGCGGGAGCAGCTCGGGCAGCTCGTCGACACCGTGGACGACGCCGTGGTCGTCTTCCCGGGCGGTCGTGCCCACCCGGGTGAGCTCGACCTCGAACGGGGCGAACCGGTCGGCGATCGCCCGCCCGATCTCACCGACTCCGACGACCATGACGCGCCGATCCTGGAGCGACCGGTAGCGCTGGTGATTCCACGTCCGCGACACCTGGTTGCGCACCGCATCGTCGATCCCGCGCAGGCTCGCCAGGGTCAGCGCGAGCGCGAGCTCGGCTGTGCCGCCCGTGTGGACACCCGACGCCGTGGCCACCTCGATGCCCTGTTCGGGCAGGTGGGCGACGGGATCGTAGCCGGTCGTCTGCGTGATGACGAGGCGAAGATTGGGCAGCTCGCCGAGGAGGTCGATCGTTCCCGCCGAATCCATGTACGGCAGGACGACGACGTCGACATCGTCCTTGCTCAGCTTCGCCGACTTCTCCTTGTCGGAGTAGACGACCAGGTCGACGTTGGCCCGCTGGTGGGCGGGGATGCGCGCGATGACGCGGTTGCGGAGTTCGGAATCGGGGAACGCGATGGTCGTGATCGTCATACGGCCATTGTGACACGGGCCTCACGGCCGCAGGCAAGACCGCTTGCCGGTCGGATGCGGACGGGCACGCACCCGACGCGAACGCGCGGTCGGACAGTGCTGTCCGACCGCGCGATGACGCAGTGGGAGCCTTTCCTCAGTCGAGGCCGGCGGCGATCCGGGAGAACACCGTGCCGATGACCTCGAGCTCCTCGTCGCCGACCTGCGAGAGGACCACCTCGTCGATGGCCCGCCGATGCAGCCGGGCGGCGTCGAGGAACCGCCGGGCCCCCACCTCGGTGAGGCGGACATTGTGGGACCGACGATCATCGGCACACGTCGTCTTCTCGACGAGACCGGCGTCCTCGAGGACCTTGATCCGGTAGTTCAGCCGCGACGGGGAGAACACGAGCCCCTTGGCCAGCGCCCCCATCGTCAGCGTCCGATCCGGTGCCTCCCACAGGAGCAGGAGGGCGTTGTAGTCGCTGACCGTCAGCCCCGCCTGCTCCTTGAGGCGATCGTCGAGCTCCTGGCGGATGCGCTGGGACGTCTCGAAGTACGTCCGCCACGCCCACTGCGCGCGCTCTTCGCGGCCGCGCCCGAACCGGATGACCGGGGCGGCTGTCGTCTCACTCATCGTCAGCCCTCGAGCAGCTGCGCGAACGGGGTGATGCGGTTCGGGTCGAACTCGTCGTCGACGCCGCGCTTCTCCCCGCGCCCGATCGTGATCCGATGCGGGGCGAGGCTGTCGGGACCTTCGTTCCCGTCGACCTCCCCGTCCTCGCCGCTCTCGCCGCCGGTCAGACCCCGGATCGACGCGGTCAGCGCCACGAGCTCCTCCCCGGCCTGCCTGACCCGCGAGTTGAGTGCGCGTCCGCCCTCGGCACTGCCCCAGTCGTCCGTGGCGGCGAACACCGTCGTCGGCACGACGATGCCCTTGAGGTAGGACAGCATCGGACGCATCGCCGTCTCACCGGCGAGCGAGTGCCGCGAGGTGCCGCCCGTCGAGGCGATGAGCACGGGCGTGCCCGCCAGTGCCTTCTCGTCGATGAGCTGCCAGAAGAGCGTGTGCAGCCCGACGGGGGCGACCTTGTAGACCGGGGTGACGGTGACGATGGCGTCTGCCTCGGCGACCTTGCGATAGGCCTCCTCGAGCTCCTCGGAGCGGAAGCCGGTGAGCGCCATGTCCGTGAGCGCGGTGCTGAGGCTGCGGACGTTGATGTGGTCCGTCTCGACCGTCAGGCCCGCGGCTCTGCCCGCCGAGGCGGCCGCATCGACGATCCGATCGCTGAGCTTCTGCGTCGTCGAGTCCTCGCTCAGCGAGGTCGTGACTGCGAGGATCTTCATTCGGTCTGCGCTCCTGTCTCCGCTTCGGCCTTCTTCTCGGCGTCGGCCTTCGCGGCTTCCTGGCGAGCCTGCTCGGCCTCGGCCGCGCGGGCTTCGCGATCCTTGTACGCCTGCGATCCGGGTCCGCCGCCGGGGATCGGATCCCGGCCCTCCTTGTGCCGCAGCACGAGCGACTCGTGGGTCGGGGCGTCGGGCACGTCGGCGGGACGGTTCTTCGCGAACTCCTTGCGCAGGACCGGCACGACTTCCTCACCGAGGAGGTCGAGCTGTTCGAGCACGGTCTTGTGCGGCAGGCCCGCGTGGTCGATGAGGAACATCTGACGCTGGTAGTCGCCGGCCCAGTCGCGGAAGCTCAGGGTCCGTTCGATGACCTCCTGCGGGGATCCCACGGTCAGCGGTGTCTGCTTCGCGAAGTCCTCGAGGCTGGGGCCGTGGCCGTAGACCGGGGCGTTGTCGAAGTAGGGACGGAACTCCTTGACGGCGTCCTGCGAGTTCTTCCGCATGAACACCTGCCCGCCGAGTCCGACGATCGCCTGGTCGGCACGACCGTGACCGTAGTACTCGTAGCGCTGACGGTAGAGCTGCACCATCCGCGCGGTGTGCGAGGTCGGCCAGAAGATGTTGTTGTGGAAGAAGCCGTCGCCGTAGTACGCGGCCTGTTCGGCGATCTCCGGGCTGCGGATCGAACCGTGCCACACGAACGGCGGAACGTCGTCGAGCGGCCACGGGGTGACGGTGAATCCGTTGAGCGGAGTGCGGAACTTGCCCTCCCAGTCGAGGTTCTTCTCCCGCCACAGACGGTAGAGGAGGTTGTAGTTCTCGACGGCCAGTGGGATGCCGGCGCGGATGTCCTTGCCGAACCACGGGTAGACGGGACCGGTGTTGCCGCGGCCCATGATGAGGTCGAGGCGTCCGTCCGCGAGGTGCTGGGCGTACGAGTAGTCCTCGGCGATGCGGACGGGATCCGTCGTCGTGATGAGCGTCGTCGCGGTCGAGAGCTGGAGCTTCTCGGTCTGCGCGGCGATGTTGGCGAGCAGCACGGGCGGGTTCGCGGGAGCGACGAACGGCGGGTTGTGGTGCTGTCCCGTCGCGAAGACGTCGAGGCCGACCTCTTCGGCCTTCTTCGCCAGCTCGACCGTGTTCTTGATCCGCTGGCGCTCGGAGATTGTGGTGCCGTCGGTCGGGTCAGTGGTGACGTCGCCGATGGTGAAGATACCGAATTCCATGACTGCTCCTCGTCTCTGTGGCCGGCCGTTGGGGCCAGCCTACAGTGGTTGAAACTTCAGTTTTGAAGCAACTTGTTGAAATCTTAACAGTCAAGGTTTCAGATGTATTCCCGCGGTTCGGGCACCATGTGCGGCGCCGACTCACCGTGGTCGTAGACGTGCGATTCTCTCTGATCATGGAGCAGTCAGTGCGAGGGCATCAGGACGAGGGTGTTGTCCGAACCTCGAAGGCGAAACCGTATCCGGCGAGCGCCCCGCTCAGGTCACCCGGTTGACCGGCCACTGTGATCTCAGCCATCAGGCCACGGGTCTCGTCCTGATGGACCGTCACACCGCTCAGCGTGACCTCGACCCGGCGTGCGGCCTCAGCGATGACAGACTCGATCTCCGCCATGATGAGCGCCGGCTTGAAGATCTTGCCGACCGCAGTCGTCGGCAACTGCTCGATGATGTGGACGGCTCTGGGTCGGGCTGCCCGTTCCGGCACCTTGGCGCGAGCGAATTCGAGCAGGTCCGACTCCGCGGCCTCGGCATCCTGAGACAGCTGCACGTAGACGACGGGAACCTCACCGGCATGGGTATCGGGACGTCCGATGGCCGCGGCCGCGGCGACGGCCGGATGAGCATGGAGGACCTCCTCGATGATCTGCGGATCAATGTTGTGTCCTCCGCGGATGATGAGGTCCTTGGCGCGCCCGGTGAGCCAGAAGCAGCCGTCCTCGTCCTGTCTCGCAAGATCCCCGGTGTTGAACCACTGTCGGCCGTCCGCGTCGAACCAGACGCCCTCATCGTGACGAGGATCGGCATAACCTGCGAACACGTTGGGACCACTGAGGAGCAGGGCCCCCACCTCGTCGGTGCGAGCCCAACGGTCGAACCCGCCGTCGGTGCCGAGCACGGCTGCGCGCATGTGCTGATAGGGCAGGCGCAGGCCGATCGACCCGATCCGCGCCGCGGCGGTCGGTGGGTTGACACTGGAGACGCATGCGCCTTCGGTCAGTCCGTAGGCTTCGAGGATGCGGATTCCGGTGGTCGACTCGAACCGGCGGAACACGTGTTCCGACAGAGGTGCGGCGCCGCAGAGTCCGTAGCGGATGGAGCTGATGTCACTCACTCCCACGGGGTGGTCGAGCAGGGTGGAGTAGATGGTCGGGACTCCGGAGAACGCGATCACCCGGTAGTGCTCGGCGATGTCCCAGAATGATGGCAGCACACCCTCGCCGCGGTAGCCCTGCGGTGTGCCGAGCACGACGTGTGCCCCCTGCGACCACGGGGCCAGCCCGGTCACGAGCTGGCCGTTGACGTGGAAGAGCGGCAGTCCGCAGAACACCGCATGGTGCGGCGCGAAGGCACCGGGCACGAAGGTCTGCATCGCCCAGCTGTCGAACACCTCGGAACCATGGGTGCGGCGGGCGATCTTCGGAAGCCCGGTCGTGCCTCCGGTGCAGAAGTACGACGAGATGTCATCTCTCCCCGGCAGGTCGAAGGTGAGGGCGTCGTCTCTCGCCCCGGCGATGGCGCAACGGAAGTCCTCGACGGGAACCGATCCCGCCGAGCGGCGCTGCAGCACCTCGCGAGTGCGGAGGACCACCCGGGCAGCGGGGCCGAGATACGGCGCGACGCTGACGGTGAGGATGCTGCGCAGGCCGGGAACGTCACGAGCCGCTGTCGAGACCCGCTCCCAGATGTCGGACCCTGGGTTTGGGCCGAGCGTGATGAGATGTGAGGCCCCCGAAGCACGCAGCAGCCGGGCGATCTGGTCGGTCTCCAGCAGCGGGTTGATCGCGAACGCGATGCCCGCGGCTTCGGCTCCCCAGATGACGAAGTGGGTCTCCGGAAGGTTGGGCAGCGCGAAGGCGACGACGTCTTCACGGCCGACGCCTCGCGCGCGCAGGGCGTTGGCCGTCCGGGTGATCTCTGCGAACAGCCCCGCGTGGGTCCAGACCGTCGGTCGTGCGAAGTCGCGGGACCGGAGGAAGAAGGAGAGCGCGGGGGCACCCGGACTGATCGCCGCACCGGCGGCGAGCATCTCATAGGTGGTCGCGGGCAGACGGCGATCGCTCAGCGGCACGGCTTCGATCGCTGCGATATCCGTCATTCCGGTGATGCCGGTGGGGGCAGTGGAGCTCATCGTGGGTCCTTGTCTGTCGAATCGGATGCGAGGTGCGGTACGGACTGCAGAGTGAGGTAGGTCGGTCATCGGTCGACGCGCACAGTCGTCCGCTGCGTACCGGCGTCGATGGCGCCGTCCTCGGTGGCGATGGTCGCCTCGATGAGGTCGCCGTCCTGGAGGTAGCGCGGGTTCTTCGCCTGTGCGGAGAAGAATGCCTGCCACCTCCTCTTCGGTGGGAGCAGCGAGCCAAGGATCTCGACGATCTTGGCGGGCGCTTTGAGCGCCGTGCCTCCCGGTGTTCCGGTGAGGACGACGTCTCCCGGGTCCAACCGCTGGAACCGCGCCAGGGACTGCAGAGCCTGTGCAGGGGGATAGATCATCTCCGCGGCGCTCGAGTCCTGTCTGGTCTCGCCGTTGACACTCAAGCTCAGGCGCAGGTCCCGGAAGCGCTGGGCGTCACCCGGCTCGAAGAGCGTCAGGGCCGGCCCCAGGGGCGTGAAGGTCGGGTAGGACTTCGACTCGTAGAACTGCGTCTTGGGCAGCTGCACGTCACGCGCAGAGACGTCGTTCGCGGTGACGACACCGGCGATCCAGCGGTCCCAGTGGTCCGGATCGATCGTCGCCCCCACGGGGATCGGTCTCCCGACCACGAGTCCGATCTCGACCTCGTAGTCGAGGTATTCCACGTGCGCGGGTCGGCGAATATCGGCATCGGGCCCGGCAATGGACCCCGATGCCTTGCGGAAGAAGGTCAGTGGCACGGTAGCGGGATCCATGCCCGAGTCCCGCACGTGCGACGCGTAATTGGTCATCTGCGCCACGACGCGGCAAGGCGGGGTCACTGGCGAGAGCAGTCGGAGGTCCTCGCGATCGATCAGACCCCGGTCCGTCGCGCGCGCCTCGGCGATGGCGTGCGCGAGCTCGCTTCGCTGGTCGAGCAGCTCTCGGGTCGAGTCGTACGGCAAGCCGAGGCCGACCATCCGACCCCCTGAGACGGCGTCCGCCCACCAGCCCTCGGCGGTGCGGTAGATGTTCACGCTCATGACCTCGGCACCTTGAGGAGTCCGCGCAGCCTGCGGAGATCGAATTCGTTGTCCGAGCTCGAGAGCGAGATGATGGTGTCGCGCAGCATCTGCAACGTGTCGCGCTGCACTCCGAGCCCGAGGAAGTCGGCGGTGGCACGAGGCCCCCACTGCGACAGCCCCGAGGCGGTCATCGCCGCCCACCCCGGATCCATAGAGCTGTCGAAGAGATCACCGTCGGCATAGTGCTCGACGAGGAAGCCGTCGGGATCACGCCAGTAATCGAAGATCTGACTTCCCTGGATGTGTCGACCGACTCCCCAGGAGCGTCCGTAGCCGCGATCGAGGAGGTACTCGCCTCCCGCCTCAACCGCGTCGAAGTCCGTGACCTCGTAGGCCGAGTGCACGTACCTGTTCGACGGTCCGAGCGTCATCGCCAATGTGTGGTGATCGGCGGCCTCGCCGCCGCGGTCACAGCGGATGAAGCTCATCACCGGCCCGCGGTGGCGCTGTCCGGGGTAGTAGAGGAAGTCGCTGACGATCATGCCGAGATTGTCGAGATACCACTGGAGGGCCCGCTGGTAGCGATTGCTCATCACGACGACGTGTCCCAAACGCAGGACCTGCGCGGGTGCGCGGGGTGGCCGCTGGGTCGCGTTGACGCGGTTGCGGGCGCGCCCGAAGTTGAAGTCGTGCACCTCGGCACTCGCCTCGGCGGCAAGGGGTGTCACGTCGGCGACGACACGCAGGGGCATGCCGCTCGGGTCTTTCATTCGCACCCCCAATCCATCCAGTGGGGTGTCGAGGCGCTCGAGGGGGCGCCCGAGAGCGTCGCCGAGGCGCAGCACATCCGAACCGTCGGCCGCGGTGAAGGCCGGTCCGAGGAACTTCGTCCGCGGCCCGCGGCGCACGATGACGCAGGGCGGATCGGGTGCGGCTCCGCGGAGGTAGAGGGTGTCCCGGGTCCGGTAGGCGGTGGAGAACCCGAAAGCGTGTGCGAAGGTCTCGGCCCGGTCGAGGTCGGGTTTGGCGAACTCCAGCCACGCGAGTCCGCGGACCTTGATGAGCGGGTTGCGGCTTCGTCCGGGGTGCTCCCCGCGCTGCGCGCCCTCCTCGCTATGCAGGTCATTGTGGTCGGCGCCGTGCGCATTCCTCACTGACATGGTGATCTTCTTTCCGGGTCGCCGAGCCGGCAGCCCTGGTTCGGGTGCGCACCGGCGCACACTGAGGCGGATGCTGGTGGGTGGGTTCGGGAGATGACGTTGCGACGGCGGGGACCCGGTGAACCGGGGTGCTCAGCAGGCGTTCGGCCTCCGCAACCCACCGCCCGGGACCATCGGGAGTCGACGAGTGCGCGACACGAGCACCATGGGCTACGCGGGCGTACCTCCGCAGACGGCGGAAGAAGCCGGAGGGCGTGCGTGCCGCGACCGCGATGACCCCATCGGGCCTGACCAGGATGAACGGCCTGCCGGCCGCTCCGATCATGAGGCCGTATCCCGTCGTGGAGGCGTTGTCGAAGATCTGGGGCGAAGCGAGGCGGCCCCGCAGCCGCCCGGCGAATCGCGTGCGGACGAGCGCACTCCTCCGCAGACGTGGGGTCGCGGCCGACGAGGCGAGCTGGCCGACCCCGGGGAGCCGGTGGGCCCTGGGCAGGATCGCTTCGCGCAGGAGGCGACCGAACGACGCAGTGTTCGTCATGGCCACCCCGATGAGCACAGCACGACGGATCATCGCTGTGGAATGGGGTCGGCGTTCGTCCTCGTAGGTGGCGAGGATTCGAGCCGACCCCGTGCGGAGAACCGAGGCGAGCTTCCAGGAGAGGTTCGCGGCATCGCGCAGGCCGGACCCGAGACCCTGCCCGATGAAGGGCGGCGTGAGATGGGCGGCGTCACCAGTGAGGAAGGTTCGACCCAGTCGCCACCGGTCTGCGACACGGGCATGGAACTCGTACTCCGCGCAACGCACGATGCTGATCTCCTCGTCGCGAACGTCGGGAAGCCACGGGGCGATGAGCGCTCGGAGTTCGCGCACCGAGGAGAAGTCGGCCGATGTCTCACCGGGCCAGAGCCGGAACTCCCAGCGGTGCCGGTCGCCGATGACGCGCATATACGTGCCCGGGCGGTCGCCGTCGAAGACCTGGTCGACCCCGTCCCACGTGTCGACCGCACCCGAGATGTCGACGTCGACGACGAGCCACCTCTGCCTGAAACCTCGATCGATCATCGCGGCACCGATGACCTCGCGGACCCGACTGGCCGCCCCGTCCGCACCGACCAGGTAGGCGCCCTGGTGGCTTTCCCTCGCCCCGGTGGCCCGATTCCTCACCTCGACGCGGACCCAGTCCTCAGTTTCACTGGCGCCGAGGAATTCGATCCCCTCAGCCAGCACGATGTTCGGCATCCGGTCGACGCGGTCGCGGAGGAGTCGCTCGAGTTCGGGTTGGTCGAACATGTTCGCCTCCGGGATCCCGGCGTCGTCGTCTACCGTCCGATCGAACTGAGCGAACACGTTGAGAGCGCGGTCGACGAGACACAGGCCTGACGCGGGGCGACTGATGCGACGAAAGGCCGATGCCACGCCCGCCGATTGGAGGATGCGGAACACCTCGGCGTCCAGATGCACCGCGCGAGGCAGCGGGTACGCCGCAGAATGGCGCTCGACGACGAGGATGCGATCGACGCCGAAGGCGCTCAGGAGAACAGCGGTGCACAGACCCACCGGCCCTGCACCGACGATGATGACGTCGGTGACGCTGTCGGGACGCGAACCCCCTGGAGATGTCGACACTCTGCCTCCTTGCTGAGCAACGGAGGCGATCCCGCCCTCGTTGAATTGACACTATTGTCATGTTTGACATTATTGTCAAGTTTTTTGACCGGGATCCCTTACGTCGATCTGGGAGGATAGTGGCCAGCAGCGACCGAGCCGGGGTCGGAACATCCGAGAAGCGAACGAGGTGGAGCGTGGGCCGGACACGACGGGACACTCAGCGGGAGCGCACCCGCGCAGCGCTCGTGTCGGCGGCCCAGCGCATGTTGGCGGATGGGCGAACCGCAGCGAGCGTGCAGGAAGTGACCAGAATGGCCGATGTCGGGCACGGGTCGTTCTACAACCACTTCGCCACGAAGGACGCGCTCTTCACAGCGGCTATCGAGGAGGCGCTCGAGGACTGGGCTCGGCTGCGTGACGCCGCGGTCGGCGGAATCGACGACCCCGCCCTCGCGTTCGCCACGAGCTTCCGGATGACTGGACGACTCCAGCGACGCCATCCCGACCTCGTCCGCGTGCTTCTGAGCGCGGGGGCGTCGATCCTCGTCTCCGAGCGCGGGCTGCGAGCGGATGCGAAGGCGGACATCGCACGAGGAATCGACAGCGGGCAGTTCTCGATCCCGGACGCCGAATCGGGCCTGATGCTCACCGGAGGAATCCTGCTCGGTCTGCTCCAGATGCTCGATGCCGACCCTCGCAGCGACGCCGAGGCCGCGGCGGACGAGATGGCGCAACGGGCCCTCATGGCGCTGGGGGTCACAGAGGTCGAGGCATCCGAGATGGCGAGGTCGGCGCTGCCCCCGTTTCCCGACCTCGTCGTCAGCCACAACTGAGCGCCCACGGCCGGCGGTGAACGCAGGCGCACCCGCATCGGAGCGACCGACAGTCGGCCCGATCCGCCCTCAGCGCGCCAGCCCGGCCCTGGCGATCTCCTCGGCGGTCGCTCCCGACGCCGACAGGAGCAGCGCGGCGATCTCGTCGACGAAGGCGTCGACCGACGCCTCGGATGCCTGGTCGCTGCGCAACCACGCGCGCACATGCCAGACGGTCCCGGCCGCGAGGAACTCCGCCCGTTGCTGTGCGGTGTAGGCCCCCGGTCGACGGCGGATGACGGGCCCGATCGGCGAGACGTTGAGGAGATGGTCGCCGAGGAAGGTGACGAAGTCATTGGAGATCGCCGTCTCTGCGAGGTCGAGCGCGCCGAGGTAGAAACGCGAGTGCCGCACGAGATCGGTGAGGATCCCGTGGAAGACTCCGCGGACGTAGTCCAGCCAGCTCTCCCCCAGGGCCGCCTCGGGAATGGCGTCGAAAGCACCGGCGAGACCGCTGCGCACCGCCTCCCGCACGAGCGCGGGGATGTCATCGAAGTTCTTGTAGAACGTCGGTCTGCTCACCCCGGCGAGGGCGACGACTTCGCTGATCGTGATCTCATTCGTGCCGTCGCCCTGCTCCAAGAGCGCCGACACCGCCTCGACGAGCGCGGTCCGTGACCGTGTTGTCCGTGCGGGCCTTTGAGCCATGCCACCTCCTGCTTCCCATGTTAACAGCTGTAAATCTTTAATGGTCGGATTCCGACTGGAGTTCGCATCCAGCAAACCCCCACTCGATACCGCTGGAGCTGAGTGTTCGCCGAGGATCCTCGTCGCGACTTGCCTCCTTAATTTTACATTTGTAAAGTTTGGAGTGTCGGACAGTCCGACAGCTGAGAAAGGAGAGGACCATGTCCACCACTGAACTCGAAACGCAGTACCGCAGTCTTCCCGAACGCATCCGCACCCGCGTCGAGGAGCAGCTGAGCGACGCCGCGATCGCCTTGAAGCTCAAAGTCGGCCTCATGCTGGCCGACCGCGAGGAGATCGCCGCGCATGCGGTCACACCGGCCGGACGCATCGGGCTGAAGAGCGGCCAGGTCTCCGAACTGACGGCGATCATGCCGCTCAAGCCCGGTGGGGCGGAACGCCTGCGGAAGTTCTTCAGTCTCCTCGACGGCAACCTCGCAGGAGCCGGACAGGTCGGCACCCTCCACAACATGCGTTTCGTCTTCCTCGACGACGACACCAAGCTCCTGTTCGCCACGGCCTACGACGGCGAGTGGGACCCCTACATCGACGACTTCGCCACGAAGATCCCTGAGATGATGGACTACCTCTTCGGCAACGTCGAAGGTTGGCCCGGCATCAAGTCGTCTGAGGTTAAGGACTTCATCGTCGGGTACCAGATCGGCGCGGCAGGCTGGTTCGTGGCGCACCCCACGCTCACTGTCGCCGAAGGCACCCGGCTGCTCGAGCAGGACGACAATGTCCGCGGCTTCGTCGAGACGCTCAACTGAGGGACTGGGCCATGGCTGCACTGCGCAAGGGTGGTCCGGGTATCCCACCCCCACCCAAGGGTCCGCTCCGGGGGCTGTTCCGCCGGCTCGTGCCCCCGACCCTCGACCTCGACGACATCCAGGCGCTCATCCTCCGCCCACGTCCGGCGCCGTACTACGGCAGCCACGCCTTCGTCGAGATCACCGATCCCGCCGGCGGACGTGAAGCCGTGCGCAAGCTGCTCACCCGAGTGACGTCGGCTGCCGACTGGCGGGAACCGCGTCCCGCGTGGACCGCGGCAGCGCTGACGTATCCCGGGCTCGAGGCGCTCGAGGTGCCGCGCTCCTCACTGGAGTCCTTTCCCCGGGCCTTCCGCGAGGGCATGGCGGCACGAGCGGACAGACTCCGTGACCACGGGCCGAACGACCCGTCGCGATGGCAGTCACCTTTCGGCACCGGGCGCGTGCACCTCATGGTCAGCGTGTACGCGGACTCGGAGGAGGCCTGGCGCAGGGAACTGACCGGCTACGAAGAGCAGCTGTCCATGCTCACCGGTCTCCGCGTCCTGCTGCGGCAGGACTTCGGGGCACAGCCAGACTCCCGCAACGCGTTCGGCTTCAAGGACGGCTTCACGCAGCCCGTCGTCGAAGGCAGCGGCGTGGAGGGATGGCCCGGGGACGGGCGTGCGATCCGACCCGGAGAGTTCATCCTCGGCTATCCCTCAGAGGGTGGCCACGTATTGGACTCTCCAGCGCCGGATTCGCTCGGCCGGAACGGCACCTACCTCGTCTTCCGCAAGTACCACTCCCATGTCGACGCGTTCAACCGCTACCTCCACCGCGGCGCCGACACGGAGGAGGGGCGTGAGCTCCTCGCCGCGAAGCTCGTGGGCCGCTGGCGCAGCGGCGCACCCCTCGAACTCGCCCCCGATCACGACGACCCCGAGCTCGGAGCCGACGACTCACGTAACAACGACTTCCGCTACAGCGGCGATGCGTTGGGACTGCGCACTCCGGTCGGGTCGCACATCCGACGGATGAATCCTCGCGACACGCAGTTGAAGGTGCTCAGCGACGTCAACATCCGCCGCATCATCCGTCGATCCACCACCTACGGAGAGCCGCTGGGCGATTCGCTGCGCGACGACGGCCGACCGCGCGGTCTCGACTTCATCGCCATCAGCGCCCGTGCGATCGACACCGTCGAGTTCCTGCAGAGCGAATGGATCAATTCCGGCAACTTCATCGGCCGGGGAACGGAGAAGGATCCACTGCTCGGCGTTCAGGACGACAACGCCTACTTCACCGTGCCCGGCACCCCGCCTCGGCGCATCTCCGGAATCGAGACGTTCAACACGCTCGACGGCGGGGAGTACTTCTTCATGCCCAGCCTCACGGCACTCAAGTGGCTGGGCGACCTCTGAAAGGACTGACGTGACAACGACCTTCACCCGCTACCGAGACGACCTGGAACAGCCGGCCGAGAACGAAGACGAGATCATCGCCACGATCCTCGCCTCGATGGGCCGCGCCAACCAGGCCGTCGCCGAGAAGCACAGACACGGCCTCCGCGATGCCCATGCGAAGAGTCACGGCATCCTCGCCGGAGAACTCCGCATCCATGCCGATGCCCCCGCACCCTACCGGCAGGGTCTGTTCGCCGAACCGGCGACTTATCCGGTGATCGTCCGCTTGAGCACGGCTCCGGGCGACCTGCGCTCGGACGAGTTGAACACCCACCGCGGCATGGCCGTCAAAGTGATCGGAGTGCCAGGCGAGCGCGCCGTCGACGACGGCGCGATCACACAGGACTTCCTCCTCGTCAACGACGAAAGACTGCCGTTCGGGACGCTCGAGAAGTATTTGGAGTTCCAGAAGGTTCTCGAAGCCCAGCCGGGTCAGACCGACTCCGAGATCCGCTCCTCGACCCGAGCGGCGAAGGCGGTTGCTGCGGTCCTCACCGCGGCCCGACGCCCGCTGCCGGTTCCCGTCGAGGTGGCCACTGCGAGCAACAACGACATCCTCGGTGAGACATTCAACTCGCTCGCGGCGCTGCGTCACGGGGACTACGTCGCGAAGATCAGCGCTGCTCCGCGCACCCCGGCGCTGCGAGCCCGCACCGGAGCCGCGATCCCCAAGGGTGAGTCCGCACTCCAGCAGGTGGTGGCGGACTACTTCGCCCACAACGCCGGCGAGTACGATATCCGCGCGCAGCTGTGCACCGATCCGGCCGAGATGCCCATCGAGGACGCATCGGTCACCTGGAACGAGGCGAAGTCACCGCACGTCTCCGTCGCCACCTTGCATCTGCCTGCGCAGGAGACATACAGCGATGCCCGCCGCATCTACGCTGACGACACACTCTCATTCAGCCCCTGGCACGCGCTGGCTGCGCATCGCCCGCTCGGAGCCATCATGCGCTCACGGGCCCGCGCGTATCCCTCGTCCTCACACTTCCGACATGGATACAACCAAGTCGCAGCCCATGAGCCGCGGGACATCTCGGAACTGCCCGACTGAGCTGAGGTGCTGGTCGGGTCAGATCCAGATCGCGGGGTCGAAGAGCTCGAAGTCGGCGTCCGCCGTCTCCTGCGGCTCCGGGGTCGGAGCGGCACCGGTGCGCTTGGGGCGGACCGTGGCGGGGATGCCGACCGCGCTCGATTCGGCGGGCACATCCTTGACGACGACGGCATTGGCCCCGACTGAAGAGTTGTCGCCGACGACGACGGGTCCGAGGATCTTCGCACCGGCGCCGACGAGGACGTGGTTGCCGATCGTGGGGTGCCGCTTCGTCTTCTCCATCGACGTGCCGCCGAGGGTGACCTGGTGGTAGAGCATGACGTCGTCGCCGATGTCCGAGGTCTCGCCGATGACGACGCCGTTGGCATGGTCGATGAAGAAGCGCCTGCCGATCGTCGCACCGGGGTGGATCTCGACTCCAGTCAGCGCCCGTACCGCTTGGGACAGGAGTCGCGCGGGGACCTTGAGCTCATCGTGCTGCCACATCCGGTGCAGCCCCCTGTGCGCCCAGATCGCATGGAGGCCCGGATAGGAGAGGATCGAGACGAGATCACTCGAGGCCGCCGGGTCGCGGCGCTTGACGGTATCGAGGTCCTCCCGCAGCGCGGCCCGGACCCCCGGCCTCGTCAGACCGTATGCCGCCGCACCCGCCGCGGCGGCCGCCGCCGCCCACAGTGCCTTCATGTCCTCATCTCCTCATCCCGCGTGCTTCTCTTCCCCTCACAGAGTGCTCAAGGGGCGCCGGTGACCGACGCCCCTTGAGCGATCCCGTGCCGTCGGTTCCCTCAGTCGTCGAGGTACTGGGAGAAGAGCGGCGTCGAGAGGTAGCGCTCGCCGAAGTCCGGGAGGATGACGACGATGCGCTTGCCGGCGAACTCCGGCCGCGAGGCGACCTGTTCGGCGGCGACGAGCGCGGCACCGGAGGAGATGCCGACGAGCAGGCCCTCCTCCTTCGCGAGCTCACGGGCCCGATCGAAGGCGGCGTCGTTGTCGATGTCGATGACCTCGTCGTAGATCTCGGTGTCGAGGATCGCCGGGACGAAGTTCGCACCGATGCCCTGGATCGTGTGCGGACCGGCCTTGCCCTCGGTGAGCAGCGGCGACGCCGAGGGCTCGACGGCGACGATCCGGACGTCGGGCTTCGCCTCGCGCAGGGCGGCTCCCGCACCGGAGATCGTACCGCCGGTGCCGATTCCGGAGACGAAGACGTCGATGTCGCCATCGGTGTCGGCGAGGATCTCAGGGCCGGTCGTCGCCTTGTGGATGGCGGCGTTCGCCTCGTTCTCGAACTGACGTACGAGCACCGCGCCGTCGGCGGCGATCTCCTCGGCCTTCTCGACCGCGCCCTTCATACCCAGGGCCTTGTCGGTGAGGACGAGTTCGGCGCCGAAGGCCCGCAGCAACGCGCGGCGCTCCTTCGACATCGACTCGGGCATCGTGAGGACGACCTTGTAGCCGCGGGAGGCCCCGACCATGGCCAGGGCGATGCCGGTGTTGCCCGAGGTCGCTTCGACGATCGTGCCGCCGGGCTGGAGCTGACCGGACGCCTCGGCGGCGTCGATCATCGCCACGCCGATGCGGTCCTTGACCGAGTTCGCCGGATTGTAGGATTCGAGCTTCGCGATGATCTCGGCCCCGGTGCGCTCGCTGGCCTGATTGAGGCGGATGAGCGGGGTGCGACCGACGAGTTCGGAGACGTTGCTGTAGATGGTCAAGTCATGTCCTTCCAGATGTCCGTGGGCAGTCGAGCCTCGGCTGCGGCTGTCATCTCGTGGAACGAGACGTCACACGCCCATCTTAACCACGCGGTCCCGACGATCGCCTCCTCACAGGTTGCTCAACAATCAGTGTTCGCTGGGGGCGAAATCCTGCGTCACATTCCGACGCACGGAATGAATGACCTGGCACCGTGCGCGTTCGTACGTGCCTGGTTGCTCCGAAGCTCGGAGTGGTGACGATAACCGCTGAGCAATTACAGGCGCAGTGGGCGCGCTCAGGCGCTTCGCCCGTTGACCGAGCGCTGCCGCACACAGGCGACCTCAGCGCGAATTCTGAGACAATTCGGCGGGTCTGCGGATGACGAAGCTCTCGTCCGCAGCGGGCCCCTGCCCTGCCTGCGGCTCGATACGATGGAGACCATGACCGTTCATCCCATCGTCATCTACGGCGAACCCGTGCTCCACCGCCCTGCCGACCCCGTCACGGAGTTCGATGACGCCCTCCGGACTCTCGTCGCCGACATGCACGAGACCCTCGATGCGAGCAACGGAGTCGGTCTCGCCGCGCCGCAGATCGGCGTGGGTCTGCGGATCTTCGTCTACCACGCCGAGGATGACGCCGGGGTGCGCCGCCGCGGGACCTTCGTCAATCCCCGACTCGTCGCCTCCCGGGTGCCCGACGGTCGCCCCGATCCCGGCGAGGACACCGAAGGATGCCTGTCGGTGCCGAGCCTCGTCTACCCGCTCAAGCGCGCCGACCGGGTCACGGTCACCGGCGTCGACGAGGCGGGCGAGCCCGTCTCGCTGAGCGCCGAGGGCTGGTTCGCCCGCGTCATGCAACACGAGTTCGACCACCTCCAGGGCACCCTCTACGTCGACAGGCTCGACAAGCGCTGGGCGAAGAAGTGGAAGAAGGAGCAGGCCGCCGCCGGCTACGGCGAACCGGGAATGTCCTGGATGCCGGGCGTCGACCCGGATCCGTTCGGCCACTGAGCGATCAGGTCACCGAGGCACCAGGCCACTGAGCAACGCGCTCACTGAGCGGGCGCGCCGTCTCCGGTCTCGAGTGACTTCTGCGCCGCGGCCAGCCGGGTGTCGAAGTCGTCGAAGGTGTCGGCAGTCTCCTCGAGCTCGGTGAGGAGACCGGAGATGACCTCGGCCTGGGAGTCCGCGTCGATGCGCAGCTCCCGGAACTGCCAGTCGGCGGAATCGTCGGCGGCGGTGCGGGAGAGGACGTCGAGGACCCGGTCGCCGAGCTCCCGCGAGCGCTCGGAGTTGTGGAGCAGCACGAGCTGCTGGTCGAGCTCGAGCAGCCGCAGATAGTAGTCGTGCATCGACACGACGCGATTGGCCATCGAGGTGAACGCGACCGCGAGCTTCGTCAGGTACGCATCGACGGTCTTCGCCGTGCCCGCGTCCTTGATGCTCTCGATCTCCTCGCGGAGGCGGACGAGTTCGCGCAGCCGCACACCGATCGACGCCACAGCGTGGTCGAGGTCGACGCGGGAGACGTGGTCGGTGAGGATCGGATGCGTCCAGGCGCGAGTGCGCACGATCTTGCGGGCGATGGTGACGGCGAGATGGAAGAGACGCTGCTCATCGGTGTCGCGTCCCTCCTTCCGGCCGGGCTGGAAGCCGAGGCTCGCCGGTGTCAGCCACTCCGCGTGTGCCGCGCGCTGCCGGTTGCGGCGGTTGAGGCGGCGGGGATCGCGCAGGTACTTCGGTCCCGTCACGGCGGCGAAGACACCGGTGCCCACGGCGGTCGCCCCACCGAGGACGCCGAAGGTCAGGGCGGCATCGAGGTACCCCGCGAGCAGCGCAAGGCCGCCGGGAGCGGCGAAGCCCGTGGTCACGGCGGCACCGGTGGCGGTCCCGCCCTTGAACACCGCGGAGGTGCGGAAGAAGTTCCGGCGCATCGCGCCGGTGAGCATGATCGCGCTCGGGGCTCCGGCCGTGTACCGGTAGCCGCGGGCCTTCCAGGCGGCGAGGATCTCCTCGTTCACGCTGTCGGGCACCAGCACCCGGTAGATCGGCACGGTTCTGCCGCATTCGTCCTTCCACAGCGACTTCCACGCATGTGCCACTGCGTCCACCTCCACGCTCAGCAGGGGCGAGCCGGCTCGGCCGCCGACGCGCGCTCCGGGGAGAATGCGAACAGCCACACCCTCCGACTCTCTGAGGGAACCCCCGGGGTCCCCATTGCTCAGAAGTCTAGAGGGTGTGGCTGGATCAACGCTGAGTCCGGCTGGGCGTCAGCCGTTGATCTTCGCGAGGATGAGCTCCTTGGCCTTGCCGGCGTCGGCCTGACCGCGGGTGGCCTTCATGATCGGCCCCATGAGCGCGCCGATGGCCTGCATCTTCCCGCCCCTGATCTTCTCGACGACGTCGGGGTTGCCGGCGATCGCCTCGTCGACGGCGGCCTCGAGCGCACCGGTGTCCTCGACGATCTCGAGACCGCGGGCAGCCATCACCTCGGCGGGGTCGCCCTCTCCGTCGGCGACTCCGGCGAGGACCTCCTTCGCCAGCCGGTCGTTGAGCTTGCCGTCGGCGAGCAGGGCCGTGAGATCGGCGACCTGGGCCGGGGTGACGAGCTCGGTCGGGTGGATCTCCCGCTGGTTGGCGAGCCTCGCGACCTCACCGGTCCACCATTTGCGCGCGGCAGCGGCGGGCGCCCCGGCGGTGACGGTGTCCTCGATGGCCTCGAGGAGACCGGCGTTGACGATGTCGCGCATCTCGAGGTCGGAGAAGCCCCATTCGGCGGTCAGTCGGCGGCGCTTCTGGGCGGGCAGCTCGGGCAGCGACTCCTTGATCTCGGCGACCCAGTCGCGGGAGGGCACGAGCGGGACGAGGTCCGGCTCCGGGAAGTACCGGTAGTCGTCGGCGTCGGACTTCAGGCGGCCCGAGGTCGTCTCACCGGTGTCCTCATGGAAGTGGCGGGTCTCCTGGACGACCTTCTCACCGGCGTCGAGGACGGTGGCCTGGCGGGCGATCTCGTAGCGCACGGCGCGTTCGATCGAGCGGAACGAGTTGACGTTCTTCGTCTCCGTGCGGGTGCCCAGCGGTGCCTCGGGGCTCTCCCGCAGCGAGACGTTGACATCGGCGCGGACGTTGCCCTGCTCCATCCGCGCCTCGGAGACGCCGAGGGCGCGGAAGATGTCGCGCAGGGTCCGGACATAGGCGGCGGCCACCTCGGCGGCCCGCTCCCCCGTCCCCGTGATCGGGTGGGTGACGATCTCGACGAGGGGCACCCCGGCCCGGTTGTAGTCGACGAGCGAGTGGTCGGCTCCGTGGATGCGGCCGGTCGCCCCACCCACGTGCGTGTTCTTGCCCGCGTCCTCCTCCATGTGGGCGCGTTCAACGGGGATCGTGAACTGGGTGCCGTCCTCGAGTTCGACCTCGACCTGGCCCTCGGAGGCGATGGGCTCATCGGACTGGCTCGTCTGGAAGTCCTTGGGCACGTCCGGGTAGAAGTAGTTCTTCCGGGCGAAGCGGCAGGACTCGGCGATCTCGCAGCCGAGCGCCAGACCGATCCTGATCGCGTACTCGACGCCCTTGGCGTTGACGACGGGCAGGGAGCCGGGCAGACCGAGCGAGGTCGGGGTGATGTTCGAGTTCGGTCCGCCGCCGAAGGTGTTCGGGGCCGCGTCGAACATCTTCGTCGCCGTGCCGAGCTCGACGTGGACCTCGATGCCGATGACCGGATCGTACTTGGTGATCGCCTCTTCGTACTTCACTTGGTCAGTCCTTCCGCAAGGGTGTCGAGGACACGGGATCCGGCGGCTTCGAGAGCGGCCTCGAGGGGGCCGGCGACGGCGTACATCCGCCGGTCCTCACGCGCTGGAGCGAGCACCTGGAAGCCGACGGGCAGGCCATCGGCGAGGCCGGCGGGCAGCGAGAGGCCCGGGATGCCGGCGAGATTCGCCGGCAGGGTCGCGACGTCGCCGAGGTAGAGGGCCATCGGGTCGGAGGCGGACTCCGCCCCGAACTTCAGAGCCGTCGTCGGGGCCGTCGGGGAGACGAGGACGTCGACGGTTTCGAAGGCCTTCGCGAAGTCCCGCTGCACGAGGGTGCGGATCTTCTGCGCCGACCCGTAGTAGGCGTCGTAGTATCCGGCCGAGAGCGCGTACGTGCCGAGGATGATGCGGCGCTTGACCTCCGCACCGAAGCCGGCAGCGCGGGTCGCGGCCATGACGGTCTCGGCGGTCACCGGCCCCTCGGTCGGTTCGACGCGCAGACCGTAGCGCATGCCGTCGTAGCGGGCGAGGTTCGAGGACACCTCGGAGGGCATGATGAGGTAGTACGCGTCGAGGGCGTAGGAGATCGAAGGCACATCGACCTCGATGATCTCCGCCCCCGCGGCCGCGGCGACGTCGAGGACTGCGGTGAACGCGTCGCGGACCCCGGCATCGTAGCCCTCGCCGATGAGCTGCTTGATGACGCCGAGCTTCTTGCCCTTGAGCGTTCCGTTCTGCGCGAGCGCGACGAAGTCGTCGACCGGGTCGGGCAGGGAGGTCGAATCGAGCGGGTCGTGTCCGGCGAGCAGCATGTGCAGAGCCGCGGCATCGGCGACGCTGCGGCCCATCGGGCCGACCTGGTCGAGGCTCGAGGCCATCGCGATGATGCCGTAGCGCGAGATCGACCCGTAGGTGGGCTTGACGCCGACCGTGCCGGTGAAGGCCGCGGGCTGGCGCACCGAGCCGCCGGTGTCGGTGCCCACCGACAGCGGGGCCTGGAAGCCGGCGAGCGCGGCGGCCGCACCGCCCGAGGAGCCGCCGGGAACGTGCTCGAGGTTCCACGGGTTGCGGGTCGTGCCGAAGGCCGAGTGCTCGGTCGTCGATCCCATCGCGAACTCGTCGAGGTTCGTCTTGCCGAGGACCGGCAGACCCGCGGCCTTGACCTTGAGATGGACGGTCGATTCGTACGGGGGAACCCAGTTCTCGAGGATCTTCGAGGCCGCGGTCGTGCGCACGCCCTCGGTGACGACGAGGTCCTTGAGGGCGACGGGCACACCGGCCAGCGCATGGAGGTCCTCACCGCGGCTGCGCCGGTCGTCGACGTCCTTCGCCGTCGCCAGGGCGAGGTCGTCGGTGACGGTGATGAAGGAGCCGAAGTCCTCCTCGGTGTCGCGGATGCGGTCGAGGTGGGCCTGGGTGACCTCAACGGAGGAGAACTCGCCGGATGTCAGTCCTGCGGCGAGTTCGAGGGCGCTCTTGGCAATGAATTCGCTCATCATTCCTCCCCGAGGATCTGGGGGACGAGGAACTTGTCGTCGGCTGCGGCCGGAGCGGCGGCGAGCGCCTGCTCGCTCGTCAGGGTCGCGCCGACCTCGTCGGGACGGAGCACGTTCGACAGGGCGATCGGGTGGCTCGTGGCCGGAACGTCGTCACCGA
This sequence comes from Brevibacterium sp. XM4083, assembly GCF_006489205.2. Lineage (GTDB taxonomy): Bacteria > Actinomycetota > Actinomycetes > Actinomycetales > Brevibacteriaceae > Brevibacterium. The sequence goes on along the minus strand of NZ_VFYR02000001.1, from coordinate 1,187,812 downwards.
CGACCTCGTTGACCCGCGCGACGTTCTCCAGGATCGTCGAGAGACCGCCGGCGAGTGCGGCCAGTTCGTCTTCGCTCATGGCGATCCGCGACAGCGACGCCAAGTGCGCCACCTGTTCGGGGGTGATTGCGGAGGACTCCGTCATTCCCTGCCTTTCATCGTCGTTCAACACTGCGCTCCAGTCTAATGTCTCGACCTGCGCGCACCGGCACGCTGTGACCGTGACCCATCCCTCGCCGAGGCGGGCGTGCTCACTCCGCGAAGACCGGCGGACGACTCGTCACCGTCACCGGCGGCAGGCCGGCGGCATCGACCGGTTCGACCCGCACGAGCGTCGACAGCGCCGCGGGTCCCTGCGCGAGGCGGGACGTGCCATGATCGGCGGTGAGGACATTGGGGTTGCCGTGGATCTCGAGCGAGGCGGGGTCGGTCGGGTCCGCGGCCTCGTACCAAGCCCCGGCGGAGAGCTGGACGACGCCGGGGCTGATGTCCTCGCTCAGTTCGACCCCGGCCAGGCACGCGCCCCGGGAGTTGACGATGCGGACGACGTCGCCGTCGGCGATGCCGCGGGCCGCGGCGTCGGCGGGGTTGAGGCGGCAGGGTTCGCGTCCGGCGATCTTCGCCGCCTGGCTCGTCTCACCCGTGTCGAGCTGGCTGTGGAGGCGCTGCCCCGGCTGGTTCGACACGAGATGGAGCGACCCGGCCGGGGCGTCGGCGGCGCCGAGCCATTCGGTCGGGGGCAGCCACGCGGGGTGTCCGGGGCAGTCGTCGTAGCCGAAGGCGTCGATGGTCTCGGAGAAGAGCTCGATCCGTCCCGACGGGGTCGACAGCGGATGGCCTGCGGGATCGGCGCGGAAGTCCCCGAGCAGCACCGTGCTGCCCTGCGGGACGTCGACTCCCCCGTCCGCCCAGAACGTGGCGAAGTCGGGCAGCGCGATGTCATGGGCGGCGGCGGCCTGCCGGGTGCGCGTGTAGAGGTGTTCGATCCACTCCATCTCGCTCCGGCCCGCGGTGAAGGACTCGTGCGTGCCGACCCGGGCCGCGAGCGCTGAGAAGATGTCCCAGTCGGCGCGGGCGGCGTGGCGGGGACTGAGCGCCCGGTGCATGGCGACGATGCGCTTGTCCCCCGAGGCGGCGCCGAGGTCGTTGCGCTCAAGGGTCGTCGTCGCGGGCAGGACGATGTCGGCCTGCCGGGCCGTGGCCGTCCAGAAGGGTTCGTGGACGACGATCGTCTCCGGCCGCTGCCACCCGCGGCGCAGCCGGTTGAGGTCCTGATGGTGGTGGAAGGGGTTCCCGCCCGCCCAGTAGACGAGACGGGTGTCGGGATACGTCCTCACCTCGCCGTTGAACTCGTAGTCCTCCCCGGGGTGGAGGAGCATGTCGGCGATGCGGGCGGCCGGGATCGGCGCCGTCACCGGGTTCTCCCCGACGGGCAGGCGCGGCGCGGGGAACGGGTACTGCCAGTTGCCCATCGTGCCGGCGGCCCCGTACCCGAAACCGAACCCCGCTCCGGGCAGGCCGATCTGCCCGAGCATCGCCGCGAGCGCGAGCGCCGCCCAGTACGGCTGCTCCCCGTGGTCGGCGCGCTGCAGCGACCAGGCGACGGAGATCATCGTCGTCGTGCCCGCCATCTCACGCGCCAGTTCGCGGATCGTCTCCGCGGGGATCCGGGTGATCTCGGCCGCCCAGTCGGCGTCCTTGGCGATGCCGTCGCTGTCGCCGAGGAGGTAGGGGCCGAAGCGCTCCCACCCGACGCAGTGGGTGATGAGGAACTCCTCGTCGTGGAGGTTCTCCGTGAGCAGCGTGTGGGCGAGTCCGAGCATGAGCGCGGTGTCCGTGTTCGGTCGCACCGGCAGCCACTGCGGGTCGAGGAAATCGGGGGCGTCGTCCCTGAGCGGGGAGACGGAGACGAACCGGCAGCCGTTGTCGTGGGTGGTCCGCAGCCGGTCGGGGATCGGGTGGTCGGAGAGGCCCCCGGATTCGAGCTGAGTGTTCTTCAGCGCGATCCCGCCGAACATCACCCACAGCCGGGTGTGCTCGGAGACGACGTCCCAGCTGCTGAGCCGACCGTTGGCGAACTGGGCGGGCCCGAGGACGTGCGGGAGGATCATCGCCGCCGCCCCGAAGCTGTAGTTGCCGACCTGCGAGGTGTGTCCGCCGAAGGCGTTGAGAAACCGGTGGAGCTGGGTGCGGGCGTGGTGGAATCGTCCGGCGCTCGCCCAGCCGTAGGACCCGCCGAAGATCGCCGCATTCCCGTGCTCGCTGCGCACCCGCTCCAGTTCCCCGGCGTCGAGGTCGAGGGCCTCGTCCCAGTCGATCTCGACGAAGGGCTCGGCGCCGCGCAGATCGGTTCTGCGCTCATCGGTGCGGTGGGCGGAGGCGTCCGGCGCCGATCCCGTCGCGCCGCGGCGTTCGGCGCGCACGGCCATCAGCCACGAGCGTCGCACGGCGGGTCGGCGCACGCGCAGGTCGGAGTCGACGGAGTCGGCGAAGTCGTGGATGAGTCGGCTCGGGCGGGCATCGGTGGCGGGCGGAACCGCCTCGATGAGGGTGTCGTCGTCGACGACTGCGGTGAAGGACCCCCAGTGCGAACTGTGCGGAACAGTGCTCATGGGGTCCTCTCTATCACACGCTCACGCGCTCCGGCCAGGTTCGCTCACCGCGGATGTAGCCCGCCATGTCGCCGAGGACGCGGTCGGCGTCGGCCTGGGTGAATTCGCCGGAGCGCACCCCTGCCTGGAGGTCGGCGGCGAGTTCGGTGATCCGCGCTTCGACCGATTCGCCTCCCGCCCCGGCAGCGAGTGTGAGGTTCGGTGACGTCGCGGCCGTGACGGTGGCGTCGGTGGTGCGCGGGGCGAGGGCGAGCGGGTCGGGTCTCTCGAGTCCCTCACCGCGTTCGGCGCTGCCGGGCAGTCCCCCGCCCCACGGTTCGCCCTGCTCCTGCGGAGCCCCGGCCGTCGCGGTGCTCCGCTTCGTGTGGTGGTCAGGGCTGAGGACGAAGTCGGCGAGACCCGCTCCCAGAGGTGCCGCGGTGAGAACTGCTGCCAGAGCGACCGCGGTGCCGGCGATCAAGCGGGGGAATGCCTTCATGGCTCCCACTCTGCCAAACCATTCTGTCCTCATTCTCCGCTCCGCCTGAGACGTTCCTGGTCTCAGGCAAGGGACCCGGTCGCCAACAGCGTCCGGAAGCCGTCTTCGTCGAGCACGGGCACCCCGAGCGATTCGGCCTTCTCGAGCTTCGATCCTGCGTTCTCCCCGGCGACGACGTAGTCGGTCTTCTTCGACACGGAGCTTGCTGCTTTGCCTCCGGCGGCGAGGATCGCCTCCTTGATGCCGTCGCGGGTGAACGTGCTCAGCGATCCGGTGGCGACGATCGTCAGCCCGGCCAGGGTCTGTGGCGCGGTCTCACCGACTTCGTCCTCCATCCGGACTCCGGCGGCACGCCACCGGTCGACGATCTCGAGGTGCCAGTCGACGGTGAACCAGTCGCGGATGCTCGCAGCGATCGTCTCCCCGATCCCGTCGACGGCGGAGAGCTCCTCGAGGCTCGCCTCGCGGATGGCGTCGAGGGAGTGGAAGTGTGCGGCCAGGGTCCGGGCGGCGGTCGGTCCGACGTGGCGGATCGACAGCGCCACGAGCACCCGCCACAGGTCCTGGTCGCGGGCCTTGTCGAGTTCGGCGAAGAGCTTCTTCGTGTTCTGGCTCGGGGCACTCGGCTTCTTCGCCGTCCCCCGGGTGTAGAAGTACGGGACGAGTTCCCGCTCCCCCGTCTCGACGCCCTTGACGCGCTTGTTCCGCCAGATCTTCACGTCCGCGAGATCGTCGGGGGTGAGGTCGAAGAGTCCGGCCTCCGAGGACAGCGGCGGGGTCGCGGGTTCGGCGGGCGCGGTGAGCGCGAGGGCGGCCTCCTCGCCGAGGGCTTCGATGTCGAAGGCGGCCCGGGAAGCGAGGTAGAAGATCCGGTTGGTCACCTGCGCCGGGCACGACTGCGCGTTCGGGCAGCGGACGTCCTTGTCGCCCTCCTTCTGCTCGCCGAGGAGGGTCCCGCACGACGGGCAGTGGGTGGGCATGACGAATTCGCGTTCGGAGCCGTCGCGGGCGGCGACGACGGGGCCGAGCACCTCGGGGATGACGTCTCCGGCCTTGCGCAGGGTGACGGTGTCGCCGATGAGCACGCCCTTGCGCTTGACCTCGTATCCGTTGTGCAACGTCGCGCGTTCGACGGTGGAGCCGGCGACGGTGACGGGTTCCATCACCGCGAACGGGGTGACGCGGCCGGTGCGCCCCACCTGCACCTGGATGTCGAGGAGCTTCGTCGTCACCTCCTCGGGCGGGTACTTGAACGCCGTCGCCCAACGCGGGGCCCGTGAGGTGTAGCCGAGCGCCTCCTGGACGGCGAAGTCGTCGATCTTGACGACGATGCCGTCGATCTCGTGGGAGACGTCGTGGCGGTGCTCACCGTAGTAGGAGATGAACTCCTCGATCTCCTCGACGGCCTCGAGGACCTTGTAGTACTCGCTGATCGGCAGCCCCCACGAGCGGAACTGCTCGTAGACCTCCGACTGCTCCTTCGGCTCCGGGTGCGAGGCGTCGGCGGGTGCCCATGCGGCGATGCCGTGGACGAGCATGTGGAGCGGACGGCTCGCCGTGACCGCCGGGTCCTTCTGCCGCAGCGACCCGGCGGCGGAGTTGCGGGGGTTGGCGAACGGGGGTTTGCCCTCGGCGACGAGCTGCGCGTTGAGTTCGGCGAAGGCCTCGATGGGGAAGAACACCTCGCCGCGGATCTCCACCTCGGCGGGCGGGAACTCCGTATCGAGGTGCTGCGGGATGTCGGAGATCGTCCGGACGTTCGCGGTGATGTCCTCGCCGATGCGCCCGTCGCCGCGGGTCGCGGCGCGGACGAGTTCGCCGTCCCGGTAGAGGAGGTTGACGGCGAGTCCGTCGATCTTGAGTTCGCAGAGGAACTTCGACTCAGCGCTCACCGCGCCGCTGACCCGGTCGTACCACTCGCGCAGCTCGGCGAAGTCGAAGACGTTGTCAAGGCTGTACATGCGCCCGATGTGCGTGACCGGGGAGAACGTCGTGGTGTCGACGGATCCGCCGACGGTCTGCGTGGGCGAGGAGTCGGTGACGAGCTCCGGGTACTTCTCCTCGAGCGCTTCGAGTCGGCGGGAGAGCTCGTCGTATTCGGCGTCGGAGACGAGCGGCGAATCGTCCTTGTAGTAAGCGGCGCGATGCGACTCGATCTGCTCGGCGAGTGCAGCGTGAGCCTTCGCCCGGGCCGCGGCGTCCTGCAGGTCCAAGGTGTCGTCCATGGTCGTGTCTCCGTCTCGCTGTGTCTGGCTCATCTATCCCTCCGTCAGGGCTCGCCGCAGTCCCGCCGCCAGCCGCATCGCCGGCTCATCGGCTCGCTCCGGCGTCGCCGCCGGAGCGAGCAGCGGCGGGTGCCCCAGCGGCAGCTCCTCTCCCGTGAGCACGCCGAAGTCCGCGAGGCTCGCCGCACCCATGCCGACCCGCTGCCACGGTTCGGCGATGCGGTCGAGCCACTGCCGCACGTCACCGGGTTGGGAACCGGCGTCGGCGGGCAGGCGGATCCACGTGCCGACTCCCGCCTCGGCGAGGATCGCCAGCTGCTCCCACCCTGCTGCCCTCAGACTAGCCAACGGCACGGACACGGCGCCGGCGCCGGTGGAGGCGACCACCTCGGCGGCGGGGATCTCCTTGCCGCGCAGCCGCAGGGGCGCGAGGTCGGGGAGGCTGAGCAGGGACGGCGGCAGGTGACCGAAGGTCGAGGTCAGCGCCGCGAACACCTGGGTCTCGCTGATCGCGGGCAGGCTCGCGAAGCCGGAGACGGTGGGCCAGGTGCCGGTGAGGACGGGGTCGAGCCGCATCTCGGCGAAGCGGATGACGGTGCGCAGCCCGAGCCTGCGCAGCCTCTCGGTGAGGCCGGCGATGCCGAAGGCGTAGGCCTGGACGACGTCGCGTCGCGCTCCGGCGTCGCCGAGGACGCGGCCTCCCGACGGCAGGCTGAGCGCGGTGACGAGCGTCCAGGGTCCCGGCAGGGAGACCTGCACAGCACCGGGGAAGCCCTCGCCGTATTCGGCGACGGCGTCGAGGGCTTCGCCGAGTCCGGAGGTCTCGAGCCGTTCGTCCCGTCCCGCCGCGGCCGTCAGCCGCCACCCATAGGACGCGCGGTCGACGTGGAGGTCGGTGAGCAGGCCGACGGCCCGGCCGATCGCGTCGGCGCCCCACCGGTCACCGGAGGGGTGGGCGATGAGCGGGACGGGAGGCAGGCCTGAGGCGAGGATGTCGAAGCCCGCCGAGGCGGCCCGCCGGGAGACGTCACCGGGACGGGGCGCGGCGCCCGAGTCGGAGGCGCCGAGGCTGTCCCCACCGGGAATCCACACCGACGTCGTCGTCGCCGACGGGGTCAGGGACTGCGTCTCAGCGGTGCCTGCGGCTGCGGGGGATTCCGAAGACGTCGACATAGAATCCGAACTCGCTTTCCAGGGAATCGATGATGGTCTCGGTGCGGACGAAGCCGTGGGATTCGCCCTTGTACAGACGGTAAATGTACTCCACTCCGGCCAACCGGAGCATGTCGACGAACTCCTGCGCCTGATTGGGCGGGACGATCGGGTCGCGGTCGCCCTGCATGATCGCCACGGGCACCCTGATGTCGCTCGTGCGGTGGATCGGCGAACGGGAGAAGAGCGCATCCTGCGCCTCGGGCCAGGGGCCGACGAGACCGTCGACGTAGTGCCTCTCGAAGTCGTGGGTGTCGACGACGAACCGCATGAGGTCGGTGACCCCGAAGTACGAGGTGCCGCACGCGAAGACGTCGGAGCTGATGAGCGCCGACAGCGCCGTCCAGCCTCCCGCCGAGCCGCCGGAGATCGCGATCCGCAGCGGGTCGGCGAGACCGGCAGCGATGAGGCCCTGAACGGCTGCGACGATGTCGGCGACGTCGACGATCCCCCACTGTCCGCGCAGGCGCTCGCGCCAGGCCCGGCCGAAGCCCGTCGACCCGCCGTAGTTGACCTCCATGACACCGATGCCGCGGGAGGCGAAGAAGCTCATCCGCGCCGACATGTCCGCCGTCGCCTGCCCGGTCGGTCCGCCGTGGGCGATGACGACGTAGGGCGGGCGCTCCCGGCCGAGGGCGATGAAGCGGGGATTGTGGGGCGGGTGGAGGACGACGGGGACTCCGCCGAGGACCGTCGTGTGCGGGTGCGCGTAGTAGTCGGCGTGAGCGTCGAGGCGCTCCGTTGCGATCTCCGTGAACGTCCCGGTCGCCCGGTCGACGGCGATGAGCGCGCCCGGGCAGTCCGGGGACTTCGCGGTGAGCAGGACGTGAGTGCGACCGAGATCGTGGAGTTCGATGCTCCCGAGCGTCGCGATCTCCTCGACGACGAGCGCCGAGGCGGCGGTGGCCTCCCCGGTGAGAGTGGCGGTGGCAACGGTGGCGGCGGTGTCGCGCGCCCGCACGAGGGCGGCCATGTCCGACTGCGCGTGCGCCCACACCTCGTGACCGTCGCCGAGGTGCCACAGCGCCCCGAGCTGCCACAGCGGTCCGCCGATCTCGGTTCCCGTGTCGAGGACGGGACGGAGGTCGGTCAGACTGAGGTCGACCGCCTCGGCGGCCGACGACGCAGCACCGGCCCCAGAGCCCACCACATCACCGAGGTCGAGTTCGTAGAGCGCCCAGTGCCCCTGATGATCCGAGCACAGCCGCAGCGTCGCCGGTCCGCTGAACTCCGGTTGGAGGAGGGCGACCTCGTCGCCGTGGAGGACTGCGGCGACGGACGGGTCTCCCCCGGCGCCGAGGTCGATGACCCACAGGCTCGTCTCGTCCCACGGCATGTGCGGGTGCTCCCACCCGATGAACGTGAGGAGTCGGCCGTCGGCGGAGATCCGCGGCCAGGCCATGAAGTGCGCCTGCGTCGCGAGCTCCCGCATCGTCCCGAAGCGGGTGATGAGCACGATCGAGCGCCGCCGCACCGTCGAGCGGCAGTCCTCGCGCACGCAGAGCAGCCCCCACGGGGTCATGTGGAGGTCGCCGTAGCGGATGAGACCCGAGGTCTCCGGTGTGAGCGCATGCGGCGAGCGGCCGGGGATGAGCTGCCAGACGCGCTGATCGGCGGCGTTGACGAAGTAGACGATCTCGCTGTCGGGGTCGAGCGCCCATGCTCCGCCGCCGTATTCGTGGACGGCCGAGCGGATGTTGAACGGCTCCGGCAGGATCCGCTCCCCCGAACCCGGATGCGGCAGGGAGGTGCGGACCAGACCTGTCCGGGAGTTCTCGGTGGGGAACTTCGCCGAATAGTAGACGTGCTCACCGCGGAAGGCGGCTTCGAAGATCGGGGCTGCCCCGGTGGCGACCTCCGCTGCGCTCAGCGGCGAGGACCACGTGCCGTACGGCGCGGTGACGACGTCCTGGGGCGATTCCTTCATTCCCCCAGGCTACCGCCCCCGGCGGGCCCGTCACCGGTGCGCATCACCGGTGCTCATCACCGGTGCTCATCACCGCGCGCCGAGGCGGTCCCTGCCGGTGACGTCGATCGTGGCCTGACCGAGGACGCGGGTGCCGCGGTAGACGACCATCGTCTGTCCCGGGGCGACGCCGGAGAGCTCCTCGGCGACGTCGACGTGGAGGAGCTGGCCGGCGGGCCGGGCCGCCGGCACCGCGGCTTCGTGGTCGGGCGCCTCGGTGACGACGTCCCCGAGCCATGCCCGGGCGGGCACGGGGTCGGAGTGGGCGCGGATCTGGACCTCGCAATCGATCCCCGTCTCCGGTGAGGTGCCGATGTCGGCGGGCGCGGGCCCGGCCCACGAGGTGCGGATGCCGGTGAGATGGGAGACGCCGAGGTCGGCGCGGGAGCCGACGGTCACGGTGTTCGAGGCGGGGTCGAGACCGGTGACGAAGCGCGGCTTGCCGTCGCCCGCGGGCTTCTCGATGCCGAGTCCCTTGCGCTGGCCGATGGTGAAGGTCATCGCGCCGTCGTGCTCGCCGAGGACTTCGCCTTCGGCGTCCTTGATGAGACCCGGGCGCATCGGGATCTTGTCGGCCAGCCAGGCCTTCGTGTCGCCGTCGGGGATGAAGCAGATGTCGTAGGAGTCGGGTTTGTTCGCCACCGAGAAGCCGCGCTCGGCCGCCTCGGCGCGGACCTCGGCCTTCGAGGCGGTCGCCCCGATCGGGAAGTAGCAGTGCTCGAGCTGCTCGCCGGTGAGGACGCCGAGGACGTAGGACTGATCCTTTGCGAGGTCCTCGCCGCGGTGGAGCTCGGGGCGGCCGTCGGCGTCGCGGACCACCTCGGCGTAGTGCCCGGTCGCGATCTGGTCGAAGCCGAGGGCGAGCGCCCGATCGAGGAGGGCGGCGAACTTGATGCGCTCGTTGCAGCGCATGCACGGATTCGGGGTGCGGCCGGCGGCGTACTCGGCGATGAAGTCATCGACGATGTCCTCCTTGAACCGCTCGGAGAAGTCCCACACGTAGAAGGGGATGCCGAGCATGCCCGCCACCCGGTGGGCATCGCGGGAGTCCTCGATCGTGCAGCAGCCCCGCGACCCGGTGCGCAGGGTGCCGGGCATCCGGGACAGGGCGAGGTGGACGCCGACGACTTCATGGCCGGCGTCGACGGCGCGGGCGGCGGCGACGGCGGAGTCGACTCCGCCGGACATCGCGACGAGGACCTTCATGCGCTCTCCTGACTCTCGTGTGCCGTCTGCCGCCAGCGCGGCGTTGCCGAGACCATGCCGGCCCGGCGGGCCTGGTCGACGACGGCGGGCAGCGCCTCGAGGAGCGCGTCGATGTCGGAGGCGGCGGTGTCGTGGCCGACGGTGAAGCGCTGCGCGGAGCGGGCGACGTCCTCGCTCATGCCCGCGGCGAGGAGGACATGGGAGGGGCGGGAGACGCCGGCCGAGCACGCCGATCCCGTCGACGTCGCGATCCCGCGGGCGTCGAGGCCGAAGAGCAGGGAGTCGCCCTCGCAGCCGGCGAACGTGAAGTGGGCGTTGCCGGGCAGACGGCCGGTCCCGCGCGGGCCCGACAGTCTCGCGCCCTCGATCGTCGCCTCGACGCCGGCGATGAGGCGGTCGCGGAGGTCGGAGAACTTCGCGGCCCGCGAATCGAGGTCGGAGGTCGCGAGGTCGACGGCCGCGGCGAAGGCGACCGCGCCGGCGACGTCGAGGGTGCCCGAGCGCACGCTGCGCTCCTGACCGCCGCCGTGGAGGATCGGGGTGGGCGAGGCGGCGCGGTCGAGGAGGAGGGCGCCGATGCCGACGGGACCGCCGATCTTGTGCGCGGTGATCGTCATCGCCGTGGCTTCCAGTTCGGCGAAGTCGAGCGGGATCTGTCCGAGCGCCTGGACGGCGTCGATGTGGAACGGGATGCCGAGGTCGCGGGCGAGGCGCCCGAGTTCGGCCAGCGGCTGGATCGTGCCGATCTCGTTGTTCGCGGCCATGACCGACAGCAGCGCGGTCCGGTCGGGGTCGCGCCGCAGTGCCGCCTCGGCGGCGGGCAGGTCGATCCGGCCGGTCTCGTCGACGTCGAGGAGGACGATCTCCGCGCCCTGGGACTCGAGCCAGTCGACGGAGTCGAGGATCGCATGGTGCTCGATCGCCGAGGTGAGGACGAGGGGTCGGGAGGGTTCGGCGAAGCTGCCGTTGTTGCGGGAGAGGTAGAGGCCCTTGACGGCGAGGTTGTCGGCCTCCGTGCCGCCGGAGGTGAAGACGACCTCGGAGGAGCTCGTCGCCCCGAGTGCCCGGGCGATGTCGTCGCGGGCCGTCTCCAGCCGCATCCGGCCGGCCTGACCGACCGCGTGCAGCGACGACGGATTGGCCCGGCGGCTCAGCTCGGTCGTGTAGACGTCGAGCACCGCCTGGGGCATCGGCGAAGTCGCGGCATGGTCAAGATAGATCGGCACGTCGAGTATTTTAGGCGCTCGGGCCCGGCCCCGGCCAGGTTCCGTGCCCGATCTCACCCGCCGCCGTGCCCGATCTCACCCGGTTCCGCCGGTCGGAGCGGTCTTCGCCGCGGGGCCCTGCGGACTAAACTTGTCCGGGTGTTCACCGTTTTCACGCTCGTGCTCTATGCCGTCGCCGCCGTGCTCACCGTGTGGGCGATCGTCGAGACGATCCGCAATCGACCTGCCGGCCCGCTGCTGCTCGGCTGCTCCGCGCTCCTGCTGCTCCTCCTCATCGTCGAGCTCGTCATCTCGATCGCGACCTTCGGGGGCACCGACGGCGTCGACCCGCTCCTCTACTTCGGCTATGTCATCACCGCGATCCTCGTCATCGCGCTCGCCGGGTTCTGGGCGTTCGCGGAGCTGAGCAGGTGGGGTCCCGGCGTGCTCGCCGCCGCCGGACTGACGGTGATCATCATGATCGAGAGAATGGACCAGATTTGGCTGTGAACAGACGTGCCACGGCACCGCGCTCACCGTACTCGGCGATGCATTCGGGCCCCGGTCGGGCCCTCACCGCGGTCTACGGGATCTTCGCACTGTCGGCGACCGCGCGGGCCGGCTACCAGGTCATCCGCGAATTCGACGTCGCCCCGGTCGCCTACACGCTCTCGGTCATCGCCGCCGCCATCTACATCCTCGCGACGGTGTGCTTCGTCATCGGCAACCGGGTCACGCACCGCATCGCGATCGCCGCGTGCCTGACCGAGTTCGTCGGCGTCATCATCGTCGGCATCCTCAGCTTCACGCATCCCGAGGACTTCGCGAAGCCCTCGGTGTGGTCGAACTTCGGCTCAGGCTACGGCTTCATCCCGCTCGTGCTTCCCCTCATCGGCCTGTGGTGGCTGCTGCGGGTGGGCCGGCGGGTGCGCCAGGAGCAGACGAACCCGGCGTGACCTCCTCACTCGATCCGTGAGGAGAGGATGTCCCAGTCGGTGTTGAGGGCGGTGATCGTCTCCCCGTCCTTGAGCAGGACGTAGGGCTGGGCGGTGTCGACCTTGACGGTGTTGCCGTCCTTGTCGTTCGTCTTCACGGCCTCGATCGTGTCACCGAGGTCGACCGAGTAGTCCTCGGGCACCTTGATCGTCAGCGTGCAGCGGATCTCGCCCATGCCGAGCGCGCCGTTCTCCGTCGTCAGCGTCATCGACCCGAAGTCGAGGTCCTGGTACGGAGTGCATTCGACGGTGACGTCGTCGAAGCCGGAGTCTTCGTTGCGCAGACCGCCGACGTAGTCCTGGAACGACTTGAAGCCGCCCTGGTCGAGTCCGGAGACGATGCCGCCGTCGACCTTGCCGTCCTTGAGGAACGTCGAGATCTGATCGGCTGCGGTCGCCATCTCCTCGGTGAACTTCTGCGGGGCAGGTTCGACCGCTCCGCTGCCGTCGGCGAGCAGGGTCGGGGCCTGATCGGCGGGAATGAAGACCGCGGTGCGCACGAGCGGCTGCACCGAGGCGGATTCGCGGGTGGCCAGCTGCACCTGCGTGAGCTTCTCGTCCCCGCCCGTCGTGCCGAGGGCGTAGAACCACATCGGGTAGTCGGTGAAGGCGGGTCCGCCGGCGACGACCTCGGTGAAGTTCGGGGCGCGCAGGTTCTGCTTCGTCTTGTCCGCGATCTGGATCTGCGCGCGGGTCCGGTCGATGAGCGGGGCGCCCTGGATCGTTTCGAGTCCCTCACCCTTGTCGGCGAGGATCTTGTCGAGCGACTCCGTGTACGCGGTCATGAACTCCCCGGCCTCGCCCGGGCGGACAGCAGTGCGCTCGTACGGGGTGACCTGCGGGGTGTCGGGCTGGGCGATGGGCAGCGCACCGCAGCCGGTCAGCGCCAGTCCCGAAGCCAGCGTGATGCCGGTGGCTGCACGCACCCGGGTGTTCCGGCGCCGAGGCGGGGCCGCAGGTTTCGCCGGCTCCCCGGTCGGTTTCCCGGTCGGGTCCCCGTTGCCGGTCGGGGCGCCGTCGGCGGGCTCCTGCCCGGTCGTCGAGGCGGACTTCCGGGACTTCCGGCGGGGCGCCTCGGTGCTGGGGCGGCGCTCCTTGAGCTTGCCGGACTGCTTGCGCGGGCGGATCCGACCGTTCCACCAGCGGAGGAAGAAGTAGGCGGCGAAGCCGAAGGCGATGATCGCGGCGGCCAGGCCGATGAGGCTGAGCGCGAGCACACCGGCCACGCGCATCTTCAGCTGCACGGTCGTCCCGTCGAGGTTCTCCCCCGCCGTCGCCGGCGCGATGACGAGGACCTGCGGGTCGGCGTCGAGGTCGAAGGTCTTCGACACGGTCGCCCCGGTCTCCGCCGATGTCCACCAGTCCCGACCGGCGATGTCCGCGGCGGGCGCCGGGTCACCGGGGATCGAACGATGGGTCGCCTCGTTGGGGAAGTCGACGTCGCTGATCTGGACCTGGGAGACCCCGTCAAGGTAGCTCGCGGTGTCGACGCCGTTCGCGGTGCCGAGGAAGAGCTCCTTGCCGTCGGCGTTCGTCGCCTCGATGGTGACGTTCGTGCCGGAGAACGGCACGATCGCTTCGTCGAGGACGACGGCGTAGGACCCGTCGGAGACTTCGAAGGCCGGGGTCTCGGTGACCTCGTCGGTGCCGACGACGGACATGGCAGAGGCCACCAGCACAGTCAGGATCACGCCGGTGATCGTGAACAGGATGGCGGTGGTGAGGCGGACTATCTGGTTCAGAACAATGCCCTCATCAGTTTGGTGCGTGCTTTGGCGACGGCCGGGTCATCGGGTCCGACGATCTCGAAGAGGTCGAGGACACGCAGGCGCAGCGCCTCCTTCTCCGGCCCCGTGGTCGTGCGGATGAGCGAGATCAGGCGGTCGAACGCCCCAGCCGGGTTGCCGCTGACGACTTCGGCGTCGGCGGCAGCCTTCGCGGCCTCGACATCGGCGGGGTCGGCGTCGGCGGCGGCGATGAGCTGCTCGGGGTCGGCGTCGATGAGGCGGCGGCCGAGGCCGGCGCGGGCGAGGCCGAACTTCGCCTCGTCATCGGCCGGTGATTCGGCGAGCGCGGCCTTGAAGAGGGATTCGGCGGTGTCGAAGTCCCCGGCGGCCAGGGCCTCCTCGGCCTCGGGATGCTTGGGGCCGGCCGGTTCGGGTTCGGCTCCCCCGACGACCGCGTGACCGCTCACGCCGTTCTCCGCGGCGAGGGTGAGGAGCTCGTCGAAGTAGGCTGCGATCTGCGGTTCGGGCAGTGTGCTCTGGAACAGCGGCACCGGCTGGCCCTTGATGATCGCGACGACCGTCGGGGTCGACTGGACGCCGAAGGCCTGGGCGACCCGCGGGTTCTGGTCGACGTCGACCTTCGCGAGCACGAGCCTGCCGCCGTAGGACGGGATGAGGCGCGCGAGGACGGCGGAGACCTCACGGCTGGCGTCACTGGCGCTCGAGGCGAGATCGATGACGACGGGCACGCGCTCGGAGAGCGCGACGATGTCGTTGAAGACCGCTTCGTCGACGTCGAGGACGAGCGAGGGCAGCGGCACCGCGGTGGGATCCGCGGCCGGCGCACCCGCCTCGTCGGCGGGCATGTTCTTCGTGCGGACCGCGGAGAGGTCGAGCCCCTGCTGAGGGGCGCTGCCCGACTGCGGGCCCGGACCCTGGTTCGGATCGAAAGACACGGGATCTCCTTTGCTGGGTGCGTCAGCCGAGCTTGGCTCCGCTGAGGGTTTCGAGGCCGCCGATGAGGCGGGGCTTGCCGTCCTGGGGCACGAGGAAGGTGAGCACCTGGTACGTCGTCGTCGTCACCGGCTGCTGCGTGCTGCTCTCCCCGGTGAGCTCCTTCTGCGGGGTGCTCAGGGTCAGCGTGCCCGTGCGACCGCCCGTCGACTGCGGGGTGATCGTCGATTCGGCGGTGATGACGCCGGTGACGACCGCGGAATCACCCGCCGTCTCCTGGGCGACGATCTGCTGTCCGGGCTCGTACGAGTACTTGACGCTGGCCTTGCCCTCCTCCGCGCTCTTCTTCTGCTCGTCCTGGTTCGCCCAGATCGACTTCGAGAAGTCGTCGGGTTCGAAGAGCTTCGCCTCCTTCGACGAGGCACCGCCGCCGAGGGCCTTCGCGTAGTCGGCGACGGTGGCCTGCGGGGTCATCGCGAAGCCCTCCGCGTTCGCGTCGAGCGGCTGCGAACCCTGGCGCGCGTCGGCGATCTCCGGCAGCTCGGTGCCGGGGACGAGAACGGTCTGCGACCACAGCTTGTAGTCGGACCGGGCGTCGTCCTGGGTGAGGACGAGCAGCTGCGTCTGATCCCCGGCCGAGGTGATGAGGCTCGTCATCCGCGGCCACGTGTCGGTCGCGGCCGTGAAGTTGACGACGATCTCGTCGGCGGCGATCGCCGGCGGCATCGTCTGGTCCTTGACCTTGTCCTTGACCTTGTAGACGGCGGTGCGCTGTTCGAGTGCGGGCCCGGTGGCGCGGGCCTCGAGCTTCTTCGCGTCAGTCTCCTTGTCCGCGGCGGCGATGTCGGTGGCCACGGCGCCGAGGATGCGCTCGGCCTGGCCGCTGCTCACCCCGGCCATCGGCGTCGTCGGGGCTGGTGAGGCTTCGGGGGTCGGTAGCTCGGTGGGGCCGCAGGCGCTGA
The DNA here is from genome assembly GCF_006489205.2 of Brevibacterium sp. XM4083. Lineage (GTDB taxonomy): Bacteria > Actinomycetota > Actinomycetes > Actinomycetales > Brevibacteriaceae > Brevibacterium. The sequence goes on along the minus strand of NZ_VFYR02000001.1, from coordinate 1,172,270 downwards.
GCGCGAGGACCGGGACGATGGCGAAGGCGGTGCCGTATTCGGCGAGCTTGCGCCGACGATCCTGCCGGGCCTGACGGCGGTTGGCTTCGCGCTTCGCGGTGCGACGGCCGAGGAAGAGGAGGATGAGGCCGATGACGAAGATCGCACCGCCGGCGATCATCAGCGGAATCGCCCAGGGGGTGTCGGCGCGGTTGGGCCAGGACAGGGACACCGAGGTGACGTCGCCGGGGGCGCCGGAGCCGGCGATGAGGAACCCGGTGCGGTTGGCGTCGGAGTCCCAGTCGAGGCTCACGGTGTCGGTGCCGGTGACTTCGGCCTCCCAGAGGTCGGAGCCGGCGGGGTTCGGCAGCTCCGCCTCGCCGTCCTTCGGTTCGACGGTGAGACCGTTCTCCGCGGCGAGTCCGGTGATGCGGGCGGCCGGGGAATCGCCGACCCAGGCGTCGATGCTCTCGATCGGGGCCTGCGCGATCGTGAGATCACCGGTGCCCTGGGCGGTCAGCGTCGCGGGCGTGTCATAGAGGTTGAGCATGCCCGGATCGACGATGACGGCCGGGGCCGACCCGTCGATCTGCGTCGTGGCGGTGATCGTGTCGGAGGGGGCCCACAGGGTCTTCTGGAGCAGCCCGAGCCCTGAGACAACGACACCCACCACCATGAGAATCACAGCAAGTGTGTAACGCACGCGAAAAACCTTCTCCTCGAGTCGGCACGATTCTTCCCACCCTGTCCGGGCAGAGGTCAGTACAAGTTTAGGTCACCGACGGCCGCGGTGTTCTGCGGATGCACTCAGCGTGTGTCAGCGGACACACAGGCCCACCTGGCTGGTCCCGACCCGCACACCGTTAAGCTTGCAGCGTGAGCAACGACAGAATTGTGTGGATCGACTGCGAAATGACCGGCCTCGACGAGGCGCGTGACGAACTCATCGAGATCGCCGCGATCGTCACCGACTTCGAGCTGCGACCGCTCGACGAGGGCATCGACATCGTCATCCGGCCCTCTGCGGAGGCCCGGGCGAACATGAACGACTTCGTCACGACGATGCACACCGATTCCGGGCTGATCACCGAACTCGATGCCGGCACGACCGTCGCCGAGGCGCAGGCCCAGGTGCTCGACTATGTGAAGTCGCACGTCAAGGAGGCCGGCAAGGCGCCGTTGGGCGGGAATTCGGTGGGCACCGACAAGGTGTTCCTCACCAAGCAGATGCCCGAGCTCGTCGCCTACCTCCACTACCGCATCATCGACGTCTCCTCGATCAAGGAGCTGTCGAAGCAGTGGTTCCCCCGCGCCTACTACCAGGCGCCGGCGAAGCTCGGCGGCCATCGTGCCCTCGGCGACATCCGGGATTCGATCGTCGAACTCGAGTACTACCGCCGGGCCGTGTTCTCCGCGGAGGGCCCGACCTCCGATGATGCCAAGCGCATCGCCGCCGAGGTGGTCGCCCAGTACTCCGCGGACGCGGAGCAGCCGGCGGGCGACGCTGCTGAGACTCCCGCCGACGCGCCGACGAACTAGCTCGACTTCCGCTCCGGCTGCGCGAAGACGGTGGACGGGAACGCCCCCGACTGGACGAGCACCTTGACGAGGGTGCGGCTCGGGGAGACGAGGGAGGCGATCTGCTCGTCGCTGAGCACCGACCAGGCGGCGGCCACGGTGCCGTCGGTGAGGATCTCGACCTCCTCTTTGAGCTGACGTCCCGCGTCGGTGATCTGCGGCAGCGGATAACCGCGGTCGTCGGTGCCCACGGTGATCAGCCCCGCCTCGGCGAGTCCGTCCTGGGCTCTCTGCCACTCCTCATCGGTGTAGCCGCGGGTCTTCTGCGCGGCCCGCGGCTTGAACGACGCGCCGGTGGCGACGTCGAGCATGAGGGCGTCGATGCCGGCGACTCCGGCGGTGACGAGCGAGGCGACGTGTCCGTCGCCGCGGAACTCGCGCGCCACGGTGGCGAGATCCCAGAGGGCTTCGAAGGCCGTGGTCGGGGTGTGGGCGGCGACGGCGTCGGCGGTCGAACCGGCCAGGGAGCGGCCGGTGAAGTCCATCGCCTCGCGCACGGGGGTGAGCGTCTCCGTGAGCTGGGCGGCCGCCTCGGTGAGGAGGGCGATGTCGTCACGGTCGCCGAAGAGTCCGTCGAGGTAGAGGGACACGGCGTCGAAGCGGGCGGAGACCATGACGTCCGGGGAGACGGTGTCCCAGATCCGCGGGATGATCGTCGCGATGAACGTCGGCGAGTAGTTGTAGAAGGTGCCGGCGACGACGCCGGCGTTGACGCGGCCCATCGGCGCCGAGCGGGCGGCCATGTTCGCCGGGATCCCGGGTTCGAGGCCGAGTTCGGCGAACGAGGCGCCGACGACCTCGGAGAAGTAGATCGAGGAGTGGAACGAGTTGAGGCGACCGGAGAGCGTCCTGATGTTCTGCGTGCGAGTCGAATCCATTCCCTCATCCTAGGCGGGACAGAGCCCTGCCGACAGGGCACGCGGGTGTCGGACCGGCACATCCGACAGCCAGGTCGCACGCATCCTGGGCAGGGACAATGGGAGAATGAGCGTCATGACGACTGGAGCAACCCGAGCCCATCCGAGCCGCCGGTCCCGCCGCCGTCCCCTCATCGTCTCCGCGATCATCGTCGTCGTCACCCTCGTCGTCGGGGTCATCGCCGCCGACCGGATCGTCGATTTCACCACCGAGCGCCGGATCGCCGAGGGGCTGGAGAACTACGGTGACGCGCAGGTCGATGTCAGGGGCTTCCCGATCCTCAACCAGTTGGCTGCGGGCAGGCTCGACGCCGTCGACGTCACGGCGACGCGGGCGACGTACGAGGACCTCGACGTCACCGATGTCGATCTCAGCCTCTTCGACGTGCCCACCGACTCCTCACGACCGATCGGCACCGTCGACGGGGAGGCGACGATCCCGCTGTCGACGATCGATCGGCTCGCCGGGCAGAACGCCTCCCTGCCCGACGGGATGACGTTCACGACGACCGACGGGACGCTCTACCTCACCGGCACTCTGCTCGGGCAGGATGTGCGCATCGGGATCGATGCGCAGCCCGACGGGCGGCAGATCCTCGTCTCGGCGACGACGCTCACCCTCGGCGCGGCCGAGGTCGACCTTTCGACGATGCCGGCGTTCCTCACCTCGGAGATCTCCGATATCGTCATCGATCTGGGCGACATGCCCGAAGGCCTCGAGGTCACCGGCATCGACGCCGTCGGCGACGGCATGCGGGTGAGCGTCCACGGCAACGGGGTGATGCTCGAGTAAGTCAGTCCGTCGAAGGCTGGGGTGCCTTCGGCACGATCATCCGGTAGCCGGACCAGAGGATGTCGATGAGGACGACGATCGTCCAGATCCGTGAGATCGAGCTGATCCACCTCTGCATGTCCGTTCCTCCGGCGTTCCAGCTCAGCAGAGTCGTCACCGAGGTCCCGCCCGTCATCACCTCCCACGGCCAGCTGGCGGCGACGAGGGCGAAGATCACCTGCGCGATCACGTAGATGCCGACGTGGATGGCCAGGGTCGCTGCTGTTCTCTTCATGGCTGGGCTCAGCCCCTTTCTCTCTGTGGTGGTGATGCTTCGGCGAGTGCCGTTTCGGCGAGTGCCGTTTCGGCGAGTACCGTGCTGGCGACTGCCGCGCGGGCGCTGGTCTCGCATGCGCTGGTCTGCCCCGAGGTCTGCGGCGGGGAAGCGGCGCAGACCCCGCCACCCGGTGAGCGCGGCGATGACGAGGACGATCGCGGCGGCGATCGTCGCGACATGCCAGAGGCCGGCGCCGAAGAGCGCTCCGGCCGCGAGCGTCCCGGCAGCGGTCCCGATGAGCTCTGCGCTCTGGGCGTACCCGAACCCGGCTCCCGCCCTGTGGCCGGAGACGACGGCGATGAGCCTGTCGAGCAGCGGTTCGAGCAGCGAAAAGCACAGGGCGGAGAGGACCCAGAGCACGGCGAGGGCGACCGGGGCGGGGCGGGTGACCATCGCCGCGGCGAACCCGGCGGAGCACGTGAGGCCGAGGAGGAAGATCCACCGCGGCTCGATGCGGCGGACGAGACGGTGGAGAGGACGCGGGGCGATGCTGAGCACGATCGCCCCCGGCAGGTAGACGAGCGCGATCTCTCCGAGCTCCAGCCCGAGCTCGACGGCGAGGTGGAGGATGAGGAGGAGTGAGATGATGCCCTCGGCGAAGGCGAGGACAACGACGAGCGCGAGGATGCCGCGCAGGGATCGCAGCAGATGCGCAGAGTCGGGCGCAGGCATGTGCCGAGCCTCTCCACGCCCAGGACTGTGCGCCCCGATCCGCGCGAGCAGGATCCCCGCGACGAGGCAGGCGGCCGCGCACGCGAGGAAGACGGCCTGCGGTCCGGCGACCTGGAAGAGCGGGATGCCGATGATGAATGCGATCCAGGCGCCTGAGGACTCGTTCTCCATGAGCGCGGCGAAGCGGTCATCGCCGACTCCGCTGCCCTCGTCGCGCTCGGCGATGAGGGCGCGCACCGCGACCCAGAAGAGCGCACCGGCGATGCCCCCGAGTGCGGCAGCGGCGAACGCCGGCGGCAGCGTCGTCGAGACGGCGAAGACGAGGAAGGAGAGAACCCCGACGCCCGATCCCGCCGCCGCGATCATCGCTGAGCTGCGCGGCGATCCGCACCGGTCGACGAGCCTGCCGGCCAGGGGTCGGATGAGAAGCGAGACGAGGAGCTGGACGGCGACGAGCGCTCCGGTCTCGGCCCCGCTCGCCCCGAGGTGCTGCGCGGCGACGACGGGGAGGACGAACGCTAAGAGCTCAGCGGGTCCGCTGAAGAATCCCGACGCCGGCGACGCCTGTGCCCTGCCAGAACTCCGGGCCGCCTCGGTGCTGTTCATGCCGCCACGCTATGCGGGAGGAAGGAGTCCCGTCGTCGGGAGGAAGTCGCACGTCGACATCCGACTTTGGGATGATTCCACCCTTCGGTGTCGTCACTAGACTCGGATCATGTCCGATAAACGGCACCTGAGAGTGCCGGGTCTGCCCGCGTTCTCCCTCGAGGATCTCCTCACCGCGCTCGTGCTCAGCGCGATCGGCATCCTCTTCATCGTCCTCGGCCCCCAGAATCAGTGGTTCGACACCGACGTCATTCCCGATCAGGTCGCGCAGCCCGTGCTCATCATCTGCGGTTTCGTCGGCACGCTCTACGCCCCGCGGGTGGCGATCTCGACGACGAGCTTCCTCATCGGCCTCGGTGTCGACGTCCTCGCCGGCGGCCACGACTTCGCTCTGTGGCTCGTGTTCCAACTCGTCTTCGCCCTCGTCGGACACGCTTCCCGGCGCGTGTCGACGGTCGTGTTCACCCTCGCAGGCGTCTCGACGATCGTCGCGGGTGTCGCCTCATTCGCCTCCGGATTCGATCCGTCGACATCGTTCCAGTTCTCGGTCCTCGCCGTCATCATCCTCTTTCTCCCAGCCCTGTGGGCGAGCAGCGTCCGCGAGCACCGCAACACCGCCGCCGCCGAACACGAACGGGCCGAGGCCGAACGCGCCCGCGCAGACGCTCAGGCGCAGGCGGCTCGCCTGGCTGCCGAGAACGCCGCGGTGAGCGCCCGGCTCGCCGAGCAGAAGGTGCGCACTGCCGCCGCCGAAGACCTCCACGACCTCGTCGCCGGGCACATCTCCGCGATCGCCCTCCACTCCCAGGCGGCGCTGGCCGCGCACGATGAGAGGATCCGCACCGAGGTGCTCACCACCGTCCACGCCGCCGCCGACCGGGCGCTGAGCGAGATGCGCCGGATGATCGATGTCCTGCGCTCCGACGTCGAGGCTGATCCGCCCGTCGCAGCGTCCGCGGCCGAGGCGATCGCCCTCGCCAGGAGCCTCGGGGTCACCGTCACCGGGGCGGAGGCGCTGACTGCGCTGCCCGACCGGCAGGAGGCGGCGCTGCGTCCGGTCATCGCCGAACTCATCTCTAACGTCGTCAAGCACGCGAGCGCACCGGAGCTGACGATCACCGTGACCGAGGCGGGGGCGATCGCCGCGTCCAATCCTGTCGCGCTCTCCCCCATCGCGAGGACGATCGACCGGGCGGGGCACGGACTCGACAACATCACCCACCGGCTCGAGCGCCTCGGCGGGGGTGCCGCATTCACCCGAACGACGGACACGTTCACCGCCACACTCACCCTGCCGGAAGACAGGGTGGCCCCCGAGTCGAACATCGTGTCGGAGGCGCCGCGACCGAAGGGAACGACTCAGTGACCACCGTCCTCATCGCCGACGACCACGGAGCCGTGCGCGCCGGCATCCGCCTGCTCCTCGACACCGCCGACGGCATCTCCGTGGTCGGTGAGGCCGCCGACGGGCGCACGGCGGTGAGCATGGCCGACGCGTTGCGCCCGGACATCGTCCTCATGGATGTGCGGATGCCCGTCCTCGACGGAGTCGCCGCGACCCGGCAGCTGCGGTCGGCCCCGGGCGGACCGACGGTTCTCATCCTCACGTCGTTCGGACTCGACGACATCATCCTCGCCGCCCTGCGCGCGGGGGCCGCGGGCTTCCTCCTCAAGAGCGCTTCGGCCGAGGAGCTCATCGGCGCCGTGCACCGCGCAGCCGCCGGGGACACCGTCCTCTCACCCGAGGTCACCGCGAGCGTCGTCACCATGCTCTCGGCACTTCCCGAGGAACCGGCACCCGCTGCCGTACTGCCCGACGATCTCACCGACCGGGAGCGCGAGGTCCTCGCGGGGATCGCCGCAGGCCGGAACAATCGCGCCCTGGCCAAGCAGCTCGGCATCACCGAGGCGACCGTGAAGACGCACGTCTCCCGAGTGCTCGTCAAGCTCGGGGTCGAATCGCGGGTGCAGGCAGCGCTTGCCTACACCGCCGCGACCGGCCCTGCCGCGGACAAGTCGGGTTGAGGCGAGGCGAAGCTCGCCCACAGGACCGACTCAGCCTTGCGGACTACGATCGGTGGCGACCATCACATCTGTGAAGCACACCTGTGAAGAAGGGCAGTCCCATGGGATTCGACAAGTTCATCAACAAGGCGAAGAACCTCGCCAACGACCCCAAGGTCCGCGAGAAGCTCAACAACCCCAAGGTCGAGAAGTTCAGCGATCAGGTTCTCGACAAGGCTGCCGGTGCCGCCGATTCGCTGACGAAGGGCAAGTACAGCGACAAGATCAAGAGCGCCCGCGATGCCGCGGACCGCGCAATCGGCCACGACGACCAGCGCCCTGGCGACGCCCGCCCGGGTGACCCGCGCACCGGTGATGTCCGGCCCGGTGACCCGCGTCCGGGAGATCCGCGCCCGGGTGAGCAGAACCCGGTCGACTTCCGCGATCGCCGCGACCCCGAGGACCCGCAGAGCCCACGGCGCTGAGCCGACTCAGCACCATCGACGATGCCCCGCCCGGCTGACGCCGTGCGGGGCATCGCGTGTCTGATCCCACACTCCCGGGACGGCCTCGTGTGTGAGAATGGCAGTCGGCCCGCGCCCGTGCGGCCGACTGCCGACACTGCCCCCGAAGGAGGTGCTGTGCGATCCCCCATTCCCGATTTCCTCGATGAGACGCTCGAGCGTCATCGCCACGACCGCAGCGGTGCGATGGCCGACTACATCCCCGACCTCGCGGCCGCGGATCCGAACAAGCTCGCGATCAGCATCTCGACGCTCGACGGCGTCCTCTACGACTCCGGGGACGCCGATTTCGAGTTCTCGATCCAGTCGATGTCGAAGCCCTTCATCTACGGCATCGCCCTCGAGGCCCTCGGCATCCCCGCCGTCCTCGACAAGGTCGGCGTCGAACCCACCGGTGAGGCGTTCAACGAGCTCTCGCTCGACAAGACCTCGGGCAAACCGCTCAACCCGATGATCAACGCCGGGGCCATCACCATCCACTCCCTCCTCGGCGGTCAGAACGCGACCCTGGCCGAGCGCACGGAGATCGTCCGCGCCGGCCTCTCTCGGTTCGCCGGCCGGCAGCTGCGCGTCGATGAGCACATCGCCGCCGGGGAATGGCAGCAGGCCTACCGCAACATCGCGATCGCCAACATGCTCCGGTCCTACGATGTCATCACCGATGATCCCGACGAGGTCGTCCAGGGCTACATCAACCAGTGCTCGGTCCTCGTCAGCGTCCGGGACCTCGCGATGATGGCCGCCACCCTCGCCGGCGGCGGGGTCAACCCGATCACCGGCGAGCGGGTGCTCTCCCCCAGGGTCAACCGGCAGGTGCTCGGAGTGATGATGACGTGCGGGATGTACGATGCCGCCGGTGACTGGATGACCGAGGTCGGGGTGCCCGCCAAGAGCGGCGTGTCCGGTGGCCTCTTCGGTGTCCTGCCCGGTCAGGTGGGCATCGCGACGTATTCGCCGAAGCTCGACAAGCACGGCACGAGTGTGCGCGGAGCGAAGATCTTCCGCTCGCTGTCGGCCGACCTCGGCCTCCACATCATGAACGCCCCCGAGCCCGCCCGCTCGATCATCCGCCGTGACCGGCGCTTCGTCGATGCGAAGGGCCATATGGTCCGCATCGTCAGCCTCCAGGGGCTCATCCAATGGAGCGGCGCGGAGAACGTCATGCGCGAGATCGCCTCCCCCGACGATGCCATCGACGTCTTCGCCCTCGACCTGCGCCGGGTGTACTCGATCAACGAGGTGGCCCGCCGGATGATCGTCGAGGCGCTGCGCCGCCTCGGCGAGGAGGGCAAGCAGGTCGTCCTCCTCGACCCGGAGAACTCGATGGGCTGCAGCGGACCGGCCTCGGCGCTGCCCGGGGTCGAGATCCTCGAGTCGCCGAAGCAGCTGCGCAACCTCGACCTGCGCGGGCTGCGACGGGTGCGCGACGACTTCGCCGATCAGGTGTCCTGACCGCCTCGCCGGCCAGCGGGGTCGCGAAGCCGGCGACCACCTCGGCGAGGTTTGCTAAGGTGAACCTAACTCCACCCTCAGCGAAAGGCCCCCGCATGTCGACTCCCGCCCCCGCCCGCACGAAGCGCCCGGATCGCCCGCAGGCCATCCTCTCCGTCATCAGCACGGAGACGGTGAGCCCGCATCTCGTCCGGATCGTCGCCGGCGGCGAGGGGTTCGACGCGATCAGGAACAACGACTCGACGGACAAGTACGTCAAGATCATGTTCGCCGATCCCGCGCACGGCCTCACCCCGCCCTACGACCTCGCCGCCCTGCGGGAGACCGCCCCGGAGACCCTGCCCCGCAACCGCACGTACACGGTCAGGGAGATGGATGTCGCGGCCAAGCGGGTGACGATCGACTTCGTCGTCCACGGCGACGAGGGCATTGCGGGCCCGTGGGCGAAGGCAGCACAGCCCGGGGACACGCTCGTCCTCATGGGCGCCGGCGGGGCCTACCGCCCCGATCCGGCCTCCCCATGGCATCTGCTCATCGGCGATCACACGGCGCTGCCCGCGGTGAGCTCGGCGATCGAGGCGATGGACGCCGAGGCGACCGGCCACGTCCTGCTCTCTGTCGCGCACTCCGCCGACCGCCTCCTGCCCGCGGTCCCGGCAGGACTGACCGTGACCTGGGTCGACTCCGATGAGGACCTCATCGCGGCGGTGAGCGACCTGTCCTGGGCGACGGGGACGCCGCAGGTCTTCGCTCACGGTGAGCGCGAGACGATCAAGGTGATCCGGCGGATCCTCAAGGAGCGCGAGGTGCCACGGGAGGCGCTGTCGATCTCCGCGTACTGGGCGCGCGGACGGGCCGAGGACCAGTTCCAGGCCGAGAAGCGCGAACCCATCGGCCAGATCGAGTGATCGACCCGGCCGACGTGATCAGCGCGTCAGTCGGAGGTGAACGCGCCCTTGAGTTTTGACAGGGCCGCGGCGATCTCGGTGAGGTCGTCGGCGGAGAGCCGCTCGAGGTAGCGGTCGACGAGGAAGTCCTCGTAGCTGACCAGCGCATCACGGTACTTCCTGCCGCGGTTCTGCAGCTCGAGGACCTGCACGCGCCCATCGCGTTCGCTGCGGCGGCGGGCGATGTAGCCTCCCGCCTCGAGGACGCCGAGGTGCTGGCTGATCGCCCCTTTCGTCACTCCGAGGTCGGCCGCGAGCTCCCCAGAGGTGATTTCGGGGTTGTTCGCGATCCGCTCGAGGACGGCGTGCTGCTGAGCGCTGAGCTCGAAGTCGTCGTACTGCGGGCCCTCCCCCTCGGAGACGCGCCACAGCTCGATGAGCAGCGTATTGATCCGCGCGGCGGCCGCGCGGGCCTCGGCCTCATCCGGCATGACGGGCCTGCCTCACGCCACCGACCACGGCGGGCTTCGCCGTCGGGGCGTCGGTCGTCGTCTCGGTCGCCTCCTCCACGGGCTTCTTCTTCCGGCGGAGGATCTTCGCCTTGATCGCCTGGAACGCCTCCTTGCCGACGCACGCGATGGCGAGCAGCAGGACGCCTTCCCCGGCGGCGAGGACGCCGGCCACGAGGCCGACCTTGCTGCCGGCGTCGATGGGCAGGAACGGAGCGATCGGGATGATGAGGAAGAAGAGCGGATAGAGGATGAGCAGGGCGATTCCGAACTTGAAGCGGAGTGGTTTCTTCGCTCCCCTGACGGGAGCCTTGCGGGTGCGGGGGTTCGTTGTCATGTCATTTAGTTTAGCTCTCTAAACTAAATGAGTCAACTCGGGTCAGCGCTTCCTCCGCGTCACGACGAAGGCGATGACGCCGATGGCGATGAGCCCGACCGCAAGTGCCCCCATGAGCAGGTACTGCCCGAGGTCGGCACCGGTGCGCGGCAGCGATCCCGCGTTCTCGTCGCCGCCGTCGGCCGAGTCAGCGCTCGCGCCCGGATCGGCGCCCTGCGCGTCCGCGGAGGCCGATGAGCCGCTCGCGTCCGCGTCAGTCCCCTGCGCGTCCGCGTCGGATCCCTTCGCGTCAGAGCCGTCGGCGTCCTGGCTGCCTGCGGTCGACCCGGTCGCCGCGGTGGTGCCCTCGGCGCCAGCGTCCGCCTCGGCGCCTGCGGTCTCGTCCGCACCGGACGCATCCGCGTCGGCGCCAGCGCTGTCATCGGACCCGGCGGTGCTGTCGGCCCCGGCGTTGTCCCCGGCTGAAGCATCCGCCTCGGCGCCGGCATTGTCATCGGCACCGGCGTCGGATCCGCCACCGCCGTTGCTCAGGTCGGCGATCGAGTAGATGCTCGTCGTCCCCGACACCTCACTGCCGACGACGAGAGCGGCCTCACCGGACGGCGATTCGTCCGGGCTGAGGAACGTGATGCCCTCCGGACCGAGGTCACCGGCGCTGGCGAGCAGGGCCGCCGGATCCTCGGCGGTCTCGATCTCGTCCTCGACTGAGACGGAGAAGTCGCGGTTGTTGAAGTAGGTCGCGAACTTCGGCTGCGCGGGATCCGAGAGGTCGTAGGCGGCGATGCCGCCGACGCGTTCGAAGCCGATGAACGCATACGTCGTTCCGCCGACCTCGCCGATCGTCAGCGCCTCGGGCTCCGGGCCCTTGTCGTCGCTGCGCCCTTCGAGGTTCGACTCGGAGTGGTTGGAGTTGAAGAAGTCGGGATTCGCCTCCGCGGTGAGCCGCTCGAACTCGTCACCGGAATCGGCGACGAGCTGACCGTCGGTCGTCCACACCGCGAACGAGCGGGCGCCGAAGGAGTAGAGCTCCTCGTAGCAGCTGCCGTCCTCGCTCAGGCCGAGGTCGGTGATGACGTTGAGGCGTCCGAGCTCGTCATCGCCGAGCCGGTCGGCCAGCGGCGAGGACTCGCAGACGGGGGCGAGACCGTCGTCGCCGAGGTCCTTGGCGCGCGCGGCATCGGAGAAGTCACCCCATTCGCGGGAGTCGCCCTCATTGGCGGTGACGAGGTAGTCGGTGCCGCCTGCGGAGAACGCCGAGATCGTGTCGGGCATGTAGGTGCCCTTGAGTCCCGGGTATTCGTCGATGTTGATCGTCGGGGCGTCCTCGGGATCGCGGTCGGAGGGATCGAGGCCGTTGCCCGGCTGCCCGTGGTCCTTGAAGCCGAGCGGGAAGATCTCGGTGACCTCGGCGGAGGCGATGTCGACGACGGCGACCGAGTTCGCCTCCTGCAGCGTCGCGTACGCCTTGCCACCGGCCACGGTGATGTACTCGGGTTCGAGGTTCCGCGACACCGGCAGGTCGCCGTCGGGGTTGGGGCCGAAGACCCGGACGTCGGCGGGCAGGGTCTTCGAGCCGCCCTCCTCGAAGTCGTTGAAGTCCGCGATCCGCACCGCGTCCTGGGACGGGGCGGCCACCTCGGCGGGGAGATCGACAACGCCGATCGACCCTTCGGGATCCGTCGAGAAGTCGTCGGCGGGTTCGCCCTCGTTCGCGGTCAGCGCCCGGGTGCCGTCGGGGGTGAGGGCGACCATGTCGGGCAGGGAGCCGACGGTGACCGAGCCGAGCACCGTCGCCTCGGGTGAGTTCGCGTCGAAGAACATCAGCGTTCCCGGCTGGGTCTTGTCCGCGTCCTCGAGAGCGATGACGCCGAGGCCGTCGTCGCGGATCGCCACCGAGTTCGCGACCCCGGTCCCGGTGATCTCACCGGTCTTCGTCGGGCTCGTCGGGTCGGAGGCGTCGATGATGTCGACGGTCGCCGCCTGGGCGTTGACGGTGAAGACGGTATCGCCGTAGGTGGCGGTGATCTCTGCGGCGGATTCGTCGAACTGGCCGGTCTCATAGGTGCCGAGGAAGCCGAGTTCGACCTCGGCGTCCGGGGCCGAGGTGCTGATCGGGTTGGGCACTTCCGCCGCGCTCGCCCCGGCACCGCCGGTGACGGTGAGTCCGGTGGTGAGACCGGTGGTGAGGAGAAGTGAGGTGAGGGCGGCGGTGATCGTCTTCGTATGCGTCATCGGGTCTCCGAGTCGTGGCGGCGGCAGGCGGGAACGGCCCGCCCACCTCCATATACGGGCAGGGAGTTGTCCCGGGCCAGAACCTCAGATGGACGGCAGGTGAAGAGCCGGGGTCCGTCTGCGCGCCGGTTTTCCCGTCACCGGCAGCCTCAGGCAGGGCCGGTTGCCGGTGCGCTGGGTCCGGTCACCTGCGGTCTCACACAGGCCCAGTTGCCGACGCCCTGGACCCGGCTGCCGGCGGAGTCTCAGCGCAGATCGAGGGCGTCGACGACCTCGGCGACTGTGCGCTTGGCCTCGGCGTCGAGGCCGCGCAGGGGTGCGGGCAGGCTGTCGCCGTTGACGAGGCCGAGGTGCTCGGCGATCGCCGCACCCACCCGCAGACTCCCGCCGTGGGCGGCGAAGAGGTCCCACAGCGGCTGGAGTTCGCTCGCGAGCTCGCGGGCAAGGTAGGTGTCGCCGGACTGTGCGGCGCGGGTGATCGCGAGCATCGGCTCGGGCAGGGTGCCGCCGATCGCCGTGTACCATGCGTCGCACCCGGCGATGAGTCCCTCGGCGCCGTATGCGTCGACGGAGACGCCGATCGCGGTGCCCTCCGCGGTCGCCTCCCGGATGCCAGTCACCCGCTGAGTCCATTCCCCTGCTGAGAGCGGCAGGCCGGGGATCTTGATCGCCGCGACCCCGTCGAGCTCGCTCAGCCGTCCGTAGAGTTCGGTCGTGAACGTGAAGTGCGTGGTCCCCGGGTTGTCGTAGACGATGACGGGCAGGTCCGTCGTCGAGGTGACGGCGCGGAAGAGCTCGACGACCTCGTCCGCGGTGAGCGGGTGATAGCTGACCGGGGCGAGGAGGAGCGCTGAGGCCCCGGCCTCCTCGGCCGCGGAGGCGTTGGCGAGCACATCGCGCTGGTTGAGCGCCCCGATCCCGACGATGACGGGGATGCCCTGAGCGCGCTCCACGGCGGCGCGGGCGACGAAGGCGCGGGTGCCGACGCTGAGGTAGGGGCCCACCCCGGTCGACCCGAGCGGGGCGATCGAATCGACGCCGGCGGCCACGAGGCGGTCGATGAGACCGTCGAAGGCGGCCTCATCGAGACTGCCGTCGCGGATGGGCGTGAGCGGGAAGGCGCTGAGGCCGGTGAGGGCGGCAGGTGCGGTCATGGCGATGTCCGTTCTCTCGTCGTCGACGGGTGTGCGTCGACGGTGGCGATGAGGTGATCGAGCGGCGGGAAGGGCGGGCGCGCGTCGTCACTGGCCACGGCGATCGCCCCGACGGCGTTGGCGACGCGCAGCGCCTCGGCAGCGGGGATGCCGGAGCGCAGGGCGATGGTCAGGGCCGCACAGAAGGCGTCGCCGGCCCCGACGGTGCTCACCGGGGTGAGCGCCTCGGCGGGTGCGAACGCGGTCTGCTCACCGTTCTCGAGCAGGGCCGACCCCTGTGCCCCGTAGGTCACGGCGACCCGGCGAGCCGTGGCCAGCTGCGGAAGCGCGGCGTACTCGGACTCGTTGACGATGATGAGATCGGCACGGTCGACCACCTCGGCGGGCAGAGGAATCGCGGGGGCGGCGTTGATGACGAACCAGCCGCGCACGGTGCGGGCAAGATCGCTGATGACCTCGAGCGGGATCTCGAGCTGCGTGAGCACGGTGTCGGACTCGTCGAACCTCAGTCCGGCGGCGCTGACGTGGGCGTTCGCCCCTTCGCACACGGCGATCGTGTTCTCACCGCGGGCGTCGACGGTGATGAGCGCGGTCCCGGTCTCAGCGTTCACCTCGGCGATGGCGCTGACATCGACGCCGGCCTCGCGCAGGGCCGCGGTCATCTCCGTGCCGGTCGGGTCCGTGCCGACGGCCCCGACCATCCGGGTCACGGCGCCGAGGCGGGCCGCCGCGGCTGCCTGGTTCGCGCCTTTCCCTCCGGGGCTGCGTGAGAGGGTGCCACCGCCGACGGTCTCTCCGGGACCGGGCAGGCGGTCGGTCACCGCGGTGATATCGGCGTTGATGCTGCCGACGACGGTGAGCGGGATGGCGAATGCGGACACACCTCACTCTAACCCTCGCCTCGGACACGGGAGGAGAACCGAGCGCGGGAGGTGTCTCGGCACCGGGGGTCGGAGTCGGGGGATGCCGTATATTCGGGCCATGACCGATGATTCGAGGCAAGCGCGCCCGACGGTTCGGCGCTCCGGGGCGGGACAGTGGATCAGCGGTGCGGCGCAGACGCTCATCGTCCTCACGTGCGTCCTCTACCTCGTCACCAACACCCTGTGGGCGCTGCTGCTGTGGGAGGCGGTGACGGTCGTCTACCTCGGCGTCGGACTCATCGTCGTGTGGAACGGCAGCCGACAGCCCGAGGCCGGCGATCGCACGGAGGCCCGTGCGGTCGTCAAGTGGCTGTGGATTCCCCCGCTGCTCGCCGCGGTCGCCGGGTCGAACGCGGCGATCACCGCGATGGTCACCCAGGACTCCGCGGACGGCGGTGCCGACCAGACGACGATCCTGTTCGCTGCGAGCGCGGGCATCATCCTCTCGTGGCTCATGCTCCACATCGCGTTCGCCGAGATCTATGAGGTCACCGAGGCGGCCAATGACGAACGGGAGCTGCGCTTCCCGACGAACGACGTCCCAACGACGCTCGACTACCTCTACTTCTCCTACACGATCGGCACGTCGTTCGCGACCTCGGACGTCGAGGTGTGCGGGATCGCCGCCCGCCGCATCGTCCTGCTGCAGAGCATCATCGCGTTCTTCTACAACGCCCTCGTCGTCGCCGTCGCCTTCCAGGTCCTCCAGAAGCTCGTGACGATGGCCTGAGGAGCAGCAGCCTCAGGCGACGAACACGCAGAAGGGATGGCCGGCGGGATCGGCGAGGACGTAGAGGGGCTCGTCAGGGTCGTCCGTGCGATCGAAGAGCTGGCGCGCCCCGAGCTCGAGAGCCCGAGCGCGGTGGGTCTCGAGCGCCTCGGTGTCAGGCACCGTGAAGTCGAGGTGGAGCTGCATGGGCACCGCCGGATCGGGCCAGGTCGTCGGAGTGAGCTCGTCGGTCTGCTGGATCGCGAGCGTGCGACGGCCCTCGGCGTCGATGAGGACGAGCCAGTCGGCGTCGTCGGGGCCGCCGTCGACCGGCGGCTTGTCGCCGCTGCGGTAGCGCAGGCCGAGGAACTGCCGGTAGAACTCCGCGAGGGACCGCGGGTCCTCAGCGTCGAGAACGGTGTGGAGCAGGCGCGGGAATTCGCTCATGCCTGACCCTAACCCTGGATGCCTCGTTCAGGAGGCCCTGCTCAGGATGCGGGAACCTCGAAGTCGCCGCGGAACTCGGGGATCGTCTGATCCTCGCCGAGGACCTTCGCCTCGGGTCGGACGTACGCACCTTTGAGCGTGTCGGCCGTCTGGCTGACGTAGACCGGGATGAAGCCCGTGTGCTCACCGTCGCGGCGCGGCGCGCGTTCGAAGTAGGTGAAGCCGGCGGCCGTGAGCTCGTCATCGGCCGTCGAAGCGTAGTTGACCTCCTCGCCGGCACTGTCGAGGTAGAAGTCCGAGGCGCTGATCGTGCCGCCGTAGTCCTCACCGGGAACGACCTTGACCTCGAGGTAGACCATCTCACCGTCGGGGTTGTCGCTGGCTTCGTAGTATTCGGTGGGATTGTTGCGGACCGCGGAGACGATGGTGATGACATCGCCGGTCTCACTGTCGGTGAGCTCCTGGCCGATCTCGACCTGCGTGCCCTCACCGGCCGGGGCAGCCGCCTCGGTGGATGCGACTTCGGTGGTCTCCTCGACGGCGACGTCACCGGCTTCGGAACCGGCCGACTCCTCCGCGTCTCCGGCGGCACCGCAGGCTGAGAGGGTGAGCAGGGCAGCGGCGGCGAGTGCGGCGGAGCGGGCGACGAGTGCGGTGGGGCGGTTCATGATGTCCCTTTCACGGAGTGGTCGTCACCGGCTCTCGGCCGGCGACTGGTCGAACGAGATCGACGTTAGCCGCGCACACCCTGCCCACAGGTGCTCAACAGGGCACAGACGGTGACAGGACTGGAACATCGGATCGCCGAGGCACGCCTCGGTGCGGGACCACCTGGGCGCAGGCACGCCTCGGCACGGGACCGCCTCGGTGCGGGCATGCGAGAAGCCCCGCGGATCCTGATTCCTCAGGACCCACGGGGCTTTCCCATCGGGGTGAGTAACGGGACTTGAACCCGCGACATCCGCGACCACAACGCGGCGCTCTACCAGCTGAGCTATACCCACCACACAGCCCGCACAGAGGTGCAGACAGCAAGATATAGCTTAACCGCCCAGGCCGCTGCCGGGCAAACCAGCAGGCGCGGACGGGAATAATGAGACGCAGATCTCCTGACGTGCAACGATTCCGTAGAGATCTATAACGGTTTCGGAAACTCGGTGGGAGGCGCACGACTCATTCACTAGGATTGTCACCGCCCTGCCGTCGACCTGCTCAAGGACCCCTATTACATGCCACGTGCGCTGATCTCTGTCTCCCAGGACGGGTATGCCTACCTGTCCCTCGAAGGGGCGACGAGTCGCTACACCGACACCGGTCAGGCCATGGCGTACCTCGGCGACTATGCGCGCGCCACGGAGACTCCGGTGACCGTGACGATCGGCGACGGCGCGCAGGGAGTCGACGTCGAGATCGATGTGACCGGCAGGATCGTCCCGGCGGAGACCGCGGAGACCGCGGAGACCGAACTCGGCGCGACGAGAAGCCCCGCGCCCGAACCGACCCCGGGATCCACCTCGGCGCGGGACACCGACGACACTCAGCCGATCACCGTCCCGGCCGGGGCCGACTCCGAGATCGACTCCCCTGGTCAGGAGCACGCACCGGACACCTCCCCTGCGTCCGCCCAGTCCCCCGCGCCTGCCCAGTCCTCGACGTCCGCGCAGGCCCCCGCCGAGGCGAACGCCGCCCACCGCGCGACCGACCGCGCCGACCGCGCCGGCGACAGCACCGGGCCGGGAACGACCGATGCGGGCTCGACCGCCGATGAGTATCCGCTCGGCACCCCGTACTCCGGTCCGGCCGCGCAGGCACCTGCGGCACCGAAGCAGAAGGCGGCCCGCAAGCAGCCCCCGCGCACACGCGTGCCGCGGACGGGGAAGACGCGACTGGGCAGGCTCACGGTTCCCGGCCTCGTCCTCATCGGCATGGCCATCCTCATGATCGGGGCCTTCGTCGTGCCCAACATCGTGCCGACGAACGCCACGGACTCCCCGCAGACCATCGCCTCCGACCAGCAACTCAATCCCGCCTCCGACATCTCGGTGGAGAAGACCGACGACATCGTCCCGAGCTTCGCGAACACGCCGACGTGGCAGGCGAAGATCCCTGGCACCGCCTCGGTGACGGCCTCCGACCGCGGAGTCCTCGTCGTCGACGGCGGCAACCTCGAGGTCCTCGACGCCGCCAACGGCACGGTCCGCTACTCCGGCCAGACCGATGAGGCCCCGACCTTCGCCGTCGACACCCGCATCGACGGCCGCGCCGCCCTCCTGTGGCAGGTCGGCGACTCCGCGCAGGCGCTCTTCGACGGCGAGAGCACCCCGAAGACCTACCAGCTGCCGACGAACGCGCGGATCTCCTCGGCGGGCACGAGCGTGCTCGTCAAGTCCGGCAACAAGCTCGCGACCTTCGGCCAGGACGGCCTCATCGACATTCCCACCCCCGACAGCGGGTCGACCCCGATGGCCGTCGAGAACGGCGAGCTCTACAGCGCCGACTACGACGGACCCGTCGTGGCGACGAACATCAGCAGCGGCGACGAGCGCAGCATCGGCCTCGAATCCCCGGCCGACGGGCTGCGCATCATCAAATGGATCTCCGCCGGCCACGGCAAGGTCATCGCCCTGTGGGGCGAGCAGGGCGCGTCGACGAACAGCGGCCACCGCATCCAGCTCGTCGTCCACTCCCTCGAGGACGGGTCGATCCTCTCGACGGTGACGACGACGACCGACATCGTCGGCGAGATGTCCTGGGTCCGCGGGCAGGGTGGGCAGCGCGCCTACATCGGCCCGTACCTCTTCGACCTCGAAACGGGTCTGCTGCTCGTCGACGCCTCCGGACGCGACATCAACCTCTCCGAGCCCAAGGGCACGATCGTCCCCTGCACGATCGACAGCGAAGCGGCATGCCTCCTTGCCGGGCAGACGGCGTACCGGTCCGACACGCGACTGCTCGCCGTCGCCGACGCGGGCAATCTCGCCATCGTCGACGGCCCCGACTCGACGATCCGGGCGTACCCGAAGAAGCCCGCGAC
Source organism: Brevibacterium sp. XM4083 (assembly GCF_006489205.2). Classification (GTDB taxonomy): domain Bacteria; phylum Actinomycetota; class Actinomycetes; order Actinomycetales; family Brevibacteriaceae; genus Brevibacterium. The sequence continues at coordinate 1,153,197 of NZ_VFYR02000001.1, read as the reverse complement.
CCCGGGCGGATGAACCGGAGCTTTAACAGCGTTCGCTCAGCCACTATGATGGTGGCCGGCGCGCCTTCGCGTCATGCCACCCTGAAGGGACGTTGACCGGAATCTCCACCCGAAGGACCACAGTGTCGATCACCACTCGAGAGCTCAGCCGCGCCGTGGCCGCTTTCGGCACTGCTCTTACCCTCGTGGCGCTGCCGTTGACGTTGGCCCCCACCCCTGCCCACGCTGCTCCGGCCGTCGCCGAGGCGGATGCCGGGTCAGCGGCGACCGCTGACTCCGATGCGGGTGCGGGCGGGGCGAGTGCGGATTCCGGTGCAGGAGCCGATGCCGGCGCAGGAGCCGACGGCACCGCCTCATCGGGCGGCTCCACCTCGGCGGACGGATCGACCGCGAGCGCCGATGGCACGAGCGAATCCGACGGCATCATCCCCGGAGACGATGCGAACAGTGACGGCGCTGCCGACGGCGGTGGGAACGAGGACCCCAGGTGCGAGGACCCGAACACCGCACCGGAGGGCGAGCCCTGTGTGGCGAAGACCGTTCCGCTGCGCGCCGATTGGGACGCCGGTAAGAAGCAGCTCAAGCTGCCGACCGGGGACGCCGGCATGCCCGAGAGCTGGATCGGCAAGGAATTCTCCGGACCCCCGTCCCGGGCTCGCGTGCCGGCGCAGTCGACCGAGGCGCCGTCCGATTCCGGTGCCGAGGCCGATTCCGGCGCTGCCGGGGACTCCGCGGACACCGACACCGGTGCCGAGGCGAACGGTGAGACCGATGACAGCGGCAACCCCATCGACAACCGCGCGCCCGCCGCGGTGCCGACGACGTTCTCACTCAACGCGGCCGGTGAGGTCATCGATCCGGCGACGGACCGTCCGGTGACCTTCGCGAACTTCACGAGCAACCCGGACTGGGACTTCAAGGTCAGGAACGTCAACGGCACGAACACGATCACCGTCGCCGGGACGCCCTACCCAGATTCCGACGGCGGATCGACGGGGTCGAACGACGGCTCCTCGACCGCCGGGGGCGGCGGCAGCTCGAGCGGCGGCTCCGACGGCACCGGCGCCGACGGCGGCGATTCCTCGACGTCGTCCGACGCGAACTCACCCGGTGACGACAGCGGCTCCGGATCCTCGGGTTCAGACGGTTCCGGGTCCCGCGGGGATTCATCGGCGGCCTCGAACGGACGCGCTGACGCAGGAGCAACGGCAGAGGGCTCGTCGAATACCGCAGCGAACGGCGGCGACGAGCGCCCGAGCCCGTCACCGAGCACCGGTGCCGACGGAGCCGACGCGAATGCCTCTGCTGGTGCCGACGGCGGCGATGGCGCCGGCGACGAGGAGAACACCGAAGCGCCGTCGACGGGCAACGGCCAGGGCAACGAGCGTGATGTCATCCCCGGCGATGCGGGCGACAGCTGGGTGCCCGGGGGCGGAAGCGCACCGCACCCGGACTATTCTGACCCGGTCCCCCGCAACCCGGATGTCCCGACGCCCGAGGACGACACCGACCTCATCACCGGCGGCGACCAGACGGCCCCGCGCGGCAACAATCAGCCGGCAAGCTCGTTCGGCGAGTCGCTCATCTCGACGATCGTGAGCTCGTGGCCGGTCTTCGTCCTCGCCGCGTTCGGCATGGCCGCTGTCGGCTTCATCCTCTTCCTCGTCGGTCGTCGCAACAAACAGCAGGACTGAGCGGCTGCCCCGCGCACCAGTCTGCGCGGGCACTATCCGGACATGCCGGGCGATTCCACAGTCGACGCCGTGAGATTCCGGCACTCCGAGCCGCGTATCTGACACCGGGAGAAGTCAACGGCTAAGCTGGACGGCAAGGTCCTGTGACGCCCAGTCACAGGTGAACAATGCACTCGCGACTCGGAGGATTCGACCCGATGACTGACAACGTCTACACCTCAGATGTGACCGTCGACAACGCCACCCAAGCCCAGCTGGCCGAATCGATCCGGCTGCGCGAGGAGCGACTGACCGGCAACATCGACGAACTGGTGGGACGCCTGCACCCGAAAGCCCTGCTCAACCGCGCCGTCGACAAGGCGAAGTCGACTGTCATCAACGAGGACGGCTCCCCCAAGACCGAGGCCATCGCCCTCGGCGCCGGTGCCGTGCTCGGCGTCGCCGCCCTCATCGTCGGATTCTCCGGTCGGGACGAGCGTGCCTGACACTGCTCTGCCGATCCGCATGCTCCACGACCGGATCCTCGTCGATCCGGGCGAGGAGGCCGGTGAGCGCAAGTCGGCCGCCGGTATCGTCATCCCCGCCACGGCCACGATGGGCAGGCGGCTGGTCTGGGGCGAAGTCGTCGCCGCCGGTCCGCACGTGCGACAGGCCAACCTCGGCGACACCGTGCTCTACGATCCCGAAGATCGCGCCGAGGTGGAACTCGAAGGTCAGGCGTACGTGCTGCTGCGGGAGCGCGACGTCCACGCGATCTCCGAGCCGGCCGAGCAGTCGAGCGCGGGAATGTACCTCTGACCTGCGACCTCAGTCACAAAACCGGAAAATCCCCGGATTCGGTTTGCACGCGAGGCTGGCTCCTGAGTAGTATTAATTCTCGTTGCGCAACGTGCGCGGCACGCGCCTCTAGCTCAATTGGCAGAGCAACTGACTCTTAATCAGTGGGTTCCGGGTTCAAGTCCCGGGGGGCGCACAGCGAACATGAACGGCCATCTGGATGATCCGGGTGGCCGTTTTCGTCATTCATCCCCGTGACGAGGTAGGCCGCCGAGATGCCGGCGGCGCTCTCGATGAGCTCGAGGTCGTCGAGCGAGAGCGCAGTCGTGCCACGGTAGCGGCGGTTGAGCCACATAGGGGTCACGCCCATCTTCGCCGCCAGAGTCTTCTGGCTGATCTGGCGACCAGCGAGCTGCTGGCGGAGTCGCCGAGCTGCAGCTTCGGCAAGGGGGCCAATACCTGCGAGGTCTGCTTCTACGGGGTGCGTCGTCATAACGGGAGAATATCTCGCTCAACGGTATAGCCGCAAGTGCCGGCGGTATCGAATCACGAGAAATGTCCACCGCGACACGCTGAGCGATACCATCACCTTGCTCCAATCACGCTGTCCGTGATTGGATACCGATCATGAACTCAAAGATCGCCCACCGACATCTCTCCGGCATCCGGGCAGAGATCGCACGAGCGGGACTCAGCCAGAAGGACCTGGCATCGATCCTCCACCTCTCAACGGCAGCGCTCAACCGGCGAATGCTCGGCCAGGTCAGCTTCCGACTCGACGAGCTCACCATCATCGCTGACTACCTCGACATCCCCATCACTCGCCTGGTCGACGCGTCGCCCGCGCTCGCCGCCGGTGAGACGCCCGTGACCGCCGACCACTCCCCCGCCGTGCCGAAGCGGGCTGCGTCGTGAGCCCGGTCGGCAAACTACTCGCTGGGTTCGCTCGCCAGAACGCTCTCGAACGCATCTCGAAGGGACATGAGATCGACGACTCGCTCGTGCAACGCCTTCGCCGAGAACTTCCACAGCAGGTCCTCGAACTCTTCCGCAAGATCGGGAAGGTGGCGATCCGTGTATTCGAACCTTGGCGGATTACACGGCCCCACGAGGACAACGATCGTGGAGTAACCGTCACGAGTAGTTTCACCCTCCCACATGCCGAGCCGCACTTGATAGCCGATGCCATCGCGGTGCAGAGCCGACATGACCGCCTGCATTGCTCGGACGATTTCGGGTTGAGCGTTGTAGATGACGTCGTTTCCAAAGACGATTCGCGCTTCGGACATGAGAACTCCCTTACGGGTTACGGTGACGCGCTGCTCGCGTCCCCTATGGCACCAGGAGAGGCGGACACCTCGCCTGGTGGGGACATCGTAAGGGACGGCACTGACAGAACTCCCGGGACGAGAACCCCGGTCGCAGATGTCGGTGCCTCGGGTGCGGCCGCTAGTGAGGGGTCACCGTCGCGGCCGCACCCGCACACCCACCCCACCACCGAGCGAGAGGTCGATGATGACCGCTGAACCCACGCCCACCCCATCCACGGTCCGCCGGCAGGACACCATCAACGAAGCGATCATCGCCGCTGAGCGTCTCGTCTCGGTCCTCCGCGGCTACCGAGCTGCGAAGCGTGACGGGTTCCCCATGGCCCACCTCGCCCGCATCGAGGCCGTCCTCGCCCGAGTGACCGACAAGACAACTCAGGTCATCGTTGGTGAGCAGGACGACCTCATTGCCACCGGTGCCGCAGTTGAGGAGGAAGAACGCATCAGACATTCCACCTCCCGGCTCCGCTTCACCGTCCTCACCCCGGAACCGACAGTCCCCACCGCACTAATCGCCCACCCCATCCAATCGGCAGGAGACTGCAACTGATGACCACACTCGGCTTCACCACTGACCCCAATGCGAAACGCGATCGCGAGAAGTTCGTCGGCCAGATCTTCGCGGCCAGGCAGGTCGCGATCCTCCGCGTCAAGCAGCTCGAGAAGGAACTCCGCACCCTCGGCTTCGACTACAACACTCCCGTCGAGAACCTCGGCCTCATCGCCACCGCGATCCTCCGCGTCGTCGACGAGACCACCGATTCCATCGCCGAAATCGCCGCAAACACCGAAGACGAGATCGTGGCACCGCTACGCGCTCGCCTCATCCCGGACGAGGACCTCGCCGCCGAGGTGCCGTCCGCCCATTGACGGGGTGGGTGCTGGTGGAGGGGGAAGCCCCGGCATCCACTCTGACCCCGCAGAAAGAAGTAGCCCCCGCCGTGCAGGGCGAGGGCTGGGATTCCTGAAAGGAACCGAACATGTCTGATTCTACCAGCACCATCGTCCCAGAGAGGCTCGCGAGGCTGGACGAGATCGGTCTAGCACCGGGCTCGCATAGTGACTTCGAGGACGGACACTGCGCGATGGAGGTCGTGTCGTGGCTCGCCGGTGAGGGATTCACGGATGCCCCTGAGTGCGCGTCACTGGCTCTGCGGGTCTTCACGATCAGTCTCAACGACGCCTGGGGTGATGAGCAGCGGCAGGAGCTCAAGCCGTTCTTGCCCCGCATGGTCGGCACCGGGAGTGATGGGAAGGACACGGTCCGCTCGTTCATGGCTCTCGATTGGATGATCCGCACGTACACGCCGGCGTGGTTGGATATCGGTGGGTTTACCGCCGAGGCGCAAGAGCTACGGAGCCTGCGCCGGATCGTCGACATGGCGGCAGCTGAGGCTGCGGGTCCGGTGGTCCGCAAAGCCAACGAAGCACCGTCTGCCGCGTGGTCTGCCGCGTGGTCTGCCGCGTGGTCTGCCGCTGAGTCTGCCGCTGAGTCTGCCGCGTGGTCTGCCGCGTGGTCTGCCGCTGAGTCTGCCGCTCGGTCTGCCGCTCGGTCTGCCGCTGAGTCTGCCGCTGAGTCTGCCGCTGAGTCTGCCGCGTGGTCTGCCGCTCGGTCTGCCGCTCGGTCTGCCGCTCGGTCTGCCGCTGAGTCTGCCGCTGAGTCTGCCGCGTGGTCTGCCGCTCGGTCTGCCGCTGACGAGGTGCTCGCACCGACCGTGGTGGAGTTGCGTTCCTCGGCGATCAAGCTCCTCGATCGGATGATTACCGCCGAGGTGTCGGCATGAACCGCGACGTCTACGCCCGCCGGCGGTTCTTCATACTCTGGCTGCCCCTCATCGCGGTCGGTGCTCTCACGTACCTCGTCGCCTCAGCGGCGACTCTGACGACGAACGGCCTGAACGTTGCCGGCTTCGCCCTCATGGCCGCCGGCGTGCTCGCCGCGGCGTGGGATGCGGGTGAGAAGCGATGACCGCGGTGCGTGGCCCCCATGAGGAGGCCGTCGACGCGGTGAACGCGTCGACGCACGTGCACGGCCGGGATCAGCGCCGCATCGACACCGCGGTGCGCACGGTCGCTCGCCGAGAGGCCGGCTTCGTTGACCCGAACATGGTGCGCGCTGAGCTCACGAACGAGCACGGGCTGGTCGTCAACCCGCGTGTCCTCTCAGCCCGGTACCGGAAGCTGCTCCACCACAGCATCATCGCACCCGCGGGCACGACGACGAACCTCGACGTCGCCGGCGGCAACCACGGCAAACCGATGCGCCTCTACGAAGTCATCGACGAGGCGTGGCTGAACGTGGAGGACGGTGACGGGCAGTGAGCGTCTTCACCATCCGCGTGCAACGCGTCACGGTCCTGCCGGCAGGTCGGAAGCAGCCCCTCACGATTCCGTTCGCGAAGCGCGTGTGGGAGATCTGCGAGGTCGACCCGGTGACGGGTGCCGCCGAGTACTACGGGTTCACGCTGACTCAGGAGGCTGCGATGCGGGTTGTCTCTGACGTCCTCCGTGCTCGACTCCGCCGGGCCACGCTCAAGGGGTTCGTGGACCTCATCAACGGGGGTTCGACCGCGTGGAGAGCCAGGATCGTCCACCGCGCGCCTGATGCTCCTCGCCATCGCATCTCCCGCCACGACCCGGACACCGGGGAACTCGTGGAGGTGCCATGCTGAACGCCTACTACGACGACCAGAACATCACCCTCTACCACGGCGATGCGCTCGCCTCACTGCGACAGCTTGGTGATGGGGTCGCGGACTGTATCGTGACGTCACCACCGTACTTTGGTCTCCGCGACTACGAAGCTGATGGTCAGATCGGTCTTGAGCCCACCCCTGTCGAGTACGTGGACCGGCTCGCGGCCGTGTTCGCCGAAGCGCACCGGGTGCTCGCCGACGACGGCACCATGTGGCTCAACCTCGGCGACTCGTATTCGACGCGGCCGCGCGGGAACGATGCGGGGTGGGACAAGTCCCGCCTAAACAACCCCGGACGCGTGCAGAAGGCACAGTCAGCTGCGCTGCGGCCTCGCCAGTTCGACCGGCCACCGAAGAGCCTCCTCGGGGTCCCCTGGCGCGTGGTGTTCGCCCTCCAAGACCAGGGATGGATTCTCCGCAACGAGATCATCTGGGCGAAACCCAACTCTCTACCCGAGTCCGTGAAGGACCGGCTCGCGACCAGGCATGAACGTCTGTTCCTGCTGGTGAAGTCAGAACGGTATTGGTTCGACCTCGACCCCATTCGAGAACCCCACGCACCCGCGACCCTTCGCCGAACAGCCCCTCACCGAGCCGACCCCGGACGGGCCGCCCGTGAAGGCCGAGGTGTCCCCGGCGGCGTCGACTACCAAACCTTCAAACTCACCCAGGCCATGCACACCAAAGGCCGCAACCCCGGCACCGTGTGGACCATACCCACTCAACCCTTCGCCGACGCCCATTTCGCGACCTTCCCTATCGAACTGCCGCGCCGATGCATCCTCGCCGGCTGCCGCCCCGGTGGAACAGTGCTCGACCCCTTCTCGGGTACCGGCACCACCGGCGCAGCAGCGCTCGCCAACGACCGCAAGTACATCGGGATCGACATCAGCGAGACATACCTCGACCTCTCGATCAAGGCACGGTTCCCACAGCCGGCCCTGCCCTTCGGGGAGGTGTCATGAAGAACGTGCCCGGTCAGATCGATCTCCTCGAGGTCCTCAGCGCGCACGGCGACACGAAAGACCGCACCGCGGTCCGCCTCGCCAGTGGGGAACAGGACCGCGCGAAGGTGAAGCTGCCCGAAGAGATCTCTGCCTGGTATCGGGACCACACGGATGACTGGTGGTACGGCGAAGAGGAGTGCATCGGGTGCGGTCAGGTCGAACCCCGCAAGGGCCTCTACGTGGGCCACGGCGTCCAGTTCGACGAGACCGGCACCCAACTCCTCCCTGCCGGTCCCGGCATGGCGGAGAACGGTGTGTGCATCCTCATGTCGTTCGTCGCGATGCACGCCAACATCGCCCAGGCGGTCGCCGACGACGACCCCCGCTACGAGGGCTGGCGCCGCCGCTGCCACCTCCACGACACCCCGACGAACAAGAAGAAGTGCCCGAAGTCCCACTTCACCGCTGACGCCGAGCTCAGGGCACGCCTCGCCACGAAGGTATGGGGGTCGGCCGCGTGGAAGGAACTGGCCTGGTCATGAGCTACCTCCGCATCACCAAAATCCACCCCGACGGCGACGAGAAGGTCACCGTCTCCGAGCTGCCTGGCGTCTCGGCCGCCGAGGCGTTCGCGAACGGTGTGAACTGCCTCCACATCACCAGCCCGCCCGACCTGGTCGACCACACGACCCGCACGATCCGCCTCAACCCCACCAACGTCGTTCCCTGCACCCGCTACTACGAGTACGCCGACAACTACGAGGACTTCCCGGTATGAGCGGCCAGAAGAACTACACACCCGGGCGCGCTCGCCGCCGATGCCGGCATTGCGCGGCCACGGAGATGACGTGCCAGACGCTAGGCCGCGACACGGGCCGCCCGTGCTGCCCCGACTGCCACCACGACACCGAGGAGGACAACTGATGGTGCTGATGAAGAACTGCTCGCACAAGATGTGCGACCACCCCGTGTTCGCGTGCCGCCACTGCGGTGCCACCGTCATCCAGTGCAAGACCACCCAGCATCTGAAGCAGGGCTGGTGCTGCGACGGATGCGATCACACGAAACCGAAACGAATCGAGGAGTGACCATGCCCAACGCTGATGACGCGAAAGAGCACCTCGCTGTAGTCGAGGACTTCATGGAGGGTAAGCAGGCCCGTGAGGCCCGCCGTATCACCCGTGACCTCTCTGCCCGCCTCAACCCCATCGACCTCACTCAGGCGCTCGCTGCGGCGTTGCCGCATGTGCCGAAGGACGCGGAGTCGGGCAAGCACATGGTCGGTGTCGTGTTCACTGCCGAGCATGTGCTGGTCGTGGCGACGTCGGGGCTGACGATGATCGTGTGCAAGGTCGCGGCGATCGACGGCGCCCGGGTCACCGGTGATGTGCTCGCTGATTCGATCATCCTCACCCCCACCATGGCCTCCCAGCTGATGGGGTTCGCGGGTCTCACTCCGAAGGAGTCGTGGGACCCGGAGGTGGAGGTCACTGTCACGGGCACGGGCCCGGAGAAGATCCGCATCCGCGCCACCGACCGCACGGGCCTGTTCGAGGGCAAGTCGATCACCCTGCCCGCCGCCGAACCCGCCCAGGAGCTCGCCCGGGCGGTGCACGTCCTCGAGTCCATGGCCGCACAGAACCCGCGCAGCACCCGCACCACTGACGTGCCGGCGGACCGGTTGAAGGTGTTCCTCGATTCGGCGAAGAAGTACGGCGGGGAGATCGAGATCGAAGAGATCACCGCCGCACTGTGGCGGGTCTCCTGCGGGAAGTACTTCTACGGCCTGGCAACGAACCCGGTCGCCCCGACCGACGAGAAGGAGAAGATGCTCACCGCCGACACCCGCCGGCAGACCCGCCTCCAATGGTCCGACGACCTCACCGGGGTGGGTCAGGAACTCGTGAAGGGATTCCGCTGATGCGCCACCTCATCGACCGCATGCTCATCCTCCCCGCCCACGTGTGGGTGTGGATCATCACCAGGAGAAACCGCAAATGACACTCCAACTCGCCGCCACCCTGGCACTCATCATCGTCCTCCTGATCCTCATCTGGCAGCTGACGCGCGCGATCAAAACCAACCGTGAGACCACGGCAGCTGCCCGCGAGGGCCAGGAACTCATGAAGGCCGCCGAGGAACACCGGCAAGCCGAACAGGAGAAGGAACGACAACTCGCCGCGCTCTTCGGTGCCCTCACCGGAATGACACCAGTCGAACCGATCAAGATCACCGACATCAAACACAAGGACGAGGTGTGCTGGCACTCCACCGACGGACGCCGCCACGAACACTACTTCGCCGGCTACGACGGCGACCCCGGCCCATCCACCGACGGCATCCACGCCCGACCCCTCATCACGAAGCGACCCTGACCATGGTCACGTCAACGATGTGGCGGATGCGAGACACCGACAACCGCGACGACGACGGCGGCCCCTACGAGATCGTCAACTACCCCACAGAGATCGCCGAGTACGTCGACGGACCAGTCCGCAGCGACCTCACCTTCCACGCCGACTCGGCCGAACTCAACCGCCTCGTCACCGCATGCACGAACTCCGACCTCACCACAGCTCAGAATCTCGGCCCACAATTCTCGATCTACATCGACCTCTTCACCGACGAAGAACCGATCACCACGGGAGACGCACCATGACCATCCACCAACTCGCCCCCAAGCTCTACAACTGGGCATCCATCCTCGAACCCCACACACGCGACCAGGCGCTCACCACCGCGGCGATGCCGTTCGTCCACCCGCACCTCGCGCTCATGCCCGACGCGCACCTCGGGAAGGGCGCCACCGTCGGTTCCGTCATCCCGACCCTCGGCGCGATCATGCCCGCCGCGGTCGGAGTCGACATCGGGTGCGGCATGATCGCCGTCCGCACCCAGTGGACCGGTGTCGACCTGTACGAGGTTGGCGGTGTCCCCGGCGTCAGGAAGCTGCGTGAGGACATCGAGTCCCGCATCCCGCTCTCCGCCGGCAACCACAACACCGAAGTGTCCCCCGGCGGCTGGGACCGAATCAACGAACTCGAAACCATGTGGGACAACACCTGCACATCCCACGGTGTCGAGCTGCCCTCGGCGTACTCGACCCACTGGCGGCTCCAACTCGGCACCCTCGGCTCAGGCAACCACTTCATCGAGATCACCCTCGACGAAGACTCCCGAGTGTGGGCGTTCCTCCACTCAGGGTCCCGCGGCATCGGCAACCAGATCGCCCGCCACCACATCAAGGTCGCCACCGAGCTGATGAAGAAATGGTGGATCGACCTCCCCGACCCCGCCCTCGCCTACCTCGTCGAAGGCACACCCGAATTCGACCACTACATCGCCGAACTCAACTGGGCACAGCACTTCGCACTCCTCAACCGCGAAGAAATGATGGATCGCGTCCTCGACGCCCTCGCCCTGCACATGGGCACCGAGGTGGTGGAAGAGCAGCGCATCAACTGCCACCACAACTTCACGCAGAAGGAACACCACTTCGGCCGCAACCTCTGGATCTCCCGCAAGGGTGCGATCAGCGCGCGGGAGGGCCAGCTCGGGCTCATCCCCGGTTCCATGGGTACCGCGTCCTACGTCGTCGAGGGCCTCGGCAGCAAGATGAGCTTCAACTCATCCCCACACGGCGCCGGCCGCAACTTCTCCCGCTCGAAGGCCCGCAAGACCTTCACCCACGAGCAGTTGCGTGAGGCGATGAAGGGCATCGAATACCGCGACACCGACGCGTTCATCGACGAGATCCCCCAGGCCTACAAGGACATCGACCAGGTCATGGCTGACGCCGCCGACCTCGTCAAGATCAGGCACACGTTCCACCAGGTCATCAACGTCAAAGGAGACTGATCATGTCTGAGATGAACTTGCCGAGCATCGTGTGGTCCGGAGACGCGCACAACTGCCTTGAGCAAACAAGCGACGGAGGCGGGGTGTTCCCGGACGGGTACCAGCTCACGTCCAGAGGTGTCGCGGTCGTCGCCAAGTGGCTGACGGAGAACGCATCCGCCGACTTCGAGGACTGCGATGCCTGCACCGTGGTCAACGAAGGAGGCCACGACGGCTACTGCCCCGTACACCTCGGCGCCGCAGCTGGCATCGACGACATGTGCGACAAGCTCAAAGCCCTCGGCGACGACCCCGAGCTCTTCGCGCTCATCCCGGTCCCCACAGAACAAGGTGACCCACGATGACCCGATACGCCGAGAACACCTCAGTCACCTCCGAGGCATCCCGCAGCGAGATCGAACGCACCATCAGCCGCTACGGCGCCACCTCATTCGCCTACGGATGGGAAAACGACCGCGCCGTCATCGGCTTCAGAATCGACGACCGCCAAGTCCGCTTCGTCCTCCCCATGCCAAACCGCAACGACCGCGAATTCACCCACACGCCCACCCGAGGCACACCCCGCACACCCTCAGCCGCAGCCACCGAATACGACAAAGCCGTCCGCCAACGCTGGCGCGCGCTCGCCCTCGTCGTCAAGGCGAAGCTCGAAGCGGTGGAGGCGGGGATCGTGACGTTCGATGAGGAGTTCCTCGCCCACATCGTTCTCCCGGGCGGTCAGACGGTGCACGACACGGTGATGCCGCAGGTAGCTCGCGCTCTCGAAACCGGCGTCGCGCCGGGAATGCTGCAGATCGGAGCGGAACCGTGATGCTCCCCGGCCACGAGCACTGCGAGCAGGTGCAGATCGAGGAGAAGCGACTGTGCCAGATCGAACCCGACGTGACTGTCATCTGCCGCCACGAGCACAAGGAACCCGTGTACGCCACCGACGGACTCGACGAGATCGCTGTCGCCTGGCACTGCAACTGCTGCGGAAACACCTGGCCAGACCGCAACTACATCGAGAAGGGAACCCGACCATGAACGAAATCGAACCCGACACAGCGCTCGCCGGTGAGGTGATGGACCCAATCGTCGCACTCCGGAAACTCAGGACGAGCAGATTCAACTCCGGCCTCTATCCAGACGAAGAGATCGCCGGCCTCATCAACGTCTTCTCGAAGTACGAAGGCGGCTACGAATGGGAGTCGTTCGGCGCGTGGCGCGACGACCACAGGTACTACTGGTTCTCGGACTCAGGATGCTCCTGCTACGGCCCGGGCGAAGAAATCGCAACGCTCGCCGACATGGAGAACGGCGACGCCGCCGCACTCGTTCGCGCCTACAGGACATGGGCGGCCGACGCGTACTTTCTCTCGGACAATGACAAGGTCGAGGCCGATGCACAGATCCGAGTAGCGATCCGGGAGGCACGTCGTGGGTGACCGATACGAGCCGAGGGTGAGGCAGCTGAATGTCACGCGCGCTGCACCAACGGTTGAACAGACGATCACCCGAAGCTTCGGGCCAAACCTCGGCGACAGCTACGACACGACTGTCACGCGAACTGGCAATTCAGTCCGCATCTACCAGACGGGAGCGTCGAAGCTCGATTGGTCGATGAACCTCGCCGAGGCCAGAGCCCTCCGCGACGTGCTCAGTAACATCGTCGACTGGTTTGACAACTGATGAACCCGGACTGTCGAGACGGTAAGCACCGCGCCTGCGACGGCAGCGGATGGGACCACGAGCGCGACGAGCCCGCTCCGTGCCCGTGCGAATGCCACAACCACTGAACCCCACCTACGAGAGGAGACGACCCGGATGCCATGGCTGCGCAATGGTGACACGTCCGCCAACCACCCCGTCGTCCTCGCAGTCCTCGAAGACCAGCGATGCGACGACCGCCTCCTCAACGAGGCGTTCGGCTTCGTCCTCCGTTGCGCACTCCAATCCACTGCCCACCTCACCGACTACATCATCAGCCACGGCACCGCCGTCCAAATGGCCGGGCAGGCACGCTCCCACGAGCTCATCAGCGTCGCGATCACCGCGGGTTACCTCACCGAGGTGACTGACGGGGATGGGCGACGTGCGTACAAGCTCATCGAGGACGACACCTTCATCCACATGCGAACGAGAGAGGAGATCGAATGGGAACGGCAACGCAAGCTCGACAACGCGAACCCCGGCCTCACGATCCCCGTGCGCCTCCGTGACGGCGACGCGTGCCGTTACTGCGGCCTGGTCGTGAACTTCCACGGCGACCGGCGCGGGCAGAAGGCAGGAACGTATGACCATCTCACGAAGCAGGTGCAGTCACCAGACGACATGGTGGTCGCCTGCAACCGATGCAATTCAGCCCTGCTCGACGCACCGCGGGCTCATCGCGAGAAGCAGATGATGCCCCCGCCGAAGCGCCCGTACTTCAAACCGAAGACCCTCGAGTGGTTGCGCGCTCACGAGTACGTGATCGCTCACAACATCGTCCTCCCCGACGCTGCCGAACCCGACACGAAGGCCGGGCAGGTACCGCCCGGCCGCGACGCCGGCACCGTAGCCACGAGGGCACCTGAAGAGAACCCTGCATCCCGGTCCGAGGGACTATCCGACACCCAGTCGGAGTCAGACCCCGCGGGAGACGTTCACCGGTCCGAGGGACCGCACGGCGACCAGTCGTGTGATGACCCCGCGGTGGACACAGTCTGGTCCGAGGGACTATCCGACACCCAGTCGGAGCGAGACCCCGCAGACACCGGCTCTGGTCCGATGGGACCGCCCGACACCAACCAGTCGGAGTGTGACCCCGCAGAGCCACCCAGCAGGTTCCAGCAGATCCCAGCAGGTCGCCGGCATCCAGGATCTGGATATGCCGGGTCGGGTCGGGACGGGACGGTGACGGGCTCGGTTAGGGCCGGGCCTGGCCGGGCTGGGACGGGACGGTCGGCGCCACCTCCTGCCCTCGTGAACCCTGGTCCTTCGAAGAAGCGTGGGAGGCGAAGACGGTGAAGCTCGATGACTACCGTGCCCTGCGGGCGAAGGGCATGACGGAGAGACAGCTGCAGGATCAGATCGTGGAGCTCGCGAAGCGGATGGGCTGGTTGGTGTATCACACCTACGACAGTCGCCGCTCTGAGCCGGGGTTTCCGGATCTGGTGCTGGTGCACCCGAAGCAGATGCGCCAGCTGTGGCGTGAGCTGAAGTCGGAGACGGGAGAGACGACCTCGGCGCAGAAGGTGTGGCTCTCTGCGCTACTCCTGGTCGGCGATGACGTGGATATTTGGCGGCCCCGCGATTGGGTGAGTGGTCGGATCGAGAGGGAATTGAGGGGACAGTGACGATGTGGGATGCGCGAGAGGTGCGCTCGGCGAGCCTGCCTGATCTGATCCGGTTGTGTGGGCCGTTGGCTGCACAGCTGAGGGTGTCGGTGCTCAGGCAGGATGCGGTGGCCCCGGCCAGTGGTGGGCGGTCATCAGACGTCACCCCGATCCTGTATCGGGTGGGTGCGGCTGATGTGCTCGATGAAATCACCTCGGTGTTGCGTGCGATCCTCGGCGTGTGGGTGCTTGAGCAGGAGCGGCCCACGTTCCGGATGCTCGGTGTGCCCGAGCTCGTGGCCAGCCTGGACCCGCTCAGGGATTGGGTGGTCAAGCACGAGCAGGCTGAGGCGTGGCATGAGCGTCTGCTCGAGCAGTGTCTCGCTGGTCTGAGTCAGATCGACATTCCACCTGAGCGTGTGTTCGTAGGCCAGTGTCCAACAGCTGGGTGTGGTGCTGAGCTGTGGCCCACCATCGGTGAGGACGTGACTGTGTGCCCGAGGTGCAAGGCGCAGGTGGATGTGCGTGCTCGTCGTCGTGAGGGACTGCGCCGCATCGAGGCATACGAAGCACCGTTGCCTCGCATCGTTGACACGCTGAGGGCAGCAGGTGAGAAGATCACCTACGATCAAGCGAGGCAGTGGGCAACGAGGCGAGACGTTCGTGGTCGTGTGCTGTTGCGTCCGATCGGTCAGGATCAGCGTGGTTCGCGTCTGTATCGTCTTGGTGATGTGCGATCGGTGTTGCTTCGCACGACACGCCGCAACACGCACAGGTCCCGAGGTGCTTGACATCTGTCACGTACCATTCTCGTAGAGTCACCAGAGGTGGCGATGAAGGTCTGACAGGTTCATCCGGTCAGGCCTTCCGTCATGTTCGGAGGCAGTCGATGAAGAAGCTCTGCTCGGTCAAGGGATGCCCGACCCTCTTCGACGGCCCCAAGTCCCGGTGCCCAGCCCATGAGCGTACCGCCGACCGTACTCGTGGCACGTCCCGTCAACGTGGGTACGACCGCGAGCACGAGAACCGATTCCGCCGAACCGTCCTTCAACGCGATCCGATCTGCGTCGTGTGCGGCCGCCGACCTTCCCGCGACGCCGACCACTTCCCGAGGTCACGTCGCGAACTCGTCGCCGCCGGCCTCGACCCGAACGATCCCCGCTATGGTCGCGGCTTGTGCGGACCGTGCCACTCGGCGTCGACCGCCCGCCGGCAGCCCGGAGGCTGGGCGGCAGGGTGACTTGCCTCCAACGCACCCCAGGGGGAGGCAACCGAACCTGTTCTCAACCCGTACCGACGGGGAGGACTCAGATAACCAAAACGGGTTCAAAGTTTTCCGAATTCCCAGGTCAGAAACCATGTCCGCCCGACCGGCGATGACCGGTCTGACCCTCTGGGTCAGTTGCTCCGCGAGCGATTCGCGGGGCACTTCTCATGTCGGCGCGATGCCGAAGAACGGAGTACACCCATGGTCAGTGGAGGCCCCCGCAGCCGATCCGGACCACCGGTCGACCCGAAGTCAGGGCGATCCGACCGCCGCGGCCTGACGTTCAAGCAGCTCCCCGCCGAGGGCTACCTTGGCCCGGTTCCGGAGTTCCCTCTACCGAAGATGATTCGACACCGTGTGGTCGTCGTCGACAAGACGCGCACCGTCGAGGTCGACAGCACGGCCACAGTCTCCCTGCGCCGGCGGGAGATGAAGATCTGGCGCGACGTCTGGGCCCTCCCCCAGGGTCGCGCGTGGTCGGCGCCGCGGTACCGGTGGCTGTGGTCCTCGATCGGCGAGTACTGCCGGCTCAAGGCGCTCGTCGAGAAGGAGCCCGACGCGAACGCCACCCTGGTCGCCCAGTTGCACCGCTACAGGGACCAGGTCGGTCTCACCCAGGCCGGTATGCGCGAGCTCGGATGGGACATCGCCGACGACGAAGTCGCTGACAAACGCGCCGAGGTTGCGACGAAGGAGCCCGACGTGCCGACGCCGTCGGCGCGCGACAGGCTGAAGGCCGCCGGTGGACGCTCGTGACGAGCAGCCGGCATCTCTGACTCTCGATTTCGACACCCGGCACACACTCGGATTCCTCGCCACCGACTGGATTGAGGCTCACTGCCGGGTCCCTGGCGGCGTGTACGAGGGTGAGGCGCTGACGTTCAACGGGTGGCAGCTCTACTGCACGGTCAACCACTACCGGATCAGGCCGGACGCGGTCGTCGATCGCCGTCGACTCCTCGCCCCGTTCCACTACCGCCGCTCAATCGTCGTCGGCCCCCAAAAGTGCGGGAAGTCACCGTGGGGCGCCGGCCTCCTCCTGCTCGAGGCCGTCGGCCCTTCGCTCTTCGACGGGTGGGCGCTCGCCGGCGACATCTACCGCTGTGAGGATCACGGCTGTGGGTGCGGCTGGGAGTACGTCTATGAGCCCGGTGAGGCGAAGGGACGGTCGCGCAGCAAGTCCCTCATCGGACTCGTCGCGTTCGCGGAGTCCCAAACGAACAACGTCTATGAGCCCCTGCAGTCGATGATCCTCTCCGGACCCCTGCAGGAGTTCGTGCACGTGCGCGAGGGCTTCATCCGGCTCCCGAACCGCGGGAAGATCGTGCCCCTGTCCTCAGCGGCGAAGTCGAAGCTCGGCCAGCCGCTCACCGGGGCGCTCGGCGACGAGTCGGGCCTCTACACCGAGACGAACAAGATGCTCGACACGTGGAACACGATCTCGCGTGGTGTCGCCGGCATGCAGGGCCGCACGATCGAACTGACGAACCCGTGGGACCCGATGGAGAACTCCGCCGCGCAACGCGGGTTCCAGTCCCGGCAGAAGGACATCTTCCGCTACCACCGCAAACCACCGGTCGACCTCGACTACAAGAAGAAGCGCGACCGGGCGAAGATCCACAAATTCGTGTACTTCGACTCCCCCTGGGTCGACACCACCTCGGCGATCGACCCGCTCGCCGAGGAGCTCGTCGAGACCGACCCGACCCAGGCGGAACGCTTCTACGGCAACCGGCTCGTCCAGGGCCTCGGCTCGTACATGCTCGAAGCACTCTGGGACCGCACTCAAGCCCAAGTCACCGTGCCAGACGGCACCATGGTCACCCTCGGCTTCGACGGCTCCCGATCCGGGGACTGGACCGCGCTGCGCGCCGAGACCATCAACGGCCACCGCTTCACCCCCACCTACGGCCCCGACGACCGCCCCACCTACTGGAACCCCGACGAGTGGGAAGGTCGCATCCCCCGCTCGGAGGTCAACGCGGCCGTCGACGAGCTCATGGCCCGCTATCGCGTCAACCGCTTCTACGTCGACCCCCGCCACTGGGAGACCCAGGCCGACACCTGGGCCGCCAACCACGGCGAGGACGTCGTCGTCATGTGGCCGACGAACCAAACCAACCGCATGTACGACGCCCTGGTCCGATTCCTCGAAGACACCACCGAGGAACTGACCACCCACGACGACTGCGAACAGACCAAAACCCACGCGCTCGCCGCCCGCAAGGTCGCCAAGCCCGGGGACAAGTACATCCTCGGCAAACCGTCCGAACACCAGAAGATCGACCTCCTCATGGCCGACGTCCTCACCCACGAGGCCGCGGCAGACTCCCGTGCCGAAGGCTGGGACGAAGTCGACAACCGCATGTGGGTCTACCGATGACAGAAAGGGGTGAGCGTGGCTCTCTCAAACGACGAGCAGACCCTGTTCTCGGAACTGCGGAACCGGCACGAGAAGACTCGCCCCGTCCTGGCTCGACTGGACCGCTACTACGAGGGCATGCAGCGCCTCGAGCACATCGGCCTCGCCGTACCCCCTGAACTGCGCCGTTTCGAGACGATCGTCAACCTGCCGCGGATCGCCGTCGACGAACCCGAACGCCGCCTCGACGTGAAGTCCCTCATCCTCCCCGGCCACGAGCTCGCCGACGCCGGCCTGCGCGAGGGCTGGGAGTACAACGACATGGACGCCCAGGCCCCGCAGGCCCACCGTGAAGCGATGATCTTCGGCCGCTCGTTCATCACCGTCGGATCGAACGAAGACGACCGCGATCAGCCGTTCATCACCGTCGAGTCCCCGCGCTACATGAACGCGCTCATCGACAACCGCACCCGCCGCATGAGGGCCGCCCTCCGCCAGTACATCGACCCCGAACGCCGGCAGGACTCCGCGACCCTCTACCTCCCCGACGCCACGATCTGGCTCGAACGGGAGAACAGCGGGGCGTGGAAGGAAGTCTCCCGCGACGAGCACACCCTCGGCCGCGTCCCAGTCATCATGCTCCTCAACCGGCAGCGCCTCGGCTCGTGGGACGGCACGAGCGAGATCCACGACATCATCCCGATGACCGACGCCGTCGCACGCACGCTCACGAACCTGCAGATCGCCGCCGAGACCCACTCGGTGCCCCAGAAGTACGTCCTCGGCATGACAAAGGGCGACTTCGTCGACAAGAACGGCGACCCCATCCCCGTCTGGGAGTCCTACTTCTCCGGCATCTGGGCTCACGCGAACAAGGACGCGAAGGTCGGCAGCTTCACCCCGTCGTCGCTGAAGAACTTCCACGACACCGTCAACCACTACATGGCGCTCGCCGCGGCGATCACCGGCCTGCCGACTCGGTACATGGGCCAGCAGTCGGTCAATCCGGCCGCCGAGGGTGCGATCCGCGCCGATGAGGCGCGGCTGGTGAAGAACTGCGAACGCAAGCAGGTGTCCTTCGGTGCCGGTTGGGGGTGGACCATGGCTCTTCGCGAGCGGTTCCGCACCGGTCAGTGGCCTGTCAACGGTCGCATCCGGGTCGAATGGCACGACGCCGGCACCCCGACGATCTCTCAGCGCTCTGACGCGATCCAGAAGCTCGCCGGCGGCACCCCGATTCTCTCCCGCGAGGGCGCGTGGGACGAGATGGGCTGGTCTGAGGCACGCAAGGCGAAGGAGCGCGAGTACTTCGCCCAGCAGGACGCCGACCCGTACCTGAACCGCGAGCGGGAGAAGGAGCAGGAGCAGGATGTCTCTGCCCTCGTCGGCGCTGACGTACCAGCGGCAGATCGGGGCTGAGAAGCTCGAAGCTCTCGACGCGGTCACCCGTCAGTGGTCGCGCATGGGCAACGACTTCGATGCCGGCTGGTCGCGGGTCGGTCCGCAGATCACGAGGATCGTCACCACCGCGCAACTGCGCATGGCCCGCGCGGCCGCCGACTACCTGCCGTCTGAGCTCGGCGAAGTCGGGCTCGACCCTCGGTTGTCCGGCCAGATCGTGCCGAGCGCGTTCGCCGGCGTCAACGGTGAGAACGGGCTCCTCCTCGCCGAGGCGTTGAGTTTCTCCGTCGTCCGCGCGAAGATGAGCGTCGCCGAGGGCGCGCAGCCGGGGTTGGCGCTCGAGCGGGGCGGCCAGTGGCTCACCCTCGCCGCCGGCACCGCGATGGCTGATGCCGGCCGGTCCGCCGAGGCGGCGGGTATTGCTGCCTCGACGGCGACAGGGTTCGTGCGGATGCTCAACCCGCCGTCGTGCTCGCGGTGCGTCATCCTTGCCGGCAAGTGGTACCGGTGGAACGCCGGGTTTGACCGGCACCCGGGCTGTGACTGCCGTGGCGTGCCCGCCTCGGAGGGCATGGCCGGTGACATGGCCACCGATCCCTACGCCTACTTCGACTCGCTGTCGCCTGAGATGCGGGCAAAGACCTTCGGTGCCGCCGAGGCGCGCGCGATCGAAGAGGGCGCGGACATCTTCCAGGTCGTCAATGCCCGCCGCGGCATGACGACCAGCGGCAGGTTCACCCGGGAGGGCACGTCCCGTCGAGGCTCGTTCCGGTCCATGTCAGCTGCAGGGCGGGCTGGTGACCGGCGACTGTCGGTGCAGGAGATCATTCGTCGCTCCGGTGGTGACCGTGGCGCCGCCAGGCAGCTGTTGCGCCGGTACGGCTACATCACCGAGCAGGGGCAGAACCCGCACGGTGTGATCCGCATGGGTGGTGGCGCGTCGTCGGGCGGTATTCGCCGCGTGGCGACGGGCTCGGGCGGCTCACGTCCCCCGTCTCGCTCCCCCGGTTCGTCGGCGCCGGTGGTGTCGGGGGCTGGGGGCGGTGCGAAGCCGCCACGGACGCCTCGCGCCGCGGCGTCGGCGCCGGACCCCGGCGACGACATGCGTGATCCGAATGTGCGAGCGTACTGGGCTCGGCGGCAGGAGCAGATCGGCGTCGACACGCGTGGTGAACGGCTTGAGCCGCACGAGGTGCGGTTCCTCGAGCGGTTCACGGTGGACAACCGAGTGCGTTGGATTCCAAGGGACCGATCGACCCTCAAACCGACCTCCGACTTCGAGTGGCTCAACGCCGGCGGCATCAAGGTCGAGTTGAAGTCGACGCAGCCGAAATACCAGTCGGTGAAGAACCACATTCAACGGTCGGTGGTCAAGGCTCAGGCGGCCGGCGTGGTGAAGGAGAACTTCATCATCGACCTCGGTGACCGACAACTGTCCGAGAAACTCGTGAAGCAGCTCGCCCTCTACAACCTGCGCACTCCGTCAGCGCGGATACGCAGGCTCTGGGTGATGTCGCGAGGTGAGCTCGTGGAAGTCGATCTCACCGGAACGTGAAGACCGAGGTCAGAACCCGCGTGTTCTGACGGCTCATTATTTCAGAGCTGACGCAGGAGACCTCGGTCACCCCGTATTTTACCACCCTCGCCCGTGCGATGCAGGCGAGGCAGCTACTGCGCGATGCAGTCAACCAAGGAGGCTCTCATGCTTCGCACCACTCCCGGTATCACTCTCAACCCGTTCTCTCCGAACCACCCTCACCTGCGGTTCTTCGCAACCCCGGCGGCCGCGACGTCCGCCGGCGGTGACCCTGGCGACCAGGGTAACGGCGAAGGCCAGCAGTCGAACCCGCCGTCGAACTCCGGCCAGCAGTCGAACCCGCCGTCGAACTCCGGCCAGGGCGACGACCTCGGCGAGGGCGGTCTCAAGGCACTGCAGTCCGAGCGTGATGCTCGCAAGCACGCCGAGAAGGAGAACGCGGATCTCAAGGCGAAGATCCAGGCGTTCGAGGACGCGAACAAGTCTCAGGCCGAGAAGGACGCTGAGGAGCGGGAGAAGCTGCAGAAGGCCAACACCGAGAACGCGTCCCTCGTCCTCAAGTACCAGGTCGCCGAGGCCAAGGGCCTGTCCCTCTCAGCGGCACAGCGTCTGAAGGGTTCGACGAAGGAAGAGCTCGAGGCCGATGCCGACGAGCTCAAGACGATCCTCGGACAGGCAACCCCGCCTCCGCCCCCGACACCGCAACCGGACCGCTCCCAAGGCAGCGGTTCGGACAAGCCCAAGCCCAAGAACCTGGCTGATGCTGTCACCCAGCATTACGCCTGACCCAGTGAAAGGACAGCGCAATGCCTGTCACGCTCGTTGAAGCGAAGAACAACACCCAGGAAGACTACGATCCGGCAGTCATCGACGAGTTCCGCAAGGAATCCTCGATCCTCGACTCCCTGGTCTTCGACGACGCGGTCAACCCGGCCGGTGGTGGGGCGACCCTCACCTACGGGTACCGTCGACTCAAGACTCAGGCGAATGCCGCCACTCGTGCGCTCAACACCGAGTACACGCCCGGCAACGTCGAGACCTCCCACCACTCCACGGAGCTCGCCGTGCTCGGTGGGTCGTTCGAGGTTGACCGTGTCATCGCCGCGCTCGGCCCCGCCGCCTCGGCCGCCGTCGCGCTGAACATGGGACAGAAGATCAAGGCCGCGGTGACGAAGTTCCAGGATCTCGTCATCAACGGCGACACCGCCACCGACGCCGCAGGATTCGACGGGCTCGACAAGGCTCTCGTCGGCTCCTCGACCGAGATCAACGGCAACGCGGACTGGACCGACTTCGACACCAACCCGCGCGCCGAACACAAGGCACTCGACCTCATCGACGAGTTCCTCATGTCTCTCGACGGCACCCCGACGGTCATCCTCGGCAACAAGCGCGCCATGGCACGTCTCCGTGCAGCCGCGCGCCGCGCCGGCGAGTACGTCAAGAACCCGGTCGAGGACCTCGTGGGTCAGGATGGGCGCCCCATCGTCCGCGAGACCTACGGCGGCATCCTCTTCGCCGACCCGGGCGCGAAGCCGGGAACCAACGACCCGATCATCCCGATCGCGGCCGACGGAACCACCGACATCTACGCCTACCGCGTGGGTCTCGACGGGTTCCACGGTGTCACCACGGTCGGCTCTCAGATGGTGCGCACGTGGCTGCCGGACTTCACCACCTCCGGTGCCGTGAAGAAGGGTGAGGTCGAACTCGGTCCGGCCGCGGTCGCGCTCAAGTCCACCAAGGCCGCCGCGGTCCTCCGCGGCATCAAGGTCAAGGCAGCGTGATCCGCATGAAGCGCGTGACCACCCCCGTCAAGGGGTACACGGGAATCGTCGCTGGTGTGGCCTTCACTGACGGTGAAGGCCACACCGACGACGCCGCGGCGCTCGCCTACTTCTCCCGCCACGGCTACCGCGTGGCCGACGAAGAGGAGACGCCGGCCAGCGACGATGAGTCGACAGGCAACGGTGACGATTCGACCGGCGCCGGAGAGTCCACAGCCGGCGGCACCCCCGCCGGCGATTCCGGGCCCGACCCTGAGGACGATCCCGACACCGTTGGTGACGAGGACTCCGACGAAGAGCACCCCGGCGCCGCAGTGAAGCCCGGCGGCAACGGTTCGGCGCAGGCATGGCGCGACTACGCACTCGCCACCGGACACACCGAGGACGAGCTCGAGGGTCTCAACCGCAATGAGATCCGTGAGCTCGTCGAGAACTGAGTGAAGGGACTGGATGGTATGGCTTTCGCGAATCTCCAAGACGTGCAGACCCGCCTCGGCCGCCGCATCGACGATGCGGTCGAGATCGAGCAGGTCAACGCGTGGATCGCGGACGTGGAAGCCACCATCCAGTCCCGCATCCCCGACCTCGCGGTGCGAGTCACCACCGACCCGGTGTACTCGGCGCTGGTCACGAAGATCGTCGCCCAGGTCGTCGGCCGCAAGGTCAAGAACCCTGACGGCAAGCAGAACGAACGCATCGACGACTACTCCTACGGCCTCGGCTCCGAGGCGGCCCGCGCCGACCTCAAGCCGACCGCTGATGAGTGGGAGGAGCTCGGCCCGGGCACCGAGGGGTCTGAGGCGTTCTCGATCATGATGCAGCCCCGCCCGGGGTTCGCGGAAGTGTGGCCGGACCGGTGGCCATGAGCGCGCTCCGTGCCGGTCGTGCCCTCGCCGAACGGATGATGGTCGACCACGTCATCATCCGCCGCATCACCGGCGAGCGAACCGACCGGATCACGGGCAAGGTCACCCCGCTCACCGAGGCCGTGTACGCCGGGAAGTGCAAGCTGCAGTCCTACGAGGGCTACGAGCAGTCCCGCGACACCGCCGGCGTCCAGTACACGGTGCAGCGCCTCTCGATCCACCTGCCCGTCGGTGCGTACCGGATCAACGTTGGCGACGTCGCCGAGATCGTCACCTCCACCATCGACCCACTCCTGGTTGGCCGCCAACTGCGTCTGGTCTCCGAGGCCCCGTTCAAGACGTTCGCCACCGCATACAGGGTGTTCGTCGACTACATCGCGGACTGAGGAGGACCCAGTGCCCATCGACACCTCGGAGACTCAGAAGCTCATCGACGCTCTCGACCGGTTCGAGACCGCAGTCCGCGTCGAGGGTGAAGCGATCGTCACCAAGGGCGCGGTCGAGGCCCGGAAGAACCTGCAGGCCGACGCCCAGAAGTCCCCCCACTTCAAGCAGATCGCCCGCTCGATCAGCTTCGACAAGCGCCGCACCGCGACCAGCGTCGAGATCGAGCTCGGCCCCGACAAGGACCGCGATGACGCCGGCAAGCTCGCCAACATCGGCTACTTCGGCGGGGCGAACGGTGGCGGCGGCACCCTCGACTTCGACGGCCCAGTCGAACGCGAACTCGACGTCATCGACGACTACCTCCAACGCCTCGGAGGCCTGCTGTGAGCCTCCTCGCCCTCACCGACGCGATCGAAGCACTCTTCCCCGAGGACACCCACTTCGAGGCCGTGAAGCCGAACGAGAAAGGCCAGTACCTCGACACCCTTTTCCCCTGGACCGTCGCCCGCGTTCAGATCCCCAACACCCGTTCACGATCACTCGCCCGCACCCGACTCGGACAACGAGTCCGCGTCAAGGTCACCGTCGCCGGCATCACCTACACCTCGGTGCGCACCATCGTCGCCAACCTCGACCCGCACATCCAGGGCGCTCGCCCCATCGCGGAGGGGTGGTCGACATCGCCGTTGGATCTCGTCAACGCCAGGGAGATCGCCGAGGACGACTCGATGACCCTGACGACGGCGAATCGGCATCCCGTGTTCACGGTGCTCGAGTACGAGCTCACCGCTACCCAGCACTGACCGCCCCCGACCCTGTAAGGCCCCGCACCGACCCGGTTCGGGGCCTTCGTCATACCCGAAAGGTCCGCCTCATGCCCTACTTCGTCCGCGTCAAGGACACCTCAACGAAGCATCAGTTCGATGTGCGGGAAGACGATCCCCGCATCGGTTCCGCGTTCGAGCTGCTCAACGACGACCGCTACCCGCGCGCCCGCGCCCCGCGGCCGCCGAAACATCACGTCCCCGCGAAGCGGTCCAGCTCCGCTGACCGGGACTCGTCCGGCGACAGCCAGGAGTCGGACGGTCAGGCCAAGGCATCCGCCGACGCCACTGAATCCCCTGAGTCGAAGCCGGCTCGGGCCAACTCAAGAAAGTGAGGCCAGTCATGGCTGAAATTCCATCGACGCCGGCGGACGGCAACTTCAAGGTCGTCTACGTCCCGGCGATCGCCGACACCACCGCTCCGAAACTTTCCGAGCTCAACGCGGATGGTGCCCTCGACATCAGTTGCTACCTGACCGGTGACGGGTGGAACCCGACGAAGGAACAGGCGACGATCGCTGATCCGCGCCTGTGCTCCCGGCAGGAGTTCGGTCGCCCGGGCCGGAAGACTCCGGGCCTGTCGATCACCGTCATCGACAACACCAACTCGGACAACGCGACGGACGCGAACGAGGCCGTCGAGACGATCACGGAGCGCTCGCAGGGTTACTTCGTCGAGCGCATCGGCGTCCCCTACGAGGAGCCGTTCGCGGCCGGTCAGAAGGTCTCGATCTACCCGGCGACTGCCGGGGAGAAGCAGCTCCTCGCACCCGAGGCGAACTCTGTCACCCGGTCCACGATCCCGCAGTTCATCTTCGCTGACGTCCGCACCGACGTCGCGATCGCGGCCTGACCGTCCCTACCACCTGTCCCCGCGCGGCACTCCCGTCCGCGCGGGGACAGGTCTCCATTCATCACTCACGGGAGGAACGGGAGAACACATCATGTCGAAGCTTGGAATCACTCGTCCCACCGCCGTTGTCGACCTCGTCACGAACCTCGACCTGCTCGCCGACCATCAGGCCGCGCGGGAGGAACTCGACCGCCTCAACCGGCTCACCACCGCCGCCGAGCGGTTGAACAACCCGTACTCCGCGGACATGCGCAAGGTCGCGAAGAAGATCGCTGACCTCGAAGCCCAGATGGACGAGTCGACGGTGTGCGTGAAGCTCAAGGCCCTCAAACGCTCCGAGTATGCCGAGCTCGTCGCGGCCCACCCGGCACGCGAGGACAACGACGTCGACGGCCACTTCGGGTTCAATACGGACACGTTCGCTGACGCTGCCATGCCGCGCTCGATTGTCGCGGCGTGGAAGAAGGGCACGAACAAGAAGGTCGACTTCACCGGTGACGACTGGGCGGAGGTGTCCGAGGAGTTCACCGACGCCCAGTACTCCGACTTCACCTCAGCACTCATCGGCATCAACCGGCAGGCCACCGCGGTCCCTTTCTCACAGACCGCCTCCGCCGTGAACCGCAGCTGAGACGCGAGGTCGAGGCGGCTGAACGCCTCGGCATCAGCATCAAACGGTTCAACGGTTGGGAGCCGACCATCACCTACGTCTACGACGACGATGGTCGGCTCCTCTCGTCCCAGGCGGAACCGGAATGGGACGACACCCAGCGTGACTGGTTCCTCTCCCTCGCCGAGTACCGGGCGGGTCTGTGCCCGATCTGCGGGTACGAGAAGGCCGTGTGCCAGGCCTTGGAGAACGTCGGCAAGTTCGTCCCCAATCCCCCAGCCCGGTGTCACGCGACGACGGCGCTGCGCCAGTACCAGAAGGACCGCGAGTACGACGTCCCTGACGCCCTCGTGTGGTCTGTCGGACTCCAACCCACCCCTGAGGAGGTGACCAGTGGCTGATCGTTCCGTTGCCTGGCGGATGACCCTCGACTCGACGGGAATCGTGACCGGGGCGCGCCTGGCGAAGTCCGCCCTGCTCGACCTTGAGCGCGGTGGCATCGCCAAGGCCCGCGTAGGTCTGGCCGGGTTGGAGAAGTCAGCCAAGGAACACCCTCAGGCGTGGCAGGCCGCCGGCACTGCCGCGGTCGGCTTTGGTGGTGCTGTAGCGGTCGGGTTCGGCATGGCCGGTCGCGCAGCCATGCAGTGGCAGTCCGATTGGGCGGGTGTCACGAAGACGGTCAACGGCACCGAACGGCAGTTGTCGGGCCTCGAACAGGGCCTGCGCAACCTCGCACGCAAGGAACTGCCAGCCTCGACCACGGAGATCGCCGCCGTCGCTGAGGCCGCCGGCCAGTTGGGCGTCAAGACCGGCAACGTCCTCATGTTCACCAAGACCATGATCGATATGGGCGAGTCGACGAACCTCTCCGCCGAAGAGGCCGCGAGCTCCCTGGCCCGGTTCTCCAACATCATGGGCACCAACCAGAAGGACGTGGGCCGCCTCGGCGCCGCCGTCGTCGGCCTGGGCAACAACTTCGCCACCACGGAACGCGAGATCGTGGAAATGGCGATGCGCATCGCCGGCGCCGGCCGCCAAGCCGGCATGACCGAGGGCGACGTCCTCGGCCTCGCCGCAGCACTCTCCTCCGTCGGCATCGACGCCGAGGCCGGTGGCACCGCGATCTCCATGGTCATGAAAAAGATCGGCGACGAGGTCTCCGGTGGCGGCGACAAGCTCGACACGTTCGCGAAGACCGCCGGCATGTCGTCTGACCAGTTCTCCGCCGCGTGGCGCGACAACGCCTCCGGTGCCCTGCAGACGTTCATCGCCGGCCTCGGCGAAGCCCAAGCCAACGGCGAGAACGTCAACGGCACCCTCACCCAGCTCGGCATCACCGGCATCCGCGAGTCTGACGCCCTGCTCCGTCTCTCCGGCGCATCCGACGTCCTCAAGCAAGCTCTCGCCACCGGCAATGAGGAGTATGCGCGCGGGATCGCGCTGATGGAGGAGGCGAACAAACGCTACGACACCGCCGAGTCGAGGGTGCGCATCGCCGGGAACGCGATCAAGGACTCCGCGATCAGCTTCGGCGACGTGTTCCTCCCCGCCGTCGCCGGTGCCGCCGACGGTGTCGCCGGCTTCGCGAACTGGATCTCCGACCTGCCCCAACCCGTCCAGCAGGCCGCGGCCGGCATCGGTGGCCTCGCCGGTGCCGCGGGCCTCGCCGGCGGCGGGTTCCTCCTCCTCGCCCCGAAGGTCTTCGACGTCATCGACGGGTTCAAGACCCTCAACCGCGAGCACCCGCAGGTCGCTGGCGGCCTCAGCTCGATGAGCAAAGCGATCGCCGTCGTCGGTGCCGCGTTCGCCGCCGCCCAGCTCACCGGTGCCGCGTTCACCGCTGTCCTCAAGCAGGGCACCACCACCAGCGCCGAGATGACGGCCGCGCTCGTGCAGCTGCAGAACCCGGAGAAGACCGGCGTCAAGGACACCATCCTCGACCCGAAGATGTGGGAGAACACGCAGGGGTTCTGGTCCAGCACTGGAGACGAGATCAACAACTGGGGTGACGCCCTCGAACGCACCACCGCCGCCGGTGCCGGGTTCACCGTGTGGATGGACAAGCTCACCAACACCCAGTCGGACATCTCGAAGGCCAACGAGAACATCGAGGCCACCGACAAAGCCCTCTCCGATCTCGTCTCCTCCGGCGGCCTCGAAACCGCCCAGCAGGGCTTCGCCGCGATCGCCGACGAAGCCAAACGCTCCGACGTCGACCTGCAGACCACGTTCGAGAAGTTCCCCCAGTACCGCGACCACCTGACGAACATCGCGCTCGCCGCCGGTCAGGCCACTGACGATCAGACACTGATGAAGATCGCGACTGGTGAGATCACGCCGGAGATGCTCGCGGCCGGCGCGGCCTCGGACGAGCAGGCGCAGAAGCTCACCGAGCTGGGCGTCCAGGCACAGTCGACGGGCGACAAGATCTCCGAGCTCGCCGAGGAGATCCGCGGGTTCGGTTCGGCGACGCTGAGCGAGCGTGAAGCTCAGCGTGCGTTCCAGGAGTCCCTCGACACGGCCACCGAGGCGTTGGAGAAGAACGGGAAGACTCTCGACATCACCACGCAGAAGGGCCGCGACAACCAGGACGCGCTCGACGGAATCGCGCAGTCCGCCAACGAGGCCGCCGCGTCCATGGCGGAGAACGGTGCCTCGGCTGAACAGTTGCGGTCGTCGCTGCAGACCTCCCGTGAGGAGCTGGTGCGCACCGCGCGCAGCTTCGGCATGACGAAGTCCGAGGCCGAGGCCTACGCCGACCAGGTGCTCATGACACCTGAGGAGGTACGCACCCGCGTCAAGGCCCTGGGCATCGACGCGGCTCTCGACGGCATCACCTCGGTGCAGGAGGCCCTGGACAAGGTCAAGGACAAGAACGTCTGGGTGAAGGTCAACGAGGTCTACGTCCGTCAGGAGGGCAACGAGAAGGTCTACTCCTCCGACCCGAAGAACTCTGGCGTCCAGAAGTTCAAAGCCGACGGCGGAATTCTCGAGTACATGGCCACTGGTGGTCTGCGACCCATGTCCCCGATCGCCGAGATGGTGCCTCCGAACACGTGGCGGGTCGTCGGCGACCGCATGGACGTCGACGAAGCATACGTCCCGCTCGATGGTTCGCGCCGGTCGTGGAAGATCCTCGCCGAGGCGCTGCAGCGCATGCCGGGGGCGCTCCCCATGGCGAAGGGCGGTATCGCCTCGGCGCAACGCCGCGTCGATCTCGCCTCAGATGATCTCAAGACCGCTCGTCGTGCGAAGCAGGACGCGAAGTCGAAGTCGGCCAAGGCCGCGGCGGCGAAACGGGTTCGGGTCGCCGAAGACGCGCTCGCGACCGCGAAGAAGCAGCTCACCGCGTCGAAAGACGAGTCGAAAGCCGCCGAGCAGGCTGCGAAGCTCGCGAAGGAGCGCGCCAAGGAGGAACGCGAACGCCAAGCCCGGATAGGAGAACTCCGCACCGACCTCCGCACCGACCTCCGCCGCGGCGACGTCCGCCAGCAGGTCACCGGCGGTCTCTCCGGTGCATACTCTGCCGTCGACCGGCTTCAGGCGCTCGCCGACAACAAGGACCTCTCCGGGGGCGCTCGCCGCCGCGCAGGCATCGACGCCCGCCAGTACGAGAAGTCGCTGAAGTCGCTGTACGGGTCCTTGGAGAAGCTCGAGGAGCGCACGACCAAGGCGAAGGACAAGCTCGACGAGCTCAAGCAGATCCAGAACTCCGTGTCCTCGTCGATCCAGAACAAGGCATACACGCTCGACGTCGACTCCCAGTGGGCACAGAACAAGGCCGGCGTGTGGCAGCAGACGCAGGGCGTGTCCGGGGTGCGCACGAACGCCGCGGCCGCAGCCAAACGCGTCCGTGACCTCTCCGACAAACTCAAGCGCCTTCAGCGCATGGGCTACTCGGGCGCGATCCTTCAAGAAGTCGCCCAGGCCGGGTCCATCGACGAGTCGATCACCATGGCCGACGAACTCCTCAAAGGCACCGGCTCCGACGTCCGCTCGATCAACGCCTCCTACAAGGACATCGCGAAGTACGCCGACCAGGCCGGCGCCTACGTCACCGAGGGGTTCTACAAGGGCGGCGTCAACGCCGCCGCGGGCCTCGTCAAGGGCCTCGAATCCCAGCAGAAGGCCGTGGAGAAGACGATCGAGCGCATCGCTCGCGGCATGGAGAACTCCCTCAAACGCGCCCTCGGCATCAAGTCCCCGTCCACGGTCATGTACGCCCGCGGCCTCGACACCGCCGCCGGTCTCAACAACGCCCTGATCGACTCGCTCGCCACCATCGAGGACACCGCCGCCCAGCTCGGCCTCGCCGCCGTACCCCCGCTCACCGGGCTCGGCCCGATCCCCCTCGACGTCGCCGCGACCACGGACACCTCGGCGCTCGCCTCTGGTCCGGTTGCGGCCGCCGCGGTGCCGGCGCCGACGGACTTGGCGGGGTCGCAGGCCGGCGCGGAGGTGTCGTGGGATGACACGGTCGCGACGACGACGGACGCGCTGACGTCCATGCAGGCCCTCACAGCCGCCGCGTACCTGCAGATGACCGCTGACACCGATGCGTCGCTGACGGCCCGTCAGGAGTCCACCCTGACCGCGATGACGGCCATGTCCGAGACTCAGTCGGCGAACCTCGTGGCGATGTCGACGAATCAGGCGTCGTCGCTGCAGGCGATGACTGCGAACCACTGGTCGAATCTGACGACTATGGCTGGGGATCAGGCGAGGAACCTCTCCAGCATGGCCACCACCCAGCGTGACGGGTGGAGGGCGATGAACGACCAGACTGCCGCCTCGGTGGCGTGGATGCGTTCGGGTGTGGATTCGACGATGCGCGGCATGGACCGGGACGTGTCCGGCCGCCTCGGCGAGCTCGAACGCACCACCGATAGCGGGTTCTCCTCGATCAGCCGCAGTGGTCGCGACAGCTTCGAGGGGATGCGCGCGGGCATCGACCGGACGATGGGCCGCACCCCCGGCGACGTCGGGGACTCCCTGAATCGCACGATCAGTGTCCTCGGCGGGTTCGCCTCGGCGGTCAACGCTGCGTTCGCTGAAGTCGGGGTGAAGCTCAAGGCCCCGGCGAAGCTGAAGTACGCCGACGGGGGCACCCTGCCCGGGTACTCGCCTGGGCAGGACATCCACCAGTTCTACTCTCCGACGGGTGGGCGCATCGACCTCTCCGGTGGTGAGGCGTTCATGGTGCCCGAGTGGACGAAAGCGATGGGCGGCGAGGCCGGAATCAAGGCCCAGAACCGTGCCGCCCGGGAGGGTCGCCTCGATGACCTCTACGAGATGCAGGCCGAGCACTTCGCCGACGGCGGTGTGTGGCGGGGCCTGTGGGGCATCGTCAAGAGCAAGTTCCCGTCCGCGACTCTCAACTCCGCCTACCGCGGTGGGGCGACCACAGTGTCGGGCAACACCTCGTATCACTCGCGAGGAATGGCGGTCGACCTCGGCGGGCCGATGCGGCAGATCTTCGATTTCCTCTACAACAACTACCGCAATTCCAACGAGATCATCTACTCCCCGGCGGGTGGACGTCAGATCAAAAACGGCCGCCCCTACACCTACTCCGGTGCGGTGCGGAAGATCCACTGGAACCATGTGCACTGGGCAAACCGTGCCGTCCCCGGTGGTGCCGGTGCCGACATGACCCCGGGCGCGTTCACAGGTGGCGACGAGTTCATGCCACCCTCGCACCCGTTCCTCGAGCGTGCGAACGTCGACCCCGGTGCGAACCTCGAGAAGGCATACCGTCGGGCCGCGCAGAAGCTCTCCACCGACATCTACGGAAAGTTCGCGCCGAAGCTCCCCGCAGGGCTGGCCGGTCAGATGGGCCGCGGCATCATGTCCCGCGCTGCCGAGGGCCTGGTGAAGAAGGCCGCCGAGTTCGGGAAGTCGCAGACGTTCGTCATGCCCGGCGGGTCCGGGGTCGAACGGTGGCGTGACACGGTCATCCAGGCCCTCAAGCGTGTCGGTCTGCCCACCACCGATGACTACGTGAACGCGTGGCTGCGGCAGATCAAGTCCGAGTCCGGTGGCAACCCGAGCATCCGCCAGCAGGTGCGCGACGTGAACTCGGGTGGCAACGAGGCGATGGGTCTCGTGCAGGTCATCCCGGGCACGTTCGCCGCCTTCCGCGACAAGTCGCTGCCCAACGATCGCACGCACCCCCTCGCGAATCTCGTCGCCGGCATGAACTGGGCGAAGTACAAGGCGAAGCGCCGCGGCTGGAACATGCTCGACTTCATCGGCAAGGGCCACGGCTACGCCGACGGCACCCTCGCCGCGATCCCGGGTCTCGCCGAGGTCGGGGAGGACGGCTTCGAGCTCGTCCGTGACCGGTTCGGCAAGTGGGCGCGCCTCGGCGGCGACGGGTCGAAGGTCGTGAACTTCGCCGGCGGCGAGCAGGTCATGCCGCACAAGGAGTCCGTGGCGATCGAGAACCAGGTGATGCGCGGTGTGCCCTCGACGATCGGCCTCGACGACGCCTCCGTGGCCGCGATCGCCGCGGCGGCGGCCGGCCAGATGACGAAGGCCGACATCGCGGGTCTCCTCGACGGCGTCCAGATCACCGTGTCCGTCGATGGGCAACAGATGACTGGGTTCGTCCATTCCGCGGTCGCGAGTGGCTACACCGACGCGAAGCGCACCCTCGCCCGTTCCTCGACCCTCCTCGGGAGTTGACCATGCCGACCCTGTCCCATTCTGAGTTCGATCTGCGCGGGTACCGGTTCGGACCCGACCGGCCCGTGTATCTGAACGGCATCGAAACGCCGGGCCTGGTGTGGCGTGACCAGGATGTCCTCAACCCCGTCGCCGCGGGCGTGTTCTTCGGACGCGACTACAAGGACGTCAAACCGTGGGGGTTGAAGTTCACGATCACCGGAGCGGACCCCGCCGAGGCCGCGGAGAACTACTTCGCCCTCGTCAAGGCGTGGGAGGCCCCGGACGTGCGCGACCCGGGTGACGAGGTGCCGCTCGACTTCGCGCTGCACGACACGGTCCGCCGCATCTACGGCCGCCCCCGCGACCTCAAGCTCACCGACCCCTCGGACCTCTTCGTCCTCGAGACCCTCAAGGCCGAGGGTACGTTCCAACCGTCGTCACCGGACCTTGTCGACGGCGTGTCCAGGCAGCTCAAGATGACGATGACCCCCGGCCGGGCCGGGGGTTTCGTGTTCCCGATCGTCTTCCCCTGGGGCACCACGCAGGGCGGCACCCGGCAGGGCATCATCTCCGACGGCGGCGGCACCACTCCCACCCACGACGTGCTCGTCGAGGTCCACGGCCCCGTCAGCAAGGCCGTCGTCACCGGCCCCGGGTGGCGGTTCGGGGTCACCCAGAACCTGCCGTATGACCGCTCCATCATCCTCGACACCCGCCGGCGAACAGTCCTCTGGGACACCGGCACCTCCGCGGCCGGCCTCATCAGCCCGGGCACCCGCCTCGATGACATCACGATCCCGCCCGGTCCCTCGGAGATCAAGTTCACCGGCGAGGACCAGTCCGGCACCTCCACCGTCACTCTCACGTGGCGGCCCACCATCACCACACTCTGAGGGAGATCACTCATGGCCTTGCAGAACATCCCCTGGGCGATCGGCGGCGGCGCCGAGAACGAAGTCGAAGGCGCTCGCCTCGCCCTGTACGCGGCGACGAACGGCGGCCGCGGCATCATGGCTCCTCGTGACCTGCGGGTCTCCGCGCTGCCGACCCCGGGCGGTGCGGTGCGCATCCACGCCGGGGCCGGTGTCACCCCGAACGACTACCTCGGCCCGGGCGGTGCAGGCCAGTCCTATGCGGTGCGTGAGACCTCGTCGACGGACTTCCCTGTGCCGGCCACCGGGTCATCGGGTGGCGCGGTGCGGTACCTCATCATCCGGATCAAAGATGAGCAGTACGAGGGACCGAAGCCGGCGAACCCTGCCACCGACCCCCGCAACTTCTACGAGTGGGTGGGTGCGCTGCCGACGACGGTGCCGTATGTGCCGTTGAAGAAGCTCAACCAGCCGGCGAACACGGCGACCATCACGAATGCGATGCTCACAGACATTCGGGAAATGGCGAACCCTCGCATCCTCGTCGTCAACCGGTCCCGCGCCTCGGTGGCCTCCGATCAGGGCATGGCGTTGAACTCGAAGACGTCGGCCGGCGAGTGGTTCCCCGGCGACGGCACCCCGACCGGTGCCCGTCAGCAGATTTTCTGCCCGGCCTGGGCGACGGCGATGGTCGTCGAACCCGCCTGGTACCAGGTCCGCTACTCGGCGGCGAACGTGTGGGGACGGTACTGGATCAACTACGGCCCCTCCTCCGCCGAGGGCAACTACTCGGGCCAGCCGTTCCCGCACAGCACGCAGGAGTTCGCGTTCGACGCCGCCGAGGGCAACATTCAGAGGCAGCCGTGGTTGATGTCGGACTACCGCACCATCAGCTCGTCGATGCGCGGACAGATGATGACGTTCGCGTTCCGAGCCCGTCGCCACGACTCCTCGACCGCCACCGGCGTCGTGCGCATGGACGGCCTCTCCGGCCTGTCGCTGAAGGTGACGTTCCTCGAAGAACCCGACCCGTCCACCGAGTGAGCACACGCCCATGACATGGCGCTACCTCGCAACCAGACTCAACGGTGACGGCACCGAGACGTTCCTGAACACGAACGTGCCACTGACCGACGTGGAGATCCACCAGGTCGTCAACGGCCACGGCGGTATCAAAGCCACCATCGAACCCGAACACCCCTCCCTCAAACAGAACGGGCAGTTCATCCTCGAGGCCGGCACCACCGGCATCTACGCCGAGGTCGACGGCCTCATCCGCGGCGGCGGCATCCTCGAAAACATCGACACCGACGGCCCGAAGCTCGGACTCGACTGCATCGGCCACACCGGGTACCTCACCGGCATGCCCTACACCGGACACAAGGTCATCGAACGCGACGACCCCCTCAAGGTCTCCCGCCACCTGTGGGACCACACCCAAGCCCGCAAGAACTTCAACCTCGGCATCGAATTCGACGGCGCCACGAAGTCCCGCACCATGTTCATCGGCGACGACACCATCCCCCCATCCACCACGCCGGTGAAGGTCACCCCCTACGTCCTCGCATACTGGCAAACCCACGACCTCGCGAAAGAGTTCGACGAACTCGCCGACCTCGCCCCCTTCGAATACACGCTCACCCACACCTGGAACACCGACAAAACGCGAATCCACCACACCCTCACCTACGGCTACCCACGCCTCGGCGCTCGCCGCACCGACCTCCGGTTCACCGTCGGAGAGAACGTCACCGTGCTCCCCCAGTTCAAGACCGACGCGGACTCCTACGCCTCGAACGTCATCGTCCTCGGCGCAGGCGAGGGACAGAAGATGATGCGAGCCGAAGACGCCGACCCCGCACCCGGCCGCCTCGGCCGCTACGAGGTCGTCGCCGACAAATCCATCACCACCCCCACAGCGGCCCGGCAACGCGCCGCAGCCGAACGCCGAGCCCGCACCGGCCAGGACGACATCAGCGACCTCGCCGTCGCCCAACACCCAAACGCACTCCTCGGCTCCTACCAAGTCGGTGACGACATCCTCATCAACACCGCCGACGGCTGGCAGGGCCGACACAGCGTCTGGGTGAAGATCCTCGGCATCCAGATCCGCCCCAACACGAACACGACCACCCTGCAGGTCCGACGCGCAGAGAAGGTGAGCAAGTGAGACCCCTCGACCGCATGGTCCGCGACATCGAGAACCTCAAGAAGGCACAACGCGCGCTCGCCACGGGGCCGCAGTTGGCGAATTCGTCGTTGGAGAACGGCACTCTCGATGTCAACGACGCGGACGGGAATCTGCGGATGATGGTCGGGCTGCAGGATGACGGCCGGCAGACGGTCACAGTGATCGGCGGCCCGACCCCGCCCACCCCTTCGGCCCCACAGGTCTCGGTCGACAACGGCACGATCGTTGCCCGCTGGGATGGGAACTTCGTCGACGAACTCGTAGCTCCCACGGATTGGTCACGCACGGAGATCCACGCCGTGCCCGGCGCCGCCGAGTTCGTCCCGACGAGGGCCACGGCCCGCGATTCCATCGTGGCCGCGTCGGGTGGTGAGGTCACGATCGGTGTCGAGAAGGGCACCTGGACGGTGTGCTTGGTCTCCTGGTCCCAGGCGGGGAAGCTCTCGCCGGCGTCCGGGTTCGTGACGGTCGAGGTTCCCGGGTATGGGGATCTCGTGCAGGCCGCGATCGATGAGGCGCAGAGACTCATCGACCAGGCGAAGCAGGCGTTGGAGGGGAGCCAGGAAGAGCTCGCGAAGAAGATCGCCACCGCCGAGACTGCGCTCAGCGAGCTCAAGACCTCTCTCGGCGATCTCGCTGACACGACGCTGCCGAAACTGCGTGAGGATCTCACCGCCGCGGAGGGCCGCCTCGACGATGCCGAGCAGGATCTCGCCGCGGTGCCGGGAGCAATCTCGGGTGCAGTCCAGTCCGCAGCCGACGCGGCAGCGCGCTTCGATGCCGAGTTGAAGTCGCAGATGGACCAGGCACTCGCGAACGCCCGCACCGCGCTTGAGGGTGACATCAGCACGGTGCGCACACGCGTGGATGGGAAGAACTCGATCACCCAATCCGTGTCGTCCCCGCCCGTCCAGTATGCGGGTGTGGTGGGTGACCGGTGGGAGGTCATGTCGACGATGGGCTCGGGCGGGCTTGTCCTCTCGTCGTGGCGGTGGAACGGCAACGTGTGGGTCTCCACGATCCTCTCCTCCGCGGTGCTCGCGAAGATCGACATCGGCACGGGCACGTTCGGGGATCTCGACGGCAACCGACTCCGCGTCGGCTCGGTGATAGCTGACAAGCTACTTATTGGCTCTGACCGGAACTTGATCCCGAACGGAGACCTGTCGAAGGGCAGCGCTGTCGGATGGTCGGCACTCGCCACGTTCGACCCGTCAGACGCTCCAAGCGGACTCCCAGCATCAGTGAAAACGGTCGCCGGTCAGGGAACGGCAAAGTTCTCGTACAACTTGCTGCAACCTGTGACACCCGGCCGTGGCATCGCCATAGAGGTTTGGCTCAAAGCGGACAAGCCTGGCTCAAGATTCATCCTCGAGTTCCGAGACCAGACCGGGGAACACTTCGGTCGATCCGGATACCCGTGGACGACCGGTGTCGGCAATCAGTCGTACCCCTTCGTCATCAACAACGTAGCGACGACCTGGACAAGATATGTGTCGTTCAACGTGGTGCCACCCGGCGTATCGGCCGTTCGGATTGCGAACTGGTACTTCAACCACTCCGCAGGAGCGGAGAGAACCGCAGCCTACAGCGTCGCGGGACTCAAGGTCTACGAGC
Source organism: Brevibacterium sp. XM4083 (assembly GCF_006489205.2). Lineage (GTDB taxonomy): Bacteria > Actinomycetota > Actinomycetes > Actinomycetales > Brevibacteriaceae > Brevibacterium. The sequence continues at coordinate 1,115,355 of NZ_VFYR02000001.1, read as the reverse complement.
AGCTTGGCGGCACCCTCATCGAGGCCGGCGGCATCCAGACCCCGCACCTCGCAGCCGAAGTCCTCGAGGTCGGCAACCTCAAGGCGGGGCTGGCGGCTATGGCTGAGGCTGTGGTGCAGAAGATCGCCGCGGCGACAGCGTCGATCCAGCAGGCCGACATCAGGAACCTCTTCGTCACCGGCCAGTCCACCCTCTCCACCGTCGTCGCCCAGACCATCGCCGCCGACGTCGCGAAGTTCCTCAAGATCGAGGTCGGACAGCTCCTCGCCGGCACCGCCACCATGGACCAGGCGACGGTCCGGAAGCTCTTCGCCGACGTGGTCGTCGCCGGCATGGCCGTGGCGACCGAGTTCATCGGTGAGAACGCGATCCTCACCGGAGCAGTGACAGCGTCGAAGATCACCGCTAGCGAGGAGCTGTGGGCGAAGATCGGTGAGTTCGTGCGCATCCGCACCGGCATGCTCGAGGCCGATGCGATCGACGGCATGGTCATCACCGGTGCCACCATCCAAACCGCCCGCACCGGGGCCCGCGTCACCCAAGACGCTTCGGGCCTCTCCGTCTACGACGACGCCGACGATTGGCGAGTCCGCCTCACCCCCTACGGGTCGACGTTCAAGGGCGATCTTGAGGCCGAGTCCATGGTGGCGACTGGCCCGGCGGAGTTCCGGCACACGGACAACAAGCTCGGGCAGGGGGCGAAGCTCGTCCTCGAGGCGGGTGTCACGGACCCGACCGCGCCCCCGGTGGTGCAACCGTACTGGGCCTCGGTGGGGTTCACGCCTCCCGAGGGTGGAGTCCTCTACGGCCTGGCCTACGCGGATGGGAAGTACTGGACGTTTGTCGACGTCCCCAACGCTTCCGAGGGCGACCGCCTCATCTCGATCGACCCGGCCACCGGAGTCGTCGGCGACAACATTCCGATAACGGACCAGTTCTGGGCTTCCGGGGGTGTCACCGCGATCGGCTCCGAACTGTTCCTCCTGGGCCAGAAGTCCGGCACCCCGTACAAGTACTTCTTGCGCGTGTACTCCACCGCCGGCGCGTTCCTCCGCGAGTGGGAGTACACCGATGTCGGCTGGTCGAAGTCGAACCCGCTCGCCTACAAGCCGGGCATCGGTACGGACGGCACGAACGTCGTCATCGCCCAGTGCGCTGACGGGGGCAACCTCCTGTGGCGCACCTACAACAAGACGACCGGTGCGACGATCGCGACCGTCGACTGCAAGGACGGAACGAAGTCCGACGTCGGCGGAATCTACATCGGCCCCGGCGACTGGGGTGGCGGCACGTTCGTCACCGTCCGCAAGACCTCCGGCAACGTCGGGGACGCGATCGTGACGTTCTCCACGTCCGGGGTGTGGGATCCCGCGAAGTCGTGGAAGACCGCTGAGAACGGCCGCGACACCGGGCTCGTGTTCGCTGACGGGAAGTTCCGCACTCTCAATGGCGGTGCCGGAAGTATCAACGAATACGCCCCACCCACGACAGGTGATGACTCTCCGGATTGGTGGGCGGCGTATGCGTGGGAGACCGATCTCGGTGACGACGGTTCGCTTGACTACGATTCGCGGATCAGCCCAGGAACTCGGTTCACGTGGCCGCGCCGCTCGCGGTTGAAGGTGATGGGTTCACCGCTGCCGGTGGGCGTCGGCAATATCGGCGGGTACACGGCGAAGAAAGCGACCCGCCCGGCGCTGTCAGAGTACCGTCGCACGTTCACCCACTTCCGCTCCGACGAGTCGGTCGCAACCTGGCACTACTTCGATCCGGCGGGAATGGCAGCAACGGATGCGAACACGTATCCGCGGGCCACCCCATCGTCGATCGCGTCGACGACGCCGATGTTCGAAGTCAGGGGCGATGGGTCCGGCAAGTGGGGGACTCTGGCGTTCAATGCCAACGGAACAGCGACTGCTGCAGGCGTGCCCCTGGCCGACACGGGGTGGATTGATCTGCCAGCCCCGCGGGCACCGTTCACGGAGCGCACGAACGGGCAGTACAAGGTCCGTCACGGCGTCGTCTATTTCCGAGGACAGTATTCGTTTACCTGGTCGGGCATGCAGACGGTGATGACTCTGCCTCCGACGATCCGACCTCCCCACCTGTATCAGACGTCGGCAGCGTCGAACACGACCGTGAACCTGTACTGGGAGGTGCGCACCGACGGGACCGTGGCCGTGTGGGCCTCGGGAGCGACAGGTGCGTGGGTGAACATGACCGCGATCAGCTACCCGCTCGACTGAGGAGGAACCATGGATTTCAGCCATCACGACGACCAGGCTCTTGAGGCTCTGCGTTCGGAGGTGGTCGCGGAGCAGAACCGGCGGTGGACTCTCGCCCAGGCGGGTGCGACCCTCGACTCGCTCACTCGGTCGGTGCTCACCGCCAACGGTGTCACCGAGGGGGATGAGTGGGTGCGGCCGGCGGATGCCACCACCTCCTACCCGAAGGGGTGGCGGGTCACGCTCGACGGGAAAACCTGGACGAGCACGAGGTCAGGGAACACCCTGAAACCGGGCGGTGCAGGGTGGACGGAGGAGAAACCGTGAGGGGCCGGCACTCGTACATGCTGCTGTCCATCCTGCGGGTCAAATTCCGGCTCGAACCAGCCCCAGAATGGCTCCTCACCGCGCTGCTCATCATCCTCGCCGGACGGGGACTGGGCAGCGGACTCGACCTCGCCCTCGATCCGGAAACCAGCAGCGACATCTACGCCTACGCCGACATCATCGGCGCTAACATGTGGGGGTGGCTACAGGCTACCGCCTCCATGCTGCTCATCGCCGCGTTGGCTTCTCGGTGGATATCGGCGATCCTCGCCACCCAGGTGGTGATCACTACGATCTGGTTCGTCTACGGTATCGCGATCTTCCAGGGCACTCTCCCGATCATCACCGAGGCCGGTGGGCTGCGGAACGCGTTCAACCCGTGGGCAACCGCAGGCTGCCTGTTCGTCGCGTTCCTCGCCACGGTTGACCAGATGCGCCGGAGGATCGCTCGGGACGGGCGGCCCGCATGATCCCCACACTGCCACCGTCGATGCTCGATGCCCTCGTCCAGGCTGGTGGTGGTGCCGGGTTCATCGCGTTCGCGATCGCTCTCATCGTCCAGGGCCGCCGCAGGGGCCTTAAGGAGCGCGCTGAGGAGGCGGAGAAGGGACACAAGGACGCGACCGCGCAGATCGCCGAGCTCAAGAACCAGCTCGAGGAGATGGAGGCGAACTTCAACACGAAAATCGCTGATCTCAAGGAACAGTTCACCGGGCAGATCGAGAAACTCCAACGTCAGAACGTGGGCCTCCTTGATGCGAACTACCGCCTGCGCCAACGCCTCGCCGAGAACGGTCTCGCTCACGACGACATCACCTGACCACCAACCACCCCACCATCACGCCCCAGACACACGGTCTCGGGGCGTTTCTCATGCCCGAAGGAGGCAACACCATGGCGTATGCGCTCGCCCCACGGATCGCGAGGGCGGTGAAGAAGTCCGGTCTCGATGTCGTGTGGGTCGGTGACTGGGAGGGCCGGGGCCGCGCGACCATGCGCGGCGTGAAGACGATCACCCTTCACCACACGGCCACCCCGAGATCGTTCAAACGCTCCACGGAGTACCCGACGTTCAACGTCGTCAAGAACGGGCGCCCGGGCCTACCTGGCCCGCTCGCCCAGTTAGGTCTAGGCCGCACCGGGGTCGTGTACGTGTTCGCGGCCGGCGTCGCGAACCATGCCGGGAAGTCCCGGTCGAGCACGATGACGAACTCGTATGCGATCGGCATCGAAGCTGAGGGTGCGATGGAGGACTGGCCGAAAGCCCAGTACGACGCGTACCTCAAGCTCGTGCGTGCCCTCCTCGACGAGTTCGACCTCTCCGAGTCCCGGGCGCTGCGGCACGCCGAGACGTGCTCCCCACCCGGGCGGAAGTCGGATGCCTCGTTCAACGGGGACACGTTCCGCAAGCGCCTCAAGCTCACGAAGACCGGTGGCCGACCGCCGGCCCCGAAACCCACCAACCCCACACCCGCACCCAGGAAGGGAATCCTCGACATGTCATTCAAGACCTCCGACCGTCGCACTGCGAAGCAGCCTCTGCCGCCGAACCGGGAGACGACGCTCAAGACCCGCGCGAAGAACACCTGGTCGTTCCTCACCTCCACGAAGCGTGGGGAGACGTTCATGGTCAACACCCACCTCACGATCAACGGCCTCCGCGAGGGGCAGGTCGTCGAGGTGTGGCTGCGCCTCGGCGAGTACAACTCGAAGACGAAGAAGGGCGCCACCCGCTACGACTACAAGCGGGTCACCGTGCATGGTCGCGCCGGCGGCGGTGACGTGCACGCCGAACTCACCCAGTTCGACAAGTGCAACATCGGCCCGAAGATGGGCGGCGACATGCGCCTCTACGTCGTCGCGAAGAACGTCTCCGGCGGCGGCGACGTCGCGGTCACCGACATCAAGTGGACCGAACTCACGGACTGACAAGGAGCAACCATCATGAAGATCGTCACCACACCCAACGCATCCGCCACCCAGACCGAGCATCCCGCCCGCGCCGCGATGCGCACGTTCATCCAGGCCTGGATCCCCGGCATCATCGGCGCCCTCGTCGTCGTGCCCGAGATCGTGAGAATCGTCCTCGACGAGTTCACCAGATCCAACGTCGAACCGCCCGAGCAGCTGAGACTCATCCTTGTCACGATCGCCACCGGCGCGGCCCTCGTCTCCGCGGTCATCGCTCGTGTCATGGCGATCCCCGCCGTCGAACGCGCCCTGCGCACGCTCGGCCTCGGAGCCGCACCGACGGACCCTGACTTCGGCAACTGGGACGGCCTCGACTCCGAGGAGGTCGAACCCGTCGGCGACGGCGCAGACGACCCCGACGACGCGACCGCCGTCGACGGTGACGCCGCTCCCGACGGAGACGCCGACGGGGAAGGGTACACCGTGACGTCGGCGTTCAGACCAGAGTCTGCCGGCGACGCCGACCCGGAAGACGACCCGGGCACCGAGGTCGACGCCACTCCGCCCCCGGACGGGTACGAACCCCGCCACTGAAAGGTCACCCGAATGCCTGCCCTGATCCTCCGCTATTTCACCTACGACCACCTCACCAACCCTCTGCTGCGCGCGACCTCCGCGAAATTCGCGGCGCTCGCCGCTGAGGTCGATGACGCACTGCCGGATGGGCCTGAGAAGTCGGTCGCTCTGCGCAAACTCCTCGAAGCCAAGGACGCCGCGGTGCGTGCGGCACTCGACGCCTGACCGTCCGTTCCACGACTTGGCCCTCACCGTCACCGCGGTGGGGGCCACTTCGTCGTGCCTGGGGAGAGTCGTATACTTCGGCCGCCGGCGTCGTCATACTGGACCACACACAGCTCGATGAGAGGAACTGCATCATGAACGACAACGAACTCTGGACCCGCGGCGTCCACGAACTCCTCGCCCCGGCGGTACCCGACGGCAAGCCGGCCCCGCTGGTGGAACAGCACGAAGCGAACATCGCCAGGCTCCGCGCCGAGACTACCGACGGCCCAGACGGTGCTGGCGGATAAGCTCTTCGACTCCGGACACGCTGCGCCCGAGCACCGCGGCCCGCTCCGCCACAGTCAGATCCGTCCGAGACAACGCGAACTCCGCGTCCTCGACGCTCCACGGTTGGCACTGATTCGGCGCGAGCAAGCGTTCGCCGGGGTTCACGCCCCAGGCGCGCAGCCATTTGCCGAGTGCGGTGGGGCTGACGCCGAGTGCGGCGGCGATGTCGGCGATGCCTTGGCCGGCTTCGCGTCGGCGGGTGGCCTCGGCGCGCAGGCGTGCCTTGCCGGCCGCTGTGGTGTAGGGGCGCGGTGGCAGGGTCATGCTGGTGCCGCTGACGAGTCGTGTTCGGCACCTGTTGCAGAGGCCGCGTGAGACGGCGTCACGGTCGCACCACAGCGTTGCGCACGTGGCCATGGAGGACTGCTACCGGGAATCTCGCGGCGGCCTGGATGTGTCCTGGGCGGCGTCCTTGCGTGCCCACCGCATGCCGAGTCGCACGGCGAAGGCAATGATGAGGACGGCGACGACGAGGACGGCGAGCAGGATGAGGATGTGGAGGGGCGTCATGGGCAGAGCCTAAGCCGCTGCACGGCGGTGTGTCTGCTGGTTGGCGAACCTCGTGGCCGTTTCGTTATCAGGCGATCTCGGCGAAGGCCGCGGCGTGGTGGAGAGTGTCGTCGTTGATGTGGACGTAGATCTGGGTGGTCTGTGGGTTGGCGTGGCCCATGAGTTTCTGGACGGCGCGGAGGTCTTTGCATCCGTCGTAGGTGACGGTGCCGTAGCGGTGGCGCAGGGAGTGGCCGGCCCAGTCGCCGGGGAGGGTGTCGGCGAGGAGTTCGATGACGCGCTTGTTCGACAGGTGTCCGTCGATCTTGCCGGGGAACAGCCACCCGCCGGGGTTCTCGCCGGCGGCCGCGCGGATGAGGGCGGCGAGGCTGGCGGGTAGGGGCACGCGCCGGTCCTTGTTGCCTTTGCCGTGGGCGATGATCGAGGGGCGTTGGTGGGGGCCGACGATGTCGCGGATGTTGACGAGGCAGATCTCGCAGGAGCGTAAGCCGACTTCGGCGCCGAGGCGGATCATGAGGCGTTCGCGTTTGGGTGCGGTCGCCAGGGTGCTCGTGAGGAGTTCTTCGGGGAAGGGGCGGGGCAGGCCGGGCGTAGTGCGCACGCGCGGGAGGTACACGGTGGGGTCTTCGTCGATGCGTTTGGTGAGTGTGGCCCACCGGAAGAACGACTTGAGGGTGGACTGGTGGCTGCGCCGGGTCTCCTGTTTCCAGTCGCGTGCGCCGAGGTAGGTGATGAGGTCCTCGAGGGTGACCTCGGTGATGGTGAGTTCGGTGGTGGTCGCGAACCGGCGGAGGTGGTAGTTGCGCATGCGCCGGGTGGAGCGGGGGTGGTCGGCTGCGCTCATCCAGCGGTCGAAGGCGTCGAGGTCCCCCAGCCACGCTGCTGGGGTGGGAAGTGTCTGCATACGCTGATCTTGCTGAGAATGGATTGAAACAACACTCCCTATTACCATTTCGTGACCCATTCTCAATCGTCGTGTTATTGAAGTTGACCTGTCGGTAACTTGCCTCCGAGACTGGAAATTTACTCGCGGCTCACCTGGGAGAACACAGGGTATCCGCGCAGTTCTCAGGTCTTAGTGGCTGCTCGGGATACCGAGGAGCGCGGCGTATTCGCGTCTGACTTCGGCGAGTTCGTCGCGGGCGTTTCGGTAGTCGATGACGCGGGCCTCGAACGTCACGTTCATGGTCTGGCCGGACGCGGCGAGGTCGGCGATGTCGCGTGCGAGGTACGCGGTGTGGGCTTCGAGGTGGTCGCGTCGGCGTCCGAGTTCCACGAGTCGGTCGGCAGCGAGTTGGAGTGGTGTGGTGCTCATCGCGCACCTGCCTCGACGTCGTCGGCGGGTGCGGGGAAGGTGAGCACCTCGGCGTCCCCACCGCTCGCGGAGCCGGCTCCCGGACGGGGGTGGAGGCGCACGACATCCGCACCCTCTGACGTGGGATTACTCAGCCGGGACTCCGAAACAGTGGGTTCCGGGTTCAAGTCCCGGGGGGCGCACAGCACACAGGAACCGCCGTTCGGATCATCCGAACGGCGGTTCTTCGCGTTGGCGGGCGGGCGCCCTCAGCGGTGCGCCTCCTCATGGAGCTCCATCGCCTCGGCGACCGCGTCCGGGTCACCGGATTCGATCGCCTCAAGCAGCGCACGATGCCCCTCGACACGGGTCCGCTTCTGCTCAGGCGTCTTCGGCAGGATCGCCTCGGCGTGGCCGGCGATGTGGTCGAGCAGGCCACGGCAGATCGAGGCGAGGACCTCGTTGTCCGCGGCGGCATAGACCGCTCGATGGAAATCCCAGATCGCGTGGGCGAGTCCGAGGTCCTCATCGACTCTGGCCTCGATGACCCGCATCCGCTCGCGGAGCAGCGCAAGGTCCTCCTCGGACCGATTGAGTGCGGCGTCGAGCACGACTTCCGGCTCGAGCGCATTCCTCACCACGGCGGATTGGGCCACCGACCGCGCGTCGTCGCGGACGCGGATCATCGCCTGCCCGATGTGGACGAACGGATCGGGTTCGGCGGCGAACACACCGCCACCGGGGCCGGTGCGCATCGTGATGAGCCCCTGCGCCTCGAGCATCCGCAGCGACTCGTTGAGGGTGCCCGGTGCCACCCCGATCTCCTTGCACAGGCTCTGCTTCGTCCCCAGATGCGTGTTCGGGTCGGCCTTCTGGGACCTCTGCGCGATGAGGTCGGCCACCTCGACGGCCCGTGACCGTCCGCTGCCCGCACTCACCTGCACCGTCATCTCCCGTGCCATTCGCCCTCCATCATCGTCTTCGCACGCGCTGCCATGGCACGTGCCGCCATTGCATTGTACGAAAGCGGCGTCGCGGTCGCCGCTGCAGGCGACGCCGCGACCCCGCCTGCGGGCTCAGGAATGTTCGACGATCTCGTTGCGCAGCTTCCCGATCGATTCGACCTCGACCTCGACGACATCACCGGGTCCGAGGTACCGCGGCGGGGTGAGGCCGAGCCCCACTCCCCCCGGCGTCCCGGTCGCCACGACATCGCCGGGCAGCATCGTCACGGTATCGGTGATGTAGGCGATGAGATCCTCGATCTTGAAGATGAGGTCGCGCGTGTTGCCGTTCTGCATCACCTCGCCGTTGACCGTCGTCGTCACGGTGAGATCGTCGACGTCGCCGATCTCGTCGGGTCGGTAGAGTTCGGGACCGATCGGACCCGAGCGGTCGGCATTCTTTCCGAGTGTGAACTGCGTCGTCGCGAGCTGCTTCTTTCGCGCACTGATGTCGTTGAACGCGGTGTACCCGAGCACGTGGCTGCGAGCGGTCTCCTTGTCAGCCATCCACACCGTGTCCTTCATGACGAAGGCGAGTTCGACCTCCCAGTCGAGTCCTTCGTTCGCCGGAACGGGCACCGTCGTGCCGTTGGTGACGAGTGTCGATTCCCACCGGCCGAAGATCATCGGGAACTTCGGCAGATCCTGCCCGGCACCGCGCTTCGACTCCTCGGCATGGCTGTGATAGTTGATTCCCACGCAGAAGACCCGCGAGGTCTCGGGCACGAACGGGGCTTCGGTGAGTTCGGCACGTGCGATCGGCGCGGCGTCCTCGGCGGGCGTGTCGACCTCCCCCGCGTAGAACGCTTCGACGGTTCCGATGGGGTACACGTCGTCCCCGCGGACCTCGCCGATGTGGCGGACTCCGTTGTCGAGGTATCCGATGAGTGGCATGTCTGTCTCCTTCGTCTGTATGGTGCGTGTCTGTCGTGCGTGTCTGTGTTCGTCGTCGCCCTGCCCTCGGTCCTAGGACTGGGTGCTGGCTGCGGCCTCGCGGATGGCTCTCCTCGTGCGCATGACCATGGGAATCGCGCCGAGGATGCCGACGACGACCGCGATCGGCAGGATGATCGGGTAGAGGGCCGCGATCGACGGCATGAGCACGGTGTCGAGCGACAGGGCGCCCTGCCCTGTGATCCCGAGCATAGCGACGATGGCGGCGATGAAGAAGGGGTATTCTCCTCCGCCGAGCGCGTTCCAGAACGTGCCGCTGACCGCGCTCAGTGCCGCTCCGGCGACGATCATCGTCGCAACCGCCAGGCCGATCCCGATCGGTGTGAGGATGCCGAACAGCAGGCTGACAGCGGCGATGAGCTCGAACACCGAGGCGACGCGGACCATGACATGTCCGGGTCGTTGTCCGAGCTTCTCGAACAGTCCCGCTGTCGCTGCGGGGCCCGACCCCGAGAACCACCCGCACAGCTTCTGCGTCGAGTGGGCGAAGAGGATGAGGGCGATGATCACCCGCATCCCTGCGATGCCCCAGTCCATGGTGGACGGTTCCATAACGATCCCATTCCTTCCGACTCTGATATGTCCGGCCTCCGCCCCGAGGTGGGCGGACCCGCCGGGCTCAGCTCACACCGAGAAGCTCGATTCGGGAGCGAGCGCCGTATTCTGCTCGACCCATTCGATCGGCGGCCGTGAGCCCCAGAGGTCGACGAGCTTCCAGTTCGAGAGGTTCTCCCCGGGATCGACGACTCGCGGCTCCGCGTAGATGTCGTCGATGACCTCCATCTCCGCGATGCATTCGATGAGGAAGTCCGAGGAGTTCGTGAAGTACATGAAGAGGTTGTCGCCGGCCCCGTGTCGCCCCGGCCCCCAGGTCAGGCGCCGCTCGTCGGGGATGAGCGAATCGGCGATGCCCCGGAAGTCCTGGAAGCTGTTGAACTCCCAGCTCGTGTGGTGGAGACCGCCGACGTCGCTGGCGACGATCGCCACCGTGTGGTGTCGCCCGTCGGCTCCGCGCAGCCACGCGATCTCGTGCCCGGTGCTGCGTTCGCTGAGGAGGAACCCGCAGGAGACGTTCATCTCGTGCGTCCAGCGCTCCGGGTCGGCAGCGGTGAAGTTGACATGGTCGAGGCCTTTGGGGCGCATGCCCGGTCCCTTGTAGCGCAGCGCGCGATCGTGGCGCATCGGCGTGTGGACCTCGAAGACATGGCCCTCAGAGGTCACGAAGGTCACCGACTTCTCGATCGCCTCCGACGACGGCGTCGTCGTGAGCACCTCGAGCCCGCCTTCCTCACAGCGGCGCCTGACCTCGTCGATCGCGTCGGCGCTGACGGCTTCGAGGCCGCACTGCGCGTGCCGGTTCCCGTCGGCCTGTTTGATGATGTACTCGGCATGACGCTGATTGGAGGACATGAGGATCGTTCCGTCCTCGGCCCTCTCCACGACGCGTGCGCCGATCTTGTCGGCGGTGTCCTGCGCGAGCCCCTCCGGGTCGGACGACTCCACCGTGACGTATCCCAGTCGCTGCACCAATGGTCGCATCGGGCTACTCCTCTCCTCGGTCGGCACCCGGCTTCTTCTGCGAATCGGGGGCCGATCACTTCTCTGTGATCCCTGACACGTCAATTCATAGTATTCAATATACTCAATGTCAAGGAGTGGGTGCCTCGACCGGGATATCGGGGGCGCCGGTGCGCGGTCATGGTGCGTCGGCGAAAAGTGGTGGCGCGTGCAAAAGGTGGTGTCGCCAGCGAAAAGTGCCGGTGTCGGCAAATGCGAGGTGCTCGCGGAAAGTGCGGGCGTCGGCGAAAAGTTCATGAGCACCCGGCACTGCAGGCGAGAAGTCCAGATGCCGGCGACTGGTCGAGGGCATATCGACTTCTGGCCGACAGCCAGCCGGGCGCGTCGCCCGCACCACCTCAGCAGACGCGGCTCACCTCAGACGGGGCGCGTCGCCCGTATCGGTTCAGCGGCCACAACTCACCTCTGCCGGGTCGCGTCTCCTCAGCAGCCTCTGCCCACCAGCCTCGGCTCACGCCTGGCCGGCGCGAGCGTAGGCGCCGAGGACCTGCCGCTCGGAATCGCCGAGGTAGGTCCCGAGCAGCGCGGCCGCCTGAGCTGGGCTGTCGTTGACGTAGGCGTTATAGACCTCCTCGTTGCGCTCGACGAACGGCGCGTGGAGGAAGTCGAGGAGTTCGACCTTGAGGAAGGCCAGCCGCAGCTCGGCGAGGACATTGCCGAACGAGCGCATCAGCCGCACGCTGTCGGAGAGGGAGACCACGCCGTTGTGGAACTCCATGTTCGACGTCCCCACCTGCAGCCAGTCGCCGGCCTCGGCCGCGGCCTTCGCCTCCTCGATGGCCCGCAGCATCCGCGCCCCCGCCGGATGGGCGCGCGGCGCACGCGCGAGCACGGTGCATTCGACGGTGCGGCGCACGCGGTAGATGTCGATGACGTCGGCGGTGCTCGGCGAGGCGACGGAGACCCCGCGATTGGGGACGTGGTCGATGAGCCCCTGTTCGCCGAGGACCCGGAAGGCCTCGCGCAGCGTATTGCGCGAGACGTCGAACTCCTTGGCCAGCGCCGCCTCGGACAGGCGCGTCCCGGGTCGGAGAGAGCCTGCGATGAGACGATCGGTGAGGCGATTGACCAGGGACGATTCGTGATTCACACCACCATCGTAGTCACTCACCCCACCACACAGCCACACAGGCGCGGCCGCGTGCACGACAACCTCGGCGCCCGAACTGTGACGCAGGTCTATTCTTGTTGAACAATCAGTGCTACATTGTTTACCAATATTCGGTGAACCTGTGGGGCACGACACAGCAGTCGGCTTCTGCGCGCGATCCGGAACCGCCTTCGAACTCACCGTGGAGAACGCATGTCACAGTCATCAGGGTCCCCGTCGCCGGATCCCGGTTCCGGGTCGACGCCGCACAGCGACGAATCGGCCCACCTGCTCACGACCGCACAGACGGACTCGGCTGCGGCGGCGACGAAGTCCGCGATCAGCCGCAGCGCAATCGTCGGGGCGATCTTCCTCATGGCCACCTCGGCGATCGGACCGGGCTTCATCACCCAGACCGCGACGTTCACCGCGCAGATGGGGGCGGCGTTCGCGTTCGCGATCCTCGTCTCGATCCTCATCGACATCGCCATCCAGCTCAACATCTGGCGGATGATCACCTCCTCGGGCAAGCGCGCCGCGCAGCTCGCCTCCTCCGCGGTGCCCGGCTCCGGGATCGTCCTCTCGATCCTCATCGTCGTCGGCGGCCTCGCCTTCAACATCGGCAACATCGCCGGCGGCGGGCTCGGCCTCAACGCGCTGCTCGGGATCGACCCGAAGCTCGGCGGGCTGCTCACCGGCGTGCTCGCGATCGGCATCTTCCTCTTCAAACGCGCCGGCAAGGTCGTCGACGCCGTCGTCCTCGTCCTCGGCGTCGGGATGATCGTCCTCACCGTCATCGTCGCCATCGTCTCCCAGCCGCCCGTCGGCGAGGCCCTGCGCCAGAGCGTCCTGCCCGACTCGATCAACTTCGCGACCGTGACGACGATCGTCGGCGGCACCGTCGGCGGCTACATCACGTACTCCGGGGCCCACCGCTACCTCGACTCGGGCAAGACCGGGCCGGAGAACGCGCCGTCGGTGATGCGCTCGGCACTCTCGGGCATCGTCGTCACCGGCATCATGCGCTACGTCCTCTTCCTCGCGATCCTCGGCGTCGTCGCCTCCGGGGTCGTCCTCGACATCGAGAGCCAGGTCGCCAACCCCGCCGGTCAGGCCTTCGCCGCGGTCCTCGGCGATGCCGGCATCCGGATCTTCGGGGCGATCTTCTGGGCTGCGGCACTGAGCTCGGTCATCGGGGCGGCCTACACCTCGGCGACGTTCCTCTCCGCGTTCTCGAAGCGCCTCGGCGGCGGCTGGCCGCTGCAGCTGGCGACCGTGGCCTTCATCGTCGTCTCCCTCGTCGTCTACCTCATCGTCGGCACCGCACCGGCGACCCTGCTCGTCTTCGTCGGCGGCTTCAACGGCCTCATCCTGCCGATCGGTCTGACGATCTTCATGTACATCGGCTGGTTCCGCCCGCAGCTGCTGCGCACGGATTCCTACCCCAAGTGGCTGCTCTTCATCGGCACGGCCGCGACCCTGCTCACCTGGTACATGGCCGTTCAGTCGATCGGCCCCATCTTCGCCATGATCGGAATAGGAGCCTGATATGACCACCATCGACCTCAACTCCGACCTCGGGGAGAACGTCCCCGACCGGATCGTCAGCGACGACGATGCGATGCTCGGCATCGTCACCAGCGCGAACGTCTCGTGCGGGTTCCATGCGGGCAGTCCCGAGGGGATCAAGCACACCGTCGCCGAGGCGACCGACCGCGGCGTCGTCATCGGCGCCCATCCCGGCTACGACGACTACGAGGGCTTCGGCCGGCGCCCCATGGACGTGCCCGCAGCGACCCTGCAGGCCCAGGTCGAGTACCAGATCGGTGCCCTCATCGGCCTGACCACGGCCGTCGGCGGCCGTGTCCGCTACGTCAAACCCCATGGCGGTCTCTACAACACGATCGTCCACGACGAAGCGCAAGCCAAGGTCGTCGCCGCCGCCGTCAGGGCCGTCGATCCGAGCCTCGTCCTCCTCGGCCTCGCCGGCAGCGTCGCCAACCGGATTGCCGCCGAGGCGGGACTGAGCGTGGCCGCCGAGGCCTTCGCCGACCGCGCCTACAATCCCGACGGCTCGCTCGTCTCCCGCACCGAGTCCGGGGCCGTCCTCGACGATCCGGCGCTCGTCGCCGCCCGCGTCCTGCGCCTCGTCGAGACCGGCGAGATCGAAGCGATCGACGGATCGACGATCACCGTCGACGCGCAGTCGATCTGCTTCCACGGGGATTCCCGCGGCTCGATCGAGATGGCCCAGGCCTCCCGCGACATCCTCACCGACGCCGGGGTGAGCATCGCCCCGTTCGTTGGGGCACAGCCGTGACACCGACGTCGGCAGGGGCGGCTCCCTCGACCCCGGCAGAGACGTCGGCCGGGGCGACGGCCGGGGCCGAGGCCCGTGCCCGCATCCGTGCCGGCTTCACCGGTCCCACCTCGGGGATGGCGCCCGGACTCGTCCAGGCCAACCTCATCGCCGTGCCCGCCGACTGGGCCTTCGACGTCCTCCTCTTCGCTCAGCGCAACCCGAAGCCGTGCCCGGTCATCGACGTCCTCGAACCCGGCCGGGTCGAATCGGCTCTGGCAGCGGGCAGCGATCTGCGCACCGACCTGCCCCGCTACCGGGTGTGGGAGGACGGACAGCTGACCGCCGAGGTCGACGACGCCTCGTCCGTCTTCGCCGACCACCCCGACCTCGTGTCATTCCTCATCGGCTGCAGCTTCACATTCGAGGCCGACCTCGCACGGGCCGGCATCCCCATCCGCCACCAGGAAGCCGGGCGCAACGTGCCGATGTACCGCACGTCGACCGCGTGCCGTCCTGCCGGGCGGATCTCCGGGGACATGGTCGTCTCGCTCCGGCCGATCCCCGCCGCACAGGTCGCCGAGGCGGTCCGCATCACCGACCGCTTCCCCGCCGTCCACGGCGCTCCCGTCCACATCGGCGACCCGGCAGCCCTCGGGATCCGCGACCTCGACGCCCCCGACTTCGGCGACCCGCCCGTCATCGAGTCCGGCGATGTGCCCGTGTTCTGGGCGTGCGGGGTGACCCCGCAGGTCGCGATCGCCGAGTCCGCCCCGCCGTTCGCCCTCACCCACTCCCCCGGGCGGATGTTCATCACCGACGCCCCCGAAAGCGACTACCGCCAGTGACCGTCTTCCGCACCGCCTCACGCCGGCATCTCCTCGTCGAATCCGCCGACCTCGCCGCGTCGATGCGGCTCAACCACGCCCTCGAGGCGGCGGCGCTGCCCGGCGTCGTCGAACTCGTGCCCGCCGCGCGGACCGTGCTCATCCGCTTCGACCCGGCCCGCACCTCGGCGCCGGCTCTCGAGGAGGCCATCACCGGCCTCGACGTCACCGATTCCGCAACCGGGTCCGGGCGCACCGTGACCATCGACGTCCGCTACGACGGGGAGGACCTCGCCGAGGTGGCCGCCCTCCTCGGCGTCTCCCCCGCCGAGGTGGCCGCCCGCCACCAGCGCGCCCGCTGGGAGGTCGCGTTCTCCGGGTTCGCCCCCGGGTTCGGGTACCTCGCCGGCGACGACCCGCTCTTCGACGTGCCCCGCCGATCGTCCCCGCGCACCCGCGTGCCCGTCGGGGCGGTCGGCCTCGCCGGGGAGTTCACCGGGGTCTACCCCCGGTCCTCCCCCGGCGGATGGCAGCTCATCGGCTACACCGATGCCATCCTCTGGGACCTCGACCGGCAGCCCCCGGCGCTCTTCGTACCCGGGACGATCGTGAGATTCGTCGACGCAGGGAGGGCGAGTGCGCGAGCGGCTGAGGCGCCTGCGTCGGCGGAGTCGTCGACGGCGGAGTCCTCCGCGTCCCACTCCCTCAGCGTCATCGAGCCGGGCCTCCAACTTCTCATCGAAGACCTCGGGCGTCCCGGGTTCGCGTCGATGGGTGTGTCGAGCGCGGGAGCCGCCGACCGGTCCGCCCTCGCCGAGGCCAACCGCCTCGTCGGCAACGCCGAGTCCGCCGCGGTCCTCGAGAGCTTCGGCGGCGGGGTCAGCCTGCGCGTCACCGGTGATGGGGTCGCCGCCGTCACCGGTGCCGGCGGCCCGATCACCGTGACCGCCGCTGACGGAACGGTGTTGCGCCACCGCCTCGGCGAGGCGTTCTCCCTCGTCGCTGGGGACCTGCTCGAGCTCGGGCCGACTGAGACGGGCGCGCGTCGGTACCTGGCAGTCCGCGGGGGGATCATCGCGGACACGGCGCTCGGCAGCGCCTCGGCGGACACGCTCGCCCACCTCGGGCCCGCCGCGCTCACGGCCGAGGAGACGATCGACCTCGCCGCTCCGTCCACCGCCCCACATCTCGTCGATCCCGGGCCCCGCCTCGGCGCGGATCGGGTCCTGCCGGCACCGGGCGACCTCGTCGAGCTCACCGTCACCCTCGGGCCGCGGGACGACTGGTTCACCCCTGCCGGCATCGACACCCTGCTCACGCAGGAGTGGACGGTCACGCACGAATCGGATCGGGTCGGTCTGCGGCTGGCCGGTGAGGTGCCGCTCGAGCGGGCGCGGACCGGTGAGCTGCCGAGCGAGGGCGCGGTGACCGGTGCCCTGCAGGTCCCGCCGAACGGCCAGCCGGTGCTCTTCGGACCCGACCATCCGCTCACCGGGGGCTATCCGATCATCGCCAGCGTCGACGACACCGACCTCGCCGCGCAGCTGCCCCCGGGGGTGCGCATCCGCTTCCGTACGGCCGCAGCCGCCGATTCCACCTCCCCTGACCCCTCCGACGAAAGCTGAGCCATGCCGACCATCCTCATCGCCAACCGCGGCGAGATCGCCGTCCGCATCATCCGCGCGTGCGCCGAAAACGGGCACACTTCCGTCGCCGTCTACGCCGATCAGGACGCCACGGCCCTGCACACGCAGCTCGCCGATGTCGCCGTCGGACTGCCCGGCACGACCGCCGCGGAGACCTACCTCAACATCCCGGCCATCATCTCCGCGGCACAGGCCTCCGGGGCCGAGGCCGTCCACCCCGGATACGGGTTCCTCTCCGAGAACGCCGAGTTCGCGGCCGCGGTCGAAGACGCGGGGCTGATCTGGATCGGGCCGAGTCCGGAGGCGATCACCGCGCTCGGGGACAAGGTCACCGCCCGGCAGCTCGCGCAGAAGGTCGGAGCACCGCTGGCTCCGGGCATCGACCGGCCGCTGACCGGCGCCGCCGAGGTCGAGGACTTCGCCCGCGAAGCCGGTCTGCCGATCATCATCAAGGCCGCGCACGGCGGCGGCGGGCGCGGAATGAAGATCGTCCGCGATTTCACCGAGGTGGCCGGGGCCTTCGAATCGGCGACCCGAGAGGCCGTCGAGGCGTTCGGTCGTCCCGAGTGCTTCGTCGAGAAGTTCCTCGAGCATCCGCGGCATGTCGAGGTCCAGGTCGTCGGCGACGGGTTGGGCACCGTCGTCGCCGTCGGTGACCGCGACTGTTCGGCGCAGCGGCGCAACCAGAAGCTCGTCGAGGAGGCCCCCGCCCCGAATCTCAGTGCTGAGCAGCGGGACCGTCTGCAGCGGTCGGCTGAGGCGATCTGCGCCGAGGTCGACTATCGAGGCGCGGGCACCGTCGAGTTCCTCCTCGCCGCCGACGGCACGATGACGTTCCTCGAGGTCAACACCCGTCTCCAGGTCGAACATCCCGTCACCGAGGCGGTCACCGGGGTCGACCTCGTCACCGAGCAGTTCCGCATCGCCTTCGGTCAAGGGCTGTCGCTGACGGCGACTCCCGAGGTGCGGGGGCACGCGATCGAGCTGCGTCTCAACGCTGAGGATCCCGGTCGCGGATTCCTTCCCACACCGGGCCGCATCGACGCCCTCACCGTGCCCGGCGGGCCGGGAGTGCGCTGGGATGCGGGCGTGCGCGCCGGTGACACCGTGCAGCCGGCCTTCGATTCGCTCTTCGCCAAGCTCATCGTCCACGGCCCTGACCGGGCGACGGCGATCGCCCGGACGATCACTGCCGCACGCGAGCTCACCGTCACCGGGCCCGCGACGGTGCTGCCGGCATCGCTCGCGATCCTCCGCCATCCTGCGTTCGCCGGTGACGTCATCGGCATCGACACGCAGTGGATCGAAGCGGAGCTGCTGCCCGAGTTCGCCCCGCAGGACCGGCCGGCGCCGGTCGCTGCCGAGGGCCTGACGCGGATGGACATCGAGATCGACGGGCGGATGACGACGATCGGTCTGCCGGGCGCTCTGCTTGCCTCCCTCGGGTCGGTCGGGGGCGCTGCGTCGACGGGTGCGGACGCCGGACCTTCGCCTGATTCCGCGGGGAATGCGGACTCCGATGACGGGTCGGCTCTCGTCACGGCACCGGTGCCGGGCAGCCTCGTCGACTTCCTCGTCGCCGACGGCGCCGAGGTGGCCGCCGGCGACGAGGTCGCCGTGCTCTCGGCGATGAAGATGGAGACCCGCGTGACCGCGCCGGCAGCGGGGACGCTGACTCGCCTCGCGGCGGTCGGCGACACCGTCGCCGTCGGGGAGGCGATCGCCAAGGTCCGGTGACGGACGGACCCGCGGTGGGACTGGGACGGTGCACCGCCTCCGCGATGGTCGTGTCCGGCCGCGTGAGGGTCGTGTCCGATGTCGCGGCTAGAGTGGAGGGGCAGCAACGATCGAATGCACCAGAGGAGATTCCATGCCACGTCTGACAGTCGGCGACACCGCCCCGGACTTCACGCTCGTCGATCAGAACGGGAAGTCGGTGAGCCTGTCCGACTTCAGGGGTCAGCGGGTCGTCGTCTACTTCTACCCCGCAGCGATGACGCCCGGCTGCACGACCGAGGCGTGTGACTTCCGGGATTCGCTCTCGGCGCTCACGTCTGCCGGTCTCGTCGTCCTCGGCGTCTCCCCCGATTCGCCGGAGAAGCTCAAGAAGTTCGAGGAGAAGGAAGGGCTCACCTATGAGCTGCTCTCCGACCCGGACAAGACGATGATGGACGAGTGGGGTGCCTTCGGCGAGAAGAAGAACTACGGCAAGGTCGTCCAGGGCGTCATCCGCTCGACCGTCATTGTCGATGCTGAAGGCAAGGTCGAACTCGCCCAGTACAACGTCAAGGCCACCGGGCACGTCGCGCGACTGCGCAAGGCGCTCGGCATCGACGCCGCCGCCTGATTCCCGTTCCGCCGCATGCCCGTGCCCTGCTAGGCTTGGTGCGGCCTGCGCGCGAGTGGCGGAATTGGCAGACGCGCTGGATTTAGGTTCCAGTGTCTTCGGACGTAGGGGTTCAAGTCCCCTCTCGCGCACATGAGATGAACGGCCCCCGACCACGGTCGGGGGCCGTTCGGCGCTTGCGGGAACGAGCCCCCTCAATCGGTCTGGTGAGGGGTTCGCCGCCTGCCTCGACGCGCCAGGCGAGTCCGGGTTTGCGCCAATTCACACCGAGATGGCCAGTTCCTGCACTGTCCGTCTAAGTCGCAACTGGCCCCAACCGGATCGTCGCGCGAGATTCCCGCGCACGACTGCTCAGTCGGCTTCTGACCCCCACTCGTGAGCCGTCACCCGCCTTTCTCCACTCACGTCTATAAGTACAAATGAATATTTGTGTTATGGTGAGGGTGCCAGCGCATCCGAGCACCGAGGACCACGATGAGCGCAGTACCCGAACCAGAGCTCGACCGGGCGCTGCGTGCGCTCGCCGACGGGAACCGCCGGGCGATCCTGCGCGCGGTCCGCTCGGCACCGAAACCAGTGGGAACGATCGCCGAGGAGGTCGGACTCTCCCAGCAGACGACGTCGCACCACCTCGGCGTACTGGCGAAGGCGGGCCTGACCACCGGCACCCGGGAGGGCACGCGCCACCTCTACGCCGTCGACACCGACGGACTGGCCGCGGTGCGGTCGTACCTCGACGATTTCTGGCCGACGAAGCTCGCCGCCCTCAAGGCCGCTGTCGAGAGTCAGGAGAGGAGCGGCAATGGCTGAGTTCACGGACTCTGTCGACATCGCCGCCGCGCCGGAGACGGTGTTCTCCTATCTGACGACGAACGAGGGCATGACGGCGTGGATGGGCGAGTTCGCCGACCTCGATCCTCGCCGAGGCGGTCGGTTCGCTGTCGACATCGCCGGCCATCCGGTCCGCGGCGAGTTCATCGACATCGACCCGCCCCACCGTGTCGTCGTCTCCTGGGGCTTCCCCGGAAGTGCGGATCTGCCGGTCGGTGCCTCGACCGTCGAGTTCCGACTCACGGCAACCGACTCGGGCACCCGCGTTGATCTCATCCATTCGGACCTGCCTGACGCCGAGGTGCCCGGCCACGCCCACGGCTGGGCGCACTTCCTGCCGCGGCTCGTCGTCGCCGGCGCCGGTGCCGTCAACGACCCCGACGATTGGCGGCCCCTGCCGGGCTGATGATCGCACGGTTCGCCGCCGCACCACTGACGCTCCACCGCACAGGATCCACCACTCAGGTTCCATCACTCGAAGAGGAGAGAACAATGGCAGAGAACACCGCAGCGGACGTCGTGCAGCGATACCACGACGCGTGGACGAACAACCGGATCGACGAGGCGATGGCCCTCGTCGCCGACGACATCGTCTGTCGGGCACCCGGCCAGGACATCACCGGCATCGAGGCCTACACCGAGTTCATCGGCGGTTTCGCTCCGATGCTCACCGGCATCGAGGAGATCGGCGAATTCTCCGACGGGGACCGCATCGTCCGTCTCTACTATCCGCAGACCGCTGAGACCGGAACGACTCCGGCGGCCGAGCTCTTCACCGTGCGCGACGGCAAGATCACGGAGACCGTGCTCATGTTCGACCGCCTCTCCTACGGCCCTCCCCCGCAGTGATGCTGTGCCGAGCATCGCTGCCGTCATCGCCGGGCGTGAGCCGATGATGACCCCGGAGCAGACGCGCCTCGTCGACCGTGTGCGCACCGCGCTCGCGGGAGAAGCCGTCGTGCGCGAGGTCTCGATGTTCGGCGGACGTTCGTTCATGGTCTACGAGAAGCTCGCCGTGTGTGCGCTGAAGACCGGTGCCCTGCTCGCCCGCGTCGATGCCGATCGGCACGCCGAGCTGCTTGACCGCCCCGGCGCCGCGCAGGCCGAGATGGGTGCCGGGCGAACGATGGGGCCGGGCTGGATCGAAGTCGCTGCAACGGCACTCGAGCGCGAGGCCGATCTCACCCGGTGGGTCGGCCTCGCGCTCGAGCACAATCGGGCGGTCAGCGGAACACGCGGCTGATCCCGGCGCGGAGCTGCGCCGACTCTTCCTCATCGGGCGAGTTCGGTCCTACAGTGGCCACATGAGTGCGAATGCAGAGGTGACCGTCCGCCCGGTCGAATCAGCCGATGAGACCCGCTGGCGCGAGCTCTTCCGCGCCTACCGCGAGTTCTACCACCTGCCCGAATCCGAGGACGTCGTCGCTCGGGTCTGGGGCTGGGTGAGCGATCCGTCCCATGAGAGCGAGAGTCTTGTCGCCGAGGCGGATGGTCAGATCGTCGCAATCGCCGACTACCGTCGCTTCGCCCGGCCGTCGACCGGCACGACCGGGATCTGGCTCGACGATCTCTTCACTGCACCCGAGGCCCGCGGCACGGGGGCCGGGCGCGCTCTCATCGCCCGGCTCCAGGACCTCGCCGCTGCCGAAGGACGGTCCGTCGTCCGCTGGATCACCGCCGATGACAACACGCAGGCCCAGGCCCTCTACGACAAGGTCGCAACGAAAACGCACTGGCTCACCTACGACGCAGCTCCGTCTCAGCGATAGACGAGCCGGAACCGTTCGCACACGACCGGCATGTCAGGCCGAAACCCGGACGGATGGACAGCGCGCCAGAACTCCTCGTGCTCGGCTCTCCAGTGGGCCAGTGATCGATCGCCCTCGCCTTCGGCCCACGCATGCTCCGCGGTCACCTCGGCGAAGGGAAGGATCTCCACCGCCGAGGTGACGATGACTGCCCGCGGTCGGTCCCGGCCGTCGAGGACGATGTTCGCATCTCCAGCTCGGGGCAGGGGATCTCCGTCGACGTCGTAGTCGTCGAGCGCCGAGGCGGTCGCCGTCTTGACGCCGGCGAGGACGAGCGCGAGGAGGTCATCGGCCTGCGCAGGAGTCGCACCGAAGGCCCACGCCGCAGGAACGGCCGGAGGCAGAGTCGGCTCGGCCGCCCGCGCCGCGGCCCAGAAATCGGCAAGCCTCGTGTCATCCATGGAGTGACCCTACCCCGGTAGTGTTGCTCCCATGCTTGAGACAGACCTCCTGCGATTCGTCGGCGCCGCCGTCAGCCTCATCGGGCTCGGCCTCGTCATGGGCATCAGTCCGACGACGATCGCCGAGTCCCTGCGCGTCCTCACCGACGTCCCGCGGGCCAAGCGTGCGATGGGCTTCATGCTCCTCGGTCTCGTCATCGGCGCCACCGTCATCCTCCTCGCCCTCCAGGTCATCGACCCGCACACGCTCGAGACCCTCGTCAGCCGCGACGTCGAGAAGGTCCTCGTGCGCCGCGGCGTCGACCTCGCCGCAGGCGTCCTCTTCCTCATCGCCGGCATCATCATGGCCCTCCAGCTGCGCCGTCCGCCGAAGCCGAAGAAGCCGCACAAGAAGCCGACCGGCAAACCGTGGGCGATGATCGTCATCGGCGTCTCGAACACCGTCATCAGCTTCAGCGACTTCGCGACGATGTACATCGTCGCCCGCATCGTCCGCGCCGTCAGCGAGGACATCGCCGTCCGCGGCGCCACCTTCACAGTCTTCATCGCCGCGATGATCGCACCGTACGTGCTCCTCACCTGGGCGTGGAACCGCTTCCCCCGGATCTCCGACCGCATCTCCGGGTTCTTCGCCCGCCTCGCCGAGGCGGACCTGCGACCGTGGGCCACCGGCTTCACGCTGCTGGCCGGCCTCGTCTTCCTCGCCATGGGCATCTGGGGCGAGCCGAAGCTCTGAGCGGCCGTCTGCGGTCACAGAACCGAGCCCACCTCACCGTTTCGGCCGGTTCGCGACCACGAACGGTTCACCCGACGGCGTCTGCTCAGGCCGCTGCCGCCAACCGCGAACGCAGCCCGTCGATGAGAGCGGCCAACCCGAGGTCGAACGAGGGCGCCGCCCCATAGGAGTCGGCATTGTGGGTGGCGAGCGCGGCGTGGACCGCCGGGAACTCCTCCCCCGCGGCACCCTGTACCAGCAGATCTCCCGGTGCGACGATGTCGAGGGCCGATCCGAGCACATGCGCCTCGACGGTGCGCACGACGGCGATGACCTCAGATTCCGGCCAGCCGCCGCGGCGCAGCCCGGCGACGACGACGTCGTACATCGCATACGTCGACCGATCCCGGATCGACGTCGTCGCCAGCAGGCGGATGAGGTTCGGGTGCGCGGCGAAGGCCCGCAGATACGAGCGCGCCCAGAGTTCGAGAGCGACGTCCCAGGTGACAACGCCGTCCGAGCTCTTCGCCGAGGCGGACGTGCCCTGACTGTCGACGGAGCGGAATGCGCTGACGTCGATGCCGGCGACGATCTGCGCCCGCATCGCCTCGATGAGGTCGTCGCGTCCGCTGATGTGGTTGTAGAGCGAGGAGACCTGCCGGTCGACGCGGTCGGCGAGCACCCGCATCGACAGCGCCTCGGCACCGTCGGAGTCGACGAGGTCGAGGGCGGCGGCGACGAGCCTGTCCCGATTGAGCCGCATGATCACATCCTGATTCGCACTTCCCTCATGTCCGTGACGAGTGTATCGTGCTGAAGGTCACAGATACGAACAGTGTTCGTATGCACGGCAGCGAAAGGATTCCCACGGTGGCGACCACGCTCTTCTCCGGCGGCACGATCTGGTGCGGGGCAGACCGCGAACCCAGCGACGCCCTCCTCGTTGAGGACGGCATCATCGCCGCCGTCGGCGCGAGCGCCTGCGCGGACGAACTCGGCCTCGGCACCGGGGCCGACCTCGCGGCACCGGAGGGTGCCCGGCACGTCGACCTCGCCGGCGGATTCCTCATGCCCGCCTTCGGCGACGGCCACGCCCACCCCCTGTTCGGCGGCCTCGAAGCCGCCGGCCCCCAGGTGAGAGGGTGTGAGAGCGTTGAGGAGATCGTCGCCGAGGTGGCCCGCTTCGCCACCGCCCACCCCGAGGCGGAATGGATCATCGGCGCATCCTATGACGGCAGCCTCGTCGAGGGCGGGCTCTTCGATGCCCGCTGGCTCGATGCCGCCGTCAGCGACCGTCCCGTCGTCCTCCGCGCCTGGGACTATCACACGGTGTGGGTGAACTCCCGTGCCCTCGAGCTCGCCGGCATCACCGCCGAGACCCCGGATCCGGTGCTCGGGGAGATCCCCCGCCGGTCCGACGGGACGCCGCTGGGCACTCTGCGCGAATGGGGTGCCGTCGACCTCATCGCCGCCGTCCAACCACCCCAGTCCGACGACGAACGCCTCCGTGCCCTCGAGCGCACCGCCGCCTACTATCTCGAACGCGGAGTCACGTGGGTCCAGGACGCCTGGGTCGAACCCGCCGACGTCGACACCTACCTCACCGCGGCACGCCAGGACCGCCTCGGGATCCGCTTCAATCTCGCGCTCTACGCCGATCCGCGCCGTTTCAGCACCCAGCTGCCAGTGATGATCGCATCGCGGAAGCGCGTCCGGGACGCCGCCTCACCCCTGCTCACCGCCGAGACCGTGAAGTTCTTCGCCGACGGCGTCGTCGAGAACGAGACCGGAGCGCTCCTCGAACCGTACTGCTCGTCCCTGCACAACCATGGGATGCGGGTGTGGGAGGGAGACACACTGGCCGAGGCGGTCACCGCCGTCGACGCGGCCGGCTTCCAGATCCACATCCACGCGATCGGCGATGCCGCCGTCCGCCAGGCCCTCGATGCGATCGAGTCCGCGATCACCGCCAACGGTCCGCGCGACCGGCGCCCCGTCATCGCCCACGCCCAGCTCGTCGCCGCCGCCGATCTCGATCGCTTCGCCGAACTCGGGATCATCGCCACCATGCAGCCGCTCTGGGCGCAGCTCGATGCGCTCATGACCGTGCTCACGGTGCCCCGCCTCGGCGAGGAGAGGTCCGAGGAGCAGTATCGGATGCGCACGATCCTCGAGACGGGGGCGACCCTCGCCTTCGGATCCGATTGGCCGGTGTCCTCCGGTGCCCCGCTCGAAGGCCTCGCGATCGCGACGAGTCGGCAGACGAGCGAGGGCCGACCGGTGGGCGGGTGGACTCCCGATGAGATCGTCGATCCCGCCCGTGCCCTCGACGCGTACTCGGCGAGCGTGGCCCACCAGGCCTTCGCCGACGCCGCACCGGCGCCCTGGGGTGAGATCCGTCCCGGGGCGAGCGCTGACCTCGTCATTCTCGGCACCGACCCGCGCACCCTCGGCCCGGCGGAACTCGCGGCCCTGCCCGTGCGCGCCACGTACCTGCGCGGGACCCTCCTCCACTCCTCCGACGCCGACCCGGCACAGGCCCGATAAGCCCCGGCACGGGCCCGATAACACGGAATCGATCACGCAAAGGACGATGATGTCCCACCACCCAGACCCTCAGTCACAGCCGACCCCCGCACTGTCAGCGGACGCGACCTCGGCATCCACAGGTCACCTGCGTCGCGCCCTCGGCGTGCCCTCGCTCGTCTTCTTCGGCCTCGTCTACATGGTGCCGCTCACCGTGTTCACCACGTACGGCATCGTCACCGAGATCACCGGCGGCCGCGTTCCGCTCGCCTATGTCATCACGCTCGTCGCCATGGTCTTCACCGCCCGCTCGTACGCGAAGATGTCCGCAGCGCTGCCCTTCGCGGGATCGGCGTACACGTACACGCAGAAGACGTTCGGGGCCGGAGTCGGGTTCGCCGCCGGGTGGGCACTGCTGCTCGACTACCTCTTCCTCCCGATGATCAACTACCTCGTCATCGGCCTCTACCTCTCCGCCGCCCTGCCGATGATCCCGGCCTGGGTCTTCGTGCTCACCGCGATCGTCCTCGTCACCGTCCTCAACATCATCGGCATCGTGTCCGTGGCGCGGGCGAACATCGTCATCATCGCCGCGCAGGGCATCTTCATCGTCACCTTCGCGGTCCTCTCCGCTGTCACGCTCTCCGGATCCGGCACCGTCGACCTCGCCGCACCCTTCACCGGCGACGGCTCGGTCGACGGATTCGGCGCGGTGATGGCGGGGGCGGCGATCCTCTGCTTGTCGTTCCTCGGCTTCGACGCGGTCTCGACCCTGTCGGAGGAGGCGAAGGACCCGACGACCTCGGTGCCGCGCGCGATCGTCATCGCCACCGTCACCGGCGGACTCATCTACATCGTGCTCTCGCTCATCGCGCAGCTCGTCTATCCGTCGAACGCCTTCGCCGACCCCGAATCCGGGTCCCTCGACGTCATGGCCGCGGCCGGCGGTCAGTTCCTCACGATCTTCTTCACCGCCGCCTACGTCGCAGGAGCGTGCGGGTCGGCGCTGACCTCCCAGGCCTCGGTGTCGCGGATCCTCTACGCGATGGGCCGCGACGGCGTGCTGCCCCGGGGATTCTTCGGCCGTCTGTCGAAGCGCTTCCTCACCCCGGTGTGGGCGACGATCACCGTCGGGGTCGTCTCCCTCCTCGCCCTCGCCGTCGATCTCACGTTCATCTCCGAGATGGTCAGCTTCGGGGCGCTCATGGCGTTCTCCGCGGTCAACCTCGCCGTCATCAAGCACTACTTCATCGACGGCGGGCGCCGGGGCGCCCGCGCGGTCCTCAGCTTCATCGTCCTGCCCGGCATCGGCTTCGGGCTCACCGTGTGGCTGTGGACGAGCCTGTCCCCGCGCACCCTGCTCATCGGGCTCGCGTGGCTGGCGATCGGCATCGCCTACCTCGCCGTCGTCACCCGCGGGTTCCGTCGGCCCACGCCCTCACTCGATCTCAGCGAATAGGCCGGCATCGGCGCGCTGAGCCGGCATCGTCGGAGCCGCGGTCCGCGCAGCGCCGGCTGCGCCACCGCTCAGCCGAAGATGCTCAGGTCTCCGCGCCAGCGCGGGTAGTCGGCAGGCAGTCCCTCACCGGAGAACTCGATGCTCAGGGCGGTCTCGATGTCGGTCTCGCTGAGCACGTTGATCGTCGGCAGGTCGAGGAGGAAGGCGGCGTTGACAGCTTCGAGCGCGGTTGCCGCCTCGGCGGTGTCGAAGGCCGAGCGGAAGGTCTCGTCGTCGAGATCCTCCTCGATCGCACGGACGACGAGGTCGAGGTGCTCGCGGGCACCGATGAGCTTGAGCCCCTGCAGCGCGAGCTCCCTCGCCGTGCGGGGCACGCGGTCGCGGTACCAGGCCCACCCGCGCTCGGTCACCGCGGCCTGGTAGAGGTCGACGTAGCTGCTGCGGACGGAGTCGCGGGAGAGATCCTCGATCGTCGCCGCGCGGTCGAGCGAGCGGGCGACGAGTTCGCGATTGCAGTCGACGACCTCGGCCGGTGTCCCGTCGAGTGCCGCCTTCGTCAGCAGCACGGGGTGCGAGGTGTCGGTCGTGCATTGGAGGATGTCGTCGACCTCGGTGTATTCGATGCGGTCGTAGGCCACGCTGTCGTCATTCATGCCCCGACGGTAGGTCCGCCACATGAACAACAGGTGACATGGACCACAATGTCGTTCGAGAGGTCCGGTCAGCCGTCCGCCCGGCTGCTGACGACCGTGAACTTCGCGGTGCGCGCCAGCTGCTCGCTCGGACCGATGAGCGACTCGAGCCGGTCACGGTAGCGCAGATGAGAGTTGAAGACCGTGACCACCCGTCCGCCGGATCGCAGGTGCGCGGCCGCGGTGCGCATGAGCGCGCCTGCCGTGTCCGTCTCGATGGCCGTGCCGTGGTGGAACGGCGGGTTGAGGAGGATGAGGTCGAACTCCCCGGTGAGAGCATCGGCGTCGGTGGCATCGGCGAGGATCGTCGCGATGTCGAGTCCGTTGGCCGCCGCCGTCTCCTGCGCCGAGGCGACCGCCGCCCGGGAGATGTCGACGCCGACTCCCGTGCCCGCCCCCGTCACGCGCAGTGCCGCGGTGAGCAGCCACCCGTTGCCGACGCCGAGGTCGAGAACGGAGGCCGGACGGGTCAGGGCGGCCGGCGCATCCGGGGCGGCGCCCGCCTCGGCGAAGGCGGTGAGCAGAAGCGTCGACCCCTCGTCGGCTTTCGTCCCGGAGAAGCACGCCCCGTGAGCGCTGACCTCGAGGGGGCCGGTCGCGGTCGCCTCGATCGTGCCGCGGCGCGGGAAGGTCGTCAGCGACGGTGTCGACAGCGGGCGGCTGCCGATGATGAGCCGGTGCTTCCCGACGCCCGGGGAGACGTCGACCCGGCCGAACCCGCGCGCGAGCTCCTTGTTCACCGCCCGGCTCATGACGTCGCTGCGGCCGATGACGATGAGCGTCGACACGAGCGGTTGGAGCACGGCGACGACCTCGGCGAGGGCGCTCGTCGCTTTCGGCGCGTTGACGACCGCCCACACCTCAGGCTCCTCGTGGGCCTCGGACGAGTGTGCGGCTTCCACCTCGGCGAGCCGCGTGGACACGTATCGTCCCAGGTCAGCGACCACCTCGGCGCCGGGAGCCGCAGCGGTCACGGCCTCCGCTTCGTCGAGACGGTCATTGAAGGTCGCGACGGGAGCGAACTCGCTGAGCACGCGCGCCTGCAGACCGTGCGGGTCGTCGACGACGATGATCCGGGCAGGGGCATCGGCGGGTGAGGCGTGCGTGCCGTCGGTCGTCCGACCGGAGACATCGAGGACCCCGCCGCGGCGTCCGATGACGTAGTCGGCGAGCAGCCTGGCCTGCGGCAGACCCGGGGTCTGCGCGGTCAGCGGCAGACGGGCGAGGATCTCGTCGCGGGTGCGCAGAGCCTGGGAGTCGGGGGCGAGGAGGGAGCCGGGCATCCGCTCAGTCTAGTGCGGCGAGGTCATGGCCGCGCTCACGCCAGGTGAGATGTGCTACTAATTGAGGGAGCTCGAATCCCCACACGCATCCAGGAGTGAACATGACCATCCTCGTCGGCTATTCCCCCTCGCCCGAAGGCAAGGCCGCGGTCGCATTCGGCATCGAACAGGCCCGGGCGTTCGACGACACCGTCATCGTGCTCAATGCCGGCATCGGTGAGACTCCCGACGAGCGCGGCGTGGCGACGAACGCCGACATGGAAGAGCTCAAGACGACCCTGCGCGACTCGGAGGTCTCCCACGAGATCCTCCAGTTCCTCCGCGGCAACGATCCCGTCGAAGAGCTCCTGGCGCTGGCCGAGGCGACCGACGACACCCGCATGATCGTCATCGGCTCCCGCCGCCGCTCCCCCGTCGGCAAGCTCATCATGGGCTCGACGGCGCAGCGGATCATCCTCGAAGCCGAGGTGCCCGTCGTCTCCGTCAAGGCGCAGAGCACCCGGTGACGACCATGGACACGACTCCTGCAGTCGTGTATGGTCTAACTTCTGCGCCACCTCGGCGCAGTTGACACCCACTGCCCCGCCACCTCGGCGCGGCACAGATACGAAGGACGACACTGATGGCCACTCTCGCTCTGCAGCGTGAGCAGAAGGGATCGACGCACGTCGAATCCCGCCGTCAGCCGGCCCTTCGGTCGCGCGACATCTGACTCCGACGTCAGATTGCCCCGCACCGATCACCGGTCCGGGGCTTTTCTCTTCTCGCAGCTGTGTCCTCCTTGGCCTCTGCGGTGGTGATCGTCCCGGACATCACCACTGAAGAAGGCAAGGAAAGGAACAATGGAGAAACTCGACAGACGGCTCATCTCCTGGGCCTCTCTCCTCGATGAGAGGACCCGGGAGCAGGCGCACCAGACGGCGCGCATGCCGTTCATCTACCCGCACCTCGCGCTCATGCCCGATGCCCACCTGGGCAAGGGCGCGACCGTGGGGTCGGTCATCCCGACGCTCGGCGCGATCATCCCGGCCGCCGTCGGGGTCGACATCGGCTGCGGCATGATCGCGGTGCGTACCCAGTTCACCCTGTCCGAGCTCGCGGCGCGCGACCTCACAGCGCTGCGGGAGGCGATCGAGCGCGCCGTGCCGACCTCTGCCGGGGCGTACAACCGGAAGATCGTCGCCACCGCGGCCCCGCGCATCACCGAACTCGAGGAGCTCGCGGAGAAGGCAGGCTTCGACCCCGCCTCCTACGCCGGGCACTGGCGCCACCAGCTGGGATCCCTGAGGTCGGGCAATCACTTCATCGAGGTCTCCGTCGACGAGGCCGACCGGGTGTGGATGTTCCTCCACTCCGGATCCCGGGGCATCGGGAACAAGATCGCGACTTTCCACATCAAGGTCGCCGCGAGGCTCAACCGTCAGTGGTGGATCGATCTGCCCGACCCCGATCTCGCCTACCTCGTCGAGGGCACTCCTGAGTTCACCGCTTACATCAGGCAGCTGAAGTGGGCCCAGCACTTCGCGCTGCTCAATCGTGAGGAGATGATGGATCGGGTGGCCAGGCAGCTGTCCGAGACGATGGGTGAGCCCGTTGTCGAGGCGGAGCGGATCAACTGCCACCACAACTTCACGCAGTCCGAGGAGCACTTCGGCAAACGGGTGTGGGTGTCGCGGAAGGGCGCGATCGAGGCCGATGCCGGTCGGCTCGGGCTCATCCCCGGCTCCATGGGCACGGCCTCCTACGTCGTGGCCGGAAAGGGCGACCCGGTGTCGCTCAACTCCTCCCCGCACGGCGCAGGCCGGCAGTTCTCCCGGAGCGCTGCGCGGAAGACGTTCACGCAGGAGCAGCTGCGGGAGGCGATGGTCGGCATCGAGTACCGCGACACGGATGCCTTCATCGATGAGATCCCGCAGGCGTACAAGCCGATCGACCAGGTGATGGCCGATGCGGACCCGCTCGTCGAGGTTCGGCACACCCTGCGGCAGCTCGTCAACGTCAAGGGAGACTGAGAGCCCCGAGGCGGGGCCTGCGCACTGTGACATGTGCACAGGCCCCGCCTCGGCGGTTGGGGTCCGCTCGCTTCCTGGGACTCGGGTCACCCGTCGCCGTCGGCGGCACCCGTCTGCGCGAAGGACTGCCGATACTGGGATGGGCTCGTGCCCACCGCGCGTCGGAAGTGCTCGCGCAATTGGGTGGCTGAGGCATAGCCGACCTTCCGTCCGATCGCATCGACCGAGAGGTCGCTGACCTCGAGGAGCTCCTGCGCGGCCCGGATCCGCTCCTGCGTGAGCCACTGCAGCGGAGTCGACCCGATCTCCTGCTGGAAACGACGCCCCAGGTGACGCACCGACAGATTCGCGTGGCGGGCCAGAGCGGCCGCATCGATGTCCTCGCCGAGGTGGTTCGCCGCCCACTCGAGCGTGGCCGACAGTCCTGAGTCCGGAGTCGGCGGCAGCGGGCGGGCGACGAACTGGAGCTGATTGCCGTGACGGGTGGGAGCGACGACCATCCGGCGGGCGATCGCCGCCGCCGTGCCCGCCCCGAGCTCCCGCCGCACGATGTGCAGGCAGGTGTCGATCGCTGCGGCGGTTCCGGCCGCGGTGATGATCTGACCGACGTCGGTGAAGAGATTCGCCTCGACGACGTCGACCCGCGGGAAGTCCCTGGCCAGCTGCTCCGTGAACAGCCAGTGCGTGCTCGCACGGTGCCCGTCGAGGAGTCCCGCACCGGCCAGCAGGAACGCCCCGCTGCAGAGAGAGACGATGACGGATCCGGCGGCGTGTGCTCGGCGCAGCGCTCGACGTTCCGCCTCGGTGCCGGTGTGGGGCAGAGTCGCACTGACGATGACAACATCCGCCCCGATGAGACCGTCGAGGCCATGAGTGGATTCGACTCGGACTGCCGACACATGCTTCGTCCGCAGCCACCCCGGCCCGCCCTCTGAGCAGACCCGATAGTCGATCGGCGGCACCCCCGCAGCGGTCCGGTCGATCCCGAAGACCTCGGCCGTGACGCCGAATTCGAAGAGGGAGAGTCCGTCTCTGACGAGCACCGCTGCAGTCCACATCGTTCCAGTATGACCGAAATCCGGTGATCCATGTCGTTTCGGCCACTCGTCGGCACAGGGCCTCAGCGGTTGAGTGGAGCCATGACATCTCACCAGCAGCCAGCGGCCGCTCATCAGTCGTCGACACCATCGTCACGCAGACACACTTCCGGGTGGGTGCGGATCGCGGCACTGAGTTCAGGCGTGGCCGCAGGACTCGCCTCCGTCGTCGGGGCCGGGCTCATCGCGGTGCCCGCCGCGGTGCTCCACGAGACGGGCAGTGGCGCCGTCCTCACCTGGCTGGTCGCAGCATTGGCGTGCCTGCCCATGATCATGCTCTTCCGCGACACCGTTGTCGGGTCCGCCCGCAGCGCGGATCCGCTGCGCGCGACGATCCGCGCCGGACTCGGACATCGCGCCGCGGCCATGGTGCCGCTGATGTTCACGATGGTCGTAGTCGTCGGACTGCCCTCGGGCGCGGTCATGGCCGCGCGCAACCTCACGGCGATCGTGCGGGCGCCCGTGCCTGAGATCGCACTCGCCGCTCTCCTCCTCGGCGTTGCCGTCGCGATCAATCTGCGCGGTCGGACGCTCGGCAGCGCAGTCGAGCGCAGCGGCGCAGTAGTGCTCGTCGCGGCCCTCATCGGCGTCGTCACGTGGTCGCTGCTCCACCCGACGCGCTCACCCGACGTCCTCCCCGACGGCCCGGCGCTCGCGCTCGTGCCTGCAGGGGCGCTCATCGCCTTCTGGGCGTTCATCGGGTTCGAGAACCTCACCTTCCTCGCTCGCGAACTGCCCGATCCTCGTCGCGACTTCGCTCCGGTGGCGATGACGACCCTGGCACTCCTGCTCGTGCTTGTCCTCGCCCTCACACTGGCCGTCGTCGTCCAGACCGCTCAAGCGGATCCGGTCACCGGAGTCGTCGATGCCGTGCGGTCCACGCCGTGGGGCGGGACGGTCGCCGGAGTGCTCGCCGCCTCGGGACTGCTGGGCATGGCGCTCAACGCCGTGGCCTGGACGCGGGGTGTGGGCTCGGTCATCTCCGCGGCGGCCGCCGACGGGATCCTGCCTCGGGCATTCGCCGCTGCCCCCGATGCGGCTCCGCGTCGCGCCGTTCTGCTGCTGAGCACCGGCTTCACGGTGTCGCTGACGATTCTCCTCGTGCGACCCGACCTCGTCGTCGACATGCTCGGCGCGGCCAGCGGCGTCTTCGTGCTCATCTACATCATGTGCATCGTCGCCTACGTCCGCACAGTCGGCCTGCGGGTATGGAGCGTGGCGAATCTTCTGCTCGTGCCCCTCATGGCCTGGACGCTCATCTCCTCGGGGAGCCGGGCGATCTTCCCCGTCGCCGTTCTCCTCGTCGCCGCGGTCGTCGCCGTCGTCCGGACGAGGACCGGCTCACTCGCCGACGATCGCTGAGACGAGGGCGTCGACGTCCTCCGGCGTCGTGTCGAAGGCGCACATGAGGCGGACGACGTTCGGCTGCAGCGGCCAGTCGGCGAAGGCGAAGCGCTGTCGGGTGCGGGCGGCCACCTCGGCGGGCATGCGAACGAACACGACGTTCGCCTCCACCGCCTGGACCACGGAGAGCCCGGGCACACGGTTGTCAGCGGCCACCTCGGCGAGTCGATCGGCAAGGTGCACGGCCATGTCGTTGGCGTGATTCGCCGAGGTGCGCCACAGCTCACCGTCATAGAGAGCGCCCAGCTGGGCGGAGAGGAAG
This sequence comes from Brevibacterium sp. XM4083, assembly GCF_006489205.2. GTDB lineage: Bacteria > Actinomycetota > Actinomycetes > Actinomycetales > Brevibacteriaceae > Brevibacterium. Next base: position 1,081,722 of record NZ_VFYR02000001.1, on the reverse strand, counting down.
CGCATCTTCGACGACAGCTGCAGGTTCATCTTCCGCAGGAACCGCATCCCCTGCCCGATCTCGGGGTTGAGGACGACGACCGCCTCGGCGCCGAGGAGGCCGTTCTTCGTCCCGCCCAGGCTGAGGATGTCGACGCCGACGTCGGTGGTGAGCTCGCCGAGGCCGGTGCCGAGGAACGCTGCCGCATTGCCGAGGCGGGAGCCGTCGATGTGGAGGATCATGCCCTGGTCGTGGGCCGCCTCGGCGATCGCGCGGATCTCCTCGGGCGTGTACGTCGTGCCCCATTCCGTCGACTGCGCGATGCTCACGGCCAAGGGCTGGGCATTGTGCTCGCTGCCGCGGCCGATCACGGCGGCGGCGATAATGTCCGGGGTGAGCTTGCCGTCGACGGTCGGGGCGCCGATGATCTTCAGTCCGCCGACCTTCTCGGGGGCGCCCGTCTCGTCGTAGTTGATGTGGGCGCTGACGGCGGTGATGACGGCCGCCCACCGCGGCAGCGCGGACTGCAGGGCGAGCACGTTGGCGCCGGTGCCGTTGAAGACGGGGAACGATTGCGCATCGGGACCGAAGTGCCCGCGCATGACCTCGTGGAAGTGCGCCGTCCACGGATCACCGCCGTAGGCCGGAGTGTGGCCGACGTTGGCCTCGGTCAGCGCCGCCATCACTTCGGGATGGGCGCCGGCCCAGTTGTCGGACCCGAAGTTGCGCGGGTGATCGGCGGGATCGGAGCTGACGACGGGCGCGGTGACGGTGGTGGCGTTCTTCTGTGCTTCAGCGGTCGCGGATGAGGGCGTGGCGTCATTGTTCACCCGCTCAGCGTATCGCTGTCAGTGAGCAGACAGCGAAGAGGGAGCGACCGCGGTCGCTCCCTCTTCATTCCCCCTCAGGTGGTGCTCGGTCGGATCAGCTGTCTGCGCTGATCTTCCGACGCCGGACGAGTGCCATCGTCACGAGACCGGCCACGAGCAGTGCTGCGCCTGCGGCGAGCGTGCCGAAGCTGTCGACACCGGTCCGGGGCAGGTCGCCGCCAGGGCCGGGAGCCGTCGGCTTGTCGGTCGGAGTGTCGCCCGGTCCGGGAGCCGTCGGGGTCTCAGTCGGGGTGCCCGTCGGAGTCTCGGTCGGGGTCTCGGTGGGAGTTTCCGTCGGAGTTTCCGTCGGGGTCTCGGTGGGAGTTTCCGTCGGAGTCTCAGTCGGGGTCTCAGTCGGAGTCTCCGTCGGAGTCTCGGTCGGGGTCTCAGTCGGGGTCTCGGTCGGAGTTTCTGTCGGGGTCTCCGTCGGAGTCTCCGTGGGAGTTTCCGTCGGAGTCTCGGTCGGGGTGGGCTCTTCGTCACCGTCGCCGGTGCCGCCGCCGCCCTGGCGCACGACCTTGCCCTTCTTGATCACGGTCTCTTCGCCCTCGATCTCGAACTTCGCCGAGTTCGTGTACGAGTCAGACTTGCCGCCGTCGGTGACGGTCGTGCGGTAGATGACGGCGTAGACCCAGCCCTCTTCCGAGGTGAAGTTCACGGTCGCGCCATCGTCAGAGACGGTGTAGAAGTCCTGGGGCTTCGGTCCCCAGCCCACGGGCTGACCGTTCTCGTTGAACGTGTTCGTCCCCGACAGACGGGTCTCGCCCGGGATCAGCTCGATGTTCTCGCCGCCGAGGTCGGTGACGGTGACCTTCTGGCCGCCCTTCATGCCGCCGGCGGGCGACTTGATGTTGACGTGCCACTGGATGTAGTTCTCGTCGTAGTTGTAGTTGCCCCACTTGTACGAGTCCTGACCCTTCCACTCGCAGTCGCCGACGCACGGGCCATCGGGCGGAGTGACGGTCACGGTGTCCGAGACGTCGCCGAAGTCGTAGGTGACTTCCTTGGTCTCGGTGGTCTCGGTCTGCACCGACACCCAGAAGTAGAACGTGCCCTGGATGTTGAGCGGGTTCGCGTTGAGGTAGTCCGAATCGAGATCGCAGTAGAGCTGCGTCTCGGTCACGGTGCACTGTCCCATGGTCACGCCATCGGGATCCTTGAGTTCGAAGGAATCAGTGCGTCCCTGGAGCTCGTCGGGAAGATCGACGACGAAGCCGGCGGGCGTCTGAGGATTGTCGGGAAGGCTCCACGTGCCGTCGATGCGAGCAGTCGAGCCGCTCTTGATCGATTCCTCGTGGAACTTCAGCGAATCGATGTTCGCGTTCGTCTGGTATGGCGGTGCTGCCACAGCGGGGATCGCAATCAGCGCGGTTGCCACGAGGGCAAGCATCGCAAGGATTGCGGCAGCTGCGCGAGATGTCGCAGTTGTCATGTGATTCCTTTGTGTTGGTCGACGCAGACCGGCACCAAGGGTGCAATCCGGGAGGGGGACCGGGGCCAGCATCGAACGGGGACTGAGCTTCCAAGGTAACAACTTGGATACGATCTCCACAAATCATGCAAGTTTCCCGGGTGTGGCGGATCGCGATGGTTGCGCCCGAGACCGGGCGACCGCCCCGGCGCGAGGCGCGCACAGGACCGGGCGACCGCCTCGGCGCGAGGCGCGCACAAGACCGGGCGACCGCCTCGGCGAGGAGAGGCCCGGACAGCACGAAGCCCGCCTCCGGGTCAGCGGAGGCGGGCTTCGGACGGATCGCCGCGGAGCGCACTCAGCGCACCGCGGCAGCGCCTGATGTCGCAGACCGACGGTCAGCGCATCAGGCGCGCAGGCTCACTTGGCGTTGAGGAGTTCGCGCATGAGCTCAGCGGTCTCGGTCGGGGTCTTGCCGACCTTGACGCCTGCGGCTTCGAGCGCTTCCTTCTTCGCCTGGGCGGTGCCCGAGGAACCGGAGACGATGGCGCCGGCGTGGCCCATGGTCTTGCCCTCGGGGGCGGTGAAGCCGGCGACGTAGCCGACGACCGGCTTCGTCACGTTCTCCTTGATGTAGGCCGCGGCGCGCTCCTCGGCGTCGCCGCCGATCTCGCCGATCATGACGATCGCCTCGGTCTCCGGGTCGGCCTCGAACGCCTCGAGGGCGTCGATGTGCGTCGTGCCGATGACGGGGTCACCGCCGATGCCGATCGCGGTCGAGAAGCCGAGGTCGCGCAGTTCGTACATCATCTGGTAGGTCAGCGTGCCCGACTTCGAGACGAGTCCGAGCTTGCCCTTCTTCGTGATGTTCGCCGGGATGATGCCGGCCAGGGACTGCTCGGGCGAGATGATGCCCGGGCAGTTGGGGCCGATGATCCGGGTGGTGTTGCCGGCCTTCTGGGCGCGGGCCCAGACCTCGGCGGAGTCCTGGACCGGGATGCCCTCGGTGATGATGACGAGCAGGCCGATGCCGGCGTCGATCGCCTCGATCGCCGCGTCCTTCGAGAAGGCGGGCGGAACGAAGGCCACGGACACGTCGGCACCGGTCTTCTCCATCGCCTCGGCGACGGAGGCGAAGACGGGAAGCTCGATGTCGTCGCCGTTCTTGTCGACGTGCTTGACGGTGGTGCCGGCCTTGCGGGCGTTGACGCCGCCGACGACGTTCGACCCGGCCGCGAGCATGCGGGCGGTGTGCTTCGTGCCCTCCCCGCCGGTGATGCCCTGGACGATGATCTTCGAATCGGAATTCAGGAAGATAGACATGGGTGTGAGAGACCTTTCCTTACTTGGCGGCTGCCAGTTCGGCGGCCTTGTCGGCTCCACCGTCCATGGTGTCGACCTGGGTGACGAGCGGGTGAGCGGCCTCGGCGAGGATCGCCCGGCCCTCTTCGACGTTGTTGCCGTCGAGGCGGACGACGAGCGGCTTGGTCGCCTGGTCGCCGAGGATCTCCAGGGCCTTGACGATGCCGCGGGCCACCTCGTCACAGGCGGTGATGCCGCCGAAGACGTTGACGAAGACGGCCTTGACCTGGTCGTCGCCGAGGATGACGTCGAGTCCGTTGGCCATGACCTCGGCCGAGGCGCCGCCGCCGATGTCGAGGAAGTTCGCGGGCTTGACGTTGTCGTGCTTCTCACCGGCGTAGGCGACGACGTCGAGCGTCGACATCACGAGGCCTGCGCCGTTGCCGATGATTCCGACCTCACCGTCGAGCTTGACGTAGTTGAGGTCGAGTTCCTTGGCCTTGAGTTCGAGCGGGTCCTCGGCGTCGATGTCGCGCAGCTCTTCGTGGTCGGGGTGACGGAAGTCCGCGTTCTCATCGAGCGAGACCTTGCCGTCGAGGGCGAGGATGTCACCGGCACCGGTCTTGACGAGCGGGTTGACCTCGACGAGGGTGGCGTCCTCCTTCTCGAAGACGGTCCACAGGGAGGTCAGCACAGGAGCGACCTTCGCTGCGGTCTCGGCGTCGAAGCCGGCCGCCTCGGCGATCTCCTTGGCTTTGGCGTCGTCGATGCCGTCGATGGCGTTGACGGGGATCTTCGCCAGCGCTTCGGGGCGTTCGACCGCGAGCTGCTCGATCTCCATGCCGCCTTCCTTCGAGCACATGGCGAGGTAGGTGCGGTTGGAGCGATCGAGGAGAACGGAGAAGTAGTACTCTTCGGCGATGTCCGCACCTTCGGCGATCATCACCTTCTTCGTGATGTGGCCCTTGATGTCGAGACCGAGGATCTCGTTCGCACGTGCTTCGGCCTCGTCCGGATTCTTCGCGACCTTGACGCCGCCGGCCTTGCCGCGGCCGCCGATCTTCACCTGCGACTTGACGACGACCACGCCGCCGCCGAGCTCTTCAGCTGCCTTCTTCGCTTCTTCTGGTGTCGTGGCGACCTGGGCCTTGAGCACGGGCACTCCGTGCTTCTCGAACAGGTCACGCGCTTGATACTCGAAAAGATCCACGTGTCTTCCTTCGTTTCGTCTGCAGGGATTTTCCACCCAGCATTCGTACGGGGTCGTTTGGCCCCGCAAGAGCGTTGACGGATGCAACAACCAGGCACCACTTTATTCCCAACAGCACCCGAGCATCCAAACACGCAGGCCGCGAACGTAACGAATATCTCGTGAAAAAGTATCTTGGTCGTCAAGATTCTTGATCTGGACGTAATATCGGATCATGGATGAGGTGGATCGGATCGTCGCCGCGTGGCGACACGAACGTCCTGACCTCGATGTCTCCCCCATGGAGATCCTCTCCCGCGTGAGCAGACTGTCGCGTCAGCTCGACCGCGCACGGAAGTCGAGCTTCTCCGACTACGGCATCGAGAGCTGGGCCTTCGACGTGCTCTCGGCCCTGCGCCGCTCCGGCGAGCCCTACCAGCTCTCCCCCTCGACGCTCCTGCAGGAGACGCTCGTGACGAGCGGGACCATGACCAACCGCATCGACCGCCTCGTCACCGCCGGCTGGGTCGAGCGTCTGCCCGATCCCGACGATCGCCGCGGAGTGCTCGTGCGCCTCACCGAGGCGGGGCGGGCGACCGTCGACTCCGCCCTCGCCGATCTCCTCGTCAAGGAGCGCGACATCCTCGCCGGGCTCACCCCGGCCGGCCGACGCAAACTCGCGTCCCTGCTCCGGGAGCTCTCGACCGGCTTCGACGGCGACGAGGACTGAGCACGATGGCCGATCCCACTTCTGCCGCCGAGGCGACCGCCGACTCCCTGCGCCACTGGACTCCGGTGGCGCCGCCTCGGCGGGAGACGATCGTCGGGACGTCGGTCGACCTCGTGCCGCTCGATCCCGCCCGGCACGGCGACGGCCTCTTCGCGGCCGCGATCGCCCCCGGCGCCGAGGAGCGCTTCGCCTACCTGCCCGAGCACCCGCCGCGCGATCGCGCGGAGTTCGACGCGTGGCTCGACACTGCTGCCGCCTCGGCCGATCCTCTCTTCTTCGCCGTCGTCGACCGCGCGACCGGGCGGGCCGAGGGACGACAGGCCCTCATGCGCATCGACACCGCCAACGGCGTCATCGAGATCGGCAACATCCTCTGGGGTCCGGCGATCGCCCGCACCCGTGCGGCCACCGAGGCATTCTTCCTCACCGCCGACGCCGTGTTCGCGGCCGGGTACCGCCGGTTCGAATGGAAGTGCAACAACGACAACGCGCCGTCGAAGCGGGCGGCCACCCGGTTCGGCTTCACCTTCGAGGGTGTCTTCCGCCAGCACCTCATCGTCAAGGGACGCAACCGCGACACCGCGTGGTTCTCGATCCTCGACTCCGAATGGCCGGCCCTGCGCGAGGCGTTCGTCGCATGGCTGGCTCCCGACAATGTCGATGAGACGGGCGCTCAGCGTCGTCGGCTCGAGGATGTCAGGTCCGCCCGGCTGCGCTGAGCGCCGATGACGGCCCTCCCAGCGCGTCCTGCCCGGGTGTGAGCCGACCGCCGATTACGCTGGAGAGCGGGGTCGGTCCTCGGCGCGGAACCGCAGCGGATCCCGCGCCGTCCTCGCCGCCTCCCGCCGGTCCCATCCGACCGTGTCCGCTTCCCACGACCCGCACGAGGAACCATGCGCTTTCGCTCTCTCGCCGCCCTGACCACCGCCGCCGTTCTCGCCACCTCCGCGTGTGTGCCCACGTCGAACGAGACCCGACCGCAGCCCCGGCCCTCGGTCAGCGAGGAGGAGGTCACCCCGATCGCCACCCCCGACGACGCCCCCGCCGTCACGGTCGTCGACTCCTCCCCCGGCGGTGCGAAGGACACCGATCCGCTGTGGCAGGGGCTCTCGACCGCCGCGGCGGATCAGACTCCTGCGTACCTCAAGGTGTGGGTGCGCACGGCGAACCCCGACCTCCCGGAGTCCGGTGAGGTCACCGTCACCGCCGACACCCCCAACAGCGTGAGCGTCACCGTCGACGGCGCGAACGTCAACCGCGACAAGTCCCCGTTTCTTCAGATCCACGGCCTCTTCGACGTCGAGGAGATCGGCGAGTCCGCGTACACGCTGACGACCGTCAACTCCGATGACATTCCCGAACTCGACCCGCAGGGACCGAACGACGAGGAGCGCTGCACGGCCGATGATGCCCAGGATCGGATCTCCCTGGCCGCCGAGGACCTGTCGAACGACCCGTCGAAGCGCGAGGAGTTCCGTCAGCAGTGGGGTGCGTCCCCGCAGGTGTGGAGGGGCATCCAGAGGACCGCTCAGAGCCTCAGCCAGGAGGGCGGCGTGGCCGGCGACTACCTCACCGAGGCGTGCGGGGAGTACCTCGGTCAGTGACGTCCCGGCGGAGACGCTGACGGCCCAGCGGGTTCAGGCCGCGGACTGACGTCGGTTCATTCGGCGAGCGCGCGGTTGTAGGCGTCGACGACCGGCGGGGTGAAGTAGCCGAGGATGACGGCGATGGCCGTGATGAGGCACGCGAGGCCGAACCACAGCGAACCGCCGATCGTGCTGAAGCCGAAGACGATGACGAGGAGTTCGAACGCGATCGCCGCGGGCCGGGCCCAGCGGTGCAGACGCCACGACCCGCGGGCGGCGGCGAGCAGCCCGGCGGTGAAGATGAGGAACATGACGGCGAGCCCGATGAGGGAGGTCGCAAGCGATCCCGCCGAGAACGCCGTGACGATGAACGACACGGCCGTGCCCGCGAGGACGAGGGCCTGAAGGAGGAGGACGATGACGGGGAGGAGCATCGCCCGCGGCGTGGGAACACCGTGTCCGGCGGGTTCGACTCCCCCGCCGGATCCAGCGTCGGTGCTCCCCGGTCTCACACCGTCACCCGGGCGAATCCGGGGATGAGGATCTCGTCGAGCATCCGCTCGCGCACGTCGAGGGGAAGGAACGCCGCGGTCACGGCGTTGACGGTAGCCCATTCGAGGTCGGTCTGCGTCCAGCCGGCCTCGTCGACGAGCAGCCGCATCTCACGGGTCATCGAGGTTCCGGACATCAGGCGGTTGTCGGGGTTGATCGTCACAGCGAAGCCGAGGTCCTTGAGGCCGGTGATCGGGTGGCTGGCGATCGTCCCGCCGATGTCGGTCTGGAGGTTCGAGCTCGGGCACAGCTCGAGCGGGATCTGCTGGTCGAGGACCCAGGCGGCGAGGCTGCCGAGCTGACCCTCCCCGTCGACGATGTCCATGTCCTCGACGATCCTCGCGCCGTGCCCGATGCGCTGTGTGTGGCAGACGGTGACCGCCTCGTGGATCGATTCCTTGCCGGCGGCCTCACCGGCGTGGATGGTGAGCGGAACGTAGGCCTGGTGGAGGGCGTTGAACGCCGAGAGGTGGACAGACGGCGGGAAGCCGTTCTCCGGTCCGGCGATGTCGAAGCCGACGACGCCGGTGTCCGCGCCCTTCTCCCGGTGGCGGATCGCGAGTTCGGCGATGGCCATCGAGTTGTCGGCCTGGCGCATCGCGGTGAGGATCTGTCCGACGGTGATGAGCCTGCCCTCAGCGGCCGCCTCGGCGACACCGGCCTCGAGGCCCTCCTGCACCGCTTCGACGACCTCGTCGAGGTCGAGTCCCCCGGCGAGGTGCTGTTCGGGGGCCCACCGGGCCTCGGCGTAGAAGACGCCGTCGGCGACCTGGTCGAGCACCCATTCCCGCGCGACGCGGATGAGGCCCTCCCGCGTCTGCATGACCGCGGTCGTGTGGGCGAACGTCTCGAGGTAGCGGACGAGGTCGCCGGAGTTCGCGGAATCGGTGAACCACTGGGCCAGGGCGTCGGGTTCCGTGGCGGGCAGTTCGTGGCCGATCTGCGCGGCGAGTTCGATGATCGTCGCCGGCCGCAGACCGCCGTCGAGGTGATCGTGGAGGGAGACTTTGGGCAGCTGCAGGATCGGATCGTCGTGGGCGACGCCGGCGGGAGTATTCAACACGAGCCAAGTCTATCGGTCATCACCGCAGCAACGGGTCGTTCTCACTCCTGCGTCGGATCGATGTCGCCGCTCTTGATCCGCTCGCGCAGGTCGGTGATGCTGCGCCCGGCGTCGGAGACCCGGCTGAGGAAGCCGTCCTCGGCCGAGATCCCGATCCCGCCGTTGTCGATCGTGCCCTCGTACCGGCGTTCGGCGACGAGGATCCCGTTCATCTCCTCGGGGTCGACGTCGCCGGGTTCGACGATCTCGTCGGGGTTCTTGCTCTGCGGCCACTCGGGGAACATCGTGCGCAGGCCGCGGCGGATGTTCGGTTCGATCGTCGCGACGACGGCATCGCTGAAGTCCCCGGAGGCGCCATACCAGATGAGCTTCGGCAGCACCGGCGGTTCGGCGTCGTCGGCGGGGTCCGGGGTGGCGGTGGCCGCAGCCGTCCGCGTCTCGTCGGCGGCGCCGAGCACGCCCATCGCGGCCGCCGATCCGAAGGGCACGATGACGTCGGCATCGGCGCGGGATGCGGAGTCGAAGAACTCCCGTCCGCCCTCCTCGGTGTCGTCGACCGTGCGCGCGGCGATCCGCGAGTCACGGAACGAGGTGACGTCCGCGGTCTCCTCGTCGGCCTCCTCGTTGTAGAGGGCGACTCCCGCGTCGAAGGCGGAGAGGATCTCCTCGGCCTGGGGGAAGCCGCGGGAGACGAACGCGGCGACCTCACCGGACTCGCTCGCCGTCGCCGCGATGTAGCCGGCAATGAAGGCGGGGGGCACGAGGTCGAAGTCGATGCTGAGCACATTGTCGGGCAGATCCTCGCGCCCGCTCGCGACCCCGAGGAAGAGCGCGTCCGGGTTCTCCCGCGCGTAGGAGTCGAGTTCCTTCGCCCCGCCCGGTCCGACGACGGTTGTCAGCGTGCACTCCTCCCCCGGTGTGCGGGCGAGTGCCGCCGAGGTGGCCGAGACATCCGAGACCCGCTGGCTCGAGGTGGCGGTGAAGACCCCGGCCGACCGGGCGAGCTCGGTCTCGGCGAGGGTGAGCGCACCGGCCGAATGGTCCTCGAATCCGGCGGGTGCGGAGATCATGCAGGCCGTCGTCGGATCAGGGGCCGCGGCGGGGGTCGTCACCGAGCACGCACTGGCGCCGAGGAGGCTGAGCACCCCGAGGCCGGCACCTGCCATCCTGGTCACGAGCGTGGTTCTCATGACAGACAGGGTATCCGGCTGGGCTGAGTGCCGTCCGTCAGGCCGGTCGCGGGAGGGCAGGCGGCCGCCCAGTGCTGTCCCGTGGCTATCCCGTGGGCTGGAGCGCCTCGCGCTTGCCGTCGAGGACCTTGAGCGCGGTCGCGGTGAAGATCCGTGCGGCGATCGGCACGCTTCCCTCGTCGATGAGGAGGTCGCCCTGGTGGATGTCGTACGTGATGCCGCCGGGGGTGCGGGTGCCCATGCGCACGAGCGCGCCCGGGCAGTGCGTGAGGTACCACGCGAAGTCCTCGCCGCCCATCGACTGCGGGGTCAGCTGCACGGAGTTCTCGCCGAGTTCGGTCCGCACGGCCGACTCGATGAGGGCGACCTGGTCCTCGGTGTTGACCACCGGGGGGACGCCGCGGCGGTGCTCGAGGTCGACCTTGACCCCGTACGGGCCGGCGATGCGCTCGACGAGCTCGGGGAGCACCTCGGCGACCTGATTCCATCCGTCGACGTCGAGGCACCGCAGCGTCCCGCGGAGGATCCCCTCCGAGGGCACGACGTTCGCGGCGTGACCGGCGCTGATCTCGCCCCAGACGAGCGAGATCGCATGGCGGGGGTCGATGAGGCGTCCGAGCGTCGAGGGCAGGTCGGTCGCGAGCTTGCCGAGGGCGTAGACGAGGTCCTCGGTGAGGTGGGGCCTCGAGGTGTGGCCGCCGTGGCCGGTGAGCCGGATGGTGACGGTGTCGCCGGCCGCGGTGATCGCACCGATGCGTGAGCCGATCCGGCCGACGTCGACGTTGGGGTCGCAGTGGACGGCGTAGATCTCCGGCACGTCGTCGAGGGCGCCCTGGGAGATGACGCGCAGCGCCCCGCCCGGGGTGACCTCTTCGCCGGGTTGGAAGATCAGGCGCACCCGCCCGCCGAGGCCGCCCGGGGTCGTCTCGTGGGCCCGCTGCAGGGCGATGCCCGCGCCGAGGAGGCCCGTGAGATGGACATCGTGACCGCACGCGTGGGCGACCCCGGGCACAGTGGAGGCGAAGTCCTCGGCGATGAGGTCGTCGATGGGCAGGGCGTCGATGTCGGCGCGCAGGGCGAGCGCGATCGGTCCCTCGCCGACGTCGCAGACGAGACCCGAGCCCTCGAGGCGCCGCGGAGTGAGCCCGGCGGCCTCGAGTCGGGCGGCGAGCTTGTCCGTCGTCGCGAACTCCTGGAAGGACAGCTCCGGGTGCGCGTGGATATCGCGGCGGAACTCGAGGAGTTCGGGCGTGAGCTCGGCGATCGCGGCTGCCGTGGTGGCGTCGGGGGTGGAGGTGCGAGCCGCATCGGCGCGGGGCGCATCAGCATTCACCGCTTCCGGGCGTGCGGCATCGTTGCCGGCCGCCTCGGCGTCGGCCGCATTCGGGCGGGTGGCGGTCGGGCGGTCCGCGTCGGCCGTCGCCGCTTCGGTGAGCGGCGCACCGCCTGCGGTGCGGGGATCGGGGTTGAGTGACATTGAGGCCATGCTAGACACTCGGACGCGGGTGTGGGCCTCGGGTGACCAAATTCGACACGATCGGTGACGTCGAGTGACCATCGGTGGTCGCCGGCATCGCGCGGCCGGGCCCGCCGCTCAGGCCGGTTGGGCCACGCCGCTCAGGCTGGTTGGGCCACGTCGCCGGCGGCCTGCAGGCGGAGTTCGCAGGTGGTCGCGGTGAGGAACGGCTGGACCTCGGCGACCCGCAGGGGCCCCGGCACCTGGGCGAGAACATCGTGGAGCAGGCGCGCATGCACGGCGCACGCCATCGTCCGCTCATCCCCGACGAGCTCGAGGTGCGGGCAGGCGGCCAGCGCGATGCCCAGACCGGTGTCGTCGGCGACGGGCTCGAGTCCGGAGTCGTCGAGATGATCGACGAGTGCGTCGAACTGCTCCCCCGCTCCGTCACCGAGCCTCCGGACGGGCTCGGGCACACACGAGTAGCCGACCCGCGCGAGCACCGGCCCCAGCGCCCTCGCCCGGTCGATCCGACTCTTCGCCGCCGGGTTCATCTCCGCATCGTCGACTGCGCGGTAGACCGTCGGTGGTCGCCCCCGGGTTCCCGACGGTCGCGGCCGCGCACTGACGAGTCCTTCGTCGATGAGGACGCCGAGGTGGTCCCTGGCCGTGTTGATGTGAAGGCCGACCGCCTCGGCGAGGTCCTTGAGAGTGCGGTCAGGCCCCTGCTGAACGGCACCGAGGAGGCGGACGCGGTTGAGTTCGGTGAGACCGCGGTAATCGGTCGTTCTGCGCGGCATGGGGACATCCTCGAAGTCGGAGAGTCGTGCACTGCATCTGTGATTCTACGCCGTGTAGAAAAAAGGGGGCCAGCCTCCCAGGTGGGGCGGTGTGCCCATGCCGCAACCGCCTCGGGACCGCCGAGGCGGTGAGCGCCGGAGACCGCACCGAGATCCCGACAGCCTGCGAATAAACACGGTCGAAAGGCGCGCGGGCCGCCTCGGCGAACCGGCACCCTGGAACCGCCGAACCGTCCTGGGCCCGCACACCGCACCCGGCACGGTTCACCCGGCCGTCGGCTCCACCGCCACCCGCCGCCGGGGATGAGCACCTCCCCTCGCCGCCCGGGCGCCCACCCATCGCCACCGCAGAGACCGCACTCACCACCCACCGATCGACAAGGATGACCATGGAACTCAGCCCCCGCTCCCACGAGGTCGTCGCCGCGACCGCCGGTGTCGTCGCCGAGCACGCCGACGAGATCACCTCGGTGTTCTATCCGACGATGTTCGAGGCGCACCCCGAGCTGCTCGGCATCTTCAACCTCGCCAACCAGGCGATCGGCGAGCAGCCGAAGGCACTGGCCTCCTCCGTGGTCGCCTTCGCCGTCCAGCTCATCGATCCCGACGCCCCGGAATTCGCGCCCGTCCTGCGGCGGATCGCGCACAAGCATGTGTCGCTCGGTGTCCGCGCCTCCGAGTACCTCATCGTCGGCCACTACCTCCTCGGCGCGGTGAGAACCGTCCTAGGCGATGCCGTCACCGAGGAGGTCGCCGCCGCCTGGGACGAGGTCTACTGGCTCTTCGCGACCGCGCTCATCGCCGAGGAGGCCCGACTCTACGCCCTCGGCGGCACCGAGCCTGAGCATCCATGGCGCGACTTCCGGGTCGTCGAGCGCTTCGACGAGTCCGACGAGGTCTTCTCCCTCCTCCTCGCGCCCGTGTCCGGCGAGGTCCCGGCCCACCTCACCGGGCAGTACGTGGCGATCCTCGTCGACCTGCCCGACGGATCGACGCAGCCGCGCCAGTACACGATCTCCTCCGGTCCGCGCGGCGATACCCTGCGCGTGACGATCAAGCGGGTGCGCGGCGTCGGCGGCGCCCCGGACGGCGTCGTCTCGGGGTGGCTGTTCGACAACGCGCAGCCGGGCACCGTGCTCACGGTCTCCCAGCCCGCCGGCGACGTCGTCCTCGAGGAGTCGGACTCCCCGCTCGTCCTCGTCTCCGCCGGCATCGGGATCACCCCGATCGCCGCGATCATGGAGGACCTCTCGCGGCGGCAGCCGAACCGGACCGTCCGCCTCTACCACGCCGATCGGTCGCACGCCCATCATGCGCTCTACGCCGGTCTGCGCCGCCAGGTGCTCGCGATGGCCGACGCGCAGGCGATCAACTGGTACGAGGAGGGCGCGACCGAGGCCCCGACCCTCCATCCGGCCCGCAGCGGTTTCATGGATCTCAGCGGTATCGCCGTGCCCGCCGAGGCGGAGGTGTTCATGTGCGGCCCGCTGCCGTTCATGCAGGCCGCCCGCGCCGAGTTCATCGCCAAGGGTGTGCCCTCCGAGCGGATCCACTACGAGGTCTTCGGCCCCGACCTCTGGGCCCAGAGTCCCGCATAGGGGCAGCGTGCTCCTCCTGCGAGCGCCGTTCGGCTCACCCTGGTTTCGGGGGCTCAGTTTCTGAACAGAGCCCTCGAAACCAGGGTGAGCCGGAGCGCGTTCGCCGGGCCGCGCGGCACCCGCAACGGTGCGAACGAGGCTCCTCAATTCGGCCGAGACTCCTCAGAGCAGGTCGTCGAGTCCCCGTTCCCCGGCCAGGGACACGGCCTTCTTGACGTCCTGCGCGTGGGAGCGGGAGGTGATGAGGAGGACGTCCTCGGTGTCGACGACGACGAGGTCCTCGAGGCCGACGATCGCGACCGTGCGGGGCTGCTCGGAGAAGACGACCCCCGAGGCGTCGACCTCGAGGAGGTCGCACGAGCCGCCGATCGAGATGACCCCGCGCGGCTCCCCGGGCACGGGCTGGCGGAGCCGGGCCACGGAGTCGAAGTCCCCGACATCGTCCCACCCGAAGTCGCCGGGGATGACGATGACCCGACCGGCCTCGGCGGCGGGTTCGGCGACGACGTAGTCGATCGCGCGCTTCTCGAGCCCCGGCCACACCTCGGCGAGGACGGACTCCTGGGCATCCGTCCCCCACGCCTCGGCGATCCGGGACAGGCCGGCGAAGAGCGTGGGGTCCTCCTCGGCGAGGATCTCAAGCAGCGCTGAGGCCTTCGCGATGAACATCCCGGCGTTCCACCGGTAGCGGCCCGAGTCGACGTAGCGGCGGGCCGTGCTCGCCGCCGGCTTCTCCGCGAACGCGAGTGCGCGGCGGGCGGTCGGGGCACCGGCGATGCCGAGGGGTTTGCCGGTCTTGATGTAGCCGTACGCGGTCGCGGGGTTGCGCGGCATGATGCCGACAGTGACGATGTCGCCGGATTCGGCGGCGACGCAGGCCTGTTCGATGACGGAACGGAATTCGTCGACGTTCGTGATCGAGTGATCGGCGGAGAAGGACCCGACGATCGCCTCGGGGTCGGTTCGGTGGATGAGGAGGGTCGCCAGCCCGATCGCGGCGGCCGAGTCCTTCGGGGAGGGTTCGGCGACGATGCGGCTCGGGCACAGCTGGGGAAGCTGTTCGGCGACCTGCTCGGCGTGGCTCTCACCGGTGACGACCCAGACCTTGTCGTCGCCGACGAGCGGGGCCACGCGGTCCCAGGTCGACTGGAGGAGGCTGCGACCGGTGCCGAGGACATCATGGAGGAATTTCGGGGACGCCTTGCGGGAGAGCGGCCAGAGTCGGGTGCCCGATCCGCCCGCGGGGATGATGGCGTGGAAGTGTGTGTTCACCCCCTCAGTGTCTCAGAGTTCGGGCATGACATCACCGATGTTGTCCGCCGTGTCGGGGTGAGGAGAACCAGAACACATCGCCGAGGGAACACCCGCGTCAGACCGGGCGACCGCTTCGGCGACAACGGATTCCGCACCGCCGTTCCGCACCCGCGAATTACCGCACACGTTTGTGCGGTAAATGTCCGCCGTGAGACGCGGCGTGACCGATTGTGAGAGAACTGCCAGGGTGACAATGTGATCCAGCCCGCTCAACGGGGAGCCGACTGGCAACTGGGCGGTGTTCGGCGTACTTTCATGATGTACATCGTCGATTCATCCAAGATGGAGGATGCTCCGTGGCCCAAGCGTCTACGAGCACTCTGTACCGAGGTGGAGAAGGAATGTGGTCCTGGGTCGCGCATCGCGTGACAGGGGTCGGGATCTTCTTCTTCCTGTTGGTTCACGTGCTTGACACTGCACTCGTTCGCGTTTCCCCCGAGGCGTACAACGCCGTCATCGGAACCTACAAGACTCCGGTCATGGCCTTCGGGGAGATCGCACTCGTCGCCGCGATCGCCTTCCATGCGTTCAATGGCCTGCGGGTCATCCTGATCGACTTCTCCAAGGGCGGCCCGAAGAACCAGCGGAAGCTGTTCTGGGGTGTCATGATCCTCTGGCTGATCATCATGATCGCGTTCGTCCCTCGCCAGCTGATGCACACGTTCGGAGGCTGACATGAGCACAACATCGATTCCGGCTCCGCGCACCGGGTACTCGCGCAACAAGTCCACGAGCTCGAAGTTCGAGATGTTCGCGTGGCTGTTCATGCGCATCTCGGGCATCATCCTCGTCGTCCTCATCTTCGGTCACCTCTTCGTCAACCTGTGGGCCGGCGAAGGCGTCCAGCAGATCGACTTCGGCTTCGTCGCCGGCAAGTGGGCCAGCCCGTTCTGGCAGATCTGGGACCTCCTCATGCTGTGGCTGGCGATGCTGCACGGCACCAACGGCCTGCGCACGATCATCATGGACTACGCCGAGAAGCCGCGCACGAGCATGGCGCTCCAGCTCATCCTCTACATCGCCTCGGCCGTCGTCCTCGTGCTCGGCACGCTCGTCATCTTCACCTTCGATCCCTGCCCGGCCGGAGCCGACCCCGCTCTGCTCGCGTCGTTCTGCCAGGCCTAAAGGAGAAACATGCAGGTTCATCACTACGACGTCGTCATCGTCGGCGCCGGTGGCGCTGGCATGCGCGCCGCCATCGAGTCGGGCCAGCGGGCACGCACCGCGGTCCTGACCAAGCTCTACCCCACGCGTTCCCACACCGGCGCAGCCCAGGGCGGCATGTGCGCGGCCCTGGCCAATGTGGAAGAGGACAACTGGGAATGGCACACCTTCGACACCGTCAAGGGCGGTGACTACCTCGTCGACCAGGATGCCGCCGAGGTGATGGCGAAGGAAGCCATCGACGCCGTCCTCGATCTCGAGAAGATGGGGCTGCCGTTCAACCGCACGCCCGAGGGCAAGATCGACCAGCGCCGCTTCGGCGGTCACACCCGCGACCACGGCAAGGCGCCGGTGCGCCGCTCGTGCTACGCGGCCGACCGCACCGGCCACATGATCCTCCAGACCCTCTACCAGAACTGCGTCAAGCACGGCGTCGAGTTCTACAACGAGTTCTACGTCCTCGACCTCGTCATGACCGAGGTCGACGGTGAGCGCCGCCCCGCCGGCGTCGTCGCCTACGAACTCGCCACCGGTGAGATCCACGTCTTCCAGGCGAAGTCGGTCGTCTTCGCGACCGGCGGCGTCGGCAAGGTCTTCAAGACCACGTCGAACGCCCACACCCTGACCGGCGACGGCATGGCCGTGACCTACAACCGCGGCATCCCGCTCGAGGACATGGAGTTCTTCCAGTTCCATCCCACGGGCCTCGCCGGACTCGGCATCCTCCTCTCCGAGGCGGCCCGCGGTGAGGGCGCGATCCTGCGCAACTCCGAGGGTGAGCGCTTCATGGAGCGCTACGCCCCGACGATCAAGGACCTCGCCCCGCGTGACATCGTCGCCCGGTCGATGGCCAACGAGGTGCGCGAAGGCCGCGGTGCGGGACCGAACAAGGACTACGTCCTCCTCGATCTCACCCACCTCGAGCCCAAGCACATCGACGAGAAGCTGCCCGACATCACCGAGTTCGCCCGCACCTACCTCGGTGTCGAGCCCTACACGGAGCCGGTGCCGGTGTTCCCGACCGCGCACTACGCGATGGGCGGCATCCCGACGAACATCGAGTCCGAGGTGCTCGCCGACAACGACACCGTCATCCCCGGCCTCTTCGCCGCCGGTGAGTGCGCGTGCGTGTCCGTCCACGGCTCGAACCGCCTCGGCACGAATTCGCTGCTCGACATCAACGTCTTCGGCAAGCGCGCGGGAATCGCCGCCGCCGAGTACGCCAACCGCGCCGAGGTCATCGACCTGCCCGAGGACTCGCAGGCCGACACGGTCGCCGTCCTCGAGCGCCTGCGCAACTCCGACGGGCCCGAGCGCATCGGCGCGATCCGCAAGGACCTGCAGGAGATCATGGACGCCAACGTCCAGGTGTTCCGCACCGACGAGACGCTGCGTGCGGCACTCGCGGAGATCGAGAAGCTGCGTGAGCGCTACGACAACGTCGGCATCCAGGACCGCGGCAAGCGCTACAACCTCGACCTCCTCGAGGCCGTCGAGCTCGGCTTCCTGCTCGAACTCGCCGAGGTCATCACCGTCGCGGCCATCCACCGCAAGGAGTCCCGCGGCGGACACTTCCGCGAGGACTTCCCGAACCGCGACGACGAGGGCTTCATGCACCACACGATGACGTACCTCGACCCGGATTCGGAGGCCGAGGGGGTCCCGGGCATGCGCCTGGAGACCAAGCCCGTCGTCGTCACCCGTTACCAGCCGATGGAGCGTAAGTACTGATGAGCACCGATACCGAAACCCCGGAGCCGGCATCGAAGGTCGACCTGCCCTCGCACCTGAGCGGTGAGGGCGGGGAGATCCCGTCCTTCGACTGCACCTTCCGCATCGCGCGCTTCGACCCGGAGACGGACGAGGCACCGCACTGGGAGGAGTACAACGTCACGATGTACGGCACGGACCGCGTGCTCGATGCCCTCCACAAGATCAAGTGGGACATCGACGGCTCGCTGACCTTCCGTCGCTCGTGCGCCCACGGCGTCTGCGGCTCTGATGCGATGCGCATCAACGGCCGCAACCGCCTGGCCTGCAAGACGCTGCTCAAGGACCTCGACACGTCCAAGCCGATCACCGTCGAGGCGATCAAGGGCCTGCCGCTGGAGAAGGACCTCATCGTCGACATGGAGCCCTTCTTCCAGTCGTACCGGGAGATCATGCCGTTCCTCATCACGAGCGGACACGAGCCCACCCGTGAGCGCCTGCAGTCCTCCGAGCAGCGCGAGGCCTTCGACGACACCACGAAGTGCATCCTCTGCGCCTCGTGCACCTCGTCGTGCCCCGTGTTCTGGACCGACGGCCAGTACTTCGGTCCCGCGGCCATCGTCAACGCGCACCGCTTCATCTTCGATTCGCGTGACGAGGGCGGGGACATGCGGCTGGAGATCCTCAACGACAAGGAAGGCGTGTGGCGCTGCCGCACGACGTTCAACTGCACCGATGCCTGCCCCCGCGGCATCGAGATCACCAAGGCGATCGCCGAGGTCAAGCAGGCGATCCTCCAGCGCGCATTCTGAGACTGCGCTGAGGTCGACCTGACCTCACCAGCGCCGAGGCGGCTGTGCACTTCATCGTGTGCGGCCGCCTTCGTCGTCCCCGGAGTTCTCCTCCCGGCCACGAAGTCTGAGGATCCGCGATACCCGGGATCCGTACACTGGTGCGCATGCGTTCTCCGTCCTCGACTCCTTCTTCAGCGCGTGCTCACCTGCGCACCGCGGCCGCAGCCGCACTCGCGCTCCTCCTCGTCGTCGCCTCGCTCGCCCTCTCCCCCGGCGCGGTCCAGGCCGCACCCGAGCCGGGTGAGAAGATCTACGTGAGCCCGAACAACCTCGGTGACGGAACGCCGCCGCCCCAGCCGATCGGCACGTCGTGGCTCGTCGGCGACCTCGACACCGGTGAGCTCCAGGTCGCGGAGAACATCGATGTCAAGCACGCGCCGGCCTCGACGATCAAGCTGCTCACCGCGCTCGCGCTCATCGACGTCCTCGACGACCCCGAGCAGAAGGTCGAAGCGGAGTTCGAGGACATGGAGATCGACGGGACGAAGGTCGGCCTCATGCAGAAGAACGAGTACACCGTCGACACGCTCTTCCACGCGATGCTCATGTCGAGTGCCAACGATGCCGCGAACGCCCTCGGCCGCGCCGCCGGGGGTCAGGAGAAGGCCGTCGCCCTGATGAATGAGAAGGCGAAGTCGCTCGGCATGACGAACACGAACGCGATGAACACGTCCGGCCTCGATGACCCGAATCAGTACACGACCGTCGCCGACATGGCGAAGCTCGCGTACGCGGTGACGGAGAACCCGACCCTCATGGAGATCATCGGGACGACGACGTACACGTTCCCGGGCGGGACGAACCCTGAGACGAAGGAGAAGTTCAAAGGCTACGAGATCCAGAACCACACGCAGATCGTCGGCAACGTCGAGGGCGGGCTCGGGCTGAAGAACGGGTACACGAAGACGGCGAAGGGCTCCTACATCGCCGTGGCCGAACGCGACGGCAAACGCGTCGTCTCAGCACTCCTCGGAGCGGAGAACAATTCGCGTCAGGCCGCCGTCGACCTCCTCGAATGGGACTTCGCGCAGACGACCCCGGAGACCGTGGCGACGGTTCCCGTCGGCGCCGCCGCCGCCCCGACGCCGACGGCCACCGCCTCGGGCAGCGGCAGCGACGCCGGCAACAGCTCCGACGACCAGGCGGACGACACCGGCACGGCGAGCGATCCCTCGGCCTCGTCGACCGGGGGCGTCGATCTGCTGCCGCTCGGCCTCCTCGGCGGGGGCGTCATCATCCTCCTGCTCGCGGGTCTGCTCTGGTTCCGGCTGCGCAAACGCCACCGCACGCAGTGACGGGAGCCGCGGCTCGGACGTCGCGCGGCCTCCCCGGGTGCCCGCGACGGCGCCGCTGCAGCCCGGCACCGTCGACGTTTTGACTTCGCCGCCCGCACCGCGTTATGCTGTTTCCTTGCGCTGACGCCATCGGCCCAGTTCATCGGAGTGCATCGACCGATCGGGCAGCGACGGCAGGCCGCTGGGTTCCGCTCCAGCCGACCTTGTCGCAGCGCATCTCCCCCACCGTGAGGGACTGACCCAGATCACGGCGACCTCCCACAGGCCACTTCGTCGTCGACGTCCTGTGAGGTCAGGCGACTCCCCCGTCGCCGCCACAGACCACCTGGCTAAACGGCATGCGTCGACGCATGCCTGTTCGCCGACGAGAGAAAGGAATGGAACCCATGACTGAGTTCCCACAGTGGGTGCAGCGTGCCGTCGAGCACGCCGGCCTCATCGACCCGCAGATCAGCACCGCGGACGGGGAGGTCACGATCAGTGACTCGACCGGTCGCACCGTGCTCTTCACGGGGTCGTCGCTGCGTGAGACTACGCCGCTGGCCGCCTGAGAGCTGTCCCCGGTGAGCCCCGCGACAAGGTCTGTGCTGCCGGGTATGACGCAGCACTGATCCGACGGGCTTCACCCGAGCGCCCGGCTTGCACTCCTCCTCGTGAGGAGCGCAAGCCGGGCGCTTCTGTCTGCTTGCGTTTCCGAATATCAGTAAGTTACCTTGTTTTCGTCGCATCCTCACGGTCGGCTTTCGCACGGTGTCACACGCCCACCGAGGTGGACCGCAGCCCACAATCGGCCCCGGCCTGCGCCGCAGACCGCGGCGCTGACCAGCGACGCCGGCCAGCGCGCCGACCCTGAACACTGCGTGAAAGCGAGGCAACCCTCCCCGATGACCTCACATCCCAGCAGCATCATCGAGTTCTTCCGTCGTCCCGAGGTCGTCACCGACATGCTGCAGATCGCCAAGACGGTGATCGCTGCGACCCTGGGCTGGTGGCTGTCGGTGTGGGTGCTCGACTCCCAGATGCCGTTCCTCGCCCCGTGGGCGGCTCTGCTCACCGTCCACGCCACGATCCACCGGACATTGGTGCGCGGGGCGCAGACCATGGCCGCCTCCGTCGCCGGTGTCGCCCTGTCCTTCGTCATCGGCCATTTCCTCGGCGTGAGCCTGTGGACCTTCGCCCTCGCTCTGCTCGCCGGAGTCGTCCTCGCCCGCGTCCCGTGGATCCGCGAGGAGGGCATCGCGATTGCGACGACGGCGATCTTCGTCCTCGGCAGCGGGTTCGGCAGTCAGCAGCCGTTCCTCGACGAACGCCTCCTCGAGCTCGCGCTCGGGGTCGGCGTGGGCGTGGTCGTCAATCTCCTCATCGCCCCGCCGCTGCGCGATGAGCAGGCAGCGCGGCACATCAACAGCGTCAATCGGCGGATCGGCGAGGTGCTGACGAACATGAGCGACGAGTTCGCGACCTCGTGGGACACCGACCGCGCCCACGTCTGGTTCGCCGAGACCGAAGCGATGAGCAGAGATCTCGACGCCGCGTGGCAGACGGTCAACCTGGCCAACGAGAGCCGCCTGGCCAACCCGCGCCCCCGCCTGCGATCCCTTCGTCGGGCGCTGCTGCGCAGCCGCGGCACAGACGCCGTCGAGGAGGAGCTCAGCCCTGAGAACATCCTCCGGCGCCTCGACGAAGGCGTCTCCCACCTGCGCCACCTCACCCGCACCTTGGAGGCGGCCACCTACGACGACAGCAGATGGGATGATCGGTTCCGCACCGAATGGGCGGACATCGTCCGCGCGGCCGGCACCGCGATCGCCGACCCGGACATCGGCGTGGAATCGATCTATGATCGCCTCGACGCGCTGTCGGTCGGGATCGCCGACGGCGACGATCTGCCGAAGACTGCGTGGCCGCTCTACGGCGCACTCATCACGAGCGTGCGCCACATCGCCGTCATCGTCGACGATGTCGCCACCGCGCGCGAGGTCCGCAGCGAAGCTCACCGAGGCGGGTGACCGCAGGCAGACGCGCGTCACCTGCCTGCGGTCAGTGGCTCAGGACTGCGGGTGATCCTCGTCGTCGAAGCCGACGTCGATCGCCTGCTCGGCCACATCCGCGCTATCGGCCTCGACGACAGCAGGCGCCGACCCGGTCGGTTCGGCATCCTCACCGGTGAGGACCTCGGTGGATTCGATGTCCTCGGACTGCTCCTCCCGATCGGCTTCGGGCACTTCGCTCAGCGACGGATCCGTACTCACGATCTCCTCCTCGGTGCGGGGCCACGGCCGCGCCGCCGCAAAACGCAGCGACGGCGGGTACTCGTGATGGTAATCGTGTGGGTGCGCATGTCAAGGACGACCGCCCACACTCAGTACTCACTCCTCGTAGGCGATGACGCTCATCATCCCGGCCTCACCGTGGTAGATGTTGTGGCAGTGCGTGAGCCACCGGCCCGGATTGTTCGCATCGAACTCCACGGTCAGCGTCTTTCCCGGCAGGACGATCGCCGTGTCCTTGCGCGGTCCCCCGCCGGTGAGCTGGAACGTGTGCCCGTGGAGGTGGAGGGGATGCCACATGTCCGTCTCGTTGACGAAGGAGAGTCGCACCCGCTCCCCCTCGGCGATCGCCTGGGCAGTGTCCATCGGCTTATTGTGGTCGTACGGCGTCTCGTCGAACGCCCAGTCGTAGGCGGACATCGACCCGGTCAGCCGCAGGGTGAGCTCCCGGTCGGCGGACTTGGTCGGCAGAGCGACATCGCTGCGGGCCTGCAGCGCCTCGGCGGACAGAGGTGCGGCCGCGAGTTCCGGGACGTCCCCGTCGGTCGAGGGCGCTTTGCCGGATCCCGTGCGGACGACGGCGTGGACGCGTTCCTGTTTGCCCTCCGCCTCGGCGACGAGGCCGAACACGCCGTCGCCGAGCGTCACAAGTGCGTCATAGCGCTCCCCCATGCCGAGGAGGAGCGACTGCGTCTCGGCGGCTTTCCCGTCGACGGGGAAGCCGTCGGTGTGGGTGACCGTGAGCGAGTGCCCGGTCAGGGCGATGCGGAACGCGGTGTCGCCGCCGGCGTTGATGATCCGCAGCCGCACCTTCGCGCCCGGCTTCGCCTCGAAGGTCGCGGGGTCGTCGGCGGGGCGACCGTTGATGAGGTACGTGGGGTAGTAGACGTCGCCGGCGTCGCCGCCGAGGACGTCCGAGGCGGCGCCCATGAGCATGTTGCCCATCCGCATCGGCCCGCCCATGCCGCTGTGGTCCATCCCGCCCATGCCGCTCATGTCGCCCATGTCACCTGAGCCTGAGCCTGAGCCGCCCATGTTCCCGTGGTCCATGTCGCCCATGTCGCCCGAACCAGAGCTCGAACTGCCCATGCCCTGCTGGAGCTCCGTGAGCACCTCGGCGGGCGTTGCGGTCACTCCGTCGAGCCAGTCGTCGAGAATGATCACCCACTCGTCGTCGTACTCGAGCTGCTCGTCGGGGTCGTCGACGATGAGCGCGCCGTAGAGTCCGCGGTCGATCTGCGTGCCGACGTGCGGGTGGAACCAGTACGTGCCCGGGTCGGGGGTGATGAAGTCGTAGGTGAAGGACTGACCGGGGGCGACGGGGTCCTGGGTGAGCATCGGCACGCCGTCCATGTCGTTGCGCAGCGCGAGACCGTGCCAGTGGATCGTCGTGTCCTCGGTGAGGTCGTTGGTGAGCGTGGCTTTGAGCCGATCGCCCCGGCTCATCCGGATGATCGGGGCGGGGATCTCCCCATAACTCCATGTCTGCGCAGTGGTGGTGCCGAGCGTGAGCGCCGAGGCGGCCGCCGTGAGGGCGACCTCCACTGTCCTTCCCGTCGTCTCACGGTCGTCCTCGACGTCGGCGACGCGTTGGGAGTCGGGCATGAGGAAGGCTCCTTCTCCCCGCGGGGTGCACGCGGCCAGGGCGAGCACGCTCAGCGATCCGACGAGGAAGCTGCGGCGGCCGGGGCGGCGTGACGGGCGTGCGGGGTGGATGTGGTCGGGGGTTGTCGGGGTCGCTTCCGTGAGCGATGGACTGGTCGGCAGTCCGTCGAAGCGGCGTTCGGCAGTGTTCTCTGATGGGTGGTTCACGGTGTGTGCTCTGCTTTCGTTCGCAGGCCCATTCCGCGCATGCCGTCGTTCCCGGACAGCGCGTCTGGGGGCGCTCAGGTCCGTGGTGCCCAGCGGGGCGCTGGTTGCGCGCGCTCTGGTCGGCCGTGGTCGCAGTCGCGTGCGGTCACGGTTTCGGTTGGTCGGGGACTGGCGCGAATGGGCCGAGTTCATCGGTCGGCTGATGCATCGAGAAGCCTCGATGCGGGGACGCCGGCCTACGTGCGACTGATGCAGAGGTCGGTGATACTCGGCGCGCGGGCGTGCCCGGGTGACGGGTTCGGCACGAAGGGGGTGGCGCGGTGCCACAGGCCGGCGCGGGGAAGCAGAATCGCTGTGCGACGCAGCATCCGCAGGGCGATGATGAGCAGGACGACGCCGACGATGCACATCGTCGCGAGTGCGCAGACCATCACACTGTCCCCGCATCCGGAACCGGTGCACTGCCCGGAGTCGGCGTCGTCATCGGCCGCCGCGCCGGGGTCACTGTCGGGGGCCTCGCCCGTGGGCGGTGCACGGTGGGCAGACATGGCGTCCATCGCCATCGAGTCCGCGCTGTGGCCCATCGCCGCCGGTGACTCAGCACCCTCACCTTTGCCCGACGAGACCGCATGCGTCATGCCCATCGAGGCGCCGGGTTCCATGCTCATCCCCATGCTGATGGGGAGCACGACGATGCCGATGACAGCGGCAACCGCAGCGACGAGGTTGAGGATCGCTCCGGCGAGCTGAGGTCGGACGCGACGACGATCCTGCATCGCGCCCTCCTCCCGACGATTGCCTGAATACCCTCTGAGGGTATCGTCTCGGATTCCGCGCGGCAACGTCGGCACACCGTCGACGCGGCGCCCGGCCGCCGCGGTGTCTGAAGGCTCTGCCTTCTTGACAACAGAGCTTTGTACGAGCGCCACGCCGGGTCAGACCGTTGGGAAGGGCTGGACGCTGCGACTAAGCACCTAATCGATGACGTCGTGATTCAAGAATCCCAGCATGCTTTAGGCTCCCCGGATTCCCGCGGCATTTCGACGTCGTCGTCGAGTTAGTGAGGTCTACACACCACTTTCCCAAACCTTCAGCAGTCCCGAGCCGGTGGTAACTTTCCGCGGGCGAGGCGACATCATCACATCGTAGACAGCCCGTCAGTGTCCCACAAGCGAACTCTGCAACCCTGCCACCAGCACCAATGCGACAGAAACCACAGTAACCCCGATCAGTTGTGGAAGTCAGACCTCAGGTTGCAAGCTTGTTACAGATAGATGACTTCAGCTGGGGTATGTAGGTTATGTCAGTGGCCCGATCGTATACTGTCCTCAGCCCCCGGGAGTGAGCAAGCCCACCCGGCCCAGAAACACGTGAGGGGCATTTTTCCTTCACTGTGAAAGGCTTGAAGTCTGTGAACATTTGGTCAGTCCTCACGTGGACTGTGTTCGGAATCGCCCTGGCCGGCATCGTTGTCTTCTTCATTCAGTTCCTTATCGCTGCGGTTCGCGAGAACAGAGCCGCGAAATCACGGATCTCCGAAGTCCACACTCTGTTGGATGCAGCAAAGAACTCACGCCTCCAAGCGCGACAAGAAGCCGCAGAAGCCTCAGCTGCGGTCCGTGATGTCTGGGTCGAGTTCGATGAAACTCTCGTCGATGACCTGCAAGCGGGAAGGACTCGGTCGACAATAGACGCCGCGTTCTTCTTCAATTCTCACTCCCTGGCATCCCCGCTGTTCGAAAATCGATGGATCCAGGCACTGCCGGGAACGCTCATCGCCATCGGCGTGGGTGGAACGTTCTTCAAGCTGACCTTTGGACTCATGGGTCTCGATCTGACCGGCGACACAGACATAGACGCATTGCAAGAGAGCGTCATGACGCTCCTGACAACAGCTGGCCTGTCGTTCTCTGCATCTGGCGTCGGTGTCCTGATGAGCTTGATCGCCACAGGCATCCTCTCCAAAATTCAAACTCGCACTGCGCTGGCGATCAACGGACTGGTGTCAGAGATCGACAGCTACTTCGAGCGCTACTCAGCTGAGTTTGGCATTCAGAGAGTCGACCAGAACACGCGAGAGATCGCTCAGTCCCTCAATGAGCTCCACGAGAAGATCGGTGTTGAGTTCCAGAAGTCCGTACAGGGTCTGAGCAGCGACATGCAAAATGCCATCATCGGCGCCATCAACCTGGCTCTTGCGCCGGCGATGGAGAATCTCTCCGAAGCGACGTCTCGGCAGTCGGGTGAGGTGTTCGACAGCCTCGTAGGTCGTTTCAGCGAGGCATTCGAGGGCATGGGCCAGTCACAGGCGACTGCGATGAAGTCCGCATCTCGGGATCTCGTTGAATCAGTCACGTCGTTGAGCAGTCAAGTAGAAAGCACGCTTGAACGAATCGAGAAGACGACCGCCGACAGCTCTCTGGCGACCAGCTCAGGAATCAGTCAAATGCTAGCGGCGGCGCAGGAACAGGCGAAACAAGACCGCGAGCACCACGCTCTCGCCTCAACAGCTGCGCGGGAGCAGGCTGAGGCCGACCGTGTTACCTACAGTGAAGCACTTTCACAGCTGCAGACGTCGTCGGCTGAGTCCTTGGCACGATTGAGGGCCGAAGCCAGCGAACAGACCGATGTGCTCCAACGGCAGTTCGGCGAGCTGGCCGAAAAGGCTGACGATCGTCAGCAGTCACTTGAGGCGAACATCGCACATCTCGCTGAGCTCACATCCCGGACCCAGGCACTGATGGAGACCTCCGCAAAGAGTATGGCGGCAAGTTCTGCTGATCTCAAGTCAGTCGCCGACGGATTCTCGACAACGACAAGGACAGTCGCTGGCAACCTCTCAGACGCAGTCTCGAGCATCCAAGCGATCAGCCAGCAGCAATCACAGTCCTTGCGGGCTCTTGATCAACACTCAAGCGCCATCAGCCAGATCACCAGTCATTCGAACAGTGCGGGCGAACAGCTCGCCGCGGCCGCCCATGAAGCAAAGACAGCCTTCGACGAGATGCGTCAGCACCAGACAGAGTTCCTCCTGGGCCTCGGCGACTCACTCGATGGAGCGAAGACGAACCTGACCCAAAGCATCGAGCAGTCTGCGAAGAAAATGGCCGATTGGCTTGCCGCATATTCGGACGCGGTGAGTTCGCAGACCGATGAACGACTCAACGACTGGAACAAGCAGAGCACCGAATACGCCTCCAGTATGCTCCAGATCGCCAGATCCCTTGCGGGCGTCATCGACGAACTCGAGGGGGTGAACAAGAGTGGCGCTTACACGCGGAAGGCGGTCGTCCGCTGATGGGTCACAAGAGACCAACTACTGGTCTTCATTCACCGATGTGATGACTGGAGTGCTATTCGTCTTCATCCTGGTTGTTGTAGTCCTCGCGATTCAACTGATGCAGGCGCAGAAGGACTTCAAGGCTCAAACCGACGACCTCAGCGAGCAGATCGAGAATTCGAGCAAGGCGGAGACCATCCGCAAAGACATGCTTGACGAGATCCGCGACCAGCTCGAATCACAGGGCATCGAGGTCGTCGTCGCTCAAAACGGTTCGGTCATCAGCATCCCCAATGACTCACTGGGTTTCGACCGCGGCTCTTACGAGATCAAGGAGCAGTACAAGGACGAATCGCTGGCGATTGGCAAGGTCATAGCTACGGCCATCGAACAACACAATGGCGCCAAATTCCTCGACACGGTGTTCGTCGAAGGTCACACTGACAACGCGAACTACGAAGGTCTGGAGGGCACAGGCAACTGGGGGCTCTCGACATTTCGGGCCATCTCGCTCTGGAAGCTCTGGGAGGACGATCTGCCCAGCAATGAGCAGCTGGCAAAGATGCAGGGACCTGACGGTAACCCATTGTTCTCGGTGTCGGGCTATGGCGAAACTCGACCGATGAACGACGACCAGTCGACTGACGCCGGTGCCGCGGCCAACCGCCGGATCGACATCCGTTTCACGATCATGCGAGCAGACTCCGACCAGCTCAAAGAGATCGAGCGCGAAGTCACAGAACGATGACTCTGGACTTTCCGCTCCCACCAGCGCACGCGAGCCTTCTTGGGTGGAACAACGATGACAAGACGGCTTGGGACAAGCTGACTATGGACGCTCAGGCAATGAGCAGAAGAATCGACAATCCCGGCCTGAGCGCGAAATCAAATCAAACGGCACGAGCTGTGCTCGGATCGGAGCGCCCCGAGCTGCACCCCGAGTTAGCTGACCGCAAGATCTGCCGTGCAATCGTCACGCTGTGGTCAGGCGACAGAAAGCTTGCGGAAGCATCCATGAGGACCCCAGTTCTCCAGACAGTCTGCGACAACGGCAGTTTCACCAGGCTCTTCACATTCGCTCTCGCAAACGTGTACTTCACATACTTTGATTGCCTAGACGACTGGGACGTTGGGCTGTTCACAATGACGGCAGAACGGCTGCAGCAAGCCGTCTCACAGCAGTCGACCACGCACAGCCGGGACGTCCTGTTTGCTGTCCGTGCGCGTCCCGAGGTCACCATCGGCAAGGACGCTCCGAGCGCAATAGCACGGCTCGCTCTCGAAGAGGATCGAGACCTGCCCACCGTGATGAAGGATGCGGGGCTAGGGGACTATGCCACAGGGCGCTATGCCGAAACGGCCCGGCAGCAGCTCTACCTCGATCGCATTGCTCAGGCCGATCCTCAGCAGTCTTACGACTGGTTGTCTGATCTGTATCAGTCCGAAATCGCTGACGCACCCGCATCCGGAGGACGCCGTTTCGGGCATCTCGTCCTTGAAGCGATGACCAACCACCGTACGGACAACCCGAGCCGCGACTGGGAGAGCACGATTCTCAAGATCGGGGATGATCCTCGCGCGCGCGGAACTGTCAATTGGAACAAGTGGTGGGCACGTATTCCGCTCGAAAACGTGCGACGAGTCATCGCGTGGCTCTCCGGGGAAGACATCAGACTGTTCCTTGAGGCCGTCGAGGTCTACGGCAGGAAGAATCACCATTCGGATCTCCTCCGGATGTTCTCCGATCGTGAGCGGTTCTTGAAGGGACTTCTCGAACTCAATATGGTGAAGGAGACTCGACTGTTCGCGGGTCGCTCGGCACGGTCTGCGATTCGACAGATCATGGGCACAGACCTGAGGACGAGCATTACGCCGATCACCGGAGGCAACTACAGCAGCACTGCAGTGATCTTCATGAACTGCGGTGATTTCCACATCGTTGAGGGATCCCACAACTTCAAAGTGCGAGTGCTCCGCGGTGATCCGCCTGAGATCATGTCCGACTGGGAAATGGCACAAATCGACAACTACTCCTTCCTCTACGGCGTCGAACGGGACCGCCTCTACGGCGAAGACTACGTCTCACTCACGCACGACGTGCACAAGAAGTGGATCTCGGATGCGCTCCTCTTCATCGAGCAGGCGGGCCAATATGTGTCCCCTGAAGACGTGATGACAGCCGAGACCTATCAGCATGTCTCTGCCACGAGACCGCTGCCCGTGCGGCCGAAGAATTGGCAACGCCCCAACCGGAGAGGACAATGATGAACCTCCGTGAGACTCTCAAGCGCATTCTCGGGGAACGAGCCGCTCCGGCGGCGGACGAGCAACCGTTGCCCGAATTCGTCCCCGATTTCGACTCAACTGCTGCGAACTTCCGCATCGGTGCTCAGGGGTGGGCAGAACTGTCAGAGGGCGGCGGTTCTGGCCGTGCTTTGCAACAGTACACGGTACTCGGACTGTTGGAAGAGCAAGGGGATGCGATCCGTCTCCCGAATGGATTTCGAATGGAGTCGAGGAATGTCTCTCGACTCGATGCTGAGATCTCTGCTCTCCTCGGGCTTCCTGGCCATGTCCCTGGTACCTTGCGCACGGAGGTCACAAGCAACACCACAAGCAGCCATTTTCGTGTCACACCGTATTTCGAGGTCGAAGGCATTCGAGTACCTGTCGAACGGCACGGCGCGGTCATCACCATTGGGACAGGCGAACATGTTCTCACGCTCACGGAACTCGACGTCCTTGAAGCGATCGAGCACCACGCATGTTTACCGCCAGCTGAACGCACCGAGGCCGCAAATGTATCCTTAGTTGCTCGGCTTCACGAAGCGAGACATCAGTCGTTGAACGACTACCAAGGCCGCCCCTTGGACATCGACCTGGGTCACCTCGAGAAGTTTGCCACGACGGCGCCGAACAAGGTCGAAGTGACCGTCACACAGCACTCTGACGGCTCTCTTGAGCTCAGCCCCAACCTCGGCGAGGGCACCGAAGACATCGATGTATTGGATTACGAACAGCAGCTCGAGAGAAGTGATGTCCTTCGGATCGACGACCGCTTGATCCTGCTTCACGAACAGCAGAAGGCTGGGGTCCGAGAGATCAGCCGCAATCGCAGAATCTCGGCGACGCAACGCGACGCGTTTCTTGCTGCCCCCGGCGAATTTCTTGACCCGTCGCTCGTCGACCTCGAAATCACCTTTGGGATCCGCGTCGAAGGCATCGGCGCAATCGTGCCACTCACCTTTGCCGAAGCCGAGAAATCGGGAATCGATTGGTTGACGGCGGCCTCGGAGATCCTTGCTCCCGAAGCCCTCGAGGGGCTCATCCGTTCCGATGAAGAACTCGAGGATGTTAAAGAGAAAATCCAATCAGCACGGCAACTCGAGCAGTCGACGATCACCCATGAAGAGAAGATCGTGGACATCTCCGACCCGGAGACGACGGACGAAGCAATCAATAAGGCAGCGAGGAAGGTTGCTGCACGGACTGACGAAACCGATCTCCCTGAAGCCACGAACGATACCGTGCAAGTCGGCATGTACATCTCCGACAGCCGCGATCGTTCCGAAGAGCTGCGAGTAATGGCTGAGAACGCGGCGAAGAATTATGCGCCCGACCTCTCGAGGCTCAGGTTCACGCCGTTCCCCCACCAAAGAGACGGGATCGCCTGGGCTGCGGGAATGATGGCGGCATCCCTGGCCGCTCAAGATACTCAGACACGAGTCGAAGGCGGTCTTCTCGCAGATGACATGGGGCTGGGAAAGACTTTCATGACGCTGGTCGCGCTACGAGACTTCATGTCCGAGCAGCAACACAGATCCGGCCAGGCAAAGCCGATTCTTGCGGTCCTTCCGCTCTCACTCATCGAAAACTGGGAAGACGAACTCCGAAACGCTTTCGAGGAGCACCCCTTCGACGACGTAGTCGTGCTGCAGTCCTCTAGGGATCAGGACAGGTTCCGGATTCAGGGCCGTGGGACCGAGTCCCGAGCATCAACGACTCTGCTCGATGACCATGGAATGGTGGACGAGTCAGCGCTTCGACTCTCGCTTCGAGTAGGTGAGACTCAGAAGGAGCGCCGCCTCGACATGCCTGGCAGATTGGTGCTGACCACCTATCAGAACCTCGGGCGCTACCAGCTGTCATTGGGTCAGGTGGATTGGGGTGCTGTCATCTTCGACGAAGCTCAGCAGATCAAGAACCCAGAAACACTCGCGTCTCGAGCTGCCAAGGGTCTGAAAGCTGACTTCAAGCTGCTCTGCACTGGTACGCCTGTTGAGAACTCGCTTCGTGACATCTGGAACCTTCTTGATACTGCTCAGCCGGGTCTGTTGGGTGACTGGAGGACCTTCCGGGAACGGTGGATCACGAGTGCCGAGAACGAAACTGCTGAGGACCAAGCCACGCGCGGCAGGGAACTTCGCAAATTGATCGGCCGTTTCATGCTGCGGCGAACTAAGGAAGACAGTATCGACGCGCTCCCGTCGAAGACCATCTACACCGGACTTGGCAGCAGCTCCTCAGCCTCAGCTCTGGGACAGGGGTACGAATACGATGATCGACTGTCGAACGAGATGCCTTCAGCCCAGAGAGCGGCATACGATCGCGTCCTTCAGATGCATCGTCCTCGGAAGGGCAGTGCGCTCGAAACTATTCAACGTCTGAAGAACGTGAGTCTGCACCCGGCGACGCTCTCCGAATCGGGCGCGGCCTGGGACCCGGAACTGTCCGCACGTGTCAACGGGATGGTTCAGGTCATCGATGACATTCGAGATGCCGATGAGAAGGCAATCATCTTCGTCATCAGCAAAACCGTCCAGGCGCGCCTGGCAGTTTGGCTCCACGAGCGATACGGATTCACCCCCAAAATTGTCAACGGTGAAACAAAAGCAGTCGAGAGCAGCTCTTCGAAGACGAGAGGAACTCGCAAAAGCATCATCAACGACTTCGAATCTAAGCCGGGATTCAACCTCATCATCATGTCGCCTTTGGCAGTCGGTGTCGGGCTGACCGTTGTCGGTGCGAACCACGCCATTCATCTGGAGCGGCATTGGAATCCGGCCAAAGAAGCTCAGGCAACAGACCGTATCTACCGGATCGGGCAGACGAAACCCGTGCATGTCTACCTGCCTCTGGCGAATCATCCAACTCTCAATTCGTTCGACGTCAACCTAGATGCCCTGTTGCGTTCGAAGACTGATCTGAAAGACTCTGTGGTCGTTCCGGGAAAGGTCGAAGACGAAATGATGCATCGGATGGGTATTTTAGATGCAAAGCAGGCCGTCACCAGCACAGACTGAAAGTAGGAGATTCTGGGACTGCTGATGATTTGGTTGGCTCCGGGCTTGTTCCGCCAGGGCGACCGGCTTGCGGTGAACAAGTTCGTACTCAACCGGGTCAAATTACCCAAACCCCGCTGCCGACGTTTCCGGTGATGCGTCTCCTCGACCCAGTATACGATCGCCGGCCCGGTCTGATCGATTGTGCCGGTCTTGGTTGCCGCCGGCATTACGACCATGATCATCAGGCAGAATCTCCGGGCGAACGATAGTCGGTAGCGATGGGTGCCCCGGCGGTTCGAGCGGAGTACTCAAACCACAGGGACACATTCACTCGTGGCCGTCGAGCAAGTCTCGATATCGGCCCGGCCGATGTTTGACGGCGGATTATGGGTATTCGCCTCGGCGTCCCGCACACTCGTGACCGTCACCCTAGTGGCACGGGAACGTCGCGGTCGGCTGCTCGAAAGTCTCCCAGTCGCAGGCGCGCAACTCCTCATCCACGGTCGTAGTCGAGAACCCCGACGCCAAATGAGTCTGCTGATGGTGCGTTAGTGCCCCCGTGCCATACCGAACGGATACCGCCGCCCGTCCCTGACCATTTCTGTTCGTCGAGCAAAGGCACGGAAAAGGCCCGGACCTCACAGATTCCTGCAGGTCCGGGCCTCTCGTCAGCCTATCCGGGCCCCAAACAAGCGCTGGGTCTCAGAAGTCCCAGTTCTTGCCATCTCAGAACGCCCAGTCCTCGTCCTCCCTGATGAGAGGCGGGAAATCCTGCGGCTCCTCCAGCTCCGATGGCTGCTCGTGCCATCTACGTGCCACTCACGATCAAAGCCGCTCTCGCCGACCAGATCGCTGCCGTCGCACATGCCCAGTTTACCGCCGGGCAGCTCCATCCGCACGGGAACTTGTGGGGCTGTGCGCAGCGCGACGCACGTTCTCTCCGCCAGCTCTGGTTCACCCGGGGAGTTCGCTGGCTCTTCCCATGGTCGGGGGCGACCGAGCGACCTCGTACCGGGATGTTGTCTGCTGTGGCGGGTTACTGAGTCGTCATGCCTCAGTTGCCCCAACCACGCTGCGTGTTGCCTCCGGGGGCCTCGCGCATTAGGGAAGCACTCGGACGCGTTGGTAGCCGTGCACCTCCAAGTACTGGCCACCGACCCAGGAGGAAGGACCAACCATGAAGATCACCGACCACACTGGCGGATACGCTGTCACCCAAGTCGAAGAACTACATACCGGCGCGTTCACTGCACGAATACTTCGGAACGGCAAGCACGTCCTCGACGTCGAGAATGAAGGGCGTGGCGGAGTAAACCGATACTACGCCGCGTCGCCCGATCAAAGAGGCGAAAAACAAGCCCTGTCTACCTATGCCGCAAAGGATTTTGGAGATTTCGAGCCAGCAGACGCTTTCGTCAACGCACTCATGGACATCGACATCGTCCGTCGAGCCGCGCGCCGCAATGGAACCACCTTCGCGGAGGAGGCCGAGGTGATCATCACGGATTTCGAAGAGACCTCGTACCCGGAGTTGATCCCCGAAATGAAGCCGCACTTTGACCTGTTGCGCAGGATCGGGGCAGCGCAGAACGCGGACGAAACCCCGGCGCGCGCTTCCTCCGTTCAACGATCAGCGCGCCGAACCCTGCCGTCGGATATCGGGGCCCCGTCTCGTCGCGGAGGTACCTCGGATCCTCGACGGGATCCGTTGGGCCTCTGAGTACACGCAGACGGGCCCCGGTAGATGACTAAGAACCTATTGGCGCCCTTCTCCGCCACCCGACATTTCTCTCTTCACGTGTGTCCGGGGTGCTACCGCCGCTGATGTGTCGGCGCAACGTCGCCGCTCTAACGTTCGCTGTTCATGCCTAGTCTGCCTACAGATCTATCCCCTCATCCTGGAGCTAGTCCTTCCTGTGTCCCCTCGTCGCCACTTCGAAACTGCTGTGCTTACGAAAAGGCGAGCTACCGCATCCCACGGATCCGCTTCCAATCCTGCCAAATCTGCTTGAGATCGCGCGCTTCGTCCGCCTGCAGTGATACCCCTCGCTCACCTGTACGACGGGTACGCCCACGAATCGTCATCATTCTCGCCGTGAACAGCCTCGACGCCGCCTGCTGTTGAGCTTCCTCGAAGAACGTTGCGTCGATGCAACCGGTACCGTCGTCGAGGCTGATGAATACCGTTCGCCTACCGCTGCGCATGGGAGGCGTTTGGGTTGCGACACGGACTCCAGCAACGAGCACTTCCGTACCTGAGCGAAGGCCCAATAGTTCTGACGCGCGGGTGATGCCGAGTTCGTCGAGCATCGGCCGGTACAGGTCCATCACGTGGCCATCGACCTCGGTGGAGAGCACGTCGAGGTCGGTGGCGATTCGTTCCTCGGCACTGGGGTCGGGAATGGTCGCGTCGAGGAGCACCTCATCGCCGAAGAGCGGAATCTGATCCGGCTGCGGCGCCGGCGTCTTCTTGTGAGTGCGGGCGGTGAGTTGTCGGACGTAGGCGATGATGCCACCGCGGCTGGCTTGTCCGTGCTCGTCGCGGGTGAGGTTGTCGAACGCGCCGATGCGCGCCAGGCGCATCATCAGAGGTCGTGACGGGCGTGCGCGTTCGTAGAGGTCGGTGATCGAGGTGTACGGCTGGCCGTTGAGGATCCGGGTGAGCTCGGGGCCGGTGATGCCAGTGATGTCCCGAAAGGAGAACCGGATGGCCTTGGCGCCAGGCGATACTCGTTCCACACGGTACTGATCGGAGGACGCGTTGATGTCGACTGGCAGCAAGGTGATTCCGAGACGGCGGGCCTCAGCGGCCAGGAGTCGGCGCGGGTACATGCCGGGGTCGTGTTCGAGGATGCCGGTGAGGAACTCCACCGGGTAGTGCTGCTTCAGCCAGGCGCTCTGGTAGGTCGGCAACGCGAACGAAGCGCCGTGGGCTTTGCAGAACCCGAACGACCCGAAGGCGACCACGTTGGTCCAGATGCGGTCGATGTCGCGGTCCCGGAACAGCCGCCGACCCCGCTGGTCGACGCGGGCGGCTGTCCGTATACGGAAGCGGTGTTCGATGGCCGCGGTGTCGGTGGCAAGGGCGCGGCGGATCTCGTCTGCTTCGGCGAGGCTGATGTCCATGCAGTCGGCCAGCACCCGCATCAGCTGCTCGTGGTAGATCAGCACCCCGTACGTCTCCGCGAGGAACGGCCGGAACCTGGGGTGCAGGTAGGTGACCGGCGCGTAGCCGAGTTTGGCGTCGATGAACGGGGCAACCATGTTCGCCTGCATCGGGCCGGGCCGGAACAACGAGATGTCGGCGACGAGGTCTTGGTACTGATCGGGTTGCATCTTGCCGAGGAGTTCCCGCTGTCCGGGTGATTCGATCTGAAAGCACCCGAGCGTGTGCGTGGACCGGATGAGCTCGAACGTGGGCCCGTCATCGTGCGGAATCTGCTCGAGGTCGATCCGCCCATCGGCGGCGACATAGGGAGCATCGACAGGCAGCCGGCCTTCGACCACGGCGGTCGCGCCGTTGACGCGAGCGATCTCGGCGAGGGTGTGAGCGATAGACGATTGCATCCGGACGCCGAGGATGTCGAGTTTGAGTAATCCGGCATCGTCGATGTCGTCCTTGTCGAACTGCGACATCGGCAGCCCCATCCCGGACGGCTGGGTTGCAGTTAGCGAGAGAAGGTTGCTGTCGCCGAGGATCACGCCACACGGGTGCATCGAAATGTGCCGCGGGAGCCGATCGAGACGGGCCGTGAGGTCAATGAGTAAGTCGAGTTGCGCGTCGGTCTTCACCTGCGCGGCGATATCACGCAGCTCGGGCTTCGTGTCCAATGCTTGCCGGAAGTCCTCCGGGTTGAATCGCCAGATGTTCTTCGCGATCCGGTCGATCTGTTCGAGGTCGAGACCGAGGGCGGCACCGGCGTCGCGGACAGCACCACGCGCACGGTACGTCGACTGCATCGACAGCAGCGTCACCCGGTGGTGGCCGTAGCGGTCGAAAACGGCTTGGTAGATGTCGTGGCGGCGGGCGGACTCGACGTCGATATCGATATCCGGCAACGTGCTGCGGGCGTTGCCGAGGAACCTCTCGGAGAGCAGGCTGTGTTCGATCGGGTCAACGGCAGAGATGCGCAGCAGGTGGTTGACGAGACTGCCGGCGCCGGACCCGCGCGCCTGGACCCGGATGCCCATGTCGCGGATGAGGTCGACGACGTCAGCGACGGTGAGGAAATACGCCTCGAACCCGAACCCGCCGATCGTGGCGAGCTCGTCATCGAGCCGGTCCCGCACCCGGCGCAGGCTGGCGCCGTAGGCGTCAGGGAATCGGTCGGTTATCGCGGCCTCGCACCGCTGCCGCAGCACCCGCACCGGATCGGCGCCGGCCAGGCCGATCGCCTCGAGCTCAGGCACTTTCGGTCGCCGCCACCGTAGGTCACTCTCTGGGTCGAGACGACACTTGTCGGCGACCTGCTCAGTGTGGGCGAGCAGATCGATGGCATCGTCGCGGCACCGCCCGGCGTATTCGCAGATGCGGAAAGCCAAGTCGTGCATGGCCGGGGCGGGCTTCAACCATGCCTGGGCGGGCTGAGGTTCGAACGTCCCGAGGGGCTGCAGCAGTGCGGCGGCGTCGAGCACGTCACCGGTGATCGCATCGTCGGGGCGAAGGAACCGGACGGCATTGGTGAGCACGGCCGGCACCCCCTGGGTGCGGGCGAGCTGAAGCATGTCAGCGGCATGCCGCAGGCTCGCGCCCATGCCGGGGCGGGTGTGGTGGCAAACGATCTCCACGACGACTCCGCCGGGCAGCCTCCGCTCCCACGCCTCGAGCAGGGCTTGGGCGCGCGACCGCTTGCCTTCGAGGACGGCGCGACCAACGTCGGAGCGCGGGCCGAGGAGCACTGCGGCGACGGGACCGGTATCGCCGAGCAGGAACGCGGGTGCCTGGTCGGGGGTGATCCAGGCGCTGCGGTGGGCGGTGCCGTGAAGGGTGCGTTGCCGGCGTCGCGGTGAGTGCGAGGCCGAGATGAGCCGAACCATGCCCGCCCACCCGGCACCATGGTTGTGGCCGCGCGCGAGCACGGTCACCGTCGAGAGCCCGCCCTCGTCGTCACGGATTTGCAGGTTCGCGCCTACGATCGGATCGATCCCGGCCGCAAGGCAGGCACGGACGTGCCGGATCGCGCCGTAGATGCCGTCGTGGTCGGTGATCGCCGCCGCGTCAGCGCCGCCGTCGACAGCCGCTGCCACGAGTGCTTCGGGGTGCGCAGTGCCGTGGTGAGCGGTGAACGCCGAAGCAACATGGAGATGAGTGAAGGAGGGCACGGACGGTCTTAGTCAGAGACGACCCGGATCGACCAGTGCGGCCCGTCGGCGACCGCGAGGTCAAAGATGAGCATCTCGCCATCGTCGAGCGCCTTGGCCTGGACCTGCCACATCGGCCGCTCGACCATCCGGGCGTTCCTTGCGCCCACGAGGTCTGTGTTGTCCTTCCACCAGCGCACACGAGCCATCCACGGGATCGGGCGGGCGCAGACGACGAAGCGGCGACGGTGCCAGATGAACCGCTCCGGGGCGCCAGAGATGGTCGTCCAGACGGTCGCGACTTCCTCGCGGTGCATCGTGTCCATGGCCCACTCCCTCCAAATCGAACATATGTTCGATGCTTCAGTGTAGATCCACGCACCGACATGGCCAAGGCCCCGGCCCCACTTGCACGGGTCCGTTCGTGCAGTTATCGGGCGGCGTGGACGGTCCTTGGGCTGGTGAGACGGCATGTCAGGGCTCTTCACGCACAGAGAGCGCAGCCCGCATGCGGAGCCCCGCGCTCGAACCCGAACACGTCGTCTGGCCGTAAGGGAGCAGTACCTCGACGGACTGGGACCACGCTGGCTGCAGTCTGGTGTCGCTCGATCGCGTAGAAGCAGAGCAAGGCCGGGGGAAGATGCCAACGTCGCGGAATGCGATACCGACGGCAGGAAAAGCGTGCTCGCGGTATCGGCAGGCGATGCCTAGACCGCCCGGAAACAGCCATATTACCCACTGTCGCCCTTCTCTCCAAAGGAATGGCGCCGGCGGCGGAGAGTATCGATGATCAGAAGCACATAGCTCAGGGCTGGCGAGACATCACGGCAGAGACTGCGGAGTGTGAGATAACGCTCGGCGAGCCCGAATGGCACGATACTTGCGATGGAGCGTTGCGCCGATGGCACGTGCAGCATGAAAGTCTGAAGAGATACCGTGGCGGTCTCGCGCGACGCTTGGCACTCAGTTGATCTACGTGCAGGTGGGATCACCTCTGGCAGCATCATTTACCGTGGAAACTGGAGTGCCGGCCCCATGGCGGAAACCCTAGGGCCGGCACTGAACCCTATATCGAGCCAAAGTCGCTACCCGTCGACCAGCGCGAACGCTCAAAACATTAGAACGGTTGGACCGCAAACATCCTGCTGGTTATCTCGGGCCTCTAGTCTGTGGGCTCAGTCTCGGCTACTGCCCGGTAGCGAGGAAAACCGTGGCGCGAGGCCAGCACGACGATAAGCGTTGGCAACAGTAGGACAGGCAGGGCCCAAGGGAGTGACAAGGTGCCCAGGCCTGCGAGGATAAGGCCGCCCGCTATGCCCCCCAACGCCATGGACAGGTTCCAAAGGGTAACCAGCATTGACTGAGCCGTGTCAGCCGCCTTCCCCCCAGCGTCGTTGGCAGCGGTCTGGGTCAACGTCGGGACTCCGCCCCAGCCGAGACCCCAGACGATCACAGCCACGTAAATCAGTACGTGGTTGTCGAAGACGAGCGCTAGCGCCGTCGAGGCAACTCCGACGAGCACCGTCGTGAAGATCATAAGCGCTCGCAAATGCGTCTGGATGAACGTTCCTGTCACCCAGATGGAGACAAGGGAAGCGAGCCCGAAGGCGAGCAGGACCAAGTCGACCTGTGCTCCAAGCCCCACTTGATGTAGATATGTTGCTATGTAGGTGTACCCAATGGTGTGGGCGAGGACGAACAAGAGCACGACGACCAGAACCGCGACAACGCCGGGAGTTGCAAGCGTTGCCCGTACTCCGGTGCTCCGATCCCGTGTTGTTCCTGCCTGATCCGGAACAAACAAGAGCACCCACAGGAGGAGGATGAGCGTGAGCACGGTCATCGCGAGGAATGCCGCCCGCCAGTCGATGAGACCAGCGAGGAAGGCGCCTGCAGGCACGCCGAGGCCCAGAGCAAGCGGGATTCCCGTCATCACCACTGCGATGGCCTTCCCCTGCAAGGAAGGTACGACCATCCGGCGCGCGTAGCCTGCAATCATTGCCCAGGCCAGTCCGGCCGCTACGCCGGCCGCAAATCGGGCGATCATGGTGAGGAGATAGTCGCTGGAGAAGGCCGTTACCGTGTTGGCGACAGCGAACAGAGCCATGGTCACCAGCAAGAGTGGCTTTCTGCGCCACTTCGCAGTGAGAATGGCAAGAGGGATCGTTGTCAGCGCAGTCGCAATCGCGTAGATGGTCACAGTCTGGCCTACCGCCGCCTCGCTGGCTCCGAGACTTGCACTCATGCCCGGAAGCACACCGGCTGGCAGAGTCTCGGTGAGGGCTGTAATGAACACTGCTGTACCGAGCGCGAGCAAGGAGCCTACGGGCAGCCGCTCGGAAGGCGGACGACCAACGCGCGTTGACGTAGTTGTATCTGTCATGCAACCATGGTGAAACCCTCACATAAGTGTGAAGGTCAAGCCGAATCTGAAAGTGAGATGCGACACATGCGCATTGGCGAGCTCTCCGAGAGGACTGACACTTCGCGGCGGCTGCTGCGCTACTACGAAGAGCAGGGGCTCATCATGGCCGAGCGTAGCGAAAACGGCTACCGCTGGTATGAGGAGGCCAACATCGACCGAGTGTTGCAGATCCGTGGGTTGCTCGATGCAGGGCTCCCAGTGCGCATCATCAAGCAGGTCCTTCCCTGCCTGGATAAGCCGCGAACGATCTTCTTCAAGGATGCAACGCCGGAGATGTTGGCGCTACTCAGGCATCACCGTGATCGTATGGATGAGCGTGTTCGATGCTTGGCGAAGAATCGGGATGCCATCGACGAATACCTCAGCGAGGTTGAGAGCTGCGCTGCCGACAAGATTGCGTAGGAGGTCTCTCAGCTCCGGTGGCCTGAAGTCTCTCTTCGCGGCCAACGTGGTTCGCATCGTGGCGCGGTCGGCAGCATGGGGGATGGCTGGGGCGCGCTGCACCTCTTCCAGTGGGCCCGAGCGACGCTGCGCACGAGGGGCGGTTGGGGTTTCAGGCCACCATTCACTTCCCGCCTACGCTTGACGGGGCGCTCGCCGTTTGCAGCGGCAGGGCATGTATGTGAATTGCGCTTTCCGACCACCCGCGAGAGCACGTGGAAGGTGTTCGCACCTTCCGCAGTAGCCCGTCAATGACAGCCACTACAGGCCGGGCTCGGGACCGAGGTGATTGCCCGTTGCTTGCGAGCACTATAAAAGTATGCCTGTCGGGTCGATACTGTGCGGGTTTACTGAACTGCGAGTCTTAACCTCGGATTCGTGGCATTACTTCTTCAATGATTCGGTTCACGTCTTCGGGGATGACGGCTGGTCTCAGGCGAACTCCCGAAAAGCGTTCATGCTGGGTCCATTCCTGGATGAGGTCGATCAGTTCCGGCGGTGTGCCGACGAAAATGTGAGTATCGGAGCTCCATTCGCTTCCCAGACAGCCATCGAGTTCTTCTTTGCGGGATCGGGCATGCTCTTGCGAATCGCCCAGAATCACAATGAGGTCACAGTAGATGCGTGAGGTTGAGGCCATAGGGCTCAGTTCCTCAATGTCTTGTAGCACGCTGAGGATTTTTGCCAGTGATGTGTCGCCGTCCGGGGTGACAAGGACGCTGTCTGCGGCGATGGCCGCGAAGCGATATGGCTCGAGGGCGTGATGTGCGAGTGCCATTGTCTCGGGTGGTTGGAACACTGGCACGTTCAGAGGTCCGGAAGCCTTGTGCTGGCCTGCAGTTATCGGATCCCTTGATATACGGGAAGGGTCTAGGAAATCTCTCGGGGCGCTTGTGGTTTCGGTAGACAGAGCTGAGCCGGGGAAGGTTTGCCATAGTGCTTTGACGACCGCGACGAAGTCTGCGGCGTCGTCAAAGAGTGAGCGGAGCCTGTGGGCGATCCGCGTGGGGACGTAGATGTCTTCGGGCATGAGGGATGGTGTGGGTTTTCCTCCGATGATGGCACTGTCAGCGGCGTTGGACGACACCTGGGGGCGCCACCCAACCCGCCCCGGGGCAAGGTTAGCCACCGACGCGAGTTGGGAGGCGACGAGGAATGCTGCCGTGTGGGTGACGTTCCGCGACATGATGACTTTGAGGCACGATGTGGCATTGAGCATCACGGTACCGAGGACGAGAGAGTCCATGCGTCCACGATATTGATCGGCTCTCTGGTCAGCGAAGCCGAATGATGACCCTTGAAGGCTGATCCCGTCCTCGATGGTGGCGAAGTCGACTTCGGCCTGGTCGAGGCGCAATGCCATGTCCTGCCAGAAGCGAGGCTGGAACAGCTGCTCGGGCTTTGTGATGGAAGAGGCCGACCAGGATGCTGGGTGCCAACCAGACCCTTCGAGTGCGATCCCTATGTGGAGGCGCCTCGGTAAATTCATGTCTGTCCCTTCAGGTGTTACAGGGATGTCTCGACAGAATGGATAGTGTTTGTCAGATTCACCCCGTGCTCGGGGATGCTGATGGAGATCGTGTCCTTATCGGCGATGCGGAAGCCGTCATGGAAGCTCGCCAGGTCCGCCCCGAGGTAGATGTAGTTGACCATACCAGGGCGGTGCATGGCGGGGAAGGTAAACAGGTGGGAGACCATGGCGTCCACGGGGAACTGTAGTGCGTCTTCGCCGCAGTCGAACGTGCCCTCCCAGACCGGCTGGGAGTCCCGCGAGATGCGGGTCGTTCCCTCAGCATGGGCTGGGGGCCGACCTGTGCGAATCCCGTCCAGGATCGCCGTGTCGCAGAGCTTGCAGTAGGGGTTCCATCCTGGGTTCTGGCGGTGGAGGCCGATGTCGCAGAGGTCGTTGCCGAAGGTGTAGCCAACGTAGTGAGGGGTCCCCTCGTCGTCGTTGATGTAGACAACGACGAGTTCTGGTTCTTCGATGAGGGCTACGGCGCGCTGGGGCACGACGAGGTTTTCGCCGTCGAGCTTGAGCCAGCTGCCGAAGCCTTTGAAGAACCAGTTCGGCGGGAAGCCACTGCCTTCGGGCTCGCTATCTTCGAACTTGGAACGGTGGGTTCGCATGAAGCCGCTGACGAGTGACTCGCGACCGTCGCGGGGCAGTGCGGGGATGAGGCGGTCGACGGTGGCAGGGCCGGCGGGCTCGACGGGGTCAGTAGCGTGTTTGAGTGCGTCGATCGCGAGCTCTAGCGATCCGTGAGCGATGGTGGCTTTTCCGAGGTCGAAGTCCGGTGCCTTGTAGAGGAGTGTGGAGGTGCTGTCGGAGACGCCAATGTGGCGCTCACCCTGGTTGACGCACTCGAAAACTGTGATGGTCATGATGTTCTCCTGTTGGGTTTAGTCGGTGGACATAAGGGTCTTAAGGGCTGCTTCGAGCCGACGGATGGGCTCTTGGACCCAGGGAAGTGTTGTGGGGTCGTGTGACTTCAATGACTCCTCTTGCTCCTGTGCTGTCTCTCCGTAGAGGTGGGAGACGCTGAATCGCAGTGTCAGGCGATCAGGTGGGTCACCGAAGGCGTTGCCGGGCAGGCAGTAGATCCCATGTTGGAGGAGTGCTTTCGCGAGTTCGTCACTTGTGTGGATCTGCTTATGCTGCGCGAGTTTGTCGGCGAGTCGATCGAACGAGGGATAGAGGTAGCAGGTGGCCACCGGGTGTGGCAGGTCCGCGCCGATGTTCGAAAGAGCGGCAGCGAGGGTGCCTGTCACACCTTGGTGGAGCCGGCGGGCGGCTGAGACCCACGATCGCACTTCGGCGGGTTCATTGAAGGCAAGGACTGCTGCTTGTTGGATTGGTGCGGCCACGCTGGACCAGACTTGGCTGGCGACGGCCTTGATCGCGCCATGGACTCGCGCGCCGAACTCTGTGGCAGGCGTGCGGAGCACTCCGAGCCGCCATCCGCCTAGGGCAAGGGACTTTGTCAGGCCGGTGGTGGTGATCGTTCGTTCGGGGGCGAAGCTGGCCGGGTGAGGTGCGGTGCCTTCGAACACGAGGTCGGTGTAGATCTCGTCGGAGATGATCACCAAGTCCAGCTCGCGTGCTACCGATGCAAGGTCTTGAAGCGTGTCCGAGGATGCCACGTCGCCTGTCGGGTTGTCCGGGATTGTCACCACGACGATGCGCGGGTCAGCACCGGCGCTTCGGGCCGAGCGAATGCGGTCCGCGAGAAGTGCGGGGTCCGGTATGCCCCCTTGAGTTGATCTCGTCGGTACCCGGTGGACACGTTTGCCGGCGAGTTC
Source organism: Brevibacterium sp. XM4083 (assembly GCF_006489205.2). Classification (GTDB taxonomy): domain Bacteria; phylum Actinomycetota; class Actinomycetes; order Actinomycetales; family Brevibacteriaceae; genus Brevibacterium. The sequence goes on along the minus strand of NZ_VFYR02000001.1, from coordinate 1,037,546 downwards.
CGCCTGGACGGCGTAGCTCACCCATGAGGGCTGGGGCACAACCACCTCTCCTTGCATCGCGGAAATGGCCGCGTAGATGAGAGGTTTAGTTCCGGGGCCTGCGATCAGCTGATTGGGGCCTGTGGCGAGTCCGCGTCTAGTCCAGTAGCCGGCGGCCGCTTGAAGCATGTCGGGATTCCCGCCGACCGGCCCGTATGCAGACTCTCTGGTGCTGAGCGCGAGCTCGTCGGCGAGAACTGGTAGTGCGGGCAGTCCAATCTCTCCGCTGGCGAATGAGATAATCTTTCGCCCCGCTTCCGTGAGCGCTCGCATTTCTGCATCGGCTGCGAGGGTGGGTGAGGTGGGCAAGGTGGTGAGAGAAAGGTTCGGAATATGGCGACTCAACGTGGCTCCAACCTGGTTCGCAGTTCGGCTTTTCTAGCCTTCCCGGTGAGGGTGCGCGGGATTTCGGGAACGATCTGCACCTCGTCGATAGGGAAATCCGTGAAGTCGATACTCAGAGCTTCTTGGACTTCGGGAAGGGGCACGTTGCGGCGCGCAACGAGGACGACGGTGACAATGGGGTGATCGTCTGCCGTGCTACGGCTGAGGACGACGGCGTCGTTGACGGACGGAACCTCGAGGAGGCTTGCTTCGATGTCGGCGATGGGTGCGACCTTGCCGTCACGAACGATGGAGTCCGTCGCCCGACCGAGGATCTTGATCTCACCGGCTGCGTTGCGCCGCGCAAGGTCGCCGGTATCGAACCACCCGTCTGCGTCGAGTGCCTCGTTCATCTTGTCTGGTGTTCCGGCGTAGGTGATCGCGCGGGAAGCGCCTTTTGCGTAGAGCCGGCCCGTTCCGTCCGTGGCCGGGGGGAAGTCCTCGAGCTTGAGGGCGACGGAGTCCGCAGGACGGCCGTTCGTGCGAGTTGTCTTGTCATCGAGAAACAGGGGCACGGTTGTCGTGATGGGGCCGAACTCTGAGAGTCCCCATACAGAGAAGACCCGGGCGCGAAAAGCGTGTCTGACGGTATGGAGCAGTCGCGGAAGAACTGGTGCTGTTCCGACAACGACGCGGGTGAGCGTGTCTACCGCGCTGCCCGTGCACGTTTGCTGGAGTGCTGCAATTGCTTCGATCTTCTTCGGCGGACCGTAGACGAGGGTTGCGGAGTTTCGCGAGATCAGTTGCAGGTGGTCCTCAGGTTCGTTCTGTGGCGTGAATGCGGCGGTCGCACCAGCGTGGATGGTTCCAAGGATGCCCTGTCCGATGCCCGAATAGTGGACGAGAGGTGTGGTGATGGCCGTGACGTCCTGGTGGGTCAGTAGGAGAATGTCGACGTAGGCTCGTATCGCTGCGTAGAGCGTATTGCTGGTGTGCACCACTCCCTTTGAGAAACCTGTCGTGCCGGAGGTGAAAAGGATGAGCGTGGGGTCATCAGAATTGATCGATTCAGCACGTCTGTGTGTAGCTGGTGGCTCCGGTTCAGCGGGGTTCCCTGCGTTGAGCTGGGTTAGGGCGTCGACATGCAGGACTGTGACTGAGGTGGGGATGGTGCTGTTCTCGCAGTCGCGTAGCTCCTCGTCTGCGTCGGCGGGGGGCGGCTCATTGGAGGTGATGAGGAGTTTGACATCCGCGACGGTCAGTCGATGGCTGAGTTCGCCCGTCGGGCACTCGGGTGCGATCGGGCAGAACACCGCGCCAACGCGCATACATGCGAACAGCAGTATCGGGAGTTCTCTCCGATTGCCGAGCTGAACAGCGACGACATCCTGGGCGCCTATTCCAATGCGGAGGAGTGTCTCCGCGTGAATGTCGACCGCTGCACTCAGCTCGTGATAGCTGACGTGGGTGGAACCTTCAGGCCGCATCTCGATGAGAGCAGTCTTGAGCGGCGTCTCGCGGGTATGCCGGTCGAGGTCGTCGAGGAAGGTGACGTCGCGCCACCAGCCCTGCGACCGGTAGGTGTCTGTGTCAGGAATCGTTCGTGGGTTCACAGCACAGCCTTCTTCCGATTCGTTAAGAGGTCAGCGATGGGGTCGTCGCTGGTCTTGGCCGCTTCCAGCAGGTCGCGTGTGTTCACAGCGACTCTTTCGGCCACCCAGTTGAAGACCCATGCCTTGCGCTCCGGGCCGGGCAGTTCGAAGGGGACAGTGCGTGTAAGGGCAAGGCCGGCTGCGGCCGCACCGCCTACGTTGGCGATCGTGTCGTGCACCACGGTGATGCCACGTTCGGCCAAGCGCTTACGGGCGCCGGGGCTGATGCACTGGTTCCCGCCTTCGACGACGATGGCTGCGTCGACCTGGTCGACGTTGTCGTCGTTGATGGCGTGCTGGTTCGCGGCGAGCACGAGGACGTCTGCGGGTGTTGTGAGCCATCCCGGCACATTCTCGACCGTGTGAGTTTCTGGGAGGAGCTGGTCGCGGTCGATGACTCCGAAGCGGTTGGTTGCGGCGAGGAGCTTGTCCAGCGGGAGACCTTGCTGATCGATGACGGTGCCTCGGACGTCGGCCACACCGATGAGCCGATGTCCGTGGGCGACGAGGAATGCCGCGACGGCACGTCCGACGCTGCCGAACCCTTGAAGGACGACGGAGCGCGCCGCTCCCTCGCCGAGCTGGTCCAGTGCTGTCACGGCCGCGGTTCCTACGCCGTGGCCGGTGCAGTCTTCGAGGGGTTCGTAGTAGGTTCGCCAGTCGTAGGGCATGTCGACGCCGTCGAACTTGCGACGAGGGTCGTAGTGAGCTGCGGAGAAGAAGGTGGCACGATCGGCCGGGGTGACTCCCATGTCGACGCCGAGGTGAATTCCGCCGTGCAACAGTGGGGCGACCGTTCGGCCGAAGGACTGCATGGTGTGGTCACGATCGGTACCGTCGGAGACGATGCCTGCCTTGGCGCCGCCGATCGGGAGGCCGACGAGGTGGAGCTTGCTGGTCATCACACGTGCGAGTGCGGCGACTTCCGACAGGGAGACGTCTGGGGTCATTCTCGTTCCGCCCATGGCGAGGGAGTCGACGAGGGAGTCGACGACGACCCACCCGTTCAGGTCCCCATCGGCTCCGTTGAGATTCACGGTGAAGACCGGGTCGCGGTGCGTCTGGTGCTCAGGCACAGTTCTGTTCCTTTCGTGCGGTGTCGAAGGCCCTGCTGGGTCCTTCGGTGATGCGGTCTGCGAAGCCGCGGAGAATTTGTTTCCCGTCCGGCCCGAATTCGAGGTGTGCTTGGGAGCCGAAGATTCGGTGGTCGTCTGAGCGGACGAATTCGACGGGGGCGAGCTCGGATCGACCGATTGATGTGAAGCCCGGTGGCACTGTCTTGACGTAGAGAGTGTGGCGATGGAATACCCGGACGGCCGTGTCGACGTAGTCGAAGATTCGCTCGTCCTTGTTCACGGTGGCCCAGTGGCCTCCCACTCGCTGTTCTCCGGGTTCGAGCTGAGCACCGCGCGCGGTGAGCATGAGCTGCATTCCGCCGCAGACACCGAGAACAGGCTTGTCGGTGTTGTCTACAACGTGCAGGAGATGTCGGTAGTGTTCCGTGTCGTAGGCCCTTACCTTGGTGCCGCTGAGTACCAGAGCGTCGAAACCGGAGAGGTCAGGCGCTACGTTTCCGACGTCGACGGTGCGTGTGTTTGCGCCGAGTTCGTTGAATCGGGTGACCAGTTGTCTTAGCGAGAGCGTGCCGTTGTTGACGACGAGGACTGTTTTGCCGGTAAGGGGGGCTGGGTTGAGGATAGTCATGGAGAAATCACCGTTCCGGTCTTTTGGGAGTTCAAGGACGTGAGCGTGCCCGAACCGATGTAGACGCGCTCTACGCCGGCCTCGATCGCTTCACCTGCTGCTCGGAGCTTCTTGCGCATGCCTCCTCGGGCGTTCGTGTCTCGGACTCGAAGCGCTTCGGCGAGGGACAGCTGGCGCTGCACTTTACCGTCGGCGATGACGCCTTCGACGTCCGTGATGAGGTGGAGATTGGGAGTTGCCGTGGCGCCGGCTATTGCTGCGGCTGCCCGGTCGGCGTCGGTGTTTACTTCGAGTCCCTCGGGGTTGCGCGCTAGAGGGGTGATCAGGTGCACGGTTCCAGGGAGCGGCTCTGGTAGAAGGCTGCTGTCGACTTGGTCGATGGGGCCGACGCGGTTGTCGAAGTGTGTGAGCTTCTTGTTGATCCACCATTTGGACTCACTTGGCCCTGTGGTGAGGAGACCGTCTGTTCCGAAGTGGTGGATGAGGTTGATGCCGCGCGCCCGAAGTTGGCTGCATACGCTAGAAGCGATTACGCCGCTGACGTGTCGTATGTCATCGATGACGTCTTGCGTAGTGAGCCTGCTCTGGTTTCCGTAGCGGTCTGTGATGAGCACCGTTTCGACGCCTTTTTTCTGCTGGAACTCTCGGAGGGGTTTGGACCAGCCGTGCACAGCGATAACAGGGTATGTGAAGGCATGCGAGGCGAAGTCATCCCACCAAGCCGTGGCCATTCCTTCGAGTTGACTGCCTCCGAGTTTGATAACGGATGCGGCATTCATGCCGGGAACACCGGCAGCTGGCCGATTCCTTCCTCTTCGGGTCGGCCGAAGGCGAGATTGGCAACTTGGATCGCTTGACCGGCGGCCCCCTTGATGAGGTTGTCCAGGGCTGCCATGACGACCAACGGTCCTCCGTTGGGGTCGCGAGCGACGGTGATGTCGCAGTAGTTGGACGCGACGAGGGCGTGCGGATCAGGGAGTGGGATGGTGGATTCGGTGTGAGAGCGGACCCGGACGAAATGTTTCCCTCGGTAGTGACCGAAAAATAGCTTGCGCGCTGCCTTCTCTTCGAGGTCGGTCTGCGGGAACAGGTACGAGGTGGCGAGGAGACCTCGTACGTGAGACACACCGTAGGCGGACATTGAGATGCTCGCGTTCGAGGTTGGTTCCCGGTCGTTAAGAAACTCTTCGACCTCGGCGGAGTGGCGGTGGCCTGCGGGCGCGTAGGGAGTGACTGATCCCGTGCGGATGGGGTGGGAAGCCCCACTGCGTCCTGAGACTCCGCCGCCGCTGGATCCGGTCTTTCCGTCGACGATGACCCGCCCGAGCGGGATCCCGCTGTCGACGAGCGGGGCCAGGCTCAGTGCGATCGCGGTAGCGAAACAGCCCGGGAGGCTGATGAGCTGCGCTGAGGTCCACTCGGCGTCCGCGACGAGTTCGGGCACTCCGTAGAGGAATCGCGTCGCGAGGTGCTCGTTGCGGTGGACGCTCGGGTACCACCTGCTGTGGGTTGTGGCGTCCTTGATGCGGAAGGCACCGCTGAGGTCGATGACGCGGGTCGTCGTCTCTGCGAGCAGCTCTGCGATCCGGGAGGACTCTGCTGGCGGGGTCGCGAGGAAGACCACGTCGCACTTCTGCTCGATGTCGTGGGGGTCGATTGGTTGGACGGTCAGTTTGGTAGCATCACGGAGGTTGGGATGCAGTTGGTGGATGAGCTTCCCAACACTGCCGGAGCCGCAGACGATGGTGATCTCGAAAGAGGGGTGTTGGGTGAGCAGTCGGACGAGCTCGCCTCCGGCCAGGCCGGATGCGCCGACTATGCCTGCGCGAATCATAGGTCCATCCCTTCGATGTATCGGCAAATCTCGTCACTCACATCGACGCCGGAGCCCTCTGTGACGCCCCGGAAGCCGGGCGCGTGGTTGATCTCATTGACGACTCCGCCGTCTCCTCGACGGAAGATGTCGATGCCGTAGATTCCGGGTCCGATTTGATCGACGACGCCGCGAATGACTTGCTGGACCTTGGGAGTGAGTTCCAGTTCGTTGTGACCACTGCCCAGTGCGGCGTTGCTGCGCCAGTCGCCGGGCGCGGGTTGGAACTCCGCGGCGGCCACGATGCGTGTTCCCACAACGAGCACGCGCCACGAGTTCTCGCTCATGTACTCCTCAAGGAGACAGGCTTGCTCGAAGCCGTGCCCGAGATCCGCTACATAGTCGAAGACGGATTCTGCGGTTCTCTTGTCCGTGAGGAGGGTGACGCGCTTGCCGAGTCCTCCGTATATGGGTTTCATGACGACGGGAAAGCGCATGGCTTCAACGGCTTCACGAAATGATTCTCTCGAAAACACCAGCCGGTACTCTGGGACTGGAATCCCGGCTCTGCTGAGAGTCTGACGGGTGATGAGCTTGTTCTCGCAGATCTGTATGGCGGACGCGGTGTTAAGCATGCGCGTGTTTCCGGTGGATCCGGAAGCTGCGATAAGTCCGCCTCGTACGTAGCTCTTTGACCTGACCAACGCGACATCGAACGGTTCGAGTGCCCGAATCCCGTGTTGGTCGATGGGCAAAGATGCGTCGTTGATCCACTCAGTTCGCATCCCCATCGCTGCTGCGCGATCGACGATTTGGCGTTCTTCCCAGCCGACTCTGTCGGAGAGTATTGCTATTGATTTAGTCATCTCGTGGAGCCTTCCTGTCTGGCCTGGGCAGTCTCACTGACCCCAGTCGCGGAGGTCGACTTCGACCGCAGTCAGGGAGAGCGCTCGTTCGGGCGTGACCTCATCGACGCGCAGGGTCAGCAGGCACTCAGGGCAGGCAAGGGTTTCGCCGGCTGTGAGGTCTTCGGCTTCGATGGTGAAGTCGCACTCGGGGCAGGTTCCTGCGAGCTGGGTGGTTGCATCAGACATGGGTAGCCTCCTGAAGGGTTGTGTGGGTGAGATATGTGCGGGCGAGTTCAGCGATCTGGTGCTCGTCGATCTCGTTCCGTCCGTTGGTCTCCTGGTGCTCGACCAGCCAGGCGGTGAACTCGGATAGGTCGATGTCCAGGGTGGTGTCGGCGCGGTCGAGGGCGACCTGCACGAGGGCTGGTGTGATTCGGGTGCGAACTCTCAGGGAACGGTGGTTGCCGACCGTTTCGGGACCCAGAGTTTCGTAGGCGGTCGGGTGAGTCAGCTGACCGGGGAGTTCGTATGCGAACGCGTGGTCAGTCGTGGGGCCGGATTGGAACTGATTGCCGAGGCCTGAGCCGGCGAGGGCGATACGGGTGAGGTCGGTCAGCGGCGTGAGGTCATAACGGCGGATGCCGTATGTGATGCTGAGCGTGGCGAGCACCTCGGCAAGTGGCGCGTTTCCTCCCCTCTCGCCGATTCCACCAACTGTGGCCGAGACCCATTGAGCACCTGCGCGGCAAGCAGCAATGGAGTTGGCGACGGCCATCCCGAGCATGTTGTGGGAGTGGATCTCGACCTCGCCCTTGTCCATATCGACGAGAGGTCGGACCTTCTGCTCCATTTGCCAGGGTGTGAGCGTGGCAACGGTTTCGGCGAGCCGGAAACGGTCACCGCCGGCGTCGAATCCGCTGGCCACGTAGTCACGGAGACGCTGATCTTCGGTACGAGCTCCATCTTCGCCGCTAAACACGACGGTCATTCCGTGTCCTTTGGCGGTCTGAATTGCGTGGCGGGCGAGGTTCATAACGAATGCCGCGCTTCCCGATGCAAGCTTGAGGGCGGCGTGCTCCTCCGAGGTCGGAATAGAGAACATGACGGTCTGAACGTCGAGTCGCTTGGCTTCCTTGAGTGCCTCTTCTACCTGCCTTTTCGTACGTACCATGACAAGCGACATGGCGCGCTCTGGACCGATTGCGTCGTGGACTTCGCGTATGAGTCGCGAGTCGGCGGAGTTTGATCCTGAGATCATCCCGACCTCCACGAGCTCGACACCCACACTCGTAAGCAACTGCGAGATCTTACGCGCGTGGCGTGGATTGAATTCGACCCCGGCCATATGAGCGGAATCTCTGAGCGTCGCATCGGACAATCGAGGAATCTGTGGCAGTATCTGCGAGTTTTCTCCGGTGGTCATTGCGTGTGTTCCCTTCGCGGTCGGGAAACCTTGAGTAGTGATGCCTCTGAAAGACAGTCACCCTTGGGTTCTTTGACGGATGCGTGCGCATTTCCAGCTTCCCGATGTTTCACGACAATGAACAACACGTGATATGTAAAATCTTCGACAAACAATCATCAACGTTCGCGCTAGTTGTCACGTGAGCGTCAATCTGAGACCTCGTTCAACATCGAGGCGCCGCGTTGACGCCAAAGGGTGACTCAATACGGTGCTCACGATGGGCACCGTGGATGATGCTGGCCGACAGTTTCGCAATGCCACGACCGACGATGGTCGGTTCCGGCAGCGGAGCTCCGCTGTGCGGGCGAACCCTGAGTGCCATGGATGTGATGGGAGTCGATCTAGACTCCGCCCAAGCGGCGAATGGGCCAGACAGGCATCGAGTAGACGTCGCTACCCCGTCCACCGTCGCCACCCCGAGGGTCGACGGACATGCGGGGACGGGGGCAGTGGTGTCGTAGATTAGTGCTTCTAACGTCATGAGGAGAGTGATGGGCGCCACAGCGAGGTATGTTGATCCTGAACCGGTCGGCAGTGGGCCTGCGGCTGGCCTGGGAGCTAAATGAGTCGCGAAAGGATGTGAACAAGCGATGATCAGATCGGGGCGAACGTCGTCACCACCATGCACGTGGCAGCCACGAAAGCAGGACGCGGTTGCTATGGTGCTCTGCCCAATCAGTCACAGCTCAGCGTTGAGCGGCCGCGGGAGCCGCAGTCAGTGCCAAGAGCTAGGCGAGCGGCGGTACGGTGGCCGCTCGCCGCATCCGGGGAAGGTCATGGAATGGTCGCCATACTGAAGACCGTTGGGGCAGCGCTCGATGGTGATGTGACGAAAGGGCTGCTCGCGCTCGGCCACCAGATCGTCGCAGTTCCCCTCGAGGAGTTATCGAAGAGGATCACGCAAGAGACAGAGTTAGTCTTGCTCGATATGGGTTGTGACGAGACCCAGGCAATCGAAGTTTGCCGGCGCGTCCGCGAGAAGACGAGGGCCCCGATCATCGCGGTTACGGGCGAAACGTCCGATATGTTCGTAGTGCTCGCACTTCGTGCCGGAGCGGACGATTGCGTCAACGGGGATTGCAGTGTCCATGAGCTTGCCGCGCGGATTGAAGCGGTGACCCGACGAGGCCTTTTGAAGACCGTGGCGAATGAGTGCAGAGCCCTTGCGCTCGGCGGGGTTCATGTCGATCCCACAACACGATCCGTCCATGTGAATGGCTCAAAGGTTGCCCTCACGAATAAGGAATTCGAGTTGATCCGTCGACTTGTCTGCAACTCCCCGCGAATTGTGAGCCGGGAGGACTTGATTGAATGCGTGTGGGGTGACACTTGGGCACCGCGGAGCCGAACTCTGGACACACACATCAACAATCTGCGCGTCAAACTGGGTCCGACGGTGTGTATCAAGACTGTTCGGGGGATTGGGTTCCGTCTAGAGACGGAAGTCGTTGGTTCACCGAATGACGAGGAATCCCCCCCCCCCCCCGCAGAATGACATCCAAGCAGAATGACATCCAACGGGAGCCCCGCACAAGGAGTTCAAGGAGGATCCCCCCCCCCGAGTGACGGCAGCATCTAGCTTGGATCCGCGTGGTTCGAGAAGGGGTCGGAGCCTCACAAGCAGGTGTCGCTGATAGAAGCGAACTCTGAATTTGAGAGTTGTCCTCATCAGCCTCTAAGTCGTTATACGGTGTGAGCTTCGAACACGAGTTGGCGTTCAGGGTGTCACGGTCGTGGGTCCGAACAAAGAGAGATCTGAAAGCTTCTTCGCTCCCAGACTGCTCCAGTTTCCCGACAGGCGATGGGCGGTAACCGCGGATGCAAGGTTCGAACTTATGGCGAGACGGCCGTCTCGCCTGAGGTCACGCATGACAGCAAGCGTCCGCATACCCGTGCCAGAGAACAGGAATGTCGTATTCTCTGGCACCTCCGTCGATAGCAGATTGTCGCGAATACTTTGGGCTGTGATGGCGTATGGGTTAAATCCGACTTCGGCGCCCAGTTGCATGGTGCCTTCGACTTCGACACCAGCCTCACGCCAATACCGTTCGGCAACGTTGGTCAGCCAAGGTTCGTAAGGGGAGACAAGGAATACCGAGGAAACTCGAGTCTCAGTTAGATAAGCGAGGAGTGCCTGTGTCGCTGGAACGACGGGGTACCCGGCTCGATCCGATAGCTCTGCAGCAAGCTTTTCGTCTTTTTCAGGCCCAAGCAAGTAGTGGGAGCCTGTACAGGAGATTATCTGTCCTGAGAGTTCCATTCCGTCAAACCCGTCGATGGCTTCTGGGACCACCTCGTTGTAGTAGGAGAGCATGCCGTGTAGGTCGCGCCCCGGCGTTGGCGGAAACCGGGCGACAAAGGTGTCAAGGGCAGTTCCGAGCAGTTCTCTGAGCTCAGGCTCCAGGGTGGGATTGGCAGGGGGAACGATGAAGCCGACTCGGCGCGCGTCATCCGGCATGAACGGAACCTCTCTTAGCATGAGTGAGCTCGATGAACGGGACTTCACTCAGCTTGCAACGTTGACACTTGTGTGAAGGTCAATGCACGTGGCAGACGAGGTTCGGCGGGGCTCGAGGACGTGGACCGAGACGGCTGCTGCTCGCAGGTCGTCATGGTCCGCCCAGAAAGTGGTCGAACCTGAACTCGGAGCATTCGACGGAGTCCGCCGGCAGCACAGCTTGCAGGCCTGAATCTGTCACCCGAGACGGGCGATGGGATGCTCACTTCAGCCAGCTGGGCCGATGACACGTCGTTACAGGTCGCGCTCAGGATATCGGCGCTCAGAGGTGCGCTGTGGCGGAGGGGTCACAGCCGAGGAGTGCTGCGCCCGTAGACGCGAGTAGGCCCTCAGGGCCGCGCGTCGCTCGTCCGCCTGTTGCGGGGACTTCACTTCCTCATCTGCCCCTAACGGCGCCGGCCCATGGATGCCGTAGCGCTGCCGGTACAGCGCAATCGTCACCGCGTAGCCGCGCAGCTGCTCGCGCTCCCCCACTATGGTCGACGGCGTTTCGAGCTGAGCCACCCAGGCGGCCTCATGTTCTATCGCCTCTTCGAGAGCAGCACTAGCCGCCGCGACGATCATATCTTCGCGTTGGCCCAGTGCAGTGCTCAGGTCCTCGTCCAGGGGCCCTGCGGGACGGGCGATGAGACCAGCGACCCGTCCCCGAGTAGAGGTTCTGCCGCGGGGCAACTGGACCGTGGCGGTATCGATCATCGAGGCCAGCTGTACGGCGGGGTCGGCGTCGTCACTGGCTGGTTGGAGACGTGGAGCTAGTGCGGTGAGGATGCGGGTGGGCGAATGCCCGGTCGCTTCGTGGCGGGTGATGGCGGCTTCGAGTTGTTCATAGTGCGGGCTGGTGAACACGTCGTCCGCGACGGCTTCAGGGAACGGCGCGACGTCCAGATAGGTGGCCACCCGCTCGACCTGCGCTTCCCGGGCAAGCACATCGTACTCATCCAGCAGCGTGGCCAGAGAGGCGTGCCGGTCGACTTCCTGCTTCAGGGTCTCGGTGGCCGAAAGGTCCGCCTCGCTGCGGGCCAGCACGCGATGCAGCTGCTCGATCCGGGTTAGCGGTTCCGTCGTCTCCAGATGGGGTTCGATCTCATGGGGGTCCGGCTGGAGGATGTAGGCGGCGTTGTTCTGCTTGCCCCGGGTCATTGCCACGTAGAACAGCTCGCGGGATGCGATCTCGGGGTCGACGAGGGCGTGGGCGGTATCCACGCTCGCACCCTGAGCGCGGTGGACTGTAGTGGCATACCCCAGCTCGACTTCCTCAGCCACGTACTGAGCAGGCAGAACCAGCTCGGAGCCTGCGGGCTGGTCGCCCGAGCCGAGGCGACGGACTGCCAGTCCTCCGTCGTCGAGACGACGCGCTACCTGCCAGCGGTCTCCGTTCTTCACCCAGGACCGGCCGATGCTCAGCTTCCGCTCGTTGGACCGCGTCACGATCAGATCCCCCACCCCGGCAGTCGTCCCATCGTGCAGAGCGGCTCCGTCGCGTTCGACGGCCCCGGCGGCAATGAGGTCCTCACGGGCGCGGGTGTTCAGTTCGGCGACCATCTCGGCGTTGCCCGCGATCATCAACGTCGACAGCCCCTCGCTCCGGTCGTGCTGCCAGTTGGTGTAGGCGGCGTCGAGCATGGCTTCTAGGCTGCCGTCGGTGAGCCTCCCATGGTGTTCGTAGTCGTCGAGGACGTCCGGTTTGCCATGGCGCAGGTCGAGGCTGGCCTTCTTCTCCCACTCGTGGATGAACCGGCGCGCGTCGGTCAGGGTGGGCACGTTGGAGCGGTGGCGCACGAGCATGCCGAAGGCGCCGCCGGTCTCGACCGAGCTCAGTTGCGCCCAGTCGCCGATGAGTACGAGTTTCGCCCCGACCTGAGCGGCATGGTCGGCGATCCGGTCCAAGGTAAGGGTGCCGGCGAGACTGGCCTCATCCAGGAGGATCAGTTGGCCAGGGCGGAAGTCCCAGCGGTCCTTTCTGTGTTCGTGGAGGAATTTGGCGGTGTTCTCGGCCCGCACACCGAGGGAGTCGCCGAGGACTTCCGCCGCGGCCGCCGACGGTGCGAGACCGATGACCGAGTCCTTGCCGTGGCGGGCGATCCACGCCCGTCGCAGACCCCGCAACGCAGTGGTCTTACCGGCACCGGCCGGGCCGACCAACAGGTCCAGACTCCGGCCGGAGCGAGCGATCCGGGTGATGGCTGCGGCCTGGTCAGAAGCGAGGGTGACGCCCTGGATCTTTCGGAAGAGGTGCCGGGTCACCAGCCTGGTCGGCAGACGTGCAGCGGTGGTGTCCTCGGAGTGGGCGAGCAGGCGTTCTTCGGCGTCGAGGATCTCCTGGCTGGAGTAGGCGATCTGGTCAGTCGACTGGAAGCGGTTCCCGTTCTGGTCCCGGTAGTGCCCTGGCAAAGCGCGGTCGTAGTCCGGGGTCAGGCGCAGCGACTGTGCCTCGGCACCGGTCACGATCTGGTCTAGAACGGTGGTGCGTTCGGTCGGGGTGGTGAAGCGGGTGGACATGAGCTGGCGCATGGCTTCGGCGTGCAGGTTCCAGCGGGTCCAGGTCGCGCGGCGGTCGGCCACCGTCATGAGCACGAGCATTGCGAGATCCTCGATCCGTTGCGGGTCGATGTCATCGGCGCGCAGCCGCCCGCTTGCGGTGGTTTGCGCGAGCAGGGTGTGTGCCCAGATGGTTGCATCGGTGCCGAGCAGGCTGGTTGCACGCTCGCGCCAGTCTGCGGTGAGCTCGGCGAGAGAGTGCAGTTCTTTCTCGGGTCGAGTCTCGAGAGTGGCTTGCTGGCGTAGCCGGGCGATGGTGTCCGGGCTGGGTCCATGGCCGTGGGTCTTGGTGTACTCGGCGATGAGACGGTTCTTCGCCTCCTCGATGCCCTCCACTCCCGTGCTGCCACCGGTGGTGCGGCGGGAGAACTCCGTGATCAGCTCCGGCGGGACGCCGGTGAGCTCCCATCCGGTGTTGCGGTCCTTGCCGCGGTCGACGGCCTCCCAGCTCAGGCCGAGGAGGTCTGCGGTGTGGTCGGTGAGGTAGGCGTTGTAGGAGGCAGACAGCGCCACCGTCGCCTTGTGCAGTCGTCGAGAATCCAAGGTCCGCCACTTCCCGTCTTCGCCTTGGACTTTGTTCGAGACCACGAGATGCGTATGCAGTTGGGGGTCTGATGCTCTGGAGTCGTAGTGGGCGAAGGCCACGGCGATGACGCCGGTGACGGGCATCCGAGCGATCCCGCCCTTGCCGACCCGGGTGGAGGCCACCCTCTCCTCGAGCAGCGCCACCGTGTCCCGCATGGCCGCGTGGTGTGCTTGCGCGAGGAGCTCTTGCGTCGGGGCATCGGCCACGCCCCACAGTGCGCTGAGTGACTTCGGAGGTGAGAACGTCAGGTCGAATCCTGCAATCGCGGTGCGCGGCTTGCGTGCAATTTCTTCCTCGCGGATGTCCTGGATCGCAATCTCACGTTGCGCGGTCGGTAGCCCGGAGCTGAGCTTGGCAACCCGGTCGGCAATCCTCTGGCGTGGTGGCGGCAAGGCTGGGTAGGCGTGGCCGAGCTTCTGCCCGGTGATCGGGTGCACGCCCTGGCCGAGGAGGCGGACGAGGTGTTCTTCGGTGACGGTCGCTCCCTCGGGAATGCCGGTGCCGGTGCCGTCGTTGAGGGCGTTGAGGCCGGTGCCGAGCCAGGTGCCGGGCGGACTGCCGGACTCGGTGTAGTAGCGGGTCAGGGGCGTGCCCATGTCTCGGTCGCCGTCGCCGGCGGCCACGGTCTTCAGGAGGTACTCGTAGCCGCGGCCTGAGGACATGGGGCGGATCGTCATCACCACGATGGCCCCTCTCCGAGACGGGCTCAGGAAGGGGCCGCCTCAGCGGGCAGGTGCGCGCAGCGTACCGAGTCGCACCCTGGTGCCAACCGTGTGTGGATCTCTCTGTGGTCGAAACGCTATGGGAGTGGCGACTGCACGTCGCGGTCGCAGCGGCTTAGTTCTCCATGGACAGCAAGGCCATCGATACGCAGTCCTCTCCTGCAGGATCTGTCCCGTGGGGAGGGCCGCTGCAGTAGCGATTCGTAACTCAGGGCCAGGGCGCCGGGGGTTCGAGTCTCCAGGCAACCCGGAGATGACTCTCACCGCACCACATCCCGTGCGAATCCAGCGAGACCGCCTCCCCAGTGGCAGTCGACATCACGATGTCCCGGTGCGCGTCCGCGGTCGGCGAGGGTGTTGAGGCGATGCCGAAGGGCATCGCTTGCAGCCCCACCCCTAGGGCCTTGCCAGCAGCCTCCTTGGCTGTCCAGATCTCAGTGGCGGTGCACTCCTCCGCAACCTCGCCTACAAGCTCCCTGCCCTCCTCGGGGGACCATGCCCAGGCAAGATCGGAGCAGGCCTGCCGGGTGAGTCGCTGTTCGACGTCGACGCCAATTGGCACCCCCGCGACCACGACCACGGTGGTCGCCGGGGAGTGAGCTACTGAGAAGTACCGACCCTCATAGAAAAGAGGGAAACACCGCTCTGAGCTGCGAAAATACTGCCGCGCCTGGGATCCAAGAGCGTACTCCACTAGGCGAGCGGCCACGTCCTCGCCGTCGACTGAGGGGGCACGCCAGAGGCCGCAGTCCGGGGGTGATCTGCGACATACTTCGAAAAATTCTCCGTCACGACTTGATGCATGCACATGCACTAGTCTAGGTTGATGCATGTACATCAATCAAAACGCCGAGAGGCCAGCACCTGGCAGCCAGGAGAGCCCACTCCTCTCGGACGAGACGAACAGGAAGGAGCACCCATGACCCTGACTGCGACAACTGCCAAAGCAGCGGCACCTCGCCTCGAGCTGTCCGCCGGAACCATCGTCGAAGGCGAGGACAAGCGCACCGACGACGTCGCCAGCCTCGAGTACGGGATCTACCGCGCGACCAAGAACCGTCGGCTCATCGATGAGTGCGCCGAGGTCCTCAACCGCGGAGGCGTGGCAGCATTGGTCCCGACCACAGCCACGGAGACCTATCTGAAGTCGGTTGCCGAGCAGGTCGAACAGTTCGCTCGGTCCCGGCACCAGGCAGAGGGCACCGCAAGCGGCGGGATCCTCGCTCTGCCCACCTCCGGCTCGACGGGCACCCCAAAACTCGTCGCCATCCCCGTCGCAGGGCTTGTGCAGTTCCTCCAGTGGGGACAGGACTACTTCAACTTCGACGCGACGACCCTCTCCCTGAGCCTGAGCCCCTGGAACTTCGACGTCTCCCTGCTGGACACCTGGGCAGTTCTGTCCTCCGGTGGCACCGTGGTCGCCGCCGAGGCCGCACGACTGCACGACGCTGCCTACCTGGCGCGCCTCCTCGATGAGCACCGGCCGACCTTCGTCCAGGTCGTGCCGTCCACGTTGGACGCGCTGATCAACGCCGCAGGTGGCGCGACCTACCCCTCGATTCGCAATGTCGTGCTCACCGGTGGAGTCGTCGCACAGCCAGCGCGTGCCGCCGCGGCCAAGTTGTTCCCCGAGGCAACCTTCCACAATGTCTACGGCGCAACCGAGGTCAACGACTGCCTCATCGAAACGCTCTCAGCCCAGCAGTTCGCCGGCACTGAGACGTTGCCGCTCGGCATGCCGATTGCCGGCTGCGAGATTTACCTCGATGCCGACGGGGAACGCCAGCCGCTCCATGAGGCGGCTGAGGCAACTCATGGAGAGTTGCTCGTACGCACCCCATGGATGGCTGACGGCTACATCCACGAAGGCAGCATGACGCCCTTGCCCGTGACGGCCGATGCGCTCTATCCGATGAAGGACCAAGCCCTGTGGGCCAACGGACAGCTGATGTATCAGGGCCGACGCGATCGAGTGGTCAAGGTCCGCGGTCAGCGCGTCAACCTCGAAGAACTCGAGAACGCCGCACGCCGGACAGGGCTGGTGGGAATGGCTTGCGCTTGGCTGACGGACACTGCACCCGCCGAAGAACTGCACATGGCCTACACCACTCCAGACCATGGCACAGCCACAACCGGACTGCAGCTACGCATGGCGATGAGCGCGACTCTGCCCGCCTTCGCGATGCCGAACCACCTCCACGCATTTGCCGGACCGTTCCCGCTGAACGGCAACGGAAAACCAGATCTTCCCACCATCAAGTCCCGAGTAGAAAGCGAGTAACTCATGCCCACCATCAACGACGTCAAGCAGTACATCGCCGAAACCTTCGCCACCGACATCACGGCGGACCAGCTGCCCTCCGATGTCGATCTGCTGAGCACCGGCATCCTCACCAGTGTGACCACCGTCCAGCTGCTGGGCTGGTGCGCGAGGACCTACAAGATCCCGATCAACACCATCCCTATCAACCCCGATGAGCTGAAGACGCCAGAAGGCATCGCCGGGTTCATCGAGACCAACCGCACCGACTCCGTGACTGCCTAGTCCACATATCCCATCAACCATCAGACACATCAACTCAATTTAGAAGGAGTACCACCATGTTCACCAGGTCCAAGAATGACGTTTCCGCCGTCGAGTGGGGCAACGGCACCAGCCACCGCCTTCTGGTCGAAAAGGACAACATGGGCTTCGCCGTCGCCCACACCCTCGTGCGAGCCGGCACCGAGTCCAAGCTCGAGTACCAGAAGAACCTCGAAGCCTGCTACTGCATCCGCGGCTCGGGCAACGTCGAAGACACCGAGGGCAACTTCTTCGAGGTCACCCCTGGCGTGGTCTACGTCCTGGACGGCAACGAGCCGCACTACCTGCGCGCGTCGGACCACGAGGATCTCGAGCTCGTCAGCATCTTCAACCCGCCGATCCGCGGGGACGAGAAGCACGTCCTCAGCGCCAACGGCTTCAGCACCTACTGAGGAGGCGAGCATGAGCACCACCACACTGACCGACGATCCGTGGTCGGGCTTCCTCGACCACCTGCGCGATCGCACCTCCACCACCTCGCGTTCGCGGGCAGAGGGTTTCTCCACTGAACTGTGGAACGCCACGGCTGGCAGCGGACTGTTCAGCACCCTCGCTGTCGAAGGCATCGGAAGCAGCGGAATGCGGGCCGCCATCGACCGGATTCGCGCGCTTGGACGTACCAGTCCCGACCGAGGCCTGACCTTCTCAGCTGTGACCCAGCTGGCCAGTACCATCTACTGCCTGCGGGCCTTTGCGGACAAAGAACTGCAAGAGCACTACCTGCCTGCAGCCGAGGCTGGAAACGCCATCGGCGGTCACGCCATCACCGAAGCTGGAGCAGGCTCCGATGTGATGAGCATGAGCACAACGGCGAGCCTTCGAGACGGACACTACGTGCTGAACGGCACCAAGCGGTTCATCACCAACGCACCGATCGCCTCGACTCTCGTCGTCTACGCCAAGACCGTCGAAGACGGCGTCGACAAGGGGCTCTCAGCGTTCCTCATCGAGACAGGGTGGCCTGGCGTCGATACCTCACAGCCCATGCCTACCGCGGGGCTGAGCACATCCCCCATCGGGGAAGTCTCGTTGCAGGACGTCCAGGTGCCGGCGCGGAACCGCATCGGCCACACCGGCGCCGGACTGCTCATCCTCGACCAGGTCATGAAACGCGAGATCCTGCTCGCCTTCGCCGGCAACATCGGCGAGATGGAGCAACTGGTCTCCCGCTCGGTCCGCTACGTCAACGACCGCAAACAGTTTGGTACCAGCATCGGCAGCAACCAGCTCGTGGCCGACCGGATCGTCGAGACCCAGATGGCCATCGAGCTCGGCGGGGCCCTCCTGGAGTCGATCGCGGAACGCCTCGACGGGTTCGAGGACGTCACCATCCCGATTGCGGCGGCAAAGGTATTCATCAGCGAGGCCAATGTCGACTCTGCGATCAACGCCATCCGAGTCCACGGTGGCAACGGCTACCTGGCCGCATCACCGCTGCCCACCTTCCTGCTCGATGCCATCCCCGGAGCAATCTACTCCGGTTCGAATGACCTCCTGCGCACCAAGATCGCCACCATGTTGGGAGTGACCTCATGATCGCCCACGACCCGCAGCTCACCGACGCAACCGCGGTATTCGACTACGAGGACCCTGCCGTCTCCCGGTTCGTTGAAGAGGCCGGCTGCTACAGCGAAACGAACATCGCCAAGGCTGTCGAGCGCCTGCACGATGCAGTCCGCGACACCATCGACTACAACGTCTTCAACGTCCCGCTGAACACAGAGCTCAGCGCCTCCGGCGTCGTCGACGAGCCCTCCGGCTTCTGCCTGCACAAGAGCATCCTGTTCGTTGCCGGCTGCCGCCGGCTGGGAGTGCCTGCCGTCCTCTGCTCCGACGTGGTCACCAACCACGTCGCCGACGCGGCAATGCATGAACTTGTCGGAGGAGAGGAGTTCCTGCACTGGTACGCACGGATCTACCTCAACGGTCGCTGGATCAAGGCCGCTCCGATCTTCAACACCCTGCTGTGCATGCTCTACGGAATCGACGTCCTCCGCTTCAACCCGAGCGGCGACGCCATCGAGCAGCGCAACAGCGACAGCACGAAGATGCACTATCGGGGCGAGCAACGCTCCTATTCCGACCCGACCATGGCCGAGCTGCTGGAAGCCATTACGACCAAGCACCCGAAGATGGTCACCGATCACGGCCGGACACCGACCTCGCTCAGCCTGGCCGGAACGCCGCTGCCGAACTAGAAAGGAAGACACACATGTGGAAATACGACGGATGGGAATCCGACTTCAAACTCGGAATCGTCACCCCTCACGCTGACATCGGCCCGGAGGCCGAAGCCCAGGCGATGCTCACCGGCACGCGCAGCACTGTCCATGGAGCCCGTGTCGATTTCAGCCCGATGCACCCGGGCGGGACGATCGACGAGAAGATCGCCCATGACCCGGTTTTGCAGTTCATCTCCCCGGAAATCATCGACCGCACAGTTGAGAGCCTCTCCAGCTCACCGCTGGATGCGATTGGGCTGGCCTTCACCAGCTCCTCGTTCAAGATCGGCGCCGAGCGCGAGCAGGAGCTACTTGCGAGACTGTCCGGGGTCAGCCATGGAATCAAGCTGAACACCACCGGCACGGCGGCCAGCGCAGCGATTCGGCAGCTGGGGCTGGAGAAGATCGCAGTCATGGCCCCTTCCTGGTTCGACGAGGAGCTCTGTGCTGCTGGGGACTCCTACTTCCGAAACCAGGGCTTGGATATCATCTCGGCAACGCCCAGTGGCCCTGTCGGAGGTCCGCTGACGATCGACCCGGCCTCGACGGCCGCCGCCGTGGAGAAGCTGGTCGCAGACACCGGTGCAGAGACTGTCTTCATCGCCGGCAACGGGCAGCGAGCGATCGGTTCGATCGACTACCTCGAACGTCATCTGGGAATCACCGTGCTCACCGCCAACCAGGTTCTCGTATGGGCCAGTCTGGAGGGCACTGAACTGAGATCGCAGGTGAGAGGATACGGATGCCTCTTCGAGCAGGGGTGACCCGGAAGCACACCCATGGTACTATTACGTGCATGTACATGGAATCTTCCGAGTCAGTAGAGACCCCCCCGGTCCGCAACCTCAGCGCGTCGTGGGCGCAGGTTGCAGCGATCGTCGCCGCGGTCGACGCCACACTAGGTAAGTGGCTGGTCGACAACTACAACATCGGCCTCACCGAGTACCGAGCCGTGCTTCATCTGAGCCGTACATCCGATCGGGAGCTGCGGATCACCGAGCTCGCGAACCGGGTCGGCCTCACCCAGAGCTCGGTGACTCGACTGGTCGGACGCATGGAGGACAAGGGGTTGGCCTTCCGAGACACCTGCCCTGACGACGGACGAGGGGTGTACGCGGTCATCACCGATACCGGCCTGGACGCCGTGACGGAGATTCGTGAGCCATACGAAACGAAAATCTGCGAGCTGCTCAGCGGTGCAGCCAAACAGTATCCGCAGCTGGACCTGGTTGATCTCGACCAATCGTTCGAAGCGATCAGCAAGCTCATCTCCTAAGAGTCACCCCGTCAGTCGGGGCCGACTTGCACCCATATACATGTATGCACATGCACACTTAACAATCACTGAATTGAAAGGACTGATCCATGACTACGAAGATTGATGTTTTTGTTGACTACGTCTGCCCCTTCTGCTTCCTCGTGGAGGGAGCCATCGAAGAGCTCAAGCAAGACCGCGACGTCGAGGTGACCATCCGGCCCTTCGAACTACGCCCCGACCCTGTCCCCACTCTGCGACCCGAAGACGACTATCTGCCGCGGATCTGGAAGGACGCGGTCTACCCGATGGCCGAGCGCCTCAATGTTCCCATCAGCCTCCCGACGATCTCCCCCCAGCCACGCACCGAGAAGGCGTTCATGGTGCTCCAGCTGGCCCAGGAGAACGGCAAGGCCGATGCGTACTCCGAGGCAATGTTCAAAGCGTTCTTTCAGGACGACCGGAACATCGGCGATGACGACGTGGTCGTTGACGTCGCCACCTCGGTAGGACTTGACGCGAGCGAGGTTGAAGCCGCTCTGCACAGCGAGGACCGACGGGCCAAACAGCAAGCCGACCAGGACTACGCGGTCAACGCCATCGGCGTCACCTCTGTGCCGGGCATCATGGTCGACGGACACCTTCTGGCCGGAGTGCCCAGCGCCACACGGCTGAAGAAGACCGTCGACGACCTGACCACCGGAACTGCCACGAGCGAGGTTCGCTCATGAGCGCGACTTCCCCGAACGCCCTCGCCGAAGTCATGGACCAGGCCGTTGAGAGGTGCGTGGAGCACGTCGAGGCCGGAGGGTTGCCCTTCGTCGGCGTAGTCATCGATGACTCGGGCATCATCTCCGGCTTCGGGGTCAACCGAGTTCGCGAGACTCGCGACCCAAATGCTCACGCCGAGATCGTCGCCATGCGTGAAGTCCTCGAGGAGGACGGCCGGGAGGACCTATCCGGAACCACGCTGCTGGCCACCGGCGAACCCTGCGGGCTCTGCTATCGCTTCGCCCTCGACCACGGCATCGAAGCCATCTGCGTGGCCGTCGACCGCGACGTCGTCGCCAGATGGGGGTTCGACTATCGCGCCAGCTACCCCTCGCTGGGTATCACCGATGGGCTCCGGTCCGCCGTCTTCAATCATCTGCCCACCGAGCGCGGCAACGAGCCGTTCTCTCGATACCTCCAGACACAGAACAACCACGGACGCTAACCAGCGCTCCTGTGCCCCCCCCTGAAAGGAAACTCACCATGAGTTGGCTCTACCTCGGCATCGCCGTCATCTTCGAAGTCGCAGTCGGCATCTCCGCCGGAAAGGCACAAGGCTTCACCAAACTCTGGTGGAGCATCGCCACCCTCGTCAGTGGCGGCATCGCCACCTTCTTCCTCAGTCTGGCCCTGCTGACCTTCGACGTCGGCGTCGGCTACGCACTGTGGACCTCTCTAGCCGGCGTCGGAATTGTCATCCTCGGCGCGCTCTTCCTTTCTCAGAAACTGACTTGGAAGAAGCTACTGGGTATCGGCGTCGTCATCGCAGGCGTCGTCGGGCTCAACCTCGCCGGTACTGCCTAATCACTCTCCCCTGCCCAAGCTTAAGAAAGGAGTGCAGTCATGACCACCACTGCGACCCGCGACACCACCGCCCCGGAAACCACTGAGAAAAAGGCGGGCCCCTGGCTGGCCCTGCTACTCGCCGGAGGATTCGAAGTTGGATATGCCCTCAGCGTTAACGGCAGCGAAGGATTCACCAATCTCACTTGGTCCCTCGTAGCGATCGTCTTCTTCCTCTTCACTCTGTTCTTCCTCAGTGTGGCTCTGAAGAAGATTGACGTTGGCATCGGTTACGCCGTCTGGGCTGGCATCGGCGCCGTCGGCGCCGCCCTACTGGGACCTGTCTTCTTCGATGAGACCCTCACCCTCGTGAAGGCGTTCTGGCTGGCGGTCATCATCGGCGGTGTCATCTGGCTCAAGCTCGCCGACAGCCCAAAGCTCGAGGCGAAGAAGGGCGATGACCAGGCCATCGCGGCCCCGGAACAGCACCAGTGACATCCCGTCGGCCCGCCCCCGCCCGCTCTGTGGCTCGAATCGCCACGGCAGCGGGCGGCGGGTTCGCCGCGTTCTACACTTTCTACACGACAGCATCGAGCACTCTCGATGGAACCGGGATCTCAGCCGGTACCCGCGTCGGCATCGTGATGTTGGTTGTCGTCGCCGTCCAACCGCTCCTGCTCCTGGGACGAAACTGGGTCAAGAACCGGCGCCTCGCCGTCATGCTCGCACTCACGTCGATGGGGGTGGGAAGCGCGGTTTTACCGGTGGCGAACCAGTGGCCAGGTTCGCTCCTTCTCGGTCTCGGCTTCGGGGTCTTCGTAGTGATGAGCACCGTCTGGGTAAAAGAACAAGCGGCACCGGGGCAGACAGGCCGTGCCCTGGGCACATACGGCTTCGGTTCGGCAGCGGGTGGAGCTTTAGGCGCTCCGATCGGCCTCTACGCTGTCGAGCAGGGGGGTCAACTGGCTGTCGCCGTCGTCGGTTGCGCCTTCGCACTGTGCGCCCTCCTCCCTGCCTGGCAAGCGAAGGCAACGACAGGGCACCGTTCTGATTCACAGGCAGGTCACGGACCCGAGGAGGCCACGGTCGCGGACCAACTAGCGGGTCCGCGGGCCTCTTCCGCTACTGCAGTTGTCAGTATCAGTCTGCTTGGTCACCTACTCGCAGTGAGCCTCTACGCCGCCGTTCTGTCCTCCGTAGGCAATACAAGCGGCGCTTGGCTGCCCGTCCTGGCCGCATTGATCATCCAGGTGACCTTGGCACCAGGCCGCCTGGTCGGAGGACATCTCTCCGATCGGTACCCACCACTGCTCATCCTGGTGCTGGCTGTCGGGCTCCTCACCCTGTCAACGGTGGGCTTCTCTGTCATCACTTCTCAGCTGGGCATCCTCGTTGCCGTTGCAGTCATCGGATTTGCCTCAGGTGTAGGCCAGACGGCTGCCCTGACCGCCATGATGCGGCGCGCCCGGACCTCCCGAGCGACGGAAACGGCCAGCGCAGGATGGAATATCGCCTTCGATGGCGGTTTAGGAATTGGCGCACTTGCCGCCGGCTGGCTGACGATTCAAGGCTAGTTGCAAACCGTAGACGAGGCATTTTTCTGAGTACCACAGTCCGGCTCCTAGTTAGGAAAGGATCATCTTCGAGAGAAGGGAAGCAGTATCCGTCCCGCACAAGAAATGGAACACGACGACCCCCGATAGGACATAGGAGATCCTCTCCCCTGCGCGTACGCAAATTGATCGAACGCTCAAGCCGAAGGTTGAGAACAGGAAACCGGAAACCACGAAGGAGACAGGCGAAATGTCAAAGAAGATCATGGTGTCAATTGGTATCGATGTGGACGCCGTCGCAGGATGGCTCGGCTCCTACGGAGGACAAGACTCCCCAAGTGATATATCCCGCGGGATGTTTGCGGGAGAGCTGGGCGTACCACGACTGCTCAAACTAGTGAACGATCGCAGGGTTTCAGTGACGTGGTTCTGGCCCGGACACTCGATTGAGACGTTTCCCGATAAGTTCGAAGCTACGGTAGCCGCGGGCCACGAAGTCGGGATGCACGGCTACAGCCACGAAAACCCGCTGTCGATGACGCCTGAGCAGGAGGCAGAAGTCGCAGACTACTGTCTGGAGCTGTTCGAGTCACGCATGGGAGAGCGACCGCTGGGTTACGTGGCACCCTGGTGGGAGTTCTCAACGGCCACCCATGAGATCCTGCGCGAGCGCGGGTTCCTCTACGACCACTCGCTCATGCACCACGATCACACACCGTACTATGTGCGCGCCGGAGATGAGTGGACGCCGATCAATTATGAGGCGGCTTCCGCGAAGGAGTGGATGAAGCCACTCGTGCGCGGCACAGAGACCGACCTTGTTGAGATCCCGGCAAGCTGGTATCTGGATGATCAACCTCCCATGATGTTCGTCAAGGGAAGCGCGAACAGCCACGGATATGTAACTCCTCGGGCAATCGAGTCGCTATGGCAGGATCAATTCGACTGGGTATACCGCGAGATGGACTACGCCGTCTTCCCCATGACAATCCATCCGGATGTGAGCGGTCGCCCACAGAACCTCCTGATGCTGGAGCGGTTCATCGAACATATGTCAAAGCATGACGGTGTCGAGTTCATGTCTATGAAGGACGTCGCATTCGACTTTAAGCAGC
This sequence comes from Brevibacterium sp. XM4083, assembly GCF_006489205.2. Lineage (GTDB taxonomy): Bacteria > Actinomycetota > Actinomycetes > Actinomycetales > Brevibacteriaceae > Brevibacterium. The sequence goes on along the minus strand of NZ_VFYR02000001.1, from coordinate 1,013,054 downwards.
GGTTCCCTCGCAACGAGTCCTGATGGGCTCACATGACTCGTGGGTTGGGGGCGCCAGATGTATAGCTTCTCTCTGGCGCTCCCAGCCAGGGAGTTTCACTTGGCTATAGAAGTCCATAACGGAGAGGGAGACGGAAGGCGCTTCCAGGTTCATGATCCAAGACTCCCGGAGGCGGGACGTGTCATTACTCGTCGCATCACGAATAGGTTTATCCGCTCTTATAGATCGCATAGAAGTCAATCGTGACTTCCCCGGAAATGTGTTGGCAGGGATCGCAGCGATCAGGCGATGTGGATCTCGATCCGTATGCGATGGCGACTCGGTCTAGCACTGGGATGTGTCAGCGTGGCACATCTTGGTTTCGACCTATCGTTGCCCGGACCACCACGGTCTACCGACCGTCAGGCCCTTTTGCATATGACTGTGTGAAGCTCATTGTTGTCCGCGACGGCTCCGCAATCCTCTACAGCCACTACTTTGGTGAACACCACATTAAGCTGGGCGACGCGGTGCTTTTGGGCCCTGGTGTCCTTTGCGGTAGCGAGCCCGAAGGGCATAACACGGTCACTACGATCTACCTCGATATCGACTACGTGCTAGACCAGCTCTTCTGGCAGCACGTGGGTGTCCTGAACAGTAGGCTCGACGCCTATACCTTGGCCAACACCCTCTATACCGAGCCCGCCCAGGTGCTCTCACTTGGTGAGGAACAAGCGAGCCTTCTCATGCCCTGGCTAGATGAGCTGGTCGGCCTCAGCGTCGCCGGGGCCCCGAGAGGTCGCTTCCACAGAATGCAGTCGCTCTGGGCATCGATCGCTGATCGTATCGCGCCGTTCGTCCAGACCAGCACGCCACAGACGTTCGTCGGGTCCGGTCCGAGTCTGACGACGCGTTACCGCCGTTTTCATCCGCTACGACGAGAAGCACAGAAGGTCTATGAGGCGATCACGGCTGACCTGGCTCGGCGTTGGACGGTGAAGGAACTGTCAGACGTCGCTCATCTCTCCGAACGTCAACTTGCACGTGTTTACCGCGAGGCCTATGGGAAAACGCCGCTGGCACACCTGGTGTTGCTCAGGGTGCAGGAGATGGCTCGTCTACTCCGGGAAACAGACCTCACGATCGGTGAGATCGCTCTCTCGGTGGGATGGCGCTCGCGTGATCACGCCTCGAAAGTCTTCCGCGCGGCTACCGGAATCTCGCCGCAACGGTTCCGAAGCATGGAGGTCAGTGCCGAGTCGACCCGTCGGATTTAGACATCGGCACGTGCTGATCAGACATCTTTCGCAACTCTCATCACCACGCGGCTTCTTGGCTTGCTATGCCAGATGAACGTCAGATGCGACACGCGGTCTGACGGCCAGACTACTCACCGACCGTGAGTACGACCGTCTCGACTCGCCGGGTTCCACCCGCGCACCTGCCGGTAGCAGGACTTATCCCACACCCCGGGATAGGAACTGCGGTGAGGAGACCTGGTGATGAGCACACGATGGAGCGGAGCACACAAGAGCGACGCTAGCCCCAGAGTCGAGAGCGTGGGCATGCGCTTCACGCGAGAGATGCGTGCGTGATGGCTGAGCACGGCGCCGTCTCCTCAGTCCTCCTGCAGATCGACGATTCGTGGCCGACCGGTGCGGCTGCACGCGAGTTCGCCCGTGCCGGGGTGCCCATCTTCCCCTGTGCGCCGAACGGCAAGCGCCCTCTGACCCACGGTGGGTTCCATGACGCGACCGCGGATCTTCATCAGATCCGGACGTGGTGGGATCAGATCCCCAACGCCAATATCGGCCTGCCTACCGGCGGCACCAGCGGCGTGGTCGTGGTCGACGTCGACCTGCACGAGCGAGTCAACGGTTTCGACGCGATCAACCGTGCTCACGACGCGGGCATGCTCGGGCATTGGGAAGTCGTCACTCGTACACCCTCGGGCGGGGCCCACTTGTTCTACCCCGCCACGCCTCAGACCCCGCAGCGTTCCTGGCAAGCAGCGCGTGCCGGTGTCGATTTCCGCGGGGACGGCGGCTACATCATCGTCCCGCCGTCTCATCGCAGCATCGACGGGCAACAGCGTCACTACACGCTCGAGCAGATCAATCACGGGCCCGCCTCCGCTTTGGATGCCCAGCGGTTGCGGGACTTCCTTGACCCCAGGCCGCAGGTCCCTGCCCCTGAGTCGCGCGGGGCACCCCGTTCCGCGAATGTCGCTGCCCTGGCTGAGCGGGTGGCGAGTCTGCGCGAAGGCGAAAGGAACCTCGGTCTGTTCAAGGCTGCCTGCCGTCTCGCCGAGAACGGGACGTCTCCCAACGATGCTCTGGACGTTCTCGGTGCTGCCGCGGGTCAGGCGGGTCTAGGGCAGCGGGAGATCAGCCGGACAGTGCGCTCGGCTTACGCCAATGTCCACGGCACTGGGGCACGCCAAGGCTCATCCGCGACTGATCAGCAGAGCTCGTTCACTCCGGCACGAACGGGCCCATCGCATCCGCCGGTGTACCGGGTGATGTGATCATGGTCGGTTCGCAACGGTGGGGGTGGGCGGTCATCACGGCTGCCGGCGGAACGATCGGCATCGCCCTGGGCGCATTCTGGCTGTCCTTCACCGCCCTGGCGGATCTGGCCCGGCGCTCCGGTATCGCCGGCTCCCAGGCATGGGTGTGGCCGCTGCTGGTCGATGGGCTCATCGTCGTTGCCACCATCGCTGTCGTGGCCCTCGATGGACGCCCCGGCGCCTGGTACCCGTGGGGGTTGCTGGTCGCCGGTGCTCTGGTTTCGGTCACCGCCAACGCGATGCATGCCGTCGTCGCCGCTGAGGCATCAGTACCGGGTCTGCTGGCCTCGGTCATCGCCTCGGTCCCGCCGCTGGTGCTGCTGGCCTCGACACACCTGACCGTCGTCCTGATCCGCTCCACCCACCACACGCCAGCCTCGGAGCCGCCCGGCGCAGAGGCGGTCAGCGCTCCGCCCAGGCCCGACCGCCTCCTCGAGGTCGACGTGAGCGAGGAGCGGCAGACCCCGGACGAGGCTGTGCTGACCTCGGCCACCGTGGCAGACCTGCCCGCGCCGGCCCTGACGCCGACGGCACCGGAGCAGGCCGAACAAGACTCAGCCGCACCCCGCCAGACGACATCAGACGAGAGAGCCCACGTCGCCTGGCCAAACGCCGACTCTGAGACTCCAATGCCGGATCGGAGGGCTGAGGCGGCTCGGCTGTGGGAGGCCGGGTGGTCGAACAAGGCCATCGCCGCGCACCTGAACGTTCACCCCTCCACCATCGGACGCTGGCGCACCCGCCAGACCACCACCGCCCCATCCCACCCGGACGAGGCTGCAGAGAAGGAGAGCACATCATGGGTTCCGAGAACGCCTGGGCGGCAGAGAACTGGGACAGCTTCACCCCACCCGATCCCGAACCCTGGGACGCGCTGAACACCGCGCCCACCCCGGACTCAGGCGCCGACCACACCCCGGGGCGGGACCTGCCCGAACCGGAGCCAGAGCAGGAGACCGCGCGGATCGCCGAGGGACACGGCACCGGTACCCCGGAGGCGATCGAGCACGAGAAAACCGCTACGCGTCGGGCCAGCCTCCTCCAACGCCTGAAGGCACCACAGGGCCGCGGGGTCGACTGGGTGCGCCCGACCGATCTGGTCGCCCGGTCCTCGGCGGCGATGGCCGGACGCGGGATCGCCCTGCAGGAGCACCTGGCCCGCAAGGTCGACCGCGGCCTGGCCACCGCCGGGAAGACGGCAGGGGCCTATGCGGCGAAGAAGCTGCCCTCGCTGAAGTCTTTCGGCCGCGGATTCACCCGCGAACCGGCCACCCGGTCGGCCCTGGGACGGAACTAGGCGATGAGCACCCATGAGACCCCAACCGACCCCCATCCGCATCCGTGGGCAGCGATGTGCACCTGAGTATCAGGAGGTAACCCCGATGAAGACCAGCTTGCTCGAACCCGAAGACTTCACGACCAGCGAGGGCTTGCGCGCCCTACTGAACCGCCTGCACGAGACCGGCGCCGAAGCCTGGCGGTCTGATCCCGTGGCGGCGGATCTGATGGAACACGCTGCCGCGAAGTACGCGCCGCTGGCTCGCAAGCACGGCCTCGACCCCTGGGAGGCGGCGAGCGCTGCCTTCGATGTCATGCGCACCCGCTCGGCGAGGACCGCGACAGACCCGTGGGGCGTGATCACCCATGCGGTGCGGATCACCTGTATCGCCGAAGAACGCGCCCAAGGCCTGCTGTGCTCGGTCCACCAGGCGAGGCGCCCGCATGTCTCGGCCTTCCACGACCCCGAACGGATCTCCGACCGGGAGAACCCGCTGACGGACTATCACGAAGCGTTCCACGTCACCGATCCTGATCCCACCGAGGATCCCGTCGAGCACGACGAGAACGAAGACCGGCGGGAGTACGACACCTACACCACCGCGACCAGCCTGATCGAAGACACCGTCGCCTTCGTGACCGCGATGACCTGGCCACCGGCACTGGCCCGGGCCGCCGTCGAGCACGTCTGCCAGGAACTGGGCCGCGCCGGCTCCCGGCGCACCGCCTATGAGTCCCTGCGCCGGGACAAGCACGCCCAGGCACTGCTGGATATCGAGGCCGAATCCTGGTCGGTACTGCTCAAGGCCATGCTCGGCCACCCGCACCCGGCCTACGCCTCGACCAACACCGGCCGCGGCATCCTGCTGCGGCTGCTCATCGGCGAAACACTGCCGATCCTGATGCGCGATGACGACCTGGTCCTCACCCTGTCCCTGGCCGCCCCGCACCGGAGAGGATCGCACTGATGGGCCAGGGACACGGTCACATCGAGCTCCGGCGGGCCGTCGCCTCGATCACGATCGGGCACCGGCACCGGACCGATCTCGGCGACATCGAGGCCCTGGCCGCATCCATTTCTGAGCTCGGGCTGCTGCAGCCGCCGACGATCACCACCGATGGGAACCTGGTCTGCGGCGCTCGCCGCCTAGCGGCGGTGAAGACGCTGGGATGGCGAACGGTGGATGTGTGGGTGCGCTCGAGCATCTCGGATCGGCTCGGACACCTGCTGGCCGAACAGGATGAGAACACCCAGCACAAGGACCTCACCCCTGTCGAGGCCGCTGCCCTGTACCGGGAGTTGAAGGCGCTCATGGCCGAAGACGCCCACCGACGCAAGCAGGCCAGCCAGTTCAGTGATCAGCAAAACCCCAGGTCAGACGGTCCCGCAAAATTTGCGGGACCGTCAGGGGCTCTCGGCGAGGCCCGTGAGCAGGCGGCGGCGATGATCCCGGGCGGGGCCTCTCACACCACGCTGGACAAGATCAACTACCTGCACCAGCTCGCCACCGACCCCGAGACCCCTCAGGCACTGCGGGACCAGGTCTCAGCGGAGCTGGAGGCGATCAACGACGGTGGCCCCGTCCACCCGGCCTATGAACGCATCCGTGCTCTGCAGCAGTCCGAGGCCACGATGGCCGGGACTCCGAATTTGCAGAGCATCGCCGACGAGGCGCTGGCCAGGGTTCACCGGGCCAAGGACGCCCCGGCCCCTACCAGCCGTGACGACACGGGTGCTACCGGTGAGGAGCCGGTGGCCCGGATCGTTCGCTGGCCGCTGCGGGCGTTCCTGGCGACCTGGCTTGAGCTGGAGAACTGGTGGGTCCACTACAACGCCGAAGCCCTGGCCGCTGAGCTGACCGAGGAACAGATCACCAGCTTCCTGGCCACCGCGGAGGGGACCAGCGAGTTCGCCCACCAGCTGCGCGCCGCCCGCGACGAGCAGGACGACGACCCCCGACGAGGCCACTTGCGCGCCCTGTAGGGACCTACTGCTTCGACCGCCGTGGGTGCGAGGGTGCACCTGGGTGGTATGACGAGAACTGATGACTCACCGCGGCTACGCCGCCGCCACATCGCCCTGGCCATCGCCGCGATCATCCTGCTGATCCTCACCGGGGTCGGGGTCTACGGCATCATCATCGGCCCCGCCAACCCCGAGCGCACCGCCCCAGATCCTGGCCCTCTCATCACCGAGGCACCAACGCCGTCGGGGAACCCTGCCGAGATCGAGATCCCTGGCATCACTGCCTCCACGGATCCGGAGGTCTTCGCCCGCAGTGCCGCCGAGGCCCTGTTCACCTGGGACACCGCCAGTGGGATGAGGCCTCTGGATTACACCGCCACGCTGTTGGAGTTCGCCGACCCCAGCGGGAGCGAGCAGGCCGGACTGGCCTCTGACATCGCCGGCTACCTCCCGACCCGCGAGGCCTGGGTGGAGCTGCGCAAGTACTCCACCCGCCAGCACCTGAGCATCGAGAAGGCCTACGTGCCCGAGCAGTGGGATGAGGCCCTGGAACAGGCCAGGCCCGGGCAATTGCCCGAAGGGGCCACGGCCATCACCATCGAAGGCACCCGACACCGAGACGGCATATGGAACGAGGAACCGGTCGCCTCCGAGCACTCGGTCGCCTTCACCCTCTTCCTCACCTGCCCACCGGCCACCAGCCCAGCAGAGGCCACCGCGACTGGGTCTCCTTCTGCTGACGGGCAGGAGGCGTCGTGCTTTCTGATGCGGCTCTCAGCTCTCGATACGCCTCTGCGCTGAGTCGGTGGGATCACGATGAAGAAGGCCCTTGCCGCTCTGGCCGTGCTGGTGATGCTCGGGCCGATGTTCGCCCTGGTCGGGGTCGGCCTGGTCATGAACCCGGCCGCCTCAGCTCAGTGTCTGGACCCCGGAGACAACGTCGACGTCGGTGATGTCCCTGGCGAGCTCACCGCAGAGACCGTCAACGGGGAGACGATCACGCTGGGCAAGAAGCAGCTCGAGCACGCGGCCACGATCATCGAGACCGGCTCGAACACCGACGGCATCACCCGTGACGGGATCCAGATCGCCCTGATGGCCGCCTTGACGGAGTCCGTGCTCAAGCAGCTGTCCAACACCAGTGCTTACCCCGAGTCCGGTGATCTGCCCAATGACGGTGATGGCGGGGACAACGACAGTCTCGGTCTGTTTCAGATGCGCCCGCAATCCGGGTGGGGCAGCGTCGAAGAACTCATGGACCCCGACTACCAAGCGGCAGCCTTTTACGGCGGCCCGGACGGGCCGAACGAAGGCTCACCGCGGGGCCTGCTGGATATCGACGGATGGGAGGAGATGAGCAAGGGCGAGGCCGCCCAAGCCGTCGAAGTCTCCGCCTACCCCGACCGGTACGCCAACTACGAGCCCGTGGCCGAAGCTATCCTCGCCGAGCTCTCCACCACAGGAAGCAACGACGACGGTGCAGATGACAGCGCCCCGGACGTTGAGCCTGTCGCCGCGGAGACCTCGCGTGTGGTCTTCCCTCTGCCGGAGGGTACGTGGGTGGCGACCTCACCGTTCGGGCCGCGCACACACCCGATCACCGGGGAAGAGACGCTGCACACCGGCGCCGACTTCGCCGCCGAGGACGGCACCGAGATCCTCGCCGCCGCAGACGGCACGGTCACTCAGGCCGACTACACGGACTCCGGTGGTGGGGTCATCGTCATCGACCACCAGATCGACGGGCAACGCGTGGCCACGGCTTACATCCACATGTGGGAGGACGGCATCCACGTCCAGAACGGAGACGAGGTCACCGCGGGGCAGCACATCGGTGATGTCGGAAGCTCCGGCCAATCCACGGGCGCGCATCTGCACTTCGAGGTCCGCGAGGGCGGACCCGATGGGGACTACACCGACCCCGCGGTGTGGCTGAACGATCACGACGCGGCCGATCTACCTGAGGCCGAAGGCGGTGACCCCGGTGAAGGTGAAGACGGGTGCGAGACCGAGGACGGTAGCGGCACGGGTGACGAGCCGGGTGACTTCGACGGGGAAGATCCCGGCAAGATGGTTGATGACCCCACCAGCGACGGGCAGATCACAGCACGCATGCTCCACGTCCACGACCAAGCGTTGGAGGCCTACCCCGATACGTCTTGGGCCTGCTATTCACCACGTCCCGGTCAGAAGTCCGAGCATCCGCTGGGTCGGGCGTGCGATGTCACGTTCGGCAATCCCATCGGGCAGATGCCCACACCCGAGCAGCTTGAGGCCGGCTGGGATCTGACCCACTGGATGCAAGACCACGCTGAGGCACTGGGCGTGGAGTATCTGATCTGGCAGGGCAAAATCTGGTCCGTGGGCAGCGACAAGGACGGATGGCGCGACTACGACGGCGGAGGCATGCACAGCCCGGAGGACATCACCGGCGGACACTACGACCATGTCCACATCACCGTGAAGGAGAACTAGCAATTATTACACTAGATGTAATCGGCTACAGCAGGGAAAAGACGGATGCTTCTTTCCAGCGGTGGATTCCACAACGGGGCCCGAAGTGTTCACTTTCGTCTACCAGACGCCGCGGTCTCTCCACTTCTCAGCGAGCTCGGTTCTAATCGCATCCTCCGCTGTCTGAATAGCAGAATCAAGCGAGAAGGATGCTGAGGGCACGAGGGCACGGATGCCTGACACCGCGGGAAGTAAGAGATATCGGACTGCCGCAGGATGATGCCACAGGTCGGGCGAGACCGCAGAGCCCACAATCGCCAGCACGGTCCCCTTCTCACGGGCCGTTACGGTGGTGGTCGACCACGCGCTTGCTACCGGTTTTGCAGCAACGGAGACGGCGTTCGGGTAGGTCATCTCCTTGATCATCTTTACTGTGTTACCGGCGTTGGCACGCGGGTGGCGAGCCTGATCGAACACCGTAGAGACGCTGCCGGGGAACGACCCGATATCGGCAGGCGACACGCTGGAACCCAACGTTTGGGCGCCGGATGCTGCGGCCAACATGGATCCCCAGAAGTAGCCGCTGACTTCATCGTGGGGACCAGCGATGGCCGCAATCTGCGTCACGATCGACCCCCAACTCGCCTGAATGGTCAATGCATTCAGAAGGCTCGACCACCCGGGCTTTGAATGCGGTGGCATGGCATGCACGATACGCAATAGGTCGCGCAGAGCGACGTCGACGACGCGTTGTTCAACCTGGCTTCGTTTCTTAGCGGTCGACGCCGAGGCCATCGGCTCCCAGTTATCGCGTCGATCTCGGTCCGGCGGAACGGGGTCCATGGACAGGGTCGTGAATGGCGAACCGAAAAGTCGGGTCAACTCACGGTCGAAGTCTGCAGGGGTGCCGCGAGACTCGAATGCGGCAATGAGGACGTCGCGTTGGTGCATCATGCCATCGCACATGCAGTAACAGTCGGGAGATGCCGCGCGCTCGCATGAACTCTCGTGAACGGCGGGTGCCGGACCTTGGCTGACTGCCATCGTTCCTCCTCGTTGAGGTAGTGGCCTGCCCGCACTCGTATTGCTGGCGTGTACGAGCCTGTCTACTTGCCAGGCTAGCTACTCTTCACCGCCGGTAGGACTCCGTTTCCCAATTGTGTCCTGCCGTGTTCAATCTCCATCTGGGCAACCCTCCCTTGCATCAGGGCAAAGGCGTGTGCAGGCGGGCTCAGCAACCGGTGGCGTACCTGGCCGGCATGGATGTGTTCCCCGACTTCGAGGGTATGAGCGGCATCGGTGACCTCATGGAGGTTGCCGGTGCCCTGCTCATGGCCGCCCTGATCATCGCCGTGCTCATGGTCCTGATCTCCGCGATCATCTGGGCCATCGCCGCCAGCACCGGCAACTACAACCTCGCCACCAAAGGCCGCATCGGCGTCCTCGTCTCCCTCGGCGGCGCCGTCCTCACGGGTGCGGCGACGGCGTGGCTGAACTGGCTCATCGATCTCGGCGAGCAACTCTGAGACTGCCCCCAGCCCCTTGCGGGGCCCAGGCGCCCACCCGGTCACCGGGTGGGCGCTTCTTCATGCCGTGAGACCGCCCGCGCACCTTCTCGCAGACAAGCACCAACGTCTCTGCGTGAAGGAGCACCCGTCGTGATCGACATCGACCCCAATGACTCCGGGCTTCCCGGTATCGACCAGCTGCGCGACATCGTCGGCGCCGTGATGACTGTGGCCTTGATCCTGTCCGTGCTCGCTTTGATTATCTCCGCGGTGGTTTGGGCTTACGGCTCCAACTCGAGCAACCCGAACCTCGCGGGACGAGGGAAAGTGGGCGTGCTCATCTCCTGTGGCGCTGCCGTCCTGTCGGGGGCAGCCGTCACGTTGATCAATTTCTTCTGGGACGTCGGACAGGGCGTCTGAGATGGGCTTCTGCGATGTACCCGTCCTCTCCTCGGTCTGCGATACCGCAGGAGAAGCCGCGGCCAGTCTCATCTCCGCACCGTTTGAGTGGCTGGCCGCGGGCATGGGCGCGGCAGCGGAGTGGATGTTCGAGTCCGTCTGGCAGATCTTCGACACCACCACCATGGTCGATGTCACCAGCGGTGAATACGTCGAGGTCTACAACCTGATCTTCGGTATGGCGATCTTCGTGATGCTGATCTTCTTCTGCCTGCAGCTCATCACCGGCATGATCCGGCGAGAACCCGGCGCGCTCTCCCGTGCTGCGTTCGGGCTGGCCAAGAGCGTCCTGGGCTCCTTCGTCGTGCTCACCTTGACGGGATTGCTGCTCGAGATCGTCGATCAGCTGTGCACCGGCATCATCCAGGCCGCCGGCGAGACCACCGAGTCCATGGGCGCGAAGATCACCGGCCTGGTCGCCGCCCTGGCGACCTTGAATCTGACCGCGCCGGGCGTCGGCGCGATCATCACCATTTTCCTCGGCGGGCTCGCGATCTCCGCGGCCGCGATCGTCTGGCTGAGCCTCCTCATCCGCAAGGCACTGCTGCTGGTAGCGGTGGTCCTGGCCCCGTTCGCGTTCTCCGGGGCCTCCTGGGATGTCAGCCGCGGATGGATCGGGAAGTGGGCAGGATTCGTCCTCGCACTGATCCTGAGCAAGTTGGTCCTGGTCATCATCCTGCTCGTGGCCGTCACCCAGGTCTCGGCACCGATCGACGGAGATCTCGCCTCCGTTGCTGACCCGCTGGCCGGGATCGTGCTCATGGCGCTGGCCGGATTCGCGCCATATCTCACGTATCGGTTCCTCTCGTTCATCGGCGGCGACCTCTACAACTCGATGGGCTCCGAGCAGGAAGCCAAGTCCGCGCTGAACCGCCCCCTGCCCACGCCGGGCAAACAGCAGGGCAACAGCCCGAGCAAGGTCCTCGACGACAAGGGCAGCAAAGACGGCAGCGGAGGTGGCGGGAAGAAGTCCGGCAGCAGCTCCGACCCGAGTCCGAAGCCTGGCCCGAGTGGAAACACCGGCGGCGGTACGGGAGGCTCCACCGCCTCCGGGTCCACGGGTGCGGGAACCGCGGGCAGTGCCGGAGCTGGCGGGGCAGGTGCTGGTGCCGGTGCGGGTGCGGCGGCAGCCGGACCGGCCGCGGCAGTCGTCGCTGGTGCTGCGGTCGCGAAGAAGGCCGCCACCGCCGGGCCCGAAGCAGGTCAGGCCCTGGCAGGTCAGGCCGAGACCGCCACCGACGGGGCAGAGCAGCCAGGCCAGGAGTCCACGACGTCGAAACCGGCCCCGGCGAACACCCCGGCGCCGCAGGCAGGTCCGGTGACTTCGCCGCTGCCGAAGACCCCACCGGATACGCCCTCACCGAAACCCTCCGCGCCGCGACAGGACCCGAAGCCGTCCGGCCGGACTGGTGGGAAGGAGTAAGCCCTCATGTCCACGGGAACGAACACCGAGACCACCGGGGCCGAGCTGGTGCCGGCGAAGTTCAGCCGGCTGACCCGACGGGGCGTCTTGCTCGGGCTCTCGGCCTCCCAGCTGGTGACCCTCGGCATCGCCGGGGCGAGCCTGGTCGCCTCCTTCTATGGCGGCGGCGGGATCCTGTTCCTGCTCACCGCCCCGATCTGGGTCCTGGGCGCGGCACTGACCTGGATTCCCGTTGCCGGACGCCCGGCTGTGGAATGGGTGCCGATCGCCGGCTGGTGGCTGTGGCGCACGAGCGTGGGCCAGCTGATCTACCGGCGCCGCATCGTCATGCCTCGCCCCACCGGCACGCTGGCCCTGCCCGGTGATGCGGCCCGGCTGCGCGAATACTCCGATCCCGAGACCGGGGCAGGGATGATCCACGACCCCACCGGGGCGACGCTGACGGTGATGATCGAGCTGAAGCATCCGGCGTTCGTGCTGCTGGACCCGGCCGAGCAGAACCGTCGCGTCGAATCCTGGGGCCGCGTGCTGGCCACCATCTGCCGCTCGGGTCGAATCAGTCAGCTCCAGGTCCTCGAACGCACCCTGCCGGACTCCGGGCAGGGCCTGGCCGAATGGTGGGCCGCCCACGGCAGCGACGACGGCTCCTGGGCGGCGACGACCTACGCCGAGCTCATTGACCGGGCAGGACCGGCCGGGGAACGGCACGCGACCACGCTGAGTCTGAGCCTGGACATGAAATCCGCCGCCCGCCAGATCCGCACCGCCGGTGGTGGCCTGCGCGGGGCGGCGAACATCCTCCGCCAGGACATGGCCACCCTCGCCTCGGCCCTGCGCGCGGCCGACCTGTCGTTCACCGACTGGCTGAGCACCGGTCAGATCGCGGTGATCCTGCGCTCGGCCTACGACCCGGCCATCGCTGCGACTCTGGAACGCCACGGCGAGATCGGCCAGGATCTCGCGACCGCAGGCCCCGTCGCGGTCACCGAACGCTGGGGGCATCTGCGCACCGACTCCGCCTTCCACGCCGTGTTGTGGATCAGCGAATGGCCCCGAGCGATGGTCCACCCCGGCTTCCTCTCACCGGTGCTGCTCTCGACCGGTATCCAGCGCGCGTTCTGCCTCATCTGCACCCCGCTGCGCACCGATCAGGCTGCCCGCGACATCCGGAAGAAGAAGGTCGAGTACATCTCCGACCGGACCCAACGCGCACGGATCGGCCAGATCGAAGACGCCGGACACACCGCGGAATTCCAGGACGTCCTGCAGCAAGAAGCCGACCTGACCGCCGGCCATGGAGTGGTCCGCTACACGGGCCTGATCTCCGTGTCCGCGGAGACCCTCGATGACCTCGACCGGGACCTGGCCGCGATCGAACAAGCGGCAATCCAAGCCTCGTGTGAGACCCGCCGCCTGGTCGGCCAGCAAGCCCGAGCCTTCACCGCCGCCGCCCTGCCGCTGTGCCGCCGGGTCTGACCCGCCCAGCGACTTGCGCACCCGATTCTCAGTCCCGCCCGGCACCGGTGCGGGCCCGTCCGTTACCGACTCAGGAGACCTGATCATGCCGACCTACTCCGATCCCACCAGTGATGCCGCCGAAACCGCCGACGCCACTCGCGGGCTGGCCCACGCGATCCACGACCTTCACCGGCCCGAGGTCATGCCCGGCATCGTCGGTGATCTGCTGGCAACGACCCGTCACCTGCGCGAGACGCTCGACGCGCTGGCACGAGCCCACGTGCACTACATCGACCGGGCCAGCACCGATGCCGGAGACCTGAAGACCGGTGAGGCCCACGCCTGCGCCACTGCAGACGCGCTGGACGAGGCCGTCACGCTCATCGATGACGTCGAGGCACGCCTGGACTGGGCCAGCACCCACGCGCACCTGATCGCCTGGCAGCCGGCCCTCGCCCCGGAACCGCAGTGGCTCAGCGTGGTCTTCCTCCAGGGCCAGGACGCCGATGACGTGCTGGCGCTCATTGACGAGGAGGGCGAGGCCGCCGCAGTCGGGCACCTGCAGAACTTCGACTACGGCACCGAGACCACCGACGCGGCCCTGTCCAACGGCTACGTCTACGCCACCCCTCCGACCACGGCACTGGCCACCAGCGTCCGAGGCGAGGACTACACGATGGTCTACGACCGGGCGTTGGGTCACGTCGGTCTCTACCGCACCTTCACCCCGGACCCCGACGACGCCCTCGACACGACGGACCCGCCCACGCAAGCACCGGAGCGTGCTGCGCACGTGCCGGGGGCCCCGCGCCCGGTGATCAAACCGGCTCCGCGCCAGGCGCCGACCGGCCACGCACCCACCGACCAGCCCGGTGCCTCCCGGCGGGATGCGTCCTGGTTCGAACATCCTGGTGTCGCCGCGGTCAAGCAGAGCCGGGGGCTGGGCCGATGAGCCGGGACGAGGACGAGCGGCTGCACACCTCTGTGCTGGTGGCACCGACTGCCGAGCGGCGTCGTTCGCGCAAGGCCCGCCAGGCGGCGGCCGCCGCGATCCAGGCCAAGCGGCACCGCAAGCGCATGGCCGAGGCCAAGGCGAAAGCTGAGGCCGAGCGCGCCGAACGCCGCACCCGCGCCTACCTGCCGACAGCGGGCGAAGCCGGCCCGGCTGCCCTGCGCACACCGGGCAGGTTCCGGCTACCCCGGCATCAGGACACCACTGCCAGCCTCGCTGCCGCCTACCCCTTCTTGGCCGAGGGCGGGCTGGGCAGCGAAGGGGTATTCATCGGCCAGGACCTCTACTCGGGCGCTTCGTTCGTCTACGACCCGTGGGTGCTCTATGCCCGCGGCGTCATCACCGCCCCCAACGTGGTCGTCGCGGGCATCGTCGGCTCTGGCAAGTCCGCCCTGGCCAAGAGCTTGTATACGCGCAGTTTGCCGTTCGGGCGGCGCGTCTATGTGCCAGGCGATCCGAAAGGGGAACATACGCGCGTCGCCGAGGCTGTTGGTGGTCGGGCTATCGCTCTGGGCCACGGCCTGCCCAGCCGGTTGAACCCTCTCGATGAGGGCTACCGGCCCAGCGGGATGACCGATGCCGAATGGGCCTCCACCGTCGCGTCCAGACGCCGCGATCTCATCGGGGCGCTGACCGAGACGGTGCTCACCCGTGCGCTGACGCCGCTGGAGCACACCGCCATCGATACCGCTTTGGCCGCGACCGTGCGGGAGAACACGACGCCGATCCTGCCCATGATCGTCGACCACATCCTCAACCCGGCAGAGGACACCGACGGGCGGCTGGCCGAAGACGGCCGCATCGCCGGCCACGCCCTGCGCCGGCTGGTCGTCGGAGACCTCGCAGGGCTGTTCGACGGACCCTCGACGGAGGTTTTCGACCCGACGTTGCCGATGATCAGCCTGGACTTGTCGCGGGTGACGGAGAACAACACGTTGATGAGTGTGCTCATGACGTGTTCCTCCGCGTGGATGGAAGCGGCCTTGCTCGATCCCCGTGGAGGGCAGCGTTGGTGTGTCTACGACGAAGCGTGGCGGATGATGAGCCATCCACCCCTGTTGCGGCGGATGGACTCGCACTGGCGTCTGGCCCGGCACTACGGGATCGCCAACCTCATGCTCTTCCACCGGATCTCCGACCTGGAAGCCGTCGGTGACCAGGGTTCGGCGATGCGCTCGATCGCCAACTCCCTGCTGGCCAACGCCGAAACCCGAGTCATCTACCGACAAGAAGCCGACCAGCTCGGCTCCACGGCGAAGGCCCTGGGCCTCTCCGGCACCGAACAGGCCTTGCTGCCGACTCTGGGGGTGGGGCAGGGGCTGTGGAAGATCGCATCGAGATCCTTCGTGACTCAACACCAACTCCACCCCGCTGAGATGGAATTGTGGGACACCAGTGCCCGCGCGGCTGGCATCAATCCCGGCCCGGACCCTCTCGATGAGGCCCAGCCGTGAGCCCCGATACCGACCCGGAGCGTGAGCGCCTGGGCGGCTTCATGGACCGACTCGACGCCGGACTCAAAAGCGTCCATCGGGACTATGGCCGGTTCGTTGATCTGGTCGATGAGGATCCGGAGACGTTCGGGGGCGGGCACTTCGTGTTCTATCGGCCTGACAATGAGGCCCGGTTCGCCATCGAAGAGCAGTACACCGACACGGATTGGTCGGATCCTGACCGGTTACCGACCTCCTGGTCCTGGAGGGCCGAGGAACTCCGCAGCCGTCCCGATGGGAGCGGGGTGTGGGAGGTCCGCGATCAGGGCCACGTCCAGGCCGCAGACGTTGACACGCTCATCACCACGGCACGGGCTTGGGCGAGCTCGGTGCGCGCCGAGGCACTGCGCGCTGAGTCGTTTGCAGCGACCGGGCGAGCCGGACCCGATCCGCATCCGCCAGGTCATCGTCTGTGACCGGTGAGGCCCGCCAGGACTGTCCCTGGCGGGCCTCCCGTCTGTCTGCACGTGGTGGGGTGTGAGGGCGCGGGTGCACCTGCCGGCATGAGCAAGAATCCCAGCCCGACCGGCCCGCCGGTGTCCATGCCCACTGTCGTCCTCGATGTCCATGACGACGGGACGATCACCGTCACCGTCGACGAGATGATCCTGCCGCCCCCGCCGGACTTCGGGGTATGGCGGCGTGGCGCGTTCGCCCAGATCATCGACACAGCCTCCCAGGACCGGGCATTCCCGGTGCGGGTCGAGGTCCACGAGAACGACGGGTCCACCTTCACCGATATCGTCCCGGCGATCATCCGCCGCACTCCAGCCCCGGACCCCCTGGCCCCTGACGCGGACCTCGAACCCGACACCACCGCCGATGAGGACGAGAAGGCGCCGGCGGTGGCCACGCATGCCGGAGTGGCAGACCGGGTGGAGATCACTGCAGGCCGGGCTGGGTTCAAGCCCGGTGAGGCCGTCGCGGTCGCGGTGATCACCGGGCAGACCGAGGCCACCGAACACGGCGAGGCCCTCGCGCAGCTCGACCGTGACCTCGTTGACGGGTTGGGCATCAGCGAGGTGATCCTGCTCGGGCGAGCCTCGGGCACCCTGACAATCCGGGAGCTCTCGTGAGTTCGGCGGCCGGACGCCAGGCCGGTTCCATGGGTGATGAGCTGACGACGTTCGCGATCATCGGGCTCATCGGCCTCTTCGCCGTTGCCCTGATCCTCCGCCTGGCAGGCACCCTCACCGCCGTAGTGACCGGTGCTACTCAGCCGAAGGCCGGTCCGGCCGCCGGTGCGCTGGTCCTTTTCCACCCCCTGGACCCGGGTGCACCGCTGGAGGCCGAGGGACTGAACGCGCTCGTGTACTGGCTGATCGCAGCGCTCCTGCTGTCCTTGGTGGCCGCGGGCATCACCTGGGTGTGGACGCTGATCCGGCGGCGCAGCCACCGGGTGGAGAAGGACCCGAGGCGTCTGGCCGGAGTCGCCACCCGTCAGGATCTCGCCCACGCCACCTCGCCCAAGGCGCTGCTGGGGCGTGCCGGGAACCTGCGCCCCTCGGTCGAGGAGCCGACACCCGAGGATGTCGGCTACCTGCTGGGCACCTCGCACGGCAAGCAGGTCTGGGCCTCGGTCGAAGACTCCCTCTTGCTCATCGGTCCGCCGCGTTCCGGGAAGGGCCTGCATGTGGTCATCAACGCCATCCTCGATGCCCCCGGCGCGGTCGTGACCACCAGCACCCGCCCGGACAACCTGACCGCGACCCTGCGGGCGCGCAAACGCATCGGCCCGGTCGCCGTGTTCGACCCCCAACACTTAGCCGAAGGCCTGCCCGCCGGGCTGCGCTGGTCACCGATCCGCGGCTGCGCCGACCCGCTGACAGCGATGATCCGCGCCAACGGCCTGGCCGCGGCCACCGGGCTGAGCTCCGGCGGCGTCGAAGGCGGCGGCTTCTGGGAAGGCAAAACGCGCTCCGCCCTCCAGGCTCTGCTGCACGCGGCCGCCATCGACTCCCGCCCGCCGGAGGAACTCTTCCGCTGGACGCTGGACCCCAGTGCTGCCAGCGACGCCGTCGCGATCCTCACCAACTCTCCCCAGGCCGCCGGCGGGTGGGCGGACTCCCTGCAATCGATGATCGATGCCGACCCGCGCACCCGCGACTCCATCTGGCAGGGCGTGAGCCTGTCGCTGAGTGCTCTGGCCGATCCGCGCGTGCTCGATGCCGTCTCCCCACGGCCTGGGGAGGATTTCGACCCGGAAGAGTTCCTGCGCGAGTCTGGCACCTTGTACCTGCTGGCCACCGGGTCCGGGGCCGGGGCCAGTGCTGCGCTGGTGGCCGCACTGGTGGAGGACTTGATCGAGACCGCCCGCCGCATGGCCGCCCGCGCGCCCGGCGCACGTCTGGACCCGCCGATGCTGCTGGCCCTGGACGAGATCGCCAACCTCGCACCGTTACCGAGCTTGCCGACGTTGATGGCTGAAGGCGGCGGCACCGGCATCACCACGATGCCGGTCCTGCAGTCCCTGGCTCAGGCCCGCGATAAGTGGAACGAGCACCAAGCCAACGCCATCTGGGACGCCGCGATCGTCAAGATCATCCTCGGCGGGGCCTCGAACAGCAAGGACCTCCAAGACCTCAGCAGTCTCATCGGCGAGCGCGATGAGTACACCGACAGCGTCACCCTCGGTGACCACGGGTCACGGTCTAGCCAGCGCTCGATCCGCCGGGTCTCGGTCCTGCCGCCCGAGCGGATCCGTCTGTTGCCGTTCGGGACCGCGGTGACGCTGCTGCGTTCGGCCCCGCCGATCATCACGGACCTGCGCCGATGGCCCGACCGGTCGGACGGGAGGCAGCTGGCCAGTGATCGAGGCGAGATCGAGGCCCTGTTGCAGACCACCGATGACACCTGACCTACCCACCCCACCACCGTTCGGCCACCGCACCGGGTGGCGGGTGGGGTGCGGTGTGCTGCTTGAAGGAGGCTCCTATGGCACGGCGTAGCCGCAAGCCCGATCCCGGACAGCTGGAATTCGACCTGTGGGGTACTGCCGAAACCGAGGCGCAGACCCAGATCGACAACGACCGCACGCCGTCCAACCCAGAGGCCGGAGAGGCCATGGTCGAGCCGGCGATGCCGGAGGGAGAGGACGCAGATGAACCACTACGGCCGGAAAGCCCGGGAGCACTGGGCCCAGCACGACCCGCAGAGGCTGGCCCAGATCGAGGATCAGGAGACGTTCTTCACGGACTTGGGCGAGCAGATCGCGACGCAGATCAGCCTGCTGGCCAGCCAGCTGGAGAGCAGGCGCTTCGGGCCCCTGGCGATGGCGGGCTCTTCGCGAGAGAATGGGAGGTACTTGCAGGAGGTGTCGCGTCGGATGACGGCGCGCAGGATCGCGGAGGAGGTCGTGATGGACGAACTGGTCTGGATGCACGACCCGAGCCTGTCGATCGACGAGGCCCGCGAGGAGTGGGAGCAGACCCGGCCGGCGGATTCGAATCTGATCAGCTGGGCCGAGAGGATCCAGGACGCCCCGGACCTGGCACCGGCGACGGTGGAGCTGGAGCAGAAGGCCAAGGACTGGGCTCTACCGGTCTGGTTCCTCGAGGGCCTGATGGCAGCGGAGATCCCGGGCCAGTACGCGAGGGCGCACCAGCAGGTCCTGGAGGAGGCCGCCAGCGTGCGGTTCCTGCGCGAAGTCCACTAACCCCCACCCCTGAACGGTTCGATCCGCGGACCCATGCGGGTGTGCCCAGCGGGGCACGGGCACGGTTTCGCGCCAACATCGACGCCCTGACCCTGGCCCGTGCACTCGACGAGCAACAGCGCACGGCCACCGCGGAGGAACAGGCGGTGCTGGCCGGGTGGTCCAGCTGGGGCGCCCTTCCTGAGGTCTTCGATGCTCGCAACGAGCAGTGGGCGGACCAACGCGAGGAACTGCGCTCCCTCCTCTCACCCCAGGAATGGGATGACGCGGCCCGGACCACGATCAACGCCCACTACACCGACCCGCACGTCGCCGAGGAAATCTGGACCGCTCTGAGCTCGTTGGGCTTCAGCGGCGGTCAGGTGTTGGAACCTGGCTCCGGATCGGGCAGCTTCATCGGCCTGGCCCCACCATCGGCGCAGATGACCGGGGTCGAACTGGACCCGGTCACCGCTGCCATCAGCGGTCACCTCTACCCGCACGCTGAGATCCGGGCGGAGTCCTTCGCCGATACTCGCCTGGCCCGCGGCGGCTTCGACGCCACCGTCGGCAACGTCCCCTTCGGGAAGGTCACCCTGCACGATCCGATCGACAACCCCACCCGGCAGTCGATCCACAACCACTTCATCCTCAAATCCCTGCGCCTGACGCGCCCCGGCGGCCTGGTCGCGGTGCTCTCCTCCCACTACACCCTCGATGCCCAGAACCCCGGAGCGCGGCGGGAGATGAACCAGCTGGCCGACCTCGTCGGCGCGGTGCGCCTGCCGACCGGCACCCACCGGCGCACAGCCGGCACCGATGCCATCACCGACCTGCTGATCCTCCGCCGCCGAGAAGACGACCAGCCACCGGCAGATGACCTGTGGGAGACCGTCACCCCGATCACCCTCGAGGGAACCGAGCTGAGGATCAACCGGTACTTCGACGAGAACCCCTCGCACGTGTTGGGCACCCTGGGCACCAGCCACGGCATGTACGGCGCCGAGACGCTGAGCGTGACCGGGGACCTCGACCACGTCGCCGAGGACCTGCACACCACCCTCGAGCAGATCACCTTCACCGCCCGCCGGGTCGGCCTGACGATGACCGAGCGCACCACCCCGATCGCCGACGCCCCACCAGTCGCGGCAACAGGCACCACACCGGAGCGGTGGGATGGGACCATCGTCGCCACCGACGATGGCGGCTTCGGCACCGTCAACGGTCAGAGCATCGAGCCGCTGAAAGTCCCGAAGAACGCCACCGGTGAGATGCATGCCCTGCTCGGCCTGCGCGAGAGCGCGACCCACCTGCTGGAGCTGGAAGCCGCGAGTGCCGATGACACCGAGGAGATCACCTCCACCCGGGAGAGCCTGTACCGGGACTACCGGAAATACCTCGGCACCTATGGTCCGCTGAACCGCTACACGCTGCGCAGAACCGGGCGCACCAATGAGACCGGGGAGGAGACCTACGCCCGGGTCATGCCCACCCCGCTGCGCCTGCTGCGCACCGACCCGTTCGGGGCGCTGGTCACCGCCTTGGAGGAGTTCGACGATTCCACCCAGACCGCGACCCCGGCGACGATCCTCACCCGCCGCGTCGTCGCCCCGCGCGCCGAAGTCCAGGGCGCGGACACCCCTGCCGACGCGGTCGCGCTGAGCCTGGACCGCACCGGTGGCATCGACCTGACCCTGATCGCGGACATGCTCGGCATGGCCGAGGACGAGACCCGCACCGCATTGGACGGGCTGGTCTTCACCGACCCGGCCACCGACACCCTCGTCCACGCCCCGGAATACCTCAGCGGCGACGTGCGCCAAAAACTCGCCCAGGCCAAGGACCGCGCCACCGAGGCACCGGAGTTCCAGACCAACGTCGACGCGCTCACGGCCGTGCAACCGGAAGATCTGGGCGTGGAGGACATCACGGCCCGGTTCGGTGCAGTGTGGATCAGCCCGGCCATCCATCAGCAGTTCCTCAACGAGATCCTGCGCACCGAACAGGTGAAGGTGGAGAACCCGCTGCCGGGGATGTGGGAAGTCCGCGGCGGACGCGGTGGCCTGCAGTCCACCAGCGAATGGGGCACCGAGCGCCGCCCGGCCCCGGACCTGGCCAAATCGCTGATGGAGCAGAAAGCGATCATCGTCAAAGATGAGATCGAGGGCCCCGACGGCAAACCGCAACAGGTCATCAACGGTACCGAGACCACCGCGGCGCAGGAGAAGGCCGAGCAGCTGCAGGCCCGGTTCTCCGAATGGGTGTGGGAAGACCCCGAACGCGCCAAGACCCTGGTCGATGAGTACAACACCCGGTTCAACAACATCGTCTTACGCGACTACTCCGGCGCCGGGGAGTACCTGAGCCTGCCGGGGGTGGCCGAGACCTTCACCCCGCGCCCGCACCAGCGGGCCGCGGTCGCCCGGATGATCGCCGAACCCTCGACCGGGCTCTTCCACGAAGTCGGCGCCGGAAAAACGGCCGAGGCGATCATGGGTGCGATGGAGATGCGCCGGATGGGCCTGATCAACAAGCCTCTGATCGTCATCCCCAACCACATGCTCGCCCAGTTCAGCTCCGAATGGCTCCAGATCTACCCCCAGGCCAGAATCCTGGCGGCCTCGAGCAAGGACGTCACCGCCGATAAGCGCCGCGCGTTCGTCGCCCGTGCTGCAGCCAATGACTGGGACGGGATCTTGCTGACCCAGTCGGCGTTTTCGAAGATCGCCCTGCGCCAGAGCACCCAGCAGGACTACATCCGCGGACAGGTAACCGCCCTGCGGCGGGTCTTGGAGAACGCGGAGGCCGATGATGCGATGAGCGTCAAACGCCTCCAACGCAAACTGGTCAACCTGGAGAACAAGCTCAAAGAACGCCTGGACACCAGCCGGGATGTCGGCGTGTGCTTCGAAGACACCGGGATCGATTACTTGATCATCGACGAGCTGCATATGTACAAGAACCTGGCCACGGAATCAAATATCTCCGATGCCGCGATCGAGGGCTCCGTGCGCGCCAGCGACCTGGACATGAAGCTGAACTACCTGCGCTCGCAGGGCAACGAGCGGGTGGTGACCGGGATGACGGCCACCCCGATCTCGAACAGCATCAGCGAAGCCTTCGTCATGCAGAAGTACCTGCGCCCGGACCTGCTCGACCGCGCCGGTACGGATGCCTTCGACGCGTGGGCGGCGACCTTCGGGGAGACGAACACGGACATGGAGATGTCCCCGACGGGCAGCTTCCGGCTCAAGACCCGCTTCTCCCGGTTCACCAACGTCCCAGAGATGTTGCGGATGTGGTCCACGTTTGCTGACGTGAAAACCGCCGAGGACCTGCACCTGCCGGTCCCGGAAATCATCGAGCGCGAGGACGGCTCCCGCGCCCCGAGCACCGAGGTCGTCCAGCCGACCGTGGAGCTGGAGGACTTCGTGGCCAGCCTCGGTGATCGGGCCGAGAAGGTCGCCGCGCGCCTGGTCTCCCCGCGTGAGGACAACATGCTCACGATCTCCACCGACGGCCGGAAGGCAGCACTGGATATCCGCCTGGTCCTCGACGATGCGCCGTCGGGGCCGACGAAAGTCGACGTGGCCGCCGATACGATCGCTCGCGTCTGGGAGCAGACCCGAGAGAACGATTACCTCGACCCCGTCACCGGGGAACCGGCGGCGACGCGGGGGGCACTGCAGCTGGTCTTCGCTGACATCGGCACCCCGAACCCCGATCAGTGGAACGCCTACGACGAGTTGGCCGCACAGCTGGTGCTGCGCGGAATGCCCGGCGAGTCGATCCGGTTCATCCACGAAGCGAAAACGGACGTCGACAAAGCACGGCTCTTCTCCGCCGCTCGCGCCGGGCATGTCGCCGTGCTCATCGGCTCGACCCAGAAGATGGGCGTGGGCACGAACATTCAGGCGCGCGCCGTGGCCTTGTATCACATGGATTGCCCGTGGCGTCCCTCGGATATCGCCCAGCGGGAAGGGCGGATCCTGCGCCAGGGTAACCAGAACGAGGAAGTCGGCATCGTTCGCCTGGTCACCGAGAAATCTTTCGATGCGTACATGTGGCAGGCCGTGGAACGTAAAGCGCGGTTCATCTCCCAGATCATGCACGGCTCTCTCGATGCCCGCGAGATCGAAGAGATCGACTCCGCCGAGCTCTCAGCCGCCGAGGCAAAGGCGATCAGTTCCGGCAACCCGCTGCTGCTGGAACACTCCACCATCCAAGCCGAGGTCGCCAAACTCCACCGCCTCGAACGCGCCCACTCCCGTAACGAGTCCATGCTCGAACACACCCGTGCCCGCGCCCGCGAGGACATCGCTACCCACCAGGACGAGATCACCGGGCTGGAGAACGCCACCGGGCAAGTCCGGGACACCTCCGGTGAGAACTTCCGCATGACGGTGGCCGGACAGGCCCTGGATTCTCGCACCGATGCCGGGCATGCGGTGGCGCAATGGGCCCACCGCGAGGGGCTGAAGTGGGCGCCGAAACACGTCAGCCGCGACTACGGCACGCTCGGGCAGATCAGCGGCTTCGACATCACCGTGGCGACCGTGCCCTCCCTGGGCACGGATGCCTCGGTCGAACTCGCCCTGGCCGGTGTCCCGCGCAGCGGCACGATCCTCGGGCGGGAAACATTCCTGGCCGGTGGGGCCGGGGTGATCCAGCGGATCGAGAACCGCGTCTCGGGCATCCCGACACTGTTCGAACGGGCCCGGAACGACCTGAGTGAAGCCGAACAGGCGCTGACCGATGCCCAGGAGCGCATCGGTCGGCCCTTCCGCCACGCCGAGGCCCTGGCCGAGGCCGAGCAGAAGCTCCACCAGGTGGAGAAGAAACTGGCCGCCTCCCGGAAGAAGGACAACCCCGATCGCACACCACCGACCGACCAGCCTTCCGGAGGGCAGCGGGAGCTGACGGTCGAGACCGTGCGCGCTCACCGCCCGGCCCTGGGGGTGCGTGCTGATGCGTCCAGGACCCCACCGTCGGCTCCAGAGCCCCGGCGTGCGAGCACTTCTGCCGGGTTCGACCGCCACCTGTGACTTCTCGGGTGCTGGGTGTGCACCTGTCAGCCAGCAGCGAGCAGAAGTCCTGGTCGCCACGCACACCGGAAGGAGGTCGCGTCATGGCCATGAAGACCGGCTCATCGGTCTCGGGGTTCATCGCCACGGACCCACAGTTGACCTATGGGCAGCAAGGAGTCGCCCGGTTCTACGCCCGGATGGGCATCGAACACTACAGGCGCGAAGACGACGGCACGTTCACCCAGCTCGAGCCGAGCTTTCACAACCTCGTCGTCTACCGCAAGACCGCCGAACACGCCGCCGAAGCCTTCGCCAAGGGGGATCGCTTCGTCGCCGACGGGTACGTGCGCGAGTACACCTACGAGCGTGAGGGCCACCAGCACGGCGGCGAGGAATTCGTCGCCCGCAAGATCGGCCACGACGCCGCCCGCTCGAACTACACCGTCGAGCGGACCCCGCAGAACGAGGGAGTCACGCAGGAGCAGGTCACCGCCCAGCGCTCCCAGGCGTTCGAGGCGCCCGAGCGGCCGGCGCAGCAGCCCGAGACCGTCGCGATGGGCCAGTAGGAGGACCCCATGGATGAGGACGACCTGACCCCCGGCCCCGAGGAAGCGCCCGAGCAGGACGAACCCGAGCCCGACGCACCGGCCCGTCCCACTGGCGGGCCCGCGGCTCTGGATGAGCCGCCGGGCCCGGTCAACTGGAACCTCCTCGGTGCGGAGGAGGCCGAAGAAGCCTGGCTGGAGCTCAACCGATGGGTGGACTGGTTGCGTCACGAGTTCGGACTGCCGGCGGCGGTGATCCCTCCGTACTGGCACCGTCACCCGGAGCTGGTCTGGGAACTCAGCGCCTTGCACGTCCACTGGTTGTGCGCTTATGACCCGCAGCAGAACGGGTCAGCACCCATCGGGTGGCTGCGGGACTTCGCCGAGTCCCGGCAGCGGCTGCGCGACTGGGTCGCAGCGTCGGGGACCAGGCTGGATCGGGACCGCCCGACCCGGCAGACCGTCTGGCCCGGGGAGGAGCAGTCAGAACCGATCGAGGACACCGCGATCACGGACCGGGATGCCGACTTCGTGAACTTCGTCGTCTCCGACGTCGCTCGCCGGGAACAGATCGAAGAGGACATCTACGCCCGCCTGAACCCCGAGACGGGCGAACTGACCTGAGCGCCGATCACACCAGGTGGGGGCCGGAACCGGTATCGGTTCCGGCCCCTCATCATGCCTAGGATCACCGGGTTAGATCATGCCCGGCGGGCCTCGTGTGCCCGGCCGGGGAAGCGGGAGTAAACGGGCGGAGCTCGCGCCGCAGTGCCGGAGAGGTGGACTCTGCCAAGGCAGGTCGTTCGAGGGCGGTGTGGGAGATGTCGTAGCCACCCCACGGCGAGTAATGGTGCACGTGCCGGGTGCCGTGGGGGCTGCGCTCGGTGATGATCGGGGCACCAGGGACTTGCATGTGCTGTGGGTAGCGTTCGGTGATCCACTTCATCGCCAGCTTCGACAGTGTCGCTCCTCCATCGCGGACGCGGATCGTCGCCGGGAGCACCGGCAACTCACGCCAGCCGGGCACCGCGTGATCGTGCCACGCTTCCACGGCCGCGTTGTCGTCCTCCGCGATCACGTGCCACTCGCAGGGCTCGCAGATCATCTGCGTGAGCATGCCTCCGGGACCCTCGTGCCCGTCCTCTGGGCCGAGTTCGGCGCCGACAATCTCGCCACGGTGGTCACCGAACTCGGTGCCGTCGCCATTCCATCCCTCGCGATGCCACATGTGGCTGCGCTTCCAGGAGCCGAGAGACCCGTTGAGGAACTTCCAGTGCTCGAAAGCTTCATTGAGCTGAGTAGGCGTGAAATAGTCGCGGGTGAAGCCCAGCGGTGCGCCTTCCCATTCATCTAGGCGTGCGCGGGCGTCTTCGCGGGCCATCGCGTCGAAATCAAAGGCGAGTTGCCCATCAGTGTGCTCTGTCATGGTGGTGACCTCCCTCGCAGGGCAGGTACACCCTGCGCCGCGCAACGCAGAGCACTCGACGAGGACTGCACAGACCCGTCGCCCTTCCAACGTGGTGGATGAGTCGGTAGGCTGTGGCGTAGGCGATACAAGTTAGCTACGCTGTCGCATTCTCTGGGTGCGGTGGTTGACAGTTCAGGGGACACCGCCCCTGACACGTCCCTCCCGAAGATGAGTCGCCTCTTTGGAGGACTGTGTCATGCTCCGCACCATACTCGTCACCAGCATCCGTACCCGCGGGATCCTGCGGGCCTGGCTACCGAGCAACATCCTGCTCGACGTCATCCGCACACGCGCTGGCCTGAAGTGGGGCATGCCGGCCATGCTCATCGGCGGGCTCTACTTCGCGATCGCCTACTGGTGCACCATCACGATCGACAACGACGGCCCCGGATGGCTACACCTGGTCTTCCTCGTGTGCGTCTGGTCAGGGTTCAGATTCATCATCATGGGACCGGTCAGCCTCATCACCCTAATTGCCGTTCGGGCAAGAGAACGCACCCATGGTGGACGCGACAATAGCTACTAGCGGCCCACCCGGTGGACGGATTTCACAAGCGTGAGAGCGCCGTAGCCGCGTAGGCCTCCGGCTTTCTCGCTGCGCTCGCAGCTGGATTGACAGACCGCCCAATCACATCTCAAAGACCTGGCCAATAACTCCAGCGCCCCAACATCGCTACTGGTTCCGCCACGCACCCCGAGGAGCGCCGGATTCCGGGCGGAAAACCAGGTGCAACCCGCCTGAACTTTGGTATCCGATTCTCCTCGCTATCGCATCCTGCAGGGTGGTGGTCTCCAACGAGTGCTTAGCTCGAGCCCGGCGCAAGTGCCTAAGGTGACAGGTCAGTGTCCCCAACGACACGTTGAAACGTTGTCACAGACTTGCCCGGCCTTCGCGACAGCCGTCATCCGGAGGAAGTTGGAAGCAATCTGCTGCTCCGCAGAGCAGGGAGCTAGACGCTGCAGCGCACCCGACGCCTGGGAGGCACGAAACGACATAGGCTAGACAAAACGTTGCAAAGTTGCACGGGGAGGGACTACATGCCCAATATCGCTTGCGAGCTCAGGGATTTCACACGTACCAATCTGTCGAGACTACAGACAGTGATGGTGACACCGAAGATGCTCATGGACTGCGCGGCGACAGTTGGGATGCCGACGATCGTCTCCCATCCAGCTCACCGTCGGCCATTCGCTGAGATGCAATGGCGCATGGGCATAGTCGCCGCCAATCTGCGCCCTACCACCTCTGGTAAAGGTTGGACCCGGACGAAGGCATACAACCGTCTTGATCCATCCGAGAAGTCCGCTGTGAGCTATTTCCTGGGCATGACACAAGCTGCTCTTACAAGCCGGTACGTTCTCGGTTACCCGCATCTAGTCCATGTGGACCTGCTACTTCAACACGCTAGCCACCCATTGTCTGGTAGTCGCCCAGACTTTGTTGCCGTTGACCCTACTTCGAAGCTTCGCAATGCCTATAGTGCGGTAGTCGAGGCGAAGGGTCGCACTAATGGTTTCGACGAAGGTCCGCTCGATCGGGCAAAAGCTCAGGTCGCAAAGACTCCCACGATTCGCAATCTTTCTCCGGTTGAAGGTATCGCGTCAGTGGCCTACTTTGACGATAACGACCATTGGGCGTCCGTCTTGAAAGATCCGGAAGGGGCCGGAGAGGAGTTGGATCTCGGGCTCGAGAGCTTCCTCCTTCTCTATTATCGAAACATTATCGAGGCCGGTCGTCAGAGTCAGACCTGGGAACTCGTGAACGGGGCCTACGAATTCTTGGTAACGGACTTCCAGCTGGCGTTCCAAATCCCAGAATCGCTGGTCGATGCGTATGATGCCTCTTCTGAAATCACGACCACCAGAGCACGCGACGCTGAGGCACCGATTCTCAACACCTACTATGAACTCGTAGAGTCATCAGTTCATACTGGCGACCTTATCTCAAGCACCTTCCGCGAGGGGTCCAGCGAGGAATCATTGGCCACGCTGCTCGAAATCTACAACGAGGAGTAGGCAATGCAACTGGGGGACGGCATCCTTCTCTGCTGCCGTCTCCCAGCGCATTGCATCACCGACAGAAGGGGATGCTAATGCAGGCGGGCATGCCACCTGCTCGCCACTCATCGTGGAATCAGCTCACCGCCGGCATTTCAACCAGTAGTCGTTCACGCAGCTCCTTCATATCGACACGGATGAGTCGCCCTACTCGGTAACCGTGAATGGTTCCGTCTGAGATCCTGCGCCGCAGCGTCTTCACCGAGACACCGAACTGTTCCGCCGCGTCCGCAAGCGACACCAAGTCGAGCCCCGATGACCCTGATTGACTCCCAACTTCCATGACCTGTCCTTTCAGCTAGTGGGTTCCTCTCCCTCATAGGTGTCCATCGGTGTCCGGTGAAGACTCTGCTGACTCACTTGTCTTACTTGCGAGCTGTGCCTCGACACGGTCGCTCATCCGGTTGGCCAGCTCCCGGTCTCGGGTCATCGTGGAATGCTGGTAGCGGATCACTACTCGCATGTCAGCGTGACCGCCGCGGCGCATCAGCTCGGCTAACGTCGCGCCCTCTTGCGCAAAGAGGGTCAGTCCAGTGTGCCGAAGATCATGGAACCGGAATCCCAGCGGCACGCTCTTGGCCGCATCGCGGGCGTCACCCCAGAGGTGCCCCCACTTCGTGTGAGATAGCGGCACGCTGCCGCGGACATTGGTTGGAACCACTGGAGCCTTCGCCTCGGGCGCGACGTTGTCTCGCAGATGCTCCTTGAGACGCTCCACCATGACCCGCGGAATGCTCAGCGATCGCTTGCCGGCCTCGCTCTTCGGATCCGACATATCGCCCGTGTTCGCGTTGAACTGCCGGCGCACATGCAGAGTGGCAGTGCCGTCGTCGTGCCACTGGATGTCCCGGCGCTGCAGTCCGAGGCACTCGCCGCGGCGCAGCTGGCACCAGGCGGCCAGGAGGACCATGATCGAGTACAGATCCGGCGTCGCCGCGTAGAGTGCTTCGACATGTTCAGGACTTGCAACGTCATCTTCTGGATCATGGTCGTGATCATGCCGTACCGATTCCTGTTTGGGGATCGAAATGGGAGGTGCCGCCGGGATGATTCCGTCTCGAGCTGCCTGTCGCAGGATCATCATGAGCACGATCAGGACAGGACGGGTGATGCCGTTGAACTTCGACTTCGGATTCAGCGGTGCTGGAATCTGATCCAGACGATGGGTCATGACCCGAATGCGAGCCATGTCAATGTGTCGGATCTCCGTGTCGCCGAACTCTGGAATCAGGTATCCGGTGACCTTGCTCTTGTAAGAACGCACCGTGGCGATCGCCCGCTTCTTCCCTCCGCGGGTCGGTTCGATACGCACGAACTCAATCCACCGCTCGGCGTACTCGGCGAAACCGATCGACCTCGCCTCCATTGCTTCCGCCTCTGCTCGACGGCGAGCAGCAACCGTCGCGGCTGACTCCCATTCCCCACGCGCGATCTTCGTGTGAGTGCTAGCGAGCCATGTGCGGGCGTCTGTCTTGGTGAGGAACGTCAACGGCTTGTCGTCCTCCGTGCGGGCCGAGTGCATCTGCCCGTCGGGGGCCGGGTAGCGTGCCTGCCACCGTCCTGACGGGAGCTTCCGAAGGCTTCCCCAGGTCTCGCGCTTAGCCGCCGTCTCACGCTTCTTCGTGGTGCTCATCGTGTCCTCCAGGTGCCGCGATTGGACTCACGCGGACCGTCGTGCCACTCCGTGCCACTAGGTCGTGCAATCCCTTCGAACCGGCCTCTCACCTGGCCTTTTACGGGCCATGACGCAGGCCCAATGGCACGCTGTGGCACGCAGCCGGAAGCGCGCTGCCCCCAAATTTCGGGCTGCGAGCCACCCCGCGCTTGACTGGAAGGTGTGCTCGTGCCACCCCCGTGCCATACCGAACGGGTCGTGATGTTCATCTGTGCTCTCCTCTGTCCTTCGGATGGAGGCACGAAAAAAGGCCCGGACCTGCAGAAACCTGCAGGTCCGGGCCTCCCATCAGCCCTTTCGGGCCTCAAGCAAGCTCTGGGGTCTTAGAAGTCCCAGTCCTCGTCCTGGGTGTTCTCGGCCTTGCCGATGACGTAGGACGAACCCGAGCCGGAGAAGAAGTCGTGGTTCTCGTCGCTGTTGGGCGAGAGCGCCGCGAGGATCGCCGGATTGACGTCCGTGACCTCCTTGGGGAACATCGCCTCGTAGCCGAGGTTCATCAGCGCCTTGTTGGCGTTGTAGTGGAGGAACTTCTTGCAGTCCTCGGCCAGCCCCACCGAGTCGTAGAGCTCGTGAGTGTAGGAGACCTCGTTCTCGTAGAGCTCGAAGAGGAGGTTCATCGTGTAGTCCTTGAGCTCCTGACGGCGCTCAGCGGACTCCTGCTCGAGACCCTTCTGGTACTTGTAGCCGATGTAGTAGCCGTGCACGGCCTCGTCGCGGATGATGAGGCGGATGAGATCTGCGGTGTTCGTCAGCTTCGCGTGCGAGGACCAGTACATCGGCAGGTAGAAGCCGGAGTAGAAGAGGAACGACTCGAGCAGCGTCGAGGCGACCTTCCGCTTGAGCGGATCATCCCCGCGGTAGTAGCTGAGGATGATGTCGGCCTTCTGCTGCAGGTACGTGTTCTCCCGCGACCAGCGGAACGCCTCGTCGATCTGCTTCGTCGAGGTCAGGGTCGAGAAGATCGACGAGTACGACTTCGCATGCACGCTCTCCATGAACGCGATGTTCGTCAGCACCGCTTCCTCGTGCGGGGTGACCGCATCAGGGATGAGCGAGATCGCACCGACGGTGCCCTGGATAGTGTCGAGCAGGGTGAGACCGGTGAAGACGCGCATCGTCAGCGTCTTCTCCTCCTCGGTCAGCGTCGCCCACGAAGGGACGTCATTGCTCAGCGGCACCTTCTCGGGCAGCCAGAAATTGCCGGTGAGGCGATCCCAGACATCGTCATCGACCGGGTCGACGACGCGGTTCCAGTTGATGGCATCGACATGCGAGGCCAGGGTCAGGTTTTCCAACGCGATCTTCTCTCTGTCTTCGAAAGTTGGTGCGAGGTGCCGCGGAGTCGGCGTCGGCCGACCCGCGGCACCCCAGCGGATGTCACACGGTCACAGCATGCAGGAGACGCAGCCGTCGACCTCGGTGCCCTGCAGCGCGAGCTGGCGGAGGCGGATGTAGTAGATCGTCTTGATGCCCTTGCGCCACGCGTAGATCTGCGCCTTATTGATGTCGCGCGTCGTCGCCGTGTCCATGAAGAACAGCGTCAGCGACAGGCCCTGATCGACGTGCTTCGTCGCCTCGGCATACGTGTCGATGATCTTCTCGTAGCCGATCTCGTACGCGTCCTGGTAGTACTCGAGGTTGTCGTTGTCCATGAAGGGCGCCGGGTAGTAGACGCGCCCGATCTTGCCCTCCTTGCGGATCTCGATCTTCGAGGCCACCGGGTGGATCGACGAGGTCGAGTTGTTGATGTAGGAGATCGATCCCGTCGGGGGCACGGCCTGGAGGTTCTGGTTGTAGATGCCGTGCTCGGCGACCGCGGCCTTGAGCTCACGCCAGTCGTCCTGCGTGGGGATGTGGACGCCTGCCTCGGCGAAGAGCTCCGCGACCCGCGCGGTGCGCGGCTGCCAGGCCTCCTCGGTGTACTTGTCGAAGTACTCGCCCGTCGCGTACTTCGAGCGCTCGAAGCCGGCGAACGTGCGTCCGCGCTCCTTCGCGATCTCCATCGACGCCCGCACGCAGTGGTAGGCGACGGTGTAGAAGTACATGTTCGTGAAGTCGAGTCCCTCGTCGGAGCCGTAGTAGACGTGCTCACGGGCGAGGTAGCCGTGGAGGTTCATCTGCCCCAGCCCGATCGCGTGCGACATGTCGTTGCCGCGGGCGATCGAGGGCACCGACTGGATGTCGGAGGTCTCGGCGACAGCGGTGAGGCCGCGGATCGCGGTCTCGACGGTCCGGCCGAAGTCCTCGGAGTCCATCGTCAGGGCGATGTTGAGTGAGCCGAGGTTGCACGAGATGTCCTTGCCGACGACGTCGTAACCGAGGTCCTCGTCGTACTGGCTCGGTTCGGAGACCTGGAGGATCTCCGAGCAGAGGTTGGACATGATGATCTTGCCGTCGATCGGGTTCGCCCGGTTCACCGTGTCCTCGAACATGATGTACGGGTAGCCGGACTCGAACTGGATCTCCGCGAGCGTCTGGAAGAACTCACGCGCGTTGATCTTCTTCTTCCGGATCGACGCGTTGTCGACCATTTCCTCGTACTTGTCGGTGACGTCGATGTCGGAGAACGGCACCCCGTAGACGCGTTCGACGTCGTAGGGGCTGAAGAGGTACATGTCCTCGTTGCGCTTCGCGAGTTCGAAGGTGATGTCGGGAATGACGACGCCAAGCGAGAGGGTCTTGATGCGGATCTTCTCGTCTGCGTTCTCCCGCTTCGTGTCGAGGAAGCTGTAGATGTCGGGGTGGTGCGCGTGGATGTAGACGGCACCGGCGCCCTGACGCGCACCGAGCTGGTTGGCGTAGGAGAAGGAGTCCTCGAGGAGCTTCATCACGGGGATGACGCCCGAGGACTGGTTCTCGATCTTCTTGATCGGCGCGCCGGACTCGCGGATGTTCGTCAGGCTGAAGGCCACACCGCCGCCGCGCTTGGACAGCTGCAGGGCGGAGTTGATCGAGCGGCCGATCGACTCCATGTTGTCCTCGATGCGCAGGAGGAAGCACGAGACGAGTTCGCCGCGCTGCTTCTTTCCGGCGTTGAGGAACGTCGGGGTCGCCGGCTGGAAGCGGCCGGTGATGATCTCGTCGACGAGCTGTTCGGCGAGCGTCTCATCCCCGCGGGCGAGGAAGAGCGCGACCATGACGACGCGGTCCTCGAAGCGCTCGAGGTAGCGCTTGCCGTCGAAGGTCTTGAGCGTGTACGAGGTGTAGAACTTGAACGCGCCGAGGAACGTCTGGAAGCGGAACTTCTGCGCGTACGCGCGCTTCGACAGCGCCTCGATGAACTCGAACGAGTACTGCTCGAGGACCTCGGGCTCGTAGTAGTCCTTCTCGACGAGGTAGTCGAGCTTCTCCTTGAGGTCGTGGAAGAAGACGGTGTTGTTGTTGACATGCTGGAGGAAGTACTGGCGAGCGGCCTGCTTGTCGCGCTCGAACTGGATCCGCCCATCCACGTCATAGAGGTTCAGCATGGCGTTGAGCGCATGGTAGTCGAGATCCGTCTCTTCGCGGATGATGTCCTCTACATTGCGGTCTTCAGCGAGCTCACGCACAGTTTGTCCAATCCTTGATTCACAGCAGCGACGTCCTCGGGGGTTCCGAGGAGTTCGACCCGATAGAGCACGGGCACTTGGCACTTCACGGCGATCTTGTGCGCCGCGCGGCAGTATTCTGCGCCGAAGTTCGTGTTTCCGGCGCCGATCACGCCGACGAGGTGCCGGCGATTCGATTCGATATTGAGGAACTTGACCACCTGCTTGGGGACGGCCCCGCGGTTGGGACCGGCCCCGTAGGTGGGGGTGACGAGCACGAACGGCTCATCGACCAGCAGCGTCTCGTCCTTCGTCAGCAGGGGCAGACGGCGGGCGGGATGATCGAGTTTTCCGACGAAGCGGTGGGTGTACTCGGAGCTGCTGGAGTAGTAGACCAGGAGCATCTCAGGCCACGACGGTCGCCGTCGTCTGCTGGCCGGCCAGGGCGGCGATCTTGTCCGGACGGAATCCCGACCAGTGGTCGTTGTCGGTGACGACGACCGGAGCCTGCATGTAGCCCATGGCCTTGACGACGTCGAGGGCGTTCTCATCGACGCTGAGATCGACCGAGGTGTACTTCAGGCCCTTGGCATCGAGCGCGCGGTAGGTGGCGTTGCACTGGACACAAGCGGGCTTGGTGTACACGGTGATCATGATGACTCCTCGATTCTGCGCTGCGGCTTGGGATTTCCACGGTCGGCCACGCCGTTTCCGCGGCCTCCCGACGTGGGAGGGATCACGGTGAAGGGGACCGGCTGTGACCACTAGATGTTGTGTTCGGGTAAAACCCTACCCCTATATCCAGTGTTAAACCAGTGTCATTTACACCATCCACAAGGTGTGTTCTCAGCCCTCCACAGTCGTCCACAGGGTGTGAACGACACCTGTGTAGTTCGGTCACCTGCGCGGACACGGGCGACACCGCGGATTCCACCGAGATCCCGGCCGCGCCGGCCCGAGGTTATCCACCGTCGTCCACAGGAAAAATTCCTTCTTGTGGGCATGTCGTTCGGCGTGTCGGACTCGACCTCGACGTGATCGGCTCCACCCCGCTGACCACCCCTTTCCGTGGTAGCGGACCACCGAGGCGACGATCTCTGCCAACCGGGCGACCGCCTCGGCGATTCCTCTGTTCTCACCTCTCCACACTATGTGTCGGTACTGACACGGATTCACCCAGTCACATGTCAGGGTCGGCCCATATCCTTGTGGAGACGGCCATCACAGCACCGGCCGCCGCACCACGAACGACACCGAGAGGGCCCTGAGACGCATGACGGCAACGGCAACGGCCAACACGCAGGAGATCGCGCACGCCAAATCCCTCCTCAGCGGACTCGAGTCCTATCTCGACCACTTCGTCGTCGGCCAGCAGCGACTGCGCGAATCCCTCCTCATCGGCCTCCTCTCCGGCGGACACCTCCTCCTCGAAAGCGTCCCCGGACTCGCGAAGACGACCGCGGCCGCGGCTCTGGCCAACGCCGTGGACGGGAAGTTCTCCCGCATCCAGTGCACCCCCGACCTGCTGCCGGCCGACATCATCGGCTCGCAGATCTACAACGCCCGCGAAGGCTCGTTCAACACGGTGCTCGGACCGGTCCACGCCAACATCGTCCTCCTCGATGAGATCAACCGGTCCTCGGCGAAGACGCAGTCGGCGATGCTCGAGGCGATGCAGGAGCGGCAGACGACGATCGGCGGGCAGCGCTTCGACCTGCCGCGGCCCTTCCTCGTCATGGCCACGCAGAACCCCATCGAGCAGGAGGGGACGTACCAGCTGCCCGAAGCGCAGCTCGACCGATTCATGATCAAGGACCTCCTCACCCATCCCAGCCCCAATGAGGAGGTCGAGATCCTCTCCCGGCTCGACTCCGGCGTCTTCGACAAGGACTCGGTGCCGGCGGCGAGCTGCACGCTCGACGACGTCATGACGATGCAGCGCTACGCCCGCACGATCTACATCGACCCGTCGATCACCCGCTACCTCGTCGAACTCGTCCATGCGACGCGGAACACGCAGAAGTACCTCGGGCGCCTCGCCCCCTACATCGAGTACGGTGCGAGCCCGCGCGCCTCGATCGCGTTCACCAACGCCGGCCGGGCGCTCGCGATGATCCGGGGCCGCAACTACGTCATCCCCGAGGACATCAAGGACCTCGCCCACCGCGTCCTCGCCCACCGCATCCAGCTCAACTTCGAGGCCGCGGCGGAGAACATCACGAGCGCCCAGGTCGTCGATGCCCTCCTCATGGCCGTGCCGACCCCGTGACCCGGTGATGACATGACGGCTCTGCTCAATCGGATCAAGGCGCGGATGACCATCCACGCCCACCGGCGCACGCGCAGACTCCTCGACGGCGACTACTCGTCGGTCTTCCACGGCCACAGCCTCGACTTCGACGACCTGCGCGACTACATTCCCGGCGATGAGATCCGCGACATCGACTGGAAGGCCACCGCCCGCCACGCCGATCCGCTCGTCAAGCGCTACGTCGCCCACCGCCGCCATATCCTCGCGCTCGTCGTCGACTCCTCGCGCGGCTTCGACGCGATCACCTCGGCGGGCGCGGACAAACGGCACCTCGCGATCCTCATGGCGGGGATGACCGGCTACCTCGCGGTGCGCCACGGCGACGACGTCATGCTCATCCACGGCAACGCCGAGCAGACCATCGCCTCCCCCCGCAAGGGCAGCGAGGCCCACCTCGAGAACCTCCTCCAGCAGATCCTCGCCGAGTCCGGCACCGCGGTCGACGGGTCGATCAACACCCAGCTGAAGTGGATCGCCGACCACATCACCCATCGCATGCTCGTCGTCGTCATCTCCGACCAGGCCCCGCTCGGACCTGAGGAGGAGGCGACGATCAAGCGCCTGCGCGCCCAGCACGAGATGCTGTGGATCACGATCACCGACGCCGATCTCGCGGAGCTCGCGACCGCCTCGGCGCCCTATGACGTCGCCCGCGCCGAGGTGGGGCTGCCGATCTCGGTGATGTCCGATCCGAAGGTGCGCGGTGAGTTCGTCGCCGCCGAGGCGGCCCGCCGACGCCAGCGTCTCGACCTGCTCACGAAGCTCGGCATCTCCCACACCGAGGTCGCCGACCCCGAGCAGGCCCTCGGAAATCTGCACGCACTGCTCTGGAGGCATCGTCGTGGGTCCCGCTGAACTCATCGGTCCGCTGCAGATCTCGGTGTGGTGGTACGTCGCCGCCGCCGTCGTGCTGCTCGCGGCGCTCATCAACTTCTCCGCCCCGCTGCTGCGCGCGGCCTCGGGTGCCGGAGCCCAGAAGCCGTCGCGGATCCCCATCCCCGTGCGCAGCACGTACATGGCGCGGATCTCCGCCGTCGAATCCGACCTCGCCGCAGGTCAGACGGATGTGCGGGAGGGCGCGAAGGAGCTGGCGAAGATCGTCCGCGAGTTCGCCCGCGACGCGTGGGGCGTCAAGGCCGAGCACCTGACCTACCGCGACGCCGCGGTTGCCGGGCTCGACGACCTCGCCGACTCCCTCTGGGGCCTCTACGAAGCCGAATTCGCCGAGGACGATGCGACGGACCTCAGTCCGCAGATCGCCGAGGCGAGGAAGCTGGTGGCGCGATGGTCCTGATGCTCTGGTGGCTGGCGCTGGGCCTCCTCGTCCTCGCCGGCATCGCCGTCTTCGTCTTCCGCCGTCCCCGGCGCACCGAGTCCTCCCTCGCCGTCGCCCACAGCGGCCGGATGACGCAGCTGCCCGGCTTCCGCCGGGCGATGCGACGGAAGTTCCTCACCACCGCCGCGTTCCTCGGCGTCATCGCCATCACCGGTCTCGGAGCGCTGGCCGGGGTGGCGCGCCCGGCGTGGGTCGAGACGGTCAACCCGGAGAAGAAGCTGCGCGACGTCATGCTCTGCCTCGATGTGTCCGGGTCGATGCTCGGCTACGACGCGGATCTGCTCGCCGCCTACCAGCAGCTCGTCGACCGCTTCGACGGTGAGCGCATCGGGATGACGGTGTTCAACGCGACCGCGGTCTCGGCGTTCCCGCTCACCGACGACTACGACATGGTCCAGAACTACCTCGAAGAGGCCGAACAGGGCTTCCGGACCTGGGGGTCGGAGGGCACCGACTACTCGTGGTCGACCTCGCCGCCGAACATCGGCGGATCCTCGCTCATCGGCGACGGACTCGTGTCCTGCATCGACAACTTCGACCGCAAGGACGAGGACCGGTCCCGCTCGGTCGTCTTCGCCACCGACAACATGCTCGCCGGCGAACCCCTCTTCGAACTCGACGAGGCGACGAACATCGCGATCGACGCCGGCGTCCGCGTCTACAGCCTCTCCCCGCCCTCGATCCTCGCGACGACCCAGACCCAGGAGCTGCGCTCGGTCTCCGACCGGACCGGCGGTGAGCAGTTCGAGATGGGCTCGGCGACGACGATCGACAGAATCGTCTCGGAGATCCAGAGCCAGGAGGCGGAGAACACCCCGGGACGTTCGTACACGATCGTCCACGACATGCCCGCCGTGCCGCTGGCGATCGCCGTGTTCGGGCTCATCGGCGTCTTCGTCCTCGCCTGG
This sequence comes from Brevibacterium sp. XM4083, assembly GCF_006489205.2. GTDB lineage: Bacteria > Actinomycetota > Actinomycetes > Actinomycetales > Brevibacteriaceae > Brevibacterium. Next base: position 974,966 of record NZ_VFYR02000001.1, on the reverse strand, counting down.
AGGGTGCGCTCATGATCTTCGACCCGCTCTTCGGATGGATCGGCGTCGGCGTCGTCGTCGCGATCCTCCTGGCCCTGTGCATCATCCCGCTCGTGCGCGGAGACGGCCCGCGGTGGAAGTGGTGCGCGCGCATCGGCGTCGTCGCCCTCCTCGGGCTCGCCCTCGCCCGGCCCGGCTTCCCCGTCGAGTCGACGACCGAGGAGTACGAGGCCGCCGCCGACGCCTACTTCCTCGTCGACACGACGACGTCGATGGCCGCGGAGGACTACGACGGCGACGGCACCCGCCTCGACGGCGTCAAAGACGACATGCTCGAACTCGCCAAGCAGCTGCCGGGTGCGCGCCTGAGCATCATCACCTTCGCCTCGACTGCCTCGACGGCGATGCCGCTGACCACCGACCATGCCGCATTCGCCTCCGCCGTCGACGTCCTCTCCCCCGAGATGTCGCAGAACTCGAACGGGTCGTCGATCACCGAGGCCGGCGATGAGCTCGAGGAGCGGATGAGCGCGAACGCCGAGGACCGTCCCGACAACCAGACCCTCGTCTTCTACTTCGGCGACGGCGAGCAGACCGCGCAGGGCAGCCCCGATTCGTGGTCGTCGTTCGCCTCCCGCATCGACAGCGGCGCCGTGTTCGGCTACGGCACGAGCCAGGGCGGACGGATGAAGGAGTCCCAGCCCTTCGGCTACGGCCCCGGCAGCGGCCAGGACGGCACGGGTCAGGGCGGCACCGAGGAGTACATCCGCGACGCCCAGGGCAATCCGGGGATCTCACGGATCGACGAGGGCAACCTCCAGCAGATCGCCTCCGACCTCGGCCTGCCCTACCACCTGCGCGACGCCTCGACACCGCTGGCCTCGGTCTACACCGCTCCGACCTACGATCAGCGGCTCGTGCAGAAGGACGGCCGCCTCACCGTCGACGAGTACTTCTGGGTGCCGCTCATCCTCGTCTTCGCGTGGATCGCCGTCGAGATGGTCTTCGGCGTCCGTGAGCTCATCCGCGTGCGCTCGGTCATGCCCCCGCGCCGAGGCGGTCGCCGGGCGAATGCAGCACCGCCGTTCCCGGGTGGTCCGGGCACCGGCGCTGCCGGCTGGGGTGGTCCTGGTCCCGGGGGCGCGGGCCCCGGGGGTACACCTGCCCGCACGCAGCCTGAGCCGGTGAACGGAGGACGGTCGTGAACAGGATCACGGGTCTGTGGACGCGGCGGCGCCTGGTGACGAAGGTCAACCTCATCATCGGCACCGTGCTCACCCTCGTCTTCGCCTATATCGCGACCATCGTCTACTTCGGCGCTTCCTCCCAGGTCCGATACGACTCGAACGACTTCCCCGGGGCGGAGCGGGCCGCGACGACGTTCCTCGCCCTCAGTCCGCTCGAGCGGCACATCGGGTACTTCAACCGCGGCACCGCGAAGGCCGCGGTCGGCAGCTTCGAACCGGCGCAGGAGGACCTCGAGACCGCGCTCGACCTCACACCGCCGCGCGACGAGTGCGCGGTGCGCATCAACCTCTCCTACGTCTACGAGAAGCTCGCCGATCAGATCGTCGATCAGGATGAGAAGAAGTCCGGGGAGCTCTACGACCAGGCGCTGCAGACCCTCGCCGACGCCCCGGCCGAATGCCGTCCCGACAACAGCGAATCCCAGCAGAAGAGCGACGAGGCCACCGAACGCGTCCAGGACAAGAAGGACGGCGGCCAGTCCCAGGACCAGGGATCGAGCAGCGACGATTCGCAGGACTCGCAGGGCGATGACCAGCAGAACGAGGGTGACAGCTCCGGCGGCCAGACCGACCAGGGCGATCAGGGTCAGAACGACCAGGGCAGCGAGGATCAGTCGGAGAACAGCGACTCGGGCCAGCAGACCGAGGAGGAGCAGAAGCGCGACGAGCTGCGGCAGCGCGGCGAGGATTCGAACCGCGAACAGCAGCAGCAGGGACCGTTCGGCAGCGGAGGACGGACGACGCCCGACAAGCCGTGGTGAGCGTGTGCCATCATGAGTCCATGACGACTCCTGAGCCCTCCGTCGACCCTGCCCGCCTCCCCCGTCTGCGGGCGGCCCTCGACACCTTCCCGCCCTACATTCCCGGCCGACAGCCGCAAGAGGTCCCGGGGCTCACACCGCTCAAGCTCTCCTCGAACGAGAACCACCTCCCGCCGCTGCCGGCCGTCAGCGAGACGATCGCTCAGCACATGTCATCCCCCGCTTCCTACCCCGACGATGCGGCCACCGCCCTGCGCACGGGACTGGCCGACCGCCTCGGCGTGAGCGTCGACAACCTCATCGTCACCACCGGTGCCAGCGAACTCCTCGTCGCCCTCACCCAGATCACCTCCGATGCGACGACCGAGGCGATCTACCCGTGGCCGTCGTTCGAGATGTACCCGCAGACGACGGGGCTCGCCGGTGCCACCCGCATCGAGGTGCCGCTGCGGCCCGATGGCACCCACGACCTCGAGGCGATGGCGCAGGCGATCACCGAGGCGACGACGCTCGTCATCCTCTGCTCCCCGAACAATCCGACCGGACCCGCTCTGCGCGAGACCGAGGTCAGGGAGTTTCTCTCCCAGGTCCCCGATCGCGTGCTCGTCGCCCTCGACGAGGCGTATTGGGAGTTCGCGACCGCCGAGGGCGTCGTCGACGGCCTCGGCCTCGTCGCCGACTTCCCCAACGTCGTCCTGCTGCGCACCTTCTCCAAGGCCCACGGTCTCGCCGGACTGCGCGTCGGATACGCGGTCGCCGCTGCCGGCGTCATCGCCGGCCTGCTCAAGGCCGTCATCCCGTTCGGCGTCACCGACCTCAGCCAGGCGGCGGCCCTGACCTCGGTGCAGCACTGGGATGAGGTGATGGCCCGCGCCGCCGAGATCGCCGAGCTCAGGGACTGGTTCGCCGCCGAGCTGCGGGGCCAGGGCTGGGACGTGCCGGAGGCACAGGGCAACTTCGTCTGGCTGCCACTCGGTGAGCTCTCCGACGCCTTCGAAGAGGCCGCCGTCGCCCGTGCGGTGGCCGTGCGCAACCTCGGCGACGGGGTGCGCATCAGCATCGGCGATCGTGCCGGTCTCGACCGGGTCCTCGAGATCACCGCGGACTTCCGCGCCGCGCACTTCGCCTGAGCGCCGCGGGCGCGAGCGCCGCAGGATCACAGCGTCGCAGGGTCAGGGCACTGCGGGCTCACAGCTCCGCGAGCTCGAGGGCGATCGCGACGGCATGGACCGTGTCGGGTCGGGAGAGGTCGCGGCCGAGGAGCCGCTCGATCCGCTGGACCCGCGCCCGCACCGTGTGCCGGTGGATCCCGAGCTCGGCGGCCACGGCGTCACGGACCCCGCCGGAGGCGATGAACGAGCGCAGGGTGACCAGCAGATCCTGACCGTCCTGCGAGGCGAGGAGCGCGCCGAGGACCTCATCGACGAAGCGCACCGCCGCTGCCTCGTCGATCACCGACAGCAGCGCCCTGACATCGGAATTCACTGTCTCGTTCTGCGTCCGCCACACCGTCCACGTGTGATGGACCTGCGTCAGCGGCAGCGACTTGACGAACAGCCGGTCGACTCCGGTCACCTCGGCGACCCGGGCGACGAGGGGATCCCCGGAGTGGAGGACGCCGATCATCGACCCGGCCCGGGCGGTGAGCGTGCCGCCGCCGAGATCGCCGAAGAGCTGCTCGGCGACGTCCCCACGGACTCCGCCGACGATCGTGAATTCGGCACGCGAGAGCGCCGGGGTGCCGGTGCGCTGCACCCATTCGGCGCGCGCCTCGGAGGCCGACAGGGTGGTCGAGAACAGCGTCGACTCCCCGGCGCGCGGCGGCTGGTCGATCACCGAGAGGCCGAGGAGTGCGGCGGCGGTCGCGAGCAGCAGTCCCCGGGTGCGCGAGGCCACCGCCGCGTCCCGCCCGGCAAGCAGCCACCCGCTGACCCGGTCGTCACCGATCGGCACCGCCTCGAAACGCCCGCCGACGGCACGGAGCAGCCGCGGGGCGAGTGACGTCCCGACCGCCTCGGCGATGAGTTCGGCACGCACGTCGGTCGGGGCGTTCTGCCCGGTCAGCCCCCTGCCGGTGGGAGAGACGAAGTGGACTTCGGAGCCCAGGGCGGCAGAGACCTCGGCGACGAGCGCGGCCGGACCCTGCCGCGCGAGCGCGGTGGCGAACCGACGGCCCGCGCTGCCGGCCCGGCTGACCTCACGGTTCGACTCCTCCTCCCGCATCCGCGTGAACGCGTCGACGACGGCGACGAACGGCACGGGTTCGGGCACGCCGAAGAGCGCGAGGTCGTGAGCGCGGGCGTGGGCGATGAGCGAGGGCGGCAGCTGCGCCGACGGCAGGTCGCGACCCAGACCGATCCCCAGCGCATGGACGCCCACCCGCTTGAGTCTCGCGATGTAGTCGCCGGCCGAGTCCGCGGTGAGATCCTGACCGACGCCGATCGTCAGGAGCACCTCTCCCCCGGCCAGCCATTCGTCGACCTCCGGCAGCTCGGAGGAGTGGACGATCGTGACCTCCCGGTTCCTGGCTCCGACCGGGTCGACGGCGATCTCGAGGGCGAGTTCGCGCCGCGCCCACAGCTGTCCCAAGGTGACCATGACGCCCAGTCTATCCACTGTGGACATCTGAGGGTCCGCTCCTGTCCAGACTGGATATCTGTGACGGGGATGACAGGTCCTAGGCTGATGGCACATCAGTCCCGAACCGCGCCGGCTTCCCCGGCGTCGTGCCAGCTGCAAGGAGAGTCAATGCCGTCTCAGCCCCTCGGCCCTGCCGACTACAGCCAGACCCCGCGCTTCGCCGGACCCCCGACCTTCGGACTCCTGCCCCGCCTCGACGAGGTCGAAGCCCAGCGCCCGGGCGAGAAGATCGACGTCAAGGTCGTCGGCATCCCCTTCGACGCCGGTGTCAGCTACCGGCCCGGCGCCCGGTTCGGGCCGGCCCACATCCGCCAGTCCTCGAAGCTGCTGCGCCCCTACAACCAGGCCACCGGCGTCCACCCGTTCACGTGGCAGCAGGTCGCCGACTGCGGTGACTTGGGCGTCAACCCCTTCGACATCGAGGAGGCCATCGCCACGGTCGAGGAGAACGCCGACGCCCTGCGCGCCGACGGCGCGAAGGTCCTCACCCTCGGCGGCGACCACACCCTGGCCCTGCCCAATCTGCGGTCGCTGCACAAGACCCACGGCAGGATCGCCGTCCTCCACTTCGATGCCCACCTCGACACGTGGGACACGTACTTCGGCGCCCCCTACACGCACGGCACCCCGTTCCGCCGGGCCAGCGAAGAGGGGCTCATCGACCTCACCGCCTCGATGCACGTCGGCATCCGCGGGCCCCTCTACGGCAAGAAGGACCTCGAGGACGACGATGTGCTCGGCTTCCAGATCATCCGCAGCGACGACTACCAGTTCACCTCGGTCCAGGACGTCGTCGCCCGCATCCGCCACCGCCTCGGCGACGCTCCCGTCTACCTCTCGATCGACATCGACGTCCTCGATCCGGCCGCCGCCCCCGGCACCGGCACTCCCGAGGCCGGCGGCATGACGAGCCGCGAGCTGCTCAATACGATCCGCGGCCTGCAGGGGCTCAACGTCGTCGGGGCTGAGATCGTCGAGGTCGCTCCCGCCTACGACCATGCGGAGATCACCGGCATCGCCGCCGCCCACGCCGGCTACGAGATCCTCTCCCTGTGGGCGGCCGACGCCAACGGGATGACCGAGCCCTCGGGGCCGAGCGGAGGAGTCCACAGTGCCTGAGGCCGATCGCTTCCGCAACGGCGGCAGGGCCGTCGTCGCCGCACTCGCCGCCCACGGTGTCGACACGATCTTCGGGATCCCCGGCACCCACAACCTCGAGTTCTACCGGCACCTGCCGGAGTTCGGGATCCGCGCGGTCACGCCCCGCCACGAGCAGGGCGCCGGCTACGCGGCCGACGGCTACTTCCTGCTCTCGGGCAAGCCCGGGGTCGTCATCACGACCTCGGGACCGGGGCTGACGAACGTCGTCACCGCGGCGGCGACGGCGTATGCCGAGTCCCGCCCGATGCTCATCCTCTCCCCGGGTGTGCCGACCGGGCTCGAACGCGCCGACATCGGGATGCTCCACGAGACGAAGGACTCCTCCGGGGCGCTGTCGCACCTGCTCGTGTCCTCCCAGCGCACCCGCACCGCCGAAGGTGCGGCCCAGGCCGTCGCCGAGGCGTTCGCACTGTTCGCGTCATCCCGCCCCGGTCCCGTCCACATCGAGGTCCCCCTCGATGTGCTCGAGGGCGACTGGCACGGCAGTGTGCCCGCGCCGATCCCGGCGCGGCGGCCCGGACTCGACCGCCAGGCCGTCACCCGTGCCGTCGACGCGATCGGCAAGGCCTCCCGTCCGCTCATCGTCGCCGGCGGCGGCGCACGCTCGGCTGCCGCTGAGGTCCAGGACCTCGCCGAGGCGATCGATGCTCCCGTCGTCACCACCGCCAACGGGAAGGGCATCGTCGCCGAGGACCATCCGCTCTCGCTCGGATCGAATGTCCGCTTCCCGAGCGTCCAAGCCGAGTCGGCCGCCGCCGACGTGCTCATCGTCGTCGGCTCCGAACTCGCCGACTCCGACCTGTGGGGTGGTGTGATCGGCGCGCAGACGGCTCCCGGGGTCCGCGACGACCGGGCTGAGCAGGTCGTCATCCGCTGCGACATCGACCCCGACCAGTTGGGGAAGAACCTCCGCGGGGACATCCTCGTGTGCGCCGATGCCGGCGAGTTCCTCTCGGCTCTCATCACCGCGCTCGACGAGGCTGGAGAGACCGGGTCGGGAACCGCCTCGGCGGGGGAATCCGGAGCCGCGCGCACGGCTGGACTCAAGGAATCCTGGGCCGAGGATTTCGATGTCGAGTCGATCGGGGCACGGGTGACCCGCCTCATCGCCGACGGTGCGGGATCCGATGTCGTCATCGCCGGGGACTCGTCCCAGGTCACCTACGACGGGACGGTTCACGCGCTCGAAGCGCACACCCCCGATCAGCTCCTCTACATGCCGGGATTCGCCACGCTCGGGTACGGGATTCCCGCCGCGATCGGGGCGAAGCTCGCCGCACCGGACCGCCCGGTCGTGTGCCTCCTCGGTGACGGGGCGGCGATGTTCTCGATCCAGGAGATCATGACGGCGACCGAACTCGGCCTCGGGATCCCCTTCGTCATCGTCGACAACGGCGGGTACGCCGAGATCGAAGCGCAGATGGTCGACCGGGACATGACGCCCTTCGCCGTCGAACTCGCGCGCCCCGACTTCGCGAAGCTCGGGGAGTCGATGGGCGGGGTCGGGGTGGCGATGGCCGAGTCGCAGATGCCGGCCGAGCTGCCCGACGCCGTCGCCGCGGCACTGTCCCGCACCGTTCCCACGATCATCCACATCACCGTCGGCACCTGAGCCTGCGGACCTGAAGATCTCAAACGGAAAGAAGGAGTCACCGTGGACTCACTCGTAGTCATCGTCTACCTCGCCGCAATGGTCGGCTTCGGCATCTGGGGCCGATTCAAGGCGAAGAACCAGGACGACTTCCTCGTCGCCGGCCGACGGCTGGGCGGACTGCTCTACACGGGCACGATGTCCGCCGTCGTCCTCGGCGGGGCCTCGACGATCGGCGGGGTGGGCCTCGGCTACACCGCAGGCCTGTCGGGGATGTGGCTCGTCTTCAGCATCGGCCTGGGCATCATCCTGCTCTCGCTGCTCTTCGCCCCGAAGATCCAGAAGCTCGAGATCTACACGGTCTCGCAGATGCTCGAACTGCGCTACGGCAAGGGCTCACGGCTCGTGTCGGGGGCGATCATGACCGCGTACGGTCTGATGATCTCGACGACGTCGACGGTGGCGTACGCGACGATCTTCCACGCGCTCTTCGACCTCGACAAGTTCTGGTCGGTCATCATCGGCGGCGGCATCGTCATCACGTACTCGATGCTCGGGGGCATGTGGTCGATCACGCTCACCGACTTCGTCCAGTTCCTCATCCAGACCGTCGGCATCTTCCTCATCATGCTCCCGCTCGTCCTGCAGCGGGCCGGCGGCCTCGGCGAGCTGTTCTCCGTGCTCCCACCCGAGCAGACGTCCCCAGTGGGCATCGGCTGGCAGGCGATCCTCGGCTACATCCTCATCTACACCCTCGGTCTGCTCATCGGCCAGGACATCTGGCAGCGCGTGTTCACCGCCCGCACCCCGGCCGTCGCCCGCTGGGGCGGGCTGTCGGCAGGCGTGTACTGCCTGCTCTACGCCGTCGCCGGGGCGCTCATCGGCATGGCCGCGCTGCGGATCGTGCCCGGCATCGCAGTGCCCGACGATGTCTTCGTCGCCGTCGTCGATGCCTCGATGTCACCGGTCGTCGCCGGCTTCGTCCTCGCCGCGGCGCTCGCGGCGATGATGTCGACGGCCTCGGGGTCGCTGCTCGCCGCGTCGACCGTGTGCCGGCAGGACATCGTCGAGCCGCTGCTCGCGAAGCGCCAGATCGTGCCGGTGGCGCAGACCGCTGAGAGGGCGGACGGTGCCGATGCGGCGACCTCCGCTGGCCCGACGCGCACGTTCGCTCAGTCGCTCGTCCGCGAGACCGGTGATGAGGTGCGCGATTCGCGCATCTATCTCATCGGACTCGGCATCGTCACCCTGGCGCTCGCGCTCATCATGCCGAGCGTCGTCGAAGCCCTCACCGTTGCCTACAACCTGCTCGTGGCCGGGCTCTTCGTGCCGATCCTCGGCGGACTCGTCTTCCGCCGCGGCACCATCGTCGGCGTCATGGCCGGCATGATCCTCGGCTCCGTGACGACGATCGTCATCATGATCACCGTGGACATCTACGCCAACGAGGCGATCTACTTCGGCCTGCTCGCCTCGCTGCTCGGCTACCTCGTCGGCTCGCTCGTCTCGAAGCCGACGTCGCCGGAGATCATGGCCGCGTGGCGGGAGCGTCTCAGCCGGTAGGGGGCGGGAGCGGTGGTCAGTGTCGGCCGGAGCCCTTCCGCTTCGGCCGGCAGACCTCCCACACCGCGTAGGCGATGAGGAGGCCGGCGACGATCCAAATGCCCGTGCGCTTCTGGTCGGGAGTCGTCAACTGGGCGACGTAACCGACGAGAGGGACGTGGTAGCGGACGACACCGCGCACCTGCACGCTGCGCACCGGGTCGGGGTCGGGTGCGTTGTTCGCGTCGCCCTGCGTGCGGTAGACGGTCTCGCCGTCCACCTCGGCGACGTCGATGATCCGGTGGGTGATCATGTCGTCCGTGCCCGGTCTGCGCAGGTACGTGATGATCTGCCCTTTCGTGAGCCCCTGGGTCTGCTCCGGCCGCAGGGGTTTGACGACGACCTGCGACCCCGGCGGGATCGTCGGCTCCATCGACCCGGTGAGCACCGTGAGCGGCACCCATCCCATGGCGAGCGGCACGACGACGGAGGCGAGGAGCACCCCGATGATCGCGGCGAGCAGCACCCCGCACAGCCAGGAGATGACCGTCCGCAGGCGACGCTTGGGTCGAGGCCGTCGCATCGGGTGAGCGTCAAGGTGCGTGGGGGCGGCGCCGAGGCGGTCGGCACGTCCGTCGGCGTGAGAAACCTCGGTTGCTTTCACGGTCATATCGTCGTCTCTCCCCTCTCAGCGCGGGGTCGGCGGGCGCCGGCGATGAGGACGGCACCGAGCCCGATCGCGATGCCCGCGAGCGCGGCGAGTCCGGCGCTCTCAAGACCGGTTCGCGGCAGCGCCCCTCCCCCTTCGCTCGTGCTCGTCGCCGAGGCGTCATTGGCCGTCACCGCCTGCGCCGAGGTGGTTCCGCCGGCGGCCACGTCAGCGTCGGTTCCGTCGGCGTCGGCGGTGTCGTCGGCACCGGCCGTGTCGTCGGCACCGGCACTTGCGGTGTCGTCGCCTCCAGCATCGGAATCGGCCGAGGACGCCGCATCCGCTCGGACGTCGGCCTGCGCATCCTCGGCTGCGCATTCGTCGCCGGCGCCGACCCCGAGGGTGAATCGCAGCGGCCATGTGCGCCTCTGCGTGTCGTTGTCCCGCTCGTCGACCGCCGGCAGTGCGACGTCGACGGCGAGAGTCTCGCGGGCACCGGGCGCGAGGGAGCCGAGTTCGATGCTCGTTCCGACGATGTCGCGGTAGGTTCCCTCGGCGACGGTGCGACCGGCCCACGTGATCGTCACCTGGAGGTCGCGGTCGGGATTCTCCACCGGCGTCGTCTGCGGTGCGACCCGGAGCGTCGCGGTCACCGGCACCTCGGCGATCGAGCGGATGGCCAGTGCATCGTCGGCACCCGCACCGGGGGCGAGCAGCTCGGGCACATCGGGGAAGGCCCGGGCGAGATCGCCGGGCGCGGTCTCCTCGCCGCCGTCGGTCTCGGACACCCGGATCGCGTCATCGATCGATGACGGACAGGCAGCCGCCGAGGCGGGGACGGGGACCAGGGCGAGCGCCCCGGCAACGGCGAGCGCGATGAGCACGGTCACCGTCCTGCGCAGCGCCGTCGCGGCCGGGAGGACATCGCTGATGCGCTGAACTCCTCTCATAGCGACGCCAGACTGACGCTGCAGGTGGGGAAGATGCTGAAGCGCTCGCGCTTCATCGACAGGGTGTACACCGGCGATTGGGTGGCTCGTTCGCCGTTCGGGCCGGGCACATGAGTCCCGGCTCCCCCGGTTCCGCGGATGACGAAGGTGAACGTCAGGTCGTAGCCCTCTCCCACCTCGTACGGCTGGCGGACGACCTCGACGCTGGTGCCGGTGAATCCGGACCCCACATCGGGAATCGGCGCGTAGGACCCGTAGTTGCCCGGGTTCGAGCCCTGCAGCTCCCGGGCCGTCTTCGCCAGTCCGCTGTAGGCCGCCAGCGTCGACGTGTTCACCGAAAACGTGTGGGAGAGGTCGAAGTTGTCGGTCACACTGCAGGCACCTGTGGTGTTCGATCCCGTCGCCACCGTGACCACGGGTCGCTTCACCGTCGCGACGACGCCACGGCACTCCTGTGCTGCGGTGGCCCCGGCCGGGCATGCCGCCCTGTCGCCGGGATTCGGGCCGAGGGCGCCGTGAGGGTAGAGCTCGGCGCTCTCTGCGCTCGAGAGACCGTCGACGCGCCAGTTCACAGCGAAGCGGAAGTCGAACTTCGCTCCCGCGGCCCCGACGAGACGCTGATAGAGGAGTTGAGTCGAGTTCGATTCGACGCCGACGACGATCTTCTGGCTGGCTCCCGGCGCGAGCGTCCAGCTGAGGTTCGCCTCCGGGAACTGTGTCGTCGTCCGTGTCGTCGTCACGCTCGAGGCGATCTGCTGCTTCGCACCGGTCCGGTCGACGACGTACGCCCGCGCTTTCCCCGATGCCTGACCGGTGTTCGCCCCGGTGAGTGCGACGGATCCGATGGCGACGGTGGCGACCATCGCCGTCGGCGATGAGTTCGTCACCGTCAGCGAGGTCTCGTTGGTCTGCCGATCGAACCAGTTCCAGTCGCCGTAGTCAGGCGTGATGACACCCTCGGTCGTCGCCGCAATCTGCTGTGAGGACAGGGTCGCTCCCGAGGAGTCACCGGCCTCGTCGAAGTACCGTGCGAACGTGGCACCACTGGGCACGAGCGCGACGGCGACGACCACGGCGACGAGGGCGAGCACGCACACGGCGGCGAGCACGCGGTGCCTCGGGCGCTGCCTGTGACTCATCGGTCCTCCTGAACGGCTTGCACAGTGATGTCGGGAACTGTGACGTCGCCGAAGGCCGCGGCCCAGTCTCCGGCGCCGACGGGTCCGGAGAACTCGAGTGTGCGCTCCACAGTCACGGTCTGCGCACCGGTGAGCACACCGCCCGGTGTCACCGTGTCCTCACTCGTCCACCCTGGTGAGGGGGTCTGCTGCAGCGGCGTCACCGTGATCGCATACCGCAGATTCGTCCCGGTCGCGGTGACGTCGAACCGGGATTCCACGGTCAGTCGGTCACCGCGCATGAAGCGGAAGTCCCCAAGCTGCGCTGCACTCGCCTCGGCGCAGTGCGCAAAGCCCTGTGGAGCGGTGCACGCAGTCAGCCCCTCGAAGCGGGTGTCGGTCGGATACCTGCCGAGGACCCGATAGGCAACGTCGCTCGAGGCGATGGCGAGTTCGCCGGAGGTCACCGTGATCGGATCGTCGGCGAAGCGCAGCTCCTCATACCACCTGGCACTCGTGCCGAGCCCGCTCGAGAGCAGCACCAAGGCGGCCGCCAGGGCCACGATCACGCGCACTCTCATCCGACAGCTCTCATCCGGTCACCGCAGTCCTCCGGCCGTTGCTGCGGGCCGGAGGACTGTCCGTCAGCGGTCGTTCTGCACCAGCTGCAGCTTGATGTCGCCGGTGTTGAAGGAGTAGTCCGTGTTCTGGTTCTCCTCGCCCCACCACTGTGCGGTGTCGGTGCCGGGGTTGTCCCGGTTGAGGGAGTTGTCCACGGAGTCCTTGAACTCCTTGAAGTAGATGGAGAAGCCGACGTCGAAGGTGTCGCCGTCGTTGGCGGCGGTGAGCACGATCGGGTCGCTGCTGCCGTTGACGGTCGCCTTGAGCACGGCGAAGTCGTCGTCGACGAGCTGCGCGAGGGCTCCGGTGGGCACTGCGGTGAGCGTGGCCCGCAGGTTCTTGCCCTTGATGTTCGTCACGACCTGCGAGCTGCCGGTGCACTCCATGGTGTCGCCGGGCACGACGAGGTCACCGGGGACGACGTTGTCGCCGCCGTTCGCCCACTGGCATGCGAGGTTGTCGATGGCGAAGTTGAGCTCACCGGACTGGACGTTGGCCGCCTCGTTGCCCAGAGATGCTTCGTCGTACCAGCGTGCGAAGGTGAGGCCGCCTCCGATGAGGAGGACTGCGGCGGCTCCGCCGGCGAGGACGGCTTTCTTGTTGACATTCATCGATGTGTCGCTTTCCGGCAGAGGATATTGCCAATAAAGGGTGTCGGAATGAGAGGGAGGGTGCGGGCAGCGCGTTCTCGATAACGCATACCTGTCACAATGAGATTAACATTCATTTCAGTTAGTAACACACTGTCGTTATCGTTTCGCAACCTTGGATGACTCTTTCATTGCGTGCATCACTCCTGCAATGACAATGTTGTCAAACAATTCATTTGTCAGAAGAGATGACGATCACCATGCCTGATCACAAGGCCACTGACCATCCGACTCGGACTCTCTCCCACGCTGCCACCACGGCGCAGTCGCGACTGAGGAATGCCTCGTGAAAGGCATCCGGAAAACCGCAGACGACATTACGACAAGGCCACTGGAGATCTCGGAACTCACCACGGCTTCCGTCGGAGTGCGCCGCCTCACCGGCGAGCAGATCGCATTTCCTGGGACTGATCAGGCATTTCGCAAAGTGATTGAAAAGTCTATTTCCCACTTTATCATCACGCATTCATGGTTCTGTTCAATGGGAATTCAATCACCGTTTGCCAGTCTCCCCGGAACGCATTCATCGAACTCGGCATGGTCCCCCGGACTTGGCACCGGTGCCCGCTGCGTCCTATATTCGTACCTGTCAGGTTCCCGACGCTGCGCCTCATCCAGCGCCCCAGGAGCCGGTGCTCGAAAAAGGAGCGCGAAGCCGCACGCGAGACATATATGGACGGCTCTCCATATCTCGCGAAAGGCACCCTCTTGGCGCACACCTCGGCGCACGTCGCGCACACGCTCGCCCGCCACATCGACGACGTCTTCGGACTCATGGGCAACGGCAACGCCCACTTCCTCGATGCCCTCCTCACCTCCACCTCGGCGACCTACACCGCGGTCCGGCACGAAGCCGGCGCCGTCGTCGCCGCCGATGCCCACTTCCGCACCTCGGGTCGCCTCGCCGCGGCGACGACGACCTACGGTGCCGGGTTCACCAACACCCTGACCGCGCTCGCCGAAGCCGCGCAGGCCCGCGTTCCGCTCGTCCTCGTCGTCGGCGACGAGCCGACCTCCGGTCCCCGTCCGTGGGATGTCGATCAGATCGCGATGGCGTCAGCCGTCGGAGTGCGCACGTACACGGTCGGGCGGGTCGATGCCGCTGCCGCGACGGTGACGGCCATCGAGCATGCCCTGACCTACCGGGTGCCTGTCGTCCTCGCGATCCCCTACGACGTCGCGACGCTCGAGATCGGCGAGATCCCCGAGGTGCCGGGTCCCGGCAGGCCGGGTCCGCTCGCGCCCGGCGGTGAGTCTGCCGACGCCGCCCTCGACCGTCTCGCCGCGGCCTTGGCCTCAGCGCAGCGTCCGCTCCTGCTCGCCGGTCGGGGCGCGTGGCTCTCCGGTGCCGGCGCCGCCCTCGGGGACCTCGCCGAGGCGGCGGGCGCCCTGACCGTGACGACGGCGCTGGGACGCAACATCTTTCCCGCGCCCGAGCACGACCTCGGCGTCGCCGGGGGCTTCGGGGCGCCTGCGGCGATGGACCGCGTCCGCGAGGCCGACGTCGCCGTCGTCATCGGTGCTTCGCTCAACCAGTTCACGATGCGGTTCGGGGAGCTCTTCGGCCCGACCACCTCGGTGTGGCAGATCGACGTCGACGACCGGGCGACCCACGCCCGCGTCGGAGGCTTCATCCGCGGTGACGCACGGCTGACGGCGGAGGCGCTGACGGAGCGCCTGCGGGGACTGACCGGTCCGACGGATACGTGGCGGGGCCGGGTCGACACCGCCGCTGATCGGGTCTATGACCAGGGTGGGGAGTTCGGCTCCGACGGTCGTCTCGATCCGCGGGCCGCTGCCGCTCGCCTCGGCGAGCTCATGCCTGCCGAGCGGGTCGTCGTCTCCGACGGCGGGCACTTCATCGCGTGGGCGAACATGTTCTGGGAGCCGGCTGCACCGGAGCGGATCGCCATGGTCGGCACGGCCTTCCAGTCGATCGGGCTCGGCTGGCACAGCGTCGCCGGCGCCGCCCGGGCGAACCCGGAGGCGACGATCGTGCTCACCACCGGCGACGGCGGTGGGGTGATGGCGCTGTCGGACCTCGACACGGCGATCCGCTCGGCCGGCGGCCGGGGCATGGCCGTCGTCTTCAACGACGCCGCCTACAGCGCCGAGGTGCACCTCTACGGGCGCAAGGGCCTCGCCGCTGCCCCGATGCTCATCGACGAGATCGACTTCGCGGCGCTGGCGACCGCGGCCGGTGCCCAGGGTGTCGTCGTGCGCTCGCTCTCCGACCTCGACGTCGTCACCGAATGGGCGGCGACACCGGTCGAGCAGCGACAGTTCCTCGTTCTCGACCTGCGCGTCTCGGGCACCGTCGTCGCGCCGTATCAGGAGGAGGTCATTCGCGTGAACTCGTGAGGGGTCGGGTTCGACCGACCCCGCCTGTCGGGGTCGATGAACCCATCCCGCCCGCGGGGCATCATGGGACGACAACGGCCCCGGCAACTCGGATTCAACCGAGCGGCCGGGGCCGTGACATGAGTGGAGATGGCGGGAATCGACACCGTCAAGCCGCTCACCAGACGAAACGTCACCGGACCCCCGCGATAGGGGCTGCATGGGGGCCGAACGTTATCTCACGCCGCCTCCCACTCATCCGCCACCGAGCGCATCTGGGATGCCATTCACTCAATGTCAGCTGCTCCAGCTGATCTCTAGAAACGCTTAGGTCACCGACAGTGCATCGGCCTGCTCACCTTTACACCGTGACGCCCTCCACTTCTCGACAGGCCGGGAGTCGGCTACGAGTTGCCGCGCGTCCGCGTGCCTCGGCCGACAGTGCGTATGGTTGCGACCCGGAGTCAGGTGCGACAACATCGTGTAGGCTCACCCACTCGAAAAGCAGCCTCCCCAAAGTGTCCAATATGTAAGCGACGTGGCTCAACTCGATACGCACCACGCGGCACCAGTTGGACCGGATACGGGTGGTCACCAAGTCCGTGGACGCCCCGTCCACACCAAGGCCGGTGACGTGATCGACACCAGAGCATTGCGCACGATCCGCCCGAGCGTGGATTCCCTCCAGCGGCACGCGTTCGACCACACGAGCGTCTGACCCCACGAACCGGGTGCAGTTGGGAGAGGAATCCGACCGCACCCACCTGGGAGAGATCGGGGTAATCCGACAACGGCCCTTCCCTCCCATAAGGTGTTCCTGTGGGCACCCACTAGACACCAGGAGACAATATGACCCCCATCCGCATTGGCGCGGCCGCTGTAGCCGTTGCCGCACTGACCCTGACCGGTTGCGGCAGCAACGAACCCTCCAACACCCCCGCAACCACACGGGCCGCCGTCCCGTCCGCGACGGAGACACCCGTCACCGACGAGGAAGCTGCCGCCGCGACCACGACCGCCCCGGACGCCGATGGCGTGAAGGAACTCGCCGGGACGGGAGACGAACTGTTCGAGTTCGGGGACCGGGTACGCGCCCCCGACACCGGAATCATCGTCAGCGTCAAGTCCCTCGGACCACAGCCCGTCAGCGACATTGCGGCCACCGACGCGTCCGAAGCCTACGTGTTCGAGGCCACCATCGAAGTCCCGGAAGGGTCACCGTTCAACGCGGAGCCAGCGACCGTGCAGGTCACCGACGCGACCGGAGTTGTTGACGTGGTGATCGACGGCGACAATGACTGGGCCGCGGTCCCCGACTTCGGGACTATCGAGGGCGGGGACTCCAAGACCGTGACCCTCGCCTACGCGATCAGCGACCCGTCGTGGGTGCAGTTCGGGATCGCGCCCAGCTTCGCCCCCGACACCTTCTACTTCGGCGGGGAGAACATCTGATCCCACCGTGTACGGCGCCCGTCTCAGAACTGCCGAGGCGGGGCAAATACTGTTCTGCACGTCATGCCCGAGGCATGTGCGAACGTGGGCGTTGGTACCGGTACTCGCGGGTCTGCACGGTCCTGGGCCTCCGGTTCACGCGCCGAATCCTCTTCGGTACACTGGTCGGCCGCGGACCGATATTCTCTGGCGGTGGTCATGGCGTTCGTCGGGAACACCTTCGACGGTCGGGTGCCGTCGGGCGCGTTGTACCGTGCGCGCAACCGCCCGTTTTTGGTCTCGATGGTGCCGAACTGTCTGGATGCCAGTGTGTCTCCTCGGGTGCCTCCCCGCCCTGGGAGGTGTGTGGTGGCCCGTGGGGGCTGAGTGGGGGCTGAACTACCGCCACCCGTTTCATACTGTTTCATATTAATCGAACGCAAACCACCCGGTCCGTGTCCCGAAATCCCAGCCCAGACACGAAGAAGCCCGGCAACTCAAGGGTCTGAGTCGCCGGGCTCTAATCGAAAGTGGAGATGGCGGGAATCGAACCCGCGTCCGTCGGCAGATTGTCAGGACTTCTCCGGGCGCAGTTCGTGAGGCAGTTTCTTAGGTTCTGGTCATCGCACGAACACGTAGACCAACGAACGGAGTTGGGTAAGAGTCCCTCAGATGCCCCCAACGTGCATCCGAAGCAGTGGCCTCTTAAGCGACGCCAGGATCTAGAGCAGAGGCAACTCTAGGCTGACGGATTCGCAGCTCGCGCTCTATCAGGCAGCGAGGGCGAAATCGGTGCGGTTTTCAGATTTAGCACCTATTGTTTTGCAGAGGACATTAACGAGGTGACTCTGCATTCTCGGCCCGCTTCTCCCGACGCAGTGTCCAACGTCGAAACCGATCATCCCCATATTCTGTTGCCAACCCTGCTCACCGACATCACCTGGACGAACAGGCTCTGCCGCTGGGCAGGAACACCAGCATACTCTCTCAACACCGACCGGGCCAATTGCATTCCCGGGGGGTCCGGTGAAAGGCTCAGAGGTACTGCTTGGACTTCATCGCCCGCTCGGCCTCGCGCTTGTCCTGGGCTTCGCGCAGCGACTGCCGCTTGTCCCAATCGCGCTTGCCGCGGGCCAGAGCGATCTCGACCTTGACCCGGGACCCTTCGAAGTAGAGTTCGAGAGGGATGAGGGTGCGCCCCGATTCCTTGACCTTCTGCGAGATCTTGAGGATCTCCTCCCGGTGGAGCAGCAGCTTGCGCCGGCGCCGGGCCGCGTGGTTCGTCCACGTGCCCTGAAGGTATTCGGGGATGTAGACGTTCTCCAGCCACGCTTCGTTCTGGAAGATGAGCGCGAACCCGTCCGTCAGCGACGCCCTGCCCTCACGCAGCGACTTCACCTCGGTGCCGGTGAGGACGAGGCCGGCCTCCCACGTGTCCTCGATGTGGTAGTCGTGGCGTGCCTTGCGGTTCCTCGCGATGACCTTCTTCCCGGTGTCCTTCGGCATGACCGGCCTCCTCTCTCTCCTCTTGTCCGATGCTCTCGTGTGATGCTCGTGTCCGCTGTGCCCGGTGGGCGGTGCGATGACCGCCACGGACCTGCACACGCAGACCCACCAGTCTATCCCATCTGCAGTTCCGGCGCACCCGCCGTGACCGCCGGAAGAAGCGACTTACGAGATGAACGGCATCGCGTTGACGTAGCCGCCGTTCTCCATGATCTCGAAGTGGAGGTGGCAGCCGGTCGAGGCGCCGGTCGTGCCCGACTGGGAGATGACGTCGCCCTTCTTCACCTTCTGCCCGGCCTTCACGCTCAGGCTCGTGTTGTGGTTGTACGTCGAGGCGATCGACTTGCCGTCAATCTTGCCGTGGGAGATGACGACACGATTGCCGTAGCCTCCGGCCCACCCGGCGCTGACGACGACGCCGTCACCGGCCGCCCGGATCGACGTTCCGCAGGGCACTCCGAAGTCGGTGCCGGTGTGCAGCTTCCGGTTGCCCGTGATCGGGTGGATGCGGTAGCCGAACTGCGAGGTGATCGGGAAGCCCTCGGCGGGGTTGGCGAGGACACCGTCGCCGTAGACGAAGTTGCCCTTCGCCTCCTGCTCCTTCTCCCACTCGCGGACCTCCTTCGCGAGCCGCTCCTGCTCCGCCTTCTCATCGGCGAGCTGCTGCTCGGTCTTGTCCTTGTTGTCCGAGATCGTCTGCTCGGCGTCGTCCTTGGCGGAGATGAGGTTGTTGAGGTCGTCGGCCTTCTTCTTCGCGTCGGCCTGGGCGGCCTCCTTCGCTATGACCGCCTCGGCGGCCTCATCCTTGAGATCCGAGATCTCATCGGTGACCCCGGAAAGGCGCTCCTCGTTGTTCTCATTGAGCGCGCGCTGCTCGGAGAGGTCATCGATCGTGCGCTGCTGGGACCGCACCGCGGAGTCGACGCGGCCGATGCCGCCGTCGGCACTCGTGCCCTCGGCCATCTGGAGCAGCATCGCGAGGTCAGAGGTGATGCCGGAGTTCTGGTACGCCTGCCGACCGATCCGCGCCGCCGCGGTGCGGTTCTTCTCGATCTCGTCCGTGCCCTGCTGGATCTCGTCCTTGAGATCGGACTGCGCGTTCTCCGCCGAGGTCAGACGGGCGGCGAGGTCCTCATCCTTCTGCACCGCCTCGGCGAGGGCGTCGTCAGCCTTCTGGGACGCTTCCTCCGCGGCCGGCAGGGCCTCCTTGGCCTCGTCGCGTTCGGCGATGACCCGGGCGAGGTCCTCGTCGAGGCCCTCGAACTCCTGCTGAAGCTCCTTGACGCGTTCGTCGACCTTGTTCTTGTCGTCGCGCGGATTCGCCGTCGCCGAGGTGACCGGCATGACGACGGCAAGCACAGCAGCCGTGACGAGAAGGGGAAGCCTGCGTTTCATCTCAGACCTTCGTGTACTTGTTGAGTGTGATGAGGGAGGAGGCACCGGCCATGACGATGCCGATGACGAGGAGGATCGGGGCGACGATGAGGACGTCGACGCCGGAGATGAGACTGAACCCGGTCGCCTGGTCCTGCAGCCAGCCGCTCACCCCGAAGTGGACGAGCAGGCCCAGCGAGCCGGCGGCGAGCCCCGCACCGATCGCTGCGGCGATGACGCCTTCGAGGAGGAACGGGAGCTGGATGAAGGAGTTCGAGGCGCCGACGAGGCGCATGATCCCCGTCTCCCTGCGTCTGGCGAACGCGGAGAGGCGGATCGTCGTGGCGATGAGCAGCATCGCGCACAGGAGCATGATGCCGGCGATCGCGATCGCGACGACGGTGGCGACGTTGAGGACCCCGAAGAGGCGGTCGAGGAGCTGATTCTGGTCGACGACCTCTTCGACGCCCTGGGTCGAGGAGAAGTACTCGTTGATGATCTGGTACTGCTCGGCGTCCTTGAGCTTGACCCGGAAGGACTCGTTCATGTCCTCCTCGGGCACGGTGCCCTCGAGGCTCGTGCCCGCGAACTGGTCCTGGAAGCGCTGGTAGGCCTCGGCCTTGTCCTCGAAGTAGACGGTGTCGACGTACGGGGCGAGATCGGAGCTGGAGAGCGCGTCCTCGATGTTCTTCTTCTGCGTGTCGGTGACCTCGCCGTCGACGCAGTTCGTCGCCTCGGAATCCGGCGGGCAGAGGAAGATCGAGACCTGGACGCGGTCGTACCAGTAGTCCTTCATCTGCCCGACCTGCATCTGCAGGAGGATCGCGGCGCCGACGAAGAGGAGGGAGACGAAGGTGACGAGGACGACGGAGAGGACCATCGAGAAGTTCTTCTTCAGGCCCGATCCGACCTCGGAGAGGATGAAGCCGGCTCTCATGAGGCGACTCCGTACGTGCCGTGCTCGACGTCGCGGACGATGCGGCCCTCTTTGAGCTCGATGACGCGCTTGGCCATCCGGTTGACGATCTCCCCGTCGTGCGTGGCCATGAGCACGGTGGTGCCGTTGCGGTTGATCTTCTCGAGCACCGACATGATGTCAGCGCTGGTCACGGGGTCGAGGTTGCCCGTCGGTTCGTCGGCGAGGAGGATCCCCGGCTTGTTGACGACGGCGCGGGCGATCGCGACGCGCTGCTGCTCACCGCCGGAGAGCTCGTACGGGTAGCGCTTCTCCTTGCCGGCCAGGCCCACGGTCTCGAGGACGTCGGGCACGAGCGTCGACATCGACGCCCGTGACTTGCCGATGACCTGGAGGGCGAAGGCGACGTTGGCGAAGACCGTCTTGTTCGGCAGCAGCCGGAAGTCCTGGAACACCGTGCCGATGCCGCGTCGCAGGTAGGGCACTCGCCAGGACGGCATCTTCACCACGGACTTCCCCGCCACGGAGATCCGCCCCTTCGTCGGCACCTCTTCGCGGAGGATGAGGCGGATGACCGTCGACTTGCCCGATCCTGAGGCTCCGACGAGGAACACGAATTCCCCGCGGTCAGCCTCGAACGAGATGGAGTCGAGGGCCGCCCGGGTGCGGGTGTCGTAGGACTTCGAAACGGAGTCGAATGTGATCAAGAGGGTCTTCAATCGTGTCGCGGATGGCTCGGCCGCTTCCACTGTACGTAACAGTTCCGTGATGTGCGCGGAGGCGGCGGGGCGTGTGTTGCGCATCTGATGAAGTTCACAGTCCCACCACGATGCGTTCACCCGCGCCGAGGCGGTGGCGGCGTGGGGTCGGTGCGTTCCCACTCCAAGAGGTCTGGATTCCATCGCTTCGCTGCTGTGGTCTCGGCGAGAGCGTCGTCGATGAACGTCCTGACGAGGTCGACGGCGTCCGAGATCGTCGGATGGCGGCGACAGTGGGTGATCCGTGCCGCTTCGACCGCATACCGCGCACGCCAGTCCTCAGCTGGTATACGACCGGCGATATCATCGTCCGGCAGGCGCCTCAGCCTCATTTCCGCTGCAATGGCCTGCGCCAACGGTCGGCTCTCGAACGCTTGTGTCGAGGCATACGTGACTATATCGACCAAGTCCCTGGACCTGGTCGATCGGCGGCCACCCGAATGCACTTCGGTCATCGCGGCGACCTTGTCCGCAATCTGATCGACCAACGGGTAAAGGCGGAACTGAACACGCGGGCTAGGAACCTGTTCCGGTATTCCATCTGCATCATCGCATCGACAGTGGTGTTGAGAATCAGTGCATGACGCTTTGCCGCCGCGGTGATGGCCTGCAGCACAGCTCGCGGACTCGAGTATTCACTCGTCGCGCTCATGCGACATCCTGCGCAGCCATAGAGGCCCTCTCCCCGATCACTTCGGCCCTGCCGCGGTGATTCGGGACGAGTCGCGGTCGGCGGACAGAGAGGTCAGACGCGCGGCCTCGAGCAGTTCGGCCTCGCGTCGCGACCCGCTGATCAGGAGTCTGAGAAGATCGCTTCCCGATTCGCGGCCGTTCCTACGCGCGAGCGGTTCGAGAAGATCCGATAACTTCTCGAAGTCAATGGAGCCGGGCTCCGCATCAGCGACGACATCGGAGACCAGCGA
Organism: Brevibacterium sp. XM4083; assembly: GCF_006489205.2. Classification (GTDB taxonomy): domain Bacteria; phylum Actinomycetota; class Actinomycetes; order Actinomycetales; family Brevibacteriaceae; genus Brevibacterium. The sequence goes on along the minus strand of NZ_VFYR02000001.1, from coordinate 952,809 downwards.
CAGGTCCTCCCGCGATTCGACAAGATCGGCGATGGTTCGCTCAACCGTCGTACACGGCAGTCCTGCGATGATGGCAATGTCGTCATTGCCGATCGATCTACGACGCAGGCGCACCTGCTGCAGTCCGGTGCGCTTCCGCCTGGTCGACACGAACTCGAGCTTGTCGGGAACCATCTGGCCCAGGCCCATGAGCTCTGCAGCGGAGCGGTGAGTGACCGTGAATCCCTCGGGGCCCGCGCCAAGTCGTTCATGGGCGAAGCGTTCGGGCTCAAGAGACAGCCACGCAGCGATCAGTTCGATGTGAGGCCCTGTCGCCCCTTCGAGAGTCGCGTAGACGCCATGTGAGACGCGCTCAATGATGCCCTGACCCGCCAGCCGACTCAGGGCAAGGCGGGAGATGCCCCGCCGCTGCGCCTGGTGCGTGGTAAGAAGACCCTGCTGTTCAGCGGCAAGCTCGAGGACGTCGACAACCGCTTGCGCCATACCCCGATTGTATCTCTATTCGATACATTCGGGGTAGGTCACCGCAAGGACCGTGTCGGTTGCGCTTCAACCTCGGGCACCGAGCTCGCCGAGGCGGTGGCGCGGCGGCGTCACTCCTCCTCGGCGTTCTCCTGCTGCTTGCGCCAGCGGATGCCCGCTTCGATGAGTCCGTCGAGGTCGCCGTCGAAGACGGCCTGGGGGTTGTTGACCTCGTACCCGGTGCGCAGATCCTTGACCATCTGGTAGGGGTGCGTGACGTACGAGCGCATCTGATCGCCCCAGCTCGCCTTGATGTCGCCGGCGAGCTCCTTCTTCTGCGCGGCCTCCTCCTGGCGCTTGCGCTCGAGGAGGCGTGACTGGAGGACGCGCATCGCGGCCTCCTTGTTCTGGATCTGCGACTTCTCGTTCTGCATGCTCACGACGACGCCGGTCGGCAGGTGCGTGATGCGCACGGCGGAGTCCGTCGTGTTGACGGACTGGCCGCCGGGTCCCGAGGACCGGTAGACGTCGATGCGCAGGTCGTTCTCGTCGACCTCGATGTGGTCGGTCGACTCGATGAGCGGGACGACCTCGACGGCGGCGAAGGAGGTCTGGCGGCGGCCCTGATTGTCGAAGGGGCTGATGCGCACGAGGCGATGCGTGCCGGCCTCGACCGACAGCGTGCCGTAGGCGTAGGGGGCGTTGACCTGGATCGTCGCCGACTTGATACCGGCGCCTTCGGCGTAGGAGGTGTCGAGCTCCTGGACATTGTAGCCGCGGCCCTCAGCCCAGCGGATGTACATGCGGATGAGCATCTGCGCCCAATCCGTCGCGTCGTCGCCGCCGGCACCGGAACGGACGGTGACGACCGCCGAGCGCTCATCGTATTCGCCGGAGAGCAGGGTCGAGATCTCGAGCTCGCCGAGCTGATCCTTGAGCTTGGCGATATCGCGTTCGGCTTCGACGAGCGAGTCCGAGTCGCCTTCGGCCTCGGACATCTCGATGAGGAGCTCGGCATCGTCGATGCGCTCTCCGAACTTCTCGAGCTTCTCGAGCGTGCCCTGCTTGTGCGAGAGCTTCGCCGAGGTCTTCTGCGCCGAATCGGGGTCGTCCCAGAACGTCGGAGCCGATGCTTCCTCGGTGAGCTCGGCGACCTCGTCACGCAGAGTCGGCAGGTCGGAGACGTCGAGGATCGCCTGATAGGTGCTGCGGAGGTTGGCGATTTCGGAAGCGTGATCAGTCGTGGCCATAATGCCTCGATTCTAGTCCATGGGACACACGCCGTCGGAACTGCCGACCGCCCGGACGCGGACAGCAGACGGATCAGGACGCACAGCACCTCACCGGAACGCGTCCTTAACTACATCCATGGCATTTCTCTAACACCACCCGAAGTTATCCACAGATTGTGAGAAAGTCTGGATAAATGGGAATTTCGCGGATACATTGACAACCTATTGCCCGCCGCTCACACCGACGGACTCGCCGATCGCCACCGAGGGATTCACTGTGGAAGCCACCGAGGTCATCACCAGCGAGGTCCACAAGAGGATCCGAGACCTCGACGTGGATCCGCGAACCGATGTGCAGCGCTCCCGCGAAGTCATCCGCTCGGTGATCTCCGAGTACGACGAGCGCAGCCTCACCGCTGACCTTCCGCCGCTGACGGACAAAGAGGCGACGTTCCGATTCATCGACAATCAGCTCTCCGGCTACGGAGCTCTTCAGGACTACTTCGAGGACCCCCGGGTCGAGGAGATCTGGATCAACTCGCCGAGCGAGGTCTTCATCGCCGTCGACGGTGTCCACCAGCTCACGACGACGAAGCTGACCGGCGGCGAACTCGATGACCTCATCGAGCGGATGCTGCGCACCTCGGGCCGCCGTGTCGACCTCTCACAGCCCTTCGTCGACGCCATGCTTCCCGACGGCTCCCGGCTCCACGTCGTCCTCCCCGACATCACCCGATCCTCCCCGGCAGTGAACATCCGCAAGTTCATCCAGCGGCCCCGCAACCTCGCCGCCCTCGTCGCCCAGGGATCGCTCACTCCCCCGGCCGCCCGCTTCCTCGACGCCGCCGTGAGCTGCGGGGCGAACATCCTCGTCTCCGGCGCCACCCAGGCAGGGAAAACGACGATGCTCAACGCTCTGGCCGGGTCGATTCCCGCCCGCGAACGCATCGTCAGCTGCGAGGAGGTCTTCGAACTCAACCTCCCCAGCCGCGACTGGGTCCCGATGCAGTGCCGCCAGCCCTCGCTCGAAGGCACCGGTGCCGTGACCCTCCGCGCACTCGTCAAGGAGGCCCTGCGAATGCGCCCGACGCGGATCATCGTCGGAGAGGTCCGGGAAGCCGAGAGCCTCGACCTCCTCGTCGCCCTGAATTCGGGCCTGCCCGGCATGGGCACGATCCATGCGAACTCCGCGCGTGCGGCGATCACGAAGATCTCGACCCTGCCGCTGCTCGCCGGGGCGAACATCTCCTCATCGTTCGTCGTCCCGACGGTGGCGGTGAGCATCGACGTCGTCGTCCACCTGCGCCGCGACAACAGCGGGATCCGCCACGTCGACGAGATCTGCGCCGTGCCCGGCGGAGTCGAAGGCGACGTCATCGAACTCGACACCCTCTTCCATTCCCCGCACGGGACGCTGGTGCGCGGACAGGGATTCGGCCACCTCGGCGAGCGCTTCTCCGCGATCGGCAAGGACCTCCACCAGATCTTGGAAGCGGCATGAGCTACTCGCAGCTGAGCCTGCTCGTGGGAGCCTGCCTCGGCGCGGGACTGCTGCTCATCTGGATGTCCCTGTGGGAGCAGACGGCGAGGCGACGGCAGCAGCGGCGGTGGATCCGCGAACTCGACGACGTGCTCACCGGTGCGGGATTCCCCCGCCTGCGTCCCCTCCACCTGCTCCTCCTCACGATCGCCGTCTTCCTCACCGTCACCGTCGTCGCCACCGTGCTCACCCGCTCGTGGGCGATCGCGCTGTGCTTCGGCCTCTTCGCCTCATGGCTGCCCTACCGGTATCTGCAGCACCGTGCGCGCTCGAAGCAGGTGCTGCGTCGCGAACTCTGGCCCGAGACCCTCGACCATCTCAATTCCGGCGTGCGCGCGGGACTCTCACTGCCCGAAGCGCTGAGTTCGCTCGCCCACCGCGGACCGGAGCCGCTGCGGCCGCTCTTCGAGGTCTTCGCCGAGGAGTACCGTGCGAGCGGCTCGTTCGCGATCGCCCTCGAACGCTTCCGCCAGGTCAGCGCCGACCCCGTCGCCGACCGCATCGTCGCGGCCCTGAGCGTGACCCGGCAGGTCGGCGGCAGCGACCTGGGCACGATGCTGCGGGCTCTCGCCCAGTTCGTCCGCGACGACGCGCGCACCCGCAACGAACTCTCCGCCCGCCAGCAGTGGACCGTCAACGGCGCCCGCTTGGCCGTCGCCGCCCCCTGGGTCGTCCTCGCGTTCCTCTCGACCCGCCCTGAGACCGCTGCGGCCTACAACTCACAAGCCGGGCTCCTTCTGCTCGCCGCCGGATTCGTCGTCTCCCTCCTCGCCTACCAGGCGATGAAGCGGATCGGCCGCCTTCCGCAGGAACCGCGCGTCATCGAGGGCTCCTCCCTGACCCGGTCCCCGTTCCACCGCAGCGCCGAGGCGGGTGAGGCCTGATGATCGACCCGCTCACTCTCCTGCTCCTCGGCACATTCAACGGCGTTGCCCTCACCGTGTTCGTCCTCGCCCTGCCTCCGCTGCGGCGCCCGACCCTGTCGTCGCGGATCGCACCGTACCTGCGCGATCAGGAAGCACTCGTCGACGTCTACGCCCCGCCGACGCCCCGGAAAGAGGGCCTCCTCGGGGCGCTGCGGCAGGCGGCCCTGACGGCGACGACATGGGTGACCTCGCGCATCACCACCGATGCGACCCTCAACCTGCGCATCGGCCGCCTCGGTGGGCGAGCGACGATCGAGCGCTTCCGAACGAATCAGATCCTCAGCATCCTCGTCGGCATGATCGCCGGCGGCGGCCTCGCCGGTCTCATCACCGCACAGCGCGGGTTCTCCGCCATCGTCGTCATCGTCCTCGTCATCAGCGGTGGGGTCGCCGGCCACATCGTCAACGACTGGCGTCTCAGCCAGGCGATCGCCCGCCACGAATCCCGCATCCTCGCCGAGTTCCCCACCGTCGCAGAACTCCTCGCTCTCTCGATCACCGCAGGTGAGGGGATCGTCGAAGCACTCGAGCGGGTGTGCCGGACCTGTTCGGGCGACCTCGTCGACGAACTGCGCACCGCGCTGTCGGCGACCCGGACCGGCACTCCCCTCGTCGAGGCCCTCGACCAGATGGCGACGCGCATCGCGATCCCGGAGATCGTCCAGTTCGTCGACGGACTCGCCGTCTCGATGACCCGCGGCACCCCACTCGCCGAGGTGCTGCGCTCCCAGGCCGCCGACGTCCGCGAGCAGTCGCGGCGGCGTCTCCTCGAACTCTCCGGACGCAAGGAGATCGGCATGCTCATTCCCGTCGTCGTCTTCGTCCTGCCCGTCACCGTGATCTTCGCCGTCTTCCCCTCCCTCGCCGTCCTCGACCTCAGCCCCTGACCGAGGCATCCATCCGCTTTCCGCTCCCCTGCCCGACCTCCCCGCCCACCGACCGTCGCAACGAAGAAGGAGACATGATGTTCCACCGGTTCATGACACACCTGACCCTGCTCACCCTCGGGTGGATCGGCGACGACGTTGCCCCGCCGGGAACCCGACACGGCACCGGCGACGACGGGCACCGCGGCGACCGTCCCGATCGCGGCGATGTGCCCGGCTGGGTGCTCATCACACTGATGACCGCGGGCCTCGTCGTCGCCCTCTGGGCGCTCGCCGGCGAAGCCTTCACCACGATGTTCGAGGACGCGATGAACAAGGTCCGAGGTGCCGGGTGAGCCGAGCACTGCGCGGCGGGTCCCCTGATGCTGCGTCCCCGCCGACGAGTGACGCGGCTACGTCCCCGCCGACGGGTGACGCGGCCGAGGTGGGTGCGGTTTCCGAGGATGGCGTGGTCGGGGGCGCCGACACCGGATCCGCGATCGCGGAGTTCGCCCTCGTCGCGTCTCTGCTCGCCCTCGTTCTCGCCGGCGCCCTGCAGATCGGCCTGGTCATCCACGTCCGCAACACCGTCATCGACTCGGCCATCGCCGGTGCTAGGCAGGCCGGACTCGCCGATCAGACGGCCGGCGACGGCAGGCGGCTGACCGCGGAGCTCATCACGGCCGCGCTCGGCGAACGGTATGCCGAGGCGATCTCCGTCGACACCGAGAGCAACGGGAGCGTCGAGATCGTCGAAGTCCGGGTCCGCACTCCGCTGCCCGTGCTCGGGCTCTGGGGACCCGCCGAGGTGTGGGACCTGCGGGGACGCTCGATCGTCGAGGACATCGACCGTGACTGAACCCGCCGTCCTCCCGTCCCCCGGCCCTGCCGACCCACCGGACGCCTCGGCGGCCGAGTCGCAGGTCAGGTTCGCTCTCCCCGATGCCGGGACTGCGGTCATCGAGTTCATCTTCGCCGCCGTCATCCTCCTCATCCCCGTCGTCTACCTCATGCTCGCGCTCTCCCAGTTGCAGGCGGCCGGGTACGCGACGACCTCGGCGGCAGTGTCGGCCTCCCGGATCGCCGCCCGCGACGCGAACCCCTCACAGCAGCGCGCCGAGGATGTCGCCGCCATGCACTTCGCCGACTTCGGGCTCCGCGATGTCCCTATCACCATCACCTACTCATGTTCAGGACCCTGTGGACGCGCGGGGTCTCTCGTCACCGCTGACGTCGAAACGCGGGTTCCGCTGCCAGGGATCCCCTTGATCTTCGGCTCGGAGAACTCCCCGCACATCACCATGCGTGCCTCGCATTCCGATGTCGTCGCGACCACCGGGAACGGGTGAGCCGGTGATGTCCGTGTCGGCGAGGTCCACCGGTTCCAGTCACCGCCTGGCCGACGAGGGGTCGATCACTCCCCTGGCGATCGGCTTCGTCGTCATCGCGCTCCTCCTCGCGTTCCTCATCGCCGCCCTCACGGACCTGCACATGGCTCGTCGCGAACTCCAGGCGATGGCCGATTCGGCAGCCCTCGCGGCCTCCGACTCGTTCGAACCCGCCCCTGACGGAGAACCCGGACTCGTGTTCTCACCACCGGCGGCACAGCGCGCAGCCGCGCGCTACGTCTCGGCCGTCCCCTCACCCGAAGGACTCGACAACGTCGGCATCCGGGCCGAGGTCGACGGTGAGGCCTCGGTCGTCATCCGCCTGCGCGCCGACTACACCCCCGCGTTGCTCTCCCCCTTCGTTCCCGGGCTCATCGAACTCAGTGCCACCGCCTCGGCGCGAGGATCACTGCGGATCTCATGACAGCGGTGCCCGCGGACTCGCGTGCCCGGACCTGTGGACAGCGGATGGACTCGCGTGCTGTGAGCCTGTGAACGCCCAGCGGCCATCCACAGGGAGAAAATGACCGCTTGCCGACCGGCGCCGGTTCGACAGACCCTGATGCGATGAAGGTCAGCGGAGTCGTCCAGCGAGTCGAGGTCAGCGGTGCCGTGCGCACAGACGTCCTCGACGCCGACGGCGAGCAGCCGGTCCTCGACGTGCTCCGCTCCGTCATCGACGAGCCGGTCACCGTCGACGATCTCCTCGCCTCCAACCCGGGCGCCCTTCCACCACCCGATGATCCAGCTGCCCGGGTTGAGACGATGACGTGGGGTCAATGGCGCGGACTCCACCCGGTCACCCTCCTCGGGGGCGGGGCCTTCGACCACGGCAGCGGCAGCACGACGGTGACAGTGCTCGCCGGCCCCGATTCGGGCTACACCCTCGCCATCGACCCCCGCCAGACCCTGATCGGTCGTGTCCCGTCTCCCGACAGCCTCCTCGTCGCCGACCCCTGCCTCTCGCGCACTCCGGTCAGACTCCGCCTCGCCCCCGCGGGGCTGCGCACGCAGAGCCTCTTCGGGTCCACCGTGTTCCTTCCCGATCTCGACCGTGATCAGCTGCCTGAGGCTCCGACCGGCGGGGCACTGAGCACCGTCGGCAGCGACACGATCCATGTCGCACCGCACGCGGTCGAGGAACCGCGCGCGGCCCGTCCGCCGCAGTGGTGGGCGTTTCTCATACCCATCGGCATCGGCGTCGCCCTCGCGCTGCTCACCGGCATGTGGTGGTTTCTGCTCTTCAGCCTCTCGGCACCCCTATCGGGATACATCGCCCACCTCGTCGAGAAGCGCCGCTATGCCCGGGACGTAGAGAGGCACCGGCTCGAGCGCGCACACGCGATCGACGATGCCTCGTCGAGAGCGTTCGGTCTCATCGCGCAGCGACAGCGCACGGCACGAGCCACACCGGGCCTATGTCTGGGGTTCGGCGCGATCCTCAGCCGCATCACACTGGCACCCGAGATCGAGGACCGCATCGATCGCTTCGACGACCACGCCGTCGTCAGCGACGTCCCCATCTGCATCGACCCGCGATCGACCACAGTGGTCGTCACCGGTGAACGCGCGCACCTGCTGCCGATGATGCTCGCCTGGCTGGCCGACCGCCGGTGGGCGTGGGCACCGTCGGCCGAAGTGCAGGCGCTGCCGGAACTCGTCGGCGCGCTCGCTGAGGACGAACCCGCCACCACGGCGACTCACTCCTCGGAGCGCATCGGCGTCGACCTGCGGACCGAGGGCACCGTGTCCACCCTCCGCCTCGGGGCGCCCCAGTCGAAGCGGACCGTCTCCCTTGTCCTCGGCGATCTCGCGCAAGCGCGGACGACGACGTCGACGGCGCTCGAGGGCCCGGTGCCCGGCCGAGCGTTCACGGCGACCCAGATGCCGCCGGCCCGATTCCTCACACTCGTGCGCGCCGGGAGGCCGTCGGCCGGCGCGGACTCGTTCCCCTGCCACGGACTCGGAGAGCTCTGCGATGATGACCCCGAACGCATCGCGACCCGCTGGCGGCAGCCGCATCCGGGGGCCGTCCCCGTCGGCCGTGGACCTCTCGGGACTGTCGGCATCGACCTCTTCGGCGACGGTCCGCACGCTCTCGTGGCCGGCACCACCGGCAGCGGCAAGTCGATGCTCCTCCAGTCGTGGCTGCTGTCACTGGCCCTGCACCATCCACCCGAGCGGTTGACCCTCGTCCTCATCGACTTCAAGGGCGGAGCGACGTTCGCTCCCCTGTCACGACTGCCGCACACCGACTGCGTCCTCGACGACTTCGACTCGGCGGCGGCGTTCCGGGCGCTTGTTTCCGTTCGTGCGGAGATCACCCGGCGCGAACGACTGCTCGCCGACCGCGGGTGCGCTGACATCCTCGACCTCGACGATCCTCCCCCACGGCTCGTCGTCGTCATCGACGAGTTCCACGCGCTGATGACCGCACATCCCCGGGCCGCGGACCTGCTCGAGCATCTTGCCGCCCTCGGCCGGTCTCTGGGCGTCCATCTCATCCTCGCGACCCAACGACCGCTCGGCATCGTCACCGGGCACATGAAAGCGAACATCAGCATCCGGATCTGCCTGCGCGTGCGCGACGACGCCGACTCCTCCGACGTCATCGGCGTTGCCGATGCCGCCCGTCTTCCGCCGGACCGTCCCGGGGCCGCTCTCCTCGATGCGGGGTCCGCGCTCGTTCGCTTCCGGGTTGCCGTTCCCCTCACCGAGGAGGCGCCTGAGTCGGCCGCGCAGCGTCCTCGACTGCGACCGTGGCAACCCGGTCGTGCCGTGCAGGCGAGCGCTGCCCTCACGGGGATCCGCATCGACAACCTCCTCACCGCGGCGCGCTGGCACACCGGCGATGCGCCACGGTCCGTCGTGCCCCCTCCGCTGCCGACGGTCGATGACCTCCCGAGCACCACGGCGAGCGCGCCGTCCCGGCCGCCTGTCACCGGGATCGTCGACCTCCCCGCCGCCCAGCGGCAGATCGAGTGGTCCTATGATCCCGCGCAGGACGGGTCGACCATCGTCATCACCGACGACGACCCGACCGCCATCCTCGTGACGCTGGCTGAGTCGGCGGCCGGCACCCACCGCATCGTCGCGCTCGGCCGGATCGCCGAGGTCATCGACGAGGCGGCGATCTCCTGCGGGATGCATGCCGGGTGGCGCCTCCATGCGATCCTCGACCATCTGGACCGCCCACCGAGTTCGGGCTCGGCCGGCAGTGCCCGGGCTCGGCCGCCGACTCTCGTCGTGTGCGGGAACTGGGGTGAACTCATCGATTCCCTCGACCATCACACGGCGGCGACGCTGGAGGGTCTCCTCTCCCATTCCCGCGACCTCAGACTCACGTTCCTCCTTGCCGGGTGCCGCCCGGGGCTGCGCGTCTCCTCCCAGTTCCGCACTCACCTCATCTTTCCGCCGAGTGCCGGCGGGGACGGTCTCAACGTCGGTCTCTCCCGCCACCGATTCCTCGGAACGTGGCCGCGTCTGCGTGCCGTGCTCGTCGGCCCCCACACAGCTGAGTGCGGGAGCGACGGCGCCGACGTCCAGCTCCTTCCGTCCCGCAGCGGTGCCGGCCCGTCGGCTTTCTCACCGAGGTGGCGGGGACTCGACGAACCGGGTGATGCTCCCCAAGCGTCGCCGAGTCGGAGGGGGGACGGAACGATTCCGCTCGGCAACGACGCCTTCGGAGAACCCGTGTCGTGGGACCCGGCGAGGGACGGTCCCGTGCTCACGGTGCGCGGATCGGCACAGAGCGGGAAAACGTCTCTGGCCCGGACGCTCAGCGGAGGCGAGCGCGCGCAGCTGACGATCCACGACGACGCGCATCGCGAGGAGCCTGCGACGCTCGACCTCACGGGTGCAGGCCTCCACGTGGTGACGATGCCGCTGCGTTTCACTCCCGGCTACGGCTCGCCGCTGGCGAGCGCACAGACGCTCGGACCCACCCTCATCCTCGGCGGTCACACCGCTCAGGACCTCGCCGCTCTCGGATTCGCCCGCCTGCCGCCACTCGACGGCACAGCAGGGACGGGCTGGTTCGTCACCGACTCCCGAGCACGAGCGATCAGAGTCGTCGAGTCACCGCCGGGCGGAACGGCAGCACGATCGGCCTTCCCGGCCGTGGAGACAGCATGATGATCGCGACGCGGCGGCGATCACATCGAGTCATCACACCACCTGTGAGCGGGTTAGCGCCTACAACATGCGCCAACTCGACGGCAGGCGGGCGGCTTGTGCGTTCAGCGCAGTGACTGTCTCGCGCAGACGGCGCTCACAGGCCTCGAGATCCATCTCGGCGAGGGCACCGGAGACGGAGAGCGCGGCGATCGGTTCCTCGCCGCCGCGCACCATGATCGGCGCGGCGACGCACGCAACACCTTCCCCTGACTCCTCCCGTTCGATCGCGACGCCTTGTGAGCGGACCCGCCACAGCTCCGCGCGCAGACGGTCCCCGTCGACGATCGTGCACGGTCCGACCCGCTCGAGGCCGCTGTCGATGAGGGCTTCGGCGACGCTCGGCGGGGAGTGGGCGAGAAGCACTTTGCCCACGCCGGTGGCATGCGCCGGAAGGCGACCTCCGACCCGACTGGGCAGATGCGGGATCCTCCGCGAACGCCGAATCTCGATGTAGACGACATGAGCGCCGTCGAGGACTGCCAGATGCACCGTCTGACCGGTGGCGTGCCGCAGGCGCTCGAGATGAGCGTGGGTGAGCCGGCGCAGGTTGCGCGGCCGGGATGCGACCTCCCCGAGTTCGAAGAAGCGCAGGCCCAGGACGAGACCGTCGTCCTCCATCTCGAGCAGACCATGGGGCAGCAGAGAGTTGACGATCCGCGACGTCGTCGACTTCGGCAGTCCCGTTCTCCGCGCCACCTCACTGATCGACACCGGTGCGTCATCGGCGGCGACGCAGTTGACGATCGAAGCGATCCGATCGACGACCGCGATCGGACTGTCCTGCTCAGCGGGATGCCTCATCGTTCCCTCCTCTCCCAGGAACCGCACAACCGACACCTGGCGTTCCGGAGTCCTCAGCGCCTCCGTCTCACCAGTGTCGGTCATTTCGCACACCGGGTGAATACCCCGTCCCACTCACCAGCACGGCCGCTGACATCGCGCGCTCGCCCGATGCTAGCTTCGTCACACATTCCGCCCCGCCCCGGGGCGATCACCATGAGGATCAGAGTCGATCAGGAGGCACGCCCTTGACAGCCGAACACACGGAGACAGCGTTCGACGCCGAGGTCATCATCATCGGATACGGACCCTCGGGAGTCGTCGCGGCCAACACGCTGGCCTCCTACGATCACAATGTCATCGCCTTCGAACGCGATGTCGACATCTACCCTCGTGCCCGAGCGGTCACCGTCAACGACTGGACGATGCGCATCTTCCAGGAACTCGGACTCGACGAGGAGGTCCTCAAGGTCGTCGACCCGCAGCGCGCACTGCGCTGGGTGACCTACGACGGCACCGAACTCATGCGCGTGAGCTTCACGCCCTCCACACTCGGAACCGTGGAAGGCACCCGGTTCTACAACGTCTACCAGCCGGCTCTGGAGCCTGTGCTGCGTGCCGGCGGCGATCGATTCGCTGATCAGATCGATGTCCGCTATGGCTGGGAGGTCACCGCCGTGACCCAGGATGACGAAGGTGCCACAGTGACTGCACAGAGCGTCAGCACCGGGAAAGTGGGCACCTTCCGGGCGAAATACGTGCTCGGCTGCGACGGCGGCAGCAGCGTGGTCCGACGCCAACTCAACCTCCGGCTGCTCGGAGACACCCACGATGTGCTCTGGATCGTCATCGACTGCCGGGTCAAGCGCTGGTGGCCCGACCGCGACTACCTCACCTTCTGGTCGGACGACCGCCGACCTGTCGTCGACATTCCACTGCCGTTGGGCAACCACCGCTGGGAGATACCGCTGCGTGCCGGTGAGACCGAAGCCGACTTCGACACCCAGGAGAAGATCTGGCCTCTCCTCTCCGACCTCGGCGTGACCGAGGACGACGTCGACATCCACCAGCACGCCTTCTACCGTCACCATGAGCGCATGGCCGAACGCTGGCGGCAGGACAGGGTGTTCCTCGTCGGCGACGCTGCGCACCTCATGCCTCCGTGGGCGGGAGCCGGAATGCAGTCGGGCATGCGCGACGCCTACGACATCGGATGGAAGCTCTCCCGTGTCCACGACGGCACCGCGCCCGAATCGATCCTCGACACCTACGAGGCCGAACGTCGCCCCAACGTCGACTTCTACACCCAGCTGGCCGTCGGCCTCGGCAAGATCATCACCCAGGAGATCACCCCCGACGACCTCGGCGAGACCCCGCCCCCGCCCGGCGCTCCACAGCCCGATCCCCCGCTCATCGCCCCACCCGTCCTCACCGCCGGATGGCTGCGCGGTCGGCCGAGCGAAGACACCGTCATCGGACGGATGATCCCCCAGCCGAAGGTCGAGACCACCGACGGACGGATGCTCCGTCTCGACGATGCGCTCGGTCGAGGCTGCGTCCTCCTCGGCGACGGTATCGACCCGGCCGACCTGCTCACTGCAAGCGAACGCAGGGACTGGGACAGCCTCGGTGCGCGCTACGTCACCGTGCGTCAGCGCAACGAGGCAACGGTCACTGCCGAAGAGATCGTCGACCTCCACGGCGTGCTCCGTGAATGGATGACCGGCTTCGGAGTCCGCGCGGTGGCACTGCGTCCCGACCGCTTCGTCGCCGCCGCCGACACCTCCGGCCTCGCCGTCCCCGCCTGGCCGTCGACCGCACCGACCGCTCCCGCGTGAGACCCGTCCATCGCCACGCACCGCCGCACCGCCTGCCGGTGCACATCGACTCTGCCCCACTGAACCGACAACACGGAGGACACACCATGCCCGCTCATTTCCACCCGGAGATCGCCAAACTCGGCGCCGCCCACCTCGTGACTCCCGACCTCGAGAAGTCCCTGTGGTTCTTCCATGAGGTCATCGGCCTCGAGATCACCGCGCGGACCGAGACCAAGGTCTACCTGCGTGCTGCGATGGAACGCGAGCACCACAGCCTCGTCCTCGAAGCCGGCGACCGCGCCCGCCTCGACCACGTCTCGTGGCGGGTCAGACGACCCGAGGACCTCGAGGGCTTCCACACGCTCCTCACCGACAACGGCAACGACGTCGCCGTCGACCCGGCGAACAGCGAAGACGGCTATGGAGAGTCCCTGCGGATCAGCTCCCCCGCCGGTCACAGATTCCGTCTCTACTACGACGTCGACAAGCCAGGCGTTGCCGAGGCGGACCGTTCGGTGCTGCTCAACCAGCGGTACCGCTCATGGAACCACGGCATCGGCGTGCGCCGCATCGACCACGTCAATCTCTGGACCACCCACGACCCCGAGGTCCAGCATCGGTGGCTCAGCGACAACCTTGGCTTCCGGCTGCGCGAATACATCCAGACCCCGGCCGGCCGGGTCGGCGGCTGGATGAGCGTGACCCCGCTCGTCCACGACATCGCCGTCATGCAGGCCGGCCCGCAGGAGGCCAGCCCGGCACGCATGCACCACCTCGCTTTCTGGCTCGACAACGCCGCTGATGTCCTCCGGGCTGCCGACATCGTCGTCGAGGCCGGTCTCACCCCCGATCAGGGCCCGGGCAAGCACGGCGTCAGCCAGGCCTTCTTCCTCTACGTCCGCGACCCGGGCTCAGGTCATCGCGTCGAGATCTTCAGCAACGGCTACCTCATCTTCGACCCCGACTGGGAACCGGTCGAATGGGGACCCGAGGACATCGCGATGGCCCTGACCATGTGGGGACCCACCGACTACGTCCCGCACACCGACGACAACATCATGAACACCACGACGGAGGCCTGATCATGCCGCACTTCACCACCGAACGCGTCCGGACCGGGGACTTCACCACCTCGTACCTCGATTCCGGGGGCACCGGCGACGTCGTCGTCCTCCTCCACGGCGGCGGCCCGGGGGCGAACTCCGTGACGAACTGGGCCGAGTTCATTCCCGGCCTCTCCGATGACTATCGGGTCATCGCACCGGACATCTACGGGTGGGGAGCCACCGACCATCCCGGCGAGGACGCCCTGCCCGGATCAATGACCGCGTGGGTGCGCGCCCGAGTCAACCAGATCCTCGACCTCCTCGACGCCCTCGACATCGACCGCGCCCATTTCGTCGGCAACTCCGCCGGCGGCGCACTGTCGCTGTGGATCACGCACACCGCACCCGAACGCGTCATCGACCTCGTCCTCATGGGCAGCGCCGGCGGTCAGATGGCAGCTCCGACCCCCGAGGTCATCCGCATGGTCTCCTTCTACAAGGATCCCTCGGAGGCAGGCCTGAAGTCCCTCACGCGCTGGTTCGTCTACGACGAGGACAGCCTCGGCGACTCGCTCGACACCATCGTTGAGAACCGCCTCGCCGAGGTGCTCCGGCCGGAGGTTCGACGCTCGTTCCAGTCGATGTACGCCACCCCCACCTCGCCGGCGGAGATGACCGTGCCACCGTCGGCCCTGCGCCGGATCACGCACAGGGTCCTCCTCGTCCATGGCCGGGAGGACCGGTTCATCACTCCTGACTCATCCGTCTACTTCAGCCAGCACCTGCCCAACTCCCAGGTCCACATCTTCGACCGATGCGGTCACTGGGTGCAGATCGAACGCCGTGATCCCATGCTCTTCCTCGTCCGCGGCTTCCTCACCGGGGAACTGTGACGATGAGTGCCACAGACCCCCGCATCGCGGCCCTCGCCGATTCCCTGCAGTCGGCAGCCGAAACCGGCCAGCCCATCCCCCGGCCCTCCGCCGCCGACCCCGATCTCAGCCTCGCCGACGCCTACCGCGTGCAGGAGACGCTGACCGCCGCACGGCGCAGCCGCGGAGAAGTCGTCGTCGGACGCAAGGTCGGACTGACCTCGACGGCGATGCAGCGCCAACTCGGCGTCGACCAACCCGACTTCGGGATCCTCACCGACGCCATGGTCGTCGACAACGGGGAGAGCATCAGCCTCCGCACCCTCATCGCGCCGCGCCTCGAACCGGAGTTCGCCTTCCGGTTCGCGGCCCCCGTGCCGGCCGACCTCACGCCGACCGAGGTGCGTGACGCGATCGACGCCGTCGCGATCGCGATCGAGATCATCGATTCCCGCGTGGAGAACTGGGACATCGGCCTCGTCGACACTGTCGCCGACAACGCCTCCTCGGCTGCCGTCGTCCTCGGCCCGTGGCGGGAGGCCTCGGCCGAACTGCTCGACGCGCTCATCACCACAGAGATCACCCTGACTTCCGACAGCGGCGACTCCGTCTCCGGTCCCGGATCCGCCGTCCTCGGCGATCCGACCACAGCCGTCCAGTGGCTGGCCGGAGCTCTCGGCGGCTTCGGGGCGACGATCACCGCGGGCAGCTTCGTCATCGCCGGTGCTGTGACGGCGGCCGTGCCGGCCCCACCGGAGACTCGGTGGACCGCCTCGGCGCCTGGCTTCGAATCCGTGGAACTCGGGGTGACACCTTGACCGCACCCAGGACGCCTGAAACCCCCGGCGCAGACGACAAGGAGACAGCGACGATGACAGGGACGAAGGTCGCGATCATCGGATCCGGCAACATCGGCACCGACCTCATGTTCAAGGTCATGCGCCTGAGCACAGCACTGGAGATGGGAATGCTCGTAGGCATCGACCCGGACTCAGACGGTTTGGCCCGTGCACGCAGCATGGGCGTGCCCACCACCCACGACGGGGTCGAGGGACTCATCGCGAGCCCCGACTTCGACGACATCGCCATCGTCTTCGACGCCACGAGCGCCGCCGCCCACCGCACGAACGCCGAGAAGCTCCTCCCCCACGGCAAACGGCTCGTCGACCTCACTCCGGCCGCGCTCGGTCCCTACGTGGTCCCGGCGGTCAACCTCGACGCCCACCTCGACGCCGCCGACGTCAACATGGTCACCTGCGGCGGGCAGGCGACCATTCCGATCGTCCACGCCGTCTCCCAGCTCGTGCCCGTCCTCTATGCCGAGATCGTCGCCTCGATCGCCTCCCGGTCGGCCGGTCCGGGCACCCGGGCGAACATCGACGAGTTCACCGAGACTACAGCGGCGGCCCTCGAACAGGTCGGCGGGGCCGCCCGCGGAAAGGCGATCATCGTGCTCAACCCCGCCGATCCCCCGATGATCATGCGCGACACCGTCCAGATGCTCACCTGCCGTCTCAGCCCCGCTGAGGCGCAGGGGGTCGAATCCGCTGTCGAAGCCCGAGTCGCCGAAGTCGCCCGTTACGTGCCGGGCTACCGGCTCAAACAGCGCGTCGTCATCGACGACGAGTCCGCCGACGCCGGGCGTCTCATTCCCACGACTGCTCAGCAAGCCGACGGATACTCGCGCATCAGCGTCTTCATCGAGGTCGAGGGCGCTGCGATGTACCTGCCCGCCTATGCCGGGAACCTCGACATCATGACCTCCGCGGCACTGCGCACCGGTGAGAGCATCGCAGCCGCGACGACAGGACCCGCACCGACGAAGGAGACACTGTGAGCCCCAAGGTGTATCTGCAGGATGTCACCCTACGCGACGGCATGCACGCGATCGCGCATCGCATCACCCCCGAGTCCGTCGGGCGTATCGCAGCCGCGCTCGAGGCAGCCGGCGTCGACGCGATCGAAGTCGCTCACGGCGACGGTCTGGCTGGGGCCAGTCTGACCTACGGGCCGGGGTCCCATGATGCTCTCGCCTGGATCGATGCGGCCGCCGAGGCGGTTGACCGTGCCGTGCTCACGACGCTGCTGCTGCCGGGCATCGGCACACTGCGCGACCTTCGTGAAGCCTACGACCACGGAGTGACCTCGGTGCGCATCGCCACCCACTGCACCGAGGCCGACGTCGCCGCCCAGCACATCGACGCCGCGAAGTCGTGGGGCATGGACGTCTCAGGCTTCCTCATGATGGCCCACCTCGCCGAACCTGCACAGCTGGCTGAGCAGGCCGCTCTCATGGAGTCCTACGGCGCAGACTGCGTCTACATCACCGACTCCGCCGGCCGTCTGACGATGGACGGAGTGCGCGACCGCGTGCGTGCGTATCGCGACCGCCTCGACGCCGGGACGCAGATCGGCATCCATGCCCACCAGAACCTCTCACTGGCCGTGGCGAACTCGGTCGTCGCCGTCGAGGAAGGCGCGTTCCGGGTCGACGCCTCACTGGCCGGTCACGGCGCCGGGGCGGGCAACACACCGATCGAACCCCTCGTCGCGGTCGCCCAACTGCTCGGCTGGGACACCGCGGCTGACCTCTTCAGCCTCCAGGATGCCGCCGACGACCTCATCCGACCGCTCCAGGACCGACCGGTGCAGGTCGATCGGGAGACACTGACGCTCGGACTCTCCGGCACCTACTCGAGCTTCCTCCGCCACGCCGAGAGGGTGGCCGACACCTACGGTCTCGACGCCCGATCGCTGCTCGTCGAGGCCGGGAACCGTGCCCTCATCGGCGGCCAGGAGGACATGCTCGTCGACATCGCCCTCGATCTCTCGACACGGAGCTGACGTGCAGTACCACCGCGACGGCTTCCGGTCCGGCGACCCCCGTCGTCATCCGGCGACGCGGGTCGCCGGTGAGGACCGCGACGAGACGGATGTCCTCATCGTCGGCGGCGGACCCGCAGGTCTCCTCCTCTCGGCCTACCTGTCCCAGTTCTCCGACCTCACCACATGCCTCGTCGAGAAGAGCCGCGGACCGCTCGAGCTCGGCCGAGCCGACGGCGTCGCCTGCCGCACCGTGGAGACGTTTGCGTCGTTCGGACTGGCCGGTCGGCTCATCGACGAGGCGTACTGGGTCAACGAGACAGCGTTCTGGCATCCGGACGCAGACGACCGCGAACGGATCGTGCGCACCGGGCTCGTCCAGGACGTCGAGGACGGGCTGAGCGAGTTCCCCCATGTCATCGTCAATCAGGCGCGGATCCAGGATCTGCTCCTCGGGTTCATGGACAACAGCCCCACGCGTCTGACCCCGACCTATGGCGTCGAGTTCTCCTCCCTCACCATAGACCGCGCCCGCACTCACCCCGTCGAGGCCGTGCTGCGGGATGCGGACAGCGGGGAGACACGCACAGTCCGGGCGAAGTACCTCGTCGGTGCCGACGGCGCCCGGAGCGCCGTGAGACGGGCCATCGGCCTCTCGCTCCACGGTGAGGCCGCCGGGCATGCCTGGGGTGTGATGGACATGCTCGCCGTCACCGACTTCCCCGACATCAGGAGGAAGGCCGCGATCCAGTCGGCGACCCACGGCAGCATCCTGCTCATCCCGCGCGAGGGCGGTTACCTCGTGCGGCTCTACGTCGACCTCGGCGTCGTCGACGACGAAAACCGCGCTGCGGTGCGCCGGACGACGCCGGAGCAGATCATCGAGATCGCCCGCGACGTCATCCGCCCCTACTCCCTCGACATCAGGGAGATCGTCTGGTCCTCGATCTACGAGGTGGCACAGCGCACCGCCGATGCCTTCGACGATGCGGGCACCGACCTCGCGAACGGGATTGATCCCCGTGTCTTCATCGTCGGGGATGCCTGCCACACGCACAGCGCCAAAGCCGGGCAGGGAATGAACGTGTCGATGCAGGACGCGTTCAACCTCGGATGGAAACTCAGCGGAACCCTGCTCGGCCGCACTGCCCCGGCAATCCTGCGAACGTACTCCCAGGAGCGCCAACCGGTGGCCCAGGAGCTCATCGACTTCGATCGTTCGTGGTCGCAGCTGATGGCGCAGGCTCCGGCGGACCCGGATCATCCCGAACGCGGCGGGGTCGACCACGCGACGCTCCAGGACCACTTCGTCCGCGCCGGTCGGTACACGGCAGGCCTGGGCATCGAGTACCCACCGGGACCGCTCATCGCAGGCGCCACCTCGCCCACGGCAGCCCGCGGGTACCCGCCGGGTCAACGCTTCCACTCGGCACCGGTGACCCGTGTGAGCGACGGACTGCGCACCGAGCTCGGCCACGTCCACCTAGCCGATGGACGGTGGCGCCTCTTCCTCTTCGCCGACAGCGACCGCCGTCTCTTCGATCAGGCGTGCGCCTGGCTCGCAGAGGCGCCCGAGTCACCCGTGCTGCGGCACACCCCGGCGGATGCGGACATCGACGCCGTCATCGATGTCCGCGGCATCGTCCAGGACCACCACCGCGATGTCGCGCCCTCCGACGTGCCGGCCCTGCTGCGGCCGCGCACCGGACGACTGGGCCTGGTCGATGAGGAGAAGCTCTTCAGCGCGATCAGCAGGCAGGCCGGCACCCCCGATCGCGACATCTTCGACGACCGCGACATCGACCGGTCCCGCGGCGCCGTTGTCCTCGTCCGTCCCGACCAGTACGTGGCCGCCGTCGTCGCGGTCGATCAGGTGACCACGCTCACCGAGTTCTTCGGCACCTTCATGTCTCAGCCCGGTCCACAGCCGGGACCGTCTCATACGGTGTCCGCGGGAGGTCCCGAGAGAGTCTCGTAGCGGTAGAGTTCGCCGGCCTGACCGGCGGCGAGGAGCCGATCGGCGAGCGCCGAGACCACGGGCATGCCGCTGGTGACTTCGATGACGACATCGGCATCGACCGACAGCCTGGCCAGCAGCAGCTCGGCATCGGCGACAGCGGCCTCGAACTGCTCAGACGAGGCGTCAGCGACGTCCTCACGGGTCTCGAACATCGATCCGAGGATGAGCTCGGTCGCCGGCTCCTCCTCGGCATTCCCGGGCAGGTTCGCCGCGGCATCCTGCCCACCGCCGACCGGTGCCGGCTCCGCCTCGCGCGCATAGGAGACGGCGAAGGCGCTCAGCCCGCTGCCCGACGCGCCCTCACCGGCAGCCGCGGAGTCGCTCATGAGCATCGCCGCACCATGGGCACCGGCCGCCTCGGAGAGGAACGCACTGCTCACCTGACCGATCGTCAGCGGCGCGACCGCATCGTCGCGGTTGACCGCGGTGTACCACTCGAGGAAGGCCTTCGTCAGCTTGACCGACCCGGTCGAGACGATCTCGAGGTCCTCGGCGCGACCGCCGCCGCTGGGCGGCAGGGCCCCGGCGGGAATCTTGATGACCCGCGTCGTCGTCAGCGGTGTGAAACCGAGCGCCTCGGCGAATTTCTCCCCCACGCTGCCGGCCTCGACCCGGGCCCGCAGGTCGAGGCCCTCCAGCGGGGTGCCTGCGGTCTCGGCCGACACCGCCTCGAAGAGCTCACGACCGAGCCCGTGGCCGCGCTCCTCGGCAGCGACCTCGACGTTGACCCACGCCCGGTACGGGTGGAGCGGGGACTCGGCGATCGCAGCCGCGCCGACGGGAACCTCGGGGACCACCTCGGCGATGACCGACCGCAGCAGCGGGGACTCCGCGGCCGGACGGAACAGGGACCGGGCCATGTGACCGGCCGGTGTCGCCGCGTCGGAGAACACCTCGTTCAGTCGCAGATCGTCGCCGTCGGCAAGTGGTCGGATCGGCATGGTGAGCGCTCCTTGCGGCATGTCAGATGTTGATAATCTTGGCGTCATGACTGACTTAAGCGATCCTACCGCCGCCGCGCAGGCAGCGGCCACGACCATCAACTCCGCCGCTGGGATCGAGTCCCATGACATCGCCCTCGTCCTCGGATCGGGATGGGGCGGAGCGGCCGAGCTGCTGGGCGAGACGATCAGCGAAGTCCCCGCCGCCGAGGTCCCCGGCTTCCACGCTCCGGCCGTCGCCGGCCACGTCCCCACGCTGCGCACCGTGCGCATCGCCTCGAGCGGGAAGCACGCCCTCGTCCTCGGTTCGCGCACCCACTACTACGAAGGCAAGGGCGTGCGCGCCGTCGCCCACGGTGTGCGCACCGCTGCCGCCGCCGGCTGCACCAGCCTCGTGCTCACCAACGGCTGCGGTGGGCTCAACCGCAATTGGGCCCCGGGCACCCCGGTCCTCATCTCCGACCACATCAACCTCACCGGCACCTCCCCCATCGAAGGCGCGAACTTCGTCGACCTCACCGATCTCTACTCGCCGCGAATGCGGGCCATCGCCAAGGAGATCGACCCGACCCTCGACGAAGGCGTCTACGCCCAGTTCCGCGGCCCCCACTACGAAACCCCGGCTGAGGTGCGGATGGCGGGCATCCTCGGCGCCGACCTCGTCGGCATGTCGACGACGCTCGAGGCCATCGCCGCCCGGCAGGCAGGACTCGAACTCATGGGCATCTCGCTCGTGACGAACCTCGCCGCAGGCATCCAGGAGACCCCGCTCTCCCACGCCGAGGTCATCGAGGCCGGAGCCGCCGCGGCCCCGCGGATCTCCCAGCTGCTCGCCGACATCGTCGGACAGCTCTGAGGCCGGTGGGCGAATCGATGAGCGAATCGAACACGAGCCCGGTCCGGGTCGCCGACCGCTTCACGACAGGCTTCGACGCCGACATCGTCCGTGCGTGGATCGCCGATGACCCCGATCCGCAGACAGCCACGTCGCTGACGGCCATCCTCGCCGAGGCGGAGGCCGGTGACGCAGCCGCGCTCGCCGACCTTGCCGACCGGTTCTCCGGTCCCCTCGTCTTCGGCACTGCGGGCCTGCGCGGGGAGATCGCCGCGGGGCCCAACCGGATGAACCGCTCCGTCGTCATCCGCGCCGCGGCCGGACTCTCGGCGTTCCTCCGCGACACCGTCGGCCCGGGCTTCCGCGTCGTCATCGGCTGCGACGCCCGCTACAAGTCCTCCGACTTCGCCCGCGACACCGCGGCCGTCGTCACCGCCGCCGGCGGGGTGGCCATTCAGCTGCCCGAACAGCTGCCGACTCCGCTCACGGCGTTCGCGCTCTCCCACCTCGGCGCCGATGCCGCGGTCATGGTCACCGCGAGCCACAACCCTCCCGCCGACAACGGCTATAAGGTCTACCTCGGGGAGCGGCCGCTGCTCGCGATCGAACCGGACCCGGTCACTGCCCGTGCGGGTGCGGGCGCGCAGATCGTGCCCCCGGCCGATGCGCTCATCGCCGAGAGGATCGCCGCCGTCCCGTCCGTCGCGTCGGTGCCGCGCGCCGAATCGGGTTGGGAGCACCTCGATGACACGATCGTCGAGGCCTACCTCGAGAGCATCGAGGCCCTCGGCGTGCGCGCGAGCGCGGACCTGTCGATCGTGCTCACCTCGCTCCACGGCGTCGGGGCGACCGTCGCCGAGGCGGCGCTGGCGCTCACCGGGTTCGAGAACCTCCACCCGGTGGCCGCTCAGCAGCAGCCGGACCCCGACTTCCCGACAGTCGCCTTCCCCAACCCGGAGGAAGCCGGCGCCCTCGACGAGGCGTATGCCCTGGCCAGGGAGGCCGGCGCCGATCTCATCATCGCCAACGACCCCGACGCGGACCGGTTCTCCGCGGCGATCCCGGATCCGACCGCGGCGCCGGGATACCGGCAGCTGTCCGGGGACGAGGTGGGCCTCCTCCTCGGCGAGGACATCGCCTCCCGGCTTGCGGCCTCCGCGTCGCCAGCAGGGACTGCCGGGGACGCAACCGCCGATGTCGCGACCGCCTCGGTGAATGAGTCCGGCACGGCCGGGCCCGTCTTCGCGAACTCGATCGTCTCCTCGCGGGGGCTCGCCGCCGCTGTGCGCGCCCACGGCTTCCCCGCAGTGCAGACGCTCACCGGCTTCAAGTGGATCTCGCGGGTGCCCGGCCTCGTCTTCGGCTACGAGGAGGCTCTCGGCTACTGCGTCGACCCGACCGTCGTCCGCGACAAGGACGGAATCTCCGCGGCCGTGACCTTCGCCGCGCTGGCGTCGCGCCTCAAACGGGACGGGGCAACGATCGATGCCGAGCTCGACCGCATCCGCACCCGCGACGGCTTCTTCGCGACGGCACCGCTGAGCTTCCGCCTCGACGACGTCTCCCTCATCGCCTCGGCGATGGACAAACTGCGGCAGGCTCCGCCGACCGCGCTGGCCGGGTCGCCCGTCGCCGAAGTCCACGACCTCTCGACCGGGTACGACGGGCTGCCGCCGACTGACGGCATCCTCCTGCTCTCGGAGTCGAACTCGCGGGTCATCGTCCGTCCGTCAGGCACCGAACCGAAGCTCAAGTGCTACCTCGAGGTCGTCGGCGCCCCCTCCCTGGGACCGTCGCTGCAGGAGCGACTGAGCACGATCACGACAGAGCTCAAGGCCTACTTCGGACTCTGACCTCGGCACGAGGTGCTCGCACGGAGCTGTGGGGACTTTGCTCGATCAAGCGCTGGTGCGGATCGCGGGCCGTGCACGGGCCCGCATCCGCGCTGCCGCTTGATCGAGCGGCCGCCGGTCCGTGGGCCCTGTGGCGTGCCGGTCCGTGGGCGCGCCGCACGCACCGGGGCGCGTCAGTCGGAGAGTCCGGCGAGGATCGCGGCGGACCCGGACAGGCCGAGGCGCGAGGCACCGGCGGCGATCATCTCCTCGGCCGCCTCGACGGTGCGGATCCCGCCGGAGGCCTTGACGCCGAGGCGATCGCCGACGGTCTCGCGCATGAGCGCCACCGCGTGCGCACTGGCCCCACCTGCCGGGTGGAATCCGGTCGAGGTCTTGACGAAATCGGCCCCAGCCGCCTCGGCGCGCCGACTGACCTCGACGATCTGCTCGTCGGTCAGTGCCGCGGATTCGATGATCACCTTGACGAGCGCATCCCCGCTGGCCTCGACGACCCCGCGGATGTCGGCCTCGACGGCGTCGAAGTCCCCGGCGATCGCCTGCCCGATGTTGATGACCATGTCGACCTCAGCGGCGCCGTCGGTCACGGCCCGCTCGGTTTCGGCGGCCTTGATCTCCGGCTTCACCTGACCGCTGGGGAACCCGACGACGGTCGCGACGACGAGGTCGCCGGTGTCGGTGAGCGGCAGCATCGACGGCGAGACGCACACGGCGAGGACGCCGAGGTCTTTCGCCTCGTCGACGAGCGCGTCGACGTCGGCCCGCGTCGCCTCCGGCTTGAGCAGGGTGTGGTCGATCATCGCGGCGACGTCGGAGCGGCTGGTCATGGTGTCCTCCAATGGATGTGTTCGGAAATGCTGTGTGCGGTGGTGGAAGGGCGGGGCCGGTGGCAGGTCACGCCGATGACGGCCCCAGCGGCAACGGCCGCCAGCCTACGTGATCGTCTCGAGGACGATCGAGTCCGGCACGGCAGCGGCATCGCCGCCGATCTCGTAGGCCCCGACGAGGGACTCGAGGGCCCGTTCGAAGCGCTCAGGCGTGTCGGTGTGCAGGGTGAGCAGCGGGTCACCGGCTGCGACGGTGTCACCGGGCTTGGCGTGGAGCTCGATGCCGGCGACCGCCTGCACCGGATCCTCCTTCCGCGCGCGTCCGGCGCCGAGCCGCCACGAGGCAACCCCAACGGAGAGCGCATCGAGCTTCGTCAGCACCCCGGATTCGGGGGCGAAGACGACCTCGGTGTCGGAGGCCACGGGCAGCGGGGCGTCCGGATCGCCGTCCTGGGCGCGGATCATCGCCTTCCACTTGTCCATCGCCCGGCCGTCGGTGAGTGCGGCCCGGACGTCGACATCGGTGCGTCCCGCCAGCCGCAGCATCTCCTCGGCGAGGGCCACTGTGAGGTCGACGACATCGGCAGGCCCGCCTCCGGCGAGGACCTCGACGGACTCGCGGACCTCGAGGGCATTGCCGACGGTGAGCCCGAGCGGCGTCGACATGTCCGTGAGCAGCGCCGAGGTCTTCACCCCGGCCGCCTTACCGAGCCCGACCATCGTCTCAGCGAGCCGGCGCGCCTTGCCGATGTCCTTCATGAACGCCCCGGACCCGACCTTGACGTCGAGGACGAGGCCCGCGGTGCCCTCGGCGATCTTCTTCGACATGATCGATGAGGCGATGAGCGGCACGCAGTCGACGGTGGCCGTCGTGTCCCGCAGGGCGTAGAGCTTCTTGTCCGCCGGGGCGAGCCCGGAGCCGGCGGCGCAGATCACGGCCCCGATGTCCTCGAGCTGCGTGAGGATCTCCTTGTTCGACAGGTTCGCCTGCCACCCGGGGATCGCTTCGAGCTTGTCGAGCGTGCCGCCCGTGTGTCCGAGGCCGCGCCCGGACAGCTGCGGGACGGCGACGTCGAAGACCGCGACGAGAGGCGCGAGCGGCAGGGTGATCTTGTCCCCGACACCGCCCGTCGAGTGCTTGTCAGAGGTGGTGCGCGTCAGCGACGAGAAGTCCATCCGCTCCCCCGAGGCGATCATCGCCTGCGTCCAGTCGGCGATCTCCTCGGACTCCATGTCGTTGAGGAAGATCGCCATCGCGAGCGCCGCCATCTGCTCGTCGGCGACGACCCCGCGGGTGTAGGCGTCGATGACCCAGTCGATCTGGTCCTTGGACAGCGCCCGGCCATCGCGCTTGGCGGCGATGACGTCGACGGCGTCGAATGCCTCTACGGTCACAGTGGGTGAACCTCCGGTGGTCGGTGGGAAGTGGTCAGAGGGATAAGGTCAGTGCTTCGGGTGCCCGGTGCCCTCGCCGAGGCGGTCGACTCCGAGGTCGTCGGGACCGAAAGCGTCGGGCAGGACCTCGGCCATCGTCTTCCGTCCCGAGGGCATGTTGAGGATGAGGTCGGCTCCCCCGTGCTCGAAGAGCAGCTGGCGGCAGCGCCCGCACGGGGCGAGCGTGGTGCCGTGGCCGTCGACGCAGTCGAAGGCGACGAGCCGGCCGCCGCCGCTCATGAACAGATCGGAGACGAGCGAGCACTCGGCGCACAGGGTCACCCCGTACGAACTGTTCTCGACATTGCAGCCGGCCACGATCCGCCCGTCGTCGACGAGGGCCGCAGCCCCGACGGGATAGCCCGAATACGGGGCGTAGGCCCTGCCCATGGCGGCGACCGCGGAGGCGCGCAGCAGCTCCCAGGACTCTTCGGTCACCTCGGCGGGGATCACCTTCGGAACCGGCTCACACCAGGTGGGGTCGTCCCCGAACGCCTGTGCTCTCGTCATCGCATCCTCCGATCTCCGTCACACTGTCATGACTTCACGTAGGGCACGCCCTCGGCGGCCGGCGGGCGGACCCGTCCGACGAAGCCGGCGACGGCGAGGATCGTGACGATGTAGGGCAGCATGAGCAGCAGTTCGTTGGGCACGGGGGTGCCGATCGACTGCAGCGTGTTGCCGAGGCTCTTCGAGAAGCCGAAGAGCAGGGCGGCGAAGAGCGCGCCCTTCGGGTTCCACTTGCCGAGGATCATCGCGGCCAGCGCGATGTAGCCCTGTCCGGCCGACATCTCCTTGCCGAAGGCGAGTCCGGAGCCGACGGTGAAGAACGCGCCGCCGAGGCCGGCGATCGCCCCGGCCATGATCGTGTTGCGCACCCGCGTGAAGTTGACCTTGATGCCGACGGTGTCCGCGGCCTTCGGGTGCTCGCCGACCGCCCGCATCCGCAGTCCCCACTTCGAGCGGAAGACGAAGATCTGCAGGGCGATGACGACGACGTACATGATGTAGACGAGGATGTTCTGATCGAAGAGCACCCGCCCGAGGATCGGAATGTCCGAGAGCAGCGGGATCGGCAGGTTGGGCAGCTTCTGCCGGGAGTTCCACAGTTCGGGGTTCTCGGTGAGCACCGTCGAGTAGAGGAAGTTCGTCAGTCCGACGACGAGGACGTTGAGGACGACGCCGATGATGATCTGGTTGACCCAGTACTTCACGGCGAAGAAGGTGAGCACCACGGCGACGAGGGCGCCGGCGATCGGGGCGGCGAGCAGGCCGGCGTAGGGGTTCTTCACCACCGAGGCGACGACCGCGGCGAGGAACGCACCGGCGAGCAGCTGACCTTCGATCGCGATGTTGATGATGCCCGAGCGCTCGCCGATGAGACCGCACATCGCACCGAAGATCAGCGGCACCGACAGGGCCAGAGCGCCGGCGAGCAGAGTGGTCAGCGGGATGACGCCGCCGCTGCCGCCGCCGGCCCACGCGAGGAACGAGAGGACGAAGACGATGCCGAAGGTGACGGGGAACCACGAGCCGAGGTCGTCCCTGCGGGTCGCGAACCAGATGGAAACGGCCGCCATGACGACGAGGATGAGCGAGAGCACGAGGCCCGTGGCCTTCGCGGACACGACGAGGTCGGGGATGGCGAAGAAGTCACCGCCGGTGGCGATCCGGAAGGTCGTATCACCGGCCCGGCCGATGAGACCGAAGAAGATCAGCGCGATGAGCGCGAGCACCGAGTAGACGATCGGGTACTTCCACGCGATCGGCGCGACCACCTTCGTGGGCGCACCGGTGGGGGTGTCAAGAGTCTGTGCGCTCATATCAGGACTCCTTCCGCTTGAGCACCGGTGCGGGCAGGTGGAAGATCGTCCTCACGAGCGGCGGGGCGGCGATGAGGAGGACGATGACCGACTGGACGACGAGGACGATGTCGATCGGCGTACCCGTCTGCGACTGCATGAGGTAGCCACCGGCCTTGAACGCGCCGAAGAGGAGACCGGCGAAGAACGTCCCCAGCGGCTTCGACCGTCCCAGCAGCGCCACGGTGATCGCGTCGAAGCCGATGGACCCGGCGATCCCGCCGGTGAGCTTGTCCTCCGTGCCGAGCACCTGTGTGGCCCCGGCGAGTCCCGCGAGGCCACCGGCGATGACCATGACGAGGACGGTGACCTTGGCCACCGAGATGCCGGCGGTGCGCGCGGCATGCGGGTTCGCGCCGACGGCTTTGAACTCGAAGCCGATCGTCGAGCGCTCGAGCAGCCACCACACGAAGATCGTCGCGAGGATCGCGAGGATGAACCCGAAGTTGAGGCGGAAGGGCAGCGGAAGGAGGAGGAACATCTGCGCCGATTCGTCGATCGTGCGCGACTGCGGGTTCGCCGACTGCGTGTGGGTGAACCACGACTGCTTGAGCAGGTACCCGAGGAGGTAGCCGGCGATCGAGTTGAGCATGATCGTCACGATCACCTCGTTCGCCCCGGTCCGCGCCTTGAGCACACCGGCGATGCCCGCCCAGATCGCCCCGCCGATGATGCCGCCGACCGCGGCGATGAGCATGTGGACGATGGGCGGCAGGCTGAGTGCGTAGCCGAGGAATCCGGCGACAGTGGCGCCGAGGATGACCTGGCCCTGGCCGCCGATGTTGAACAGTCCCGAGCGGAAGGCCAGGGCGATGCCGAGGCCGGTGAGGATGAGCGGGGTGCCGTTGACGAGCGATTCGGTCAGCGGGCGGATCGCGCGTTCCGGGGTGCGGGCGTTCCAGTCGAAGATCGCCCCGCGGAAGAGCGCGGAGTAGGCGTCCCCGACGGTCGAGAAGACCGTGGAGAAGAACGCGCCGGGCGCGGAGAAGAAGTTCCTCGCCGCTGCGATGACCTCCGCGTTGGCGAAGGCGATGAGGACACCGCCGACGAGGAGGGCGAGCACGATGGCGAGCACAGTGACCAGCCACGATCCTGAGAGTATCTCCTGGATGAGGGTCTGCTGCCGCCCGGGCTTCGCCTCGGCGGTCGGCGGCGGGGCCGGGGACGGCGCGGCCGGTGAGATGTCAGTCGTCATTCGCTCTCCTCCGCCGAGGTGGTCGCTGAGTCTGGGGTCGCGCCGGTCGCGGTGCCGGCGTCGGAGGGGGCACCTGCCTCGGGTGCGGTGCCTGCGGAGGCCAGCGCCTCCTCGGCGGGGACACCGGCCATCATGAGGCCGAGCGCCTCACGGGAGGTCTCGGGTCCGACGATGCCGACGATCCGACCGGAGTACATCACGGCGATGCGGTCGGCGAGTCCGTAGACCTCGTCGAGTTCGGTCGAGACGATGATGCACGGGGTGCCGGTGTCGCGTTCGGCGATGACGCGCTTGTGGACGAATTCGATCGATCCGACGTCGAGGCCGCGGGTCGGCTGGCTGGCGATGAAGAGGCGCAGCTCCCGGCCGAGCTCGCGGGAGAGCACGACCTTCTGCTGGTTGCCGCCGGACAGCGTGGAGATCGGGTCGGCGATGCTGCCGAGGCGGATGTCGAACTCCTCGACTTTCTTCTCCGCCTCGGCGGTGATGACCGAGGAGCGGAGGTTGGGGCCCTTCGCGTACGGCGGGCGATCGTAGACGTCGAGGATCATGTTCTCGCGGATGGAGAACTCGGCGATGATGCCGTCGGTCGACCGGTCCTCGGGCACGAAACCGATCCCGTCGCCCAACCGGTCCTTGACGGACGTGCCGACGAGGTTCTTCCCGTCGAGGGTGATCGTGCCCAGGCGCGGTTCGCTCAGCCCGATGATCGTCTCGGCGAGCTCGGTCTGCCCGTTGCCCTGGACACCGGCGATGGCGAGGATCTCGCCGCGGCGGACGTCGAAGCTGACATCGTCGACGACGACGTTCTCGGCCCGGTCGACGACGGTGAGCCCGCGCACCTGGAACGTCGCCTCACCCGGGTCGGCAGGGCTCTTGTCCGTCGTCAGGGACACGTTGCGCCCGACCATCTGGCTGGCGAGCTCCGCCTCGGTGGAGTCCGGGGAGGCTTCGCCGACGATCTTGCCCCGGCGGATGACGGTGATCGAATCCGCGATCGCGCGGACCTCGCGGAGTTTGTGGGTGATGAAGACGATCGAGGTGCCCTGCTCCTTGAGCTGGCGCATGATCGAGATGAGCTCGTCGGTCTCCTGCGGGGTGAGCACGGCGGTGGGCTCGTCGAGGATGAGGATCTCCGCGTCGCGGGACAGGGCCTTGATGATCTCGACCCGCTGCTGCGCGCCGACGGGCAGATCCTCGATGAGGGCGTCGGGGTCGATGTTGAACCCGAACCGCGCGGAGATCTCCGTGACCTTCCTCCGCGCCTCGGCGACGTCGATGAGGCCGAGGCCCTTCGTCGGTTCGTAGCCGAGCGCGACGGATTCGGCGACGGTGAAGACCGGCACGAGCATGAAGTGCTGGTGGACCATGCCGATGCCCGCGGCCACGGCATCGCCGGGTCCGGCGAAGCTCACCGGCTTGTCGTCGATGAGGATCTCTCCCCCATCGGGGTCGTAGAGGCCGTAGAGGACGTTCATCATCGTCGACTTGCCGGCGCCGTTCTCACCGAGAAGGGCGTGGATCTCACCGGGTTCGACGGTGAGATCGATGTGGTCGTTGGCGACGAATGATCCGAACACCTTCGTCAGCCCGCGAAGCTCGAGTTTCACTGCTCGCAGCACTCCTCACAAACTTGAAAACTGCAGGGCCGAAAGACTTCGACCCTGCAGTTTAACCCAGGTGATTATTTGGGCGAGTTCTCCGACTCGACCGTGATCGTGCCGTCGATGATCTGCTTCTTGAGCTCCTCGACCTTCGTCTTGACGTCCTCGGGGACCTCGCCGTCGAAGTCGTGGTAGGGAGCCAGTCCCACACCTTCGTTCTCGAGCGTGCCGACGTAGGGCTCGGAGGTGAAGTTGCCGTCGACACCCTGCTTGACGGTGTCCTCGACGGCGTTGGCGATCTCCTTGACCACCGAGGTGAGGATGATGTCACCGTATTCCGTCGAGTTGTAGCCGTCGGTGTCGACCCAGACGAGCTTGACGTCGCCGGCTTCCTTCGCCGCGGCCGCGGCACCGAGGCCGACGGGGCCGGCGACGGGCATGACGATGTCGGCGCCCTGGGAGATCAGCTGCTTCGTCAGCTCCTGGCCCTGACCCTGGTTCTCGAAGTCACCGGAGAACGATCCCTGCTGGCTCTCCTTGTTCCAGCCGAGGAGTTCGACGTTCTTGCCGTTGTCGTCGTTGAACTTCTTCACACCGTCGGCGAAGCCGTCCATGAAGACGGTGACCGAGGGGATCTGGATGCCGCCGAAGGTGCCGACCTTGCCGGTCTTCGACATCGCGGCCGAGACGTAGCCGGCGAGGTACGCGGCCTCAGCGGTGTTGAAGACGAGCGGCTTCGCGTTCTCGACCTCGGCCGGGTTGCCGTCGGGGTCGGAGAACGTCGAGTCGATGAGGGCGAAGTTGAGGTCGGGGTTCGCCTCAGCGGCGGTCTGGATCGCATCCTCGAGGAGGAAGCCGACGCCGAAGGTGAGGTTGCAGCCCTGCTGGACCATGTTGTCGACGTTCGGGGTGAAGTCCGCGTCGCCCTGGGATTCGGCGAGGCTCTCCTGAATGCCGAGGCTGTCCTTGGCCTTCGTCAGTCCCTCACGGCCCGACTGGTTGAACGACTGGTCATCCCAGCCGCCGGAGTCGGAGACCATGCAGGCGAGGTAATCCCCGCCGGCGCTGGAGTCGCTGCCGCTGCCGCCGGAGCCGCAGGCGGAGAGCACGAGGGCGGATGCGGCGATCATCGACACCGCTGATGCGAGCTTTTTCAAGGTCTACTCTTTTCTCGAAGGACCAACACTGGCGTCGGCGGTGGACCGCCGGCCGACTCATCGCGAACCTGTGAGACGACTGGGCGATCGGTCACATTTCGATGAGTTTTCGGCCAGTCTAATGCACGTGAGCCACGTCTCCCGCGCGCGTAGCACGCGAATCCGCGACACCGATATGAAAACGCAATCAAGTGTCACAGTCGTAGTCCGTTCGACAGGGGCCGCTGTGCCTTCTCACGAGCCGATCGCGTCCGCTGCAGCTAGGGCAATCCCCGGTGCTCTAGGCTGGTGGGCGTTATGGCACATCTTCTCGGGGCCGAAGCCCTGCACCTCGAATTTCCCACGCGCATCGTCTTCGACTCGGTCACCCTCGGCGTCGACACCGGGGACATGATCGGCATCGTCGGGCGCAACGGCGACGGCAAATCCTCGCTGCTCGGGATGCTCGCCGGCACGATCACGCCCGACGCCGGGCGTGTCACCTACCGCGGGGGCCTGCGGCTCGGCATGCTCACCCAGCGCGACGAACTCGACGACGAGGCGACCGTGGGGTTCTCCGTCGTCGGCGACAAGGCCGACTACGAGTGGGCCGGGGACGCGAAGATCCGCGACATCATCGCAGGCCTCATCGCCGACCTGCCGTGGGAGGCGCGGATCGGCAGCCTCTCCGGCGGTCAGCGGCGGCGCGTGGCCCTCGCGGCCCTCCTCGTCGAGGACTGGGACCTCATCATCCTCGACGAACCGACGAACCACCTCGACGTCGACGGCATCGCCTGGCTGGCGCGGCACCTGAGGAACCGGTGGCCGAAGAACTCCGGTGCCCTCCTGCTCGTCACCCACGATCGGTGGTTCCTCGACGAGGTGTGCACGAAGACGTGGGAGGTCCACGACCGGATCGTCGAGCCCTTCGAAGGCGGGTACGCCGCCTACGTGCTCCAGCGCGTCGAACGCGACCGGATCGCCGCTGCCACCGAGGCGAAACGGCAGAACCTCATGCGCAAGGAGCTCGCGTGGCTGCGTCGCGGGGCTCCCGCCCGGACGTCGAAGCCGAAGTTCCGCATCGAGGCGGCCAATCAGCTCATCGCCGATGTGCCCGAGGTCCGCAATCCCATCGAGCTGAAGAAGATGGCGACGGCCAGGCTCGGCAAGGACGTCGTCGACCTCGAGGACGTGTCCGTCCGCTTCGGTGACCGTGACGTCCTCGACGACGTCACGTGGCGCATCGGTCCCGGCGAGCGCACGGGCATCCTCGGCCCCAACGGCGCCGGGAAGTCGACGCTGCTCGGGCTCGTCGCCGGCACGCTCGAACCGACCGCGGGGCGGGTCAAACGCGGCAAGACCGTCAAGGTCGGCGTGCTCGATCAGCAGTTCGCCGATCTCGCCCGGATCGGCGGCAGGCGGGTGCGCGAAGTCCTCGCCGAGGCGAAGACGACGTTCACGATCGAGGGCAGGGACTTCACGCCGGCCCAGCTGCTCGAGCGCTTGGGGTTCGCCACGGAGCACCTCTCGGCCCGGGTCGACGACCTCTCCGGGGGTCAGAAGCGACGCCTGCAGCTGCTCATGCTCCTGATGTCCGAACCCAATGTCATCATCCTCGACGAGCCGACGAACGACGTCGACTCCGACATGCTCGCCGCGATGGAGGACCTCCTCGACTCGTGGCCGGGCACCCTCATCGTCGTCTCCCACGACCGCTACCTGCTCGAGCGCGTCACCGATCAGCAGTACGCGATCCTCGGCCACCGCCTGCGGCACGTGCCCGGCGGCGTCGACGAGTACCTGCGCCTGCGCGCCGAGGAGGCCGCGGGGTCGGGCCCGGCAGCGGGGTCGAACAGTGCGGGTGCGGCCACCGCCTCGGCGGAGGAGTCGTCGGCACCGAAGCTCAGCGGCGCCGAAAGGCGGGCGGCGTCGAAGGAGGTCTCGGCGATCGAGCGGCGCATGGACAAGCTGAGCACGCAGGTGGCCGCCCTCCACGAGGAGATGGCCGTCCACGATCAGGCCGACTTCGAGGGCCTCGCCGCGCTCACCGCGCAGGTCCGGGAACTCGAGGACGAGACGGCAGCCCTCGAGGAGCGCTGGCTCGAGGCCACCGAGGCGCTGGAGGCGTAGCGGACAGGCGGCGGCAGGCCGGAGAGGAGTGGGAAGCCCACCACCTGGGTCCACCGTCCCGGATGACAACGGTGAGGTCTCAGCCGTCGACTTGGCATACAAGGTGCATGGGGTGACCATCAAGGTCCTCCACAAACGCCATAAGCAGCGTGTCGCGGTAGATGTGGGGCGCTTGAATATCGCGTGCCCCGGCGTCGAGTGCGAGTTTGTAGGCTGCCGGCACATCGTCGGTCCACAACACCACGACCGCACGATTGGGTTTGGAATTGGCCTCAATCGCATGTGCTGCTGCTGCGGACTCGGGGGTCGCCAGCCCCAAGGTGAAGTCGCCATGCGTCATCTCGATCTTCACGGGGTTGGCCTGTGGGGTGCGGAAGGACTCCACGAACCCGAACGAGCTGTAGAACGTCGCGGCCTGCTCAGGATCGCGGACGAAGAGAATGACCTGAGGTTCTGTGAACTGGACCACAAGTCAACCGTAACACTCTCCAGACACGGCAATCAGTCCCCTGGTCGCCGGTGGCCCGCATCAGGTGGTGGCGGTCGATTGAGTCTCGGATGCAGATGAGTGCTGTGGTCTCCATGGCAGCAGGTGCTCGTCCTGTATCTGCTACCGGAGTGCTTGGTGAGCCGACGAACCGCCTCGACGTCGACGACATCGCATGGCTGGCCCGACTCCTGCTGTACCGGTGGCCGAAGAACTCCGGAACCCTCGTTCTCGTCACCCACGACCGGTGGTTTAGGCACCGGCACGGGATTAGGGTCATGTGCATGGCCGATGACCAGTGGCTCGAGCGACTCCGTCAAGAGGAGGCGGAGACCCGTGCGCTGCTCGCGTCGCTGAGCGCCTCGATCGACAGTCTCTCCGCAGCCCGGCAGGGCGACAACAGCGACGACGAACACGACCCCGAAGGTGCGACGATCGCGTTCGAACGCAGCCAGGCCGACGCGATGCGGCAACAGGCCCGCGAGCGTCTCGACGCGATCGCCGCTGCGGTGACCCGGCTCGATGACGGGACGTTCGGGATCTGCGCCGCCTGCTCTCAGCCGATCGCTCAGGCGCGACTCGACGCTCGCCCCTCCGCGGCGCTCTGCGTGACGTGCGCGAGCAGGGACACCGGGAGGTAGACGATGGCCGCCGGAGTCGTCCTCATCGCTCTGCCTCCGCTGCTCCTGCTCCTCGCCGGCGTGCTCGTCCTCGTCCAGGCCGCCCGGGGCCGGCGCACCGCGTCGACGCCCGGTTTCGTCCTCCGCCTCATCGCCGGCATCGGCGTCCTCCTCTGCGCCCTCCTCGCACTGTCGGGGCTGTGGCTCGAGATCAACTACGCCGTGGTCTTCCTCCCCGTCATCGCACTCATCCTCGGCGGGGTGTGGCTCATCGCCTTCCTCGGCACCGCGCTGCTCGCCGACTGGCTGAGCGCCCGCCGCGGCGGGAACTGACGAACCCCGCACGAAGGTCGAGGTGCCTGGGCAGGTCGGGCCGCCTCGGCGACATGACCTTCTGTGACGGAATGCGGCGCGAATCTGACCTTCTGTGACGGTCGACGGCGGACGGCGACGTTGCCTGTGATGAGCTGGCCGAGTCCTCAATGCGACGGAGCTCGGTCACCGGGCCCGACGATCTCAGCTCTACCGGGAGAACTCATGACACAGTCCAACGCACTCACCGAGCGCCTCGACGCCGGCCCCGTCATCTGCGCAGAAGGCTTCCTCTTCGAACTCGAGAAGCGCGGATACCTCTCCGCGGGAGAATTCGTGCCCGAGGTCGCGCTCGAGTTCCCCGAGGCGCTGCGCAGCCTCCACGTCGACTTCCAGCGCGCCGGCTCCGACATCGTCGAGGCCTTCACGTACAACGGGCACCGCGAGAAGATGCGGGTTATCGGCAAGGAGGACCTCCTCGAGCCGCTCAACCGCTCGGCCCTGCAGATCGCGCGCTCCGTCGCCGACGCCAAGCCCGGCAACTTCATGGCCGGCAACATCTCGAACTCGAACATCTGGGATCCCGCCGACCCCGCGAAGCAGGACGAGGTCCGCGCGATGTTCTCCGAGATGGTCGGCTGGGCCGTCGAGGAGGGTGCCGACCTCATCATCGGTGAGACCTTCTACTTCGCCGGTGAGGCCATCGCCGCCGCCGAGATCGCGAAGGCCAGCGGCCTGCCCGTCGTCCTCACCCTCGCGCCGATGGCGTTCCAGGAGATGGCCGACGGGGCAGGGATCGTCGAGACCGCCCAGCGTCTCGAGCAGCTCGGCGTCGACGTCGTCGGCCTCAACTGCTTCCGCGGACCGGCGACGATGCTGCCGTGGCTCAAGGAGATCCGCGCAGCCGTCTCATGTCACGTCGGCGCCCTGCCGATCCCCTACCGGACGACCGAGGAGGAGCCGACGTTCTTCAACCTCTCCGACCCCCACGCCGCGGTGCCGTCCCCGCACGGCCGCACCTTCCCCACCGCGCTCGATCCGCTGCAGACCAACCGCTACGAGATCGGCGCCTTCGCGAAGGAAGCTCACGAACTCGGCGTCAACTACCTCGGTGTGTGCTGCGGTGCGACCCCGATGCACATCCGCGAGGTCGCCGAGACGGTCGGCCTGACGACGGAGGCGAGCCGGTTCTCGGAGAACATGAGCAACCACTTCATGTACGGCACGAACGAGCGTCTCGCCGACAACGTCGTCGCCCTCGGCGACCGGGCATAAGCGCGCCTCGAACGGACCAGTGCAGGGGGCGGTCGGCGGCGGGTGCCGTCGGCCGCTCTACTTCGCGGTGACGTCGAACCGGTCGAGGGCGGTTTCGAGGCGGGCGACGGTGCCGTCGATGTCACCGAGCTTGTCGAGGCCGAAGAGCCCGATGCGGAACGTCGTGAAGCCCTCCGGCTCCCCGGTGTGCAGCGGCACCCCGGCCGCGACCTGGAGTCCGACCTCCTTGAATGCCGCGCCGTTGGCCAGCTGGGGGTTGGTCGTGTGGACGACGACCACACTCGGCGCTTGGTACCCCGGGGCCGCCACCGAGGGCAGACCGCGGGCGGCGAAGACCGCGCGCACCCGTTCGCCGAGTTCGAACTGCGCCGTCTCGAGCTTGTCGAAGCCGCGCTCCTCGGTCTCGCGCATGAGCGCGGCGTTGTGGGCGAGCGCATCCGTCGGCATCGTCGCGTGGTACGGCGCGCGACCGGCCTCGTACTCGTCGGCGATGAACAGCCACTTCTTCAGATCCATCGCGAAGCTCGTCGAGGTGCCGGCCTCGACCGCGGCCCGGCCGGCCTCCCCGAGCATGACGTAGCCCGCGCACGGCGATCCGCTCCACCCCTTCTGCGGGGCGCTGATGAGGACGTCGACGCCGAGGTCGGCCATCGACACCCACACCGCACCCGAGGCGATGCAGTCGAGGACGAAGACTCCCCCGACGGAGTGGACGGCATCGGCGACGGCCCGGATGTCCTCGTCGGGCAGGAGCATCCCCGAGGCCGTCTCGACATGGGGAGCGAACACGACGGCCGGGCGTTCGCGCTCGATGGCGGCGACCACCTCGGCGATCGGGGCAGGCGACCACGCGGCCTGGACATCGTCGGAGTCCGGCTGGGCCGGGAGGACGACGGTCTCGCTCGCGATCGATCCGGCGTCGAGGATCTGCGACCACCGGTAGGAGAAGAGCCCGTTGCGGATGATCAGGCACTTGCGTCCCGTCGCGATCTGCCGGGCCACCGATTCCATCGCATAGGACCCGCCACCGGGGACGATGGCGACACTCTGCGCGTCGTAGGCGGTCCGCAGGATGCGGTTGATGTCCTGCATGACGGAGACGAAGCGCGCCGACATGTGGTTGAGCGAACGGTCGGTGAAGACGACCGAGTACTCGAGCAGAC
Source organism: Brevibacterium sp. XM4083 (assembly GCF_006489205.2). Lineage (GTDB taxonomy): Bacteria > Actinomycetota > Actinomycetes > Actinomycetales > Brevibacteriaceae > Brevibacterium. Next base: position 915,184 of record NZ_VFYR02000001.1, on the reverse strand, counting down.
CGCCGGGATCGACGTCGTCGTGGGGCAGGGTCGAATCGTGGGTCTGCGGCGCATCATGTGGCTGAGTCATAGATCCCACAGTGCCACGTTCCCCGCGCCGGGGCCACCGGCGGCTCAGACCTCGACTTCGCTGCGGTCACCCGACCACAGCGTGTGGAAGACCCCGGGACGGTCGACCCGACCGTAGGTGTGCGAGCCGAAGAAGTCCCGCTGGGCCTGGATGATCGCCGCCGAGGACCGGGGCGTGCGGAGGCCGTCGACGTAGGCCAGCGCCGAGGCGAGCGCCGGGACCGCGATCCCCGCCGCGACCGCGTCGCCGACGGTCGAGCGCAGAGCGGCCTGGTCGGCCTCAAGCGACTGCCGGACATCATCGGCGGCGAGCAGGGAGCTGAGCTCCGGCTGCGCCTCGTAGGCGGCGACGATCCGGTTGAGCACGCGGGCGCGGATGATGCACCCGGCCCGCCAGATCGACGCGAGCTCGCCGAGGCTGATGTCCCAGCCGTGCTCGCGGGCGCCCGCGGCGATCTCGTCGAAGCCCTGGACGTACGCGAGGATCTTGCCCATGAACAGAGCCCGGCGGACCGTCTCGATCGCCTCGCCGAGGCGGTCGGCAGGGGCTGTGTCGGCAGGGGCCGGCCCGCCGAGGGCCTCCCCCTGGGCGCGCAGATCCGCCGCCTGGGACAGCGACCGCGCGAAGACCGCCTCGGCGATCGTCGGCACGGGGACCCCGAGGTCGAGACCGGACTGCGCCGTCCACGCCCCGGTCCCCTTGGCCCCGGCGGCATCGGCGACGACGTCGACGAAGGGACGTCCCGTTGCGGCATCCGTGTGGGCGAAGACCTCGGCGGTGACCTCAATGAGGTAGGACTCGAGTTCGCCCGCGTTCCATTCGGTGAGCACCGCAGAGATCTGCGCGGGAGTGAGTCCGAGTCCGTCGCGGAGGATCGTGCACGCCTCGGCGATGAGCTGCATGTCGGCGTACTCGATGCCGTTGTGGACCATCTTGACGAAATGACCGGCGCCGTCGGTGCCGATGTGGGCCACGCACGGGACCGGTGCGACCGACCCCGGCACCTCGGCGCGGGCGGCGATCGGAGTGAGGAGGGGGCGCAGGCGCTCCCATGCGGCGTCGGAGCCGCCGACCATGAGCGAGGGCCCCTCGAGCGCCCCGACCTCACCGCCGGAGATCCCGACACCGACGAACTCGATGCCCGTCTCGGCCAACCGTCGCCCGCGGGCGATCGTGTCGGTGAAGTGGGAGTTGCCGCCGTCGACGATGATGTCGCCGGGGGCGAACACCTCGGCGATGCTGCCGATCGCGGCGTCCGTCGCGGCCCCGGCGTTGACCATGAGGATCGCGACGCGGGGCGTCCGCAGCATTCCGGCGAGCTCGGCGGGAGAGGTCGCGACGAGGAACTGAGCCTCGGGGTGGTTCGCGGCCACCGCCCGGGCGCGGTCGACGTCGAGGTCGTAGAGCGCGACGCGCAGACCCTCCTGCCCGGCGAGGTTGCGAGCGAGGTTCGAGCCCATCACTCCGGTCCCGATCACAGCGACATCGGCGTTCATCAGCAGTCCTCTTCGTTGCAGGGTCACGTTGTTGACAGTCTTCCGCAGAAGAAATACGGTTCAATAACTCTGATTTATTCTGCAGAGCATATCAATATCATCATATGTTTTCGAGAGATTCTTATGGACCTGGGACAGACCCTTCCACCACTCGTCATCATGGGGGTGTCGGGGACGGGCAAGACCGTCGTCGGCCAGCAGGTCGCCGAGGCTCTCGGGGTGACATTCATCGACGGCGATGACCTGCACACCCCGGCGAACAAGGCGAAGATGGCCGCCGGCATTCCGCTCACCGACACCGACCGGATGCCGTGGCTCGCCGCGATCGCCACGGAGCTCAGCCGCTTCCCCGCCCCGCTCATCGCCTGCTCGGCGCTCAAACGCCGCTACCGAGACCGCCTGCGCATCGATGCGCCGACGACGTTCTTCATCCACCTCGACGGCCCCCGCGCCGTCATCGCCGACCACCTGGCCAGACGCGCCCACGAGTTCATGTCGCCGACGCTGCTCGACTCGCAGCTGTCCACCCTCGAGGCCCTCGAACCCGACGAGGCGCACATGGTCGTCTCGATCGAGCAGAGCCTGCCCGCGGTGCGGCAGACGATCCTCGATCTCCTGCCCGTCGAACTCGCTCGCATCGCCCTCCACCGCCGCACCCGCCTCGAGGAAGAGGATCAATGACCGATATCGAACTCGCGTGGACGCTGCCGGCGCCCGCGCTGCTCGGCCTTGCCGCCGCGGCGATCGCCCTCCTGCTGCTGCTCATCATCAAGCTGCGGCTCCACGCGTTCGTCGCCCTCGTCGTCGTCAGCGTCCTCACGGCGCTCGCGGCCGGCATCACCCCCGGTGACCTCGTCACCGTGCTCTACGACGGGTTCGGCTCGACCCTGGCCAGCGTCGCCCTCCTCGTCGGCCTCGGCGCGATGCTCGGGCGCCTCCTCGAGCTCTCCGGCGGCGCCGAGGTGCTCACCGACCGTCTCATCAAAGCCTTCGGGGAGAAGCGCGCGCCGCTCGCGCTCGGGGTGACGTCCCTGCTGTTCGGATTCCCGATCTTCTTCGACGCCGGCCTCGTCGTCATGCTCCCGATCATCTTCACCGTCGCGCGCCGCCTCGGTGGCTCGCTGCTCCTCTACGCGATGCCCGCGGCGATGGCGTTCTCCGCGATGCACATCTTCGTGCCCCCGCACCCGGGTCCCGTCGCCGCCTCCGGCCTCCTCGGCGCCAATGTCGGTCTCGTCCTCATCTGCGGCATCCTCATCGCGATCCCCGCGTGGTACCTGTGCGGGTACCTCTTCGGGCTCTTCATCGGCCGGCGCTTCGACGTTCCCGTGCCCACGATCCTCTCCGGCGGCGGCGATGACGAGTATGCGAGCTTCAAGTCGACGCCGAGCCTGACCACCGTCATCACCCTCCTCGTCCTCCCCCTCATCCTCATCTTCTTCAACACCGGACTCGGCTTCGCCGCCGAGGCAGGCTGGGTCGACGGCGAATCCACACTGGTGACGAGCCTGCGGATGCTCGGCGAGACGCCGATCGCGCTGCTCATCACCGTGCTTGCGGCGATGTGGCTGCTCGGGTGGCGGAGGAACAAGAGCCGGTCCCTCGTCGAATCGATCGTCGACTCCGCGCTCGGCCCGGTGTGCTCGATCGTCCTCATCACCGGGGCCGGCGGCATGTTCGGCGGGGTGCTGCGCGCCAGCGGCATCGGCGACTCGATCGCCGACTCCCTCTCCGCGCTCGGCCTGCCGGTCATCGTCGCCGGCTTCCTCATCGCCGCCATCGTCCGCGTCGCCCAGGGCTCGGCGACCGTGGCGCTGACGACGGCCGCCGCGCTCGTCCAGCCGATCGTCGTCGGCAATCCGGACTTCTCGAGCCTCCAGGTCGTCGCGATCGTCCTCGCCCTCGCCGCCGGATCCGTCTTCGCCAGCCACGTCAACGACTCGGGCTTCTGGCTCGTCTCCCGGTTCTTCGGCATGGACACGAAGACGACGCTGAAGACGTGGACGGTCGGGCAGGCGCTCCTCGGCATCGTCGGCTTCGCCTTGAGCCTCATCCTCTACGCAATCGTCAGCGCGTTCTGAGGCGCGCGGGCGTCAGCGCTCTGCTGCGCCGACTCTCACGTCCGCCGGGGCTCGCCGTCCCAGACCGAGGACATCTCGTCGTAGGCCTTCGCGACGATCTTCGCCATCGCCTGCCGGGCCCGGTCCGGCTCCTCCCCGCCGATCGCATCGGCGACGTCGAAGTGCCACTGGAGCGCGTCGGGGTGGGGGAACTGCGGCTGCAGCCCTTCCGCGGTGCGGCCGGCGAGGATCTCGGCGACGACGGTGTCGAACGACGCGAAAAGCTCATTGCCCCCGGCGCGCAGGACAGCGCGGTGGAACGCGGCATCGGCGTCGAGGAAGGCGCTCACGTCCCCGGTCCGCCCGGCCGCCCGCATCCGCGCGGCCAGTCGCATGATCTCCTCGGCCGCCTCGGCGTCGGCATAGGTCGCTGCGAGACCCGCGGCCTCGGGCTCGATCGCCACCCGCAGCTCGGTCAGGGACCGCAGCTGGCGGGCGGGACGGACCGCCATCCGCCAGCGGACGACGAGCGGATCGAGGATCGTCCACTCCGACATCGCGAGGATGACGAGACCGAGCCGGCGCACCGGTCGGACCATGCCGAGGGATTCGAGGACGCGCACGGCCTCCCGGATGACCGAGAGGGACACGTCGTAGCGGGCGCGCAGCTCCTCGGCCTTGACGACGACGCCCGGGGGCAGCGCCTCGGAGACGATGTCGCGTCCGATCGCCTCGACGACCTGCCCGTGGAGGTTCTCCCGCGCCGGCGGGTTCGCGTCGGCGGCCATCAGCCGCTCGAGACCACGTGGGCGCCCGCCGCGGGACCCGTCGTCCGCAGCGCTTCCTTGACTCCCCGCGTGGCCTGGAGGAGGACGGCGAGGTCGAGGGCGTGGTGGGCGTCGCGGGCGAGGAACCCGATCGTCGGTCCCGAGCCGCTGAGCAGGGGCAGGACCGCCCCGGCCTCGCGCCCGGCCTCGAGCACCTCGGCGAGTTCGGGCCGGAAGGACACCGCCGCCTCGGTGAGGTCGTTGCCGGCGGCGGCCGCGAGCGCGTCGACGTCACCGGCGGCGAGCGCCTTGAGCACCTCCGGAGGGACCTCGGCCGGGCCCGGGTCGGGGGTGAGTTCGTCGAAACGGCCGTAGACCTCAGGGGTCGAGAGCTGTCCCGCCGAGGTGGCCATCACCCAGTGGAAGGACCCGCGGGTGAGGACGGGGCTGAGCTTCTCCCCGCGGCCGTGACCGATCGCCGTGCCCCCGCGCAGGAGGAACGGGACGTCGGCGCCGATGTCGACGGCGAGGTCGGAGAGCACCTCGGTCTCGACTCCCCCGATGAGGTGGGCGGCGCCGGTCAGTGCCGCCGCGGCATCGGCGGAGCCGCCGCCCATCCCGCCGGAGACGGGCACCTGCTTGTCGATGACGATGTCGAGCCCGCGGAGTGCGTCGACGTCCCGTTCGCCTTCGAAGGTGCTGATGAGGAGGTCGACGGCACGGCGGGCGAGGTTCGTCTCCCCGCGCGGCACGGTGTCATCGGCGTAGCGTCCCTGGACGATGATCGCGCCCGTCCCGCCGGGGATGAGGGTGAGCGTCTCGGTGAGGTCGAGGGCCTGGAAGACCGTCGCGAGCTCGTGGTAGCCGTCCTCGCCGACTCCTCCGACGCCGAGGTGGACGTTGATCTTGCCCGGTGCGCGCACTCTCACCGGGGTCGGGGCGCCGGGGCGCGGGGGCAGCTGCTCGGTCATGCGGAGCGACCGTCCTCGGGAGCGGCGGCGGCGAGGCGTTCGAAGTCGGCGACGCCGAGCGCCTCACCCCGGGTACGGGGGTCGATGTCGGCGGCGCGGAGGACCTCTTCGGCGCGGGCCGGGCTGCCGGCCCACGTCGCCAGGGCCGCGCGCAGGGTCTTGCGGCGCTGCGCGAATGCGGCGTCGACGAGGGAGAAGAGACGCGTGCGCGCGGCGGGATCCCTCTCGGTGCGGGTGACGTCGATGCGGACGAGTCCCGAGTCGATGTTCGGGGCCGGCCAGAAGACGTTCTTGCCGATCCTCCCGGCCAGACCGACCTCGCCGTACCACTGGGCCTTGACGCTCGGCACACCGTACGTCCGGGAGCCCGGTCCGGCGGCGAGGCGCTCGGCGACCTCGAGCTGGACCATGACGAGAACGGTCCTCAGGCTCGGGAAGATCTCGAGGAAATGGAGGAGGACGGGCACGGCGACGTTGTAGGGCAGGTTCGCCACGAGCGCGTCGGGGCGCTGCGGCAGCTCGGTGACCTTGAGCGCATCGGCGCCGACGAGGTGGAACCGGTCGACGGCTTCCGGGGCGAACTCCGCGATCGTCGCGGGCAGTCGGGCGGCGAGCGCCTCGTCGATCTCGACGGCGGTGACGGCATGGCCGGCTTCGAGCAGGCCGAGGGTGAGCGACCCGAGTCCGGGACCGATCTCGACGACGTTCTGCGCCTCGGCGAGGTCGGCGGCGGCGACGATCGAGCGCACGGTGTTGGGGTCGATGACGAAGTTCTGGCCCTTCTGCTTCGTCGGGCGCAGACCGATGTCAGCGGCGATGTCGCGGATGTCGCGTGCGGTCAGTAACGTCACACCCAACAACCTACCTCACGGTCTCGGGGATGCTCGCCGTGACGGCGCCCGTGATCCCCCGTGACCTGCCGGTGACCCGGGAACGTTAGGCTGGCCCCCATGGATCGCACGACTCTGGCCGAACTCCTCGACGTCTCCGTCCTCGACCGTCTCGATCGGATCGACGATCTGCCCACAGGCGACCTCGCCCGCTCCGCGGCGCTGCGCAAGGAGGGATTCTCCGCCGAGGTGACCGCGGCCCTGCTCACGCAGGCGCAGCTGCGCACGGAGGCAGTCGGCAAACTCGGCCCCTATGCCGCGGAGATGCTCTTCACCCGCGACGGCCTCGCCCAGGCCACCCGCCTGCCCGTCGCCGCCCACCACGCGCAGCGGCTGCTCGCCGCCGGACGGGCTGACGGCTCCGACTCCCCCGTCCGCATCGCCGACCTCGGCTGCGGGATCGGCGTCGACGCGTTCGCCTTCGCCGGCCTCGGCGCCGAGGTCCGCGCCGTCGACGCCGACGAGGTCACCGCCGCGATCGCCGCCTTCAACCTCCGGCACCTGCCCGGGGCCGAGGTCGCTCACGGGCTGGCCGAGGACGCTGAGGTCGACGACGTCGACGCCCTGTGGTTCGATCCGGCTCGCCGCCGCGTCGGCCGGGCGAATGCCCGCGGGGCGACCGCGCGCATCGCCGATCCCGACGAGTTCTCACCGTCCCTGACCTGGGTCGTCGACCGTGCCGCGGAGGCCCATGCGGCCGGGGTCAAGCTCGGCCCGGCCCTCGACCATGACCTCATTCCCGCCGGCGCGGAGGCCCAGTGGGTCTCCCACGACGGCGACGTCGTCGAGGTCTGCCTCTACTTCGGGGCGGCCCGGCAGCGCCCCGGGCGCAGCGCGCTCGTCATGGGCGAGCGCACCCTCCTCGTCCACGAGGACGATGTGCCGGCGACCGACGAGGACGGCATCGGCCGCCTCGGCGAGTATCTCCTCGAACCCGACGGCGCGATCGTCCGCGCGGGACTCGTCAGAGCGCTCACCGGCCCCCTGCAGGCGCGCCGTCTCAACCCGTCGATCGCCTACCTCACGACCGATGTCGCACCGGTCGGACCGGCCGCGGCCGGGGTCACCGCGTACAAGATCGTCGATGTCCTCCCGGCGAAGATCCCGAGCCTGCGCAAGGAGCTCATCGCCCGCGGCATCGGCTCCGTCGTCATCAAGAAGCGCGGCGCAGACATCGTCCCCGACCAGGTGCGACGCCAGCTCAAGCTGCCGAAGGGCGAGCGCGCCACCCTCGTCTTCACCCGCCTCGGCGACAAGCACGTCGTCCTCCTCACCCAGCCGGTCACGGAATCCGGGACTGCCCCGGAGTCCTGAGGGGACGTAGAGTCGAGCGTGGAGGCGATCGCAGGAGATCGACCCGAGCCAAGGAGATCCGATGACCCGAACCGATGTCCTCATCACCGCTCAAGAGCTCCTCACCCAGACGCTGGGCAGGACCCCGCCGAGGCTGCTCGACGTCCGCTGGACCCAGCTCAAACCCGATGGCCGGGACGACTTCACGCGCGGTCATCTGCCGCACGCGCTCTACGTCGACCTCGACACCGACCTCGCCGATCACAGTCAGACCGATCCGCGCGCCGGCCGCCACCCCCTGCCGAGTCCCGAGCAGTTCCAGACCACGGTCCGGGCCTGGGGCATCACCCCGGAGACCGAGGTCGTCGTCTACGACGACAACGCCGGACTCGGCGCGGCGCGAGCCTGGTGGCTGCTGCGCTGGGCGGGGTTGAAGGCCCGTGTCCTCGACGGTGGGATCGACGCCTGGGTCTCCGCCGGCGGCGACCTCGAATTCGGTAAGGCCACGGCCGTCGACCCCTCCACCGTCGTCATCACGCCCGGGTCGATGCCCGTCATCGACGCCGACACCGCCGAGTCGTGGGACGGTGTGCTCCTCGACGCCCGCGCCCCCGAGCGCTTCCGCGGGGAGACCGAACCCCTCGACGCGGTCGCCGGCCACATTCCCGGAGCGAGGAATGCTCCGGCGACGGAGAACACCGCCGACGGCTACGTCCTCTCCGAGGTCGACCTCCGCGAGCGCTTCGGCGACCTCGGCGCCCTCGAGGAGTCGGTCGCCGTCTACTGCGGGTCCGGGGTCACCGCGTGCCACAACGCGATGGTGCTCGCGACCCTCGGGGTCGGCTCCAGCCTCTACTCGGCGAGCTGGTCGGGCTGGTCCTCCGACCCGGGCCGCGGGATCGCCACCGGCAGCTGAGGATCCGGGCCGCGGTCACGGCGATTGTGCGCCGCGGTCGCGGCGATTGTGCGCCGCGGTCACGGCGGTGCGGGGCCTCAATTCCGCCATGAATCGTCCGCAGAATCTGCGGGCCGCCCCTGAAGCGGCTGGCGGGCTGCGGGCAGACCGACGGCGACGCGGAGGCCGCCGCCTTCCAGCGGGGTGAGGGTGAGACGGCCGCGGTGGGTGGCGACGATGCGCGCGACGATCGCGAGGCCGAGGCCGACTCCCGCGTGGCTGCTGTCACGGGTGCGTCGGCCGCCGCGATGGAACGGTTCGGTGAGGGTGGCCGCGAGGTCGGGGCTGATGACGGGTCCGGTGTTCTCGACGCTCACCCACGCCCACGGGCCGGTGCCGCTCGGTGCCGGATCCCGGCCGGTGCGCACGCGCAGGCTGCCGCCGGCCGGAAGGTTGTGGACGATGGCGTTGTGGACGAGGTTCGTCACCACCTGGGACAGCAGCACCGCCGACCCCAGCACGGTCGCCGGCTGGGTGTCGAACTCGACGTCGATCCCCCGCGATTCGGCGAACGGCAGCAGGGTCTCCACGGTATCCTCGGCGAGGAGGGAGAGGTCGACCGGCTCGACGTCGCGGATCTCATTGCCGGCGCGGCTGAGCAGGAGGAGCGCCTCGGTGAGTGCGATCGCACGGTCGTTGACCGCGCGCAGCTGAGCGAGATCGGCGCTGTGCTCACGGTCGGGCTCGCGCTGTGCGACATCGAGGACCGCCTGCGTGATGGCCAGCGGGGTCCGCAGCTCGTGGGAGGCGTTCGCGGCGAAGCGCTGCTGTTCGGCGACGTGAGCCTCGACCCGGGTGAGCATCGCATCGAAGACGTCGGCGAGCTCCCGGATCTCGTCCTGGCGCCCGCTCATCCGGATGCGATGGGAGAACTCGCCGGCAGACACGGCCCGGGCCGCGCGGGTGATCCTTGCCAGCGGGGTGAGCATCCGGCCGGCGAGGAACCATCCGCCGGCGAGCCCGACGACGAGGAGGAACCCCAGGGTCGCCGCCGCGGCGGGGAAGAACGCCCGCTGCAGATCGGAGCGATTGGGGACGAAGCCGTCGGGAGCGCTGATCGGCACGTTGGGGACATAGCGCAGGAGGAAGATCCAGACGACGGCGAGCAGGAGGATGCCGGCGACGAGGAGGAACCCGGCGTAGCTGAGCGTCAGCTGCCACCGGACGCTCAGCCCGCGGGGTCGCGGCTCAGCCACGGCCGGCCGCCTCGGCGCCCGGGTTCGCGATGCGATAGCCGACACCGGGCACCGTCGCGATGAGCCAGGGCTCGCCGAGGCGCTTGCGCAGGGCCGAAACCGTGATCCGCACGGCATTGGTGAAGGGGTCGGCGTTCTCGTCCCAGGCCTTCTCGAGCAGCTCCTCGGCGCTGACGACTCCCCCGTCGGCGCGCATGAGCACCTCGAGCACCGCGAACTGCTTGCGGGTGAGCGCGACATACCGGCCGTCACGGTAGATCTCCCGGCGGAACGGGTCGAGGCTGAGGCCGGCGACCTCGAGCACCGGCGCCCGGTGCTGGGACCGGCGCCGGTCGAGGGAGCGCAGCCGCAGGACGAGTTCGGCGAGCTCGAAGGGCTTCGTCAGGTAGTCGTCGGCGCCGAGGGCGAACCCCGTCGTCTTGTCGTCGAGGCGGTCGGCGGCAGTGAGCATGAGGATCGGCATGCCGGAGCCGGTGGCGACGATCTGGCGGGCCACCTCGTCGCCGGAAGGTCCGGGGATGTCACGGTCGAGCACGGCGATGTCGTAGTCGTTGACCGCGAGCATCTCGAGTGCCTGGTCACCGTCCCCGGCGATGTCGGCGGCGATGGCCTCCAGGCGGAGTCCGCTGCGGACGGCCGCGGCCATCTCGGGTTCGTCCTCGACGATCAGTACGCGCATAGGGATCAGCGTATCGGCCCGGATGTATCGCGAACGTATCGATTTCCGCATACGCTCCGGCAACAGCCGACTGCGTTGACTGAGGGCATGACCACGAGAACCGCAGCATCCGCCCAGCCGTCCACCGACCGCCTCGGCGCGATCGACCACCAGGACCCACTCCACCACACCGAGGCGGGGCCTCGGTCGACGATCCGGCGCGAGCCGGCCGGTGCATGCCGGGTCGGTTTCACCCAGAGGCGCCTCGGTGCCGTCCAGCGCGGTCTCGGCGTGGTCGCCGTGGGAATCGGACTCGCCGTCCTGCTCGTCGCCGCGCTCGCCGGCTGCGCGGTTTCGCAGACCGGCGAGCCGGGCGTCGGGGCGTCGATCGACGCCGACGTCCGCGACACCGACAACGGCGCCCTGCCCGACGACGCCCGCATCACCGACACCGAGCTGCCGGGCATCGCCGGGCTCGACGCCGATCTGCGCGCAGCGGTGACCGCGGCCGCCGAGTCCGCGCGCCTCGACGGCGTGACGTTCACCGTCAACAGCGGGTGGCGATCGGCGGCCTACCAGGCTGGACTGCTCGACGACGCGGTCTCCAACTACGGGTCGAAGGCCGAAGCCGCACGGTGGGTCGCCACCCCCGAGACCTCGCCCCACGTGTCCGGAGACGCCGTCGACATCGGCCCGATGGACGCCTCGAGCTGGCTCGCGCAGCACGGTGCCGACTTCGGGCTGTGCCAGATCTACGGCAACGAGGCGTGGCACTACGAACTCCGGCCGGCAGCGCCGACCGACGGCTGCCCGCACCAGTACGCCGATCCGACCGAGGACCCCCGGATGCGATGATTTTGCGGTGGTTCTGCGCCGCGGTCATGGCGGTGCCGGGCCCCCTTCCCGCCATGGACCGTCCGCACAATCCGCGGTGCGGGGTGAGGGGCGCGAGGTGAGGGGCGCAGGGCGAGGGGCGCGGGATGAGTCTCATTCATTGATGCGCAGGGCCGTCCGCCCCACTCCTTAGGCTAGGCTAATCATGCACGCCGATTCCCTGAGAGCGAAAGAGGACTGCTCCGTGCCCGAGACCCTGCCATCCGGCTCCCTTCCCACCGGCTTCCGTCCCGACAGCGCCCGCCGTCGCCCGACACCATCGGGTCGACGCACGGCCGTGCGCGGCAGCCTCGCGCTGTCGGCCGCAGTGCTCACGGTCAGCGTCCTCAGCGGGTGCGGCTCCGACACGGAGACGGCGGGGGCCGCCTCGGCGAACACCTACTCCGTGGAGACCGAGCTCGGCACCTTCGAGGCCCCGACCGACTACGAACGGGTCGTCGTGACGTCGACGGCGCTGCTGGATTCGAGCGTCGCCGCCGGGGTCACGCCCGTCGGCTCGCCGATGTCGTTCGCGGGACTGCCCGACTACGTCGGTCTCGACGACGACTCGGTCACGCGCATCGGCGACTCCGACGAGGAGATCGACCTCGAGTCCGTGGCCGCGCTCGAACCCGACCTCATCCTCATGAACGCCTCGAGCGGTGCCGGCCTCGACGACACGCTGTTCGACGAGTACTCCGACATCGCTCCGACGGTGCCGGTCGTCGTCGGCGAGCAGGATCCCAAGGGACTCGCCGCGCAGGTCGGAGCCGCACTCGACCGCACCGCGGAGATGGACGAGGCGGCCAAGGCCTACGAGTCGCGCGCCGCTGACCTCAAGGCGCGGCTCGCCGATGATCCCGAAGCGGCCAAGCCGGTCTCGCAGGTGCGCCTGCGGCCTGACGAGGTGCGCGTGATGATGGAGGAGACGAACGCCGGAGTCGCGATGACCGACGCCGGACTCACGTTCGCCCCGCCGGCCGAGGGCGCGAGCGTCGGCGACGGCGGCTACGTCGAGACGAGCCTTGAGCTGCTGCCGGGCAGCCTCGGCGACCACATCTTCGTCTACAGCACGGAGGAAGGGGTCGTCGATGAGGTCGCGGACTCACCGATCTGGCAGAGCATCCCCGCCGTCGAGGCCGGCAACGTCCACACCGTCGACTTCGAGGCGTGGATGCGCGGCCAGGGCTACCTCGCACTGAACACCGTCCTCGACGACATCGCCGCCGCGTACGGCAAGCAGCTCGACTGACTCACCCACTGCACGACGGTGCCGCGTCGCTGCCGTCGTACTCGACCGGCAGCGATCCTGTCGCGGTGAGGTCGCCCTTGAGCCACTTCGCGACCGCCTCGAGCGCATACGGGTTGGAATCGTAGGCAGTGACCGCGGTCTTCGCCGGGGTGCTGCGCATCGTCCACGGAGCAGCGGTGCCCACGGCCACCTCGGCGGCGGTCTTCGGACTCAGGCTCACCGTCGTTCCCCCGGTCCCGACGGTCAGACCCGCGGACTCGGCCGCCTTGCCCAGGGCGGCCTTCTCCGTCTCGCTGCCGCCGACGATCGAGATCGACTCCGTGCCAGTGAACTCGCAGTCGCCCTTGAGCACGGTCAGCGACTTCTCGGCGACCTCGGTGAGCACGGCATCGGGATCCTCGGCGCCGGTGCCGGCGTCGGACTCGGCCGCGCCCTTCTGCGCCTCCGCGGTGGCGAGCTGCATCGCGACGACCCGACGGGACTTCTCGACGAGGTCGTCCTTCGTCAGCGTCCCGTCCTTCATCGCCGCGACGATCGCCTTCTGCGCGGCCGCGGCGTCCGGGGGCATGAGCGCGAGATCGGCGCCGGCCTTGAGCGCGGTCACGGTCTCCCCGCCGTTCTCGTTCTGGGGCACGGCCTCCATGTTGAGCGCATCGGTGATCGCGACCCCGTCGAAGCCGAGCTTGTCGCGCATCGCCGCATAGGCGTCCGGGTTGAGGCTCGCCGGGGTCGTCTTCGCGTCCGGCAGGCCGATGTGGCCCATCATCACGAGCGGCACCCCGGCCTCGACCGCGGACTTGAACGGCAGCAGATCCGTGCTCTCGAGCTCGTCGATCGACTTCTCCGACACCGGCAGGCTCTCGTGCGAGTCGACGGTGAGGCGGCCGTGGCCGGGGAAGTGCTTCGCGGAGCTCGCGACCCCGCCGGCTGTGTAGCCGTCGACGGCCTGGGCGACCACCTCGGCGACGGCCTTCGGGTCGCTGCCGGCCGACCGCACGTTGATCGCGACATCCTCGGGTCCGACGGTGACATCGGAGTCGGGAGCGAAGTCGATCGTGAAGCCGAGGTCGGTGAGGTTCCGCGCCTGCACCGTCGTCGCCGTCGTCGTCAGCTGCCCGTCCCCGGTGGCGGCGAGCGCCATGAGCGGCGGGAACGGCAGGGCCGCAGTGCTCAGGCGCGAGACCGGGCCGCCTTCCTGATCGACGCCGATCGACACCGGCTGGCCCGTGGTCCGGGCGCCGGCGATGTCCTTCGTCAGCGCGCTCACCTCGTCGGCCGTGGGGGCCTCCGTGAGGTTGTCGGCCATGACGATGACTCCGCCGAGGCTGTTCTGCCTGACCATGTCGACCGCACCCTGGGAGCCGGCTCCGGCCCAGGTGCCGATGATGAGGGACCCGGCAAGCTGCTCGTCGGAGAAGGAGTCGACGATCTCGGCGGCCTCGTCGGCGAAGTCCGCAGGCTGTGCCGGGGGCGCGCTCGACGGTGCACTCGTGGGCGCGGCCGAGCCTGCCCCCGCCTCGCCGCTCGAGGGATCCGTCGTGGCATCCGACTCCCCCGCGCTGCCGCCGGAACAGCCGGCGAGGACGAGGGTGAGCGCCGCGGTCAGTGCCGTGAGGGTGAGACGTGTTGGCATGCTCCCATGCTAGTGGGCGCGCCTGAACCCGGTGCGCACGCTCGGCCTGCGGGTGGGAGACCGATCTCATGTCCGTGTGGGCAAGACGGCGTCTCGAGTCAGGGACGCACGCCACTATGATCGATCCATGGTCGATTTCGCACGTTCACCCCGTTCCACCCTCGGTGTCGAATGGGAACTCGCTCTCCTCGACGGGGAGAGCCTCGATCTCACCCCAGCAGCGGAGAGCCTGCTGGCCGACGTCGCCGACCGCGCACCCGCTTTCGAGAAGCGGATCGTCGGCGAGATGCTGACGAACACGATCGAGCTCGTCACCGATGTGCAGACGACGGTGTCCGGTGTCGCCGAGGACCTCGCGACGTCGATGGGCGCACTGCGGACGCTGACGGAGGATCGCGGCATCGAGCTGATGTCGGCGGGCACCCACCCCTTCGCCCAGTGGCAGACGCAGGAGGTGCGGGCGAAGGACCGGTACCTCGAACTCGTCGACCGCACGCAGTGGTGGGGTCGGAACATKCTGATCTTCGGCGTCCACGTCCACGTCGGCGTCGATTCGCGCGACAAGGTCCTGCCGATCATCAACGCGCTCCTCGCCTACGTCCCCCACCTGCAGGCGCTCAGTGCCTCCTCCCCGTTCTGGGGCGGGACGGACACCGGGTACGCGTCGAATCGGGCGATGATGTTCCAGCAGCTGCCGACGGCCGGACTGCCGTTCCAGTTCGATTCGTGGGCGGCGTATGAGAAGTACGTCGACGACATGCTCACGACCGGCATCATCGACCATCTCAACGAGATCCGCTGGGACATCCGGCCCGCACCGAACTGGGGCACCGTCGAGGTGCGGGTGTGCGACGGACTGCCGACGCTCGAGGAGATCACCGCGGTCACCGCGTTCATCCAGTGCCTCATCGACGACTTCTCCGCCCGCCTCGACGCCGGTGAGACCCTGCCGACGATGCCCGACTGGTTCCACGACGAGAACAAGTGGCGGGCTGCGCGGTACGGGATGGACGCGATCATCATCGAGAACGCGCAAGCCGATGAGCGGCTCGTCACCGAGTGCATCGCCGACGAGCTCGTCCGACTGGCTCCGGTGGCCGAGAGGCTCGGGTGCGCCCGCGAGCTCGCCTCGATCAGCGATCTCATGGAGCGCGGGGTGCCTTACCAGCGCCTGCAGGACGTGTTCCACACGACCGGATCGCTCACCGAGGTGACCCGCTCGCTCATCCGGGATCTGCGCACGTCGTACGAGTGAGGCGCGCGGCTGCCTAGAGGTGCGGGGCGAGGAGCTCTTCGAGTTCCGGCAGGCTCGCCTCCACTCCCGGGTGGAGGTCGAGGTCGCGGAGTTCGTCGAGCGGCACCCAGCGCAGTTCGATGCTCTCGGGGTCGTTGATCACCGGCTCGAGGTGTCGCAGGGTCTTCGCGATGACCGTCGTGTACGACCATGTGCCGAGGTTGAGGACATGGCAGTCGACGATCGTGAAGTCGTTGCCGTCGGGGTCGGGAACGCCCGCCTCCTCGTGGGATTCGCGGATCGCGGCATCGATCGCCGATTCCCCCATATCGCGGGCCCCGCCGGGGAATCCCCACGTGCCGCCGGCCACCGACCACAGCGCCCGGTGCTGCATGAGCACTCCGCGGTCGGGGTCGATGAGCATGAGTCCGGCCGCGCCGTTGAGACCCCAGTGCTTCTGTCCGTCGGAGCCGACGGTCCACCCGTCACCCGAGCGCCGAGGCGGCAGGGAGTCGGGCAGGCTCTCGGACCGGGCGGCCTCCGGGGCCTCGTCAGACGAGGACATCATCGACATCCAGCGACGAGACCGCGGCGAGGCCGAGATCGCTCGGGGCGGCACCGCGGGAGACGAGTTCCGCACCGAGGGCGGCGACCATCGCCCCGTTGTCGGTGCAGAGGCTGAGCGGCGGCACCCGCAGGGTCACACCCGCCTCGGCGCAGCGGGCGGCCAGCACCTCGCGCAGGTGCGCGTTCGCCGCCACCCCTCCCCCGAGGACGACGTGGTCGATGCCCGTGTCAGAGGCGGCGAGTAGGGTCTTCGTCACGAGGACGTCGACGACGGCGTCTTCGAACCCGGCGGCGATGTCGGCCACCCTCAGGTCGCTGCCGAGTGCCTCAGCCTTCGTCACCTCACGCAGGGCAGCAGTCTTGAGCCCGGAGAAGGAGAAGTTGAACCGACGCTCGGGGTCGCGCAGATCGTCCTTCTTCGCGAGCCCGCGCGGGAACCGCACCGCTGTGCGGTCACCGGGGACACCCGTGCCGTCGAGGAGACCGAGCGCGGCCTTCGAGATGTTCGGGCCGCCGGGGTAGCTGAGCCCGAGCAGTCGTGCGGTCTTGTCGAACGCCTCACCCGCGGCATCGTCGATCGTCGCGCCGAGGAGCTCGATGTCGTCGACGATGTCGCCGATGCGGAGGATCTCCGTGTGCCCACCCGAGACGAGCAGGGCGATCGTCGGCGTCTGCAGACCGTCGATGTCGTCGGCGACGAGGTCGACGGCGACGTGGGCGGCGAGATGGTTGACGCCGTAGAGCGGCAGCCCCAGCGCCGTGGCCAGCCCCTTGGCGGCGCCCACACCGACCATGAGCGCCCCGGACAGTCCGGGTCCTGCGGTCACCGCGATCGCGTCGAGATCGCCGAGGGCGACCCCGGCCTCATCGCAGGCGGCGACGATCGCGGGGCCGATCGCCTGGACGTGTGCGCGGGAGGCGACCTCAGGGACGACACCGCCGAACCGGACGTGGTCGTCCATCGACGACGACACCGTGTTCGTCAGCAGCGAGCGCCCGCGCACGATGCCCACCCCGGTCTCGTCGCACGAGGATTCGATGCCGAGGACGAGGGGGTCGCTCATCGGCTCTCCGTACCGCTGTGCGGCTCGCCGACGCGGGCGTCCTCCGGTTCAGCGGTCCCAAGATCGTCGAGATCCGGATCGCCGAGGTCGTCCTCGACGGCGTCATCGACCTCGAGTTCGAGGTCGGCGTAGGTGCGCAGCAGATCGTCGTCGTCGGCTTCGGGAGCGTCGACGCCGAGGCTGCGGGCGAACATCCGCAGGTGCGTGTCCCACATCGGACCGAAGTCGGCGGCCTTGTGGCGGGCCGCCTCGGCGTCGGTGGCCGACTGGGTGAACACGAGGACGGTGCTGTCGGTCTCATCCGCGGCAGCCACGGTCGCCGCCTCCGGACCCAGCGACGGGTCAGCGGATGCGGCAGCGGCATCGACCGCGACGGGCAGCAGCTGGATGCCGAGGACGCCGAATTCGACGAACTCGACGAGGACGTGCTCCTCGTCCTCGCAGCTGAGGATCTCCCCGACGAGTTCGGTCTGCCCGAGTTCGGAGACGCCGAGATCGAAGGACACGGAGTCGCCGTCGACGGTGAAGGGGGCGAACCAGTCACCGGCGCGCTCCCCGTCGGTCAGGCGTGCCCACGCCGCCGCCGGCGTCACCGTCAGCGGCAGCTCGATGACGAGGTCGGTGCCGTTCTCCCAGGTCACAAGGCGCGGAGCCGGCGCGATCATGCCTCGGCCCACGCGTCGTTGAGCTGCCCGATCTCGGCATCGGTGAGGGTGAGCTCGGTCCCGGCGAGGAGCTCGGTGAGCTGCTCGGGCACCCGCGCCGAGGCGATCGTCGAGGGGATGAAATCATGGCTGAGCTGCCAGGCGATCGCCGTCGCGGTCATCGACGCATCGTGGGAGGCGGCGACGTCGTGGAGGACTTCGAGGGCCCGGAGGGCGTTCTGGTCATCGAGGAGGTCTCCGACCCGCTCACCGCGCACACTTCCGGTGGCATCACCGCCGGTGTGCTTGCCGGTGAGGAAGCCCGAGGCCAGCGAGTGGTAGGGCAGTTCGGCGATGCCGCGGCTGCGGAGATACTCCTGCTTGTCGGCATCGACGGCGGCCCGGGAGACGAGGTTGAACTTGTCCTGGACGACCCGGTAGTGCGCGAGCGAGTACTTCTCGCTGATCTTCATCGCCGACTTCAGCCGGTCGAGGGAGAAGTTCGAGGCACCGAGGTAGCTGACCTTGCCCGAGCGGACGAGCGCGTCGAACGTCTCCGCGACGGCGACCTGATCGACCTTCTCATCATCGATGTGCGCGTAGTAGAGGTCGACGCGGTCCGTGCCGAGCCGACGCAGTGAGGCATCGAGAGCCTCACGGATGTTGACCGGGTCGAGCCCCTTCTGCTTCGGGAGCATGCCGACCTTCGTCGCGATGACCATCTCGTCGCGGTTGCCGCGGGCGGCCATCCATTCGCCGATGATCGTCTCCGACTCCCCACCCGAGTTGCCCTCGACCCAGACCGAGTAGGCATCGGCGGTATCGATGAAATTGCCTCCCGCCTCGGCGTAGGCATCGAGGACGGCGAAGCTCTCGTCCCGATCAGCGCCCCACCCGAACGGATTGCCGCCCAGCTGCAGGGGATGAACCATGAGATTCGTGTCTGCCAGTTGCACTCGTGTCATGCCTCCACCTTACTCGCCGAGGCGGTTCTCCGTCCTCAGGTCGGGTTGAGGATGGAGGCGGTGCGAACCCAGCGGTCACGGAGCCTGCCGCGATAGACTCTGTCCACCCGGCGACATCAGAGGAGCAGCCATGACCGACCCGTTCTCCGCTCGCCTCAAGGGCAGCACGGCGACGATCCACGACGAGGTCGAGCACACGGACTTCATGGTCGAGCTCATGGAGGGCCGGCTCGATGCGGTCGCATACGCGACGCTGCTCACGCAGTACGAGGTCATCTACGCAGCCCTCGAGGCTCGGGCCCGTGACTTCGCCGCCTCTCCCGTGTTCGCCCCGTTCCACGACCCCAGGCTCGAGCGGTCCGCGCGGATCAGCGCCGACCTCGCCGCTCTCGGCCACGTCGACGGCATCGACGTCTCCGGGATCGCGGTGACGACGAGTGCGCAGGCCTATGCCGATCATCTGGCCGCCCTCAACACCCCCGAGCAGATGATCGCGCACCATTACACCCGCTACCTCGGCGATCTCTCCGGCGGGCAGGCGATCGGCACCCTCATGGGCAGGCATTACGGCCTCCCCGAGGCGGCGCTGACGATGTGGGACTTCACCGCACTCGGCAAGGGGAAGCCGTACAAGGACGCCTATCGCGGTCGTCTCGACGCGGTCGCGGCGACCGGCGGCGACGAGGAGGCCGTCATCGCCGAGACGCTGCGGGCCTTCGACCTCAACGGGGCGCTGCTCTCCGAACTCACCGACCGGCCCGCGCCCGTCGCGTGAGTCCCTCGGGTTCTGTCGCTCGAGGCGATCTCGCTAGCGCAGGCTGCGGCGCATGAGGATCGCGTCGGCGCCCGGGTAATAGTCGGGGCGCCTGCCCCATTCCTCGAAGCCGAGCGACCGATAGAGACCGAGCGCAGCGTCGTTGCCGTCGGCGACCTCGAGGTGGATGACCTCGGCACCCTGGCCCGCCGCCCAGTCCATCCCGGCGGCGAGGAGACTGCGGCCGATCCCGCGTCCGCGGGCCGCCTCGGTGGTCGCGATCGTCATGACATCGGCTTCCGCACCGATCGCCGACATGACCACCCAGCCGGCAAGCGCTCCGGGAGCCTCATGACCGGTGGGCCCGCCGGTCTCCTCCTCGTCGTCCTCGACCGCGACCTGCGGGAGACGTGCAGCGAACATCGCCGTGCCCGGTTGGGCCCGGACCGCCCAGTAGTACAGGACGGTCCAGGCGGTGGGGCCGAAGATGCGCGCATCGGCCTCGGCCACCTCGGCGAGGTCCCACCAGGGGAGGTCGACGATCTGCACGGGCGCGGCTACTTGAGCGTGCTCTGACGCACAGGCGTCGCCGCGGCATCGGGTTCGCGGAGGTACTCGGGCACCGGTTCGCCGAGCTCGCGCCCAGCCGCGAGGTCACGGGCGACGGCGAAGGCGAGGTACTCGGCCCTCGGGTCGACGATGTCGGGTCGAGTCGAGGAGCCGAGGAGCTCGGAGTAGAGGGCGAAGCCGCGCCCGAGACGCTCGCTGATCGCGCCGTCATCGACGCCGTGGGCGGCCAGCTCCGCGGCGAGGTCGGCGGGCTTCGCGACGAGGGGGCCGGCGACGAGATCCGCGGCGGGCGAATACACGCTCGCGTAGACCTCCTTGCGGCGCGCGTCCCCGGCGATGAGGACGAGTCCCGGCTCACCGCCGGCAATGTCCGACGCGGCGACGTCCTCGGCACCGGCGCCGGTGCTGCCGTCCGCGACCGTGCCGACCGCATCTGTGTCGTCCGTGCCGGTGCCGTCGGCATCGGGGCGTGTGGTCAGCCGGCGGAACTCCTCGGCGATCGCTGCCTGCGAATGGAGACCGTGGACGGGGATGCCGCGCGCGAGACCGACCGCGATGCCCGCGGCGATGCCGACCCGCAGACCGGTGAACGGTCCCGGGCCGGTGCCGGTGACGACGAGGTCGGGGGCCGCGGGGTGGGCGAGCACTCGCTCGAGTGCCGGTCCGATGAACTCGACGTGTCGGCGCTGGTCATCGGCCTGTTCCGCCGCGAGCACCTCCCCTGAATCGGTGTCGACGAGTGCCACCGAGGCGGCCTGAGAGGTGTCGATTCCGAGAATGATCATGCGTGCTCCTCCTTACGACCCGTCGTCCCCGCGGTCGGCGTCGCCGGACCCGCGGGTGGATTCGTCGCGCCTGTGGGCCGGCCCGTCGTCCCCGGGAGCACCGGCGACATCCCCGGGCCCATCGGCGACGTCGAATCCGGCGGTGCGGATCACTGTGACAAGATCGCTGAGGCGGCGCTCCCATCCGGGCCCGTGGCCGACGATGTCGACGGTGCGGTTCTCGTCGACGAGGTAGTCGTCATCGGCAGGATCGTCGAGGTCGAAGTCGCCGGTCGCCTCGGTGTCGCCCGCACCGGCGTTGCCCACTCCGCCGTCCGCGGAATCGGCGTCGTCCGCGGACGCATCCTTCGCCGCAGCACTGTCCGCACCAGCACCGGCGGCACTGTCGGCATGGGTGATCGTGAGATCGAGGTAGTCGGCACTCAGCTGCTCGGCCAGTCCCTCGCCCCACTCGACGACGGTCACCGAGTCCTCGAGCTCCGAGTCGAGGTCGAGGTCGGAGAGCTCCTCGGCGGCTCCGAGGCGGTAGGCATCGACGTGGACGAGCGCCGGCCCGCCGTGCGTCGACGGATGCTCCCGGGCGATGACGAACGTCGGCGAGGTGATCCGCCCCGCCACCCCGAGGCCGCGACCGAGGGACTGCGTGAACGTCGTCTTCCCCGCCCCGAGATTGCCGGTGAGGATGAGCAGGTCACCGGCGCGCAGCTGCCCGGCGACCGCCTCGGCGAGGGTGCGCATCCGCTCCAGGGAGGTGACGCGAATTCTCATGCCGCCCCCTCACGCCCGCCGGCGATGTCCGTCCCGCTGTCGGAGACGCCGCTGCCGTCGACGTCGACATCGGCACGGGTGACGTCGACGCCGAGGCGGTCGACGCGGGCGCTGATGCGGGTGACGATCTCGTAGTTGATCGTGTCCGCCCACGCTCCCCATTCGTCGGCGCTCGGGCCGTCGGGACCGAAGATGACGACCTCGTCGCCGACAGCCACCTCGGCGTCGCCGACGTCGACGATGAACTGGTCCATCGCGATGCGCCCGATGACGGGGAAGCGCTGCCCGCGGATCGTCACCGCTGCGCGGTTCGACGCCGACCGCGGCAGGCCGTCGCCGTAGCCGCCGGGCACGAGGGCGAACCGCGTGTCGGTCTCCGCGGTGTATGTCAGTCCGTAGGAGGCCCCGTGACCTGCGGGGATGTCTTTGAGGTTGACGACCTCCGAGACGAGGCGCATGACCGGGGTGAGCCCGAGGTCGCGAGCCGACCGGTCCTCGAGCGGAGAGAGCCCGTAGAGGGCGAGCCCGACCCGGGCCGCGGTGCCGGGCACGGGCCGCAGGGTGAGCGCGGCCGGGGAGTTCGCGATGTGGATGTCGAGGTCAGATGCCTCACCGAGGCGACCGCCGGCGGCGTCGAGGACGGCGACGAGATCGTCGCGCACGGCGTCGAAGACCTGCTGCTGCTGCGCGGTTTCGGGACGGTCGGGTTCGTCGGCGACTGCGAAGTGGCTCATGATTCCGGCGACGACGAGGCGGGGGCGGTCCACGGCGGCGTAGTCCCTGAGTGTGGCGAGCACGTCGGCGACATCGTCGGGGGTCAGCCCGTTGCGCCCGAGACCGCTGTCGATCTTGAGGTGGATCCGCGCGGTCGTGCCCGTCCGCGCGGTCGCCTCGAGGATCCGGTCGAGGGCCCCGAGCGTGGACACGCCGAGAGCGATGTCGGCGTGCAGGGGGGCGTCGAGATCGGATTCGGGACCGTAGAGCCAGGCCATGATGTTCGCGTCGGGGCCGAGGAGGCCGCGCAGATGCAGCGCCTCATCAAGGGTGGCGACGCAGAATTCGCGGTGTCCGGCGGCGTGGAGGGCGGTCGCGACGATGTCGACGCCGTGCCCGTACGCGTTGGCCTTGACGACGCATTTGAGTCTGGCCGGCGCGATTCCCGCAGCGAGGACGGCGGCGTTGGCGCGCAGGGCGGCCGCATCGATCTCAGCTCTGACGACAGAGCCCTGGGATTCGCGTGAAGTCACTGGACAAGGATACCGTCCGCGGCCTCGGGTCCGTGGACGAGGGCGGTCGTCACCGTGCCGGTGGCGGCGACGAGCTGTTCGGCGTTGATCGACACCTCCCCGGCCGCATTGTGGAGCAGCACGCCGAGGCCGGCCGTGTGCGCGGCGGCGCGCGCAGGCAGCGGCCCGTCGTCGCCACGGGTCCGCCGCCCAGCCTGCGCCGCGGCGAGCAGGGTGCCGATGATGCCGGTGAGGACGTCGCCGGACCCGGCCGTCGCGAGGCTCGCCGGCCCCGGCGACGGGAGAACCGCGAAGCCGTCGGGACACGCGATGACCGTCTGCGCGCCCTTGAGGAGGACGACGTGCCCGGTCACCGCCGCGGCCTTCCGCGCCCAGTGGAGGGGGTCGGCCGCGACCCGCCGGGAGGTGATGATCTCGCCGAGGAGGCGGCTGAGCAGGCGGGAGAGCTCACCCGCGTGCGGGGTGAGGACGACCGGTCGGTTCGCATCGGGCTCGTCGTGTCCGACGAGGTCGAGGGCACCGGCGTCGAGGACGAGCGGCACCGTCGTCTCCGCGATCGCGCCGAGCGCGGCCTCGACGAACCCCTGCTCGGGATCCCCTGACCCGACGACGAGGGCGTCGATGCGACCGGCGGCGAGGACCACCTCGGCGTGCCGGTCGAGGATCCGGTCCCCGACCTCGCCGTCACCGAGGTAGCGGACCATCCCGGCGGCCGTGTTCACCGCCGCACCCGAGGTGAGCACGCCCGCGCCCGGGTACATCGCGGACCCCGCGACGACGCCGAGGACCCCCCGGGAGTACTTGTGATCGGCGGCGATGGGACGAGGGAACTCGGCGATGAGGTCACCGATGTCGAGGACCTCGGCGACCGCCTCGGCGGGGTCGAGATCGAGCCCGATGTCGACGACATCGACGGCCCCGGTGAAGGCGGCGGCGCGGGGGTCGACGAGGTCGGCCTTGAGTCCGCCGAAGGTGAGCGTCGCGTCGGCGTGGATGCGGGTGTCGGGCGCTGTGTCGGCGGAGGTGTCGAGGTCGGAGGGGACATCGACGGCGATGACGGCACCGGTCGGATCGCCGGCCCGCCAGTTGCGGATGAGCGCGGTGACGGGGCCCGGCAGTCCGCGCCGACCACCCGTGCCGAGGATGCCGTCGAGGACGAGGTCGGCGCGATCGAGTGCGGTGAGCGCCTCGGTGTGGGCGTCCTCACCGGCGGCGAGGACATCGGCACCCGCACGCTGTGCGGCGGTCAGTCCCTCGACATGTGTGCGGTCGAAGAGGGTGATGACCTCGACGAGGGCCCCGCGGCGGGCCAGAGCGGCGGCGGCGAAGAGCGCGTCGCCGGCGTTGTTGCCGGGTCCGGCGAGCACGCACACCCGGGCTCCGGCGACCTGTCCGCGCGCGGAGCGCAGGGTCTGCGCGGCATACCGTGCGAGGGCCCCGGCCGCGCGAGCCATGAGTGGGACGCCGGCCTCGAGGAGGGGCACCTCGGCGTCCCTGATCACCTGACTCGGATACGCGAACGTGCTCATCGTCGGCTCACTCCCCCGCCAGCTGCGCGAGCTTCCGCCCGGCGAGATGGGCGAGGAAGAGCGCCTGGTCGGCCAGGCCCTCGTCGCTGTGCCGGGCACGCGGTGAGTGGTTGGCCTCGCGCTCGGCGACGGGCAGGGTGGGCAGGGCGACGCCGAAGTGCCCGTAGGCGCCCGGCACCTCGGCGAGCACGCGGGAGAAGTCCTCGGACCCCGGCAGCGGGTTCGCCCTGGTGACGGTGCGGTCGGCCCCGAAGAGGTCGGCGAAGGTCGCGAGGAAGAAGTCCGCCTCGGCGTCGTCGTTGATCGTCGGCGGGAGGATCCGCTCGTAGTCGACCTCGGCTTCGAGCCCGTGCGCGGCGACGAGCGTGGTGACGAGATGAGGCAGCTCCGCCTCGGCGCGGGTCGTCACCTCGTCGGAGAACGTGCGCACGCTGACGACGAGGGTGGCGAAGTCGGGGATGACGTTGGGGGCGGTGCCGCCGTTGAACTGGCCGACGGTGACGACGATGGGGTCGAAGATGTCGAAGCGGCGGGTGACGTACTCCTGGAGCTGGCCGACGAGCATCGCCCCGACCTCGATCGGGTCGCGGCCGCTGGCCGGGCGGGAGGCGTGCGTGCCGAGCCCGCGGACGGTGATCGTCATCTTCGCGAACGCCGCCATGTACGACCCCCGCCGGGAGGAGCCGACGCCGAGGTCCTGATCAGCGGAGACATGGATGCCGTAGGCGGCTTTGACCCGCGGTCCGGCCGCGTCGAGGACGCCTTCGTCGAGCATCCGCCCGGCACCGTCGTAGCCCTCTTCACCGGGTTGGAACATGACGACGACGTCACCGGGCAGCTCGGCGCGCGTGTCGTGGAGGAGTCTCAGCGCCCCGACGAGTCCGGCGGTGTGGAGGTCGTGGCCGCACGCGTGCATGTTCCCGTTCGTCGCGGCGAAGTCGAAGCCGGTCGCCTCGGTGATGGGGAGGGCGTCCATGTCACCGCGGAGGAGGACTGCGGGCACGACGCCGGTCGCGTCCTCAGTGCGCTTGCCGCCGCGGAGGACGGCGACGAGGGAGGACAGCGCGTGGCCTTCGGTGAGCTCGATGTCGAGATCGGCGATGGCGTCCCTGACGAGGGCCTGCGTCGCGGGCAGGTCGAGGCCGACCTCCGGATTCGCGTGGAGGGCGCGGCGCAGGGCGACGAGGTCGCCGGCGATGGCCGCGGCGTCGGCGGGGGTGGGGAGGCCCGCCGGGGTGGTGGACGGGAGGGGCGCCGAGGTGGTGGACGCGGGAGACTCGAGGTCGCGGGGGTCGGCGGCGGAGGTCATGGGACGAGTCTATTCCTCCGCGCGGCGGGCGCCTGGACCGTTTTCCGGACGCAGAGTGTCGATGTGCGAGTCCGAAATCGACACTCTGCGACCTCGATTCGGTGGCTCCGGCCGGGACCGCGGGACTGAGCCGGGCCTGGATGCGCTTGCGCACTGCCGGGCGCCGGGGGCGCGGGCGCCAGGTCCGGCGACTAGCCGAAGTGGTTCGCGTCCCACTCGACGCCGGGGCTGAGCGAGGGCCCCTCACCCTCGGCGATGACGAAGGTCATCGTCACGTTCGCGTCGTGGGTGATCGAGAGGTGGAGGTTCGTGCCGCCGATGAGGCGGAAGTGCTCGAGGACGAGCCCGCGCAGGCGGAACGAGGGGGCACCGGAGCGGGCGGGGACCACCTCGGCGGACTGCCACGGCAGCCATCCGGGGAACCCGATCGCCTTCTTCAGCGCCTCCTTCGCGGAGAACCGCGCCGCCAGGGAGGCGTCCGTGCGGCGCTTCCCGTTGCGTTTGAGCTGTTCGGCGGGGGTGAGGAGACGGTCGAGGAGTTCCGGCACGCGTTCGATGTGCTCAGCGAAGCGCGGCACATCGGCGATATCGGTGCCGATTCCCAGAATGGCCATGGCCTCCCCCGTTCTCCAGTGCGACAGTTCTCCAGTGCGGCTCACATGCGAGCCGTGCGACCGTTCTCCGGTGCGACTCGAGCCCGGGCCGCACCATGCGCGGCCCGGGCTCGAGGATGCGTCATTCGACGGTGACGGACTTCGCGAGGTTGCGGGGCTGGTCGACGTCGAGTCCCTTCGCCGTCGCGAGCTCCATCGCGAAGATCTGCAGCGGCACGGTGGTCAGCAGCGGCGCCATGAGCGTCGTCGTCTCGGGGACGTAGATGACCTCGGAGGCGAACTCGCGCACCTCGTCATCCCCCTCCTCGGCGATGACCACGGTGTTCGCACCGCGGGCGCGGACCTCCTGGATGTTCGAGATCACCTTCGCGTGGAGTGAGTCGCGGCCGCGCTTCGACGGCACGACGATGATGACGAGCTGACCGTCGTCGATGAGCGCGATCGGGCCGTGCTTGAGCTCACCGGCGGCGAAGCCCTCGGCGTGGATGTAGGCGAGCTCCTTGAGCTTGAGCGCACCCTCCATCGCGACCGGGTAGCCGACGTGGCGGCCGAGGAAGAGCACCGAGCCGACGTCCTCGTTGCGCCGCGCGAGCTCGAGGACCTGGTCCTTGCCCTCGTCGAGGATCCGCTGGATCTTCTCCGGGATCGTCTGCAGCTCCTTGAGGATGAGCGAGATCTCGTCGCGGAACTTGTTCCCGCGCAGCTGCGCGAGGTAGAGGCCGAGCAGGTAGCAGGCGACGACCTGCGAGAGGAATGCCTTCGTCGAGGCCACGGCGATCTCCGGTCCGGCGTGCGTGTAGAGCACGGCGTCGGATTCGCGCGGGATCGTCGAGCCGAAGGTGTTGCAGATCGCGATGACCTTCGCGCCCTGCTGGCGGGCGTGGCGGACGGCCATGATCGTGTCCATCGTCTCGCCCGACTGGGAGATCGCGACGATGAGCGTCTTCTCGTTGACGACGGGGTCGCGGTAGCGGAACTCGTGGGCGAGTTCGACCTCGACGGGGATCCGGCACCAGTGCTCGATCGCGTACTTCGCGACCTGGCCGGCGTAGGCGGCGGTGCCGCACGCGACGACGACGATCTTGTCGATCGTCTTGAGGACCGCCTCGTCGATGTTCATCTCGTCGAGGGAGAGCTTGCCGTCGGTGTCGAAGCGCCCGAGCAGGGTGTCGCCGACGGCCTGCGGCTGGTCGTGGATCTCCTTGTCCATGAAGGAGGAGAATCCGCCCTTCTCCGCCGAGGCGGTGTCCCAGTCGACCTCGAACTGCTCACCGGGCACGACCTTGCCGGCGAGGTCGGTGATGACGACCGAGTCGGGCGTGATCGTCACGACCTCGTCCTGGCCGATCTCCACGGCGGTGCGCGTGTAGTCGATGAATGCGGCGACGTCGGAGCCGAGGAAGTTCTCCCCCTCGCCGAGGCCGATGACCAGCGGCGAATTGCGGCGCGCGGCAACGACGGTGCCGGGCAGGTCGGCGTGGACGGCGAGCAGAGTGAAGGCGCCTTCGAGCTGCTGCGCGGTCTCGCGCATCGCGGCGGTGAGGTCACCGGTGGCGCGGTAGTTCTTCGCGAGCTGCGCGGCGGCCACCTCGGTGTCGGTCTCCGAGGTGAACTCGAAGCCCTCGGCGACGAGCGGAGCCTTGAGCTGCGCGAAGTTCTCGATGATGCCGTTGTGGATGAGCGCGAGGCGTCCTCCGTCGGCGACATGGGGGTGGGCATTGACGTCGGTCGGTCCGCCGTGGGTCGCCCACCTGGTGTGCCCGATGCCCGTCTGCGCGAGCGGCAGCTCGTTCGCCTCGAGGTCATCGGTCAGGTTGGAGAGCTTGCCTGCCTTCTTCGCCGTGGCGAGTTCGCCATCGGGGGTGACGAGGGCGACTCCAGCGGAGTCATATCCTCGGTATTCGAGCCGTTTGAGTCCGGCGAGCACAACGTCGAGCGCAGTATGGTCGACATCGGCGACCGGCGCACTGGAGACATAACCTACGATTCCACACATGAGAGGAATTTTACTGGGCCGCGTCAAGCCCACCTCTCACCGGGTCCCCCGCCCTCCCGCCGAGGTGACCGCCCCCACTGCGCGGGCGTGACCGGCCCCACTGCGCAGCCGTGACCGGGCGCACGACACGGGCGTGAGGCGGTTGCACGACGCGGACGTGACCGGTGCACCTCACCGGGGCGACCGCCCGACCGCACGGCCGTGACGACCGCCTCCCCCACCTCGGCGCGGACACTTCCGGTGACCGGGTGCGCACGGCATCTCACATGACGCATGACACAATTGTCCCCATGCCTCATGTCGACCCCCAGCTGGACCGTGCGCGCCGCCTCGCCGGACTCAACACCGCGAAGAAGATCGAGGACCAGCCGAGCTCGCCGTTCTGGGAGTTCGACCGCGAGGTGTGGGGGAAGCTCGCGCAGTCGACGCCGCTGCCGCTGACTCAGCGTGACATCGAGCGGCTGCGCGGCCTCGGCGATCGCATCGACCTCGACGAGGTGGCCCAGGTCTACCTGCCGCTCTCCCGCCTGCTCAACCTCTACGTCTCCGCCCGGCAGGGCAAGCACCAGATGACGCGGGAGTTCTTCTCCCCCCTCCACGAGCTCGGCCTCGAACCGCAGGATGCCAAGCGCACCCCGTTCGTCATCGGCGTCGCCGGGTCGGTCGCGGTCGGCAAGTCGACGACGGCGCGCGTGCTCCGCGAACTCCTCGCCCGGTGGCCCGACACCCCGCGCGTCGAGCTCATCACCACCGACGGCTTCCTCTACCCCAATGCCGAACTCGAACGCCGCCACCTCGGCGGACGCAAGGGTTTCCCCGAGTCGTACGATCGCCGCCGGCTCCTCCGGTTCCTCTCGGCCGTGAAGTCCGGTGCCCCCGAGGTCCGCGCGCCCGTGTACTCCCATCACACGTACGACATCGTTCCCGGCGCCGAGGTGGTCGTCCGCTCCCCCGATGTCCTCATCGTCGAGGGCCTCAACGTCCTCCAGCCGGCCCGACCCCGCCCCGACGGCACCGTGGGCCTGTCGACGAGCGACTACTTCGACTTCACCGTCTACGTCGATGCCCGATCCCGGGACATCCGCGAGTGGTACGTCTCCCGCTTCCTCAAGCTCAAGCACGGCGCATTCCAGGACCCCGACTCCTACTTCCACCGGTACTCGAAGCTCAGCGACGACGAGGCGGTGACGCTGGCGACCGAGATCTGGGACTCGATCAACTTCCCCAATCTGCGGGAGAACGTCCTGCCCAGCCGAGGCCGCGCCGACCTCGTCCTCCACAAGTCCGCCGACCACACGATCCGCAAAGTGCAGCTGCGCAAGCTCTGACCGCCTCGGCGAGGCATCTTCTGCCGATCTCGGAAATAGAATCGCCCCGCAAATAGTTGCACAGGGTGCACAGTTTGAGATCTCCGAGGAGGCGATGCGCCTTCGCCCGAGCCGCTGCGCGATCACGAGCACGCGACGCCGACGGGCGAGAAGAGGAAATGAGGCCGCAATGAGCATGCAGTCAGCCCACCGCCTGATGTACACGTCGGTGAAGAACAAACGCACCCCGGACACGAAGATCCAGCCGGGCACCTACCGGCGGATCGTCGGCTTCGCCAAGCGGCACAAGAAGAAGCTCGCCGTCTTCCTCACCCTCTCCGTCGGATCGGCGATCATCGGCGTGCTCAACCCCGTCCTCGCCGGTGACGTCGTCAACGCGATCACCGGCGGCGGGCCCGTCGCCACGGTCGTGTGGATCGCCGTCGCCATCGGGGCGCTGGCGATCGCCGACGCCGCGATCAGCATCTCCAACCGCTATCTGTCCTCGCAGATCGGCGAGGGCCTCATCTTCGACCTGCGCACGGCCGTCTACGAGCACGTGCAGTCGATGCCGATCGCGTTCTTCAACCGCACGCGCACCGGCGCGCTCGTCTCCCGGCTCAACACCGACGTCATCGGCGCGCAGCGGGCGTTCTCGAACACCCTGTCAGGGATCGTGTCGAACATCGTCTCGCTCATCCTCACCGTCGGAGTGATGGTGACGATCTCGTGGCAGGTCACCGCTCTGTCGATCCTCCTGCTGCCGCTCTTCATCATTCCCACGAGGCTGCTGAGCGGGAAGCTCGCGGCCCTGCAGTTCCAGGCCGCGGAGAACAGTGCGGACATGTCGACGCGGATGACCGAGCGGTTCTCCGCCGGAGGTGCCACGCTCATCAAGCTCTTCGGCAACCCCGCCACGGAGAACCGCGAGTTCGCCGATCGCGCCGGTCAGGTCCGCGACATCGGCGTCAAGGTCGCGATGCTCCAGTCGACGTTCGTCTCCTCGCTCACCCTCGTCTCCGCCCTCGCCCTCGCTCTCGTCTACGGCATCGGCGGCGCCCAGGCCGTCCTCGGCAATCTCAACGCCGGTCAGGTCGTCACCCTCGCACTCCTGCTCACCCGCCTCTACACGCCGCTGACGATGCTCGCGAACGCCCGGCTCGACATCATGAGCGCGGTCGTCAGCTTCCAGCGGGTCTTCGAGATCCTCGACCTCGTGCCCTTCATCAAGCAGCCGACCGAGCCCAAGGCACTGCCGACGACCGGCCTCGACATCCGCTTCGACGACGTCAGCTTCGCGTACCCGAGCGCGCAGGAGGTCAGTCTCGCGAGCCTCGAGGACGTCTCCGTCCTCGACTCCCGCGGCGGTCAGGAGGTCCTCCACGACCTCGACTTCACGATCCCCGCCGGGCACACCGTCGCGCTCGTCGGATCCTCGGGAGCCGGCAAGTCGACGATCGCCTCCCTCCTGCCGCGCCTCTACGACGTGACGAAGGGCGCGATCACGATCGGCGGAGTCGACGTCCGCGACCTCTCCGCCGAGACGCTGCGCCGCACCGTCGGCGTCGTCACCCAGGACGGTCACGTCTTCCACGAGTCGATCCGCTCGAACCTGCTGCTCGCGAAGCCCGACGCCACCGAGGCCGAACTCGCCGACGCCCTCGACCGGGCCCAGCTGCACACCGTCATCGCGAGCCTGCCCGACGGCCTCGACACGGTCGTCGGCGAGCGCGGCTACCGCCTCTCCGGCGGTGAGCGCCAGCGCCTGACGATCGCGCGGATGCTCCTCGCAGCCCCGGAGATCGTCGTGCTCGACGAAGCCACCTCGGCGCTCGATTCGACCAACGAGGCGGCCGTGCAGCAGGCGCTGACGCAGGCGATGTCGGGTCGCACAGCGCTCGTCATCGCCCACCGGCTCTCGACGATCCGGCAGGCCGACACGATCCTCGTCGTCGAGGGCGGGCGCATCGTCGAGTCCGGCTCGCACTCCGAGCTGCTCGCCCGCGGCGGCCGCTACGCGGAGCTCTACGCGACGCAGTTCTCCGCAAGCTGAGGCGCGCGCCGGGAGCCGGGGCGGGTGCGGGGCGCGGGGAGCCCTGCTGGGTTGCGAGGCGCGCCGTCGCTCAACACTTCGCGTGAATATCAGCGCTTCCCCGAGCTCGAACTCGCTCGGTCAACAGTTGGCGCGAAAAAGCGGCCTTTGGAGACCACTTTTTCGCGTTAACTGTTGAATGAGGGAGCGCCGAGGGAGCAATCGGCGACTCCAGCCGCACTCAGCCTACAGTTGAGCGAGCAGGCCGCTGCGGTGTCCGTCGTTCGATCGCCGCTCTGATCCGGAGGAACTGGGTCGCGGAGAAGAGGTCCTGCCATGTCAACCGGAACACTTCGTATCCGAGGTTGCGGAGGGCGTACTCTCTGCGCCGCTCCTGTTCGAATGCCTTCTTCGGGTCCACACCTTTGAGGTGGTATTTCCCTGCGCCATCGAACTCGGCAACCACCTTTGCCTGCCTGTTCGCGAAGTCGGTGCGCGCGACGAATCGGCCGTTCTCGTCGACGATGACGACCTGTGGTTCGAGCCCCGGAACGGAGAACTCCACGAAGCGGACTGCGGTGATCGACTCTCCCACCGATTCGCGACGCCCGTCGACGTTCTCCAGCACGGTCTCGATCCGTCGCTGACGGGTGCGCACTGGATGGTCGGCGACGTAGGTCTGGAACTGCTCCTCGGTGATGACCGAGCGATGCAGGGCGTCGTCGATCGCTGCAACAGCGAGGGCAAGCGGATAGTCTCGCGCGAGATCGAACAGAGTGCGGAGGACCGAGGTGACGGGAATCCCGTCGACAGGAACGACGTCTTGTTCGTCGAGCGAGCGGCGCCTCACCTGCATCGACGGCCTGCGCAGGCCACAGCGGGGATGGACCGATTCGGCGAACACATCGCCGTCACGCTCGATGAAGGGGACAGCGAGTCCGTGGATGATGAGCGCACTCCGGTGGGAGAACACGGCATGCGGCAGAAGCTTGCCGACGTACGACCGGACCATGATGCGCAGATCTTCGTTGCGCTTGAGCTGCCCTTCTGTCTCGCGAGGGAGGTCGGTGGCGTCATCCGAAGCGACATCCGAGACGAACCGGTGAACACTCACCGCACATGACTTGGTGACGACGTAGATCCCGCGCCGGACGCGCCGCAGGCAGCACTTCTCGGCTCTGAGAATGTCGTACTCGCTCAGGCCCGCCGTCCTGAGCTCCGCAGCGCTCATACATATGAACATGCATCAAGAATGATCAAAAGACAGCTCTGTGACAATACCTCTGGATCAATCTGTGGATAACCTGTCACTTGAGTGCACAAGTTGCGCGACCTCGGGGCTGGAAGCGGGAGAGATCGCGAGCTGCCGCTCAACACTTCGCGTGATTATCAACGCTTTCCCGAGCCTGACCTCGCTCGGTCAACAGTTGGCGCGAAAAAGCGGCCTTTGGGGACCACATTTTCGCGCCAACTGTTGAATGAGCCGAAGACTCCGGGAAGGGGCCGTCACTGCCGAGCC
Source organism: Brevibacterium sp. XM4083 (assembly GCF_006489205.2). Classification (GTDB taxonomy): domain Bacteria; phylum Actinomycetota; class Actinomycetes; order Actinomycetales; family Brevibacteriaceae; genus Brevibacterium. The sequence goes on along the minus strand of NZ_VFYR02000001.1, from coordinate 882,166 downwards.
GCGTCTGCTTCAACCGCATGCCGGGCGTGCGGCGCGGCCGGCCCCGCGGTGCCGGCCGCGGCTCAGCTGCGGAGGCCGAGGTACGCCGGGATCTCCGCGACCGAGGACAGGGACTGCGCTCCGTCCTGCGCCGCGAAGTCGGCGGCGGTGAGCTTGCCGGTCTCGACACCGAGGACGACACCGGCACCGGCGGCGGCTCCGGCCTCGACGTCGACGACGGTGTCACCGGCGACGAGCACCGTGGCCACGTCCTTCGTGCCGGTGCGCTCCATCGCCCGCTGGATCATGTACGGGTAGGGGCGTCCGGCGGCGACCTCGTCGGAGCAGACGACCGCGTCGAGGTTGCCGCCCTCCCCCGTCGCCCAGCCGAGTCCCTCGAGCAGGGGTCCGGCGACATCGGTCGAGAATCCCGTCGTCAGCGCCACCTTGACGCCGTTGCTGCGGAGTTCGGCGAGCGCCTCGGGGATGCCGGGCAGCGGCTCAGGCGGGGTCGCTGCGTAGAAGTCGCGGAGCAGCGCGCGGAAACGGTCGAACGAGGCCGCCACCGTCGCCTCGTCGCCGGCGTGCCCGCCGAGGCGGAGCAGGCTGCGGATCGCCTCGACCTTGTCGGCACCCATCCACGTCTGGAGGTTCTCGTCGGTGACCTTGACGCCGTTCTCCTCGACGCTCTGGCGCAGTGCGCGGTAGACGTCGCCGTGTTCGTTCAGCGTGGTGCCGGCCATGTCGAAGACGGCGAGTTCGATGGTGGTCATGGGTGTGCTCCTTGAGTGCGGTGTCAGGTGTCGGGAATGAGCTGAGTGCGGTGTCAGGTGTCGGGAATGAGGCGGACGACGGAGTTCGCCGCCCCTGCGGTGTTGTTGATCGTGAAGGTGACCTGGTCGGGCAGATAGTGGTCGTCGGAGTACTCGACGGGCACGCCCGACCCGGTCGAGGTGATGCGCCGTTCGCGCAGCAGCGGCGAGCCGACGGGGACGTCGAGAAGTTCGGCGTCGACCTCACCTGCGCCGATCGCGTCGAAGGTGTGCCGGGCGGCGACGAGTTCGACGTCGTTGGCCTTGAGGTGGGCGAAGATCGACCCGCTGTCGGTGTCGAAGTCGAAGAGGTGGCGTCCCGCGTCGAGGGTGAACGCCGTGCGCTCGACCATGACGGGCACCTCGTCGAGGAGGCGGAGGCGGATGATCTCGACGACGAGCTCTCCGACCGGGACGCCGAGGTTGAGCGCGACGTCCTGATTCGCCGCGCGCTTGGCGAGTTCGACCGTGCGCTGGCCCGGGGTCCGGTTCGTCGAATGCGCCCACTCCGAGAACGAGAGGAAGCTCGTCATCGACTGCGTCGGGATCGAGCCGACGACATGCGCGACCGCTCCCTGACCGCCGGCGATGATCCCCTCGGCCCGCAGCGCCGACAGCGCCTGACGCACCGGACCGCGGGAGACGGAGAACTCACGGCACAGCTCGGCTTCGCTCGGGACCGCGGCTCCGATCGGCAAGCGGCCATCGGTGATCCGCGCACGGAGTTCGTCGCCGATGACCCGATGCAGCGCGGTGCGCGGCTCCATAGGTGAACGAGAACTTGTCATCATAGGTTCGACCCTAACCCACTCCCCACGTCCCGACCGGCTTCACGTTTGAACGCCGGGTGAACAGATTCTGACTCTGCGGGATCGTATATGAACGGCTCGACAACTTATATATACATGCCCCGAATCGGCTTGTCCCAGACGTTCCCGACACGGCAGTCTCGAGGCATGAACCATTCTCACATCATCGTCGTCGGGGCCGGCATCGTCGGTCTCGCCCACGCCCGGGCCGCTGCCCGGCGGGGGCATTCGGTGACGATCCTCGACGTCGACACCGCCCCGCGCGGTGCCTCGGTGCGCAACTTCGGACACGCCTGCATCACCGGACAGACCGACGAGTTCGCCGAGCTCGCCGCCGCCGGCCGCGACCAGTGGATCGCCGCGGCCGCGGAGTCGGGCTTCTGGGCCGCGGAGACCGGGGCGTACGTCGTCGCCACCTCCCACGCGCAGATGGCCGTGCTCGAACAGGCCCGACTGTCCAAGGCGCCCGGCGCCATCGACCTCCTCACCCCCGAACGACTCGCGACCGCCGTCACCGGTGACCCGCACGCTCGCCTGCGCGGCGCCGTCGGCGGCGCCCATCTCACCGCCGACCTCCGGGTCGACCCCCGCACCGCGGCTCCGCGGATCGCGCAGACCCTGGCGGCCGCCTCGGCGATCGAGCTCCGCACCGGAGTCCGGGTCAGTCGGGTGGGCGACGGCGTCGTCGAGACCAACCGGGGCACGTTCACCGCCGACCATGTCATCGTCTGCACGGGCCACCAGCTGCCTGCGCTCTTCCCCGAGCTCGCCGCCGAGGCGGGCCTCGTCGAATGCGCGTTGTCGATGACCCTGGCCGCGACCCCGGAGCACATCCGCACCGACGCCGCGATCCTCTCCCGCACCTCGTTGCTGCGCTACGACGCGTTTTCCACGATGCCCGCCGCCGAGGCGGTCCGCGACGAGGTCGCCCGCAGCGCTCCCGAACTCCTCGCGGTCGGCGCGAACGTCATGTTCGGCCCCCGGCCCGACGGGACGATCATCATCGGCGACTCCCACGTCTACGGGGAGAACGTCGACCCGTTCCTGCCCGAATCGACGACGGAGGTCCTGCTCGCCGAGGCGGCCGCCGTCCTCGATCAGCCCACCGGGTTCTCGATCCGCCAGCGCTGGCAGGGGGTCTACGCCTCGAGCGAGTCCCGCCCGCTCATCGTCGAGAGCGTCGACGAGCGGACCACGGTCGCGACCGTGGCGACCGGGATCGGGATGACCATCGCCTTCGGCCTCGCCGAGCGCACCCTCGCCGGCATCCGCCGCGCCGACCGTCCCGCCGCCTGAGGCGGCAGCGGGCGCGGCAGAATCCGCCGCGCCCTCACCGCCCGCGCCCACAGACCAGACCCGACCTGACCGCCGACCACTCAGCCGTGCCGACAACCGTGTCCTGTCCGCGTGCTGACCGAACCCTGTCCTGTCCACACCACAGTCCTGTCCACCGCTCCGTCCTGCCCGCATCCGACCCCGTCACCAGACGCCAACCTCCAGACACCAATCACCACACACCAGAAGGATCGCCATGAAACGCTCTCACATCGCCCTTGCCTCCGCCGCTCTCGTCCTCGCCCCCGTCGTCCTCGCCGGCTGCACCTCGGCCGCAGAAGCAGAATCGGCCACGTGCCCTGACGGCAAGATCACCTTCGGCATCGAACCGTTCGAGGATCCGCAGAAGCTCGAACCCGCCTATCAGGCCGTCGGCGCCTCACTCGGTGAGGCCCTCGACTGCGAGGTCGAGGTCCAGGTCCTCGAGGACTACTCCGCCGAGGTGCTCGCCATGGAGAACGGCAAGCTCGACATCGGACAGTTCGGTCCGCTCGGCTACGTCTTCGCCTCCGAGCGCGCCGGGGCCGAACCGCTCGTGTCCTTCGGCACCGCCGACGGTGAGCTCAGCTCCTACACCGGCGGCATCTGGGTCGCCAAGGACTCCGACATCGAGACGCTCGACGATCTGCGCGGCAAGGACCTCGCGCTCGGCAGCGTCGGCTCGACCTCGGGCGACGCACTGCCCCGCTTCGCGCTCGCCGAGGCCGGCATCGCCGAATCCGATCTCAACCTCAACTACGCCGGCGGTCACCCCGAGTCGCTGCTCGCCCTGACCAACGGCGCCGTCGACGCCGCGCAGATCAACTCGCAGACGATGGGCACCGCGATCAAGGAGGGCACGTTCAACGAAGAGGACTTCCGTCAGATCTGGCAGTCCGATCCCATCCCGAACGACCCGATGACCGTCCGGGAGGACGCCGATCCTGAGTTCAAGGCCGCCGTCAAGGACGCCCTGCTCAACATGCCCGCCGAGGACCTCGAAGAGGTCGCCGGCTACCTCGGCGTGACCCCGGCCGGTCAGCTCATCGAGGTCGACAAGTCGACCTACCAGCCGCTGTTCGACCTCGCGGAGACGATGAACCTCACCGAAGAGGACGTGTGAGCATGGCGACGAAGACCGTGAAGCCCGCGTCCGCCGAGGAGGCGGCCGGGTCAGCGGGAAGCGACGACGCGTCGTCTCCCCTCCTCCGGGTGGACGGCCTCGCTGTGTCCTTCGGGGCGAAGCGGGTGCTCGACGATGTCAGCTTCAGCGTCGCCCCCGGTGAGCTGCTCGCGTTCCTCGGCGCCAACGGCTCGGGCAAGTCGACGACGCTGCGTGCCGTCGCCGGTCTCACCCCGTACCAGAGAGGGGACATCGAGGTCGGCGGCAGCCACGGCCGCCCGGCCATGGTGTTCCAGAAGATCCACCTCGTGGCCCGCCGCTCGGTGCTCGACAACGTGTGCGCGGGAGCGCTGGGCCGGATGTCGACGGTCGCCTCGCTCCATCCGTGGCTCTTCCCGGCGGCGATCCGCCGGGAGGCCATGGTCGCCCTCGACCGCGTCGGCCTCGCCGACCGGGCGACCGACCGGGCCGGCACGCTCTCGGGCGGTCAGCAGCAGCGCGTGGCGGTCGCCCGGGCCCTGTGCCAGGGCGCCGAGGTGCTGCTCGCCGACGAACCCGTCGCCGCCCTCGACCCGCAGGCCGCGCGCACGGTGATGTCCCTGCTGCGCGATCTCGCACACGACGAGGGCCTCGCCGTCGCCGCCGTCCTCCACCAGCCGGATCTCGCCCGGGAGTTCGCCGATACGATCATCGGCCTGCAGTCCGGGGAGATCGTGCTGCGGGGCACCGCCGAGGAGATCTCCGCCGAGGCGATCACCTCCCTGTACACGACCGCCCCGATCGCGGAGGACGAGTAGATGAAGACGATTCCCGACACCCGCGGCACCACCCTGCGCACCGTGCCGCTGAGGAACACGACCTCGGCGCTGCAGCCGCCCATCCGCCGTTTCGGCGGGTGGCAGCTGGCGACGGCGATCGTCGTCATCGTCCTCCTCCACGTCGTCGCGATCCGGGAGACGGACTTCTCGTTCGTCACCCTTGTCGACGGCCGTCAGGGGATGATCAACTTCCTTTCCGAGGCGTTCCCGCCGAACCTCAGCTGGGAGGACACGCTGTGGCCGGGCATCGAGGCCACGGGCATCACCCTGTGGATCGGCCTGCTCGGGACGACCCTGTCGATCCCCACCTCGGCGCTGCTCGCGGTGCTGGGATCGCGCACGACGTCACCGAACCGGTTCGTCTACCAGATCGCGCGCTCGATCATGTCGTTCCTCCGCGCGGTGCCCGACATCGTCTTCGCGCTCGTCTTCGTCACCGCGGTCGGCCTCGGGCCCTTCCCCGGCGTGCTCGCGCTCATCTTCCACAACACGGGAGTCATGGGCAAGCTGTGGTCGGAGGCGATCGAGGAGATCGATCCGGGGCCGTCGGAGGCGCTGAAGACCGCTGGGGCCTCCCGCGGCCAGATCGTCGCGAATGCGACGTTCCCGCAGGTCGTCCCCCAGCTCTTCGGGCTGCTCCTCTACCGGTTCGACGTCAATGTCCGGTCCTCGCTCGTCCTCGGCCTCGTCGGGGCCGGCGGCATCGGACTGCTCATCAACCAGGCGATCAAGTCGTTCCAGTTCGACTCGATGCTCACGTACATCCTCATCGTGCTCGTGCTCATCATCGCCGTCGACCTCTTCTCCGCCGGCGTGCGCAAGAAGCTCGCCCTGTGAGGGGATGATCCCGCCGAGGCGGTCGCCGAGGCTGATCGCCCGTCAAGTCCGGTCGCCCGCCGAGGCGGTGTGTCTGACCAGCGTGAATGACCGAGGGGCCCGGCAGCAGATCTCTGCTGTCGGGCCCCTCGTCGTGTGCGCTCAGAGAGCGAGGTGCTCCTTGACGACGGCGGCGAGGCGCTCGGCCTGCACCTGCGAGACCTCTTCGGTCTCGGCTTCGACCATGACGCGGATGAGCGGTTCGGTGCCCGAGGCGCGCAGCAGCACCCGACCGGTGCCGTTGAGTTCGGTCTCGACGGCGGCCACCTCGGCGGCGACCTCCGGGATGTCGACCCGGTGCTTGTCGACGCCCTTGACGTTGACGAGCGCCTGCGGCAGCTGCGGGATCTCGGCGGCGAGATCGGCCAGGGTCCGCTTCGCGTCGGCCATCCGCTTCATCAGGTGCAGGGCCGTCTGCACGCCGTCACCGGTCGTGCCGTGATCGAGCATGAGGACGTGACCGGACTGCTCTCCGCCGAGCGCGAAGTCATCGGCGAGCATCCGCTCGAGGACGTAGCGGTCGCCGACGGCCGTCTGCACGGTGCTGATGCCGTGCTTGTCCATCGCCAGGCGCAGGCCGAGGTTCGACATCACCGTGGTGACGAGCGTGTTCCCGCGCAGTTCGCCGAGCTCCTTGAGCCCGATCGCGAGGATGCCCATGAGCTGGTCGCCGTTGACGACACGGCCGAGGGAGTCGACGGCGAGGCAGCGGTCGGCGTCACCGTCGAAGGCGACGCCGAGGTCGGACTGGGTCTCGACGACGAGGCGCTGGAGGGATTCGAGGTGGGTCGATCCGACACCGTCGTTGATGTTGAGGCCGTCGGGTTCGGCGGCGGAGACGATGACCTCGGCCCCGGCCTGACGCAGTGCGGCGGGACCGACGATCGACGCAGCGCCGTGAGCGCAGTCGGCGACGACCTTGAGGCCCGAGAGAGGGCGCACGCCTTCGGGCGCGATCGAGCGGACGAGCTTCTCGGTGTATTCGTCAGCGGCAGCCGGGTACCGGGAGATGCGGCCGACGTCGGAGCCGATGGGGCGCTCCCAATCCTGGTCGAGGATGTCGAGGATCGCGTCCTCGACGGCGTCGTCGAGCTTCGTGCCGCCGGCGGCGAAGAACTTGATGCCGTTGTCGGGCATGGGGTTGTGGGAGGCGGAGATGACGACGCCGAAGGCCGCTCCGGTGTCCTTGACGACGCTGGCGATGCCCGGGGTGGGCAGCATGCCCGCGTCGAGGACGTCCACGCCTGCCGAGGCAATGCCCGCACTCGTGGCCGCGGAGAGGAACTCTCCCGAGACGCGGGTGTCGCGTCCGATGACGGCGAAGGGGCGGCGGTCGCCGTCCCAGGAGCGGGTGAGCACGCGGGAGGCGGCGACGGAGAGCTGAAGCGCGAGCTTCGCGGTGATGTCGCGATTGGCGAGTCCGCGCACTCCGTCGGTACCGAAGAGTCTGGCCATGGGCAAGTCCTTTCCTCAAGGTTCGTATCGATGTTAGTCGATGGTCATCTGCGCGTTGAGGAGCGCGCGGTGACCATTCGGCGGTGAATGCACGAAATGCGGCCCCGAACGGGTTCGGGGCCGCACGTGCGCCGCCGACTGCGCATCAGTGGCAGACCATGCGCAGACGGTGGGAGCGGATCAGCGCTTCGAGAACTGCGGAGCCTTGCGGGCCTTCTTGAGACCGGCCTTCTTGCGTTCCTTGACGCGAGCGTCGCGGCGCAGGAAGCCTGCCTTCTTCAGTTCGGGGCGATTCGACTCAGCGTCGATCTGGTTGAGCGAACGAGCGATGCCCAGACGGACGGCACCGGCCTGTCCGGAGGGTCCGCCGCCCGAGATGCGCACGACGACGTCGAAGCGGCCTTCGAGGTCGAGCAGGCGGAAGGGCTCGTTGACGAGCTGCTGGTGCAGCTTGTTCGGGAAGTACTCCTCGAGAGTGCGTCCGTTGATCGTCCACTCGCCGGAGCCCGGGATGAGGCGGACGCGGGCGATCGCCTGCTTGCGGCGGCCCACTCCGTTGCCGGGGGCGGTGAGGGACTGTCCGCGTCCACCGGCGGTCTGGTCGCCCAGGCCGGCGTCTGCGGGGGTCTCGGAGGTGTATTCGGTCAGTTCTTCGACTTCGGTCGCGTTGGCGGTGTCAGCCACGGTTCTCCTCGGTATCTCTGTGACTCAAGCGCGCTTACTGCGCGACCTGGTTGAGTTCGTACGGCTGCGGGTTCTGCGAGGCGTGCGGGTGCTCGGCACCCGCGTAGACCTTGAGTTTCCGCATCTGGGCGCGTCCGAGGCGAGTCTTCGGAACCATGCCGGCGACAGCCTTCTCGACTGCGCGCTCGGGGTTCGACGCCAGCAGCTCGGCGTAGTTGACGCTCTTGAGGCCGCCCGGGTAGCCCGAGTGGTGGTAAGCGCGCTTCTGCTCGAGCTTCGCGCCGGTCAGCGCGACCTTGTCGGCGTTGATGATGATGACGAAGTCACCGGAATCGATGTGCGGGGCGAACGTGGTCTTGTGCTTGCCGCGCAGCAGGCGTGCAACCTGGGTGGCAAGACGACCGAGCACAACATCAGTGGCGTCGATGACGTGCCACTGGCGCTCGACATCGCCGGGCTTGGGGGTGTACGTACGCAAAAGTAGCCTTCTTTTCGTATCTCATGGGGCCAGTGCCTGGGCGGACTCATCGGGTCGTGAGGCTGATGCGTCCGAACACTGTCTGTCTTCAATCGGGTCCGTTCGTCGAGTGCTTCCCCACCTACGGGCCTGCAACGCAAGAGGCTATGCAAGGGAGCACGACGAGCGCACACAACGACAATCAAATATACATGCCCCGCGGCCCGGTGAGCAAACGTCCAGGTCGGGGTCAGGAGGGTGAAATGCCGCACCCGATACCATTGTCCTGTGCCGCCTCAATCCGTCCTGCCCCGCCGCCTTCCCTCCCACCGGCTCCTGGTGCTGGGGATCATCGTCGGGCTCGTGGCACTCTTCGTCTCCCCCGCCTCATCTCCCGCGTGGGCTCAGTCGACTCCGACGCCCCCCGCCGAAGCGCCGGCCGACTCCGACGACAGCGCCGCAGCGGCCGCTGAGAGCAAGACGGTTGTCTTCGGCATACCGGGCCTGACCATAGGAGACATCGATCCGGAGCGGACTCCGAATCTCTTCGAGATCTTCCGCACCGGGGCGGCGGCGAACCTCAACGTCCGCACGATCGGGTCCGCGACGTGCCCGGCATCGGGCTGGTTGTCCTTCGGATCCGGTGCCCGCGCCGAGGCGGGTCCCCCTCACGAACCCGACGTCGACAACCCTGCCCGCTGCCCTGCCCTCATCGCCCCGTCGACGAGCACCGAACCGGCCGGCGGCGACGAGGTCGAGGTCGCCGGAGGGTTTGAGGGTGATGAAAGTCTCCTCACCCGCCCCGGTGAGACGGTGCCGGCGACGATTCCCGACTTCGACGCCGTCAGGGAGCCGAATCAGGGCACCGGCTACACCGTCGACTACGGAATGCTCGCGCGCCTCGTCGGTGAGGCGGGGGCGCCTGCCGGCCTCGACGCCTGCGTCGCCGCCGAGGGCCCGGGGGCGGCGTACGCCGTCGCCGATGAGAACGGAGAGATCGCCGACTACACCGAGGACGCGATCGCGGCGAACTGCCGCCTCGCGCTCGTCGACCTCGGATCGATCGGCTCCCGTTCGTGGCTGTTCGACCCGATCCCCAACTACTCCTACACCGTGCCCACCGACTACGACCGGCGGGCCTCCGTCGAGGAGGCCGACCGCCGCCTCGGCGACCGGCTCGAGCAGCTGCGAGCCCAGTCGGAGACGGAGCCGACCGTCATCGTCGCCGGTCTCGGCGACAGCTCGAGCTCTCCCCGACTGCGGGCATTCCTCGCCTCGGGACCCGGCTTCGTCCCGGGCACGCTCTCTTCGGCGTCGACGCGGACGGAGGGCCTGCTCCAGATCACCGACCTCGCCCCGGGCATCCTCGAGCGCCTTGGGATCGATTCCCCGAGCGGGATCTCCCTCGACGTCACCCCGTCGTCGGCGTCACCGGAGGACCGTCGCCTCGATCTCGAGACCGAGGCGACGAAATCGGAGTTCGTCTACGAGAACCTCTCCACGTTCTCCCTCTTCCTCGACATCGCCTTCTACGTCCTCGTCGTCCTCTGCGGTCTCCTCCTCAGCACGATCTTCATCGACCGTTGGGCGCCCGGCCTCCGCAGCGCCATCGCCCGCCGCGTCGGCCGTCGCGACCGCGCCCGCGCCCGCCGCAGCGACCGCGCCGGTCACCCCGGTCGCACGACCGCAGCCCGCACCGCGGAGGCCCCGGACGCCGGCGGAACCGGACTCGCCGTCGCCGCGCCGCCCCAGACCGGCGGCGCCTGGGTCCACCGCACACTGGCCTGGTTCGCCTTCGTCCTCGCGACGATTCCCATGGGTGCATTCCTCGCGGGACTGCTGCCGTGGGCGCGGTTCCCGCATCCGCAGTTCGGTCTCTTCCTCTCCGTGGCCCTCGGGGCCGCCGCGATGCTCCTCCTCTCCCTGCTCCCGCCGTGGGGTCGGACGTGGCGGGGACGCGTCGCCGCGCTCTCGCTCCTCACCGTCGTCGTCATCGCCGTCGACCTGGCGACCGGGTCGCGGCTGCAGGCGAATTCGCTGCTCGGCTACAACCCGATCGTCGGCGGCCGCTACTACGGTCTCGGCAATCAGGGTGCCGCGATCTTCATCGCGAGCCTCTTCGTCTTCCTCGGCCTCCTCGTCTCCCGGCTGCGTGCCGCAGGCCACCGGCGGCTCGTCCTCATCGTCCCCGCCGTCATCGGCCTGCTCGCGGTGTTCGTCTCCGGGAATCCGTCGTGGGGGGCGAAGTTCGGCGGCACGATCGCCACTCTCGCCGGCCTCCTCGTCCTCCTCGCCCTCGTCAGTCGCATCCGGCTCTCGGTCCTCCGGCTCGGCCTCATCGGCGTCGCGTCACTCGCGGCGCTCATCGGCATCGCGTTCCTCGACTGGCTGCGACCGGCCGGCAGCCGCTCCCATTTCGGGAACTTCTTCGACCAGCTCGTCACCGGTGAGGCGCTGCAGGTCGTCGGCCGCAAGCTGAGCGCGAACCTCCACATCATCCAGGTGAATCCGGCGCTGTCGATCGTCACCCCTCTCGCGGTCATCGCGATCCTCGTCTTCCTCCGCTACCTCCTCCACTTCCCTCGGTTCCAGGGGCCGACCCGGACTGCGCGATTCCTCGACCACTGGCGGGGTCGCCTGCCCGAGGTCTTCGCCGACGAGGACGTCCACTTCGGCTTCCTCGCCGCCGTCACCGGACTCACCGTCGGTCTCGTGCTCACGGACTCCGGCATCGCCGTGCCCTCCACCGGCGCCATGGTCCTCCTGCCCTACCTCCTCGCCCTCTGCGCCGATGACCTCACCGTCGCACACGGCACTGACGCGAGACGCGGTGCCACAGCCCTCCTCACGCCCGCCGCCGACGCTTCCGGGGAATCGGGCCGATGAGCGCTGCTGTGCGTCCGTGGCTGCTGCGCGTCCTCCTCGGGGCGCTGGCCGCCCTCGTCCTCATCACCGGCCTGCCGCAGGCCGGGCAGGCAGCCGGCACCGGACAGGCAGCCAGCACCGGACAGGCTGCTGGCGCCGGACAGGCTGCCGGCGCCGGGCAGGCAGCCAGCACCGGACAAGCTGCCGGCACCGGGCAGTCCGCCGACAGCCCTCGTCCCGCGGAGAACGCCCCGATCCTCATCGGCACCTCGGGGTTCACGTTCGAGGACCTCGACCCGCAGACGACTCCGAACCTCTGGGCGATGATGCAGTCCTCCCAGATCGGGACGATGACCCCGCGCAGCGTCCGCTCCGTCAGCTGCCCCGTCGACGGGTGGCTCGCCGTGGGGTCGGGCCGCCGTGCCGCCGACGAGCCGCGGCAGCAGTGCCGCAAGCCCCAACCGCCGCTCGACGGCTGGGTCGCCGACTGGGACGTCTATCAGCAGGTCGCGCGCGGGGACAACTACGACGCCGCCCTCGGCGGTCTCGCCGATGCCGTCCCGGCGATCTCCGCCTACGGTCCGGGAGCCGCGATCGCCGCAGCCGATCCGAGTGGTCGCATCGACCAGTGGGAGCCGATCGCCGATGACATCGGCCTCCGAGCCGCCTCGGCGTCGGAATCCGGCGAGCTCGCCATCGTCGACCTCGGCAATTCGGAGGCCGACGGCTACTCGCTCAAGGACCTCGACCGCCGGGTCGGAGCGATCCTCACCGCGACCGGCTGGCTCGGCGCCGACCCGACGGCCGGGATCGGTGAGGGCACCTCGCCGATCATCTTCGCCTCGATCGCCGACGGCACCCACGACGGGTCCTCGATGCAGGCGACGATGATGCTCGAGCCCGGGGCCGAGCCGGGTCTCCTCACCTCCTCATCGACTCGACAGCCGGGGCTGATCCAGGTACCCGACATCGCGCCCACCCTCGTCCAGCTCAGCGGCGGGGAGACGATGGGCAACGTCGCGGGGGCGCCGATGACGTCCAACCCCGGCGGGTCGTGGGAGTCGCGCTTCCAGTCGGTGCTCGACCGGCAGGTCGCGGTGACGACGCAGAACGAGATCTCGACGTGGTTCTTCCCCGTCGTCGCCTCGCTCATGGCAGGGCTGCTCGCCCTCGCGTGGTTCCTCCGCCGCCGCCACCGGGAACTCGTCCACTCCACGGCGTACCGCCTCGGCGTCGTCTTCGCGGCGATGCCCGTGTCGACCTACCTCGTCAACGTCCTGCCGTGGGAGCGGGCGACGAACCCGGACATCGCGATGCTCGGCGCACTCGTCGGGTGGTCCGTCGTCCTCGGAGCACTCGCCCTCCTCGGACCCTGGCGCCGATCGCAGCTGGGACCGGTCCTCTTCGTCTCCGTCGTCACGGTGGGCGTGCTCGCCTACGACGTCATCACTGGCTCGCAGCTGCAGATGTCGACCCTCCTCGGCGAGCCTCTCCTCATCGCCTCCCGGTTCTACGGGATCGGCAACTCCGCGCTCGCGCTCTACTGCTGTGCCCTGCTGCTCGCCGTCGCCGGCTTCGCCTCCCTAGCGAGACGACCGCTGACGCGTCTGGCGATCGTCCTCGTGCCCGTCCTCCTCTCCTGTGTGCTGCTCGCCGCTCCGGGTCTCGGCACGAAGTTCGGGTCCGTGCCCACGCTCATCATCGGCGTCGCCTACCTCGCCCTCGCCTCGGCGGGCATCCGCTTCTCCGTCAAACGGCTCGGCCTCACCGTCGGCATCGCCGGCTTCGTCATGCTCCTCGTCCTCTTCCTCGACTGGCTGCGTCCGGCTGCCCAGCGCACGCACTTCGGCCGCTTCTTCGACTCGCTCATCAACGGTGAGGCGCTCGGTGTGCTCGCGCGCAAGATCGACATGAACATCGACATCCTCACGCAGTCGTGGATGACGGTCATCCTGCCGCTCATCATCATCGCCGTGTTCTGGGTCGCGCTCACCCCCGCACGCTTCTCGATGCACGGGCTCACCGCCCTCTATGCGCGCTTCCCGCTGCTGCGCGCGGCGATGATCAGCCTCGCCATCCTCCTCGGCGTCGGCACCTTCATCAACGACTCCGGAATCGTCGTCCCCGCCGTCGGCATCCTCTTCCTCGTCCCCGTCCTCGCCCATCTCGAGACGCACCCCCGCGCCGAGGCGACCGCGGGCCCCGGGCGCGCAACGCCGGGTTCCGGCGGGGCACGGGGTTCCGGCGGGGCTGCCGGTGGCACTGACCGTGCCCCCGGTAACGCTGACCGGGCATCCGGTAACGCTGACCGGGCCCACGGTGACGCTGACCAAGTCTCCGGTGGCACGGACGCGTCGGGTGACGCTCGTGCGAGGTCGGGGGCGGACCGTCATGCGTCGGTCGGCTCCGAGGCGCCGGCCGGTCGGAAGGACGCGGGGACCCCCAGCGATCGTCAGTCGTCCGACTGACCCCACCGCGAACGCGAAGCGCTGACAGCAGCGACGCCCCGACACCTGCGACAGTTTCCCGGCACTTGTGGGCTACGCGCGTGTTGACGATGCCGACGCCGGCGACAGTATCCCGGCACCTGCGGGCTGCGCGCGTCCGGACGTTCCCGACACCAGCGACGCCCAGACGTTCCCGACGTCGGCGACGCCCGACGTCAGCGACGGTGAGAACCAGGAACGCAGTCGGGAGTGCAGCGAGGGGCCGGGGAGATCACTCCCCGGCCCCTCGACTGAGCACCCATGTCACGCGCTGAGTGCTCTCACTCTCAGATGCTGATGTTCGCCTTCCGGCGCCGCACCACGGCGATGGCGGCGCCGCCGGCGACGATGAGCGCGAGTGCCGTGGCGACGAGGTTGAGGGCCTCGAAACCGGTGCGCGGCAGGTCGCCGCCGTCCTTCGAGCCCGACGCGTTCGACGCCGTGTCCGAACCGGCCCCCGAGCCCGCTCCCCCGCCGTTCGACGAGGCGTTCGCACCGTTCGCCGAGGCGTTCGCACCGTCGGCGGAGTCGTTCGCATCAGAGGAGCCCTGGTCAGAACCGTCGGCGCTGCCGCCGTTCGACGAGGCGTCCGAGCCGCCCTGATCCGAGCCATCGGCGCCGCCGCCGCCGTCGGCATCAGCACTGCCGCCGTCGGCGTCGGCTCCGGCGTCGGAACCGGACCCGCCGACGATCTGCGCCGTCGCTTCGAACGGGTGCGGCAGCGGCATCGGGTTGTTGTCCCACCAGTCGGCGTCGCCTGCCTGGAGCGTGGTCGTCACGGTGACCTCACCGGAGGCGTCCTCGGGTGCGGTGACGGTGATCGGAACCTCGTTCGTCCCCGCCGGGATCCCATCGAGCGTGATCGTCGCGGCAGCGGCCTGGGCCCCCGCCTCGGCGGCAGACGTCCCGGCCTCAGAGGTCGTGGCCGTCGCTGCCTGCGCGGTCCCCGCCTCGACGCTGTAGCCCTCGGGCACGTCGACGGTGACGTCGATGGGTCCGGGCACTTCACCCTGGGAATCCGTCTTGAGGACGAAGTCGCCGCTGGCTCCGGGGGCGATGCCGTCGGCCGGGGCGGTCAGCTCGGCGGTGAGGTCACCGGTGCTGATGACGTCCGTGGCCGCGTCGGCCTGCCGTTCGGACTTGTCGGGAGCCACCGGCGAGTTCTTCTGGAAGTAGTTCGTCCACGTCTCGAAGTCCGTGAGGCCGGAGAGCTCGAACGACCCCTTCGCAAAGGAGGAGAAGTTGTCACCGCCGGCGGCGAGGAAGCTCAGGGTCGCGACGCGGTAGTCCCGGTTCGGATCGATCTCCTCACCGTTGACCTTGACCGACTTCACACGCTCGCCGCGGGCCGCGGTCGAATCGTAGACGACGTCGAGCTCCTTGGAGATGCCGAGGTGGAGGAAGGGACGCGAGGCGCCGTCGGGCTGCCACTGCTCCTCGAAGAGACCGATGACGTCAGAGCCCTTCATCGTCACGACGCCGTGGTCGTTGGCGAACGGCAGCACCGCGTTGAGTTCGGCGGCCGTGACCTCGCACGGCTTCTCGTTGTTGTAGATGTCGTCGCACTTGAGGTCCGTGCGCAGTCCGCCGGGGTTCGTGATGCCGAAGTCCGCGGGCGCGAGCTGGGAGTCCTCGACCCCGTCCTTGAGTGAGTCGGCGACGAGGTTGCCGAGCGTCGACTCCGCCCCGCGGTCCTCCGCACCGTCCTCGGTGAACGCGCGCGTGATGTCCTCGGTGATCGTGCCCTCGACGACGGAGCCCGGGCCCTTCGCCTGCTCCTCGGCGTCAGCGACGATCTGCTTGACCTCGTCGACGACCGGCGAGGCGTAGTCCTTGTCCTCGGTCGGCAGCAGGTCCGAACTCGACGTCGTCCAATTGCCCGCACCGTCGGATTCGAGCTTGATCTGCCCGACGTAGGAGCCGTAGTTCCCGGCCTGGAGAACCGGCCGCGTGCGCTCGGGGTCACCGGGGACCGGGGCGTTGAAGTTCGATGCGAGGTGCGTATGGCCCGTGAGCAGGGCGTCGACGGAGGCATCGGCCTCGGTGACGAGCTTCTTGAACTCCGCGTTCGAGGCCTCCGCAGCCTCGAGGCTGTCGGTGGCAGAAGCGCCGAGGTGGGCCTCGACGACGGTCATGTCCGGCTGCTGATCCTCCGGCAGGGCCTCGAGCTCACCGGCGACGCGGTTGACGGCGTCGGTCGGGTCGCCGAAGTCGACATTGGCGATGCCCGCCGGGGAGACGAGCGAGGTGGTGTCCTGGGTGACGACGCCGATGACGGCGATCTTCACTCCGCCGACGTCGATCGTCGTGTAGTCCTCAAGACCGTCGACGACATCGGTGGTGCCCTTGTCGTAGACGTTCGCGGCGAGGTAGGGGAAGTCGGCCTCGGAGGCGACGCGGCCGGTGAGGTCGTCGATGCCCCTGTCGTATTCGTGGTTGCCTGTGGCCGAGCCCTGGAGTCCGATCGCGTTGAGGACGTCGATCGTCGGGGAGTCCTCCTGCGAGGACGACACGTAGGTCGAGGCCCCGATGCTGTCACCGGCGGCGATGAAGGCGGTGCCGGCGGCGTTGTCCTCGGCCGCGAACTTCGCGCGCTCCTCTTCGACCACCGAGGCGACCTGGGCTCCGGCTTCGGAGATCCGACCGTGGAAGTCCGTGATCCCCATGAGCTGGACCTTCGTGCCGGCCGGAGCGGCATTGGGGTCGGCGGTCGGCGCGGTCGTCGGGGCGGCCGAGGCTTCGCCGGGATCCGGTGCACCGGTCTCTGCCGGCGCGCTGTCGTCGGCGGGCTCCTGGGTCGAGGTCGATGATGACTCTCCGAGTCCGGCCGCGGCGACCGGCGCGGTCCCCGGCAGCGTCAGCAGCGAAACGGCGGCGCCGGCGGCGAGCACCTTGGGAAGAAGCTTCGACATAGATTCGCATCCTTGTGGTCGTGGTGTCCGCCGCCGGGCGGCGGGACGAGAAGAGGAACGAGCGTGATCATCGTGTCGCAGCGAAGCGAACGATGAGTGACGTGTACGTGAATCTACACAGGATTCTCACACCTGGGAAGAGGATTCCTCTCAAAATCGCGAGCGATGACGACAAGGACAGCAGTCGGAAACCACATTGTCGGGCCGCCGTCCTGGGCACGACGAGCGGCGCACGACCCGTCGTCCGGGCCGTGCGCCGCCGTCTCCGCTCAGTCCGAGCCGGGTTCGGTCCGAGCCGGGCTCAGTCCGAGCCGGACTCACCATGAGTTCAGCTCAGTCCGAGCCGGACTCAGGGCAAGTCGGACTCAGAGCTTCGCCTTGATCTTGTCGATGCGCTCCTGGCGCTTCTCCTTGCGTTCGGCCTTCTTCTCCTCCTTGACCTTCTGACGCGCGGCTTCGGCGGCGGCGTTGGCGGCGTCTTCGGCCGCGGCGACCTCGGCGAGCACGTCGTCCTCGGGACGGCGCAGCAGGGACGCACCGGTCGACTTCGCGAAGTCGTCGAGGACGGTGGGATCGGATTCGACGACCTCGGCGATCACACCGGTCTTCCCCGCCGGCAGAGCCGCACTGAACACGGAGAGCGCGTCCTCGGCGTCGAAGGAGCGCTCCGCGTCGACCGTCGAGCCGATGAGCGCACCGGCGGCGAAGCCGAGGAGCATCCCGAGCGGTCCGCCGAGGACGCCGATGAGCGCGCCGATGCCGCCTCCGCCGAGCGTCGAGAGGCCGAGGTCGTTGTCCTGGCCGTCGGTGACCCGCAGCTGGCCCTTGTCATTGCGTTCGACGACCGCCGAGGCGACGATCGAGAGCGCCTCGGAGTCGAGGTCGCGGAACTTGCTGAAGGCCTCATAGGCGGATCCTGAGTTGTACCAGGTGAGGAGAATGATATTGGTTTCGGACATGGCACGCACCTGCTTTCTCCACGCGGCTCGGTCAGCCGCGAAGGTGGGGATGGAACGCCCCATCGGGGTCGGTGGGGTACTGAGAACTCCACCATCCCTGTAGTGGAGGGTCAATGACAGGTCATCAAGACGGATTGTTTTCCCAGGGGGCGGTCAGACTCGGCGACGAGGCGGCCGACGGGCGCGTCGCCACGGTGCCGTCGGTGCGGTGCCGTCGGCAATGTGATCCGCAGTCGAGCCGTCCCCTGCTCAGCCGAGGTCGCGGCGGGCCATCGTCTGCGCGGCCCGGGCCGCGTAGTCGGCCGGATCCGGGTAGCCCACCCCGGTGAGGACGAGACCGTGGGCCGGGGTGACGTGCATGGGTCCGGTCGCGGTGATCCCGGCGTCCGCCTCGGCGAGGAGCTCCGCGGGCCGGGTCACCGGCCACGCCCCCGACCCGACGCGGATGAGCCCGCCGACGAGCGCGCGGACCATGTGATGGCAGAACGCGTCGGCGCGGAGGTCGATCGTGATGACGGCGTCCTGGTCGCGGGCGACGTCGAGGTCGTGGAGGGTGCGGATCGTCGTCGCCCCGTCCCGCGGCTTGCAGAAGGGGAGGAAGTCGTGGAGCCCGCGGGCCTCATGCGCGGCCTCGGCCATCGCCTCGGCGTCGAGCTCCCCCTTGTGCCGGGGCGTCATCGCGGTGAGCAACGGGTCGAGGAACGACCGGTGGTCGGCCAGACGGTACTGGTAGGAGCGCCACAGTGCGGAGAAGCGGGCGTCGAAGTCGGCGGGCACCTCGGTCACGGCGTGGATGACGAGGTCGTCGGAGCCGTCGACGGTGAGCACACCGCGCAGGCGGGAGAGCAGGGCCTGCTCCGGCGACCGGGCCGATCGTCCGATGAGCTTGGCCAGTCCGGCCTCGTCGACGTCGATGTGGACGACCTGCCGCTGGGCGTGGACACCGGCGTCGGTGCGGCCGGCGACGACGGTGGCCACCTCGGTGCCGGTGACCCGGGCGAGCCCGTCCTCAAGGCTGCCCTGCACGGTGCGCTGGCCCGGCTGCTTCGCCCAGCCGTGGAAGTCCGTGCCCCGGTAGCCGAGGTCGAGGCGGAAACGGGTCACGCCTCGACCACTCCCCGCTCCGGTCCCTGGTCGGCGCTGTCGGCATCGCGCGCCGAGGCGGTCGCGCCGGTTCCGCGGGGCACGGTCGTGTCCGTTCCGTGGGGAACGGTCGTGTCCGCGACCGCCTCGGTGAAGTGCTCGCGCGGGGTGAAGACCCGGCCGAAGAGGCGCGAGAGAGTGCGCCGGCGCTGGTGGTGGTAGCGGTCGACGTTGGCGTTGTAGAGCCGGGAGACAGCGATGATGCGCTCGGAGAGGACGCTGAGCTGACCGTGGAGCAGCTGGACGGTCATGTCGAGTTCGTCGCGCATCCCCGTCGAGGCGTCGGGTCCGCCGGTCGCCTCGGCGCGGCGTCCCGGGAGAGCCGCGGCATCGTTGATCTCCGCCGTCAGGGCGTTCTCCGCGGCCGCTCCCCGAGGGCCGAACGGCGCGCGTTCGGCGGAGGCGAGCGCGAGTTCGAGCGGGGAGAGATCACGCGTCGTCACCTGCTGGAGGGTGCCGAGGTAGGCCGGGACGAGGGCATGCCGGGCGCGGAGTTCGACGACGAGCTGCCGTTTCGCCTCGTCGCAGAGGGAGCGGGCCATCGAGAGCTGGTTGAACCGGAGGATGATGAGCATGACCGCGGCGACGACGAGAACCGAGACCGCACCGGCGGTGACGATGGTCCAGAACACCCGGGCTCCTCTCACGTGCAGTCGGCCGAGGTGCCGGCGACCGCCTCGGCGGTTCAAGTTTACGCAGGGTTCACCCTCGTCGCGAACGCGTCGACCCCCGGTCACCTGGCCGGGCCGATTTCCGACAGTGGTCGCCGACACGTCGCCTGTCCGTCGCCGTGTCTTCACTCTGGCGGCGTGGACTGAGTGCTGTGAGAGTAGCGATCATTGCAGAATCCTTCCTCCCCAACATGAACGGGGTCACCCACTCACTCCTGCGGGTCCTCGAGCATCTGTCCGATCGCGGCGACGAGGTCCTCGTCATCGCCCCGGGCACTCGCCGCGACGGCCCCAAAGAGGTGTCGGGGGCGAGGATCGTGCGCGTCCCCTCGATCGCCCTGCCGAAGTACCGGCGCATCCGCGTCGCTCCCGGCGGCGTCACCCGGATCCGGCGTCTGCTCGAGAAGTTCTCCCCCGATGTCGTCCATCTCGCCAGTCCCTTCGTCCTCGGGTGGCGCGGGGTGCTCGCCGCGCAGAGCCTCGACCTGCCGACCGTGGCGATCTACCAGACCGAGGTGCCCGCCTATGCCGCGCGCTACGGGATGCACGGCATCGAGGCGATGCTGTGGACCCACGTGCGCAACATCCACCAGCACGCCTCCCTCACCCTCGCGCCCTCGTCGTACACGATCGCGCAGCTCCAGGGTCTCGGCGTCGCCGAGGTCGATCACTGGGCCCGCGGAGTCGACTCGAGCCGCTTCGACCCCAGCCACCGCTCCGAGCAGTGGCGGCGCTCGGTGGCTCCGAACGGGGAGCGGATCATCGGCTTCGTCGGTCGGCTCGCCGCGGAGAAGCAGGTCGAGGACCTCAGCGTGCTCGCCGATGTGCCCCATGCCAAGCTCGTCATCGTCGGCGACGGTCCGTGGCGGTCGAAGCTCGAGCGTCTGCTGCCGAACGCCCACTTCGCGGGCTTCCTCGGCGGGGACGCCCTCGCTCAGGCGGTCGCGAGCTTCGACCTCATGGTCGCTCCCGGTGAGCTCGAGACGTTCTGCCAGACGATCCAGGAGGCCATGGCCTCCGAAGTGCCGGTCATCGCCCCGGCCCGCGGCGGTCCCCTCGATCTCGTCGACTCCTCGCACACCGGGTGGCTGTATGCACCGAAGGACCTCGCCGCAATGCGTCAGCACGTCGTCGATCTCCTCGGCGACGAGGCCAAGCGCCGGGCCTTCGGCGTCGCCGGACGCCAGCAGGTGCTGTCTCGGTCGTGGAAGAGCGTGTGCTCCCAGCTCGTCGGCCACTATTCCCGCGCAATCGAGAATCCCACCCCGCAGGTCATGGGCCGCAGCTTCAACGTCCTCGCCTGGGCGGGTGCGGAAGGCACCACGACCCGCTGACGATCGAGCCGCCAGTGCCGGTGGCAGGCTGCGCACCCGGCCAACGCACCCGGCTGCGGCTCACTCCGTGCCGTCAGCGTTCGCGCCCTGCGCACGGGTGACCAGCCACGCGACATAGAACGAGAGGGGCAGCGCAGTGGCGTAGATCGCGATCGGCGAGACGATGCCGCTGCTGAGGGTCATCATGACGACGAGATAGACGAGAGCCCCGAGGAGCGCGAACCGGTCGGCCGGGACTGCTCGAACCTTCCGCCGCAGGCTCACCCACAGTCCCGCACCAGCGAGGATTGCGGCGATGACCTGGACGGATGACAATGCGCTCGCGGTCTCGGGCACGCTCTGTCCGTTGCGGCCGACGCTGATGACGGAGAAGAGCAGAGCGGCGATGATGACCAGGGGCATGCGATCCTCTCTTCGGTTGCGGTCCGCTTCCACCGTAACAGGACCACGCACACACGGATTCGCGTGCTCGCGGCGGCTCAACCCGCAGGTCATGGGCCGCAGCTTGGGCCTCCCTGAAATCGAGACGGACACTTCGCGTCGAGACCGACAGTTGTCAGTGCCGGTCTCGACGCGAAGTGTCCGTCTCGATGGCTGGGGCGTTACTTCCCGACCCACTCGGCGACGGTGACGACATCGGCCTGCCAGGGCAGCACCTTCTCGATGAGGACTCGGTGGACCTCCTCGTCGCGGTCGGCGCAGGCATCGGCGAGGATCGTCACGGGATAGTCGAGGTCGGCGGCCTGCCGCATCGTGGCGAGGACGACGCCGCGGGTGGCGATCCCGGCGAGCACGAGCTCGGTGGCCCCGAGGCCCCGGAGCACCTCGGCGAGGTCGCTGCCGCTGAACGCCCCGACGCGGCGCTTCGTCACGAGCAGCTCATCGTCCCGGCGCCCCATGACATCGAGGATCTGCGTCGCCTCGCTCTCCTCGGACAGGTCGCCGTGGGAGGCGATGCGCATGAACGGTGAGGTCTCGGGCAGCTCGGGATAACCGGGTCGCAGCGCCACGTGCACCCAGACGACGGGGATGCCGACCTGCCTGGCGTGGGCGATCGCGTCCTTCGTGCGGGCGACGACGTCAGCCTCGGCGAAGGGCCCGGCGATGCCGTTCTGGAAGTCCATGGCCAGCAGGACGGTGCCGGTGTGGTTCTTCATGAGCATCTCCCCTCTGTGCGGGGTCACTCGCCCCGCTGTCTCCGACGGTACTCCGGAGATCGGGTCATCGGGGTGGGCATCTCTGCTGGCGATCAGTCGACGATGCCGCGGGCGTCGAGGGCGCGCCCCGTGTCCTGCGCGTACTTCACCGATCGGAGGATCGCGGGCACGACCCGAGCCCTGAGGCTCGTCTCGAGCCCACGGGCGCGGGCGGCCCGGTCGGCGTCGGTCAGCAGCCCCGAGATGTGCGAGATCGCGCGGACCATGAGTCCGGCGGTCAGGGCGATGACCTCGGTGTCGACGCCGAGGCGGCGCAGCGGGGAGACGATCGCCGCGAACGCGTCGAGGAGCTGGCCGACGGTCGTCGTCAGAGTGAGCAGCAGTGCCGCCTGGACGCAGGCGAAGACGGTGCCGGCCACGGCCAGACCGGCCTGCAGGGTTCCGAAGAAGACCTGGAGGACCATGACGATGACGACGAGAACCGCCGCATACGCCCAGGTCAGGGCGAACCGTCGGACGGGCAGGCGGGCGCTGAAGCCGACGAGGACAAGGACGGCGAAGATCGACCAGTTGATGATCGGGTCGCGGAAGATCAGGGCGACAAGACCGATGACGGCGATTGCCGCGAGCTTCCACCCCGTCGGCACCCCGTGCAGCCAGCCCCGTTGCCTGCTCACCGTTCCGAAGAACTGAGGGCGACGCCGGACCCCGGCCCGCGACCGGCCCGCGCTTCGTGCCTGGCCGGCTTGGGTCTGCGCTGCCTGGGTCTGCCCTGCTTGGGTCTGCCCGGCTTGGGTCTGCGCTGCCTGGGTCTGCCCTGCTTGGTTCTGCCCTGACTCAGTCATGGGTCTCGCTCATGACGATCTCCCGGTAGGCCGCGACCGCCTCGGTGGGGGTGCCGTCGTGGGCGATGCGCCCGGCCTCGACGACGATGGCGCGGTCGGCGATCCCGGCGAACTCGAGGTCGTGTGTGGAGACGATGATGCGGACGCCGCGTCGGGCCACGAGGTCGTTCAGCCGTGCGCGCAGCCGCTCCC
This sequence comes from Brevibacterium sp. XM4083, assembly GCF_006489205.2. Taxonomy (GTDB): domain Bacteria; phylum Actinomycetota; class Actinomycetes; order Actinomycetales; family Brevibacteriaceae; genus Brevibacterium. The sequence continues at coordinate 859,275 of NZ_VFYR02000001.1, read as the reverse complement.
GGTTGCGCAGGTCGAGCAGGGTCGTCGGTTCGTCGAGGACGAGGATCTGCGGGTCGACGGCGAGGACGGCGGCGAGGGCGACGAGCTGCCGCTGCCCGCCGGAGAGCTCATAGACGCTGCGGTCGGCGAGGTCGGCGATCCCGAGTTCGTCGAGCACGGCGAGGGCCGCCGCCCGGCGTTCGCGTTTGGGCACGCGGCGGCGCAGGGAGAGTTCGATGTCCTCGAGTGGGGTCGGCATGACGAGCTGTGCGGCCGGGTCAGTGAAGACGAAGCCGACGTGAGAGCGCACCTCGGCGGGCTGCCGGGCGGGATCGATGCCGTCGATGAGGACCTGTCCGGCGTTGGCGGTGACGAGTCCGTTGAGCAGCTGGAGCAGCGTCGACTTGCCCGATCCGTTCGCCCCGATGACGGCGACCGCGGGCTCGGTGAGCCGCAGGTCGATGTCGGTGAGGATCGGCCGGAAGGCATCGCCTGTGGGAGTGTCGTCGACGACGCCGACCGTCACCCCGGACAGGGAGATCTCCCGGTGGTCCCTCGCCCGGGCAGGGGTGGATCCGGCCGACACCGAGGCGGCCCCGGGGTCTGCGGCGGACCCGGGCACCGCCTCGGGGTCGGCTGCGGACCCGGGCACCGCCTCGGCGGTCGATGGGGCGTTCGATGATGGGCGGCGGCGGAAGATCACTCGGCGTCCGGGATCTGGGGGCGGACGCCTCGGCGGCGGAGGATGTCGGGGAAGGCCCGGTGGATGAGCAGGGCCACGGACACCGCGAGGATGTTCTTGATGATGTCACCGGGCCAGTAGATGAGGTCCGCAGCGAAGGCGACGCCGAGCGGGAGGTCGCCGTTGATCGACATGCCGAGGATGCCGAGCGGGTGGTTGAGCAGGAAGCTCGCGCCGAGGGAGCCGAGGAACATCGCGACCCACAGGGCCGCGCCCCGATAGCGGCGCAGCGCCCAACGGGCGACGAATCCGGCGGCCAGGGCGTAGAGGGTGAAGGAGATGATGTAGCCGGCGCTCGGGCCGGCGAGGACGGCGATGCCGCCGCGCATCCCCGAGAAGATCGGCAGTCCGAGCAATCCGAGGACGACGTAGAGCCCGACGGCGGCGGCCCCGCGCCACGGGCCGAGGACGAGGCCGCACAGCGCCACAGCGAAGGTCTGCAGGGTGATCGGCACGCCCACCGGGCCGACGGGGATCGGGGGCAGCATCGCGAACGCCGCGAGCAGGGCGGCGAAGACCGCGATGAGCGCGATGTCGCCGGCCCGGCTCGGGGTCTTGAGCGAAGCGGTGCCCGCCGAGGCGGCGGTGCTGTCTGCGTGGGTCATGGGTTCTCCAACGGTCGGGTCGTCCCGGGCCTCACCCGGGCTGACCCCACTGTAGCTGAACACCGTTCAGGAGTTGTCGGCGGGGCACAGATCGTGCCCCGCTTCTTGGCAGGGCTCGACCCAGCGCCCGACCCAGGGCCCGACGCGGCACCCGACCCAGCGCCCGACTCGGCACCGGTCGCGGCACCCGCGGACGCCCGAGGTCACCGCACACGAGCGGCGCTCACTCCCATTCGATCGTGCCCGGAGGCTTCGAGGTGACGTCGAGGACGACGCGGTTGATGTCATCGACCTCGTTGGTGATCCGGTTCGAGATCACCGAGAGCGTGTCGTAGGGGATCCGCGTCCAGTCGGCGGTCATCGCATCCTCGCTCGAGACCGGTCGGAGGACGACGGGGTGGCCGTACGTGCGGCCGTCACCCTGGACGCCGACGGAGCGGACATCGGCGAGGAGGACGACCGGGCACTGCCAGATCTCACCGTCGAGGCCGGCCTTCGTCAGCTCCTCACGGGCGATCGCGTCGGCCCGGCGGAGGATCGCCAGGCGCTCCTCGGTGACCTCGCCGATGATGCGGATGCCGAGGCCCGGGCCCGGGAAGGGCTGACGGGAGACGATAGCCTCGGGCACGCCGAGTTCACGGCCGATCGCGCGCACCTCGTCCTTGAACAGGGCGCGCAGGGGTTCGATGAGCTGGAACTGGATGTCCTCGGGCAGCCCGCCGACGTTGTGGTGGCTCTTGATGTTCGCGGTGCCCGACCCGCCGCCGGATTCGACGACGTCGGGATAGAGGGTGCCCTGGACGAGGAAGCCGATCTCCTCGCCTTCGTCCTTGGCCTCGAGGACGAGGTCGGCGGCGGCGGTCTCGAAGGTGCGGATGAATTCGCGCCCGATGATCTTGCGCTTCTCCTCCGGGTCGGTCACCCCGGCGAGCTCCTTCATAAACCGCTCACGGGCGTCGACGGTGACGAGGCGGACGCCGATCGAGTTGACGTAGTCGTTCTCGACCTGTTCCCGTTCGCCTTCGCGCAGCAGCCCGTGGTCGACGAAGACGCAGGTGAGCTGATCGCCGATCGCCTTGTGGACGAGGGCGGCCGCGACCGAGGAGTCGACGCCGCCGGAGAGCGCGCAGATGACCTGCTTGTCCCCGACCTGCTGGCGGATGAGGTCGACCTGTTCGTCGATGACGGACTCGTTCGTCCAGTCGGCCTCAAGACCGGCGACCCGGTAGAGGAAGTTCTCGAGGATCTTCTGCCCGTTCTCGGAATGGAGGACCTCAGGGTGCCACTGGACGCCGGCGAACTTCCGTTCGGGGTGCTCGAACGCCGCGACCGGGGTGTCGGGAGTCGAGGCGAGGACAGTGAAGTCCGCGGGCGCCTCGGCGACGGAGTCCCCGTGGGACATCCACACGGTGTAGGCATCGGGGGTCTCGGCGAGCAGTGCCCCCTGGTCGGCGACGGCGACCGGAGTCGAGCCGTACTCGCGCTTGTCGGTCTTCGCGACGCGACCGCCGAGGCTCGTCGACATGAGCTGGAACCCGTAGCAGATGCCCATCGTCGGGACGCCGAGGTCGAAGACCGCCTCGTCGAAGGGCGGCGCCGCCTCGTCGTTGACGCTCGAGGGTCCGCCGGAGAGCACGATGGCCACGGGGTTCTTGGCCGCGAACTCGGCCGCCGGGGCGTCATGGGCGATGATCTCGGAATACAGTCCCGCCTCACGGATCCGGCGGGCGATGAGCTGCGCGTACTGCGCGCCGAAATCGACCACGAGAACAGGAGGCACCTGTGTGCTCTGGGGGTTCGTCATGCCCCCAAGTCTAATCAACGGCAGGACGCGCCGGATCGCCGGCTCCGGACGGAACTCAGCGACCGCCTCGGCGAGGGTCCTCAGCTCCTGGGAGCGACGACGACCGCGGCGGCGAGCTCAGCTTCGACCTGACGGTGGATGCGGCGCTCGAGGATGAACGACATCACCGGAACGACGCCGGCGAGGGCGAGGATGAGGTAGCGGCCGAGGCTCCAGCGCATCTGCTGATTGAGCCAGAAGCAGCCGATGAGGTAGACGACGTAGCACCAGCCGTGGCTGATCGCGATCGCCGCGGCGAGATTGAAGTCACCGAACATCAGCGCCGTCGACGGGTCCGGGGCGATGAGGTACTTGTAGATCATCTCGACCGTGAGGATCATGAGCATCGTGCCGGTGATGATCGCCATGACGCGATAGAACTTCAGGGCATTGCGCGCCGAGGTGAAGCGCTTGACGCTCCACAGGTTCGACTCGTCGACCTCGGGGCGGGAATCGAGGTTCTCGGGGTGGTCGCTCACGCTTCGGGTCCTTCGGTCGTGGTGCTGGCAGTCGGGGAGGGCTGGGTCTGGCTGTCGGCTCTGCGCGGTTTCGCCCCGCCGTGCCGGTGGGCGGGCAGTCCGGTCAGCCCGGACATCACCTCGGGGTCGATCCGCGCCTGGCCGGCAGGTTTGACGATGACGTAGTCGCCGCCGGTGGACGGGTCCTTCCCGTTGCCCCCGGCCTCGCCGAGGCGGGTCCTGACGTAGTCGTCGCGCAGCAGCTGCCACCACATGTAGAGGGCCATGCCGGCGAAGATCAGCCATTCGATGGCGTAGACCGCCGACTGCAGGTTGAAGCCGCCCTCGTCGCGGGTCGTCGTCGTGTCGACCTGGGTCAGTCCCCCGGTGCCCACCGAGGCGGCCGCGCCGGTGGCGGACTCGGGCATGAGGAAGCCGGAGTACGTGAGCAGGTCGGGGAAGAGGTTGATGAGCTGCGAGGTCGAGACCGTCTTCACCTGCCCTGGCGGCAGGTCGGTGCCGGGTTCGGGCCCTTCGACGGGACCGATGCGCGCCACGAGCGACACCGGGCCCTCGAGCGCCCGTGAGTTCATCGCCGTCGCCTCGTCGGTGGTGAAGCCGCGGAGGACGGGGATGGCGATCGTCTTGCCGGTCGTGTCCGCGACGGCTCCCTCGCCGAGGCGGGCGTCATCGGGGGCGAACATCGTGACGACCCAGTACCCCTCTTCCCCGTCGTTGATCCGGCCGGGAACGACGACCTGGTCGTCGGGCAGCCAGCGGCCGGTGAGACTGACCCGCTGATCGGCGAGGATGCCCGGCATCGGGGCCTGGGCGCCCATCAGCTCGTTGAAGTCCTTCGTCTCGTCGACATCGGTCGAGGACACGACCTCGTTCTTGTGCTGGGCACGGTCGACCTGCCATGCCGACAGTCCGACGAAGCAGCTGACGAGCACGAGGACGAAGACCAGGGACCCCAGCCATTTGGGAGTCAGTGCCAGACGGAACAGATCAGACCACCGATCCAGGCTGGTACGGGGACACGGTGACGTCGACGCGCTGGAACTCCTTGAGGTCGACGTACCCGGTCGTGGCGAGCGCCCGGCGCAGCGCACCGGCGAGGTTGAGTTCGCCGATCGCAGTGCGACCGGGACCGAAGAGGACCTGTTCGAGGCTGCCGACCGTGCCGAGTTCGACGCGGTGGCCGCGCGGCAGCTCGGGATGGTGGGCCTCGGCGCCCCAGTGCATGCCGCGGCCGGGGGCCTCCGTGGCGCGGGCGAGCGCAGTGCCGAGCATCACGGCGTCGGCGCCGACGCCGAAGGCCTTGACGATCTCACCGCTCGTGCCCAGACCGCCGTCGGCGATGACGTGGACGTAGCGGCCGCCGGATTCGTCCATGTAGTCGCGGCGGGCGGCGTGGACATCGGCGATCGCGGTGGCCATCGGGGCGTGGATGCCCAGCGTGCGCCGCGTCGTCGCCGCCGCTCCCCCGCCGAAGCCGACGAGGACGCCGGCGGCACCCGTGCGCATGAGGTGGAGGGCGGCGGTGTAGGTGGCGGCCCCGCCGACGATGACGGGGACGTCGAGTTCGTAGATGAACTGCTTGAGGTTGAGCGGCTCGGCCTGGCTCGAGACGTGTTCGGCCGAGACGGTCGTGCCGCGGATGACGAAGATGTCGACACCGGCATCGACGACGGTCTTGTAGAACTGCTGCGTGCGCTGCGGGGTCAGGGCACCGGCGACGGTGACCCCGGCGTCGCGGATCTCCGCGAGACGCGCGGTGATGAGTTCGGCCTGGATGGGCGCGGAGTAGAGCTCCTGCATCCGGGACGTCGCCATGTCCGAGGGCAGCTGGGCGATCTCGGCGAGCAGCGGGGCGGGGTCCTCGTACCGGGTCCACAGGCCCTCGAGGTCGAGGACGCCGAGACCGCCGAGGCGGCCGAGCGCGATGGCGGTGTCTGGCGACATCGCCGAGTCCATCGGCGCGCCGATGAACGGCAGCTCGAAATGGTAGGCGTCGATCTGCCAGGACAGGGAGACATCCTCGGGATCGCGGGTGCGACGTGCGGGGATGATGGCGATGTCGTCGAGCGAATAGCCCCGACGACCGCGCTTGCCTTTGCCGATCTCGATTTCAGAACTCACGCGCACAGCCTATCCCACCGGACTCTCAGGAGGTCTCAGCCGACTGTGAGGGAGAGCGCGACTGCGGAGGCAGGTCAGTGCCGGGGTGCGGCCGCGCGAATTGCCTCCCGGAGGCGGATCCCGCTCGATTTTCGCCGCGAAGTCGAGCGGGATCTACCTCTGGACGTCGTTCGGGGTGCGATGTCCGGGGTGAGCAGCTCAGGGGAAGCGGTCGGCGGCGACCGCCTCGGCGGCGGAGGCGAAGGCCCGCACGTGCGGGAGGTGGGCTTCACGGTCACGGACATGCATGACGACGCGGCGCACGGGGGTCGGGTCGGTGAGGTCGACGGCGACGAGGCCGGGCGACAGGTGCTCGGTCGAGAGACGGGGCAGCACGGTCACGGCGAGGTTCGCGGCGACGAGGGCGAGCGCGGCGTAGTCGTCCTCGGAAGCGGCGAACATCGTCGGCTCGAACCCGGCGGCGGCGCACGCGAGATCGACGACGCGGCTCGTCGGGCCGTTCCACAGGTCGTAGTTGACCCAGCGTTCGTCGGCGAGCTCCTTGAAGGGCACGAAGTCGCGGCCGGCGAAGGGGTGGCGTTCGGAGACGACGACCCGGTAGTCGTCGTCGAAGAGCACGGTGCGCGACATCCCCGGCAGGCTGCCCTCCTCGTCCTGAGGGACCTCGTTGCGGATCTCGATCGTGCAGTGGCTGCGGCGGACCTTCGCCGGTTCGTTGAGCTGGATGTCGAAGCGCAGGTCCTCGTGCTCGAGGGCGACGGGACCGATGATGTCGGGCAGAAGGACGGCGTTGAACGAGGTGAACGCCGCGATCCGCATCCGCGGGCGGTGGACGGCGCTGAAGCTCTCGACGAGGCCGTCGAGGCGGCCGAGGCCGGTGAAGACGTCGGAGGACTCCTCGGCGAGGCGGCGCCCGAGTTCGGTGATCTCGATCCCGCGTCCCGACCGGCGGTAGAGCTCGGCTCCGACGGCCTTCTGCAGGGTCGTGATGTGCTGGCTCACGGTGGCCGGGGTGTAGTTGAGGCTGCGCGCGGCGGCGACGACCGAGCCGGTCGCGACGACGGCCCGCCACACGCGCAGGCGCTGGAGATCCCACATGCGTCCAGGGTAGCCGAGATCGTTCGGTGACGCCTGATGATTGTTTGAGAATGATTGCTTTTCGCAACGCTTTTTCTGCGGCAGACTGGTCATCGGCGTGATTCGCGCCCGCCGTGTCTCGGTCGCTGTCGGCCGGCATCCGGCTCGTTCGTCCCCGCCAGCACGTGCACCACCACCCCGACAGGAGTCCCATGACCGGTCCTGAGCTCATCACCATCGCCGGCGCCGCCACCGTTCTCGCGGTCACCCCCGGACCCGAGACGATCCTCACCGTGCGGCTCTCGGCACTGCGCCGCAAGGCCGGGCTCATCTACTCCCTCGGTTCGGCGACCGGCATGACGATCTGGATGATCGCCGCGCTCACCGGGATCTCCGCACTGCTCACCGCCTACCCCTCGGCACTCCTCGTGCTCAAGATCGTCGGCGGCGCCTACCTCTGCTTCCTCGGCGTCCTCGCCGCTCGGCAGGCGCTGAAGATCCGCCGCGAACTGCGCGGCACCGCCCCGCTGGGACCGGTCGGCGAGATCGCGGCGGCCACCGATGACATCGTCGCCGACGACCTCGTCGCCGAGGTGGCCCCGGCCAAGGGCGCCCACCCGTGGGGCCAGCTCGCCTCGATCATCTCCTACCGCCGCGGCCTGCTCTCCTCCCTGTCGAATCCCAAGGCGGGTCTCTTCTTCCTCGCCGTCATGCCGACGCTCGTCCCCGCCTCCCCCGCGGGCACCGACTACGTGCTCCTCGTCGCGATCGTCGTCGGGCTGCTGCTCGCCTACCAGATCCTGCTCGCCCTCATCGCCGGATTCGCCGCCGCTGCCCTCCAGCGCCGCAGCACCGACTTCTGGATCGAAGCCGTCTCCGCAGGCATCCTCGTCGTCATGGGCATCACGGTCGCCGCCATCCCGATGTGACGCCCCCGCCGGTTGTGGTGTGAGCGGCGCGGCCTCCCATCGCACGGCCGCCGCGACGACACACCTGCACCGCGGCCCGTGTCGGCCAAAAGTACAACTGCGGACGACTGATCGCCCGCCGTTCTGCTTTTGGCCCGCAGAATCTCAGCGCCCCGCACCGTTCGCCCGCAGATCGACTTTTCGCCAACGCCACATGCGGCGCGGCATCTCGCAACACGATCGGTGCGACGACACACCTGCGCCGCAGCTTGTGTCGGCCGAAAGTACAACGGCGGACGACTGATCGCCCGCCGTTCTCCTTCTGGCCCGCAGAATCTCAGCGCCCCGCATCTTTCGCCTGCAGATCGACTTTTCGCCCTCGCCACCCTCGGCGCGGCACTGCCTATCGGCGCGACATGGCCGGGTGACACGGCGGGACGGCACGGCGACTGGTGCGGGCGGAGAGGCGACCCTGGCGACCGCCACCACACGCGACGGCGCCGGTGCCCGAGATCGCTCTCGGACACCGGCGCCGCTGACTTCTGTCCCGGCCGAACCGCCACCGCGGAGAATGCGGCGAGCGGCTCGGGCCGGGTCAGGCTCAGTCGCTGTGGCTGGGGCCGTCGCCGCGCGGACCGTCACCGACCGAACCCGCGCCGGGGCCGGCACCGGGAGCCGCACCGCCGCCGACCGGACCGGCACCGGTTGCGCGGCCGGTCGCACCGCCGAGGCGGTCGCCGGTCGGATCTCCGACCGAGGACTCGACGACATCGGCCGCTTCATCCTCGACCTTGCCGAGCAGTCGCGAAGCGGCCTCCCGACCGCCGAGGCCGAACGCGAGTGCGGCGGCCGCGGCTCCGCCGATGACGACGGCACCGAACGCGAGGTTGATGATCGAATCGGCGATGCCCATGTAGCGCAGGCCCATCGCGATGAAGAGCGCGATCGCCGAGTAGCGCAGCACCTTGCTCGCGAGGTTGTTCGTGATGAACTTGCCGATGAGCGCCGCGATGAGGAAGCCGGCCGCGATGATCACCGCGCCGAAGAGGACGCTGCCGCCCAGCGCGAGGATCTCATTGAGGATGTTGGTGATCTCGGGGAAGCCGAGCATCCTCGTGGCCATGATCGCGAAGAAGATCATGATGGCGACTTGGACGATCTTCGTGATCACCGACGACGCGCTCGTGCCCGCGGGGAAGATGCCGATCGAGTCGATCGCCTTGTCGGTGCCGACACCGCGGAGGATCTCCTCGAGCAGGTTGCCGAGGAACTTCGCGATCACCCAGCCGATGGTGAGCAGGATGGCCGCGGCGATGATGAGCGGGATCGCCTGGAGGAACATCTCGAGCATCTGCTGGGCGGGATCGGAGATCGCTGCGATGCCGAGCACCTGCAGCGCCGCGATCGAGACGACGATGATGATGATTCCGAAGACGAGATTGCCGACGAGGTTGACGACCCGAGCGTTCGCATCGGCCTGCGCGTTCGGCTGGCCGTAGCCCTGCTGACCGGTGTGGCCCTGCTGACCGTAACCCTGCTGACCCGGGTGACCCTGACCTGGATGGCCTTGGCCGGGCTGCCCCTGCGGCGGCATCGGCTGACCCTGCGGCGGCTGACCACCGGGCTGCCCCGGTCCCGCCGGTCCGCCCTGGCCCATGGGCGCACCCTGCTGGTCGAGGTTCGCGTTCGGCTGCGACGTGCCACCGGGACGGCGGAAGCCCCCGTCGGAATCGGCGACGCTGACCGCACGGTCGCCGATCGACTTGAACTTCGAGGTCAGTCGGCTGAGATCGACGGCACCAAGGGCGGTGACGACGAGCTGCTTGGCGATCTTCGCGAACACATAGCCGATGAGGAAGATGAAACCGGCGCCGATGATGTTGGGAAGGAACCCGAAGATTCCATTCGCCAGTCCCTGCAGCGGCGTGAGCACCTGATCGAGGGCGAACAGCTGGAGGACCGCGATGAGACCGAGGATCCAGATGACGAGTCCCGCGATCTGCCCGACCGAGCGGCCGATCTGCTGACCGTTGTGCCCGTCTCTCTGCAGAGCCGGGATCTTGGCCACGAGCTTGCCGATGGCCCATTTGACGATCGATGCGACGATCCACGTGACGATGAGAATGAGAATTGCAAGGCCCACATTGATGAGGACCGGCCATATGTCTTGCATTTCCGTTGTCTCCTTCGGATTCTGCGGACTAACAAGGCGTCATTGCCGCTTGTTGATTCGGAGCCTATTCGAATGGAGCACACCGGACAAGGGTGCGTCGGCTTTCATCTCGGATTTCGACCGAAATGACAATCGGCGACTGCGCCATTCATCCGTTTATTTCAATGCCTTAACAAGACGTTCATATGGCGATCACAATTGTGCATCGAGAACGCATTTCGGCGGCCGGCAGGTCGAGCCGCTCACCGACCTGACCTCGAACGGAAGGCATTCCCGGCGCGCGTCCTCAGCGATGACCAGAGTGACCGCCGAGCTGCCGGAATGGTCGGCATTCGTCTGCCCCGGACGCGAATAGCGGTCAATGCGCGCGGCCGGCGGCGAATGCAAGAATGGCCGCGAAACGGATCGATCCGAGTCCGCATTCGCTCACCGCCGCGCCGCCGGGGAATCGCTCATCAGCCGCAGAATCACCTCGACGGATCGCCCGAGAATCGTCCTGTGATCGTTGACAATGACCCGGCAATTACTCCGCGGAGAATTCCACCGGCACGTTGTCGATGAGCCGGGTCGTGCCGACGGTGACCGCGGCGAGCAGCAGCGCCGAACCGCGGAAATGGTCGGCCACCGGCTGCAGGGTCGCCGCGTCGACGAGACTGAGGTAGTGGACCCTGACGTCGGGTCCGCCGTCCGCCTGGGCCGACTCAATGCCGATGTCGAGCACCCGGCGGGCGACTTCGAGGGTGTCGGGCGGCAGCGCATTGTCGATGCGCACCGCCTTCTCCGCCGCCGCCAGTGCGCGGGGAATCGCGAGCGCCGCAGCCCTCTCCCCCGGGCTGAGGTATTCGTTCCGGCTCGAGGTCGCCAGGCCGTCGCGGTCGCGGACGACGGGCAGGCCGATGAGCTCGATATCGAAGTCGAGGTCGGCGATGAGTCGCCTGACCAGGGAGAACTGCTGGATGTCTTTGAGCCCGAAGACGGTGACATCGGGCTCGATGAGGGTGAAGAGCTTCGTCACGACCGTGAGCACCCCATCGAAATGGCCGGGCCGGTCGGCTCCTTCGAACACCGCACCCATGCGTCCGCCGGTGACGGTGACCTCGGGGGCCGACGGGTACATCTCGATGAACGCCGGGGCGAAGACGAAATCGGCTCCGGCCTCCTCGCACGCGGCGATGTCCTCGGCGAAGGGGCGCGGGTAGCGCGTGAAGTCCTCGCCGGGGCCGAACTGGAGCGGATTGACGAAGATCGACACGACGAGGTGGTCGGCCGTCTGCCGGGCACGCTCCATGAGCGCGCGGTGCCCGGAGTGGAGGGCGCCCATCGTCGGCACGAGCGCGACCGTCCCGGTCTGCCGCTTCCGCCACTCCCGCAGCGCGGGAATCCCGCCGATCTCCAGGCCACCGGCCCGGTTCTCAGTCCCCGACGCCTCCGCGCCCGAGGTCGCAGCACCCGATGCCTCCGCACCCGAGGTCGCAGCGCCCGGCTCAGCCGCTCGCGCCCCCGATGCACCCGACCCGTCCGCCTGCGACCCCTTCGCCTGCGCCGACGACATCACTCGAAGCTCCGCTCGGGTTCGGGGAACTGTCCGCCGGCCACCTCGGCGACATAGGTCTCGACCGCCTCGGTGAGGACGGATCGGACATCGGCGAAGCGCTTGACGAAACGAGGTGCCTTCCCCGGCCGCAGACCCGCCATGTCCTGCCACACGAGGACCTGCGCATCGCAGTCCGCGCCGGCCCCGATGCCGACGGTCGGGATGCTCAGCTCGGCGGTGACCTGGGCGGCCAGCGGGGCTGGCACCATCTCCATGACCACGGAGAACGCCCCCGCCTCGGCGACGGCACGGGCATCGGCGAGCAGGGCGTCGGCGGCATCACCGCGGCCCTGGACGCGATAGCCTCCGAGGTTGTGCTCGGCCTGCGGGGTGAACCCGATGTGCGCCATGACGGGGATCCCGGCCGCGGTGATCGCGCGGATCCGGGAGGCGACCTGCTGCCCGCCTTCGAGCTTGACGGCGTGGACCTCGGCCTCCTTCATGAAGCGCACGGCCGTGGCGACGGCCTGCTCATCGGAGATCTCGTAGCTGCCGAAGGGCAGGTCGGCGACGATGAGGGCCCGCGAGGTCGCGCGGGCGACGGCGCGGGCGAGCGGGATGAGCTCGTCGACGGTCACCGGCAGCGTCGTGTCGTAGCCGAAGACGTTGTTCGCCGCGGAGTCGCCGACGAGGAGCGCCTCGACTCCCGCCTCCTCGAAGAGCGCGGCGGTGTACTGGTCGTAGCTGGTCAGCATCGCCCAGCGCCGTCCCTCGGCCTTCGCCTTGAGCAGATCGACGGTGCGCACGCGCCGCGGCGGTGCCCCCGACCCGTACACCGGCGTCGTCTCTGTCTGCCTGCTGTCGTCTGCCGCATCGGGCATGGGAATCCTCTGTGGTTGGCTGTCTCGGCGCGCACGGTGGGCCGGGGCATCCGCGCGGTCGCGCGCTGCCTGCCTGCACCGGTCGCAAGCACCGTTGTCATGGAGCCGGCCCGGATCGCGAGCCTGCCACCAGCGTACCCGGGTCCGCGTCGGTTGCACTTTCCCGCCACAGATGATTAAGCTCAAAAGTGCGCAAATAAGGTGCCGAACCCCGAAGGACGACGATGACCACGACAGCCTCGATCGAGCTCACCCTCAAAGACATCTCCGCCGGCACCACCGCAGGATCGATGTGCGGCGACGACCTCGTCACCGCACCGTGGGACGTCGACGCCTCCCCCGGCTACGGCCCCGGCGCTTCGACCGCTGACCCGGTCCCCGCCTCGGCGCCGCGTCAGGGCGAGATCCCGCAGGAGTACCGGGACGCCTCGGCGGATGAGCTGCGGGAGCGGATCATCGCCGCCAAGACTGCGCTCGGTGACCGCGTCGTCATGCTCGGCCACCACTACCAGCGCGTCGAGGTCGTCGAACACGCCGACTACATCGGGGACTCGTTCATGCTCGCCGGTGCCGCCCAGAACCATCCCGACGCCGAGGCGATCGTCTTCTGCGGCGTCCACTTCATGGCCGAGACCGCCGACCTCCTCTCGACCCCTGACCAGGCCGTCATCCTCCCCAACCTCGCCGCCGGGTGCTCGATGGCCGACATGGCGACGATCGATGAGGTCGAGGACTGCTGGGAGCAACTGGCCGAGCTGTGGGGCACCGCACCCGACGCATCCGGCAAGGTGCCCGTCGTCCCCGTGACGTACATGAACTCCTCGGCCGCGATCAAGGGATTCTGCGGCCGCAACGGCGGAATCGTGTGCACCTCATCGAACGCCGAGGTGGTGCTCGACTGGGCCTTCGAACGCGGGCACCGCGTCCTCTTCTTCCCCGACCAGCACCTCGGCCGCAACACCGCCATCGACATGGGCATCGACCCCGGCCGGATGCCCCTGTGGAACCCCCGCCGACCGCTGGGCAACAACACCGCCGAGGTCCTCGACGACGCCCGCGTCATCCTCTGGCAGGGCTTCTGCTCCGTCCACAAGCGCTTCACTCCCGCCCAGATCGCTGCCGCCCGTGCCGCGAATCCGGACGTCCGCGTCATCGTCCACCCCGAGTGCCCGCGCGAGACCGTCGCCGCCGCCGACGAGTCCGGGTCGACGGCCTACATCACGAAGGCGATCGAAACCGCTGCCGAACCGACCGCGTTCGCCATCGGCACGGAGATCAACCTCGTCCAGCGGCTCGCCGCCGACCATCCCCAGCACGAGATCTCCTGTCTCGACCCCGTCGTGTGCCCGTGCTCGACGATGTACCGCATCCACCCCGGCTACATCGCGTGGGTCCTCGAATCCCTCCTCGACGGTCGGGTCGTCAATCAGATCACGGTCGATGCCGAGGTGGCCGACCCGGCCCGGGTGGCACTCGACCGGATGCTCGCCGCGAAGCCGAGGATCTGACGTGGGCCACGTCGTCGTCATCGGCTCCGGCATCGCCGGCCTGACCACGGCCCGGCACCTGGCCGGCGCCCACGAGGTCACCCTCGTGACGAAGGACCGCCTCGGCGACTCGAACACGGCGCTGGCCCAGGGCGGTATCGCCGGAGTGCTCAGCCCCGATGACTCCGCTGCCGCCCACATCGCCGACACGCTGACCGCCGGTGTCGGGCTCTGCGATGCGAGCGCCGTCCGGGTGCTCTGCACCGAGGGTCCCGCGCGCATCCGTGAGCTCGCGGAGACCGGGGTGCGCTTCGATCGCCGAGGCGGGACCGGCGATCCCGGGCCTGCCGGCGGGCTGGAGCCCCGCGTCGATCCGCTCGATCCCGCAGGGTGGGAGCGGGGCCTCGAGGGCGCGCATTCCGCGGCCCGGATCTATCACTCCGGCAGGGATGCGACGGGGCGGGCGATCGTCGAGGCCCTCGGCTCCGCGGTCCGCACCGAGGCGGACGCCGGCCGGATCGCAGTGCGGACGGAGACGATGCTCGTCGACCTCGTCACCGGGCCTGCGCAGTCCGCCGAGCCTGCGGCGGCTGCCGGGGCGCCGGCGGTGACAGGGGTCCGCGTGCATGGGCGCGACGGCGTTGTCGAGTGCATCGCCGCCGATGCCGTCGTCCTCGCGACCGGCGGGGCCGGACAGCTCTTCGCCCACACGACGAATCCGCCGGCGGCGACCGGTGACGGTCTCGCCGCGGCGATCCGCGCGGGCGCGGCCGTCAGCGACCTCGAGTTCGTCCAATTCCATCCCACGGCGTTCGCCGGATCGGGCTTCCTCGTCTCCGAGGCCGTCCGCGGTGCAGGGGCGCTGCTCCGCGATGCCCGCGGTCGACGGTTCATGCCCGCGATCGATCCGCGCGCCGAGCTCGCACCGCGCAATGTCGTCGCCCTCGCCCTCCGCCGGACGATGGCCGGACAGAACGGTCGGCCCTGTCACCTCGATGCGCGGGCGATCCCCGACGTCGATGCCCGGTTCCCGAGCATCGCCGCGCACCTGTCTGCCCACGGGCTCTCGCTCGCCGACGACCTCATACCCGTCACCCCCGCCGCGCACTACGTCATGGGCGGCATCACCACCGACCTCGAGGGGCGCACCTCGCTCGAGGGCCTCTTCGCCGTCGGCGAGGCAGCCTGCACGGGCGTCCACGGAGCCAACCGTCTCGCCTCGAACTCCCTGCTCGAAGGCGCGGTCTTCGGAGCGCGGGCCGCCGCCGCGATCACCGCCGACCTCGACGAGGAGACGCACAGCGGAATGACGCTCGCCGGCACGACGGCATCCGGCACCAGAGCCGAGGAGAACCGAACCGCATCGGCACCGAACCGGGAGACCGCCTCGGCGACCGACGAGCTCCATCGCCCAGCGCCGCTGTCGCGCACGGCGCTGCAGGCGCTGGCCTGGCAGCACCTCGGCCTCGAACGCACCGCTGCCGGCCTCACCGAACTCCTCGACCACCTCGGCGCCGGATCGAACGACCGCCCAGGCACGCCACAAGGAGACGACCTTCGCCCGAGTGACGACGTTGTGCTCGAACGGCATGACCTCGAAACCGCGAATCTCACGCTCATCGCACGGACGATGGCCGGGCACGCTCTGGCTCGCACCGAGAGCATCGGCGCTCATGTCCGCACCGACGAACCTCATCGGCCCGACGCCCTGCCCGATGCGACCTGCGCCGAGGCGGCCCCTGCGGCCTCGACGCCCGTGACCACTGGGTCCGGGGGTCGGACGACGATCCACCCCCACACCGAGGAGGCGGCTTCATGCTGACGACGGCGACGATCGAGACGGCAGTGCGGACTGCGCTGACCGAGGACGCACCCTGGGGTGACATCACCGGCGAGGTGTTCGTTCCCGCGGAGGCCACGGCCACCGCTGAGCTGCGCGCCCGGGAGGACGGCGTCTTCGCAGGCGGTGAGGTCTTCGCCGCCGCGTTCGCCCTCACCGATCCGACGATCGACGTCGAGGTGAGCCTGGCCGACGGGGATGCCTTCGCCGCCGGCCAGGTGCTCGCGTCCGTGTCGGGGCCGGCGCGCGGTGTGCTGCGCGCCGAGCGGATCGCTCTCAACTTCACCCAGCGGATGAGCGGAATTGCGACTCTGACCAGGGCATTCGTCGATGCCGCTGGGGGCAGGACACGGATCGCCGACACTCGGAAGACCACTCCGGGCCTCCGCGCGTTCGAGAAGCACGCGGTGCGCTGCGGGGGTGGGCACAGTCATCGGTTCGGGCTCTCGGATGCGGTCATGGTCAAGGACAACCACCTCGGCGTGCTCACCGGCGCCGGCGGCGACGTCACCGCCGCGCTGCTGACGGCGCGGGAGCGGCTCGGGCACACGACGATGATCGAGGTCGAGGTCGACCGGCTCGAGCAGATTCCCGCGGTCCTCGACGGCGGGGCCGACATCATCATGCTCGACAATTTCTCGCTGGCCGATCTGCGCCGTGGGGTCACCCTCATCGGCGATCAGGCGATCGTCGAAGCCAGCGGCAACGTCTCGCTCGAGACGGTCGAGGCGATCGCGGCCACCGGCGTCGATGTCATCTCCTCCGGTGCGCTCACGCACAGTGTCCGGTCGATCGACCTCGGCCTCGACCTCGTGCTCACCGCCGCCGCGGCGGCACCCGCGGCCGATGATGCGCCGATTCCAGCACCCGGGGCGAGCGCGGATCCTGCCTCCGCGGCCGCTGATCCAGTCATCCGCACGGCGGCCGACTGAGATGGACCCGCTCTACCTCGACACCGCCTCCGCCGCGCCGGTGCGGCGCGAAGCTCTTGAGGCGGCATGGCCGTATCTCGCCGGGGCCTTCGGCAATCCGTCGAGCCATCATGAGATCGGGCGGCGCTCCGCGGAGGCCCTCGACGACGCCCGGGCGCGAGTCGCCCGGGTCCTCGGGAGGCGGAGCACGGACATCGTCTTCACCGGTGGCGGCACCGAGGCGGCGAATCTCGCGGTCATCGGGATGGCGCTCGGCGGCCTGCCGGAGGACGGTGGCACCGCCCGCCGCCGCCACCTCGTGACCTCACCGCTCGAGCACGAGGCGGTGCTCGCCTCGGCGGATCATCTGCGCCGACGTCACGGCTTCACCGTCTCCTTCGTCGACGTCGAGCCCGACGGCACGGTCACCGCCGAGGCTCTGCGCGCGGTGCTGCGAGAGGACACCGCCGTCGTCAGCCTCGGGTATGCCAACAATGAGATCGGCACGGTCGCCGATGTCTCGACGCTGTCCGACATCGCCCGCGAGGTCGGTGCGCTCACGCACACCGATGCCGTCCAAGCCGCCGGATGGCTGCCGCTGGGCGATCTCGGGGTCGACGCCCTCACGCTCGCCGGGCACAAGATCGGGGCGCCGAAGGGCATCGGGGTCGCCGCGATCCGTGCCCGGGTCCCGGTCGAGCCGATCATCCACGGCGGGGGTCAGGAGTCGGGGCGTCGGTCGGGCACGGAGAACGTCGCCCTGGCCGTCGCGTTCGCCACGGCCCTCGAACTCGCCGAGGCGGAACGGGTCGAGGCGGCCGCACGGGTGGCCCGCATCCGGGATGCCTTCATCGCCGAGGTGGTCGGGGCGGTCGACGGCGCACTGCTCACGGGCAGCGCTGCGGCGCGGACCCCCAACCATGCCTCGTTCTGCTTCTCGCGCACGAGCGGGGAGGCGGTGCTCCTCGAGCTCGAGCGGCTCGGTGTCACGGCATCGAGCGGATCGGCGTGCGCGGTCGGCTCCGATGAGCCCTCGCATGTGCTCCTCGCTCTCGGCATCGACGCCGAGGTTGCGAAGACGAGTGTGCGCTTCACCTTTCCGGCCTCGATCACCCCCGAACAGGGGGCGGCAGCCGCGGCCGCCGTCGTCGAGTCGGCGAAGCGGTTGAGCCTCGCATTCTCCTGAGCCTCGCGGTCTCCTGAGTCCCGCAGGCCCCTGAGCCTCGCGGTCTCCTGAGCCTCGGGGTCACCTGAGGACTCGGTCCGGACTGCGGTCTCACGCCGTTCAGCCCTCACACGGCCCCTCTCACCTGCCGCGAAGAGTCCACTGATGAGCGATTGGACTCTTTCCAAGCTCTGGATGCGGAGAGACACTGGAATCACAGGATCCGCTTCGGCTGGGAGGAGGCACCGTCATGGATCTCGTGGCCCTGCTCTTCATCGCAGCGAGCTTCACGGGCATCGTCTTCCTCATCGGACGGCTGACGTGTCCGCGCCGCGATCGGGTGCCGCTGACGGAGGTCGACGGCGTCATCCTCTGGACCACGCTGTGCCGCGGGTGGCTGGCGATGAGCGCGATCGCTCCGCTCACCCTCATCATCGACGACCGTCCGGACAGCGCTGCCTAAAAGCGAATCGGGCTAAAAAATTGACCTCTTGCTGCGATAGATGCGGAATTGGCGAGTGACCAAGTGCTAGATGATGTGGACACCCGCCTCGCCCTTCTGTTTGCCTATTTGAAGGCTAACGACCAGCGCCAATGGCGAACTGAGCGTAGCCTTGAAACCCGAGAGCTGCCCAAGCAGCTCCGTACTTGATGAATCCGGTTGCGACATTCTTTACTTGACTTGCCGCCGCCGCCCATCGCGATTTTTCATCCTCCGACGCGCCCTGAGCAGCTAAGAGTGCAACCCACAGTTGCTCCATCGCATGGCCAAAGTCGAATTCTTGTCCAAGGCCGTTCCGTTCAATGTTGGCTCGAATCGAGCTTAAGAGTTCGTTGATGTACCGCTTCATTTCGCCGCTGATCGACTCGTCTTCGACGAGAATTTGGCGGACTTCGCCGAGGAGATCGTCCACCCGGGGAGCGTGCCGCGTGTTCTCGTCGAGGATTCTCTGTACATCGTAAGCGGCGAGGCGTAAGGCCTCCATCATCACCGGATCGAAGTTGTATGAGTCGAGCTGGCTACTATCCCAGCTGGACTGTACAGCCAGAATCGCGCGGGCCATCTTGGGAACGTGCTGGAGACAACGCTCAGCGACCAAGCTGTGGGTGCTGAGGAACTCAAGAGTACGACGAGTTTCAGTGAAGAGCTCCATCGCCTCAATGTGACGTTGAGTCGCTTGGCCTGGATCCCGTTTGAACCCCCGGCTCGTTTTGGGCGTTTCGTTGGTATTCCATGCATCAAACAGATCGGCAAGTTCCATTACCGGATTGCCATCAGATCTCGTTCCCATACACCATATCCAACCACAATACGGAAGTCAGCACTGTCGTCATCGGTGATTCCGGAGGGTCGGCCGTAGTTTCCTTGGCGTCCGCCCCTCACCTCGCGAAGACGGAGGCGTCCCAATTCTGCATCGCATGCGCTGAGGCCCAGAAGTGGAGTTCGTAGACGCATGCGCGTTCGAACGCCGCGCGCATCCGTGCGGCTTCGTCAGCCGGAACCCGGTCGAACTCGCGCTCTAAGATCGCCACGGCCTGCCGGGTCGATTCGTCGAACTCCGGGGAGTCATAGGTCTGCACCCACGTCCGGTACGGGTGATTCTCGCTCATCGTTCCCGCCTTCTCGACGAGCACTTTGCCCATGTGCGCGTAGACCCAGAAGCACGGGAGGACACCGGCGACACCTTCCCCGTACGACCGGCTCGCCGCAGTGGCGACGAGGAACGACACGTAGCCGAGCGTCGTCGGCGACGGTCCCAGATGGTCGGTGGCCTCGAGCTCGGCGTGGGCCACGGCGAGCCGCTCATCGGAGAGCAGCTGAGCGTGCATCTCCTCCTCCACCGTGATCGCCTCCGCCGCCGAGGTCGACCAGAACCGGGACTCTCCTCTGTCCGCTGTCTTCCCGGCGAGGAACGACATCGCCTTCGCATACCCGCTCAAGTAGATGCTGTCCTGCGTGATGTAGTTCGTGAACGCGAGCGGGGCGAGCGTGCCCTCGGCGAGCTGGGTGAGGAACGGCAGCGCTTCGATCTCGTCGATGATCGGGCGCACGTCCTCCCACAGCGCGGTGGTGTGCGGTCCGGCGGCGAAGTTCATGCTCATGAGTGGTCTCTCCTCGGGGTCGGAATGGGACGGGAATCAGACGGGAATCGGACTGTCCGGAATCAGCCGGGTGGGAAGCGGCCGGGTCGACAGGCTATCCGCGACGGCGGACGTCGACCTGGTGGTCGACGGGCCCGTGCGCACCGGCCGCATCGAGGCTGACCTGCCAGTCCGCGGCCGAGGCGAGCGCGCGGGCGAGGAAGTCGAGTCCGCGCTCGACGGCCCCGTGCACCTCCTCGGCACTCAGCGCCTCTCCGCCGTTCGCCCGCCTGAGCACGGCCGCCTCGGCGGTGATCGCAGCCGACAGGGTGCACCCGGTGCCGTGCGTGTTCGGGGTGGAGATCCGGGGGTGGGAGAACTCGGCGATCTCCCCATCAGCGGTGACGAGAATGTCGGCGACGTCCCCGTCCGCGGCGTGACCGCCCTTGAGGAGCACCGCCCGGGCACCCCGGGCGATGAGCTCGCGTGCCTGGTCGCGCATCTGAGCCGGGGTCTGGGCCTCAGCGACATCGTCGCCGAGGAGGAGGGCGGCCTCGGGGAGGTTCGGGGTGATGAGATCGGCGAAGGGCAGGAGACGCTCCCGCACGGCGGCGACCGCATCGACCTCGAGGAGGCGGTGCCCGGACGTCGACACCATGACCGGGTCGACGGTGAAGAACCCGAGATCGGAGGTGCGCGCCCGATCGACGACGAGGTCGACGAGCGACGTCGACCCGAGCATCCCCGTCTTCGTCGCATCGACGGGCATGTCGTTCAGGACACTGTCGAGCTCGGCGACGACGAAGTCCTCATCGATCGGGTAGACGCGGGAGACCCCGTGCGTGTTCTGCGCGACGAGCGCGGTGATCGCCGTGGTCCCCAGCACCCCGAGGGCGGTGAACGTCTTGAGGTCGGCGTGGATGCCCGCCCCGCCCGAGGGGTCGGTGCCGGCGATCGACAGGGTGATCGGTGGCCGCGTGCTCATGCCGCTCCCCCGTCCTCGCCGGCACCCGGCGCGGTCCCGTCGCCGTACGCGGTGAGCAGCTCCCGGGCCGCCCGTTCCGGGTCGGCAGCCCGGCAGATCGCCGAGACGACGCAGAAGCCGAGCAGTCCGCGGCCGCGCAGCTGCGGGACCCGGCTGGCATCGATGCCGCCGATCGCCACCGCCGGCAGACCCGCCTCGGCCGTGAGTTCGCCGAGGCGGTCGGGACCGATCCCGGCCGGTGCGTCGGTCTTCGTCGTCGTGTCGAAGACGGGCCCGATCCCGACGAGGTCGACGGCGCCGGCAGCCCGGGCGGCGGCGAACTCGGCGTCGCTGGCGGCGGAGAGACCGATGAGCGGGTCGGGTCCGACGAGGTCGCGCACCTCGGCGACGGGAGTGTCGGTCTGTCCGACATGGATGTGGACGTCGGCGCCCTCATCGAGGAGGTGCCGGGTGACGGCGACCCGGTCGTTGAGGACAACGGGCACGCGGCGGTCCGTACCCGCCACCGCCTCGGCGACGGCGGCAATGACCTCCCTGGTCAGGGTCAGGAACTCGGTGTCGTCGATGTCCTTGTCGCGGACCTGGACCATGCCGACTCCCCCGCGCACGGCCGCGAGCACGGTCTCGGCGACGGTGCGTCCGGCCTCCCGGCTCTGGGCGGAATCGGTGACGAGGTAGAGGCGGGCGTCGACGCCGGCCAGGCGCTCACTCGTCGCGCTCATGCTCTCGTCACTTCGACCCGTGCCTGACCGATGCGCGCATCGTCGGTGGTGTAGAGGGCGTCGAGGAAGTGTTCGGCATAGCTGCCCGGTCCGGCGGCACCGGCCGCTGCGGCTTCGCCGGCGACGGCGAAGTGGGCGTGGGCGGCGACGACGGCGGTGAACTGTTCGAACGCCGCGAGTCCGGCCGGCCCCGCACCGGAACTCGAACCGGCCGGCGGCACGGCGGCGAGGTAGGCGGAGGTCACGGCACCGAGCGAGCACCCGGTGCCGATGACGAGCGGCATGAACTCATGGCCCCCGTCGACACGGGCGATGTGATCGACGCCGTCGATGTGGGCGACGATCGCGTCGCGTCTGCCCGAGACGGCGACGATCGCCCCACTGGTCCGTGCGAGCTCGGCCGCCGCGGGGAGGACGGCGTCGACCTCGTCGGTGGATTCGACGCCGCGCCCGCCGGCCCCGGCTCCTGCCAGGGCCGCGATCTCCGAGGCGTTGCCGCGGATCGCGGTCGGGCGATCGGCGGCGGCCCGGCGGATGCGGGTGGTGCGGTGGTCGACTGCGCCGATGCTCACCGGGTCGAGCACCCACGGAGTCGAGTCCGCGGTGACGGCTCCGATCGCGGCGTCGGCGGCGAGGAACTGCTGGTTCGTCGCGGTTCCGAAGTTGACGAGCAGACCGCCGGCGAGGTGCGCGAACTGTGCGGCGTCGGCTTCATGGTCGAGCATCGCCGGGGACGCACCGACGGCGAGCAGCACGTTCGCGCTGAACTGCTGCACGACCGTGTTCGTGATGCATTGGATGAGCGGATTCGCCGCGCGCAGACGTGCGTGCGCCGACGACAGATCGATGTCAGTCATGACGATCCCTTCGCTAGCATGGCCCAGATCAGGTTCGATGGGTGTCCTCTCAGCCCGGCGCGACTGCCGCCGGGCACCCCATGTCATTGCCCATGACTGTACCAAAATCGCCGAGGCGGGGGTGAGGTGGGGTCACCCCCTGACCTCGCCCCCGCCTCGGCGCTGGTGGAGCAGACCTCACCCCCTGCCGACGTACCGCTGTCCGCGCCGGCTGACGGCGTCGATGACGACGGCGGTGAGGAGGACGAGGGCGGTGATGATCTGCTGCATATCGGAGTTGAAGCCGATGAGGTAGAGACCGTTGTTGATCGCGCCGACGACGAACGCCCCGAGGACCGCGGCCCACGCCGACCCCCGCCCGCCGAAGAGGGAGGTGCCGCCGATGACGGCCGCGGCGATCGCGTTGAGGAGGTCCTGGGTGCCCACGAGCGTCGACCCGGCGTTCGTCGTCACTCCGGCCTTGACGAAGCCGAAGAGGGCGGCGAGGACCCCGGCGGTCATGAACACGCTGATGCGCACCCACGTCACCCGGATGCCGGCGCGCCGGGCGGCTTCGACCTTGCCGCCGACGGCGTAGATCGAGCGTCCGTAGCGGGTCTTGCGCAGCACGAGGTCGATGATGATCGCGATGACCATCATGAGGAAGAACGGCAGCGCGAGTCCGAAGTCCTGGTTGACGAGGATGAGGAAGCCGAAGACGATCGCCGCGAGGACGACGATGCGCACGATGA
Source organism: Brevibacterium sp. XM4083 (assembly GCF_006489205.2). Lineage (GTDB taxonomy): Bacteria > Actinomycetota > Actinomycetes > Actinomycetales > Brevibacteriaceae > Brevibacterium. Next base: position 836,153 of record NZ_VFYR02000001.1, on the reverse strand, counting down.
CGGCCGTCCAGCTCGGGCTGTCGAGGCCTGCGGAGTGCCGACGCAGCTTCGAATGGATGATGCCGGCGGCGAAGCCGATGACGGCGATCGCCCCGAAGACGTAGGCCCAGAACGCCGGGAAGTAGTAGCTGGCGAAGTCGAAGACGAACGTATCGGCCATCGAGAGGTTCTTCTGGGTGCCGAGCACCGTGAGCGTGAGCCCCGTGAACGCGAGCAGACCGGCAAGGGTGACGACGAACGCGGGAATCCCGACGACGGCGAAGAACCAGCCCTGGATCGCCCCGATGACGAGGCCGAGCAGGAGGATGATCGTCACCGCGATCACCGGCGGGACCCCCTGCCGGACGACGAGGACACCGAGCACCGAGGCGGCGAGACCGCCGAGCTGGGCGAGCGAGAGGTCGATCTCGCCGAGGAGGAGGATGAGGTTGATCCCGAGTGCGAGGATCGCCAGGTAGGCGACCTGGGTGGAGAGGTTGACGAGATTCGCCGGTGAGAGGAAGTTGCTGTTCGCCGACTGGAAGACGATGACGATGACGACGAGGGCGAGGATGACGGGGAACGACCCGAGCTGGCCTTCCCGGATCCGGCGGACGAACGTCCGCACGAGCCCCTCGTCGGAGATCCGCTCGTCGGTGATGAGGGAATTGCGGGTCATCGGCGCTCACCCCTCCGCGCGGCCCGCTGGGTCACGACGTTGTCGTTGGCTCCGGTGATCGCGGCGACGAGGACGTCGGTGCGCTCGTCTCCCGGGAAGTCCCCGGCGTCCTTGCCCAGCCGCAGCACGTGGACACGGTCGCACACGGCCTGGACATCGGCCATGTTGTGGCTGACGAGGAGCACCCCGAGGTCACGGTCACGGAGGCGTTCGATGAGGTTGAGCACCTCGGCGGTCTGGGCGACGCCGAGGGCGGCCGTCGGTTCGTCGAGCATGACGAGCGAGGGTTCGCCGAGGAGGGACCGGGCGATCGCCACCGTCTGGCGCTGGCCGCCGGACAGGGCGGCGATCGGCACGCGCACGCTCGGGATCTTCGCGGACAGGCTGCGCAGCAGCTCCCACGACTTCGCCTCCATCGCGACTTCGTCGAGGACGCCGCCGCGGGTGTGCTCGTGACCGAGGAAGAGGTTGGCGACGACGTCGAGGTTCTCGCAGAGTGCGAGATCCTGGAACACCGTGGCCACCCCGGCTCGCTGTGCGTCCTTCGGGGAGGAGAACTTCTGCGGGCGTCCGCCCATGATGAGCTCGCCTCCGTCGGCGGAGTGGACGCCGGCGATGATCTTGATGAGCGTCGACTTGCCGGCGCCGTTGTCGCCGACGAGGCCGACGACCTCGCCGCGGCCGATCGTGAGGTTGATGTCGGTGAGCGCCTGGACGGCGCCGAATCGCTTGTCGATCCCGCGCAGCTGGAGCACGGGCTGGGAAGCAGTGGACTGGGGCGTCTCCGACGCCCGCCCGGAAGCGGGCGTCGGATCGTTCGTCTGTGAGGTCATCGGGCTGGTCGGACCGTCCTACTTGATTCCGGCATCCGTGCACAGCTTCTCATCGATGCCCGAGCAGATGTCGGAGGCCTTGATCTGATCGCCGACGATGTCCTTGATCGTGTCCTTCGTCACGACCTTCGCCTCGACGAAGTCCGTCGGGGTGTCCTTGTACGTCGTGCCGGCCTCGGGCTTCTCCCCGTTGGCCAGTGCGACCGCGGCCTTCGCCGCGTATTCGGCCTGCGGCGGGATCGACTTGTAGATCGTCGCGTACTGCTCGCCCTTGAGGATGTTCTGCAGTCCGTCGACCTCGGCGTCCTGCCCGGTGACGACGGGATCCTGCTTCGCCTTCGTCGTCGCCGCGAGCACCCCGCCGGCGGTGCCGTCATTGGCCGCGTAGATCGCGATCGGCTTCTCACCCCCGCCCTGCAGCTGGCCCTCGACCCACTGGCGGGCATCGTCGGGGTTCCAATCGAGCGTGTCGTGGTTGGCGGCGATGTCGACGCCGGCACCCTTGAGCGTCTCCTCGGCACCGGCCTTGAAGTCCGCGGCGTTGGGGTCCTTCGGGTCGCCGTTGACCATCCACACCGGTCCGGACGTCGGGTCGACGCCCTTGGCCTCGAGTCCGTCGAGGAGGGCCTGACCCTGGAGGTTGCCGATCTTCTTGTTGTCGAACGACGTGTAGTAGTCGGCGCCCTCGAAGAACCGGTCATAGGAGACGACGGGGATCTGCTTCGCTTCGGCCTTCGACAGGGAGGAGGAGACCGCCGAGGCGTCGACGGGGTCGAGGACGATGACGTCGACGCCCTCGGTGACCGCGGCTTCGAACTGCTGTTGCTGCTGGGTCGCGTCCTGGTTGGCGTTGCGGTACTCGACCGTCGCATCGGGGCTCGCCTCGGCGACGTACTTCTCGAAGTTCGGCTTGTCGAGGGATTCGTAGCGCGTCGTCTTCGACTCGGGCAGGAGGAGGGCGATCGTCACCGGGCCGTCACCGCCGCCGGAATCGGCGGCTTCGTTGCCCTGGCCCTTCTGGTTGCCGCAGCCGCTGAGCGCGAGGGCCGAGATCGCGACCGCGGCGCCGAGCACCGCGAGCCGGCGCGGCTTCCTCAGCGCTGTGGGCACGGCGGTGAGAGACGACTTCTGTGCGTGTGACTGGGGGCGGAACCTGCGCATTCGCGAAACCTTTCATCATTCTGACAACGTTGTCAGGTTGGTCAACATATTTCGCCCACCGGTGTCGTTTGTCAACCACCCCCGCGGTGATTCCTTCCTCGCGTCGGCTCAGCGCTCGGTGACCTGGCGGGGTGATTCCTCACCGCTGCCGCGGCGGATGAGGTGGACGCGCGCGAATGCGGCGGCTTCGCCTCGTGCCTCGTCGGTCCGCGCGGACTCAGCGCCATCGGCGAGCGATTCCCCGGCCGGACGCGCCCCGCCGCCCTGCCCCGCCCCACTCTCCGGCGCGCCCCCGTCGAGGAGCCGGACCGCCTCGGCGGACATCGCGTCGATGTCGGCGTCGACGACGGTGACGTCGAGCAGATCCGCGCCGGGGAAGTCGTCGATGCCGACGACAGCCGGCCACTGGTCGAGGCGGCGACTGGCGTCGATCGCGCCCTTCGTCACGGTCGCCGAGAGCGTGATGAGCGCGGTCGGGGCGGCCCGGGAGCCGAGGAGGGCGGCAACGACGTTCTTCGCGCTCGCCTGGTCGTGCGCATCCTCGTCGAGGAAGGCCCGCCACCCGATGTCGCCGCGGTCGCCGAGGACCTCACGGATGCCGGCGAGCCGGCGCTTCTGCGATTCGAGATGGGCCCGATCCCCGATGACGCCGATGCTGATGTGGCCGTGGCGGACGAGCTGTTCGGCAGCGCGCCGACCGGCGTCGACATCGTCGGCGGCGAGCGTGACGATGCCCGGCCCCGTGACCGCCGGGTCGAGGGAGACGACGGCCATCTCGCCGGTCATCGCCGAGGTGGGACCCCGGGAGATCGTCGCATAGATGCTCGCCGACTCCGGCTGGGAGCAGACGACGCAGATGCCGGACATGTCACCGCTGAGGCATTCGTCGACGAAGGTGCGCTCGAGCTCGGCGTCTCCGCCGGTGACGGTGACGACGGTCCGCAGCCCCCGCTCGGCGAGGTCGGCTTCGAGCCGGGCGAGGAGGCGGACCTGGAGGGGGTCGTCCATGTCGGAGAGGACGACTCCGATGTAGGGTGAGCGGCTGCCTTCGCGCAGGCGCCGGGCCGCGGAGTTGAGGCGGAAGCCGAGCTCCTCGGCGGCCGTCTCGACCTTCGCGGCCGTGGCGCTGGCGACGTGCTTCTCCCCGTTGAGCACGCGGGAGGCGGTCTTGATGCTCACACCGGCGCGCTCGGCGACCGTGGCCAGTGTCGGCCGGTCGTTCTGCTTGCCCATGTGTGCGCCTTCGAAACGGTCCGGTGCCTCGACCCCGGCGACCGCCCCGGAGTGGGCGGCCGTGGGATCGATATTAGCGGCACCGCCGAGCCCCGCCCAGTGTCACCGCGGCGGTCACCGCCGGGGAACACCGGCCGGGATCAGCGCCCCACCGGGTTGCGCATCGTGCCGGCGAAGATCAGCGAGTCGGCCTGGTTGCCGATGTCGACCATCTCCTTCGTGTTGCGCAGCTGCAGCCGGTTGAGGCACGAATGCTTGAACCGCGGCGCCCGCAGATCGATGTCGCCGGCGATGCCGCGTGCCACCTCGGCGTGCTCCCCCTGATATGCGTCGAGGACCTCGGCGACGAGAGCCCAGAACCGGGAGGCCTCGAGCAGTCCGTCGACGTCGAGGATCCCCGCCAGGTGCCGCAGCACCCCGTCGAAGACATCGGTGAAGATCGCGAGCGCCTTCTCCTCACCGGGAACGACCGCGCGGATCCGCTCGACAGCGGGCGGCAGCTCTCCTTCGCCGAGGTAGGCGACCTCCTCGCCGATGTCCTTCATGAAGACCCCGGTGACGACCTCGGCGTCGAGGATGAGGATGAGATTCTCCCCATGCGGCATGAACACGAGATCATGGGCGAGCAGCCCGTGCACGAGCGGCTGCAGATACGCCCTCAGGTAGGCCCGCACCCAGTCCTCTGCGCTCAGTCCCGAACGGCGGATGAGGTGGGAGACGAGGGATTCGCCGAGGTGGTCGCGATGAAGCAGGGCCGCCATCGTCATCGTCCGCTGGCCGTCGGTGAGCAGCGGCAGCGGGTTCTCCCGCCACAGCCCGGCGAGCATCTTCCGGTGCGGGTTCGTCGCGCGGGTGCGGTGGTAGACATCGCCGGTGTAGCCGATCGCGCTGCGTTCGCGCAGCAGACGGAACCCGGCAGCGGCGAACGCCTGATCACCGTCGACGAGGCGAGCGACCCAGTCGTTGATCGCGGGGGTGTCGCGCATATACGTCGGTGAGAGTCCGCGGAGGAACCCCATGTTCTGCACCGCGAGGGCGACCTTGACATAGGGTGCGCCCGGACGCGAATGGTTGAAGAACGTCCGCAGCGACTGCTGCGCCTGGTGGTCGTCGAGGCCGGGCCCGAGCGGGATGAGTCCGCCGCGGGCGATGTCGGCGGCGAACGTGATCGCCAGCCGGTGGTCGGCCTGCCACGGATGAACCGGCATGAGGTGCACGTCCTCGAGGCGTCTGCCGACGGCGGCGAGTCGGCTGTCGAAGAGCTCGCGTTCGTCGTCGCTGAGAGTCCACGCGAGGTGCCTCTCCTCATCGAGTCCGTCGCCCAGCGCCAGGTGCGACTGCTCCCGGTCGACGGCGACCCAGTCGAGGCGGTTGCGTCTGCCGGTCTCCGGCGCCCACCTGCGGTAGTCGCGCAGTCCGAACCCGATGCGCCCGTTGTTCGCGATGAAGCCGGGGTGGCCTTCGGTCATCGCGGCCTCGATCGTCTGGAAGTCGGCATCGGCGAGCGCCGCGGAATCCGGGCGCTCACCCCTGCGCGCCGCAGTGAGCTTGAACGCGCTGCCGGCCACCGTCGAGGCGAGCTCCTCGAGGTACGTCGAGATGAGGTCCTCGGGCACGCCGAGGCTGTCCTGGAGTTCGAGGACGAATTCCTGCGCATCGAGGTTGACCGCCCGCCCGTCCCGGAACCGCGAGATGCTCGCGTCATCGATGACCCAGTGCTCGAGCGGGAGGACGCGCGCCTCGAAGGTGTAGTGGATGACGGGGGCCGCCGGGTGATCGTCCGGTCCGCTTCCCGGGCTGTCGGGGTCGCCCGGGATCGTCAGCACCCACGCGTGCTCGCCGGCCTCAGGGTTCTGGCTGGGGGCGATGAGCCGTTCGTGGGCGAACTCGGCGATCGACTTCGCGACGAGATGGCGGCTGACCACGGCGAATGCCTCAGGGGTGAGGTGGGCATAGTCGTCCTGCGTGAGAGGCTCGGGGTCGCCCTCGCCGAGGCGTTCGCCTTGCCGATCTCGGTCGCCGTCGCCTGCCTCGTCGTCTCCGCCGTTCCCGGTGACGCCGGCTCCGGCGATGAGCCGCCCGAGGCGGCTCGTCGCGAAGTCCGTGCGGGTGCACGTGCTCACGAGCGCGGTCTTCGTCGTCTCCCCCAGCGGCACCTCCGCCTCGGCGATGACGCGGAAGCCGGCGGCTGCGTTCTTCGCGTGGATCGCCGGATTCCCGACGTCGGGTTCGACGACGACTCGGCTGGCCCCGCGTCCGCCCTGTGAGTGCGGGCGCAGGCAGAAGTCGATGACGCGCGCCATGACGGCGTCGGTGAGGCCGCTGCGGGTCCGGCCCTGTGGTGGAGCGATGAGGAGGTGCATCCCGATGTCGCCGGGCTCCTCGGCGATGACCGCGGTGGGGATGAGCAGCGACGGTGCATAGGTCTCGACGTAGAAGGCCGGCGCGCCGTCGATGAGCCCGATCCAGCCGTTCTCATCCGCCGAGGCGCGGATCGCCTCGAGATAGGACCCCACGGCCTGTCGGTCGAAGTCGGTCATCTGCCAGAAGTGCGAGCGCGGGTGGGTCAGCCAGGCGTGGACCTCCTCGGCGTGGCCCTGCGGGTCGAGCGGAACGATCGAGATCGACCGGGCGATCTCGGCGGCTGCGGCATCCCCTGCCGCGGTCAGCGTGGTCGCGGCAATTCCGGTCGCGCGGCTGGTGCCGGGCGCGGGGCCGGTGTCGCAGTCAGTGCCTGCACCGGCCTCGTCCGTCGCCGTGTTCATCGTGTCGGTGCTCATGCGTGGGTCATCTCCTTCGTGCGATTGGGTTCGTCGGCGGCACGCGCGGTCTCCTCGGTGGTGCGGTCTGTCTCGGCGGTCGCCTCGGTGCCGGGAACCCCGAAGGTCTGGAACGCGATCGACCGTTCGATCGGATAGGGTTCACGACCGGTGACCTGGGACAGCACCACCGAGGCGCGCCACGGCCCGAACCCGAGGTCAGGACCCGTGACGCCGTGGGTGTGCTCTTCGATGCCGAGGGCGTGGATCGTGCCGGCCGCATTGACGGTGTAGTCGCGGCTGATGTCGAGGCGGCCCTCGCGATCGCGGTGGATCTCCGAGCCGAGCGGGCCGAGGAACGCCGGGACACCGGCGCGGTACCCGGTGGCGGCGACGACGGCACCGGCCGACCGGGTGAAGGTCTGCCCGAGCACAGGGTTGCGGAAGGTCAGCTCGTACTCCGCGGTCGCCTCGGCGGGGCGGGCGGAGATGAGCTCCGCATCGGTGGCGAGGGTCGTCAGGAGTCGCCGACCGCCGCGGCTGAGCCGGTAGAGCGTGTCGTGGATGTCGTCGATGAGGTCCGCGCTGATGCCCTTGTAGAGGCCGCGCTGTTCGCGTCCGATCCGTCCGCGCAGGTCATCGGGCAGGGCGCGGAAGTGGTCGGTGTACTCCGGTGACGTCATCTCCAGGGTGAGCTTCGTGTACTCCATGGGGAAGAACCGGGGCGAGCGGGTGATCCAGTCGACGCTTACCCCACGGTCCTCGGCGTCCTCGATGAGGTCCCGGTAGATCTCCGCGGCGGACTGTCCGCTGCCGATGATCGTCACCGATCCCGCCGCGAGCAGCCGTTCACGGTTGGCCAGGTAGTCCGCGGTGTGGATGACGGGGCCGTTGCCGGCCGCTTCGGCGTCGCTGCTCGTCAGGGCCTGCAGCGCCGGGGGGAGGACCGGTGCGGTGCCGACGCCGAGGACGACGTGCTTCGCGCGGTAGGTCTCGATGTCGACGATCCGTCCGGAGGCGTCGGTCACCTCGGCGAGGATCCGGTAGACGCCGCCGTCATTGGTCACCGAGGTGACCGTCCGGTTCCAGCGCAGCGTCCCCAACTGAGCGGCGACCCACCGGCAGTACTCGTCGTATTCGGCGCGCAGCGGGTAGAAGGATTCGCGGATGAAGAACGGGTAGAGGCGCCGGCGGTCCTTGAGGAACTGGAGGAACGAATACGGCGACGTGGGATCGGCCATGGTGACGAGGTCGGCGAGGAAGGGCACTTGGATGGTCGCGCCTTCGATCATCATGCCCGGATGCCAGCGGAACTCCGCGCGCTGGTCGAGGAAGACGGCGTCGACGTCGGGCAGCGGATCGGACAGGGCGGCAAGCCCCAGTCCGAAGGGCCCGATGCCGATGCCGACGATGTCGTGGACGCGGGAGTCGGGGTTGTGCGTGTGGCGGTCGTGTGCGCCAGGGTCGTACCTGCCGGCGCTGTGCGCGTCGTGGTCGTGTGAGTTGTCGTCGTGTGCGGGGGACGGCGGTGCGGGTGTCACTGAGTGCTGAGCAGTCATGAGCGTTCGTTGCCTCCTTCGTCTGCGTCCCGGGGTCAACCCGGGTGCATTAGGGAAACCTACCCTAAGTACGACGAAAAATGCTGGACGAAAGCCCAGGTCAGAGGACTACAGGCGTGACTGCACGGTGTCGGAGGGGTGACGTCAGGCGCGAGTCCGCGCGGATCGCGACGGTCACAGACCTAACGAGAACCGCCGCAGAATTCGTCCTGTGACGCTCATCACAGCAAACGGCTGCGACCCCCGCAACGGGGGGTCGCAGCCGTTCGTCGATGTCGTCGTCTCCACTGCGGAGAGGGACGCAGCCGCACCTGGAGTTGGATCCCGGCCCCACCTCGGCGCGGACCGCTCAGAAGCTCACTGTGCTCAGCCGCTCACTGCGCTCAGGTGCTCACTTCGAGACGTAGTTCGGTGCCTCGACGGTCATCTGGATGTCGTGCGGGTGGCTCTCCTTGAGGCCGGCCGTCGTCAGGCGGACGAACTTGCCCTTGGCCTTGAGCTCGTCGATCGTGCGGGCGCCGACGTAGAACATCGTCTGGCGCAGTCCGCCGGTGAGCTGGTGGGCGACCTGCTTGAGCTGTCCGCGGTAGGCGACGCGGCCCTCGATGCCCTCGGGGATGAGCTCGGTGTCGGTGGCGATGTCGGCCTGGAAGTAGCGGTCCTTCGAGTACGACTTGCCCTTGCGGGGGGCCATCGCGCCGAGCGAGCCCATGCCGCGGTAGGCCTTGTACTGCTTGCCGTTGACGAAGATCAGCTCGCCCGGGGACTCGTCGCAGCCGGCGAGCAGGGAGCCGAGCATGACGGTGTCGGCGCCGGCGACGAGCGCCTTGCCGATGTCACCGGAGTACTGGAGGCCGCCGTCGCCGATGACCGGGACGCCGGCAGCGCGGGCGGCCTGGGCGGCGAGGTGGATGGCGGTGACCTGCGGGACGCCGACGCCGGCGACGACGCGGGTCGTGCAGATCGATCCCGGTCCGACGCCGACCTTGACGGCGTCGACTCCGGCGTCGATGAGCGCCTGCGCGCCCTCCTGCGTGGCGACGTTGCCGCCGATGATCTGGACGTGGGAGAACGCCGGGTCGGCCTTGATCGTCTTGATCATGTCGGTCACGCCGCGGGCGTGGCCGTTCGCGGTGTCGACGACGAGGACGTCGACGCCCGCCTCGGCGAGGAGCCCGGCGCGCTCAAAGGCGTCACCGTAGAAGCCGACGGCCGCACCGACGCGCAGACGACCTTCGGCGTCCTTCGTCGCGAGCGGGTACTCCTCGGTCTTGACGAAGTCCTTGACGGTGATGAGGCCCTTGATGACGTTGTTCTCGTCGACGAGCGGGAGCTTCTCGACCTTGTTGTCGGCGAGGAGTTCGAACGCCTTCTCCGGCGCGACGCCGACGGGGGCGGTGACGATCGGCATCGGGGTCATCGTCTCGGCAACGGTGCGCGTGGGGAATTCGCTGCGGGAGACGAAGCGGAGGTCGCGGTTGGTGACGATGCCCAGCAGCACGTCGTTCTCGTCGACGACGGGCAGGCCGGAGATGCGGTAGCGACCGCAGAGTTCGTCGAGTTCCTCGAGCGTCTTCTCCGGCGTGATTGTCAGCGGGTCGTTGATCATCCCGGACTCGGACCGCTTGACGTAGTCGACCTGGTCGGCCTGGTCTTCCTTCGACAGGTTGCGGTGGATGATGCCGAGTCCCCCGATGCGGGCCATGGCGATGGCCATCCGCGATTCGGTGACGGTGTCCATGGCCGCGGAGACGAGCGGGATGTTGAGCTCGATCTCCTTGGTCAGGCGCGTCGTCGTCGAGGCTTCCGAAGGAATGACGTCGGTGTCGCCGGGCAGGAGCAGAACGTCGTCATACGTGAGCCCAGTGAGAGAGAACGGATCGTTTGCGGGCTCGAGGTTCCCCATGAGACCAGCCTTTCGACGCGGAGAGATCAGTTGATCAATGGTATCGAAGGGGCATGTGGACGATCCACAGTTTCAACTACCGCGGGCTGTGAGAATGGACACCTCGCCGAGGCGGTCGGACGGGAGTCCCGGTCAGCTCACCGAGGCGACCGGACGGGTGCCCTGGTCAGCTCGCCGAGGCGGTCGGACGGTGCCTGACCCAGTCTCAGCGGCCGGCGCCGACGGAGCGGGCGAGGTCGAGCGTCGAGGCCTCGGAATCGTCGAGGTGGATGCGCAGCAGCCCTTCGGCGCCCTGCCGGTCACCCGACTTGATCTTCTCGAGGATGTCGCGGTGCGGGTTCGCCCAGTGCGAATGGTATTTGCCGGGCTCCGGGGAGCGGGAGAACGTCGTCGACAGCCGCGCCATGAGGTTGAGGTAGAACTCGTCGAGCAGCGGCGAGCCGAGCAGACCGACGATCGCCCGGTGGAACGACGCCGAGTGCTCCTGGGCATCGGTCCAGCTCTCGTTCTCCGGGGCGGTCTCGGCGCGGACGACGGAGGCCTCGACGGCGGCCATCGCCTCGTCGGAGGCGTCCTGGGACTCCTGGACGGCGCGGATCTCGAAGACCCGGCGGGCCCGGTAGAGATCCTTGAGCTCGTCGATGCCGAAGGTGCGGACGAAGAAGCCGCGGTTGGGCTCCTGGGTGAGCAGGCCGGCATGGCGGAGCAGACTGAGGGACTCGCGGGCGGTGTTGCGCGAGACGTTGAATTCCTTCGCGAGCGCACCATCGCGCACCGGTGACCCCGCAGGGTACTCACCGTTCGTGATTCGGGTCCGGACCAGGGCGACGATCGCCTCAGAGGTGCATCCGGGGGCGTTGGGACTCATACCTCCAGGCTACCGTGTCCGTCTCATTTCCGCGTCGCCGACCCACTACGCCTGCCGCATCCCCTGTCCCGCGCGGTCGAGGTCGAGCCCGGTCGCGAAGTGCCGGGGGCGGCCGGTCAGCGGGTCGGTGAAGTCGATCGTCGCAGCGAGCAGCTGGAGCGGCGCGGAGAAGTCGTAGGGGTCGGGGCTGCGATCGACCGGGTAGACCGGATCGCCGAACAGCGGCAGCCCGAGGGCGTTCATGTGCACACGCAGCTGGTGGGTCTTGCCGGTGAGCGGTGCGAGCCGGTATTCGCTCACCCGCCCGGCCCCGTGACCGTGGGCTTCGATCTCGCCGAGGTGGTCGATGCGGCTGATCGCATTGACCTCCCCGGGCACCTCGATGACCTGCCGTCCCCCGGCAGGCTTGTGAAGGCGGGTGCGTCGTTCGAGGGGGAAGGACAGGTCGGCGGGCGGGGCGGGCGCGAGTGCCCGGTACGTCTTCATCACCTGCCGGTCCTGGAAGAGCCGCTGGTAGCGGCCGCGGGTCGCCGGCCGCTTCGAGAGGATGAGGAGGCCTGCGGTGATGCGGTCGAGGCGGTGGATGGCGACGAGGTCGGGCTGGTCGAGGTCGACGCGGAGTCGGGTGACGACGCATTCGCGGACGAAGCGGCCGTTGGGAGTGCTCGCGAGGAAGTGCGGCTTGTCGACGACGAGGAGGTCCTCGTCCTCGAAGACGATCGCCACCTCGAAGGGGATCCGCGCCTCGGCGGGCACCGGTCGGTGGAAGAAGTAGAAACCGCCGGGGACAACGGGATCGCCCCAGGCCACCGGCGTGCCAGCCGCATCGCTCAGCTGGCCGGGGATGAGGTCGCGGTCACTCAAGGTGGTGCGGTCGCGTCGATCGGCATCAGCCAGCAGCCCCTCGAGCTCGGTCGTCGACCGGGCGACCAGGCTGCGGAGCTCGAGGTCGGTGGCGTGAGGGAATTCCGAGGCCAGCCAGGCGCCGATCGAGGCGGGCACGGCCAGATGGGCCTTGTCGTGGGTGGCCAGTCCCCCGGGCGCCCGCAGCGATGTTGCCGAGATGCCGTCTCGGGGCGGAAGGGGGCTGCGGGGCATGGTGCCCAGTCTACGAGGCGGCCGCACCCGGGCTAGCTGCGGATGCCTGCGGGGGCACGGTGAGGGCACCGTCACGGGGCACTGCGGTCAGGGCTGCCCGGGAGAACGCGGACACGCGGTCGATGATCCATTCGACTTCAAGCGGGTTCGGGGTGCTCCGGGCCGGATCGAGGAGGTCGACGACGTTCTCGCTGACGGCCCCGACGAGCGATCGGGCGAAGAGCTCGGTGGGGAATTCGGGGCCGAGGCAGCGCATGAGCGCCGTGGAGATCGCGGACACGAAGCCGCGGCGCAGGGCACGGCGCTGGGCTTGGATGGGTTCGGGAACCTCTTCGAGCAGGAGCGCGTAGGCCAGGCCGCGCCCGGCGACCGCCCGGCGGATGAAGACCTCGACGACGGCTCCGACGGCGGCCTCGGGCGTCGAGCACGCGTCGACCGCCTCGGTGACGACGGAGAGCTCACGACCGGCGGCAGAGGCGAACACCGACGCCAGCAGTTCGTCGTGGTCGTCGAAGCAGCTGTCGATGACCCCCGTGGTGCACGACGCGGCGTGGGCGACGGCGGGGACGGTCGCGGCGGCGAATCCGCCGTCGGCGACGACGAAGCGCGCCGCATGTTCGATGCGTGCGCGCCGCTGCGCGGTGTTGGCACGACTTCTGGCGGTCTCCAGGTGGGCCACAGCGCCCCTCTCTCGCAAAGGTGAATGAAGATTCAACCGTTGACGAGTATGGCACCCCTCACATGACGAATCAACGGAGGGCCTGTGACCTCGGGGTTTGCCCAAGGTCGATCGAGTCCCGGTCTGCCCGATGGGCACGGTCGAAGTCCGGTTCACCGGCGATCCGCGTGCCGGCATCCTCGACCACGACGTCGTGTTCCCCGACGGGACGGTCAACCACAATCCCTTCCGCGTCCTCCCCCACGGCGAGGTCAGCGAAGTCGCCTTCACCGTCGTCCATCGCGCAGGGATGAGCGCTGCCGACGTCGACCGCGATGCGGCGGCTGTCGCCGCCGACCTCGATCGGCTCGCCGCGATCCTCGACGCGGACTGAACGCACGAATGGCCCGGAACGCAGTGTTCCGGGCCATTCGCAGGCGTCTCAGGCCGACCGGGCCGTCAGGCTGCTCGAGACTGAGCTGATCCGATCAGACTGTGAGGGGACGGAGCGGGGAGGTCAGTCCTCGTCCTCGTCGTCCTTCTTCTCAACAACCAGGGTCTCGGTGGTGAGCACCAGGGCCGCGATCGACGCTGCGTTGCGCAGAGCCGAGCGGGTGACCTTGACCGGGTCGATGATGCCTGCGGAGATGAGGTCGCCGTAGGAGTCGGTGGCGGCGTTGTATCCCTGGCCGGACTCGAGGTCCTGGACCTTGGAGACGACGACGTAGCCGTCCTGGCCGGCGTTCTCAGCGATCCAGCGCAGGGGCTGGACGATTCCGCGCTTGACGATCTCCACACCGGTGGCACCGTCGTAGTCGAGACCGAAGTCCTTGCCGTCGAGCACCTTGGCGGCGTGGATGAGTGCCGAACCGCCACCGGCGACGACACCCTCCTCGATGGCCGCACGGGTCGCCGACACGGCGTCTTCAACGCGGTGCTTGCGCTCCTTGAGCTCCACCTCGGTGGCGGCGCCGACCTTGATGACCGCAACGCCACCGGAGAGCTTGGCCAAGCGCTCCTGCAGCTTCTCACGGTCCCAGTCGGAGTCGGTGTTCTCGATCTCGGAGCGGATCTGGGCGACGCGCCCGGCCACTGCGTCATCGGCACCGGCACCATCGACGATGGTGGTGGTGTCCTTGGTGACGGTGATCGTGCGGGCGTTGCCGAGCTCGTCGAGGGTGACCTGATCGAGCTTCATGCCCATGTCCGGGGTGACGACCTGACCACCGGTGAGGACGGCGAGGTCCTCGAGGATGGCCTTGCGGCGGTCGCCGAAGCCGGGAGCCTTGACGGCGCAGACGTTGAGGATGCCGCGCAGCTTGTTGACCACCAGCGTCGACAGCGCTTCGCCCTCGATGTCCTCGGCGATGATGAACAGCGGCTTGCCGGCCTGCTGCACCTTCTCGAGGACGGGCAGGAGCTCCTGGATGTTGGAGATCTTGCCCTGGTTGATGAGGATGAGCGCATCGGACAGGATGGCTTCCTGACGGTCAGCGTCGGTGACGAAGTGCGGGGACAGGTAGCCCTTGTCGAACTGCATGCCCTCGGTGATCTCCAGCTCCACGTCGGAAGCCTGGGATTCGTCGATGGTGATGACGCCGTCCTTGCCGACCTTGTCGAAGGCATCGGCGATGAGCGAGCCGATCTCCTCGGACTGGGCGGACAGACCGGCCACGTGGGCGATCTCCTCGGAACCGGCGACATCACGGGAGATGGAGCCGAGTTCGTCCGAGACGGCCTCGACGGCGGTCTCGATGCCGCGCTTGAGCGCGCCGGGAGCCGCACCTGCGGCGACATTGCGCAGACCTTCGTTGACGAAGGCCTGGGCCAGGACGGTCGCGGTGGTGGTTCCGTCACCGGCGATGTCGTTGGTCTTGGTGGCGACTTCCTTGGCCAGCTGTGCGCCGAGGTTCTCGTAGGGATCGTCGAGCTCGACCTCACGCGCGATGGTGACACCATCGTTCGTGATCGTGGGGGCGCCCCACTTCTTGTCGAGAACGACGTTGCGTCCGCGGGGTCCCAGGGTCACCTTGACGGTGTCAGCGAGAGTGTTGACACCCTTTTCGAGTGAACGACGGGCCTCGTCGTTGAATTCCAGATTCTTAGGCATTCGTCCTCCTGTTCTCTAAGCGTTGTTCAGGTGGATTCAGCCGATGACGGCGAGCACGTCGCGCGCCGAGAGAACGAGGTACTCTTCGCCGGCGTACTTGACTTCGGTGCCGCCGTACTTCGAGTAGATGACCTTGTCGCCGACAGCGACGTCGACGGGAACGCGGTTGCCGTTGTCAGCAACGCGGCCGGGGCCCACTGCGACGACTTCGCCTTCCTGCGGCTTCTCCTTGGCGGTATCGGGAATGACCAGACCGCTGGCAGTGGTCTGCTCGGCTTCGACCTGACGGATGACGATCCGATCTTCGAGTGGCTTGATGGAGACCGACATATCGGGCTCTCTCCCTTCGCTGGGTGAATAACTTACGTGAAGTCAGACGGCGGCGGCTGCCTGAGGAACCACTCGTCGTCGCGGGTGCCGAGGAGTTCGACCGTCTTCATAAAACTGGCACTCACTGAGCGTCAGTGCTAATTCGACTCTATGACTCCTTTAGCACTCGGTCAACTCGAGTGCCAAAGAATTGTCACGCTCTCGGCGAAAGCTCAGGGTGCCGGTCCGGACGAGGGAAAGGCCGCTCGGCGCCGGGACGGGCAGGCCGCCTCGGCGAGAACCCTGACAACCAGAATTCGGCGATGATGCGGAAGAGGGACCCCGGAATCATCCGGAGTCCCTCTTCTGCCATTCAGCTGTTCTGCTCGCGCAGCCGCCCTGCTCAGGCCACCGCGCTCAGCGCGTTACTGCTCAGACAGTGCAGGTCACGCGCAGGCCCACTGGCCCCAGCCGGCCTTCGCCTGCAGCTTCTTCGCACGGTCGAACTGCTCCTGCGGGCTGGCATCGATCGGGTTGCCCGATCCGCCGACGCTCTGCCAGGTGGCGAGCTTAAACTGGAAGAGTCCGAAGTGCGCGTTGTTCTGCTTGTTGACCGCACGGGGGTTGAAGTTCGATTCGCACTTGGCGACCTGGTACCACTTCGACCCGGGTCCGCCGAGCATCGCCTTGATCTCCTCGGTCGACATCGAGCCGCCGGAACCGGAGCCCGAACCCGAATCGCCGGAGTCGCTGCCACCGGAACCGGAGTCGCTGCCACCGGAGCCGGAACCGGAGTCGTCCTTGGGAGCCGGGGCTTCCTTCTTCTTCGTGCCCTCGATCACGACCTTGGCCTGCGGTTCGGAGAGGACCTTCTCGCCCTTCTTCTCCTTCTCGACCTCGTCGCCGTTGATGGTCTTGACCGCGTACTCGACTTCCTTCTCACCGGCCTTGCCCTTGTCCTCGACCTTCGTCTCGCCGACGTAGAGCGAGTCCGACTTCTTGGTCTGGGTCTCGGGCTTGATCTCCTCTTTCTCCTTGACGGTCTTGTTCTCCACCCGGTTGACGGTGAGAACCTGGCCGTCGGCGACCGATGCGCTCATCGGCACGGAGAGGAAGTCGTCCTTGTCGAGTTCGACCTTCGCCTCGTTGAGGGCGTCCTCTGCGGTGTCGACCGGAGCCGTGACCTTGACGTCCTTGCCGTCGGCGACGACGGTCAGAGCCTTGGCGGTCGTGACCGCAATGTCGGTCGGGCTCTCGACCTTGAGCTTGTCGTCGGCATCAGCGCTGAGGTCGGCGTCCTTGGCGTCGACGCCGAGGTCGGCGAGCGCCTGACCCACGGTGTTCGCGTTCGTCCACTCGTCGGTCTTCTTGCCGTCGACGGTGAGCGAGATGTCCTTGGCCGTGTTGACCGTGACCGTCATATCGCGGTCGATCTTCGTGTCGATGCCGGGCTTGACCTCATCGTTCTTCTCGAGGTCGATGTCCTGGCTGTCGAGAATCTGGCCGACGGTTCCGCCGAACGTGCGGATCTCCTTCGGCTCTCCGTTCACCTCGAGGGTGACGGGCTTGTTCATGGTGAGTACGGCGCCGGTGCCACCGACGAGACCGGTGATGACTACCGCCTGTGCGGCGATCTGCACCTTGCGGTTCTTGAGAAAATCAATCACAGAAATATCCCCGAGCAGAGTTGATCAGCTGTTTGCAACTCGTCCACTGTAACCGATTCGTTACATGTAACGCAAAAGATCACGAATCCGTAACAGGAAGTTCCCAGACTCCCGGATTCTCGGCGATCGCGGCCGTTGCCATCGTCGCAGGTCACGCGCCGTTGGCACCGATTCCCGGGTTCTCAGGGTGAGACCGACACCACCACCGAGGCGGCCGTGATCTCACCGTCGCGACCCGTCGTCTCCGCGTGGTCGGCAGTGCCGTTCGGGCTGCCGTTCGGCATCGCCCGACCCCGGCGGCTCACACGTGGCTGGTCAGCCCACGTCCGGCTGGTCAGCCGTGGCTGCGCTGCCGAGGCGCCCCAGCTGCCCCGCGGTCGCCGCGCAGCCTCGCCGCCTTCAGTCCCAGCCGCCGAGCGCGGTCTCTGCGTTCGTCCAGACCGCCTCGGCGAGGTCACCGGCATCCATCCCGCGCACCTCGGCGAGCTTTCTCGCGGTGATCGGGGTGAGGTACGGCCCGCCGGGCTTGCCGCGATAGGGGTGCGGGGTGAGGAACGGGGCGTCGGTCTCGGTGAGGAGCAGCTCGAGCGGGGCGCTCGCAGCGGCCCGGCGCAGCTCATCGGCGTTCTTGAACGTGATGTTGCCGGCGAACGACATGAAGTAGCCGGCCTCGGCGCATTCGCGGGCCATCGCCTCGTCGCCGGAGAAGCAGTGGAAGATCGTCACCTCAGGCGCGCCCTCCTCGCGGAGGATGCGCAGCACATCGGCGTGGGCCTCACGGTCGTGGATCTGCAGGGCGCGGCCGGTGCGCTTGGCGATCTCGATGTGGGCGCGGAAGGAACGCTGCTGCTCGGCGATGCCGTCCTCGCCGGTGCGGAAGTAGTCGAGACCGGTCTCCCCCACCACGCGCATCCGGTCATGGCTCGTCACAAGGGCTTCGATCTCGGTGAGCGCATCGTCGAGCAGGCTGGCCTCGGCCAGACGCGGAGCCTCGTTCGGGTGGAGGGCCGCGCCGCCGAGCATCCACGTGCGCGGGGTCTCCGGCGGAGCCGGCACGGACGCGGCGACGCTCGGGTCCGCAGCACCGGCGCGGCCGGCGTACTGGGAGGCCACGAGCGCCGTCGTCCACCGGGCCGCCGGCAGGTCGCAGCCGATCTGCACGATCCGCCGCACCCCGGCCTGCTCGGCGGTGTTGAAGAAGAAGTCGAGGTCGGGGAACTCCTCATCCTCGTCGGGGGTCACCTCGGGAGCCGGTTCCCCCGCACCCAAGGGCAGTCGCATGCCCGTGCCGATGTCGAGGTGGGTGTGGGTGTCGACGATCGGGTGGGGCAGGGGTTCGGGCACCGGAGGATACGTTCCGGCGGCGCGCGAGGCCATTACTCCGTCTCCTCCACGAACTTCGGGAACACCGGTTCGGGCTTCGGCAGCGGTGTGCCGGGCACGAGCGGGTAGTCGATCGCGGCGAACGACCGGGGATCGATGTCGGCGGCGGCCACGGAGCCTTCGGCCTCCTCGGCGAAGGACGGGGCGATGCCGGCGGCGGCGACACCCGCCCCGGCGACGACGCCGACGGCGGCACCCGCGGACACGGTGTCCATGACTTCGGCACCGGAGCCCGACTCGACGGCAGTGGGCAGGACCTTCGCCCCCGCCTCGGCGACTCCGGTGGGCACCCCAAGGAGATCGAGGATCCGGCCCGCGGATTCGGGCATGACCGGCTGGATGAGGATCGAGACGATGCGCACGACCTCGATCGTCACCCACAGCACGGTGGCCATCCGCTCGGGATCGGTCTTCTTCAGCTTCCACGGCTCCTGCGCGGAGAAGTAGCGGTTGGCCTCGGTGAGGACCTTCCAGCACGCGTCGACGTACTGATGCAGCGACTGGGTGTCGACATGCCGCCGAGCGGTGTCGAGAGTGCCGCGGGCCAGCGCCAGCAGGGTCTCGTCCGCCTCGGTGAGCTCACCGGGCTGCGGCACCTGGCCGTCGCAGTTCTTCGCGATCATCGACAGGGAGCGCTGGGCGAGGTTGCCGTACTCGTTGGCGAGGTCGGCGTTCTTGCGGGTGATGATCGAGTCCTTCGTGTACGAGCCGTCCTGGCCGTAGGAGAACTCGCGGAAAAGGAAGAAGCGGACGGTGTCGAGACCGAACGCGTCGACGAGGTCGATGGGATCGACGACGTTGCCGACGGACTTCGACATCTTCTCCCCGGCATTGAAGAGGAAGCCGTGAGCGTGGACGCGGCGGGGCAGCTCGATGCCCGCGGACATGAGGAACGCCGGCCAGTAGACGCTGTGGAAGCGGATGATGTCCTTGCCGATGATGTGGACGTCGGCCGGCCACCACTTCGCCAGAGCCTCCTCGTCATCGGGGTACCCGGCGGCGGTGAGGTAGTTCGTCAGGGCGTCGATCCACACGTACATCACGTGCTTGTCGTTGCCGGGCACGGGCACTCCCCAGTCGAAAGTCGTGCGCGAGATCGAGAGGTCCTTGAGCCCGGAGGCGACGAACGAGGCGACCTCGTTGCGGCGGGAGTCGGGCCCGATGAACTCCGGGTGGTCGCGGTAGAGCTCGAGGAGCCGGTCCTGGTACTTCGAGAGGCGGAAGAAGTAGGACTCCTCCTCCGTCCAGGTCACCTCGGTGCGGGTCTCCTTGGACAGGCGCACGCCGTCGACGACCTCGGTCTCGTCCTCGGTGTAGAACGCTTCGTCGCGCACCGAGTACCAGCCGGAGTACGAGTCGAGGTAGATGTCGCCGGCCTCCTCGAGCCGGCGCCAGATCGCCTGCGAAGCCGCGTAGTGGTCGGGGTCGGTCGTGCGGATGAACCGGTCGAACGTCGAGCCGAGGGCCAGCTGGGTGTCGCGGAAGTTCGTCGCGTTGTCGTCAGCGAGTGCCTTGGGCGTGATGCCGAGCTTGTTCGCCGCCTGGAGCATCTTCAGACCGTGCTCATCGGTGCCGGTGGCGAAGAACACCTCGTGGTTGTCGAGGCGCTTGAACCGCGCGATGGTGTCGGCGGCGATGTACTCGTATGCATGCCCGATGTGGATGGCCCCATTGGGGTAGGCGATCGCTGTTGTCACGTAGTAACCCATAGGTCAATCAGTCTAAGGGACGCGCGGCGGCGGGTCGGACGGTGTCCGCGGGGGTGGGTGGCCTGCCGGGCGGGGCGGGCGGTGGGCCTGGAGGCCGGAGGGGTGGGTCCCGGCGGGGCGGAGGCCTCGGGGCGGGTCCGGGCTGGGCGGTCCGGGCTGGGCGGGTTCCCGCGCAAAGGGTCGACGGGCGGAGGAAGTCGCGGGGGTGCGTGGGGGCGCAGGAGGGCCCGGCGGGGCGGATCCCAGCGGGGCGGGTCGTCCCCGCGGGGTGGGTGCCCGCGCACAGGGCCGGCGGGAAGGCGCGCCTGCAGCCCCACGGCGTTAGAGCTCACCCTGGTTTCCAGGGCTCGGTTCTTGGCATGAGCCCTGGAAACCAGAGTGAGCTGTGGCGAGGACTCGCTCCCGGCACCCCTGCCGGTCGACGCAGAGCAGGCTCAGAGGCGAAGGGGCTTGCCCCTGAACTTCAGCAGCTCCGGTGCCTGTTCGAAGAGCTTCGCCCCGAACACCTGTGGATTGAGAATGTCTCGGAAGGCGAAGTGGACGACCTTGTACCCCATCGTCAGCAGCATGTTGTGCTGGTAGCTCTCCCGCTTCAGGCGACTGCGTCCGAACTCCACGTACTTGCCGGAACCATCGACGGCCAACGCCGTCCTCGTCTGCCGGTGGAGAAAGTCCAGCCTCGTGAGGAAGTCCCCGTCGTGGGCGACATTCCACTGCTGGTCGAAATCGTGGAGGCCGAGGAGATGGAGATTGAACGAACTTCGACTCTCCGCGTAGCTCTCCGACAGCGGAGAGATGTGCGCAAGCAGGGTGAGAGCTCGTCTGCGTCCACGCGCCAGTCGGAGTGCAGCGGGAGCGAAGTCGTGGGCGACGAGGTTCCGGCCGATGTCCGCGAGCACATGGGGATTGGCGAACCCCAGACGCTTCTTGAGTCCGTACCGCTTGTGGACGCCGCGTCGCAGGGTGGCCTCCAAGGCGGCGTACCCCGCAACTGGACCGCCGTACTCGATGAGGTCCAGGCTGGTGCGGATCGAGCTCGTCACGTCCACGTCCGACAGGTTCGCCCGATCAGCGCAGGGCACCGCGCGCCGGAAGCGGCGGATGGCCGGGCTCAGCGTGCTCGCAGTCGGATGCATGACTGTCAACGGTCGGAGCGGCAGGTCGAACATCGGCAGGTCGTGCAGCAGCGCTGCAGACACACCGGAGACGACATCGCCGCGGCGATAGTGCGGGTAGTGGATCACCTCGAGCCGTGCCAACTGAGTGCGAATCGCACGATTCTCGATCTGTTCGGCTATCGAAGAGTCCTGGAACCGATCAGTCCACACCGTGTCCGTGATCAGCTCGCGGATGCGCGCATGGCGAGGAACCGTGCAGGCGACGGCGATCGAATACACCCCGCGGCAGACGCGGATGAGACAGCAGTCGACAGCTCGACTGATCTCCACGCTGGTCACCCCTGCTGCACGCAGGGTCTGAGAGGTCACCACATTGCATGTCGGCTGTTCCCTGTGATCGTCCATCCGCACACTCTGGCGCCCGCAGTCGGCCGCCGCATCTGCGATCGGGTGTCCTGTGGAAACGCGATGAGCGTCCACAGGCTGCGCGAACGCGAGTGCTCGCAGTCTCCCCAGGGGGCGTGACGGCAACGCACCAGCGTCACCGTCCCTGACGTCGCCGGGCCGCCACGTCCCCGGCGGTCGCAGTTCCTCAGAGACGCATCACCGCAGGCGAGCGTGCCAGCACTCGAGTTCGCGTCGACACTGCGAGACGAGTCGGAAGCGTCAGACGAGCTCGCTGATCGAACCGCAACCCTTGACCACGCCGCTTTGAGCTCTGTCGAGCACGAGCAGCTCACGTTGCGAACAGTGCCGCCCAAACGAAAGTGAGCCCAAACCGTCCACAGCCGATCGCACGCAAGTGGGGCCGCACGACGGGCCCGACGGGCCGACCGCGCACGGACGCGCCGGTCCCACCGCCCACCCCGCACCGCGGTCACTCGCGGTGGAGCCAGGCCTCGTAGATCTCCCGCTTGGACAGACCGAAGCGCTTCGCGATCTGGCCGGCCGCCTCCTTCGCGCGCACACCCGACTCGACCAGCTCCTCCATCTCGCCGAGGTGGTCCTCCGGAGCCGTCTCCACCTCGGTGGCACCGGCGAGGACGAGGGTGAGTTCCCCGCGCAGACCATCGGCGGCGAGCTCGCGCAGGGACCCGACGGTCCCACGCAGCGTCTCCTCGTACGTCTTCGTCAGCTCCCGGCTGATACTCATCGGCCGGTCGGGGCCGATGACCGATGCGAGGTCGTCCATCGCCTCGGCGATCCGGTGCGGGCTTTCGAAGAAGACCATCGTCCGCTTCTCCGACTTGAGCTCGTCGAAGAGCGTCCGGCGAGCCCCGGACTTCCGGGGCAGGAAGCCCTCGAAGCTGAAGCGATCACTCGGCAGACCGGAGACGGCGAGCGCCATGAGCACCGCGGACGGCCCCGGCGTCGCGGTCACCGGCAGATCCGCCTCGGCGCACGCCCTGACGACGCGATATCCGGGGTCGGAGACCGCCGGCATCCCAGCATCGCTGAGGAGGACGACGGTCTGACCGCCGCGGACGAGGTCGACGATCTCGGGCGCGCGGGACTGCTCGTTGTGGTCGAAGACGCTGAGCACGCGCTTCGTGTGCGCAATCCCCAGACGCTGAGCGAGGGAGAGGAAGCGGCGGGTGTCCTCGGCGGCGATGACGTCGGCAGTCGAGATCGCCTCCCGCATCCGCGGGCTCGCATCGCCGAGGTTGCCGATCGGAGTCCCGACAAGGATCAGTCGTCCGCCTGCCGGCTTGGGGTCGAGTGACGGGTCGGCTGCGTCCTCGTCCATCGAGGGATCGCCGTGCGAGCCTGCGTCGGCTCTGTCGGCAGCGTGGCCAGCTCTGTCGGCAGCGTGGCCAGCTCTGTCGGCAGCGTGGTCAGCTCTGTCGGAAGCGTGCGATCCGTCGGCACGCGGTGCCGCGGACTGGTGGCCTGAATCGCGGTCATCAGGCTGCGGGTCACCGAACCCGGGACCACCGGATTCGGGAGCACCGGAATAGCGGTGGCCCGCCCCGATGTCATACAACTCTCGGTCACCGGACTCTGAGTCACCGGACTCAGTATCACGAGTCTCTGGGTTGCTGAGTTCAGGAGCGCCGAACGCATCCGGGGGCAGCCCGTCCGCCTCCTCACCGAGTACAGGATCGGGACCGAGAACAGGATCGGGCGTCGTCGGCTCAGGCGCCGGTGCAGTCGGCCACCGTGCGGGATGCGGCCTCGTCAACTGTACGAGCCGGCGCTGCCGAGGAATCCGACCCCGAGGATCGCCACGAAGAAGAGAATGTAGACGATCCAGAAGAGGATCCAGAGACTCGTGCCGATGTAGCCGACCCAGAGGGCGGCGATCGCCATCCCGTCGCCGCGCTCGCCGCGCTCCCTGATCTGCTTGCGGGCGATGTGGCCCATGACGATCCCGGCGATGCCCGCGAGGAAGACGCCCGAGATGGTGCCGAAGATCGAGGCGACGAGGGCGATGATCGCCAAGGTGTTCGTGGGTGCCAGCTGCTGGTAGCCGACCCCGGCGCTGCCATAGCTCGCAGGACCGTACGCGCTTCCGTAGTTCGCGACCTGCTGGTTGTTCGCGGCCTGGTAGCCGTTGGGATCGTAGCTGTTCGACGGCTGCCCGGACTGCGGCTGCTGGTAGTACATGTCGGGATTGTTCCAGTTGTTCTGACTGCTCATGACTTCTCTCCTCGGGGATTCTCCCTCAACCGTACCGAGCACGGCACCGAGACCAAAGGCGAACGTGTTGCAATCCTGCATCGTCGACCGTCGGAGGCACCCTCTGCGACCGATGCCGGGCGGTGGGCCGCCCGGTGAAGTCGAGTCCGCCGCTCAGGCCGTCGCGGCGAACATCGCGAACAGGCTCACCCCGACGATCGCGATGATGACGATGGCCAGGATCGCCAGGCCGATGCTGATGTAACCCATGACGAGGCCCGCCGTCGCCTGACCCCGCCCGTCTTCGCCGGTGCGCTTGATCTGGCCGCGCGCCACGTGCCCGAAGATCACCGCGAGGATGGGCGCCAGCCACAGGAGCATCGCGAGGAAGCTGAAGAGCCACCCGATGACCGGGATCATCGCGAGCAGCCAGCAGACGAAACCGCCGGCGAGGCCGATGATGCCCATCCACATCGACCACCCGGCCAGTGTGTTCGGCCTGCGGTAGACGACCATCGGCGCACCGTACGTGCCGTAGGTGACCGGCTGACTGAAACCGCCCGGCTGGCCCATCGCGGGCTGCCCGCCCGAGGGTCCCACCGAGTCGAGGTACTGCCCGTAGTCCGTGTACTGGCCGCCACCGTAGCTGACCTGGTCATAGCCGCTCTGGCCCGATCCGTAGCCGTTCTGGCCAGTGCCGTAGCCGGGCTGTCCGGAACCGTAACCGAGCGACGGCTGGGACGCTCCGTATTCGGAGCCGAACTGCTGGGAACCGACCTGGGGTGGGTCGCTCGGGCGGTAGTTCGGGTTGTTCGACACTCTCATCACCGTCTTCGCTCGTACACGGAACTTCTCGCACAGCACGTTGTGCAATGCCTGTAGTGATCAGCCTAACTGCCTTCCCCCGCGTGCGATACCGCCATTTGCACCACTGCGCCGCCACAGGGCGGCAGCAGGGAATGACGCGCGCCGAGGCGGCCCGACGTCCGAGACACGACCGAGCGCAAGCTGAACGGGCTGGTCGGCGCCGCACCCTAGACTTGGCGGTGATGACAGCTCCCCATGATCCCCCATCGCCGAGGCGGTCCTCCGACCCGACGACCCGCCCCGAGTCGTCGGGCAACACTGACCCGACGACCGACCGCAAGTCGTCGAGCGCCCCTGACCCGACGACCGGCCCCGAGTCGTCGAGCGCCCCTGACCCGACGACCGGCCGCAAGCCGGCGGCCAGCCCAGAGCCGACGACAGAGGCTGCGGCCACCTCGGCGGCCCGAGCGGCCGTGCGCGAGGAGATGTCACCGACGGCGGAGTCATCCGCCCGCACAGACCGCAGACAGAACACCGGCCCGTCGCGCCGCGTCGCACGCGAGACCCGGGCCCGCCGGCGCGAGGCTGTCCTCGCCGGAGCTGCGGCTCTGCGCAGGACGACCTTCTCCGCGGGCATGTGGGCGACCCGGGCTCCGGTGTGGATGTGGCCGGCACTCATCGTCATCACTCTCATCAGCGGCGCTCTGCGCCTCTTCCGCCTCGATTTCCCGCCGCGGCTGATCTTCGACGAGACCTACTACGTCAAGGATGCCTACTCGGTCGTCACCTTCGGCTACGAGCGCGCCTGGCCGGAGAACGCCGACGACTCGTTCAACGCCGGCGACCCGAGCGTCATCGAGTCCGGCCCCGAGTACGTCGTCCATCCGCCGCTGGGCAAATGGGTCATCGGATGGGGCATCGACCTCTTCGGCGCCGACGACTCCTTCGGTTGGCGCTTCTCCGTCGCCATCGTCGGCACCCTGACGATCTTCCTCATCGGCCTCGTCGCCTGGAAGCTGTTCCGATCAGCCTTCTTCGCATGCGTGGCCGCAGGTCTGCTCGCCGTCGACGGCGAGCACTTCGTCCACTCCCGCACGAGCCTGCTCGACATCGTGCTCATGGCCTTCATCCTGCTCGCCTTCTATTTCATCCTCCTCGACCGCGAGCAGGTGACGAAGCGACTCGCCCGCTGGACCGCGGGACTCGACAGCGCTCCCCCGCCGACGAGCGAATCCGCCGCAGACCCCGCAGCCAGCCACGCCGCAGAAGCCCAGAGCCCCGCCGCGAAGTCCGCCCGCGCCAAGGTCGCCGACGCGATCAACTTCGGCCCCCGCCTCGGCGCGCGACCCTGGCTCATCGCCGCGGGCATCAGCCTGGGACTCGCCACCGGCGTGAAATGGTCGGGCCTCTATGCCCTGGCGGCGTTCGGCATCCTCGTCGTCGCCTGGGACGTCCATTCCCGTTTCCGCGCCGGCGTCGTCCATCCGTGGCTCGGCGCCCTCATCCGCGACAGCATCCCGGCGTTCCTCTCGCTCGTGCCGGTCGCCCTCATCACCTACATCGCGACGTGGACGGGCTGGATCCTCTCCGACGACGGCTGGGACCGGCAGTGGGCGGCCGAGA
The DNA here is from genome assembly GCF_006489205.2 of Brevibacterium sp. XM4083. Classification (GTDB taxonomy): domain Bacteria; phylum Actinomycetota; class Actinomycetes; order Actinomycetales; family Brevibacteriaceae; genus Brevibacterium. Next base: position 810,075 of record NZ_VFYR02000001.1, on the reverse strand, counting down.
CGCCCGGCTGGTGGCAGTCCCTGCCGTCGTGGCTGTACTGGCTGCCCTCGCTCGCGCGCTACCACTACACGGCGTACTCGTTCCACGTCGGCCTCGACGCCGAGCACCCCTACATGTCCAACCCGTGGGGCTGGATCGTCCAGTGGCGGCCGACGTCGTTCTACTACGAATCCCTCAACCAGGGCGATCTCGGGTGCGAGGCGATCCGGTGCTCCTCGGCGATCACCTCGGTGGGCAACCCCGTCATCTGGGGTCTGGCACCCGTCGCGCTCCTCATCGTCCTCGCCGCGTGGATCATCCGCCGCGACGTCCGCTGCGGGGTCATCCTCGCCGGACTCGCCGCGACGTGGCTGCCGTGGTTCGCCTACCAGGAGCGGACGATCTTCACGTTCTACACGATCGTCATGGTGCCCTTCGTCGTCCTCGCGCTCACGTACTGCCTGACCCTGCTGTGGGGCAGGCGGAATCCCGCTCCCCCATTCGCCGAGGCGGTCCGACCGTCCCCGGCGACGCCGGGTTCCGCTCCCGAACCACAGACAGTCGCCGGTCAGTCACCGGACACCGACACGACAATGCCCCCCGGCCAGCCACCGGCGACCGGCACTCCGACATCCCCCGAAACCTCCCGCGTCTCCCGGCGCCGAGGCGGCCGGCCCTCGTGGACGCTGCTGGCCCGCCGCCTCGGCGTCGGTCTCATCCTCGCCGCCGCGGTGCTCGCGTTCGCGTACTTCTGGCCGATCTACACCGGCGAGGTCATCCCGTTCGAGGCGTGGAACAACAGGATGTGGAACGTCACCTGGCGCTGACCTGAACTCGACATGACGGGGTCGCCTCGGCGACACCGGCTGTTCACCTGCGCGTCACGGCCCGTCGTTAGGTTCGGGGCATTGTGACTGACACCGCCATCCCGAACCACCCAGCTCCCGCCTCGGCGACACCCGCTCCCACCTCGGTGGACACGAGGACATCCGAGCCGAACACATCGCGAACCGTCGCCATCATCCCCGCCCGCGGCGGATCGAAGGGCATCCCCCTGAAGAACCTCCAGAAGGTCGCGGGCGTCTCGCTGCTCGCCCGGGCGATCAACGCGGCGAAGGCCACCCCGAGCATCGACCGGGTCATCGTCTCGACCGACCACGAGGGCATCGCCGCGGAGGCGATCCGGGCCGGCGCCGAGGTGTCCCACCGTCCCGCGGAGATCGCCGGGGACACAGCGACGAGCGAATCGGCGATCATCCACACCTTGAACACCCTCGACGAGGACTTCGACGTCACCGTGTTCATGCAGTGCACGTCGCCGTTCATCGACTCCGCCTCGATCGACAATGCCGTGTGCCGGGTCGCCGACGGACAGGACGACGTCGTGTTCTCCGCCGTCGAGGACCATTCGTTCCTCTGGCGCCTCGACGACGACGCCGAGGCGGTCGCCGTCGGCCATGACAAGGCCTTTCGCCCACGGCGCCAGGACCGAGCCAAGCACTTCAACGAGACCGGGGCGTTCTACGTCATGCGCACGGCCGGGCTGCTCGAGAGCGGACACCGCTTCTTCGGCCGGGTCGGCATCGAGGAGGTCCCGCCCGAGCACGCCCGCGAGATCGACGACATGTCCGACCTCACGCTGGTCCGCGCGATCGCCTCGACGCAGGAGACGGCTCAGGTCATCGACGTCGACGCGCTCGTCACGGACTTCGACGGCGTCCACACCGACGACGGCGCCTATGTCGATGAGGACGGAAACGAGCAGGTCAGGGTCCATCGCGGCGACGGAATGGGAATCTCACGCTTGGTGAAAACAGGTTTCCCTGTCATGATTCTCTCAAAGGAACGCAACCCTGTGGTCACCCGCAGGGCGGAGAAACTTCATATCGACGTAACCCAGGGTGTGGACAATAAGTCGGAGGTTCTGCGGTCGTGGATCGACGCGCAGGGCCTCGACGCCACCCGCGTCGCCTATGTCGGCAACGACATCAACGACCTCGAAGCCTTCGACGTCGTCGGGTGGCCGATCGCCGTCGCGGACGCCCACCCCAAGGTGCTCGCCGCCGCTCGAGTCGTTCTCGACCGGCCCGGCGGACGGGGCGCGGTCCGTGAGGTCTGCGACCTCATTCCCGCCCGCAGCTGAGCCAGACACCGGAGCGCGGCCTCCCGGCGGCCCCACCGACAACTCCACACCGCAGACACAACTCCACAAGGAATCGCACCACCCACCCCGCGCGGCGGCACTCACCGCGTACGAACGAAAGCAGGATTCATGACTGATCACATCGCCCCCGTGGCCATCGGCGACCAGCTCGTCGGACCCGGCCAGCCCGTGTACATGATCGGTGAGATCGGCATCAACCACAACGGTGACGTCGAGATCGCCAAGCAGCTCATGGATGCCGCAGCGACCGCAGGCGCGCAGGCAGTGAAGTTCCAGAAGCGCAACCCCGATGTCGCCGTGCCCGAACACCAGAAGTCGAAGATGCGCTCGACCCCGTGGGGCGAGATGACCTACCTCGACTACAAGTTCCGCGTCGAGTTCGAACGCGAGGAGTACACGGAGATCGACCGCTACGCGAAGGAACTCGGCCTGCAGTGGTTCGCCTCCCCGTGGGACGTCGACTCCGTCGAGTTCCTCGAGAACCAGTTCGATGCGCTCACCTACAAGGTCGCCTCGGCGTCGCTGACCGACTTCGAACTCCTCCGCGCGATCGCCGAGACCGGCAAGCCGGTGCTCTGCTCGTCCGGCATGTCCGACTGGGCGACCCTCGATGCCGCCGTCGAGGTCTTCGACCGCGACAAGCTCGTCCTCATGCACGCCACCTCGACGTATCCGCTGCCGCCGGAGGAGGTCAACCTCCTCGCGATCCCCGCGATGCGGGAGCGCTACGGGGTGCCCGTGGGCTACTCGGGCCACGAGCTCGGCCTCGAGATCTCCTTCGCCGCCGCCGCGCTCGGCGCGGTGACGATCGAGCGTCACATCACCCTCGACTCCTCGATGTGGGGATCGGACCAGTCGGCATCGATGGAGCCGCGCGAGTTCGCCTCGCTCGTCAAGGGCGTGCGCGTCCTCGAACAGGCCATGGGTGACGGCGTCAAGCGCGTCATGCCCGGCGAGGAGTCGAAGATCGACTCCCTCCGCAAGGTCACCGCTTGATCTCAGTCCTCTGAAGTCAGCAGGCGAACCGCCCCGACGGACAGGTGTCCGTCGGGGCGGTTTCCCGTGCGCATAGGACAGAACCGTGCCTGCGTGCGGAATCCGGCACAGCGGAATCCGCACGCAGCCGGCCTCTCGAGGCCAACCTTCGGTGAACTCCTCGAACCGTGTCGTTAACCCTGTCGTCACCTGCTGTTACTCAGCCGTGTCTACCATCGTCTGAGCCCATGCACGTGCGGCATTCCCCTGCGGCCGTGCTCAGCAGCGAAAGGACCCCATGACCACTCCCCTGACCAGCGTCATCATCGCGGCGAAGAACGCCGAACAGACCATTGGGAGCAGTCTCAAGAGCTTGACCATGCAGGGGTTCGCCCCCGACGAACTCGAAGTCCTCGTCGTCAACGACGGCTCGGAGGACCACTCGGCTGAAGTCATCGCCGAGTACGAGGACAAACTCAATCTCGTGACCATCGAGAACCCCACCTCGCTCGGTGTCTCGGCGTCGCGCAACTTGGCGCTCGAGGCGTCCACCGGCCAGACCATCACCTACCTCGACGGAGACGACTGGTACGCGCCGGGTCACCTGCGGAAGATGACGGATGCGATCACCGGACTCGGCGTCGACTTCGTCAAGATCGACTACGTCCTCGTCGAAGGCACCAAGCGCAGCCTCAACCAGGCGCCCTGTGCTCTCCGGAACCGTCCGCTCAATCCGCGCGACTACATCATGCCCGCGAACATGCCGACGATGGTCGACTACCCGGCGTGCTGGACGGGCATCTTCACCCGCAGCATGGCCGATCGCGGCCTGCTCACCTTCGATCCCGCCCTGCGGACCTGTGAGGACCGCCCCTGGACGTGGCGACAGCACCTCGAGTCGGATTCGTTCGCCGTCATCAACTCCGCAGGCCTGTGCTACCGCAAGGGAATGTCGACGTCGCTGACCTCGATCTACGACGAACGGCAGCTCGACTTCATCCCGGCCTTCCGGACCGTCTTCGCAATGCTCGAGAGCGACCCGGAGATCGACGAGTTCGAGACGAAGGCCGTGCGGAACTTCCTGTCGATCCTCTACCACCAGCTCGTCAAACGATCGGACCAGATGACCGCCGAGGTGAAGCAGAAGCTGTTCGCCGGTGCGACGACGAACGTCAAGATGATCAAACCCGAACTCGTCGATCGGGTGGTCGAGAAGTTCGGCGATGACCGAGTTCCGGTCATCGCCCCGGTTCTGAGGAGGGCACAGGCATGACACAGCTCATCCAGGTCTCCACCCTGTATCAGCTCGCCAACGTGGCCGCGAACATCAACGCCGGTCACTTCGGGTCGGCCGACGAACGCCGCATCCTCGTGGTCGCCAACAACGCCTACGCGCCCGAGATCACCCCATCGGCGATCGACCTGCTCGGCTCGACGACCCTGCTCAGTCGGTTCGATTCGGTCGTCGACTGGAATGCCGCCATCTGGCCGAGCCACCCCAAGCAGTTCGGCATCTCGCCGACGCGGGCGCCGATCATGCGCACGCTGCTCGAACACCTGTGGTCGCTCTCCCCTGACGAGGACATCTCCCTCGTCGTCGAGTCGCTGCCCGGCCATCCGGCACACGCGCTCACCCAGGTCTTCGCCGACGCTCCGATCTCCGTGCACTCCGACGGCCTGATGAGCTACGGGCCGGTGCGCAATCCCCTCGGTCGTCCGCTCTGGCAGCGCCTCGAGAACGTCCACTACACCGACCTGCTTCCCGGAGTCATGCCCCGGCAGCTCGCCGAACACGCTCCGAATCGCATCGCCCTGACCGTCGACGAACTCCGTCCGGTCATCGAGGAGATGGCCCAGGAATCCGACGACGCCCTGACCTCTGCGGGCCTGTCGAATCCGATCGACGACAGCGCCCTGGTCCTCGGCCAGTACCTTGCGGAGATCGAGCTCATCACCGAGGAGGAGGAGATCCAGCTCCACCTCGACATGCTCGACGAGGTGAAGAAGCGCGGAGTGGGCACGGTGATCTTCAAGCCCCACCCGACATCGGCCCGGACCGTCGCCGAACCGCTGAGGCGGCGCGCGGAGGCCCTCGGCCTGCGCTTCGTCCTCGCTGATGTGCCCGTCCTCGCCGAGGTGGTGGCATCCCGGACGCAGCCCCGGCTCGTCGTCTCGTGCTTCTCCACCGGGCTCGTGACCACCCAAGCGCTGTACGGAACCGAGACCGCTGTCGTCGGCACGGAGCTGCTCCTCGAGCGGATCGCCCCGTATCAGAACAGCAACCGCATCCCGCTGACGATCGTCGATGCGCTCAATCGCGGCGGCTATGTCCTCGAGGACCGACCGGGCGGCCGCGGGCTCAAGGACTTCAATGCTCTCATCGACGCCGTCACCTACTGCATGCAGTCGACCATCATGACTCACCTGCGCGAACCCGCCGTGCGCTTCCTCACGGCGGCCGTCGGCACGGGCGACATGGTGTACTTCAAACGCAAGCGCCTCACCCGCCTCGATCTGCCCGGCAGCCTCGAGGCGTCGAACCGCGGGCGAGTGCTGCGCACGGGGAAGCGGATCCTGCGCAAGAATGCGAAGTCCGCGCTCTCGAAGCTCGACCGCCGTGGGATCAAGATCGACGTCGCCAAGCTGACCGGACGCCGCTGACATGGCTCGCACGGCGATCGCTTTCGCAGAATCGCCTCTCCAGTTCCTCTCCGCGCTCGAAGCGCACGAACCGCACGAAGAGCTGCTCATCCGAGCTCGCGCGAACGCGAAGGGGATGACGTCGTTCCTCGACGCCTTCGACCCCGCCTGGCTGCCCAAGCGCGTTCGCCTCGAACGCGAGGGGGCCAAGCCGGGCATCCTCAGGAAGATGTCGCCGTCGAGTATCTACATCGGTGACGCCTGCTCGGGCCAGGTGCACAAAGCGCTGTCGATGGCGTACCTGGAACGGCGGATGCCGGAGATCGTCATCCTCGATGACGGGCTGGCGACGTACTCGACGATTGAGACCCTCGCCGCCAAGCGGGGACCGCTCGTGCGCCCACGTCAGAAGCTCAAGCCGTCCCGGGAGGTCATGGCCGCCTATGTCGCCGACCGACTGCGCGGCCTGGCCTCCGGGGGCAAGCTCCGCTGGCACACCGCGCTTCCCGTGCCGAAGGCGCTGCGCAATGCCTTTCTGCGCACCGGGGCGGAGATCACCCGGCATCGTTTCGAACACCTCCAGTCGCTGCCCACCGGCGGCAGCCATTCGCGGGACACTCCGGTCATCGGATCCTCGCTGGCCGCTGACGGACTCATCCGCGAAGAGGCCTACCTCGCCTGGCTCGAGGGTCTGCTCGCCGCCGGTCCGATCACCTACTACCCGCACCGTCGTGAGTCCGCGGAGTTCCTGGCGAAGCTCGGAGCCGACGACCGGGTGCGGATCAAACACGTCGGACTGCCGATCGAACTGCGCCTGATCAACCTGCCGGCGGAATCGGTCATCCGCAGCCTCCCGAGCACGGCGGCAGTCTCCCTGGCGGTGCTCAACCCCGATGTCCGCATCGATGTCACGGAGATCCCCCGTGAATGGTGGACCGGGACGTCTCCCGATAGTCTGCGTACGTCCCTCAACGCACAGACTGTGGCCGGTGATCTCGATTCCTGATACCCCTCACGCCTCCGAGCACGAAACTCCGGTGGCCGACACCGTCACGCCGCATCCTGCCGGCACCCCGGCCGCGCCCGCCGGCACTGCTCGCTCCGTCGGTGCCGAGGACTCCGCGCGCGCCCGCTCGGAGCGGGAGACGATCAGCGTCGTCTCCGTCTCCGACAGCGAGTCGTACCTCAAGTGGGCGACTCAGCTGCTGAGCACGCTGCCCAATGTCGAGGCCCACGTCTACCTCATCGACAATCCGATCCTTCCCACGAACGAGCAGATCACCCATGCGATCGCCGGTACCGCGTGGGAGGGCCATGAGGTTCCGATCATCAGCCGCAGCGAACTCGGCGAGGTCATCGCCAATCACGCGCCCGACATCGTTCTCGGTGCGGCCACCGGTCCCATCGTCGCCCAGCTGTTCCTCACCGCCAGTGCACTCGAACCGCGTCCCGCGCTCGTCTCGGGACTGCCCGGGATGGGACTGCCGGCCAGCGGCAAGGGGATGAACTACCGCAGACTCATGGATGCGTTCCTCGCCCACTCCTTCACCGAGGTGGACGAGTACCGGGCCGTCAGCGCGCTGCGGCGGGTGCCCGCCGAGATCCTCCTCGCCCGCCTCCCGATGCTGCGTTCGCCGGGCGTGCCGGATCGCCCGGCCGGCGGGTCACCGGCAGGGGTGCCGACGACCCTGGTCTTCGCCCCGCAGGCGAAGGTGCCCGAGTCGGCCGCCGAGCGTGAGTCGATCATCGCCGCACTCGTGGAGTTCGCACTCCGGCATCCCGATTCCCGCACCGTGGTGAAGATGCGGTCCCGGCCGGGCGAGCACGAAACGCACCGCGAGCAGCACTCGTACTTCGAGATCATCGACGAGTTCAAGGCTCGCAAGGTGCCCGGAGCCGATCGTCTCGAGATCGGCTACGGTCCGCTCACGGCGTTCCTCACCCCCGGTTCGGCGCTCGTCACGCTCTCCTCCACAGCGGCGCTCGAATCGATCGACCGTGACATTCCCACCCTGCTCATCTCGGACTTCGGCTTCGACCGGGCACTGCTCAACGAAGTCTTCGCGGATTCGGGCGCGACTGGCAGTCTCGCCGATGTCGCAGCGGGCAGAATCGGCTTTCCCAGCGAGGAGTGGCTGGCGAGAAACTACTTCCACATCGATGACGGAAGTCTGCGTCGCAGCCTCGGCCTGCTCGCCACCCGGTCCCGCACCGGACAGCTGCCGAATCGCCGGAAGGCCGTGCTCAAGCAGAAGCGAATGCTCTTGCGTGCCGAAGCCCGCATCTACACCCCGCCGATCGTCGTCAAGGCCTATAGGCGGATTCGGTACGGCCGCTGAGCACGACGCACGGGGACGCTGGGCGGTGACCTTCGAAGGACTCTGGGACCGGTCCGTGGCCCTCAGCTGCGGTCGTCGGTGACCGAGCTCGATTCGTCGAGTTCGACGACCACCTCGGCGGCGGGTGATGCTGCCTTGAACACCCATGTCCGGTACGCGTAGAACCGGAAGGCCATGGCCAGGGCGATGCCGATGACGTTCGTCGAGATGTTGTAGGTGAGCTGGTCGCGCATGTTGAGCAGATACCAGGTGACGCCGAGCGGGATGACGGAGATCGCCATGCCGGCGAGGTTGACGGCGATGAAGAGGATGATGCCGCGGACATTGGAGTCGGTGGTGCGATCCCCGTAGGTCCACAGCTTGTTGCCGATCCACACGACGATCATCGCGGCGATCGTCGAGATGATCTTCGCCTTGATGGGGCTGCCCTCGAGAAGCGCAGGCACCGGGCCGAGCCCGTAGGTGAGGAGGTTCGAGAGTCCGACGTCGACGATGAAACCGACGCCGCCGACGGTGAGGAATTTGAAGGCTTCCACCGCGAGGCGCCGAAGCCGAATCGAGACAGACTCTTGCATGACAGCTCTACTCTATGTTGTCTGCTTCCGGACTCGCTGAACGTGCCCACGTCGCGCCGACCACATTCCCAGGGTGAGGACCACGCCGACGGTCACCGCAAGCGCAGGCCAGAAGGTGTATCGGAAGTGGTTGGCCGGCACGATCGGGAAGTAACCTGCGACATAGCACAGCGCCGAGGTGGCGAGCATCACGATCTCCGGGACGAGGCTGGGGGTCGGCCGGGGAGCTGAGCCGCGAGAGGTCTCGGCTCGTCTCAGGCGAAGCGCAGCGGCGACGAGAAGCACCCCCAGCAGAGACCAGAACCACGGTTTGAACACCATCGGGAACGTGGCCAGGGCGAAGTCCTCGACATACGGGCGGAAGAGGTAGTCGGCCTTCTCGTCACCCTGTGCGTAGCCGACCTTCGTCCCCTCCCCATGCCATTCCGCGGGCCAGTACTCGAGGCTGGAGGAAAAGAAATAATAGGAGAACACGGCTGCCCGGTACTCGACGTAGCGCAGCGGGTGGGTGATGACGGTGTCCAGCCAGAGCTGCCTGAGTGCGTCCTGGTCGGCGATCGGGCTGAAGTTCTCACCCGTCGCGCCTTTGCCGTAGCAGTTCCAGTACGCGTCCCAGATCTCCCCCATCTGCAGACACTTCGGGCGGGCCGCACCGATCTTCGCTTTGAGCTCCGGGGGCGCGTCGGAGGCCATGAGCTCCTTGTCGGGCACCGAGAACATCACGTCGTCGAGGAGGACCTGTGAGATCTGCCCGGTGGGCTGAACATCGTAGCGGGCGGCGATGATCGCATCAGTCGCCTTCACCCCGCCGACCAGGATGATGAGGACGACGACTCCCGCCGAGGCGGTGGCGAGCACCGCGCGCGCCCGCGTCCGGTGAGACGGGGGTGTCTCGACAGCGGCCATCCCGTGACGTCGACTCCGCCGCGCAGCGAGTGCGGTGACGAGGCACCACCCGAGGTAGACGGCGATGGGGATGATCGCGAATACGGCGTTCTTGCGCAGCCCGACCGCGTAGGTGATCAGAACGAGTGCCGGCACCCACAGCGGCCACGTCTTCGGCACGAGGCGCGCGACGGTGAGCAGCATGATGGCGGCGAGCAGCGCCGCGGCCATCTGCGTGTCCTTCCACAGCGTCGTCATCTGCGACAGCGTCCACGGCATCACCATGACGGCGGGACCGAGAAGGCTGACCCACCTCGGCGCCCCGCAGCGGTGGATGATGGCACCGAGCACCCAGCACGACCCGGCGATGAGGCCGGTCTGGAGGACGAACAGGCTCGCCTGCTCTCCGGTGAGGTCGATGAGGCCGCGCCACACGACGGCCATGACGGGCGGGTGCCAATCAGAGAACGGGATCGCGCCCACCGCCTGTGCGTACTGGTTGGCGATGTCGACGTTGACGCGACCGGGGGCGTAGAGGCGCACGAAGACGACGGCCCACCCGATGCTCAGACCACCGAGGACGACATCCCACACCCAGCTCGAACGGGCAATCGATCGCGCAGAGTTCATGGGGGCTCCTCAGCAACTGATGTCGAGGTCGGGGATCGGGCCGCGCGGTGGTCGCGGCCCGGTGACTCAGTCAAGCGACTACCGTAACCGCGCCGACTTCGCACAGCGGAGAAATCCGCACGACTTCACAGATGCTTCCTCGACACTTCACCTGCTCGCCATGCAACAGCGGCCGGGTGAGAGCGAACTCGCCGTCCGGTGGGGTCGCTGACGGCTCCCCCGACGGCAGCGCCTGTGCGCTTCACCACAGACGGAGTCTGCCCACGAGCCGCCGCCCCAGGTGACGCCCGCGAGGAAGCTGAGCGTCCGGTGTGTCGACCCTGGCAACTGGCTATAATTGCCGGAGCCCTGTGCACCCTCGCACGCACTCACGGCATCCCCAAGGAGCTTCATATGACCGACCGTCCCACCGGACTGCGCATCGCGGCGATCGTGCCGTGCCACAACGAGGAGATCACGATCGGCAAGGTCGTGCGTGATCTCTCGGCCGCAGTTCCCGAGATGACGGTCTACGTCTACGACAACAACAGCACCGATCGCACCGTCGAAGAGGCCCTCGCCGCCGGTGCGGTCGTCCGCCACGAATACTTCACCGGCAAGGGCAACGTCATCCGCCGGGCGTTCTCCGACATCGAAGCCGACATCTACGTCACCATCGACGGCGATGACACGTACGAGGCCGCCGATCTACCGGCGATGATCGATCTGCTCCTCGAGGGACCCTACGATCATGTCCTCGGGGTCCGGCAGGACACCCAGGCGACCTCGTCGTACCGGCCCGGCCACGAGTCGGGCAACAAGATGTTCAACCGGCTCACCAGCCGCCTGTTCAAGTCGCATGTCACCGACATGCTCTCGGGCTATCGGGTCTTCTCCCGTCGCTTCGTCAAATCGTTCCCGGCGATCAGCAAGCGCTTCGAGATCGAAACCGAGCTCACCGTTCACATGATGGCCCTGCGCCTGCCGAGCGCCGAATACCCCGTCGGCTTCCGCGACCGCCCCGACGGCAGCGAGTCGAAGCTCTCGACGTTCGGCGACGGCTTCCGCATCCTCGGCCTCATCACCCAGCTCGTCCAGCACGAGCGGCCCCGGCTCTACTACGGCCTGCTCACGCTGATCTTCGGCGCGCTCTCGCTCATCCTCGGCATTCCGGTGATCGTCGAATACTTCAACACCGGCCTCGTCCCCCGCTTCCCGACGGCGTTCCTCGCCGCGATCCTCATGCTCCTGGCGATCCTGATGGGCAGCATCGGACTCATCCTCGACGGCATCCGCCGTGGTCGTCGTGAGCTCGCGCGCCTCCACTACCTCGGGCTGCAGTCGGTGGCTCCGGTCATCCCGGCTCTCAAGTCCGCCGGCGCCCCCACGCCGCTGTCGAAGGACCAGGAGGAGCACGACGCGCCCATCGAGCGCCCGACCCAGGAGTCGAGCGTGACGTCCCCGAAGCCGGGGTCGGAGGCAGGGTCGAGCGGCGCCGCACCGCAGAACCGGCTGCACGTCACCCGCCCCTGAGACGACCGCCCGAGAGTCCGCCTCCGCTGAGCAGGTCCAGCGGCACAGCGCCAGTCTCAGCGACACAGCGCCAGCCCCAGCGGCACGGCCCCAGCCCCAGCATCACAGAACGCCCCGTCCGTCCGGACGGGGCGTTCCCTGCTCTCAGACGACCGCCGGCCTCGGCCGCCTCACCTCACTGGCCGTCAACCGTCACCTCACGGGCGGTCAGTCGTCACCTCACGGGCCGTCAGTCGTCGTTCCCTCGCTCCGCCTCGGCGTCCGCGCCGAGCCTCACGGCTCTCCGGCGCTTCGCCCTCCACGCCATCTGTGCGGCAGCGGCGATCATGATCGCGCACATCGTCATCACCATGGCCGGCCAGTAGACGTACCGGTAGTGGTTGGCCGGCACGATCGGGAAGTAGCCGACGACGTAGATCAGCGTCGACAGGCTCATCGCCGTCACCGCCGTCGCCAGGTGCGACCAGCCTGCGGCCTCCCCCAGGCGGCGGATCCGCGGGTGCGCGACAAGGGCGACGACGGACAGCATCGTCCAGAACCAGCCGGTGAACAGCCACGGCAGGTCCTCCATGCCGAACTTCTCGACATAGGTCTGCGCCGCGTCGTTGAGCTGCTTGTACTTCACCTCCCAGCCCATCGGGTTCTCCACGATCGTTCCACCCCATTCGGCGTAGTTGTCGAAGAGGAAATGGGAGAACGTCTGGGTGCGGTAGATGAGGTAGCGATCGGGACGGGTGACGACTTCGGACAGCCAGACGTCCTGGAGTTCCTCGGTGTGGTCGATGGCCGTGTAGATGCCGTCGGCCCCCTGCCCGTAGCAGCGCCAGTACGCGTCCTCGTACGATCCTGCCTCACGGCATTTGGCCTGCGCGGCGACGAGTCTGTCCCGCAGGTCCGGGTCGGTGTCGAGGGTCTTGAGCTCGGCGGCGGGAATGGTGAAGAGGACGTCGTCGAGCATCACCTGTGACACCTGATGCGTCTTGAGCGGCTGATACACCGCGTTGAGGATCGCTCCTGAACCGATGACGAGGACGAGCACCGCTCCGGTGAGGACGACGAACCGCAGATCGAGGATCCGCCTCCACATCGACCGCCCCGCCTCGGCGCGCTGTCCGGACTCGGTGGCGGCCGCCTCGGTGCCTTCCGGGGACGGCCTGGAGGTCGCCGCCGCCTCCGCCTCGGCGGGCTGTGAGGACCGCGCGATTCGGGCCGACCAGATCGTCCACGTCGAGAACGCCAGCAGCCAGATGAGCGGCAGCACGGCGAAGAACGCGTTCTTGCGCACCGCGGTCCCGTACGTCAGCGCCACGAGACCGACAGCCAGGAGCACCCAGCGCAGGCGCCTGAACCGCTGCGCGAGCAGCGCGCAGACCACAGCGGCGAAGAACGCCTCCGCCATCTGCGTGTCCTTCCACAGCACACCGATGTAGGTGAAGATGTTCGGCAGCAGCAGGAACCCCAGTCCCGCATACGACCAGCCACGGGACCGCGTGACGTCATAGAGGTAGAGCGCGAAGCCCAGGCCGATGCCGAACATGAGGAACACCTGGACGTAGAGGATCGCCGAGGCGTGTCCGGTGAGATCGAAGAGCCACGTCCACGTGATCGTCATGATCGCCGGATGCCAATCCGAGAGCTGCTCGTTGCCGAGCACCTGATGCAGCTGCCAGCGCGTGTCCGCGTACATGCCGCCCGGCGCGAAGGCGAGGCTGGTGCCGATCGCGAGCACGAGCGCGACGACACCGAGGACAGCCAGATGGATCCTGGCCGAGGCAGAACGGTAGTCGGGTCGCAGCGGAACGGCAGGCCGGTCGGACGCCGGGTGGTCGGCAGAGGGCATGTGGGGATCCTTCAGAGGGTTGACGCACTGGTCCGCCGCCGGACGGGCGGAGAACAGCCTGAACGACTCTATCCGATCAGTCGCCGGGACTCGCGGCTCCCGCGCCCGGGTCGGCTCCCGCGCCCGGGTCGGCAGGCGCGCCCGGGTCGTCAGGCGCGGGCCGTCGTCTCGCCTTCCACGCCAGCGAACCGGCGGCGGCGAGCATGATGGCGGCCATGCTCATCGCCAGCGCGGGCCAGTAGATGTAGCGGAAGTGATTGGCCGGCACGATCGGGAAGTACCCGACGATGTAGATGAGCGCGGACAGGCTCAGGGTCGTCACCGTCGTCATCAGGTGGGCGAGACCGGATGAGGCCTCGAGGCGCCGGACATGACGGACGCAGACGAGTCCGAGCACTGCGCACAGCAGCCAGAACCACCCGGTGAACAGCCATGAGAGATCGCGCGCCCCGAACTTCTCGACGTAGGTCTCCGCGGCATCGTTGGCCTGTTTGTACTTCGTCTCCCAGCCCAGGTCGTTCTCGACCGTCGCGCCGTCCCAGTCGGTGTAGTTGTCGAAGAGGAGATGGGAGAAGGTCTGCGTGCGGTAGAGGAGGTAGCGGTCGGGCCGGGTGAGCACCGTGCGCACCCACAGGTCCTGCAGCTCGTCGACGTGCTCGATCGCCGTGTAGATCCCGTCGGCCCCGCGCCCGTAGCAGCGCCAGTAGGAGTCCTCATAGGCATCCTTCTCCCGGCAGACCTTCTGGGCGGCCAGGAGGTTCTCCCGCAGCTGCGGGTCCATGTCGGTGGTCCTCAGCTCCGAGCCGGGCACCGTGAAGACGACGTCGTCGAGCATCACCTGGGAGACCTGATGGGTCTTGAGCGGCTGATAGATCGCGTTGAGGATCGCTCCCGACCCGAGCACGAGAACGAGCACCGCGGCCGTGGTCGCCGCGAACGCCGGGGAGAGCAGCCGTTTCCGCCACGATGTCCGCGGACGCGCGGAGCGGATCGCGAAGACGGAGAACGAGAGCAGATAGATGAGCGGCAGCACGGCGAAGAACGCGTTCTTGCGCACCGCGGTCCCGTACGTCAGGGCAATGAGACCGATGATGAGCAGAACCCACCGCAGGCGCTTGAACCGCTGCGCGAGCAGCGCGCAGACGACCGCGGCGAAGAACATCTCCGCCATCTGCGTGTCCTTCCACAGCACACCGATGTACGTGAAGAGGTGCGGGGTGAGGAGGAAGAGCAGCCCGACCCAGGACCAGGCCCGCGACCGGGTGACGTCGAAGAGGTAGAGGGCGAACCCGAACCCGGTGACGAACATGAGCAGCACCTGGACGTAGAGCACCGCAGAGGCGTGCCCGGTCAGCTCCGCGAGCCACATCCAGGTGATCGTCATGATCGCCGGATGCCAGTCCGAGAGCGGTTCGTTGCCGAGGACCTGATGCAGCTGCCATCGGGTGTCCGGGTTCATGCCGCCCGGTGCGAATACCACGGTGGTGCCGACGGCGAGCAGACCGGTGACGACGATGAGCAGCGCGAGGTGGATCCGCGCCCTCGCCGACCGATAGTCGGGACGCGTCGTCGAATCGACACGCGTCGGAGCAGAGGGGATTTCGGGCGAGGGCATGAGCAGGTCCTTCGAGGAATCAGCGCACGGATCACCGCGTGCGAAAACAACCTCATCGACTCTATCCCATCGGCACCGCCGACCCGGCCCTCCACGGCTCCTACCTGGCGATCCCGTCGTCGTCTGTGACGAAACTCGCCGAGGTGGTCCGACCTCAGTGTGCCCGAGACGAGCAGCAGATCTCCCTGTGATGTGCTCACCGGGCGGACTGCGCCGTGCAATGACACTTGACCGATCGCCGGGCATGCTATTTCATCGAACAAGGAAGATTGCACCCTGAGACGAGACGGATCCGCGCTGGAGAGAAGGGAGCAGAGGTGACGACCACACACTTCGAGCCGGCGGCAGACGGGACCGCGGCGACACACCTGCCAGGAGGCACCCCCGAACCGCGAGGACCGCTGAGTGCGGCGCTGCTCGCGGTGCTCACCCATGAGGAGACCGAGGCGGACCGGGACTCCGCCGCCGCACTGTGGCAGCGCCTCGACGAGGCGGCCCCGGTGGCGCTGCGGGAGACTGCGGACATCGTCGCCGACGAGGACCTCCAGCTGTCACTCTTCCTCCTCCACCTCCTCCACACCGGGCCCGCCCCCTTCGTCCGCGGGGACGTCGAGTGGGATCCGCGCCTCATCGCGCTGCGCCGGAGCATCGAGGAGCCCTTCGAAGCCGCCCTGCGAGAGCGCACCGCCACCGCGGATCCGGAACCGACCAGCGGAGAGGAAGTCTCAGAGGCCCTCTTCGCGATGACCGCCGAGGTCACGCAGCCGACGCTCGCGACCTGGGCATCGCGTCATGCGACCGCAGATCAGCTGCGGGAATTCCTCATCCACAAGTCGATCTACACGCTCCGGGAGGCCGACCCGCATTCGTGGGCGATCCCCCGCCTGCGGGGCCGCGCCAAGGCAGCACTCGTCGAGATCCAAGCCGACGAGTACGGCGGCGGCGCCCCCGACCGGGTCCACGCGGAGATCTTCGCCCGCACGATGCGCGGCTACGGCCTCAGCGATGAGCCCGACCACTACCTCGACGAGGTTCCGGCGCTCACTCTCGCGGCCTTGAATGCGATGAACCTCTTCGGGCTCAGCCGGCGCCTGCGGGGAGCGACCATCGGGCATCTCGCTGCGTTCGAGATGACCTCGTCGATCCCCAACCGCCTCTACTCGCGAGCGTTCAGCCGACACGGGTACGGCGCGGACGTCACGGAGTACTTCGACGAACATGTCGAAGCCGATGCCGTGCACGAGCAGATCGCCGGCCGAGACCTCGCCGGCGGTGCCGCCGACGACGATCCGAGCCTCATCGCCGACATCCTCTTCGGAGCCCGGGCCTGCCTCCACCTCGACGAACTGACGGGGACCCACATGCTGGAGAGCTGGCAGAACGACCGCACCTCACTCCGGGCACCGACGGTGTCTGAGAAAGGGTGATCCCCATGGACGACAGCGAACCCGCAGCGACGATCACTCCGTGTCCCGACGGGCCGCTGCTCGTGCGCGGCAGCTTCGCGATCCTTGCCGGACCCGGTCGCGAGGACACCGTGACCGACCGCGGAGTCGTGGCCCTGTGCCGTTGCGGCAAGAGCGGAATCCCGCCCCTGTGCGATGGCAGCCACCGCCTCGTCGGCTTCCGGGCCCCGGCTCCCCCACCCCCGGAGTGACACATCGCCGAGGCGGCTCCGCTGCCAGCAGGAACCCTGACGGCGAAGGCGGGGCTGCGCATCCGCCGCCTCATCAGCGACCACGCAGCCCCGCCTCGGCGAGATCAGCTCACTTCACGTAGGAGGGGAACTCCGCGGGCTCACCCGGCTTGTTGCCCGAGCTCGTGTCGATGCCGTAGTCGCGGGCGAACTTGATCTCCGACCCCGTGTAGACGCCATCGGCACCCTCGTCGAGAGTGAACACGCGGGCCCCGCGCATCCGGTTCTTCTCCGCCCCGGGCAGACCGTAGGGGTTGAAGCCGGTGCCCGGCGAGTAGCCGAGCTCGATGCCGTAGTAGTTGCCGCTGTAGCTGTTGATGTGGTCGTGGCCGACGAAGAGTCCGCGCACGTCGCCGCGGCCGAGCATCGCATTGAACAGACCCGAGTTGAACGGTCCCGGGCACTCGGCTTCGTTGCGCTCACCGACGATGCTGTGCTTCTTCACGGCACGCTCGTGGTCGGCGTCGGTGCGCGAGTCGATGCTCGAAAACCACATCGCCCGATGCTCGTGGAGGGCGATGTGCTGGAACACGAGGCCCGGCACCTTGCGCTTGGCCTTCTTCTCCAGCGCCCGGGAGGTCTCCGCATACCATTCGACCTGGTCATAGCGCAGCCAGTCCCAATCGGGGTAGCCCTCGAAGTCCTGTCCGGCGATCTCCTCGGGCGCATAGCGACCGGAGTCGAGGAGCCAGATCGCGAAGGCGTCGGCATTGCCGTTCGAGGCCGCGACCGTGACAACCTGGTTCGAGGTGCCGGTGACGTCGGCACCGGTCGTGTTGAGGTTGTACTCGTACTGGTCGATGAAGGCGATCATGTCGGCTTCGTCGAAACCGGTCTTGCCGGTGCTGTCCTCGTCGTGGTTGCCGAAGGTCAGCGCCCACGGGATCTTCCGCTCCTCCATCGGCAGGACGACGTTGTTGATCGCCTGCTTGACCTCCGTCACCGAACCCGGTCCGCCGTTGATGACGTCACCGTTGATGACGACGAAGTTCGGCTTCACATCGTCGAGCACGGCGTTCTGGAGTTCAGTGGTGCGCACGTCGGTCCGGTGCGAGTCCTGCGTGTCGTTGAACTGGACGATCGTGAACGCCCCGGAGGAGGAGAATTTCAGCTCCTTGCGCACGATCCCCTCCTGCGCCGAGTTCCCCGCGCCATTGCCCTTGGACTTGCCGGGTTTCGCGGCCGCGGGCATCGCCCCGAGGCCGGCCAGTCCGGCACCGAGGGCCGTGGCTCCGGCGGCCTGGAGCATGCCGCGCCGGTTCCAGCCGCCGCGCCCGGCCGCCTCGGCGCTGTGGGGGTTCTCGTCGTTCATCGTCCACCTCTCTGAGAAGTCTTCGTCTCCGCACGGGACCGCAGGAGACCACGGGCAGACACGCTATGGACGGACAATGACGCACATCTGAACCGCGGGGTAACTCTCGCCGACGAATCCCCGACCCCATCTGTTCACTGAGGTGTTCGTCACGTTGGTCAGCCAATGCGACGTTTTATGTCCTGGGCAGCACCTCGGCGGTCGGACGTTTTGACATGCTGAACTGCCCGCCCCTGCCCCACCGTCGCAGGCGGCGGGCCAACGACGCGATCCGGCCACGGCCGGGTCCTGCGCTCATGAGCACTGAGCACCCCCATGAACCATGAAGCACTCCGGACCCTGCGCTCCACCGAGCCGGGGAGCCGGAGACGACAACGAGGAGTTGAGCCTGTGATCGAACTGCGCGGCCTGCGGAAGGTGTTCGGAGACACCGTCGCGCTCGAGGAGATCGACCTCAGCGTTCCCGCAGGCGAGATCCACGGCATCGTCGGACGCTCCGGTGCCGGAAAGTCGACCCTCATCCGCTGCCTCACCGGACTCGACCGTCCCACCTCGGGAACCGTGGCCATTGACGGCACCGACCTGACCCAGCAGACCGGCAGCGGGCTGCGCCGCGCGCGGCGGAACATCGGCATGGTCTTCCAGCACGTCAACCTCCTCGACTCGCGCACGGCGCTCGACAACGTCGCCCATCCGCTCCAGATCGCCGGAGTCGGCAAGGCCGAACGCCATGCGAAGGCCCGCGAGCTCCTCGAGTTCGTCGGCCTCGGCGACCGTGTCGACAACCATCCCGCGCAGCTCTCCGGCGGGCAGCGCCAGCGCGTCGGCATCGCCCGGGCGCTCGCCGCCGAACCCAAGGTCCTCCTCTGCGACGAGCCCACCTCGGCCCTCGACGCCTCGACGACCGAGCAGATCCTCGGCCTCATCCGCTCCCTCCGCGACCGGCTGGGCATCACCGTCCTCATCATCACCCACGAGATGTCCGTCGTCCGCGAGATCTGCGACTCCGTGACGCTGCTCGCCGACGGTCGGGTCGCGAAGACCGGGAAGCTCGCCGAGGTGATCTCCGAGCCCGGTTCGACCCTGGCCAAGGATCTCGTCCCCCTGCCCCCGGTCGGACTCGGCGACGGTGACACCGGGATCGTCGAGGTCGCACTTGCCGGCACGACTCTGCCGGCCGTGCTCCGCAGCGCGGGCACCGTCGGCCTCGACGCCGAAGCGATCCTCGCCGGCGCCGTCGAGACGGTCGAGAACCGTCAGGTCGGTCGCATCCGCTTCTCCGTGGCGAGCCCCGCGCAGGCCAGGGAGCTCGTCATCGCCTTCGCCTCCGAGGGCATCCACGCCGAGGAGGTGGCAGCAAAGTGAACGATCCGATGTGGTTCGACAACCCCGCGATCACCGACCAGATGTGGCCGGCGACGATCGAGACCCTGCTCATGACCGTGTGGTCGACGGGCCTCGCGGTCCTCTTCGGCCTGCCGCTGGGGATCTGGCTGTTCACGACGTCGAAGGGCGGGCTGAGTCCGCACCCGATCGTCTACCGGGTGCTCTCGCTCATCGTCGACATCACCCGGTCGATCCCGTTCATCATCCTCATGATCGCGCTCATCCCGTTCACCCGGTTCATGGTCGGCACCGCTCTCGGCTGGCAGGCCACGGTCGTGGCGCTCACGGTCGGGGCGATTCCGTTCTACGCCCGCCTCGTCGAGAACGCCCTGCGGGAGGTCTCCGACGGCAAGGTCGAGGCGGCGCTGATGATGGGGGCCTCGAACGGCCAGGTGATCAGGCAGGTCTTCATCCCCGAAGCACTGCCCGGTCTCATCGGTGCGGCCACGGTCACCTCGGTGACGCTCGTGTCGTACACGGCGATGGCCGGAGCCGTCGGCGGAGGCGGGCTCGGTGCCCTGGCGATCTCCTACGGGTACCAGCGCTACCAGTCGGACACGATGATCGCGTGCATCATCGTCCTCGTCGTCATCGTCGCCCTCATCCAGTTCATCGGCGACCGCATCGCCCGCCTCGTCGACCACCGCTGAGGCACCCACCCCAGCCGGGACCCGAGCGGTCCCGGCCCCACCGACCCTCACCAGCACACGACACACATCTAGGAGAGTCATGAAGACCAAGCTCATCGCCGTCGCCGCATCCGCGACCCTGCTGCTCTCGGGCTGCGGACTCATGGGCGGCGGGACCGACACCGTCGGCCAGCAGGACGGGGACGTCACGACGCTCACCGTCGGGGCGACCCCGGTGCCGCAGGGCGACATCCTCCGGTTCGTCGACGAGAACCTCGCCGCCGACGCGGGCCTCGACATCGAGGTCAAGGAGTACACCGACTACACGCTGCCGAACAAGGCGCTCGCCGACGGCGACATCGACGCGAACTACTTCCAGCACAAGCCGTACCTCGACTCCGAGATCGCGGGCCAGGGGTATGAGATCACCGGCTTCGAACCGATCAACCTCGAGCCCTTCGCCCTGTTCTCGAACACGGTCGAGGACGTCAACGATCTGCCCGACGGCGCGAAGATCGGCATCAACAACGATCCCGCGAACCAGGGTCGCGCCCTGAAGATGCTCGAAGAGGCCAAGCTCATCACCCTGAACGACGGGGTCGACGCGGTCAGCGCGAAGCTCTCCGATGTGCGTGACAACCCGAAGAACATCGAGTTCGTCGAGGCCGATGCCGCGCAGCTGGCACGGACCCTCCAGGACGTCGACGCCTCGGTCATCAATGGCAACAACGCCCTCGAGGCCGGTCTCAGCCCCGCCGAGGACGGGATCCTCCTCGAATCGGCGGAGAACAACCCCTACGGCAACTTCCTCGCCGTCCGCACGGAGAACAAGGACGACGAGAACATCACCAAGCTCAACGACCTGCTCCACTCCCCCGAGGTCAAGCAGTTCATCGAGGAGAAGTGGGCGGACGGATCGGTCCTCCCGAGCTTCTGATCGATCTCGGTCCGGTGACCCGCACCCGCCGCTGCCGGGCGGGTGCGGGAGCTTGACAGACGGCACCGCCGGATGACCTACTGGCGGGAGACGACGCGGGCAGCACACGCGCATGAGGGCACCGAGGAGGCCAGTTGTCCGCTTTCGGAATCGAGGAGGAGTACCTCCTTTTCGACCGCGCCACTCTGCTGCCCGCTGCGCCTTCGAGCGAGCAGCTGAGGGCGCTGTCGGCGATCCCGCCGTCCGGCGGGCAGATCACCACCGAGTGGCTCGCCTGCCAGGTCGAGTACGCATCCGCCGTGCTGCGGACCGCCGCGGAGGGGTTCGACGCTCTCATCGGCTTCCGCGAGTCGCTCGCGGCGACAGCCGACGGGCTGGGGCTGAGCACCGCGGCGCTCGGCACTGCACCTCAACTCGCGGATGTCCCTGCGGCGACCAGCGACGGTGAGCGCTATCGGGAGATGACGGCGCTGGCCCCGGCGATCGCCGCAGAACAGCTCATCAACGGCATGCACGTCCATGTCGGTGTTCCCGACCAGGAGACCGGCGTGCGCGCGCTCAATGGGATCCGTCGGTGGCTGCCGGTGCTCACTGCCCTGGGCGCGAACTCTCCGGTGTGGCGAGGCACCGACAGCGGTTTCGCCAGCTGGAGATCGATCCAGTACCGCCGCTGGGTGGTCAACGGCGCTCCTCCCCACTTCGCCGACGCCGCCGACTACGACTCCCACATCGCAGCGCTCCAGCGCACCGACGTGATCAGCGATGTGTCCATGGTGGGCTGGCTGGCGCGCCTGTCACCACGGCACGGCACCGTGGAGATCCGAGCCTGCGATGTGCAGCTGAGCGCCGACGACGCACTCACCCTCGCGCTCCTCATCCGCTCCCTCGTCGAAGTCGAGATCGAGGACCCGGTGACCGATCCGATCCCGACCGCCCTCATCGACCTTGCCCACTGGCAGGCTGCGCGGTTCGGCACCGCAGCGACCCTCATGGATGCCGATGTGCAGAGGTCCGTGCCAGCGTCCGCCGCCGTGTGGGCCGCGGTCGATCGGGCACAGCCGACCCTGGCGGCCCACGGCGATGACGAACGCGTGCGCACCGGTGTTCGCCGCCTGCTGCACTCCGGCACCGGTGCGCACCGGCAGCGGGCCGCCTTGGCTCGCGGAGGCGTGTCCGGGCTGCTCACCTTCGCCGGCGAGCAGATGACGTCGCGCGAGCCTCACTCCTGACCGCTGCGCCTGGTTCCCGCTGACGGGAGGTGAGTCGAGCAGGGTTCCTCAGTGCCGGGCGAGCCAGTGGGGACTGTGCATGAGTCCGAGCACGTTGCCGAAGGGGTCGGTCACCGAGGCGGTGACGAACTCCTCACCCCGCGGGGTCACCGGCGCATGGCCCGTCGCCCCGCGAGCGACGAGATCAGCGAGCGCCTCCGCGACGTCGTCGACGAACCAGTACGTCACCGAGCTGCTGCCTGCCGACGTGCCGTCGGGAGCAAAGCTCCTGCTCATGATCCCGAGCTCGTCCTCGTCGGGACCGATGCGGAACTCGACGTAGGCGGGGTCGCCGTCGGGCGGCTGCCGGAAGTACGGCGCGATGCCGAGGACCCTGGAGTACCAGGTGGCGGCCTCCTCGACATCGTCGGCGGTCAGCACCATGGTCGTCAGTCCTCTGAGAGTGCTCATGTCGGCTCCTTGTGCGGTTCGGCGGCACCCCCGCTGGCTGCCGCTGAGAGCAACTCTTCCAGGCAAAGTGCTCACCCTATGATCACTTTTATGCGCATACTTGTCCTATGCGTGCAGATCGGCTTCTCGCCCTGCTTCTCCTCCTCCAGCGGCGGGGGAAGGTCACCGCCGCCGAGGTGGCGGCCGAGCTCGAGATCTCCGTGGCCACCGCGCGACGAGACCTCGAGGCGCTCCTGGCGGCCGGTGTTCCGGTGTACGTCCAGCCCGGACGCGGCGGCGGGTGGCAGCTGCTCGGTGGCGCCCGCACCGACCTCACGGGCCTGCGCTCCCCTGAGGCGCATGCCCTGTTCTGGATGCTCGGCACCGCAGGTCTCGCTTCCCCGCAGACGCGCGTCGCCACCCGCAAGCTCCTCCGCGCCCTCCCCGAGAGCCAGCGGGCAGAGGCCGAGATCCTCGCCACGACCGTCCACTACGACCACTCGCCGTGGGGACGTGCGAGCGGCGGTGAGGATTCCGTGGACATGAGCGGACACCTCGGCGAGCTCCGCTCTGCACTGCTGTCGCGCACCCACCGGCGCATGCGCTATCGCACCAGGGACGGCCGCGGACGCACGGTCACCATCTGTCCCGTCGGACTCGTCGCCAAGGCCGGAGTCTGGTACCTCGTCGCCCACGAGGTCACCGCCGAGGTGCCCGCACACGGATCAGGGTGGGAGGCCACCGTGCGCACCTTCGCCGTCGACCGGATCGATGCCCTCACCGACGCCGAGGTCACCATCGAGCCCGACGCACTGTCACGGCCCGGTCCGACCGAGGACCTCCACCGACAGATCGACCTCACCGACTTCTGGACGGCTCACGTCGACGAGGTCGAAGCCCTGCGGTCGGCAGTGACAGCGCGAGTGCGATGTCCCCGCTGGGTGCTGCCGATCCTCACGCAGCAGTTCGGACGGCAGATCACCGTGATCTCCACGGATGAGGACACCGCCATCGCCGAGGTGGGGGCCAACCTCACGGCAGCACTGGCCGAACAGCTCGCGGGGTGGGGGTCGACGATCGAGGTCCTCGACCCACCCGCGGTGCGCGTCGAGCTCGCCCGCATCGGCACCGAACTCGTCACGCGCTACGGCGACTCCGCCCCGCCGGCGGGGCCCGGATGACACAATGCAGAGTAAGTCACCGCTGACCGCAGGAGGACTGAGGATGGGCACCAGGCTCGGCATCATCGGAGTCGGGGAGATCGCCGCGGCGATCGTCGACGGACTCTGCACACAGGCAGCAGAGGAGAGCCCCCCGGCGGACGCTCCCGCCATCGTCCTCTCCCCGCGCGGAGCGGCGCACTCGGCGCGCCTCGCCGAGACCTATCCTCACGTCGAGGTCGCCGCGTCCAACCAGGAGGTCATCGACCGCAGCGACCGCGTCCTCCTCGCCGTCCTTCCCCAACAGGTCGAGGAGGTCCTCACCGAGCTCGACGTTCCCGAGGAGACGACCCTCGTCAGCGCGGTCGCCGGCGTCTCGGTCGCCGCCCTCGAGACTCTGCTCCCCCACCGCCCGGACGTCGTGCGCGTCATCCCGCTGCCGGCGGTCCGCGAACGCCGCGGACTCACAGCCGTCCACCCGGGGAACGCGCCCGTCGAAGCGCTCTTCGATCGCCTCGGCGGCACGGTCGTCGCGGAGACCGAAGCGATGTTCAGCACGCTGTCGGCGACGACGGCGACGATGTCCGCGCACTTCGCCTACCTCTTAACGATCACCGAATGGCTCATCGCCCAGGGGTGGGCCAGGACCGACGCCGAGGCGGTCGTCCGCGGTCAGTTCGTCGGCCTCGGCACGACGCTCGCCGACACCGACACTCCCATCGCCGATCTCGTCGCCGCCCACGAGACCCCCGGCGGAATCAACGCGCAGGTGCGCAGCGAGTGGATGGACGAGGACAACCGGCAGCACCTCTCGGCCGCCCTCGACGCGGTGCTCGCCCGGGTGACGGGCGCCCCGCAGACCTGATGACCAAGCAAGACCACTGCAGCGAGGAATCTCGAACTTCGCAACAACCTCCGTGTAACCAGAAGGCGCTGCGCCGCAGGGAACCCGATGCAACTCGATCGCTGGTCACGCATGCTTAAGCTAGGATCTTATTTAACTACAGCCACTTCATCGAAATTGAATTTGTTTAAGGAGCACGAGCAACGATGACTTACCTTGCCACCGCAGTCCGAGTAATGATCGCCTCACCATCCGACACCGCAACACAACGCGATGCCATCGAAAGAATGCTGACTCGCTGGAACGGCTCCAGAGGACAATCTGCTGCAGTGAATCTAGTCCCAGTCAGGTATGAAGCCCATGCAGTGCCCGCGGCAGCCGACAGTGCCCAATCGGTCATCAACGGCCAACTCCTTGATTCTGCTGACATCGTCATCGCAATATTTGGAAATAAACTTGGATCAGCAACTGACTCTGCCATCTCAGGAACGGTCGAAGAAATACAAAGAGCGATCGAAGCGAAGATTCCAGTACATGTTTACTTTTCCTCAGCAGACGTGCCACGTGATCAATTATCCGACGCCTCAAAGATCAATGATTACAAGAATAGCTTCAAGGGATTATACGCGGAGTATGCCGACGACTCCGAACTCGCAGATGCGGTGCGAAATGCCATTGAGAGGGACGTAACCCTGTGGGCCGGAGCAGTTAATGGTCCTAAAGAAGCAGAGGCAGATCCTGTAATTCAAATCCAAAGAGAGAACGAGGTCAAATACAACTCAAAAGGAAATCCGAGAAACCACACGAGAAGATGGATCGAGATCACCAACCAGGGGGGTAGCGACGCCGAAGACTTCACTATAGAAGTCGACGCAGGAGACGGAGTATTTTTCATGGCAGAACCGGACGAGCCACGCACACTGCATCGTGACGATCTGATTCGAATCCCATATGAACTGACGCTTGGTGCCTCGAACCAAGCAGAGGCGGTCATGTCATGGACCGAAGGGAAAGAACGCAAAGTAAAGCAGCGGACACTTAATCTGATAAACTGAGAGAATACTTACACATAACCCTTGGCCAGCATCCACAGAATCACTCACGTATGGTACGTGAATGCATCTCCAATGGAACCCATACTCGAATTTCTTAGCTCGGTGCAAGAAGCATTCTGAACTATAACTCTCGCCACTGCTCGCCTCTCCCCGGTTCGTCTAATTGTTCAACTTTGACTATTGAACGCAATCGAAACTCGCAATGCATCGAAAGGATTCAATTGTCGTTTTAGCCCCAACCCGAACGGTCGCCTGAGGCCACCCCGTGCGATCGCGGTCGCCCCGGTGATCCCTATAATCGCAATCATGCCTCAGCCGTCTGCCATCACCGTCGCGATCACCCGCACCGTCCAGCCCGCACACCACCGCCGTTTCAACGCATGGGTGCAGGCCGGTCAGGAGCTCGCCCGCGAACGTCCCGGCTATCTCGGATCCGGGTGGGTGCGGACCGCGCCGGACTCGAACGAATGGCACGTCCTCTATCGGTTCGCCGATGCGAAGTCGCTGCGCGCCTGGGACGAGTCCGATGACCGCAAGTGGTGGATCGACAGCGGTGCCGAACTCATCGAGGATACGAAGGTCGAACACCGCACGGGCATCGAAGGCTGGTTCGAACCCCAGGGTGAGACGGCGCTGACCATTCCCGAAACGGTCGTCCCACCGCGCTGGAAGCAGGCGGTGAGCATCTTCCTGCCGTTCTTCCCCCTCAGCCTGCTCTCGACCTATCTGCTGCTGCCCCACCTGTCGGCGTGGCCTCCGGTGCTCTCCGTGCTGCTCAACATCTGCCTCCTCACCCCGCTGATGACGTACATCTTCCTGCCGGTGAGCACGCGCCTGCTGCGCCCGTGGCTCCAGAAGCCGCGAAAGCCCAAGCGCCAGAGGTAGACAGCCGCCGTCCCGGTCTGCCGGCGGCCGCCGACTGCCGACCTGACACGGCGATGAGACCGGGCACCAGCGAGTGCGCCGACTCCACGGCGAATGTGCGCCATCGTGAGGGCGGAATCGGCTCGGATTCCACCCTCAAGGTGGCGCAGATTCCCGGACGCGCCGTGTGTCTCGGAAGACACCGCGCCTCAGAACAGGCCGGTGATGTTCCCGTCCTCGGTGACGTCGATCTTCAGCGCCGACGGCTCCTTCGGCAGTCCGGGCATCGTCATGATGTCGCCGGCGATGACGACGACGAACCCGGCGCCGGCGGACAGGCGCACGTCTCTGACCTCGATGATGTGGCCCTGCGGGGCACCGCGCAGGCTCGGGTCCGTGCTCAGCGAGTACTGGGTCTTCGCCACGCAGATCGGGGCATCGCCGTAGCCTTCGTCGGTGAACTGTGCCAGCTTCCGCTTGACCTTCGCGGGTATCTCGACGTCGGCGGCGCCGTAGATGCGCTGGGCGATCGTGCGGATCTTGTCCTCGAGCGGCTGGTCGAGCTCGTAGCTGTACTGCGCGCGGGCCGCCGCGTCTCCGTCCCCGGCGTTCTCGACGGCGGCGACGACCGCCTCGGCCAACGGCACGGCACCCTTGCCGCCGTCGGCCCAGTGCGTCGATTCCACTGCCGCGATGCCGAGCGAGTCGAGGTGGTCGATCGCGGCGGCCATCTCCTCGTCGGTGTCCGAGGGGAACCGGTTGAAGCACACGACCGGGGTGAGGCCGAAGATGTCGCGGAGGTTCGAGCAGTGGAGTTCGAGGTTGCTCATCCCCGCCAGAACCGCCTCGGTGTTCGGGGTCTCGACGTCGCCCACGTCGATGCCGCCGTGGTACTTCAGCGCCCGGAGGGTGGCGACGACGACGACGGCGGAGGGCCAGATGCCGGCGGCCCGGCATTTGATGTCGAGGAACTTCTCGGCGCCGAGGTCGGCGCCGAACCCGGCCTCGGTGACGACCCAGTCGCCGAGCGTCATCGCCGCCTTCGTCGCGAGCAGGCTGTTGCACCCGTGGGCGATGTTCGCGAACGGTCCGCCGTGGATGAACGCGGGCGAGTGCTCGAGGCTCTGGACGAGGTTCGGGGAGAGCGCATTGCGCAGCAGTGCGGTCATCGCCCCCGCGGCACCGAGGTCGGCGACGGTGACCGGCTGACGGTCGCGGGTGTGGGCGACGACGATGCGCCCCAGCCGTTCCTTGAGGTCTGCCACCGAGGTGGCCAGGCAGAACACCGCCATGACCTCTGAGGCGACGACGATGTCGAAGTGGTCCTCCCGCGGCACTCCCCCATTGAGGCCGCCGAGGCCGATCGTGACGTTGCGCAGAGCCCGATCGTTGAGGTCGACGACCCGCCGGATGTGGATGCGGCGCGGATCGATGTCGAGGTCGTTGCCGTGGTGGATGTGGTTGTCGAGCATCGTCGCAGCGAGGTTGTTCGCCGCCGCGATCGCCGCGAAGTCACCGGTGAAGTGGAGGTTGATGTCCTCCATCGGCACGACCTGCGCGTACCCACCGCCGGCGGCCCCGCCCTTCATGCCGAACACCGGGCCCATGCTCGGCTCCCGCAGCGCCAGCACAGCCTTCCCGATCTCCGGGTTCGTCTTCGCGAGCTCGTTGAGCCCGTCGGTGAGCCCGATGCTCGTCGTCGTCTTGCCCTCCCCGGCCGGGGTCGGGCTCATCGCGGTGACGAGGATGAGCGCGCCGTCGGTCGCCGACTCAGCGGCTGCGTCGAGGACGTCGATGGGCACTTTCGCCTTCGTCCATCCGAACGGAATGATGTCCTTGGGGTCGAGCCCGAGGTCAGCGGCGACATCGACGATGGGATCGAGCTCGGCGGCGAGTGCAATGTCAAGATCAATGCTCATAGGGCCATCTTGCCTGCCATGGCGCGTTTTGTGACCAGTGACACCCGATGAATTTCGACCGAGCCCTCACCGCGCCGAGGTGGTGCCCCGGCGCGTCGGTGTCGCCGCGTACTCGGCGCAGTCGGGGCACCGGGCCATGAGGTCGTGACGACAGTCGGCGACGTGGACGAGGAAGCGCTCGGCCGCCTCGAGGGCGACCGTCTGGCGACGGATGGCAGCGATCCGCTCAGCGATCACCGCCGCCCTCCCCGCCGCGCTCCGGTGGAGGACCTGCCGGATCTCCGCGAGACTCATCCCCACCCCTTGGCAGGCGATGACGATCCGGCACCGACCAAGGTGTTCATCGTCGTAGCTGCGATGTCCGGCGGGAGTGCGGTCGGGCACGACGACGCCGCACTCCTCCCAATGCCGCAGCACATGCGCGGCGATGCCGAGATCCGCTGCGGCCTCTCCGATCCTCATCGCCCCATCATCGCACCTTGACTTCAGGTCGACCTGAAGTTCTACCGTCGACGCATGTGCATCCCACCCACAGAGGTCCCGGCACCCGACTGCGTCGCCGTCCCGATTCCCTGCGGTCCCGACGCCTCGTCGACAGCACGGATCGGGACGTACGTGCTCGATGCGACCGGCGGCGACAGCCTCGGCGGTGTCGTCATCTGCCACGGCACGCCCTGGTCGTCGAGGATGTGGCTGCCGCTGGCCCGCCGGCTGAGCAGCCGGTGGCGCGTGCACCTGTGGGACATGCCCGGGTACGGCGGTTCGCTCGAGGCGAATGCCGCCTCGCCGGTCGATCTCGTCGCTCAGCGCACGCGGTTCGCGCGTCTGCTGCGCCACTGGGGCCTTGCCGCGCCCCATGTCATCGCCCATGACATCGGCGGCGCCACAGCTCTCGGCGCACACCTGTTCGAGGGCAGCGTCTTCGGCTCGCTGCATCTCAGCGACATCGTCACCCTGCCGCCGTGGGGGTCTCCGTTCTTCCGTCTCGTCGCGGAGAACGAAGGTGTCTTCGCCGCGCTCCCGCCGGCGCTGCATCGGGCCCTCGTCACCGAGTACATCGCCGGGGCGGGTGGCCCCGAGCTGTCACGGGAGTGGATCACCGAGCTTGCGCGGCCGTGGACGACCCCGGCCGGTCAGGCGGCGTACTACCGGCAGATCGCGGCACTGCGACCGGAGCACACGGACCCGATCGCCGCTCGTCTCGCGAAGGTGCGGTGCCCCGTGCGGATCGCGTGGGGTGAGTCCGATCCGTGGATCCCCGTCGCCCACGCCGACGCACTCGCCGCGGCACTGCCCGGACGTCCCGAGGTCACACGGTTCCCGGGCGTCGGGCATCTCGCTGTCCTCGAGGCGCCGGAGGATTTCGCCGCCGATGTGGTCACGTGGCTCTCGGCCCAGGTGTGATCACCGTCGGGACAGGTGCGCGTGGTGGGCGGCACGGAACTCCTCGGGCACGCCCCCGCCGATCCGGTCGCGGACCCCGCCGCCGGTCGCCAGCGCTGCGGCGAACTCGCCGAGCAGCGGAGCGAACTTCGCCCCGTGTCCCGAGCACGCGGAGACGATGGTGACCCCGCCGACGGAATCGATGAGGAAGTCCTCGCTCGGCGTGTTCGTGAACAGACAGGTCGTCTCCGCAAAGAGTTCCGGCACGAGTCCCGGCAGATGCGCCCGTGCGTAGGCGATCATCCGCTGCCGCATCGCCTCGGTGATCTGGCCGTCCTGGTCGAGGGCGGAGCCGATGACGCGCCCGCCGTTGAACTGTGCGAGCTTCTGCCCGGCGAATCCGGCGTCGCGTCCGCCGGGCAGCCCGTAGGTGAAGATCTCCGCACAATTGTGGATGAACGTCGGCCAGTCCCGTGCCGGGCGCCCACCGCCGATGGTGTCGCGGTAGGGCAGGTGGAACGCCTGCTCCTGGCGAACTTCGAACGTCGGCAGGGAGGAGAGGAATCCGGTCGGCAGGCCGAGATCCCCCAGCAGCGCCGGCAGCCAGCCGCCTGCCGCGACGATGACGGATGCAGCGTCAACCATGTCCCCGGCCGCCGAGGTGACCCGCAGGCTCCCCGTCGACCGCCGGTCCACCGCGGCCACGGTCCAGTCCTCGAAGACTCGGGCACGGCCGGTGGCGAGGGCGAGGTCGAGCAGCGTCCGCACCGACCGCTCGGCGTCGATGACCCCAGCGTCGGGATGCCAGAGCACCTCCGTGTCGAAGGCGAACTGCGGCCACCGGGCATGGGCGGCCTCGGCGCTGAGCACTTCGTGGTCGATCCCGAGAGCGTCGAAGACGCCGGTCAGCTGCCCCGTGTGTCTGGCCTCCCCGAAATCGAGGGCACCGGTGGGTGTGATGAGTTCGGTGTCGGCAGCCTCTTCGACAGCTGTCCACAGGTCGCGGGCGCGGACGACGAGCTCGGCGTAGAGGCGTTCGGGGTAGGCATAGCGGAAGATCCGGGCTGAGCCGTGCGAGCTTCCGCGCGCGTTGGCCGGGCGGTGCTGTTCGAGGACGGTGACGTTCTCTCCGCGTGCGGTCAGCGCCCACGCGGCGGCGGCCCCGGCGAGCCCGGCGCCGATGACGATGTGCTCGGTCATTGGTGCTCCTCCCCTGGGACGGCATCGTCCTGTGTCCGAGCCTATGCCAACGCGGGCAGACGCCGCGAGGCACTGTCGGAATGTGGCCTTGCGACAGTGCCTCGCGGCGGTGAGCGCGGATACGGCTAGCCGACGGGCACGAGCTCCCGGCGGTTGGCGGCCATGATGTAGAGCGCCACCGCGAGCGCGCCGACGGCGATCGCACCCCAGATCCCGACGACCGCCCACGCGGCCCCGCCGAGGACGAGCAGCGGCGCGAAGGTCACGGCGGCGACCTCGACGGGGATGACCGGCAGGTACGCGAGCGAGAAGTCCTCGAGCGTGCGGGAGTTGAGCTTCGGATCGACGATGCGCAGCAGGGCGATGCCCGTGGCCACGGCACCGGTCGCCCAGCCCCACGTGAAGAGCTGGCGTTCGAACCAGCCGTCGCTCATCACCCGCGGGGCGACCCAGAGGCCGAGGAAGAGGCAGAGGGCGAGTCCGACGATGAAGAGGATGAGCAGCGACAGCCACTGGTCGGCGACGAAGGACGGGACGACCGAGGCGATGCCGCAGACGATGAGGACGTCGGTGGCGAGACCGGAGATCGAGTTCTGCGTCTCCTTGTCGATGAACTTCGTCGTCTTCGTGCCCGCGAGGATGCTGCGGAGGATGAGGCCGACGATGAACGCGATCGAGAAGAGCGGGAACGTCACCGACGGCATGAGCTCGCCGAGGATGAGGTTGACTCCGTACGCGGCCGCGGAGACGGTGGCGACGATTCCGGCCTGGAAGGTCAGGGATTCGATCGCGCTGCCGGAGAACATGTGCGTGCCGATGGGCGGCTTCTCCTGCTCGTGGTCGAGCACGCCGGTGCGCAGTTCGGCGGGGACCTCGCTCAGTCCCACGAACTCCTTGGCGTGGCCCTTCGCCGCACCGATCTTCGCCTGGATGATGCCGCCGACGATGCCGGTGAGCATGCCGACGGTCGCGGCGGTGAAGGCCAGCGACTGCACCGCCGGGTCACCGGCCTCGGTGAAGACCGTGCCGATCGCGGCAGCCGAGCCGAAGCCGCCGGCCCACCCGGCGAAGAGGAGGAGCCCGACGGAGTCGGGAGCGCCGAGGAGGGGGCCGAGGAGGACGAGGACGAGTCCCATGCCGAGCGCCGTCTGGGTCGCATAGATGAGGACGCCGTAGCTGGCGAATCCGGCGACGGAACGGCCGATCTTGAAGATGTTGAAGTCGCTCGTCAGCGACAGGCACGCGAAGACGACGACGATGAGCAGCGAGGAGTACGTGCCCAGCTGGTCGGAGAACGGCAGCCAGCCCAGGCCGTTGGGGCCCATGAGCAGTCCGAGGAAGCCAGCGATGACTCCGGCGGGGACCATCATCGTCTGCAGGACGCGGATCCGGGCGCGCAGGATGGTGCCGACGACGAGCAGCGCGCCGATGAGGCCCGAATCGATGAGCAGGGCGTAGGGGCTGAAGGGGGTGGGATCCACGACGGGGTCTCCTTGATCAGGTCACGACGGCACGAAGAACCAGCGCCGGCGGCCCGGCGCTGGGATCAGGTGCGGGTTACTTGGCCGCGGGCAGCATTCCTGCGGCGGCGACGGCGCTGCGGACGATCTCGTCGAGCCCGTATTCGGCCTTCCAGCTCAGCTGGGCCGAGATCCGGGAGACGTCGGCGACGAGGGCGGGAGGATCCCCTGCCCGCCGTTCGCCCATCTCCGGGACGATGTCACGGCCGGTCACCTCGGCGATGGTGTCGATGACCTCTTTGACCGAGGCTCCGGTGCCGGTTCCGACGTTGAACACGGTCTCCGAGGTGTCCCCGGACTTCATGTAGTCGAGAGCGGCGATGTGGGCCTCGGCGAGGTCCTTGACGTGGACGTAGTCGCGGATGCACGTGCCGTCGGGGGTGTCGTAGTCGTCGCCGAAGACGATCGGGGCCTTGCCGGCGGCGACCCGGCCGAGGACGATCGGGATGAGGTTCATCACCGCAGTGTCGGCGAGTTCGGGCCAGCCGGCGCCGGCGACGTTGAAGTAGCGCAGCTTGACGGCGTTGAACGGGACCCGGCGCATCCGCGCCGCGGTGATCGCGTTGTCGATCATCCATTCGCCGATGAGCTTCGTCTCCCCGTAGGGGTTGATCGGTCGGCATTCGAGGTCCTCAGCGACGAGATCGACGTCGGGCATGCCGTAGGTGGCGGCCGAGGAGGAGAAGACGAGGGAGGCGATGCCGGTGCGCTCGACGGCGGCGAGGATGTTCGTCAGGCCGCCGATGTTCTGGCGGTAGTAGTGGACGGGCTGCTCGACGGATTCGCCGACCTGCTTCTTCGCCGCGAAGTGGATGATCGAGTCGATCCCGTGCTCCTCGATGGCCGCGACGAGGCGGTCCTCGGCATCGGGAGCGGCGAGGTCGAGGTCGAGGACGGGCAGTCCGGCGACGCGATCGGCGATCCCCGTCGAGAAGTCATCGACGACGAGGACGTCGTCACCGCGTTCGGTGAGCAGACGCACCACGTGCGAACCGATGTAGCCTGCTCCTCCGGTGACCAGTACAGCCATGAAACTCCCTCATTCGTCCCTCACCGCGGTCTCGATCTCGCGGCGATGCCGGATCAAGCTTAGTCGAGGGCACCGCCGGGACACGAAGTGCGTACCTGACCAGGGAGGATGCGTATCGCTCAGGAGTCGGCGACGGCTCGGTCGACGAGGTGCTCGGCGATGGCCAGCGCTGAGGTGGCACCGGGCGAGGGAGCGTTGCGGACGAACATCACCGGTCCGGCGCGATCGATGACGAAATCGTCGACGAGCGAGCCGTCTCGGTTCATCGCCTGGGCGCGGATGCCGCGGGTGGCGCGATGCCCGGTCGCCCCGGCCAGCTGCGGCACGTAACGGGCCGCCTCGGCGACGAAGCGCTCAGTCGAGAGCACCCCGCCGATCTCCCGGACCGCGGTGGGCAGATTCCCCGCGGCGAATCTCCAGAATCCGGCATCGGCGGCGATCGAGAGCGCATCGCGCACGCTGAGCCCGAGTCCTGAGTATCCCTCCCGGGAGAACGAGAGGAACGCGTTGGGGCCGATCATCACCCCACCGTCGATGCGCCGCGTGACGTGAACGCCGAGGAAGGGGTACTTCGGGTCGGGCACGGGGTAGATGAGTCCGTTGACGACCGAGTCGAACGCGGGATCGAGGATGAAGTACTGCCCGAAGAACGGCACCACAGACGGCCGCGCGCTCTCTCCCGAACGGGCGGCGAGGCGATCGGACTGGAGTCCGGCGCAGGCGATGACGGCGTCGAATTCGAGCGCATCCTTGTCCGAGTGGACGATCGCGCGCTCTCCGGCCCGTCCGCCTCGGCGCTCGACGCGGGACACCGGGGTCGAGAAGCGCACGCGACCGCCGCGACGGCGGAAGTCGACGACGAGTGCATCGGTCAGGCCCGGGTAGTCGATGATCGCCGTGTGTGGGGAATGGAGCGCGGCCACCCCGACGGCCTGCGGTTCGACCTCGGCGAGACCATCACGATCGAGCATCGCGACATCGGGGACCCCGTTGGCGAGAGCCCGCTCGTGGATGGCGCGCAGCCGACCGACCTCGATGTCGTCGGTGGCGACGACGACCTTTCCGCACTCGTCGACGGCGACCCCGTGCTCGGCGGCGAAATCACGGATGAGCTCGACCCCGCGGCGGCACAGACGCGCCTTGAGGCTTCCCGGCTCGTAGTAGAGACCGGCATGGACGACACCGGAGTTGTGTCCGGTCTGGTGCATTGCCGGCCCGTCCTCCTTCTCATAGAGGGTGACGTCGGCGGACTCATCTCGCAGGAGGAGTTCGCGGGCGACCGCCGCTCCGATGATGCCGGCCCCGATGACGGCGACACGCCTGACCTCACTCATCTTTCGCTCCTTCGCGGTGGGGACCGATGGTCCTGTCGTGTGAGAGGCCGTCTCGTCCAGTGGCCTGGTGCGGACTCTAGTTCACCGTTTCCGGTAACGCGAAGGCACGACGACTGACATATTCCCGGCATCTCATTGAATAACACCTGAAGTTCTATGTGAGTCCGATGCCATCGGGTCATTCACGAGAATATGCGAAATCGGCAATTCGTATACCTTCGCCATCGAGCCAGCATCTGATCCTGCTCAGAATAGATCACTTGACCAGCGCAAACAGTGGACCGACCAGCCTCGCCTCCAGCGCAAGTCGGCTTCTTTACGGAGTAAATCATTCTGTCACGAGCGCTCGATCAATCATCGGATCACAGGCGTAGACCGCCTGCACTATCTACCGATGAGTATTTATAACGGAGTCATAACTTTATTTATGACGTGATGATGACTGTTTAGTGTTTCCGTAATCTCGGTGATGAACTGCCAGCC
Source organism: Brevibacterium sp. XM4083 (assembly GCF_006489205.2). Classification (GTDB taxonomy): domain Bacteria; phylum Actinomycetota; class Actinomycetes; order Actinomycetales; family Brevibacteriaceae; genus Brevibacterium. Next base: position 774,511 of record NZ_VFYR02000001.1, on the reverse strand, counting down.
GATTGCCGTCGAGCACTCAGGGCCTGTTCAGCATCAGAGATGATCACTGCCGAAGTGGGGGCTATGAAGACATTCCGCAACCGGGTGCGTTCCCGATACCGTGCCGCGATCGGCGTCGTCGCCGCGGCGACAGCCGTCGGGCTGACCGTGCTCATCACCTCCCCGGGCACGGCAGTGCCGATCGATCCCGACGAACTCGCCGAGGCACACGGGCAGGTCATCGACACGGACCTCATCACTGCGGATCTCCTCGACGTCTCCTCCGCCCGCAGCACCTATCCGTCGAGTCCCGAGGCCGACCACACTCCGCTCGACGTCGCGGCTCTCCAGGCCCTGAGCATTCAGCTGCCCAACGTCTCACTCCCCCTCATCAGCGGTGAGGACGGAAACGGTCTCCTCCACCTCGGCGAGGTCGGGGCGCTCAACGCCTTCGGTCACGCACCCTCCTCCGACAGCGCCGTCGCGAGTGCCGGCGCGGTCGGACAGGACGGAGCGATCAACGTCGATCCCGACAATCCCGGGGCCTACGGCAACGCCACGGTCAGCCTCACCCCGCTGCTCAAGCAGCTCGGCATCAGCGACATCACCGACGAGGTCGTCGACGAGCTCAGCCTCGAGCTCGGGGCGCTGGCCTCGCGGGCCGAGGCGGACGCGGAATCGGTGACCTCGGACTATGTCGTCGCCGACGGGAAGCTCACGATCTCGAGTCCTGCCGTCAGCCGGCTCTCCGACGACCTCGAGGTCGCGGTCGACACGACCGGACAGGCACTCGACGACGCCGTCGGCGACGAAGGACTCGTATCCGAACTCGCGTCGATCGGAATCGATGCGAATGTGCTGCTCGGCCGGGTCAGTGTCGGCGGAGCGGACACGAAGGTCAGTGCAGAGACCCGCGACGCCCTCAACAGCGTCGTCGAGAACGTCATCCGAGAGAAGCTCGAGGACAGGTCGGGCATCGTCTCGATCGACATCGGCAGCGGGGATATCGAGGTCGATCTCGCGAAGATCGTCGAAGGCGGCAACGGCGAGGACCTCAATGACCTGGCACCGAACACCGAGGTGCTCACCTCGGCGACGATGTCAACGATCACCGATGCCGTGGCCGATGCGCTCGGCGCACTCTCCGGACGCGTCAACGACACCCTCACCGAGGCTCTCGACAACGTCCATCTCATCATCGAACTGCCGGCCAGCATCTCTCTGCTCGGGCAGACGATCACCGGCGGGGTGACCGTCGATGCGACACTCGGTCAGTTGGCGGGCACGGATACCAGCCGTCCGACTGTCACCACCGATCTGCGGATCTCCGTGCTCGGCACGACGATCGACGCCGGAGCGATCCTCAACGTCATCACGACGCCGGTCATCGATGCTGTCCTCGGGATCACCAAGCCGATCATCGGGAACATCATCACCGCGACCGCCGACGAGGTGTCGAGCTCGGTGCAGGGGATCATCGACCCGCTGCTCACGACTCTCGACCCCGTCTTCGAGGCGCTCAACCAGGTCGTCGGTGTCACGATCAACGAGCAGGTCGAAACTCCCGTGCCGCAGCGGGAGGACGCGACTCGGGCATTCGCCGCGGCCGCCGCACCGACGGACATGTTCACCGTCAGCGCCGTGAGCCTTGAGGTTCTGCCCGGCGTCGATGCCGTCGACGTCAACCTCGCCTCGTCGTCGGTGAGGACGAGTGCGCAGGATGAGGCCGACCCCGACGCGAACACGAATGCAGCCGCCTCGGCATCAGCCTCGGCGACCGCTGACGACGACGGCAACCCGGCCGCCGAGGCCGCATCGGAGGCGGCAGCCAACGACGACGCGACCACGACGGCCTCGGCAGCAGCGGATCCGGATGCCGTGGCAGCCGCGGAATCCGCGGCGACCGAGGATGCCTCGTCCCAGGCATCGACGGATTCGACGACGGACACCAGCGCGTCCTCGACGGCAGCCTCGCAGGCGGCTGCACAGGCCGACAGCACCGACGACACGAACGCCGGAGCATCCACAGCGGCCGACGCCGATCCGGCGGCCGCGGCCCAAGCGGCGTCGACGGCCGACTCGTCCTCCGAGGCCTCCGCCGAAGCCGCGGCCACCGCCGATGCGTCGACTGATCCGGATGCATCTGCGGACCCCGACACCGCGGCTGCAGCCGACGCATCGACCGACCCGGACGCTGCGGCGGACCCGGATGCGGCAACCGACCCCGACGCGGCTGCCGACCCTGACGCCGCAGCGGACCCCGACGCGACTGCTGATCCGGACTCGTCGACAGACCCGGATGCCTCCACCGATCCAGACGGCACTGCCGACCAGTCGACCGATCCCGACGCCGCGGCGGACCCAGAGGCGGCTGCCGACCCCGACGCGGCCGCTGATCCCGATGCGGCTGTTGGCGCGGACTCGTCCGCCAACGTCAACGCCGCCGCTTCCGCCTCGGCCTCAGCCAACGCTGACGACGACGGCAACCCCGCCGCCCAGGTCGCCGCACAGGCAGCCGCCGACGAGGACGCAACCACCACCGCCTCGGCAGCAGCCGACGCCAACGCCGAAGCCGCAGCGGAATCCGCCGCCACCGAAGAGGCCACATCGGACACCACAGCCGATGCCTCGGCGGACCCGAACGCCGCCGCGAACGAATCCGCCCAGGCCGCCGCCACCGCTGACACCACCGACGACACGAACGCCGATCAGTCAGCAGCCGCCAACGCCGACGCCTCGTCCGCGGCTCAAGCAGCCTCAACGGCCGACTCGTCCTCCGAGGCCAGTGTCGAAGCCACTGCCACCGCCGACGCGTCGACCGACCCCGATGCGGCCACTGACCCCGATGCGTCTGCGGACCCTGAAGGATCTGCCGACCAGTCAACCGACCCCGACGCGGGAACGGATCCCGACGCAGCTGCTGATCCGGACACGTCGACGGACCCGGACGCCTCTACCGATCCGGATGCGTCTGCGGACCCCGACACCTCGGCCACTGCCGACGCATCGACTGATCCCGACGCTGCGGCGGACCCTGACACCGCGGCCACTGCCGACGCCTCGACTGACCCCGACGCCGCGGCTGACCCCGACGCGTCAGCCGATCCCGAAGGATCTGCTGACCAGTCAACGGACCCTGACGCATCGACCGACCCTGACGCAGCTGCTGATCCCGACTCGTCCACTGATCCGGACGCGGCTGCCAACGTCAACGCCGCCGCTTCCGCCTCGGCCTCAGCCAACGCTGACGACGACGGGAACCCTGCCGCCCAGGTCGCCGCACAGGCAGCAGCCGACGAGAACGCTGACACCACGGCCTCGGCAGCAGCCGACGCCAATGCCGAAGCAGCCGCGGAATCCGCCGCCACCGAAGAGGCCACCTCGGACACCACAGCTGATGCGTCGGCGGACCCGAATGCCGCGGCGAACGAATCCGCTCAGGCCGCCGCCACTGCTGACACCACCGACGATACGAATGCCGATCAGTCAGCAGCGGCCAACGCCGACGCCTCGTCCGCGGCTCAAGCGGCCTCGACGGCCGACTCGTCCTCCGAGGCCAGTGTCGAAGCCGCGGCCACGGCCGACGCGTCGACCGACCCGGACGGCGCCGCCGACCAGTCGACCGACCCCGATGCGGCGGCGGATCCGGATGCTGCAACAGACCCCGATGCGTCAGCCGACCCCGAAGGATCTGCTGACCAGTCAACGGATCCGGACGCAGCGGCTAACCCCGACGCGGACGCCAACGTCAATGCCGCGGCCACGGCGTCGGCCTCGGCGAGTGCCGACGACGACGGCAATCCCGCCGCTCAGGCAGCAGCCGAAACCGCCGCCGAGGAGGACGCGACCACCACGGCCTCGGCAGCAGCGAACGAGAACGCCGAAGCAGCCGCAGAGTCGGCAGCCACCGAGGATGCGTCATCCGAGGCCTCGGCCGACGCCACCTCGGATCCGAATGCGTCATCCGAAGCCGCCTCACAGGCTGCGGCCGAGGCCGACAATGAGGACGACGCCAACGCCGCTGCCACGGCAGCCGCCGACGCCGATCCTGCAGCCGCCGCCTCGGCGACAGCCACCGCGGACTCGGGTTCCGAAGCCTCGGCAGCGGCGGCCTCCGACGGGGACCCGAAGGGGTCATCCGATTCGGATGGCGGAGCAGCGGCCGATGCGGCACAGGCAACGTCGACCAGCACCGCCGATTCAGCGGCCTCCGCGAACGCCGGCGGATCGGCCGCAGCCGAAGGTGCCGACGGAACATCCAGTTCCGGAGGATCCTCGACGAGCAGCTCCGCCGGCGGCGGGTCCTCCAGCAGCGCAGACGCCTCGGCCGGCACGGGTGGTTCATCGGGCGCGAGCTCGACGGCCTCCGGAGGCGGAGACCTGCCGCGGACGGGTGCTGACGGCTTGGCGGCGATCATCACCGTCGCAGCTCTGCTCGTCCTCGGCGGTGCCGCAGTCACCCTCGCCTCGCGGCGGGACAGGATGTTCCGCGGCCGGCACTGATCACCTCACGAACGGTCAGGGGTGGGTCCGATGCTCCCGCGTCGGACCCACCCCTTCCCCTCTGCCCTGAACCACCGGTGACCAACCGGCACACGGGTCGACCACCTCGGCGAATGATCCTTGAGACTCGCGTCACACGGGGGTACGGTCAGAGTAACCAGAGGAGGCAGTGCCATGAGCGGAGTCAACGAGGATCACTACCAGCCGCAGACCCATCCCGGCGACATCATCGAAGTGCGCGACGAGGAGACCGGTGAGATGGTCAAGCGTCGCATCATCCTCGATGAGTTCGGCAACGGGACGAAGACGCGACCCCTCGAAGAGGGCGAAGAAGACGAGCTGACCGAGAGCAGCTGAACCGTCACCAGTGCGCGCGCACGGTCTCCGTCGGTCCGTCGACCTCGGTGAAACCGGCGTCGATGACGCTGATCGGACGCTCTGCGACAGCCCACTCGGCTTTCGACGGCGTGACCACCCGCAGACTGAAGCCCGATTCGCGCCAACGATCGCGCACCTCGGCGGGCATCTGCTCGAACGCGAGCTGAGCGCCGTGGGCGACCTGCGCCGCCGCCTTGCCCGTCGTCAGCGTGACCAGCGGTGAGAGTTCGATGGTGACGACCGCCTCGGCGGCGGGAATCGACGTCTCCCCATCAGCGGGGAACTCCGTGTCCCCCACCTGCAGCTTCGACAGCTCACGCGGCAGCGGAGAGACCGGACCGGGCGGGAAGACGTAGGCCTCGGCCGGGGCGAACTCCTCCGTGCCTCCGAAGCTCACGCCGACGCTGCCGAGGGCACGCGCGTCCTCGAGCTTCTTGCCGTCACCGCGCCGCACCACCTTGCGGATCGCCCCGTCGCGCCAGTACTCGACGGCGTCGAACCACTCCCCCTCCGGCTGTGTGCGGGGGTCATCGAGGAACGTGACGACGGCGCGCGCAGTCGCCTCGAGGACGTCGATATGGCGGGCGAGCGCCGTCTTCGACTTGCGGACGACGATGGGCAGGGACCACGGCACGTCATGATCGGTCTCGTGTCGCCGCATCTGCTCAGTCATTCGCTTCCTCCGTCGTCTCGGCTGCCGCAGCGGTCGCGGGCACTTCCGCTTCGACAATGACAACGTCGGGCATCGCCGCTTATTCCCGGGCACCTCCTCCCCACGCAGTCTCACCTCGATGGATCGTTGCCCTGCGCGGGTAGGCTGGAGGGGTGCGCGCCGATCGAGAACTGCTCGTGGTCCCGCGCGCCGTGAGCTCCGAAGAAGGATCCGATGACGCCCTCCCGTTCCCCGCAGTGGTCCGAGTCGATGCCGGCCGACATCCGCGACGCCCTGTCTGCGCAGATGCGCGAGGTCCTCGACATCCAGGAGGCCCGCGCCGCCGAATGCCGTGCGGCCGCCGACCGCGTGATCGCAGCCCGGGCCCGACAGGGCGGTGGTGAGCCCGGGATCCTCGTCCCCGACCGTGACGCCGGAGCGCCGACGGAGTTCGCTGCGGCACGGGCGGAGTACCGCGCCGAACGCACGCATTGGAACGAGGGCGGGCCCGCGATGGCGCGGACCGAGGACACGCATCTGCGGGTCGGTGACGTCGACGTGCCCATCCGCATCCACCGTCCGACCACCGAGGCGGTCCTGCCGGGCATCGTCTTCCTCCACGGCGGCGGGTTCTGCCTCGGCGACCTCGACACCCACGACCGGATCGCACGCGTCATCGCCTCGGCCTCCGGCGCTGCCGTCATCGCCGTCGACTACTCCCTCTCCCCCGAGGCCGTCTTTCCCCAGGCTCTTCTCGAATGCGCGACCGTCATCGCCCACCTCGCCCGGCACGGGGCGGACTGGGGAATCGACGGCACCCGCCTCGCCGTCGCCGGGGATTCGGCCGGGGCGATGCTCGCCCTCGGATCGGCACTGCTGCTGCGCGACGAACCCGAACGGGTCGGCGCCGACTCATCCTTCGCCGCACTCAGGGCCCTCCTCCTCGTCTACGGCTCCCACGGCCTCCGCGACTCTGCGAGCCGTCGCCTCTACGGCGGGTCATGGGACGGGATGGGACCCGAGGTGCTCGCCGGAATCGCGAAGGTCCACTACACCTCACCGGCCGACGCCGAGAGCCCGTACATCGACCACCTCGGCGCCGATCTCCGGGGTCTACCGTCGACGTTCATCGCCGCCGCGGGCCTCGACCCGCTGCGCGACGACAGCCGCGCCCTGGCCGCCCTTCTGCAGCGCGCCGGCACCGATGTCGACGTCATCGAATACCCGCATGTCCTCCACTCGTTCCTCCACTTCGGGCGGGTCCTCGACGAGGCGAACGCGGCGCTCACAGCAGCCGCGGGCTTCGCCGCGGCGCGACTCGATGCGGAGAACTGACGACGAACGATGTATCCTTGAAGATCTTGCGATTTCGCTCGGCGAAATCCCTGCGTCGTCAGGATCACGCGACTCTGCGCCCGCACACCCCAGCTGCGGCGCATGCTCGGCGAAACCCGTTCCTCTCGGCGAACGAGAACGCGGTCCCGCGTTCGGACACCCTGCCGGGTTGCACGATTGCCGCCACCACTGAGTGGTCTCGCAGCGCGCACCTGCGCGTCGAAAGGCCACCCCATCACCTCCACCACCGCTCCGGCCCAGTCGTTCTCCGCCCTCGGAGTCCCCTCTGCCCTCGTCGCCCGTCTGGCCGCCGACGGCAAGACCGAGGCCTTCCCCATCCAGCAGGACACCCTGGCCGACACTCTCGCCGGCCGCGACGTGCTCGGCCGCGGGAAGACCGGCTCGGGAAAGACCCTGGCCTTCTCCATCCCGATGGTCGCCAACCTCGCGGACGCCCAGCCGGCACGACCGGGTCGCGGCCGGGCTCCGCGTGGGCTCGTCCTCGCACCCACCCGTGAGCTCGCGACTCAGATCACCGCCGTGCTCGATCCCCTCGCCCAGGCCGCCGGGCTGACGACCACGACGATCTTCGGCGGAGTCAAGCAGAAGAAGCAGGAAGCGGCGCTCAACGCCGGCGTCGACATCGTCGTCGCGTGCCCCGGACGCCTCGAAGACCTCCTCCAGCAGGACCTCGTCTCCCTCGACGACATCGAAGTCACCGTCCTCGATGAGGCCGACCACATGGCCGACATGGGCTTCCTGCCCGGCGTCACCCGCCTCCTCGCGAAGACCCCGGCCACAGGCCAGCGGATGTTCTTCTCCGCGACGCTCGACAACGACGTGGACAAGCTCGTGCGCCGATTCCTCCACGACCAGGTGCTCCACTCCGTCGACGACCCGAGCTCGCACGTCGATGCGATGACCCACCACCTCTTCGAGGTCACCCCCGAGGACAAGGGCGACCTTGTGCACCGTCTGGCCTCCGGGGCCGGGCGGCGCATCCTCTTCACCCGCACGAAGCATCGGGCCAAGCGGCTTGCCCGGCTGCTCACGAAGCAGGGCATTCCCGCCGTCGACATGCACGGCAACCTCTCGCAGTCCGCACGCGAGCGCAACCTCGCGGCCTTCGCCGACGGCGGGGTCAAGGTGCTCGTGGCCACCGATGTCGCGGCTCGCGGCGTCCACGTCGACGCCGTCGAACTCGTCGTCCACGTCGACCCGCCCACCGAGCACAAGGCCTACCTCCACCGATCCGGTCGCACCGCGCGTGCCGGCAGCACCGGCGACGTGGTCACCATCATGACCCCGGAGGAGCGCAAGGACACCCTCGCACTACTGCGCAAGGCGAAGATCTCCGTCAAGCCGCAGAAGGTCTCCGCCGAGTCACCCCAGGTCGGCGAACTCGTCGGTGAGGTCGCTGCGTTCGTCGAGCCGCAGGAAGCGAACCCGGAGCGGGTCCGCGGCACGGAACCGGTCGAGACGGTGGCGCCACCGGAGAAGAAGCGCTCGTCCCGGCGCCGCCGCGGACGCCGAGGGGGCAGCGGACAGTCGGGTGCCGCCGCATCCTCCGAGTCAGCAGGCGGAACCCAGTCACGTGCACAGACGCCGGCCGGCGGCGCGAAGCAACGCGGAGGTGCGGGATCCCGGAACCGCGGTCGGGGCCGCGAGAAGTCCGGTCGCCCCGAGACCTCGGCCCGCGCGGATTCGTCGGGCCGCACCGAGTCGAACCGGAGCGAGTCCCGTCGCGGCGAGCAGTCCCGTCGCGGCAGCTCTGCAGGCTCCGGCCAGCGGCGGAATGCCGCATCCCGACGCGGAGAGTCCCAGAGCACCCGCGGGACCAGTGCTGAGACCCGCCGCCGCAATCGCTCGCGCGCCGCAGCCGGCGGATCTCAGCAGGTCTATTCGACGAGCAGCTGAACCGCGTCCGCAACCGGTTGACCTGGGTCGGTGCTCACCGACCCAGGTCGCACCGGCTCTCACTCAGAACGTCCCGGATTCGTCCGGCCCAGGTCGCACCGGCTCTCACTCAGAACGTCGGCACGTCGTCGATGAGGGAGCGGGTGTACGCGTGCTGCGGGTTCTCGAGCACGGAGTCCGCAGGCCCGTAGTCGACGATCTTGCCCTTGTTGAGCACCGCGAGGTTGTCGGCGATGTGCCGCGAGAGCGCGATGTTGTGCGTGACGAAGAGCATCGCCAGCTGCCGCTCGGCGCGCAGGGTGCGCAGCAGCCCGATGATCGAGGCCTGCACGCTGACGTCGAGGGCCGAGGTGATCTCGTCGCAGACGAGCACATCGGGCGCATTGACGAGCGCCCGGGCGATCGCCGCCCGCTGCCGCTCACCACCGGAGAGGTCTCCGGGCCGCCGGTGGTAGAAGCTGCGGCCCAGGCGCACCGCATCGAGCGCGTCCTCAACTGCGGCCTTCCGGCTCGCCGCCGTCCCATCTCCGCTCATCTCCAAGGGCACCGTGAGCGACTGCCCGATCGAGCGCCTCGGGTTGAGGGAGGAGAACGGGGACTGGAAGACGTACTGGATCCCGATCCGCTGCTCGTTCGTCCGCTTCCGCGTCGATTTCGCGAGTTCGACTCCGCGCAGACGCACCTCACCCGAGTAGTCGTCGTTGAGTCCGGCCACGCACCGCGACAGGGTCGTCTTGCCCGACCCCGACTCCCCCAGCAGCATCGTGCACTCGCCGGGTTCGAGGGTGAGGTTGATGCCGTCGAGGATCTGCGCCTTCCCGTAGGCGAGCTCGACGTCGGCGACGTCGAGGAGCGGGGTGCTCGCCGAGGCGGCCTCCCCCTCCCGGTCGACGGCCGTGACCGGGGCTGCCGCACTCGGCTCGTCGCCGATCTGCTTGTCACCGGCGAGGTCGGGAACCGCGGCGAGCAGCATCTTCGTGTAGTCATGCACCGGGCGTGAGAGCACTTCTTCGACCGGTCCCTCTTCGACGAGGTCGCCGCGGAGCATGACGGCCACCCGGTCGGAGATGTCCTTGATGACGGCGAGGTCGTGGGTGATGTAGAGACCGGCGACATTGTTGGCCACCGTCATCTGCCGGATCGTGTCGAGGACGACGGCCTGCGTGGAGACGTCGAGGCCGGTCGTCGGCTCGTCGAGGATGAGGACGTCGGGGTACATCGCGAACGCCATGGCGATGCCGATGCGCTGCTGCTGACCGCCCGAGAGCTGGTGCGGCCACCGACTCTGGTACGCCCGGTCGCCGGGCAGACCGACGTCGGTGAGCACCTCGGTGATCCGCGCCTCCCGCTCCGCCGAGGAGGACCCGAAGCCGTGGATCTCGAGGACCTCGCGGATCTGGTCACCCACCCGCATTGCCGGGTTGAGGGAGAGGGCGGGATCCTGGGGGATGTAGGCGATCCGCGATCCCCGCAGGGCGCGTACGGCCTCCTCGCCGAGGTCGAGGACCTCGACGGCGGTGTCCTCCCCGCGCGGCCACAGGCTCACCGAGCCCGAACCGTACTTCAGCCCCGACCGGAAGTGGCCCATGCAGGCGAGCCCCGCGGTCGTCTTGCCCGAACCGGACTCCCCGACCAGGCCGAGGATCTCTCCGCGGCTGAGGGCGAAGTCGACGCCGTGGAGGATCTCGTCACCGGCCATGGTGTCGATGCGCAGGTCGCTCACGCGCAGGACGATGCTCTCGTTCGGTGCGGAGTCGACCCCGGCAGCGGTGTCATTGGTCGTGGTCATCATTCCTCCACTGTCGTCGAAGCGGTGGCTCGGGCGAACGAGTCCGCGAGCAGGTTGGTGCCGATGGTCAGCAGCGCGATCGCGATGACCGGCAGCAGCACGCCCCACGGCTGGATGCTCAGCGCGATGCGGTTCTCGTTGATCATCAGGCCCCAGTCGGCGGCCGGCGGCTGCAGGCCGAGTCCGAGGAATGACAGCGAGGCGATCGCGCCGATCGAGTACGTCAGGCGCAGCCCCGCCTCGACGCTGAGCGGCCCGGTGATGTTGGGCAGGAGCTCACGGACGAGGAGCTTCGACCGGGGCATCGCGTACATCTCCGCGGCGAGGATGTAGTCCTCGTTGATGACGTTGAGAGTGGCCGACCGGGCCACCCGGGCGATGCGCGGGGCATGCGTGATGCCGATGACGGTGATGAGCACCCAGCCCTGCGGTCCGAGCACGGTGATCGCCAGCAGCGCGAACACGAGCTGCGGGATCGCCAGCAGGACATCGTTGAGTCGCATGAGGATCGCGTCGAAGCGTCCGCCCACATAGGCGGCGAGCATGCCGACGATCGCGCCGAGGACCATGCCGAGCGCCGTGGCGAGCACCGATTAGATGATGAGCGTGAGCCCTCCGGCGAGGAAGCGGGAGAGCACGCTGCGGCCGAGGTTGTCGGTGCCGAAGAGCCCGTACGGGGAGAACGGCTTCGCGACGAACTCGGTCGCCGTCGACCCCGTCGCCCACGGCAGGAGAAGGGGTCCGCAGAAGGCGAGGAGAACGATGAATGCCGTGAGCACGAGGCCGATGCGCCCCTGCTTCTGCGCGATGACGCGGCGGAAGAAGGGCACATAGGTCGTCTGCGACTCCTTCGGCACCTCCGCGGCTTCGATGGCGTCGGACTTCATGTCGTCGAGGTTGCTGCTCATGCTGCGCTCCTCAGTTTCGGGTTGGTGAGGATGCCGACGATGTCCGCGGCGAGGTTGACCACGACGTAGACGGCGGCGACGAGCATCGAGATCGCCTGGACGACCTGGACGTCGCGGTAGGTGACGGCGTCGATGAGCGCCTGGCCGATGCCGGGGTACCGGAAGAGGAACTCGACGACGACCACGCCGCCGGCCAGCCACGCGAGTTGGATCGCGACGACCTGGGCGACGGGACCGAGCGCATGGGGCACCGCGTGACGGAAGATCACTCGGCGTTCGGGAACGCCCTTGAGGCGGGCCATCTCAACGAATCCGGAGTCGAGGACTTCGATCATCGTCGCCCGCATCATCCGCACGATATAGGGGGGTGACGACGAGGACGAGGGTGGCCGTGGGCAGGACGAGCTGCGCGGGGATCAGCCACACTGGCTGGCCCGGCGGGGCGAGCGTGACGGCGGGCAGGATCTGGAACACCGAGGTGGCGAAGATCGCGATGAGGGCGATGCCGATGACGAACTCGGGCATCGCGGCGAGCACGAGGCTGATGCCGGTCAGCGCCTGGTCGCGGCGGGTGCCGCGGTGCAGCGCCGAGTAGACGCCGAGGCCGATGCCCAGCGGCACGGAGATGATCGCGGCGAGCGCCATGAGGACGAAGGAGTTGCCGATCCGCGGTCCCAGCAGCTCCGAGACCGGTCCGCCGGTCGCCGTCGAGGTTCCGAAGTCGCCGACGAAGAGACCACCGAGCCACTCGAGGTAGCGCTGCCAGGCCGGCAGGTTGAGCCCGAGCTGTTCGTTGAGTGCCGCGATGCGCTCCGGGGTGGCCTGCTGGCCGAGGATCGCGCGAGCCGCATCGCCGGGCAGGAGGAGGGTGGCGCCGAAGACGATGAGGGAGACGGCGAGGAGGATGAAGGCGGAGAAGATCAGCCTGCGAATGATGACTTTGGCGAACATGTCACACCTTCCCGATCCACACGCGGTCGAAGCGCCAGCCGCCCAGGGGCCTGCCGGTCGCATTCGGTTCGAGGCCGCCGACGTACTTCTGGTAGGCGTCGACCTGGTTGGCGAAGCCCCAGATGATGTAGCCGCCGTTGTCGTAGAGGATCTTCTGCGCCTCGTGTTCGAGGTTGCGTCGCGCCGCCGGATCCGGCAGAGAGCGCGCCTCCTCGACGATCGAGGTGAAGTTCGGATCGTCCCAGTGGGTTTCGTTGAACGGCGATTCCGGCATCACACAGGACACGCACTGCGGGAGGAAGTCACGCGTGTACCAGAAGTCCTGCGCGAAATCCCACTGCAGATAGTTCTCCCCGAAGAACGTCGTCGCATCGACCCGGCGGATGCTCACCCGGATGCCGGCGTCGGCGGCCTGCTGGGCGAAGACCTGCGCGGCTTCGACGACACCGGACTGGATGGGGGCGGTGACGAGCTCGACGTCGAGACCGTCGGGGTGCCCCGCCTCGGCGAGGAGCTGCCTGGCCTGCTCGACATCGCGCGTGCGCTGCGGGAAGTCGGGGTAGTTCTCACTGAGGGGACCGAACATGTCGTTGCCGATCGTGCCGTAGCCGGAGAGGACCTGCTCGATCATCTGCTCCCGGTCGACGACGAGGCGGAAGGCCTGCCGCACCCTGACGTCGTCGAAGGGCGGACGATCCACGCGCATCGTGAACGGCAGCCACATGCCGGTCTCGGAGTTGAGGATCGCCATCCGCTCGTCGGCGCCGATGACCTCGACGAGGGCGAGCGGGATCTGCGCGATCGCGTCGACCTGGCTCGAGAGGAGGGCATTGATGAGAGCGTCGGAGTCATTGAAGTTGAGAAGGTGGACGGCGTCGAGCCAGTTGCCGTCCGTGCGCCAGTAGTACTCGTTGCGTTCGAGCACGGTCGACACCGCCGCGGTGTGCGATCCGAGCTTGTACGGTCCCGAACCGACCGGTGCGGCCGGGTCGTAGTCGCGGGGGACGATGCCCGTCGTGTACTCGGAGACGGAGTCATCGAGGAGGCCGTTGGGTTCGCTGAGCCGGAACTCGACGGTGCGATCACCGGTGGCGACGACCTCGTCGAGCATCGTGAAGCTCGCCGCCGCGGTCTTCGGATCATCGGGGTCATTGATGCGTTCGAAGGTGAAGACGACGTCGTCGGGGGTGATGTCACGCCCGTCGGAGAATTTGATCCCCGGCCGCAGCGTTGCCGTCCACACGGTCGCGTCGCCGTTGGGTTCGAACGACTCGGCGAGCTCCGGCTGGATCTTGTAGTCGTCGGTGCGCGTGAGCAGGGAGTTGTAGAGGTTGACGGTGCGGGCGACGTCGCCGGAATTCACGGGGATGTGCGCATCGACGGTGTCGGCGGAGTTGCCGCCGGTGACCCCGACGCGCAGGGTGCCGCCGCGGACGGGCTCGCCGGCGGAGATGTCACCGGCCGCCGCGCCGCCGCCGCAGGCGCTCAGTCCGGCGAGCGCGGTGAGCGAGAGTCCCGCTCCCAGCGCTTGTCTTCGGTTCGGAGTGTTCATCAGCCTTCTTCCTGGAGTGGTTCGTCCTGAAGATGTTCCGCAGGCCCCGGCTGCGCGGCCGGGTCCGGAGGTCGTGTCGATGCCCGCATCTGCGCGGGCTCTGCGCCGGGGACGAGGATGTGGGCGCGGAGGAAGGCGTCGATCATCGCCAGGGCGTCGTCGTCGGTCAGACTCATCTGGGCGGTGCTGCGGGCGACGCCGAGTCCGTCGATGAAGACGCTGAGGCTCTTGACCATGAGGTCGGTGTCGCCGTCGCGGACCTGGCCGACGCGCTGACCGGCGGCGACGACGCCGCGGATGAGGTCCATCCATTTCTCGTAGACGGCGGCGAGGTTGAGGCGGGAGCGCTCGTCGACGACGGCGCGGGCCCAGCTCTGGATCCAGATCGACCACACGCGGCGCACGGTGGGGTCGACTCCCGCATGGACGCGGGAGAACCGGAGGAGCACCTCGGCGGGGTCCTCGGGTTCGACGAGGTCGCGAGCGGTCGCGATGATCTCAAGCGAATAGTGCAGGGCCGCCTCGAGCAGCGCGGTCTTCGTCCGGAAGTGGTAGTTGATCGCCGAGGTCGACAGACCCGCGGCGGCGGCGATGTCGTGGACGCGCACCGCGTCGATGCCGCGGTCGGCGTAGAGCTCCCAGGCGGCGGCGACGATGCGGCGGCGATTGCGGGTGCCCTTCGACATCCACGTCGTCGACGCCTCCGGACGGGGGTGGTCGCCGCCGGTGGCAGACAGTGCGGACGCGCCCTGACCGGCCGCCTCGGTGAGCGAATGGGTGGGAGACAGCGGGGCGGTCTGGCGCCGAGGTGCTCCCTCCTCACGTCCGAGCGTGAGCCAATCCGTGGTGACGTCGGTGAGCTGGGCGATGCGCGTGATCTCCTCGACGCGGAACTTCCGAGTCCCGGCGAGGGACTTCGAGAGCTTGCTCGGTTCGAGACCGATGCTGCGGGCGACTTCGCTGTGGTTGATTCCCGCGTCCCGAATGGCATTGCGCACACGGGTGCCGAGGCCGGCGCGACCGCCGTGATCTGCTTCTCTGCCCTCGAACACCATCCCAGTGTGCACACATGTTGCGATTATGGCAAGAGTTACTCTGGTTTCGTGCAGTTTTCGTGACCGGGGCGCAATGTGATTTTCCCGAGAGAACCGGGCCGGACTCGCGCTCGAGCCGGCTCTGCGGCCGTCGTCCACTAGACTCTCCGGGGCAATCGGAATCGTCGGACGAGCACGGAGCAGGCACGACATGCGTTCATCCCTGAAGTCACTGACCGCGAAGAAGCCTCCCATCAGCCGGTGGGTGCGCAAGGCGGGACTGTCGGCTCTCAACTCGCGGCCGTGGCAGGCGACCAGTCGCTGGCTGCGGGGTGCGAAGGCGATCGAACGCCTCGAAGCGAAGTACGACGGTGCGGGTCTGGAGACCCCGGTCATCGCGTACTTCGGCGACGGGCCCGCGAAGATCTACCAGATCCTCCAGTGGATCCCCATCTTCGAAGAGCTCGATCGGACGCATCCGGTCGCGATCGTCCTCCGGTCCCCCGGCGCGCTGCAGGAGCTGCGCGCGGTCACCGAGCTGCCTCTCGTGCTCAAGCGCCAGTTCGATCCGCTCCAGGACTTCTACTACGCCCTCGATCCGAAGGTCGCCCTCTACGTCAACAACGGCGTGCGCAACTTCCAGTCGCTCGGCTACGCCCCGATGGTCCACGTGCACCTCAACCACGGTGAGAGCGACAAGCTCTCGATGGTGTCGAACCAGGTCAAGGCCTACGACCGCGTCTTCGTCGCCGGACCCGCCGCGATCGAACGACACCGGAAGGCGCTCATCGAGTTCGATCTCGGCAAACTCGTCGAGGTCGGCAGGCCGCAGCTCGACATCGAACAGACATCGACGCTGCCGTCGACGACGAAGCGCACAGTGATGTATGCGCCGACGTGGGAGGGCGAGAACGACGCGAACAACTACACCTCGCTCGATCTCTTCGGTGAGGCCATCGTCGCAGCGATCCTCAGCACCCCGAACACCCGCCTCGTCTACAAGCCGCACCCCAGGGTCGAGCAGTCCGACGACCCCGCTGTCGTCGCGGCCGATGCGCGGATTCGGGAGCTCATCGCCGAGGCGGACAGTGCCGAGACCGCCGGTGCCGCAGCCGACGGCACCGGGGCAGGCAGCACCGGGGCAGGCGCTGGGCACCTCGTCTCGATGCAGGGTGACATCCTGCCGATGTTCGCCGATGTCGACCTCATGGTCACCGACGTCTCGAGTGTCGGGCTCGACTTCCTCTACCTGCGGCCGGAGAAGCCGATCATCATCACCGATCGCCGGGACGATCTCGCAGCGATCAACGAGGATTCGCCGATCACCCGAGCCACCCCCGTCGTGTCGCAGTCGACGATCGCCGAGATCGCCGACACGATCGCCACCGAGCTCGACGCTGACACCACGGCGGCCCAGCGCGCGGAGCTGCGCGAGTTCTACTTCGGTCGCCGTGCCGTCGGCGACTCGACCCGGGAGTTCGTCGCCACGATCTCCGGGCTCATCGCCTCACGGCAGCGGGAGATGCTCGCGAAGACCGACCTCGACTGAGCAGCCGGTCTCAGCGGCCGAACCGTCGGCCCCAGCGACCGAACCGTCGGTTTCAGCGGGCCATCTCGCGGAAGAGGTCCTCCCACCGATCGAGGATGCGCTCGGGGGCGTACTGCGCCATATCGGCGCGGACCTCGTCCGACATCTGCGCCAGCGCCGCGGGGTCGGCGGCCAGCGCCTGCAGGCGCTCGGCGAGGGCGGAGACGTTGTTCTGGGCGACGATGTATCCGGTGCGCCCGGAGTCGATGAGCATCTCGACCCCCGGGGAGCAGTCGAAGGACACCGTGGGCACGCCGGAGAGTCCCGCCTCGACGATCGAGATCGGCAGTCCCTCGTGCTGTGAGGAGATGACGTGGATCTTCGCGGCCGCGAGCACCTCGGCGACAGCGTCGGTCTTGCCCATGAGCGCGGCACGGGGAATCGCGCGGTCATCGATGAGGGCCTGCAGACTCTCGCGCAGTTCGCCCTCACCGTAGAGCTCGACACTCCAGTCGGGAAGGGCGGGAGCGATCTCGGCCCAGGCCGCCAGCAGGTAGTGCAGCGACTTGACCTCGTCGTAGCGCCCGAGCGCGACGATGGTGTTGCGGCGCGTGGATCCGGTCTCCGCCGTTGCCTCGATCTCCGACCCGGCGAGGGTGACGGGGTTGGGGATCCACCCGGTGTTGTTCAGTCCTGCGAGGCGGAAGCGCTCGGCGTCCTCTGCCGTGAGGAACACGGTGCGGTCGACGTCGGCGTAGGCCTGCAGCACGCGGCCGGCGTCCCGACCGGTGCGCGTGGCCCCGTCGTATGACCCGTGGTACTGACCGACGACCCGCGGCAGGCGGGGATCGGCGGCGTCGTATCCGGCTTCGAGCATGTGCTCCATGCCGTAGACCTGCGTGCAGATGATGAGCGTGCGCGGACCCCACTCGGCGAGCAGTGCCCGCAGCTTGTCGACCGCGATCTTGCGCAGGTCGAAGCGCTTCCGATACCGCCGCATGCGCTCCCGGTCCTTCTTGTCCGCGTCGGAGCGGATGGTCCAGTCCGGCGGCGGAGGCTCGGGCATGAGCGTGCGCACCGTGATGCCGGCGGAGCGCTCGACGACCTGACCGTGACCTTCCGGCGGCGGCGAGACCCCGACGAGCTCGGTGGCGTATCCCCGGGCGTGGAACCCGTCGGCCATCGTGCTGATGAAGCGTCCGACACCGCCGAGGCGGTCGACGTCGTTGGCCATGAGGACGATCCGATCGAACTGCGACTGCGCCATCACTGAGCTCCCCAAATCGTTGCGATCGTCTGCGCGGCTGCATCACCGGGTTCGGTGCCGGCGAAGTCCTCCCGGAAGCGGCGCCGCAGCGGCTCCGCCGCGTCGTCTCCTGCGGCCCTGATCGCCGCGACGAGTTCCTCCTGGTCGGTGACCAGCGGACCCGGATGATGGTCGCGCAGGTCGAAGTAGGTGCCGCGCGCGGAGTTCGCATAGTCGTCGAGGTCGTACGCGTAGAGGATGATCGGGCGGTCGAGACTGAGGTAGTCGAAGATGATGCTCGAGTAGTCGGAGACGAGGATGTCCGCGGCCTGGAGCACCTTTGCGGTGTCGGCGATGCCGCTGACGTCGATGACCCGACCGCGCAGGTGGGGCGGCACGGCGATGCGGTTGAGGTAGTGGGGCCGCAGCAGGATCTGATAGTCCTCACCGAGGTCGTCGACGAGCTCGGCGAGGTCGAGTTCGAGCGAGGCCTGCCCGCGGGTGCGGAACGTCGGGGCGTAGAGCACGCTCGTCTTCGCCGGGTCGAGGTCGAGGCGCGCCTTGGCCGCGGCGATCCCCGCGGCATCGCCGACGAGAACGTCGTTGCGCGGCGATCCCACCGGCAGCTGCGCACGCTCGTACCGGAACGCCGGCACGAAGGTGTCGCGGAAGTAGGCGCTGGGGATGCTGAGGAAGTCCCAGTAGCCGACTCGCCGTTCGAGGTCGGCGATGTCCTCGCGCGATCCGAACTCGAGGTTCGGCTCGTCGAAGCCCATCTTCTTGATGGGGATGCCGTGCCACGTCTGGATGTAGATCTGACCCGGGCGCTTGACGTAGCCGACGGGCAGGCTCTGGTTGTCGATGATGTACTTCGCCCGGGCGAGCGTGCGGTAGTAGTCGACGGTGTTGCGGATGACGATGTCCTCGCGGCCCGCCGCCCAGCGCTGGTTGGCCGCCGCCACGACGACGACCCTGAGGTCGGGGCGGGTGCGACGCAGCTCCGCGGCGAGCACGTGGGGCGAGTCGGACTCGGTGGTGCCCATGTGGGATTCGACGACGACGAGGCGGTCGTCGAGCTGCGCCGGTGCCTCCGCGGCGATCCGCGCGCCTTCGGCGACGAGCGCATGGGAGGGCAGGGGCACGTATCTGTCCCGCAGCGCGGTCTGACCGGTCGAGAGCATGGGTCTGATCGCCCGGCGCAGTCGCCGGCGCTGCTTGCCGATGCGGGCGAGGCGGAAGGCCAGGGTGCCGATCTCCGTGGCGTAGGGCTGATAGCGGATGTTCGCGAGCGACTCGGCGACCCCGTGAGGCTGGGTCTTCTGCTTGCTGCCGACGAATCCCTTCCTCACCCGCAGCGGGAGGAGCGTCGAGGCGGTGCCGTTCGTCAGCTCCATGCGGATGGAGATCTTCGGCCGCACGGCACGGTCGATGGCGGCGGGGAACTCGAACTCGGTGGTCCACTCCACCTCACCGTCGGCGGTGCGCTCCCAGCGCACTGGTGCCACCCATTCCCGCTGGAAGCCCCAGCGCTCCCTGATGAGCATCCGCGCAGTGAGATCGGGCCGGTCGAGCTTGGCGAACGAGTCGGGGATGCGGCCGGAGATCGTCACCCGGTTCTTCCCGTCGATGGCCACGGCGTCGACGGCGTTGTAGAACTTGAACGCGTACCACGGGATCGCGACGACCTCGGCGGCGTCGAAGGTCGCGAGCATGTGCTCACGGGAGTCGGCCGAGTAGGAGGCGAAGGTCTCCGGCTCCCACAGGCTGCGGTGCCCACCGGGCTCCCAGTCGCCGTAGAGGTCCCACGTGCCCGAGGCGATGTGGGCCATCCGAGAGACGAGGTCGACATCCTCGGCGAGGGCCGAGGCGATGAGCAGCCGGTCGTCGCGGGGCACATCGTCGTAGATCTCGGTGGGGATCGATTCGATGAGCGGCTTGAGTTCGGCGAGGAGTTCGGGCGCGAGGTTGGGCACCTGCCCGTGGGCGATGTCGTTGAGGTAGAGCCGGGCGTCGTGGCGGAGGATCTTCAGCTGCAGGCGGGCGTGGAGCGCCGGCACGCTGGCCGGGTCGGCGACCCGGAGGACTTCGGCGAGCGCGACCTTGCGATGCTGGAGGTTCCTGATGTCGTCGCGCTGGTTGGTGATCGATTTGCGGACCTTGATGGGATAGAGGTTCCACTGATAGACGAATTCGGGGATGACGCGGATGCCCTCGGCCTTCGCGAACACCTCGGCGGTGAAGATGAGGTCCTCGTAGTGGAGTTCCTCCCGGAAGCGGATGCCGTTGGCCCGCAGCATCTCCATGCGGTAGAGCTTCGCGACGGCGATCGTGTCGATGCAGAGCTCGGGGTTCTCCTCGATCGTGTCGAAGTGCTGCTCTTCCCGGTAGAGCCGGTGGTGCCAGCCGCGGAACTTCTTCTTCGCGATGTCCCGGCGCCGCGTCTTGGCCATGACGATGTCGGCTTCGCTGCGCTCCGCGGCCGTGAGCAGGTTGTACGTCGCATGGCGTTCGAGGATGTCGTCGCTGTCGAGGAACGTCAGGTACGGGGCGCTCGCGTTGTCCATTCCGATGTTGCGCGGCGCTCCCGGCCCGCCGCTGTTCTTCGGCGTCTGGAACACCCGCAGCCGCGGTTCGTCCCGGGCCAGCTCGGAGACGTGCTCGAAGGACCCGTCGGTGGAGCAGTCGTCGACGACGATGACCTCGGTGCCCTTGAGCGTCTGGTCGAGGGCGGAGCGGATCGCAGTGCCGACGTTCGCGATGTCGTTGAACATGATGATGACCACGGTGACCAGCGGTCGTCCGTCGATCCCCCAGACGGTCTCCGGTGGGGTCGTTGCGGTCGTGTCGGCGGCGCGCACCGCTGGGTGAGTCAAAGTGTTCTCCGTCGTCGTCTTCTCTATCGGTCGGGCGGGCCCGCGGCTCCGTGGGGCGGCTCAGACGACCGGGGGTCGGCCGTGGCGCGCCATGCGCAGGACACCGCGCCCTGACAGCTTCCGGTGCTGTTCGTCGTCGCTCCACGGGTCGAGCTTCCACCCGTCGCGCCACCCCTCGAACCACGGGCGCAGCTGGTCGGGCTTGTTCGCCCATTTCAGGCACTGCATGAGCGTCCACGATCCAACGTACATCCAATTGAAGGGCCACGGCAGGTTCCGCCGGGCCAGCCACACGCGGTTGCGGGCGTTCATGTAGAAGTACTCGTCGTGGCGGCTCGGATCGATGACGGGGTGGGCGACGGCGAGGTCGCCCATGTACCACACGGAGTAGCCGGCGTCCCAGACCCGCCACGCGAGTTCGATGCCCTCATGGGCATACCAGAACGGGGCCGGCCAGCCGCCGCATTCGTCGAAGGCCTTGCGCTGCATGCACACGGCGCCCTCCCACACGGAGAAGACGTTCGAGGAATGGTCGGCCTCGCCCTTCTTCAGGCGCGGAATCCAGCGCTTCGGGGAGGCCGGTCCGCCCGGCTCCTCGACGCGGGGCTGGACGAGCCCGATCTTCGGCTTCGTGCGCATCAGCTGGGCCATGCGCATGAGCGTGGTGTCATCGGGCAGCCAGGCGTCGTCGTCGAGGAAGAAGAGGAACTCCCCCTTGACGTGCGGCACCCCGGCGTTGCGTCCGGCGGGGATGCCGAGGTTCTCCGGCAGGGCGAGACGCTTGACGGCCGGCGGGATGCCTTGCGGCTCCCAGCCGTTGCCGACGCACACGATGTCGAGGTCGACGCCCTTCTGCGCGAGCAGCGAGTCGAAGCCGCGGTTGAGCTCCTCCAGTCGCTTGCCCTGCGTGAGCACGACGACGCCGAAGGTGTACTTCCGGTTCGCTTCGAAGCGCTGGGTGAGGACCCGTGAGGTGTTCGTCATGACAGCCTCTTCGACGCCATGATCGACATGAAGTGGCCGATGACGGAGAGCAGGCAGAGCGGCACGAGGATGAGCACGAGCCAGCGCTCACCGACGAGCGGGGCGGCGCCGAGCGGCACGGCGACGGCCGTGACGATGCTCGAGAGCAGGGCGAGCAGCGAGAGTTCGACCGAGTGGTAGATGCGGTGGAACGGGACGAAGCGGGCGGCGCGCTTGAGCTTCGCGGTGAAGCCGGGGTTGAGTGCGGTCGCGGACTGCGAATCGGCGAGCTTGTCGAGCCCGTTGAAGGCGCGGGACACGTGCACCATGTCGTTGAGCGCCTTGTTGAGCAGGACGAGGGAGGCGAGCATGGAGCCGGCGAGCAGGTACGGGTACGTGCCGCCGGGATCGGTGGCGAGGTTCGACCATTCGCCGACTGCGCGCGCCCCGAGCGCGAAGGCCACGAGTCCCTCGGTCGTGTAGTGGCCGACCTTGTCGAGGAAGACGCCTTTCGCGCCGCTCGTGCCGCGCCACCGCGCGACCTCGCCATCGCAGCAGTCGATGTACATCTGGACCTGCGAGAAGACGACGGCGAGGACGGCGCCCCAGATCCCGGGAATGAGCAGCGCTGCGGCGATGCACCACCCGGCGACGATCATCATCCCGGTCACGCCGTTGGCGCTGATGCGGGTGCGCACGAGGAGCATCGTGAAGTAGATGGAGAAATGCCGCAGGTAGAGTTGAGCCGTCCAGTGCTCGGCGTTCTTCCGGGTGCGGACTTCGATCGGCTGGGCCTTGGCGCGGAGTTCGGCCAGGGTCGGGTACCGTGATTGCTTCTCCGCGCTCACTCCCGACCTGCCTTCTGACTGCATCTGACCCCGACAATTCACGCCAAGTTTACCGACTGTCCAACCCCCTGGCCACTTCCGTGACCGCCGACACGACCGCGTGTTTCGCGCAGGGCGTCCTGGCTGACCCCGCCCTGCGGTGGGCGGCGACCGCTCAGCCCACCGTGAAGCTGAGGTTGCCCTTGACCGTGCGATACGGGGTGATCCGCCTCTCCGCGCCGGGCGAGTCCGCGGCCTCGTCCCCGGCCGCATCCGCGTCGACGGCGATCCGCGGGTGGTGGATCCCGTCCTGGCCCGTCCACTGCCACCACGCGTCGAGCGTCGCGCCCGCCGGCACGATCAACAGTTCCTCTCCGCTGAAGACGGCATTGCCCTGCGCATCGACCGCCGAGGCGAACGCGCAGCTCCCGTCGCGCGTGCCCAGGACGACCGCGAAGTCCTCGCCGGGGGCACGGCCCTCGACGGTGATCCGGACCCCGCCGTCGACGGCCGTCTCGGGTGCCGCGGTGAGTGCGGGGACGATCGTCTTCGGCCGGTTTTTCGCCGTCGTCCGCAGCCGCGAGAACAGCTCCGCCCAGCGCGCGGTCACGCTGTCGTCGCTGAAGGTCGCGGCCTTCGCCACGGCGGCGCGCCGCAGGTCGGCGATCGCGGCGGCGTCGGCGTCGAGGAGGCCGGTGATCGCGTCGGCCATGGCCGTGCTGTCGGCGACGAGGTACCCGTTCACCCCGGAGTCGATGATGTCGGAGGGACCGTACCTGATGTCGTAGGCCAGCGGGATGCAGCCTCTGGCCATGGCTTCGATGAGCACGACGCCCATCCCCTCGAACGAACTCGTGAGGAGGATGAAGGAGTGGTCGCGCAGCCTCTCGGCGGCCCCGTCGACGTGGCCGGCGAAGGTGACGCGGGAGCTGAGGACATCGCTGCCGGCGACGATCGCTTCGAGCTCGGCTCGCTTCTCCCCGTCGCCGATGATGTCGAGGGTCATCTCGGGTCCGACCCGGGCGACGGCGGCCAGGGCCTCGTCGATGCGCTTCTGACTCGTCAGTCGGGCGAGCACGACGCCGCGTCCCGGCGGCCGGGAATCGTTCTCCGGGGACGGGTGTCCCACCTCGTCGACGGCCGTCGAATTGGGGATGACGACGAGCGTCGGCGCGCTGCCGAAGGCGGCGGCGAAGTCAGCCCGCTGCTTCTCGGTGAGGAAGACGAGGAAGTCGTACTCGAACCAGTGCCTGAGGATCTCGATCCGGGACCGGGTGAAGGGGCCGTTGACGGACGCGGTTCCCGGGTTGAGGTGGGAATTGTGGAGGACCTGGCCGATGCGCAGATGGTCGCGCTTGTAGCGATGGAGGAACGTCGCGATGAATTTCGATTCGTTGATGAGGATCGACTCTTCGCCGCCGGTCGCGGCGTCGAGCCATGCGAAGTAGAAGTCCCTGGCGCGGGCGAACTCGGACACGCAGCGACCGTCGTGGTCGAGGAGCACGAGCCGTCTTGTGCTCCCGGTGCGGTCGTCGATGAGGAAGGTCGTGCCGTCGCGGCGCAGATGATCGACCCGATCGATCGTGCCGTCCGCGGCGAAGTATTCGATGTAGCGGTCGGTGGTGTTCGTCGACCCAGGTGCGTGCTGCGGGGGAATCCCGGCGGCGGGGCGACCGCCGAACCGGCGCAGGGCGCGCCGGTCGTAACCGGCGACCTCGTCCCACGCATTGCGCAGACGCATGCCGTCGATGAGTTCGCCCGCCTCGCGCAGTCGCTGCCGAGCCTCGGCGACGTCGAGTCGGTAGTCGAGGGTGAGCACATCGACGTCGATCCCGAGGAGGGTGACGAAGTTCCGCGACCGTCGCAGCATGACCTTGGTGAGACCCCCGTACTCCTGCGGGATCGACCAGGTGAGGTCGAAGATGCGGGTCGGAGGGGCCGAGCTCGAGGCGGTGGCGCGGCGGATACGCCGGAGCAGGCGGTTGAGTGGCATAGGTGGCGTTCCTTGGTGGTGGGGCAGGGATGCGAAGCGCCGGCTGGGACGTGTCTGCGGAATGCTACCGCATCGATCTGCGGCCGAGCCCGGTCAGCCGCTTCGCGAAGGCGCGTGCTCCGCTCGCGACGTGGAGGTTCGCCCCGCCGAGGCTGGTGGGGGTGACCTCGACGCGCAGCCCCCAGCGGCGCGCGGAGAGCACACCGGTGTCGGCGAGACCGACGCGAACCGCCCTCGTCTCTTCGGTGCCGGTGTCGGCCCGGGCGTAGACCTTGACCGTGCCGTGGGCGAGCAGCGCCTTGAGCGGGATCTCGCTGCGGAACCGCTTGACGGCGTTGGCGGCGGCGTCGGGTGAGTCGGCCGAGGTGGCGGCGACGGGCAGAAGGTCCGCCGCGAACTCGGCGATGTCCTCATCGCCGCGACGGAGGACGAACGTCAAGGCCGTGATGTCCTCTGCGGCAAGGAGAGCTGCGGCGCGCCCTTCGAGCACGAGTCGGACGCCGGTGAGCTCAGCTCGATCGACCTCGACGGCGACGAGTCGGCTGCGATTGCCGCGTCGGCTCACGGCCTCGACGAGGGCCGGGATCCCCGTGGAGAGGCTCCACACCCGTGCCCGGTTGAGGGGACTGTAGAACTCGAAGAGCCTGGAGGGCAGGCAGAATTCGTCGACGAGCTTCTTCGATTCGGCGATCCACGGCAGGCGGAACTCCACGCGCCGACCGTCGAAGCTGTCGTTGAAGCGGTTGAGGGTGACCCGTCGGAACCAGTCGGCCATGGCCTCGCGGCGCAGCTCGGGCTCCCAGGGTCCTGAGGTCAGCGGCAGGAGGCTTTCGCGGATGCCCTGCGCGTGCAGCTCGGGAGCTGTGCCGGTCTGGCTGATGTGTCCCCCGCCGTGGTCGTAGACGAAGTAGTAGCTGCGGTCGGCGAGGATCGAGACCTTCGACGCCGCGGCATAGGCGCGGAAGCAGAATTGGGCGTCTTCGAGCCTGATCCTGTGCGCGGGGAAGCGCAGATCGTGGTCATGAAGGAAGGATCGGCGGAAGAGTTTGAAGGAGTAGTTCGACCGCACGAGGCGTCGGATGTCTCCCTCGTCCTGGGTGTCGGCGAAGACGTCGGCGTGGGTGTGGCGTCCTCCCCGTCCCTCGATCGTCACGAGAACGACGTCGCTGCCCTGTGCATCGGCGTAGGAGACGGCCGTTCCCAGGCAGTCGCCGTCGAGGCGGTCGTCGGCATCGTGGAAGAACACGTAGTCGCCGCGGGCCGCGTCCAGCCCGGTGTTGCGGGGACCGCCCGCCCAGCCGGAGTTCTCCTGCCGGATGACCCGCACATTCGGATGCCGGGCGACCGCCTCGGCGAGGACCTGCGGTGTGTCATCGGTCGACCCATCGTCGATGACGATGACCTCCGTCAGTCCGTCGTCGCACGTCTGCGCTGCCGCAATGTCGACGGCGGTCCTGACGTGGGAGGGGTTGTTGAAGACGGGGATGACGATCGAAAGGCGCACCGGATCTGCTCCGGCCGTCTTCTCATTCACTGAGGGGGTTCTCCTCGCAGGGTGGGGATGAGATGAGGATTGGGGATCAGGAGTTGCTGAGCTCGGATTTGATCCTGGTCGTGGAGATCTCCGGGGTCCGCGAGAGGTAGACGACGTCGACCTTGTCCTTGAGGAAGTCGAATTCGCCTTCCCAGTCATCACCCATGACGAAGGTGTCGATGTGGTACTTGTCGACGTCGGTGGCCTTCTGCTCCCAGTTGTCCTCGGGGATGACGAGGTCGACGTAGCGGATGGCTTCGAGCATGCGCTTGCGGTCCTCGTAGGTGAAGTACGACTTCTTGCCCTTGCCGGCGTTGAATTCGTCGCTCGAGAGCGCGACGACGAGGTAGTCGCCCTGTTCCTTGGCCCGCTGCAGGAGCCGGATGTGGCCGTAGTGCAGCAGGTCGAACGTGCCATAGGTGATGACTCGACGCATGCGCGGTGCTTCCCAACTGTGATGTGGAACTCGCGCCGGGCGCCGAGCTCCGAAAGATTTGAGGAGTTCACGGCGATTTTACCAGCGTGTCACTCGGACGCTGAATTCACGCCGCCTTCTCGCAAGGAGGAGTCAGCGTCCGAAGACCGCCCGTTCGAACTCGACGACGACGTCGGCGTTGTAGGCGTCGGGGTCGAATTCGGACGGTTCGATCTCCCCGTTGAGGAACGCCCGCATCCCATCAGCAAGTGCGGAGACGTCACGGTCGACGACGAGGCCGCCGCTGCCCTCCATCGCACTTGCCGCCGACCCGAAGCGGGTGGTGACGACCGGCAGGCCGAGCACCCGTGCTTCGAGGATGACGATCGGCTGCCCCTCATAATCGCTCGAGAGCACGAAACAGTCGCCGGCGGCCATCACGGCATAGGGATTGCGCAGACGACCGGTGAACTCGACGGCTCCGGAGATGCCGAGCGAGACCGCAAGCTGCCGCAGTTCCCCGGCGAGGGGTCCGTCGCCGATGACGACGAGGCGTACGTTCGGGTCTTCGGCGCTCACCTCGGCGAACGCCCTGAGCAGACGGGCTTGGTTCTTCTCCGGCGACAGTCGCCCGACGGTCACGAATGTTCTGCCGCTGCCCTTCTCGAGCAGACCTCCGAGGAGTTCCTGTCTGGATGCTTCGGAGATCACCTCACCCAACGAGTAGAGACTGCCCAGTTGCGCCACGGCTCCGGACAGACTGCGAACATCGATCGCTTCGGTCTCGGCGTCCGCCGCTGCCGAGTGCCCGGCGCCACCGCGCACCCGCTCGCTGTCGATGACGTTGCGTGCGCTGACGAACTTCTCCGCGGCGGCATACTCGCCGAGGTTGGTCGCGTTGATCGCTCTGAGGTCAGGAGAGACCGACACGAGAGCATCGAAGTGGTGGTAGAGCTTGAAGACTCCAGTGAGGTTGTTGAAATGCGGGCGCGCACCGTCGACCTCGCGCATCGCATCGGCTTCGAGATCGTTGTGGAGCCAGACGGCTCTGCGCGCTGCGGTGCCATGCGCGACGATCCGCGCCCAGTACGAGGAGTAGCCGCTGAAATCGACGGCAGCATCGAACTCGGCGTGGCCGAAAAGTCTGCGCCATTCCCGGCTCCACAGACCAGCGTCGCGATTGCCTGCTTCAAGGTCATCGCTGGTCGACTCATCGAACTCCTGCATACTGCCGAGCAACGGCAGCTGCAGACTCCCCTGGTCGCGTATGACCTGACGGACATAGCGTGGGATGAGGGCGGCGTTGTCAAGCCGGTCGCCCTGCTTCGACCGATAGTGCAGCGTCGTGATGTCGTATTTCTCCGGGTCCAGCTGATGGAGGAGATTGAGCACCGAGGAGGTGATCCCGTTGGTGATGAGTCCGCCGAGGTAGAGCATGAGCCGAATTCGCCCGTCCTCGAATCCGCGCAGCACCCGCCGGTCCGATTCCCGACCGCCGAATACGATGTCGAGGATGCGGGCACTGGCTGCGCCGTCGTCGTGAGGTGTGAGCTCCGCAGCGAGACGCTCGTAGCGAGCTGTCGCAAGAGGAAATGCCGCAGTGTCGGACACCAGCTTTGTCACATCACTGATAAGACTCTCGACGGTCTCGGACACTGGGCCGGGCAGCTCCTCGATGCCGAAGTAGATGCCGCGCTGGGTGGCGTACTTCTGCGCGTCTGGCACATGAAAAGCGACAGGTCGACCGGTCGCCAAGAAGTCGATGAAGATGCTCGAATAGTCCGACACGAGGAGGTCGGTGAGGGCGAGGACGTCATTGGCGGGAATGTCGTTGGGAACCAGGAAGTCGGCGAGGTCTGCGTCATCGATGAGTTGATCGACGATGACTTGGTGGGCTTTGAGCAACACCGTCCAGCCCTTGTCCGCAAGTGCCGAACGCAGTGCGACAAGGGTGCTCTTGAGCCGAGCGGCATCGGATTGGGGATTGTAGAACGACTCCCCGCGCCACGTCGGCGCATAGCAGAGCACCTTCTTGCCCGCGATCTCGATCCCGTGTTCTCGCAGCTCCGTTCGGGCGCGGTTGCCTGCCTCTGGTCCGAACATCTTGTCGGTGCGCGGATAACCCTCCTCGATGATCGCGCCGCGAAAGATGTTGCGCAGCTTGTAGGCGTCGAGGTACATCGTCTCGGTCATGAACGAATTCTGCGAGAGCAGATAATCCGCCGACATGAAGTTGCGCAGGACGTTGCGTGCCCCGTCCGCACCGTTCTCGATGTCATAGCCCATCTTCTTCAACGGCGTGCCGTGCCACACGTTGAGGTAGGTCTGCTCGGGCCGTTTGATGAACTCGGCCGGAAACGTCGCGTTGTTGACGAGGAACTCGCTGGTTTCGAGAGCATCGAAGTATTTCCGCGAGCGGTGGCGGACGAAACTGACGCGTGGGTGCTTTGCGAACTCCGCTCGAATCGGTGAGTTCCACGCAGCGGTCGAGAGCACCCAGATGTGGCGATAGCTCACGTACTCGGGGGAATCGATCATGGTGCGGAACAGTGCCTCGGGATTGCAGAGTGCACCATTGCCGGCGAATGACTCCCACACCACAGTGTTCTTCTCGACAGGGCTGAGCAGGGCCTTCGCAAAGGCACGCGAGGTCAGCGCGGATGAGAGCGATCTGCGGTTTCGCTTCAACTGGCGCGACCACGTGACCCGTTCCTTGCGCAGATAGGCGGCCATCGCCGGCGGCAGAGAGTCGAGAAGCAGTCGCTTCCCCGTGGTGCGGACGTTCATGCGTTCAGACTCTCCTCGTCGTTCCACTTCTGCCGCATCATTGCGCACAGGTCGGCTGCCGAACCGTCGAACGGCAACCGTGGCTGATCTCGCCAAGATCTTAGTCGAACGAGGTCACTGAGGACGGAGGCGGGTCACCCTCGGAGTCACACGGCGGTCATTGACCGCCCAGCCACACATGACCTCATCAGTTCGTGCTGTGGTCGAGTTCGCGCCGCCGGGCGTCGATGACACGCTGTCCGGCCGCGACGAAGCGGTCGATCTGCGCTCCGGGCGCGGTGTCGCCTAGGTAGTGGCGGCTGAGTTCAGCCGCTTCACGGTCCTCGGCAGCGGCGATGAGTGCGGTCACCGAATCGACGTCTGGCTGCTGTCCTCTCCACGACACGGCACGGTCGAGCAAACCCCCTGGCAACACCTCGGCGCGGGAGTCGGTCGGAGGGATCATGATCAGCGGCTTCTGCGTCGACAGCCAGTCGAAGGCCACGGATGACATCTCTGCGAATGCGACATCAGCAACCTGCAGCTGCCACGTGACATCCGGCGTGGTATCGACGAAGCCACGGGGATGCGCGTCAACGACGGCCTGCACCGCCTCCAGTGCGCGGGCGAAGTCGCCGCGAAAGAGACCCGTGCGGGGATGCGCTCGGAAGATCACGCGATAGCCGGCGCTGAGCAGCTGTTCGACCACGGCCGCACCGGTGTCCGGAATAGAGCCGTAGGCCATGCTCGACGAGTCGCCTTCCCAGGTCGGGGCATAGAATGCGACGCGACCGGTGGGCGCCGTCGCGGCGAACGTGTGCCACACAGCGGGGATCGTCGGTGTGCGGTCGAGCTGCGGGCGGCCGACATCGATGAGCGCTTCCTCGTCGAGTCCGTGGAGGATGGACCCGATGCGGTCCCTGGCTGCCTGCCCTGCCGTGAAG
The DNA here is from genome assembly GCF_006489205.2 of Brevibacterium sp. XM4083. Classification (GTDB taxonomy): domain Bacteria; phylum Actinomycetota; class Actinomycetes; order Actinomycetales; family Brevibacteriaceae; genus Brevibacterium. The sequence continues at coordinate 744,424 of NZ_VFYR02000001.1, read as the reverse complement.
ACGAAGTCATAGGCCTTGAGCTGGTTGGAGATCATCGAGATCTTCTCGCTCTCTCCATGACTGAGGTGCACATGGGCGGGGACGGGAAATCTCAGCGCCTGGAAGTTCATCGTCGCCTGATTGACGTAGAAGACGATGCGCAGGCTCGGTGAGGAGAAGAACTCATCGAGCCCCTTGGTCAGGCGCGAGAATCGCACCGGAAGGTCGGTGCGCTTCGCGACCCGGCGCGCCACTCGCGGGTCGCGGACGATGATACCGAAGGGTGACGGACCCTCACCGGCCTCGACAAGGCTGTCGCGGAGCTGCTCGAACGGCCACAGCCATTGTTCGAGCTGGTAATCCGAATGAGGATCTGATCCGAAGTACGCCGCCGCAACGAACCGGTCGGCGGGGTCAGGTCGGAAGGCGTCGGGCAACCGGGCCTCTTCGACCCGGCTGCCCATCACGTCGGTGCCGACTCGCGCCGCAGTGGAGAGGAATGTCCACCCGCGGCGCAGAGTCTTCGAAGAAAGGGAGACCATGGATCCATTGTGCCTGGCGAAGATGGGTGTCCGAGTATAGTTGGCGAACAATGGCCCCCTGCTTTCGGCTGACAGCCGCCGACGTGAGAATCCGGAGTGGTCCCGATGGCACTATTCACCAGAACGCCAGACGTCACGATCGGAATCCCAGCCCACAACGCCGAGGCGCATCTGGAAAAGTGTCTGCGCAGCATCGCCGCACAGACGATCGACACCAAGCGCGTCGAGACGATCATCGTCGATGACGGGTCGACAGACGGCACAGTGGACCTGGGGAGACGACTGCTTGGGCAGCTGAAGCTGCGCGGCACTGTTCTCACCCAGGAGAATTCCGGCACACCGGCCAAGGGACGCAATGTCGCCCTTGACGAGGCCAGAGGCCGATGGATCTACTTCGTCGATGTCGACGATCACCTCGGTCCGCAAGCCCTCGACGCGATGACGAGCTTGGGGCATTCAGACAGCGCCGATGTCGTCGTCGGCAGGTACGTCGGGGTCGGACGGGGAGTCCCCAAGGTGATGTTCAAAGAGACGCTCAGCCGCACCGACGCACGCCAGACTCCACTCATTGATTCGCTCAATGTGCTCAAGATGTTTCGGACGGCTTTCGCACGCGACCTCGACTACCGGTTCAATCCCGACCTGAGAATGGCCGAGGACCACCCATTCGTGTTGTCCGCCTACGCCCGCACCGACCGCGTGGCCGTGCAGGCGGATGTCGACTGCTACTTCTGGGTTCGGCACACCACCGACTCGGGTGCGAAGGGCCATCTGACCGGACACGTCCTTCCCGTCGACGAGTTCTACGCCTACATGTTCGAGTCGTTCGGGGTGCTCGCGCATGCAGCCAGCCGCCGCCAACCCTTCGCCGAGTACCTTCACAACCGGTATTGGCACCGGTTGCTGTCGTTCGATCTCCCCACTGAGATGCGCCGCAAGCGAACGCCCGCCGATCGCGACCGTTCCATCACCGTCGCCAGACAGATCATGGAGATCGAAGGCGCAGCCGACGCTGTGAACGAGTTCAACCTCAAATCGCGATCCATGCACCGGGCGCTCGAGCTCGCCGATCGCGAGATGGTCGAATACGTCGCGCAGCTTCTCAGATAGCGCGCGTCGGAGCACCCCATCATCGCGACTGGGGACGTTGACTCCGACAGCTTCCCACCTCCCCACCCCCGTCGAGTACCTTGGGGTGAGAGACCAACCCAAGGAGATCCGATGGCACCCTCACGCCGACTTCCCACTCCCCCGCTCACCCGTCGACTCCGCGGGAATCCGGGCACGGGCCGGCTCGGGAACGCGAAACCCGCCGGCGGGAAGGCGACCACGGGCAAGGGCGGGAACCGGGGACCGGGGGCGAGCGCCTCGGCGCCGGTGCTGCTGAGCCGACAGATCGTCGACAGCCAGCCGCAGCCGGTCTCCGTGACGACCTCCTTCGCCGAGGCGCTCGCGGCCTGCGCACCCCAGGGTCCGACCCAGCCGGGCACGATCACGCAGGTCATCGTCCCGCATTCGACGCCGGAGCTGCTCGCGGAGATCGCGACGACGTGGGACCTCCACCCGGTGCTCGTCGAGGACCTCTTCCACGCCGATCAGCGGCCGAAGGTCGAACGCTACGACGACGTCCTCTTCGTCGTCCTCATCTCCGCGCTCTACGTCGACGCCGAGGAGGAGGTCGACTTCAGCGAGTTCCATCTCCTCATGAAGGGCGACGACGTCGTCATCATCTGCCAGGACGGCCGCTTCATCGACGGCATGCCGATCCCCTCGGATGTTCATGACCTCGAGGAGCATTTCTCCGACGCGGACCTCATCAGGAAATCCGACAAGGACCTGCTCTCGCTCGGCCCCGAGGCCCTCATCTACCGTCTGCTCGACGGCGTCGTCGACGGCTACTTCCCCGTCATCGACGGTCTGCAGGATGACAAGGACGGGATCGAACGCCAGGTCTTCAGCGGCGACCCCGCCGCAGCCGAGCGCATCTATCGCCTCAGCCAGGAGGTCATCGACGTCCTCCACGCCACGACCCACCTCAGTCGACTCACCCAGGCACTGAGCAACGGCGCGACGAAGTACGACATCCCCGAGGAGCTGCGCACCTATCTCAACGACGTCACGGACCACCTCACCCGGGTCCTCGCCGAGGCGGGGGAACTGCGCGAGGCCCTCTCCCAGATCCTCAGCGTCAACGCCACCCTCGTGGCCCAGCGCCAGAACGAGGACATGAAGAAGATCTCCGGTTGGGCCGCGATCCTCTTCGCCCCCTCCCTCATCGGCGCGATCTACGGGATGAACTTCGCGAACATGCCCGAACTCAACTGGAGGTTCGGCTACCCGATGGCGCTGCTCCTCATGGTCGGTCTCAGCGTCACCCTCTACACGGTCTTCCGTGTGAAGAAGTGGATGTGACCGAATCGGTGCCAACGGATCTCAGCCGTCCCCTCCGGTCGGACTTAGACTGAAGTGGCACCATCCCTTGGCAAGTCCCCTTCATGAGGAGTTGAGATGACCACCTCACCCGAATCCCAGAACTTCCCCGACCCGAACCCCTCCGCCGACACCCCGCCCAACGACGGCTACCGCAACCCGGTCGACTCGACGCGCTCCCTGCTCACCGAGCTCGGCAAGGGCGTGTTCTGGGTCGTCCTGCTCCGCGGCATCCTCGCGATCGTCTTCGGCATCCTCGTCTTCGCCGCCCCGGACGCTGTGGCCCTGGTCATCGGCATCTGGATCGGCGCGTGGCTCTTCGTCGACGGCATCCTCACCATCGTCAACGCGAACACCGCCCGCAAGGCCGGGCTGTCATGGGGGTGGGAGCTGACCGCGGGCATCATCTACATCATCGTCGGCCTCCTCATCTTCATCGCCCCGCTCGCTTTCGCCATGCTCTCCGGCGTCCTGGTGCTGTGGTTCATGGCCTTCGGCATGCTGCTGCGCGGCATCTTCAGCCTCGCCTCGAAGTCGTACCGCGGCTGGTCGAAGCTCCTCGGCGTTATCGACATCATCTTCGCGATCATCCTCATGATCGTCGTCTTCACCTCACCGGCTGCCGCCGTGACCGCACTGCTCTGGGTGATCGGCGTCTACGCGATCCTCTTCGGCATCTTCCTCATCGTCATGGCGTTCATGGCCCGCTCCCAGGCCAAGCGCGTGATGCAGGGCTGAGGACACCGCACCGCCGGCGGCCCGGACGGCAGGGACTCCCTGTCGTCCGGGCCGCTGTCATTCACACGGTGTTCACCACCGCATCCGACTGTTCGCCGTCTGCCGCCCTGACGTTCAGCTCCGCGCCATCGGAGGATCGGACGGTCGCCGTAGCGTCCGATGAATGGGCGCCTCACCTCGGACTCTGCTCCGCACACGCATTCCTCTCCGATCCGCTGCGATCGCGGCCGCACTGGGATCGGCCCTCGTCACCGCGACCGGCTGCGGTGCGAACGCGCCATCCGTCCAGAACCAGCAGGCCGCCGCGCCGATGTCGCAGCTCGCCGGGGACATGCCCGTTCCTCCGACCGGGACCAGTGGCACGGCCTCCGTCGCTGACCTGTCCTCCCCGGTGACGATCTCCCACCGCGGCGGGGCCCTCGTCTATCCGGAGGAGTCGATGGAGGGCTTCACCGCCTCGGCGCGGGACGGATTCCTCCCCGAGATGGACATCCAGTTCCTCTCCGACGGCACCCCCGTGCTCATCCACGACGACACCGCGGACCGCACACTCAACGGCGCCACCGGCCCGATCCGGGACCTCACCCGCGAACAGTGGGACGCTGCGACGATCACGCACCCGACGGGCGGGGCGCCGGCCGAAACGGTCACCCTCACCGAGCTGCTCGACGAACTCGGCGGCGAGGTCGTCCTCGTGCCCGAGATCAAGCCCGGGGCCACCTCGGCGGAGGTCGACTCCGTCCTCGACGAGTTCACCGATCGCGGACTCACCGCATCCCTCATCGTCCAGTCCTTCGACTTCGACACGGCAGAGACGATCGCCGACCGCGGGTTCACCTCGCTCTACCTCTTCGACGGCACCCTGCCGGACCAGACTCCAGAGCAGATCGCCGCTGCGGGGATTACCTGGGTGGGACCGAACAGGTCGCTGCCCGCCGACGACGTCGCCGCCCTCACCGGTGCCGGACTCCAGGTGGCCCCGTACGGGCTGAAGAACGCCGAGGATGTCGCCGAACTGCCCGACGGCGTCGCCGGCTGGTTCACCGACGACCCGTGGGACGAGTGAGACCCGGCCGCTCAGTGACCGCCCGTTCCGCGAGGTGAGCTCCGCGGCCCTGGAAGTCTGAGCGGGAGTACAGTGAGGATTCGTGAGCCCCGCGACCGATCCTGCCGAGAGTCCCTCGGACAACCGCTCCTCCCCCACGCGCCCGCCGCTGGCGGTCTCGCTGGCAGCGTTCGTCAGCAGCTTCGACCGGTTCGCGATCAGTCCTCTGCTCGTCCTCGTCGCCGCCGACCTCGGCGTCACCCTCGCCCAGGCCCTCGCCGTCGCGAGCGCGTACTACCTCGCCTACGGGGTGAGTCAGCCGCTGTGGGGGATGCTCTCGGACCGGGTCGGGCGGATCCGCCTCATGCGCGCAAGCCTCATCGCCGCGGCGCTCGTCGGCATCGTCGCGGCACTCGCGCCCACTCTCACCGTCCTCATCATCGCCCGCACTCTGGGCGGTGCGTTCTACGGCGCGATCGTCCCGACCTCGCTGACGTACGTCGGCGACACCGTCGATGAGCGGCACCGGCAGCCGGCGCTGGCCGATCTCATGGCCGCGATCGCCGTCGGCACGGCAGTCGCCACAGCCCTGGCCGGGATCATCGCCGACCTCCTCGACTGGCGGGTCGTCTTCGCGATCACCTCGGTGCTCGCGATCCTCTCCGTCCTCGGCCTCGCCCGCGCCCCCGAGGCACCCAGGACCCCGCGGGCCGGCGTGCTGACGACGATCAGGATGGCGCTGGGCAACCGGTGGGTGCTCGTCGTCATCGCCCTCGTCTTCGTCGAGGGCGCCGTCGTCCTCGGCGTCCTCACGCTCCTCGCCCCGGCCCTGCAGTCCCTCGGGGTCGGCGCGGCGATCGCCGGGCTCGCGACCGCCGCCTACGGGGTCGGCGTCATCCTCACCAGCCGCCTCATCAGACTCCTCGCCCCGCGCCTGGCGATGCCGCTGCTCATGGCCATCGGCGGCACCGCGGCGACCGTCGGCTTCACCGTCCTCGCCCTCCACCTCTCCATCGTCACCGTCATCGTCGCCGCCCTCCTCCTCGGCACGACGTGGTCGTTCCTCCACTCGTCCCTGCAGACGTGGTCGACGACGGTCCTCCCCCAGGCCCGCGGCACCGTCGTCTCCCTCTTCGCCGGCTTCCTCTTCGCCGGCAGCGCCTTCGGAGCCTGGGCCGGCGGCTACCTCGGCGAGCACGGGGAATGGTCTCTGCTCTTCACCCTCACCGCGGGCATCGCCCTCGTCCTCACCGCGGTCGTCGTCATCGTCCGCCGCACCTACGAAGGCCCCCGCCGAGTCTGAGACTCATGCGGGGGCCTCCGTGAGGGCCGACCGGCGCCGAGGCGGTCCTGCCCTCCCAGCCCAACCGGGCTGGGACTCGGGGTTCGTCAGCGGTCGCGGACCACCTCGGCGAGGACGCGCCTGGCCGTCGTGATCCCGGTTTCGATGGCCCCGTCGACGACGACGCCGTTCCAGCCCTTCGCGTAGTCGGCACCGGCGAAGTACATCGCCGTGTCGGTGTCGGCGAAGCGCGACCAGCCGTCGATGAACTGGCCGGACTTCAGCGTCGCCCACGTCTGCCCGCTCCACTGGTCGGCCACCCAGTCGTGGCCGTCGGCGGCGAGCACGACGATGTCGTCGCGCCACTGCCGCATGATCTCCTGCACCTGGTCCGTGTCCGTGAGGTCGATGGCGGTGTGGTCGCCGCCGAAGCCGACCATGATCGTCGTGCCGTCGTCGAGGAAGTACTCGCTCTTGATCATCGCCAGCGGCCCGCCCTTCGGGGCCGTGGCGATGAACGAATGGTGGCCGTCGATCTTGATCCAGATCTTCGATCCGACGCTGTTCGTCTTCTCGTCGGCGATCTCCTGCAGCGGGGCCGGCAGGGCGGGCGAGAACTCGATCGTGTTGATCGCCCCGATCGGGGTGGTGACGATGACGGCGTCGCCCTCGACGGTCGAGCCGTCGGCAAGCGTGAGCCGGGCGCCGTTCTCATGCTCGACCTTCGTCACCGGCGCCGAGAGGTGGATGGGGCACGTGAGGTCGGCGGCGAGCGCCTCGTAGAGTCCGCGCATGCCGTTCTTCAGCTTGAACTCGAGCGTCTGCTCGTCGAGGAGGTCGAGCCGGTGGTCCGACAGCGCGGCCCAGTGCTTGGCCATGAGCGGCGAGGCGGTCTCGAGGGGACCCTGATAGGCCGCGGTCCAGTAGGAGTCGCAGAGGTCGATCTCCTCCTGCGAGAAGTCACCGTCGCGGAGGACGTCGAGGACGCCTCCCTCATCGGCGGCCCGGAACTGCTCGACGACCTCGGCGGGGCCGTCGTAGCGGTCGCTGAGGACGTGGAGCGGGTCGTGCGGGTAGGGGAAGAGCTCACACGAGCCCTCGAAGATCTTCTTCTGCGGCCGGTCGAGCACCTCGTTCATCCGCTCCTTCGGGCCCTCGACGAGGTTGCCGTCGGTGATCCAGAACGCGCGGTCGTAGTCGGGGCTGGGGTGGATCTCCTGACCGTAGCGGGCGATCTCCGACCACACGAACGGCTGCATCCAGTGCACCCACGTGGCGCCGAGTTCGAGCGGCCGTCCGAGTCGCTCATCGGTCCAGGCGCGGCCGCCGATCCGGTCGCGAGCCTCGAAGATCTCGACCTCCACACCTGCGGTCTGCAGTTCGCGCGCTGCGATGAGGCCGGAGAATCCGGCACCGACGATGAGAATCTTCTTTGACATACCCGGGGCACTCCTTGTCTGCAGCCGACCGAGACGCCTGCCGTCATCTGGTGACCGGCACGTCCGCGCCCGGCGGATCGTCAGCAGCTGTCGCTGCCTGAGTCCATCCTCGCCGAGGTGGGGGCACCGGTCCTTGTGCGCGCGTGCACGATCCTTGCCCGAGCGTGCACGGTGCGGCTGTGTCCGGTGTCGGTGCCGGGTGTCACTGCCCGGTATTGCTGCCCGGTGTCGCTGTCCGGTGTCGGCGCCCGGTGGCGGCGCCCAGTGGCGGCGAGAGCCCTCAGTGCGGGGCCGCGAGGCCGGCGACGAGGGTGGAGAACGCGGCGAGCTCCTTCGCGGAGTCGGCCTCGCCGGTGGCGATGGCGATCGCGGCCTCCCGGATGGCGCCGACGAGCAGGGTGGCCACGGCTCCGGGCACGACGGTCTCCCGCAACAGGCCCGCGGCCTGGGCCTGTGCGAGGGTGTCGGCGATCATCGCCCGACTCGCCCCGGAGCCGATGCCACGGGACTCCCCGCCGGCGATGAAGGCCGGCCCGGAGACGTTGTAGAAGTGTCCGCTGCCGGAGTTCGCGGCGAAGTCGAACATCGCTCGGGCATGTGCGGTGAGCTCCTCGGTCCACACGCTCACTGACGCGATCTCCGTGGTCGTGCGGGCGACGATCGTCCGCCCGATCTCCGCATAGGCGGCGGAGACGAGTTCGGTGAGCCCTCCGGGGAAATGCGCGTAGACGGTCCCCCGGGACACCCCGGCCGCCGTCGCGATCCTCTCGATCGTCAGTCGGTCGAAGCCCTGCGCGTCGATGACCGCGAGCACCCCGGACACGAGGTCCTCGCGGGTCTGCGCCCGGCGCCGCTCCCGCAGGCTGGGGGCGGGGTCACCGGTGTCGGTCGCACTGTTCACGCCTTGATCCTCTCACAGCGGACGGATCGCCTCCGACCCCTGGATGGATTGCCAGTTCATGTTCTATACTCCGAGTATAACTTTGCAATCGGCCCCTGTTCGCCGCACGGCGACACCCGCAGAGCGACCGAAGGAGACATCGATGTCGAGGACGGCCCAGCCCGAACCGCGGCGCAGCACCGGCCCCTCCGCCGTGGCGGCGGGTGCGGCATCCACAGAGGCGGGTGCCGCATCCACGGCCGTCGTGGGGGCGGCAGAGCTCGCCGCGGAGGCCCTGGCCGCGTTCGGCCTGCCGGAGTCGACCGCACTGCGCCTGCTCAAGCACCGGGAGAACAGCGTCTTCGGGCTCGAGCACGCGGGCACGTCCTACGTCCTCCGGGTCCACCGGCAGGGCTATCACAGCGATGCCGAGCTCGCACGGGAACTCGAGTTCGTCGGCAGCCTCGCCGGCCGCGGCGTCCCGGTGCCGCGGTTCGTGCCGGTCTCCGATGCACAGAGCTTCGTCCACGTCGGTCACGACCACCGCCTCGGCGTCCATCAGGTCGATCTCCAGCTCCACATCGCCAACGACGGGAACTTCGGTGACGAGCAGACGGCCTTCGACGGGACCGCGACACACGAACCGGAGGACTTCGACCGCCTCGGCGAGCTCATCGGAGACGTCCACGACGCCACCATGACCTCCGGGTTCGCCGTCGACGACGACCGTCCGCGCTGGGATGCCGACGGTCTCGTCGGGGAGGCCGCGTTGTGGGGCGCCCCGCTGAGGGTGCGCGAACTGCACGCGCCGGAGAACTCCGCAGCGCTCGCCACGCTCACCGAGGCGATCGCCGACATCCGCACGGTCCTCGCCGACTACGGCGTCGGGCCGCAGCGGTTCGGGCCGATCCACGCCGACCTCACCCCGGAGAACGTGCTGCGCACGACCTCTGGTCTCGTCCTCATCGACTTCGACGATTTCGCCGCCGGCTGGCACCTCTTCGACCTCGCGACCGCCCTCTACTTCTTCACCCGCCATCCGCGGGCCGCGGAGTACCAGGCCGCGCTCTTCGCCGGCTACCAGCGCCGACGCCCACTCGATGCCGCGGACTTCGCGGCGTTCCCGGCCCTCCTCGTCGCCCGCGGCCTCACCTACCTCGGGTGGGCCGCCGATCGCCGCGGCGAGCCGGCCGCGGAGTTCCACATCCACACCGTCCTCCCCCACCTCGTCGACCTCGCCGCCGCGTTCGTCGCCGACCGACGCTCCGGAGCCCACCGATGACCGACCTCCTCACCCGCCGCCACGCCACCCTGGGGCCGTACTCACCGCTGTTCTACGACGAACCGCTCGAGTTCGTCTCGGCCAAGGGGGTGTGGTTCACCGATGTCCACGGCCAGCGGTACCTCGACGCGTATAACAACGTCCCCCACGTCGGGCACGCCAACGATCGCGTCGTCGACGCCCTGTGCCAGCAGGCGCGCACGCTCAACGTCCACACCCGCTATCTCAACGCCCGCGTCGTCGACTACGCGGAGGCGCTGCTGGCGACCTTCGAGGATCGGCTCGAGCGGGTGTTCTTCGGCAATTCGGGGTCCGAGGCCAACGAGCTCGCCCTGCGGATCAGCCGCCAGCTGACCGGGGTGACGGGCCTCATCGTCTCCGATTTCAGCTATCACGGCACGACGATCGCGCTGGCGGAGATGACGACGGGGCTGAAGACGCAGGAGGGACTCGGCCCGCACGTGCGCACCCTGCGCATCCCCGACCTCGACACCGATGAGCGCGGTCCCGACGAGGTGCTCGCCGCGACACTCGCTGACCTCGACGCCGCGATCGCCTCGCTCCAGGAGGCCGGATACGGGGTGTCGGCGTGCCTCTTCGACTGGCTGTTCTCGACCGAGGGGATGCCGCGTCTGCCCGAGGGGCTCGTGACCGGGATCGCCGAGCGGGTGCGGGCCGCGGGCGGAATGGTCATCGCCGACGAGGTGCAGTCGGGTTTCGGGCGCACCGGCACCCACATGTGGGGGTACCAGCGGGTCGGTCTCGTCCCCGACCTCGTCACCCTGGGCAAGCCGATCGGCAACGGCCATCCGATGTCGGCCGTCATCACCACCGCCGAGGTGATGGATGCGTTCGGTCCCCGCAACGAGTTCTTCAACACCTTCGCCGGCAACCCTGTGTCCGCGGCGGTCGGGCAGGCCGTGCTCGAGGAGATGGCGGAGAAGGAGCTCATGGAGCGCGCCCGCATCCTCGGCGCCGAGGCGAAGGTCCGGCTCGAGGAGTACGCGGACCAGTACGATTTCATCCGCACCGCGCGGGGCGCGGGCATGTTCCTCGGCCTCGACTTCGCCGTCGACGGCACACCTGCCCCCGACCTGACGAAGCAGGTCGTCGAGGCGATGAAGGCCAAGCACGTCGTCATCTCCCGCATCGGTCGTGACGACAACGTCCTCAAGGTTCGCCCGCCGCTCGCGTTCAGCGCGGCGGAGCTGCCCCTGCTGCTCGACGCCTTGGGCGAGTCCCTCGCCGAGGTGGAGGTGTGAGCACCCCTCACCATGGGTTGGCGAGCTGCCACTGCTTCCGCCAATAGCTGTCGCCGACGTAGTGCGACTTCCCCGGCCGGCAGCCGCGCAGACTCGCGTTCGCACCGAGCCACGCGCGCACCGTGGGACCCGCCTCGTCCATCCGCCCTGCCCAGTCGTCGAGGACGAGGAGCAGCGTCGCCCCGTCATCGGCGGTGAGCAGACACGAGTAGCGCGGCAGTCCGGCCGTGTTCTGCGAATGAGTGTAGGCGACGGTGTCGCACCCGGTCGTGAGGGAGAAGCGGATGTACTCCCCCGACACCGCTGAGCACAGCGCCTTGAAGTCCTGGTAGTCAGTGAGCCACTCCGGCACCCGATATTCGTTCATGCGTTCTATTATGCGCTCAGGGACTGACACCGACCAGAGTGCCCTCGGCCGGGGCCGGCACCACGCCCCCGACGAGCGACAGATGGCGGACGACGACCGGGAAATCCGCCGCAATCGGCGGTTGTCGCCCCCGGGCTCCGCCGTGGATCGTGGATGGTGAGAGCATCACCGAACATGAAGAGAGGCACTGATGAAGGCTGCGCGACTCCACGGACGCGAAGATCTGCGCATCGAGGACATCCCCGAACCGACCGTCGGCCCCGGCCAGGTCAAGCTCCGCAACGCCTACGTCGGCGTGTGCGGCAGCGACGTCCACCTCTACCTCAACCCCGAGGCCTCACCGATCGACCTCTTCTCCCCGCACCCGGTTACCGGCGCCCAGCTTCCCCAGCCGATGGGCCATGAGTTCTCCGGGACCGTCGTCGAGGTGGGTCCCGGTGTCGAGGACATCACCGTCGGTGACCACGGGGCGGTGTTCCCCATCGCCTACAGCTGCGGCGAATGCATCGCCTGCCGGCGCGGGGCACCGACGAGCTGCCGGCTCATGGCCTCGCTCGGGGCCAACGCCGACGGCGGCGGCATGGCCGAGTACGTCACCGTCTCCGCATCGCAGTTCCACCGCGTGCCCGAGTCCGTCGACCTGCAGACAGCGGCACTCGTCGAACCGATGGCCGTGGCGTGGCACGGTGCCGCCCGGAGCCGGGCCGGTGCCGGCGACGTCGTCCTCATCGCCGGAGCCGGACCGATCGGCATCGGAGCGTGGTACGCCTTCCGCGCACGTGGGGTGAAGGATGTGCTCGTCTCCGAGCCGAGCCCCGAGCGCCGACAGAAGATCGCCGCCCTCGGGGCCACGGTCATCGACCCGACGACGGAGGACCTCCACGCCATCGTCGCCGACCGCACCGACGGCGACGGAGTCGATGTGTTCTACGACGCCGCCGGCGTCCCTGCCGCACTGTCGACCGGACTGGCCGAGCTCGCCCCGGGCGGCCGCGTCGTCCTCCAGTCGCCGCACGAGCACGGGTTCGAGATCCAGCCGAGCGCATTGATGATGGGCGAGACCGAACTCATCGGCGCAGTCGGCTACACCGCCGAGGAGTTCGACGAGGTCATCGCGCGCATGGAGTCAGGCGACTACGACACGACCGGCTGGGTCGAGGAGATGGCCCTCGACGACGTCGTCACCGCGATCGACACCCTGCGCACCGGCGCGGGCACGAAGATCACCCTGCGGGTGGGTGAAGCCGACTCCTGACTCAGGCGACGTCGCTCAGGCGATGTCCGCGACCTCGCCGAGCAGCGGCTCCTTCCCGCTCTTCGCCGCCTCGACGAGCAGCGCATGATCGGCGGTGACCACCTCGGCGTACTTCTCCGCCCACGCCGCCACGGCGTTCGCGAACGAATCCGAGGTCCCGAGGTACCCTGCGACAAGGCGGGCCTGCGGAGACTGAGAATGCGCGCGGGCCAGCACCTCACCGCACAGCCGGGAATAGCCGTCGAACTGGGTCGCATCGAGTTCGGCGAGGTCGTAGCTGCCCTTCATGTCGCGGAACTGCCGCCAGTAGTAGTCGCGTCCCTCATACGTCGTCCAGCCGAGGAACGGATCGGAGACGGACTGGAGCACGAGCTGCGAGCGGACGACGCGCTCCCCCTCCGATGACAGACGCTGCCCCTCCGGGTGGGAGGAGAATCTCGGCAGACCGCCGAACGCCGAGACCACCGACTCCTGCGCCTCCTTGACCTGGAGCAGCAGCGATTCGCCGTCGGGGCCGGTGAGGAGGACGAGGAAGCAGCGGGTGCCGACACTGCCGACGCCCACGACCCTGAGCACCGAATCGGCCACCCCGTACTGCCTGAGCAGCACGGCCACATCGGTGCGCGCCGTCTGCCGGTACTCCGCGAAGATCCCGGCGACATCGATGCCCTGTTCGTCGAAGTGCCTCGTCAGCGGGGGCTGGTCGACGATCCGCAGGCCCGAGGACGATGTCTCCGTCGCGAACTTCTGCAGCGCTTTCTCACCGGTGCGGCTGCGGGCCTTCTTCATCGCCTTCGTCGTCGCCTTGCGATGCCCCTTGCCGCTGATCGCCTGGAGCATCGTGTCCGAATCGACGATCGCGTAGAAGCGGTCGAGCGCGGTCACCGCCATGAGTGCGGCCAGCCGATCCTGGTATCCCCGCACCGCGGCGAAGGCCGCCGATCGCCCGACGTCATCGCCGAGCCCGTGGACCTGAGCGCTGAGGAACGCCGAGGCGGCGAGGCGTTTGACATCCCATTCGAACGGGGCGAACTCCGCCTCGTCGAAATCGTTGAGGTCGAAGATGAGGGAGCGCTCGCGGGACGCGAAGAAGCCGAAGTTCCCGACATGTGCGTCCGCGCTCGAGAGCACGAAGGGACCGGTCGTCGTCCCGGCGGCGAGATCGATGGCCATCTGCGCAGCCGCCCCGCGGTAGTAGCTGAACGGCGATTCGGCGAGCCGCTGGGTGCGGATGCCGAGGAGTTCGGGCAGCCGTGACTCGTTCTGCCGGCAGATCACTCCCACCGGGTCGCGGTCGGGCGGCAGCAGCAGCTCGGCGTGGCGTGAGCGCGGTGTGTCCTTGCGCAGGGCTCTGCCGTCGGACTGGTCCATGTCATCACCCTCGCTCTCACCGCGTCGGCCCGGCGCCGATTCGTCCCCTCATCGTAGTGCGACAGAGCCGATCTCCGCGGCGGCGAGCCTGCCTTTTCAGCGCCGTCCTCAGGCGATGCGCTCGGGGTGGGAGTAGACGTTGAAGCGGCCCTTGCGGTTGAAGCCGATGACGGTGACGCCGCTCGTCTTCCCGAAGTCGACGGCGAGTGCCGAGGGGGCGCTGACGGCCGACATCATCGGGATTCCGGCCATCGCGGACTTCTGCACGAGTTCGAACGACGCCCGGGCTGAGACCTGGAGGACCGTGCGCGAGAGCGGCAGTCCGCGCTCGGCCATCGCCCAGCCGATGACCTTGTCGACGGCATTGTGCCGGCCGACGTCCTCGCGGACGACGAGGAGTTCGGGTTCGGCCCCGGGGTCGTCGCCGACGGCGAAGAGCGCGGCGGCGTGGACTCCCCCGGTCTTGTCGAAGACCACCTGCCCTGCGCGCAGTCGGTCGGGCAGCTCACCGATCCGGGCAGGGGTGAGCAGCGGAGGGAAGACGATCTCTCCGTCCTCGTCAAGACGCGGGGCGTCGATCCCGCCGAGGCCGTCGGCGGGCACGAGCGGATACGCCGACTCCTTCGTCACCGCATCGATCGCGGCCGTGCCGCAGATCCCGCAGGAGGACGAGGTGTAGACCGAGCGGGCCGGTGCCGTGGCGGCATCCCAGACCCCGGGTCGCAGGCGCACGCCGGCGACGTTGTAGTTCCGAGAGCCGTCGGGGGCGAGCCCTGTCGAGAAGTCGATCTCGGCGATGTCGTCCATCGACTCGACGATGCCCTCGGAGAGCAGGTAGCCGGAGACGAGTTCGACGTCGTTGCCGGGCGTGCGCATCGTCACGGAGAACTGCTCGCCGTTGAGGTTGACCTCGAGCGGCTCCTCCCCGGCGAGCGAGTCCGGTCCGGCTTTGATCTCACCGGTCGCGTCGAAGCGGTGGACGCGGGCGCGGACGGCCTTGCGCTGCTGCACGGCTCAGACCCGCGGTCCGTGGTCGGTCGTGTCCTCGACCGAGGTCTGGATGTGTTCGAGGAGGTCGTCGATGACGGTGATGCCGTCCCTCACCCCGCCCTTCGAACCGGGGAGGTTGATGACGAAGCTGCGTCCGCGCACACCGGCCACGCCGCGGCTCATCACCGCCGACGACGTCGACTCGAGGCCTTTGCGCCACATCGCGTAGATGAGTCCCGGCGACTGCCGCTCGAGGAGTTCGGCGGTGAACTCGGGTGTCCGGTCGTCGGGTGCGAGCCCGGTGCCGCCGCTGGTGACGATGACGCGTGGACGCTCCTCCGCGGGGGTGTCGACGAGCAGCGTCCGCAGAGCCTGCCCGACCGGTTCGCCGTCGCGGACGACGATCGCGTCGGGACAGTCGTAGCCGCGACCGCGCAGCCACTCGACGAGGAGCGGGCCAGTCGTATCCGCCGCCTCTCCCCTGGCCGCCGAGGTCGAGGCGATGATGACAGCGGCAGAGCGTCCTGCGCCGAGGCGGTCGGTCGTGGTCTCGCTCGTCGTCATTGCCCGTCTCCTCACTGGTCCATCGCTGGGTTCGCCACCATTCTTCCACGCCGCCCTGCCGTGCGCGCGAGTCCCGGTCGGAACTCGACCTGCCGCGCTCCTGTCCGATCGTCCGCCCCGTCGGCGACAGGCCGACATGATGGTCAGTAGAGTGAGAGTGAGTCGCCGCGGCGCCCGAGGCCCGGTGTGTCGAACGAGGAGCCGCGATGGACGACCTGACGCTGAGCACGCTCACCTGGCTGCGCATGGTGCGCTTCGTCCAGAACAGCAATCAGCTCTCCAACGACCACCTGAAGCAGTTCGACCTCACGGTCGGACAGTTCGAGGCGCTCGCGAACATCCGCGCCTATCAGCCGATCACCCAGTCCGACCTCGCCGAGCGCCTCACGGTCAGCGGCGGCGGGATCTCCCGGATGCTCACCCGCCTCGAACGCGACGGCCTCATCGCCCGGCGCCAGGACTGGAAGACGAAGTACATCTCGCTCACCGACAAGGGACGAGCGCTCCTCGAAGAGGCGTTCCCCAGCCAGCTCGCCCTCCAGTCCTCGATGTTCGACGACGCCCTGAGCGAATCCGAGCGCATCGAGCTCCATGCGCTGATGAAGAAGCTCTACGAACGCAGCGTCGCACGCCGCAGCGCGCTGCCGGAGACTCCTGGGGAATAATCCCCCGCACTCCTCAGTTGACATGACAAACGAGAATGTCATCGTCACTCAAGGAGACACCGTGCCCGAGTCCCAGAACCTCATGAAGGAGCTGAACTTCGACCCCAGCCAGGGCCTGCAGTTCGGCATGTACACCCTCGGCGACCACCTGCCGAACCCCGCCGACGGGTCGCGCGTGAGCGCCGGCGAGCGCATCCGCGAGTTCGTCGCCTACGCCACGGCCGCAGAGGAAGCCGGTTTCGACTTCTTCAGCGTCGGCGAGAGCCACCAGGAGTACTTCGCCTCGCAGGCCCACGCCGTCATCCTCGGCGCGATCGCCCAGGCGACGTCGTCGATCCGCGTCGGCAGCACCTCGACGATCCTCTCGACCTCGGACCCGGTCCGGGTGTTCGAGAACTTCGCAACGATCGACCACCTCTCCGGCGGTCGTGCCGAACTCGTCGCCGGCCGCGCCTCACGGGTGGGACTCTTCGAGCTCCTCGGCTATGATCTGCGCGACTACGAGGAGCTCTTCGAGGAGAAGTTCGACCTCCTCCTCCAGATCGCCCGCAAGGAGTCGCTGACGTGGAACGGGCAGTATCGTGCCCCGCTCACCGACGCCGCGGTCATCCCCCGCCCTGCGCAGGAGACGTTCCCGATCTGGCGTGCCGTCGGCGGTGCGCCGACGAGCGCGATCAAGGCCGGCCTCGCCGGCGTCCCCATGGTCATGGCCCATCTCGGCGGGACCACCTCGGTGTTCAAGACGACCATCGATGCCTACCGCGAAGGCGCCCGCCATGCCGGATACGACCCGGCGACCCTCCCGATCGCCACGGCCGGGTTCCTCTACACGGCACCGTCGTCGCAGGATGCCCTCAAGGAGCTCTACCCGCACGTCAACGAGGGGATGCGCCGGGTCAACGGGCAGGGCATGCCCAAGCAGCTCTTCGCCCAGAGCGTCGATCCGCGCAGCATCGTCAACATCGGCAGCCCGCAGGAGATCATCGAGAAGATCCTCCACCAGCACGAGGTCTTCGGCCACCAGCGCTTCCTCGGTCAGATCGACTTCGGCGGGATCCCGTTCGACCGCGTGATGAAGCAGATCGAGACGATCGGCTCGGAGATCATCCCCGCCGTGAAGAAGTACACTGCGCAGCCGGCCGCCGATTCCGACGGCACCAGCGCGCCGGCCGAGCCGACCTCGGGCGACGGCGAGACCGCGGGCACGAAGAGTGAGGAGCTCGTCTGATGAGAATCGTCGTCCTCTCCGGCTCGAACGTCGGGACGAAGACCCGCACGGTCATGGAGTACGTCACGCAGGCGGTGATGAGCTTCGACCCGGACGTCGAGGTCACGCTCATCGACCTCGCCGAGGCGGACATGGTCTTCAGCGACGGCCGGAACTTCACGGAGTACTCCGGGGACACCGGTCGGATCACCCGGACGCTCATGGATGCCGATGCGATCATCATCGGCACCCCGATATTCCAGGCCTCGATCCCGGCGACCCTGAAGAACGTCTTCGATCTGCTGCCGACGAGCGCCTTCCGCGACAAGGTCGTGGGCATGGTCGCGACCGCCGGTTCGCCGAAGCACTTCCTCATCCCCGCCCAGCAGCTGACTCCGATCCTCACGTACATGAAGGCGCAGGTCGTCCAGCCCTACGTGTTCGTCGAGGAGAAGGATCTCCATCGCAACCAGATCGTCAGCAGCGACATCACCCAGCGCCTCGACCGCCTCGTCGAGGACACCGTGGTGCTCACCCGCACGTACACCGCGATCCGCGAGGAGAGGGAAGCCGCCTACGGCTTCTGAGCCAGCATCGTCACTGAGTGCATTGCGACAATGCGCCTGGTTCGTCAAGCGAATCCCGGAGAGCAGAATCCGCTCTCCGGGATTCGTCGCACCTGCCCGCATCAGTGCTGGTGAGAGCCGAGATTCACGGGGGTTTGCCGAAGTCCGCCCAGGGTCCTGCCAAGCTCCGTGAATAGGGTTCTGGTTGTCATTTCAACTCACATGGAGGACAACATGTACGCCACCACCGGACTGCCGACACTTGCCCGCGACGTCATTGCCCTCATTGCCCGCATCGGGCTCGGAGTCATCCTCATGGCCCACGGCTGGCAGAAGTTCAGCGAATGGACCATCGCCGGAACAACCGCCTCGTTCTCGCAGATGGGAGTGCCCCTCCCCGAGGTGGCCGCCCCGTTCGCGACCTTCGTCGAACTCATCGGCGGCGCCCTGCTCATCCTCGGCGCCTTCACTCCGATCGTTGCGGTGCTCATCGCCGCGAACCTCCTCGGAGCCCTCGTCATCGTCCACTTCATCCCCGCCCCGTTCGTCAGCGAGGGCGGCTGGGAGCTCGTCGCCGCACTGTCCGCCGGAGCGCTTCTCATCGCCGCGATGGGACCCGGACGCTTCAGCGTCGACCGCTTCCTCTTCAGCGGCTCGAAGAAGAAGTCGGCATCGCGCGGTGCCCGCACCAGCGGTGTGCGCTCGGTCGCGACAGCCTGACTGGTCGCGACTGCCTGACTGGTCGCGACGGCCTGCGTCGTCACTGCCGGTCTGCGCGACAGGACAGCCGGACTGAGAGCACCGAGGGCCGCTCGTCCCACCTGGGGCGAGCGGCCCTCGTCGCATTCCCCGCTCGACATCCTCCGGCCCGGCCACCTCGGCGCAGTCGTCCCTCCTCTGCCAAACGCCGCGATCTTCGCTAGACTGGAGGTGACGCGGCGATCGGGACGACCCGGTCGCTGTCCTACGCGATGAGGACGGCCTCGTAGAACTGGATCAGACCGTCATGAATGCCGTACTCCGCAGCATCATCACCCCCGCAGCCGTCATTCGGCTCGTCCTCGGCTGGGGCGCTGTCGTCGCCCTCTCCCTCTTCGGCTCCCTCCTCGAGGCCCCCGCCCCAGCGCCGCTGCTCATCACCGCGCTCGTCGTCATCATCGGCGTCATCCTGCTCTGCGCGTTCGGGGTCGTCCACGAAGCCGAACATCTGGCGCACCGCCTCGGCGATCCCTACGGCTCGCTCGTCCTCACCCTCTCGATCGTCCTCATCGAGGTCATCCTCATCGCCGCGGTCCTCCTCGGTCCCGGCGACCATGCGACGATCGCCCGCGACTCCGTCATGGCCGTGTCGATGATCATCCTCGGCGCCGTCGTCGGCATCTGTGTGCTCGTCGGCGGCCTGCGGCACGGGGACATGGAGCACAACCGGACAGGCACCTCGGCGTACCTCAGCCTGATCGTCGTCCTCTCTGCGCTCGCGTTCGCGCTGCCCGCCGTCATCGGCGAGGACGGAAGCTATCTGCCGTGGCAGGAGATCCCGATCATCGTGCTGACGATCGCCATCTACGTCTTCTTCCTCGTCCGCCAGATGGGTGCGCAGGCCGATGACTTCCGCGAGGTCGACCCGCGGCTCGTTCCCGCCGGGACGGCTCAGGTCGAGACGACGCAGGCCGGGACGGCGCAGCTCGAGACGGCGGAGGTCGGTTCGGTGCCCACCGGCACGGCGCAGGCCCCCGCCCCGGCAGGCACAGGGCACGCCGGCACGGCGCACGCCCCAGCACACCCGGGCATCCTCGAGATCATCGCGACCCACCGCGTCGAGATCGTCGCTCGCCTCACCCTCCTCGTCATCACCGTCTTGCCCATCGTCCTCCTCTCCCATGACATGGCCGCGCTGCTCGATGACGGGCTCAGCCGCCTCGGCGCCCCGACCGCCCTGTCGGGCATCGTCATCGCGATGATCGTCTTCCTGCCCGAGACGATCACCGCCATCCGCGCCGCCTGGCAGGGCGAAGTGCAGCGGGTGAGCAACCTCTGCCACGGCGCGCTCGTGTCGACCGTCGGACTGACGATCCCCGTCGTCCTCGTCATCGGCCTCCTCACCGGCCAGCAGATCGTCCTCGCCGAGGGCCCGGCGAACCTCCTCTTGCTCGGCGTCGTCATCCTCCTGTCGGTGGCGACATTCGCCGCACGGAAGGTCACCGCCGTCCACGGGGCGGCACTGCTCATCGTCTTCGCCGCCTACGGGATCAGCGTGTTCTCGTAAGTGTCGTCGCCGAGGCGGCAGGTCCTCCACGGCCCGCCGCCGACTCCGAGGCGACGACTCCTGCTCAGCCCGCCGGCGCAGTTCTGTCCCGGTCCGACCACAAGATCGCCGACCCGTCGCCCTGATGGGCCGATCCGTGGCAGGCTGAAGACACCCGACCCCACCGCCGATCGAGACTGAGAGGAGGGCGAGGATGCGCCACGACACCGAGCGCTCGGTCACGCACGCCTTCCTCGACGCTCCCGTGCCCGCACACTGGCAGGCCGTCGTCAGGCAACTGAACTCCAGTCCGTTCACGCACCTGAGCAGGGACGACATCCTCGCCGAGGCGACCGGCCTCCTCATCGTCGCCCCGTCGGCAGAGGTGGTCGCCGCCGGTCTCGGCACCCTCCTCGCCGCGCTCGATCCGGTGCCCGCCGGCTTCGTCACGGTCCGCGCCGCCGAGGAGGTCGACCCTGCCGACGTCCCCGCGGGAACGTGGGTGCTCCTCCCCCACCGAGCGGACGGATGGGTTGAAGCCGAAACCGCCTCGGCGAAGCTCCACCGAGAGTTCGTCGCGGAGAACACCGCGCGGTTGCGCGCCCGCGATGACAGCACAGGCGAATCCCCGCGCACCGTGGGCGTCGTCGTCATCGAGTACGGCATCAACCTGTGGTTCTGGGCCGAACCGCCGGCGTCCGGGGGCGATCCCGTCTGCCACGCCGGGGAGCTCATCAGCTGGGAGAGCGCGTGGACGCTCAGCGACGCCTCGACCACCGCCGGGGCGCGACCGCCGATCCTCTTCGGGCTGCCACCGGTGCTGCACCGACGACGAGCAACCGGCTGACCCCGCGGTTCACCGGGCGGTGGCGTCTGTCACCGCAGGGTCGATCCACTCGTCACCGCGGAGTCGACCCACCCGTCACCGCGGGCGATCTGTGCCCGTGGCCAACCTGACCTCCTCGACGAAGGCGAGCGCGGCGGGGCTCGGGTTGAAGTCACTCCACGCGAGGTATTCGGTGCGGGTCGGGCCGCCCGTGATTGCGACCGTGGAGAGCCCGCGCTCAGCGGGCACCACTGCCGGGGGCAGCAGCGCGATCGCGAGGTCTGCGCCGACGAGGTCGAGGATCATCTCCGCTGTCATCACCTCGAACGCGACGGTCCGCACCAGCCCGGCGGCGGCGAACGCCCGGTCGGTCTGTTCGCGACCGGGACTGCCGGCAGGGAAGTCGACGTAGGTCTCGTTCGCGATGTCGGTGAGACTGAGGCGACGCCGGCCGCCGAGGCGGTGCCCGGGACCGAGGATCGCGACGTGACGCTCCTCGGCGAGGACGAGATGGTCGGTGCCGGACGGCGTCACCGAAGCAGGCAGTCCGAGCACGGCGGCGTCGAGCTCGCCGGCGCGAATCTCCGCGATGAAGCGTCTGCTGTCTCCGGCCCGCATCGTGATGCGCACCTGCGGATGTCGGGCGTGCAGTGAGGCGAGCACCGCCGAGAGGTCGAGCGCGGTGACCGTGGGAATGACGCCGATCGACAGCGTCCCGCGGATCTCGCCGGCGGCTGCCGCGGCGGCTGCCCCGGCCCGGTCGGCGGCCTCGAGGGCGGCGCGGGCGGCGGGAATGAACGCGGCGCCGGCATCGGTGAGGTCGACGCGCCGGCTCGTGCGCGCGAAGAGCGTGACACCGAGTTCGTGTTCGAGAGCTTTGATCTGATGGCTCAGCGCCGACTGGACGACGTGACACCGTGCGGCGGCTCGCGTGAAATTGCGCTCCTCGGCGACGGCGATCGCGTAGCGCATCTGCTGAAGCTCCATGCATCTATCGTGAATCACGATCGCTGAGATGAAAAGCATGTGTTGGACTCATTGACGATTCGGGCGGAATCTGAAGACATGACCTCGACGATCTCGCCTCCGGATCCCTCGCCAACCCGGTCCCGCCTCGGCGCGACAATGGCCACCGCCGTTGCTCCTGCCGTCTGGGGCACGACCTATCTCGTCACCACCGCTTTCCTGCCCGCCGACCATCCGCTGTTCGCTGCGCTCATGCGCTCCCTGCCGGCGGGCCTCATCGGGCTGCTCATCGCCCGCCGGCTGCCGCAGGGTTCGTGGTGGTGGAAGGCGCTTGTGCTCGGGGCCCTCAACATCGGTGTGTTCTTCCCGCTCCTCTTCGTCGCCGCCGGTCGTCTGCCGGGCGGAGTCGCGGCGACCCTGGGGGCCACGCAGCCGATCCTCGTCACCGTCCTCGCTGTCGTCATCCTCGGCGAACGGCTCTCCCGCTGGCGGCTGGCCTGGGGCATCGTCGGTGTCGTCGGCGTCGGCATGGTCGTCCTCGGACCCGGGGCCGGCTTCGACCCTCTCGGTCTCCTCGCCGGCATCGGCGGGGCGGCGTCGATGGGCGTCGGCGTCGTCCTCGTCAAACGCTGGGGCCGCCCGCCCGGGCTGAGCGCGGTCGGCTTCGCCGGATGGCAGCTGACCGCAGGCGGGCTCGTCCTCCTCGTTCCGACGCTGGCCTTCGAGGGTGTGCCGGGGCGCATCGATGCTGCGGGAGTCGCCGGCTACCTCTGGCTCGGCATCGTCGGCGGCATCCTCGCCTACACGCTGTGGTTCCGCGGATTGGGCCGCCTCCCGGTGACCGCGACGGCTCTGCTCGGGCTGCTCTCACCGCTCGTGGCAGCGGGTCTCGGGGCGCTCTTCGCCGGTGAGCGCCTCACCCTGCTCCAGATCGCCGGGTTCGGTCTCGCCCTGGCCGCGCTCGCCTGCGGACAGCTCACCCCACCTCGGCGGGGACAGCCCACGTGACGACGGACCACCTCGGCGATCACGATCCGAAGGCCCTTGACTCACGGTCGTAGGCTGAGGTTATGGAGTTCAGGTATCTCGGAAACAGTGGTCTGAAGATCTCGGAGATCACGTACGGCAATTGGCTCACCCACGGTTCGCAGGTCGAGAACGACATCGCGACGAAGAGCGTCCATGCCGCCCTCGACGCCGGCATCTCGACGTTCGACACCGCCGACGTCTACGCCAACACAGCCGCCGAACAGGTCCTCGGCGATGCTCTGGCCGGGCAGCGACGGGAATCGGTCGAGATCTTCACGAAGGTCTACTTCCCGACCGGCCCGAAGGGGCACAACGACACCGGCCTGTCGCGCAAGCACATCATGGAGTCGATCAACGGATCGCTCACCCGTCTGGGCACCGACTACGTCGACCTCTACCAGGCGCACCGCTACGACTACGAGACGCCGCTGACGGAGACGATGCAGGCCTTCGCCGACATCGTCCGGGCCGGCAAGGCGCTCTACATCGGTGTGAGCGAATGGAACGCCGACCAGCTGCGGGCCGGTCACTACCTCGCCCAGGACCTCGGCATCCAGCTGATCTCGAATCAGCCGCAGTACAACATGCTGTGGCGGGTCATCGAACCGCAGGTGGTGCCGACGTCGAAGGAGCTCGGCATCTCGCAGATCGTCTGGTCGCCGATCGCCCAGGGCGTCCTCACCGGCAAGTACAAGGTCGGTCAGCCGGCCCCTGCCGGGTCGCGCGCAACTGATGACAAGGGCGGGGCAGACATGATCTCCCGCTACCTCAATGATGAGACACTCACGGCGGTCGCGAAGCTCGAGCCGATCGCCGCCGACCTCGGCCTGACGATGGCCCAGCTGGCGATCGCGTGGGTGCTCGCCAATGACAACGTCGCCACCGCTCTCGTCGGGGCGTCGCGTCCCGAGCAGATCGCATCGAACGTCGCCGCCGCCGGGGTCAAGCTCGACGCCGAGGTGCTCGATCGCATCGATGAGGCCCTCGGAGATCTCCCGGAGACGGATCCCGCGAAGACGAAGTCCCCGGAGACCCGCATCGTCTGACGCGCATCTCGAGCCGCGCCGGCGGGTCCCGAGTAGGAGGCTGAGCGAACGCTCCTGACACGCACCGGCTCGAGCGCCCGGCGCAGGGTGGCTCGAGCGGCCCGACGCGGGGTGGACGCTCCGGTGTTAATCTCCCGAGGTGGATCTGAGCTGAAGATCAGCGGATTGTCGAGCTCGATCCACCTCGGAGAGCCGAGTCGCCAGAATCAGCGCGGAGCTGACATGCGGTGAAGCAGCGGGTTGGGTTGTCACGGGGGTGGATCGGTCGACGGACCCATTGCCGCCACTGCAGCACCGTCAGGGACGCCCGTCGTCGTGGCGTGCGGCCATGCCGCTCGTCAGGCGGTGGACGAGGTTGCGAGCCTCTAGCGGTTCGAGGATCTCGATGTGGTCGGTGAACTGGATGAGCTGACGGACTCCGTCGAGCTCCTCATAGCCGACGGTGATCGTCACGGTCTCGTCCCACCGGCGATCGTCATCGTCACTCGGTTCGAGCCCGACACTTGGTTCGAGGCTGAGCAGGCGACTGCCGAGGATGCGACGGACCAGATCCTCAGCGGCAGCGTCGATCACGGCGGTGACGACGACAGCGTGCCGAGTCTCGAGCCGCGTGACCAAGTGATCAGCCACCTCGGCGAGGGTGACATCATCGCGGACCCGCTTGGGCTCCCCGAGCTCCCGCCATGTGTGCACCCGGGACAGGGCGAACATCCGCGGGTCGCCCTCGACATCGGCGATGAGGTACCACCGACCACCGCGCGAATAGAGACCGTAGGGATCGACGGTGTGGTCCGCGGCGTCGGACTGCCCACTCGGACGGTACCGCAGACTCAGACGCCGGCCGCGCCGCAGCGCCTCGACGAGGGGACCGGCGTCGATCGACGGCCCCGCGTCGAACCACCCCGTGGTGTCGATCGCGACGAGGTCCCCCAGCCCCGTCGTCTTCGTCATGCCCTTGTGCTCGGCACCGACCGGCCACGGCGCTCGTGTCGAGAGCTTCCGTGCGGCCGAACGGGTGGCGGCTTCGAGCCCGAGTTCGCGGGCCCGGGCGACGTCGACGCCGACGAGCCCGAGCGCTTCGGCCTCGCGGTCACTCAGCCTGGTGACGTCGATGTCCGCGCCGTAGACGAGGGAGATGCCGCCGCCTCGACCGCGTTCGGCGATGACGGGAACATCCGCCTCGGCGAGAGCATCGATGTCACGCAGGATCGTCCGCTTCGAGACATCGAACTGTTCGGCCAGGTCAGCGGCGGTCGTCTGCCTCCCGGTCTGCAGCACGGCGATGATCGCCAGCAGACGCTGCGGACGATCCATGGCAGCCTCCCGACGACTGTTCTTCGCGACCGATCGAAAGATGACATGGGCTGTCATCTATGGGTGCCACTGTAGTCGTGTCAGCACCCGGCAACCAGTGAAGGAGCCATCATGTCCACCCCGAACCTCTTCCTCATCTACGTCACCGACACCGAGGCCTCGACCGCGTTCTACTCCGACCTCTTCGGAATGGAACCGGAGATGGTCACACCGCGCTATGTCTCCTTCGAGGTCGCGCCCGGTGTCCTCTTCGCGGTGTGGAGCGGAGGCGCCGAGGCGATCGCCCGGGCAGGTGCCCGCACCGCGGAAGTCGGGCTCATGGTCCCCGGGTCCGCCGAGGCGGTCGACCGGATGTTCACCGATTGGACGGCGAAAGGCGTGTCCGTCGTCGAGGAGCCGCACGATGCGGTCTTCGGGCGCACGTTTGTCGTCGCCGACCCGGACGGCAACCTCATCCGGGTCTCCCCGGTCGACTGAGGCGCCGCGCAGCCCCTGCCCGCGGGTTCCAGTGCCCGCGGGCCGGTGCGGTGCAGGGTCTCAGCACTCAACGACCCCTGCACTCGAGCACTCGGCACTCGAGAGGCGATGGCCTACTTGTAGAAGCCCTCGCGGAGGTTGATTCCGTATTCGACCCACGCCTTGAGCGCGGCGAGCATGCCGGTCCAGCCCATCGAGTTGCCGAAGGCGCCCTCGGCTCCGCCGACCGTCGTCTTCCACGCCTTCTCCGTGATCGTCACGAGCGTGCGGGTTCCGTCATCGACCGGCGAGAACTCGAAGGTCGTCGTCGTCTTCGGCGCCGTCGTGTGCTCCGAGCCCTCCCACGCGATGACGATCTTCTCATCGGGGACGGTCTCGATGACGTCGACCGGGAAGCGCCCGGGGAAGTCAGCGAAGTCCCAGGTCACCTCGGCGCCGGGAGCGAGTCGGCCGCGGGCGCCGCCGGTCGTGAAGTACTTCGAGAGCTGCTCGGGGTCGGCCACCGCCTCATAGGTCTCATGGGGCGTCTTCGAGATGTAGCCGGTGACGGTGAAGGAGAGCTCCTCCAGCGGGGCCTGCTTGTCGTTCTGCTCATCATTCATGTGATATTTTTACCACATGTCTGGAGAGAAGGGAACAGGTTCGCGCCGAGGCGACCGCACGGAGAGCGGATCCGCCGACTCCCGCGACGACGCCGTGTTCAAGGCGCTCGCGAATCCGACCCGGCGTCGCATCCTCGACCTCCTCCGCGCCGAACCGCGGACGACCGGAGCCGTCGCCGCCGAATTTCCCGAGCTCGATCGCACGACCGTCCTCCAGCACATCCGTGTGCTCGAACATGCCGAGCTGCTCACCGGTCGCAAGGTCGGCCGGACCCGCGTGCTCGCCCTGGCTCCGCTGCCGATCAAGCGGATCCACGACCGCTGGATCGGCGACTACGCCCATGCCGCCGTCGAACTCCTCGCCTCCCTCGACACCGAGAACGAGTGACCCGGCCGCAGCACGCACTCAACCTGGCCGGTCTCGGAGTCTGCGCCAGGTCCAGGGTGAACCCTGGATTCTGCGCCAGGTCCAGGGTGATTCTGCGCCGCGGCGATGGCGAAAATCGAAGAGATAACGCCATGAACGTGGCGCAGACCTCTGGGAAGCGCCATGGATGCGGCGCTCAATCGCGCACGCAGCGACCACCTGCGCAGTCTGCTCCCTCTAGTCCCGGCCACCCGATGTGCCGGCGCGCCGCGCGGCGACGATCCATGACACGAGTCCCGCGAGCAGGAGGATTCCGGCGCAGAGGAGGAAGGTCGCGGTGTCGCCGAGGTAGGTGAACCCCACCCCGCCGATGACCCCGGCGATGCCGAGGCCGATGTCGAAGCTCATGTTCCACGCGACGCTCGCCCGCGCCGGGGTGCTCACAGCGGTGAACGCCATGACGAGGCTCGCCGACTGGAGAGTGCCGAGCCCCAGTCCGACCACCGCCATCGCCAGCCCGAGGACGACTCCCCCGCCGGTGATCGCCGTGATGATGAGGCCGCAGGCCGCCAGGCCGACGCCGGCGAGGTTGAGCCCGAGCGGCGAGCGCGCATCGGCGACGGCTCCGGCGGCGAAGCGCCCGATGACGGAGAACACCTGCATGATCCCGATGTAGATCGCCGGAGTGGCGATCCCCTCCCCTGGACCGAAGCCGACGATGAGTCCGAAGGTGACCATGCCGATGAGGAACGGCGCGAGCATGGTGAGCAGAGGAAGGATCTCGCCGAGGCGGCGCCGGCCCTGCGAGGACGCTCCGCGGTCAGCGTCAGGGCCCGAAGTCCGGGCACCGACGCCGGCACCCGAACCCCGGGCACCGCCGTCGGAGACCGCCGCCTGAGCATCAGCGTCAACAGCGCGGTGTGTGCCGGGCAGCCCGTCGTGCTCGGCGCCGGGCGGCGGGACACGTCCGGGCAGGAAGCGGATGATCGTCGGTGCCGCGAGCAGCAGGGTTCCGCACGCGATGAGGCGGAACGACCACACGGGGACGACACCGATGAGCCACAGCCCGAACGGCGCCCCGAGGGCCGCCGCGAGCGAGGTGATGCCGCCGAAGATGCCGAGCGCCTTCCCCAACCGGCGGGGCGCCACCGTCCCCGGGACCGCGGCGTTGGCGAGGACGACGAAGAGGCCGAACCCCATGCCGCCGAACACCCCGGCGAGGACGAGGCTGAGCAGCGGCTGCGTCACGATGAGGCCGCACACCTGCCCGAGCACCTGGAGTCCGAGGGCGACGAGCAGGGCCGAGCGCAGGCCGAGCCGCGCGCCCAGCCACGGGGCGAAGGGCTGGACGGCGATGACGCCGACCATCATCGTCGTCAGCACGGCACCGCCGGTCACGGTTGCGAGCCCGCCGATCGCCCCGATCGAGACCATCGTCGAATAGCTGAGGAAGAACCCGGAGAATCCGAACATCGCCGACCACACGAGCCCGAGCAGGGCCGGGGTCAGAGTGCGACGATCATCCATACTCGCACGTTACGTCATCGCCTCCCCGAGGCGGCTGCGGATCTCGCATTCGCGATGATCGGTGGTCAGCGCCCGCTGGTCTTCGCTGGTCGGACACGCACTCTGCCGGGCACTCAGCCGCCGACCGAGCACCGGCAGCGTTCATTCCGTGTTCCTCGACGTTCTGTAGAATCGCGGCATGACCTCGTCGCAGCTTCCCGACAGCCCGTCCTCCGGCCTCATCGACACGGCTTTCGTCCTCCGCTACGAGCCCCAGTACGAGCTCACCGACCTCGAGGCCGAGATCTTCGATTCGATCGCCCCGAAGGTCGTGCGCCGCGAGGGCTACAAGCGCAAGAACTTCCTCAAGGTCGTCGAGTGGAAGGCCGTCGCGGTGCTGCCGATGGCCGAGAAGCTCTCCGGCGACGACATCGACTACGTCACCGCCGTCGCCCTCGACGAGGACACCCCGAACCATCTGCGCCTGCCTTTCCTCAAGGTCCTGCCGGGGGTCGGCAATCCTCTGGCCAGCGCCCTGCTCACCGTCTTCGATCCGAAGAAGTACGCGATCCTCGATGCCCGTGCCGTCGGTGTCCTCCACGACCATGGCCTGCTCGAATCCGCCAACCCGTCGCATGTCGACTACACGGCCTACCGGAAGCTCGTGAAGTCCCTGGCCAAGGGCGCGAACTGCGCTCCCCTCGACCTCTACCGCGCTCTCGTCGCGTACTCGCGCCAGCCGAAGGGCTGAGCGTCGCCGACCTCCGTCAGCCTCAGATCGCGCCGGCCGCCGCCAGTGCCGGCACCACCCGATCCCGGGTGAGCGGGGCGAACTGGCGCTCGGCGGTGTCGGCGGGCATCGGATCGCATGGGAACCATCCGGCCGCGGCGATCTCGGCCTGATGCCGGATGTCGGTGAGGTCGAGCCCGGCGGGCACCCCGTCGTAGACGAAGACGTCGCCGATGACCCGATGGTCGGCCTCATTGGCGGCCGCTGCGGTGAACTCCCCGAGCGGCGAGAGACGAACGGGATCGAGGTCGAGTCCGAGCTCCTCGGCGATCTCCCGGATGATCGTGTCCTCCGGGGTCTCGCCCGCCTCCGGTTTGCCGCCGGGCAGCATGAACGACGTCGTCCCGGTCTTGCGGACCATGAGCAGTTCCGGGCGTTCGGGGTGGATGACGACGAGCGCGCTCACGCGGATGTCCCTCATGGTGTCCTTTCGCCGAGGCGGTGGTGTCCGGGTCAGTCCGACCAGAGGCCGGAGGCGCCTCGGCGATGGGAGCCGACGAGGTGCGTGTCCACCATACCGACGGCCTCCATGAGCGCATACATCGTGGTCGGACCGACGAAGCGGAACCCTCTGCGCTTGAGCGCCTTCGACAGTGCCGTCGATTCCGGGGAGGTCGTGGGCACCTCGGCGATCGTCTGCGGTGTCGGGGTCTGTGCGGGCCGGAAGCTCCAGATGAGCTCGCTGATCCCGCCGGAGTCCCGCAACGCGATGATCGCCCGGGCATTGCCGATGCATGCCTCGATCTTCCCGCGATGCCGGATGATGCCGGGATCGTCGAGGAGGGCTGTGACCTCGGCGTCGCCGTAGCCGGCGACGGTGTCGACATCGAAGTCGGCGAAGACCTCGCGGAACCGTTCGCGCTTCTTGAGGATCGTCAGCCACGACAGCCCCGCTTGGAAGCCCTCGAGGCTGAGGCGCTCGAAGAGCCCGGACTCATCGCGGACCGGCAGACCCCACTCGGTGTCGTAGTACTTCAGCAGCAGCGGATCCCCGTAGGCCCACGGGGTGCGCGCGAGACCGTCCTCGCCGACGACCGGGCCACCGGCCATCGTCTCCACGGCACTGGTTTCCCCGGCGCCTGTCTCCTCCCTCACGGTGCCACCGCCTCCTTGAGAATCTCCCACAGCGCTTCGACATCGCTGCGCTCCGTCGTCAGGGAGCCGATCGAGATCCGCACCATCCACCGACCGTCGAGCGTCGACGGGGACACGTACGCGCGCCCGGAGTCGTTGACCGCCCGCGCCCACTCCCGGGTGTGCGCGTCGAGGTCCTCCCCGCTCACGCCCGGCGGCTCATGGCGGATGCACACGGTCTGCAGGGGCACAGGGGCGACGACGGTCCACCCCGGTTCGGCCTCGACCTGCGCGGCGAACCAGCGGGCATTGTCCAGGTCACGGCGCAGGCGGGCGCGGATCGCCTCGGCGCCTTCGATGCGGAGCATGAACCACAGCTTGAGCGCCCGGAACCGGCGCCCCAAGGGCACACCCCAGTCGCGGAGGTTGGTCACCTCGGCGTCCCGATCGGACTGCAGGTACGAGGGATTCGTCGACATCACGGCCTCGAGATGGGCGGGATCGCGGACGAAGAACAGAGAGCAGTCGAAGGCGACGCCGAACCATTTGTGGACGTTGATGACGAGTGAATCGGCGCGGTCGATGCCCTCGGCCATACCCCTCATCTCCGGGAGGATGAGGGCGGACCCGGCCATCGCGGCATCGACGTGGAACCACAGGCCGTGTGCGGCGGCGACCTCCCCGATCGCCGCGAGCGGGTCGAGTCCCGTGGTCGTCGTCGTTCCGCACGTCGCGACGACCGCGGCGGGAACGGCACCGGCCGCACGGTCGGCGGCGACCGCCTCGGCGAGGGATTCCGGATCCATCGCGAAGTCCTCGTCGACGTCGACCCAGCGGATCTGGTCCTCCCCGAAACCGGCGAGGAGCACGGCCTTGCGGACCGAGGAGTGCGCGTACGGGCTGAGGTAGACCGTCAGCGGAGCGCTGGCCTGGGTGAGCCCGGGGCCCATCATCGCGAAGTCCGAGGCGCGTTCCCTGGCCCCGAGCATCGCGAGCAGGGTCGCCGTCGAGGCGGTGTCCTGGATGA
Source organism: Brevibacterium sp. XM4083 (assembly GCF_006489205.2). Taxonomy (GTDB): domain Bacteria; phylum Actinomycetota; class Actinomycetes; order Actinomycetales; family Brevibacteriaceae; genus Brevibacterium. Next base: position 713,291 of record NZ_VFYR02000001.1, on the reverse strand, counting down.
CCCCGCGGAAGTCCGCGGGCAGCCCGAAGAGGTCGCGGGCCCACCCGAGGACGACCTGCTCGACCTCCGACAGCGCCGGGGAGGCCTCCCAGGACAGCCCGAGCACCCCGAGTCCCGAACTCGCGATGTCACCGAGCACCGAGGAGAGCTCGCTGTTGGCGGGGAAGAAGTTGAAGAACCGCGGATGCTGCCAGTGCGTGAGCCCGGGCATGACGATGTCATCGAGATCCCCGAGCACTGCGGCCGGATCCTCCCCGTCCTCCGGCGCCGAGGCGGCCAGGCGAGCGGCGATGTCACCGGGAGGGACACTCGCGCGCACGGGCCGCTCATCCAGGGAGGCGCGGTAGTCGGCGATCCAGTCGATGAGGTCGTGGCCGTGCTTCCGGAACTCCTCGGGCGTCATCGTCGCACCGCCCGGTCCCTCGCGTCGGCGCCCCAGCCCGGCTCCCAGCCCATCATTCGGTGCCGCCGGTGATGTTCTCCTGCATCTGGAGGAACTCGACGTGGCGCTCGTACTTGTCGAGGACGTCGTCGATGAGCTGGTCCTTCGTGTAGCCCATGATGTCGTAGCCCTGACCGGCTCCGCCGTCGAGGTAGACCTCCATCCGATAGTAGTCCTCGGTGCCGCGCGGAACGCGGCCGCCGAAGGACGGCACGCTGACCTTGTGCGGCCACACCTGGTAGCGGAAGGGGTACTGGCCTTCGCCGTCGACCTCGAGTTCGACGAGCTCGCCGTCATCGTCGAAGCGGCCTTCGGAGTCGACGCGGCCGCAGCGGGCGGAGATGCCGCGTGAGCGCATCTCCTCGGCGATCTCCCGCATCGTCGGCAGCAGGACGGTCTGCTCGTAGTCGCGGACCTTGCTCCCGCTGGGGAACGCGAGCACGCGGGAGAGCTGCTTCTTCCACGTCTCCGATCCCCGCCCTGACCGGCGGGCCAGCGATCCCGAGAGGCTCTGCTCAACGCTGTCGACGCGGTTGCCCTCGACGCGCAGGGCCTTGTAGAGGCCGATCATGACGAGGATGACGACGAAGGCGAAGGGCAGACCCATGATGACCGTCGCACTCTGCAGCGCACCGATCCCGCCGACGATGAGCATCGCCACAGTCAGCGCGCCGGTGAGCACCGCCCAGAAGATCCGCAGTCCGGCGCGCCCGTCGTCCTGCGGTGTCGGCAGGAACGAGGAGAGGTTCGCCATGACGAGGGCCGCGGAGTCCGCCGAGGTGACGTAGAAGAGGAGAGCGGTGAGCGTCGCCAACGCGGCGACGATGATGAACGCCGGATACTGGGCGAGCAGCTCGTAGAACCCGCCCTCGGGGTTGAGCATCGTCTGCTCCCCGAATTCCCGGTTGCCGCTGCGGATGATGTCGAGTGCGGAGTTCCCGTAGATCGAGATCCACATGAAGATGTAGATGAAGGGGATCGTCAGGGTGCCGATGACGAACTGGCGGATCGTGCGGCCCCGCGAGATGCGGGCGAGGAATAGCCCGACGAACGATGCCCAGGCGATCCACCACGCCCAGAAGAACAGCGTCCAGTCCGTCATCCACGTGCCCGTGTCCTCGAACGCGAAGGTCTGGCCCACCATGTTCGGGAAGAGCCGGACGAAATCGGCGGCATTGAGGACGAACGCGTTGAGGAGGAACTTCGTGTTGCCGGCCACGAGCACCCAGATGCTCAGGGCGATCGCGGCGAAGACGTTGAGCAGGGAGAGGAACTTGATGCCCTTGTCGACGCCGGAGACGGCCGAGAGCGTGGCGACACCCACGCCGACGACGACGATGGCGATCTGCGACCCCACGGACACGGGCAGGCCGAAGATGACACCCAGTCCGACATTGACCATGACAACGCCGATGCCGAGTGACGTGGCGACACCGAAGATCGTGCCGAGGAGGGCCGCGAAGTCGACGGTGTCGCCGAGCGTGCCCTGAACCCGCTTGCCGAAGATCGGGGCGAGTGCCGAGCGGATCGCCAGCGGCATGTTCATCCGGTAGGCGAAGTAGGCGAGCGCGATGCCCATGAGGGCGTAGAGGCCCCAGCCGCTGAGCCCGTAGTGGAAGAGCGTCCAGACGGTGGCCTCACGGGCGGCGTCGACGGTCTCGGGTTCCGTGCTCGGCGGTTGCAGGTACTGCGTGACGGGTTCGGCCACGGCGAAGAACATGAGGTCGGTACTGATGCCGGCGGCGAAGAGCATGGCCGCCCACGGCAGCAGACCGAACTCGGGCTTCGAATGCTCGGGACCGAGCTTCGTCGACCCGTACCGGGAAGCGGCGAGGTAGATGACGAAGACGAGGACGATGGCGACGAGGAGGACGTAGAACCAGCCGAACCAGTCCGAGGTCCACGTCACCACAGCGCCGAGGACGGCCTGGGCATTGACGGGGGCGAAGAACGCCCACAGTGTGATGGCGAGCGTGCCGATAGCCGCCGCGATGAAGACGCGCTTGTTGACCGGTGGCAGGTTCTTCTTCGGCCTGCCCGCCGCGTCCTCGTTGGATTGCTTTGCCTGCAGTGTCATCTCTTCGCTCCCTCGTCCGGCGACCGACCGCCGCGATGTCATGGGCAACTTGGGGTTCATGGGCTTGTCGCGGGAGGACCGGTCAGGGCCCGCTGCGCAGGGGCCGCTCAGCGCTCGGCAGCCAACGATGCACGCTACCATAGCCGAATTCCCGGCCGTGGTCTCCAGCCGATGTCCTCCCATGAGACAGGTGATGGGACAGGTCGGCCCCGCGCGTCCCGGGCCTGCTCCTCAGAGTGAGACGAGCTCCTCAGAGTGAGACGAGCAGGAGGACCACCGCCATGACGACTCCCGAGCCGAGGAACGTGATGAACGTGTAGCCGAGGATGTCGCGCATCTTCAGACCCGCGATCGCGAGCACCGGCAGCGCCCAGAACGGCTGGAGCATGTTCGTCCACTGGTCGCCGTAGGACACCGCCATGATCGCGATCGACGGGTCGACGCCGAGCTGGTTGGCCGCGTCGAGCATGATCGGACCCTGCACGGCGAACTGGCCGCCGCCGGAGGGGACGAAGAAGTTGACGAGCCCCGCGGAGAGCAGCGCGAGGACACCGAAGGAGATGGGGTTGGCGATCGAGACGAACGCGTCGGAGAACACCGCGATGAGCCCGGTACCGGACATGATGCCGAGGATGCCGGCGTAGAGCGGGAACTGGAGGAGGATCTCGCCGACGTTCGACGCCGCGTCCTTGGTCAGGGCGATGAGTTCGAAGGGGTTGCGCACGAGGAGGAAGATGAGGGCGAGGAAGGACCAGTTGACGATGTCGAGGGTCAGTCCCCCGCCCTGGGCGAAGTGGATGATGAGGTAGGCGACGAGGGCGAGCCCCATGACGAGGGTGAGGATGCGGGAGGCGTCGATGCGGTCGGCGGGCGTGACGATCTCCTCGACGAGGGGGCCGCGCTCCCCCGAGGACACCGATTCGGGCATCTCGTAGACCGTGGCACCCGGCTTCGGGGCGATGAGGTAGAAGAGGATGCTGCAGACGACGATGACGCCGAGGATGGCGAGCAGATTCCACGTCGAGAAGATCGTCTCGCTCACCGGCACGATCTCACCGCCGAGGGAGTCGGCGAGGAACGAGTCCGGGGTCGCGGCGGTCAGTGGCCCCGACCCCGAATAGCCCATGTGCCAGACGACCATCCCGGAATAGCCGGCGGCGACGAGGAGCGGGAAGTGGACCTTGATGCCGCGGCGGCGGGCCTGCACGGCGACCTCCCTGGCCAGGAGCGCGCCGACGACGAGTCCGAGTCCCCACGTGATGAGGCTCGCGACGGCGGCGACGAGGAAGACGAAGACGTAGGCGAACGCCGGGGACCCGGGCACCCGGGCGAGCCGGGAGAGCAGCGCCTGGACGGGGCCGGTGTTGGCGAGGATGTGGCCGAGGAGGAGGATGAGGCACATCTGCGTCATGAACTCGAGCAGCCCGGACAGGCCGACGCCCCAGCTCGTGACGACCTCGACCGGACTCGCCCCGGTGAGGACGAAGGCGAGGACGGCGACGATGAGGGTGAGCACGATCGCGAAGGTCAGGGCCGAGGGGATCCACTGCTCGAGGACCCGGTTGATCGGTCGCATCACCCCCTTCGAGGCCGCGACGTTCTTGTGGGCAGACGGCGTCGGTGCCGACATGGGGACCTCCTGCTGGGAAAGTGCTGTGTATCACTTCAGGATACAGTGAGCGCCGTCACCGTTCGCGGGGACCCGCACACGGCGAAGGCGCCGTCCGCGGATGCGGACGACGCCTTCTGCGCCGAGTCGAACTCAGCGGCGGCGGGCTCTCAGGCCCTCCTGCCGCGGTGAGCGCTCAGCTCTCACTGGTCGCTTTTGAACACGAGCTGCTTGTTGACGAACTCGTCCATCGCCAGCGGGCCGAGCTCACGCCCGACACCGGAGCGCTTGACGCCGCCGAAGGGCAGGTACTCGCGTGAGCCCTCAGGCGCATTGATGAAGACCATGCCCGAGTCGATCTGCGCTCCGACGCGTTCGGCGCGCTCGACGTCGCCGGAGAACACGGCGGCCCCGAGGCCGAAGGGGGTGTCGTTGGCGAGTTCGACGGCCTCGTCCTCACTGCTCACCTTGTAGACGATGACGGCGGGGCCGAAGAGCTCCTCGTAGTAGCCGCGCATGCCCTTCTCGACGTCGGCGAGGACGACGGGTTCGACGTAGGCTCCTCCGCCCTCGTATTTCTTCCCGCCGGCGAGCAGGGTCGCACCCTGGCTCACGGTGTCCTGCACCTGTTCGACGAAGCGGTCGGCGGCGGCGACCGAGGACAGCGGGGACAGGCGCGAGCCCTCCTCACCGGGCACCTCAGGGGTGGCCTTCTTCGCGGCGGCGGTGATCGACTCGAGGAACTCGTCGTAGACGTCGTCCATGACGATCATCCGCTTCGGCGAGTTGCAGGCCTGACCGGTGTTGCCCATCCGGGTGTTGAAGAACGTCTTCGCGCTCTTCGCAACATCCTCGGTGTCGAGGAGGATGTAGGGGTCGGAGCCGCCGAGTTCGAGGACGACCTTCTTGAGGTTCTTGCCCGCCTCCGCGGCGACAGCGGCACCGGCGCGTTCGGAGCCGGTCAGGGACACGCCCTGGTTGCGGGGGTCGGGGAGGATGAGGTCGGCGACCTGCTCGTTGCTCGCGTAGATGTTGATGTACGCACCCTCGGGCAGGCCCGCCTCGGTGAAGATCTCCTCCATGATCGCCGCCGACCGCGGGCACTGCGGGGCATGCTTGAGCAGGATCGTGTTGCCGAGCGCGAGGTTCGGGGCGGCGAAGCGGGCGACCTGGTAGTACGGGAAGTTCCACGGCATGATGCCGAGCAGCGAGCCGACGGGCTTGCGGCGGATCCATGCGGTGCCGTCCTCGGGACCGCGCAGCGGCTCGTCGGCGAGGAACGCCTCGGCGTTGTCGGCGAAGTAGCGGTAGATCGCCGAGCTCAGCGCAACCTCGCCCTTGCCCTCGGGCACGGACTTGCCCATCTCAAGCCGGATGACCTCGGCGAGCTCCTCGGCGCGTTCGGCGTAGATCTCCGCGACCCGGGTGAGCAGGGCCGCGCGTTCGGCGACCGGGGTCTGGCTCCACTCGGTGAACGTCGTCGCCGACCGGTCGATGGCGGCCATGATCTCCGCGTCCGTGGCCGTCGGGAACTCCTCGACGACGTCTCCGGTGGCGGGGTTGGTGACGCGATACAGGGTGGACATGATGGACCTCTTCTCTGCTTCGATGTCGGGAATCGTCGGTGACCGCAGGCCCTCGCCGAGGTGGTCACCGCGTGTACGTCCCACGCTATGGCCGATCCGGGTCCGCGGCAATTCCCCTTCCCACCGAATTCCCTGGATGCTTCCTCGCCCGCGGATCGGCGCCCCCGGCCCCTGAGAACCGGCGGCGACTGCTAAGTTGGCGCTATGACCTCAGTCACAGATCTCGTCAAGCGCTACTACACGACCGTCGACGCCGGGGATCCCGTGGCCACCGCCGCACTCTTCGCCGCCGACGCCACCTACGACCGTCCCGGCTACCCGACGATGGTCGGGCAGCAGATCACGGACTTCTACCTCGGCGAGCGCGTCATCGAATCCGGTGCCCACGAACTCGCCGAGATCCTCGTCGACGGTGAGGCGGCCGCCAGCCGCGGCACCTTCGCCGGTCGTCTCAAGGACGGCTCGGAGACGACGGTGGGCTTCGCCGACTTCTTCCGCTTCGACGCCGAAGGCCTCATCAGCACCCGCACCTCGTACTTCTACGTCGGCGCCGTCTGAGCTGGTCGCACTCTCGCACACCGCGACGCACCATCGCTCGCGGCGCGCTACAGCGCCTGCCCGCGCGCTCTGAGCACGGCGCGCTGGATCCGGTCGCGCTCGGCGGCCGCGGCGGGACTCGGGGTCGTTCCATAGGCGTCCTCGACCTGCGCGAACACCGTCTCCATCGCCTCGTCGCCGAGGTCGAGCGGCAGGTCGTCGATCGCGGCGAATGCGGGGCCGATGTGGTGCATGAATCCGCGGATCCCGGCCTCTCCCCCGCCGTGGTGCATGCCTGCGAACTGGCCGACGGCCGCCCACCGCAGGCCCAGTGAGTTCCGCATCACCGCGTCGAGGTCGGCGGCGGTGACGACGCCGTTCTCGACGAGGGCGATCGCCTCCTTGAGCAGTGCGTTCTGGAGTCGGTTGCCGACGAATCCGCGGACCTCGCGGGCGAGGACGACGGGTTCGCGTCCGCAGCTGCGGTAGAACTCGACGGTGCGGGTCAGCGTCTCGGCGCTCGTGACCGGGGAAGGGACGACTTCGACGAGCGGCATGAGGTGCGGCGGATTGAAGGGGTGTCCGACGATGACCCGGGCGGCCGCCTCGGCGGGCAGGGCGCCGGCGATGTGGGAGGCGGGGATCGTCGACGACGAGGTCGCGAGCACCGCCTCGGCCGGTGCCGCCGCGGCGATCCGGGCGAAGAGCCGGGGCTTCTCGTCCGGGTCCTCGGGTCCGGACTCCTGGACGAATCCCGCCGAGGCGACCGCCTCCTCGAGCGAGTCCGCGAGGTCGACGGTGCCGGTCCGTCCGCGCGCGGCCGTCCCGCCGAGGTCCGAGCCGACGAGGTCGGGGTCGCGCTCCTCCGCGGCTGCGGCACGGGCGGCGACATCGGTGTCGACGTCGGCACGGATGCCGGCGACCACCTCGGCGAGGTCGTCCCGGGGATCGACGACCACGACGTCGTATCCCGACGCGGCGAAGAGACGAGCGAAGGAGCGGCCGATGGTGCCGGCCCCGATGACGGCGACTGTGAACGACATGGTCCCAGGCTATACCGGCACGGCAGGGGCCCTTGAGGGGGACGAAAATCTTCGCCCGTGACGGCTCTCACCGGGGCGTTCGGTGGCACAATGACACCATGGCAGCGCACCCCGGACTCAAGCCCGTCGACTCCGAGACCCTGGCCGTGGCCGAGGACGAGTTCGCGGCCGCCGCCGAGATGGCGAACGTCGAGGTCCGGGAACTCCACACTGCCGCCGAGGCGGCCGAGGCCTCGCTGCTCCTCGACGAGGTGTGGAACGTCGACCAGACCGGCACGAACGTCCTCGAACCCGGGCTCATCGTCGCCTTCGCCCATGCCGGCAACTACGTCTCGGCGGCGTACAGCCGTGACGACCCTGCGGAGATGATCGGGGTGACGATCGGATTCTTCGGCCAGCCGCTCGGCACCGTCATGCACTCGCACATCGCCGGGGTCCGGCACGAGCACATCGGGCACGGCGCGGGATCGGCGATGAAGCTCCACCAGCGGCTGTGGTGCCTGCGGCTGGGGATCACGGAGATGACGTGGACCTTCGATCCGCTCATCGCCCGCAACGCGTACTTCAACTTCCAGCGCCTCGGCGTGAGCATGGTCGAGTACCTCGAGGACTTCTACGGGCAGATGCGCGACGGCGTCAACGCCGGACAGGCCAGCGACCGGATGATGGTGTCGTGGCCGCTCGACCGCCCCGCCCGGGTGCCCGCGGTCTCCGCCGACGCCGCGTTCGCGTGCCTGCGCGCCGACGAGTCGGGTGCCCCGCTCATCTCCGAGGTGCCGCGGGAGGCCGCCGTCGTCTCCCTCGACTTCCCCTCCGACATCGAGAACCTGCGCCGCCACGACCCCGAGCTCGCGACGAGGTGGCGCCTGGCCCTGCGCGAATCGCTCACCGCCCTCGTCGCCGACGGCTGGGTCCTCGACACGTGCCTCAAGGGCGGCACGTACCTCCTCCACCACCCGTGATCCGGGGCGGACTCCTCCGCGGAGGGACTCCTCCGCGGCGAGACGCTCCCGGGCCCGAGGCTCCGCGCGCCGAGGCTCCGCGGGCCGAGTTCACCTGTCCGTCATGTTCACGCCGTTGACTGGACCGCAGACGTGCGCCGCACACTGCGGTCTGTGCGTGAGTCGATGAACAAGGAGAGCGGATGAGCACAACGGTCACGCGGCATCCGGGCACAGTGGGCGAGGTCTTCCGCGTCTTCCTGCGGCTCGGCCTCACCTCCTTCGGCGGTCCCGTCGCGCACCTCGGCTACTTCCGCGAGACCTTCGTCGCCCGCCGCCGGTGGCTGACCGACACCGCCTACGCCGATGTCGTCGCACTCTGCCAGTTCCTTCCCGGGCCGGCATCATCCCAGGTCGGCATGGCCATCGGCCTGCAGCGCGCCGGGTTCGGCGGCCTGCTCGCGGCGTGGTTCGCGTTCACCATGCCCTCGGCGATCGTGCTCGTCGCCTTCGCCTACGGGTTCGACGCGTACGGTGACGCGCTCGGCACCGGGTGGCTCGACGGTGTGAAAGCCGCTGCCGTCGCCATCGTCGCCGGCGCCGTCCTCGGGATGGGGAAGTCGCTGGCCCCGGATGCCAAGCGCGCGACGATCGCCGGTCTCGCCGCGATCATCGTCCTCCTCATCCCCTCTCCCGTCGTGCAGGTGCTGGCGATCATCGTCGGGGCCGGTCTCGGCCTGACCTGGCTGCGACCGGAGGAGGCGACAATCCGCGCCGAGGCGGCCGCGGCCGCGGAGGAGACTGCGGAGTCGGGGGCGAGCGCGCCGCCGGGATTCCGGGTGTCCGTGTCGAAGAGGGTCGGTGCCGCCGCCCTCCTCGTCTTCGCGGCCCTTCTCGTCCTCCTGCCGATCGCGACCGCCGTCACCGGTGATCCGACGCTGCGGCTCACCGACATCTTCTACCGCGCGGGTTCCCTCGTCTTCGGCGGCGGCCACGTCGTCCTGCCGCTCCTCGACACGGAGACGGTGCGCTCCGGCCTCGTCAACAGTGAGACCTTCCTCGCCGGCTACGGGGCCGCACAGGCGGTGCCCGGGCCGCTCTTCACCTTCGCGGCCTTCCTCGGAGCGTCGATGACGACGGAGCCGACGGGCCTCCTCGGTGCGACGATCGCGCTGCTGGCGATCTTCCTCCCCGCCGGGCTGCTCACCGTCGGGGCCCTGCCGTTCTGGCAGAGCCTGCACGGCTCGGTCCGCGCCCGCCGCGCCCTGCTCGGGGTCAACGCCGCCGTCGTCGGCCTCCTCGGCGCCGCCCTCTTCGATCCCGTGTTCGTCGAGGGCATCACCAGCCCGGCGACGCTGGCGATCGCCCTCGCCGCGTTCATCGCCCTGACCCGGTGGAACCTGCCCGCCTGGGCCGTCGTCCTCATCGCCGCGGCGATCGGCGCGATCGCGCTCTGAGCGCACTCGCCCCCCGATCGGCACCGCACTCGCCCCCGATCGGCTGGGATCGGGGGCGGAATCCGGGCCTCAGCCCTGCGTGAGCGCGAGGGAGAATTCGACGACGCCGGCATCCTCGACGGAGACGAAGCCGAGGTTCGGCGGTTCCACGCCGTAGTCCTGCCAGGTCACGTCGATCGCACCGACGACGGAGAGGCCGGTGTCGGCGCGGGTCGCCGTGGTCTCAGCGGTGACCTCCTGGGTCTGTCCGTTGATCTCGAGCGTGCCGGGGATCTCCACCTCGGCGCTGCCGGAGTCGCTCAGTGCCGTGAGGTCGACGGGTCCGGCGGCGGTGAATGTCGCTTCCGGGTTCGCGTTCGTGTCGATGGCCTGCCCGGAGAAGTAGTCGTCGCGCCGGGAGCTGTCGGTCGTCACGGTCCGCAGGTCGACGCTCACCGTCCCGGCCGTGAGCTGACTGCCGTCGATCGTGATGTCGCCGGTGACGTCGGGGGTGCGGCCGACGACGGTGACGTCCTCCCCGTTGAGGACCTCGTCGACCCGGTATCCGGCCTCCGATCCCTCCCCGATCGTCCACTGTCCGTCGATGCTCCCTGCCGCACCGTCGGTGCTGCCGGAGCCTGAGGCGATGTCCTCGTTGGCGAACTCCGTGGGAGCCGCGGAGTTCTGTGATGAGGTGTAGAGCTTCGTGCCGACCAGCGCGCCTGCGACGAGCACAGCGATGGCGATGAGGGCGATGATCCACACGAGGGGACGGGAGTAGAAGGGCCGGCGAGCTGCAGTGGAGTTCGTCATAGTGTCACAGTACAAACTTCAACTACAGCTCAACCAGGCCCTTCACCTGGAGAGGGACTGCACAGTCCCTGGGAGCGGATCAGGCCCCGGCGTCCTCCCAGGTCTTGCGCAGGAGCTTCTTGTCGAGCTTGCCCACCGAGGTGCGCGGCAGTTCGTCGGTGACGATGATCTCGTCGGGCAGCTGCCACTTCGCGAACCGGTCGCCGAGGACCTCGACGATCTTCTCCCGGGTCACCTCGGCGCCGTCCTCGGCGACGACATAGGCGACGGGCCGCTCCTGCCACTTCTCGTCGGGGACGCCGATGACAGCGGCCTCCTTGACGCTCGTGCAGTCGAGGATCGCGTTCTCCATGTCGATCGAGGAGATCCACTCGCCGCCGGATTTGATGACGTCCTTGAGACGGTCGGTGAGCTTGAGGTAGCCGTTGGGGTAGATGACTCCGACGTCGCCCGAGCGCCACCAGCCGTCGAGGAAGCGCTCGGAGTTGTCCGGCAGCTGGAAGTAGGACTCGGTGATCCACGGACCGCGCATGAGGACCTCGCCCATCGACTTGCCGTCGCGGGGCAGCTCCTCACCGGTGGGGTCGACGACCTTGACCTCGACGCCGATGACGGGCAGGCCCTGGTAGCGCTTGAAGTCCCAGCGCTCCTCCTCGTCCATATCGAGTCCGGGTTTGATGTGCCAGTTCGTCGTCGCCAGCGGAGTCGTCTCCGTCGCCCCGTAGCCGTGGATGACATCGGCCCCGGTGATCTCCTTGAACCCGCGCATCATCGACAGCGGCGGCTCGGAAGAGCCGGAGACGAGGCGCACTCCGCTGAGATCCGGGGGCTGCGGCATGTCCTTCATCATCGCGAGCATCGGCGCGAAGATCGCCGGTGCGCCGTTGGCGAGCGTGACCTTCTCGGCGATGAACGCCTTCGCGATCGCCCCGAACTCCTCGGCGGCGAACTTGCCGGGCAGGACGAGCTTGGCCCCGGCGGCGACGGCGTTCTGCGGGAAGCCCCAGGACAGGACGTGGAACATCGGGGTGATCGGCATGATCGTGTCGTCGAACGAGGCGCCGAGCGCGGCGAGGCCGCCCATCGTGTGGAGGTAGATCGAGCGGTGCGAGTAGTAGACGCCCTTGGGCCTGCCCGTGGTGCCGGTCGTGTAGCCGGCGTAGGCGGCGGTCTTCTCATCGACGACGGGCCAATCGTAGGTGTCGGGCTTGTCCTTGATGAGGTCCTCGTAGAAGACGACGTTCTCCAGCGTCGTCTCGATCTCGGAGGCAGGCTTGTCGGTCATGACGACCCAGCCCTTGACGTCGAGCTTCGGCGCGAGCGCCTCGGCGACGGGCAGGAGGGATTCGTCGACGAAGATCCAGTCGGACTTCGAGTGGCTGACGACGTAGGCGAGGTCCTCGGGGGCGAGTCGGAGGTTGAGCTGGAGCATCGTGGCCGCGAGCCCGGGGACGGCGAAGTAGAGCTCGAAGTGGCGGCGGGAGTTCCAGTCGAGGACGCCGACCATCGAACCGGCACCGACGCCGAGTTCCGTGAGGCCGTGGGCGAGCTGCGCCATCCGCTTGAACTCGTCGGCGTAGTTCGACCGTCCCCACGATCCGTCCGAGTTGCGGTAGACGACTTCCTGTTCGCCGAAGACCGTGGCCGCGTGCCTGATCATCGACGTGGTGTTGAGCTGGTAGCTGTCGCCGAGGGTTGACGGGATGCCAGTGAGCATGAGACTCCTTTGTTCGTTCACTCGTGGTGGGGCGTGGGGTGCGGGTGCGCTCGCCGAGGCGGTGGGCGGGTGCCGCGGCGAGTCGGCGTCACCGGCCGACGAAGCGGGGGACGCGTTTCTCGATGAAGGCCGACACCCCCTCGGCGAAGTCGCGGGTGCCGCGCAGGTACGTCTGGTCGGCCGATTCCCGGCTGAAGGCGTCGTCGAGGGAGGTCAGGCTCGCTTCGTTGATCGCCGACTTCGAACGGGAGAAGGCCAGCGGGGCGCCCTGAGCCCAGGCGATGCCGAGGTCGCGGGCGCGGGTGAGCTGCTCTCCGGCGGGCACGACCTCGCTCGCCAGTCCCCAGCTCAGGGCCTCCGGTGCCCACACCTTCTCGGCCGTCAGCGCCATCTTCATCGCCCGGTGGCGACCCGCCGAGGCGGCGACGAGGGCGGTGGCTCCGCCGTCGGGCATGAGGCCGATCTTCGCGAAGGCGAGCATGAGGTAGGAGTTCTCGCTCATCACGACGTAGTCGCAGGCCAGCGCCAGGGAGCAGCCGATCCCGGCGGCCGGCCCGGACACCGCGGCGATGGTGGGGACGGGAACGTCGATGAGCGCGCGGATGATCGCGTTCGCCTCGTCGAGGTCGAGGGTGACGTCGTCGTTGCCGCTCTGGAGATCAGCGCCGGAGCTGAAGGATCGGTCGCTGCCGGTGAGGATGATGACGCGGGAGTCGGCTGCCGCCTCGGCGATGGCAGCCCCGAGGCTGCGGAACGCTTCGGCATCGAGCGCGTTGAGGGTGTCGGGGCGGTTGATCGCGATGGTCGCGACACCGTCACGGTGATCGACGAGGACACTTGAGCTCAAGACGGCTCCTTCGCTGACGGAGATGAGTTTCCCTGCGCCAAGCTTAACGCACGTTAAGTTGATCTGGGTCACACTGCCATCGGGCGAGGAGGAATTCTCAGGTCACGGGCGGGCCACCTCAGGCGAGGGTCGCTGCCGGCTCGCCGTCCCCGGTCTCCCCCGTGGCCGCGGTGATCGCGGCGTCGAGGTCGGCCCAGAGGTCGTCGACGTGTTCGATGCCGACGCTCAGCCGCAGCAGACCTTCGGGCACCGAGCTCGGCTCCGAGGCATGGCGACGCCGGCGTTCGATGAGGGACTCGACCCCGCCGAGCGAGGTCGCCGGCGTCCACAGCCGGACCGCCTCGGCGATCGCGGTGGCCTGCTCCGCCGTGTCGACGGTGAAGGCGACGATCGCCCCGAATCCTGCCATCTGCTTACTCGCCCGTGCGTGACCGGGGTCGGCGGGCAGTCCCGGGTAGCGGACCTCGACGACGCCGGCACGGTCGCTCAGGCGCTCGGCGAGGATCTGGGCATTGGCCTGCGCGCGCTCGAGCCGGACCGACAGCGTGCGCATCCCGCGCAGTGCCAGCCACACCTCGAAGGGCCCGGCGATCGCCCCGCGCATCGACCGCTCGGTCAGCAGCAGCTCCCGAAGTGTCGGGTCGTTGGTGATCACCGCGCCGAGGACGACGTCGGAGTGCCCGGCGAGGTACTTCGTCACCGAGTGGACGACGAGGTCCGCGCCGAGGTCGAGCGGCGTCTGGAGCAGGGGCGTGGCGAAGGTGTTGTCGACAGCGACGCGGACGCCGCGTGCGCGTGCGGCGGCGATGAGGGCGGGCATGTCGGCGACCTCGAGCATCGGGTTCGTCGGGGATTCGATCCACAGCATCGCCGAGGCGGCACCGGGGTCCTCAGTCACGTCACCGGAGCTGTCCCCGGCCGCGGCAGCGGCGTCGTCCGTGACAATGCCGTCGAGGGCGGCGATGACGGCGTCGGTGTCGGCGATGTCGACGCTGACGACGGAGAATCCGGCGCGCGCGGCGAGCTCCTGCGCCGATTGCAGCGATCCCTGGTAGGAGTGCGTGGGCATGACGAGGGTACCGCCGCGGGGCACGAGGGCGAGCACCGCGGCGATCGCGGCGAGCCCCGACCCGAAGACGAGGGCCGGCAGCGCCGCGTGTTCGAGTTCGCCGAGTGCGGCCTCGAACGGCGTCCAGGCCGGAGTCGCGAACCGACCGTAGGCGTAGCCGGAGTCATTCACCTCGGTGGTGCCGATGAACGTCGAGGACAGTTCGATCGGCGGATTGACCGAGGCGCCGTTCGCGCGCGGCGGTCGGGCCGCCTCGACGAGGACGGTTTCGGGCGCGAAGGTCGGGGTCGGGCGTGCGGGGTCACGAGTCGTCATGGCCTCAATATAGACAGAGCGGGGACGTCGCCGCTGTGACGTCTCGCCGGCGCGGCCGGCCGGGTCCGGGACGAGCCAGGCGTGTGCGGATGACTACTGTGCGGCGATCAGGTGCTCGAGGAGTGCCCGCGCCCCCTGCGACAGCCTGCGCTTCGGCGACCACAGCGCATGGAGGGCCCGATCGAGGTCGACGTCGTCGGCCACCGGCAGCGGAGCCAGCCGCATCGCCCGGAAGTCATCGCGCAGGGCGAGATCGGAGAGGACGACGGGTGCGACGCCCGTGGCCGCGGCGACCCGCAGCGCCGAATTCGACCGGTACTCCCCGGCGATCGTCGCCCCGCCGAACTCGGCGAGCGCGGTGTCGATGACCTCCCGCGTTCCCGACCCGACCTCACGGACAAGGAGCGGGATCCCGGCGAGCGCCTCGGCGGTGATCGGCTCCGCCCACGTCTGCCCATAGGACGGGGCGGCGGCGATCATCAGGCGGTCGTGGCCGATGACGGCGGCGGGGAACCCCGGCGGCAGGGACACGGACTCGACGAGACCGATGTCGCAGCGCTGCGCGCGGACCTCGGCGACGACAGCCGCGGAGTTCTCGACCCCGAGGCCGACGTCGATGCCCGGGTGCGCCGAGGTGAAGGTCGCAAGATAGCTCGGCAGGAGGTATTCGGCGACGGTGAGGGACGCGCAGACGCGCACGTTCCCCGCCCGCGCCTCCTGGATGGCGCGGGTGCCGGCGTTGAGCGCACTGTAGGCGTCGATGACCTGCGCGGCCCATTCGGCCACGGCCTGGCCTTCGGCGGTGAGCTCGGTGCCGCGCGGGGAGCGCGTGAGCAGGGGGACGCCGAGTTCGCGCTCGAGGCCGGTGAGGCTGCGGGAGGCGTTGGGCTGGGCGATGCCGACCGCCTCGGCGGCCTGACCGATCGACTGCGCGCCCCCGCTCAGGGCGACGAGCAGCCCGAGGGCCCGCAGCTCCGGCCACCGCTGCATGTCCGACACATCGCGCATACCGCCATCATGGCATATCAATTCGATATGGGTCGACGCGAAATCACCGTCTACCGGGCCTCCCGGCCGCGCGGAAGACTGGAGTCCATGAACACAGCCCGCCGACTCCTCCCCGGTCTCGGCCTCGCCGCGGCAGCCGCCGCGATCGCGTGGCCGATCTCGACCCTCGCCCCCGTCATCTCCCCGCTGCTCGTCGCGATCATCCTCGGTGTCATTCTCGGCAACGTCGCCCCGAATCTCCCCGACTCCCTCAAGCCGGGGCTCGACTTCGCCGCCAAGCCGCTGCTGCGCCTGGGCATCGTCGCCCTCGGCGCGCAGGTCGTCTTCGGCGACATCCTCGATCTCGGCTGGCCCGTCCTCGTCCTCGCCGCCGTCGTCGTCGCCGTCGGCATCGTCACGAGCGTCGCACTCGCCCGTCTCACCCGCGTCGACGGCGACCTCGCGCTCCTCATCGGCTGCGGCTTCGGCATCTGCGGGGCCGCGGCCGTCGCCGGCATCGAATCGACGATGAAGGCGAAGAAAGAGGACGTCGCCGCCGCGATCGGCCTCGTCGTCCTCTTCGGCACCGTGATGATCGCCGCGATCCCCCTGGCCAGCGGTGCCCTCGGCCTGCCTGCGGTGACCGCGGGGATGTGGGCGGGAGCCTCGACCCATGAGGTCGCCCAGGTCGTCGCGATCGGCGGGATCATCGGCCCGGCCGCCCTCGAGGTGGCCGTGCTCGTCAAGCTCGCCCGCGTCATCATGCTCGCCCCCACCGTGGCGGTCCTCGAGCTCGCGATGCGCCGGTCGGAGGCGAAGGTGCGGGCCACCACCGCCGAGGCGGTCGCCGGGGACGCGAAGGAGTCCGTCGTTCCCGCGCCGGCCGGCAAGCGCCCACCGATTGTTCCCCTCTTCGTCCTCGGATTCCTCGCGATGGCCGCACTGCGCACGTTCGGGCTCCTCCCCGAGGTCGCCGTCACCGGCCTGGGGTGGCTGCAGACGGTGTGCCTGTCGATGGCGATGTTCGCCCTCGGCCGCGGTGTGCAGTGGCGTGCGCTCAAGAGCCTCGGCGGCGGCCCGATCGCCCTGGCCACGATCACGACGGTCGTCGTCGCCCTCGTCGCCCTCGGCGGTGCGCTCCTGCTGACCTGAGGCCAGGCCGCCCCGGCGCCCGCAGCGCCGGGGCGGCCGCCTGACTTCCCGACCGGCTGTGCCGATAGTCGGGAAGTTCGCGCGTTGGGCCTCCGAACTCCCGCCCTGCGTCCGTACCGGCTGGTAGTCTCACAGCAGATCTCCCGATTGCCCACAGAGACTGCTCAGCTACCTCAAGGACGACATGCTTGCTCAGCTCATCGCATTAGGCATCTTCATCGCACTCTTCGCCGTCGGAGCGATCCGCGGCGTCCACATCGGCGTCCTCATGCTCGTCGGCGCCGCCGGCACCGGACTGCTGCTCACGGACATGACCGTCGAGGACATCATCGCCGAGTTCCCGCTCTCGATCATGATCCTCCTCGCCGGAGTCACCTACTTCTTCGCGATCGCCCAGGAGAACGGCACCGTCGACAAGATCATCGACTGGGCGCTGGAGAAGGTGGGGTCCTCGGCGGTGCTCCTGCCCGTCGTCTTCTTCGTCATCACCGCCGGCATCGCGTCGATGGGCGCGCCCCTGGCCGGACTCGTCATGATGCCGGTGGGCATGCAGGTGGCCCGCAAGTACCACGTCGACTACGCGCTCATGGGCCTGGCGATCTGCTTCGCGATCGGCGCCGGCGGATTCGCCCCGACGAGCCTCTACGGCATCGTCACCTACAGCACCGCCGAAGGCGCGGGCATCGGCCTCAACCCGTTCCTCCTCTTCCTCATCGCCGTCGTCGTCTATCTGCTCATGCTCACCGTCGCCTACGTGATGTTCGGCCGCTCCCTCTTCTCCCGGAAGTCCGCGGCCCCGGCTGCCGGAGCCGGCACGGCAGAGGCCGACTCGGGCACCGCCTCGGCACCGGCGACCGGCACTGCCGCGCGGATCTCCCGCGGTGGGGCCTCGGCGACGAAGGTCGCCTTCGGGGAGGACGACGAGGACGAAGCGCTCTTCGACTCCTCGTCCGCCTCGGCGGACTCCACGACCTCGGAACCGTTCACGGGCGTGCAGATCCTCACCGTCGTGCTCATGGTCGCCCTCATCGGCACCGTCGTCGTCCTCGCAGCCCTCGGTCAGGAGCCGGACATCGGGCTCCTGTGCTTCCTCTTCGGGGCGATCCTCGCGCTCGTCGATCCGGCCACCGGCAAGGCGGCGATCCCGAAGATCGACTGGTCGACGGTGCTCCTCGTCGGCGGCATCATCACCTTCGTCGGGGTGCTCCAGACGATGGGTGCCGTCGACCTCCTCGGTGAGGCCGCCGAGGCGATCGGCTCCCCGCTCATCGCCGCGTTCGTCCTCTGCGTCGTCGGCGGTCTCGTCTCCGCATTCGCGTCGACGACGGGCATCCTCGCCGCGCTCGTCCCCCTCGCCCTGCCGCTCATCGAGGCCGGCGGGGTGCCGGGCTGGGCGCTCATCGCCGCGCTCGGCATCTGCTCGGCCGTCGTCGACGTCTCACCGTTCTCGACCCTCGGTGCCACCGTCGTCGCGACGGCGCCGGGTGATCAGAAGCAGCGGCTGACGGCGATCCTCGTGAAGTTCGGCATGTCTATGGTCATCATCGGGCCCATCGTCCTCGTCGGCGGTCTCGTCGTGCCCGCGATGCTGTTCTGACTCGGCTGGCGATCAGCCGGGCCAGTGTGCCGCGGCAGTGAGGGGGTTAATGGTCAGCCCAGCTGTTTGACGAGGACGACGAATTCGAGATCGTCGACCTTGGGCACCCCGAAGCGCTCGTCGCCGTAGGGGAAGGGCTCGGTCTCACCGGTGCGGACGTAGCCGCGGCGCTCGTAGTAGGCGATGAGTTCGCAGCGCTTGTTGATGACGGACATCCGCAGCGCGGTCGCACCCCAGCGCTCGGCCACCCACGCCTCGGCGAGGTTGATGAGCGCGGATCCGACGCCCTGCCCCTGGCCGAGCGGGGAGACTGCGAGCACGCCGAGGTAGGCGACGCCGTCGACGGGCTCCCGCAGATAGACGCTGCCGACGGCCTGACCGTCGCGGGCGCGCACGAGGAGCATCGTCGAATCCGCCTCGGCGAGCATCTCCCTGGCCATCGCGGCGTCGAGGCGCTGTCCGCTGAGGAGATCGGCCTCGGTCGTCCACCCCTGCTTCGAGACCTCCCCGCGGTAGGCGGAGGCGACGAGCGCGACGTAGTCGTCGATGTCAGCCTCGCCGAGGAATCCGACGGTGAATCCCGCTTCGCTGAGGATGAACTCGTAGCCGTCGATGAGGGTGGCCGGGGTCTGCGAGGTCATGTGGGGACTGCTCCTTGCTGCGGCGGCGAGCGGGGAGCATCGCCGGGGGTGTCGACTGCGCTTCCCAGATTAGTCGGTAGGCTCGGGTTGAGGACACAGCGCCCTCCCCTCATCCGCCGAGGGTGCCACCGCAGAGAGCAGGAGCAGCCATGGACGTCGACATCGACGGCGAGACCTACACCATCGCCCACGACCCCGACCAGTCCCGGTTCACCGTCACCCATGACGGCACGGTCATCGGCACCGCAGACTACGTCGACACCGATGCCACCGAGGCGGGGGTGCCCACCGTGCGGACCTTCACCCACACGATCGTCGACCCCGCGTACGGCGGGCGGGGCATCGCCGCGAAGCTCGTCCGGTTCGCCCTCGAATCCACCACCGAGGCGGACCTGCGGTTCCGCACGACGTGCTCGTACGTCATGGGCTTCCTCGAGAAGAACCACGAGTTCGACGACTCGCTCGCGTGAGGACCCGCCCCGAGGCACCCTGACTCCGCGGCGTCCTGAGGCTCGCCACGCCGCGGATCTCAGCGCTCCGCACCTTCGGGAGCGCTCCCCCGCGCTCCCCTGTGCTCATCGGTCAGTCGCACGACCGCCTCGGCGGGGCGGCGCACCGGGACGAAGCGCAGCACATAGGCGACCCAGAGGGTGGCGGCGACGATGACGGCGATGAGGATCGTCCAGAAGACCAGGGGCTCGGCGACGACGAGCCGGGGGATCTCCCGGGTGGGGATGAGGACGGCGAACAGTCCTGCCGTCACCGCGCCCAGCCACGAGCCGATCATGTTGAAGGCGTGGGTGCGCACATGGCCGCGGCGGATCATGATGACCCCGAGGGTCGTGGTGAGGAACGTGAAGATCGCCAGAGCGTGGAAGAACGTGAACCCGCCGGTGATCGAGTAGATGAACATCCCGCTCACGCACACGAAGTACATGAGGACGACCCATGAGCGGCCGATGGCCTTGTGGCGCTGATCCTTCGGCCGCCGCAGCACCTGCACCGGTGCGAGCAGGACGACACCCGTGGCGGCAATGGCATGGATGGCGATGAGCAGCGTGTCCATGGACTTAAGATAGTGTCGCTATCCAAGTGCTGGCAACGTGGATAGTGCCGGGGTCCGCAGCTATCCGAGGGCCTCGGCTGTCCGGGCGCGAAGGCCCAGGCTTGACGGCCCGAGAAGTTCCAGCCGCGGATATCGAAGGAGCGCGATGAAGCTGAGCGAACTCGCCCGCCGCACCGAGGTGTCGCCGGCGAGCATCAAGTACTACCTCCGCCTCGGTGTGCTCACTCCCGGACAGAAGCGCAACGCGACGACGGCGGCCTACACCGAGGCCCACGTCCACCGGCTCGCCCTCATCACGTGGCTGCGACGCGAGCTCGATCTCCCGCTGGCCGCGATCGCCGAGCTGACCTCGGTGATCGACGATGAGACGGTGAGCAACCTCGAACTCATGGGCCTGTGCCAACGACTGGCCAGCCATCCCGGCGTCGCGGACACCGTCGGAACCGACGCCGCAGACCCGCCCGTCGCTGACACGCCCGTCACTGACACGCGCCTGCCCTCCGAGCAGCCGCCTCGGGGAGACGGTGACGACGGCGACGCCGCCGTCCGCAGCGCCCTCGCCGCACTCGAGTGGCCGGACGTCTCCCCCACCGCGCGCACCGCGGTCGCCGAGGCGCTGACCGACCTCGCCGCTGCCGGATACACCGTCGACGCCGACACCGTGCTCCTCCACGCGCGGGCGCTCGAGGAGATCGCCCGGACCAACACGCTGCCGATCAGCGATGACCTGACCCGCGATGAGATCGCTTTGGCGGTCATCCGCGGCATCACCCTTCACAATCGCCTGCTCGTCTCGATGAGCGGACTCGTCCATGCGGCGATGTCGGCACAGGTGCGAAGGCAGGGCGGGTGACGCTCTCACTCTGCGAAATCCGCATCGATTCCACGGTGGGCGACCCGTACACTGAACGAGGCATCGGGCGCTCCCGTGCCCGAAAGCTTCGAGACAACAACCAAGGGAGGATCAGTCGTGGACATCACGCCGATCATCGACAAGCTCAACACCGGACTGTTCATCAACGGACAGTGGCGTGATGCCGAGGACGGAAAGACCATCGACGTCATCAATCCCGCAACCGGTGACGTCATCACCACCGTGGCCGACGGGTCGGCCGCTGACGCCGAGGCGGCCATCAAGGCAGCCGGCGACGCCCAGGCCGATTGGGCGGCCACCGCTCCGCGCGAGCGCGCCGAGATCCTGCGCCGCGCCTTCGAACTCCTCATCGAGCGCTCCGACGACATCGCCGCCGTCATGACCGCTGAGATGGGCAAGCCGTTCGCCGAGTCGAAGGGCGAAGTCGCCTACGGCGCAGAGTTCTTCCGCTGGTTCTCCGAGGAGGCCGTGCGCATCTCGGGTGACTTCACCCTCTCGACCGACGGCAAGAACCGCCTGATGATCTCGCGTGAGCCGGTCGGACCGTGCGTGCTCATCACGCCGTGGAACTTCCCGCTGGCCATGGGCACGCGCAAGATCGGTCCGGCGATCGCCGCCGGCTGCACGATGGTCTTCAAGCCCGCGAAGCTCACCCCGCTGACCTCGCTCATGCTCGTCGACGTCCTCAAGGAGGCCGGCCTGCCCGACGGCGTCCTCAACGTCGTCACCTCGGAGTCGGCACGGCGCGTCGTCAGCCCGTGGATGGAGTCCGGCATCGCCCGCAAGGTCACCTTCACCGGGTCAACCGAGGTCGGCATCGGTCTGCTCAAGCAGGCCGCCGACAATGTCATGAAGTCCTCGATGGAGCTCGGCGGCAACGCCCCGTTCGTCGTCCTCGAGGACGCCGATCTCGACAAGGCCGTCGAAGGCGCGGTGCTCGCGAAGATGCGCAACGGCGGCGAGGCCTGCACGGCCGCCAACCGCCTCTTCGTCCACTCCTCGATCGCCGATGAGTTCTCGACGAAGCTCGCCGAGCGCATCGGGTCGATGAAGGTCGGCAACGGCCTCGAGGACGGCACCGAGGTGGGCCCGCTCGTCGATCAGGAGTCCCTGGACAAGGTCGCCGCCCTCGTCGACGATGCCGTGTCGAACGGTGCCACGGTCATCTCCGGCGGGGCGAAGATCGACGGCCCCGGCTTCTTCTTCGATCCCACGGTCATCACGAACGTCCCGGAGAACGCGGAGATCCGCACGACCGAGATCTTCGGCCCCGTCGCCCCGATCGTCACGTTCGACACCGACGAGCAGGCCGTCGCGCTGGCGAACGAGACCGAGTACGGTCTCGCCGGCTACCTGTTCAGCGAGAACATCAACCGTGCCCTGAGCATGGCCGAGAAGCTCGAGGTCGGCATGATCGGCCTCAACACCGGTCTCGTCTCGAACCCGGCCGCACCCTTCGGCGGCGTGAAGATGTCGGGTCTCGGCCGCGAGGGCGGCCGCGTCGGCATCGACGAGTACCTCGAGCTCAAGTACGTCGCCACTCCGCGTTCCTGAGCGCGTCGCGCCGTCACGGTTCCCGTGACGGTGCGCTGGACCGTCACCGAGGCGGCCGACACCTTGCGTGCCGGCCGCCTCTTCTCGTTCCGCCGCAGTCGTCCTAGACTCGGTGACCGTGAGCACTGCGAGGAAGCCCGGCGGTCAGACGAGGAGCGGATCGGGCGCTGCTGAGACACGGAGGGCGCCTCGCGTTGCCGATTTCGACCTCTCCCTCGACGAGATCCGCGCCGTCACCGCTTTCGCCGTGAGCGCGGCGAGCGCCGTTCTCCCCCTGTTCGAAGCCGACCGACCGACGGACGAACGTCCTCGCGCAGCCGTCGATGCTGCTCGCGCCTTCGCCGACGGGCAGCCCCGGTCACGGGTTCTGCGGATCGCGGCACCCGCGTCGCATCGCGCGGCGAAGGACGCGGGCGGGGAGCCGGCCTTCCACGCCGCGATGGCTGCCGGCGACGCAGCAGCCTCGGCGTTCCTCCATCCCCTCGCCGACGCTGTCCAGATCGGACACATCCTCCGTGCCAGCGCGCACGCGATCCACGCGATCGAGCTCGCCGACGCCGGGGCGGGAACCGACCAGCGGGCTGCGCTCCTCGACCGCTTTGCGAAAGCGGCCTCACCGACGGTCGCCGCGGTCCTGCGGCGCTATCCCCGGCCGGGCCCTGCACGCAGTCAACTGGCGCTGACGATCAGCGAACTCGATACTCGGGTGCGGGACCAGCTGGCAACCACCGGCAGACAGGACCGGGCTCGATGATCCTCTCGCAGGACCGCGACCCGCGGCTCATCACGATTCGCCGCGGCGGCACCCTCACCGACGACGACCACCGCCTCCTCGCCCTCTGGGCCGCCGACTGCGCCGAGCACACCCTCCCGCTCGTCGAGGCGGCCGTCGCCGATGACCCGCGTCCGCGCGACGCGATCGCAGCGGCACGGGCATGGGCGAGCGGTGAGATGCCGATGATGACGGCACGCGCCCTCGGCGGTCATGCGATGGGTGCGGCCCGTCCGCTCACCGGCGCACCCCGATTCGCCGCCTACGCCGCCGGTCAGGCCGCCTGCGTGGGACACGTCGCCGAGCACGATCTCGGCGCGGCCGCCTACGCGATCAAAGCCGTCGCCGCGGCGGCACCAGGCGATCCGTCTGCCGGCAGGGTCGAACGCGACTGGCAGCGCAGCCGCCTGCCTGCCGCCATCCGCGATCTCGTCCTCGAGGACCAGGAGCGCCGGAACGCCATCTGCTGGGGCGTCTTCTCCGACTGAGACCGCGAACAGCCCCACCGATCGGTGGGGCTGTTCGGTCGTCGTTGCCGGCCAGTCAGCGGCCTCGCGCGCTCAGGCGCGGCGGCGGGCGAGCACGTCGTTGACGGCGTCGAGGGCCGGGGCCTTCGTGGCCCGGATCGCCTTGCGGCCGTGCTCGAGCGGGCTGTCATCCCGTGCGGAGTCGCTGAGCTCGTTGCGGTAGCCGAGCTCTGCGGCGAACTGTGCGGCGATGTCCTCGCGGCTGCGGGCCTCGGTCTCGTACGAGCTCGCGTCGGCGGCCTTCGCCGCGGGCACGGCGTGCTCGGCTTCGGGGGCATCGACATAGCTCGGCACGGGCAGCGGCGTCGGCGACCAGCCTCCGCGGGCCATGAGGCGCTGCTGGAACGGATCGGTCACTGCCGGAGCAGCGTCCTTCGCCTGCGGGGCACGCGCCGGTTCGGGAGCCGCCTCGGCGAGATCATCGGCCAGGCCGGTCCCGGTCACAGCATCGGACTCGGAAGCGGACTCGGTCGAGGCGGAACTCGACTTCGCATCCTCGTCCTCGGCGGGAGCGGCGGTGGCCTCGTCGATGACGGGAATCGGTCCGGTGAGGAGGATCTGACGAGTCGTGTGCCCTTCGGCGGCCTCGCTGCGGATGTGCACGATCGGGATCTCCCCGGTCACGGCTTCCTCACGGGCGTACTTCGCCGTGGCGCTGCGCTGCATGACCGCACGGGCGCGAGCGGCCTTCGCGGCAGCGGCCGGTTCGGCTGCCTCCGCGTTCGACTCCGCAGCCGCCGTGGCAGGTGCGGCCGAGGCTGCAGGCTTGGCCGCTGCGACCGACTTCGCGACGGTGCGCTGGGCAGCCGTGGCCGACCGCGATGCCGGTGTCCGTGCTGTCGACTGCGCAGTCGGCGCGCTCGGCTCGGCAGGCTCCGAGACCGCCCGAGCGGGGGCCTCCTCGACCGCATCGGACTCGCGGCCGCGGACCGGTGTCGTGCCGAAGCCGCGGAGCTGGCGTTTGATGTCGCGCTTGCGCAGATTGAGGGTCCGCACGATGAAGAGCGAGACCACCGCGAGTCCCGCGAACACCCCGATGAGGGCGGGGTGGACGACGGAGACGAGCGCGAGGGCACCGGTGACGAGGATGCCGAGCACGGAGGCCAGGAACACGAGCGCGAACCCGCGGACCATCGTTCCGGTCGACCGCAGGGATTCGCGCAGGCGGGCAGCACTCTCAGTCATCGCAGGGTCCTCTGTGTCTCGGGCGGTCTGTTCGGGTGTCGCGGGACCGGGCACGGGCGTCTGTGCCCGCGCCGCAGTCGTCGTGGGCCGGTCGGCGCCTCCACCGCGGGGGTGAAGCGGCTGGGTCCGGCCGGCGGAAGTCGGTTGTTGCGGACCTTGCGGGTTCTCGCCGAGGCGGCCCGTGCCACCATTCGCCGAGTTCGTCGGCCCCGACGGGGCCTGGCTGAAGACGGCGCGCACCGCAGGATGCAGGGGACGGACGTCGGCGGCGTGCGCGGGATCGTGCCCGGCGGAGACGAACGTCGACGCGGACTCGCCGACGGCGACGGGCAGCTGCTGGGGCTCCGCGATCTGCGCGTCGGGGGCGACCGCCTCGGCGCGGGACTCACCGTCTCCGTCGATGACGGCGAGTTCCGGGGTCTGGGCGGACAGCCGCAGGCTGGGAACCGTGCCGGCAGGGGTGTGACCGATGCGCGGCACGGACGGCTGGGCCGCCTCGGCGCGGAAGATGGTGACACGTTCTGCCTCGTCACGGCAGGGATTCTGGGACTCGGCACGGACCACCCGGGCATCATCGGGGACACGGTCGAGGTCGATGCGGGAGATCTCGGTGGCCGAGCGGCGGATCAGTGCGGGCACGACGACGACGAAGACCACGGCGATGGCGATGACGACGATGATGCTGGTGTCCACACTGCAAACCCTAGAGGTCACAATTGGACAACGTCGTGAACGACGGTGGTGTGTCGGTCAATCCGCCAGGAAGTTCACACGATTCGGTTCAGGCCCTGCTCACACCGGGTTCGTCGCGGCCTCCGCCGGTGCCGTGACGGAAGGCTGCGAGGATGCCGTGGGGGACGTCTTCGACGGTGAGCGCGAACGTCCGGTGATCGCTCCATCGCCCGTCGATGTGCATGTAGTTGCGCCGCAGGCCCTCGTCGCGGAAGCCGAGCTTCTCGACGACGCGCAGGCTCGCCGCGTTCTCCGGGCGGATGTTGATCTCGATGCGATGGAGGCCGAGGGAGAACATGCAGTGATCGGTGGCCATCGCCACCGCGAGCGGGGTGATTCCGCGGCCGGCGACGCGGGAGTCGATCCAGTAGCCGATCTGCCCGCTGAGGATCGAGCCCCACGTGATCCCGGAGACGGTGAGCTGCCCGCGGAACTCACCGGCGACCTCGATGGCGAAGGGGACGGACTGACCGCGCTTGGCCTGCTTGTCATACATCCGCACCATCGCCCGGAAGCTCGGGGTCTCCTGGCCGGGCACCGGCAGCGTCGCGTCCCAGGGGCGCAGCCAGTCGCGGTTGAAGGCACGGACCTCACGCCATGCGGACTCGTCGCCGCGACGCAGGGGTCGCAGCGTCACCGCCGCCGTGGTGTCGCGCAGTTCGATCGGCCACAGCGGTCCGTCACCGATCACCGGGGCCTCCGGGAGGCACCGGGGTCCCGGAGAGTCATCGGACTCACCGGGCAGCCTCTGCGGCTGCCGGGGTCACCGGGCAGCCGCCCCGTGGCGCGGCACGATCTCGCATCGGCGTTCAGTCGAGGTCCGCCACGTACTCTTTGAGCCAGCCCTTGAGGTCGTCGCCGAGGTCGTCGCGCGAGCACGCGATCTGCACAACGGCCTTGAGGTAGTCGAGCTTGTCACCGGTGTCGTAGCGGTCACCGCTGAAGACGACGCCGTAGACGCCGTGGCTCGCGGCGTCCCCGGCCAGGGTCTGCAGGGCGTCGGTGAGCTGGATCTCGTTGCCGCGGCCGGGCTCCGTCGTCTCGAGGACGTCGAAGATCTCCGGCGCGAGGACGTAGCGGCCGATGATCGCGAGGTTCGACGGCGCCTCCTCCCGGGCGGGCTTCTCGACGAGACCGGTGATCTTGACGACCTCGGCGTCATCGGTCTGTTCGACGGCGGCGCAGCCGTAGAGGTGGATGAGCTCGGGCGGAACCTCCATGAGGGCGACGACGCTGCCGCCGGTGGATTCGGCGACGTCGATCATCTTCGGCAGGATCGGGCTGCGCTCGTCGATGAGATCGTCACCGAGGAGGACGGCGAACGGCTCATCGCCGACGTGCTGGCGTCCCTTGAGCACGGCGTGGCCGAGGCCCTTGGGGTCGCCCTGGCGCACGTAGTGGATGTCGGCGAGCTCCGAGGAGTGGCGGACGGCGGCGAGCTTCTTGTCGTCGCCCTTCTTCGCCAGTGCGGCTTCGAGTCCGTCGACCCGGTCGAAGTGGTCCTCGAGGGGACGCTTGTTGCGTCCGGTGATCATGAGGACGTCCTCGAGACCGGCGGACACGGCTTCTTCGACGACGTACTGGATCGCCGGCTTGTCGACGACGGGCAGCATCTCCTTGGGGGTGGCCTTGGTGGCGGGGAGGAATCGAGTTCCGAGGCCGGCGACGGGGATGACGGCCTTGCGAACTGTGCTGTGGGATTGATCGCTCATGACGTTCATCTTAACCAGTCCTCACCCACCGGTTACGCTGAAGGGCGTGGATCCTGAGACATCGAAGGCGCGTCTGCGCGCGCAAGTGCGGGCGCGCCGGGCCGAGCGGTTCCGCGCGTCGTCCCGGCCGGATGAGCCGACGATTGCGACTGCCCTCACCGAGGCGATCGCCCGGATGAGGCCCGGTGACGACTTCACCGGACGGACCGTCGTCGCCTACGCGGGCCTGCCCGGCGAACCCGATCTCGACCCGGCGCTCGATGACCTCCTGCGCCGCGGGGCGCGCGTCCTGCTGCCCGTCGTCACCCGCCTCGGTGAGGCCCTGCGATTCGGCGAGGTGACCGGAACAATGGCCACGCTGCGGCCGCAGGGTCGTTGGGGGATCCGGGAACCTGTCGCCCAGCTGAGCGCCACCGCCCTCCTCGCCGAGGCGGTCCCCGACCTCATCCTCGTCCCCGCCCTCGGATTCGGGCCCGGCGGAGCCCGCCTCGGCAACGGCGGAGGGTTCTACGACCGGACGTTCGGACCATTCGGGGAAGCACCCCTCGACCAGGCGCAGAGCCCCCGCACCGCACCGGGCCCGCGGGTCGTCGGCGTCTGCTTCGCCGACGAAACCGATCTGCCCGGGCTCACCGTCGAACCGTGGGATCTGCGCATCGGCGAAACTCTCACCGAGGACGGACTGGAGCGGCCCTCCCCGGAGAAATAAACGCTCACTTATGTGTGTTGTCCTGTGGACAGCTAGTGCGCACCGCGGCGCGACACCGCCGATGCTCGGCCCCGTGGACTATAATCCTTACGTCGAAGAAAGGTTCCGAATGCCCGTCTATTCCTACGCATGCAAGAGCTGCGGTCACAAGTTCGATATCCACCAGGACTTCAGCGACGACTCGCTCACGATCTGCCCCGAATGCCAGGGACAGTTGAAGAAGGTCTTCGGCACCGTGGGAATCAGCTTCAAGGGCTCGGGCTTCTACGCCACCGACTCCCGCAACAGCTCCTCGAGTTCGCTCTCGCCGTCGCACAAGGATTCCGCGCCCAGCGGCTCCTCGGATTCCTCGAAGTCCGCGTCGTCGACAGGAGGCTCCTCCGGCTCCGATTCGTCGTCTGCGAAGAAGGTCGGCGCGAGCTCCTCATCGGGTTCCTGATCCCGCTCACTCGCGTGCAGTCCCCTGGGGACGCCGCCGCCACTCGTGTTCAGCTCCCCTGTGGATGCCCACCGCGCATCCACAGGGGAGCTGTCGTCTGTTGACCTCGCCGATGCCACGGGCGCATCGTCTCCACCATGACGCTCATCGAACGCATCAGGCGCCAGCTGCCCTCGCCGGCCGCCGGGACCAGGGTGCGGCCGCGACGACTCCTCGCGGCCGCCTGCATCGCCGGTGCGTGCGCGCTGCTCGCCTGGCTCCTCACTCCGGCACAGGGCGACACCCCGGTCGTCGTGGCCGCCGCGGACCTCGCTCCGGGGACTGAGCTCACCGCCGCTGATCTCACTCTCGTCGACTATCCCCGCGACTTCGTTCCGAGCAAGGCGTTCTCCGCGATCGATGAGGCAGTGGACAAACGGACCTCGGCGGGCGTGTCCGAGGGGTCCCCGCTCACCGCCGCCGCGGTACTCGATCAGCAGGCGCTGCCGGCGGGGAGCACCGATCTCATCATGCCCGTCCGGCTTGCCGATGATGAGTCCGCGGGCCTGCTGCAGCCGGGCCAGCGCATCCGCCTCTTCAGCTCGCTTCCCGAGGGCGGATCGGAGGTCGTCGTCGAGGAGGTGACGATCGCGCGCCTCATCCGGAAGGAGAACGGCATCGCCGCGGAATCAGGCCAACTTGTCTCTGTAATACTGTCGCCCGACGACGCCGGACGGATAGCGGAATTCGCCGGTCTGCCGATCAGCTTTGCAATCCTCCCTCAGTGAATCGCGATTCTTCCGGCGGAGAAAGCCTTTGTTGCGCCGGTCACATTCATCGCCGACACCGGGATGTCGCGATTTGTTCGCATGTCTATGCTGTTGAGATCTCTTGCTGGTGTGTACTATGTAACCGTCATTGAAAGATTAGAGTTGCATTAATGCTCACACCACTGAAAGGGTGCCGCTAATGCTTAAGGGTTTCAGAGACTTCATTCTCCAGGGGAATGTCGTCGAGTTGGCAACTGCCGTTATCATCGGCAGCGCCTTCACTGCGATCGTCACGGCGTTCTCCGACAAGATCATCAACCCGCTCATCGCGGCGGTCGGCGGCGCCGAGGGACCAGCGCTCGCGTTCCGCATCAAGCCGAACGTGCCGGAGACGACCATCGACATCGGTGCGGTCATCACTGCGGCGATCAACTTCCTCATCGTTGCCGCCATCGTGTACTTCATCATCATCGTCCCGATGAACAAGCTCAATGAGCTGCGCAAGCGCGGTGTGCCCGAGTCCGAGGTGCCCCCGACCGCTGAGGACCTGCTCGGCGACATCCGCGATCTGCTGCGCAACCAGGCTGCGGCCAACGCCGGACCTGCCGGTGGCGCCCAGGGCCAGGGCGGCGGGTACATCGACCCGAATGAGCCTCCGCGCCACTGAGTCCCCGACGTGGTCACGATGGGCCGTCTCCCCTGCCGGGAGGCGGCCCTTCGTCATGTCGGCGGCGAGGGTCCGTGCGCCGAGTGGTTTCAGGTTCTGGTTGTCTCGGGCGCCCGGTGGTCTCAGGCGTCTGGTCGTCTCAGCCCGGGTGGTCTCAGCCCGAGGCAGCTTCAGGCCGGCGCGTGCGAGTCCGCGCTGTCACCAGTGCGGGGGCTTCTGCGACCGGTAGTGCTCGGCGCTGAATCCCTCAGTGCCGGATTCGGCTTCGTTGCGCAGGGTCGCACGATACTTCCGCAGCGCCCTCTCGAGGCGCTCCTTCCTCACCGCATCCTCGTCCGTTGTCGGGCGGTCCCCGTCCGATGTGGGCTGGTCGTCGGCTGGCGAGTGGCGATCTTCGGCGGACGTGGGGCTGTCCTCGACGGCATGACTCTCGGTTGGTGCCTCTCCTGCCCCGCGATTCCCTTCCGGCACGGCTGAGCGATCCGCGGCAGACGCATCCTCAGCCGCATGGGAGGCCGGGTTGTTCGCGGGTGTCTTAGCGTCGTCAGGACTGCTCATCGGAGCGGTCTCGCTCACCGCTGCGGGAGCCGGCTGCCGCATCCTCCCCCGAGGCGCTCGTCGCCTCAGCGTCCGACCTCGGCGCGGCAACGACGTCCGACTCTTTGCCGGCAGCGTCGTCCGACTCCGCATCCGAACCAGCACCGCCCGCTCCGGTCTCCCCCGCACGGTCGGTCGCAACAGGGTCACCCGCTGCCGAGGCATCCGTTGCCGAGGCATCCGCCTCGGCGTCGATGAGACCGGCATCGCGCAGCGACTCCGCGCGGATCTGCCCGGTGTCGAAGCTCGGAATGACCTCGCCCTCCACGGGACCGCGCGCATCAGCGGTCGGGATGAACACCTCGGCGCCGGTGACCTTCTTCGCCTGCGCATGGCGCTGACGGTAGCGGTCGACCGCCGCCTGCAGCTGCGTCTCCCCGCGAGGGCTGTTGCCCTTCTGCGCGAGTGCGGTCCGCAGGAGTTCCTTGATCTCCCCGTCGCCGCGCACCACCGCATCCGACTGGATCCAGTCGATCATCGCGTCGAGACCCTCGTCAGAGTACTTGTGCATCGGCAGTCCGGGGACGAGCTTCGGTCGGCTGCCCGTGCGCCCGACGACGACGGACGCTGCGCGGGCGGCGTTGAGCACGGCCTGCGGACTCATCGTCTCGACCGTCGCCTTCCATGCGTCGAAGACTTTCTCCGTCTCGGCCTGCGGATCGACGAAGGCATCCGTCGACCATACGCGCATGAACTTCCATCCGCGGCGCTCGAGCTGTTCGGGCACGACCCGGTCGCGCTGGCGGAGGCTGCGGATCGAGGCGTAGTCGGGGCCGTCGCCGGAGACGGCGATGATCATCCCGTGCTCGTCCTCGGCGGAGTTCGCAACCGCGAGGTCGATGCCGTTGTAGTGCTCGTGGGCGACGACGCCGAGCTGGAGGAGTCGATCGGCGATGTCGTTGAACAGCGGATCGTAGATCTCCCCGTGCGGGCCCGGCTGGCGGACACCACCTGCGGCGATCTCCTCGAACAGCTTCGGCAGCAGGGTCGCACCCCCGGTGAGCTTCGCTTCGTCGAAGTCGTCGGACTCGATGCTCGAGACCACCGTAAGGCGCTTGCGGGCCCGCGTGACGACGGCGGCGAGGATCCGATCCCCGTCGGGGCCCGAGAGCGGACCGAAGTCCGGGATGACCCGGCCGTGCACGGTGCGTCCGTAGCCGAGGGAGAAGATCACTGCATCCCGTGACATGCCCTGCACGCGTTCGGCATCGGTGACGACGAACGGCTCCTTGCCGGGGTCGTTGAAGAACGCCGCGACATAGGGCAGGTCCTTCATCGCCCGGGAGATCGCCGTGGCGATCCGCTGTGCATGGTGGGGCGTGAGCGCGACGACGGCGAGGGATTCCCTCGACCGCGTGCGCGCGTGCTTGAGCACCAGTTCGACGACACGCTTGACCTCGGCATCGGGGCTTTCGACGCGTCCCGTGCCGATGTCGGTGGGTCCGCGCCCCTCGGAGACGTAGGAGAATTCGAGGCCGGTGCCCTCCCCGGTGTGCGCCGTCGGCAGCGTCGAGATCGTCGAATCGTAGAAGTGGCGGTTCGCGAGATCGATGAGGCCGACAGGAGAGAGCCGGTAGGAGTTCGAGAGGTTCATCCGCGGCAGGAACTCGCCGAGGCGGTCCTGCACCGAGTCCGGGTGGTCCCCATCGTCGGTGCCCCACCGGTCGACGGCGATGGAGAACGACCGGGGACCGAGCAGACGCGAGTCGCCGAGCGAGATGACCTGACGGGCGCGGGTGATGCCGGGCACGACGTCGGCGACCGAGAGCCGACCGCCGTCGGCGATGACGACGGCGTCGAAGAGCGGAAGGGCGGCGAAGAGCTCCGGCACGGTGTAGGGGCTGGCCATCCACACGGGGGCGAGCGTCGTGAGGAGGTCCGGGGCCTTCGTCGACATCCGCTGCACCGAGGTGTGCGGGGAGAGCAGCTCCTGCTTGATGACGCCGGCGGCGATCGGGTCGGCGTCGATCGCGCGCTTCCACGCCTGGGCATGGTTGAACCGCAGGCGACCGGCACCGGCGGCGACGAAGGCACGGTCATTGTCGCGGAAGCCTTCGGCCACGCGGTGGAGGGCGGCCCCGTCGTGGCGGCCGATCTGCGGATCCTCGCTCGCCATCGTCTGCAGCACCGACGCCCAGTAGGCGAGGTCGAACTCCGGGCCGACGAGGTGTTTCTCGACCTTGCGGCGGCGCAGGTCGGTCATGAGCTCGGACATGCCCTCGGCGCTGAGCTCGCGCTGGAGTCGGGAGCGTTCGGGCAGGTCGGCGAGGTTCTCGGAGTCTCCGCCCATCGCCTCGGCGCGGGCCTGGAGCTCCTCGATGAGCATGCCGCCGAGGTCGCCGCCGTCGGGGGTGGTCTCGAGGACCGGGGCGAGCTTAGCGACGTCGGCTTCGACGCCCTGGAGGATCTCATCGGCTTCGAGGACGCCGCGTGGGATCTGCGGACGTCCGTCATGGCCGGCGAGGTCGCGGAGGATGACCCGCTGGGCACGGACGTCGATGAGAGCCGCATGGAGGTCGGGCACCTCGGCGCCGGGACGGAGGAACTCCTGCGCGGACTTCTTCAGGCGCTTGCGCTGGAGCATGCCCATCTCGACGCCGAGCTCGGTCCGGTACTCCGAGGATCCGGTGGCGGCGATGAGGTCGTCGAGCCGGTGGTCGTAGACGTCGGGGGCGAACCGGTCGAGTGTGGCGCGGACCCTGAGGAGGACCTTGATCGCCCGCGACCAGTCGTCGAGGTTGCGTCGGGGGTTGAGCTTGGCCTTCGCGAGCACGGGTTCGACCGCGGCGACGAGGTCGGGCAGGGTGCGCCCGAGGCGTTCGGCGACGGTGCGCGCGGCTTCGGCTTCGTCGACGGATTTGAGGTCGGCGCCGAACCACACGGTGTCTTCGACGTCGAGGGTGAAGGCGCCGAGGGACGCGAGTTCGCCGAGTTTGCCCCGCAGTGCTGTGCGCCGGTCATCGCTGGCTTCGAGGATGTCGTCACCGAACCGGACTCCGGTCTGGGGCGAGTCATCTCCCGAGGTGAGCTCCGCGAGGTGCTGCATCGTCTCGTAGACGGAGACGTCCCACGGCGCGCGCCGGCGGTGCAGGGAGGTGACATGGTCGCTCAGCGTCGCACGCTGCTCGTTGAGCTCGCCGAGCAGGCCCGCGAGATCGGGGCGTTCGGCCCGCTCAGCCGAGCCGATGAGGCCGATGAGCTGACGTTTGATGTGGTCGGCGCCCTCGCGGGTATCGACGGCGAAGTCACTGAGTCCGACCTCGCCGAGGCGGGCGGAGAAATCGTCGAGCGCGTCGGAGGTCTGGGCGAGGAAGAGGACGCTCTTGCCCGTGTGCGCGAGTGTCGTGGCGACCGCGACGGCGACCTGGGTCGCGCCGGTGCCCGGCGGGGTGTCGACGACGACGGACCGTCCGGAGACTGCGGCGTCGACGACGGCCTGCTGGTCACCGTCGACGTCGATGACGAGGAACTCCTCCTGCGGCTTGCGGTCGGGCAGGGGCGTGACCGGTTCCTGGAGCGCCGCGGGCACGAACTCCTCGCCCGCCGCCGGCTTCCCCGACGTCGTCGCATCGGAGGCAGGTGATGTCGTGCCGGGCCGTGCTGTCGAGCCGGATTGTCCCGAACCGGCGGCTGGAGTCGAGCCGGTCTGCGTGGCGGCGCCGGTCGACTCCGCCGAGGTGATCGGCACGGTCGGCTCGCCGGTGTCGTCGCCAGCCTCGGGTGCTGTGTCGGTCTCGGCACTGGCGCCGGGCGCGGCTGTGCCTGTCGCGGCTGCATCGGACCGGTCCGTCGCGGCGTCCGCGCCCGTCGCAGCGTCCGTGCCAGTCGCAGTCTTCTTGGGAGTTCCGGTCTTCTCATCCGGCGTCGCAGCGCTGCCGGAGGCGGTCGAGTCCGCGGTCGTCGAGTCCGCGGTTGTCGACCCTGAGGTCGTTGCGGCACCGGATGTTCGGTCACCGGTGGTCTTGTCGTCGGCAGCGCGGTCGTCGGCCGCACGATCACTGCGCGCGGCGCTGCTGTCTTCGTCGCCGCTCGCCGACGTCGGTGCACCGTCCGCAACGGACGCCTTGACGGCGGTGGTCGTCGACTCGGTCGCGTCCGCTTTGGCTGAGGCCGTGGTGTCGGATTTCGGCTTCTTGCCTGCGTCCCGCTTGCCGGCGTCGGCGTCGGCGTCGGAGTCGGTGGACGATGCAGCGTCGTCGCCGTCAGACTTCCCCGCGGTCCTGCGCGATGCGGAGGCGGCACCCGCTTCGGTGTTCGCTGCCGTTGTCGCGTCGGCGTTCGTCGCCGTTGTCGAGTCGGTCCCCGTCGCCGGGCTCGCGCCGGAAGGAGCCGATCCTGTGGTCGGTGACTTCTCGGCGGCGCGATCGGCAGTCCCCGAGGAACCTGCCGCATCGGAATCCGCCCCCGTCGCCGCGGTGACCGTGGCATCGTCGCCGGTGGCTGACGCATCGACGCTGCCTGGCGCGGTCGTGGATGCGGCGGACGTCGCGCCACTCGTGTCCCGTCCCGACGGTGCCGCTGATCGCGGTGTCCGGCACGGCACGGTGGCGCCCCCGCCGAACTGCCCGCGCACCTCGGCGTCGCCGGCGAGTGCCCGCAGGATCGGATGCTGAGTGGGCAGGTAGTCGCCGGTGAACGAACTCGCGATGTTCGCGAACGTCGAGACGATGAAGCGGTGGTTGATCCGCAGACCGGGCACCGACTGGGCGAGTTCGCCGAGGCGGTCAAGGGCGGGCCCCGGGTCGAAGCCGTGCGGCCCCCCGGTGGCGTCGACCCAGTCGTCGACGGGAACCTCAAGGTCGTACACCTCGGCGAGGTGCCGGACGAGGGCCGGGTTGATTGTGATCTCGTTGCCGAGGACGATCTCATAGTCCTCGACACGGGAGCCCCGCGGCACGAGCGTGATGTGGCGGAGCACAACGGGGGCGTTGAACTTGTACTTGGAGTCCTTCTCCGTCCACGAGGCGAAGCCGATCGCGAGGTGGGCGGTGCGGATGCCGCGTTCGGTGTCGAGCTGCTCGGCCTTCGAGCGGATCGACCGGGCGCGACGGCGGGCGTCGGCGAGGATCTCGTGGTCGCGGATCAGGCTCGACAGGCGTGTGGGGCGACCGGCGAGCAGCTGAGCGAGGCCCGACGGGTGGGCTCCCGAGAGGTCGATGCTGCCGTCGCGAGAGTCCCGGAAATGAAGCATGGTGTCGCGACCGCCGAGGTGGGCGGCCTGCTGCTTCCACTCGGCGAACGCGCCCCCGAGCTCTGGGTACTGATCGTCAACAACGGAATCTGGCACAGTTCGACCCTAACGAGAAACTTCCCATAACACGTGCTGGCGCACCGTGAATCATCGAGGTTTCTTCTACGCTACACTGGGTGATCGTGGTTGACGACAGCCACACGGCCCCCGTAGCTCAGGGGATAGAGCACCGCTCTCCTAAAGCGGGTGTCGGCAGTTCGAATCTGCCCGGGGGCGCCTTCACGCCGCTTCTCAGCAGGGCCGCCTCACGTCAGTGCGAGCAGCACGAGCCCGGCCAGCACCGACCCGATCATCACGGCAAGCCCCATTGCCAGAGTCGCTGTCCATCCCATCGCCTTGCCGACCATGACCATCGACGGGATGCTCAGCGCCGGCAGTGCGATGAGCAGCGCCCCGGTCGTCCCCGCTCCGACCCCGGCGGCCAGCAGCGTGATGATGATAGGGATCTCACCGCCGGTCGGAATGACGAGCAGTGTGCCGACGCACGCGGCGACGATGATCGCGAGTGCTCCCAACTGGCTCTCGAGGCCGCAGAGCCCGGTCAGCCAGGGAGCGACGAGGCCGATGACGAAGACGAGGGCGAGGTGTTCGGGGACGAGGATGAGCGCGAACCGCGACAGTGAGCGCAGATAGCGCAGCGGCATCGATGACAATCGCACGGGCTCGCTGGCGGCCGGTGTCGGAACGTCCTTGACCCGACCGGCCAACCACGTGCCGATGAGGGCGCTGGCACCGACGGCGATGAGGAGTCCGACGCCGATGCGCGTGCCCACGTACTGCCACGGCAGGACGAGACCGAGGAAGATGAGCACGGCCGGGTTGAGGAGCGGATTGCCGACCCAGTACGCGAGGGCGGCGCTGCGGGTGACACCGCTGCTTCGCAGGCCAGCCGCCACCGGCGCCGCGCAGCATGTGCACATCATGCTCGGCAGCGACAGCGTCGCACCGACGAGTGACTGGGTCGCCGTGTGCCGCCGGTTCATCACCCGCAGCAGCCAGTCGCGGGGCACGAGAGCATCGATCGCCGCAGCGACGAGGAGTGCGACGACGAGGGCCTTCCACACTGCGAGGAAGTACGCGAGGGTGAAGTCCCAGGCCCCCGTCAGTGACATCGCGTCCCCGGCGACGGCGAACAGTGAGCTGCCGTCCCACACGGACGTCTCACTCAGCGTCCACGCCCGGTCCCAGTACGGCAGCCACTTCGACCAGGTGAGGCCGCCGACGAGGAGGACGACGAGGAATCCCAGACCGATCCAGTCCGCGGTGCCGAGACGACGGCGCCGCCCTGTCGGAGGCGGCGCCGTCTGTGCTGGAGCATCCACCGTGTCAGAGACTCGGCTCGGGGATCTCTCCCTCTTCCCGCCGCTTGTCGGCGTCACGGGAGACCCGCACGACCATCGTCGGGCACTGCGAGTACGGCAGCACCGACTGCGAAGTCGACCCGAGGAGCAGGCCGGCGAAACCGCCGCGCCCACGGGACCCGATGACGAGGACCTCTGCGGTGTCGGAGGCGCGCACGAGCACCTCGGCGGGCTGCCCGTCGAAGAGGGTCCACGTGACGTCGAGGTCGGGGAACTCGTCCTTGATCCGCTGCTTGGCGACGACGAGCTTGTCAGCGCCTTCGTTGATGAGGCGTTCGAGATCGGCGGTGCTCGGCAGCCATTCGGGACCGATGACCGTCGTCGTGATGACCGCGACGATGTGCAGCGGCGACCCGCGCCGCACGGCAAGCCGGGCCGCCTTCCACAGGGCCGGCGACTCGGCCCCGAGCGAATCGACGCCGACGACGACCTTGCCGTCGAAGCGCAGGCCCTCGATCGCCTCGGCGTCGGGATCCGTCTCCTCGATCTCTCCGCGGTCCTGGCGGATCGGGCGTGACGACGTCGGATGGGCGGCCTTGTCCGTCTCGGCCTGCCATGCCGCTGGAACGACGACCGTCGGGCACGCGGAGTGTGCGGGCAGTGCGCTCGAGACGGTGCCGAGCAGACGGCCGGCGAACCCGCCGCGGCCACGCGAACCGACGACGGTCAGTCCCCCGGTCTTCGACTCCTCGATGAGCACGCCGGCGGCATCGCCGATCTCGATGACGGCTTCGACCGGCACGCCGGCGGCCTTGACCTCCGCCGCTGCCTCCTTGAGCGTGTTCGTCACCGACTGGCGGATCGCCGAGTCGTCGATCGGCACATACGACACGTCGATCGCCGCGGCGGCGACACTGGGGATCGTGTAGGCCCCGACGAGCCGAATCGGCTTGCCGAGCGACCGTGCTTCCTGGATCGCCCAGTTGAGCGCGTTCCTGCTCGGCGGGGATCCGTCGATGCCGACGATCACCGCGTCGGACTCACCGACCGGCGGCGATCCGGCACCCTGGGTGCGGTCCTGCTCTGACATCGCACGCTCCTTATGTCGCAGCGAACTTCTCACAATCAACACTAGAGCACAATGCGTCGAACACTGCCGTCGATGTCACATCGTTATCCGCAGGCGATCACAGTGCGGACAGCATCGTCACCGGTCAGACCTGTTGTCGGGACCGGAGCGGCGGCACCGGCAGAGGGGTCGGCCGGCGTCGGACGCCGGTGACTGCACCGGGCCCCGGCGACCGCGTCAGCGGTCAGGCCGCATGGCCCATGTCGAGGAACGGACGCCACTGCTCGACGGGCTTGTCGATGCCGCGCATCCAGAACTGACCGACTCGCGGCTCCTTGGGGCGGAAGCTCAGCTTCCACCCGATCTCGCCGAGGGTGCGGTCGCCTTTGCGGTTGTTGCAGTCCCGGCAGCAGGCGACGAGGTTCTCCCAGGTGTTGCCGCCGCCGCGCGAGCGCGGCATGACATGGTCGACCGTGCTCGCCGGCCGGGTGCAGTAGGCGCAGCGATGGTTGTCGCGGCGGAGCACCCCGCGGCGGGAGAGCGAGACCCGACGGTCCCGCGGCGGTCTGACGTACCGAGTGAGCAGAATGACCGAGGGCTGGTCGAGGCTCACGTGCTGCGATCTCACCGGAGCATCCTCCGCCGCGAGCACTGTCGCTTTGCCCGTGAGCACGAGCACGACAGCCCGGGTGAACGGCACGACCGACAGCGGTTCGTATCCGGCATTGAGCACGAGAGTCTTCATATCTCGCCCCTCATCGTCATGTGCGGAGTTGTCCCACTGCTCCGATCACGCAGACGCGCCCGCTGCCGCACCGGCGGCGCACCTGCCCCAGGGAACACAAAAGGCGTCGTGCACCAGCACAACGCCTTGGAAACGGACATAGACACAGATATGTACTCCGCGCCAGAACCTGGAGCGGCTATCCGGAATATTCGACTATGCCCCATCCGATTTCCCATCGCTTACGGAACTCAATCTTCTCAAGAGTAACGCCGATTGCCGCTGTGATCGAATTCATACCGGCGGCGTCATGAATTCTTCCCTCGTCGTTCACTTCCAGCGGCTCTCTGCGCCGATCCTGTCCGGCCGCCACGGCCCTCGGACGCCCAGCACACGAGTGCGTCGCACCGCGCCGGGGATGCAGAAACTCCCCGCCTCACTCGAGGACCGTCGAGTGAAGCGGGGAGTTCCCGGCGAATCGAATCAGAGAACGCGAATGAACTTCGCGCCGCCGTCGATCATCCAGTCGATGCTGCGGTAGCTGGTGTCGACGCGGGGGTTGCCGGCGTCGTACATCATGCCGTTGCCGGCGTAGATGCCGATGTGTCCCGGCTTCCAGATGAGGTCGCCCGGCTGAGCTTCGGACTTCGACACGGTCTTGCCTGCGCTGCCCTGGGCACCGGAGGTGCGGGGCAGGTTGACGCCGACCTTGCCGTAGACGTAGGAGGTGTAGCCCGAGCAGTCCCAACCGCTGGGCGAGGTGCCGCCGGAGACGTAGGGGGTGCCAACGTACTGCTTCGCGATGGCGAGGACCTGCTGGGCCTTCGAGCCATCAGGCATCTTGAAGTCGGAGCCGGAGTCCTTCGAGTCGTCCTTGCCGCTGTCGGACTTGGACGAGGATTTCTTGTCCGACGACGAGGAGTCGGACGAGCTGGAGCTCGCGCTCGAAGCCGGCTTCGGCTCGGGCTTCGGCTCAGGCTTGGGAGCGGGCTTCGCGGTGACGGTCTGGACGTCGGCGCTGAAGGAGGAGCCTTCGGCCTTCTTGTCCTTGTCATCGGTGTTGCCCTTGGCAACGACCGTGGCGGCCTGGTTCTGGAATTCGGCGACCTCAGTGGTCTGCGACTCGGCGGAGACAGCGACGTTGTCGTCTCCGGCCTGACCGGCTGCCGGGAGAACGGCTGCGGTGAGAAGGCCACCGCTGGCAGCGACGACGGCTGCGCGACGTCCGAAGACGGCGGAGTTGGCGTTCAGGAGTTCGGTCAGTTCGGTCAGCGGGGTCTTGACCTTGGTCTCTGCGGCGCGGCGGCCATGGTGCTTAGTTGCCACGTTTTCCTCTCGTCACCTATCGGATTCCTCCGACCGCCACTCTCGGTCCTGGTGTGTGTCACAGCGGGCGTGGCGTGCGGCTCCCGGCGTGAAGTCACCTGCTTGCGCGGGCGACCTCCACAACTGTAACCAATCGGTGATCAATTGTCACGTTTCTGTCACAACCAGGGTGGGGAAACCCTGCGGTTAACCCTAAAAGCCGAGGTGAGAGGCTCGAATGAGATTCATGTCTCCGTAACATTCGCTGTTACAGACACCGGCCCGGGGAGCGGAGATCCGCTCCCCGGGCCGGGTTGTGCAACGTTTCGTTACACAGTCTGAGCACTGTGCGTCGACTCCGTCACAGCGTGCGACCGCGCCGTGATGTCACGACCGGTGACTGATCAGCGCTGGTGGGCGAACACGTGCGAGGCGGTCTCGACGGGAAGGTCGAGGACGTCCTCGGCGCCGGGCACCTGCACGGTGATGTATTCGCCGTTGCGGGTGATCTCGACATCGGTGCCGGGCATGACCCCGGCGACCTGGAACTGCTGGAGGAGGTGGATGTCGACCTGCAGCGGTTCGGCCAGCCATGCGATCGTCAGCTGCGTGGCCCCGTCGCGGGCGACCGCGGTCGCGAGGTCGACCACCTCGGCGCCATTGCTCGCTTCGGCACCGATGACCTCGAGGCCCGGGATCGGGTTGCCGTAGGGACCGGACTTCGTATCGGGCAGCAGGCTAACGAGTTTGCGCTCGACCTGCTCGCTCATCACATGCTCCCACCGGCACGCTTCGTCGTGGACGAGCTCCCACTCGAGACCGACGACGTCGGCGAGGAGCCGTTCGGCCAGACGGTGCTTGCGCATCACCTCGGTGGCGATGCGGCGCCCCTCCGGGGTGAGTTCGAGGTGCCGATCATTGCTCACATGGAGCAGTCCGTCGCGCTCCATCCGGGCCACGGTCTGGGAGACGGTGGGTCCCGAATGGTCGAGGCGCTCGGCGATGCGGGCCCGCAGGGGCACGATCGACTGCTCCTCGAGTTCGATGATCGACTTGAGGTACATCTCGGTTGTATCGACGAGGTCGTTCACTTAAGACCAGCCACTCCACTCTTCGTCTTCAGGTCTGGGAAGACCATGTCAGGCGTTCACACATTTCAGGGGGCGTGCGACCGTGCCCCGGCTGCGGTGTCTCGCGGCCCCCTGAGATTCTCATCGATTCTATCGTGGCCGCGGCATCGCTGCGGTGCTCAGCCCGCGTTGACGTACGCCGTCTTGTGGACGGTGTAGAACTCGCGTGCCGCTCGAGCCTGTTCGCGGGGTCCGTAGCTCGACCCCTTCCGGCCTCCGAACGACACGTGGTAATCCACCCCTGCCGTCGGCGCATTCACCATCACCATGCCTGCCTGGGCATAACGCTTGAAGTGGCTCGAATATTTCAGCGACGATGTGAAGATGCCCGCGGACAAGCCGAACGCGGTGTCGTTGGCCACCCCGAGCGCCTCGTCGTAGTCGGCGACCTTGATCACCGAGGCGACCGGACCGAAGACCTCGTCGACGTTGATCGTGTCGGTCGGTTTCGTGCCCGTGACGAGAGCCGGTGCGAGGAAGTACCCTTCCGTGTCCGCCTCGACGCGGTCACCGCCGGTGACCTCGCCGCCTTCGTCCCGGGCGATGCCGATGTAGCGCAGGTCCTGGGCGAGCTGGTCGTCGGAGACGACGGGACCGATGTCGACGCCCTCGGCGCGGGCATCGCCGACGGTCAGGCCCTGCATCCGCTCGGTGACGAGCCGGACGAATTCGTCGTGGACGTCAGCGGTGACGATGAGCCGTGACGAGGCGGTGCAGCGCTGTCCGGTGGAG
The DNA here is from genome assembly GCF_006489205.2 of Brevibacterium sp. XM4083. GTDB lineage: Bacteria > Actinomycetota > Actinomycetes > Actinomycetales > Brevibacteriaceae > Brevibacterium. Next base: position 671,387 of record NZ_VFYR02000001.1, on the reverse strand, counting down.
AAGAAGGCGCCGTTGACAGCGGCATCGGCGGCGGCGTCGAGGTCGGCGTCGCCGAGGACGACGAGGGGGTTCTTCCCGCCCATCTCACACTGCACGCGGATCCCGTGGTCGCTGGCAGCGGCGATGACTCCGCGCCCCACGGCGGCGGATCCGGTGAAGGTGATGGCGTCGACGTCCGCCGAGGCGGTGAGCACCTCCCCGACGACGCGACCGGGCCCCATGACGAGGTTGAGGACCCCGTCGGGCAGGCCCGCCTCGACGAGGATGTCGACGAGTGCCGAAGCGGAGCCGGGAACGAGTTCGGCCGGTTTGAAGACGACGGTGTTGCCGTAGGCGAGCGTCGGGGCGATCTTCCAGGCGGGGATGGCGATGGGGAAGTTCCACGGCGTGATGACCCCGACGACGCCGATCGGTTCGTGGGTCATCTCGGCGACGAGGCCGGGGCGCACGGAGTCGATGATCTCCCCGGTGTTGCGGATCGTCTCACCGGCGAAGAACTTGAAGATCTGCGCGGCGCGCAGCACCTCACCGCGGGCCTCGGCCAGCTGTTTGCCCTCTTCGCGGGCGAGGAGATCGGCGAGGTCAGCGGCACGCTCGGCGATGAGGGTGCCTGCGGTGTCGAGGATCGCGAAGCGCTGCTGCGCGGGGAAGTCGGCCCAGGCCGGTGCCGCGGCAGCGGCGGCGGCGATGGCGTCGGTGACGGTCTGGGCGTCGGCGCGGGCGAAGCTGCCGATGACGTCGGCGGGATCGGACGGGTTGCGGTTGAGCACGCGGTCCTCGGAGCCGCGGCGCTGTCCGCCGATGAGGTTGTCGAACCGGGCGACCGTGCCTTCCTCCGTGCCGGCGGCGGTGTCCCGGTCGGCCTCCGGGGTCTGTCGCTCCGGTGCCGCCGGGTCGTTGCCGGTCGTGGTGGTGTCGGCCGGTGCCGACTGCGGTGACTGTGCCATTGCTGCTCCTTGAGGATTCGGGGTGGGGTCGGGTCACCCGGCTCACGACGCTGCGAGCCGGGTGACCCGGCAGGGGTCTGGGTCAGGGCGGCTGACTGTCCAGGAGAGAGTCTGGCCTGACCTTTCGGTCAAGGATAGAGGCGGACGAGCTCCCATTGGTCGGCGGCTGCGAGATCGCCGGGGTCGTGGCTGCCGTCGGCGCGTCGGAACACCCACCGGTCGTGGAAGCGGTTCTCCTGTCCCTGCCAGAACTCGATCTCGAACGGCCGGATGCGGAACCCGCCCCAATGCGCCGGTCGCGGCACCTCGCGCCCTTCGAATTCGGTCACCGCGGCGTCGTACTCGGCTTCCATCTGCTCACGCCCGCTCACCGGCTGGGACTGCTTCGACACGCTCGCCGCGATCTGGGAGCCGCGGGGGCGCACCGCGAAGTACGCGTCGGACTCCGCGGCGGCGACCGCCTCGGCGATGCCCCTGATCCGGATCTGCCGATGCATGTCCTGCCACGGGAAACTCGCCGCGATGCGCGGATCGGCGGCGAGCTGCCGTCCCTTCGCCGAGTCGTAGTCGGTGAAGAAGACGAAGCCGGCGGCATCGACGGCCTTGAGCAGGACGATGCGGGCGACGGGACCCCAGTCGTCGAGCGTGGACACGGTCATGGCGTTGGGTTCGCGGACCTGGCCGGCGGCTTCGTCGTACCACGTGCGGAACAGGTCGAGCGGGGAGACCTCGGGGCGGTCGAACGAGGACGAGATGTAGGAGGCCCGGGTCTGGGCCAGGCGGTCGACAGGCTCACTCATGGCTCCACTCTACGGGCGGTCACGGACACGGCCGGACCCTGCGGGGTGCGGGCACGATCCGCACGTGATGAGACGGCCCCCGGTCGCTGTGCTGCGAGACCTTAGAATGGCGAGCGTGACTGCGACGAACCTGACGATTCCAGACGAACTCCTGCCCGCCGACGGACGTTTCGGATCGGGCCCGGCCCGCATCCGCTCCGCACAGATCGAGGCGCTGAGCGCGGCCGGGGCGACCGTGCTCGGCACGAGCCACCGCCAGGCGCCGGTGAAGAGCCTCGTGGGCCGGATCCGCACCGGACTGGCCGAGCTCTTCGACCTTCCCGAGGGCTACGAGGTCGTCCTCGGCAACGGCGGGTCCACCGTGTTCTGGGACGTCGCGGCCTTCGGCCTCGTCCGCGAGCGCGCCGCCCACGCGACGTTCGGTGAGTTCGGACAGAAGTTCGCGAAGGCCACGGACACCGCCCCGCACCTCCAGGACTCCCTCATCCTCGCCGCCGAACCGGGCACCTCGGCGATCCCCTCCCCCGCCGCCCTGGCGGACGCCGGACTCGACGGGACCGCCGACGTCTACGCGTGGCCTCACAACGAGACCTCGACGGGTGTGGCGACGACGATCACGCGGCCACAGGGCATCGACGACGATGCGCTCGTCGTCATCGACGCGACGTCCGGTGCCGGCGGCCTGCCCGTCGACATCGCCGAGACCGACGTCTACTACTTCGCGCCGCAGAAGAACATGGGCTCCGACGGCGGCCTGTGGGTGGCGATCCTCTCCCCGAAGGCGGTCGCCCGGGCGCAGGAGATCAAGGACTCCGGCCGTTGGATCCCCGCCTCGCTCGACCTCGTCACCGCGATCGAGAACTCGCGCAAGGATCAGACCTACAACACCCCGGCCGTCGCGACCCTGCTCCTGCTCGCCGAGCAGATCGAGTGGATGAACGGCAACGGCGGCCTCGAGTGGGCCACCGAGCGCACGCGCGAGACCTCGGGGTACGTCTACGACTGGGCGGAGTCCGCCGAGGTGGCCCGCCCCTACGTCGCCGATCCCGCAGATCGCTCGTCGGTCGTCGTCACCGTCGACTTCGACGACTCGGTCGATGCCGCCCGCGTCGCCTCGGTGCTGCGCGCCAACGGCATCGTCGATGTCGAACCGTACCGCAAGCTCGGCCGCAATCAGCTGCGCATCGCGACGTTCGTCTCCGTCGACCCGGCCGACGTCAAGGCTCTGCTGGGCTGCCTCGACTTCGTCATCGACGCTCTCGCCTGACGCCCCGGGAGTGGGGCTCCGGGTAGTCTGCGACGCCCGCCGGTCTCGACTCGCAGCGCACCGGGCATCGCGGCGTCCGCTCACATGAAGTGGATGAGCAGTCCGATGCCGAAGGTGATCGCGGCGAGCAGCGCGAGACCGAGTTCGATGACGGTGCCGATGCCGATCGCCTTGATCGAACCCCAGCTCGATCCCCACGCGACCTTCGGGTCCTTGAGCCGGGACAGCTCGGCGAGGTAGAGGCCGAGGACAAAGCCCACGGGCAGGCCGACGACGGGAATGACGAAGAAGCCGACGATCGCGAGCACTCCCCCGAGCATGACCGACCGATTCGGCACGGACATCTCCTTGAGCTTGCGGCCAGTGAGGACGAGCGACGCGCTCATCCCGGCGGCGACGAGGACGGCGACGATCGCGAAGACGATCCACGCGGCGGGAGTGCCGATGACGATGGCCCAGATGAGCACCCCGATGCCGATGAGGATCGACCCGGGCAGCACGGGCACGATGATGCCGAGACAGCCGATGAGCACGGCGATGCCGACGAGCACCGATGTGAGAATGTCCGCATCCACCACGTGACGGGCCCTTTCGAGTTCGGAGACGAGAGTGCAGGCCCGATCTTACGGGACGCAGGTGTGCGGCACCCGGCGGACCTACGGGTGTCCGAGGTAGCTGACGTGGAGCCGGATGCGCGACTTCGGGTCGTAGGTCAGGCGGAGGTTCTTCGCGACGATCATCCAGACGAGCCCGACTGAGAATGCGAGCAGGCCCGAGGCCGCGCCGACGGCCATCGACATGCGCGGACCGAAAGCGTCGGCGACCCATCCCGCCAGCGGCGCGCCGAGCGGGGTGCCGCCCATGACGACGGCCGCGTAGATCGCCATCACCCGGCCCCGGTAGGACGCCGGAGTCGTCGTCTGCACGTAGGCGTTGGCCGAGGTCAGCATGGTCAGCGACGAGAATCCGACGAGGATGAGCGCGGCGGCGAAGACGTAGTAGTTCGTGATGAGCGAGGCGAGTCCGACGGCGAGGCCGAACCCGCCGGCGGCACCGAAGATGAAGCGCAGTCGCGGTTTCTCCCGCTTCGCCGAGGCGAGGGCGCCGGCCACCGAACCGATCGCCATGACGGAGTTGAGCAGGCCGAATCCGCTCGCATCCTTGTCGAACTCGATCCGCGCCATCGTCGCGGTGTAGATGTTGAAGTTGAATCCGAACGTCGCCACGATGAAGAGGACGATGAGCACGATGACGACGTCCGGGCGGGAGCGCAGGTAGCGGAACCCGCCGAGGACCCCGCCGCCGCCTCGGCGATTGGACGGGTGGAGGCGTGAGCGGTCGAGCCGGATGAGCACGGTGAGCGTCGCGGCGAACCCGAGCCCGCTGATGAGGAACACGGGTCCGGCGCCGACGAGGGCCGTGATGACTCCGGCGACCGCGGGCCCGATCATCCGCGCCCCGTTGAACGACGCGGAGTTGAGGCTGACCGCGTTGGGCAGGAGCTTCTCGCCGACGAGCTCGGAGACGAAGGCCTGCCGGGCAGGGGTGTCGAGGGTGGCGAGGATGCCGAGGACGAGCGCGAGCACATAGACCTGCCACAGCTCGATCGTGTCGGTGATGACGAGGACGAAGAGCAGCAGTCCGACGGCGCCGAGGAGGGCCTGCGTGACCATGAGCAGCGCGCGCTTGGAGAACCGGTCGGCGAGCGCCCCCGCGAAGGGGAACATGATGAGCTGCGGGCCCATCTGCAGCGCCATCGTGATGCCCAGCGCCGAGGCGTTGTTGTTCGTCAGGTAGGTGAGGACGAGCCAGTCCTGGGCCGTCCTCTGCATCCACGTTCCGGTGTTCGAGATGAGCGCGCCGGCGAACCAGTGTCGGTAGTTCGGTTCGGCGAGCGACCGGAACGTGTGGGCCATCGAGTGGTTCAGCCCTCCTGGAACTCGAGTTCGCCGCGGGCGTAGTCGTCGACGACGGCTTCGGCAGGTTCGGTGTCCTGGCGTCTGACGTCGGTCTCCGAATGCGCGCCGCAACCGGAATCGAGTTGGACGACGCGGCCGTCGAAGGGCGACCAGGCGTTCGCGCAGACCCCGAACTGCTCGCGCAGCGAGCCGGCGATCGGCATGAAGTATCCGCAGGTGCTGCAGTGCGCCGAGGCGCGGGTGGAGAATTCGCCCTCAGCGCCGGCATCGGAGTTCGCCCACCGGGTCGCGGCCGAGGAGATCCCCTCAGGGGAGAGCACCCGCTCCCGACCGATGCCGAACTCGAAGTTCGCGATCTGGTCGATGTTGTCGGCCGAGTTGTCCTCGGTCTGCTGGTAGCCCGGCTGCAGGTTGGGATCGGAGTCGACCTTCGGCAGGGTGTCGCGCGGGGTGAGATCCCCGGGCTCGAGCCGCTGATCCCACGGCACCCACTCGGGGGCGACGAGGGCGTCGGGACCCGGCAGCAGCGCTGTCTCGCAGACCGTGACCTTCTTCGACCGCGGTGCTCGGGCGAGGACGGCGACCCAGCGCCAGCCCCGGTAGCTCGGGTCGGTGCACACGAAGTAGTGGGTGACGAGCCGGGTGCCCTCGGCCAGCGCGCCGAGGTGCTCGCCGATCACGGAGCTGCCGGCCACCTCGGCGATCGCCGACCGGGCCACGTCGATCGCCGCTGCCAGCTGGGCGTCGAGGACGACCTTCTCCGGGGTCGAGCGGGCCGGCTTCGCGGGTGCGGCCGCGGTCTGTGTCGAGGCCGCGTCCGCCTTCGTCGCGGTCGTGACCGTTCCGGGATCGACGGTGGCCGCCGCGGCATCGGGGTTGGCCGCCGCGGCATCGACGGTGGCCTCAGCGGCATCGGTGGAATCGACCGGCGCCGAGGCGGTGGCGACGTCCGCGTCCTCAGGCGCCGAGGCGGCGGCCCGAGTACCCGCGCGCTGTTCGTCCAGCCACGTGGTGAAGAGAGAGGACATCATGACTCCAAATCGTCGGCGATCGCCCGCAGCAGCGAGGCGACCTTGTTCCCGTGCTCGCGGTCGGGGTAACGGCCGTGCTGCAGGCCGTTGCCCAGGTCATCGAGAACTTTGATGACGTCTTCAACCATAACCGCCATATCCTCGGTGGAGCGGCGGCGGGCCTTCGCGACCTTCGCGGGAGCGCTGATCAGTCGTGCTTTGAGCACCTGGGCGCCGCGGCGGGAGTCGACGACGTCGTAGTCGAGGCGGGTGCCCTTGGTGACCTCGGCGCCTTCGGGCAGGACCGAGGAGTGGAGGAAGGCCTGCGAGCCGTCCTCGGCGACGACGAAGCCGTAGCCCTTGTCGGCGTCGAACCATTTCACGCGTCCGGTTGGCATGGTGTCCTTTCGTGCAGTGCTGCCGTGGTGCGCAGCCCTGCGGTGTCTCGGAGGACCCGGTCGGGTCCTGTGTCTCTGACCGGCGATACCGGTCTGTGTCAGTGGTGGCCGGTAATGTCCTGCGCACTCAGATGGAAGGAGGTGGTCAATGGTGGTTCGTCGGTCGGCCTCGAATGCCTCGCACTCGTGGCCTCACAACCGAACGCGGCTCCGGCCGCTGAGCGGGAGTCTCATCGCTCGCCTCACGTGTCACTGTCGCCCGGTGGCTGCCCCGTGCCGTTGCTCTGTTCGTGAGCGTCACGGTGAGCGTTCGTCGACTGGTCGCAGCCTCTGCTTGCGCTGGGCTGGGTCCGGCTGAGCCGTCTGTCCTCAGCTGCTCGGTCGGTGCGGTTTCGGTGAGCTGGCGTGAACTGCGGTCCGACCGGAGGCCCCGAGCGAATGGAACCACCGACCGAACGGAGGTGATCGCCACAGAGACGTGAGCCCGCGGAAGTGAGCCCGCGGTTCGTCTCAGCTCTCATTCACCCCTGGCTGCCTGCGTCTGAGCGCTGAGCGGATGACGACCGCAGCGAGCAGAGCGAAGGCGATGGGCAGAAGGATCATCGGCAGGTATGTCAGCAAGTGCGAGGGGGTGTACCCCATCCACGCCTGACCCAGAACGCCGATGAGTGCGGCTGCTCCGATGACGGCTGCTGCGACGGCTACGACGACGATGGCCGTATCGGCACGCTTGGCTGACAATGCTCGTCCTTCCCGAGGTGATTGGGCGTTCCTGACCCCTCCATTGTACCCCTGGGGATACACTGAACGGCGATGTCAATGACCTTCAGCACATGGCTGGCCCAGAGCTCTGACGCGGACTTCGAGTCGTTCGTGCGGACTCGTCGCGACCTCCTCCGGCCCGAGTCGCCGACACTGTCCTCCCTTGCCGCTGCGGCGTCGTCGCGCATCGGCGTCTCGCGCGGCATCGAAGCGCTCGACGCCGACCAGCTCGACCTCCTCATCGGTCTCGCCACGGCCGCCCGCACCGGCCCCGACATCAGTCTCGACCGCCTCGACGGTGCCGCCCCCGCTGAAGCCGACCTCACCCGGCTGCGCGACCTCGGGCTCGCATGGCCGACGGACTCCCCCGACGTCTGGCGGATCCAGACCGAGGCGATCACTCTGCTGCCCACCTCGGCGGCGGACTCCGCACGCCCCCGCCCCTGGCACACCTACGCGGGTCTCGGGGACCGCCCGGACGCCTCGGCGACGACGATCCCTCAGGCTCTCGTCCACAACAGCGAACAGGCGGCCGTCGCCGAGGTTGTGTCCTCCCTGCGCGGCCTCGTCGACGAGATGGAGTCCTCCCCCGTCTCCCGCCTCACGAGCGGCGGCATCTCGAAGCGCGACGTCAGCCGCCTCGCCCGCACCCTCGAGCTCGACCTCGAACCGACGATCACCCTGCTGCTGGCGGCGAAGTCCCTCGGTCTCATCGGCGTCCTCGACGATCCGCTCGACCCGCAGTGGACGGCGAGTGACGACGCGGCGACGATGCTCGCCGGTGACCGCGCCGACCTCTGGGCGTCGCTCGTCTCCTCGTGGCTGCGCGAATCCCAGGACGTCACCCAGCTCGTTGCCGGGGCGAGCGCGAACGAGCGCCTCACCGTCCTCGCCGCCCCGAAGAAGTCCCTGTTCAAAGGCTTCAGCCAGTCGGTTCCGGCGATGCCGCTGCTGCGTGCCACCGTGCTCTCCGTGCTCCACGACATCGGTGTCGGATCATCGCGTTCGGCCGAGTGGATCCACGCGCAGGTCCTGCGAGCCCGGCCGCTGACCCCGGCCCACGATCCCGCCATCACCGAGGAGGTCCTGCAGTCCGCGGTGATGTTCGGGCTCGCGACGACCCCACTCCAGCAGCCGGGCCATTTCGGGCCGAGCCGGTTCGGGGTGATGCTCGCCGCCGGTCTCGAGCGGGCCGCGGCCGCGGCGGTCAGGGACAATCCGGCACTCGCCCCCCTCGGTGTCAGCGTCGCGGCACTGGCCGTGCCCGCCGAGGTCGTCGCCGAGGTCCGCACAGGGCTCGTCCCCGAGGTCGACACCGTCCTCATCCAGTCCGATCTCACCGCCGTGGCGACCGGTCCGATCGACCCCCGCGTCCACCACATCCTCCGCCGCTTCGCGGTCGTCGAAGCCCGCGGCCAGGGCACCGTCTACCGCATCGACGGGGACACGATCGAGGCGAGCATGCAGTCCGGCGTCGACGCCGCCGAAGCGCTGCGCGAACTCGCCGAGATCAGCGCCGAACCGTTGCCCTCGACGCTCGAGTTCCTCGTCTCGAACACTGCCGCGAAGCTGCGCCGGGTGCGGGTCGCCGGAGCCCGTGCCGTCCTCGTCGTCGACGACCCGGTCGACCTCGACGTCATCCTCTCCGACCAGCTCATGGCCCCTGCCGGTCTCGACCGTCTGGCCCCGACGGTGGCGATCAGTCAGCTCGGCCCCGAACGCACGCTGCACCTGCTCGAGGCCGGGGACCATCACGCGCTCCTCCACTCCCCCGCCGGTCCCGTGCGCCGCCGGTCGGTGATCCCGCAGACCGAACCCGAGGTGACGACGCGGACACGGGCCCGGGTCACCGACGACCGCCTCGGCGACTACATCCGCATCCTGCGCTCCCCGGCGGGCGCAGCCGCCGAGCGCACGGCGACGGACGAACCGCTCGGTCACCTCGATCGGCTGCGGGAGGCCGCACAGGCCCGGACGCTCGTGACGATCCGGCTCGCCGACTCCCACGGTCAGGAGCGCATCGTGCAGATGCAGCCGACGACGGTCAACGGCGGACGGGTCCGGGGCACGGTGACGACGACCGGCGCCGAGGCGTCCCTGTCGATCGCGCGCATCGTCAGCGTCGAAGCGGCGCCGGAGCCGAGGTGAGCGCAAGCCGGCAGGTACGGGCAGCGGTGGGAACAATCGCGCCGCCTGGCGCGTTGACCTCGTCGTTGTCACCTCGGCGAAGGAATTCATGAACGGACCTCTCATCGTCCAGTCCGATCGGACTGTGCTCCTCGAATCGGGGCACCCCCTGGCCACCGAGGCGGCGGTGGCGATCGCCCCGTTCGCGCAGCTGGCCCGGACCCCGGAGTACATCCACACGTACACGATCACCCCGCTGGGCCTGTGGAATGCGCGCGCGAGCGGCCATGACGCCGAATCGGTCGTCGATGTCCTCCTCGAGTTCGCGAAGTACCCGGTCCCGCACGAGCTGCTCGTCGACATCGTCGACATCATGGACCGGTTCGGGGTGCTCACCCTCATCGACCATCCCGTCCACGGGCTGACGCTGACGTCGACGGAGACCGAACTCCTCGACCGGCTGACCGGCCAGCCCGACCTCGTCGGCAAGTTCGGCAGGCGGCTCGATGAGGAGTCCGTCCTCGTCCACCCCTCGGAACGGGGCGAGCTCAAGCACGCCCTCCTCCAGCTCGGGCATCCGGTCTCCGACCATGCCGGCTACGTCGACGGCGAAGCCCACGACATCGAGCTCAGCGACGACGCCCACGGCGGGGCCTGGCATCTGCGCGACTACCAGCGGGAGGCCATCGACCAGTCGCTCTCCGGGGAGTCCGGAGTCGTCGTCCTCCCCTGCGGGGCGGGGAAGACGGTCGTCGGGGTCGCGACGATGTCGCGGGTGCAGACGACGACGCTCATCCTCGTGACGAACTCCGTGTCGGCGAAGCAGTGGAAGGACGAGATCCTCGCGCGCACGACGCTGACGGAGGACGAGATCGGCGAGTATTCGGGATCGGTCAAGGAGATCCGCCCGATCACGATCGCGACCTACCAGGTGCTCACGACGAGGCGGAAGGGCTCCTACCTCCACCTCGAACTCCTCGACGCGAAGGACTGGGGGCTCGTCATCTACGACGAGGTGCACCTGCTGCCGGCGCCGATCTTCCGGCTCACCGCGAGCCTCCAGGCCAGGCGGCGGCTCGGGCTGACTGCCACGCTCGTGCGCGAGGACGGCCGGGAGGACGAGGTGTTCTCCCTCATCGGACCCAAGCAGTACGAGGTGCCGTGGAAGGAGCTCGAACGCCTCGGCTTCATCGCCACCGCCGCATGCCACGAGGTCCGCGTCCGCCTCGACGGAGGCACCCGCACCGCGTATGCCCGTGCCGACGGCGAGGATCGCTACCGCCTGGCCGCGACCTCGGATGCGAAGCTGCCGATCGTCAAGACGCTCGTCGCCGACCATCCCGAGGCGCAGATCCTCGTCATCGGCCAGTACCTCGACCAGCTCGAGGAGATCGGCGAAGCCCTCGGTGCCCCCGTGCTCACCGGGCAGACCCCGGAGTCGCAGCGGCAGGAGCTCTTCCGCGACTTCCGGTCGGGGGCGATCAGGGTCCTCGTCGTGTCCAAGGTCGCGAACTTCTCCGTCGACCTGCCCGCCGCCTCGGTGGCCATCCAGGTCTCCGGTGCCTTCGGGTCGCGGCAGGAGGAGGCGCAGCGCCTCGGCAGGATCCTGCGGCCCAAGGAGGATTCGGGCTCGGCGACGTTCTACACCGTCGTCGCCGCCGACACCGTCGACGAGCACTTCGCCGCCCAGCGCCGCCGCTTCCTCACCGAGCAGGGCTACAGCTACGACATCGAGGTGCGGTAGGCGCGGCCGAGAGGCTCACCCACGGGCGCGGGACACGCGTCCCTCGTCCCAGACGGGCTCGTTCGACTCGTAGATCTCCCCGTCGGCGCCGAAGACGAGGAACCGATCGAAGTCACGGGTGAACCAGCGATCGTGGGTGACCGCGAGCACCGTGCCGTCGAAGGCGGCGAGCGCATCCTGCAGCGCTTCGGCGGAGACGAGGTCGAGGTTGTCCGTCGGCTCGTCGAGGAGGAGCAGAGTCGCGCCGGCGAGTTCGAGCAGGAGGATCTGGAACCGCGCCTGCTGCCCACCCGAGAGCGAGTCGAAGGTCTGCTCGGCGGCCCCGGCGAGTTCGTAGCGGGCCAGGGCCCGGGACGCGGGTTCGCGCGGCAGCCCGCTGCGGTGCTCGTCACCGCGATGGAGGATGTCGAGCAGGGTCCGTCCGATGAGGTCGGGCCGCCCGTGGGTCTGTGCGAACCAGCCGGGCCGCACCCGGGCCCCGAGCCGCACCCGTCCCTCATGGGCGACAGCGGGGATGTCGATGTCGCTGACGGGCCGATGCTCGGGCTCGGGATCGGTGCCGCCGGCGGCGAGCAGGCGCAGGAAGTGCGACTTCCCCGACCCGTTCGACCCGAGCACCGCCACCCGATCGCCGTAGTGGACCTCGAGGTCGAAGGGCAGCATGAGGTCGGTGAGCTCGAGTGCGTCGGCGACGATCGCGATCTTCCCGGTCCGACCCCCGCCGAGGCGGATCCCGAGGTTCTGCTCCCGCGGCATCGCTTCGGGCGGGCCGGTGGTCTCGAACCGTTCGAGTCGGGTCTGCGCCGCCCGGTAGCGCGAGGTCATATCCGAGTTGTACGCGGCCTTCTGCTTGTACATCTGGACGAGAGCCCTGAGCTTCGCGTGCTCCTCATCCCAGCGCTTCCGCAGCTCCTCGAGTCGGTCGAACCGGGCGACCCGCGCCGCGTGATACGAGGCGAAGCCGCCCGGATGCACCCAGGCGGTGTTTCCGGCGGCGGAGAGCTCGAGCGTGATGATCTCCGTCGCGGCCTGCGCGAGCAGCTCCCGATCGTGGGAGACGAAGAGGACGCTCTTGTCCGTCTCCCGCAGCTGCGCCTCCAGCCACCGCTTGCCCGGCACGTCGAGGAAGTTGTCCGGTTCGTCGAGGATGAGCACGTCGTCATGTCCGCGCAGGAGCGCCTCGAGGACGAGCTTCTTCTGCTCCCCGCCCGAGAGCGTCGGAATCGCCCGGTCCCGACACCGGTCAAAGGGGATCCCCAGCGCCGAGGTGGTGCACGTGTCCCACAGGACCTCCGCGTCGTAGCCTCCCGCATCCGCCCATTCGCTCAGGGCGTTCGCGTACGCCATCTGGACCTCGGTCGTCTCACCGTCGGGGCCGAGCAGACGCTCCTCGGCCCGTCGGACGACGGCGGCGGCCCGCTGGATCCGCTGCGGTGCGAGCTCCTCGAGCGCCTCGGCGACGGTGTCGGCGGTGATGAACTGCCGCATGAGGCCGACGCTGCCGGTCTGGGACACCGACCCGGACTCCGGGGACAGCTCACCGGTTAGGATGCGCAGCAGCGTCGTCTTCCCCGCCCCGTTGGCGCCGATGAGCGCGGCCTTCGCCCCGTCGCCGACCCGGAACGACACCCCCGACAGCAGCGGTCTGCCGTCGGCGAGGGTGTACGCAACGTCGTTGATGTCGATGTGGCCCATGGGCTCACGCTATCAGCGTCGTTCTCAGCAGCCCGCCGGGCACAGGGCAACCGGGCGCAGGGCACGGAGGCGCAGGGTGGCTGAGCGCCCGGAGGGTTCCTCGCCACGGCACCGAGCAGCCGGGAGGGCCGCCGGGACGGGCGGGCCGCCGGGACGCACGCGCCCCTCCCGGTCACACCTCGGCGAGGGCACCGGAGCGGGCGACGACCTCACGGGTGGCGATCCGCCGGGCCAGCCGGGCCTCGCCCCATTTGATGAAGACGACGCCGCCGAGGATGAAGACACCGCCGAAGAGCTGGATCGGCGCGGGCAGCTCGGCGAGCAGGAGCCACGCGACGATGACCGAGAAGGGCACTTCGATGAGGTTGACGAACGAGCCGACGGTCGCGCCGATGTAGCGCAGGCCGAGGATCCCGGTGATGTAGGCGCCGGCGGTGAAGAGGACGATGAGGGCCATCGGCAGCACCCACGAGACCTGGAGGCCGCCGAAGTCGACGTCCGTGGTCGCCGCGCCCCACGGCATGACGCCGAGGAGGACGATGAGACCCATGGTCAGCGCGCCGACGCCCATGCCGAGTCCGGTCAGCGCCACCGGCGGCACATTGATCGTGTCCTTCGCCGAGACGAGGAAGTACGAGGCGAGACAGACCGCGGCGGCGAGCGCCATGACGACGCCGAGGACGCTGATCGAGGCCCCGCGCAGGTTGAGGACGAGGAGGAGCCCGACCATCGAGACGAGGACCCCGATGAACGTCACGGTCGCCGGGCGGGTCCGGGTCCGACCCCAGATCCAGAAGACGATGAGCATCGGCGCCGTCATCTCGAGGAGGAGGGCGACGGCGACGGTGAGGTGTTCGACGGCGACGAAGTAGAAGCCCTGCACCCCGGCCATCGACACGAGCCCGTAGGTGAGGACCGTCTTCCAGTGCGTGCGCACTTCATCCCAGCGACCGCGCAGGGCGAGGAGGCTGGGGATGAGCAGGAGGAGGGCCGACCCGATGAGGCGGATGAGCACGACCGCGCCCGGCGTCCATCCGACGGCGTACATCGTCTTCGCGATCGGTCCGGAGACGGCGAAGAAGAAGGCGGAGGCGAGGGTGAGGAGAAACCCCAGGACGACGGTGCGGGTCATTCTCAGCCTCCTGAGCTCGGGTGCGGTCGGCGCGGACGGATGAGCGCGCCGAGGTGGCGGTGCAGTGACCGCCACGGTGGGTTGTGCAGTCTCCGCCGGGGTGGCGGTGCGTTGTCCATCGCCAGTATTTCCCACCGCGGTGAAATGAGTCAAGTGCATTTTGCTCCTTACGCGATGTGGCACAATGGCAGGCATCATGACTTTCGCTTATGACATCCGCTCGAACCTCACAATGCTCGTCGATCTCCTCAACACCGCGGGCGGCATCGCCGCGGACGGGGATCAGCTGACGACGACCGCAGGTCTCCGTGACTTCGCCGCCGGGCACGACTTCTCCGGGCCGCTCACGGCGACGAAGGCCGACGTCGAGGAGACGCGCCGGCTGCGCGAGCGCTTCGCCGCCGCCTTCGCAGTGGGCCTCGATGCTGAGCCCGCAACCGAAGCGAGCCTCGATGCCGAGCCCGCGTCCGAGGCGAACCTCGACTCCGACGCAGCCTCCGACACCGGCCCGGCGGACGAATCGGCCGCGGACGCCCTCGAGCGGCGCATCGTCGAGGAGGTCAATCTCACCCTGCGCGAGACCGATGCGCTGCCGCAGCTCGTGCGCCACGGCGACTGGGACTGGCACCTCCACGCCGTGGGCGCGACGGCGAGCCTCGCCGACCGCGTCGCCGCCGATGTCGCCCTCGTGCTCATCGATCTCATCCGCTCCGGCGACCTCGACCGCCTCGGCAGATGCGCGGCCGAGGACTGCCGGGCGTACCTCGCCGACTTCAGCCGCAACCGCTCGAAGCGCTTCTGCGACACCGGCAACTGCGCCAACCGCACCCACGTCGCCGCCTTCCGCGCCCGCCAGAGCGACGCCGGCCGCCCCTCTTCCTGAACCCGCCCTGTTCGCACGCTGAAAAATCCCGCAATTCACCCCTCCGATCCTGAGAGCCCAGGCCCCGAGGGGACTCGAATGGACTTTCCTGGGAATTTTTCAGTGACGCGGATCACAATCGCATTCAGGCAACGTTCACGTGACTCCCAGACTCGCTCTTCACACTGAAGTCATGACTACACAGAACGACACCGACATCGAAGCCACTCTGCTCGTTGTCGACGATGAGCCCAACATCCGCGAACTTCTCTCCACGAGCCTGCGCTTCGCCGGCTTCGACGTCGTGTCGGCAGCCAACGGCGCCGAGGCTCTGCGCCTCGCTGAGCAGACCACCCCCGACCTTCTCGTCCTCGACGTGATGCTGCCGGACATGGACGGCTTCACCGTCACCCGGCGGCTCCGCCAGATCGGGATGAACGCCCCCGTCGTCTTCCTCACCGCTCGCGATGACACCTCCGACAAGATCACGGGGCTGACCGTCGGCGGCGATGACTACGTGACGAAGCCCTTCAGCCTCGAAGAGGTCGTCGCCCGCATCCGCGCCGTCCTCCGCCGCACCCGCAGCCTCGAGGACGAAGAGAACGCCGTCATCGTGGCGGGCGATCTCGAACTCGACGACGACACCCACGAGGTGCGCCGCTCGGGGATCCTCATCGACCTCTCCCCCACCGAGTTCAAACTGCTGCGCTACCTCATGCTCAACGCCAACCGCGTGCTCTCGAAGTCGCAGATCCTCGACCATGTCTGGGAATACGACTTCGGCGGCGACACGGGAATCGTCGAGTCCTACATCTCCTATCTGCGTCGCAAGATCGACGTCACTCCGGAAACGGACGCCGCCGGTCACACCGTGGAGATGGAGTGGACGCCGATGATCCAGACGAAGCGCGGCGTCGGCTACATGCTGCGCACACCGGAATCCAAGTAGTCGCCCAAGCACGGGCGCTAGATTACTCACGTGGCAACAAAACACACCCGTCCCTCCCGACCCGGTTTCTGGGAGGAGTGGTCTCTGACCACCAAGCTCCTGGGGATCATGATGCTGCTCATGCTGCTTGTTCTCTCGGGGACGAGCGCATGGGTGCTCGAGAACCTGCGCGACAGTCTCATCGAACGCACCGACGAGCGTCTCATCAGCGCGTCCGAGACGCTGGCGAAGCAGGCCTACCAGGACGTCTTCGCCCCGGCGCAGCTGCAGTCGACCGAATCCGGCGGCGACGGCAGCGCGACGACGATCGACTCGAACTCGTGGAACGAGCTCAAGAGCCTTCTGCCCGGCGGCTTCTACGTCCAGTTCTACTCGACCGACGGCAAGGCGATCAGCGATCCCGTGGCGCCCGAGCCGAAGAACCAGCCGGTGCTGCCGCCGATCACCGAATCCGATGTCTACGCGCAGGGCGGCCGGCCCTTCACGGTCTCCGGAACGAAGTCGCAGTGGCGGGCACGGGCGATGAAGGTGCAGAACACCGACGTGCTCGTGGCGATCGCGGTCCCCTTCGACCGCGAGATCGACAACATCAACGAACGCGCCCGCAACACGATGATCGGCATCGGCCTCCTCGCCCTGGCGATGGTCGCCGGAGTCGGCTACTGGGCGATCAACAACACCTTCCGCCCGCTGCGTGACATCGAGAAGACGGCCTCGCGGATCGCCGGCGGCGACCTCAGCCAGCGCGTGCCGACGTTCCCCCGCAACACGGAGCTCGGACGGCTCTCGGCGGCGCTCAACACAATGCTCGGTCGCATCGAGGATTCCTTCGACGGTCAGACGCGATCGGAGAAGCGGATCCGACAGTTCGTCTCCGACGCCTCGCACGAGCTGCGCACTCCGCTCGTGACGATCCGCGGCTACGCCGAGCTCTACCGTCAGGGAGCGATCACCAAGCCCGATGACATCGCGCAGGCGATGGAGCGGATGGAGTCGGAGGCCAAGCGCATGGGCGTCCTCGTCGACGACCTCGTCGTCCTCGCCCGGCTCGACGAGCAGCGCCCGACGGAGATCGGTCCGATCGACCTCTTCAAGGTCGTCCGCGACGCCGCCGCCGACGCCGCCGCCCAGGCTCCCGACAGGGAGATCAGCTTCGTCGGCCTCGACGGGGACGATGCGACCCCGGTGCCGCTCATCCGCGGTTCGGAGTCGAAGATCCGCCAGGTCATCGTCAACCTCGCCGGCAACGCCGTCCGCCACACCCCGGAGGACGCGGCGATCGAGTTCGCCGTCGGCGTCGTCGGACTCCCCGAGGACCCCGCAGCCGAGACCGGCACCACCGGCCCGGAGGACAGCGGCAAGGCGGGGGCGAAGGAGAAGTCCCGGGAGCGCGGTTTCGTCACCGGCGGAGTCCGCATCTTCCGCCGCGGCGACGCGAGCGGAGCGGAGCCTGCCGACGCGCAGGAGCCGGCGGGCATCGTCCCCAACGTCACCGCGGCGGGCACGGTCGCCGTCGACGAGTCGCTGCGCGGCTTCCCGAACGGACGCGTCCGCTTCGAGGTCCGCGACCACGGCGAGGGCATCGACCCCGAGCTCGTCCCCCGCATCTTCGAGCGGTTCTACCGGCTCGACGTCTCCCGCACCCGCGACACCGGCGGATCCGGCCTCGGCCTGTCGATCGTCAAGGCGATCGTCGAGAACCACCACGGAGTCATCTCCGTGCAGCAGACACCAGGGGGCGGCGCGACCTTCCGCGTCGACCTGCCCATCCCAGATAACGAAGACAGTGCTCCAGACGCGCGAAAGGACGAGCGATGAGCAGCAACGACGGCAACACTCCCCGCAACCGGGGACGCCACGGAAACGACGACTACCGGACGTTCCCGACCGACGGCTCCCGTGCGTCATCGGATGTTCCGCGCACCTTCCCGACCGCCGATCAGGGGACCTCGCCGAGGCGGGACGGCGCACCCGCGTCCGACCCGTCCCAGCCCGGTTCAGGCCAGGCTCCGGCGGGATCGACTCAGGGCCAGTCCGGACAGGGTCTGGGCCAGTCCGGTCAGGGCCTGGGTCAGTCCGGTCAGGGCCAGGGTCAGTCCGGTCAGGGCCAGGCTCAACCGGGGGCGAGCCGCCCGGACTCCGATCCCTCCACGCGCAGCTTCCCCGCTGCGCCGGGTCAGGGACAGCCCGGGACCGGTCGGGGTGAGGACACGACGCGGGTGCAGCCGACTTACGCGCAGACGCCTGGGGACAATTCGCGCGGAGTGACCGGAGCGCCGCAGGGCAATGCGAGCGGAGGCCACTTCTCGGGGTCCGGCCAGCAGTCGGGCTCGGGCCAGCAGCCGGGCTCAGGCCAGCCGGGCTACGGATCGTCGGGCTATGGGGCGTCGAACCAGTCGGGCGCCTCGAGTCCCTTCAGCCCTGCAGGCCAGCAGTCCGCGGGCGGTGCCTCGACGTCCGGACAGTACGGTGCCGACCGGTACGGCACCGGGCAGAATCCGACGTCCGGCCCTGGCCGGTACGGGCCGGGTGCGGGTCAGTACGGTGCAGGGTCAGGGCAGTCGGGTCAGTACGGTGCAGGGTCAGGGCAGTCGGGTCAGTACGGTGCAGGGTCAGGGCAGTCCGGCCAGCAGGGAGCGACCGGCTCGACCGCGACCTTCGGCGCGGCGGCGGGTGCCGGTGCCGGCGCTGTGGCCGGTGCCGCTGCCGGTTCGAGTTCGGCGACGACTGGTGCCGCTGCCGGTTCGGGTACGGCGACGACCGGTCCCGCCGGTTCCCAGCAGGGCTCGCCCTATGGCGGCGGCTACGGGTCGGATGCTTTTGGCTACGGGGGCTACGGTTCCGGGGGCTACGGATCCGCTGCCTACGGGGCGAACCCGTCAGGCCCCGGCGATCAGGGCCCGTACGGCGGTGGAGCACCGCCTCGGCGCCAGAAGCGCGGACCGGGCTGGGGCGCGACGATCGCGATCGCCCTCATCGCCGCGCTCATCGGCGGAGGCGCAGCGTTCGGCGGCAGCTACGCGGTCAACGCCCTCCAGGATGACGCCCCGCGCAAGGTCGCCGAGCAGACCATCGAGACCCCGGACTGGACTCAGGTCGCGAAGGAGGCCTCCGAGGCCGTCGTCTCGATCCAGGCCGCTGTGGGCGGACGGCCAGTCGCGCTCGGCTCGGGATCGCTCTATGACGACCAGGGTCACGTCATCACGAACAACCACGTGGTGGCGCCGTCGGACACCGCAGGCGGAGAGCTCATGGTGACGATGAAGAGCGGCGCGACGATGAAGGCGAGCATCGTCGGGCGCGACCCCTCGACCGACATCGCGATCATCAAGCTCGATCAGGTTCCGCAGAACGTCACGCCGCTGCCGGTGGGCGATTCGAAGGCACTCCAGGTCGGCGATCCCGTGATGGCGCTCGGCAACCCGCTGGGACTCGCCGACTCGGTGACCACCGGCATCGTCTCCGCTCTCGACAGGCCGGTGACCACGGAGAACATCGGTGACAACGCCTCAGCTCAGCAGAAGGAGCTGACCATCACGAACGCCATCCAGACGGATGCGGCCATCAACCCCGGCAACTCGGGCGGCCCGCTCGTCGACGGCAACGGCAACTTCATCGGCGTCAACTCCGCTGCTGCCTCCCTCGGCTCCGGCGAGGAGGGACAGCAGTCCGGGTCGATCGGCATCGGCTTCGCGATCCCGGCTTCGCAGGCGGTGTCGATCGCCGATCAGCTCATTGCGACCGGCCAGGCCCTGCACCCGTTCCTCGGCGTCACCCTCACCGACGGGCAGATCAACAGCGGCGGAGTGACCCGCTCCAGCGCGAAGGTCCAGACCGTCGAGGCGGGATCGCCCGCCGCTGCGGCCGGGTTCCAGGACGGTGACGACGTCATCGCCGTGGCCGGCACGAAGGTCAACAGCGCAGTGTCGCTGCAGGCCCTCGTCCGCGCCCAGCCGGTCAACACTCCCGTCGACTTCACGATCGTCCGCGGCGGCCAGGAGCAGACCCTCCAGGTGTCTCTCGAACTGAAGTGACGACCGAGCGCCGAGGAGTTCTCGGCGCCGTGCCACCATGCGACACGGCGCCTCCCCGCTCGGGGAGGCGCCGTGTCGCATGGTGGCACGGCGTCTCCCCCGCTCGGGGAGGCGCCGTTTCGCATGGTGGCACGTCCGTGGATCCGCTCCGCCGCGGGTCCACTCCCCCGCGGGTCCACTCCCTCGCGCGTCCGCTCCGCCCCGGGGGTCCTCCCGCCCCGGGTCCGCCGAAGCGGTGGCGCGGCCGCTCCCCCGGTGCCGTTCCAGTTCCCGCAGCGATAGACCAGCTCCTCAGGTTCCACGCCCCCTCGCCTGTCTCTCCACCCGGGCCCGTGCTCCGCCCGGGCCCGTGCTCCACTGCTCGAATGACTGCGGGTGTGACTCGCGCTCGTGCAGGTGTGGAAGACGCGCACACTCGTGTGCCGGACGGCTGTGGACGCTCAACCCGTGTCCACAGGGACGCTCCGCGCCCTTGCGGCCGCGCCAGCCCGCCGGGGAACGTGGTCTCTGCACTCACCCAATGCGCTCACGCAGCACGGCGGACTCCACGATCCGCCGACCACATGAGGAGAAGTCATGAGTTTCGAAGTCGACGCCGAACGCGTCTCGTCCGCGGCCACAGCGACCGCCGCATCGTCCCAGGCGCTCATCGCCGAGTCGAACACGATGCTGCGGAACCTGCTCACCCTGCAGGAGTGCTGGAAGGGCAGCGCCGCCCAGAACTTCCAGTCGGTGATCAACCAGTGGGAGGGGGCACAGAAGCAGCTCTTCGAATCGCTCACCTCGATCCACGGTGCGCTCGGCACCGCAGCCACCCAGTACTCCGAGGTCGAGGCGGCGAACTCGCGTCTCTTCGCGCCGTGAGCCGGCCGGCAGCGAGCACTGTGACTGCGCCTCTTCGCACCGTGACCGGTCGAGAAGGATCGGTCGAAAGGGAACGGTCGAGAAGCGAGTGCCATGATCGGGCCCGCAATGAGAACCGGAGCGAACACCGGAGTCAGGGTCGGGCTCACGGAGTCCGAGCGCGAACCTGCCAAGACGGATCAGGGGGTGATTCCGGGCCGTCCGCGCGTGCGCGACACGCTGAGCCATCTGTAGTTCTCCCTCGTCGACATCTGGGAAACTATCAGCCTTTTTGAGTAGGCTGAAGGGGATAGTTCACGGCGATCGAGGCCGGGACACTCCGCACCCGGAGGTTTCCGACCGCACTCGTCGGACCAGGACCAGAGCAGGAGTCGACAACGGTGAGCATCTTCCAACGAATCGCGACGATCTTCGGAGCGAAGGCGAACAAGGCCCTCGACAAGGCCGAGAACCCCAACGAAACCCTCGACTACTCGTACCAGAAGCAGCTCGAACTGCTGCAGAAGGTGCGTCGCGGCGTCGCGGACGTCGCCACCAGCCGCAAGCGCCTTGAACTGCAGATCAATCAGCTCGAACAGCAGCAGAACAAGCTCTCCGGGCAGGCCCAGAAGGCCATGGAGATCGGCCGTGAGGACCTCGCCCGCGAAGCCCTCACCCGCAAGTCCGGTCTCTCGCAGCAGATCACCGACCTGCAGACCCAGCACGAGGGCCTCCAGGGCGAGGAGCAGAAGCTCACGCTGGCCTCGCAGCGGCTGCAGGCGAAGGTCGACGCCTTCCGTACGCGCAAGGAGACCATCAAGGCCACCTACAACGCCGCCGAAGCGCAGTCGAAGATCGGTGAGGCGTTCTCGGGCATCTCCGAAGAGCTCGGCGACGTCGGACTCGCCGTCCAGCGCGCCGAGGACAAGACCGCTGCTCTGCAGGCGCGGGCCGGCGCTGTCGACGAACTCATCGCCTCCGGCGCCCTCGAAGACGTCACCGGCTCGTCGAAGGACGACATCAGCGCGCAGCTCGATGCCCTCTCGAGTGAGAACGACGTCGAGATGGAGCTCGCCCGGATGCGCGAATCGCTGCCCGCCGGCCAGGAGAAGAACAACCAGAAATCGCTCGAAGGCGAGGGTCAGTGATGATCATCCGCATCATGGGCGAGGGCCAGTACGACGTCGCGAACGTCGACCAGGAGCTTCTGCAGAAGTACGACAACCAGGTCGAGCGCGCCGTCGAATCCGGTGACGAGGAGGAGGCGAAGTCCGCGCTCAATGCGCTCCACGACTACGTCATCAGCCACGGCACGCCCGTCTCCGATGACTACCTCGGATCCAGCGATGTCGTCGTGCCCTTCGTCGACGCGACCCTGACTGAGATCGCCGAGCTGCTCACGGGCGAAGGGTTCATCCCCGACCCCGCGTGAGCAGGATCGGCGCCCTGCCGCACTTCACGGCTCCGATGAACGCCGGTGCACCGGTTCGACGATGACACCTCCGGCCCATTGCCTGCTCACCAGGCAGTGGGCCGGACCTGCAACACCAGAGAGGAATGAGGATGTCCAACCGTTTCGTCAAGGACAGCGGGCTCACGATGCGCATGGGGTGGACGATCTTCCTCAACGGCCTCATCTACGTCGTGCTCATCCTCGCCATCTGGTGGATGCTCGGCGGCAGCACGACCGGAGTCATCATCGCAGTGGTCGTCAGCGTCGGGGCGTTCTTCTTCCAGTGGTACTTCTCCGACTCCATCGCGATGAAGGCGATGGGGGCACGGGAGGTCACCCCCGAGGAGGCCCCCGAACTCCACACGATGGTCGACCGCCTCACTCAGCTCTCCGACTCGACGAAGCCGCGGGTGGCTGTGTCGAACTCGGCGACGCCGAACGCGTTCGCCACCGGTCGCTCCCCGAAGCGGTCCGTGGTCTGTGTGACCCGCGGTCTGCTCGAGAACCTCGATCGCGAGGAGGTCGAGGTCGTCCTCGCCCACGAGCTCTCCCACGTCGCCCACCGTGACGTCACCGTCATGACGGTGGCGGGAGTGACCGGCGTCGTCGCCGCTCTGATGATGCGCGCCGGCTACTACATGACCCTCGGCGGGCGCCGCGACAACAACGGCGGCATCCCGATCCAGCTCCTCTTCATCCTCGTCGGAGCCGTGGTCTACGGACTCTCGTTCCTTCTCATCCGCAGCCTCTCCCGCTACCGCGAGCTCGCAGCCGACCGCGCGGCCGCGCTGCTCACCGGCCGCCCGTCGGTGCTCGCCTCGGCGCTGACGAAGCTGAGCGGCGACATGAACAAGATCCCGGAGAAGGACCTCCGCGCCACTGCCTCGGCGAACCATCTCGCCCTCATCCCCGCCGCGCACGGCGGCTCGGGCTTCGGTGAGCTCTTCTCCACCCATCCCTCGCTCGACAAGCGGCTCGCTCAGCTCGCCAAGATCTCCGCGCAGCTGTCGAAGCCGGAGTGAGCCAGCACCCCGCCTGACCTGCAGCACGGCAGCACCGCAGGCGGGCAGACGACCCCGCCTGACCGACCACTGACGATACGACACCGATGAGGAGTTTCATGGGCTTCTTCGACGCCATCCTGGGGCGCTCCAAACCCAAACGGGCCAACCTCGACGACCTCTTCGCGCTCCCACCGGCCGCGCTCACCCTGCAGGCGGCGACGGGATTCGTCCCGACCGGTGTCGGTGCCGTCGTCTTCCGCCAGGTCGAGGGCGCGGCGTTCGACTCCGCCGAACAGGAGAGCGTCGCCCTCATCGGCTCGGACCCGGCCGCGAGTGTGCGACAGACGAATGACGGCTTCGGCTACACGTGGCAGGTCGTCTCCGACGCGGATGCCGACGCCGTCAACCTCGTGACGAACCTCCACGCCGTCAACTCCGCCCTCGTCAATCAGGGCTTCGACACGATGCTCTTGTGCTCGACCGTCTACTTCGCGCACCCGGACGGGCGCCGCCTTGCCCTCGTCTACCAGTACAAGCGCGGAACGTTCTACCCTTTCGCCCAGACCGGTCCCCGGCAGCGCGACAATGCGCTCGAGATCCAGGTCCGCGGCATCCTCTCCGGCGAACTGCCGTTCGAGGACGACATGTCCCGGTGGTCCCCGCTCTGGGATGCGCCGGGCATGGAGGAGAATCCCCGCGCCCTCGACAGCTGACACCTCATCGAGCCGAGCGCGGCACCGCCTTCGACAGCCGGTCGCGTCCCTGCTGCGTTCACGCTTCGATGATCTCGCCGTTGCGCGGCAGTCGGCCGCGGAAGCTCAGCGGCACCGCCTCGGCGCGCTCAGGGTCGAGCCGATCCATGGCCTGGATGTGGAGGTGGGGTTCGGTGCTGTTGCCCGAGTTTCCCGTCTCCGTCACCACCTCGCCGAGGCGGACGGACTGCCCGACGACGACCTCGGTGCTGTGCCGTCGCACGTGGCAGAGGACGACGACAATCCCGCCGATGTCGATGGCGATGTGGTTGCCGGCGAGCGCAGGCCATCCGCGGCGCAGGCGCCGAGGTTGGACGGCCATATAGCTCAGCGAAGGCAGTCCACGGTGGGCAGGATGGTCGGGGTGGTCGTCATCGACGGCGATGATCGTGCCGTTCGCGGGAGAGAGCAGCGCGCGGCCGAAGCCGGGAAAGCGCTGCGGCGGTTCCGGGGCCAGCAGTGAGGTCAGGGTGAAGGGCGCTGACCTTCCCGCGTCATCGACGGGAACGAAATCGATCGCCTGCGCCGTCGCGAACAGAGTGGTTCCGTGACTGGGCAGGCGATCGGCTGGGCTGTTCTGGACGAGCCAGCGGCCACGGAACGGGAAGTCGAGATCGATTCCCGTACCCGTGGCCCGGTTCATCATCGGCGACCGCTGTCTGTCGGCGCTGTCTACGCCTCGCCGGTGCCTTCGGACTCGACCTCGAAGGCCTCACCGAGGGCTTCGACGCGGTCGCCGGGGCGGATCGTCGCCCCGCGACGGGTCTCGACCTTGCCGTTGACCCGGACGTCACCGGCGGCGATGAGATCCTTCGCCATCGCGCCGTGTTCGGCGACGCCGTGGAGCTTGAGGAGCTGACCGAGTCTGATCGTCTCGTCGCGGATGGTCACGACGTCCATCAGAAGTCGAAGCCTCCGAAGTCGAGGCCGCCGCCGTCGCCACCGCCGTCGAAGAAGCCTCCGCCGTCTCCGCCGCCCATGTCGCCTCCGCCGCCGTCGGCGCCCATGCCGTCCTGGTAGCCGTCGGCGTACGAGCCGTCCCAGCCGCCGCCCATGCCGCCGAAGAGCATGGCGCCCATGAGGACGCCGGGGAGAAGACCGGACCCGGCGTACGAGTTGAAGTAGCCGCGGTTGTATTCGGCGTAGGCCGGTCCTGCTTCCCAGTAGGCCCGACGGGTCTGACCGTCACCGGTGACGACCTTGCGCACGGCGGGTTCGGCGCCCACGGCGACGCGTTCGGCGTCGGCGGCGCACACGGGAACGGGCCGGAGCTGACCGCCGGCGGGAGCCCAGTCGATGTCCTCGACCGAGGGACCGTGCTGCGGATTGAAGAAGCACGGCGGGCGGCGCACCGGAAGGGGCTTGCCCTCGACGCGGGCGCGCACGCACTTCGCGGCGTAGCGACCGTCTTCGAGCGCCTCGGTGACGTGGCGGATGTCGGTGGGCTCGTCGACCTTGTCGAGCGTCTCCTTCGCGACGTCGTAGGAGTCGAGTGCCTGCTTGTAGTCCTGCTGGCCACCGGTGTCGAGTTCGACTCCGGACGTGATGATGTCGAGTTCGGCGACTTCCTCACCGAACTCGGTGACGTCCTCTTCCGCTGCCTTCTTCACGAGTTCGAGTTCCGCGGCGTGAAGCTCTTGCTTGCGCTTCTTCTCCTTGCGGTAACCGACGAAGAAGATGGTGCCGAGAACGATGAGTATGAGCAGGAATACTGTTCCCACGATCAATGCCTCCCAGATGGACGGATCACTGTCCAGTATGCCCGACGAAACTGGCAAGCGACTGAGCCAACCCCGCATGCCGCCTCCGCTTGTCCGGCCCGCACAACGGGGCGTGCAGCGTCGTCAGCCGAAGAGGCCGAGGCCCTTGGCGAGCGTCGCCGCTCCCCCGCCGAAGGCGAGAACGATCATCGCGATCCGCGCCGCTGTCGGCGCGACCTTCTGCGCAAGCAGATCCCCGCCGAGGAGGCCGGTGACGAGGACGACGCCGATCCCGATCCAGATGGCCGGGTCGAGCTGCGGCCACACCCCGCCGTCGACGATGACCTTCGCGATGATCGCCGAGGCGGTGCCGACGACGAGGAACGGCTGCAGGGTCGCCGCGAACGGCCGATGGTCCCAGCGGGTGAGCACCGCGTACGCGCTCACCGCGGGACCGCCGGCGCCCGCCGCTGCTGACATCGTGCCGGAGACGAAGCCGGCCGAGAACTGCGTGCCGAAGTTCGCCGGCATCGTCATTCCGACCCGACCGATGAGCAGGGAGACGGCGAGCGAGGCGATGATGAGAACGCCGATGAGCACCTGCAGCGACGCTGTCGGCAGGGCCGTCGTCAGCAGCGCCCCGGGCACCGTCCCGACGACCGTGCCGACGGCGAGCTTCCAGAACACCGGCCATTCGACCTCGCGCCATGTCCGCGCGAAGACGGTGGCGGCCGCGACGATGCCGCAGAGGTTGACGAGGAGGACCCCGGAGACGGGATCGAGGAGGAGGACGAGGAACGGCCCGGAGACCAGACCGAAGCCCATTCCGGTGATGCGCTGTGCGAGTGCCCCGATGAAGACGGCTGCGAGGATGAGCACGACCACAGGTTCCACCTGAGCAAGTGTAGTGGTTTCGTCCCCGCTCACCGGGGCTGTCCGCACCGTGAGTCGGACTGGTCCCCGCGACCGGACAGCCGTCGTGGCGGACCAGATTCTCTCGCCGCATTCGCCGCGACGTCCCAGGTTTGAGGCCGCGGGAGCGGGGTTACAGTAGACAGATGGAAAGTCGTCCACTCTGGTCCCGCTTCAGCGCCGACCCGCGCGATTACGGGCAGGTCAGAGCCTCCGATGCCGATCGAGCCGTGGTCACCGACGTGCTCTCCGAAGCGTATGCGCTCGGCCAGATCGATGCCACGGAGTTCGATGAGCGCACCGAGACGGCCGCACGGGTGAAGACCCTCGGAGAGATCCCGGCGCTCATCGACGATCTCGTCATCGCCGAGGCCGAACCCGTCGATCCCGACCACCTCGACGAGGCGAGCCGCGCCCGCGCGCTCGCCCAGCTCAGCAATGATCGGATCCCGATCACGCCCGAGCAGATCCAGGAAGCCGCGGAGAAGTACTACCGCGACCGGGTCAAACGCGCCCTCATCGGTCTCATGGCCGGTCCTGCCGGTTTCATGCTCCTCATCTGGGGAGCAACGAGTCTCTTCTCCGGGGGCCTCATCTTCTTCTGGCCGATCTTCATCCTCGGCCCGATGTTCTTCGGCGCGGTCGCGCAGATGACCGGCAAAGAGGAGATCATCCGCAAACGCAAGCAGGAGCTGACGAAGCGCGCTCGGGCCCACCTCGGCGATGAGGAGGCGAAGCGCCAGCTCGAGGAGCAGCCGCGCCAGGACGACGACTACGAGGAGAACTTCGGCCACGGCCTCCAGCCTCCCCACCCGCTCGCCCCGCCCTACGCCCCCGGGCAGGAGCCGTCGACGGACGAACTGCGGCGGCGGAGGGAAGAGCGGCGACGCCGTCGCGGCAACCCCTGGGACTGAGCACGCGCGGAGACTGATCGCGCACGGGACTGACACCGCTCAGGCGGACCAGCGCTGAGACGGACCAGCGCTGAGACGGACCGCCGCTGATACGGCCCCTGCCGAGAAGAACCGCCTGAGCCTCAACCGAGTGCAGGAATGACAGGAGCCGTGCCACCACCCCTGCGGGTGATGGCACGGCTCCGTCAGTGCCTGGCGGACGTGGGTCAGAAGCCCATTCCGCCCATGCCCTCCATGCCGGCAGCGGCTGCGTCAGCACCCGGTGCGGCCTTCTCGGGCTTGTCGGCGACGACCGACTCGGTGGTGAGGAACAGACCGGCGATCGACGCTGCGTTCTGCAGAGCCGAGCGGGTCACCTTGACCGGGTCGTTGATGCCGGCCGCGAGCAGGTCCTCGTACTCACCGGTGGCGGCGTTGAGGCCCCAGCCCGGTTCGAGGTTCGCGACCTTGTCGGCGACGACTCCGGCTTCGAGTCCGGCGTTCGTGGCGATCTGCTTGAGCGGCGCCTCGATGCCGACCTTGACGATGTTCGCACCCGTCGCCTCGTCGCCGGTGAGCGAGAGGTCGTCGAACGCCTGCTTGCCGGCCTGGATGAGAGCGACGCCGCCACCGGCGACGATTCCCTCTTCCACGGCGGCCTTCGCATTGCGCACGGCGTCTTCGATGCGGTGCTTGGTCTCCTTGAGCTCGACCTCGGTCGCGGCTCCGGCCTTGATGACGGCAACACCGCCGGCCAGCTTGGCCAGGCGCTCCTGCAGCTTCTCACGGTCGTAGTCGGAATCCGAGTTCTCGATCTCCGCACGGATCTGGGCCACGCGGCCGGCGATCTCGTCGGCGTCACCGGCGCCTTCGATGATGGTCGTCTCGTCCTTGGTGACGACGACCTTGCGTGCGGTGCCGAGCAGGTCGAGGGTGACGTTGTCGAGCTTGAGCCCGACTTCCTCGGAGACGACCTGGCCACCGGTGAGGATGGCGATGTCGGCGAGCTGCGCCTTGCGACGGTCACCGAAGCCCGGAGCCTTGACGGCGACGGACTTGAAGGTGCCGCGGATCTTGTTGAGCACGAGCACGGCCAGGGCTTCGCCCTCGACGTCCTCGGCGATGATCAGCAGCGGCTTGTTGGTCTGCTGCACCTTCTCGAGGACGGGCAGCAGGTCCTTGACGTTGGAGATCTTCGAGTTGACGATGAGGATGTAGGGATCCTCAAGGACAGCTTCCTGACGGTCGGTGTCGGTGACGAAGTAACCGGAGATGTAGCCCTTGTCGAAGCGCATGCCCTCGGTCAGTTCGAGTTCGAGTCCGAAGGTGTTGGACTCCTCGACGGTGACGACGCCTTCCTTGCCGACCTTGTCGATCGCCTCGGCGATGAGCTCACCGATCGCGGGATCACCGGCGGAGATGCCAGCGGTCGCAGCGATCTGCTCCTTCGTCTCGATCTCGATGGCGTTGTCGAGCAGGACATCGGTCACGGCCGCGACGGCCTTCTCGATGCCGCGCTTGAGGCTGAGCGGGTCAGCACCGGCAGCCACGTTGCGCAGACCCTCGCGGACGAGTGCCTGAGCGAGAACGGTGGCGGTGGTGGTGCCGTCGCCGGCGACGTCGTCGGTCTTCTTGGCGACTTCCTTGACGAGCTCAGCGCCGATCTTCTCGTAGGGATCCTCGAGCTCGATCTCCTTGGCAATGGACACGCCATCGTTGGTGATGGTGGGTGCGCCCCACTGCTTTTCGAGCACGACGTTGCGACCGCGGGGTCCAAGAGTCACCTTGACCGCGTCCGCCAGCTGGTTGAGACCAGCTTCGAGTCCCCGACGAGCTTCTTCGTCGAATGCAATCATCTTTGCCATAGTGGCCTAGATCCTCCCTGATGGAGTGGACTGGAATCGCAGAGCAGTCGTCAGCGCCCGCGACGGCAGAGAGTGTGTCCGCATGTTCCATTCCACACAGGGACCACGCTCTCGAGACGACTGATGAAATCCCGTGGCTTTCACCAGTACTAGATTTAGCACTCTCAGGGGGAGAGTGCAAACGAAATCCTGCCGACGCCCGTGATTCCGGGCGTTTCGTCAGGCGCGTTTCCGGGCATCGCCGAGGTGTTCGGCTCAGCGCGAACGGCCGACTCAGCAGTCAGCGGCTGGGGCGGATTCGTCGCCGGTTCATTCGCCGAGGTCGCGGTCCCCCGCGCCGGCGTCGCCGCGGCCGCGTCCGGCATGGGCAGGGGCGTCGTCGCCGAAGTCTCGGCGGTCTCCGCCGACACCGGTGTCATCGTCTGCCGACTCGCGTTCGACGTCGGCAGCGTAGTCGCGCCCCCACTCCGCCATGGCATCGAGCAGCGGCTGCACATTCCTGCCGCGGGCCGTCAGGCGGTATTCGACGCGCGGCGGCACCTCGGCGTAGACGGTCCGGGAGATGAGCCCGTCCTCTTCGAGTTCTCGCAGCTGTCGGGTGAGCACGCGCGGCGTCGGCTCGCCCGCGGCCCGCCGGAGCTCGCCGAAGCGCATGACCTCGTGCCGCCCGAGCACGCTGAGGACGACCGGCTTCCACGCCCCGCCGAGTACCGCCACCGTCACCTCCGCCGCACAGTTGTGCGACCACGAGGCGATGACGCCGTCGACGCGCTTCCGGGGCATATCCGTCCTCCTCACCGTGCTCTCCCGAACTCACCGGAGCCGCTGCGCTTCTCTGACGTCTTCGGCCCCACTTCGAGGTCACCACAGGGAAGTCAGTACCACTTGTGTCAGTAGGGGCCGAGATTGTGCATACTTGTGCCCATCGTAGCGCGGACCCACAGTGGACTCATGACCACTCACCCTCCGACAGGCTCCGGCGCACCTGCACCCGTTCCCGGCCTCTGGCCGACGATGGCCCCTCTGCTCACGGGAATCCTCTGCGGAGCGCTGGGAGTGAGCATGATCAACACCGCACTGCCCGCCATCGCCGCGAATCTCGCCCTCGCCGAGCCGATGCGTGCGTGGGTCGTCGATGCCTACCCCCTCGCGACCGCCGTGACGATCGTCGTCGCAGCCCGGTGCGGAGATCGCTTCGGGCGCCGCAGGATGTTCATCCTCGGCACGATCGGCTATGCGGCCGCCGCCACCCTCGCCGCGCTCAGCCCCGTCTCGGTCGTCCTCATCGGCAGCCGGGCGCTCATGGGTATTGCCGGGGCATTCATCATCGCCAGCGTCGTCTCGACGATCGGGGCGCTGTTCACCGGGCGTCGCCTCGTCGTCGCGAACGGACTGTGGATGGCCGTCTTCGGCCTCGGCAACTCGCTGGGGCCGCTGCTCGGCGGACTGCTCACGGAGCTGTGGGGATGGCGATCCGTCCTCGCCTCCTCCGCGCCGTTGGCGCTGGCCGCGGCCGGCCTCGCCGCAACATGCCTGGTCGAGACGCGGTCAGAGGCGAGGGTGCGCTTCGATGGGCTGAGCATCGTGACCTCGAGCGCCGGGGTCGGTGCGGTCGTCGCCGGGATCAAGCTCAGCGCCGTCAACCCGCTCATCGGGAGCCTCTGGCTTGCCGCCGGACTCGGCGCTCTCGTCCTCTTCGTCATCCGACAGCGCCGGATCGAGGCTCCGCTCATCGCGGTCGGTCTCTTCACCCAGCGCCGGTTCTCGTCGGCAGCGGTCCAGCTGTTCGCGTCTGCGGCGACGGCCGCCGCGTCGATCTATCTGCTCAGCATCCACCTGCAGAGCGAGTCGGACCTCTCACCGGCGGCAGCCGGGATGGCACTCGTGCCCCAGGCGGTGGCGACCACAGCCGGTGGCCTGCTGGCGCCGTGGGTCACCCTGCGGACCGGCAGACCTGCCGCGATCGTCATCGCACTCGTGGTTCAGGCGGTCGGCCTCTCGGCGCTCGGTATCACACCGACGGCAAGCCTCATTCCCCTCGTCCTCGTCGGGCTCGGCTTCGGGTTCATCGGAACCCTAACGACGACAACGCTCTTCGACTCCTCGCCGAGGTCGTCCGCCGGTCAGGTGGGGGCGATCCAGGAGATCGTGTTCGCCCTCGGCAGCGGGATTGGGGTCGCAGTGTTCGCGACGATCGCGCTCATCGGCGGTCCGGACGGATTCGCCCTCGCCCTCACCGCGGCTGCCGCACTCACTCTCGCCGCGGGATTCCTCGCGATCGGGCGCCGGGAGACACCGCGCTCGCGCAGAACTGACCGGCGACACAGAACTGCCGGGCGGCGCGGAACCACCCGACCGCGTTGCGGCACCACTAGGTGACCGCCCCAGTCGCCCGTGGCAGCGAAAACCTCAGCCCCGCGATCAGCACAGATCGCGGGGCTGTGTCTCGTCCGGTATCACACGGGCGATATCAGACTCAGAGGAGGGTGACGGATTCCGCCTGGGGACCCTTCTGACCTTCTCCGACCTCGAACTCAACCTGCTGGCCCTCTTCGAGCGAGCGGTAGCCGTCCATCTGAATGGCGCTCCAGTGAACGAACACGTCCTGGCCATCGCCTTCGAGCGTGATGAATCCGTAGCCCTTTTCGGCGTTGAACCACTTGACGGTGCCTTGTGCCATTGCTTCTCCAAAAAAATGCAGTGTCATTTGAAATTCGCCCGACCCCACAGCTCAGTGGCGAAGAGCGAACGCTAGTAAACCTCAACAGACCCCGCGATTTCTCTCATTGACCTCTGGAGATTGATCTCGGTGAAGCACGATCAGAACACAAGGTGCAGTGCTTGCCTAGCTGGTAAAACTCTACCCCAGCGTGGTGCGCGTCTCAGGTTCGCTCAACACTGTTATCAATTCGTTACATTTGAATTCCAGCGGCGTTCACCCTGGTCAGTCGTGCAGAGCTCAGCCCTCGCCGAGGCTGCCGTCCGTCGAATCGCCAGCGGTCGTCCCAGCGCCGTCGGAACCCGTCGTGCCACCGCCCTGGGCTCCCGATTCCTCAGTGCCGGCGGATTCGCCGCCGCTCGAGGCGGGACCGCGCTGGGCGATGTCCGAGCAGATGAGCACGGTGAGGTCAGCGGTGAAGTCACTCGATCTCTCGGTGGCTTCGATGCCGAGGGCGTCGGCGACGAGCTTCGCCTGCGCCTCGTTCGCGTCGTCGCTGTAGTAGACGACGGAGTCGCTGCGACTGGTCGAGTAGTTGCCGACCTGGCCGACCGTCCAGCCTTCCTCCTCCACGGCAGTCGAGAAGTCCTTGGCCGCGCCGGAGACCCCGGAGCCGTTGAGGACATCGACGGTGAGCGAGGAGTCGGCGACGCTGACTTCGCTCTCCGAGGGCGTCGGAGTCGCCGGGGCAGACGTCTCCGGCGCGGGTTCGGCGACGTTCGACTCGGGATTGCGCATCGAGGAGGTGATGATGTTGATGGCCGCGACGACGAGGAGCACGGCGACGAGCGCGAGAACGATGACGAGCACGATCGCCCCGACGTTCGACGAGGCGGCCGCCTCCTGGCGGTGGGCGCCGGAGCGGCGGCCGGGTTCGATGTCGTCGTAGTCGTCAGCCATGTGTCACCTCGAGACGCGAGCCTGAGCGCGTTCGCTCTGGCGCGTGGTGCGGATGCGTCGCAGGCGCTTGACCAGCATGGGGTCGCTTGCGAGGGCCGCAGGATTGTCGAGCAGGGAGTTGAGAATCTGGAAGTAGCTCGTGGCGGACATGTCGAAGCGCTCGCGGATCGCGTGGTCCTTCGCTCCCCCGTACTTCCACCAGCGCCGCTCGAACTCCAAAACGGACACCTCGAGCTCACTCAGTTCAGAGGCGCCATCGTTCTGCGGCATAGGGAGTCTGCTCCTTCACGAGTTTTCTTTGAGCTTATGCTATCGGGAGAATGACACGGCTGTCATTCTCGGCACGCCCGCATCCGCGCCCCGGCGGGCCCGCCGCTCGTCCCGATCACCGCCGCGGGCACCGCGCGACCAGCGCTCATGCGCGATCCCAGAGCCAGGTGCCCTGTCCGCTGGGCGCCCCCGACCAACACCGAGGCGAGCGCGAAAGGGTCATGGACATCACATCGCGCGACCGCCTCGGCGCGGGGATGGCACGACCGCACGCACAGGCACGGCTGAACACGCGGACACGACCGGCCCGCACGCCCGGACGCCACGGAGGGCAGGGGATCACTCCCCTGCCCTCCGTGGATCACTGGAGCAGCCGAACCGGAACAGCCGAGCCGGAACAGCCGGACCGGAGCAGCCGGACGAGAGCCCGACTCGCTCAGCGGATCCGGATGTTGACCTGCTTGATCTGCGTGAAGCCCTCGAGCATGCCCTCGAGCGAGGCCTCACGACCGAAGCCCGAGTTCTTCATGCCGCCGTAGGACTGCCCGGCCAGCTGTCCGCCGCCCTGGTTGACCTGGATCCAGCCGGACTCGATCCGGTCGGCCATCGTCAACGCCGAATCGAGGTCCTTCGTGAAGACGTAGGCGGCGAGACCGTATTCGTTCGTGTTGGCCATCGAGATGACCTCGTCGACGGTCTTCCACGGGATGACGGAGAGGACGGGTCCGAAGATCTCCTCCTGACTCGTCTGCCAGTCGTTCTGCGCCTTCGAGAAGATCACCGGCGCATGGTAGAAGCCGGGCTCGCCGACGTTGAGCTCGCCGTGACCGTCGTAGGCGACCTCGACGCCGTCCATGCCCTTGCCGATGTCGATGTAGCTCTGCACCTGGTCGTACTGCTTCTCGTTGATGATCGCGCCGATGTCGGTCTCCTCGTCCCGCGGATCCCCGACCTTCATCTTCGCCACCGCGGCGACGAGCTTCTCGAGGAACGAATCGTAGATGTCCTCGTGGAGGAAGAGGCGCGAGCCCATCGTGCACGACTGTCCCTGGCGGGCGAAGCGCGTCGAGAGGAGGACCTGCTCGACGGTGTCCTCGTCGTCGGAGTCGGGGAAGATGATGTTCGGGCTCTTGCCGCCGAGCTCCATCGACGAATGCGCGAGGCGCTGGCCGGCCACCTCGGCGACGTGGCGACCGACGCCCGTCGACCCGGTGAACGAGAGCTTGTCGACGTCGGGGTGGACGTTGAGGGCCTCGCCGATGACCGAGCCCTTGCCGGTGACGACGTTGAGGACACCGGGCGGGAGGATCCCGTCGAGGAGTTCGGCCATCTTGAGGATCGTCAGGGGCGCGTCTTCGGCGGACTTGAGGACGATCGTATTGCCGGCGGCGAGCGCGGCCGGGGTCTTGAACGCCGCGATCATCAGCGGCGAGTTCCACGGCAGGATGCCGGCGACGACGCCGAGGGGCACGCGCTTCGTGTACTGGAACTGCTTGTCGCCGGCGGGCAGGGTCGTGCCCTTGACCTCTCCGGCGACCCCGCCCATGTAGCGGAAGAGATCGGCGAGGATGACGGTCTCGGGGCGCGCCTGGGTGCGGATCGCGTTGCCGGTGTCGAGTGCGGTGAGCTCGGCGAGCTCCTCCGACCCGGCCTCAAGGGCGTCGGCGCACTTGATGAGCAGCTTCTGACGCTCCTTGAACGGCAGGCCCGCCCAGGCGGGGAACGCGGCGCGCGCGGCCTTGACGGCGCGGTCGGCGTCGGCTTCCTTGCCCTCGGGCACCGTGGCGATGACGACGTTGCGGTCGATGGGGGTGATGACGTCGTGCGTCCCCCCGTCGAGGGCGTCGACCCATTCTCCGCCGATGAGCATCTTCCAGGCCTTGGCCTCGGGGAATTCCGACATACTTCGCTGTCCTCTCGCCAGTCAGGGGTTCTTCGATGAACTCGCTGTCTCGAGCATAGCTCTGACACCTCTCGAGCTGAACGGCTGGGGTGTGCGCGATCACGCACAGCCGATCTGCGCGAGAGGCACAGCAGGTCCGCCCGGTGGGCGCAGTCGATCTGCCCGGTGGGCACAGCCGATCTGCGCGACGTGCACAGCTGGTCTGCCCGGTGGGAGCATCGTGTCCGGGGACGGTGCGGTGGGATTGCCGGCGCCGAGGCGGTCCTCGCTAGACTCGCGGACATGACCTCGACAGCGCAGCTGAGCACGATCATGTCCCCCGACTGGGCCGACGCCCTCGCCGATTCCGAGGCCGAGATCCACGCGATGGGCGACTTCCTCCGCGCCGAGATCGCCGCCGGCCGCTCGTACCTGCCCGCCGGCGACGCGGTGTTCCGGGCGTTCAGCGAACCGCTGTCCGCGGTCAAGGTCCTCATCGTCGGGCAGGACCCCTACCCGACTCCCGGCCATCCCATCGGGCTCTCGTTCTCCGTCGATCCCGAGGTCAGACCTCTGCCGCGGTCCCTGACGAACATCTACAAGGAGCTCGCCGACGACCTCGGCGTGACTCCGGCCGCCCACGGCGATCTGCGCGCCTGGTCGCAGCAGGGCGTCATGCTCCTCAACCGCGTCCTCACCGTCAGCCCCGGTCAACCGGCCTCTCACCGCGGAAGGGGCTGGGAGGCGATCACCGAGCGCGCGATCCGGGCGCTGGTGGCTCGCGACCAGCCGCTCGTGGCGATCCTCTGGGGTCGTGACGCCCGGAACCTCGCTCCCCTGCTCACCTCCGGCACCGCCGAGGTGGCGATCATCGAATCCGCGCACCCCTCACCGCTGTCGGCCTCGCGCGGGTTCTTCGGATCCCGGCCGTTCTCGCGGACGAACGACCTGCTCGCGCAGAAGGGCCTCGATCCCATCGATTGGCGACTGCCGGCACAGGCGTGACGTCGCATCGAACGCCCGCGCAGGCGTGACGCGGCGTCGCAGGCGCGACGTGGAGACTGCCCGCGCAGGCGTGACGCGGCGTCGAATGCCCACACAGGCGTGACGGTTCACCGCGGGCGAAGCGTGACGTCGGCCCGCCCGGGGCGAGCACTTCTCCCGCGCGCTTGAGAGCCGACCCGCTCAGCCCTGCGCGGGACCGGTGTCCGGGCCGGCCGGCGTGTCCCCGGCGCGCACCGAATCGGCGACCTTCTCCGCCTTGCGGCCCTTGAGGGGCCGGGCGAGGTAGCTGCCGAGGACAGCGCCGACGGCGAGGGCGGCGTTGGCGAGGATCGCGGTGAACAGCGCTGAGAGGCCGACGGCGAACGAAGTCGTCTCGGTCTCTGCAACGATGCGGTAGACGGCGGTGAAGATCGAGAGCCCCTGGAGCAGGGTGTAGATCGCGGGAATCGTCAACACGATCGCCGGCGCCCCGAGCCGCAGCGCGAGCGGCCGGGCGAGGAACCCGGCGACGGTCGCCGACAGCAGGCTCGCGAGCACGTTGTCGATGCCGAGCAGCGACAGCGAGGTCATCGTGATGAACGCGGCGAGACCGACGAATGCGGCGGGCAGGATGAACCGGCGGGACGCCTGCATGCCCACGGCACCGGCCATCGCAACGATGGCGGCGGCACCGAGGGAGACGATGACGGCGACGACGTGGACCCCGGAGCGGGGTACGAGGATCTCGATCGGCTGCATGCCCAGGGCCTGCCCGCACACGACCCCGAACGCCAGACCCGAGACGATGCCGGCGAAGGAGATGAACACCCCGACGAGCCTCCCGGCCGCGGTGAGCGGGAAGTTCGTCAGCGCATCCTGGACCGCGGAGTAGAGGGCCTGAGTGGGCAGGAGGAGGACGATCGCGGCGGCGACGAGGTACTGCGGGGAGTCGATGAGCCCGAAGTTCCCGGCCGCCATCGCCACGAGGGTGCCGATCGCCGCCTGCAGTGCGGTGATGAAGAACCCGGGCAGACTGGTGCGGCCGATGACCTTGCCGAGCTCGAAGATGAAGATCGCCATCGCGATGCCGAGGACGATCGCGATCGGCCCCCCGCCGAGGAGGAGGACGAGGCTGCCGACCATCATCCCCCACGCCCCGGTGACGAACCATTCCTTGAACGGCCGACGCTGGGAGCGGATCGCGTCGAGGCGGCTGCGGGCCTCCATGAACCCGATGCGGCCGTCGACGAGGTCGGAGACGAGCTTGTGGACCGAGGCGAGCTTCGCGTAGTGCGTCGACTCCCCACGGTTGACCCGCATCACCGTCATCAGGCGTCCGTCGGAGGTCGAGTAGTGGACGACGAGGGTGTTCGAGGTGAGGTCGATCTCCGCGGTCGCGAGTCCGCAGGCCGTGCACGCGGCGATGACGGAGACCTCGATGTCGTTCGTGCCGGCGCCGGCCCGCATCATGATCGCAGCGATGTCGGCGGCGAGGTCGAGGATCATCCGCGCCTCGTCCTCGCTCGGTTCGCTCGCCTGCACGGGTGCCTGGTAGGGAGTGCCCTTGAGGGCGGTGATGATCGGCACCGGCTGCGTATTCACCGAGGTGCCGGTCACCAGCCTGCCGACGGTGCGGCGGGCCACGCGCTGGGCGACCCGCTGGGAGGCACCAAGGGTCGTGTCGGTGCGCGGTTTGGCCGGCTTCGGCCCGCGCGGTCGGCCGGGTCCGCCACCGGTCTGCAGCTCCGCGAGACGCTGGGCGCGGGTGCGCTCGAGGAGTTCGCGCAGCGCAGCGGAACCGGCCTCGGACCGACCCCGGTCCTTCACCGGGCCCGTCGCCTGGTCCTGGTCACGGACCACCTCGGCGCCGTGCCTCCGGTCGAGGGGGATGTCCGCGGTCGTCGCATCCTCGGCCTCGGTCGACGCCGCCGCCGATGCCGCAGCGGATTCGACGATGACCTCGTAGGCGGTGACCTCGGTGGCGCTCGTCGTCGCCTCGACGGACACCTCGGCGGTCGTGGCCTCGTTCGCGTCGACCGGAGTCGCCTCGTCGGCTCCGTTCCCGGTGCGGTCAGGGGGCCTCTGCGTCACGGCTCGCTGATGAGAGTCGGGCCGAAGGGGTCGGCCACCTCGGCGGTGCCGGTGTCGGCGTCGAATGCGTAGACCCGGCGACCGTCGACGAAGACCTGCTCGGCCCGCGAATCGAGGTCGAGGGGATCGCCGGACCACACGACGAGGTCGGCGTCCCGGCCGGGGGCCAGCGAGCCGAGGCGGTCGTCGAGGCCGAAGATCGCGGCCGGGTTGATCGTCAGCGCCTCGAGGGCGACGACCGGGCCGAGGCCCTCCTTGACGGCGAGCGAGGCCTCGTGGATGAGGAAGTTGATGGGGATGACCGGGTGGTCGGTCGTCAGCGCGATGCGCACCCCCGCCTCGGCGAGCGCTGCCGCGGTGGCGAGCGTCCGGTCGCGCAGCTCGACCTTCGAGCGACTCGTCATCAGGGGTCCGAGGATGACGTCGATGCCCTTCTCGGCGATGTAGTCGGCGATCTTGTGGCCTTCGGTGCCGTGGTTGATGACGAGCCGGTACCCGAACTCCTCGGACAGTCGGATCGCGGTGGCGATGTCGTCGGCGCGGTGGCAGTGCTGGTCCCACGCGAGGGTGCCGTCGAGGACCGCGGCGAGGGTCTCGCTGACGAGGTCGCGCTCGAACGGAGTCCCCTCGGCCTCGGCATGGGCACGTTTGGCCTGGTAGTTCTGCGCCTCGACGAAGGCGTCGCGGATGATCTTCGCGGTGCCCATCCGCGTCGACGGGGTGACCTTCTTGTCCCCGTAGACCCGCTTCGGGTTCTCCCCGAGTGCGGACTTCACCGACAGGTCCTCGGTCACGAGCATCTCGTCGACGATCCGTCCCCAGGTCTTGACGAAGGCGGTGCGTCCGCCGATCGGGTTGCCCGATCCGGGTTTGATGAGCGCCGAGGTGACTCCTCCGCGCAGCGCGTCCTTGAAACCGAGGTCGGCGGGGTCGATGCCGTCGAGTGCCCGCAGCCCGGCCCCGTTGGGGTCGGTCATCTCGTTCGTGTCGTCACCGGACCAGCCCTCGCCGTCCTCATGCACGCCGAGGTGGCCGTGGGCTTCGATGAATCCCGGCAGCACCCAGCGCCCGGCGGCCTCGATGACCTCAGCGCCCTCGGGAACCTCGACATCGGCGCCGACGGCGGTGATGACGCCGTCGGAGATGACGATCGTGCCGGTCTCGATCGGTTCGGCCCGGGTGCCGTCGGCGTTCGCGATCGGCAGGATGCGGGCACCGGTGATGGCGACATCGTGGCGAGGGGGAACGGGGACCGAACGATACATCGTGCTCCTTCGACGGCGGTGATTCGCGACGGGACGAGTCTACGCCACGAGGGCGTCCGCACACCGCCCTGACCATGCCGTCGACCGGAGCGCGCGGCGACCTCTGCGGAGGCGTGGGCCGTGACCACAGACGACGCGCCGGGGCGGCACAGGCGCCGTGTCGTCACCGCTCAGACTCCTCGGCTACTCACCGGTACACCTGGCCGGGCCATGGGTATAGGTTGGACGCAGCGGACGACCGAACGAAGGAGTGACCCATGCTCGAAACCATCACGTCCTATGTCGCGATCGGCGACTCCTTCAGCGAGGGTCTCATGGACCCCGACCCCGACGGCACTCCCGATCGCTTCCGCGGCTGGACGGACCGCCTCGCCGAACTCCTCGTCGATTCGCCCGCCGCCGGGCCCGAACTCCTCTATGCGAACTTCGCGATCCGCGGTCGCCTGCTCCAGGGCGTCATCGACGAGCAGGTGCCGAAGGTCCTCGACCTCAAACCGGACCTCGTGAGCTTCTGCGCCGGCGGCAACGACTGCCTGCGCCCGCGCACGGACATCGACGGTCTGGCCAATCAGTTCGAACGCGCCGTCATCGCGATGCGCGAGGAGGGCATCGAGGTCGTCATGGCCAACGGCTTCGACACCGAGACGATGTCGCCGCTGCTCCGCGCGGTCCGCCCCCGGGTCGGCGTCTACAACGCGCACCTGTGGACGATCGCCCAGCGCCACGGCTGCCATATGGTCGATGTCTGGGGTCTGCGTCCGCTCTACGCCGAGGACAAGTGGGCCGAGGACAAGATCCACCTCTCCCCGGCCGGCCACGACCTCGTCGCCCGGCAGGCGCTCGCGACGCTCGAGTCAGGGCATTCGCTGCCGACGACGGGATTCGGAATGCCCCCGCGCACGACCCGGGCGATCCGCGAGGTCGTCGTCGAGGAGTCGAAGTGGGCGCGCGAGCACCTCGCCCCCTGGGTGGGCAGGCGCTTGCGCGGAGAGTCCTCCGGTGACAAGCTCTCTCCCAAGGTTCCCGATCTCTCCCCCGTCAAGCGCATCGTCGTCGATGAGGAGCACGTCGAGGGCAGGGACATCGAGGTCGAACGCATCATCAGCGACGACGCAGTGAGTGAGGGCAGGAATGACTGAATCGACGAATCCGGGATCACCGGCACGCCGGCCCACCGAGGATGAGCGCAGCGACGCCCTCGATGCCCTCGGCCAGACGCTCGGCGGCGCACCGAACGTCGTCCGCCACGCCTACGGGGACGATGCCGACCAGTTCGTCGAGGTCCACGGGGACCCGGCGACCGCCTCGGCGGTGGTGATCTTCGTCCACGGCGGGTACTTCCGACCCTCGATCGACTTCGTCCACGCCCGACCGCTGGCGCAGGCCCTGGCCGAGCGCGG
This sequence comes from Brevibacterium sp. XM4083, assembly GCF_006489205.2. Taxonomy (GTDB): domain Bacteria; phylum Actinomycetota; class Actinomycetes; order Actinomycetales; family Brevibacteriaceae; genus Brevibacterium. Next base: position 630,808 of record NZ_VFYR02000001.1, on the reverse strand, counting down.
GCTGCTCTGCGTGCTCGTCGAATACGGGCGCATCGGCGGGCAGCCGCGCTGCCTCACCGACGTCACCGCCGCGATTCGCTTCACCCAGGACGCTCTCACGGGGTGGGGCGTGCCCGCCGCGGCGGGCGAACGACCTGTCGTCGCCGGTCATTCGGCGGGCGGCTGCCTCGTGCTCAGCTGGGCAAGCCACCTCGGCGCGGACGGCCCGGAAATCCGCCTGCGTCCGCTCGCGCCGATCTCGGATCTGCTCCGGGAGGTCAACGACGGGCTCGCCGACGGCGCGGTGCTCGACTACATGGGGGCGCCACCCCAGGAGGACCTCGCGGCCTACCTGTGGCAGGATCCGCGCTCCCGGGCGGTGCTCATTCCGGCCCGCGCCCACGCGCACATCATCCACGGTGACGCCGACGGAATCGTCGCAGTGTCGTTCTCCGAGAACTATCCGGCGCCGCTGACGGTCCTGCCCGGCGCCGATCACATGGACCTCGTCGACCCCGAGTCGTCGTACTTCCCGCAGGTCGTCGAACTCCTCCTCGCCGACCGCTGAGCCGCCGCCTGCCGCGGCCACCCTTCGGGCGCTGAGCACCGTAGCGCTGAGCACCGCGGCGCAGGAGTGCCGGGCACCCGGACGGCGGCTCAGTGACGCGGTGCCGTCTGCGTGCCGGGGCCGTTCTCGATGCCGGTGCGGATGTCGAAGAGCTCAGGGAAGAACGTGAGATCAAGGGCCTTCTGGAGGAAGCCGACGCCGCTCGAGCCGCCGGTGCCGCGCTTCATCCCGATGATGCGCAGAACCGTGCGCATGTGGCGGTAGCGCCAGAACTGGAAGTTCTCCTCGAGGTCGACGAGCTCCTCGCAGCTCTCGTATTCGAGCCAGTACTCCTCGGGGTTCTCGTAGATGATCCGGAAGGTCTCGAGCAGCTCCTCGTCGAAGGTGTGCGCCACCGACACGTCCCGGTCGAGCACCCGCTGCGGGACCGGGAGGCCCCGGCGGGCGAGGAACCGGAGGAACTCGTCGTAGACGCTCGGCTCCTCGAGGTACTGCCGCAGCACGGCCTGGGCCTCGGGTTCTGCGTCGAAGACCTTGAGCATGCCCTTGTTCTTGTTGCCGAGCAGGAACTCGACGGCCCGGTACTGCCAGGACTGGAATCCCGAGGACTGTCCGAGTTCGTCGCGGAAGCCCACGTACTCGCTCGGCGTCAGGGTCGCGAGCACCGACCACTGCTCGGTGAGCGTCTTCTGGATGTGCTTGACCCGGGCGATGCGCTTGAGCGCGAGCTGCAGCTGATCGGCCGCGATGAGCCGCCGGGCGTCGAGGAGTTCGTGGATGACGAGCTTGAACCACAGCTCTGTCGTCTGGTGCTGGATGATGAAGAGCAGTTCGTCGTGGTGCTCGGGGCTGCTCACGGGATGCTGTGCGCTGAGCAGATCGTCGAGGTCGAGGTACGACCCGTATGTCATCTGCTCCCGCAGGTCGGTGTGGATCTCGTCCTCGAGCGCGCGCTCGTTCTTCTCCGCCGTCGACGTGTCGTGTGTCATGTCACCAGCATGTCATGGCTCGGCGCGAGCCCGGAATTCGGTGGCGCCCATCGGCTGGTGTCCTCCCTCGCCGAGGCGACGCCCCCCCTGACCTGCTCACCTCCCGCCGGGCGGGCGGCGTTCGGGTTCGGCGACGTCGCGGACGTGGTCGACGAGGTCCTTCCACTCCCCCGTCAGCTCCTTCTCCCCGAAGCGGGCGTAGCCGAAGCGGCTCTCGATGAGATAGACGTAGCGATCTGCCGAGGAGGGGCCGGGGGCTGCCTGAGCGCCGGGGGCATCTGCGCTGCCGTCCTCGCCGTCCTCCCGGTGCGGCCAGGGCAGGTCCGCGACTCGTTCGCCGAGCTTCTCCGGCTGCGCCGTGGCGTCGATGTTGAGATCCCATACGACGAGGAAGCCGCCGATCCCCCCGCTGCGCTCGACGAGGACGTGACCGAAGCCGCGCTTGTCCGCGCCGTCGCCCGAAGCACCGCCGCCCGAACCGCCGCCGCCCGCTGCCCCGCCGGCACCTGCACCGCCGGCGGCCGCCTCGGCGTTCACCAGCTGCTCCCGCGGTTGCCCCGCTGGGAGGCTCCGGTGTCGACGCCGACGGTCGTCCATCCCTCGATGACGGCATCGTGGACGTCGGAGCCCTCACCGAACTGCGCGGCAGCCTCGGCGACGGTGAGCGCCGCGAACTGCGCGAAGTCCGTCTTCGTCGTGATGTCGGGGCCGGTGAGCACGGCGTACCAGACCTGGCCGACGGTCTCCCAAGCCGGCCCGCCGAGGCTCGTCGCCGCGACCGCGAACGCGCGGTTGGGGATTCCGGAGTTGAGATGGACGCCGCCGTTGTCGGACTCGGTCGTGACGAAGTCGTCCATGTGCGCCGGCTGCGGATCCTTGCCGAGGACGTCGTCGTCGTAGGCAGTGCCGGGTTCGAGCATCGAGCGCAGGGCCTTGCCGGTGACCGCCTCGGTGAAGATGCCCGCGCCGATGAGCCACGTCGCGTCCTCCGCGGACTGACCGGCCGCGTGCTGCTCCGTCAGCGCACCGAAGACGTCGGCGATGTGCTCGTTGAGGGCGCCCGGCTGGTCGAAGTACTCGAGGTCGGCGGTGTTCGTGATGACGCCGTGGCTGAGTTCGTGGCCGATGATCGACAGGGACCCGGTGAAGCTCGTGAACACTTCGCCGTCACCGTCGCCGAAGACGAGGAGGCGGCCGTCCCAGAAGGCGTTGTCGTAGTCCTGACCGTAGTGGACGCTTGCGATGAGCGGCATCCCGTTGCCATCGAGGGAGTCCCGGCCGAACGCTTCGGAGAAGAGGGCGTAGGAATCGCCGAGGCCGTCGTAGGCTTCGTTGACCGCTTCGTCGGCGACGGGGGCGTCCCCTTCGGCGCGGACGAGGACACCGGGGAGGTCCTCTTTGTTCTGGGCGTCGTGGACCTGACGGTTCGGTCCCGCACCGGTGGCCTGCTGGTCGGCGCTGACGTTCCGTGCGGTGGCGCCGTCGAAGGATGGGCGCAGACCCTGTGCGCGGAGCTCACGGACCCGCTGGTCCTGGGCGAGGAAGGAGCGGGCGGCGACGGCGGCCTTGGGGAACTTCGTCGCGCCGTTCTCGGCGATGGCGTTGAGGAGGTAGGGCGGGACGACGGTGGACAGCGTTGGCAGATCTGTGCGTGTCATGTGACCAGGCTCTCACTTCCGTCCGAGATTTCAATGGGAGTTGCCTCAATTCGCCCACTGCCTCGGCTGACCCGACCGCCACCCGACCGCCTCGGCGGGGATGAGGACACCGGATCTACACTGGCGACGTGCTCAAACCCATCCTCTGGCCGGTCCTCATCCCCTCACTGCTCTTCGCGGTCGGGCTGGGATCGATCCTCCCGATCCTCGTGCTCGGGGCCCTGTCGCTGGGGGCGACAGCGGCGTTCGCGGCGGCGATCGTCGGGATCATGGGCGCCGTCTCGCTCCTCGCCACGGTGCCGGCGGGACTGCTCATCGACCGCCTCGGCGATTTCCGTGCGATGGTCGTCGCCACGCTCACCGCGATCGTCGTCCTCGGGGCCATCGTCGCCGCGTTCGTCTGGGAGTCGCCGGCCTCGATCATCGTCTACACCGTCGCGCTCATGCTCTTCGCCCCGGTCTCCGATGTGTGGAACCTGGCCCGGCAGGCCGTCGTCGCCGAGGTGATGCCCGCCGCCGATCTCGCGAAGGCGATGACGGCGCTCGGCGGGAGCATGCGGGTGGGCAACCTCCTCGGCCCGATCATCGGCGCCGGCCTCATGCTCGTCTTCCCCCTGTGGTCGGTGTTCGTCTTCGCCGGGGTCGCGGGGCTCGCCGCGATCGGGGTGATGGCGCTGCCGATCGCGCGCATCCCCGACTACCCGGGCACGCGGGTCGGCGGCAGCACTGGGAAGGCGCAGGCACACCCCGCCGAGGCGGTCGCCCCGGCCACCGATGACCTCGCAGTCGGCGGCCCCTCCGCTCCGCCTCGGCGGGCACGGCTCGACGTGCGCTGGGGCGCGGTCGTCCTCGTCGGGATCTCGATCATGACGCTGACGATCGCCCGGTCGGCTCAGCCGGTCGTCATCCAGCTGTGGGGCGTGACGATCGGACTCCACGAGTCGGAGATCTCGCTGCTCATCGCGTTCGGCGCCGGGCTCGAACTCGTCTTCATGTTCCTCGGCGCCTACATCAAGGACCGGCTGGGCCGGATCGCCACACTCGTCGCCTGCCTGACGATCTTCGGCTCCGGGTTCATCGTCATGGTCTGCGCGCCGAGCCTCATCGGCATGATCGTCTCCGTGGGCATCATGGCCGTCGGCAACGGCCTCGGCGCGGGGGTGAACATGACGATCGGTGCAGACCTCTCTCCCGCCGTCGGACGCGCACGGTTCCTCGGCGTCTGGGCGATCTTCTCCAACGGGGGCAAGCTCGCCGGGCCGACGCTCATCTCGCTCGTCATCGCCGTCGCGTCCCTGCGCTTCGGGGTCCTCTTCACCGGTGTCTTCGCGATCGCCGGCGCGCTCTGGGTGCTCGTGTGGGCCAAGCGGATCGGGCTGCCCGGTCGCGCCGATGGCCGCAAGCGACGGGCGAGCCGGGACGACCGCCGCGCCGCGCGCACCTCGGCGGGCGGGTGAGGGCCCCTCGCGCAATCATGGCAGGCACGGGACAGCTGTCGTCGCGCACCTGGAACCGGTGCGGAGAACGCACAGGGGCGGCACTCGGTTCCTCGAGTGCCGCCCCTGACGAGTGAGCCCCCTGTCAGACTCGAACTGACGACCTTCGCTTTACAAGAGCGGTGCTCTACCAACTGAGCTAAGGAGGCGGTTGCGCCTCCACGATAGTAGTGCATCCGGGCCATGGGCGACAAAGCCGTCAGCCCACGCAGGCGGTTTGCGGTCGGTTCACCGAGGGGGTTCTCCCGATGCGCCGTCTCCCGCTCGGTTCTCTGACCGCAGACGGGGACCACGCCCGCTGAGCCTCGCGATCCGGACGGGGTGCCGGGCCGACGAGACCGCAGACGAACGGCCGGCCGCACCGGGGCGAATGCCCGGGTGCGACCGGCCGTGCGGTCCGGTTGTCTCGAAAGACTCAGTCCCCGCGGAGGTACAGCCCCGCGGACGGCCGGGTCAGTAGCGATCGGGTCAGTTCTGGACTTCGCCGGTGGCCTGGAGGATCTCGACGGCGAGCGCCTGGGCGTCGCCGGTCTGCTGGGTCGGCTGACCGTTGATGAGCACGGTCGGCGTCGCGTCGACTCCCGAGTCGAGGGTCTCCTGTGTGGTGTTGGCGACGTACTTCGCGAAGGTCTGATCCGTCACGCAGCTCGCGATCGTCTGCTCCGGGTCGGTCTGGAGCGGCGCGTTCGTGTCGACGCCGGCATCGGTGGCGACCTGGAGGAGCTCTTCGTCGGTGCGGCCGCTCGTGCCCTCCTGGGGCTGCTGGGCGAACATCGCGGCGAAGAAGTCCGCGGTCTTCTCCGGCTGCGCGTCGACGACGCAGGCGGCGATGTTCGCCGCGCGGGTCGAGTACTCGTTGCCGTTGGAGAAGCGGTCGAGGATCGCGATCGGCTTGTACTCGAGCACGATCGAGCCCTCGTTGACGAGGTTCATGAGCATCTCGGTGTTCGTGTCCTCGAACGCCTTGCACGCCGGGCACTGGAAGTCGATGTACGCGGTCACGGTGGCCGCGTTCTCCTTGACGCCCGCCTCGGCGGGGGTCGGCAGGCTCGATTCCTCGCCCTCCGGCATGTTCATCGGCTGGACAACCGTGTTGTCCCTGGCGACGTTGACGCCTCCGGCGACGTAGTTCGAGGGAGTCACGGCCGGCTGCGCCTGCTGCACGATGAGCAGCGTGACGACGACGGCCACGGCGACGACGACCACGCCGATCCCTGAGTAGAGGATCGTCTTGGCGGTCTTCTCCTTCTTCGCCTGAGCTGCTGCGATCTGGCGGGCGTTCTCGCGTGCCTTGTTCCGCCTCTGCTCAGCGGAGTTGTCTTTCGCCATGGTTCCTCACGTTGTCGATCGTCCGACTGGGGCCGGTCCCCGTCGGTGCGCCGACTCAAGGACCCGTCGAGCGGTCCATTCCCTCGACGCCCCCACTGTACCGAAACCGTCTGTGGCGCGGCTCCCAGTGAAATTCAAGGTTCAATCACCTCATTCGCCGAGGCGGCAAGCCTCCCTGACAGGGCCCATCAGCGGTCATGCCGGTGGGCGTGGCGCGGGAGCGTCGCCGCATCCGCGGTGCCTGCACCCTGGTCATCCCGCGCTCACACAGGACCGGGCAGGTAGGTGAAGGGGCTGACCGGCAGCGGCCACCAGTTCATCGCCGCCCCCGAGGTGATGACCATGATCGCGAGCACGGTGAGCACGACGATGACTCCCAGGGCGATAAGGCGGCCCAGCCCGCTGCGGGTGGCACCGCTGACGAGAAGGCGCGAACCGTAGCGCAGGCTCGCCGCGCCCGGACCGATCCACAGCACTAGCGCCCCGGCCGCGGCCGCCGCCCACACCGACCACTGCTCGGAGAGGTCGCCGGGTACGATGCCGGCGACGTCGAGTCGGGTGAGGACGAGCATCGCGATGCCGGCGACCGCCGGCAGCAGGAACGTCGCAACGGACGTGAGCACGGAGGCCAGCAGGGCTCCCGGCGCCGAGGCGACCGACCGGAGCGTGCCCCCGCCGTCCTCGCCGCGTTCGTACCGGTACTTCTGGACCTTTCGGTCCAGCCGTGTCGCGGTGCGGGCGAGCACCGACCAGGCGAAGGCGAAGGCCGTGATGACGAGCGGGCTGAGCGGAGTGATGGCGACGGCGAAGACGATGAGGGCGAAGACGACCCAGCCGCCCGTGCGCACAGAGCGGTACGTCATCGGCGCCCACGGCGGATTGTCCGGGCCGCCGGACCAGTCGCCGGAGGGTCCACCCGCCGGCGCGGTGCCGCCGTGGCCCGCGCCCTGCCGGCTGCCGCCGATGTCGGCGCCGGCCATCTGCGAGCCGGGGCCGACCTGGATCGCGCCGTTGGGATTGTGGATCGGCCCGGCGGTCGCCTGGCGCATCGCACCACCGTGGCCGCCGGCGCCCTGACCGGGGTACTGCCCGGGAGGCTGATCGAACCGCTGTCGCATCTGCGGTTGTCCCTGCGGGGAGGACAGCGGCCCGCGCATCTGCCCTGGCATCTGACCGGGGTGCCCTTGGCTGACCTGGCCCTGACCGATCTGGCCCTGCCTGAGCTGGCCCTGGCTGAGCTGGCCCTGGCCGGGCTGCCCTTGGCTGACCTGTCCCTGGTTGTACTGCCCCTGACCCAGCTGCCCCTGACCGGGGACGCGTCCCTGGCCCGCAAACGCTTGGCCGGCCGGTCCCGGACCGCCGCCCTGGGCGAAGGCGGCAGGATCGGCGACCCGCGTCGGCGGGTTGCCGGCACCGCCGGAGCCCATCGCGCCTGCAGCCGCCCCGCCGAGCGCCGCTCCACCGACAGCCGCTCCGCCAGCAGCCGCAGCAGCCCCGCCGGGGTACCCGCCGCGCAGCGACCCGCGTCCCTCAGCGGTGTCCTCGACGGCCGGCATGACCGCGGTGCGCTGCACGGAGCCCTGACCGGACCCCGATCCGAGCTGCGGGGGCCTGCCCGACTCGATGTCGACGAGCGCATCGAGGATCATCTGACCGCTCGGGCGCCGCTCCGGCTTCGGATCGAGGCACGCCTTGAGGAGGGGAACGAAGTTGGGAGGAGTGTCGTCGAGGTCGAACTTGCCCATCGCGACGCGGCCGAGCACCGCCTCGAGGGGTCCGGCACCGTACGGGTTGCGTCCGGTCGCCGCGAACGCCATCGTCGCCGCCCACCCCCACCAGTCGGTCTTCTCGCTCGAGGCCTTGCCGTCGGCGATCTCCGGGGACAGGTAGCCGGGGGTGCCCATGACGAGTCCGGTGGCCGTCACCCGCACCTCGTCGGCGACCTGGGCGATGCCGAAGTCGATGACCATCGGCTCGCCGTCCATGATCATGACGTTCGCGGGTTTGAGGTCACGGTGGATGACACCGGAGTCGTGGACGGCGCCGAGAGCGTCGAGCAGGGCATGGCCGAAGTGAACGAGCTCGTCCTCGGCGAAGGGACCGTTCTCCCGGACGTCGTCGGACAGGGTCTGACCGTCGACGAATTCGGTGATGATGAACGGCTGCGCGGAGTCGAGCTCGGCGTCGAGCACCTCGGCGATGCGGGGGTGGCGAATCCGCCGCAGCGTGCGCACCTCCCGGGCCAGCCGTTTGCGCGCGGTCTCGTCACTGGCGATGTGCGGATGGAGGACTTTGACGGCCACAGGATTGTTGCCGCCGTCGACACCGAGGTAGACGACACCCATGCCGCCCGAGCCGAGCTCCTCGATGAGGCGGTAGCCTCCCAGATCCTGAACCATCACGGTCTCAAGGGTAGTCGAGCGAGTAGAGTTCGTTCCAAGCAACGACACATGAGGAGGCGCAGATGAGCACCGTCGACGCCACTGAGAACGCGACTGCGGACACGTACGGCGACAGCGATTTCGTCGTCGTGGCCAACAGGCTTCCCGTCGACCGCGACGCCAGCGACCCGGACCGGGAATGGCGCACTTCACCAGGAGGTTTGGTCACTGCGGTGGCTCCGGTGATGAAGGCGCAGGAGGGGGCGTGGATCGGCTGGACCGGTGTGCCCGACGTCGAGTTCGAGCCCTTCGAGATCGACGGCATGCACCTCATCCCCGTGACGCTGACAAATGAGGATGTCCTCAGGTACTACGAAGGGTTTTCCAACGCCACCCTGTGGCCCCTCTACCACGACGTCATCGCCCCACCGGAGTACCACCGGACATGGTGGGATGCGTATGTGCGGGTCAATGAGCGCTTCGCGGCCAAGGTCGCGGAGGTGGCGGCGGAGTCCGCGACCGTGTGGGTCCACGACTACCAGCTCCAGCTCGTCCCGCAGCTCGTGCGCCGGATGCGCCCGGATCTGGAGATCGGCTTCTTCAACCACATCCCGTTCCCGCCGTTCGAGCTCTTCGCGCAGCTGCCGTGGCGCGATGAGATCCTTCGCGGCCTCCTCGGCGCCGACCTCATCGGCTTCCAGCGGCCCGCGGATGCCGCGAACTTCCGACGCGCGGTGCGCGGTCGCCTCGGCTTCCAGACGAAGGGATCGACGGTCACCGTCCCCGCCGGTGACGAACTGCCCGCGCATCTCGTGCGCGCCGAGGCGTTCCCCATCTCGATCGACACCCCCTACCTCGAGGAGCTCGCGCGGGATCCGGCGATCATCGAGCGCGCCGCCCAGATCCGGGAGGAGGTCGGCAACCCGAAGGTCATCATGCTCGGCGTCGACCGGATGGACTACACGAAGGGCATCCGGCACCGCCTCAAGGCCTACGGGGAGCTGCTCGCCGAAGGCCGGCTCAACGTCGAGGACGTCGTCCTCATCCAGATCGCCACGCCGTCGAGGGAGCGCCTCGAGCAGTACAAGCTCATCCGTCACGACGTCGAACTCGCCGTCGGCCGGATCAACGGCGAACAGGCCGACATCGGCACGATCGCCGTCCACTACCTCCACCATTCCTATCCGCGCGATGAGATGACGGCGTTCTTCATCGCCGCCGACGTCATGCTCGTCACCGCCCTGCGCGACGGCATGAACCTCGTGGCCAAGGAGTACGTCGCGTGCCGCCTCGACGACGACGGCGCGCTCGTCCTCTCGGAGTTCGCCGGCGCCGCCGAGCAGCTCGCCGGCGCCGTCCTCGTCAACCCGCATGACATCGGCAACCTCAAGGCCGGCATCATGGAGGCCGTCACGATGGACCCGAAGGCCCGGGCCCGGCGGATGCGGCAGATGCGCAAGAAGGTCAAGACCGACACCGTGACCGCCTGGTCGAAGCGGTTCCTCGGAGAGCTCGAAGCCATCCGTGCCAACCCCGAGGCCGTCGTCCCGGACCGTCCGGCGGCCGCCGGGCGCCCCGCGGCCCAACCGCCAGCCCCCGAGGCGGTGCCGGTGACCCCGGCCCCCGCGGCGGCCCCACCGGCATCGACGTCGGCGGCCTCGGCCTCGACGTCGCCGGCATCGCCGGCCCGTCCCGCCGCGCCGGCGTCGAGCGCCGAACCGCAGCCGCCCGCCCCTGAATCCCGTTCCGCGACTTAGGAGACCCCGTGACCTCGGACTCGACCTCGATGCCGCCTGCCGTTTCCGATCCACTCGTGCCCCCGCTCGTCGATCCCGGCGAGATCGATCTGCGCCCGCTCGCCGAGGCGGACGTCCTCCTCGTCGCCCTCGACTTCGACGGGGTGCTCGCCCCCCTGCAGGACGATCCGTCCCGGAGCCGGGTGGTGCCCGCCTCGGCGGCGGCGATCGCCGAGCTCGCCGGACTGCCGCGCACCCAGCTCGCCCTCGTCTCCGGTCGTGACGTCGAGACGCTGCGCAGGCTCGCCTCTCCCCCGCCGGAGACGATGATCGTCGGCTCCCACGGAGCGGAGATCGACCTCGGCGACGGCGGTGACGACTCCTCCGACGAGGCGGGCGCGACTCCGGCGGAGACGTCCGCCGCCGAGGTGAGCATCGCCAATGCCGAGGACAGCGACGACGAGGCGGCGGCTGAGCAGCGGGCCGCGGAGGCGAGCGCTCTGACCAGCGACGAGACCGCTCTGCTCGCCGCGATCGATGACCACCTCACCGAGCTCGCCCGGGTCAGCGACCGCGACGGCTTCGACCTGCGCATCGAGTACAAGCCGTACTCGCGGACCGTCCACACCCGGGGCATGGCGCCGGGGCTGGCGAAGGAGCTGCGCAAGCACGTCGTGTCCGTCCAGTCCGAGCACGGGGGCATCCGCGTCATCGAAGGCCACGACATCACCGAACTCGCCGTGAGCCAGGCGACGAAGGGCACCGGCATCCGCGCCCTCGTCGGCGCCGTCGACCCGACGGCCGCGCTCTACCTCGGTGACGACATCACCGACGAGGACGCCTTCGCGGAACTCGCCGACATGGACGACGAGCTCACCGGGGTGGGCATCAAGGTCGGGGAGGCGCCGACGCAGGCCGAGTTCCGCGTCGCCGATCCCGACGCCGTCGCCGCGCTGCTCACCCGGCTCGCCGAGCAGCGGCGCGGGTTCACCGCCGCTGCGGGGGAACCGCACTCGCCCGCAGGACGAGATCAGGAGTGACCGAGTAGTCGACCCGCGCCGCAGTGCCGGGATTCGCGATCATCGCGAGCACCTCGTCGAGGGCTGACGCCGCGACCGTCTCCCAGTCGTAGCTGACCTGGGACAGGGGCGGGGCGATGACGTCGGCATCGGGCATGTCGCCGACCGTGAGCAGGGAGAGGTCGCGAGGCACATCGAGTCGGGCCCGCGCGGCCGCCTCGAGGATGCCGAACGACAGGGACGGGGCACACGCGATGACGGCGGTGCAGCCGATGTCGAGGAGCTCCTCGGCGGCGGCCACTCCGGCCATCGGCCCGCCTGCGGCTTCGACGACGGGTGCCTGGTCGCGGGTCGCGGGGATGTGGAGGACCGCGGCCATCGACTTCCGGAATCCCGCGATGCGCGCGGCCGCCGCGGTGTCTCGGAGCACCGCGAGCCCGATCCGCCGATGTCCGAGGTGGACGAGATGCTGGACGGCGGTGGCGATGCCGTCGGTGGCGTCGAGGATGATCCGTGAGAGTCCGTCGCCGTGGCGGGCGTTCGAGACGCGGATGAGCGGCAGTCCCCGCGTGGAGAGGCGGGCCGCGAGCGCTCCGGCCGCGCCCCCGCCGAGGACGATCGCCCCGGCGATCTGCGGGCCCGCCGCCTGCGCGGCGCCGTTCGCCGCCGACCCGGAGGTCTGCGCAGCCTCCGGCCCGGAGTCGTCGGGGCGCGGTCCGAGCAGGGATTCGGTGAGCTGGTCGAGGCGCTCGGCCTCGGCTTCGACGTGGACGACGGCGATGCCCTGGGCGAACATCCGATTGGTGAGGATCTCGAAGAGATGCGTGTACGGGTCGACGTTGCCGGCCGGGGCGGCGGGACGCACGAGCGCGATGAGGGGCACCGCGGCGGACTCGGCCGCCGGGACCTCGACGCCGAGGACCGCGAGCGCCTGGCGCACCGCGGCCAGGGAGGACCCGGAGACGGCCTGCGGGTCGCGCAGGGCCCGGGAGACCGTGGCCTTCGAGACTCCGGCGAGGTCGGCGATGTCGGCGAGGCGGACTTGCCGGGACTGACCGGCGCTCACTGTCGGGCCGCCGCGGTCGAGCCCCTCGCCAGGAGGCGGGGACGGAAGACGGGAGGCACCGACGGCAGCGGCGCATCGGTGAGCTTGAGCGTGCTCAGGGTGGCGTCGATGAGGGCGGTGGAGAGACCGTCGACGTCGATGCCGAGCACGGTGGCCGGTGGGCCGGTGAACTTCATCGTCGGGGAGTCCCCGAAGCCGACGAGCGACATGTCGCGCGGCACCTGGAGGTGCCGGTTGCGCAGCCCGTGGAGCGCCCCGTGGAGTTGGAGGGCCGATTGGACGATGACGGCCGTGCACGTCGCATCCTTGAGTTCGAGGACCGCCCGCGACCCGCCCGAGAACGACTTCGGCACCGGGGCGATCCAGTCCTCGAGCGGCAGACCGAAGGAGCGGGCGGGATGTTCGGCAAGGAACCGCTTGATCAGCTGCGCGGCGAGTTCGCCGGTGTCGTTGCAGATCAGTCCGATGCGGCGGTGGCCGATCGCCCGCAGATGCTCGAACGCGGTCGTCATTCCCCCGCCGAGGTCGAGGCGGGCGGCGATGATGTCGCCGCTCGCGTTCTCCCCACCGCCGGCCGACTGCTCGTCGACGCGGATGCAGGGGACCGTCGTCTCCAGTGAGGTCAGTGTCGGGGTGACGAGGGCGACGGCACCGGCGGCGATCGCGAGGTCGAGCGGGGCCGACTCTGTCTCCACCGGCGGCCGGGTGATGAGCAGGCCCCGGTCCTGCAGGGCGGTGGCGACTCGGGTGCACACCTGGGTCTGCCAGTACTCGGGGTTGCCGGGCGCGCCGACGGCCACGAGCCGCCGCGGCGCCTCGGGCAGCAGCGTCGAACGGGTGTAGCCGAGGGCGTCCATCGCCTCGAGGACGGCGGTGCGCGTCGTCGCTGAGACGGTGCCGCGGCGCCCGATGACCCGTGAGACCGTCGCCAGCGACACTCCCGCCCGGGCGGCGACCTCCTCCAGCGTGACCCTCATACCGCGAGTGTACGGTCAGTGGCCCGCCCACCGGGAACTGCGCGGTCACGGCTCTGCCGACCGTCACGGGAGACGTGCCCGGATCCGTGCAGGGGGTGCCCCGCCCCGCACCCGAGAGACGGTGGCTGGGACACCCGGGCCCCACCTCGGCGCGGGGACCAACCCTCATCGCACGGCCGTCCGTCTGATTCCCCGGCAGGACACCTGACTTGCGGCAAGGCACCTGGTCGCGTTCAGCCCGTCCTCAGGCGGGAGGGCGGGGCCTGTCACAGTGCTGAGAATCACTCTACGCCGTGTCGAATTTCCTATCGTCGCCCTGCGCGCACCGCATAGGATGAGGGGTGTTGGGCAACTCCGCCGGGGTACCGGCGATCATCTGCTCACGATCGATGGAGAAGGAGTTGGCATGTCAACAGTGTCGTTGAACGGTCTCAGCCATGTGTATGAGAACACCGTGTCGCCCTCGGTCCATCCGTTCAATCTCTTCATCGACGACGGCGAGTTCCTCGTCCTCTACGGCCCGTCCGGGTCGGGCAAGTCGACGATCCTGCGGATGCTCCACGGACTCGAGGCGCCGAAATCGGGCACGATCCTCATCGACGGCGTCGATGTCACGCACGCGGCGGTCAACGACCGCGATGTCACGCTGGCGCTCGAGTCCTACGCCCTCTACCCGCACATGAGCGTGCGCGACAACCTCGGGTTCGCTCTCCGCGTCGACGGCCTGCCCGCCGAGGAGATCGCCGCCCGCGTCGAATCCGTGGCCGCGACGATCGGGCTGCGCGACCTCCTCGACGCCGTTCCCGGTGATCTCTCCCCGCTCCAGCGGCAGACGATCGCCCTGGCCCGCGCGGTCGTGCGCCAGCCGAAGGTCCTCATCATGGACGAACCCGTCGTCAACCTCGTACCCGAGCACCAGGCCGACACGATCCGCCTCATCAAGGACCTCCAGCAGGACTTCGGGCTGACGACGCTCTACGCGACGTCGAACCTCGAGGACGCGAAGGTCCTCGGCGACCGCATCGCCTTCCTCGACCGCGGTCGGCTCATCGGCGTGGAGAAGCCGGAAGTCGCCGAGGCGCTCGTCGCCTCGGCTGCCGACCCGGAGGTCTGAGCCGTGGCCGGCTCCCCGCCCGCACCGGCCGCTCCCCCGACCGAGACCGGCCCGCTCATCCACGCCATCGACCCGACCGACCAGGCGGCGCTGGCCGGCCTGCCCTGGGAGCTCCCGCTCGAAGACTGGCCGGCCGACATCATCGGCGGGATCCCGCGCGGCATCTCCCGGCACATCGTCCGGTTCATCGAGAACGGCGCCGAGGTGCTCGCGATCAAGGAGACCGAGGACCGACAGGCGCTGCGCGAGTTCGACATCCTCGGCGTGCTCGAGAACCTCGACGTGCCCAGCGTCGAACCGCGGGCCTACATCACCGGCCGCCGCACCCCCGACGGCGAGTCCCTGCCCGGGGCGCTCGTCACCTCGCACCTCGACTTCTCCCTGCCGTACCGGGCGCTGTTCTCCCGGTCGCTGGCCGAGGACACGGCCGGTCGCCTCGTCGACGCGCTCGCCGTACTGCTCGCCCGGCTCCACCTCGTCGGGTTCTACTGGGGCGATGTCTCCCTGTCGAACACGCTCTTCCGCCGGGATGCCGATGCCTATGCCGCGTACGTCGTCGATGCCGAGACCGGAGAACTCCACGACCGCCTCTCCGACGGGCAGCGGGAGATGGATCTGCGGATCGCTAGGACGAACATCGCCGGGGACTTCCTCGACCTCCAGGCCGCCGGGCTCATCGAGGCCTCGGTCGATCCCCTCGCCGCCGGTGACCGCCTCTACGAGGCGTACAACGGCCTGTGGGCCGAACTCACCCGCGTCGAGGAGTTCTCCGTCAACGAACGGTGGCGCATCGACGAGCGGATCCGCCGGCTCAACGATCTCGGGTTCGACCTCGGCGAGCTCACGGTGACGACGGACCTCGACGGGGTCAGCCTCCTCGTCGAACCGAAGGTCGTCGAACCCAACCACCATTCGCGGCGCCTGCTGCGGCTGACGGGGATCGGGGCGAACGAGAACCAGGCGCGGGCGATGCTCAACGACCTCGACTCGTACCGGACGGCTCCCGGGTTCACCGGGGGTGCGCACGGTTCGGGTGAGCACCCTGCGGAGCTGAGCGAGGAGGAGGCCGCGCGGATCTGGCTCGACGAGGTCTACAAGCCGCTCTTCGGGGCGATCCCCGAGAGCCTGATGAACAAGCTCGAACCCGGGCAGATCTTCTACGAGTTCGCCGAGCACCGGCGGGTCATGGCCCACGCCCGGCAGCGCGACATCCCGCTGCGGGAGGCGATCGCGTACTTCATCATGGACGATCTCGCGAAGCTGCCCGACGAATCCCGGTACGTCCAGCCCCCGCCGCGGTGAGGTGCCCCGCGGACGCGGCGGCAGTGACGCGGACAGCAGGGCGAACCTCGGTGAGGTGAACTAGGGTGAGCGCAACGGCACCCGCAGGCAGGCACCACGCGTTCGCGGGCGCGCACCACCGCACCCTGACCGGCGACGATGCCGGACGGAAAGGACCTCCGATGACCCCGGACCCCACCATGCCGACGAACGCGGCCAACCCGTCGATCCCCTCCCTGTTCGACCTCGGCGGGCGCACCGCCGTCGTCGTCGGCGCCGGGTCCGGGCTCGGGCAGGCGAGCGCTCTCGGCCTCGCCGACGCCGGCGCCCGCGTCATCGCCGCCGACCTCAGCCCCGAGGGCGCCGCCGAGACGGTCCGCCTCATCACCGAGCGCACCGGCATGGGCCGACATGACGGTGCGGGCGGCAGCGCCGAGGCGGCCGTCGTCGACATCACCGACCCGGTCTCCGTCGACGCCCTCCTCACCGCTCACCCCGACGCCGAGATCCTCGTCATCACCCCCGGGGCCAACGTCCGCAAACGCCTGACGGCGACGACCGACGACGAGTTCGATCGGGTCATCGACATCAACCTCAAGGGCACGTACCGGCTGATGCGCGGGTTCGGTGCGCAGATGGCGCAGCGCGGACGCGGGTCGATCGTCACCTACGCGTCGTTCAGGGCGCTCACCGTCGAACCGGGCCAGGGCCTCTACGCGGCGGCGAAGGCCGGGGTCGTCCAACTGACGAAGACCCTCGCGAGCGAGCTCGGGCCCGACGGCGTGCGGGTCAATGCGATCCTCCCCGGCCCCTTCGACACTCCCCTGACCCAGCAGATCAAAGCCGACGAGGCGTGGTGGGAGGCCTACGCCGACAAGACGGCACTGGGCCGGTGGGGACGCCTCCACGAGATCGCCGGGCCGGTCCTCTTCCTCGCCTCCGACGCGTCCTCGTACGTCACCGGCACCTCCCAGCTCGTCGACGGCGGGTGGATGGCCCACGACGGTCGGTTCACCCCCGACGTGTGAGCGGCCTGCACGATCACCCCCGCACAGCCACCCTGCCTGTCTCTGCCCACATCGCCACCGTGGGCGAGCACCCCAGGACGACCCGCTGCATCACTCTCCACGAACCACCGTCCCGCATGAGCGGATCGGCCCAGCCGCCTCGGCGAATGTGATCTGAACCTCATCGTGCACGGTCACTGCGGGCGTCGTCCCAGGTGTGAGGCGGTTCACCCTGATCACGGTCAAACCTCGGTGTCAGCGGCCTGTGAACGACATGTGACAATGGCTCAATGAGTTCTCCGCAGCACACGCCTGCCCCACCGTCGGGGCAGGGCACAGGAATCGTCCGCCAATTGGGACGACGCAAGTCGATCACGAGCATGATCAAGGACACCGAGGATGCGAACTCGAAGGAGCTGCGGCGCACCTTCGGTGTCTTCCAGCTGACGATGATCAGCGTCGGCGCGACGCTCGGCACCGGCATCCTCGTCATCCTCGGCGAGGCCGTGCCGATCGCCGGACCCGGAGTGTGGATCGCGTTCATCCTCGCCGGCGTCACGGCCCTGCTCTCGGCCGTCAGCTATGCGGAGATGGCGGGCATGGTGCCCGTCTCGGGGTCGAGCTACTCGTACACGTACGCGACCCTCGGTGAGGGCGTGGCCTGGGTCTGCGGATGGTGCCTCGTCCTCGAATACGCCGTCTCCGTCGCCGCGGTCGCCGTCGGCGCGGCCGACTACGTCAACGAGACGCTGCGGATCTTCGGACTCGAGCTGCCCCCGGCGCTCGCCTCGGGCCCCGAACAGCCCGGCGGGGTCATCAACCTCTCCGCCCTCATCGTCGTCGCCCTTGCCACGATCCTGCTCATGCGCGGGGCGAAGGAGTCCGGCATCGTCAACACGATCATCGTGTTCGTCAAGATCGGCATCCTCGTCTTCTTCTCGATCGTCGCGTTCACCGCGTTCCAGGCCGGCAACTTCGAACCGCTGCTGCCGATGGGCGCGGCCGGAGTCACGGCGGCGGCCTCGGTCGTCTTCTTCTCCTACATCGGCTTCGACGCCGCCTCGACCGCCGGTGAGGAGGCGAAGAACCCGAAGCGGGATCTGCCGCGGGCGATCATCCTCTCGATGGTCATCGTCACGACGATGTACGTCCTCGTCGCCGTCACCGCGATCGGTGCCCGCGAGTGGGAGTGGTTCGAGACGTCGACGGCGCCGCTCGTCCAGATCGTCCACGAGATCACCCAGTCGAACTTCGCGGTCTTCCTCTTCGCCGCCTCCTCGGTGCTCGCGATCTTCTCCGTCGTCATCACCGTCCTCTACGGACAGTCGCGCATCCTGCTGACGATGTCGCGCGACGGCATGGTCCCGCGCCTCTTCGGTGTCGTCTCCCCGCGCACCGGCACCCCGCTCGTCGGCACGCTCGTCACCGGCACCCTCGTCGCGATCACCGCGGCGCTCATCCCGCTCGGCGAGCTCGCGAACGCCACGAGCATCGGCACGCTCTTCGCGTTCTGCCTCGTCAACGTCGCCGTCATCTACCTGCGCGCGACGAAGCCGGAGCTCGAGAGGACCTTCAAAGCGCCGCTGGGGTACACGATCCCCGTGCTCGGCGCGCTCGCGTGTGCGTTCCTCATGCTCAACCTCGGCGGCGTGACCTGGGCGGTCTTCGGCATCTGGATGCTCGTCGGGGCGCTCATCTACTTCGGCTACAGCCGCCGCCACTCCCGCGTCGGTGCGATGAGCGAGCAGGACTACCGCACGAGCCTCAACGCCTGAGGCGCTCAGCGCCCGGACCGGTGACTGAAACCGCTCACCCCCGACGGGCGCGGGCGACCTCGTAGAGACTCACGGCTGCGGCGATGCCGGCGTTGAGCGATTCGGTCGTCGCGGCGATCGGGATCGAGACGATCTGGTCGCACTTGTCGGCGATGAGGCGGGAGAGCCCCTTGCCCTCGGAGCCGACGACGATGCACAGCGGGTCGTTGCTGAAGGTGAGCTCGGGCAGGTCGACGTCGCCGTCCATGTCGAGGCCGACGACGAAGACGCCCTGCTTCTTCAGCTCGTCGATCGCACGGGCGAGGTTGACGACCTGCGCGACCTTGATCCGCGAGGCGGCCCCGGCCGAGGTCTTCCAGGCCGCCGCGGTCATCGATGCCGCGCGGCGTTCGGGGATGATTACCCCGTGCCCGCCGAAGGCCGCGACAGAGCGGACGATCGCGCCGAGGTTGCGCGGATCCGTGATGCCGTCGAGGGCGACGATGAGCGGAGCCTCGCCCCGATCGGCGGCGAACTCGAGGAGATCTCGGGGATCGGCGTAGTCATACGGGGGGATCTGCAGGGCGATGCCCTGGTGGATCGCATCGTCGGTGAGCCGATCGAGGTCGGACCGGCTGGCCTCGAGCATCGAGATGCCGCGGGCCGAGGCGAGCTTGATCGCCTCCTTGACCCGGTCGTCGGAGTCGATGCGGCTGGCCACGTAGAGCGCGGTCGCCGGCACCTCCTCACGGAGGGCTTCGACGACGGAGTTGCGCCCGGCGACCATGTTCGGCCCGAGCTCCTTCTTCTTCCGCTTCGCCTGCGCCGAGGCGTTGGCGGCCCGCTTCGCCTGCGCGGCCTTGTGCGCCTTGTGGTAGACGCGGTCCTCGGCCTTGGGCGTGGGCCCCTTGCCCTGCAGGCTGCGGCGGTGCTTGCCGCCGGATCCCTTGGGCGGGCCCTTCTTCTTCGACCCGCCGGAGCGTGGGTTGGAAGCCATGTCAGTCCTCTTGGTTCGTCGGTGCTGGGTGCGGTGCCCGGGTCTGCCCGGGCGCGTCCGCGGTCTCAGCTGTTCTTGAGATGGTAACGGTAACCGTCGGTCGTGTCCTCGATCGCGACACCGGCGGCGGCGAGCTGATCGCGGATCGCGTCGGCCTGTGCGTAGTCCTTCTCCGCCTTCGCCGCGATCCGCTTGGTCGCGAGGTCGCCGACGAGTGCATCGAGGGCGGCCACGGCCGGTGCGCTGCCGTCGGCACTGCCCCACACCTCGGCGCTGGGATTGACGCCGAGGATGTCGAGCATGAGCTCCACCTCGGCGACGATCCGGGCCAGGTCCGGCTTGTCGGAGCCGGCGTCGAGGAGCTTCGCGCCCTCGGTGACGCGGGCGAAGACGACAGACAGCGCACGGGGCACGCCGAGGTCGTCGTCGAGGGCGGCGGCGAAGTCGACGGGGACGTCGATGATGCGGTCGGCGTAGGAGGCTGCGACGTTCGGCAGCGGCGGCGCCTCGTCCCCGAGCGCCTGCCGGGCCCGGTCGAGGAAGTTCGAGAGCCGCTCGAGCGACGCGGCCTGGCGCTCCATCGCCTCGGGTGAGTACTCGAGCACGGAGCGGTAGCTCGCGCTCGTGAGGAAGTAGCGCACCGCGAGCGGGCTGAAGCGGGCGAAGAGGTCGGAGGCGAAGACGGAGTTGCCGAGCGACTTCGACATCTTGTCCCCGCCGACGTTGAGCAGTCCCGAGTGCATCCAGATGTTCGCGAACTCGTCACCGGCGGCGCGGGACTGGGCGAGTTCGTTCTCGTGGTGCGGGAAGCGCAGGTCGAGCCCGCCGCCGTGGATGTCGAAGTGCGACCCGAGGTACTTCGTCGACATCGCCGAGCACTCGATGTGCCAGCCCGGCCGGCCGCGTCCCCACGGGGACGGCCACGACGCGGTCTCGGGCTCGCCGGGCTTGTGCGCCTTCCACAGCGCGAAGTCCCGGGGGTCCTTCTTCCCGCGCATGTCCGAGTCCTCGGCCGGCTCCATGTCCGTCAGCCGCTGGTTCGTCAGCTCCCCGTAGTCGGGCCACGAGGTCGTCGAGAAGTAGACGTCGCCACTGTCGTCGAGCGCGGTGTAGGCGTGACCGGCATCGATGAGGCGGCTGATGAGCTCGTGCATCTCCGTGATGTGGCCGGTCGCCCGCGGTTCGTAGCTCGGCGGGAGGACGTCGAGGGCGTCGTAGGCGGCGGTGAAGGCGCGCTCGTAGAGGTAGGCGTGGGCGAACCAGGGCCGTCCCTCCTCGACGGACTTCGAGAGGATCTTGTCGTCGATGTCCGTGACGTTGCGGATGAGGGTGACGTCGTAGCCGCGGTAGAGCAGCCAGCGGCGGAGCACGTCGAAGACCGACGCGGACCGCAGGTGCCCGATGTGCGGTTCGCCCTGCACCGTGGCACCACACGCATAGATCCCGACATGGCCGTCAGTGACGGGCCGGAGATCTTCGGTCGTGCGGGTGGCGGTGTTGTACAAGGCGATAGTCACCCGCCCAAGTCTACCGGGGATGACGCCGATGCGGCTCGCTCCCGAACCGAGACCATTCGGTGCCGAATTGTGACCCGGGACACGTGATGTGCGCCACCACTCACAAGCAACTCCCAGTAAGCTGGAGGTCGATCATCCGCAATCAGGGGGCATCGACGCCTCCTGGCGGTGAACTACGAAAGGTCATCATGTCTACCACCACACCCCAGAGGGAGGTCTTCGCCACCCGCGGCGCGTTCATCTTCGCGGCCATCGGATCGGCAGTCGGCCTCGGCAACATCTGGCGCTTCCCGTATGTCACGTATGAGAACGGCGGCGGCGCCTTCATCATCCCTTACCTCGTCGCGCTGCTGACGGCGGGCATCCCGCTGCTCTTCTTCGACTACGCGATGGGTCACCGTTCCCGCGGCTCGGCGCCGCTGGCGTTCCGCATGGCGACGAAGGTCGCAGAGCCGATCGGCTGGTTCCAGACCGGTGTGGCCGTCGTCATCGGCATCTACTACGCCGCGATCATCGGCTGGGCCGGCGCGTACATGTTCTTCTCACTCAACCAGGCGTGGGGCGATGACGCGGAGACCTACTTCTTCGGCAGCTTCCTCCAGATGGGCGATCCGGGGGTCTCGTTCGAGTTCGTGCCGATGATCCTCATCCTCGTCATCGTCGTCTGGGTGATCACCCTCGCTGTGCTCCTCGGCGGCGTTCAGGCAGGCATCGCCCGCTTCTCGAAGATCTTCATCCCGCTGCTCATCATCCTCTTCCTCGCGCTCGTCATCCGCGCGCTGTTCCTGCCCGGTGCGGCCGAGGGACTCAATGCGCTGTTCACCCCGGACTTCTCGGCACTCGCCGACCCGACGGTGTGGATCGCCGCCTACGGGCAGATCTTCTTCTCACTGTCGATCGCGTTCGGCATCATGATCACGTACGCGTCGTACCTCAGGCGGAAGACGAACCTCACCGGCTCCGGCCTCGTCGTCGCGTTCTCGAACTCGGGCTTCGAGATCCTCGCCGGCATCGGCGTCTTCGCCGCGCTCGGATTCATGGCCGCGGCGTCGGGCTCGCAGGTCTCGGACGTCGCGACCAGCGGCATCGGGCTGGCGTTCGTCGCGTTCCCGACGCTGATCTCCGAGATGCCCGGTGGCGGGCTCTTCGGCTTCGCGTTCTTCGCGTGCCTCGTCTTCGCCGGCCTCACCTCGCTCATCTCGATCGTCCAGGTGCCGATCCAGGCGCTGCGTGAGAAGTTCGGGATCGGCAACAAGGCCTCGATCCTCCTCGTCGGCGGTGGCATGGCGATCATCTCGATCCTGCTCATGTCGACCGTCACCGCGCTCTACGTGCTCGACACGATGGATGCCTTCGCCAACAACATCGGCATCGTCGGCGCAGCCGTCGTCGGCCTCATCGTCGTCGGCTGGTTCGCCCGCAAGCTGCCCGTGCTGCGCGACCACCTCAATGCGATCTCGAGCTTCAAGGTGGGCTGGTTCTGGATGATCATCCTCGGCGGTGTCACCGCTCTGGTGCTCGCGTACATGCTCATCACCCAGATCATCACCTATGCCACCGAGGGCTACGAGGAATACCCTGCACTCATCATCGGCGTCTTCGGCTGGGGCATGATCGCGCTGCTCATCGTCGTCGCGATCGTCCTCTCGCTCATCAAGTGGCCGAGGAAGACGCTCGAAGAGGCGGACGCGGCGATCGCCGATTCCGTCGCCGAGGAGCAGAAGGGCCACCACACCGGTCGGCATGCCGCCGATGAGACCACCCGAGGAGGGAACTGATGGAACCGTCAGCCATCATCATGATGATCATCGCGATGGTCACGGTCTGGGGCGGCCTCATCGCCGCGATCGTGCACCTGCGCAAGCATCCGGACACCGACGTCGACTGATCACCACCTGATCAGCGCCAGCGGGGCGTCTCCCATCCTCGGGAGGCGCCCCGCTGCGCATGCGCGCTGACGTCGCCCCACCTCGGCGAGGACGTCCCGTCCATCCTGATCCCACGGAGGCCGGACGGACGTCACACGATGCGGACGCGCTGGTCGGCGGCTGCGTGACGTGGTTAGGGTGGACAGCGTACGAACCCCATCGGCGCGCAGCCGCCGCGGTCGCGCACCGATCACCTCTAGGAGGCGCAATGCCACAGACTGTCAAGGGCGTCATCGCGCGCAGCAAGGGCGCACCGGTCGAGCTCACCGACATCGTCATTCCCGATCCCGGCCCCGGTGAGGTCGTCGTCGACGTCCAGTCGTGCGGGGTCTGCCACACGGACCTCCACTACCGCGAGGGCGGGATCAGCGATGACTTCCCGTTCCTCCTCGGGCACGAGTCGGCCGGCGTCGTCTCGGAGATCGGCGAGGGGGTGACGAATGTCGAGGTCGGCGATTTCGTCATCCTCAACTGGCGCGCCGTGTGCGGCGAGTGCCGCGCGTGCAAGCGCGGGGAGCCGTGGTACTGCTTCAACACACACAACGCCGAACAGAAGATGACACTCACCGACGGCACCGAGCTCACTCCGGCCCTGGGGATCGGGTCGTTCGCGGAGAAGACGCTCGTCGCCGCCGGCCAGTGCACGAAGGTCGATGAGTCGGATCCGGCGGTCGTCGGTCTGCTCGGCTGCGGAGTCATGGCCGGCATCGGCGCGGCGATCAACACCGGCGGGGTCACACGCGGCAAGTCGGTCGCGGTCATCGGCTGCGGCGGCGTCGGCTGCGCGGCGATCGCCGGGTCCTACCTCGCCGGATCGGGCACGATCATCGCCCTCGACATCGACGACCGGAAGCTCGAGTGGGCGAAGGAGCTCGGCGCCACGGAGACCGTGAACACGAAGGGGATGAGCGAGGACGAAGTCGTCGCCGCGATCCAGGAGCGGACGAACGGCTTCGGCGCCGACGTCGTCATCGATGCGGTCGGTCGGCCGCAGACGTGGCGGCAGGCGTTCTACGGGCGCGATCTCGCCGGCACCGTCGTCCTCGTCGGCGTGCCGACCCCGGAGATGGAGCTGACCGTGCCGCTGCTCGACGTGTTCGGTCGCGGCGGCAGCCTCAAGTCCTCGTGGTACGGCGACTGCCTGCCCGAACGCGACTTCCCGATGCTCGTCGACCTCTATGAGCAGAAGCGCCTGCCGCTCGAGAAGTTCGTCACCGAGCGGATCGGCATCGGCGACGTCGAGGCGGCGTTCGCGAAGATGGAAGAGGGAACCGTGCTGCGATCGGTGGTGGAGGTCTGATGGCTGGGATCGATCATGTCGTGACGTCCGGGACGTTCTCGCTCGACGGCGGGACCTGGGATGTCGACAACAACGTGTGGATCGTCGGGGATCAGTCGGAGGTCATCGTCATCGACCCCGCCCATGATGTCGATGCCATCGCCGAGGCGGTCGGACCGAGAGAGGTCAAGGCCATCCTCCTCACGCACGGTCATGACGACCATGTCGGCGTCGTCCGTGACTTCGCGAGCCGGGTGGGCAATCCGACGATCTACCTCAACCCGGATGACTACGTGCTCTGGGACATGACCTACGAGGGCTACCGTCCCGAGGGGCAGATCGCCGATGGCGACACGTGGCGGGTCGGCGGGGTGACGATCAGGGCACTGCACACGCCGGGTCACTCCCCCGGATCGACGAGCTTCTTCATCGAGACCGGGCTGCCGGTTCCCGCCTCGGCGGGGGCGGGGTCTGCGGTCGGGCCGGTGCTCTTCTCCGGGGACACGCTCTTCAACGGCGGTCCCGGAGCGACGGGTCGCTCGCATTCGAGTTTCGAGACGATCATCGAGTCGATCAGGGATCGGCTCTTCACTCTGCCCGATCCGACGATCGTCCTCACCGGCCACGGCGAGTCGACGTCGATCGAGGCGGAGAAGCCGAGCCTCGAAGAATGGATCAAGCGGGGGCACTGAGGGTCCTGCACCGGAGCGCCTGAAGACGCAGTGTCTGCAGACTCCGCCCGGCTGCCGAGGCGCCGCGACACCGCTCACCCGGTGTCGCGGCGCTTCGGCATTCAGCCTCCGGCACGCCCACCCCGCACAGGGCAGTCCCGCCCTCACACCCCTATACACCGCGCGGCGCGTCGACCACACTGGTCTCATGGCCAAGACGAGCAGAATCATCAGCGTCTCCGTCCCCGTCAGCGACCTCGACGAGGCAACCCGCTTCTACACCGACGTCCTCGGATGCTCGGTGACCTACGACGGTGAGCCGATGCCCGGCAACCGCATCGTCGAGGTGGCACCACCGGGGTCGGACATCGCGATCGTCCTCATCCCGCAGGGCAGTCAGATCCCCGTCGCCATCCGCCTCGAGACACCCGACGCCGAGGAGGCGCACGAACGCATCTCGGCCGCCGGTGTGACGATCCACAACGACGAGGTGCTGCGCTGGCCGGGCGTCCCGCCGATGTTCTCGTTCACCGACCCCGACGGCAACGGCCTCGTCTACCTCCAGGACGACTGAGTCCCGCCTGACCTCCAGGACGACTGAGCCCCACCTGACGTCCGCGACGACCGAGTCGCGCATGCAGCCCGCGACGACCGAGCCCTGCACCCCTACACCACAACGACGGATCACCGTGTCGCACCCCACCCCGTGAGACGGGCATCACCCTGCGCCCGTTAGACTGCTCTGGTGCCTGATTCACATTCGCAGTCGCCAGTGACCGCCGACTCCGCCAAAGCCAGCCCCCAGTCCACCCCCGACGGCTCCGGCCTCAAGGCCGGAATGCGGCCCCGCCACCTCGTCATGATGAGCCTCGGCTCGGCGATCGGCGCCGGCCTCTTCGTCGGCTCCGGGGCGGGAGTCCAGGCCGCTGGGCCCGCGGTCCTCGTGTCCTACGTCGTCGCCGGCCTCATCGTCATCTTCGTCATGCGGGCGCTCGGCGAACTCGTCGCCGCCGATCCCAACCCCGGTGCGTTCTCCCACTACGCCGGCAAGGCCATGGGCCCGGCCGCCGCGTTCGCCGTCGGTGCCCTGTGGTGGGTGCAGCTGTGCCTCGTCGTCGCCGCCGAGGCGACCGCCGCCGCGCAGATCGTCGCCGGCTACCTGCCATCGGTTCCGCAGTGGGTGCTCGCGCTCATCATCATGATCGTCTTCACCGCGATCAACCTCACGACCTCCGGCAGCTTCGGTGAGTTCGAGTTCTGGTTCTCCCTCATCAAGGTCGCGTTCGTCGCCCTCTTCGTCGTCCTCGGCATCGCCTACCTGCTCGGCTGGACCCCGGCGGCTCCCCCGACCGAGATCTTCGCCGACGGCTTCATGCCCACCGGCATCCCCGGTGTCGCCGCCGGACTCCTCGTCGTCGCGTTCGCCTTCGGTGGCATCGAGATCGTCGCGGTCGCCGCCGCCGAGACCTCCGACCCCAGCCGCTCGGTGTCGAAGGCGATCAAGACGATCGTCTGGCGCATCCTCTTCCTCTACATCGGCTCGGTCGCGATCATCGTCCTCGTCCTCGACTGGACCGACCCCCGCCTCGCCGACTCGCCGTTCGTCGCCGTCCTCGACACCGCGGGACTGCCGTTCATCGCCTCCCTCCTCGCCGCCGTCATCGTCATCGCGCTGCTGTCGTCGATGAACGCGAACATCTACGGCGCCTCCCGGATGTCGTTCTCGATGGCCCGCCGCTCGATGCTGCCGTCCGGCCTCGGCCGCACGAACCGGCGCGGCGTGCCCGTCGCCGCAGTCCTCGCGACGTCTGTCTTCGGCTTCATCGCCGTCGCCCTCAACTACTTCTGGGCCGCCGAGGTGCTCGGCATCCTCCTCCAGATCGTCGGCTCGACGCTCATCGTCACGTGGGTCGCCACCCTCGTCTCGCAGCTCATCCTCCGCCGCCGCGCCGAGGCCGCCGGCACCCCGCTGCCGCTGAAGATGTGGCTGTTCCCCTGGCTGACGTACGCGGCCCTGGCCGGCATCGCCGTCATCATCATCCTCGGCCTCACCGTCGAATCGGTCCGCACCCAGATCATCGGCACGCTCATCTTCACCGTCGCCCTCTACCTCATCGGCATCGCCGTGACCCGCCGCAACCGGGCGAAGGGCATCGCCGCCGAGGTGTGACCCGAACCCTGCCGTCAGAATCGGCGTCCGTCGGCATCCTCGCCGAGGTGGTCCTCGAGTCGGTCCCTGCACCGCGCAGTCAGTGCGGTGCAGGGACCGACTCTTGTGTTTCCATCATGGAAACATTGAGGTAGAGTTTCCTCTATGGAAACACAACAGGTCTCAGACCACGACCGAGAAGAGGCGCGCCGAGCACTCCTCGCTGCGCGCCGGGAGGAAAGGAAGACCTCCTCCGGACACATCCCCAAGTGGCTGCTCGTGTACGGCGCAACCCTGAGCTTCGGCTTCGCCTGGACCAACCTCGCACCACCACCCGATTCAGCGATCACCGTCGGCGCGGTCATCGCGCTCACCACTGCCATGATCATCCAGATCGTTCTTCTCGTGAGGTATGTGTGGCACCCGAAGGGGTATCGGTTCGTCAGGATCCGGTGGAAGGTCCTCCTCACCATTGCCTGCATTGCGATGCTGCTTGTCGGCGGGACATCCGTGGTGGCGGCACTGCTCGGCAATGACAGAAACACCGTGTCCGGCGTCTGGTCGATCATCGCCGGCGTTCTCTGCCTCCTCCCGGTCCTCCTCGACGCAGCCGAGAAGCGCTGGCCGAAGCGCAAAGGACACCGCAGTGCCTGACGCCGAATTCAATCCGCTCATCCACGCCCCGATCCGCTTGCGCATCTGCGCAATGCTGTCGCAGGCGAAGGGCATCGAATTCGCCGAGATCCAGTCTCGCCTCGACATCTCCAAATCGGCGCTGAGCAAGCACCTGTCACAGCTCATCGACGCGGGCTACGTCGACGAGACGAGCATCGTCCGGCTCGGCCGCTCGCGGCAGTGGCTGTCACTGACACCGGCGGGCCTCGCCGCCTACAGATCCCACCTCGCCGCGCTGCGCCGCATCATCGACGCCGACGACTGATGGCGTCGCCCGACTCGACTGGAGTGACCCTGCGGCCTCTGCCCGGCGGACGCTGAGTTCTCAGCGCCCGCCGGTGTGCGTCCGCAGCTCAGCGGCCAGTGCGCTCAATGCCTCGTGTTCGCGGGCTGCGCTGATCCACCCGTCGAGCATCGCGAGCGTCTGGCCCTCGTGCCTGGCGAAATGGCGACCGGCATACTCGCGCATCGGGATCGGCGAAATCCGGTCGGCGGCCTCGAGCACCGCGCGAGCGACCGCCGGCACGACCGGCACCGGGACCCCGGTGACGGCACGGACCGCCTCGGCGGCGGCATCGCTCGGCAGCCGCAGATGATCGAGCAGCCGCTCCCACTCCCCTCCCCCGGCACTCAGCTGCGCGACGTACGGGATGAAGAGGGTCGGTGAGGAGATGAGGAGGTCGAGCGGCACGGTGACGACAGTCGGACCGAGCTCACGCGCCAGGGCACGCAGCGGATGCTTCGGACCGGCGGCGAGGAAGACCGGTGCCCCGAACGGTGACCAGAACCGCACTTCATGACCAGGCTCGATGTCCGGTGAGGGGGCGAGTCGTTCGGAGAGGAACGCTGGGGAGAACACGACGACCTCGGCGCCGGGAAAGAGCCCCTTCGCGACGCCGACATCCCCGCCGACCTGGCTTGTGATCGCCAGCCACCGCGGGGCGACGGCCCTGATCGCCGAGGCGACCGCCGCGTCGAGATCACCCGGCCGGGTGGTGAGGACGACGAGATCCCACGTCGTCGGCACACGGCTGCGCGTGCGCTTCCCGTGTTGCGCAGCGGCGCGGGCCCGCGCCACCGAGACTCCGGACCCGAGGGGTCCCGAGGCGACCGGGTCATCGTCGGCCGACGCGATCCGGAATCCTCCCGCATCGTCGATGCCGGCCCAATCGGTGATCGTCACCCGCCTCGTCGCGGCGACGTCGGTGACACTCCAGCCGGGTTCATCGGTGTCCGAATCGGTGGGCGCATCCAGCCACCGCACCCGCCGCGGGTAGGCTGCCCGCGGTCGCTCGAGCGGGGTTCGGGTGACGACGACCGTCTCGTGCCGACGACCGAGCAGTGCGGCACCCGCGATGCCGACGGCACCCGCACCTTGGAAGAGGATCCTCATGGCCGGTACACCAGCGCATTCGCGATCGCGGCCACGCCTTCGCCGCGGCCCGTGAGCCCGAGCGCATCCGTCGTCGTCCCCGACACGGACACCTCGGCCCCGGCCGCAGCGGACAGCGCTTCCTGCGCCTCGCTGCGCCGCTTGCCGATCTTCGGACGGTTCCCGATGACCTGGACGGCGATGTTGCCGATCTCGAACCCGGCGGCGCGGACGAGTCGGCCCGCCTCGGCGAGGAGACTCACTCCGGACGCCCCGGCGAATTCCGGGCGATCGACGCCGAAGTGCGCGCCGAGGTCGCCGATGCCGGAAGCGGAGAAGAGCGCATCACAGCAGGCGTGCGCGGCGACATCGGAGTCCGAATGGCCGTCGAGCCCACGCTCACCCGGCCACAGGAGGCCCGCGACCCAGAGTTCACGGTCGGGGTCGTCGGCGAACGCATGGACATCGACACCGATTCCGGTCCGGGGAATGGTCATCGCGGGGCTCCTAATCGGTGAGGCAGTCGCCTGCTCGGTGAGGCGGTCGTCGACTTCCAGAATAGGTGCCGGCCGGCGCGAACGCCCGAGCGCTCACACCGAGTCGGGATGCGACCGACCGCGCTCGCGGGCGATGTGCTCGGCGAGGACGAGGTCGAGCGGGTACGTGATCTTCAGCGATTCCTCGTCGCCGGGCACGGCAACGACATCGACGCCGAGGCGCTCGACGAGCCCCGCATCATCGGTCGCCGCGCGGGCGGCCTCACCCAGCGTCCGGACTTCCGCCCGGTAGCTCGCATGCGCACGGCGCAGCGTCTCGGCGGCGAAGCCCTGCGGCGTCTGGACCCGGCGCAGACTCCCCCGGTCGAGGTCGCCGCGGAGGACCTCGACATCGGCAGGCTGCTCCCGAGGTGTGTCCGGATACTCCCGAGGTGAGTCCGGCTGCTCCCCAGGTGAGTCCGGCTGCTCCCCAGGTGGAACCGGCTCGACATCGGCGTCATTGTCCAGCGGGATCCACCTCGGGGACTCTTCGGCCCGGCGGACGGTGTCGATCATCGGCAGGACGGGCACGACCGCCTCGGCGCCGGACGACACGGCGGCGGTCACCCGATCGAACACGGATGGCGGGGTGAGCGCGCGGGCGGCATCGTGGACGAGGACGGTGTCCGGGTCCCCGGCAGCTGCGAGGGCCGCTTCGACGGACTCGACACGGTCGGCGCCACCCTGGACGACGATGATCTCGATGGCCTCCGGAGGGACGCGGCCCTTTCCGGACCCAGCACCCCCGGCGAACCGTCGGCGCACCTCGGCGACCTCCG
The DNA here is from genome assembly GCF_006489205.2 of Brevibacterium sp. XM4083. Classification (GTDB taxonomy): domain Bacteria; phylum Actinomycetota; class Actinomycetes; order Actinomycetales; family Brevibacteriaceae; genus Brevibacterium. Next base: position 600,551 of record NZ_VFYR02000001.1, on the reverse strand, counting down.
CCTCGGCCAGGGACACGAACACCTCGGGAGCCGCGACCACGATCGTGGTGGCGACTCCCGAGGTGATGATGGCGTCAAGACTGTGCGCGAGCAGAGTGCGGCCGTCCACCTGGACGAAGGCCTTCGGCTCGGTGTGCCCCAAACGCGTGCCCGACCCTGCGGCCGGGACGATGACGCAGGTGCTCAGGACGCGAGCACTTCGTCGAGGAGCGCTTCGGCTTCGGACTCCTCTTTCTTCTCCGCGAGGGCGAGCTCGGAGACGAGGATCTGGCGTGCTTTCGACAGCATGCGCTTCTCACCGGTCGACAGTCCGCGGTCCTGTTCGCGGCGCCAGAGGTCACGGACGACCTCGGCGACCTTGATCACGTCACCGGACTGCAGCTTCTCAAGATTCGCCTTGTACCGGCGAGACCAGTTGGTGGGTTCCTCGACGAATTCCGCCCGCAGGACGTTGAAGACCTTCTCCACACCCTCTTCGCCGACGACGTCACGGACGCCGACGAGATCGCAGTTCTCCGCGGGGACCTCGATGACGAGGTCACCATGGGCGACCTGGAGCTTGAGATACAGTTTCTCCTCACCTTTGATGGTTCGTTGCCTGATTTCTTGGATTGTCGCTGCACCGTGATGTGGATAGACAACAGTGTCGCCGACCTGGAAACTCATATTCTCTTCAAACCCCTTTCGCGGAATCCCAGTTTACCATGAGGCGCGCCACAGAAATCGCCCAGGATGGGGTTTCCTCATGCTAGGCTCGGCCTTTTTGGCCGCAGTCATCAGGATCTCGCCGAGGCGGCGCAGGCGTCCCAGCGGACGCGCAGAGAACACCGGTCAGGTTGTCGTCTTCGTCACCGTCGGTCACGTCGTCAGCCCGGCAACTCGGGTTGGCGTCAGCGCCTCGGGAAGTTCACAGACAAGGTTCTACAGCTGGTCAAAAACCGGGTAGTATACAGACGGATCTTGTATTGCCACTTCAAGGAGCACAATGAAACGGCACAACCGCGCAGCTCTCGCACTTGCCGCCCTCGCGCTCGTCATCCCCGTCAGCGGATGCGCGAGCCTGATCTCCCCTCAGCAGACGGCTGAGTACCGCTACAACGGCGGCGACGGCGCGTGGGGATCGGTCGGCGATGTCGAGGTGCGCGGCCTCCTGCTCATCATGGACGAGAGCGGCGAGGGCCCGGCCCAGCTGTTCTTCACGCTCATCAACAAGGGCACCGAGGCGGCCGATGTCACGGTCGCGGTCTCCGGAGACTCCTTCTCCGAGACGGTTCCCGCCGGCGAGACCTTCATCCAGGATCCCGAGAGCCCCCAGTCGACCGACAGCGAGCAGCTCATCGTCGACCCCATCGACGCGAAGCCCGGTGACCTCATCGACGTCACCGTCTCCACGGGCGGCCAGGAGCAGACCATCGAGACCCAGGTCCTCTCGAACGTCCTCCCCTACTACGAGGAGTACCTCCCGTCGGAGTCGCCGTCGGCGGTGCCGACCGACGACGCCACCGAGGAGACCTCGACCGAGGGCACCGGTACGGAGACCTCGACCCCGACCGAAGGCGCTGCGAGCACCGAAGGCACGACGTCGACCGAGGGCACGACCGCGACCGAAGGCACCGCAGCCGCCAACGGCTGACGCCGCCCACCGGGCCTCACCGGCCTTCCGGCACGCACGAACCTCCCGGCGCGCACCATCTGCGCCACAGCACGAAGGAGCCGCTCACCACAGGTGAGCGGCTCCTTGTGTATGGGTCTGTGCTCTTGGGGTGCCGGTGCTCGCGCAGGTCCTCTGTGCCGAGGCCCCGCACGCCGCAACCGTTACGCCTCGAACTTGTACCCGAGGCCGCGGACGGTGGTGAGCAGCTGCGGCTCGGACGGATTCTGCTCGACCTTCGCGCGCAGGCGCTTGACGTGGACGTCGAGGGTCTTCGTGTCCCCGACGTAGTCCTCGCCCCAGATCCGGTCGATGAGCTGACCGCGGGTCATCACGCGCCCGGAGTTGCGGACGAGGATCTCGAGGAGTTCGAACTCCTTGAGCGGCATCGACAGCTCCTCCCCGCGGACGGAGACGACGTGGCGCTCGACATCGATGCGGACTCCCCCGGCTTCGAGGATCGAATCGTCGAAGCTCTCGGCTTCGACATTGCGCCGCAGCACCGCGCGGACGCGGGCGAGGAGCTCGCGCGAGGAGTAGGGCTTCGTCACGTAGTCATCGGCACCGAGTTCGAGCCCCACGACCTTGTCGATCTCCGAGTCCTTGGCCGTGAGCATGATGATCGGCACGTTCGACTTCGCCCGCAGCTCGCGGCACACTTCGGTGCCCGAGGCACCGGGCAGCATGAGGTCGAGGAGGACGAGATCGGCGCCGTTCCGGTCGAACTCCGCGAGGGCCCTGAGGCCGTCATCGGCAACGGTCACCTCGTACCCCTCCTTGCCGAGCAGGTACGACAGCGGATCCGAGAACGAATCCTCGTCCTCAACAAGCAGAATTCGAGTCACGTCGTGAGCTTCCTTTGTTCGCTTCCAGTGGGCAAAACCTGGGCGGTCCCATTCTCCTCCGGACCCTCACCGTTGTCACCGCCGCCCGCCGAGGCGGTCCCCGGGTCACCATCGACCCTATCGCCACCGGCCTGGCCGGCACCGGGCCGCTCGTCAGCGGCCTGTGCGTCGGCGTTCTGCTCGTCCCCGGCCCGGACCGCGTCGCCCCCGGCCTGCGCCGAATGCTCGAGCAGCACCCCTTCGGGGGCGGTCGAGGTCGCCTCGGCGACGGTCTGCGTGCCGGCCAGCGGCAGGACGATCGTGAACGTCGACCCCTTGCCGAGCTGGCTCCACACCCTCACCTCGCCGCCGTGGGTGGCGACGATGTGCTTGACGATGCTGAGCCCGAGACCTGTGCCGCCGGTGATCCTCGAACGGGCGGGATCGACGCGGTAGAAGCGCTCGAAGACCCTCTCAGTGTCCTGCCGGGACAGGCCGATGCCCTGGTCGGTCACGGAGATCTCGACGCGTTCGTCGACGAGTTCGACGCCGACGCCCACGCGGGTGCCGTCGGGCGAGTAGTTGATCGCATTGTCGATGAGGTTGCGCACCGCGTTGACGAGGAGCTCGTAGTTGCCTTCGACGAGGAGGCTCGTCGGCGGGGCGATCTCGATGTGGATCCGCTTCGCCTCGGCGCGGGTGTGAGCGCGGTCGGCGGCGTCGTCGATGACCTCGGCGGCCGAGATCTTCTCCGTCGTCGACGGGGCGGCGTGGTCCTGGACGCGGGAGAGGTCGATGATCTCCTGGACGAGCTGGGTGAGGCGCTTCGATTCGCGCTGCATGCGTCCGCCGAAGCGCTCGACCGCCGCCGGGTCGTCGGAGAAGTCGGTGACCGCCTCGGCGAGGAGGGCCATCGCCCCGATCGGCGTCTTGAGCTCGTGGGAGACGTTGGCGACGAAGTCCCGACGGACGGCGTCGACGCGCTTCGACTCGGTCTGATCGTCGCAGAGGACGAGGATGAACGCGGTGCCCAGAGGTGCGATCCGCGCATGGAGGTAGCGGAGGACGGCGTCGGAGGCCTCGCGCTTCTGTTCGAGGTCGATCTCTTCGATGAGCCCCCGCGCCCGCACCCGCTCGACGACCTCGAGCATCTCCGGTGACGTCAGGGAATGCCCTCTGACCAGGCCGAACGTATAGGCGGCCGGGGAGGCTTTGACGACGTCATCGCCGGCATCGAGGACGATCGCCGCCGATTGGAGGACGGCGAGCACCTCGGCGATGCCCTCGGGCAGATCGTCTTCGGAATGCAGGTCGGCAGCATCGCGGGAGCGTTCGCTGAAACGGAACGCCAAAATGCCCGCTATGCCGAGTCCCAGGCCGACGATGCCGGTCAGGACCGCTACAATCAAGAGATCCACGTGAACAAGCTTAGGCGCAGTCTGCTTGCCGGTCGCACCGGATTCACCCGCTGACAGGGCTTTTGGCGAGGAATTCACCGAACCGCCAGTTGCCGTTCACGCGGCGATGGAAAGCTGAAGTCAGTGTGCCTGCCGGGACAAGCCGCACTGTCGAGCAGTCCGAGCACGGCCGATCCCGAGATCTGCGCCACGCACTCTCACCTCGCACGAGACAAAGGAAGCATCCTCAATGCGCGAAGTCTTCAGGAATGAGCTCGATGAGCTGGCCACCCAGCTCGTCGAGATGTCCACCAAGGTCCTCGACTCGATCCGCCTGGCGAATCAGGCCCTGCGGAGCAATGACCTCGAGCTCGCCGAACGCGTCATCGAAGCCGACGCGAAGATCGATGCCATGCAGCACACCCTCGACCAGCAGGCCGCCGAGATCCTCGCCCTCCAGGGTCCCGTCGCCTCCGATCTGCGCGCCGTCATCGGCGCGTTGCGGATGAGCGCCTCACTCGAGCGCATGGGCGACCTTGCTCGTCACATCGCCCAGCAGGTGCGCATCCGCTACCCCGAATCCGCGATCCCCAAGCACTTCGAGCCGACGTTCCTGCGGATGGGCGATTCGGCGGAGAAGATCGCCGAGGCGACCGAGAACCTCCTCAACAACCCCGGCCTGTCGATGGTCCCGACGATCAACGCGATCGACGAGGAGCTCGACGAGCTCCACCTCTCCGTGTTCGCGCAGCTCGCCGACGCCCCCGCCGAGGACCTCGCCCCGCGCCACATCGCCGATGTCACGCTGCTCTCGCGCTACTACGAGCGTTTCGGCGATCACGCCGTGTCGGTCTCGCAGAAGGTCGAATACCTGCTCACCGGCAACTGGGAGCCCTACCTGTCCCGGAAGTGAGCGCGAGCCCCGGTTCCCGTGAACTCAGGTTCGGCTGAGCCCGGGTTTACCTGAGCCCGGGTTGACCTGAACCCGGGTTGACCCGATCCCGGGCCCGTACTGACGACGATCGCCGAGGTGGTTGACCCACCTCGGCGATCGTCGTTTCCGTGTCCGCTGGGCGCGTCTCTGCTCAGCGCATCAGGGTGCCCCGCTCACCCCGAGACGGCGTTCGCGGGCGCCTCTCGGGCGACGACGTCACGTCTGCGTCGGCGGGGCACCCCCCTGATCCCTCGCGCGATCGTCCGATGCACCCCCGTCGTCACCGCGACGCCGAGGATGAGGAGGGCCCCGCCGATGAGTTCGGGCACCGTCGGCCGGTCGCCGAGGACGAGCCACGCCGCGCCGACCCCGACGGGCGGGACGAGGAGCGTGAACGGGGCGACCTGCGAGGCGGGGAACCGGGCGAGCAGGGAGTTCCAGATGACGTACCCGATGAGCGAGGCGACGCCGGCGGTGTAGACGACCGAGGCGAGGACACCCCACGTCGGGTGCGTGAGGGAGGCGACCACCTCGGTGGGGCCGTCGATGAGCAGGGAGAGCCCGAGCATCGGCAGCGGCACGACGAGACCCGACCACACGGTCATCTGCAGTCCGCTGATGCCCGGCTTCACCCCGCGGGCGATGACGTTGCCGATCGCCCAGGACAGTGCGGCACCGAGGCAGACGACGAAGGCGACGACGGGGATCGACGCCTGGAGGCTCAGGCCGATGACGGCGAGGCCCGCGACGCCGATGAGGATGCCGATGATCTGGCGCCGGTTGGGGATCTCCCGCAGCGCGAGCGCGGCGACGAGGACGGTGAAGGCGGCCTGGATCTGGAGGATGATCGAGGACAGCCCGACGGGGAGGCCGAGGAAGAGCGAGGTGTAGAGGAGCCCGAACTGCCCGGCGGACATGAAGACGCCGATGAGGAGGATGCGCCCGAAGCTGCCGCGCGGGAAGGGCACGAAGAGGATCGCGGGGATGACGACGACGGTGAACCGCGCCGCGACGAGGAGGAGGGGCGGCCAGTCCCGGAGTCCGAAGTCGATGAAGATGAAGTTGACGCCCCAGAGGACGACGACGAGGAGGGCGAGGAGGTAATGGACGGGGCGCATGACTTCAGGATCTCAGCGCCCAGCTATAAAATCCATTGAAAGTCACTCCAGTCATTCATTACGATATTTTGATGATCGATATCGTCGCCCTGCGCACCCTCGTCGCTCTCGACGGGCTCGGGTCCGTCACCGCCACGGCCGACTCCCTCGGCTACACGCCGGCCGCGGTCAGCCACCAGCTGCAGAAGCTCTCCCGCTACCTCGGCGCCCCGGTCACCGAACGCACAGGCCGCGGCATCTCGCTCACGCCCATGGGACGCGAGCTCAGCAGCCGCGGGTCGCAGATCCTCCACGACCTCGAAGGCATCGAGTCCGAGGCCCGGGCCCGCTCAGGTGACCCGCGCGGCCGGATCACCGTCGGCGGGTTCTCCACCGGCATCCGCGGCCTGCTCGTCCCCGCGCTGCCCCGGCTCGCCGAGGCCGCGCCCGAACTCACGGTGACGAACGTCGAATCCGACCCGGACGAACTCGTCGAGATGGTCTCGGCGGGGCGGATCGACGCGGCCCTGATCTTCGACTGGAACAGCTCCGTCCTCCGCCTGCCCTCGACCCTGACCTCGGAGATCATCGCCGTCGACCGTGCCGACATAGTCATGCCGTGTGACCATCATCTCGCCTCGCGCGCCGAGGTGACACGCGCCGACCTCGTCGGTGAGGTCTTCGTCTCCGCCCCGCGCGGGGCGGTGTGCCATCGCTGGCTCGTCGCGCTCTTCGAGGACCTCGGCAGCGAGCCGCGGGTCGAGTACTGGGCGGTCGAGTACGACACCCAGGTCGAGTTCAGCCGGTCGGTCGGCGCACTCGCACTCGTTCCCCGGCTCGGTCGCCCGCACCTGCCGTCCGATGTCACGGCAGTGCCGCTCGACGACCCCTCGATCGCCCGGTCGATCCACACCGTATGGCGGCGGTCGATGACGAACTCCCCGGCGATCGCCGTCCTGCGCAGGCAGATGCAGGCGATCGCCGGGGAGTTCGCGGAACGCTGACGAGCGCCAGCCGGGCTCGTGTTGAGCCGGGCTCAGGCTCTGCCGGGTTCCGGCTCGGGTCGGCTCGGGCTCAGCGGCCCTGGTTCGCGACCTTGCCGATCGCCTCCTCGGCCGCTGCGGGGTCGAGGTAGGTGCCGCCCGGGGTGACCGGCGTGAAGTCGTCGGTGAGTTCGTAGTGGAGCGGGATGCCGGTGGGGATGTTGAGTCCCGTGATGTCCGCGTCGGAGATGCCGTCGAGGTGCTTGACGAGGGCCCGCAGCGAGTTGCCGTGAGCGACGACGAGGACGGTGCGGTTCTCCGAGAGTTCGGGAACGAGGACGTCGTACCAGTAGGGCAGGAGACGGTCGATGACGTCGGCGAGGCATTCGGTGCGCGGCACCGAGTCGCCGAGGTTGGCGTACCGCGGGTCGCCGACCTGCGAGAACTCAGAGGCGTCAGAGAGCGCGGGCGGCGGGGTGTCGAAGGAGCGACGCCAGGTCATGAACTGCTCTTCGCCGAACTCCTCGCGGATCTCCTTCTTGTCCTTGCCCTGCAGCGCGCCGTAGTGGCGTTCGTTGAGCCGCCAGCTGCGGTGGGTGTCGAGCCACGAAAGGTCGGCGGACTCGAGGGCGAGGTTCGCGGTGAGGATGGCCCGCTTGAGGCGGGAGGTGTGGACGACGTCGGGGATGAGATCGGCCTCGCGCAGGAGCTCTCCGGCGCGCTTGCCCTCGGCCCGTCCCTTGTCCGTGAGGGTGACATCGACCCAGCCGGTGAACAGGTTCTTCTGGTTCCATTCGCTCTCGCCGTGGCGCAGCAGGATGAGGTTATGTGTCATGGCCCCTATTTTCGCACGGGCGGCGTCCCCCACTCGACGGTTCCATGATGTGGTAGTTCGTCTTGCCTGACGGGACGACGGGGCTAGTATTCGGCTATGTCCGATTCAGCACAGCACCCGAGTCCCGCCCCGGCGCAGACCGCCCGAGCCGACCGCAGTTCGATCATCGCCGTCACTGCCCTGCCGGTCCTCGTCATCCTCGCCGGCGTCCTCGGCTTCCTCAGTCCGGACACGTTCACCCCGCTCGCGCCGACGATCACGTGGAGCCTCGGCGTCGTCATGTTCTTCATGGGGCTGACATTGACGCTGCCGGACTTCGCGCGGATCGCGAAGCGTCCGTGGATCGCCCTCCTCGGCGTCGTCACGCAGTACGTCGCGATGCCGCTGCTCGGACTCCTCGTCGTCACCGTCTACGATCTGCCGCCGGAGATCGCCGTCGGCGTCATCCTCGTCGGCTGCGCGCCGGGCGGGACGGCCTCGAACGTCGTGACCTATCTGGCGAAGGGCGACGTCGCATTGTCCGTGTCGGTCACGACGCTGTCGACGCTCATCGCTCCTGTGCTCACGCCGCTGCTCACCCTGTGGCTTGCGGGGTCGTACATGGATGTGCCGTTCTGGTCGATGTTCGTCTCGATCTGCCAGACGGTGCTCGTGCCGGTCATCGTCGGTGTGCTCGTGCGCCTCGTCGCCTCCCGGTTCGTCGACCGGATCGCCCCGGCGCTGCCGTGGCTGGCCTCGCTGGCGATCGCCTACATCGTCGCCATCGTCGTCGCCGGTTCGGCCGGCTCGATCGCCACGGCGGGCATCCTCGTGCTGCTCGCGGTCATCACGCACAACGTGCTCGGGCTCGCCGTGGGCTACGGCGTGGCCGCCGCGTGCCGTCTCGACACGCCCACCCGCCGGGCCCTCTCGTTCGAGGTCGGTCTGCAGAACTCCGGGCTCGCCTCGACGCTCGCGACGACGTACTTCTCTCCGCTCGCGGCGCTGCCGGGTGCTGTCTTCAGCGTGTGGCACAACGTCTCCGGTGCCGTTCTCGCCTCGATCTTCGCGCGCCTGCCCTACGGCAAGCCCCCGGCCGATGCGTCCCGCACCGCGCCGGCGCGGCAGGACGCGTGAGGGCTCACATCCACTTGACGCCGTCGACCTCGAACTCGCGGATGCGGTAGCTGATCATCTCAGCGAGGAGGTCGGTGGGGATCTCCTCGTCGTAGGGCAGCTTGATCGAGCCCTTGCCCGTGTCGAAGTCGCTCAGCCGATCCGCGAAGGCCTCCTTCGTGCTCGGGGTGAAGACGAAGTTCGCATGGTGTGTGTACCCCGCGAAGACGAAGAGGATCGAGTCGAGGAAGTATGCAGGGTTGCCCCATTTGATGCCCTCACCGGCGGTCGGGGCGTGCTCCCGGCTGAGATCTCGCAGCTGCGTGAGGAAGTCCCGCTGCGCCTCCGAGTCGAAGGTCGCGATGTATTCGTCGACGGTGCCCGGCTTGCTGAGATCGACGCGTTTGATCATCACCTCTCCCCTCCCTCAGGCGCGGTCACGTCCGCGGGCTCAGCCGCCTCGGTGCGCTCAGCGCCCTCAGACTGGTCGGACCCGATCGCCCCCGCCTGCTCGGACCCGAACGTCCCCGACTGCTCGGATCCGGGCGACTCAGCCTGCTCGAATCCGGGCGATTCCGACCGCTCCGGTCCGATCGTGCCGAGGAACTCATTGTCGGGACCGGAGAGCACATGCTCGAACGCCGCGAGGTTCCGCGTCGACTCCCCGCGGCTGACCCGCCACGCCCACTCCTTCTTCATCCCCGTGAGGAAGCCGATGAGGAGGAGTTCGTTGAACGATTCGTCGGCGACGGTGAGGAACTCCCCCAGCAGCCCGTCGAGGTCATCGAGCAGCCGAAGCACTGGAACCGTGGCCCGGAGATAGACGTCGCCGAGGTGGTCGACTCCGAACGCGGTCGCCGCGAGCTTCATGTTCTTCCGCAGCAGCCAGCGGTTGAACTCCGCGGCGTTCTCATCCGGGTGGCGGATGACGAACGCGGCGAGCTCGGCGGTCCGGGCCGAGATGACGATCGAGACCGTCGTCTTGAGCTTCCGCTCCCCGGCAGCACGACCGCGATCGACGAGTCGTCGACGCTGTCGACCTCGACCTCGTTCGCGCTCGCCCACTCGGTGATGCCGGACATGATCTCAGCGGCCCTCGTCGGGGCGTCCGTCCCGGCCGTCGGAGCCGGGGTCTCTGGAGGTGCGGATTCGGGCTCTGTCATCAGAGCGACCCCCCGCACAGGCCGGGAGCGGCGAGGTCCCGCTCGATCGGTTCGACCGCCTCGGCGAGGGCGTCGAGCACCGTCGCCACCGTCGTGTGCCAGTCGAACCGCTGCGAGCGGGCCACCGCGTGCTCGCCGAGTTCGGCGCGCAGCTGCGCGTCGCCGAGCAGCCGCTCGAGGGTGAGCGCCCAATGGCGCGGGTTGTGGTCGGCGATGAGGAGACCGGAGAAGCCGTTCTCGACGACCTCCGGCAGACCGCCCACCGCCGAGGCGATCGCGGGCAGCCCCGAGGCCGCGGCCTCGGCGGCGACGAGCCCGAAGGATTCGCTGCGCGACGGGACGAGGAGGACATCGGCGGCACGGTAGTACGTGACGAGATCGGCCGCCGGCACCGGCTGCCTGACCTCGATGTGCGGGTCGACGGCGACCGCCGCCGAGAGTGCGGTGTGGAAGTCCGCGGTGTGGAGATCCGTGCTGTGGAGATCCGCGGTCCGGAGGTTCGTCATCTGACGCCCGGATGCCGCGAACTCAGCACTGCGGTGGTGCGAGGAATCGGCCGGCTCGGCCCACCCCGAGGCGGCGCCGAGGAGGATCCCGCGGGTGGACGCCGCCAGCTCCGGGTTGTTCTCCTGCAGGCAGGCGAGGGCATCGACGACGACGTCGGTGCCCTTGATGAACTGCATTCGCCCGACGTAGAGGACGAGGTGCTCGTCGGTGGCGATGCCGAGCTCCCGCCGCGCCGCAGCCCGGGAGCCGGGTGAGAAGAGATCGTGGTCGACGCCCGGGCGGGCGACGATGACGGAGTCCGGAGCGGCGCCGAGCTCCCCGATGAGGTCACGGCGTTCGGCGGGAGTGTTGGCGACGAGGAGGTCGACGCGGTGGGCGATGCGCTCCTCGGCCCGCAGGCGCCGAGGCGATTCGTCCTCGGTCTCCGAGTCCCGGTTCTTCACGGCACCGATCGTGTGCATGCTCGCGATGAGCTGCGGGCGAGCCCGGGTGACGTCATTGCCCGTGACGAGCGCCTGTGCCTTGAGGGCCGCCTCGGCGGAGATCCAGTAGTGCGCCCACACGAGGTCAGCGGCGGCATACGCGGGATGTGCGGCGAGCAGGCGCGCAAGGTCGTCGATCCGCCCGGCGAGCGCATCCTTCGTCGCGGCGTCCGTGCGCAGCCAGTGGAGGCGGATGTTCTCCGACAGCGTCACGGTGTCGGCGTCGGGCCGCTCGGTGCCGTTCCCGTTCGGGTCGGCGGTGAAGACGTCGACCACGTGTCCCATGGCGGCAAGGGCCCTGACCGTGTGGTCGACGTAGACGTTCATCCCGCCCGCGTCGCCCTGCCCCGGCTGCGCCGCGGGTGAGGTGTGGAGGGAGAGGACGGAGATGTGCACGGTCGCCAGTCTAGCCAAAGAACTCGCTGAGGATTCGGCGGACCTCATGGCGGCCGCGCCACAGGATCGATCCGGCGGGCAGGACCTCGAGGCGTGAGCCGGGGACGGCGGCCGCGATCTCCTCGGCGACGAAGACGGGATGAGCGGGGTCGTCCTCGTGGGTGAGGACGAGCACCTCGCCCGCGAACTCGCGCAGCCGGGTGAGTCCGGTGTCGAACTCGGCGGGGTCGCCGACGCCGGCGGCGGCGATCTCGAGGGCGAGACCGAGCCCGTCGGACATGTCGGTGTGGACGAGGTTCTCCGCCTTCGCCCGCGTCCAGGCGCGGGCCGGGACGAGGGCGGCCACCTCGGCGGGTTCGCGGGAGAGCATGAGCTCGGTGATGCCGTCGACGTCACCGGCGGCGACGAGACCGCGCAGGGACTCGAGGTACGCGGTGTGGGCGTGGGCCACCTCGGCGGGGAATCCGGCGAACGATGCGGGCAGGACGAGGGCGACCTTCTCCAGTCCGGCGGCGGCCGGGTGCCCGGTGCTCAGCAGCCGGAGGAGACCGCCGGCGGACATCGAGACGCCGAGGGCCCGCGTCGCGGAGGTCGCGGTGAGTGCGTCGGCGAGCGCCTCGGCGATGAGGGCGTAGTCCCACCCCGGCCCGGGTGAGGGTCGGCCGCCGTGGCCGAAGAGGTGGAGGAAGTGCTTCGTTCCCGTGATGCCGGTGCCGAACGGGCGGGTGTCGCGGATCGCGCCGGCGAAACCGTGGCTGAAGAGGGTGTGAGGGTCGCCGGTGCCGAACGTCGAGATGTACCCGGTCTCGGGACCGGGGAGGTTGGCGTCGCTCATGCGCGGGTCAGGCGTTCCGGTTCCGCGGGTCGACGGCCTTGATCTTCGGGCGCACGTCGGTGAGGTAGACGATCGCACCGACGAGGGCGAGGAGATTGAGGAAGATGATGCTCTGGCCCAGCGGCGGCAGGGCGATGAGGGCGAGCGCGAGGCCGACCCCGAGGAGGATCACCCAGAACTTCTTGCTCTGCTTGTCCACGGCGCGGTAGTTCTCATCCTTGTACCGGAGCGCATCGACGAACGCCCACAGCTGGACGCCGAACGCGGCAACCGTGAGGGCGAGAAAGACGAGGCGCTGAAAGTCAGCAATGAGTTCCATGCCCACCAGGGTAGCAACCGCCGGTGCCGACGGCATCGGGGCAACTCACAGGATGCCTGAGACCCGCAGACCCGCGCACACGCCCATGGCGAGGACGACGCTGACGAGCATCGGCACCCGCAGGATCGCGGCGAGCACCCCGACGCCGACGCCGATGAGTCGCGCCGGATCGGCGAGGTCGCGGCCGTCGAAGATCGCCGTCGTCGCGAAGACGGCGCCGATGAGGACGACGGTGGCCCGGTCCATCCACTTCGTCACCCGGGAGGTCGGTTCGTCGGGGACGACGTCCGCACCGGTGGCGGCCGGGTCGTTCGCCGGGGTGGTTGCGCTCGGGGTGGCTGTGCTCGCCGAGGCGGGGGCGCGGTCGTCATCGGCGGCGACGAGGGCGCGGCGCTTGCCGCGGGTGGCGAGCGCGGCCCCGACCTTGACCCCGGCGAAGCGCATGACGTACGTGCCGATGGCCAGGGCGGCGAGCGCGATGAGGAAGGACGTCGCAGTCATCGGGTGGCCTCGCTTTCGGGTGCAGTCGTGGTCGGGGTGGCAGGCAGGTCGTTCTCCTTGCTCTTCCCAGCCCCGGCACCCTTTCCCTTCCTCATCCTCCGCGAGCGGACTGCACGGCGGACCAGCCAGCCGAGGGCGACGACAGCGAACACCGACAGGGAGGTCACCGCGCCGAGGCCGAGCGGCAGGATCGGCGTGAGCAGCACAGCGACGAGGATGCCCGCCAGGGTGAGGCAGAGCGTCTTCCGGTTCTTCAGGTCACCGCGGATGAGGCAGAAGAGGATGATCGGGAACGCGGCGTCGAGTCCGAGCATGTCCGCGTCGACGACGCTGCCGAGCCATTGGCCGACGACGGCACCCGAAGGCCACATCAGGGCGATCGCCGCCCCCATGAGGAGGAAGGCGTGCCAGCGCTGGCGGTCGCCGACTCCGGTCCGGGCGACCGCGGTCGATTCGTCGTTGATCCAGTGGGCGGCGATGAGCGCCCGCCAGTCCTGCGGGAAGAAGGGACCGACGGCCATGCCGAACGCGAAGTTCCGCGAGTTGACGAGGAGACCGGCGAGCACCGCGAGCACCGGGGCCCCGCCGGCGGCGATGACGCCGACGAACGTGAATTCGGCCGCCCCGCCGAGGGCGAAGGCCGCGAGCAGCAGCGTCTGCCACCACGCGAACCCTGCGGTCGCCGAGATCGCACCGTAGGACAGGGCGACGGCGACGATCGTCACCGTGATGATCGCGACGGCGCGGTAGGTCGACGCCGGAAGCACGCGATCGATCGTGCGGAATGCTGAACTCATGTTCACCATAGTGCACACTCGCCCATTCGTTCGTCAACCCGAACGGGGCATCGGTCTGATGAACACCACGGTACGATGGTGCCATGAGTGCAGCTTCGAACGATTCGTCTCTCACCGACCACGCCGGCGACGTCGACCGCACCGACGATGGCGCCGACCGCGTCGACGTCGACCGCGCCGACGATGTCGCCGACTCCGATGAGATCGTCGACTCTGGCGCCGATGATTCCGCGCTCGGCGACTCATCCCTCGGCGACCCATCCCCCAGCGACACGTCCCCCGGTGAGGTCGTCCCGGAGGACTCGCGGACGCCAAGGGCCCAGGTCGCCGCGGCGGTGAAGCGCGAACGCCAGCGCGCCGGCCTCTCCCTCTCGGAGGTGGCGCGCCGTGCCGGCATCGGCAAGTCGACGATGTCCGGCCTCGAAGCGGGCACCGCCAATCCGAGCCTCGAGACGATGTGGGCTCTGGCCGCCGCCCTCGACATCCCGCTCTCCCGACTGCTCGATCCCCCGCAGCACGAGGTCGCCCTCCACCATGTCCGCGACATGCCGAGCCTGCCCTCGACGTCGGCGAACTACGTCGCGACGCTGCTCTCGACGTCCCCGCCGACCGCACGGCGCGACATCTACTTCATCCAGGCCGAACCGGGCGAGTCACGCAATTCCCACCCGCACCCGGCGGGCACGATCGAGCACGTCATCGTCGGCCGCGGGGCGGCGCGGATCGAGGCGCTCGGACAGTCGTACGAACTCGTCGCCGGCGACTATCTCGTCCATCCCGGCGATCAGCCGCACACGTTCACCGCGCTCGAACCCGGCACGAACTGCATCTTCGTCATCGAGAGCTGACAGCGCTGCCGTCGAGAGCCGACGACAGCCTCGGCGAACCCTGACGACGCCCTCATCGAAAACTGACAGGACGCGTCACTCCACGGGCGGCCCGTCGGCGTTGTCCTCGGCGAGGGAGGGCAGCCGGTCGTGGGCGGCGTCGTTCGTCAGACCGGCCGCCTGGAGGAGATCGGCGGCCACCGGCCGCAGGAGCAGGACGAGGGATTCGTCGTGGATGTCCCAGCTCTTCTCCGCCCGCGGATCGAGTTCGCCTGCGGCCTCGGACAGGGCCACCTCGGCGAGGGAGCGGTCGGTGCCCCTCCGCAGTGCGATCTCGAGCTTCTTCGCCCCGTCGGCCAGGGATTCGACGTAGTCGGCGATGATCGGCTTCTTCACCCCGAGCTCGGTGATGCCGACGACCCTGCGCGCGATGACGCGGATCGTGCGCATCGCCCGGTCGGAGTAGGTGTGGGCGCGGGAGAGTCGGGTCACCTCGGCGGCATGACGGCGACCGCGCGCGTTGATCTTCGCGGCCTCCTTCGACACCTGGAGCGAGGACCCCCACGAATCGATGATGTCCTGGGTCTCGCGGGCACGGGTGAGCGCCCGCATCGCGAGTTCGGTGTCGGCGTCCCGCAGCGCCCGCGACATCATCGTCAGCACGCTGCTCACCTCATCGAGGAGGTTCGCCGCGAGCGCCCGCGGGACCTTGCGGGCGTCGCGGGGCATGATGAGGGCGAGGATGATCGCGAAGAGCGAGCCGACGAGGGCGTCGAGGGTGCGCGGGAACGGCAGGGTCGTCGCGGTCGCGGGAACGACGACGACGTAGACGGACTGGACGGCGATCTGCGTGATGAAGATGCCCCCGGAGTTGAGCACTGTGCCGATGACGAGGCCGATGATGAGGGTGAGGGCGAGCTGCCAGATGCCGGACCCGTAGATGTTGACGAGCACCTCGCCGACGAGCACCCCGAAGGTCGCGCCGAAGCCGATCTCGAGCGAGCGGCGCAGGCGGCGGTCGGCGACGGGACCGATGCCCACGGCTGCGGCGACGGCGGCGAGGAACGGGTAGGGATGGCCGAGGACGTAGACGCAGAACGCGTACGCGGCGGTCGCGGCGATGGGGATCTGGATGAGCTGTCCGAAGTTCGCGCCGACGCGTTTGAATCCCATGCGCAGACGATGGGCGACGACGTTGAACCCTCGCTTGGCCAGCCCGCTGACCTCGACTTTCGCCATGCTTTCCGACCCCCTCCCGCGCTCGCTGTACTCAGATTACCGGAATTGTGACATGCTAATGTCGGTGCGCCGAGGAGGCTGAAGAATGACGACGAACCTGACCCGAGACGAAGCGCAGAGCCGATCTCATCTGCTCAAGGTCAAGACTTACACCGTTCATCTCGATGTGAGCAATGCCGAGTCCGATGCTGATACGTACCTCTCCCGCACCGTCGTCGAGTTCAAGGCTCGCGCCGACGCCCAGACCTTCATCGACCTCATCGCCGACTCCGTCTCTCTGGTCCAGATCAATGGGGAGGACCTCTCCCCCGCCGAGGTGTTCGACGGTGCCCGCATCACGTTTCCCGTCCGTGAGGGCAAGAACACCCTGACTGTTGAGGCGCGGGCACGGTATTCGACCTCGGGTGAGGGCCTGCACCGGTTCACCGACCCCGCCGACGGCAAGGTCTACCTCTACTCGCAGTTCGAACCGACCGATGCCCGGCGCGTGTTCGCGAACTTCGACCAGCCCGATCTCAAGGCGAAGTTCGTCTTCAGCGTCACTGCCCCCGAAGCGTTCCAGGTGCTGTCGAATCAGGCCGAGACGAGCCGTGAGGCCACCGGCGACGATGCCGTGACCCATTACTTCGCGCCGACGCTCAAGCAGTCGAGCTACATCACGTGCATCACGGCCGGCCCCTATGAGGGGGCGACGGACACGTGGACGGACCCGGTGACGCAGGAGACGGTCGACCTCGGCGTGTGGACCCGGGCCTCCCTCGTCGATCATCTCGATGCCGCCGACATCCTCGGGATCACGAAGGCCGGTCTCGACTTCTTCAGCGCCGAGTTCGACTACCCCTACCCGTGGGGCAAGTACGATCAGATCTTCGTTCCCGAGTACAACCTCGGCGCGATGGAGAATCCCGGCCTCGTCACCTTCACCGACGCGATGATCTTTCGCGACAAGGTCACCGACGCGATGTACGAGTCGCGCGCCAACGTCATCCTCCACGAGATGGCGCACATGTGGTTCGGCGATCTCGTAACGATGAAGTGGTGGGACGACCTGTGGCTCAAGGAGTCGTTCGCCGATTACATGGGCGGGCTGGCGCTCGCCGAGGCGACGCGGTTCACCGACGGCTGGGTGACGTTCGCGCTGCGTCGCAAGGCGTGGGCGTACATGCAGGACCTCTACCCGACGACGCATCCGATCGTCGCCGACATCCCCGACGTCGAGGCGGCTAAGCTCAACTTCGACGGCATCACGTATGCCAAGGGCGCCTCGGTGCTCAAGCAGCTCGTCGCGTACGTCGGGCGGGAGGCGTTCTTCGCCGGGTCCCGGCTCTACTTCAAGCGCTTCGCGTTCGGGAACACGGAGCTCGCGGACTTCCTCGAATGCCTCGCCGAGGCGGCTCCCGAGCGGGACATCGCCGGCTGGGCGGACGCGTGGCTGGGGACCTCGGGGGTCTCGGAGCTCTCGCTCGCCCTGACGACGGGGGACGACACCGGGTCGGCCGGCACTGCTGGGTCAGCGGGCGATGCCGGGTCCACGGGCGACGCTGGGTCGGCTGGCGACGCCGCGTCGTCGCGGGGTGCCGGAGCCGCGCGTGATGCCGCGCGGGCGAGCATCACGGGAGCGCGGATCTCGCAGTCGGATTCGGCGGAGGGTGCGAAGCTGCTGCGGCCGCACACGCTCGAGATCGCGACCCTCGGCCGGGCCGGGCGCGACATCGTGCCGCTCGATTCCGTGGTCTTCGACTTCGATGAGGAGTCCGCCGAGGTGGAGCAGCTCATCGGTCGCACGCGCGGTGACATCGCCCTCCTCAACTACGGCGACCACGACTATGCGCGGGTGCGCCTCGACGAGGCGTCGACAGAGACCGCGGTGACCGCGGTGTCGCGGATCAAGGATCCGCTCTCGCGGGCGCTCGTGTGGTCGGCTCTCGACAATGCGGTGCGCGACGGGCTGCTGCCGGTGCAGAGGTATCTCACGGCGTATGCGCGCAGCCTCGGCAAGGAGAGCAATCCGGGGATCATGGCCGGTCTGAGTCAGACGGCTCTGCTCTGCCTTGATCAGTGGGTGGCCGAACGCAATTTCGAGACGGCGATCTCCGGGCTCCTCGGGGCCGCGCTCGATGCGCTCGCGACGGCGAAGTCCGGGTCGGATGCGCAGCTGCATCTCGCGAATCTCGTCCTCTCGCTGACCGCCCGCACGGCGCGCTGCATCGAGGCCAACCCGTCGATCGCCATGGGTCGCGCGTTCGCCACGCAGGTGCTCACGGTGCCAGTGGGCGAGGAGATCGACAGCATGAGCCCCGAGGTCGCCGAGGAGGCGGCACCGGAGACGACGCCCGCGGCCGAGGCCGATGTTGCGTCCGAGGCCAGTGTTGCGTCTGACACCGGTGCTGCGTCCGGCGGCAGTGCTGCGTCCGAGGCCAACGCCGCGTCCGGCTCCAGCACTGATGGCTCCAGCGCCGACCGTGCGGCGGCCGCTGGGAAGGGCGCGGACTCCGGGTCGGCCACTGCCTCGCGACGGGCCTCCGCGCGGGCTGGGGCGAGCGGGCCCGCGGAGCATGCGGCCGCCTCGCTGCCGTTCCGGGGGCTCATCAACGATCATGCGCTGCGGTGGAACGCGCTCACCGCTCTTGTCAGCCTGGGGTGGGCGGACCAGACGGACATCGCCCGCGAGACCCACCTCGACCAGAGTTCCTCAGGGCGACTGCGCGCCGAGACCGCGAGTGCGGCGCTGCCTCTGCCGATCGTCAAGATGCGCGCATGGGAGGCGATCCTCGATGCGGCCCAGCTGAGCAATGATGTGCTCTCGGCGATCATCTCGGGATTCGTCGCCCCTTCTGCGCTGCCGATCACCGAGGTCTACGTCGACGAGTACTTCGAGCGGCTGCGCGGGTTCTGGGCGGACAATTCGATCGAGATCGCCAGGCGGCTCGTGCTCGGGCTCTATCCGCGCTGGTCGGATGATGAAGAGGGCGTTGTCGAGCGGACCGACGCGTGGCTCGACGAGAACGCCGATGCGCCGGCGGCCCTGCGGCGCCTGCTCATCGAGCGCCGGGACGATCTCGCGCGGGCGATCTTCCTCAAATCACGCCAGACCTCGCGGCACTGACCCGCCGAGCCGGCCGCGCGTCACCACGACCGCCAGCCATCGCCTCGGGGGACGGGGCCCGGACTCACGCACCCTCTTCGGCGGACCGGCGACAACCTCGGCGAATTGCCCACCACCTCGGCGAACTGGCCCCCATCAAACGCCGGAAGCCGGTCGCAGGACGACTGCGGCCGGCTTCAGTGCGGGAACGAACGGATGCGCATCAGATGATGCGGCGGGCTCCGGAGAACTCGTTGCCCTTGTCCCAGTCCTTCCAGTCGACGACGTAGACCGTCTTCGAGGCGTTGGGTGAGTGAATCATCTTGCCGTCGCCGATGTACATGCCGACGTGGTGGACGGTGCCCGAGCTCGTCGAGAAGAAGAGCAGGTCGCCGGCCTTGAGGTCCTTCGACGAGACCTCCTTGCCGACCTTCGCCTGATCGCCGGAGTCGCGCGGGATGTCGATGCCGTGGGCGCGGTAGATGCTGTAGGTGAAACCTGAGCAGTCGAAACCGTAGGCGGAGACACCGGCCCACAGGTAGCGGAGGCCGTCGAACTGCTTCGCGGTCTCGACGAGGTCGTCACCGGAGGGCTTGGCGGGCTTGTCACCCGCTTCGTAGACGGCGACGTCGTCGACGTCGATCCACGCCGCCCCGCCGCCGGGCAGGGCCACGCGCACGTCCTCGACGTCCTGGGCGATGAGGGGAAGCTCGACGTTGAAGCTCGGGTCGGCGCCCGCGTCCTTCGTGAACTCGATGCCTTCGAGCTCGGTCGTCTTCGCGGTGACGACAGCGCGCGGCTGGTCCTTCTTCAGCGAGCCGAAGCGGTCGTTCTCAACGAGCTGCTTCGTCGGCACCCAGCCGGGGTAGCCCTTGTCGTCCTTCGGGGTGGACTGGTCGTTGACGGCGACCTTCGCCCAGTCACCCTTGATGTCGAGGACGGTGACGGGTGAGCCGTAGACGGCCTGGGTCTCGGTCTTGCCGGTCAGACCGCGGCGCACCTCGGTGTCCTTGAGGTTGTCGTTCCATTTGTCGAGGTCGACGGGTTTGCCCAGAGCCGGTTCGTCGACCTTGCGCGGGGAGGACGTGTCCTTCCACAACGTGGCGACGGTGACGTCGACGTAGGCGGTCTCGCCCTTCTCGATCTTGCCGTCGGTGATGGGTTCGAGTTCCTGTCCGGGCACGACGGAGGCCGCCATAGTGGACGAGGAGTTCGTCGAAGTCAGATTGCTCGAGATGGCAGGAGCGCCGGCACTGAGCACGAGCCCGAGTCCGAGCGCCGCCGAAACAGCGATTCTGGTACGCATTGATTCTCTTTCGGTCTGCGGGATAGACCTGGGGTCGCACCCGCGCGGGGGAAGCCGCCGAATGTTCATTTCTCTGCGTTCCGTCACCCTGCGCACCGACCGGTCTCGGCCGATTCTCAGGGCATCGAAACGATGCACGCAGACGATTCTACTGTCTGACCCGGATATTGTCTCGGGTCAGACGGTGAACAGTCCGTTTCCCGGACTGCTGCTCAGCGATCGGGGTCACCGTATGGGGCTCACTCTTGGAGCTCACCGCAGGAGTTCACCGCAAGGGGCTCACCGTAAGGAGCTCACCGCAAGAGGCTCACCGCAGAAGCTCATCGCAGGAGCTCACCGGCGAGCAGCTCGAGGGTCTGGATCCGTGCGGCATCCTCACGCAGGTCTTCGCCGTCCATGGCACCGGCCACGGGCTGGAGCATGACCTCATCGACTTCGAAGCGGGCGGCGAGCTCCTCGATCTGGGTCTTCGCCGACTGCGGGTCGCCGATGATCCAGTTCTTCGACAGCTCTTCGGCGACCATGCGCTCCTGATCCGTCATCACCGAGCGCACATCATCACCGGCCAGTCGCAGCGGTCCCATCGCCCCGCCGGTGCGCAGCCGAGCCATCTGCAGCATGAACGGTTCGGATCGCAGCCGAGCCTCCTCCTCGGTGGGTGAGACGACGGCGTTGACGGTGACGAAGGTGCGCGGCTCGTCGCCGTAGGCGCCCGGGGTGAAGTTGTCACGGTAGATCTTCATGCCCGTCGTCGCGCCGGCGGCGAAGTGGTTGGCGAAGACGTAGGGCATGCCGAGTTCCGCGGCGAGGCGTGCGGAGTACCCCGAGGATCCGAGCAGCCACGGCAGCACCTGGGTGCCCGGGACGGGTGCCGGAGTCGCGCGCAGCGTGTGTTCGCGTCCGCCCTGCAGCGGGATGCGCACACCCTCGGCGGTCATCAGGGCCAGGGTGTCGATGACGTGCTGGGGGAACTGTTCGACGGGGTCGATGGTCTGACCGTTGCGGTCGACCATCCGTCCTTCGCCGAGGTGGCCCCGCATCGCCGCTGAGGTGATCGGGTCCGTGCCCGGTGCCCGTCCGATGCCCAGATCGATCCGGTCGCCGTAGATCGCTGCCAGGAGGGAGAAGAGTTCGGCGACGGCGAGTGGGGCGTGGTTGGGCAGCATCACTCCACCGGAGCCCAGTCGGATGCGTTCGGTGCCCTGGCCGAGGTACATGAGTTCGGCTCCGGGCATCGTCGAGGCGATCGACGGCATGTTGTGATGTTCGGCGACCCAGTAGCGGGTGTAGCCGAGTGCATCGGCGGCGCGGACGAGTTCGTGGGACGCGGCAAAAGCGTCCGAAGTGGTCTGCCCGACGCGGACGGGCACGAGATCGAGAAGGGAAAGCTCCATGTTCAGGCCAACAGTCGCCTTGAGGCGATCATTCCATGACCTGGCTCACACACGGCGCTGACCAGGATCGATCGCCGTGCCCGAGGGTCGTCTGTCCGAGGGTCGTCTGTTCGAGGGGCGTCTGCCCGCGAGTCGTCAGCCCGAGGCGAGGGCACACTCGTCCCCTCGAGCCTCGATTGCGCTGCTATCCGAAGAGGGTGTCGGCAATGTCGTCGGCGATGAAGCGGGTGTGGAGGATCGGCCGTCGCGCTGGGTCGATGGTCGCCGGCGGCACCCAGGCGGGCCTGCCGTCGAAGAGCGTGATCGTCTCCCAATCGGTTCGGTCGATGAGGTGGTGGTGATAGCTGCACGCCAGGGTGAGGTTGTTGATGTTGGTCTTGCCGCCCTCGGAGAACGGCACGATATGGTGCGCTTCGCACCAGCCCGGTGGGGTCTCACAGCCGGGGAATGTGCAGCCTTTGTCGCGTGCGGTGAGGATTGCGAGCTGGTTCTTGTTCGCGTACCGGTTCTCGGTCTCAACGCTGACCGTCCGGCCTTTCTCGCTCATGAGGTGGAAGAAGACGGTCTTGTTGAGTCCTTCGCGGACAGCGGTGTCGATGGGGAAGCTCTCGGCGGCTCCCGTCGTCGCACGACCCCTTCCTTGGGCGATGTCTTCGGCCTTGGCGGTGACGACGAGCGCGAACGGTGCGCCTGCCCCGACGCGGTCCATTTCGATGCGACCGATGATCGTCGCGAACCGCTCGTAGATCCGATTGCGCACGGACGGCTGGGCACCGACCATGGGCACGGCGATGCCGTCGTCGCGCATTCCGTACCCCGCAGGGACATCCGCGGCACGCGAACTCTGGGCCGACGCGACGGGAATCTGCTGGGGAGTCGGATCGACGGCGTCGTAACGGTCACCGCAGAGCACCTCGGAGAACAGTTTGACGACGTCGTCCGCCGCATCATCGCCGCTCGGATCGCCGTTGTTCCTCGGGCCACCGATGCCGGCCGGATCACCGCTGCCGGCGGCCGCATCGTCGGCGCTCGGACCACCGCTGCTGCCGACCTCACCACCGAGACGTCCTTCGCCATCGCTGCTCGAGCCCACATCATCACCGGTTGCCTGCATGTCCGTGCCCGGCTCCTCGTCATCGACTGGCTGAGTGCCGTTGGAGCACGAGTCGGTGCCGCTCTCGGACTCGGACTGCATACGTGACGTGAGCAGTCCGTGCATGATCCCGCCGACCACGGCGTCCAAGCGACCCCGGAGGTCCCAGGTTCCGTCTTTGCGGGCGCGCAGATGGACGGCGAAGTCCTCTCGCGGAGTGTCGTCCTTGGGCAGTTCGCCGTCGGGATCAAGCCATTTGAGGATCTCGTCGAAGAGGATCCTGATGTCTTTGACGTGCACGGCCGGTGCCTTGTCGACGAGGATGCTCTCCGCCTCGAGTCGTTGCGCCTCGGTGACCGTGCGCGGAAGCTCTCCGATGAAGCGGGTGATCAGCCCGGCTTGCACCGTCGACAGCCGTCCGGAGCGCAATCCCTCCGCGATCGCCGGATTGACGGGTTCGAGCGATTCCCCTGAGGTGGTCACCCGCTTGCCCAGGTTGTCAGCCAGATCGACGCGCCGTGCCGCTTCTCGCGAGGACACCCCGCAGCGATCCCGCACGAGGTCCTTCGTCGTCTTTGCGCCGTAGTCCCGTGGAGCCCCGACTCGCTGGAACACGGAGAGGGTGACGACCGAGAGCGCTTCGGCGAGGCGGTTGATCGTCTCGATGCCGTCGAGCATCGCGATCGCCTCATCGGGGCCCATCGGCCGCGCGAAGCACTCCAGTTCGTCGACGAGGCTGCGCAGATTCTCGATGCTTCCGGTCATCTCCGGCGCGAGCGACGAGAGGTCAGCCCACGCTTCGTCGTTGAGCAGAGGGTGGACCGGCGAGACGGTCGACTGCGCATTGTCCGCTGTGACTTCGACCTGATCTTCCTCACCCACCTCGGGATGACTATGCCCCTGGGTCGCGGCGTCGCTCGAGTTGTCTGCGCTGCCTGCACTCGCGTCGACTGAGGTGTTGACGTGTTGGGAGCGGGAATCAGTGCTGACACCCTGGGGGCTGGAATCGGAATCGGCATCAGCGCCGACATGCTCAAGGTCGGACGCCCCAGCCTCGTCGGGGAAGGGGTCGCGGGGTTCGGCAGGCGGCCCGGACACCCTGTCGTGCATGGTCCGGTCGGAGATCGAGCTGGCGAAGCCCAACCCGACTTCCCCATTGCCGGGAGCGGGACCCAGCCCGCCGAGGACATCACGCTGCCGCTCGATGAGATCGTTCTGCCGGTGCGCGGACGATTCGTCCCAGTCTGAGCATTCGGCCGGAATCCACCATGCGTCCGGGCCGGCCCCGACATCGGGAGCACCGTCGCTCGACCGCCGCCTGTCGAGCTTCCGCTGACGGCTGCCGTTCGGAACCCGACCTCCGGCCGCACGCGAGCGGCGCGACATCCGCTTGCGGCGTGCGCTCCGTTGATCGCGACTGCGATCCGGGGTGAGGGTCATGTCCTCGAGGTCCGTCCGTCGTCCTGTGGTTCCTGTGTGATCCATCTTACACCCAAGGATGTGAGTAGTGAATAGTGATGTACGAATTTTTTAGATAATCTTCCTTAGTTTGAATTCATTGTCTCAGCGTTCTCCTCGCCTTCCTCACCTCGGGAAACCGCCGAGAACAGAGCAGGTATTGCAGTTATCGCAAACCTGATTGCAGTCGCGACTGCCTCCGAGCACACTGGTCCCTGTCCACCGATCTCTGCACTGTCCGAATCCAGAAGCGAGGGAACCGTCATGACCCCAGCCACCCAGACCATCACCGCCGACGTCGCCATCGTCGGAGGTGGTGCCGCCGGCCTCGCCACGGCGATCGCTCTCGCTCGCTCCCTGCGCCAGGTCGTCGTCATCGACGCTGGTTCACCGCGCAACCGCACAAGCGCCCATGCCCGCAATGTTCTCGGACACGAGGGCATCAACCCGCTCGATCTCGTCGCGAAGGGTCGACAGGAGGCCGAGGGCTACGGGGTCACGTTCATCGACGCCACCGTGACCGGCGCACAGTCCACCGACACCGAGGCGGCCCGTCCTCACCAGGAGAACGCCCCGACCGGTGGGCACTCCCCCGCCAAATCGGCACCCACCGTGACTGGTTCGCACAGCGCTCCCGCCGAAGCGGCACCCACAGTGACCGGTACGCACAGCGCTCCCTCCGAGGCGGCACCCACCGAAACCGGTACGCACAGCGCCCCCGCCGAGGCGGCACCCACCCACCGCTTCATCCTCGACACAACAGCCGGCACTCGGGTCACGGCGCAGCATGTCGTCATCGCCACCGGCATCACCGATGAGCTCCCGGAGATTCCCGGCCTTGCCGAGGGATGGGGAGACACCGTCCTCCACTGCCCCTACTGCCACGGCTACGAGGTGCGCGGGCAGAGCATCGGCATCATCGGCACCACGGCCCTGTCGTACCACCAGGCGATGATGTTCTCCCAGCTCAGCGACCGGGTGACCTTCATCAGGCACGCTGCGCCGAACCCGACGCCCGAGCAGGCGGCAATGCTCGACGCCCTCGGCATCGCCTTCGTCGATGCGCAGATCGACGCAGTGCACAGGACCGCGTCAGGCACCGAAGTGACACTGAGGTCTGCCGCCGGTGCCTCGAGTATCAACCGACCGAGCGCTGATCGAAGTCACGCCACCGCATCTGAAGTCGCCGGCGCTCCCAGCCATGCCACCGCATCTGACGACAGGGCCGTTTCAGACACCACCGCTGCCGGATTCACCGCGCCTGAGGTCACCGCTGCTCCCGAACACGGAGCCGCCGCATCCGACGACACCGCCTCCGCAATCACCCTCGACGCGCTGGTCGTCGGCCCGTTCTTCCGCGCCAACGGCGAGGTCTTCTCTCAGCTCGGCGGCAGCGTCGTCGAAGACCCGAGCGGCATGGGATCATCGATCACCGCGGACCCGACGGGTCGCACCGACATCCCCGGTGTGTGGGCCGTCGGGAACGTTGCGGACATGTCCGCGATGCTCGGAGCGAGCGCGGCCAGCGGCGTGCGCGCCGGCGCGATGATCAACTACGAACTCATCCAGAGCGCCCTCGCCGGCTGAGCCACTGCACCGGGCCGAACCTCAGCCGACGGGCACACGAGTCAGCTCAGCTCCGCGCGCACCCCAGCGCGCAATTCCGCGCGTACCCGCGCGCACCCGCGCGCACCTCAGCACGCAACCCAGCACCCAGCTCAGCCCGCAACCCAGCGCGCACCCAGGCACCCAGCCCAGCGCTCAGCTCATCACCCAGCCCGCAACCAAGCACGCAGCTCAGCCCGCAACCCAGCCCGCACCCCAGCGCTCAGCACTGAGCTCAGTACTCCGCCTTGACGCAGAGCACGGGGCACACGGCGTCGATGATGACCTTCTGGACCGTCGATCCCAGGAGGAACTTGCCCACCGGGGTGCGCTTGCGGGTGCCGAGCACGACGAGCTGAGCCCCCACCTCGGCGGCGGTGGCGATGATCTGCTCCGCCGGGTCGAGCTCATTGCCGGGAGCCCGGATCTCCCCGGTCACCCCCGCCTCGGCGAGGATGGACTCCACCTCGGCGATCTCCTTCTCACCGAGGCGGTGGGAGTCCCGCCGCACGACCGGCCGGGAGGCGTTGACGACGATGACGCTGCTGTCGTGCTTCTTCGCCTCCGCGATCGCGGTGTCGAGGGCCGCGCGCCCATCCGGGGTGTTGACGTAGCCGACGATGATGGTCATGGTTCACCTTCGCATTCGGTTCGCTGCCGCCCGATCGGGGCGGACATGAGCATGGTGGATGGGGCGGGTTCGTTCGTGCCTCGCCGAGGCGGTCGGAACTCCTCCGCACGACCTCGCCGGGGCGGTCGCAGCTCCTCTGCGCGACCTCGCCGAGGCGGTCGGAGCACTTCCGCACGACGCCGACCGAGCGGGACGACGCTCCCCCGCACGACGCCGACCGAGGGGGACGACGCTCCCCCGCCGGGGGATCCGGGACGGCACGGTCATCACGTGAGGTCGTCCGGGTGGCGGAAGCGGGTGCTGCGGCCCTTGACGGAGCGGTTCCACAGCCAGGTGATCGCCCAGAGGACCACGCCGATGCCGATGAGCGCCACAGCGATCTGATACTGGATGAGATCGTCGAGGCGCGCCCACGGTCCGACGAGGAACGCGCACGTGAAGACGCCGAGCCAGGGCAGGAACGTCGGCGATCGGAAGTGCTCGTGATCGACCGGCTGGCGGCGCAGGATGAGCACCGCGACGTTGACGACGGCGAAGACGGCGAGGAGCAGCAGCGATGTCGTGCCGCCGAGGGAGGCGGTGACGGTCTCGGGCAGGATGCTGGTCACGGCGATGATGAGGGCGAACGCGATGAGGGTCGTGAAGATGATCGACACCCACGGCGAACGGCGGTTC
Source organism: Brevibacterium sp. XM4083 (assembly GCF_006489205.2). Lineage (GTDB taxonomy): Bacteria > Actinomycetota > Actinomycetes > Actinomycetales > Brevibacteriaceae > Brevibacterium. The sequence goes on along the minus strand of NZ_VFYR02000001.1, from coordinate 573,422 downwards.
TTCAGCACCTTCGCGAACACCGGCGGCAGCACGTTCTGCTTCGCCATGCCGTAGAGGAGGCGGCTGGCCATGAGCATGTTGATGAGCGCCGAGTTCGCCACGGCGAACATCGTCATGAACGGGAAGATCGCATCGATCGGAATCCCCGGGGCACCGGCCCGGACGACGTCGAGCAGCGGGGTCTCGCTCGCGGCGAGCTGACCGATCGGGACGGCCGCCACGGCGACGATCGAGACGAGGACGTAGATGACGCCGGTGATCGACAGGCCCGTGAGCATGATCTTCGGGAAGATCCGCGGATCCTTCGTCTCCTCGACCATGTTGACCGAGTCCTCGAAGCCGACCATCGAGAAGAAGGCGAGCGCCGTGGCTCCGGTGATCGCGAGGAACACGCTCTTGTCCTCGGCGGTCTCGAAGATGACGACCCGGGAAAAGTCGGCATTGCCGGAGCCGAGGGCGAAGAAGCCGACGACGATGACGAGCAGCAGCCCGGTGAGTTCGATGAGGGTGAGGACGACGTTGAACCACACGCTCTCGGACACGCCGCGCAGATTGATCGCGGCGACGAGAGCGAGGAAGCCCAGCGCGATCCACATCACCCCGGTACCCGAGATGTCCCAGCCGAAACCGGCGACCATGTTCGCGGCGAAGACGTTCGACGCCGTCGACGCCGAGGTGATGCCCGAGCTGAGCACCGCGAACGCGACGAGGAACGTGATGAAGTGGATACCGAACGCCTTGTGCGCGTAGAGCGCGGCACCGGCGGCGCGCGGGTACTTCGTGACGAGCTCCATGTACGAGCAGGCCGTGATGAGGGCGACGGCGAAGGCGAGGAGGACCGGCGCCCAGCCGGCTCCGCCCACCTGACCGGCGACCTTGCCGGTGAGCGCGTAGACGCCCGTGCCGAGGATGTCTCCGACGATGAAGAGGAGAAGGAGCTTGGGCCCCATCACCCGCTTCAGGGTCTCCGGCTGCTCACCGTCCTTCGAGGTGTCCGCTGACGCTGTCTCGCTGTGACTCACGATTCCTCCGTAGTCGTCTCGAGGCGCTCAGTCCGCAGTCGGTCGCCCGCGCTGGTCACGGACCACGGTGAGGAACGCTGTGAAGAGCCTCTTCGCTTCGACGAGGCTGTCGCCCTCACGCTCCTCGGCCTCTCTTTCGAGTGTGTCCTTATTAAACCCCAGTTTGGCCAGCTTCTCCTCGTCCCACCGCGAGATATTCTGCGCGGTCGCCTCGGGATGGAACTGTGTGCCCCACGCCCGCCCGACGCGGAAGGCCTGGATGCGACACGCCGGGCTCGTCGCGAGCAGCTGTGCCTCAGCGGGGAGATCGACGATCCGATCGACGTGGCTCTCGAGGAACGACGGCCGTGCGGACACCGCGGAGAACACGGGATCCTCGGCGGCCGCCTCGGTGAGATCGATCCACGTGTACCCCTTCTCCGGGGTTCCCGACTGCGCCTGCACGGTCCCGCCGGCGACGTGGGCGATGAGCTGCCCGCCGAGGCAGACGCCCAACTGCGGGAGGCCCTGGTCGAGTGCGCGGCGGACGAGGTCGGCCTCGCCGCGCAGCCAGGGAGCGCGGTCGGTCTCGTCGGGCATGAGTCCGCCGCCGAGGAGGATGAGGCCGTCGACGCGGTCGAGCTCGGTCGGTGCGGGCACCCCGGTCTCAGGGGCGGTGCGGACGTCGACGTCGAAGCCCGCCTCGGCGAGCCAGTCGGCGAACTTCCCCGGCGGGGAGTCGACGTCGTTGACGATGACGAGGACCCGGGGTGCGGGTGACGCCAGCGCAATGGGAGTGGAACCGGTGCCCGGCGCAGCCTCGGAGGTCGCACTGACGTCGGCTGCCGCCCCGGCGGTTGCCCCTGCCCCAGCCCCCATCATGACTCCCCCAGGAAGGACACGTACGCGTCCTCGTGCGCCTCGAGGACGCGCATGACGTTGTCGAAGCCGAGCTTGCGCAGGTCGGTCTCCGACCAGCCTCGGCGGGAGAGTTCGGCGAAGAGGTTCGGGTACTGGCCGGCGTCGCCGAGTCCGATCGGCAGCTCATCGACGCCGCAGATGTCCCCGCCGAGCCCGACGTGGTCGATGCCGATCCGCTCGCGCACGTAGTCGCAGTGGTCGGCGACATCGGCCACGGTCACCTCGGGGGCGGCCCCGTTCTCGCCGGCTTCCGCCCACTCCCAGCGTTCGCGCGAGACGAACGACGGGACGAACGTCATCATCGCCACTCCCCCGTTGCCGGGCAGGCGGTCGAGGACGTCGTCGGGGATGTTGCGGGGGTGCGGGTTGAGGCCGCGGGCGCACGAATGGCTGAAGATCACCGGCAGCGTGGTGAGGTCGAGGGACTGGTGCATGACGCTCGGCGCGACGTGGGAGAGGTCGACGATCATGCCGATCCGGTTCATCTCCGCGACGACTTCGCGGCCGAAGGCGGTGAGGCCGTCATGCTGGGGTTCGTCGGTCGCCGAGTCCGCCCACGAATGCGTCGTCGACCACGTCAGCGTCATGTACCTCGCACCCGCACGGGCGTAGCTGCGGAGCATCGCCAGTGATTCGTCGATCTGCTGGCCGCCCTCGACTCCCATGAGCGAGGCGACGCGGCCGGCATCCCGGGCGGCGGCCACCTCGGCGGCGGTGCGGGTGAACTTCAGGCGCTCGGGGTACGCGGCGACGAAGCGGCGGACCGCATCGATCTGCTCCCACGTCGCGACGACGGCGTCGGCCCCGGTGATCGACGAATGGACGTACACCGACCAGAACTGCGCGGCGACGTGACCGTCCCGCAGCTGATCCATCGTCGTGAACGGCGAGATCTGCGGGTCATTGAGCCCCTCGACGCTGTAGTCGCGCTCCTCCCGCAGCCACCACGCGAGGTCGTTGTGTCCGTCGAAGACGTCGATGCTCATCTGTGTCCTTTCGCGGCGGGGACGGTCATCCTCGCCGAGGTTGTCGCGGGGTGGGGGGCAGTGCTGGGTGGGTCTTGTGGGTAGGTGGTGCTTGTAGCTGAGTGGATTTGTCGTTGCGTAGTCGCGGGCGGTGGGTGCTTGCGTACGCCCAGGTTACGCCTCCGGTGTCTCGATCGAGCGGCAGTGCGGATCTGTGTCCGTGCACGCGCCCGTATCCGCACTGCCGCTTGATCGAGAGGGCCCGCGGGCGGAGGGCCCGCGGGCGGAGGGCTCGCGGGCGGGAGGGCTCGCAGTCGGAGGGCTCGCACCGAATCGCGGACCGGGCGAGAGGTGACGCTCCGGTGCCGGCGCCGGCGGTGGCGCGGGGCGCGGGGCGCGGGATCCACGGTGGCGCGGCAGGGCCGACGCAGCGCCTCACCCGACGCTGGGCCTTATCCGACGCGTCGCCTCACCCGACGCAGCGCCTCATCCGAGGCCGGACATGATCTGCGCCGAGGCGAGGCCGAGGAAGGTCCCGAGGAACGTGCCCATGAGCGCGAAGAGCACGCCGACGGGCACGAGCTGCCGGTTGAAGGCCCCGGCGACCACCGGTGCCGAGGCGATGCCGCCGATGTTCGCGGTGCTCGCCACGGCGATGCTGAAGAGCTCGGTCTTCGTCAGCTTCGCGTAGACGAGCATGATGGCGGCGTGGACGACGATGACGATGAGCCCGGCGACGAGGTAGAGCGGGGCCTGCGTGAGCGAGGTGAAGTCGGAGCCCGAGGCGATGATGCCGATGATGACGTAGAGCATGATCGTCGCGAGTTCGCTCGAGCCGCGCACCCGGCCGAACCGCGTCGAGCCGATGATGAGCCCGAGGACGCTGACGATGAGGATCGTCCACGTCGAGGCGTTGATGACGGTGCCGATCTCCGGCAGCAGCTCGCCCGCTTGGATCGCCAGCGCCGAGACGAGGAGGGCGAATCCGAGGAGCCCGAAGAGCGCGGGCATCGTCAGCGGCTTCTCCTCGTCGTCGGCCGTCGAGGTGACCTCGAGCTTCGAGGTGTCCGCCTTCGTCCAGCGGTTGAAGCGGTCGGAGACCGTCACGGAGGAGAAGATCAGCAGCAGCCAGAACGAGTAGATGACGGTGTCGACGATGAGCACGTACCCGAAGACGTCCTCGGGCGCTTGGAGGATCTCCTGCACCGCGACCATGTTCGCCGACCCGCCGGTCCACGAGGCGTTGAGGGCACCGAGCGCCTTCCACGCCTCCGGGTCGAGGACCGAGCGGAGGATGAGATAGCTGACGAGGAAGCCGGCGACGATGCTCGCGGCGGTCACGGCGAACGTGAGGAGCAGCTTGGGACCGAGCCGGATGATCTGCCGGATGTCGCATTTGAAGAGGAGAAGGAGGATCATCGCCGGCAGCAGGGCCGTGCGCAGGCCGTCACCCACCTCGGTGACGGAGTCGGAGTGGTCGAAGACGCCGAGCGTGTTGAGCAGCGCCGCGATGATGTAGAGGAAGACGAAGCCGGGCACGTAGGCGAAGATCCGGAAGCGGCCGCTCTGGCCGGCGATGACGAGGGCGGCGGCGATCGCGATGAGCACGCTGATGAAGAGGAAGCCGTCGGAGATCATGAGGGTGGTCCTTCAGTCGGGGAAGCGGTGGGGCTGGGTGGTCGGTGGGGCTGGTGGTCGCTCTGGGTGGCCGTTCTGGGTGGTCGGCGGGGCTGGCGGTCGGGATCTGCCGTCAGAGGAAGCGGTGGATGGCGTCACCGGCGGCGCGCATGACCGGCATGACCTCGACGACGCGGTCCGTCCCCTTCTCCCAGTTCGCGAAGACCGCGTAGGCGACCCGGCGCCGAGGTGTCATGACGATGCCGGCGTCCGCGCGGATCGAACTGTCCGTCCCGGTCTTGTTCCACACCCAGACGTCACGCTGATAGTGGTAGTGGGCGAGCGGATCGAGGTCGAACGCCGAGGCGACCATCGAGGTGTCCGCGCCGGCGCCCAGCCAGCGACGGAAGATCTCATTCGTCGACTCGTCCCAGAACTCGTCCATGGCGTGGCGGGCCATGAAGTCGCTGAGCTCGGCGGCGGTGCCGGTCGACAGGGTGCGCGGAGCCTGCGCGGGCCGCGGCCAGCGGAGGAAGTCGTGGAGCCCGGAGCTCCGGTAGCCGAGTGCGGAAACCTGCCGTGCGACGTTGTCGAGTCCGACGCGGCGGATGAGGACGTTCGTCGCGAAGTTATCGCTGAACGCCCCGATGAGGACCGCGATGTCATAGATGCTCAGGTCGTTCTGCTCCATGAGGTACCAGATGCCCGACTCGTCGACGCGCTCCGATGGTCTGCGGCTCAGCCGCTCCGTGAGGTCGAGCGTCCCGTCGACGGACATCTGCAGGGCTGTGTGGAGGAGGAACACCTTGCCCATGCTCGCCGTGTCGAGCTCGTCGTCGGCATGGTGCGCGAAGACCCGCTCCCCGCTGTCGATGTCGTAGGCGAGCGCGCTGAAGCGCACCCCGGGCAGGCTGTCGAAGCCGATGTCGCTCGTCGTCTCAGTCATCCCGTTCCCTTCCCTCGTCTCTGCTCGTTCATCCGCCTCTGCTCGCTCATCGTTCGACCCACATCCGCGGCCGCTGCCCTACCGTCGCCTCGAGTCGCACGTCGACGCCGAGCGGGGTGCTCGGCGCATCGGGGTCGTGGCCGAACCCCATCTCCGAGACGATCGGGATCCCCGCCTCGCCGAGGAAGTCGAGGACGAGAGCCTCGATCTCGTCGATCGGCGCGCAGTCGATCCACGACCCGAGAACGAGGGCATCCGCCGAGGCGAACCAGCCTCCGCGGACGAGTTGGACGAGGAGGTTGTCGAGGCGGTAGAGCTCTTCGTCGACGTCCTCGAGCATCGCGATCGCCGGTCCTCGCGTCGCACGCCTGGTGCGGACGTCGGCGAGTTCCGGGCTGCCCAGTCCCGCCGCGACGAGGCTGAGGTTGCCGCCGACGAGCCGCCCGACGGCCGTGCCCGGCACGAGCGTCCGCGCGCGGCTGACTGGGGTGGTGTCCGCAGACGTGCCGTCGCGCTGCGGCTGCGAAAGCGAGTGCCGCACTCCCCAGGACGAAATGGTCCGAGAATGGGCCGAATTCTCCGACTGTTTCGTCCTCGAGTCGTCGTCGGCAGCGCCGATTCGCGCAGTGGAGGCGTCCGGTGGCGATTCTCCGGACGCAGAGTGTCGATTTTCGCGCCCCGCATCGACACTCTGCGTCCTCGATTCCGACGGAGAGGGGGTGCCGGGGGCGCTGGGGTGCGCGTGAGTGGCTTCCCCGGGTGCGTCGGGAATCGGGGGCTGCGCGTGCGGCGACCCGGTCGCGTCGGGCGGGAAGCCGAGTTCGCGTCCGCCCCAGGGGGTGAAGAGCCACGAGGCCACCTCCGCGGGGACGACGGCCGATTCCCTGAACGGGTCGTTGCCGGGCATCGGGCAGAAGAGCGTCGCGACGCCGAGGTGGTGGTCCCAGGCCTGGTGGAGCGCGGTGATGTCCGAGGACCCGGTGAGCAGCTTGGGGCGCCCGTCGGGGCGCAGTCCGTAGCGGGCCAGGTGGCCGAAGTCGAGGTCGTCGAGCAGTCGCATCGCGCCGTAGCCCCCGCGCAGTGCGATGACCGCCGCGGCGGTGGGGTCGCACCACGCGTCGACGAGGTCGGCGCGGCGCTGCTCATCGGTGCCGGCGAGGTAGTTGACGCGCGGATGCCGGGCGCGCAGATGAGCTCCCGGAACGACGTTGAGACCCCACGCCTCGAGCTGGGAGATCGCCCGCTGCAGCGAGTCCTCGTCGGCGGGCCCTGAGGGCGCGATGAGACGGACGGTGTCCCCGGGGACGAGGGGCGCGGAATCGAGGTAGGGGCTGGTCATGTGTCGTCGGTTCCCGCACGATCCGCGGTCCGCTGTGCCGCGACGCCTCGCGCGGCAGTGCCCGGTGCGGGGGCGTCTGCCGCGGTGCCGTCGGGTGGCACGACGTCCGCTGAGGCGCCGTCCTGCGCAGCGCCGACCGCTGCCGCGCCGTCCTGCGCCGCGCCGTCCTGCGCAGCGCCATCCTGGGCAGCGACGCCCGGTACCGTCGCGCCCGACCGGACGAGACTCTGGCTGCCGAGGCGGGGCACGGCGGCGAGGAGTTCGCGCGTGTAGGCATGCTGGGGGTCGGCGAGGACCGTGTCGACCGGTCCGTATTCGACGATCTCTCCCTGCTTCATCACCGCCACCGTATCAGCGATGTTCCAGGCCAGGCCCAGGTCATGGGTGATGATGAGCGCACTCATCCCGAGGTTCTTCTTCAGCGCGAGGAAGAGGGAGAGGATCTCTCCGCGCACCGAGGCGTCGAGGGAGGCGACGGGTTCGTCGGCGAGGAGGACCTGCGGGTCGAGGGCGAGGGCACCGGCGATGACGACGCGTTGTCGCTGACCGCCGGAGAGCTCCTGCGGAATCGACTCGAGGTAGTCCGCCGCGGGGGTCAGCTCCGCGGCCTCGAGTGCCCCGATGACCTTTGCGTACTCGTCCTCGGTCAGCCCCTGGACCTGGAGTCCCTCGGCGACGGCTTCGTAGACGCTGCGCTTCGGGTTGAGCGACCCCGACGGGTCCTGGAGGACCATCTGCACCTGGCGCCGGAACGCCCGCAGGTCCTTGGCCTTCCTCGGCAGCGGCCGGCCGGCGAAGGCGATCTGCGATCCCGGGTCGGTCTCCTGCAGGCCGAGGAGTGAGCGCGCCAGCGTCGTCTTCCCCGATCCCGACTGCCCGACGACGGCGAGGATCTCCGCCCTGCGCAGCGCGAGGTCGACGCCGTGGACGGCTCTCTCCCGGCCCTGCCGGGTGTCGAAGGTGACGCTGAGGTTCTGCGCTTCGAGCACCACCTCGTCGGTCATCGTGAACGGGTCGGTCAGCCGCACCTCGGCGGGTTTGGCGGTGCGCGGACGCAGACGCGACTCCGCGTCGCCGATTTGCGGGAACGCCCCGGCCAGCTGCTGGGTGTATTCCTCCCGGGGGCGCAGGCACACGTCGTCGCTGGGGCCGTATTCGACGATCCGACCGTCCTTCATGATCGCGAGGTTCTCGCACACCGCGGAGAGGACGGCGAGGTCGTGGCTGATCATCAGCAGCGAGATCCCGCGGTCGGCGACGAGGTCGGCGAGCCCGGTGAGGATCTGCTTCTGCACGATGACGTCGAGGGCGGTGGTCGGTTCGTCGGCGATGATGATGTCGGGTTCGCACGCGAGCGCCATCGCGATCATGATCCGCTGCTTCTGCCCGCCCGAGAGCTCGTGCGGGTATGCCTCGGCCTTCGCCGGGTCGAGGTCGACTTCGCGGAGGAGCTCGAGCATCCGCGCCCGACGCCTCTCCGGCGTCGTCCACGTGCCCTTGGCATGGTGCTCGAGGGCCTCGACGATCTGCCGCCCGACCCGGCGGACGGGGTTGAGGGAGTGGAGCGCGCCCTGGAAGACGATCGACGCCTGCGCCCAGCGCACCGCACGGATCTGCCCGAAGCTCAGTTCGGAGATGTCCTGCCCGCCGAGGCGGACGTGCCCGGTCACCGTCGCCGACTTCGGCAGCAGCCGCAGCGCCGACATCACGAGCGTCGACTTCCCCGAGCCGGACTCACCGGCGATGCCGAGGGTCGACCCGCTCGGCAGGTCGAGGCTGACGTCGATGACGGCGGGCACGTCGCCGCGCGAGGACGAGGAGCGGTAGGTGATCGAGACGTCGTCGAAGCTGAGATCGGTCATCGGCTGCTCCTCAGGGTCGGGTTGATGATCGCTTCGAGCGCCCGGCCGACCATCGTGAAGGCGAGGACGACGAGGAGGATCGCGATGCCCGGCGGCAGCACGTACCACCAGTATCCCGAGGTCGCCGCCGAGGCGTCCATCGAGTTCTTGAGGATCGTCCCCCACGATTCCGAGCCCGGATCGCCGAGCCCGAGGAACGCGAGCGTCGATTCGGCGATGATCGCGCTGCCGACCATGAGCGTCGTGTTCGCGAGGACGAGCGGCATGACCGCGGGCAGGAGGTGCTTGATGAGGATGTGCCGATGTCCGGCGCCGAGGATGCGCGCCCGTTCGATGTAGAGCCGGGATTCGACGCTCAAGGTCTGCGAGCGCACGATGCGGGCCGTCGACGCCCACGAGGCGATGCCGATCGCGACGACGATCGTGAAGACCCCGCGGTCGAGGACGGTGGAGAGGACGATGGCGAGCAGCAGGGAGGGCAGGACGAGGAAGAAGTCGATGAGGCGCATGACGACGGCCCCGACGATGCCGGTGAAGTGTCCGCCGGCCAAGCCCATGAGCGTGCCGATGACCATCGACATCAGGGTCGCGGCGACGCCGACGAGGAGGGAGACGCGCGAGCCCCAGACGATGCGGGCCCAGATCTCGCGGCCGAGATCGTCGGTGCCGAGCGGGTGGGCGAGGCTCGGCGGGGCGTAGCGCGGCACGTCGAGCTGCTTCGTCACGTCGAGCATCGAGGCCGGAGCGATGACGGGGGCGAAGATCGCCATGAGGACGAAGAGGAGGAGGACGATCGCCCCGATCATCGCCGGGGTGTCGGTGCGGAAGGCGCGCCAGTTGCGTCGGAGACTGCGCAGGCGGCGTTCGCGGATGAGCTTCGCGCTGTCGAAGCCGGCGGCACCGTTGCGGGTGGCAGCAGACCGTCCGGGCTTGGTGCCCTCAGACGATGCGGGCTGGGTGCCCGGGGGCGATGCCGGCTGGGTGCCCGGGGTCGATGCGGACTCGGGGGCCGCCTCGGCGCGGTGATCGTTGTCCATCACGCTCTCCTCACTCTCGGATCGAGCCAGCGGTAGACGAGGTCGGCGGCGAGATTCATGACGATGATGATCGCGGAGAACACGACGAACGTGCCCTGGAGGAGGGGCAGGTCAGGGCCGCTGATCGCGTCGAAGGTGAGTTTGCCGAGGCCCGGCCAGGAGAAGATCGCCTCGACGGTGACGGCGCCGGCGATGAGTCCGCCGAGGTGGAGGAAGACGACCGTGACCGTGGGCAGGAGCGCGTTGGGCACGGCATGCCGACGGCGGACTTCGTCCTCGGTGAGGCCCTTCGCGCGGGCGGTCGTGAGGTAGTCCTCGGACATCTCCTCGATGAGGGAGGCGCGCATGACCATGAGGAACTGCGCGTAGACGACGGCGACGAGGGTGATGACCGGGAGGATGAGGTGCCGGATGACGTCGATGATCGCCTCCGGTGACCACGGGTCGAGCCCGGGCGTGATCATGCCGCCGGTCGGCAGCCATTGGAGGGTGCCGCCGAAGACCATGAGGAGGATGAGGCCGAGCCAGAACGTCGGGACCGACCAGAAGACGAGGGCTGTGGAGGAGGCGAGCTTGTCGAAGAGCGAGTTGCGGCGCCAGGCCGAGAGCTGTCCGAGCCAGAGGCCGAGGACGATCGCGATGACTGCGGCGGTGGCGGTGAGGAGGAGGGTCGGACCGAGGTACTCGCCGATGAGCGCGGAGACGGGTTTGCGGTAGACGTAGCTTTCGCCGAGGTTGCCCGTGACGATGCCGACGAGGTAGTCCCAGAACTGGACGATGAGCGGTTTGTCGAGGCCGTACTGGCTGCGCAGCTCGGCGATCTGGGCCGGGCTCATCGGTCGTTCCTTGGCGATCTTGAGCACGGGGTCGCCCGGCAGCAGCCGGAAGGCGAAGAAGCCGAGGACGATGACGAGGATCATCGAGATCGCCGAGCCGCCGAGTTTGCGGAGGAAGTACGCGGCGAACGAGGCGCCCTTCGGCGGTTCGTCGGTGTCGATGGGAGTGCCGAGACCGTCGACGGCAGGGCTGGAGGTGTCAGGGCCTGGGGTTCCGGGGCCTGAGGTCGCGGTGCCTGGGTCGCCGGGGTTCGGGGTCGCGGGGTCGCCGGGACCGGAGGGATTGTTCGTCGATGCTGTCACTGGTGCGCTCCTGATGGAGAGGGGGCCGCTCCGGCCACCGCCGAGGTGGTGCTCGAGCAGTGCGATCCGGTGCGGGTTCTGCCGGTCGGCTGCCTGCTGGCGGGGTTCCCGTCGAGGCGGGATCCCCGCCGGCGTGGGCGGAACCGTCGGCGGTGACCGGAGCGGCCGAGGTGGGACGGGTCGACTACTCGCGGTCGTCGGCGCTCCTGCGCCGGCGGGTGGCGAACCAGAGGACTCCGCCGCCGCCGACGATGACGGCGATCGCGATGCCGACCCAGGCGCCCGCGCTCAGCCCGCCTCCCTCGGAGGCACTGGCGGCTTCGCTCGCGGGTTCGACCGAGGTGTAGCCCCAGTAGCCGACCTGGTTGGCGATCGCACCGCCGTCGCTCGGCTGCTTCGTGAAGCCGGTGAACCTGTCCGCACGGTAGGCCTCGAGCTGGTTGGGGTACCAGAGCACGATCGAGGGAGTGTCCTCGTAGTTGATCTCGAGGGCCTGCCGGACGAGGTCGGCGCGCTTGCCCTGGTCGAGTTCGACGTGCTGCGCCTGGTAGAGCTTGTCGAATTCGGGATTGCAGTAGCCGTCCTGGGTGGTGCCGCCGTTGCCTTCGGCGTCGGGGCGGTTGCCGCACGTGTTGATGCTCAGCTGGTAGTCCGGATCGGGGTTGATCGACCAGCCGGAGAAGTACATGTCGTAGTCCCCCTTGGTCGTCAGCTCGGAGACGGTGTCGGAGTCGCTCGATTCGTTCTTCAGCTGGATGCCGATGTCCTTCATCCACGGTTCGAGGAACTTCGCGGTGTTCTGCTCGATCGGCTCGGCGGCGTCGGTGAGGAACCGGAGTTCGAGCTTCTTCCCGTCCTTCTCCCGGATCCCGTCGGCACCGGGCGTCCACCCGGCTTCGTCGAGCAGGGATTTCGCCTTCTCGACGTCGAATCCTGTGATCACGGGGTCATCGGCGGGCAGAGCCCAGGTCGAGTACACCGAGGGGATGAAGCTCGTCGCGGGCTGGGCGTAGTCCTGCATGACCTGCTTGCGCAGCGTCTCGGTGTCGATGCCGGCGCGGATCGCCTGTCGGACCTTGACGTCCTTGAGTGCCTCGTTGCCGGTGCCGAACTCCTTGCCCTCAGCGTCGGCGAGGCCGGAGTTGATGGAGATGCTGTTGAAGCGACGGCCGCGGCCGTCGTTGAGTTCGACACCGTCGGCGCCTTCGAGGGCAGTGAACTGCTCCGGGGAGAGCAGCGTGATCATGTCGACCTCACCCGACCGGACGGCCTGCACCTGGGCGTCGGAGTTCGTGTAGTACCGGTACTGGATGCCGTCGAGTTCGGGCTTGCCGCGCCAGAAGTTCGGGTTGGCCTTGAGCGTGACGGACTTGTTCGCCTCGTAGCTCTCGAGCTGGAAGGGTCCCGATCCGACGGTGTTCGCATCGTTCTTGAACTCGCCCGGGTTGTCGATCTTCGACCAGATGTGCTCGGGGACGACGGGGATCTCCTGGCCGGGGTTGTTCGCCTGCGGATTCTTCAGCGTGATGACGACGGTGCCGTCGTCGGGCGCTTCGACCTTCTCGAAGTTCTCGACGAGGCTGCCGTTGGCGACCGCGAGATCCTCGTTCTCCATCATCTGGGTGTAGGTCCACGCGACGTCGTTGGCCGTCAGCGGTTCACCGTCCGACCATTTCATGTCCGGGCGGATGCTGTACGTCCACACCTTGCCTGCATCGTCGGTCGACCATTCGGTGGCCAGTCCCTCGGTGATCGAGCCGTCCTTCGCGTCATTGGCAACGAGGTTCTCGTACATGTAGCGGAACGTGTTCGTCGGCAGGAGGTAGAAGGAGGTGAATGGGTTGAACGAGTCGATGAAGCCGTCGGTGGCGATGCGCAGCGTCGTCGCATCCGCGGAGCCGCCGTCGGTCGGTTGGGGTTCTGTCGTCTGGGCCTGGACGGGCGCAGTGGCCAGCCCGGCGGCGAGCGCGATCGCGGCGAGTCCCGCGACCGTTCTGCCGAGCCCCCTGCGCAGCGTGCTGTGGGTGAACATCATCGTCCTTCCGGTCGTCATCGAACCATCGGCGCAGGTGAGACCCTGCTCACATTTCATCCTAGGACGCGATGCGGGCTGTGGGGCGCAATTGCGCGCCGTGCCGCGCCCCTTTCCTACTGCACCGTAGGGCTGGACGACCGGCGTCGAGCGACCGGATCAGAGCGGCGAGATCGCCGGCTCACCCGCCTCGGCGAGGATCTCCGCGATCGTCTGCCCGCGCCGGATGAGGGCGAACTCGACCCCGGCGCCGAGGCGGTTCTCCGACTCCGCGGAACCGGAGACTCCGCCTGCCGCCACCATGCGATAGCCGTACACGGGCACCCGCGGCAGGAGGTTGTAGGAGAACGGGTTCGAGAAGTAGTACGCGCCGGTGTCGGGCACGGCGACGAGATCGCCGACGTCGAGGCGCGGAAGGTCGCGGTTCTCGGCCAGCAGGTCACCGGCGAAGCAGGCCGGTCCGGCGACGTCGGTGGGGACCGCCTCGGCGCGCTTGGGGGCACCGTCGGCGTCGAACGGGAGGACCCGCAGCGGCCAGTCCGCAGGAGCGTAGGCGGTGCGGGTGGCGACCTGCACGCCCGCGTGGGTCATAGCGATGCGCCGCCCACCCGTCGTCTTCGCGGTTTCGACGCGTGTGAGGATCGTGCCGGCCTTCGCGAGCAGGGAGCGGCCGAACTCGGTGACGAGGTCGAACTCGGCGAGGCCGGGGACGACGGTGTCGAGGACCTCACGGTAGGCGGCGAAGGTCGGGGTCACCTCGTCGCTCGTGAAGTTGACCGGCAGCCCGCCGCCGATGTCGATGCGGGTGACCTGGCGAGCACCCGCCCTCGTGTTGACGTCGCGGGCGATGTCGACGGCCGCGGCGATCCCCGCTGCCGCCTGGTCGAGGGTGATGCCCTGCGACCCCGAATGGACGTGGACCTGGGTCAGCCACGGGCGTGCGAGGTAGGCCTCGACGAGGGCGTCGCGGGCGCCCGGGTCGGCGATCCCGATGCCGAACTTCGACGTCTGCGTCGCCGTGCTCATCGCGCCGATCGCACCGACCCCGGACTGCGGGTTGATCCTCACCCCGATCACCGAGGTGGTGCGATCGTCGACGAGCTCGTCGAGTCGGGCGAGCTCCTCCCAGCTGTCGGCGTTGACGGAGATGCCGAGCGCGAGCGCACGGCGCAGCTCGCTCATCGTCTTCGCGGGTGAGTCGAAGACGATCGTCTCGGGCGGGAACCCGGCGGACAGGGCGAGTTCGAGTTCGCCGGGGCTCGCGACTTCGCAGCCGGCTCCCGCCTCGGCGAAGAACCGGAGCAGCGGCAGCAGGGGCACGGCTTTGCAGGCGACGGCGTGGAGGACCGTGGTGCCGGACGTCGCGGCGGGTACCGTCGTCGCGGCGGGCTCGAACGCCGCGGTCAGCTGCGCGAACGCGGCGGCCACCTCGTCGAGGTCAATGAGGCCGAGCACGGGACTGTCGTCGGTGAGCGCCGGGACGTCGGGGACGGCAGGCGGCTCGGTCGACGAGTTCGCTGCGATCGCCGCGATGGCACGGGTGCGGCGCTCGGTCAGCGTGGCGGTTTCGCGATGTGGGCTGTCCATGGGGTCCTTCACGGTCACGTCGTCGTCCGGAACCGGCACCGAGGACGGTGCCGGGCTTCCGAGACCATCATGGCATCCGCTCCGGACACGACGGCACGCGCCCCAGCCTCAGGCGTGGACTCAGACGTTGCCTCGGTCAGACGTTGCCTCAAGCGTTGTCTCAGACATTGCGCAGCTGCACGGGCACGGACTCCCACCACCAGCCTGACTCGCGATCCCAGTGCCCGGTCTCATCGAGGACGTCCTCGATCCGCTCGCGCGTCGTCGTGTCGCCATACTGGACTTCGATGATCGCGCCGCCGCACCGATCGACCACGAGGACGTCGGCATCGTCGATGGCCGGGAACTCCGCAGCCGCCCGTTCGGCGACCTGGCGGCTCGGCACCTCGTCGCAGTGGACCTTCGAGGGCACGTTGTCGAAGACGACGTCCTGAACCGTGAAGGAGGAGATCACCCGCCCGCAGACGAAGGCTGCGACGATGAGTGCGGCGAGACCGCTGCCGACCGCGATGGCGATGCCGCGGACGAGTCGCCTACGCGCGATGACCGCCTCCGGTGAGAGGCCGGTCATCAGGCTCAGGAACCGTGTCGCTCACCGTCCCTGCATCGTGCGGCAGCTGCCGACCGAGGCGGCGATCGAGTCGGATGAGCACCCGCAGGCCGACGATCATGAGCGCGATGATGAGAACCGCGGACACCACCGCGACGAGGATCAAGAGGATTCCCAGCAGGTCCGCCGGCAACGACAATTCCACAGATTGCTCCTTCCACCGCACGAGCAGCGGCTGCGCTGACCGCACTTCTGAGCGGCCTCACCCACTGTGCCTGGCTCGGGCAAGCCTGTCATCGCCTAAAAGGATGAAATCGCAGGGTGACCTTGAGTGCCCCGCCTCAGTCCGGTGCCCCGCCTCACTCGGGCGAGGAGAACGCCTCACTCCGGCGAGTAGAACTTGAACTGGATCGCGCGGACGACGACCTGGGCGAGGTTCTTCGCGCCGAGCTTGATCCGCAGATTCCGCGCATGCGACTTCACGGTGTGGAGTGAGACGAACTGCGCCTCGGCGATCTCGTTGTAGTCCATCCCCTCGCACAGCTGCCGGAGGAGGATGAGCTCCTTGTCGGTGAGGACGGGTGCCGCTTCAGGGGCTTCGGGCAGCGGATCGCCGCTGAGCACGATGTCCGCGGCGAGCGAGCGCAGCAGCGCCGGCGAATCCCCGCCGAGCGCGGCCTTGACGACGCCGACGAGCTCCGCGTCCGAAGCCGTCTTATTCACCGCGGCCAGGGCACCGGCCTCGAGGGCGCGCGCGATCCCCGGTCCCGGGGAGACCGTTGTGAGGAGGACGATCCGCGCGCCCGGGTCTGCCTCGATGATCTGCGCGGTTGCGTCGACCCCGCTCATCCCCGGCGGCATGTTGACGTCCATGAGCACGAGGTCGGGACGGAACCGGATGAACGCCTCGACCGCGTCCTCCCCCGAATGCCGGGGCTCGAGCACCGTGAGCGTCCCGTCGTCGGTGAGCGCCGCCGCGATCGCCCGCGTCGTCCACCGGTCGTCATCGACGATGAGCACCGAGGCGGGGCCGGGGTCTGCGGGGACGCGCGGTGCCGTCTCCCCCGCCTCCGGGCCGGTCCCGCTCATGCGCGACGGTCCAGTCCGCTCATGCGCGACGACTCCCGCTGTGCTGCCGCTGCTCATGCGAGGGCTCGGAGCGCAGGCGCAGCTCGTCGCTGCCGGCGGCGCCCGATATCGAGAGCGCGCCGGCCACCGAGTGTCCTGACGAACGGATGCCGGACTCATTTCGGCTGGGGAGTGCACGGCCGTCGGCTGAGGCGCCACCGTCCACCAGCCCGCTGCGACCGGCAGAATCGCCGCCTGCGGAACCGGCGCGCTGCCCGGAACCACCGCGCTGACCAGCACCATCGGCGCGCGAGACCTCAGCGAAATCGTCCCTCACGCATTCGGCGGCACCACGCTCTCCGGCACCACGCTCACCGGCGACCGCCTCGGCGTCGTCACCGCTCAGCTGCAGCGGATGGGCCACCTCGACGACGACCCGACCATCCGGAGCCGTCGCCACCGTGCAGTCCCCGCCGAGGGCCTGCGCACGCACCTGCAGCGAGCGCGGCACGACGGTCAGCTCCGCCTCGGCGCGGTTGACGGTGCGGTAGTGGAGGTCGACGCGGTCGGTCGCACTGCGCAGCGCGGCGACGTCGAGGCGGGACTCCGTGCCGGGCGTCGAATAGCGGATGACGTTCGTCGCGAGTTCGAGGATGAAGGCCGTGAAATGCTCGCCGACCTCGCGGGAGGCGTGGGCGGGCAGGTCGCCGACGGTCGTCGCGAGCCGCACCCCGCCGGCGGCGCTGCCGTCCCTGATCGCCGAGGTGAGGAGGTAGGCCTCGGCCTGCAGTTCGATCTGCGAGGTGTCGGGGGCATCGGTCTGCAGCCGCCCGATGAGCTGGCGCAGGCGCTTCGAGGCTTCCGCGTTGACCATCGCGAGCTCGGCGATCATCCGATCGGTGCCCGGAGCCTGCGGAGCCCGGCCGAGGGATTTGATGATCGCCGCCTCGGTGGACAGGGAATGGGAGATCGTGTCGTGGGTGTCGGAGGTGAAGCGCGTGCGCAGCGCCTCGACGGTGCGTGCGTGCTCGCGCGCCGCCCTCTCGCGGCGGGTGATCTCGCGGCGGAAGCGCAGTTCGATGACCCCGGCGGCAAGGCCGAGCACCGAGGTCATCAGCCATCCGTATCCGAGGTCGATGAGTCCCGGCAGCCCCTCGTCGTAGGCGCCGAGCTGCGTCGCGACCCCGATGTAGGCCAGCAGGCCGACCGTCGCCGCCGCGAACGACCACCAGCGGAAATAGCTGAGCAGCACGCCTGCGGAGAGGATGAGCGCCTCGGGGAACATGTTCTCGAGGTCGGGGTAGAGCCACAGGTAGCCGATGCCGGCAGCCGTCGCGATGAGCGCCACGGTCCGCGGCACGAACGGGGCGATGATGAGCAGCGCGTACGCGACGATGAGCAGGCCCGCGTAGAGCGGTTCGTCGGTCTCGAACGATCCGGGCACGAGGATCGTCAGGCCCATGATGAGGGCGAGGGCGCGAATCGGCAGATCGACGAAGCGCGGACCGCGCAGGAATCCCCACACGCGCCCCCAGCGCCCCTCCGGCCGCTCGTCTGTCGTCGCACCCATGACTATAAGTGTCCTACATTTGCGGCGAATTCGCAGGAAGAGCGCACACGACCCTGCTCACACCGGTGTGGTCTCCCCATGGCGGGCCGGTGAGGCCTCCACGGGGAGTCCGGGTGAGCAGGGTCGTGACAGGGGCAGTCATTCAGCTGCGGACAGCGCTGCGTCGGACAGCGGCCGAAACGACGTTCACCGCCGCCGCCCCGAGCAGCGCCGTGCCGGACAGCGGCGACGCGACGTACACCGCCGCCGCCGTCACCGCCGCAGCCGCCGAACGGGTGTCAGCCGAGGATCTCGGCGAGGCCGGCCTCGAGGACGTCGAACGCATCGTTCAGCAGCTCGTCGGAGATCGTCAGCGGCGGCAGGAACCGCAGGACGTTGCCGAACGTGCCCGTCGTGAGGACGAGGACGCCGTTCTTCGCCGCATAGGCCGCGAGGTCCTTGACGAGTTCCGGGTTCGGGTCGATCGAGTCGCGACCCACGAATTCGGCGGCCACCATCGCCCCGCGGCCGCGGATGTCGCCGATCTCCGGGTACTTGTCCTGGAGCTTGACGAGGCGGTCGGTGATGAGCTCGCCGATCTCGGTCGCCCGCTCGAGGAGACCGTCGTTCTCATACGCCTCGATCGCGCCGAGGGCAGCCGCACACGCGGTGGGGTTGCCACCGTAGGTGCCGCCGAGGCGGCCGGGGCCGACCGAGTCCATGATCTCTGCGCGACCGGTGACCGCCGAGAGCGGCAGACCGCCGGCGATGCCCTTCGCGGTGGTGATGAGATCGGGGACGATCTCCTCCCACTCGCTGGCGAACATCTTGCCGGTGCGGGCGAAGCCGGCCTGGACCTCGTCGGCGACGAAGACGATGCCGTTCTCCCGGGCGTACTCGACGAGGGTGGGGAGGAAGCCCTCGGCCGGGACGATGAAGCCGCCCTCACCCTGGATGGGCTCGATGACGATCGCTGCGACGTTCTCCGCGCCGATCTGCTTGTCGATCATCGTCATCACGCGCTTGGCCGCCTCTTCGCCGCTGACCTTCGTGCCGGCGGCATCGTTGTCGCGGAAGGGGTATGACATGGGCGCGCGGTAGACTTCACCGGCGAACGGGCCGAACCCGGCCTTGTAGGGATGAGCCTTCGCGGTCATCGCCATCGTGAGGTTGGTGCGACCGTGGTACGCGTGGTCGAAGACGACGACCGCGTCACGGTTCGTGTGCGCGCGGGCGATCTTCACGGCGTTCTCGACCGCCTCGGCGCCGGAGTTGAGGAGCACGGTGCGCTTCTCGTGGTCACCGGGGGTGAGCCGGTTGAGCGCCTCGGCGACCTCAACGTAGCTCTCGTAGGGGTTGACCATGAAGCACGTGTGCGTGAACGCCTCGAGCTGTTCGGTCGCGGCCTTGACGACGCGGGGGTTCGCGTTGCCCGCAGTGGTCACGGCGATGCCGGATCCCAGGTCGATGAGCTGATTGCCGTCGACGTCCTTGAGGATTCCTCCGCCTGCGGCGACCACGTAGGCCGGAAGGCTCGATCCGACGCCGGTCGCGACGGCGGTCGATCGCCGGGCCTCGATCTCACGGGACTTCGGTCCCGGGATCTCGGTGACGATCTTGCGTTCCTGCGGCAGAGCTTCGCCGCCAATTTCCAAAGCTGTCATACCGGGAACAATAGAGTGTGGCGACGGTTCTTGTCATTCCGAGTCCGGCAGGTGAGCAGAACCCGCAATCAGGGCCCCGCTCAGGTGCGGAATCCGTCGTCACGCCCCTGCCGCGACCGGCGTCATTCCCAGGTCACCGGCACGTCCTCTGAGCACGGTTGATCCCCGCACCGAGGCGGTCGTCGGGCGCGCTTATTCGCGCCCTCACGCGATCCGCCGGCTCAGCGGTGCTGATTCCGCATGTCGACATCCTTGTTCCGCCCCGGCAGGCTGCGTTCGTGTCCGCGTTCGGGGGCGACGATGATCTCCTGCGCCCCGGTGACGATCCCGCCCTCGCCGAGGTCGACGGTGAGCGGGGCGTCGGCGGCGACGGTGCGCTTGACGACGGCGAGGCCGATCGGCCCGAGCTCGTAGTGCTGGGCCACCGAGGTGAGCTCCCCGACGGGACGCTCATTGCCGCGCACGGTGCTCATCACCTCGGCGCCGGGGTCGGGATGGATGTGCCCCGACCCGTCGAGGTGGACGAAGACGAGGCGCCGAGGCGGCTGTCCGAGGTTGTGGACCCGGGCCACCGCCTCCTGACCGCGGTAGCAGCCCTTCGCGAGGTGGACGGAGGTGCGGAGCAGGTCGAGCTCGCCGACGAGCGACTTGTGGTCGATCTCGCTGCGTCCCGGCCGCCACGCGGCCACGCGCAGGGCCTCCCAGGAGTCGAAACCGGCCATCCGGAACTCGCTCGCCGAGGTGGTCGCGAGCTCCGCGCGGGCAACGATGCCGATGACGAAGGGGGTCTCGAGGCCAGGGTGCTCACTGCCGGCGACATCAAGTCCGAGGTCCACCTCGGCGTAGGAGGCGGATCCGGTGCCGATGTGCGGCCACGGATCGGCCCAGACCTGCGTCACGGGCAGGGCCTCGGGCAGGGCGCGGATCGCGCCGATCGCCTGGAAGTCGGCGCTGACGTCCTCAATCGTCACCCGCATCATGAAGACCATGCGGCGGAGGAAGTCGAGGGTCTCATCGGTGCGCAGATCGCTGAGCGCCCACAGCGCTTCGCCGTCGTCGATGAGCTTGAGCCAGCCCTCGATGCGCCCGTTGGGGTCGAGGACGAGGGTCTCGGTCGCGATCCCCGGGGCCAGGGTGTCGAGCTTCTGCGTGGTGATCGAGTTGAGCCAGGTGAGCCGGTCGGCGCCGGTGAGGCGGAGGACGCGGACGTGGGCGAGGTCGACGATCGCGCCGCGTTCGGCGAGCGCCCGCTGCTCGCGCAGCGGCTCACCGTAGTGCATCGGGGTCTGCGCCAGGTCACCTGTGCCGAGGACCGCGGACGAGCTCAGTCCGCGCGGCAGCGAGGAAGGGCGCGGGGGTGTCGCGGTGTCTGGGTCCGGAGTCGGGTTCCCGGTCATCTCAGCTGAGCTTCTTCAGCCTCGCCGAGGAGTGGGTGGCGAGTTCGTGGCCGAGGGCGGCCATGTCCCACGCCCACATGAGTTCGCCGCCGACGAGTCCGTACATCCGCGTCGAGGCGGTGTACTCCTTCGCGGTCTTCGTCCGGGCGACGACGTCGGTGGAGAGGTCGATGCGCGGGCCCTTGACGTAGCCGGCGTAGAGCTCCATGACACCGTGCGGGTGGACGATCTCGGCTTCGATCTCGAAGGCGTCGTCGTTCGTCCGCAGGGTCTCGACGGCCGCCGCCGAGGTGAAGCTGGGCTCCTCGGTGGGCACGAGCATGCCCGGTCCGACGTCGCCGTTGTCGCGGGGCCGCACGAGCTGCCAGATGCCGGTCTCCAGGGTCAGCGTCGCGTCGAGCTCGCCCTCCTCGGTGAGCAGCCACGCATGCGCGGTGTACTGGAGGTACGGGGTTCCCGGGTGCGCGACGAAGTCGATGCGCTGGCCGAACTGCTTCTCAGGGGTGTCGGCGTATCCGACGACGCCGACGCCTTCCCACGAGCCGATGAGCCACGAGAGGGGAACGAGTTCCGGGTTGACGGAGGCGTCGATCTCGATCATGGGTTTCAGCGATTCACGACGATGAGGGACTTGACGACCTTGTACGCGACGCCGAGGGCGCCGAGGGCGGCAACGCCGACGAGTCCGGAGAAGACGATTTCGAGAAGCACGAGGTTTTCTTCCATGCCGTCGAGTCTACAGTCCCGTCCCTGACCTCAGCCAACCGCTCTCCCCCGCACGGCTGTCGGTGGAGGCGGCACTAGAGGGCGATGCGCTCGAGGGCGTAGACGACGACACCGCCGAGGGCGATGGGGGTGGCGCCGAGGGCGAGCTGGACGGCGAAGCTGCGGGCCTTCTCGACGTTGCGCTTGGCCGCGAGGTTCTGCGCGAGCTCGAGGTTCGTCGCCTGGTACCTCGCGTACGCGATGAGTCCGAGCATCCGGTCGACACCGGCGACGAGGAGGCCCATGACGGCGCCGAGGACGAGGGCGATCGGCAGCCCGATCGTCGAATCGAGGACGAGCACGGACACGATCCCCGCGCTCGCCGTCGCCATCGCCACCGCGAGCGGCGAGGTGTAGATCGCCGGCCACGGCAGCGCGGTCATGCATTCGGCGATGATGAGGGCGGCGAGGCCGACGACGATGACCTGCTTGTCGCCGGGCACCGTCGCCGCCGCCACCCATGTGCTCGCGGAGAGGACGATGACGACGCCGGCGACCTGCGCGGACACGTTCGCCACGGCGTCCGAGGCGCCCATGCCGCGGGTGAGGTTCTGGACGAAGGTCCACAGCAGTCCGAGGCCGGCGAGCACCGGCAGCCAGTCGAGGTAGGGGGCGGAGTCGTCACGCCATGCGGCGAAGAGGCCCGCGAAGCCGAAGAGCGCGAGCATGATCGAGGTCGCACGCGGCTGCGGGGAGTCCGTCAGCCGCGGCCAGCCGTAGGAGACGCCGAGGACGATGAGCCCCGTCGCGAGCAGGAAGAGCGTGTAGCCCCAGTACACCGACCCGCTCAGGGCGACGGCGAGGGCAAGCGCGACTGCTACTCGTATCCATCTGATCACTCATCTATCGTGCCCTATCGGCCCGGCGTGCGACGATTCCCGCACCGCTCGGCCGCCGTCTGTCCGCCGTCGGCACCCACCGCGAATAATGCCGCCGACCGCCGAATGACGGGACGCCTCGCACCCGGCTGAGCACGCTCGATATACTCTCCCTCAAGCCGAACACGGAAGACCACAGGGGGCAGGCAGAGCATGAGGATCCTGCACATCTGCCCCGCCCTCGACCCGGCGACGCCACTCGTTCCGCAGTCCCTCGAATACCTCGGCCATCACGTCGAGCGCATCGGCCTCGACATGCTGGCTGCGACGACGACCGACGCCGAGGTCGCCCTCGTCGACGCGTGCCTCGACCTCTCCCTCGCCCCACGGATCGCCGCAGCGCTCGAAACCGCGGGCCTGCGCCTGCCGATCATCGTCGTCCTCAGCGAAGGCGGGCTGGCCACGGCATCGGCGCGGTGGGCCGTCACCGACATCCTCCTCTCCACGGCCGGCCCCGCCGAGGTGGAGGCCCGGCTGCGGCTGGCCCGTGACCGCACCGGCACCGCGGGCTTGCCGGGCGCGATCCGCGCGGGGGCCGAGCTCGGCACCGGCGGTCCCGGGGCGAACGGGTCGGGGGCGGCGAGCGGCTGGAACGAGAACGGTGAGCCGATGGTCGTCGTCAGCGGCGCGCTGCGCATCGACGAGACTTCGTTCACCGCCGACCTCGGCGGCCGCGCGCTCGACCTCACCTACCGGGAGTTCTCCCTGCTCAAGTTCTTCGCGATGCACCCCGAGCGCGTATTCACCCGCGACGAGATCCTCCTCGGCGTTTGGGGCGACGACTACTACGGGGGCACCCGCACCGTCGACGTCCACGTTCGCCGGCTGCGGGCGAAGCTCGGCAAGGACCTCGAGAACGCGATCCACACCGTCCGCAACGTCGGCTACCGCTTCAGCCCCGACGCCGGCGCCGAGGAGGACGAGACCGAGGACGCCGAACCCGCAGCCGCAGAGACCCCGACCA
Organism: Brevibacterium sp. XM4083; assembly: GCF_006489205.2. Lineage (GTDB taxonomy): Bacteria > Actinomycetota > Actinomycetes > Actinomycetales > Brevibacteriaceae > Brevibacterium. The sequence goes on along the minus strand of NZ_VFYR02000001.1, from coordinate 550,141 downwards.
GAGACACGGAGATGAGTGCATGAGAATCGTCGCGAGCGGAGCCGTCACCGGCACCCCGATCGACACCGTCGCCGAGGCGGAGCTGGCCTTCCTCGATCGCGTCACCGCCCACGACGGGGCGGCGGAGATCTCCGGCGGTCTGCTCGCGATCGCCACCGGTGAGGACACCGCCCACGATGCCCAGACCGCCTCGAGCGTGTGGCGCGTCTACGCCGACCCGGCCGCCGCCGACGGCGACCCAGCGTCGACCGCCGACGGCGACCCAGCCGCCCCGCTCATCGGCTTCGGCATCCGGGCCCGGCAGGGGGAGAGGCACGCCGCGGAGTTCCTCATCGACCCCGACCACCGCGGGCGCGGCTACGGTGAGGCCCTGCTCACCGCGATCTTCGCCGAGGAGCCGAGCGCCTGGTGCTGGTCGCACGGCGACGACCCGGCCGCCCGGCATCTCGCCGCCCGGCACGGCCTCAGCCGCGACCGGGTGCTCTATCAGATGCGCACCGACCCCGACCTCACGCTCGACGACCTTCCGACGGCCGCACCGCCCGACGGCGTGACGATCCGCTCGTTCGCCCCGGGCGATGAAGCCGGGTGGCTGCGGGTCAACAACGCCGCCTTCGACTGGCACCCCGAGCAGGGCCACCAGACGCTCGACGACATCGAGACCATCGTCGGCGCCGCCGGCTTCGATCCCGCAACCGTGGTCATCGCCTCCCGCAGCGTCGACGGCACCGACACCGTCATCGGCTTCCATGAGACGAAGCTCACGGACACGGACTCGGGCGACCGCCTCGGCGAGGTCTTCGTCGTCGGAGTCGACCCCGGCGTCCATGCCAAGGGGGTCGGCCGGGCGCTCACGGTCGAGGGCATGCGGCGGATGGTCGCAGCCGGGGCGACCGCGATCGAGCTCTACGTCGAATCGGACAACGCCCCGGCGCTAGGCTTGTACGAGCGGCTGGGATTCCACGTCGCGGTGGCGCATGTGTCGTATGCGCCGGCCACACCGGCTCAGAGCACCCAGGAGCAGTTGGATGTATGACGTCATCGCCGCCGGGCAGGACCTCGACCTGCCCTCCCCCGAAGACCGCTTCCTCGACCGGGAGCTGAGCTGGCTCGCCTTCAACGAACGCGTCCTCGACCTCGCCTCCGACCCCGAGGTGCCGCTGCTCGAACGCGTGCGCTTCCTCTCGATCTTCGCGACGAACCTCGACGAGTTCTTCATGGTCCGCGTCGCCGGGCTCAAGCGCCGCATCAACACCGGCCTCGCCGTGCCCACGGTCACCGGACGCATGCCCCAGCAGGTCATGCACGCGATCAACATCCGGGCGCATGAGCTCATGACCCGGCACGCGGAGCTGCTGAAGAACGAGATCGGCCCGCTCCTCGACGCCGAGGCGATCACGAAGGTCTCGATGGACGAGCTCACCGAGTCCGAGCGCGCCCGCGTCGACGAGTTCTTCGCCGGGCACGTCTACCCCGTCCTCACCCCGCTCGCCGTCGATCCCGCGCACCCGTTCCCCTACATCTCCGGGCTCTCGCTCAACCTCGGCGTGCTGCTGCGCTACCCGGACTCCGGCAAGGAGCTCTTCGCCCGGGTCAAGGTGCCCCCGCGTCTGCCCCGGTTCTTCAATGTCGCCGAGGCGACCGACCGACCCGCCGGACGCGACGTCCCCGCCCGCTTCGTCGCGCTCGAGGACATCATCGCCGCCCACCTCGACGCCCTGTTCGAGGGCATGGAGGTCATCCACCACTCGACGTTCCGCGTCACTCGCAACGAGGACCTCGAGGTCGAGGAGGACGACGCGGAGAACCTCCTCAAGGCCCTCGAGAAGGAGCTGCTGCGCCGTCGCTTCGGTCCGGCGGTGCGCGTCGAGATCACCGAGGACATCCACCCCCGGGTGCGGGAGATGCTCAAGGACGAACTCGGCATCGACGAGTCCGAGATCTACCAGCTGCCCACCCCGCTCGACCTCTCCGGGATGGCCGACATCGCCGATGTCCCGCGCGACGACCTCCACTTCCCGAAGATGGTCCCGCAGATGAACAAGGACCTCTCGCTGCGCGAATCGAGCGACCAGGTCGACGTGTTCGCCGCCGTGTCGAGCCGGGACATCCTCCTACACCACCCCTACGACTCGTTCTCCACGAGCGTCCAGGCGTTCCTCGAGCAGGCGGCGGCAGACAAGAACGTGCTCGCGATCAAGCAGACGCTCTACCGCACCTCCGGGGACTCGCCGATCATCGACGCCCTCGTCGACGCCGCCCAGTCGGGCATCCAGGTCCTCGCCGTCGTCGAGATCAAGGCCCGGTTCGACGAGGAGGCCAACATCACGTGGGCCCGCAAGCTCGAACGCGCCGGCGTCCACGTCGTCTACGGCATCGTCGGGCTCAAGACCCACGCGAAGCTCTCCCTCGTCGTCCGGCAGGAGGCCGAGGGGCTGGCCCGCTACTGCCACGTCGGGACCGGCAACTACCATCCGAAGACCGCGCGCCTCTACGAGGACTTCGGCCTGCTGACGAAGGACAAGGCTGTCGCCGACGACCTCACGAAGCTGTTCAACCAGCTCTCCGGCTACGCCCCGCGGGCCGAGTACTCCCGTCTCCTCGTCGCCCCCACGCGCGTCCGGGCCGGCCTCATCGAGCTCATCGAATCCGAGATCGGGATCGCGGAGTCCGGCGGTGAGGGCTGTGTGCGGATCAAGGTGAACTCGATCGTCGACGAGGCGATCATCGACGCCCTCTACCGGGCCTCGCGGGCCGGGGTGAAGGTCGAGGTCTTCGTCCGCGGGATCTGCGCTCTGCGCCCGGGTATCCCGGGACTGAGTGAGAACATCACCGTCCGCTCCGTTCTCGGCCGGTTCCTCGAGCATTCGCGGGCGTTCGTCTTCGGCAACGGCGGCGACCCGATCGTCTACATCGGCTCGGCGGACATGATGCACCGCAACCTCGACCGGCGCGTCGAGACGCTCATCGAACTCGTCGCCCCGAATCACAAGGCGGAGATCATCGAACTCTTCGACCTCGCGTTCGCCCCGACCACCTCGGCGTTCGAACTCGCCGGGGACGGCGTGTGGACGCGGTCGACGCAGGCTCCCGACGGTGCGGAGCTCACCGACTACCAGACGGAGCTCATCCGCCGACACCGCAAGCGCCGTCTGATCGGAGAGGACGCGTGAGCCCTTCGACGGTCGATTCCGCGCAGGCATCATCGCGGGTCACCGCCGACATCCTCGCCGCCGGCGCGGTGTGCTGGCGCAACGGCGCCGAGGGCATCGAGGTCGCCCTCATCCACCGGCCCCGCTACAACGACTGGTCGTGGCCCAAGGGCAAGGTCGAACCCGGGGAGACGCTGCCGGAGGCCGCGATCCGCGAGGTCAGGGAGGAGACGGGCTTCGAGATCCAGCTCGGGGTCCCGCTGCCGACGGCCGAATACATGGTCGGCGGGCGCAACCTCAAGAAGGTCTTCTACTGGTCGGCTCAGGTCAAGGGGGAGGCGACGTTCGCGCCGCTCAACCGCCGGGAGGTCGATGAGGCCGTGTGGCTGCCGATCGCGCAGGCGCGCACGAAGCTGACCTCGTATGCCGACCGCGATCAGCTCGACGCCCTCGAGAAGTACGACGAGACGGATGCGCTGCGGGCGTGGCCGCTCATCCTCGTCCGCCACGGCAAGGCGTTCCCGCGAGCGAAGTGGTATGAGACCGAGCACGTCCGCCCCCTGCTCGCCCTCGGCACCAGGCAGGCGATGGCGCTGACCGGCCTGCTCTCGGCGTGGGAGGTCAAGAAGCTCGTCTCGAGTCCGTGGAAGCGGTGTGTGGCGACCCTCGCCCCGTTCTCCGCGGCCACCGGCAAGTCGATCAAGAAGGTCGCGACACTGAGCGAGAAGGCGACCGCGGCGAACCCGGAGAAGACGGCGCGCTACATCGAGAAGCTGCTCGAGAAGGGCCGACCGACGGCGTTCTGCACGCATCGACCCGTGCTGCCGACGATCCTCGAGGTCTTCGCCCGGCACTCCCCCAAGCGCATCGCCCAGACCCTGCCGACCGACGACCCCTACCTCAAACCCGGGGAGATCCTCGTCGCCTACGTCCGGCCCGGCACGGTGCCGCGCATCGTCGACGTCGAGCGCTTCCGGCCCATCGACGCGTGAACGGTATGCCGGGTGCACTCGCGGGCACTGCGACCGCAACAGCACCGGCAACGGCACGCTCACTGCGTGGGCACAGCGGACTCGGCAACGAGTCTTTCACGAATCCCCGCCCTCATGTGATGGAGCACTCAGCACGGCTCCAATGCTTCAGCTCCCATTCACCTTCCATTCACTGAGCCACTCCCCTCGCTTTACACATCATCCTTAGCGTTGTCGGTGAACGTTCGGGATCGCTCGAAAACGTGTGCTCAATCAGAAAGGCAACTCGTGAAGCTGAAGCATCTTGCCCCCTCCGCTGCATTCCTCGCAGTCGGCGCTCTCACCCTCTCGGCGTGTGGCGGAACCTCTGCCACCGGCGAATCCGCCAGCGGCGGCGGCGAAAGCGACCTGCAGGGCACCCTCACCGGCATCGGCGCCTCCTCGCAGAAGGCGGCGATGGACGCGTGGACCGCCGACTTCACCTCCCAGAACTCCGGTGTCACGGTCAACTACTCGCCCGACGGCTCGGGTGCCGGCCGTGAGCAGTTCCTCGCCGGCAACGCTCAGTTCGCCGGTTCCGACGCCTACCTCGACGACGAAGAGGCCGCCCAGGCGCAGGAAGTCTGCGGACCCGACGGAGCCTTCGAGTTCCCCGTCTACATCTCCCCGATCGCCGTGGCGTTCAACGTCGAGGGCGTCGACTCGCTCAACCTCTCGCCCGCCACGATCGCCGGCATCTTCAAGGGCGACATCACGAACTGGAACGATCCGGCCATCGCCGCCGACAACCCGGATGCGAACCTGCCCGACCTCAACATCACCGCTGTGCACCGCGCCGACGACTCGGGCACGACGGAGAACTTCACCGAGTACCTCAAGGCGACCGCCGGTGACGTCTGGGATCAGGATCCCGACGGCAACTGGCCCGGCGCGTACGGCGGCGAAGCCGCCCAGGGCACCGACGGCGTCGTCCAGACCGTGACCGACACCAACGGTGCGATCGGCTACGCCGACGCCTCGGCCGTCGGTTCGCTCACCTCGGCGAAGGTCAAGGTCGGCGAGGAATTCGTCGAGCTCTCCCCGGAAGCCGCCTCGAAGGTCCTCGACGCCTCGGAGAAGGTCGCCGGCCGCGGCGAAGGCGACCTCGCCTTCGACCTCGCTCGCGACACCACCGAGTCGGGCGCCTACCCGATCGTCCTCGTCTCCTACCACATCGTGTGCTCGTCCTACTCGGACCAGAACACCGTCGACATGGTCAAGGCGTGGGAGAAGTACGTCGTCTCGGAAGAGGGACAGGCCTCGGCTGCCGAGTCGGCCGGTTCGGCTCCGCTCTCGAGCGACCTCCGCGACCAGATCAACACCGTCCTCGACACCATCCAGGTCTCCGGCTGAAACTGACGCTTTGACCTGCCATTCTGTACAGTCGAAGAGCGGCGTAGCTCCCGCTACGCCGCTCTTCGGTGCCCACGATCCGCTGCGGATCCCCACCTGCGACACGAGGAGCAGCTGTGCCGACCAGCACACAGACCACTGAGGCAGACCCGGCCGGCGCTCCTCAGCCGAGCGCCCAGGCAGCCCCGGCCAAGGCGCCCAAGGCCGTTGTCCGGCCCGGCGACCGCATCTTCTCCGGCGCGACGCTCGCCGCCGGCATCCTCATCCTTCTCACCCTGGCCGGCGTCGCCCTCTTCCTCCTCGCCCAGTCGAGTGAGACGATCGAGGCCCAGCTCACCGATCCGAGCGCGATCACCGGCGGCAACGGCTTCTTCGCCTACGTGTGGCCGCTCGTCATCGGCACGCTCGTGTCCTCGGCCATCGCTCTGGTCGTCGCGACCCCGTTCGCGCTCGGCATCGCGCTCTTCACGACGCACATGGCCCCGCGTCGGCTCGCCCCGGCCCTCGGCTACGTCATCGACCTGCTCGCCGCCATCCCCTCGGTCGTCTACGGCCTCTGGGGGCTGACGCTCGCCGGGAACCTCACCGGCTTCTACCAGTGGCTGGCGACGTGGTTCGGGTGGATTCCGATCTTCGCCCCCGACGCCGACGGGGCGATCTCGAGCACGGGACGCACGCTGCTCACCGCCTCGCTCGTCCTCTCGATCATGATCCTGCCGATCATCACCTCCCTGACCCGGGAGATCTTCCTCCAGACCCCGCGCCTGCAGGAGGAGGCGGCCCTCGCGCTCGGCGCGACCCGCTGGGAGATGATCCGCATGGCCGTGCTGCCGTTCGGCAAGTCGGGCATCGCCTCGGCGACGATGCTCGGACTCGGCCGCGCCCTCGGCGAGACCATGGCCGTGGCGATGATCCTCTCCCCCGGCCTGCTCACCGCGTCGCTGCTCGTCAGCGGCAACCAGACCATCGCCTCGGAGATCGCGCAGAACTTCCCTGAGGCCGCAGGACTGCGCCTGTCCGAGCTCATCTCGATCGGCCTCGTCCTCTTCGTCATCACCCTGCTGGTGAACATGGCGGCTCGCGCAATCGTTGCCAAGACTTCCGTGAAGGGCAGTTGATGATGTTGACGACCTCGGACAATGCGACAACCAAGACCCGTACGCTGACCTCGAAGCAGCTGCCCAAGGCGACCCCCTGGATCATCGCGGTGGCCTCGATCATCGTCGGCATCGGCATCACCGTCGTGGCGACCGGCGGCTTCTCCGTCGCCATCGCCGCGATCATCGCCGGCGTCATCAACCTCGCCGCAGTGCTCATCATCTCCGGCGCCTACGAAGGCCGGCGCAAAGCCGTCGACCGCGTCGCCACGACGATCGTCACCTCGACCTTCGTCCTCGCGTGCGTGCCCCTCGTGTCGCTGCTGTGGCTGACCGTGTCGAAGGGCGGAGCGGCGATCAACTTCGATCTGCTCACCCGCACGATGCTCGGCATGAAGGGCGTGCTCGACCAGCAGTACGTCGCCGGTGAGGCCTCCCTGGCCGGCGGCTTCTACCACGCGATCGTCGGCACCGTGCTCATCACGTTCGCCGCCTGCGTGATCTCCATCCCGATCGGCGTGCTCACCGCGATCTACCTCGTCGAGTACGCGGGCAAGAACCGCCTCGGCAAGGCCATCACCTTCCTCGTCGACGTCATGACGGGCATCCCGTCGATCGTCGCCGGTCTCTTCGCCTTCGCGCTCTTCTCGACGATCCTCGGATTCGTCATGCCGGATGCGACAGGCAGCGCGAAGACGGGCTTCACCGCCTCGGTGGCGCTGTCGGTTCTGATGATCCCGATCGTCGTGCGCAACACCGAGGAGATCCTCCGCCTGGTGCCGATGGACCTCCGTGAGGCGTCGTACGCCCTCGGTGTGCCGAAGTGGAAGACGATCGTCAAGGTCGTCCTCCCGACCTCGGTCTCCGGCATCCTCTCCGGTGTGACGATCGCGATCGCCCGCGTCATCGGCGAGACCGCCCCGATCATGGTCACCGCCGGATTCGCGAAGACGCTCAACTGGAACCTCTTCTCCGGCTGGATGTCGACGCTGCCGACCTACATCTACGATTCGCAGCTGCGGCCGGTGTCTCCGGGTGATGCGGCGCTGGCGAGCTCCGAGCGCGCATGGGCCGCGGCCCTCGTCCTCGTCATCCTCGTCATGCTCCTCAACCTGCTGGCCCGCTTCATCGCCAAGGTCCTCGCCCCCAAGGCCGGCCGATGAACTGACCGACACGCAGCCCCGGCGGGCGATGCCAGGCGCCGACCGCCTCGGCGCGGATCCCCGCACCACACGCTTCACGCTTCACACGTCTCCAGAGAGGTGACACCACATGTCCAAGCAGATCGACATCAAGGATCTCGACATCTACTACGGCGACTTCCAGGCCGTCGACGATGTCTCCATGCACATCAAGCCGCGGTCGGTGACCGCGTTCATCGGCCCCTCCGGCTGCGGCAAGTCGACCGTGCTGCGCACGCTCAACCGCATGCACGAGGTCATCCCCGGCGCCAGCGTCAAGGGCGAGGTCCTCATGGACGGCAACAACATCTACGGCGCCGGCGTCGACCCGGTCAACGTCCGCCGTGAAGTCGGCATGGTCTTCCAGCGGGCCAACCCGTTCCCGACGATGAGCATCAAGGAGAACGTGCTCGCCGGGGTGCGCCTGAACAACAAGCGCATGTCGAAGACCGACGCCGACGACCTCACCGAGCGCGCGCTCAAGGGCGCGAACCTGTGGAACGAGGTCAAGGACCGTCTCAACCTGCCCGGTTCGGGACTCTCCGGCGGACAGCAGCAGCGTTTGTGCATCGCCCGCGCGATCGCCGTCGAGCCCGAGGTTCTCCTCATGGACGAGCCCTGCTCGGCCCTCGACCCGATCTCGACGCTGGCGATCGAGGACCTCATCAACGACCTCAAGGACAAGTACACGGTCGTCATCGTCACCCACAACATGCAGCAGGCCGCTCGCGTGTCGGACAAGACGGCGTTCTTCAACATCGCCGGCACCGGCAAGCCGGGCAAGCTCATCGAGTTCAACGAGACCTCGACGATCTTCTCCAACCCGGACAAGGAGGAGACCGAGAACTACATCTCCGGTCGCTTCGGATGATCCCACACCGCTGGCGGTGGCGTCGGTGACGCATTCGTCGGTGGCGGTGTCGGTGACGCATTCGTCGGTGGCGGTGTCGGTGACGCACTCGTCGGTGGCGGTGTCGGTGACGCACTCGTCAGTGGCGGTGTCGGTGACGCACTCGTCAGTGGCGGTGGCGTCGCTGACGCACCGCTGAGTGAGAGAGCCGGATCGGGCATTGTGCCCGGTCCGGCTCTTCGCATCTGCCCTGCGGCCGTGGGACCCGGGCGGCTTCCTCGACAGTGGACTGAGCCGCTCCCCTCCGCCGAGACCGCCACTTGTCACTGAGACCGCCACTTGTCACTGAGACTGCCAGCCAGAACCGTCGGTCTCGGCGACAAGTGGCGGTCTCGGCGCCGGCGTCGCCGGGGTGGGGTGAGGTCCGCGGGCGGCGCCGAGGCAGAGGCGGGCTGACGACGCAGCGACGTTCCCGAGGTGGATCCCGCTCGATTTCGCGCGCAGAATCGAACGGGATCCACCTCGGAGAGGCCCGGACGTCGGACCTGACGTCGGATCTGACGTCGCCTCTAGGCGTCCGGCACGGCATCTCTCGGGACGCCCAGACGACGATCGAGTGCGTCCAACGAGGCATCCAAGTCGGCGTCCGACAGGTTTTCCTCCCAAGTCGGCCCATCCGGATCGGCGGGGGCTCCGAACCCCTGACACCATCGCACCGCCACCGGAGGGAACACCATGACCGCGGCTCCTGGACTCAACCGCCCGACTCGGATCCTCGTCGAGCTCGTCGGCGGCGTTCTCGGTGCCGCAGCCGTCGTCGGGGCGACGGTGGCCGTCTCCGTGTTCGTCCTCGGGCGGAGGACCGCGACACCCCACTGATTCCGGCAGTGTCGCTGTCGACGGGTGGATCGGCAGTGGCGCTGTCGGTACGACTTCCCCTCGACTTCCCCATGCCGGCCTGACCGCCTCAGCTCCTGAGTCGAAGTGGCTGCGTCTCAGCTCCTGAGTCTCAGCCGCTGCGTCTCAGCTGACGAGGCGAGCGGGGCTCCGGCAGTCCATCCCCAACAGTGCGGCTGACGGAGCTCCGTCAGCCGCTCGTTGCGGACACGCCGCTCGTTGCGGGCACACCGCGGGTTGCGAGCGTCAGGGCACGCCGCTCGTTGCGGGCACGCCGCTGATCGCGGGTAGGCCGCTCGTTGCGGGCGTCAGGGCACCGCGCTCATTGCGGGCACGCCGCTGGGTACGGGGATTCGCTGCGGCGTCAGCCGCACGCCGCCGTCCGTCAGCCGCACGCCGCCGCCCGGTCACGTGCCGACGGAGACCCTGACGATGAGCCCGATGACGATCGCGAGCAGCGCCGCGGCGGGGATCGTCAGCAGCCACACCCCGAACATCGGGACGAAGTAGCGGGCGCGCGGATGCCCTTTCCGACCCGCGTACTGCGTGCCGAGGATCGCCGAGCCGAGCACGAAGGTGAGCGACACCGGCACCCGCATGATGAGGGCTGCAATGTACATGAGCACGGCGGCGGCACCGTCGGCGGCGACGGACTTGACCGGATCGAGCTTCGCCATCCGCACCGAGAGCGTGCGCACGACCCGCCAGCCGCTCAGTCCCGTGCCGAGCGCCAGCGCGAGCGCGATGATGATGCGCACCGGCCACGAGATGTCGATGACGTCGACCCTCTCCCCCGGTGCGGTCTGGACGGCGACGATGGCGACCATGACGAGGGCCGCCGTCTTCTGTGCGTCCTGCACGCCGTGGACGAGCGAGAGCGAGCAGGTGAGCACCGAGTCGACCATCCGGGCGCTGCGGAAGAGCGGCTTCGACGGGGTCGAGGCGAAGATCTTCGACAGCAGCAGGGTGAGCGCCCACGCGAGGAGGAAGCCGAGGATCGGTGAGAGAAGCAGCGGGAGCACGACGGAGTCGAAGGCCTCGCGCATGTCGAGGGCGAACCCCAAGACGATGCCGGCGCCGAGCAGACCGCCGATGAGGCAGTGCGTCGAGGACACCGGCAGGGCGAGCCAGTAGGTGAAGAGACTCCAGGCCGTCGCGGAGACGAAGGCGATGAGGATGCACAGGAGGATGGCGTCGGCGGCACCGGCGAACTGGACGATCTGGTTGGCGACGACGATGGCGATTCCCTCACCGAGGAGGGCGCCGATGAAGTTGAAGACGACCGCGAGCCCGAGTGCCCATTTCGGGCTGAGCGCGCGTCCGACGACGGCGTTGCCGATCGTCAGCGCCGCATCATGGAACCCGTTGGACCCGGCGAAGATCACCGCGGCGACGATGACTCCCGCCAAGAGCAGCTCCACGGATCAGGACTCCTTGATCGCGATCGAGGCGACGACCTTGCCGAGTTCGGTGAAGCCGTGGGCGGCGCGGACGAACGCCTGCCCGAGCTGGGACACCGCGGCCATGTAGGTGAGTCCGCGCTTCGAGTTCGGCACGGCGTCGGACATCCGCCACTGGAGGGTCTCGACCTGGTGTGTGAGCCGGTTGATCGCGTCGACGTAGTCCCACTGGTCGAGTTTGCCCGGCAGCTTCGACACCATCCGCGAGGTGTGGTCGGTCTGGTTCGACAGGACGGCCAGGGTCTCGAGCACCCCCGAGGGCAGTGTGTCGAAGGCTTCGGAGGCGAGGACGAATCCGGCCCCGTGGAGGAGGTGGCAGATCTCGCGCATGTGGTGGCACAGGAGGTAGAGATCGTAGCGGTCGAACGGGGTGATGTAGTTCTCGCGCAGCGCCCGCAGCACCGCACCCATGTCCTCATCGGCCCGATCGCCGATCTCCCGGAGCTGGTCGGCGACTTCACGGCGCTGCCCGACGTCGGAGCCGGAGAGTTCGGCGAGGACGAGATTGCACTGTCGCATCTGTCCGACGAGATCGGCCATCCGCTCGTAGAACACAGTGTCCTGCGGTACCCGTCGCAGCCGCATGCGATTCCTCCTGCCCCGCCGCCGGACGGTGTGCATGTCGCGCCAATGCTCTGTGGTGAAGTTATGACCCGGACGCTGAACCGAGAGCGCCTCTCGGCGATAGGCCGCTCGAAGCGGCTGAGGTTGGAGCCCGGGGCTTCAACGATCCAACGTCCGGATGGCCCGAGGGCCGCTTCCCACGATACCGCTTCCTCGCCGTGCGTCTACCCCGCGAACGCTCGGACGACGTTGAAAAATCTCACAGTCCCCAACGGCTGATCTCGGGGCTGAGCATCGTCATTCGGAGCAGGTACCAGAACTCCCCCGCCGAGGCGGCCCCTCAGTCCCGCGCGCCCGTGACCTCGGGCGTCACTCGAGTCCGCCGTGACGGCGGGCCATGCCCGCGTCGCCGAGGTCCTTCGACAGCTGCTGCAGGCGGGTGCGGGTGTCCGGGTCGTTCGCACCGGCCGCGCAGATGCCGACGAAGGCGCCCGCCCGCAGAAGGGCGATGACGACGTCGCCGCGGAAGGCGCCGGCGAGGATCTCGTCGATCGCGCGCGCCACCTCGTCGGGTCCGGCGGGCACCTCGACTCCGGCGAGGATCTCTGTGAGGCCGATGCCCTCGGTGGTGCGGCGCAGGCCGAGGTCGAAGAGGTCGGCGACCTCGCGGGGTGCGGTGACGATCCACTCCCGGAGGGCGTAGAGGCGCCACAGCGCCCCGGGGGCCGAGACCGCGGGGGCCGCGGACCACATCTCGGCGATGACTTCGAGACCGATGTCGTCGGCGAGGTCGATGAACCGCCGCGTCGCGGCTTCGTCGCGGTTACCGCGGCAGTCGCCGAGCAGCAGCGCGGCGGTGGCATGCGAGGTCTCCGAGCGGGTGACCGGATCGCTCGGGTCGCTCACGGCGTCGAGATCGGCGAGGGGCACGGGGCGGTGGTACGGGCGTTCATTCATCGTGCGTGCAGTCTAGTCGCCGAGGCTGGGCACGGGTAGAGGCGTCACTGCGGTCGCGTGAGGCCGAGCCGGTCGGCGAGGGCGGTGAGCGCCTCGGCAGTGGAGTCGTCGAGGTCGAGGCTCTCGGCATGGGCAGCCTCGGTCTCGTGTTCGATCTCGCCGGGCAGGCGCACGCCGGCGCCGGAGCCACGGATGGCGGCGGCGAGGGCGCTCACCTTCGCCTCGGCGGTGTCGCGGCCGTTGAACGCCGCGGGGTCGATCGCGATGAGGAGGTGTCCGTTGTTCATCGCCGAGGCGGGGTTGTCCCAGATGTCCTGCGTCTCGTGGGCGAACGTCGCGGCGGTCAGCGATGCGCTCAGCGCCTCGAGCAGCACCGCGAGTCCCGACCCCTTGTGGCCGCCGAAGGGCACGAGCGCCCCCTCGGCGGCCGCGGCCGGGTCCGTCGTCGGGCGTCCTTCGGCGTCGACGGCCCAGCCGGCGGGGAGGTCGCGTCCGGCATTGCGGGCGGCGATGACCTTGCCGAAGGCTCCCGCCGAGGTGGCCATGTCGACGGTGAGCGGCTCGCCCTCGGCGGTCGGGGCGGCCAGGGTGAGCGGGTTCGTTCCGATGACCTTCGCGCTTCCGCCGTGGACGGCCACGGTGGGGCCGGTCGTCGAGGTGAGGAGACTGACAATGCCCCGTGCGGCCAGCTGGTCGGTCCAGAACGCGCCGGCCCCGTAGTGGCTCGAGTTCTCCACGGCCACGCAGCTCACCCCGTACTCCGGGGCCCGTTGAACGGTCCAGTCGACGGCGGTCTGCATGACGACCTGGCCGAGGCCGCTGCCGCCGTTGAGGACGGCGGAGGCGCCGTTGTCCCGCACGAAGGCGACCTGGGGCTGTGCTGCGATGCCTCCGGCGGTGAGCGCGCTGACGTAGAGCGGGAGGCGCAGCAGCCCGTGGGAGTGGATGCCGCGCTGATCGGCCTGGACGAGCGAGCGGGCGGTCAGGGCGGCGTCGGCGCCAGGCACCCCGCAGGCGGTCAGGGCGGAGGCGGCGAAGCCGGTGAGGGAGTCGACTCGGAATCTCATGAGCCGCCGTCCGGTTCGCAGGCTCCGGCCCCCAGGACGTGGGAGCGCGCGGCTGCGGGTTCCCGTCCCGAGGCGCCGTCTGCGGGCTCCTGCCCGGGAGCCGCGTCCGCGGTGCTCGCGGAGAACCTCTCGAGCGCACGGAGGATGTGGGTGCGCATCGCCGCCTCCGCCGCCTGCGGGTCGCAGTCGGCGATGGCCTGGGCGATCTCGGCATGTTCGGACACGGTGTCGGTGCCGTGCGGGTCGCCGGGGAAGAGACGGAAGAGGTGGAGGTGCGGGTGCATCTGCCGATACGCGTCGAGGAGGAAGCTGTTGCCGGTCGCTTCGAGGATGCGGGTGTGGAAGCGCGTGTCGTGCTGCGAGAGCTCCTGCTTCCAGTCGGAGGCACCCTTCCCGTCGGAGGCACCCTTCCCGTCGGAGGCACCGAGACCGTCGCGGAAGGCATTGATCTCCTCGCACAGGGCGCGCCCCGGATTCGATCCCCGGTCCGCGGCGACGACCTTCGCGGCCCACGGTTCGAGGAGCAGCCGCATCTCGATCATCATCTCGAGGTCGCGGCGGCTGAGCAGCGGGGTCGTCGCGTAGCCGCGCGGGTGCCGGGTGCGCACGAGCCGGTCGCCTTCGAGGCGCTGCATCGCCTCGCGCACCGGCGTCTGGGACACCCCGAGCTCACGGGCCATGCGGTCGATCGTGATCCGCTCACCGGGCGGCACGGTGCCGTCGAGGATCATCGACCTGATCCTCGCGTAGACGGTGGATTCCGCGGCCGTGTCCCGTCCGGTCATCTCGACATCCTTCCCCGACGCACTGGCGACATCCGCCCCCACTCCTGTCAACACCGACACTATCGCTGTCCTGAGGTGAGGTCACGAAGGAGGGAGCGAATGCCGTAGTCCCAGGTGGGAAGGTCCTCGCACCGTCCGACGACGTTCGTCAGCGTGCCCAGGCGATCGCCGGTGATCGTCACGACATCGCCGAGGCGGTGGGTGAATCCCAGCCCCTCCTCCTCACGGTCCGCGGTCGGGGCGAAGAGGGTGCCGGTGTAGAGGACGAACCCGTCGGGGTACTGGTGGTGGGGTCCGTGGGCGGCGGCGAGGAGCTCCTCGAACGATCGGCTGAGCGCGCTCACGGAGTTGATGCCCGACAGTGTGTATCCGTCGTCGCCGGTGACGGTGAGAGTGAGGTCGAGGCCGCGGGAGTCATCGAGGTCGAAGGTCGCATCGAAGAGGCGGATGAGCGGGCCGAGCGCGGTCGAACGGTTGTTGTCCTTGGCCATGCCGAGCAGCAGGGAGCTGCGGCCCTCGACGTCGCGGAGGTTGACGTCGTTGCCCATCGTCACCCCGTGGACCCGGCCGTGGGAGTCGGCGACGAGGACGAGTTCGGGTTCGGGGTTCGACCACGCGGAGAAGGCGGGGATCCCGACGGTGTCGCCGGAGCCGACGGCCGAGAGCACGGGGCCTTTGGTGAACACCTCGGGGTCAGGGCCGAGACCGACCTCGAGGTACTGCGACCACCAGCCCTTCGCGACGAGCGCGGCCTTCAGCCGGGCGGCCTCGGCCGAACCGGGGCGGATCGCTGCGAGGTCGGCGGTGACGGCCGCGGCGAGTTCGGTCCGCACCGCCTCGGCGCGGTTCGGGTCACCGTCGCAGCGCTCCTCGATGAGGCGTTCGATCATCGAACCGGCGAACGTCACCCCGCAGGCCTTGATGACTTGGAGATCGATCGGGGCGAGGAGGACGGGGCGGTCAGCGGCCCCGGCGACCGCCTCGGCGGGGGTGACGATGTCATCGATCGACCAGGCGGGCGGATGCGAGGTCAGCGCGGTCAGCCGGTCGATCGCCTCCGGATGGTCGAGGATCCCGGCGACCGTGACGTCGACGCGTGAGGCGTCACGGACCTCGTCGCCGGTGACGAGGACGGGAACGGGAGCGGGCCGGGACGGGACGGCCAGGCGACCGAGGAACGTGCCGGTCGCCTCGGCGGGAAGGAGGTCGCGGAGACTCACGACGGATGACCTCCTCGGCGAGCGGAGGCGGCGATGGGAAGTGACACGGGAAGGGAACCTCTCTGGTGGGGTGGACGGTCAGACGGCGTAGCCGAGGAGGCTCGGCAGCCACAGGCTGAGGAACGGGACGACGGAGATGAGGATGAGGGTGATGAGCATCGGGATGAAGAACGGCATCGTTCCCCTGATCACCGTTGTCACCGGGTACTTCGTCACCGAGGACAGGACGAAGAGGACGAGGCCGACCGGTGGGGTGAGCAGGCCGATGAGGAGGTTGAAGATGATCATGATGCCGAAGTGGACGGGGCTGAGCCCGAACACCTCGGCGACGGGGAGGAGGACCGGGACGAGGATGAGGATCGCCGAGGTGGGTTCGAGGACGCAGCCGATGAGGAGGAGCAGGAGGTTGACGAGGATGAGGAAGACGATCGGGCGGTCGGTGATCGACAGGAGCACCTCGGCGGCGAGCTGGGGTGCCTGTTCGCGGGCGAGGACCCAGCCGAAGAGGGCGGCGCCGGCGACGATGATGAGGATGCCGCCGGTCGTCTCGACGGCGGTGACGAGGGCGTGGCGGACCTTCTCCCACGTGAAGTTGCCGTAGACGATCGCGAGGATGCCGATGTAGGCCACGCCCACGGCACTCGCCTCGGTGGGGGTGAAGATGCCGGAGAGGATGCCGCCGAGGATGACGACGGCGGCACCGACCGGCGGCAGGGCGCGCAGGCCGGACTTCACACGTTCGGCGCGGGAAGCCTTGGGCAGGCGGAGGTCGTCGCGCTTGCGGGTGAGGACCCAGACCATGGCGCTGAGCGTGAGGACGAGGAGGACGGCGGGGACGATGCCGGCCATGAAGAGCGCGCCGACGGACACCCCGGCGGTGACGGCGTAGATGATCGCCGGGATCGACGGCGGCATCATCGGGGCGATGAGGGAGGAGGCGCCGGTGACGCCGAGGGAGAAGCCGACGGGGTAGCCGCGGCGGATCATCGCCGGCACCTGGATGCGGCCCATCGCGGCGGCGTCGGAGATCGCGGCACCGGAGACCCAGGAGAAGCCGAAGCTCGTGAGGATGTTGACGTAGCCGAGCGACCCGCGGACGTGGCCGATCGCGGCGACGGCGGCGTCGTAGAGGCGGTCGGTGGCCCCGGAGATGTTCGCGAGGTTGCCGAGCAGGATGAACATCGGCACGGCGAGGATGGCGAAGTCGAAGACCCCGGAGGTCGCCTGTTGGACGGCGAGAGCCGGACTCGAGGAGGGGTCGGTGACGATGTAGACGAGCGAGGGCACGAGGAGGGCGATGCCGACGGGCACGCGCAGGGCGAGGAGCAGGAGGAGGGCGGCGAGCATGAGGATGAGGGTCATGTCACAGGCCTTCCAGCTGGGCGGTGGAGTCGACGGTGTCGGGGTTCTCCTCGGGGAACCTCGCGACCATGATGATCTCGATGACCGTGTGGATGAAGATGAGGATGAAGCCGATGGTCGCGGCGAGGTAGAGCAGCGCGGTGGGCAGCCCCGAGGCGGGCATCGCGATCGCTGCCACGATGTCGACCATCATGATCCCGGAGACCGCCATGAACGCGGACACGGCGAGGACGACGAGGCGGGCGAAGGTGCCGATCACCCGGCCGACGGCGGCGGGGACGACAGTGGCGATGAGATCGACGGTGATGTGGGAGCGCCGGGAGGAGACGAAGGCGGCGGCGATGAAGGTCAGCCACACGAGGGTGAGGCGGGCGACCTCCTCGGTCCACGACAGCGGCGAATCGAAGACGTAGCGGGTGATGACCTGGAGCATGACGAGGACGAAGACGCCGACCATGAGGAGGATGCCGATCGTGCGCTCGAGCGTGATCGCCGCTCGGTAGAGGCCGCTGCGGCGTTCGAAGGAGTCCTGCTCGAAGGCCTGGGTCGCCTCGGCGTCGGCGATGTTGTCGGTGCCGGGAGACTGGAGGCCGGGGTCGTTTGGGCCGGTCGGGTCAGGGGTCTGCGGGTTCGGGTCGGGAGTCTTGGAATTGGGGTCGGGGTTCGGGGTCGTCGGGTTCATCAGTTCTCCTCTCCCGCCGCTGTGCGCGCGTCCTCGAGGGACTTCTTCACCGCGAGGTAGGTGTCGCCCCAGCTCACCCGGGTCGGCAGCTCGGCGGCGACGAGGTCGCGGAAGGCTTGGATGTCGACGTCCTCGACGACCTCGATCTCCCCGGTCTCCTTCCACTCGGCGAGGATCTCCCGCTCCTGAGTGACCGTGCACTCCTCGACGCGGACGCGGGCGGCGTCGATCGCCTCGGTGAGGGTCCGCCGCTTCTCCGGCTCCATGCTGTCGAGGAGGCGCTGGTTGCCGACGAGGTAGACGCCTTGGACGATGTGCTCGGTGATGCTGATGTAGTCCTGGACCTCGTAGAACTTCGCCGAGGCGATCGTCGGGATCGGGTTCTCCTGCGCGTCGATCGTGTTCTGCTGGAGGCCGAGGTAGACCTCGCTGAGCGCCATCGGGGTCGCTGTCGCGCCCATGATGTCGAGCGTCGTGAGGTAGAGCGGGGCGTCGGGGGTGCGGATCTTCAGACCGTTGAGGTCCTCAGGCGTGCGCACCGGGGTGTTCGCCGTGACCTGGCGGGCGCCGTAGTAGAAGTTGCTGACGACCCGCAGGTCGGTCTCGGCGGCCATGTCGTCGAAGACGTCGGTCATGATCGGTCCCGTCGTCGCGGCTTGGAGCTCAGCGGCATCCTCGGCGAGAAACGCGCCGTCGAGGACGGCGGCCTCCGGGTGCCACGCGCCGAGGAACGAGGGCCCGCTGTTGACGAAGTCGAGGGCGCCCGTGGCGACCTGCTCGACCATCTCCGCTTCGCTGCCGATCTGGGCGGCGGGGTAGATGAGGACGTTGAAGCCCTGGTCGGCGAGTTCCTCCTTCATCGGCTCGAGGCCGCAGGAGTTGACCGGGTGGGTGGCTTCGTAGACGTTGCCGAAGCGCAGGGTGATCGCGTTCGGGTCGACGGCGTCGGTCGCGGCCCGGTCGAAGTCGACGGGTTGGAACATGGCGCAGCCGGAGAGGGCGAGCACGGCGGCTGCGGCCGTGATCGCGGTGGCGAGGCGCTTCTTCATGTGTTCTCCTCAGACGAATCCCGCCGTTGGGATCCTCACGACACTGTGATGGCTGATGGTTGAGACACTGCCGGGTCACTGCTGGGTCTGACCTTGGGAGCTGCCGGAGGTGCTGGTGCCGGCACGCGGTGGAACGTATAGCTTTTCTCCGAATCGTATACATAGGATGTGTCGTGGACAACAGTTCCGAGAAGAACCGCCCATGAATCTCCGGGCAAATCTCCTACGAAAATCACAGTGTCCCCTACTAAAATGAATCCGGGTCTGACACCGCAGCAGGCGGTCTCATCAGACATCTTGTGAAGACGACTTGTATCGACAGTGAACGAGGAGGAACTCCCGTGGCGAAGTCATCAATGGTTCAGAAGGGCCTCGACAGAGCGGCCAAACTCGCGGTCAACGAGGACGGAACCATCAATCCGCGCACGCAGTCGGTGCTCTCGAAGCTGCTCTCCGTGCAGCGTCCGGTGGCCCTGGCCTACGTGCGGTCGCTGCGCCGGCGGAACCCGGATGCCACTCCCGAGGAGCTCGTCGAGATCATTCGCAAGCACTACCTCGCGCTGACGACGACCGGCGGCGCTGCCGTCGGTGCGACGGCGGCGGTGCCCGGCATCGGCACGATGGCCGCGGTCGGCTTCGCGACGGCGGAGACCGCGGGCTTCCTCGAGCTGACGGCGCTCTTCGCGCAGTCGATCGCGGAGATCCACGGCCTGCCGGTCAATGACCCGGCGCGGGCGAACGCCCTCGTCCTCGGCCTCATGCTCGGCAAGGACGGGAAGAACCTCGTTCAGCGGTTCGGGAAGAAGTCCGTGGGACCTGAGGCCCTCCTCGGCGACTGGGGTGCGACGGTGACGAAGCAGCTGCCGGCGCCCGTCGTCGACATGCTGCTGCGGAAGCTGCGCAAGACCTTCATCCAGAAGTTCGCCGCGCGGGCGGGTGGGTCGTTCTTCGGACGCCTCCTGCCCTTCGGCATCGGCGCGGTCATCGGCGGCGTTGTCAACGCGCAGATGGCGCGGAAGGTCGCGAACGAGTCGAAGACGGCCTTCGGCGCTGCCCCGACGGTGTTCCCGCTGGAGACCGATCCGCAGTTCGTCGACCAGAAGAAGGACAACAAGCTGCTCGGGACGATCAAGGCCCTGACGTCGATGGGCCGGAAGAAGGACAAGGACGTCGACGGAGAGGTCGTCGACGACGGCAGCGGTGTCGGCGTCGACGCGTCGAAGTACGACGCGGATTCGGCCAACTCGGCAGGGTCGTCGAGCGGAGACGGATCATCGAAGCAGATCGGACGCTGACCTGCGTCACCGGCGCTTGAGTCCGCCCGCGGACTCGGGGATGGCCGGATGAATGCAACGGGTGCCTCGCGGACCTCGCGGGGCACCCGTTCGCGTTTGAGGAAACGCGTGCGCTGGCCCTAGTATTGGGGAGTCTCCGATCGTCGCTGTGGGTGCACACCCATGCCGATCCGACGGAGGCCGGGCCTCTAGCTCAGTTGGTAGAGCAGCGGACTTTTAATCCGCGGGTCGTGGGTTCGATCCCCACGGGGCCCACCGCGCATTTCCTCACCGGCATGGCTTCCCCGCACACTGTTGCACGATGAGCAGCACTCTCTCGTGGCATCTCACGGACTCTGCGCCTCGACGCCGTCGGCGATGCCGAGCTGGCGGATGAGCGCCAGGCCCTCCCGGGCCCACCGGATCTCGCCGCGAGCACGCGCAGCCAGACCCTCGTACGAGTAGCGCTTGAAGGCGATGGTCGCCTCCCGGTCCCCCTCCTCAGTGACCTCGAGACGACGATTGAGCATCGGCGAGGTGAGGGTGTCGATCTTGCAGATCTCCTCCTCAACGGTCTCCAGCTCGACCTGCCAATGGCGGATATGACCGTTGAGGAACTCCTCGATCGCCTCGGGGTCGGCGGCCTCGAGGTACGCCGCCCGCAGATGCGCGGCATCGCGCGTGCGCTGGTACTTCAGCGGGGCATTCATCCACTCGAGGAACTCCCGCTCCCCCGCCTCGGTGACGTGATAGACCTTCCGCATTCCCGACGCTCCCCGGGCCTGCTCTTCGGCGGTGAGGAGACCCTGGTCGGTCATTTTGCGCAGCTCCGGGTAGATCTGGGAATCCGGAGCATGCCAGACGTGCCCGACGGACTGGGAGAACTGCTTCTGCAGGTCGTAGCCCGACATCGGACCGATGCGGAGGAGCGCGAGGATCGCGTTCCGCAGACTCATGGCGTGCTCCTAGGATTCGACTCTGACCACTCGACAACGACGGAAGGGCCCGGGCTGTGTGCCCGAGCCCTTCCAGACTATAGCGGTCAGGAGTTCTGACCCGTGCGCCATCCCCCGCGGTAGGTCTGGCGGGCCACAGTCGAGTACGGCACCGGGCTGACGACGGCCTTGACCTGGGTCTGCTCGTGCGGTTCGACCGAGGCCTTGTTCGTGCCGCCGTCCGGTTCACCCCAGACGACCGAGAGCTCCGCGCCCTCAGGGACGTCGGGATCGACGGTGGCCAGCGACAGACCGCGACGCTCGTTCGCCGAGTAGCCGGTGAACATCGAGAACCCGACGACGTTGCCGTCGGCATCGACGACCGAGTCGTAGTTCGCCGACCCGTAGTTCGCCAGCGGCAGGTCGAAGAACTTGTAGTTCGGTCCGTCGACGTCGAGCAGCGAGGTCCACACCCTGCCGAGGTCCTCGGCGTCCCACGCGAGCGTGACCTTCCGCCGCTGAGCGGCAGGGTCCATCGTCTCCAGCGCGTCGCGACCGATGAAGTCGTGGTCGAACTTCACGAACGAGCCGTAGCCGAGTTCCCACGGGGTGAGGTAGTAGTCCTCGATGTTGTCGGAGACGAACGACCCGGCCAGGGTGCCGGTGGCCTCGTAGCTGTCGGCGCCGAGCCATTCGCGGAACGGCCGCTCGGCCTCCCCGGTGTAGATCGCCGGCAGCGGGGAGGGGATCCACCCGGATTCCAGGGTGTTCGACGGGTAGGCGCGCGATCCGACGGGCAGCAGACCGAACTCGGCCCCCGCCTCGACGATGGCGTCACGGATGACATCGTGGTCCTCATACGGCCCCCAGATCTCGAGACCGGGCGCCCCGGCCATGCCGTGGCGCAGCGTCCGCACCTCCTTGCCCGCGATCGTCATCGTCGACATGTTGAAGAAGCCGAGCTTCTCCAGCGGGCCGCCGTTGAGCTTCTCGATGACCGACCAGGCGTTGGGTCCCTGGATCTGGAAGCGGTAGTACTGCCGCGAGACCGCGTGACCGTAGGGACGCGACGGCGAGCGGCGGTCGACCTGGATGTCGAGGTTGGGGTAGTCACCGGTCTCGGCGTGGAAGAGCAGCCAGTTCGAGGCGGGCGCCCGACCGACGTAGACGTACTCCTCGTCGGCCTCGCGGAAGAGGATGCCGTCGCCGATGACGTGACCGGAGGCCGTCGTCGGCACGTACTGCTTGGCCTTGTTCACCGCGAAGTTCGCCACCGAGTTGATCGCGGTGTCGGAGATGAGCTTGATCGCATCGGAGCCCTTGAGGAACACGTTGTCCATGTGGTGGGACTGGTCGTAGAGCACAGCGGTGTCACGCCATGCCTTCTGCTCCTTGATCCAGTTCGTGAAGTCCGCGGGGACCACGGGGTAGATGTAGGAGCCGATCTGGGAGTTGCGCAGAAGGTCGACGGGGTTGGTCGTATCGAGGATCTGCTGCAGGTTGTCGGACATGGTGTCAAACCTCTCTGTTCTTGTCTCTCTTGCGTGGGAGTTCTCTGGGGGTGGGGATGGCTCTAAATGGAACAGAACCGGCGGTGGCAGGGGGTGCCGGGAGGACGGGTCAGGTGAAGACGATCGTCTGGTTGCCGTGCCGGATGACGCGATCCTCGGCATGGAGGCGCACGGCCCGTGAGAGCACGGCGCGTTCGACGTTGGCGCCGCGCATCTGCATGTCAGCGGCCGTCATCGTGTGGTCGACGCGGGTGACGTCCTGTTCGATGATCGGCCCCTCGTCGAGGTCCTTCGTCACGTAGTGGGCGGTCGCACCGATGAGTTTGACTCCTCTCTCCTTGGCTTTGCGGTACGGCGCGGCACCGATGAAGGCCGGCAGGAACGAATGGTGGATGTTGATGATCGGCACCTCGGCGTCGTCGATGAACGACTCCGAGAGGATCTGCATATACCGGGCGAGGACGACGAAGTCGACGTTGCCGTCGAGGAGCTCGAGGATCCGCGCTTCGGCCTCCGACTTGTCCTCCCCCTGGGAGGGGACGTGGAAGAACGGAATCCCGAAACGGCGCACCTCCTCGGCGAGGTCGGAATGGTTGGAGATGACGAGGGGGATCGTCACCGGCAGCTCTCCGCGCTGATGCCGCCAGAGGAGGTCGAGGAGGCAGTGGTCACTCTTCGACGCGAGGACCGCCATGCGCTTGAGGGCACTGCCCTCGACGAGGCGGTAGTCGATCTCGTGGGGCCCGAGGGTCGCGGCGAGGTCGGTTTCGATCTCCGGCAGCGCCGCACTGAGACCCTCACGGTGGAAGACGACGCGCTGGAAGAAGTCGCCGCCGCGCGGATCGGTCGTGTACTGGTCGAGGGAGATGATGTTGCCCTTGTTGCGCGCGATGAGGGCGGTGATGAGGGAGACGAGCCCCGGTTGGTCGGGGCAGGTGACGATGAGCGTCGCGAGATCGCGTCGGCTCTCAGCGAGCTGGTTCACGGTCTACGCCTCCTTGACGAAGTCGCGGACCCATTCGGCCGTCGCGGCCAGACCGCCGAAGGTGTAGAAGTGCGCCTTCACCGCCGCGGCCTCACCGGCGCCGGCGAGATCGGCGGCAAGATCGGTGATCAGCCGATCCGGCCCGGCGGTGCCGACGAGGTTGGTCAGGGAGAACCCGTACTTCCGCACGATCCCCGCACTCGCCCCGACCCCGAAGCGCCGGGCGTAGCCCATGAGCCGCTTGACCCCGGCCGGCCCGGGCGCACCCACGCGGATCTCGGCGTCGATGCCGGCGGCCCGCACCTGTGCGATCCAGGCCGTCACCCGGTCGGCGTCGAAGGCGAACTGGCTGAGCACGACCTGTCCGAGGTCTTGGTCGGACAGCGCTGCGGTCTTCGCCGACAGGTGCTCCCACAGCGTCGCCTCCTCGATGTCGGGGTGCCCTTCGGGGTAGCCGGCGATGCTCACCTCGCGCACTCCGTAGTCCTGGAGGATCCCGGAGCGGATGATCGTCAGCGAATCGGGGTAGGGCCCTTCGGGAACGGCCGGGTCTCCGCCGACGACGAAGACGTGCTGGCTGGCTCCGGCATCCCGGAGTGCGGCGAGGAACTCCCGCAGACTCTGTTCGGAGGCGATACGGCGGGCCGAGATGTGGGGAACCGGGGTGAATCCGAGCTCGCGCACCGCCTGTGCAGCGGCCACGCGCATCGGAAGATCCTCATTGCCGAGGTAGGTGACGTTGATCCTCGTCCCGGCGGGGATGGCAGGGGCGGCCTCCCGGAGTGCGTCGACATCCTTGCCGGTCATCTCGAGCGAGAAATCCTCGAGAAGTCGGACCGCCGTTGACTCAACCATGGGATCAGTTCCTTTCGTGAACACTGCCGTGGGTTCCCTCGAACTATAGGCACAACCATTTGCCTATGTCCATAGGTATCCAGAAGACGGGCACTTCACCTCTGAGTTGCTGACAAAGTTCTGAGACGGTCATGCAGATCACAATATTTTTCCCTATGCTTATAGCCATCTCGCACCGTCGCGAGATGAACCGCTCGCAGAATCGGAGACCAACGTGGATCTACGCGAACGCATCGACACCTCTCGGATGTCGCCCTACCAATGGCTCATCGTCGGCATCTGCACCTTCCTCAATGCCCTCGACGGCTATGACGTCCTGGCGATCTCCTTCTCATCGAATCAGGTGACCGAGGAGTTCTCACTCTCGGGCACCGCCCTGGGACTGGTTATGAGCGCGGCCCTGCTCGGCATGGCCGTCGGAGCGCTTGTTCTCGGCCCGGTGGCCGACCGCATCGGCCGCCGGCGGATGACGATCATCGCCCTCATCGT
Source organism: Brevibacterium sp. XM4083 (assembly GCF_006489205.2). Taxonomy (GTDB): domain Bacteria; phylum Actinomycetota; class Actinomycetes; order Actinomycetales; family Brevibacteriaceae; genus Brevibacterium. Next base: position 525,406 of record NZ_VFYR02000001.1, on the reverse strand, counting down.
CAACGGCGCCGGTCTGTTCCTCTCGGCCACGGCCACCTCGGCGACGGAGCTCGGCATCTGGCGGGTCGTCACCGGACTCGGCATCGGAGGAATCCTCGTCGGCACCAACGTCATCTGCGCCGAGTATGCGTCGAGGAAACGACGCGGACTCGTCATCAGCATCTACACCGCCGGCTACGGAGTCGGCGCGGCAGTGGGCGGAACCATCATGGTCTCGCTCATCAGCAGCTTCGGCTGGCGTTCGGTGTTCGTCTTCGGCGGCGCGCTGACGATCATCGCCCTCATCCTCGTCATCGTGCTCGTCCCCGAGTCACCGTCCTTCCTCTACAATCGACAGCCGGCGAGCGCGCAGCGACGGTTGGACACGATCGCCCGCCGTCTCGGACAGACGGGCCCGGTCGAGCTCACACCGATTCCCGAATCGGTCCATACCGACAGCGGCATTCCCGCGCTGTTCAACGCCCGCAACCGCCGGGTCACGATCGTCGTGTGGGCAGCGTTCTTCATCATCATGTTCGGCTTCTACTTCGTGAACTCGTGGACGCCGCGACTGATGAATGAAACCGGCCTGAGCCCCACCTTGTCACTCGTCGTCACCGTGGCCCTCACCCTGGGTGGCGCGATCGGGTCGGTCATCTTCGGACTCTTCACGTCCCGGTGGTCGACTCGCGAAGTGCTCACGACATTCTCGGTGATCGCCGCCATCCTAATGGCGATCTTCATCTTCACCGCGCAGTGGATTGCCCTCGTCATCGTCGTCGGCGTTCTTGTCGGCATGTTCATCAACGGCTGCATCGCCGGCCTCTACGTCCTCACTCCGCAGTCGTACTCCTCAAGCCTGCGCTCGACAGGCTCGGGTTGGGGCATCGGAGTCGGTCGGATCGGCGCGATCATCGCACCGATTGCGACTGGGGCACTGCTCGACGGCGGGTGGAGCCCTCAGGCGATCTACGTCTTCGTGGGCGCCGTGATCCTTCTCGCCGCCGTCGTCCTGCTGGGAATGCGCGGGGTCGATGTCGAAGCCAACCGCCGGCCGACACAGGCCGCCGAGGCGGTCACTGCGGATTAGACGCGGTCGCAACCGACCAGCCGACGCAGCGCGCCGAGGCGGCCGCAGCCGACCAGGCGAAAGCCAGCGGGCCCCGAGACCAGCGGTGGTCTCGGGGCCCGCGGTGTCACGCGGTCTCAGTCGGTGCGCGGTTCCCCGAGACCGAAGTTCATGAGGTCCTCACCGACGACGAGGTTGCCGGAGAAGCCCTCCTGCGCCTGCTGGAACTTCTCGACCGGACCGTCGGCGGGGACGATGTGGGTGAGCACCACGGTATCCACCCCGGCCGCCTCGGCCTGCGGCCCGACCTGCTCGATCGACGTGTGCGCGGCGAGCATGTGCTGCATGAGGTTGTGATCGGGGTTCGGCGAGGCCGACCCGATGAGGCCGTCGATCCACTCCATGTCGATGACCTCGTGGATGAGGATGTCGGCACCCTTGGCGATCGTCACGAGGTTGTCGCAGACTCCCGTGTCCCCGGAGATGACGATCGACCCATCCGGGGTGTCGAACCGGAAGGCGAAGGCCGGGAAGATCGGCCGGTGGTCGACGAGGATCGCAGTGACCCGCACGTTCTCGTCCGTGTAGACCTCGAACGGCTCCATCGCCGGCGTCGGGTCGCCGTTGGGGTCGGAGCCGGTCGTGCCCGGCAGCTCGATGTCGTGGAACTCGAAGATCTCCCGCAGGTCCTGTTTCGCGTTGTCGCGCATCCGGTCGTTGATGTCGAGAGCGTACCCCTGCAGCAGCCGCTGCGAGGACTCGACGAGACCCGGCGTCGGCGACTCCGGATTGAACACCTCGGGGATGGGGTCCCTGTTGTCCTCGTCGAAGATCGGCGGCAGCACCCCGCGGTCGCCCGGACCGTAGATCTGCACCGGCTGCTTGAGCCCGTCGGAGCCGTTGTGCCATGCGAGGATGAGGAGGTTCGGGTAGTCGACCATGTGGTCGGAGTGGTGGTGGGTGATGAAGACGCTGCGGAGATTGTCGATGCCCTTCTGGAACCCCGTCGGCCCCAGTCCCGCCTTCCGGAACTGCGGCCCCCATCCCTCACCGCAGTCGATGAGGTAGACCGCGTCACCGACCGTGATCGCCGTGGAGATCCCGTTCCGATCCGAATCATCCCACCACGGCGGGCCGCCGGCGGTCCCGAGAAGAGTGACTTTGGTGCGGTAGGCGGAGGCTTCGTCAGCGGTGAGTGGACGATGAGTGGGCATGGTTCCTGCTTTCTGTGCGGGCCCGCCGAGGCGGACGGTGGGAATTCGTGGGCTTCGGACTCATCCGATGCTCGCGTGCGACTGCGCGGCTTGGATGAGTTCGAAGACTTCGGTGCGGTATTCCGCGTAGGCGGGTAGCATCTTCGTCTCGACCTGGCTCCGCGGCTGCGGCAGGTCGATGTCGATGGTGCGGGTCACGGTCGTCGGGGCGCCGGAGAGCACGGTGACGGTGTCGCCGAGGTAGACCGCCTCGTCGATGTCATGGGTGACGAAGACGATCGTCGTGTCGAAGTCGGTGCGCACCTGGAGGACGAGATCCTCGAGCTCGATCCGGGTCTGCGCATCGACGGCGGCGAACGGCTCGTCCATGAGCAGGACGTCGGGCTGGAAGGCGAGGCCCCGCGCGATCGCAGCTCTCTGCTGCATGCCGCCCGACATCTGCCACGGATAGAGGTTCCCCTTGCCCGTGAGCCCCACAGCATCGAGCACCGAGGTGACCCGTTCCTTCCGCTGTGCTGCGGGGACAGTCTTGAGCAGAGGCAGTGCGATGTTGTCCGCGGTGCTCAGCCACGGCAGCAACGATCGCGAGTAGTCCTGGAAGACGACGGCGAGTGCGGCGGGCGGTCCGGTCACCTCGGTGCCTTCGAAGACGGTCTGCCCTCCCGAGGGGTTGAGCAGTCCGGCCATGCACCGCAGGAGGGTCGTCTTCCCCGACCCGGAGGGGCCGACGATGCAGACGAACTCGCCGCGGCGGATGGCGACGTCGATGCCGGCGAGGATCTCGACGTCGCCGTACGATTTGCGCAGACCGCGCAGTTCGAGGAGGACCTCGCCGTCGATGGCGGCTGCGGTCGGTTCGGGCTGAAGTGTCATGATCATCCTTTGCTGGTCAGTGCCCGCATGCCGTACTGCCAGCGCAGGACATAGCGTTCGAGGCGGAGGAAGGCGAGGTTGGCGAGGTAGCCGAGGATGCCGAGCAGGAGGGTGCCCGCCCAGGTCTCGGCCACGGCGAAGGTCTGCTGGGAATTGAGGAGATAGAAGCCGATGCCGCTCGTCGAGGCCACCATCTCGGAGACCACGATGAGGATGATGGAGATCTGCAGAGTGGTCCGCAGACCGGCGAAGATCTGCGGTCCGGCGTTGGGCAGCAGAACGAACCGGATGTACTGCGGCATCGTCAGCCGGTAGGACCGCGACATGTCCTTGACGAGCGGGTCGAGGGAGCGCACACCGTCGACGGTGTTGAGCAGGGTCGGCCAGATCGCGCCGATGACGATGATCGCCACGCTCATCGACGGCCCGATTCCGAAGAGGAGCAGCCCGATGGGCAGGAGGACCGGCGGGGGCAGGGAGCGGAGGAACTGGACGATCGGCTCCGTGGCCGCCCGCAGCGCGGAGGACATGCCGATGCAGATGCCGAGCACGATGCCGAGGACAGCGGCGATGGCGAAGCCGATGAGGAACTTCACCACACTCGGCAGGACATCGGTGACGAGACCGTCGACGAGGAGGCCGGACCACAGCGTTGTCAGGATCGTCTGCAGCGGCGGGAAGTAGAGCGAGGTGCTGTTCGCCGAGGCGAACCACCAGATGACGACCGCACCGACGGGCAGCCAGGCGCGGGTGAGGAAGAGGGTGAGATGGTTCTGCGCACTCATGCCGCCTCCTTCCGGTAGGACGGATGCCAGAACAGCAGCGGCGCCTCGGCGATTCGGAAGATGCCGTTGATGGCGAGGCCGAGGAGACCGGTGGCGACGATGAGCGCGTACATCTGCGGCAGGGCACCGGCGGTCTGAGCGACGACGATCTCCTGGCCGAGGCCGTCGGCCCCGCCGATCATCTCCGTGACCACGGCGACGATCACCGCGATCGCCGCGGAGATCCGCAGGCCGGTCATCGCGAACGGCAGCATCGAGGGAACGACGAGGCGGCTCGTCGTGAGCCACCACCCCAGCCGGTAGCTGCGGGCCATGTCCGCGCTGGTGCCGCCCACCTCGCGGACCCCGTAGATGAGCTGGGTGAGCAGGGGCCAGATGGCGCCGAGGATGATGAGGAAGAGCTTCATCCCCGGGCTCGGCCCCCAGAGCAGCAGGCCGAGCGGGATGAGGGCGACCGGCGGGATCGGTTTGAGGAATTCGATGACGAACCATGCCGATTCCTCGGCGAACCGCACCAGACCGAGGAGGATCGCCAGTGGGGTGGCGATGACGACGATGAGGACGAGGCCGAGGAGGACCACGGAGACGGTGGCCCACAGGGCTGACCAGAACGCAGGGGATGCGAGCAGGGCGGCGAAGGCCGCCAGCGTCTGGAGCGCCGAGGGGATGGCGGCCGAGGGGAGGATGCCGCTGACGGAGAGGATCTGCCAGACGACGAACACTGCGAGGACCGCGCCGAAGCCGAAGAGAAATCTGCCGGCCGGGGTCTCGGCGGCGAGATTGATCCTGCGGGTCAGGCGATCGGTCGCCCGTCTGCCGGTCGGGGTGGTCCGCGGTCGGAGGGTGGTCGTGCTCATGGGCGCATCAGCCCCTTCGTGTCGACCGGGCCGGGGAGGAACCCGAGGTCGGTCATGAGGTCTGCGGTCGTCTGCACGGCGTCGGCGTCGACCTGGGTCGAATAGCTCGGCAAAAGCATCGTCTCGGCGACCGAGGGGGCGAGTTTGCCGTACTTCGTGAGGACCTTCCGCACCGTTTCCGGGTCCGTGGCTGCCTTCTCGTTGGCTCTGTTCACGGCGCGGACGAAGGCGTCGACGACCTCGGGGTTGGCCTCGGCGAAGGGCTTCGCGGTGAAGGCGACGGCGAACGTGGCCTTGGGCGGGAAGGTCTCGAAGAGCGGATGGGAGATGATCCGGCCGCCGGCGGCCACGACCTGTCCCTGGAAGGGCTCGGCCGTCGAGGCGGCATCGACCCGGCCGCTCTCGACGGCGGCGATGCCGTCGGGAAGCGACATGACGACGTAGTCGACCTTCGTCGGGTCCCCGCCGTCGGCGCGCACCGCGGCGGCGGAGCCGATCTGTGTGATCGCGCCGAGCGCGTTGATCGCCACCGTCTTCCCCTCGAGGTCGCGGGGGCGCTGGATGGGACTGCCGGATCCGACGACGATCGCCGTCGGATCGGCTTCGGCCGTCGGGGCGTTCGACGCGGCGTTGGCGACGATCTCCAGCGGCAGACCCTTCTCGTAGGCGATGGCGAGCGGTGGGGTGGCGGAGGTGCCGAACTGGAGCTGACCGTTGATGACCGAGGGAGCGATGGCGGAGGCCGACTGCATCACCTTGGTCTCGACGTTGAGCCCCTCCTCGGCGAAGTAGCCTTCGTCGGCGGCGATGTAGATCGACGCGTAGTCGCCGACGGGAATGACGCCGACGGTGATCGTGTCGTCCTTGCCGATGGTCTTGGCGCTGCCCATCCCGACTCCGCAGCCGGAGGCGGTGAGCGCGAGGAGAACGGTGAGGACGGCGGCACCGAGGCGGCGGGCAGCAGTCGTGCGGTGCAAGGCGGTCAGCGGGGCGGACGGGGGCCGGGTGGTGATCGTCATCGATCCTCCTGGACGGGGTCGAGCCGGGATCGACGTCGATCGGCTCCCCACCAGCTTCAGCCCTCGCCTGATAGATGACAAATATCTTTGTTCTGCTAACCCCATACAATGAGCGACTATGAACCTCACGCGTCTCAAGTACTTCCTCACCGTCGTCGACGAGGGGTCGATCTCGGCTGCGGCACAGAAGCTGCACATGACGCAGCCCCCGCTGAGTCAGGCGATCCGCGCGTTCGAGGCGGAGCTGGGGGTCACGCTGCTCGAACGGCTGCCCCGTGGGGTGGCACCGACTCCGGCAGGTCGGCAGCTTGCCAGGGATGGGGCTCGGCTCATGCAGTGGGGCGATGAGATCGCCGAGCGCACTCGCGCGCTCGGGGCCGGGACGGCCGGAGTGCTGCGGGTGGCGTCGGTGCCGACGTTCTCGTGGTCACGGCTGCCGCCGTTGCTGCGGACGTTCCGTGAGACCGCACCCGGGGTCGCCGTCGACCTCTCGGATCCGTTCCCTGCACGGGTGCTCGACCTCGTCTCGGACGGGCGCGCCGACATCGGCTTCGTCGTGACCTCCGATGTCGACACGCTCACCGCGAACTTTCCGGCGCTGACGATGCGCGGGGTGGCGACGATGCCGCTGGCGATCGCCGTGCCGCCCGGCCGAGCGAACATGGGCAGGGCGGAGCTCGAGTCAGCGCACTGGGTCATCCCGTCGCAGATCACCGGGTTTCCCGGTCTCGTGGAGATCTCACAGCAGTTGTGGGATCTGCTCGGCATCGCCCCGGGCAGCGTGCAGCAGGTCTCGACTCTGCAGACCGCCCTCCCCCTCGTCGCGGCGGACATGGCGGTGGCGCTCATGCCCCTCGACGGCGTCGGTGTCGTCTGGGGTGCGGTCAACACGGTCCCGGTGCCGCGAGAGCTGCCCCCGCTCTACGGCGTCATGGTGCGCTCGGCCCTCTTCGATCCGGGACCGACCCTCGAGGTGTTCCTCGACGTCGTCGATGCCGCCTTCGCCGAGGCGGAGGCCGGCGGCGAGACCGGATGACGGCGGCGAGACTGGATGACGGTGGGCCGCCTCGGCGAGCGGTCAGGAGACATCAGCTCAGACGCACAGAGGCCCTGTGATACCTCCCTGACAGGGGATCACAGGGCCTCTTCGCGTGAGCGGTCCTGCCCGGGACCGCTCACGCGAGCTTGTGGGGTCAGCGCTCGAGTCGGCCGCCACCGCCGAAGGCACGCTGGAGCGGGATGCTCCCGTCCTGCCACGGGGTGATCGCCCAGACGACGAGGTAGGCGCCGACGCCGAGGACCGGCAGGAGGAACGAGGCGAGCACGAGGAGACGGACGATCCAGACGTTGAGTCCGGTGACCTTGGCGAGGCCTCCTGCGATGCCGCCGACGATCCGCTCGGGGCCGCGGCGATAGCCGATCTTGCGAATGGAATCGAAGAGTGAGTTCATGTCTTCGACACTACGCCGCCGGCGTGCGGCCCCACAGGGTGATGACCTGAGACTCGACTGAGGAAACCCATAATCCTCGCGCCCCCGACCCGCGGATCACTCGACCTCCGTCGTCCGACCGGGTGCCGAATCCCGAGCCGTGCCCTCGAGGGTCGGACTGTCGGCGAGCTTGAGCCACACGACGCCTGCGATGATGACGGCGAGCCAGAATCCCTTCACCGCGGTGAGCGACTCATCGAAGAAGACCGGCCCGAGCACCGCCGCGCCCACCGCACCGATGCCGGCCCACACCGCGTAGCCGATGCCGACGTCGATGCGCTTGAGCGCGACGCTGAGGAAGAAGAGTGTGAGGAGGAAGAAGACGATGGCGACCAGCGACCAGCCGAGCTCCGTGAATCCGGCGCTGCCGTTGACGCTGAGCGCGTACCCGACTTCGAAGCCGCCGGCCAGCAGGAGCGCGAGCCACGCTCCCGTCTTCGCCGAGGATGTCGCAGGGTCGGTGCTGCGGTGCGGTTCGCTCATGAGCGGGTGTCCCTTCCGGTTCGAGGTGAGTGGAGGCTGATGACCTGTTCCGCGGGCGTCCATCATGCCGACCCCGCCAGGTTGAGGCCGACGACTCCGGTGATGACGACGGCGATTCCGAGCAGCTTCTTCCAGGTCAGGCGCTGGGACAGGAAGAGCGCGCCGAGGATGACGATCCCCACCCCGGCCAGCGACGTCCACAGCGCGTACCCGACTCCGACGTCGAACGTCAGCAGCGCCAAACTGAGGAAGAACGTCGCGATGCCACCGGCGACCAGCGTCGCGATCGTCCACCACAGCCGCGTGAATCCCGCAGCCTTGCCTGCAGCGATCCCGACGGCGATCTCGAAGATCACCGCGATCGCCAGATAGATCCAACTCATCACGTGCATCCTTTCATGTTATTTGTGTGTACATGCAGGTATTACGACAGAAAAAATTCCGCGCGACCGCCTCATCGTCACTCGCCGATGAGCCGACGAACCTCGCCCAGTGACGATCGGACCGCCTCGGCGTCGAAGTCCGGGAAATGCACCCCGGGGCGGCTGAGCACATCGCGGAGACGGGCACCGTAGGGCTCGTCGATCTCCTTGACGAGCTCCTCGCCCCGGTCGCTGAGCACCGCATAGACCCCGCGGCCGTCATCGGCGCAGACATCGCGGACCGCCAGCCCCTTCGATTCGAGCCGGCTGACGAGCCGCGTCACCGAACTCGGATTGAGTCCGACCCTGCGGGCGAGTTCGCTGACCCGCAGCTCCCGGTCGGACGCGACCCGGAGGAAGCCGAGGGCCCGATACTCAGTGAGCCCGAGCCGGTAGGTCTCCGTCAGCCACTTGTCGAGGTTCGCATCGACCGCGGCGGCGAAGACGGCCACGTGCGACCATGATTCGCCGACGCCGGCGGACCCATCTGTTTGCGTGCGCATACAGTTAGATTAGCAGGGCCGAACCGAGATCGGCCAGGTTGCGCGGAAATTCTTCGCACCACCTCGGCGATGAACCGGTCGCCCCCGACCCCCAGTGGTCGACCCCGGCTTCGTCAGGCGGCGCGTCGCAGGGACGCTCCCGACACCTTCTCCGTGACGTCGAAGCGCTCGCGGTAGCGGCCGGTGAGCAGGCACCATTGCGAGTACAGCGCGGTGCCGGCGTTGAAGATCAGGAGCGTGAGCGGATAGAGCAGCCACTGCAGCCACATCGTCACGCTCCGCGAGACCGGCACGTGCACCGGCCGCGGCGGCAGGAGGGCACGGAAGACGAGCACCGAGACGAGGAGCGCGACCATGCCGATCTGCTGGATGAGCCCCACGGTCATCGGCATCGCCTCGATGAACTCGCTCGCCTGACCGGTGTGCGAGGCGACGACGAACGGGATCCACCCGCCCACGGCGATGATGACGGAGATCGACGCGAGGCTGACGTGCCCTTCGAGGAGGGACAGGAAGCGCAGGAACCCGGGCCAGAACGGCGACTTCGCGTCACCGGCGAAGACCCGCACCCCGACATAGGGGACATCGCTGGCCCCGTACGACCAGCGGCTGAGCTGCTTGAACTGGGCGACCATCGTCTCCGTGAAGCTCCCGGCGAGCACAGCGTCCTGATAGATCGGCACGTGGATGGGCACGACCCGGTAGTCGCCGTCGAAGTGGAACCAGCTGCGCCAGTACTGGTGACCGTCCTCGACGATCGTCCGCCTCGACCAGAACCCCATGTCGATGAGCGCCGGCAGCGGCTGGGAATGCGACGCGAAGTTCCGCAGCGCGAAGTGCCGCACCGTGGTCGTGAGGTTCCAGAAGCAGTTGGCACTCGCCACGACCCGCGACGGTGCCGGAGCGTCCCAGATGTTCGTCATGTAGAGGCTGATCGGCTGGAACGACAGCCGCGCCCGGTCGGGCGCCGTCGCGTACTCATAGGCCACATAGTCGAAGTACGACTCGTGCGGGGTGTTGTCGCAGTCGAGGCTCGTGACGATGACCCGCTCCGGGTCGATCCCGCGCTCCCGCACCCAGCTCGCCAGCCTCCGCCCGGCGTGGGTGATGTTCGCCCCCTTCCCGGCGATCTCGCCGGGCACACCGGCCGGGTGCCGGACCGGGACGAAGGCGAAGAAGCCGTCGCCGTACTCGGCGGCGAGGCGACGCGCCGTCTCCGCCATCACCGGTCCGCCTCGCTCCTCGAACGCGAAGAAGACGACGATCTGCCGCGGCGAGGTCGAGGTGTGCAGCAGGGTGCGGATGGTTCCGGCGATGACGTCGAACGGCTCGTTGTAGGCGGCGACGACGACGGCGTGGAGCAGCTGGGAGGGACGCATCACCGCCTGCGAGTCCTCGCGCACCCGCGCGACGATCGCCGCATGGTCGGCGGCCCGGAAGCCGCACTGCGGATAAGGCAGGGCGGGGAGTCCGGCAATGGCTCGTTCGAGATCGACGAGGCGGGCGCTCCAATCAACTCGCGCGCTGCGCCGGTACCGGGTGAAGCCGCGGGCGACATCGACGGCTCCGCGCAGCGCCCGCACGAACGTCAGTCCGACGATCGTGAGGACGTAGACCGCGCCGAGCATCGGATCGATGAACGGCAGGATGAAGACGAGCGCGATCGCGGTATAGCTGATGACCGCCGGCAGTGCTTCGAAGACGCGGTAGACCGGGGTGCGCCGGCCCGTCGGCAGCTCGAGTCCCCGCGCCTCACGACGCGAAGTGCGCCGAGGCGGGACGACGTCGATGACGGGCAGGTGCGACCCCTGCGGTGCGGGAAGGCTCCGACGGAGGAACAGGTGCTCCGACCTCGGACGGCGGTCGAATCCGGATGACGGTTCGCGACTGGTTCTCACAGTGCCGATCCTGCGCAAGGCATCTGACCACGGGCTGATCCGCAGATGCCGGTCAGGTGAACAGTTGTCGTCGGCAAGCTGACTTGCAGACGACCGTCACACCCAGAGAACGTCCTCCTGGGCACGGATCCGCTCGGCGGCGATGAGGCTCGCGAGCACGAGGGCACCGGTGAGCGGATCGCCGTCGGGTTCGACGACGGCGATGTCGGGGTCGCTCCGCGTCGCCTCCGCACCGAACTCCTCAAGGAGGGATTCTCCTGCCCTCGTCAGGCCCCCGGTCAGGGCGATGCGGGAGGCACCCGAGGCCGCAGCGGCGGCGACGGCGCTGCGAGCGGCCTCCTGTCCCGCCTCGGCGAGGAGCGCCACGGCCACCGGGTCCTCGACACGGGCGAGCGCCGCGACGTCGACGGCGAACTCCGCGAGGAGGCCCGCCCGGTCGCTGCGGGTGTAGAACGTCGCCGGCCACGTGCTCGGATCCCCGAAGCGTCCGGTCGCCGCGGCGAGGAGTGCGGCCCCGCGCCGGTCGACCCGGTCGTGCGCGCGCAGGGCGGCTTCGAGGGCATGCCGACCGATCCACGCACCGCCCCCGCGGTCGCCGAAGAGGTGGCCCCAGCCGTCGACGCGCGACCACTGCGCACCGAGGATCCCGTCGTCGTCGGCCCCCGGGTGGGCGATCGCGATCGCCCCGGTGCCGAGCACGGCGATCGCCCCGCCGGCTCCGCCGAGCGCACCGAGGTGGGCGGTGACCGCGTCGATCGTCACCGCGGTCCGTGCGTCCGCCTCGGCGGCGATGACCTGCGCGAGCACGGCGGGATCGGCGGTCAGGGACGCGATCCCGGTGGCCCCGATCCCGATGCCGGTCACCCGGGAGAAGGGCTCCGGCCAGGCCTGCCGGGCCGCGGCGACGAGCCGCCGGATGACGACGGGAGCGCTGCTGCCTTCGGCCCCGATCTCGACGCGGGGGCCGGTGAGCGTGCCGAGGATGACCTGGTCGCCGAGGCGATCGACCGAAACCGCGGCGAGTGCGACACGGCTGCCGGTGCCGCCGACGTCGATGCCGAGGACGAGGTCACCGGCGGCAGAGCCGGGCATCATGCGCCGGCTCCGGGGCGGGGACTGTCATCCGCATCGTCGCCCGCGGCTCCCGTGTTCCCGGCGTTCGCCGCGTCGCCGGCACCGGTGGCTGCCGCGGCGGCGATCGCCGCTCTCACAGAGCCGTCGTGCCCGGCCAGCAGCTCGGCGGCAGCGGTGGGGGCCACCTCGGCGAAGGAGACGACGAGCGCCGTCTTGAGGTCACCGTCGCACCGCGCGAGGAGTTCACGGGCAGCTTTGTCGTCGAGGTCCGCGGCCTCCCGGAGGATGCGGACGGTGCGTTCGCGCAGCTTCGCGTTCGTCGCGACGACGGAGACCATGAGGTTCTGCCACGTCCGCCCGAGGGCGACCATGAGCGCGGTGGAGAACCCGTTGAGGGTGAGCTTCTGCGCGGTGCCGGCCTTGAGCCTGGTCGACCCGGTGACGACCTCGGGTCCGGTGTCGAGGACGATGTGGGCCGCGGCCGCCGCGGCGACGGGAGCCTGCGGGTTGTTCGAGATGAGCACGGTGTGGGCACCGGCCTCCCCGGCGGCTTCGAGCGCCCCGCGGACGTACGGGGTCGACCCGCTTGCGGCGATCCCGATCGCGACGTCCCGCTCCCCCAGCCCGGCACCGTCGCGACGTCCGTCGGCCAGCGAGTCCTCGGCGTTCTCGACGGCGTTGACGAGGGCCGGCTCCCCGCCGGCGATGTGTCCGACGACCCGGCCGGGCTCGAGGTTGAACGTCGGCATGAGCTCACTGGCGTCGAGGACCCCGAGGCGACCGGAGGTGCCGGCCCCGAAGTAGTGGACGGTGCCGCCCGCGCGCATCCGCTCCGCAGCGAGGTCGACGAGCGCGGCGAGGTCCGGCAGGGCCGCGGAGACCGCGTCGAGCACCGCCTGATCCTCGGTATTGAGCAGGGTGAGCACGCCGAGGCTGTCGAGATCGTCGAGGCCCGCGCTGCGCGGATTGCGCCGCTCGGTCGGCGAGAGCCTCGGCGGGTGCGCACCCGAGGGACGTGCGACGGGATTCGACTCCGGAGGCTGGGACTGCGCTTCGGTCATCGCAGGCTGCCCTCCGCCTCGGCGACGGCGGCCACGGGTGGGGCCGGGTGGCGCAGGGACAGCAGCCCGCCGACGGAGACCATGACAATGACGCCGAGGAGGGGATACCACTGCCACGCCACCCAGACCTCACCGGTGACGTACTTCTCCATGACGAAGAAGAACGCGTTGACGGCGATCGCGAGGACGAAGGCGATGTTCGCGTCGGCCGCGGTCGCACGCTTGTTGACCATGCCGAAGACGAAGGCGCCGAGCAGTCCGCCGTAGGTGATGCCGGCGATGCCGAGGGCGAGGATGACGATGTTGCCGGTGTCGGATTCGAAGACCGTGGCCGGGAGGATGAACGCCACACCCCACGCGATCGTCGCCCAGCGTCCGACCCTGAGTCCCTCGGCGTCGGTGAGCGGGGTCCTGCGGAAACGGGCGACGACATCGTTGACCGTCGATGAGGACAGGGCGGAGAGCGACGAGGACAGCGTCGACATCGCCGCGGCGAGGATGCCGGCGAGCAGCAGCCCGGAGATGCCGGGCGGCAGGCCCTCGATGATGAAGAGCGGGAAGATCTCATCGTCGCGGGTGAGCCCGAGATCGGCCGGCAGCGCCTGGTCGTAGTAGGCCCACAGGGCGAGGCCGACGGCGAGGAAGATCGCGAACTGGACGAAGACGACGATGCCCGACCAGATGAGCGCCTTCTGCGCATCGACCTTCGTCCGGCAGGCGAGCAGCCGCTGGACGATGATCTGATCGGCCCCGTGGGAGGCCATCGCGAAGACCGCGCCGCCGACGAACGAGGGGATGAAGGATCCCGCGGCATTGATCGGGTTGCCCTCGAAGACGAACATCTGCAGCTTCCCGGCGGCGGCCGCCTCGGCGAGCCATCCCCCGCCGACACCGGCGGTGATGACGATGATCGCGAGGATCCCGCCGAGGACGTAGAGGAACATCTGGGCGACGTCGACCCAGACGACGGCCTTGATGCCGCCGATGAACGTGTAGACGATCGTGACGAGGGAGAGGACGACGATGATGATGAAGTAGTTCGTGTGGATGCCGAGCCCGTCGAGGATGACCTTGAGCGGGATCGCGGCGGCGAGCACGCGGATGCCGTCGGCGAGCAGGCGGGTGAAGAGGAACGTGATGCCCGCGGTCGTCTGCGTCGACTGGCCGAACCGCTTGCCGAGGTACGCGTACGCCGTGATCATCTCCCCGTCGTAGTAGCGCGGCAGCATGAAGAACGCGACGAGGATGCGGCCGACGATGTAGCCGAGCGCCAGCTGGAGGTAGGAGATGTCGCCGAGGTAGCTCATCACGGGGATGCCGATGACGGTGAGCGCGCTCGTCTCGGTCGCGACGACCGACAGGCACACCGCCCACCAGGGCAGCTCCCGCCCGCCGAGGAAGTAGTCCTTGAGCCCGGTCTGTCGCCCGCTCAGCTTCAGGCCCAGCCACGCGGTGGCGACGAGGTAGACGACGATCACCAGGAGGTCGATGATCTGCATGGTCGTGACTCCTTCTCAGTGCGGCGGTCTCGGCGGCCGGCGTCCTTGCCGGTGAGCGCCGCGTCGGGGGTTGCGGTGGGGTGGTTGGCGGTCGGGGTGGTCAGGGTCGGAGCGGTTGGCGGGCGTTTCCGGGTCTGTCTCAGGTCCGGTCGTCGATGCGCATCCGACGAGGTCTTCGGTGCAGCGGTACGGGCAGCTCAAGCGGACGCCATCCGGGAGTGAGTCGGCCGGCGATGCTCGGTCGGCTCGCCCGGGTCAGGCTCGGTTCGGTGGCCGGCAGGCCGTGCCAGCTCAGCCAGCCGATGAGCGCCATGAGCAGTCCCTCCTTCGCGCCCTCGGGCAGGCCGAGCGCCGCATCGGTCGTCTCGAGCGCGACACCGGGGCCAAGCGCAGAGTCGAGCGCGGCCATGAGCGTCGGATTCCGGGTCCCACCCCCGGACGCGATGACCGCGGTGACCCCGTGACGGCCGGCCGCCTCGGCGATGGTGCGGGCGGTGAGCTCCGTGACCGTGGCAATGGCGTCGAATCCGCCGAGGTGGGGATGGGCTGTGAGATGTCGGTCGAGGTAGGCAGCGTGGAAGAGCTCCTTGCCCGTCGACTTCGGGGCGGGGCGCCGGTAGTAGGGGTCGTCGAGGAGGTCGGCGAGCAGGGCCTCATCGGCCCGACCGCTCGCGGCGAGGGCGCCGTCGACGTCGCAGGACTGCGCGCCGTCGGTGATGCGGCGGGCGAGGATGTCGATGAGCGCGTTCGCCGGGCCCGTGTCGAAGGCGAGCGGCGCGCGATCGGGGGCGATGACGGTGAGGTTCGCGATTCCACCGAGGTTGAGCAGCGCGCTCGGAGCTGCCACCGCGCCGAGGAGCATCGTGTCGAGGATCCCGACGAGCGGGGCGCCCTGCCCGCCGGCGGCGATGTCGGCGGAGCGGACATCGGAGAGCACGGGGACCCCGAGGCGCTCGGCGATCCAAGCGGGCTGGCCGAGCTGCAGGGTCGATGTGACCTCGCCGTCGGTGACGTCGTGGCGCACGGTCTGACCGTGGGAGACGACGAGGTCGGGGACGACGCTGGTTCTCGCGCAGACCTCGGCGAGCGCCTCGGCGGCCATCCTTCCGAGTCGACCGTCGACGTCGCTGACGAGGGCGAGCGGGATGTCGCCGGGCTCGAGGAGACGGAGGATGTCGGCGTGGAGGTCCGCATCGAAGGGAACCTCGACACCGGCGAGGAGACGCACCGACAGGTCGTCGGGAGCTGCTGGGTCATGGGCGAAGTCGGCGAGGACGAGGTCGAGTCCGTCGGCCGAGGTGCCCGTCATCAGGCCGGCGATGATCATGGTCGCGGCCCCTCGACGGCGCTGCCCTCCGGGCGGACGGGCACGGTGAGTTCGGTGCGGACCTTGTAGCGGTCGCCGCGGTAGACCGAGCGGACGAATTCGAAGGGCACATCGTCGGCGCTGCGCGAGGTGCGCTCGAAGAGCAGGGCCGGGGCCTGGATCGGGGCGCCGAGGTGCTCGGCTTCCTCCTCGTCGAGGAGCGTCGGTTCGATCGTCTGCACGCTGTGGGCGAGGTCGATGCCGAAGCGGGTGTGGAGGAGGTCGTAGAACGAGGCGTCGACGAGGTCGGCGGCGACGAGTCCGGGCACGCGCGCGGCGGGAATGTGGAGCTCCTCGAGGGCGATCGGCTCATCGTCGGCGAGTCGCAGGCGGAGGATCGTCAGCACCTCATCCCCTTCGCCGAGGTGGAGCTTGCGTCCGATGTGCGCCCCGGCCTCTCCGCGGTCGAAGGAGAGCACCCGGGAGCCGGGATGCAGTCCGCGGGCGAGCATGTCCTCGGTGAACGAACTCGCGGCCAGCGGCTGATCGAACTTCGGGCCGAGCGCGAAGACGCCGGCCCCATGCCGGCGGCGGACGACGCCCTTCGCGACGAGGTCGTCGAGGGCCCGGCGCAGCGTCATCCGGGAGATGCCGAGCTGCTGAGCGAGCTGACGCTCGGGCGGGAACTGCTCTCCGGCGGCCATGCCGTCGAGGCGATCGAGGAGCTGATCCCGAATCGAGTGGAATTTCGTCACTCCCCCATTGAGTCACAGGTCACACACGAAATCAAGACCACTGGTCTACTTTGGGGTGCGGCGGGGCGTGGACCCGGCGCGGCGCCGCCGACGCACTGCCGGCGAAAAGTACGAACGCTCGCGAAAAGTGCGACACGCAGACCGGATGACGGCGAAAAGTCATTCTGCACGGTGACTAGTCGTGGCCGAATCGACTTTCGGCGGGCAGTCCGGTGCGCGTCCGCCCCACGGCGGCCCCGCGGGGGCGCCTCACCTCGGCGCGACGACCCGACTCAGCCCGCTCGGCACCAGCGCACCGGCACCGAGGTGGTCGACGCGACGCGCCCCGCAGCTGGCACAGCGGAGGTAGACGATCAGCCCGGTCGAGATGCGGTGTCGCGACTCGGTCAGCCAGCCGTGCTCACAGCCGGCGCCGGAGGCCTGTCCCCCAGCGGCGGTGCTGTTGTCGCGAGTCACGCGCATCTCGCGTCCTGCTCTGGTGTCCATGCCGTCCACCCTGCTGTAATGGTCTTATGCAACTCAACCCTTACGGCGAGTACGCGGTGCTGCTCGCGGCGTCGCTCGCCAATGACTGGCCGAGTGATCGCGACGGGATCGAGGCCCGCACCCGGGAGTTCGGGATGACGATGGGCTTCGAACCGACGTCGACCGACCTCGACGACACGCGCACCGTCATCGATGAGTGGCTGGCGGTCGTCGACGCCGACGACCCTCAGGACCGGGCGGAGATCCTCAACGCGATCATGGCGAACGCCGCCGCCTACCCGCGCCTCGTCGACCACGACGATGAGGGCTGGCACCTCCACTACCGGGATTCGAACCAGTCGCTGGCCCATGTGCTGCGCGCCGTCATCTGCGTCGGTACGGCGCTGCACCTGACGACCCGCGGCATGCACCGCCTCGGTCGCTGCGCGGCCGGCCTGACACCTGGCGACCCGTGCGACAACGTCGTCGTCGACGTCACCCGCAACGGCCGCCAGCGCTACTGCTCGGTCCGCTGCGCCAACCGCGACGCCGTCCGCCGCCACCGCGCGAAGGGCGCACGGAATTCCGCCTGAGGGGTTCCCGTCCCGGCGATGTCTTTCTAGCATGGTGCCATGGCTGAATACAGAGGACAGGAACTGCAGGACAAGCTCGCCGAGGCGGGGCTGAGCGATTGGAAGGGCGGCTCGGACAGCATCACCGCGAAGTACCTCACCGGGGACTTCGCGACCGGACTCGACCTCGTCAACCGCCTCGGCGCCGCTGCTGAGGAGGCCAACCACCATCCCGACATCACTCTCACCTACCCCGTCGTCGAGGTGGTGCTCACCAGCCACGACACCGGCGCGGTGACGGAGCGGGATCTTCAGCTCGCCGCCACGTTCAGCGACATCGCCGCAGGTGCGGACATCTCCGCCGATCGCAATGGACAATCTTCGTGACCTAAGCTGAACGCGACCGCCTGTCACCAATTCCCGGGAGACGATCCGTGTACACCGCTGCCGATGACCGCTACGAGTCGATGACCTATCGCCGAGTCGGGAGCTCCGGACTCGTGCTGCCGGCCCTGTCGCTGGGGATGTGGCACAACTTCGGCGACGACGTCGCGTTCAACGAACAGCGCGCACTGGTCCGCCGCGCTTTCGACCTCGGCGTCACGCACTTCGACCTCGCGAACAACTACGGGCCGCCGTCCGGGTCGGCCGAGATCAACTTCGGTCGCCAGCTGCGTGAGGACCTCGGCCGCTACCGCGATGAGCTCATCATCTCGACGAAGGCCGGCTGGGTCATGCACCCCGGCCCCTACGGCGGCCCGGGCGGCAGCCGCAAGTACCTGCTCTCGAGCCTCGATGCGTCGCTGGGTCGCCTCGGCCTCGATTACGTCGACATCTTCTACTCGCACCGCCCCGATGCCACGACCCCGCTCGAGGAGACGATCGGCGCACTCGACACTGCGGTGCGCTCGGGTCGCGCCCTCTACGCGGGCATCTCCTCCTATTCGGCCGCCGACACGGCCCGAGCGGCGCAGATCGCCCGCGACCTCGGCACGCCGCTGCTCATCCATCAGCCCTCGTACTCGATGCTCAACCGCTGGATCGAGGACGACCACCTCCTCGACACCACCGCCGAGGAGGGCCTCGGCGTCATCGCCTTCTCCCCGCTCGCCCAGGGCCTGCTCACCGGCAAGTACCTCGACGGGGTGCCCGCGGATTCGCGCGCCGGGAAGGAGACCCCGTCGTTCAAGGACGGCTTCCTGTCCGCGGACAACCTCGACCGGATCCGCGGACTGGCCGACATCGCCGAGGCGCGCGGTCAGTCGCTCGCGCAGATGGCCCTGTCGTGGGCGCTGCGCGACCCCCGTGTCTCCTCCCTCGTCATCGGCGCCAGCCGCGTCGATCAGCTCGAGAACAACGTCGCCGCCCTGAGCGCCGCTCCCTTCACCGATGACGAGCTTGCCGCGATCGACTCCTTCGCCGTCGACTCGGGCGTCGACATCTGGGGCGATGCCCGCCGCAGCACACAGGACTGATGGGCCCGGGCCCGGCCCCCGCTCAAGGCCGACGGGTTCACTCTGCGGCCGCGTCGAGCAGCGCGTGCGTTCGTGCGGCCCATCGCGGTCGAAACGCGTAGACGCAGACGAGCCGGAGGAGGCTCGCGCGTTCGTAGAGTCGAAGTCGTGACCGGTCGCAGCCTCCCGCCGAGGCGACCCGGCCGATCGCACGGGTGACGGCCTCCGCTTCGGCGGGCGACCAGATTCCCTGAGCGCGCCGCCACGTCGCGTGGGCGGACAGGTTGCCGAGGTCGAGTTCGCGCTCACCGCGGCAGGCCGTGTCGACGTCGAGGAGTCCGGGACCGGCGGCCTCATCCCACATCAGCTGCTTGTCGTGGAGATCGCGGTGCACCGGGCCCCAGCGCAGTGGCGGAGCGGAGTCGCGCAGCTGCGTGGTCACCTCGTCGAGGAGCGCATCGAGGGGCGCGGCACGGTCGCCGAGCAGACCATCGGCCCGCTCCCGCCAGTCCTCGAGGACACCGGCTTCGTCTTCAGCGGTGTGGGTGGGCATCGAGTCCGGCAGCGCCTGTGCGTCCGCGCGGTCCCATGCGCCGAGGCAGTCCGTCCAGGCCCGCTCCCAGTGCGTGCCGAGTGCCCTCGGCTCGTGGAGTTCGACCCCGGGGACCCGAGCGAGAAGGACCGTCGCGTCATCGGCGTCGAGCACCCGGGGCAGGATGAATCCGGCGGCGAAGGCGAGCGCCCTGTCCTGCCCGGCGAGGATCGCCGCTGCCTTGCCACGGCGCACGCATTTCGCGAAGGTGCCGTCGGCGAGAGCGACGACGGCGCGTCGTCCCGGCCGGTGGGAGACGAGCCGGTTGCCGCGCGTGCCCGGACCGTCGAGGAGGCGCGCGAGGCCGGGGAGGTCCGGGTCGGCGCCGGCCGGCAGCAGTGTCGCGACCGCGGTGGTCTGTGTGGCCGTTCGGGGGTCGACAGGTGAGGGTTCGCGGGTGTCGCCGTGCGATGCCTCGCGGGTGTCGCCGTGCGGGGTATCCCGTGAGCCGGGATGCGGTGTGTCCCGCGGGGTCGGATCGAGGAAGCCTGCCCGGATGCCGTCGGCTGTCGTCGCCTCGACGGCGATGCGGCCCTTCTTCGCCGGCCACGCTCGGCGGATGTCGACATCGGTCCCGTCGATGCGGATGCGCGCGGGGATCGGTGAGGAGCTGGGCCGAGTGCCGCAGGCGGTGAGGTGGGGGCGATCGCGCAGGGCCTCCTCGGCAAGGTCGAGGTGCCGTTCGGTGCGCTCGCGCCAGTCGGGACGGCAGGTGCGCCAGGGCTCGATAGCCGTGAGGAGCAGCGCCCAGGCCGCCCACACGTCGAGACCGTCGATCCGCGGCGGACTCGCCGGCATGGGAGCTGCCACGCCCGAGGCCGCGGCCGCATCCGACGCGACGGCGCTGTATCCGTGGAGGAATCCGATCTCCAGCCCCGGTCCGGCGGTGTCACCGCGGAGGCGGCACGCCGCGATCCACCGGCCGAGATCCATGCCGACCGGGCCGACACCGGCTCGATCGAGGTCGATGATCCGGAAGTCCCCGCCGTCGATGAGGATCTGGTCGGGGCTGAGGTCACCGTGGATGTCGGAGAGTTCAGTCAGAGCCCGACTCGGGTCGGTCGAGCTCAGCTCTGCGGCGATGGTGCGGGCGAGTCGTCGCGCACGTGCGACCTCTGCGTCCGGGAGCAGCCGGCTCAGCGTGCGCACGGTGTCATCGAGCATCGCGCAGGCGTCGGCGACAGCGTGCCGGTCGTGAGAGTCAGCGACGCTGCGGCCGTGGAGGGCGGCGATGGTGCGGCCGACCGCCTCGGCGATCTGCGCATCCGGGTGTGTGGCGAGGTCACCGGTGCCCCACCACGGCGAGCGCACTGCCGTCGCATCCGCGCCGAGGCGGGTGACCGGCAGGGTGGGCAGCCCGTGCCGCTGCCAGTCCTCGGCGGCGGCGAGGAGACGGTCGTAGGGGTCCGTGCCGATCCGCACGAATTCGCCGGCGTGTGCGAGGAGGATGCGTCTGGCCGGGTTGTAGCCGACGACGGTGCACGCGTCGAGGTCGAGATCATCGCGCACCCGCGCAAGCGATGCCCCGAGCTTCGGATCCGCGAGCACTCCCCCGCTGACGAGGGTGAACTCGCGGGCCCCCGCGGGCCGGTCCCGACCCGACACGGTGTCGTGAGCTGCCGGCGCAGCATCGTCAACTGCCGACGCGGCAGGGTCCGTGACGACGGTGTGGACGTACAGGGACTGGCCGCGCCGCTCCGCTCGACGCCGCAGGTTCGCCAGTTTGTCGGCGTCGCTCATCACCGTCGTCCAGCCCCATCCGGCGAGACCGGGCACGCCGTCGCGCCGCCAGGCGACGATGGCGCTGCGACCGGGTTTGACGCGGAGGCGCACGGGCCGGGCGGCGAACCCGAGAAGTCGACTGAGCGCCGCCGCCTCACGCAGGTCGTCGAGGAAGGGGATCTCCATGCCGGAGGATGCACCGACGAACGCGGTTGCCCCGCCGGCAGGGACCGTCCGCGGCGCGGCACCAGCGGCCGCGCAGGCCGCGTCGACCGCGGTCATCGGCGGACCCCGGTTCCCACGACCGGACGGTGCTCGGGCGGTGCGGGGTGAGCGGGCGGCAGCGGCCCGGTCACGGTGCCCGACGCAACGGAGGCGTCCGCCTCGGCGCCCCATTCCGGTGTCGACTCCTCAGCCTGATCGCGCAGCCACGCAGCCACCCGCGTCGAAGGATCGGCGGCGAGCTCCGCCGGTGAGCCGTCCTCGACGATGCGACCGTCCTCGAGCCAGACCACCCGGTCGAGGCCGCGGACCATCGCCGCATCATGGGTGATGACGATGCCGGTGCGCCCCTCGGTGAGGTCCCACAGCGCCTCCGTCACCTGCGCCCGGGTCGCCGGGTCGAGCCCCGTGCTCGCCTCATCGAAGACGACGACCGGGGCAGACCGGACGAGAGCACGCGCGATCGCCAGGCGCTGCCGCTGCCCGCCGGAGAGCGTGTCCCCGCGGTTGCCGAGCACCGTGTCATAGCCCTCGGGCAGCTCCCGGATGAACTCATCGGCTCGGGCCGCACGGGCCGCGGCCTCCACCTCGGCGTCGGTGGCGTCGAGGCGACCGTAGCGGATGTTCTCCCGCACGCTCACCGCGAAGAGCACCGACTCCTGGAGGAGGACGGAGACGTTGCCGCGCAGGGACGCCCGCGTGACATTGCGCGTGTCGTAGCCGTCGAGGTAGATGTGCCCGGCGTCCGGCTGGCTGAGACGGAGCAGGTAGCTCGTCAGCGTCGACTTGCCCGCCCCCGAGGCGCCGAGGATGCCGATCTTCTCCCCTGCGGGGATGAGCAGGCTGAGGTCGTCGAAGAGGCGACGGCCGTGTCCGTCGCGGGAGGTCACGCCGTCGAAGACGACATCGCCGGCGACGGGTCCCATCGTCACCGCGTCGGGGCGGTCGTCGATCTCGATGGGTTCGTCGAGGAGGTCGGCGATGCGCTCCCCCGAGGCGGTGGCCCGGGCGATGCGGCCCGTGTACTTCGCCATGTCGCGCAGCGGCTTCATCGCGATCTTGAGGTAGAGGAGGAAGAGGACGAGATCGCCCGGGGTCATTGCTCCGCGCAGCACCTGGTAGCTGCCGAACGCGAGGACGAGGGCCTGCGAGACGCCGACGAGGACGTCCGTGGAGCGTTCGAGCCCCGCGGCCAGCCGGCGGGCGCGCACCCCGGCCTTGAGCGCGCGTTCGTTGCCGTTGGCGAATTCGGTGGCCACCGTCCCCTCGAGTCCGTAGGCCTGGACGACGCGGATCGCACCCAGCGCCTCGGCGGCGGATCCGACGAGGTGGCCCTCGCCTTTGCGCGTCGACCGGGAGGCGGTGGTGATCTTCGGGGTCGCGACCCGGGAGAGCAGACCGTAGACGACGGCGGTGGCAAGGACGATGGCCGAGAGCACCGGGTCGAGGACGACCATGACGACGAGGAGGACGGCGAGGGTGATGACATTGCCGACGAGCGGCAGTCCCGCGGTCACGGCGACCTCCTGGAGGCGGCCGATGTCGCCGACGAGGCGCTGTGAGGTGTCTCCGATCGACGCCTTCGAGTGGTACTTCAGCGACAGCGCCTGGACATGGTCGAAGACCCGGGAGCGCAGCTGTGTGGCGACCCGTGCCCCGACGAGGGCAAAGCAGATCGTCGATGCGTAGTTCGTCACCGCGCGGCCGGCGACGATGACGGCGAGACCGAGCGCCGCGGCCACAAGAGTCGTTGCCACCCCGGAGCCGACGCCGAGGCTCGGGGCGATGTCAGCGCCGAGGGCGGCGGTGACGGCGTCGACGGCGATCTTGATCGGCCACGGCTCGAGGATGCGGAAGACGACGTCGGCGAGCAGTGCGGCCAATCCGGCGAGGATGAGCCACTTGTGCCGGCCGAGGTGGGGGCGGATGATGCTCAGCGTCCGCTTGAGGGCGCTGGCGTTCGGCACGGTTCGCGGCGTCATGCGGTCTCCACGAGGACGGGGGCGAGGATGTCACGGCACCGGCTCTCCCAGGAATGGCGGGCGATCGCCTCGGCGCGGGCGGCCTGACCCATCCGCGTCCGCCGGGCGGGATCATTCAGGAGGGTCTGCAGCGCGGCGGTGAGCTCGGCGATGTCGTCGGGGGCGACGAGGATTCCGGCGTCCGTGCCGGCGAGCAGTTCGGGGATCGATCCGACCCTCGATGCGACGGTGGGCACCCCGGCGGCGAGGTACTCGTAGATCTTCAGCGGCGAGAAGTAGTTCGGGCCGGCCGGATACGGGGCAACGGCGATGTCGAAGCGCCGCAGCTGGGCGGGCACGTCGGCCGGGGCGAGCGCACCGTGGAAGGTGATGCGGGCTCCCAGGCGGAGGCGTTCGGCCTGGGCGGCGAGCGCCTCGGCCTCAGGTCCGTGCCCGACGATGTCGAGGTGGAACGGTCCGTCGAGGTCCGCGCACGCCGCGAGCAGTCGGTCGGTGCCGTGCCACGGTTTGAGGGTGCCGACGAAGCCGATGCGCACCGGCGCCGAACTTTTCGGGGCAGTGCCGTGGACGGCTGCGTCGGCGTCGTGGACGGCGGTGTCGGTGGACCCGGGCGCGATGCGGTCGGTGTTGACCCCGTTGGGGACGACGACCACCTCGGCGAGTCCGGGATAGTCGCGCCGCACCCAGCCGGCCACGGCGTCGCTCACGCACACGATCCGCGCGGCCTGTCCGAAGCTCGCGGCGGTCGAGCGCTGCGCATGCTCGGTGTGGACGAGTCCGCGGTGGGTGCGCTGCTCCTCGATGAGCGGCGCGTTGACCTCGAGGATGAGAGGAACGCCGAGGCGGTCGCTGATCGTGGCACCCGCGGTGGAGAAGAGCGAGTACCGCTCGTAGACGAGGTCGAAGCCCCCGCGGGTCGCGACGAGATCGGCGAGCAGGTCGGAGACCCGCAGCAGCGCGATCTCCCGGCAGCCCCGGTCGAGACCCGGGGGCAGGTCGAGGCGGACGACCTCGAGGTCGGCGAGGTCGCCGGGCATCGCGTCGTCGGTGCGGGTGCAGAACACCGTGACCTCGTGCCCGAGGCTGCGGAAGGCGCGGATGACCTCTTGGGCGTGGACGCTCGCGCCCTTCGTGCCGAAGATCCCGATGCCGGGGTCGAGGAGGATGTAGGCGATTCTCATGAGGCACGCTCCCAGGCATCGAGGGTGTCGCCGTCGGGGGCACCGCCGCTGCTGGCTGCCGACGCCGCGGCGACGGGCACCTCGGCCCTGCCGATGAGGGCGGCCAGCTCGGCGGCCTGGACACGGGAGTCGTGGAGGGCGCACACGCGCGCCCGCGCGGCGTCGGTGACGGAGGTCAGCGAGGCGGGGTCGCCGACGGCCCGCCGGACCACCTCGGCGACGGCGGCGGCGATCGCTGTCGGATCGGCCCCGTCGACGAGCCACCCGGTCTGTCCGTCGATGACGATCTCGGGCACCGCGGTGACCGTGCCGGCCACACACGGGATGCCGGCGGCCATGCCCTCGAGGAGGACGGTCGGCAGCCCGTCGACGTTGCCGTCGGAGCCGTCGACGAAGGGGGCGACGAGGACGTCGTGGGTGTCGAACATCTCCCGCACCTCCTGCTGGGTCAGGGCTCCGTGCAGGGTCACGACATCGTCGAGTCCGAGAGTGCGCACCTGAGCGGCGAGGTCGGCCTCGAGCGGGCCGGTGCCGACGAGGTCGAGCCGGACCGGCAGCCCCGTGTCGCGGAGGACGGCGAGCGCGGAGAGGAGATGGCCGAAGCCCTTCTTCTCGACGAGGCGGCCGACGGCGAGCAGCGCGGGGACTTCCGCCGGCTCCCGGTGCGGCCGGTACGGGAAGCGGTCGAGTTCGAGGCCGTTGCGCACGACGGTGATCCGCTCGGCGAGCTCGGGGCCGAGGGTCCGGGCGAGATAGTCCCGATTGAAGTCGCTGATCGCGATGACGTGGTCGGCGGCCGCGGTCTTGCGGGCGAGGTCGGAGACCTCGACGCTGTTGTGGAAGATGTCCTTCGCGTGCGTCGTGAACGAGTACGGGATGCCGCTGAGCTGGGAGGCGGCGCGGGCCACCGTCGTCGACACCGAGGCGAAGTGCGCGTGCAGGTGCGTGACCCCGTGCTCGCGGGCGAGCCGGGCGACAGTGAGCGCCTGACCCGCGTCGTCGTGGTCGAGGGCGAGGAGCTCGCCGAGGTGGTCGGCGGCAGCGGCGGCGATGTCGGGAACCGTCGTCGCCTCCTGCCAGACCTCCCAGAAGCCGCGTGCGCTCGAGGACCGTCCGACGTGGATGACGGGGGCCTTGACGCGGGCGAGCTCCGGATGGAAGCGCGCATCGGTGCAGGGACGCAGCGAGAAGATGACGATGTCCTCTCCGGCGGCCTCGCGGGCGAGGATCTCGGAGACGATGAACGTCTCGGAGAAGCGGGGGTACATCTTGAGGACGTAGCCCACGCGCCTGCGGGGGCTCGCCACGGACAGGGCGGTCTCAGACGGCACAGCGGACCTCCTCGGTCAGCCTCGGACGGGAGTGGGCGAGCGCGGAGACGGCGGGCACGTCGGCGGCGTCGATGAGTTCGGCGGCGAGGGCGGCCACGGTGCGCAGGCCGTCGCGGTCGATGTGGTCCCGGGACGACTGCGTCCCGGCGCGGCCGGCGAACCATGAGGTGAGGAACTCCGGCGTCGCCTCGCTCAGGCCGCAGGTGTCGAGGGCTCCGGCGGCGGCGAGCGCCGAGGCTCGCCGGGGCTGCTCCTCGCGGTGGCCGACCCGGGGGACGACGAGCGCGGGGGTGCGGGTGGCCATGACCTCCGAGAGCGTGTTGTAGCCGCCCATGCACACGAGTGCCGCGGCGCGGGCGATGAGCCCGGGCATGTCGGCGGTGTGCCGGAGGATCTGCGTGTCCGGGCGGGCGAGGTCGCGCAGTCGCTCGACCTCGGGCAGGTCCATCTGCGGACCGACGACGACGAGGTGGGTGTGCCCGGGCGGCGGGGTCGCGGCGATCGCGCGTTCGGCGAGCGCCGCCCCGTCGGAGCCTCCGCCGAGGCAGGTGAGGACGAAGGGCTCGTCAGCGGCGGGCAGTGCGGCGAGTGCCGCGGCCTCCTGCCGGGCGAGTGCGAGGTAGCCGGTGAGCGTCGCGATCTCGGCGAGTTCGGCGGGGACCTCCCCGGTGGCGCGGGGGTCGTAGACGGCCGCGTCGCCGTAGACCCAGACTTCGTCGAAGGCCGCGGCGACGCTGCCGGGGCCGCCGACTCGATCCCACTCGGCGGCGATGACGGAGGGGGTGTCGAGGACCTCGCGGAGGCCGAGCACGGTGCGGGTGCCGCGGGCGCGGACATGGTCGATCACCTCGGCGAGCTCCCCGTCGACGCCGAAGGGGTGCCGGTCGACGATGAAGAGGTCGGGCTGCTGCTGGTCGAGGACGGCGGTGATCGCCGCCGACCGCAGACTGCGCAGGCCGTCCATCGTCGCCGCGAGCGCCCGCGGCGCATAGCCGCCGGGGGCCGGCGTGACGCCGGGGAGGATGACCCAGTCCCAGCCGGTGGGCAGGTCGAAGCGGGCGGCCTCCGGACTGCCGGCGATGAGGAGTCCGCTGACGGGACGCCCGGTGCGCTCGGGCAGCTGTGCGGCGAGCGCGAAGGCGAGCGCGCGATTGCGGCGGAGGTGCCCGAGTCCCAGTGAGTCATGGGAGAAGAGCGCGATTCTCAGGTTGTCTGTCATGGTTCCCAGCTTCGTCGCCGAGATTAAGGCCGAGATGAGATGCAGATGAGAACCGTCTTAGGAACGTTCGCCGAGGTGGGAGGCCTGAAAAGGCCGAACGTTGAGGTCAGGTGCCTTGTTTCCGGCGTACGGCGTGGTGCCGCGGTGCCGATCAGTCGACGCGGTAGCCGAAACCTCGGACGGTGGTGACGAAGTCGGAGCCGAGCTTCTTGCGCAGGTAGCCGACGTAGACGTCGACGACGTTGGAGCCGGGGTCGAAGTCGAAACCCCACACATGGGAGAGGAGCTGTTCGCGGGAGAGGACGTTGCCGCGGTTCTTCAACAGGATCTCCGCGAGTGAGAGTTCGCGGGCGGAGAGGTCGACGACGCGCTCGCGCACCCAGACCTGCCGGCTGAGCAGGTCGATGCGCACGTCCCCGCGCACGAGCTCGGTCGTCGGCGCCTCCTGCACGGTCTCCTTGAGGCGCAGCCGGATCCGGGCGAGCAGCTCCCCGAAGCGGAAGGGTTTGATCATGTAGTCCACCGCCCCGGATTCGAGGGCGTAGATCGTGTCCTCGGCGTTGTCGCGGGCGGTGAGGACGAGGACGGGCAGCGTGGGGCGCTGGTCGCGCAGCTGCTCGAGGACGCTGAAGCCGTCGAGTCGGGGCAGGCCGATGTCGAGGACGAGGAGGTCGAAGTCCCCGGTGATCGCGAGGTCGCGTCCGGTGAGACCGTCGGCGGCGATCTCCGTGCTGAAGCCGGCGGCGCCGAGCCCCTTGGCGATGAAGGAGGAGATGCGCGCTTCGTCTTCGACGACGAGGATTCTCTTCACTGGCGTCCTTTCGGCAGGGTGAGACGGAATTGGGCTCCCACCTCGGTGGGGTCGAGGGTGACGGTCCCACCGTGGGCGCGGGCTATCGCCTCGACGATGGAGAGACCGAGCCCGAACCCGTCGCCGTCGGAGGTGCCGCGGTTGAAGCGGTCGAAGATCTCGTCGGCGATCTCGGCGGGCACGCCCTCACCGTCGTCGCGGACCCAGAGGTGGACGGCGGTGGCGTCCTCGGAGGCACCGAACGTGATCGTCTGGCCGGTCTCGGTGTGGTCGACGGCGTTCGCGGCGAGTTGGAGGAGCGCCTGGGTCAGGCGCTGGCGGTCGGCGGTGAGGACCGGGAGGTCGGTGATCTCGACCTGCCAGTTCCGGGGTCCGAGCCCGGTCGCCTTCGCGAGCACCCCGTGGAGGAGCGCGGAGACGTCGACGGATTCGGGGCGGACGAAGTCGGGACGGCGTGACCGGGCGAGGACGAGGAGCTCCTCGACGAGGCGCGTCATCCTGTCGGTCTCATCGAGCAGGAGCGCACGGGTCTCGTCGACATCGGCGACGTCCTCGGAGTTCATCGTCTCGAGGTGCCCGCTGAGGATCGTCAGCGGGGTGCGCAGTTCGTGGCCGACGTCGTCGAGGAAGCGGCGCTGGGTCTCGAAGGCGGATTCGAGCCGATCGAGCATCGCGTTGAAGGTGCGTCCGAGTTCGGCGATGTCGTCGCTGCCGCGCGTCTCGAGCCGGTTGCTCAGGTCGCCGCCGGAGATCGACTGTGCGGTCTGACGCAGCTGGGTCACCGGTGAGAGGAGGCGGCGGGCGAGCACGGAGGAGATCCCGGAGATGATGAGGGCGGCCAGCAGCGCGACGATGACGTAGATCTGCATGAACTGGATGAGGTCGGCGCGGCTGGCGGTGACGTTGTGGACGACGACGAAGGAGCCGTGTTCGCTCGTCGGCGGCGGCGTGGCACCTGCTGCGTCGTTCGCCGAGGCGACCGCTGAGACGGGGAGGACGTAGCCTTCGTAGTCATTGCCCTCGAGCTGCAGTTCGATCTCCCCACCGTCGGCCGCAACGCGTGCCACCGCGTCCTCGAGAGCCTGAGAGCCGCCGAGGAGGGTGTCCGGTTCGCCCTGGTAGAGGACGCGACCGTCGCTGAGGTAGGCGAAGAGCGATTCGTAGGAGTCCGGCTGGTTCTGGGCGAGGAACTGGCTGAGCATCTGGTCCACCGAGGTGAACGGCTGACCGGTCTCGGGGTCGACGCCGGTCTTCGCAAACGACCGCATCTCCGCGACTTCCTGATTCATCGACCCGGAGATCCGGTTCGAGACGTTGTTCGACTCGACGGAGTAGAGCACCACGCCGACGATCGTCAGGGCGAGGACGGAGAGGACGGAGACGGCGATCGTCAGTCGGTTCTCGACGGTGAGTCGGATGCGACGATCAGTCGTCGTCATCGTCACCGCCGTCATCGTCATCATCGTCGTCATCATCGTCGTCATCGTCGCCGGCGTCGTCATCGTCGTCGTCGCCGTCTGCGGGGACTTCGCGCGGCGGGTTGGGAGCGGGTTCGTACGAATGCTCGATCTGTCCGGAGCCGCTGCCGGTGCCGCTGCTGCCCGAACTGCCGCCCCCGCCGTCGGCGCCGCTGCGGTCGGCATTGTCGCCACCGGCTGCGGTGCTCCCACCGTTGTCGGCGCCTCCGCGGGATCCAGTGCCGTCATCGGCGGAGGTGTCCGGGTCGCCTTCGGCTGCTGCCGCACCACCGGGAGAAGCAGACTCCGCAGAGTTCGGCGAGACCTGGATCGGGGTGAGGTCGGGGGTCTCGGACTGGCCGGTGCTGCGCACGATGATGAACGCGAGACCGGCCAGGACGACGACGAGTCCGGTGACGACCGCGCTGAGCACACTCGATTGCTTCCCCACACCATCAACCCTGCCGAAGGCGCACGCGCTTTGTCGAGCGATCGGCAATGAGAGTCTTCTTAGTCAGCCCGAGTTCATCGTCTCAGGCGCGCAGGCCTTAGGCGCGCAGCTGACGGGCGTGCGATACTGAGAACGCCCCGAATCGAGCCTCACCGAGGAGTCCCCATCAGCGAAGAACGCCGTCCCGACGACGAACTCGCCCGACCGGATCCCGACCCCGCCGCAGGGTCCCAGGCAGCGGCGACTCCCGAATCCGAGACGCAGGAGTCGGAGGCACGGACTTCTGAGGCGCAGGCCCCGGACGCTGAGGACGCCCGCAAGGAGAACCCGTGGGCGGCGATCACACCGTGGCAGGGCAAGGCCAAGCCGCTCGACAAGATCCTCCTCTTCATCATCATCGGCGTGCCCGTCATCTACCTCGCTCTGCTGCCGCTGCGGCCGTGGATGCTCGTCAACGCACCCGTTCTCCAGGAGTTCATCAACGGCGCGAAGACTGCGATCGTCGCCGCCGGAGCCTATGCCGCCGTCGGGGAGATCCCGCTGTGGCTCGTCATCGTCGCCGGGTTCGTCGGGATGGTGAAGTTCAACTGGGCGTTCTGGCTCGCCGGTCGTCGGTGGGCCGACGGCGTGCTCCGTCTCTTCGCACAGAACGATCGCCAGCTGGCCCGCATCGAGCGCCTGCGCTCGATTCCCAGTTGGGCGCTCTTCCTCATGACGATGATCGCCCGCTGCCCCGGCGTGCCGGGCACCCTCGTCTACATCGTCGCCGGATGGACGAGGATGCGGCTGTCGCTGTTCCTCATCGCCGACTTCCTCGGGTGCCTGATCTTCACGCTCATCTGGACGATCCTCGGCTATCAGCTCGGCGAGGCGGCCGTCTCCGTGCTCTCCGTCATCGACAAGTACTCACTGTGGGTGACCTTGGCGCTCATCGCCGGCATCTTCGTCTTCGCCGTCATCAAGGAGAACCGCAAGGCGAAGTCGCAGGACTGAGCCGGCTCACGGCCCGAGGCTGAGGAACGTCTCCCGCATTCGCTGCGGGTCTGCGGTCGTGCCGCTGAACAGTGCGAAGGCGTCGACAGCCTGATTCACCGCCATGCCCGACCCGTCGAGAGTGCGGCAGCCGATCGCCCGGGCGTCCCTCAGGAGCTGAGTCTCCAACGGGAGGTAGACGACATCGGCGACCCACAGCTCCGGCCGCAGCAGTGCCGCGTCCACTGGACTGCCTGGGTGGGCTCGCATTCCCACCGGGGTGGCGTTGACCAGTCCGTCAGCGTCCGACAGAGCGGGCCCGATCTCACCGAGGGCGACGACCCGCACAGCGTCGCCGATGTCCGCGGCCAGAGCCCGCGCCCGCTCCTCGCTGACATCGGCGATGACGAGTTCGCCGACTCCCGCCGCTGCCAGCGCGAAGGCGACCGCCCTCCCGGCACCACCGGCCCCGATCTGCACGACGCACCTTCGGTCGGCTCCCGCCAGGCCCGCATCGAATCCGCGGGCGAAACCGGTCACATCGGTGTTGTGGCCGTGGGTGCGACGGTCGCGGTCGATGACGACGGTGTTGACCGACCCGATCCTCCGCGCCTCATCGGACACCTCATCGAGAAGACTGATCACCTCCTGTTTGAACGGGTGGGTGATGTTGAGCCCGTCGAATCCGAGGCGGATCGCCGCGGTGAGGAGATCCTCGAGAGACGCCGAGGCGACGGCGGGTTGGGCTGTGT
Organism: Brevibacterium sp. XM4083; assembly: GCF_006489205.2. Classification (GTDB taxonomy): domain Bacteria; phylum Actinomycetota; class Actinomycetes; order Actinomycetales; family Brevibacteriaceae; genus Brevibacterium. The sequence continues at coordinate 493,936 of NZ_VFYR02000001.1, read as the reverse complement.
CGATAGCACGGTAGATGGTCGGAATCCCCAGTCGAGCCCCTTCGAGTTCGTGCATGCGCGGTGTCCGCGACGCGGTGATGCCGTCGCCGATGAGGCCGAGCAGGAGGGAGCGGACTGGGGTTGCGGCAGGCAGGGACATGGTCACCTCGGGAGTCGGGCGGCGATGGCAGCCGCAGTGGTCGTGAGCTGTGGTGTGAACCCGACAAGGTCGTCGAGTGAGCGCCGAAAGACCGGGGCGGCCAACGCCAGTGCCGCGAGCAGCCGTCCGTCGAGATCGAGGACGGGGACGGCAACAGCGTTCATGCCGATGTCGTTCTCCTCCGATTGCCCGGCCCAACCGCGTGAGCGCACTTCGTCGAGCCGCTGGCGCAGTTCGCCGGGGTCGGTGATCGATCGCGAGGTCCGAGCACTGAGGTCGAGTCGCTCGAGGGACCCATCACGGTCGGAATCGTAGGCGAGCATGATCTGCCCCAGGGACGAGGTGTGCAGTGGCGAATGATCGCCGGGATCGGTCGTCGTGCGGAACTGGGGACCGTCGACGGTCACCACAGTCAGTGCCGCATCACCCCGTCGCACGGACAGAATGCTCGATTCGCCCGTCGAACCGGTGAGGTCGCGGAGAAGGTCCTTCGTGGCACCGTCGAGTCCACGACGGTGCGCGACCTTCTGACTGAGCCTGAAGACCTCCATACCGAGCGTGTAGAGCTTTGAGTGCGCATCGAACGACGCGTATCCGGATTCGACGAGGCCCCCGAGAAGTCGATAGGCGGTGCTGAACGGATAACCCGTGATCTCCGCGGCCCGCGCAGCACTGATCCCGTCGGAGTAATCGCCGAGTAGTTCGAGCATCTCGAACGTCTTCGTCACAGAGTTCGATCCTTTGGCCGGCATCGGCGTGCCCCTCCTCGTCTGCTGCGCTGACGACTGCGCCATTGACAGTCGGTGTCGCCTCGGTCACACTGTAATCCACAACGTAACAGCAACTGCCATATTGTGGCAATACAACAATGCGAGGAAGCATGGCACACGCGATCGACGAAGCTCGCCCGACAAAGACTCCATTGCGAGCGGCACTGTCCAGTTGGACTGGTTCAGCGCTCGAGTACTACGACTTCGCGGTCTACGGGACCGCGGCGGCCCTCGTCCTCAATGTCCTCTTCTTCCCCGAGTCGACCGAACCGGGAATCAGAATCCTCCTGGCCATGGCCACCGTCGGCGTCGCCTACGTCGTGCGCCCACTCGGCGCCCTCATCATGGGTCCGCTCGGCGACCGCTACGGACGCAAGTTCGTTCTCATGCTCACGCTGTTCATGATGGGAATCTCGACTTTCGTCGTCGGCTGTCTGCCGACCTATGACCAGGTCGGCATTCTCGCCCCCATCCTGCTCGTCCTCTGCCGCATCATTCAGGGACTGTCCGCGTCGGGCGAGCAGGCGAGCGCCATCTCCGTCTCCCTCGAACACGCGACAGAGGCCAAACGGTCGTGGACGACGGCATGGACACTGCATGGGACGCAGTTCGGCACTCTCCTCGCTACCGCGGTCTTCATTCCCTTCACCGCTCTCCTTCCCGACGACCAGCTCTTCAGCTGGGGATGGAGGGTGCCGTTCTGGTTGTCGGCTGTCGTCGTCCTCACTGCCTGGCTGATCCGCCGGGGCCTCGAGGAACCGCCTGCGTTCAAGGCGACACGGCCCAGCAGCCCTCCGCTGCGCGCGGTGTTCACGTGGCACAAAGCCGCAGTCCTGCGCGTCGCGGCGTGTGCGATGGTCAATACCGTGAATATGGTCTTCACTGTCTGGTCGCTGTCGTTCGCCACGTCGATCGTGGGACTTGAGCGCTCGACGATGCTCCTCGTGTCGGTGACGGCCAACGCGGTCGCGCTCCTGGCGATTCCCGTCGCGTCTGCCCTCGCCGATCGCGTCGGCCGCAAGCCTGTGTTCATCATCGGTGCGCTGTGCTCCGGGCTGATGATGTTCCCCTACCTCGGGGCCGTCTCAGCCGGCAACTGGACACTCATCTTCGTCACCGGCGCGCTCATGGCCGGAGGGTTCTACTCGATGGCCAACGGCATCTGGCCGTCGTTCTACGCGGAGATGTTCCCGACATCCGTCCGCGTCACCGGCCTCGCCCTCGGCACTCAGATCGGATTCGCTGTCTCGGGTGGCCTGGCACCGGCGCTGGCCTCGGCTGTCGCCGGCGCGTCGGGAGAGAACTGGGTGTCCGTCGCCGCAGTCACAGCCGGTGTGTGCCTTCTCGTCGCCCTGGTCGCGTTCACTGCCGGCGAGACCAAGAACCTCTCGCTGACCGACATCGATGAACTGCACGAAGCGCGGGCCGTGATCTCAGCAGAACCGCCGTTCCGGACGAAGGAGGAGAAGTGAGAACATCGATCGCCACCGTCTGTCTGTCCGGAACTCTCGAGGAGAAGCTCCGGGCTGCGAGTCGAGCAGGTTTCGACGGCGTGGAGATCTTCGAACAGGATCTCGTCGTCAGCCCCCTGTCACCGGAAGCGGTCCGGGAACTCGCCGGCGATCTCGGCATCTCCCTCGACCTCTACCAGCCCTTCCGAGACTTCGAAGGCGTCGACGAGGAGCAGTTCGCGGCCAATCTCGACCGGGCACACGCGAAGTTCACGCTCATGCGACGCTTGGGGATCGGCACCATGCTGCTGTGTTCGAACGTCGGCACAGCGACGATCTCAGACGACACCGTCGCAGCGGGGCATCTGCGCCGCCTCGGTGACCTCGCCGCGCAATTCGATATCGACGTCGCCTACGAAGCGCTTGCGTGGGGGCGATTCGTCTCCGAGTACGACCACGCCTGGCAGATCGTGGAGCGAACGGACCATCCCCACATCGGTACCTGCCTCGACAGCTTCCACATCCTCTCCCGTGGCACGGACCTCGATCTCATCTCGGAGATTCCCGGCGAGAAGATCTTCTTCCTGCAGCTTGCCGACGCCCCCGCACTCACCATGGACGTCCTCAGCTGGTCACGACATCACCGGGTGTTCCCCGGCGAAGGTGCCTGGAACCTCCCGGACTTCCTCGCTCGGGTGGTCGACAGCGGTTACCGCGGCCCGGTGTCGCTCGAGGTGTTCAATGATTCGTTCCGGCAATCCGATACCGACCGCACGGCCGTCGACGGTCTGCGCTCGCTGCGGTGGCTCGAAGCGACGACCGCGGACATCCGCGCCGCCACCTTCGCTCCAGCGCGTGGAGCCGAGACCGTCGAGGAGCAATACCGACCCAAGGATGCCGACTGCTCCCGGGACCGGAGACGGATCGAGCGGATTGACCTGCGCCAGCTGCCCGACGTCGCCGAGCCGCACGGAGTGGACTTCGCCGAGATCTCCACGACCGATCTCGGGGCGGTCGCCCGTCAGCTTCATCAGCTCGATTTCCGCTTCACCGGGTACCACCGAAGCAAACCGCACATCCAGCTGTGGCAGCGCGGGAGTGCGCGCATCATCGTCTCCGAGATCGACAGAAGCTCGACCGGTCAAGCGCCGACGTTCCTCCGCGGCATCGGCTTCTCCGTCAGTGATTCGGAAGCCGCCATGCACCGCGCCGCTCTCCTGCTCGCCGCCGAAGTGCCGAGGAAGCAGACGCACGATGACGCCGTCCTGCGCGGGGTTTACGCACCCGACGGGTCTGAGGTCTTCTTCCAGACCGACCGCGGACACACCCCTGGGTGGACTGCAGAGTTCGGCACCCTGCTCGACGACCGCCGATCCGCGATCGATCACATCAACCTCTCGCAGCCCGCACAGCACTTCGACGAGGCGGTCCTCTTCTATTCCTCACTCCTCGATCTCCGCGCCCAAACCGCTCAGGAGGTGCCGAGCCCCACCGGCCTGGTTCGCTCCCAGGTCATGTCGAGCGCTGACGGCTCAGTGCGCTTGCCGCTCAATGTGGCACCCCAGGCAACCACCGGATCGAAGCTCGGCGACCTCTCGCCGACCGTGACCGCCCAACACCCCGAACACATCGCGATCACCTGCGATGACATCTTCGATGCTGCCTCGACCGCGAGAGCACGCGGCCTGGACTTCCTCGTCATCCCTGACAACTACTATGACGACCTGGACGCACGCTTCGATCTGCCTGCGGACCTGCTCGCGCGTTTGCGCGACCATCACGTCCTCTACGATCGCGACGCACACGGCGAGTTTCTGCACTTCTACACGTCGACGACTGGCGCCGTGTTCTTCGAGATGGTGCAGCGAACAGGCGCGTACTCAGGGTTCGGTGCTCCGAATGCGCCTGTGCGCCTGGCGGCACAGCATCGTCTCAGTTCTCATTTCTGACCCTCACGCCTTCGCCTCGGCGAGCACCGCGTGCGGCTCGGTCACCGACACGATCCTCCGGTGCGCGACCTGCCAGATGAGCCGCCCGACCTCGCCGGTGCCGAGTCCGAGGTGCCCCGCCGCCTCGGCGATGAGCTCTCGCGCCACGTCGGGCTGCAGGGTCTCGCGGTTCGGAGATTCCGCGTCCACCGGGGAAGTGCCGCCATCGGGTGCCACAGAATCGCCGACGTCAGGAGGCACAGCGCCGCCACCGACACCGGAGGCCTCGAGATCGCCTACATCGGGCGCATCACCGTCAGCGACAACCTCGGTGAGGTGCCGGAGGACGGCGCGATCGGGTTGGAGATGATCGGACCCAGCCAGGGCGAGCAGGTGGAAGTACGTCACGGCCGAGCTCTGGCTCGGCAGGGTCCGCCACGCCCTGATGACGGCGTTGTCGGTCGGATCCGCGGCGACCGCGGAGAGCAGATCGGGGACCGTCTCGATGTCGAGGTCGGCCATGAGCCGGGTCGCCCGGTTGACGACCTCGGCCTTGAGCGGTGCCCCGGGGTGCGTATTCGCGGGTTTGAGATTGTGGGCAACGGTCTCCGCCCATGCGCGCGATCCGCCTGCGGCAGCGATCGAATAGCGCAGGGACTTCGCGCCGTCGACGCACCCGTGCCGGGCGACGTACCGGGCGATGATGTGCGCGACCGCCGTGGGATGGGACCCGGTCGCATAGATCGCGTCGATGAGACAGAGGGCGAGGCTGGCGGGATAGCCGATCGGCGGTCTCTCCCCCGGCACGGCATCGACCAGCCGTCGGCAGTGCTCGACCAGTCGGCGGACGCTGTCGGTCGTGATCTCCATTGGTCTGACCTTCCGTCAGGCACCGCGGGTGCGGTGCGTCGGTCCTGACCCCTGCGGTCAGGAAGGTGACGTCGACGGTAAGCGATGGCACTGACACGACATGATCCAGCATGATTCGAACGCCAGTGAGTGATGAATTCACTGGCGTATGATGCTTCTGCGCCTTCATGGCCTCGCGGACGGTCTCACCAGGGATGACAGTCGCCTTGGCAGTCGCCGCATCCGTCTGGCAGGGTTAGGGCATGAGCAGCGAAGAGATCATCATCGACGGCCCCCTCGCCCGCGCCGCGCGCATCCTCTGTCAGGTCTCGGCGACGGATGTGGCCGATCAGGCCGAGATCGAGAAGGCCGATCTCAAGGACTACGAGAAGTGCCGCGACGATCTCACCGCGGAACAGGAACGGCGACTCATCCTCGCCCTCGAGCACTACGGCGCGCGCTTCATCCCCGACGACAGCGACGGCGGCTACGGTGTGCGCCTGAAGTTCAACCGCCTCAAGGTCCGCGCCGTCGAGCGCTGGGAGAACGAAGGCGGAACCCCCGGCGCCGACGACGTCTGAGCCCGGAGACGAGCCCGGTCACCGCCGGCCCGACGGCAGACACAGACACAGACGGAGTGGGGCGCCCCTCGGAATCGAGGAGCGCCCCACTCTGCGCTGGTGACCTGGGCTGGTGACCTCAGTCAGCCGCGGCCGATGAACTCGAGGTTGTCGACGACGCGGTTGGAGAATCCCCACTCGTTGTCGTACCACGCGACGACCTTGACCTGGCGGCCGTTGTCGACGCGGGTGAGCTCGGCATCGAAGATCGACGACGCCGGCTGACCGACGATGTCGCTCGAGACGACGGGCTCGTCCTCGTAGTCGAGGATGCCGTTGAGCGGACCGTCGGCGGCGGCACGGTAGGCGGCGAGCACCTCGTCGCGCGTGACGTCCTTCGACACCGTCGCGTTGAGCTCGACGATCGAGCCGACGGGCACCGGCACGCGCATGGCGTCACCGCTGAGCTTCCCGTCGAGCTGCGGGAGGACGAGGCCGATCGCCTTCGCTGCGCCCGTCGAGGTCGGGATGATGTTCGCCGCAGCCGCCCGCGCCCGGCGCGGATCCTTGTGCGGGCCGTCCTGGAGCACCTGGTCACCGGTGTACGCGTGTACCGTCGTCATGAAGCCGTGCTCGATGCCGGCGAGGTCGTCGAGGACCTTCGCCAGCGGCGCCAGGGCGTTCGTCGTGCACGAGGCGTTCGAGATGATCGTGTGCTCGGGCGAGTAGGCCTCCGAGTTCACACCGTAGGCCAGGGTCACGTCGGCACCCTTCGACGGGGCGCTGACGAGGACCTTCTTCGCTCCGGCGTCGAGGTGCGCACGGGCCTTGTCCGCCTTCGTGAACCGACCGGTGGCTTCGAGGACGATGTCGATGTCGAGGTCGCCCCACGGCAGCTTGGTCGGGTCCTTCTCCGCGAAGACGCGGATCGAATGCCCGTTGACGACGATGCTGTCGCCGGAGACCTCGACGGTGCCGGGGAAGCGGCCAAGCGTGGTGTCGAACTTGAGCAGGCGGGCCAGCTCCTCGAGGTCACCGAGATCGTTGATCGCGACGACGTCGATCTCGCTGTTGCGCTCGCTGAGCGCGCGCAGCGTGGCGCGACCGATGCGACCGAATCCGTTGATGGCGATGCGAGTCAATGTCACTCCTTGGGAGGGTCTGATAACCGTTACACCACCATGATGGCGATTCCTCACGCGTCCCAACAGTGGCCAGAGCGACAGTCTACGAAAGGTTCTTGCCAGACTTATTGCCAGATACCGAAAGTATCCGGCCAGTGCGCGCGGCGCACCCAGGGCACCTCGTGCTTCACCCGGAGAACGTGTGCCGGTATTCGTTCGGGGAGATCGAGAGGATCCGCTGGAAGTGCATCCGGAGGTTGGCCCCGGTGCCCAGCCCCACCTGGTCGGCGATCTGCTCGATGCCGAGGTCGCTGTTCTCCAGCAGCTCACGGGCCAGGTCGACCCGCGCTCGGAGCACCCACTGCATCGGCGTGTACCCGGTGTCCTCGACGAATCGCCGGGAGAACGTGCGCACCGACACTCCGGCGTTCGCTGCGAGCTGGGCGAGCGTGAGCTCCTCTCCGATGTGCTGGAGCGCCCACTGCCGGGTGTCGGCGAAGACATCGCCGAGCGGTTCCGGAACGCTGCGCGGCACATACTGCGCCTGGCCGGCACTCCGGTACGCGGCCGCGACGAGCCGCCTGGCCACCTGGTTCGACAATCCGACTCCGTGATCACGTCGGATGAGGTGGAGGCACAGATCGATCGCCGAGGCGGCCCCCGCCGAGGTGAGCAGCTGCCCTTCGTCGATGAAGAGGACATTCTCGTCGACGTCGATCGTCGGGTACCGGCGGGCGAGCGCCTGGGCCGTCGACCAGTGCGTCGTCGCCCGCCGCCCGGAGAGCAGCCCGGTGCGAGCGAGGACGAAGGTGCCCGTCGACAGTGCGGCGATGCGGGCCCCGCGTTCGAACGCCGACAGGAGGGCACCGACGACGGCCGCGGGCGGTTCCCCGTCGACCACCGAGGCGGCGCCCGGGATGAGGATCGTGTCCGCCTCGGTGAGCGCGTCGAGCCCCCGATCGATCGCGTAGGCCAGACCATCGGCGCCGGTGACAGTGCCGTCGTCGACCCCGCACACGGTCACCGAGTACGGCCACTCCCCTGCCATGGTCGCCGCGTGACCGGTCGCCGTGGACGGAGTGTTCGACTCGGCACCGAAGACCTGCACGGGCACGCCGAGGTCCATCGCGGAGACCCCCTCGAGGGCGAGGATCGCGATCCGGTGGGGCGCGGCCGCACTGGGGCGGCGCTGAGGAGAAGAGAGGGCGTCGGCAGTCATCGTGTCCCCCAGTCTAGGCACGCGGGAGGCTTCGTATAGTCTCGCGCGGGAGCCGCCCGACTCCGCTCGGGATCCCTCCGGCCCCTGTCGGGTCGCGCCCGACTTCGCTCGGGTCCGGACGGCACTGCGCCGTGAGGGCTGTCAGTACGCGTAACCGCCGGGAATGATGCCCGGCACGGCGGCGACGCCGACGCCTCCGGCAGCGGCATTGCCGTTGCCGGCGAGCAGGCCCGCTGCCGTTCCCGCCGCGCCGTTGCCGGCAGGCGCACCCGAGGTCGCCGGGCCTGCCGGCCCGCCGGTTCCGGGCTTCGGAGTCCCCTCAGCAGTCCCAGGCGCAGCCGGGCGTGGGACCTCGGCGGCGTGGACCTCCGCGGCCGGTACCGCCGCACCACCCGGCACATCGGGATCGGCGCCCGGCACCGAGGTCGCCGGTGCGCCGGCGGGAGCACTGCCGGGAGCAGTCGGAGGCGTTGCGGGACCCGCCTCGGCGGCTGGTGCACCGACTGTGGCCCCACCGACCGCCGCACCGAACCCGTCGGTCAGCGGGCGGGTGTGGACGGGTTGGCCGGTCGCCGCGGTCGGCGTCGGCGGGACGACGTCGAGGGGCACCGCCTCGGTGATCGCCTCGAACATCGCCAAGGTTCCGTGCTGGGCGGCGAGGCTGACCGGTTCGGGGTCGTGGGCGAGCTTGACGCCCACGGTCTGCGTGGCCCGGTCGATGTAGAGCATCTGACCGTGGATGCCGATGCCGATGACGACGTCGCGGCTGGCCGAGGGAACCCAGAACTGGCTGCGATACATCCCGCCGGGGTAGGACTGGGCGGACGCGGAGTCCGCGAAGACCTGCGTCGAGTCAGGGCCGCCTGAGAAGATGTCGTCGATCCAGGCCTGCGAGACCACGCGCGTGCCGTCGACGGTGACCCCGCCGCGGGCGATCATCTCGCCGAAGCGTGCGAGGTCGCGCAGGGTCGTGCTGATCGCGCCGTCGGCGATCGACCCGCCCCAGCGGTCCTGGCAGACCTGGGCGGCGTGGGCCGCTCCGACGCGCGACCACACGAATTCGCTGGCCACGACGGCGAAGGGGCGGCCGACGACGTTCTCGCAGATCCAGGCGAGCACGTCGGTCTCACAGCTGCGGTAGACGAAGGACGAGCCGTGTTCGCGCTCCTTCGTCAGCCCGGTGAGGAAGGCCTTGATGCCGTTCGCCGAGGAGGGCGTCCGCGGCGCGAAATCGACGGCCTCGAACAGTGCGCGGATCTCCGAGCCCTTCGTCAGGTACTCCTCGGAGAACTTCACGCCCGAGCGCATGTCGAGGAGGTCGCGGACCGTGGCACSGGCGTAGCCGCTCTCGGACAGGGCGGGGATGTGGGTGGTGACGAGGTCGTCGACGCTGAGCAGGCCCGCGTCAGCGAGCGCGCCGACGACGATCGAGACGATCGACTTGGAGACGGAGAAGAGCATGTGGCGCCTTGCCGGCTTCATCGGCCACGCGTACTCCTCGGCGATGGCGACGCCGCCGCGGGTGACGAGCCAGGCGTCCGTGTACGTGCCCTCGAGGACGTCGCCGACGGTCGACCAGCCCTCATCGTCGGCTGCCGCCCACTTCTTCGCGTCGATGCTCAGCGACCGGAAGTCGTGCTCCTGGGTGACGTATTCGCGCACCGGCCCGATGCCGCGAGGGATCCCGGCGCTGGGAAAGATCTCCTCCATCCGGGTGAGCGCGAACGCGAAGTACTCCGGCCACTTCCAGGAGTCGAGGTCGATGCTCTCGAGGATCGCCTCGGAGGGATCGACGATCGCGTCCTCGCTCGCCGAGGTGAGCTCCCCGACGTGCGGCAGCGCCGGCCGATTCGGGCCCGCATCGTCATTGTCCGCGCCGGTGTCGTCCGGTGACTGGCCGCCTCCGGAGTCGGAATTGCCGGCGCCGGAGCCGCCGGTGCCAGAGCCGGAGCTGCTGTCCCCGTCGGCGCCGGAGCCGCCGCCCGATGATGCGGCACCGGTGCCGGTGGTACCACCGCCTGCATCACCGCCGCCGGGCGCCGCCGGACCCTCGCCGAGGCGGTCATCGCCTGTGCGCCGGGACTCTTGGGAATCGTTCGGGGAGTCGGTTCCGTCGGCGCTGTCGGCAGCGCTGTCCCTGTCCGTGTCGATCCCCTTGGTGTTGCCGGACAGAGCCCCGATGCGACGGGTTGCGGGATTATGAGTCAGGCTGTGGAGCACCTTCTTCATATCCGCCATCTCTGCCTCCGTCAGTCGTCTTGTGCACGGTTGAGCCTACCTGTCGCACATGGACGACAACAGTCTTTCCGGTGTCCAGGTGCGCTCATCCGCGCCCCGCCTCGGCGCCTGTACCCCTGTCACCAGGCGGGACTCAGTCTGTGGTTACTCTGCAGTTATTCAACTTACAACCATCGGCCATCCGGTGTTCAAGTCATGGTCGTTCAGGTCATGGTCGTCGGGGTCACGGTCGTCCAGGTCACGGCCGTCCAAGTCACGGTCGTTCAGGCCACGGTCGTTCAGGTCACGGTCGTCCGCATTCGCGTCCCGACCGGCATGGCCGACCACACCGGCGAGTCGAACCGCACCGGGAGCGCAGCCCGCGAGTCGGACCGCACCGGCAGCGCGGGCGCTGAGGCTCCGCACCGGGCGCACGCATCCGCTAGTCTCATGGGCAGAAGGAAGTCGACGATGACGTGAGGAGCTCACCGCACATGCCGCTCAGAGAACTCAGCGCCGACAGTTCAGCCGACACCCTCACCATCGCCTGGGAGCTGCCCGCGTCACCGGAGACGGTGTGGGCGCACCTGCAGAACATCGAGACGATGAGCGAATGGCTCGGCCGTCCCCTGACCTTCGACAGCCGCGTCGGCGGCGAGATCATCATCGACCACGACGACAGCTATCTCTGCCGCTCCGAGGTCCTCGCCGTCGACGGTCACAGCGCCGAGCTGACGTGGTCGTTTCCCGACGAGCCGACGAGCCGCGTCGCGGTCTCCGTGACGGCCGAACTGCCTCCGACCGACCGCGGCCGCGCTCCGCGGGATGCCGAGGCGAGCACCGCCGAGGTAGGCGCCGCCGAGGCAAACACTTCCGCCGCGGACGCGCCATCGGTGCTCGTGCTGCGCCATGCCGGACTCGGCGATCTCATCGACTCCTACCGCACCGGATGGATCGCCCATCTCTCCTTCTTCGAGGCGTCCCTGGCCGGCACTCCCCTGCCGTCGTCGCAGTTCTGGCCGCTGTGCGCGACCGTCGATCGCCTCCTCGAGCGCGGGGACGGCTGAGCGCCACCGGTTCGACCGCCTCGGCGGGATTCCTACCGGTCGACGACGGCCCACATCGTCGTCGACCGGTCACCGCTGACCAGGGCGAACCGTGAACCCGACGTCAAGGTCGCGAATTCGGGCGCCGGGTGCTCGGACATCGTCCTGCCCGTCGCGGCATCATAGAAGCTCGTCGTCTGCGCATCCGTGACGACGACGAGTCCGAGCTCGGGAAGCACGCCCTGACCGCCCCACGTGGGGCCGGAGTCGACAGTCTCCGCAGTCGCGGACACGGGGGCACGGGGCGCCGCGGCACCCGCTGTCCACGCCGTCTCTCCGGTCGCCGCGTCGAGGGCCAAGACGCTCGTGTCGAGTCCAGGCACGACGACGAGCGCCCGCTCACCGGCGTCGACGGGCACCGACTGCGGTGCGCCGGGCAGTCCGACGACGTCGAGCGCGGTCTCCGGCGCATCGGCGAACCACCCCTGCGGTCCGCCCTCCGAACCCTGGTACTTGATCGCCGAGGCGAAGAGCTCGGTCTCCACGCACGTCGGCTGGCCGGCGGCGGTGAACCGGAGATCGGCCGCGCAGACGGGATCGGTCGTGTCGGTCTTCGCCGCCGCCGCGGCGCCCTCGCCGACCTGGAGCACGGTGCCGTCGGTGGGTTCGAGCCCCTCGGACACCGTGAGATCAGCGGCGCGCGTGATCATCGAGCTGAAGGGATCGTCGGGGTCCTCGGCGCCGTAGACGTAGATGAGCGCCTCCGGGTCGGAGGTCGGGTAGACGTCGTAGGAGTCCGCGCCGGAGTCGTCGAACTTCCGCAATTGGTCGAGGGACACCGTGGCGTTGGCTCCGGTGCTCAGGTCGATCCGCGAGAGCACCGAGTCCTCCCCGTCGGCGCTGGCCGATGCCTGCCCGTCGGCGAACGAGAGGTACCCGACGGTGCGATCGGGTGAGATGTTGACCTCGATGCCTCCGAACATCCGGGCCTTGGGTCCCGTCGACAGCGCCGGCCACGCCTCCTTTCCCGTGGTCGGGTCGAGTGCGATGACCGCGACGCTGCCGTCCTCGCTCGTCGGTGTGCACCCGGGTTCGTCAGCGACGCCGAGGTAGGTGAGGAGCAGGAGGTCACCCTCGCCGAGGTGGGGGCTGACTCCCGTGGTCTGGGAGCCGAACGACTCGGGACGGTGGCAGGACCGGGCATCTCCGGGGATCGCATACGACCACTGCTCACTGCCGTCGGCCCATGCGTAGGCAGTCGTCGTCCCCGTGTAGTCGTGGACGATGACGGAGTCGCCGGCCGAGTACGCCTCGGCGCCCCCGCGTTCGTCGTCGATGACGGCGTCCATGCTCCACAGCTCGGTGCCCTGCGCATCGATGGCCCTCAGCTTCTGCGCGGTCCAGTCGGTGACGAGTGCCCGACCGACTCCATCGTCGACGACGAGCGCGGCCGGGTAGTCGAGCTCGATCGGCTCGGCGAGTTCAGGTGTGGTCGTCGGCGTCGGCGCGGGATCGGCACTCGGTCGGCCCGGGGTGCAGCCGGCGAGCAGCAGCGCCACGGCGACGAGGGCGAGGACGGGGCGGCGCGTCGGTGAGGTCATGGACAGATCATAGGTCACCTGTAGTCTCGCCATTCGTGTCACCCCTCGCCGCTACGATGGGCCCATGAGCACCGAGGCACCGACATCGCGCAGCGTGGGCATCCTCCTCTTCGACGGCTTCGAACTCCTCGACGTCTTCGGTCCCGTCGAACTGTTCAGCGTGCTGCCCGAGGACTACCGGATCACGTACATCGCCCCCGAGGTCGGGCCGGTCCGCAGCAGTCAGGGCGCCGAGGTGGTCGCCACTCAGTCGCTGTCCGCGGCGCCCTCACCCGACATCGTCCTCGTTCCAGGCGGGAACGGCACCCGGCGGCTCGTCACCGATCCCGAGTTCCTCGCCCGCCTGTCCAAGTGGGCTCGCGCCTCACCGCTGGTCACCTCGGTGTGCACCGGGTCCGCTGTGCTCGCCGCCGCCGGTCTCCTCGACGGGTATCGGGCGACGTCGAACAAGGTGGCCTTCGCGTGGGCGTCATCGCAGGGCGAGGACGTCACCTGGGTGCCGCACGCCCGCTGGGTCGAGGACCGTGACCGCTGGACGTCGTCGGGGGTGGCGGCGGGCATGGACATGACGGCTGCCCTCATCGCGCAGCTCTCCGGCGCCGAGGCGGCTGCCGAGGCCGCCCGGTACGTCGAGCTCGAGGTCCACTCCGACCCGGACTGGGATCCCTTCGCCGAGCACTACGGTCTTGGGCGGTAGGAGACACCGCCCGTCGAGGCGGCGCAGGGCGCTAGACGAGCCCTGAGTCCTCGGCGACGCGGATCGCCCGCGCCCGGGAGTCGACGCCGAGCTTGGCGAAGACGTTGACGAGGTGGCTCTTCACGGTCGCCTCGGTGACGAAGAGCTCCTGTGCGATCTGCGCGTTCGACGCCCCCGTCGCCAGAAGCTTGACGACTTCGAGTTCGCGCCGGGTCAGCTGGGGTCCCGGATTGCGCATCTGTGCGATCGCCTTCGCACTGATCTCCGGCGGCAGGTACGTCTGCCCCTGGGCCGCCTGCTCGATCGCGACGGTGATCTGCGCCGGTTCGATGTCCTTGAGGAGGTACCCGGCGGCACCGGCGCGCAGCGCGGCGACGATCTCCGCGTCATGGTCGAAGGTCGTGAGGATGAGCACGGCCGGCGGGTGCGGCAGGGCCCGCAGCTGCGTCGTCACGGCGATTCCGTCGACGCCGTCTCCCAACCGCAGATCGCAGACGACGACGTCCGGGGCGCTGCTCGCGGCGAGGGCGAGCGCCTCGGCGCCGTTCCCGGCCTCCCCGACGACCTCGATGTGCTCGGGGGCGTCGATGACCGCGCGCAGGCCGGCACGCACGACCGGATGGTCGTCGACGAGGATCACGCGGATCGTCATCGGCTCACCCCTCTCAGCGGCACGGTCGCCGAGATCGCGAACCCGGCACCGGGACTCGTCTCGATGACGAGGTCCCCACCGAGTTCGCGCATCCGCGCGGCGATGAAGTCGAGCCCGAACCCCGACTCCGAGCCTCGGGTGCGCGAATCACCGGCGTCGACCCCGACCCCGTTGTCGACGATGTCCATGCGGATCGTGCCCTCGGAGTCGATGAGGCTGACATTGACCCGCGACGCCTGCGCGTGCTGACGGACGTTGGCGAGAGCAGACTGGGCGGTGCGCAGCAGCGCCACCTCCACCTCGGCGGGCAGCGCGGTGATCGTCTCGTCGACTGCGAGCCCGGTCGTCATCGCGGTCTCCTCCTCGAGCCGGGTGAGCAGGCGGCGCAGCGCCGCCGGCAGGGCCCCGTCCTCGAGTTCGGCCGGAGTGAGCTCGGCGATGATCCGCCGGATGTCCCGCGATCCCTCCGCCGCAAGATCCTCGACCTGTCGCAGCACCTGCCGCGCGTGCGGATCGGTCGTCCGCTCCGCCTCGGCGTGGGCGATGAGCCGGATCGAGGAGATCTCCTGCGCCACGGTGTCATGGACGTCGCGCGAGATCCGGGTGCGCTCCCGCAGCTCACCGGCGTGACGCTGGGTGAGGGCGAGTTCGTCCTGGAGGTCGACGAGGCTGCGGTGGGCGGCCTCGAGTGAGCGGATGAGCTCCTCCCGGCGCCGTCCCTCCCGCAGCAGTTCGATGTACCCGCGGGACAAGCCGAGGGCGAACACCGCCCCGATGAGGGAGCCGATGACGCTCGCGGTGCCCACCGTACCGTGGTGGAGCAGGGGCGCGGCGATCGTCGCGAGGTAGGTCAGCGCGGTGAAGACCACGGCGAGGCGCAGTGAGAAGAGGTGCCCGGCGAGCAGCCAGAGGAGGAAGGCGACCCAGATGAACTCGGCGGAGACGATGAGCGCGACGAGCCAGATCGCGGCGAGGACGAGCAGCCACCACCGCGCGAGCACGACCGCCTCGCTGCGCGCCGCCCGCACCGCCCCGAGGACGTACCACGCGAGGAAGACGAGGCTGACGGCGATGACCGCGGCCACCGGAGCACCGACGACGGCCGCGCGGACGGCCGAGATCACAGTGAGGACGAGGGCGATCGCGTGCTGACCGATCTCCATCGTCCGCACGGTCCATCCGTGTGAGCTCACACCGCCCCCTTCCCTCTCCCCGTCAGGATAGCCGTCACCGGGCATCGACGACCTCGACCCGGGGCTCCTCGACCGCGACCGAACCCCCACGTGACCGCGCGGGGGCCGCGGACTCCGCGACCGCCTCGGCGCGGGCGATCTTGCGATTCGGCCACCAGATCCGGCTGCCGGCCAGCCCGAAGATCGCGGGCACGATGATCGTGCGCACAACCACGGTGTCGACGAGGACCCCGACGCCGACGATGAGCCCGAGCTGCCCGAGCACCATGAGCGGCAGCATGCCGAGAGCCGCGAACACCCCGGCCAGGACGATGCCCGCACTCGTGATGACCCCGCCGGTGTGGGCGACGGCGGCGATGATGCCCCGGCGCGCACCGTGGACCTCGGATTCCTTCTTCGCCCGGTGGGAGAGGAAGATCGAGTAGTCGATGCCGAGGGCGACGAGGAAGAGGAACGCGAGGATCGGCACCTGTGCGTCGATCGCCGCCTGCCCGAAGATCACCCGGCTCAGGGCCGCGCCGAGACCGATCGCCGCGGCAGTCGAAGCGATGTTGACGACGAGGAGGGTGAGGGCGACGAGCGGCGCCCGGAGCACCCCGAGGAGGATGACGACGCTGATGAGAAGGATGAGCGGGACGACCGTGCGGAAGTCCTGGGCGTTGCCGTCCCGGGCGTCGAGTTCCGTGGCGGCGGCACCGCCCACCTCGGCGTCGGCTCCGGCGATCGCGTGGACGTCGGCGCGGATCGTCTCGACGAGGTCGAGACCGGCGGGGCTGTCGGGGGCGTATTCGCCGGTGACCATGATCTTCGCCGTCGGCTCGCCGTCGATCGTCGTCTCCGCGACGGGCACGGCGCGCACGACTCCGTCGATCCCGCTGACGGAGTCGACGACGTCGGCGGCGCGGTCGGCGTCGGCGACGACCCAGATCGGCTGGGACTCCCCGGGCGGGAAGTGCTCCCCCAGCACCGAGAGGCCCTGTGCCGACTCCGACTGGACCCGGAACTTCTCCTCCTGGTCGAGACCCACCGTTGTGCCGAGCAGTCCGGTCGCCATGATCGCGAGCACGGCGATGCCGGCGCCGAGGTGGCGGCCGGGCCGGCGCACGACCCACGTGGCGATCCGACGCCAGAGCGACGGTCGCGCCGAGGCGGTCGTTCGGGCGGTGGCGGTCGCCTCGATGGGGGTGGAGGCGGCGGCCGCCTCGGTGGGGGTGGCACCGGTGGCGCTGCCGTCGACCGTGGGCACGAACGGCCAGAACACCCGTGTGCCGCAGATCGCGAGCACCGGGGGCAGGGCGATGAGCACGGCGGCTGCGGCGATGAGGAGACCGGCGGCTGCGGTGATGCCGAGCCCGCGGGTGCCGGGGATGACGGCGAAGACGAGGCTGAGCAGGGAGAGGACGACGGTGAGGTTCGAGGCGAGGATCGTGCCGACGGTGTGCCGCCAAGCCGCGGCGAGCGCGACCCGGTGGTCGGCGACGAGGGCGAGCTCCTCGCGGTACCGGGAGATGAGGAGGAGCGCGTAGTTGGCGCCGGCACCGAAGACGAGGACGCTGATGATGCCGGCATCGAACTGGAGGTCGAAGGCATCGCCGAGCGCCGCGGTCACCGTCGAGGCGAGCCCGTCGGCGGTGCCGATGACGACGAGCGGAAGCAGCCAGAGGATCGGTGAGCGGTAGGTGATGATGAGGAGGAGGGCGACGATGACGACCGTGACGATGAGCAGCGTGAAGTCGGCCCCGTTGAACGCCGAGGCGATGTCGGCCCCGATCGCCGGGCCGCCGGTGACGAGGAGGGAGACACCGGAGGCTTCGAGCTGCTGGGCCCCGGCGTCGCCGGCGATCGTCGCCCGCAGTGCGTCGACGGTGTCGGCGGTCTCCGAGTTCGTCAGGCCCACGGTGATGGGCACCATGAGCAGTGTCGCCTCCCCGTCGTCGCTCGTCACCGGACCGCTGACCTCGGCGTCCGGCTGACTGAGGCGACCGCCCAAGTCCGTCAGGTCCGACTCGTCGGCGGTGCTCAGGGCCTGCCCGTCGGTGCGGGAGGCGACGACCATGACGGTCTGCTCATCGGCGTCGGGGAACTTCGCGAGGGTGTCGGCGACCTGACTCGACTCCGAATCCGGTGGGGCCGACTCCATGGGGCGGTCCTCCCCGGACCCGGAGAGGAGTCCGAAGAGGAGGGTGACGAGGACGAGGACGGCGCCGAGGACGATCCACGCGCCGCGTTTCGACACGAGGGCGGTGCCGATGGCTGCAAGGGAATTCTTCATGCCTCCAGCACATCAATTTCCCTGGCCGGGCACATCGGAAGAGAGTTGAGACTTCGTCTGCAACTTTCGATGGGGAGAGGAGCGTGGGCCGGCGGTTCAGTCGAGGGTCGCGCCGGCGGCCTTCATCTCCGCGAGCGCGGCCGCACTCGACTCGGTGCCGACACCGGCGATGAGGTCATCGAGCACGCGGACGCGCAGTCCCGCGGCGAGTCCGTCGAGGACCGTGGCGCGCACGCAGTGATCGGTGGCGATGCCGACGACGTCGACCTCGGCGACATCGAGGCTGGTGAGAAGCTCGCCGAGGCTGTCCCCGGTCTCCGTCGTCCCCTCGAATGCGGAATAGGCGGGCACACCCTGGCCCTTGCGGACGGCGTGGGTGACCGCGCTCGTGTCGAGGAGAGGATCGAACTCGGCACCGGTGGTGCCGGCCACGCAGTGGACGGGCCAGGAGTCGACGAAATCGGGAGCAGCGGCGAAGTGGCCGCCGTTGTCGCCGTCGCCGTCATGCCAGTCCCGGGAGGCGACGATCGCGTCGTAGTCCCCGGCATGCGCGCCCAGGTAGTCGGAGATTCCGGACGCGACGGCGTCCCCGCCGGTCACCGCGAGCGCTCCGCCCTCGGTGAAGTCGTTCTGCACGTCGACGATGAGAAGTGCCTTCGCCATGCTTCGAGCATAGGCGCTCTGCGTGAGAATGCCAGGGGTCGGCTCGGATCGAGGTCTCTCGCGCGGTTCGACGGACTCGTGTCCGGGCCGGGCGCGGGCTGGAGTCTCAAGTGAGGCCCGCGGCGGCGAACGCACGGGCGTAGATGTCGCGGATGACCGCCTGCTTGCGGGCGTTGTAGTCCATCATCGTCTCCCCCGCTGCGTTCGCCTCGGCGGCGGCACCGCGCTTGGCCTCGGCATAGCGCTGCCGGTCGGCGGCATCGCGGGTGAGGTGATCCCGGAAGATCCGGTGCCGGGCGAACTCCGGGCAGTGCGGACCGAAGACATGGAGGTTCGAGTGCGGCAAACGCAGTGTGCCGTCGGCGTCCTCGTGGCGGAAGACTCGGTGCTCGTACCAGGCCGGCTCGCGGACGGTCAAGTCGTAGCCGACGGCGGCGAGCGCCGGGCGGTAGGCGTCCTCGTCGCTCGGGTCGGCGACGAGGACGTCGATGTCGATGACCGGCTTCGCCGCGAGCCCCGGCACCGAGGTCGACCCGACGTGCTGGAGCGCGAGCCCCGTGTCCCCCAGGGCGCCTCTGATCATCGCGGCCAGACGCGCGAAGTCATCAGCCCAGGCCTCGTCGTGGTCGACGATGGCGATGTCGGCCCGCCGGCCCGGCTTCATCCACAGCTGCGGGTCCTCGATGTCGTCGAAGGTGACGACCGCAGCGGGTGAGACGAAGGTCGGATCGGAGTCGGGGCGCTCCGCGGTCACTTCTGCTTCAGCGCCTCTTTGGCCTCACGGTAGCCGCGCTTCTCACCCTTGCGACCGGCCTTGTCGGCGGCCCTCTCGATCGCCTTGTGCGGGTCGTCGGCACCGACGATGAGCATGAGGCCGCCGAGGGCGGCGAGGTTCTTCGCGAACTGCATCTTCTGCGCGGTCGCCTGGGGTTCGTCCTCCTCCCAGAAAGCGTGCCCGGCGATCGTCGTCGGGATGAGGGAGCCGGCGAGGGCGAGCGCGGACAGGCGCGGTTTGATGCCGAGCAGCAGGGTCGTGCCGGCGGCGAGTTGGATGCCGCCGTTGATGCGCACGAGGAGTTCGTTGTCCTCAGGCAGGGCGGGAACGTACTCGCGGATCTTATCGAGCGTCGGTGCGGC
This sequence comes from Brevibacterium sp. XM4083, assembly GCF_006489205.2. Taxonomy (GTDB): domain Bacteria; phylum Actinomycetota; class Actinomycetes; order Actinomycetales; family Brevibacteriaceae; genus Brevibacterium. Next base: position 474,418 of record NZ_VFYR02000001.1, on the reverse strand, counting down.
CATCTCGACGCGGCCTCCCGGATTCGTCAGCGCGGAGTATCCGCCGATGATGAAGATCGGTGCGGTAGCCATGCGTCCCACGGTGCGCAGCAGCGATGATCCAAGTGCCATGGGCTTCTTCCTCTCGTCAGCGGTTTTCGGATTCCGAGCCTATAGGAACCCCGGCCCCCGCTCAACGCTTACCGCATCTGGGAGCCTCGAGGGTCGGCCGCCTCGGCGACCTGGGACTTCACGGGATCATTCCGGCGAGGCGGCTTGATGCCGGGGAACCGCGACTCACGGAACTGCCCGGTGGCAAGCAGGACGATGATGACGACGGCGATGAAAATCCACCCGGCGACCCCGAGGGTCGTGACGAGCGCCGGGTCGGGGGTCGGTGAGCTCGCGTCGATGACGAGACCCAGCAGCATTCCCGCCGAGGCGTTGAGGGCGGCGTGGGCGGTGACCGCGGGCCATACGGATCCTGTGCGCAGCCTCAGCCAACCGAGCAGGATGCCGACCATGACGCACCCGCCGACCATGAGTGCCAGGCCGAGGAGGTCGGGCCGGGCGAAGTTGTAGCCGAGCAGGATGAGCGGGGCGTGCCACAGCCCCCACACGACGCCGATGATGATCAGCGCCGGCCAGGTGCCGAGCGGGCGGAGGCTCGTGATGAGCCAGCCGCGCCAGCCCACCTCCTCTCCGAAGGCGAAGAGCACGTTCGCGCCGGTGTTGACGACGATGAGGAGGAGGTAGACGGCCACGGAGGCGACGATCGGCAGCGTGCTGATCCCCGGAATCGCCTGCTGCGCCAGCCGGTAGCCCGAGAGCCCGAGCAGGTCGATGTCCATCCAGCCGAATGCCGCGGCGACGAGGTAGCCGGCCATGACGATCGCGTAGATGCCGATCACGGCGAGACCGCTCATGCCGAGGACTCGACCGACCGGGTAGAGCGGCCAGAGACCGAGATAGCGCGGGATGCTCGCCAGGCGGCCGGCTCCGACCGCGGAGGTGTCGGGGTCCGTGGCTTCGGAATCCGTGCCGGCGGGCGCCGCGGGGTGAGAGCCGGTTGGTGCCTCGGGGCGGGCGCCGGTGGGTGCCTCGGGGTGGGGTTCAGTGTGGAGATTGGGTTCGGTCTTGGGGCGAACCCGGGTCTTGGGGTGACGCCTGCGCTGGACGATCAGTGCGGCGATGGTGGCGAGCAACGGCGTGAACATCATCGCCATCCCACACAGCTGCACAAGGACTGGATCGCTCAGCCCCTTGCCGGAGAGCCACAGCGGCAGGCAGGCCACCCAGGCCAGACTGCCCGCGACGAGGACGAAGACTCCGACGGCCGGCCACGGGACGCGTGCGGGCACGATGTCGAGCGGACGCCTCCGGTCGTCGAACCGGCGCTCAGCGTCGTGCGTGCGCCCGTTCTCGTCCGTGGGAGCGTCGTCGTCCGTGCGCCAGTTCTCGCCAGGCCTCGTGGCCGATGACTCGTGATGCTCGATCGCTCGACCCATGATCTCCTCCGCTCCGGTGCTCTCAGTGCCGGTTCTCACCGCTCCGGCGCTCCGGTGTTCTCCGTGCAGTGCCGGCCTTCCGTGCTCGTCCCTCCAATGTACGACCGCCCGGACGGCTGAGCCTCCCGCACGCGGATGATCTCTCCCTCCGTCCCGCGACCGACCCGGCTCCCCGTCCCGCGACCGACCCATCTTCCGGCCCAGCGACGACAGGTCTCCCCACCCCGTGGGCGACACCTCTCCCCACCCCGTGGGCGACACGTCAGCCCGACAGGCTCGGCTTCGTCCCTGGTCAGCTACGATGAGCTGGTTGAATCACCGTCGATTCGTGCAAAGGTGCACCCCATGTCCGATAATCCCCAGCAATCCGCCCAACCCGGCCCTGCCGACGGCCCCGGCACCCCCGCCTCGGCGAGCCCCGGCAACCACCTCTCCGATGGCGACCATCTCTCCGTCCTCGGCTACAGCGACTCCTTCGACCGATCGATGAGCCTGTGGGCGAACTTCGCCCTCGGATTCACGTACCTCTCCCCGCTCGTCGGCGTCTACTCGCTGCTCGCCGTCGCCCTGGCCGCCGGCGGTCCGCCCTCGATCTGGTGGATCGTCATCGTCGCCGCCGGTCAGCTCCTCGTCGCCCTCGTCTTCGGCGAGGTCGTCTCCCAGTTCCCCATCGCCGGCGGCATCTACCCGTGGACGCGCCGGCTCTGGGGCAAGCGGTACGCGTGGATGGCCGCGTGGGTCTACATCTGCGCGATGATCGTGACGATCACCTCGGTGGCGGAGTTCGGGGCGGGCTTCGTCGCGAGCCTCTTCGGCCTCGAACTCACCCGCAACGTCACCCTCATCCTCGCGCTCGTCCTCCTCGTGCTGGCGCTGGCGATCAACTTCAGCGGCACGAAATGGCTCGCCCGCATCGCCCGCATCGGCCTCTTCGCCGAACTCATCGGCGTCATCGGGCTCGGGCTCTTCCTCCTCATCTTCGAGCGCAAGCACCCGTTCTCCGTGTTCTTCGACGCGATGGGAGTCGCCGGTGACGGCAGCTACCTCGCGGCCTTCATGGGTGCGGCCGTCGCCGGCCTCTTCCTCTTCTACGGCTTCGAAGCGTGCGCCGACGTCGCCGAGGAGGTCTCGGACCCCGCCCGCCGCATCCCCAAGGCGATGATCATGACGATCATCGTCGGGGCGGTCTCCGCGCTCTTCTCCTTCGGCGGCTACGTCCTCGCCGCCCCGAACCTCGACGCGATCGTCGCCGGCGAGGTCGCCGACCCGATCCCCTCGATCCTCGAGGGCAGCCTCGGCCCGGTCGGCGCGAAGCTCTTCCTCCTCATCGCGATCCTCGCGTTCATCTCCTGCGTGCTCAGCCTCCAGGCCGCCGCCTCGCGCCTCATCTTCAGCTTCGCCCGCGACGGGATGATGCCCGGCCACCGGTGGCTCTCGAAGGTCACCGAGGGCACGAAGGTCCCCCGCAACGCCCTCATCGTCGCCTGCACGGCACCGGCGCTCATCTGCGTGCTCATCTGGTTCAACGACGGCATCCTCGTCGCCGTCACGTCGTTCGCGATCCTCGGCATCTACCTCGCGTTCCAGATGGTCGTCCTCGCCTCCCTGCGGCAGCGGGCCAAGGGGTGGAAGCCGGCCGGGCCGTGGTCGCTGGGGGCGTGGGGCGCCATCGTCAACGTGCTCGCACTCGCGTACGGCATCTTCGCGATGATCCTCCTCGCGATGCCCGGCGATACCGGCGCGTTCTTCTCCGACTACATCGTCCTCATCGGGCTCGTCGTCGTCCTCGCCGCCGGGTTCCTCTACCTGTTCATCGCGCGACCGGATCGGAAGTCCGACGCCCCGCAGGACGATGCCATCGCCGTCGCCGAGGCGATCCGATCCCACCAGCGCCGCTGACCCTGCCGCGCCTCACCGGCCGGACGGGCGTCGCGCGCTGACCCGGCCGCGCCGCACCGGCCGGAAGGGCACCGCGCGCTGCCTCGACGGCGAAAAGTGCAGGTGCGCGCGAAACGCACTCCCGCGTGCGAGAAGTCTGGCGGTGCGGCGGCACTGCGGGCCAAAAGTGGAATTGCCCGACAACTAGGCGTCGGCAAAACCACTTTTCGCCGACACGTAGGGTGTGCCGCCCCGAGCCTCACCGGCCGGAAGGGTGCCGCGCGCTGCCTCGGTGGCGAGAAGTGCGGGTGCGTGCGAAACGCACTTCCGCGGGCGAGAAGTCGAACGGGCGGCGACATTGCGGGTCAAAAGTGAAAATGCCCGACAACTAGGCGTCGGCAAAACCACTTTTCGCCGACACGAGGGGTGTGTCGCCCTAGCAACGTCGTGCGGAACGGCAGGCCGCGGGCAACGGAACGGCGGGCCGCGGGCAGCGGAACGGCGGGCCACCTCGGCGCTGGCACATAAAAATACATAGCTCTGCATAACAATTCGACATGGGTGGCGTCGGAGAGATACAGTGATGACCATGTCGAAAGTTCTCTCAACTCTGCCCGTCGGCGAATACGTCGGCATCGCCTTCTCCGGTGGCCTGGACACCTCGTGCGCGGTCGCCTGGATGCGCGACAAGGGCGCGATCCCGTGCACGTACACCGCCGACATCGGCCAGTACGACGAGCCCGACCTCGACGGCGTGACCGCGCGGGCGAAGGAGTACGGGGCGGAGATCGCGCGCTTCGTCGACGCCAAGCGCCTCCTCGTCGAAGAGGGCTTCGTCGCCCTACAGTGCGGTGCGTTCAACGTCCGCTCGGGCGGGAAGACCTACTTCAACACGACGCCGCTGGGCCGGGCCGTGACCGGCACGATGCTCGTGCGCGCCATGAAGGAGGACGGCGTCGACATCTGGGGCGACGGCTCGACCTACAAGGGCAACGACATCGAGCGGTTCTACCGCTACGGCCTCATGGCCAACCCGAAGCTGCGCATCTACAAGCCGTGGCTCGACTCGACGTTCGTCGAGGAGCTCGGCGGGCGGCAGGAGATGAGCGAATGGCTCGTCGCCCACGGCTACCCGTACCGCGACTCCGCGGAGAAGGCGTACTCGACGGACGCGAACATCTGGGGCGCGACGCATGAGGCGAAGAGCCTCGAGTTCCTCGACGCCGGACTCGACATCGTCGAACCGATCATGGGCGTCGCCGCCTGGCGCGACGACGTCGAGGTTGAGACCGAAGAGGTCTCGGTCCGCTTCGAAGCCGGGCGGCCCGTGGCGATCAACGGCGAGGTCTTCGACGACCCCGTTGCCCTCGTCTACAAGGCCAACGAGATCGGCGGCCGGCACGGCCTCGGCGTCTCCGACCAGATCGAGAACCGGATCATCGAGGCGAAGTCGCGCGGCATCTACGAAGCCCCGGGCATGGCGCTGCTCCACATCACGTACGAGCGCCTGCTCAACGCGATCCACAACGAGGACACGATCGCCCTCTACCACGAGGAGGGGCGCCGCCTCGGCCGCCGGATGTACGAAGGCCGCTGGCTCGACCCGCAGTCGCTCATGCTCCGCGAATCCATGCAGCGGTGGGTCGCCTCGGCGATCACGGGCGAGGTCACCCTGCGCCTGCGCCGCGGTGACGACTACACGATCGTCAATACCGAGGGCCCCAACCTGTCCTACCACCCGGAGAAACTGTCGATGGAGCGCGTCGGCGACGCCGCGTTCGGCCCTGAGGACCGGATCGGGCAGATGACGATGCGCAACCTCGACATCGCCGACTCCCGTGCCCGCCTCGAGCAGTACGCGGCGATGGGCATCGTCTCCGGCCCGACCTCGGAGCTCGTCGGCTCTCTCGAGGCCGGTGGCGCCGAGGAGATCGCGAGCTCCCCGGTCGACGTCGATGCCGCGACCGACCGTTCAGGCCTCTCCGCCGCGTTCGACACCGGCACGGACTGAGCCCGCCCCGGACCGAGCCCGGCACGGAGTGCGCCCGCCCCAGACTGAGGTCACCCCGAACTGAGGTCACCGGGCGAGAGCGCCCGCACCGACACACCGACGCCCCCGCGGGGGATCCGACTCGACATCACGACGAATCTCGAGCCGGATCCCCCTCGGGGGCGTCGTGTCAGGCAGCACGTCGGGTCACGCGGCGATCCGAGCGGTGCGGACCGCTGACTGCGACCCCACCCGATCATCGGGCGACCGACACCAGCCGACCACCGGGCAGCCGATCACCGGGCGACTGCGGTGCCTGGGGCGGCCCTACGCCATCATCGTCGTCGCGGCCTCGTCGATGAGGTCGGCGACGGCCTTCGGCTGCGAGGCCAAAGAGGCGTGGCTGGCGTCGAGCTCGATCGTCTTCTGCGGCTGCATCCGCTCGGCCATTCGGCGCTCGTTGTCCGGGGCGATCATCCGGTCCTGCGTCGAGACCTGGTACCACGTCGGCTTCGCCTTCCACGCCGGGGCCGTGATCATGTCCTCAAACGTCGATCCCAGCGGCGCCTTCTGCGTCACCGCCATGACGAGGGCCTGCTCGTCGCCGAGGTCCTGGCAGAAGCTCTCGTGGTACTTGTCCTGCGCGATCCAGAGGTAGCCGTCGGAGTCGGGGGCGATGCTCGCAGCACCCTCGGGCGGCATCTCCTGGGTGATCCCACCGGGGCTCTCCCCGGCATCGGGGGCGAATGCGGCGATGTAGACGAGGCCGAGGACGTTGGACTGGTCGCCCATCTCGGTGATGACGGCACCGCCGTAGGAGTGGCCGACGAGGATGACCGGGCCGTCGATCTGGGCGACCATCTTCCGCGTGCGCTCGGCATCATCGCCGAGCGAGGTGAGGGGGTTCTCGACCGCGTGGAGATCGGTGTAGCCCCGCTTGCTCAGCTCGACGATGACATCGGCCCAGTGGGCGGCACCTCCCCAGAATCCATGGACCAGGACGACAGCAGGCTTCTCTGACATGTGTACTCCTCGGTTCGTGAAAGACGCCTCTGACCAGCGTCTTCCCACCATTGATGGGACGTGCCGGGCCGACGGCCCATTGCGAGAATACAACGGGACTTGACGCTGTTACCGGGGAGTCTCCTGGGAACCCGGGACCCGATCGCGTCTCAATCGGCCGTCAATCAATTGTCTGGACAAATTGATCTCATGAAACTCTTTTGACCGGACAAATATCTCGCTAGGGTGGAGATGTCCACCTCGGTCTTCGAAGGAGAAGTCATGGTCAACCCACTCGGCGTCGCCGTCATCGGCGCAGGCATGGCTGGTCGCGCCCACGCCGCCGCCTGGCGCGCAGCCCCCAGCGAAACCACTCCCCCGGTCCGGCTCGTCTCCGTGTGCGACATGGTCCCGGAGGTCGCCGAGGCGGCCGCCGCCCACTTCGGCTACGAGCGCTATGACACCGACTGGCGCACCATCGTCGACGCCGATGACATCGACATCGTCAGCGTCGTCGTCGCGAACTCCCTCCACCGTGAGCTCGTCGAGGCTCTGCTCGCCGCCGGCAAGAACGTCCTGTGCGAGAAGCCGCTGACCGACACCATTCCCGACGCCGAGGCGATGGTCGCCGCCGCTGAGGCCGCACCGACGATCGCGCGCCTCGGCTTCACCTTCCGCCGCGCGCCCGGGATCGCCGCGATCGCCGACCTCGTCGCCGACGGCACCCTCGGCCCCGTCCACCACATCGACGCCCACTACTGGACCGACTACGCGTGCTCACCGCTGGCCCCGATGAGCTGGCGCTACACCGGCGACATGGGCACCGGGGCACTCGCCGACCTCGGCAGCCACCTCACCGACACCGTCGAATTCATCGCCGGCCCGATCCTCGCGGTCTCCGGCGGCCGGTTCCACACCGCGATCACCGAACGCCCGCTGCCGCTCGGTCACGTCATCGGCCATGACCACGTCGAGGTCAGCGATGAGTACGAGCCGGTGACGAACGACGACTACGCCGGATTCGGCGTCGAGTTCCCCACCGGGTCGGGCACGATCCAGGTCTCGCGCATCTCGGCCGGCCACCCGAACACGCTGGCCGTCGAGGTCTTCTGCGAGAACGGCTCGGCCCGCTTCGACATGCGCTCACCCGGCTCGATCGACCTCGGCACGACGAGCGGCGACCCGCTGCGCGACGGACTGACGACGGTCCAGCTCGGCCCGGCCCACCCCTACATCGCCGACGGCCTGCCGATGGCGGCGCCCGGCATCGGCATCGGCCAGAACGACGGCTTCGTCTTCCAGGCCCGCTCCTTCCTCCAGGAGGTCGGCGGACGACCCGCCGCCGACTCCCTCCCCCGCTGCGCGACCTTCGCCGAGGGCCTCCACGCCCTGGCCGTGCGCGACGCCGTCATCGCCTCCGCGGCACACGCGGGCGCCCGCGAGGAGGTGCCGACGTGAAGTTCGGCGTCTACACCGCGATCCTCCACGATCGTCCGCTGCCCGAGGCGCTCGCCGTCATCCGCGACCTCGGGCTCGACGCCGCGGAGATCAACGTCGGCGGCTTCCTCCCACCCGTCCACATGCCGACGATCGATGAGATACTGACCTCCGACACCGCCCGCGACGACTACCTCGGCATCTTCGCCGAGGCGGGAGTCGAGCTCGCGGGCCTCAACGCCAACGGCAATCCCCTCCACCCGGATCCCCACATCGGCCCGCCGACCCTTGCCGACATCGACCGCGCCATCCGCGTCGCGCACCGGCTCGGCCAGACCCGTGTCGTGACGATGTCCGGTCTTCCCGGTGCCGGCGCCGAGGCGGCCGTCCCCACCTGGATCGTCAATCCCTGGGAGTCCTCCCTCCTCGACATCCTCGACGACCAGTGGGCCCGCGCGGTCCCGGTGTGGCGCGACCTCGACCGCCTCGCCGCCGACCACGGGGTGAGGATCGCCATCGAGATGCACCCGCACAACCTCGTCTTCAATCCCGCGACCCTCGAACGCCTCATCGATGCTGCGGACGCGGAGAGCATCGGCGCGGAGATGGACCCCTCCCACCTCTTCTGGCAGGGCATCGATCCGCTCGCCGCGATCGACCACCTCGGCGACCGGGTCGTCCATGCCGCGGCCAAGGACGTACGGATCAATCCGGCCGCCGCGATCCACGGCGTCCTTGACGACCGCCACACCCGCTTCAGCGGCGACCGGATCACCCGGATCCGCGGGGATGCGACGATCAGCAGGTGGCCCGCGGAGTCCGCGTGGGACTTCGTCGCGCTCGGCCGCGGCCACGACCAGGCGTTCTGGGATCGGTTCGTCGCGGCCCTCCACGCCGTCGATCCGGACATGGCCGTGCACATCGAACACGAGGACGAGGACCTCGGCCGGATCGAAGGACTCGACACCGCCGCCGAGGTGCTGCTGACCGCCCGCGATCACGTGCAGTGAGTGCGCCGGAGGGTCAGGTGCGCCGAGGCGGTCGAGTGGGCGTCTGCGCCCGGTAAGCTCGGGGAGAGAGCAAGGAGAGAACATGGCGCGTGCACCCGAGATCGAACTCACCGAGGAGTTCTTCGGTCCTCTCGACCGTGCGAGCGGTGCGACGCCTCTCTACGTCCAGATCGCCCGTCGGCTCGAAGCCGCGATCGCCGCCGGCGATCTCGCCGCCGGCACGCGGCTGGAGAACGAGGTGTCGATGGCCAAGCGCCTCGGCTTGTCCCGGCCGACGATCCGCCAGGCGATCCAGGACCTCGTCGACAAGGGGATGCTCGTGCGCCGCCGCGGCGTCGGCACACAGGTCCTTCAGCGGCCTGTCGCCCGCGCCGTCGATCTCACGAGCCTCAACGAGGACCTCGAGAAGTCGGGCAACAAGCCGGCGACGACGGTGCTCTCCCACCAGGTCATGGCCGCCGACCGCGACACCGCCGACCACCTCGGCGTCGCCGAGGGAGCACCGACGCTGCATCTGCGCCGGCTGCGGCTCATCGGGGCGACTCCGCTCGCCCTCCTCCACAACATCCTGCCGGAGCCGTTCGCCGACATCACGGCGGGCGAACTCGTCACCACCGGGCTCTATGAGACGCTGCGGGCACGCGGGGTCGTCTTCTCCGTCGCCCACCAGCGCATCGGCGCGCGTGCCGCCGCCCCCGACGAAGCCGATCTCCTCGACACCCCCGCCGAGGCGCCGCTGCTGACGATGCAGCGGACCGCGCTCGACAACTCCGGGGCGATCATCGAATGGGGAGACCACTGCTACCGGCCCGACCTCTACTCGTTCGAGACGACGCTCGTCGCCCGGTGACCCGGCCTGCGCAGCTGTCGTCGGTGCGACTCCCCCGGCAACTGCACCGGAGCGCTGGCCCCGTCTCCGCCACGGCGATCTGCCCCGGCGCGATGTGCCACGCCGCCACCCTCGTCGTGGCCGACGGACGTCCATCCCCTGGTCAGCGTCGCCGAGGAGATCCGCGAGAGAAAAAGGGGTGACGCAGACCTCCAAGAGTGATATTGTCATGACAAATAGTTTGTCCTGACAAAGATTGAGCATCCGCTCGGACTGCGTCAGACCACGGACTCACGGCAACGCCGCCGCACGGAAGGAACGGAAAGTCCATGCCCCAGGCACCCTCCTCGGAGCCGCAGACCACCACCGGCTCAACCGCGCCCTTCGACCTTGTCAGCATGGGCCGGATCGGCGTCGACATCTACCCTCTCCAGGACGGTGTCGGCCTCGCCGAGGTCGCGACCTTCGGCAAATACCTCGGCGGTTCGGCCTCGAACGTCGCCGTCGCCGCGGCCCGGTACGGACTCGACTCGGCCGTCATCACCGCGACCGGCGACGACCCCTTCGGGCGCTACCTCAAGGCCGAGCTCGCCCGCCTCGGCGTCGACAAGCGCTTCGTCGGCACCGATGCCGAGCACAACACTCCGGTGACGTTCTGCGAGATCTTCCCGCCCGATGACTTCCCGCTCTACTTCTACCGCGATCCGATCGCCCCCGACCTCACGATCACCGAGGCCGACCTCGACCTCGCGGCGATCGCGCAGGCACGGATCTTCTGGGCCACCGTCACCGGGCTCAGCCGCGAACCGAGCCGGACGGCCCACCACGCCGCGTGGCAGGCGCGGAACCGGGCCGAGCACACGATCCTCGACCTCGACTACCGCCCGATGTTCTGGTCCGATCCGGCCACCGCCACCGCCGAGGTGGGCCGTGCCCTCGAGCACGTCACCGTGGCCGTGGGCAACCGCGAGGAGTGCGAGATCGCCGTTGGCGAGACCGATCCCGACCGCGCCGCCGACGCCCTGCTCGCACGCGGCATCGAACTCGCGATCGTCAAGCAGGGCCCCAAGGGGGTGCTCGCGAAGACCGCGACCGAGCGCGTCGAAGTCCCGCCCTACCCCGTCGACGTCGTCAACGGCCTCGGCGCCGGGGACGGATTCGGCGGTGCGCTGTGCTTCGGGCTGCTCGCCGGGTGGGAACTCGACTACCTCCTGCGCTTCGCCAACGTCGCCGGAGCCATCGTCGCGACCCGCCGCGAATGCTCGACCGCGATGCCCACGACCATCGAGGTCACCGAGGTCATCGGAACACCCCCGACCGCCTCGGCGAATGACACCACAACCCCCGTCGCCGCGACATCGAAGGACCGCTGATGCCGACCTCCACCCTCTCCCCCGCCGCGCTCGCCCGCCTCCGCGATGCCCGCTTCGACGATCCGGGCGCGATCTCCGCCGCTTGGTCGGCCCGGACGCGGCGTCCGATCGGCGGCAGCGACTCCCGCCTCTTCATCGTCGCCGCCGACCATCCCGCCCGCGGGGCGAACAAGGTCGGCGACGATCCGCTCGCTATGGCCGACCGCGCGGACCTCCTCGAGCGGCTCGCGACGGCACTGGCCCGCCCCGGCGTCGACGGCGTCCTCGCCACCCCCGACATCCTCGATGACCTCGCGTTCCTCGGCTGCCTCGAGAACCGGCTCGCCGTCGGGTCGATGAACCGCGGTGGGCTCGCCGGCTCCGGCTTCGAGATCGACGACCGCTTCACCGGCCACACCGCCGCCGGCATGGCCCGCGACGGCATCGATCTCGCGAAGACGCTGCTGCGCATCAGCCTCGGCGACCCGGCGACCGCCTCGGCGCTCGAGGCCAACGCCCGCGCCATCAACGCGTGCGCGGAGCACGACATCCCCGTGATGCTCGAGCCCTTCCTCAGCGAATGGGTCGACGGGAAGGTCCGCAACCTCCTCACCCCCGAAGCCGTCATCACCTCGATCGGCATCGCCCAGGGACTCGGCACCACCTCGGCGCACACCTGGCTGAAGATCCCCGTCGTCGACGACATGGAACGCGTCCTCGCCGCGACGACCCTGCCGACCCTCCTCCTCGGCGGCGAGCGCTCGACCGACCCGGAGGCGACGTTCCGCCGCTGGGAGGCAGCGCTCGCACTGCCCGGAGTGCGCGGCCTCGTCATCGGCCGCTCGATCGTCTACCCCGCCGACGGCGACGTCGCCGGGGCCGTCGACCGCGCCGCCGCACTCGTCCACGGATCCGAGAGGGCCACAGCATGACCAACGAATGGTTCCACCCCCGCGGAACACTCACCCGTGACGGCTTCGAATCCGTCGTCGACGCGACGCTCGAGGGCTGGGCGCACACGGGGCTGAAGATCGCCGACCTCGGCGGTCCCGTTCCCACGGAGAACGCCGACAGCGGGGAGACCGCTGGAAGCGACGGGCCCACTGCCGGCGGGGACCGCGCTGACAAGGTCGACTTGCCCGCCGAGGCGGTCGAACGCGTCATCGTTCCGCTGAGCGGGGAGGCGTTCACCGTCGACTACACGCTGACCGACGGCACGACCGGAGAGCAGACCCTGACCGGCCGGCCCTCGGTGTTCCAGGGTCCCGCCGACTGTCTCTATCTGCCCACGGGCACCTCGGCGAGCCTGCACGGGGTCGGTCGCCTCGCGGTCTGCGAGGCCCCGACGACGGAGACCCGCCCGGTCCAGTTCCTCTCCGCCGCCGAGGTCCCCGTCGAACTCCGCGGTGCGGGCCGCTCGAGCCGCCAGGTCCACAACTTCGCGACCCCCGCGGGGCTCGACTGCGTGAAGATCATCGCGTGCGAGGTCATCACGCCCGCGGAGAACTGGTCGTCCTTCCCGCCCCACAAGCACGACGAGGCGATCGCCGGGGAGGAGTCCCGCCTCGAGGAGATCTACTACTTCGAGACGGCCGTCTCCCGCGGTGTCGACGCGCCCGCAACCGCCGATCCGTTCGCCCTCTTCACGACGTATTCGTCACCGGCCGGGGAGATCGAGACCTCGGCGATCGTGCGCACCGGCGACGTCGCCCTCGTCCCTTTCGGCTATCACGGACCGCTCGCGGCCGCCCCCGGATACGACAACTACTACCTCAACGTCATGGCCGGCCCCGACCCCGAACGCGTGTGGCTCATCACCGACGATCCGGCGCACGGCTGGGTGCGGGAGCAGTGGGAGGGCCAGGAGTTCGACAACCGGCTGCCCTATGGGCGTGAGACTGCAGATGCGACGGAGGAGAACTGAGATGGCCACGACGATGACGGTCGCCCAAGCGCTGATGACCTTCCTCTCCCGCCAGTACACCGTCGACGGGGACATCCGGCAGCGGACGATCGCGGGCACCTTCGGGATCTTCGGCCACGGCAACGTCGCCGGCATCGGGCAGGCGCTGCGCCAGCTCGCCCACGACGAACCCGGGGCGATGCCCTACCACCAGGCCCGCAACGAACAGGCGATGGTCCACGAGTCCGTCGGCTTCGCGCGGATGAATCGGCGCCGGTCGACCTTCGCCTCGGCGGCCTCGGTCGGACCGGGGGCCGCGAACATGCTCACGGGTGCGGCCCTGGCGACCGCGAACCGGATGCCCGCACTCCTCCTGCCCTCCGACACGTTCGCCACGCGGGTGGCCGATCCCGTGCTCCAGCAGCTCGAACACCCCCACGACACATCACTGCAGGTCACCGACGCGTTCCGGCCGCTGTCGCGGTTCTTCGACCGGGTCGACCGGCCCGAGCAGCTCTTCTCGATCGCGCTGGCCGCGATGCGCGTGCTCACCGACCCGGCGGAGACCGGTGCGGTGACGATCGCCCTGCCCGAGGACGTCCAGGCCGAGACCCTCGAGGTCCCCGAGGAGTTCCTCGCCGAACGCGACTGGCATCTGCGCCGGCCGCTGCCGGAGTGGGGGCCGCTCACCCGCGCGGTCGCGGCGATCGAGGAGGCGAGGACCCCACTCATCATCGCCGGCGGCGGCGTCCTCTACTCCGGCGCCGAGGACGAGCTGCGCACCTTCGCCGAGGCAACGGGCATCCCCGTGGCCACGACGCAGGCCGGCGGTGGGGTGCTCGACTGGAACCATCCGCTCAATCTCGGCGGGATCGGGGCGACGGGATCGACGGCCGCTAATCGGATCGCCGCCGAGGCCGACGTCGTCATCGGCATCGGCACCCGCTACAGCGACTTCACGACGGCCAGCCGCACGGTGTTCGGCCACCCCGACGTCCGCTTCGTCAACCTCAACGTCGCCGGCTTCGACGCGTTCAAGCACGGCAGCCGCTTCCCCATCGTCGCCGATGCCAGGGAGGGCATCCGCGGTCTGCGCGAGCACCTCGGCGATCATCGGGTGAGCACGGAGCTGCGCCGTCGGATCGAGACCGAACGCGATGTGTGGACGGCGACGGTCGACGCCGCAGTGGCACCGACGCAGGCCGCACTGCCGGGCCAGGCGGAGATCATCGGCGCGGTGAATCGCGCCGCCGGCCCCCGCGACGTCGTCATCCAGGCCGCCGGCTCCCTGCCCGGTGACCTGCAGAAACTCTGGCGCACCCGCGATCCGCTCGGCTACCACGTCGAATACGCGTTCTCGTGTATGGGCTACGAGATCGCCGGCGGGCTCGGGGTGCGGCGCGCGATCGACGCCGCCGATGCGCTCATCGCCGCGACAGGCGACGACGACAGCGCGGTCCCACCCGACGGCAGCGTCGTCGAGGCCGCGGACCGCAACGCGATCGTCATGGTCGGCGACGGCTCCTACCTCATGCTCCACACCGAACTCGTCACCGCCGTCGCCGAGGGCCTCAAGCTCATCGTCGTCCTCGTCCAGAACCACGGCTACGCCTCGATCGGGCACCTCTCCGAGACCGTGGGCGCGCCCCGGTTCGGGACGTGGTACCGGAAGTACGACGCCGAGGCGACCGACTTCCGCACCGACGAGGTCCTCCCCGTCGATCTCGCCGCCAACGCCCGGTCCTACGGGATCGACGTCGTCGAGATCGCGCCGGGCCCGGACGCGAGCACCCGACTCGCCGAGGCGGTCGCCGCCGCCCGTGAGGCACCGACCTCGACGCTCATCCACATCGACTCCGACCCGCTCGTCTACGCCCCCGACGGTGAGGGCTGGTGGGACGTCCCCGTCGCCGAGACCTCGACGATGTCGGACACGCAGGCCGCACGCGAGGAGTACGAGATCGCCGTGAAGAAGCAGAGGCCGCTGCTGTGACCGCGACCACCGCTGCGGCAAACCCCGCTGCGACGATGAGCACGCCGACCACCGACCCGACCCGCACCCGAAGGACCACTGACATGACCACGACGACGCAGTCACCCGCCGATTCCTCGCCCCGCGCCCAGACCCTGCGCATCGGCACGGCCCCGGACTCGTGGGGCGTGTGGTTCCCCGACCATCCCGGCCAGGTGCCGTGGCAGCGCTTCCTCGACGAGGTCGCCGCGGCCGGCTACACGTGGATCGAGCTCGGACCCTACGGCTACCTCCCCACCGACCCCGGCCGACTGGGCGAGGAACTCGACTCCCGCGGACTCAAGCTCTCCGGCGGCACCGTCTTCACCGGCTTCCACAAGACCGACGACCAGTGGGGTCGCGCGTGGGCGCAGGTCGAGAAGATCGCGGCGCTGACGCAGGAGCTCGGCGGCGAGCACATCGTCGTCATCCCCGACCTGTGGCGCTCCGACGCCACGAGCGAAGTCCTCGAACCGCGCACCCTCGACACCGAGGGCTGGACGCGTCTGGCGGCCGGCCATGACCGCCTCGGGAAGGCTCTGGAGGAGGAGTTCGGCCTCCACCAGCAGTTCCATTCCCATGCCGACTCCCACGTCGGCACCCATTCGGAGGTCGAGCGGTTCCTCGAACTCACCGATGAGGCGTACACGAACCTCTGCCTCGACACCGGGCACTTCTCCTACTACGGCGGGGACAACCTCAAGCTCATCGCCGACCATCCCTCGCGGATCGGCTACCTCCACCTCAAACAGGTCGACCCGGTGAAGATCTTCGATGTCCTCAAGTCCGACACCCCGTTCGCCGAGGCGGTCGCCGACGGGATCATGGTCGAACCGAACCAGGGCATCCCTCCGCTCGATCCGATCATCGAGGCGATCGCCGGGCTGGCTCCGGACACCTTCGCGATCGTCGAACAGGACATGTTCGGATGCAGCGTCGACGCCCCGTTCCCGATCGCCGAGCGCACGCTCTCGACGATCCTCACCTCCACCCCGGCCGCGGTCACCGACCGCTGAGCCGACCCACGACTCTGCACCGCAGCAGACGACCCGACCGAACTCAAGGAGAACCCCACCATGGCACAGTTCGACCCCACTGCCGACTTCCGCGTCGGAGTCGTCGGCGCCGGGATGATGGGCGCCGACCACGTCAAGCGCCTCACGCACACGATCAGCGGGGCGACGGTCTCGGCCGTCATCGAACCCGATGAGGGGCGAGCGCAGGCCGCTGTCGCCAACGCCCCCGGAGCGCAGGCCTTCTCCCGCGTCGAGGATGCGATCGCCGCCGGCGCCGTCGACGGACTCCTCGTCGCCACCCCCGGATTCCTCCACGAGGCCGTCCTCCTGCCCGCCATCGAGGCGGGGCTGCCCACCCTGTGCGAGAAGCCGCTGACGCCGGACCCGGAATCCTCGTGGCGGGTTCTCGAAGCCGAGCAGGCGGGCGGGAAGAAGCTCATCCAGGTCGGCTTCATGCGCCGCTTCGACCCCGAGTACCGGCAGCTGCGCGAGCTGGTGACCTCCGGGGACAGCGGCGAGCTGCTCATGCTCCGGTGCGCCCACCGCAATCCGGCAGTGCCGGACTCGTACCAGCAGGAGTCGCTCATCACCGACTCCGTCGTCCACGAATTCGACATCGTCCCGTGGCTCGCCGGCTCCCCCATCGCTGCCGTCGAGGTCCGCTTCGCCCGCCGGAACCGGCTCACCCCGGACCGACTGCGGGAACCGATCCTCGTGCTCATGGAGCTGGAGAACGGCGTCCTCGTCGACCTCGAGATGAACGTCAGCGTGCAGTTCGGCTACCAGGTGACCACCGAGGCGGTCTTCGAGTCGGGAATCGCGCGGATCGGTGAGCCCACCGGCCTGCAGCGGTGGTCCGACCGTCGGTTCACGATGGGCGAGCACGCCGATTTCACCACCCGTTTCGCGACTGCCTACGACGCGCAGGTCCAGGCCTGGGTCGATGCCGCCCGCCGCGGGGAGATCGCCGGACCCTCCGCGTGGGACGGCTACCGCGTCGCCGTCGCGTGCCAGGAAGGCGTCGCCTCCCTGGGCGGGGCGGGCAGGCGCCCCCTCGATGTCCCCGAGATGCCCGCGTTCTACGCGTGAGGAGCCGATCATGAAGCTCGCCTACGACCCCACCCCGTTGCACCACACGCACCGGCTGCTCGACTTCGCGGCCGCGACCGCCGACCTCGGGTTCGAGCACATGCAGCTGACCCCGCATCCGGACTTCGCGACGCACTTCCGCTACCCGAAGATGGACCGCGACCTCATCGCCCGGTTCGCTCGCAGCGTCGACGCCGCCGGCATCACGGTCCCCGCCCTGCTGCCGGTGCAGCGGATCGCCTGGCCGGATGAGGCGAAGAGGGATGCCGCGGTGAGGAACTTCCTCCGGGTCATCGAGATCGCCGTCGACCTCGGGGTGGAGACGATCAACACCGAATTCAGCGGCCGCCCCGAGTCCTTCGAGGAGTCCGAGGAGTCGTTCTACCGATCGATGGATGAGATCCTGCCCGTCATCGAGCGGGAGGGGCTCAGACTCAACTTCGATCCGCACCCCGACGACTTCGTCGAGGACGGGCACGAGGCGTGGCGGGTGCTGCGCGGCCTCGACTCGGACGCGATCGGCTTCGTCTACGTCGCCCCGCACACCTTCCACTACGGCGACTGCCTCGACACCCTCGTTCCCGAACTCGGCGATCGCCTGCGGGCCGTCTACATCTCCGACGCCTTCGACCACCGGGCCTCACACGGGCTGCGATACATCGCGAACCCGCCGACCACCTCGGCGCGGGTGCACCAGCACCTCAAGGTCGGCGACGGGGACGTCGATTTCGAGGCCCTCTTCAGCCGCCTCGGCGAGTCCGGGTTCCTCGACCGGCCCGATGCGCTCATCGTCTCCAACGTCTTCGGGGAGAACGAGAACAACGACGCGGTCACCCGGTACCAGAAGACGACGATCGACGACCTCGTCGCCCGGCACGGAGGCGATGCCGACTGACGACCGCACGCACCACCTGATCGCCTCGGGCTACCCGCCGCAGCCTCGGCGCTGACCATCCGACCACGCACCACCTGACCCCATCAGCCCTGTTCCCTGCGGGACCGCATCCGCGGTTCCGTCCCCAACCATTGCTCGAATCCAGGCACGGCGCCGCACGGGCGCCGGGACGCACGTCATTCGAAGGAGAGTGATCGCCATGAGCGGACAACAGAAATCCCTGGTGGACCTGCCCCCGGACACGAAGGGGCCGCACACCTCGCGACTGGGCATCATCGCCGTCGTCGCGACGTTCGGCGGCCTGCTCTTCGGCTACGACACGGGTGTCGTCAACGGCGCCCTCGAGCCGCTCACCCAGGACTTCGGGCTGACCCCGCGCACCGAGGGTCTCGTCGTCAGCTTCCTCACGATCGGCGCGGCCTTCGGTGCGATCATCGGCGGCCGGCTCTCCGACGCCTTCGGCCGACGCTCGAACATCCTGCTGCTCTCGTTCTTCTTCATCGTCGGCACGCTGGCGTGCGCGCTCGCACCGACGTGGGAGTTCCTCGCCGGTGCCCGGTTCGTTCTCGGACTCGCCGTCGGGGCGGCATCGACGACAGTGCCCGTCTATCTCGCTGAGCTCTCTCCGTTCGAGAAGCGCGGTTCGCTCGTCACCCGCAATGAGGTGATGATCGTTTCCGGTCAGTTCGCAGCCTTCGTCATCAACGCGATCATCTTCAACATCTGGGGTGAGCACGACGGAGTCTGGCGCTACATGCTCGCCGTCGCCGTGCTCCCTGCGATCGCGCTGCTCATCGGCATGCTCTTCCTCCCGGAGAGTCCACGCTGGCTGATCTCGAAGCACCGCGACGAACAGGCCTTCGAGGTGCTCAAGCAAGTGCGATCGACCGAACGCGCCGAGGCGGAGATGAAGGAGGTCGAACTGCTCGCCGAGGAGGAGGAGAAGTCGAAGACCGGCGGTCTCTCCGACCTCGCCTCGAAGTGGGTGCTGCGGCTCGTCATCATCGGCGTCGGGGTCGGAGTCGCCTCGCAGTTCTCGGGCATCAATGCCGTGATGTATTACGGCACGCAGCTGCTCACCGACGCCGGATTCTCCGCTGACGCCGCGATCGTCGCGAATACTCTCAACGGGCTGGCCTCGGTCATTGGCGTCACCGTCGGCATTCTGCTCATCAACAAGCTGCCTCGGCGGAAGATGCTCATCGGCGGCTTCATGCTGACGACCTTCTTCCACATCCTCATCGGCCTCTCGGCCGCGTTCCTCCCGGAAGGCCAGTTCAAGGCCTACGCGATCCTCGCATTCGTCATTCTCTTCGTCTTCTCAATGCAGGGGACGATCGGGCCGCTGACCTGGCTCATGCTCTCGGAGATCTTCCCGCTGAAGATCCGGTCGTTCGCGATGGGCATCTGCGTCTTCGCACTGTGGATGGCCAACGCCGCTGTCGCTCAGTTCTTCCCGCCGGTCGTGGCATCGCTGGGGATCTCTGCGACGTTCTTCCTGCTGGCAGGCTGCGGCGTCCTCGCGCTCGTCTTCCTCATCACGATGCTGCCGGAGACCCGGGACAAGACACTCGAGGACCTCGAGGAGGAGTTCCGCACAAAATACGGGCAGTGAGCTGGAGTGTCGACGCCCAGTTCTTCCCGGGCGTCGTCGCCGGCAGAGGCCTTCGCATCCTCCGCGCGGACGGTTGACCACGTGCTGTTCCGAGCCGCTTCGGCGAGAATGAGCGAAGACACGATCTGCCGGTACTCCCCGCCCGGCGCACCCACCCCGATCAGACCCACTCCGATCAGAAGGAGAAGCCATGGCCATCATGGTGGCAGTTCCCGACAACCAGACCGCCGAGGCGGCGTTGACGGCGGCGATCAGCGAAGCCCGCCATTTCGACACCGGCCTCATCGTCATCCCGCTCGGCATCCAGTCGACGTTCGACACGACGACGCTCGACGCCTCCGAGGTGCCGTACGAACTCGTCGACCGGCGCGGGAGGGGTGACCGTGATCCCGCCGAGGCGGTCCTCGACGAACTCGACGACCGCTCGGATGTCTCCCGCCTCGTCATCGGCATGAAGCGCCGGTCCCGCGTCGGCAAGGCCCTCATGGGATCGGTGAGTCAGCGCCTCCTGCTCGACTCCCCGGTGCCGGTGCTCGCCGTGAAGATCGGGGAGGAGAGCTGAGGAGACGCGGCACGGACCGGGCTGACCGCCTCGGTGTGCGGCAGACCTACTCCGCGTCCCACAGCTCGCGGTAGTACCGGATCCTCGGCTCGTCCGGGGCGATGCCGTAGGCGTCCCAGAAGACCGCCTCGTCGAACTCGTCGTAGTTCCAGCCGAACGACATCGTCGTCACCGCGAGGTCGGCCCAGCGGTCGGCGACGCCGAGGCGCTGCATATCGACGTGCCCGACGAACGTGCCAGTCGCATCGAGCAGGGTGTTCGGGGCACACGGGTCGCCGTGGCAGACGACGAGGCGGTCGATCTCCGGGGCCGGGCCGAGAGTGCTCGCCCGCTCGGCCTCGGCAGTCTGCAGTCGGTCCGAGACGGACCACGTCCACGGGCAGTCGTCGACGGGCAGCTCGTGAAGGCGGCGCAGGCCTTCGCCGATGGCCGCGATCGCGGTGTTCGCCCGCGCTGTGTTCACGGCGGCGACCGCGTTGGCGCCGGGGATCGCCTCGGTGATGAGGAACTCGGCATCGCCTCGACGGACATAGTCGACGACGCGCGGGGCGGGATGCCGGGCAGTCAGCCACTCGAGCTTCTCCCCCTCGAGCGCGAGATCCTCACTGCTCGGCAACGGGTTGCGCTTGAGGTACCGGAGGCGGGTGCCGTCTCCCGCCGTGTCACCGTCGAAGCGCACCGTCACTCCCCCGGCCTCATTGAGCCAGATCGGTTCGGGGTCCGGACCGGTGAACTCGAGGATATCGACCGGCAGTGCGAAGCCGACGGGGATTGTCGAGGCGAGTGTCGCCGGAACCTGCCTCGAGGATTCCGGGCTGTCGACGTCACTCATGCGGCCTCCGTGAACACATCATCCGTGACTCCACCTCCATGTCGCTCAGGACCTGGCCGTCGATCTAGCTGCTGGGCAACCGCTGATCGAGTTCGCCCCATGGAGCTGATCCGGCTTCAGCCAAGGGAATCGACGAAGGCCCCTCACCGGATCTTTCTCCTGGTGAGAGGCCTTCTGCGGTGCGCCACGAGGGATTCGAACCCCCAACCTTCTGATCCGTAGTCAGATGCTCTATCCGTTGAGCTAGTGGCGCATGTCGACCGGACTTCCGCCCTGCAACTCGAACAACTATACACAGGATGTTCACCCGACCTCAAATCCCCGGCAGTGCCCTTCGCCACAGTTTTCGCCGGGCTCGAGATGCGCAGCGGCGGGAGCCGTCGCCCGGGATCCCCGGAGCCGAGCGTCCTGTGAACACCAGTCGATCCCCGCGAACCGATTCTGCTGGCAATCGTGACCCTCGAGTGACCCAACCGGCGGGAAACGCCGGACAAACGGGCGGGCGGACAACCTCGGCGAGGTGAACGGTGATGCAATTTTCAACGAAAGTCAGGATCTGCAACTATCCGTCATTGCTATGCAAAAACACGTCGGTCAAATGATGCATTCACGTCAGCGACCCCGTCTTTGTGGCCCAATGCACATCTTCGGTTGCCGAAAACCGGTGATGTCCGCCTCTGCCGCCACCCTACCGTGGTTGTGTAACCACCGCTCGACATCCTCCCCAATGTCGTCAAACCCCGATCGACCAGGAGACCACTCATGACAGTCCTCGACCATGACGTCGTCGCTGACCAGCTGAAGAACGCACCGACGAAGAACGAGAAGGTGCTCTCGTTCGTCAGCCGGATCGCCCACCTCACGACCCCCGACGACATCGTCTGGATCGACGGCTCCGAGGGCCAGAAGGCCCTCATCACGCAGCAGCTCGTCGACGCCGGGACGCTCGTGGCCCTCACCGGCACGAAGGACTCCTACTACGCAGCCTCGGACCCCGAGGACGTCGCCCGCGTCGAGGACCGCACCTACATCTGCTCGGTCGATGAGAAGGATGCCGGCGCACTCAACAACTGGGTCGCCCCCGCCGAGATGAAGCAGACGTTGGACGGTCTCTTCGAGGGCTCGATGCGCGGACGCACGATGTACGTCATCCCGTTCGTCATGGGCCTCGCCGAGGCGGACCAGCCGATGTTCGGCATCGAGGTCACCGATTCGCCCTACGTCGTGCTCTCCATGCTCATCATGGCTCGCTCGGGCAAGTACGCCCTCGATGCGATCGACGCGCAGGACGCGGGCTTCGTCGAGTGCGTCCACTCCGTCGGCGCCCCGCTCGCCGAGGGCGAGGAGGACGTCGCCTGGCCGAACAACTCGACGAAGTACATCACCCATTTCCCGGAGGAGCGCTCGATCTGGTCGTTCGGCTCCGGCTACGGCGGCAACGCGCTGCTCGGCAAGAAGTGCTACGCGCTGCGCATCGCCTCGGCGATCGCCCACGACGAGGGCTGGCTGGCCGAGCACATGCTCATCCTCAAGCTGACGAACCCGGAAGGCGAGGTCAAGTACATCGCCGCGGCGTTCCCATCGGCCTGCGGCAAGACGAACCTCGCGATGATCGAGCCGACGATTCCCGGTTGGAAGGCCGAGACCCTCGGCGACGACATCGCCTGGATGCGCTTCGGTGAAGACGGCCAGCTCTACGCCGTCAACCCCGAGTTCGGTCTCTTCGGCGTGGCGCCGGGCACCGGCTACTCGACGAACCCGACCGCGATGCACGCGATCGAGGCCGGCGGCAACATCTTCACGAACGTGGCGCTCACCGACGACGGCGACGTGTGGTGGGAGGGCAAGACCGACGAGAAGCCCGCGCACCTCACCGACTGGCGCGGCAACGACTGGACTCCGGACTCGGAGACCCCGGCCGCCCACCCGAACTCGCGCTTCTGCACCCCGATCTCGAACGTGCCCACGCTCGCGCCCGAGTGGCAGAACCCCAACGGTGTGCCGATCTCGGCGATCCTCTTCGGCGGACGCCGCAAGACGACGATGCCGCTCGTCACCGAGACCCGCGACTGGAACCACGGCGTGTTCATGGGCTCGGTGCTCTCCTCGGAGACCACCGCTGCCGCGACCGGCGCTGTCGGCGTCGTCCGCCGCGATCCCATGGCGATGCGGCCGTTCATCGGCTACAACGTCGGCGACTACCTCCAGCACTGGCTCAACATCGGCCAGACCGACGGAGCGAAGCTGCCGAAGATCTTCTACGTCAACTGGTTCCGTCGCGACGACGACAACTCGTTCTTGTGGCCCGGCTTCTCGGAGAACTCGCGCGTGCTCAAGTGGGTCTTCGAACGTGTCAATGGCACCGTCGACGCCGCTGAGTCCCCGCTCGGCTTCACCCCGGCCGAAGGCGGCCTCGACACCGAAGGACTCGACTTCACCGAGGAGCAGCTGCGCAAGGCGCTCGCGATCAAGCCCGAGGAGTGGGAGACCGAGCTCGCCTCGATCGAGGAATGGTACGCCGAACTCGGCGATTCGGTTCCCGCCGAACTCCGCGCCGAGGTCGACAAGCTCCGCAAGCACCTGGGCCTCGCCTGAGGCTGAGCTCCTGACGCCGTCGGCTGAGCGCTTCGGCCTCGCCGTCGCCTGAACCGACAGATCCCCCGATCACCGCCGAGGTGGTCGGGGGATCGTCACATTCACCCGAGGTTCGCTGCGGCGGCGAACGGAGCGGGTGGCAAGCGGAGTGGGAGCGGAAGTCGCGTATTGATGTCCCGCACTCGGAGCTCGATGAACACCGCCTGCACGGGGAGCATTCAGCGCTCCACCGAGGAGGTGGCGAGCCACGAGCAGTGCGTGCCGCTGTGGGTTGTGCGTGCGGCTGTTAGTTGTGTGTGCTGTTGCGAGGCGTGCGTGGGCGAACTGAGCGCACTTGGCCTCTGAGGAGCCAGCGGCCCGGCCGGGGGCGCCTCGGTGACGGTGTGCTCAGCTTCCGCTGAGTGCCGGGACGATGAGATAGACGCCGTAGAGGACGAGGAGGCCGCAGACCCCGAAGACCGCCCAGTAGCCGAGCTTGAGCAGCGGGTTGGGATGGCCCTCCGCGATCTGGTCGATGTGCACGGCGCGCATGCGCACGGCAGTCGAGAACAGTCCGATGACGACGAGCGAGGACACCCACGTCGCAATGGCGACGACGGCGAAGGAGCTCCATTCGATCATTTCGCGTCTCCCTTGTCGTTCGAAGCGTCCCGGCCGATGGCATCAGCCCCGGTCAGATCGGCGGCATCGGTGCCGTCGGTTCGATCCGCGCCGCGCGCTCCTGCGTCAGCCACGCCGACACCGACTCCGTCAGCACCGACTCCGGTACCGCTGCCACTGCCGTTCCCCGCGCCATTGCTTCCCGGGCCGCCGTTCCTTGCGTTCCCGCGTCGTGCCTGCGCCTTGCGGGCCTGCTTCGCCGCCGCTTTCTTCTCCATCGCCTCGGTGCGGGCCTCACGCTTGGCCGCGGCGCGCTTGCGGTTGCGGTCCTGGCGAAGTTTGCGCTTGCGACCGCGGACGTTGACCGCCTCGCCGACGGTGTCGAAGTTCGAGATCTCGGTCTCCTTCGCCCGCCGCGAGCTGAGGTAGATCCACAGCACGACGGCGACGGCCACGGCCGTGTCGACGAGGACGCCGAAGAGACCGAAGTACGCGACGCCCGCGGCGGCGGCCCCGACGATGCCGGCGGCCGGGATCGTCAGCAGCCACCCCGAGGCGATCCGCCCGGCCGTCGACCAGCGGACGTCGGCGCCCTTGCGACCGAGCCCGGACCCGAGCACCGACCCGGAGGCGACCTGCGTCGTCGACAGCGCGAAGCCGAGGTGCGAGGAGGCGAGGATCGCCGCGGCCGTCGAGGTCTCGGCGGACAGACCCTGGGCGGGCTTGACGGTGGTGAGCTTCGTGCCGAGCGTGTCGATGATGCGCCAGCCGCCCACGTACGTGCCGAAGGCGATCGCGAACGCACACGTGACGATGACCCAGAACTGCGGACCGGTGCCGCCTTCCTGCAGGTTCGCGGAGATGAGGACGAGGGTGATGACGCCCATCGTCTTCTGCGCGTCGTTCGTGCCGTGGGCGAGCGCGACGAGCGAGGAGCTGAAGATCTGCCCGTACTTGAACGGCGCCCGGTGCGCGGTCTGGCCGTCACCGTTGCGCCGCGTGATGTAGTAGGCCAGGCGCGTGCACATGTAGGCGCTGATGCCGGCGATGAGCGGGGCGGCGATCGCGGGGATGACGACCTTGGAGAGGAAGACGCCGAAGTCGACGGAGTTCACGCCCGCGCCGACGATGGCCGCGCCGATGAGACCGCCGAAGAGCGCGTGCGACGACGAGGACGGCAGCCCGAAGCGCCACGTCGCCATGTTCCAGATGATCGCGCCGATGAGGCCGGCGAGGATGAACTCGGGAGTGATCTGGACTCCCCCGTTACCCTCTCTGATGATCCCGCCGGAGATCGTCTTCGCCACCTCGGTGGAGAGGAAGGCCCCGATGAGATTGAGGATCGCGGCGAGGGTGACAGCGGCCTTCGGCTTGATCGCGCCGGTGGCGATCGGCGTCGCCATCGCATTGGCCGTGTCGTGGAAGCCATTGGTGAAGTCGAAGAAGAGCGCCAGTGCGACGACGAGCACGACAACGAAGAAGATTTCCACTCAGCGACCTTGGATGTAGACACTATGAGGACGGGAGACGGCCGAGCCGACGGACTGCGAGCTCAACCAGGTGCGAGTCTACAGCGTCCGAAGTCGGAACTTCACCCACTTTTCAGCGCCTGGCCACCCAGTTCACCCTGCGTTCATCTCCCAACTGGAGAAACAGCAGAGCAAACGGTCCGACTGTATCAGCTTTCACATCCAGGGAGGTTGTCGCCCCGACCTCGCCGAGGCGGCCGACCTCGTCCCCGAGCAGCGGCCCGGGTGCCCCCGATGACCTCGCCGAGGCGGCTCCGCGTGATCTCGACCGTGCCACCCCGGCGCAGGCCGTCATCTCAGGTCAGTCGACGTACCGGTCGGCGATGCTGAGCGCCTCTTCGAGCACCGCGAGGCCCGCGCGCACCTCGGCGTCCGGGGTGTTGAGCGGCGGGACGATGTGGATGCGGTTGAAGTTCGCGAACGGGAGGACCCCGCCGGCCTTGAGCGCGGCGATGACCTCGTTCATCTCCGGCGAGCTCCCGCCGTACGCGGCCAGCGGCTCCTTCGTCTCGCGGTTGCGGACGAGTTCGACGGCCCAGAAGCAGCCCATGCCGCGGACATCGCCGACGGACGGATGCCGGGACGCGAGCTCATGCAGGGTCGGTCCGATCACCTCGGCGCCGAGGCGGTCGGCATTCTCCACCATCCCCTCCTCCCGCATCGCGCCGATCGTCGCGACGGCCGCCGCGCACGCGAGCGGATGCCCCGAGTACGTCAGCCCGCCGGGGTAGGCGCGATCTCGGAAGGTCTCGGCGATCGCGGCGGAGATCGCGACCCCGCCGAGCGGCACGTACCCGGAGTTGACCCCCTTCGCGAACGTGATGAGGTCGGGGGTGACATCCCAGCGGTCGACGGCGAACCAGCGGCCCGTGCGCCCGAATCCGGCCATCACCTCGTCGGCGATGTAGACGATCCCGTGCTTCGCGGTGAGCTCGCGGACCCCTTCGAGGTACCCGGCGGGCGGACCGTAGATGCCGGCGGTGCCGGGCACGGTCTCGAGGACGAGGGCGGCAATGTTCGCCGGCCCCTCGAGGACGATGAGGTCCTCGAGGTGGCGCAGCGCCCGCTCCGTCTCCTCGGCCTCGGTCGTCGCCCCGAAGTACGAGCGGTACTGGTAGGCGGGCATGAAGTGGACGACGCCTTCGGCCGAGTAGTCGTTGGGGAACCGCCGCGGGTCGCCGGTGACGTTGACGGCGAGCTGCGTGCCGCCGTGGTAGCTGCGGTAGGCCGAGAGCACCTTCGTCCGACCAGTGTGCAGGCGGGCCATGCGGATCGCGTGCTCGTTCGCGTCGGCGCCGCCGTTGGTGAAGAACACGTGGTCGAGGTCGCCGGGGGTGAGCTCGGCGATGAGTCGCGCGGCCTCGGAGCGGGCGTCGTTGACGTGCTGCGGGGCGATCGTGCACAGCCGCGCCGCCTGCTCCTGGACGGCGGCGACGACCGTCGGATGCTGGTGTCCGATGTTCGTGTTGACCAGCTGCGAGGAGAAGTCGAGGAGCTTCCGCCCCTCCCCGTCCCAGACGTGCGAGCCCTCCGCCGCGACGACGGTCATCGGGTCGAAGGTGCCCTGTGCCTGCCACGAGTGGAAGACGTGCCGGCGATCGAGGTCGTACGCGCGGCGCCCGGCGGCGAGCTGATCGGCGGTGATCGCCGAGGTGGGGGCCGCCTCGGTGGGGGTGGTCGGGGTGTCTGCGCTGTCGATGGTCGTCGTCATCGTCGTGTCCTTGTCAGTCGTGGGTCGGGAAGCCGAGGTTGAGGCCGCCGTGGCTGGGATCGAGCCAGCGGGAGGTGACGACCTTGCCGCGGGTGAAGAAGTGGACGCCCTCGTCACCGTAGGCGTGAGTGTCGCCGAAGAGGGAGTTCTTCCAGCCGCCGAACGAGTAGCAGCCGACGGGCACGGGGATCGGGACGTTGACGCCGACCATCCCGACCTCGACCTCCCGCTCGTAGCGGCGGGCGGCGCCGCCGTCGTTGGTGAAGATCGCGGTGCCGTTGCCGTAGGGGTTGGCGTTGATGAGGTCGAGTCCCTCGTCATAGCCGGGGACCCGGACGACGGAGAGCACCGGCCCGAAGATCTCGTCGGTGTAGATCGACATGTCGAAGGTGACGTTGTCGAAGAGCGTCGGATTGAGGAAGAACCCGTCCGCGGGCAGGTTATCGCGCCCGTCGAGGACGACAGTGGCCCCCGCCTCGGCGCCGGCATCGATGTACCCGGACACCTTGTCGCGGTGGGCTGCGGTGATGAGCGGGCCCATGTCCGGCTCGTCCCGACCGTCGCCGATGCGCAGGGTCCGCGTGCGTTCGGCGATCTTCGCCACGAGCTCATCGGCGATCGAGTCGACGGCGACGACGACGGAGATCGCCATGCACCGCTCCCCGGCAGCGCCGTACCCGGCGTTGACGGCGGCGTCGGCGGCAAGGTCGAGGTCGGCGTCGGGGAGGACGAGCATGTGGTTCTTCGCGCCGCCGAGCGCCTGCACCCGCTTGCCGCTCGCAGTGCCCGTCTCGTAGACGTACCGGGCGATCGGAGTCGACCCGACGAAGGACACCGAGGCGACGTCCGGGCTGGTCAGCAGTGTGTCCACGGCTTCCTTGTCACCGTGGAGGACGTTGAACACGCCGTCGGGCAGGCCGGCTTCCTGCCAGAGCTCGGCGAGCCAGTTCGCGGCACTCGGGTCCTTCTCGCTGGGCTTGAGGACGACGGTGTTGCCGGCGGCGATGGCGATGGGGAAGAACCACATCGGCACCATCGCCGGGAAGTTGAACGGCGAGATGATCGCGGCGACGCCGAGCGGCTGTCGCAGCGAGTGGACGTCGACGGTCGAGGAGACGTTCTCCGAGAAGCCGCCCTTGAGGAGACCTGAGATGCCGCACGCGAATTCGACGACCTCCTGGCCGCGGGCGATCTCGCCCATGGCATCGGAGAGCACCTTCCCGTGTTCGGCGGTGATGATCTCGGCGAGTTCGGCCTTGCGGGAGTTGAGCAGCTCCCGGAAGGCGAAGAGGGTCGCGGTGCGCTTCGCCAGCGAGGTGTCGCGCCAGGCGGGGAAGGCGGCCGCGGCCGCAGCGATCGCGGCGTCCGTGGTGGCCTTGTCGGCGAGCGCGACCTCACCGGTGACCTGTCCGGTCGCCGGGTTCGTCACCTGACCGAGGCGGGTGTCCGCACCGAGGGTCTCGGGGCGGCCGTTGATCCAATGGGAGATGG
This sequence comes from Brevibacterium sp. XM4083, assembly GCF_006489205.2. Taxonomy (GTDB): domain Bacteria; phylum Actinomycetota; class Actinomycetes; order Actinomycetales; family Brevibacteriaceae; genus Brevibacterium. The sequence goes on along the minus strand of NZ_VFYR02000001.1, from coordinate 445,584 downwards.
CGGGCATGAGGGGGTTCCTTCGACGTCGACGGCAGAGGTGCGTCTTCTCATCTTCGTCGCCGAGGCGCTGCGACGTCAGTGTCAGAGTGTCAGTATCGGCGAAGCCAGATTTACACTGTGTCAATGACGATCGATGGCGGTGAACAGGGCGCGAGGGACACCGCGGGGACGGCGGAGGCCGACCGTGCCGGTGGCCTCGTCGTCGCCGACGTGCTCGACTTCGGGGAGATCCGCGCCGGCGGTCCCGAGGTCCTCTCCGGTGGCGAGCGTCTCGACCGCCCGGTCCGGTGGATCCACATCGCCGATGCGCCCGAGGTCGAACGGTTCCTCGAAGGCGGGGAGCTCGTGCTCACCACGGCGCAGACGTTCCGCCGGTCGGCTGCGGCGATGGCGCAGTTCCTCGATCAGCTCGCGCACGCCGGCGCCGCCGGAGTCGTCGTCGAACTCGTCAACGACGACTCGACGCCTGATGACGCCGCGGTCGCGGTGCTCCGCGCCGCCGCCGAAGGCCGGAGCCTGCCCGTCATCTGCCTGCGGCGTCGGATCAAGTTCGTCCGCATCACCGAACTCGCGCATCGGGCGCTGCTCGGTCTGCAGCTCGGCCGTCTCGAACGGGCCCGGGAGATCCACGAGACGTACACCCAGCTCAGTCTCGAGCGGGCCGAGGTCGGGGTGATCGTCGCGCGCACGGCCGCCCTCCTCGGTGCCCCCGTCATCCTCGAGGACGTCAGTCACCGGGTGCTCGCGCATGCCGGTGACGGATCGGAGGCCCTTGCCGCCCAGTGGAAGGATCTCGTCGTCGAGACGGGTGCGGGACGCACGGAGAGCCGTGACCGCGTGGAGCCCGGCGGCCGCCTCGGTGCGGGTTCGTCGGTGCCCGGCGGTCACCTCGGCGTCGACCGCCGTTGGCATTCCCTGCCCGTGGGCCTGCGCGCCCGCCGCTGGGGCCGTCTCGTCGTGCCGGGTATCACGCGCACCGCTGTGCCGGATGTCGAACAGATCGTCGAGCGCGCCGCCCAGGCGCTCACGCTCACCCGGATGGCCGAACGCGATGAGCGTGACCTCGTCCTGCAGGCGCAGAGCGGTTTCGTCCGGGACATCCTCGATGCGCGCCACGACGACGAAGGTGAGGTGCGGGTTCGTGCGCGATCGCTCGGCTTCGATCCGCCCGCCGGGGCTCGTCTCGTTCCGGTCGTCGTGCGCATCGACCACGATCCGGCGGCCGATCCGACGCGGATTCAGCTCTGGGAGCGCGCTGTCATCACGGAGGTCACCGAGGCGGCCGCCCGGGCCGACCTCGCCGTCGTCTCCGCCCAGCTGCAGTCGGGTTCGTTCGGCCTCATCCTCGCGCTGCCCGGCCGTCGCGACGAGACGAAGGTCCTCGACCGCGTGTTCTCCGCGCTGCCCGACCTCGATGTCACGTGGACCGTGGGCGTCGGACGCAGCGACGTGTCGCTCATCGCGGCCATCGGCAGACTCCCCACTGCCGCGCAGGTCGCCGAGGCGGCCTCGACGCTCGAGGTCCGCGAGCGGCTCTTCTACCGTTCCGCCGATGTGCGGCTGCGCGGTCTGCTCGCCGTGCTCGGTGAGGACCCGCGCCTGCGGGCCTTCGCCGAGGGCGAGCTCGGGCCGCTGCTCGACGGGGATGAACAGATGCTCGATTTCCTCGACCTCGCCCTCACCCACGGCGGCAACAAGTCGGCGCTCGCGCGGGCAGGATTCCTCTCTCGCCCCGCCCTCTACGCGCGGCTGGCGAAACTCGAGGAGCGCCTCGGCGTCTCCCTCGACGACGCCGAGTCACGCACCGCTCTCCACGTCGCCCTGCTGTGGTGGCGGATGCAGGCACGGTGAGCGTTGGGCGGGGCTCGAACGGCTGCGTTCAAGACATCCCGGTTGAACTGCAGACCGCGCACGGCCACCTGCAGGCAAATGATGACCAGTCATTCCCCAGCGAGGAGAGCCCGTATTTCCTCAGACATGGGAATACCGCGCGCTTCAGCCGCTGCCCGGTTGGCATAGCGGCGATCGGCAGGGAGTCGGTCCATTCCAGCCTCCCTGAGCATGTCGATGAAGGAGGCGACGCGCTCGGGATAAGACTCGTTTCCTCCGCGCCGCGGATCGATGACGATGTAGAGCTGTCCGGTCCGGAATGTGTGTGCACCCGTGGGAGCCTCCATGTCGACTTCGTAAGTGAAGCTGCCGCCGGTCAGACCGGCGGCAAGCGTCTCGATCATCAGCGACAGCAACGCTCCCTTGTGTCCTCCGAACGGCCGCAATCCGCCACCATCGAGGATCGCTTTCGGGTCCTCGGACTCGTTTCCTGCAGCGTCGACACCAGTGTGCGGCGGCACGGCGACTCCGTCGGAAGCCGCGAGCTGGAGGTCACCATGTGACATCGACGATGTCGAGAAATCGAATACGAGGGGATCCGTGCCCGCGACAGGCGTGGCGAAGCCGAACGGGTTCGTACTGAAGACCGGCCTGCGCGCACCCTCGGGGACGACAGCGAGCTTTCCGCTCGCGATCATCGCCATCGCTGTGCACCCGTCCCTGGCAAAGACCTCGAGATCGGGCCACAGTGCACTGAAATGGTGCGAGTCGCGCAAGGCGACCACTGCAACTCCAGTGCCCTCAATCGCTGCAGTGATCGCAGGTTTAGCTGCGGCGAGCGCCGGCTGTGCGAATCCGTTCCGGCCGTCGACGCGGATGAACGAGTCGCCTGCTTCCTCGACCACCGGCATCGCCCGGCCGTCAGCCCAACCGCGGGTGAGCGAATCGATGTAGCCGCGAACCCGGAACACCCCATGGCTGAGAGTGCCGTCGCGTTCACATGACGCGCAGTTAAGTGCCAGTATCCGGGACACTTCAGAACTTGCCCCGGCTTGAATCAGACGGTTCTCGATTGCGGTCGAGAGCGCCGCGAAACCGATCGTCTCGAGAGGCTCTTCCGCTTCGCCGCTGGTCATCGCAACCCTCATCTCCCATTGTGCAATCGCTCAACAATTGTCATACAACCTAAGACAGTCACGCAGATCACGGCGCATGGCAACACTTCTGCGTCGAATTTCATTTAATGTGTCGCACATCACATCAATCCGCTATAAGGTCGATTGTATGACATGTGCGATTCCGCACTGCCATTCCCGACGATCGCCGGGGAGCATTCGGACAACGCAGTCCAGGGCTCGACGAGGGAGTCGAGCATGACGGTAAGAGGCAAAGATGTCCAAGACAAGTCAGATCATCATCGCCATCGTCGCGGTCATCGTGCTGGCCCTCGCCGGCGGCTATTTCGGCGCCGGCTTCCGGTCTGGCGGAGCCGCTGGAGGCACCGAGAACGGCGCCTGGCTCCAGAAGATCCGGGACCAGGGCGAACTGCGGGTCGGAATCGCCTCGGCTCCACCCATGACAGGCGAGCAGCCCGACGGCACGATGGGCGGACCAAATGTCCTGCCACTGCAGAACCTGGCTGACGAGATGGGTGTGAAGTTCACTCCGGTCGCCGCTGAATGGTCGAAGATGGTGTCCGGCCTCCAGGCCGATCGATTCGATGTCGGAGCCTACCTTGACGCCACGTCCGAAAGATCTTTGGCCATCCAGTTCACCGATCCCGTTTATACCTATGAGGGCGTGTGGATCGTCAAAGCCGACTCGGGGCTGAAGTCAACCGACGACATCATCAAATCCGGTCAGGGCATCGCGGTTGCCTCGGGAACTTCGTACGAACGTCGCGTCCAGGAATTCGACGTCGACATCGTCAGCGCCGAAGCCATTCCGCAGTCGATTACGGCGATGGAGGCTGGGCGGGCGGTCGCGGCGTTCGGTGACCTTCCGACACTCGCAGATGCCGCTCAGAAGAACTCATCCCTGAAGATCGTCAGACCCAACCCGGTGATCTTCAAAAGCGACTCGAACTACGGGGTCAGTTCCGATATCGATGATCGCTCGCTCCAGGTCCTCAACATCGCAATCCAGAATGCAAAGAATGACGGCTCGTTCCAAGCCGCCCTCGACAAAGCCGGCGTCATTGACCCGTCCGACCTCGGCGATCTCGAAATGAAGTGAGCGATGTGATCGGTGAGGAGCCATCATGAATTACCAATTCGACTGGTCGGTGATCACGAACAACTTCCCCCGGCTGCTCGAGGGCCTGGGCATGACATTGCAGATCTCGGTCATCGTCATCGTCCTCAGCATGGTTCTGGCCGTACCGGTGGCACTGCTGCGGATGTCGAACATCGAGGTGGTCCGCTGGATCACGCAGCTCTACATCGAGATCTTCCGGTGCACGCCGTTGCTGGTCCAGCTGTTCTGGGTCTACTACGCTCTGCCGACGCTGACCGGCATCACGATTCCCGGGACGATATCGGCGATCATCGCCCTCACCCTCAATCTCACTGCATTCATGGCAGAGGCTTACCGATCCGGTTTCCAAGCGGTGCCGGTCGAGCAGATCGAGGCGGGGAAGATGCTGCGACTGACCCGGTTCCAGCAGATCCGCTACATCATTGTCCCGCAGGCCCTCAAACAGCAGTTGCCTGTCATCCTCTCGCTCGACATATCGCTGTTCAAGGACACGGCTCTCGTGTCGACGATCGCAGTGGCTGACCTCATGTTCACTGCGAACAAGATCGCCACTGAGTCCTATCGCGCTCTTGAAATCCTCAGCGTCGCGGCGCTGATGTACTTCGCGATCGCATTCCCCGCATCGCTGATCCTCAGCAAGATCGAGCGCAACCTGATGATGGGCAGCAGTGTGCGGAAGAAGAGGGGCCTGGCAGTGCAGATGCTGCCCGGCGGAAAGGTCAAAGTGAAGCCATGAGCGAAACCGGCACCGTACCAAGCGGGTCAGGCAGGCGGATCACCGCCGCAAAAGGTGAAGTTCTCGTCTCCTGCCAGGGCCTGCAGAAGAGCTTCGGAGACCGCGAGGTGATGAAGAGCATCGACTTCGACATGAGGGCCGGCGATATCACTGTGATCATCGGGCGCTCCGGATCAGGCAAGTCGACCCTGCTCCGGGCTATCGCCGGCCTGACCGATCCCGACGACGGTCGAATGGTTTTCGACGGTGAGGTCGTCTTCGAAGATCAGAAGCGCACGCCGGCGTGGAAACAGGTCGACTCCCATGTCGGCATGATCTTTCAGAGCTACACTCTGTGGCCGCACATGGATGTGCTCAAGAACCTCACGCTGGCACCGAGGAAGAGGCTGGGAATGTCGGAGGCCGATGCACTCGCGCGGGCGGAGAAAGCTCTCGCCGAGGTGGGAATGTCCGATCACATCCGGTCGAAGCCCGTCCAGCTCTCCGGCGGCGAGCGCCAACGCGTTGCTATCGCCCGTGCCCTCATGATGCAGCCGAAACTGCTGCTCTGTGACGAGATCACCTCTGCCCTCGATCCGCCAGTGGCAGCTGAAGTCCTCGATGTCCTTCGCCGACTCAAGGAGGAGGAAGGCATTGCGGTTGCTCTCGTCACCCATGACATGGCGTTCGCTTCGAAGGCCGCCGACCGCGTCGTCTTCTTCCACCAGGGTGAGATCGCCGTCAATTCCACTCCCGACGAAGCGTTCAACCACACTGAGGACCCGGAACTGAAGAAGTTCATCGAGGCGGTGAGGTTCTGAAACCGGGGCAGCCTTCCGGGTCAGCCGTGCTCAGCGGACGTAGTCGGCACCGGTGACGTCGAGAGTGGCTCCAGTGAGATGGCGTGAGCGTCCGCTTGCCAGGAATGCTACAAGTTCGGCGATGTCCTCAGGAGGCGTCAGCTCTCTCAGTGGCAGTGTGCCCTCTGCCTTCGCGTCGACCGTGCCTGCAACAAGTCCGGTGTCGACCCACCCGGGCGCAATCGCATACGCGAGGATGCCGAGATGCCCGAACGCGCGTGCTAAGCCCTTCGTGAGGGCGAGGACGCCGGCTTTCGCCGCCCCGTACGCGAGGTGGTCGCCATCATCACCGCGATGGGCCGAACGACTCGTGATCGTGATGATGGCCCCACCGCCCTGAGCTTCGAAGTCGTGCACGGCGAGACGGCACAGGTCTGCGGCAGCACGGAGATTGAGTTGGAGATTCTCGGTCCAGCCGGCACTCCAACCGCAAGCGTCGCTGATAGGGGAGGCGATCCACGCCCCAGCATTGTTCACGAGGACATCGACTTCGCCGAGGCGATTCCGTGCCTCGTCCCACAATCGGGTCCCCGCGCTCGGGTCGGACAGGTCCGCGCCGACAGCGTGTACCCGGTGGCCGAGCTCAGCAGTGAGCGCGATCGCGGACATCCGGTCAGTATTGAAGTGGAGGACCAGGTTGGCGCCCTCGCGATGAAGTGCGCGGACGATGGCCGCGCCGATTCCCTTCGAGGCGCCTGTCACGAGAATCCGCTTCCCCATGAGCATGGCGCGCGGCAAATTGTCAGTGCGTGTGGTCATCGGCGCTCTCCCTTCGGTGGTGGGTTCGTTTGCGAGAAATCGGTGAGAACTGAGCGCAGTCATCCAACTTGTTGGGCACCGGTGATTTCGATCGCGGCACCGGAGATGAATGAGGCGCGCTCACTGAGCAGGAAGGTTGTGAGTTCCGCGACCTCCCGAGGTCTTCCGAGCCTGCCCAGCGGGATCGCTGCGGCGAGCTCGCTCTCTTTCGTCCCTGTTGTGGCGAGCTTCGACTCGACCATCGGGGTCAGAATCTCCCCGGGGCAGATCGAGTTGGCCCGAATCCCACGGGCCCCGAAGTCTCGGGCGAGACTGCGAGTCAACGACACTACGGCCGCCTTCGAACTGTTGTAGGCGATATGCCCGGCCGCAGGAACCAGCCCCCACTGCGAAGCGATCGTGACGATCGACGCCGTGTCATTCCCGGTGGACGATGCGAAGAGTGCGGGCAATGCGGCTCGGCACAACCGCATGACGGCATCGACGTTGACGGCGTACGCTGCTGACCAGTCTGCGAGGTCAATTGCGAGCAGATCGCCGCGCCGCATCACACCAGCGCAATTGACGAGCCCCTCAAGATCGCCGAGCTCGGTAATCACCTCGGCAATCAGGGAGTCTGTGCTTCCTGGATCCGTCAGATCAGCGACGAACGGCACTGCCTTGTCGCCGCAGCCGTCCGGCACCGGCGCCATGACACGATCGACCGCCGCGACGCGAGCACCCTGGCGCACGCAGGCAGCGACGATCGCCTGACCGATGCCTCCGGCCGCACCGGTGACGAGCACCTTCCGACCCGCAAGCTCGAGCTCCCGGCCGACATGTTCAGCCGAGGAATCACACACGCGACGATTCATCTTCCCTGCACCTGCTCCACCTCTTCGCCGGTCCCCCAAATGTCGCCGACGGTGTATCCCGTGGGAAAGGGATCGTCGGGTTCGAGAACCAGCTGGTGGTGGCCGGTAATCCAGCCGCGCCCGCTGATCGACGGGATGACAGCGGGCAGTCCTCCAACCTCGACCGGCGCGCGCACTGACGCGGCGAACGTCGTGCCGAGCATCGATTCGTGGACGAAGCGCTCTCCAACGGCAATCTCACCGCGCTCGTACATCGCCGCGATTCGCCCGCTCGTTCCGGTGCCGCAGGGCGAGCGATCGAGGGTTCCTGACCACGTTTCAGGATCGTCGAGAGCGACGATGCCATTGGGAAGCACGACGGCATTCCGCCCATCGGTGCCGGTCGTCGCCGGAGGACCGAAGAGCATCGGCAGACCGATGCCGCGGCTGTCCGGAAGCAACGGGTGAACGACGTCGAAGGCCTCGTCGGCGGCCTGCCGGAGGGCGCTGGCAGCGCGAATGATCGCCTTTGCGTTGCGAGGCTCGAGGGCGACTCCGAGGCGGTCGGCTCTCACTTGAACGTAGAACTGGCCGCCGAAGACGATGTCGACGGGGACTGTTCCGTACCCGGGCACCTCGAGCGGTCGATCGAGGTCGACGACGAACGAGGGAACGTTGTCGAAGGCCACCCGGACCGCCCGACCGGCGACCACCTCGGCGTGGACCGAAACGACGCCCACCGCAGTGTCGACACGGAGCTCGGTGACCGGTTCGGTGACGTCGACGGAACCGGTCTCGATGAGCGCAGTGACTGCGCAGATCAGGTTCGACCCCGACATCGGACGGAAGCCTCCCTGCTCCATGACGATCATTCCGACATCACAACTCGGATCGGACGGTTCGACGATGAGCGGGGCGCACAGTCCCGGGTACCCTCGCGGCTCCTGCAGAACAAGCCTGCGGAACCCGTCGAGGTGCTCTCGGCAGTAGGCAAGGCGCGCCGCCATCGTCTCTCCCCTCACCCTGAGCCCCGAGGCGAGGAGGACCCGCCCAGGCTCGCCCGCAGCGTGGACATCGACAGCCGGGATGATCTGCCTGGATGTCACCCCACGACCTCGACTCCTGCGCGTTGGAGCAGTCCGCGGAACTCCTCGACGTCGGCCTCGGCCAACGGCAGTATTGGCCTTCTGGTAGGGCCCGCATCGACTCCGACGAGGCGGACTCCTGCCTTGATAGCGCCCGCGTAGTTGTGAGCTTCGAGGAACACACAGATCGGATTGATGAGCGCCCAGAGAGCCCGACCCCTGTCGAGGTCGCGATCAATGACGAGAGCTCGATAGAGGTCGGCGCACAAGCGTGGAATCACGCTCGCAGCTCCCCAGACACCGGCCCGGGCGCCGAGAGCGAAGGCCGCGAAACTCAGTGTGTCCCAACCGTTGAGCGCCGTGATGTCCCCGGCATGGTCGAAGTGGACGCTCGTCAGTTTCGGGAAGTCGCCTCCGGTGTCCTTGAAGCAGGTGATTCCGGTCTTCCTGCCGAGTTCGGCGAACTCCGTGGGCGAGAGCTCGACGCCCGTCGCACCGGGAATGTTGTAGTACATGATCGGGATGTCGACGGCGTCGGTGATGGCACTGTAGTGGGCCACAAGTTCGGGGAAGCTCAGCACATCGTAGAAGGGCGGCACGATCATCGCGGCAGCTGCGCCGGCGTCGGCAGCATCGCGGGTGAGGTCGATGGTCTCAGCCGTGTTCAGCGCGCCGGTGCCGGCGATGACGGGCACACGCCCTCCGGCCGCTTCGATGTACGAGCGATTGACGGCCTTGCGCTCAATGGTGCTAAGTGCGGTGAACTCGCCGGTCGAACCGCCGGGGACGAGTCCGCCCACTCCTCCGGCGATAATGTGTTCAACCTGTCGACCGATGCCGTCATGGTCGACGGCGCACGCGTCGGGGGTGAACGGTGTGAGCACCGCAGCGAGCACTCCGGTGAACTGCGTCTGCATCATGATGCTGTCCTCGCGGTCATCGTCGTACGCCCTCTGGTGCGGTCACGAGTGAGTCGTACTTTGGTGAATCTCTTGGGCGAGACCCGATCGAGGATTTCACTCGGGAGTGTGACTTTTCGACCGGTCAGGAGCGCGGCAAGCAGGCGAGCTGAGCCGGGTGCAAGAGTGAGGCCGAGCATCGAGTGACCGGAATTCACGAAGACATTCGCGCGCACACCGCCGATGATCGGGAGACCATCAGGTGTCATCGGCCTTGCCCCAGCCCACGGTTGGGCTTCACCTGCAGAGGCGGCGTCATCGTCCCAACCCGCGAACGCCTCACGGGCGGACCTGCGAATCGCGTCGACTCGAGTTTCATCGACCCCCGCATTTCGACTGCCGAACTCCATCGTCCCCGCGAGACGGAGCATTTGGTCGAGGGGGGTGACGGCTACCCGTGCGTCTTCGAGGGTGAGTGAGGTCCTCAACTCGATCGGTGCGGGGGAATAATCGATGCTGTACCCTTTGCCCGCACGGATCGGCATTGTGCAGCCCAGTGACGCCAGCAGATCCGCAGTCCGAACTCCGGCGGCGATGACAACGGCGTCGGCGGAGACTACTTCGGCGTCGGTGGTGACGACCGCCGCTACCTTGCCACCGCGGCGGACGAATCCGCCGACCTCCACTCCTTCACGCACATCGGCTCCACGTGAAACCAGGCGGTGCCTCAGAGCATGCGTGAGCGAATCAGGTTCGATCTGACGGTCAGCGGGGAAGAAAAGACCATGGCGGATTCGCGAGCTCAACGCTGGCTCTATCTCACGGACATCATCGTCATGAAGGATCTGTGCACAGTGTCCGGCCGATTCGAACATCGGCAGAGACTCCGCGTGTTCGTCGAAGCGGCCCCTGGTCTCGAAGGCGAGCAGGACGCCCCGAGCGTGCATCTCAAAGTCGATGCCGTCGCGTCGATAGTCGTCGAAGAGGTCATTCGCATCGGCCCCCAGACGAAGGTGCACATCGAGTCCGGCTTCGAAGTCGCGCTTATTGCAGTGTCTAGCCATGCGGAGAAGGAAACCGATATACCCCGGCGCAACAGAAGGGTGGATGGACAGCGGACTGTCGGATCTGAACATCCAGCGGATTCCCTGCACGAGAACTCCGGGGCCCGGCACGGGTGCGCTCTCGGCCAAGGCAATCTTCGCAGCATTGCCATGGGAGGCGCCCGAGCCGCACCGAACGGCTTCGAGCAAAGTGACATCGCACCCTGCAGCCTCAAGTTCGTAAGCGGTCGTCAGTCCGACGACTCCGCCACCGACGATCACGACCTTCATCATGTGCTCCTTCGCTGCCGACTGTGGTCGTCTTCGGTCCCAGTCGCGCCTCTGCGCCGTTTGAATTGTATGACAATCAGGTGTCATCAACGCTACGCACGCAGATCGGTCCCGTCAATGGGGTACGGCCAGTCGAACGGCGGCCGATACGCATTTGATGCCGGCGAAGTCACCCGCAGGATCACCTTGGACCCATGCGCATTCGCAGCATTCACCAGACCTCAGCGACTGATGGCAGCCCACCTGCCGAAGTCAGCCGTCCGCGACGCCGGAGACGAGGAGCGAAAGCTCCTGTGCACTGTCGATTGTGTGAACTTTCAACGCCATCCTGATCCGGGAATGGTCACGACTGCGAATGGCATTTATCAGCGCGGAGTGAATCGCATGGGCTCGCTGCGGGTCGCGTCGGGTGAACTGATCGTATGCGAGCACGATCGTCATCTGCGCCTCGACTACGGGCCAGATCCGCATAAGCAGATAGTTGTCCGAGGCTTGCCAGATACCACGATGGAATCGAATGTGCGCGGCATGCATCGCCAACGGGTCGCCGTCAGAGTCCTCGGCCTCGAACTGCTCCCAGATCGCCTCGAGGGTCGCCAGACGCCTCCCGGTGGGATCTGCGAGAATCTCCGTGATCGCTTCAGTGTCGAGCGCCACGCGAATCCGCGCAATCTCAAGAAGCGAGTCGGCTTCGATGTCGGCCACACGCAAACCTCGATAGGCCTCTTGTATGAGGAAACCGTCACTGGCCATCTGGTTGAGTGCCTCGCGCGCGGTGGGACGGCTGACATCGAGTGAGGATGTGAGCTCGGCTTCGATAATCCGCTGCCCGGGTCTCAGCTCGCCGAGGACGATGCGGCGCTTGATCTCGTCGATGACCCGCTGCCGCCTCTCAGTGTTCGACGCCGGCGGCCGCGCGCCCTCCGCGGCTCTTCCTTGCAGTGATTCGGCTACGGCACCGGTCTCGTCAATCACGACCTCAGCGCCGCGAGCCTTAGACTGCGAGAACTCGCCCATTGACATTGCCCTCGACCGCCCGAATGAAGGCCATCGCGACCTCACTGTCGGTCACCGGAGTCATCCCGGCGAATGCGTCGTGATAGTGAGGCGAGTTCGCGAGAACGTTGGGGCTCACCGCGTTGATGCGGATACCTCGGGGCAGTTCGGGCGCCGCCGCCAGGACAAAGGATTCGACTGCCCCGTTGGCCATCGCGGCCGCAGCTGCCGTCGGAACGGATTCTCGTGCAAGCACTCCGGTGGTCACGGTGATCGACCCTCCGTCGGCAACGTGGTCGAGGCCCTGCACGACGAATTCGAGCTGCCCGAGGGTCTTCGAGACGAACCCGGACATGTAGTCCTCCCGTGTTAGCTCTGTGACCGGCTTGAATGGGACGGATCCGGCCGCGACGACGATCGCATCGACGATTCCGACAGCTTCCAGGAGCGCACGGATCGAAGCTGGATCAGAAGTGTTCACTGCGGGGTCGGTCGTGCGGGAAACGGCGAGGACCTCATGTCCTCGACCTTCGAAGGCATCTCGCGCGACTCCTCCGACATGCCCTCCGGCGCCCACCAGCAGTATTCGCATGGCATCTCCTCCTCGGTCTCAATCACCTCGATCTGGCGATTGACTGACAATGTCGAGCCTAGGCTATCGACCGTTCAGGCACCAGCCCTGGAACTGACAATCAATCAACCTTGTTGGATATCGACCCGGCGACATTTGACGGCCTCGCTTGCCGGAAACTCGGCACTATCAGCCGAACTCAGAGCGTTCCTGAAAGGGTTTCGTGGACGCGACGATCCCGGCAAGCAGCAGGTCGAGGCCGGCGATGAACTGCTCGCGATCATCGTGGTCGCGGAAGTCGGCGGACACGCGGTGGAGGAACGGGTGCGTCCGGGCATCCATCCGCTCCCATTCCGCGGCGCGCTTCTCGAGCCATGCGGCCTGCGACTCCCCTCCGGCCGCGACCCCCGCGTTGCGTGCCATCTGGGCAGCGACTCCGAGGACGTAGTTGAGGATCGCCGTCGCCTGGTAGAACTGCTCGTCTCGGGCCGCCCCCGCCTCATCGAGGAGGGTGCCGATGCGATCGAGGGCCGTGAGCAGACTCGGCGCCGAGGCGGCTCCCGCCAGGATGACCCCGGCCCAGGGATGCGCGTCGAGCGCGTCGAAGAGACTCACCGCGATCCCTCGAACGGCGGCAATGGGCTCCGGGATCGGTGTCAAGCCGCCCTCGCCTGCCGCCCCGGACTCGCCTGTCGAACCGGCCTCCTCCGCAACGGCGGCGAGCACGGCATCACACGCGAGCGCGAGCAGGCCGCTGCGGTCCCCGACGTGCCAGTAGATGGACCCGGGGCCCGTGTGCAGGCGCGCCGCGAGCGCCCGCACGGTCAACCCGGGCTCCCCCGCCTCATCGAGCAGCTCGATGGCGGCGGCGACGATCGCCGCGCGGGTCAGCGAATCGCTCTTCGGACGACGTCCGGACGGACGAGAAGAATTCATACCCACCATCTTGACACAAATGGATCAACGTTCCACTGTTGAGGAATGGAACACCGATCCAATAATCAGCGCCCACTCACTCCGGCGCCGACCTCAACTCCCAACCGGACTGCCAGCCCCGACACGAGCGCACATCCACGCCCACGCTCCCTGCGCGGCGCATGGCTCGCCCTCCTCGGGCTCTCCGCCGTCTTCCTCATCGAAATGCTCGACACCTCGGTGCTCAATGTCGCCCTGCCGACGATCGCGACCGACCTCTCCGCGAACACCTCGCAGCTGCAGTGGGCGTCGGGGGCCTATGCACTCGTCTTCGGCGGACTCATGCTCGCCTTCGGGGCCATCGCCGACCGCTTCGGTCGCCGCCGCGTCATGCTCATCGGGCTCAGCCTCTTCGGGCTCGCGAGCGCAGCGGTCGTCCTCGTCACCACCCCGCTCGGGCTCATCGTCGTGCGCGTGCTCATCGGAGTCGCTGCCGCGATGACGGCGCCTGGCGCGATGGCACTGTCGTTCCGGCTCTTCGACGAGGATGCCCTGCGTGTGCGCGCCACCGCACTGATCTCCACGGTCGGCCTCGTCGGACTCGCCATCGGCCCGACGCTCGGCGGCCTCCTCCTGGCGATCGCACCCTGGCAGGCCCTGCTGCTCATCAACGTGCCCATCGCCGTGCTCGCGTTCGTCGGGGTCCGCTTCGGCATCGCCGCCGACGACCCCACCGAACTCCATCGCGCCCCCATCGACATCCTCGGCGCGGCTCTCGGCACTCTCGCCATCATCGCGACCCTGCTCGCGCCCACCCTGTTCGTCGACCTCGGGGCGCAGGATCCGCGGCCGTGGATCATCGCGGTCGCAGCACTGCTCGGGATCGCCGCGTTCATCGTCTGCGAACGACGCACCGGCCACCCCCTCGTCGATCCTGCGCTCATCCGCCGGCCCGCAGTCTCGCTGGGCCTGACCTATCAGGCGGCGCTCGGGCTGGCCACGGCAGGACTCGGCTACACCGTGACCCTGCAGCTGCAACTCGCGTGGGGATGGCCGCCGGCCCTGGCCGCGCTCGGCTCGCTCCCCCAGGTGCTCACGATGATCCTCATCGGACCGTTCGTCGACACGGTCATCCGCCGCGTGGGCATGGAATCGGCCGGGCGCCTCGGCGCCGGGGCTGTCGTCGCGGGCCTGGTTCTCTACGCGGCGGTCGGTCACGTCCACTACGTGTGGATCGCCGCATCCCTCGTCCTCGTCGCCGCTGGCATGCGGGTAGTGATGATCGCCGCGACGATCAGCGTCATGAAGGGCCTGCCGAAGGACAGGACGTCGATCGGAGCCGCGCTCAACGACACCGCGCAGGAGATCGCCTCGGGCATCGGCATCGCCGTGACCGGCACGGTCATCGCCGCCACCGTCGCCGGATCGCTCACCGCTGCACGGTGGACCACGACTCAGGCGAGCGCTTTCGAGAGTGCAGTGACGACCGGCACTCTTGCACTCGCGGTCGGCGCAGCCGCCCTCATCGTGTCTGCGAACATCCGTGTTGCGCGAGCAGCGCAGACGAGCACCCCTGAAAACGAGCATCCTGAGCAGACGACCGACGGGACTCGTGCGGATGCGCAGCCTGAGAAGTCACCAGAACGATGACGCGAGACATACCCGGAACGATGTCGTGAGACATCAGGTGAAAAACCGGAACGATGTCGTGAGACATACCCGGGTCAGAAAAGAGAAATGTGCCGCGACATCGAGTGAACGATGTCGCGACACATCACAACGCGGAGCCGGTGGGATTTGAACCCACGGTCCCCAGTTCAAGGGACTTCACCTTAGCAGGGTGACGCTTTCGGCCGCTCAGCCACGACTCCAGATTTCGGCCCGAGAACTCGCGCATTCCGCGAACCTCGGCACCACAGTTGAGACTGCGAGAACCAGCCTATGCGAAAGGAAGCTCCGAGAGCAAAGTTCGCGCGCACGGAGTGGCCTTGATCATATGAGCTGACCTCAGTTCGTCCGCGATGCCGCACGTTGAGGCAGTTTCCCAGGTCATCGCTGATGCGAATACCAGCATTCATCAATGTACCGGCGTAAAATCGTGGTGATGTGACCCGTGATCTGCGCTTCGACACTCCCGTTCGTCCGCTCATCGCTGGGTACATCTGCGCCGCTGACCAGGCGTCAAGGGCCCGAGATGCGACGCACGAGAAGAGCAACAAGGAGTAGAGAACTTGCCGGAGTTTCCCCCTGACAAGAGAGGACCTCAGGGGAGCGACCCTGATTCCTCCTCCGCCGGTCGCCGTCTCCGTGCCTCGTCCCGCCCTCGTTTCCGCGGCGAAGCCGCCGCCAGCTCGACCGAGAACTCCGGTTCCCCGTCGTCGCCGAACACCCCGGCCTCTCCCCCGCAGCCTCCGTCCGCAGCGCACAAGGACACCCCGAACTATTCGCTCAATCAGTCGCGACGCAGCGACTCGTCCGCAGACACGCCCCCTTCTGCCCACGCCGACGGCCCTCGCAGCTCCGAGTCGCGCGGGAACAACCGCGGAACCGACCGCCGCAGTGCAGAATCCCCCCAGAGCGCCGACCATCGCGGAGACTCGAAGGCGCCGACCCCGCGCCCCGTCGCCCCTCGCACACGGCGTGAAGCACGAATGCTGCGCGCCGCCGCGGCAAGCGGCGCCAGCGCCGCCGGTGTCGCCGCAGCCGCCCAGCAGAGTCCCGCTGGCCAGCAGCCGCCCGCCGGCCAGCAGCACTCTCCCGCACAGGACCGGGCACATCGCGCCGCCGGCGATGACGACAGGACCGCCCGAGGCCGCACGGACGACGACCGCCGCCGCACCGACGGCGACTCCCGCCGCGCCAGCGCTGCCGCAGCCGCAGCCACCGGAGCAGCGGGCAACGCTCGATCACACGCCGCCACCGCCTCGGCGTCGGCACCGACCACGAACGCCGCAGCCGGCGACGCCCAATCAGGGGACGAGTCCCCGGCCACCCGCGGACCGGCACGGGCCCGCCGACATTCCTCCCGCCTCGGCGAGGGATTCCCCTCACTCGTCGGATGGACCTCGCTGAGCACGCTCCTGCCCGGCGTCGGCCTGCTGCGGACGAAGTTCCGGCCGCTCGGGCTCATCGTCTTCGGCGGCTTCGTCCTCACGATCCTCGTCGCGATCGGCTACCTCCTCATCAAGGGACCCGTCCACGCCGTCGCGACGATCATCGCGACCCCGACGCTGCTCAACGTCCTCGCGATCGGCGCGGTCCTCGTCGGTCTCATCTGGATCGTCGTCATCGTCATCTCCCACCTCGGCCTGCGCAAGGGCCATCGGTATGCGCCGTGGCAGAACCGGATGTCCGGCCTCCTCGTCGTCTCCCTCGTCCTCATCATCGGCATTCCCTTCGGCATCGGCTCCGTCTACGCCCGCGTCCAGGCCGACACGATCGCCAGCCTCTTCGGCGCGAGCACCGGCAAGACCCTCGACGCGCAGGAGCTGTGGAAGGACAAGCCGTTCATCAACGTCTTCCTCATCGGCCGCGACAACGGCGACGACCGCACGGGCACCCGCCCGGACACGATGCTCGTCGCCTCGATCGACACGAAGACCGGCAACGCCGCGCTCATCTCCGTGCCCCGCAACCTCGCCTTCCCGATCTTCCCCGCGGACAGCCCCGAAGCCCAGGTCTGGCCCAACGGGTTCCGCCCCACCGGCGACTCCTCCGTCGACCTCATCAACGCCGTCTGGCAGTGGGGCGAGGAGAACCCCGACGCCGTCGGTGAGACGAACGGCCTCGAACCCGGCATGTCGGCGACGATGGCCGCCGTCGAAGGTTCGCTGGGGCTCAACCTCGACTACTGGGCCTCGGTCGACATGGCCGGCTTCGAAGACGTCGTCGACGCGATCGGCGGAGTCAACATCGATGTCGAACGACCCATCCCGATGGGCGGCGGCAAATCGATGTCGGGCGTGCCGAACAAGGTCTTCGGCTGGATCGATCCGGGCCCGCAGAACCTCAAGGGCAAGAAGGCGCTCTGGTACGTCCGCTCCCGCGAGGGCAGCGACAACTACGACCGCATGTGCCGTCAGCAGCGGATGCTCAAGACGACTCTCGAGCAGATCGATCCGCAGGAACTCGCCGCCGCCTACCCGAAGCTCGCCGGTTCGGCGACGAAGAACATCGCGACCTCGATCCCCCAGAACGAGATCCCCGCGTTCATCGAACTCGCCGTGGCGATGCAGAAGGGCGACGTCACCACCGTCCAGATCAACAACGACGTCACCCCCACCTACGACCCGGACTTCGATGTCCTCCACGAGTGGATCCAGGGCGAGATCCAGGGTGCCTCCGACGGTGCCGACACCCCGCAGCCGACGAACGACCCCTCGCAGAACAACGGCTCCGACGCCGCTCAGGATTCGTCGGACTCCGGCACCACCGACGACTCCCAGGACACGGAGACCGGCACCGAGGCGCCCGCCGGCGACGGCGCGACCGCTGAGCCCACCCCGGAGACCGTTCCGGGCGAACCGAACGCGGCGGGCATGTGCTACCCGCAGGACTACCAGCCGGGCGACCCGTGGCCCGGCTACCCCGGCCCCGGTGCCGGCACGCAGGAGTGACCGCCGACAGCACGGTCGCGATCATCGGAGTCGGCCCCCGCGGGCTGAGCGTCCTCGAGAGGATCGTCGCCCTCGCCGCCGCCCGCTGGCCCGACTCCCGCGACCCCATCGCCATCCACCTCATCGACCCGTACCCGCCCGGTGCGGGCATCGTCTGGCGCACCGACCAGCCGGCGAGCCTGCTGATGAACACGACGATCGGCGAGCAGACGATCTTCCCGGATACCAGCTGTTCCTTCCTCGCCGAGGAGGGAGCCGGGTCCACTGCCAACGACTCCGATCCCGCCGAGGCGGCTGCGTCGTCCGCGACCCCCGACCCCGCTGAATCCTTCCGCTTCGGCCCGACGATGGCGCAGTGGTACCGCGCCCGCGGCGGCACCGAGCCCGTCGACTCGACCTTCCCGAGCCGCACCCTCTACGGCGAGTACCTGCGCGACGCCTACGAGCGGATCCGCGCTGCCGCGCCTGACTTCATCGAGATCATCGAACACCGCACCACGGTCGAATCCGTCATCGACCTGCCCGCCGTCGACCTCCCCGGTGACGACTCGGAGGCGACCGCGCCTCCGCAGCTCGTGCGCTGCGAGGACGGGACGACGATCATCGCCTCGGCGGTCGTCCTCGCCGTCGGGCACATCCCGAGCGCCCAGGCCGACGAACGCGCCCGCCTCGCCGCCTATGCCCAGCGCAACGGGGGACTCTACATGCCCCAGAGCCTGCCCGCGGAGGCACCGCTGGGCGAGGTGCCCGCCGGCGCCCGCGTCATCGTCCGCGGCATGGGACTCAACTACTTCGACGTCCAGACCCTGCTGACGATCGAGCGGGGCGGACGCTTCACCGCCGACGAGGGTACCGGCGCGGTCAGCTACACCCCGAGCGGGGAGGAACCGCTCCTCTTCCTCGGCTCCCGCCGCGGCATCCCCTACCGCAGCAAGCCGATCAGCCCCGAGCACCCGCGCACCTCCTGGCCGCTGCGCTACTTCACGACGGACAACGTCGCCCAGCTCGCCGGTCTCGACGACCTCGACGGCGATGCCAAGGCCGCCGCCCGCTTCAACGATCAGCTGTGGCCGCTCATCCTCGCCGACATCCGCTTCGCGTACTACCGGACGCTGGCCCGGACGCACCCCGATGCGTTCGCCGATGACCCCGGACGTCTGCGCGAAGCGATCGCCGAGGCGGTCTCCCGCCACCTCACGCGCCGCACCTGGCAGGAGACCCACCCCGATGCCGAGGACTCCGCCGAGTCCTCCCGTTCCGGACGCGTCACCCGCGAAGCCTTCGCGTGGGCCGAGATCGAAGAGGAGCTCGTTCCCGACCCGGCGCACCGGCTCTCCCTCCACGACCTCCTCGACCCCCTCGAGGACAAGGAGTTCGCCGGGCGCGCGCCGGGCGCGGAATCCTCACTCCACGACTGGATGCTCGACTTCCTCCGCACCGACCTCCGCGATTCCCTCGCCGGCCCCCACGGCAGCCCCGTCAAGTCGCTCTTCATGGTGCTCTGGCAGGCGCGGCTCCTCCTCAAGGAGCTCATCGCCGACGGCCACATCGACCCGGTGAGCACGGATATGGAGATCCGCGGCTGGTTCGAGAACTTCGTCTCCGGGATCTGCGACGGTCCCCCGCCGAGGCGGATCGCCGAACTCATCGCCCTCGCCGATGCGGGCATCGTCCGCTTCATCGGCCCGGACATGCACATCGCGGAGAACGATCCCGCTGGGGCCCCGTCCGGGACGGACCCCGCGGCCGCTGATGCGCTGCCGCAGATCTTCGCGGTCACCTCGGCGCGGGTCGAGGGGACGGTGACCGGCAGCGTCGTCATCGATGCCGCATCGCCGACGAACTCCGTCGCCCTCGCTGCCGACGTCCTCATCCACGGGATGCTCGACCGGGGGCAGCTCACCTCGGCGCGTCTGACCTTGGACGACGGCCGCGAGAAGCGGTTGAGCGGGCTCGCAGTGACGCCGCGGCCCTACCGCACGATCGATGCCTTCGGCACGGTCCATCCGCGCCGCTTCGCCCTGTCGATCCAACTCTCCGCGGTGCAGTGGGGGCTGGCGATCGCTGCGAACCCGGACACCGACGCCGCGACCCTGTGCGACTCGAACGCCGCCGCCGAGGCGATCCTCGACCTCATCTGAGCCCGCCTCATCCGAGCCCGCCTCATCTGAGCGTGCTCGCTGCACACGCCCTGCCGGCACACGCAGCCGGCAGGGCCGCACACACAACCGGCAGGGCCGCGCCCGTTGCCGGCAGGGCCGATGCGCGCTCGATCAAGCGGCAGTGCGGATGCGGGCGCGTGCACGGCCCGCTATCCGCGCTGCGGCTTGATCGACGACCGGCGACCACCAGACGCCGCCGGCGGGCGGCGCTACGCCATCGCCAGGGCTTCCTCCGGCTTCGTCGTCCGGGCCCGGACGATCGCGAGCAGCGACATGACGAGCCCGATGACCGCCCAGGCGAGCAGCCCGCCATAGGCGGCACCGAGTCCGCTCGTGCCCGCCGCGATCGCTGAGAATCCGTTCATCGCCGGGGTCAGCGGCAGCAGTGGGGCGACGAACTGGAAGAACTCGGGCACGGCCCCGATGGTGCGCCCGGCGACGGCGAGGACGACGGCGATGACCGACAGGAATCGGCCGACTCCGCCGAACCACGCGACGAGTGCGAAGTTGAGCACCATGAACACGAGCGCGGAGACGAACGTGAGCACCGCGATGTCGAAGCCCTGGATCGCGTCGATGTCCATGACGGTGACGGCGAGGATCGCGAGCACGAGCGCCTGAACGAGCCCGACGGCGAGCCCCGGGACGAGACCGCGCAGCCACACCGACACCGACGACCGGGTCGAGAGCAAAGTCGACGACGGAATCGGCTTGAGCACGGTGTAGGTGACGAGTCCGCCGACCCAGAGCGCGAGCATGATGAGCAGGGCGATCGTCGATCCGGTGAGGAGGTTCGTCACCGAATCCGTGTCCGGGGCTTCGATGTTCGCCGAGGCGACCCGGGAGAGCTTGTCCCGGTCCGGCGCCGAGTACGACGGCACTTCGTCAGCGCCGTCCTGCACGCCGTCGGCGAACTGTCCGACGCCGTCGGTGTACTCCTCGGAGCCGTCGGCGAGCTGGCCGAGCCCGTCGGCGAGGTCGGTCGAGCCCGTCGCCGCCTGCGAGACGCCCGTCGTGTACTGGTCGAGGCCGGTCGACAGCTGGCCGGCGCCGTCGGAGAGCTGACTCGCGCCGTCGGAGAGCTGGCTGGCACCGTCGGCGGACTGCGAGATGCCGTCGGTGAGCGCCGGCATGCCGTCGGCGAGCTGCTGGCTGCCGTCAGCGACCTGGGAGGCGCCGTCGGCGAGCTGTGAGCTGCCGTCGGCGAGTTCCGAGGCGCCGTCGCGCAGACCCTGCGAGGCTTCGAGCAGCTGCGGGGCGTTGTCGGCGATGTCCTGCATGCCGTCGGCGAGGTCGCCGAGGCCGTCCTCGAGCCCCTTGACGAACTCGCTCATCCCTGAGCTGAGATCATCGGCACCCGTGGCCAGCGACGCCGCCCCGCCGAGGAGGGACTGATCGTCGTCGGTCGAGCCGAGTCCCTCGACGGCCGAGTTCAGCCCACCCGAGGTGCCGGCGAGCAGACCCTGGGCATACGCCTGCTCCGCGCCCTGGCAGGCAGGCTCCGGGGTCCCGGCCGGGCACAGCTGAGCACGGATCTGGTCGGCCTGACCGCTGGTCAGCAGGCCGGCGCTGACGAGCGAGTCGAGACCGGTGACCGTGCCGCTCTGGGCGAGCTCGTCCGCGTCGTCGGCCCCGGACTGCAGACCGTCCCGATACTCGCCAAGGCCGTCGGACAGACCGTTGGCCCCTTCGGCGACGCCTTTCGCTCCCTTGTCGAGTTCCTGACCACCGGAGATGAGGTCGTCGAGACCGCCCTGACCCGAACCGCTGCCGGAGTCGCCCGACAGGCCCTTGATGATCTCGTCGATCGACGTCGTGTACTCGTCGACGCCGCTCGACAGGTCACCGGCACCGGTCGAGAGATCGCTCGCCCCGGACGAGAGATCGCCCGCGCCGTCGGCGAGCTGCTGGGTGTCATCGGGCAGACTCGCCGTCTCGTCCCGCATCGTGCCGAGGCCCGTCGACAGCTCACCGGCACCGGTGGCGAGCTCCCCCGCACCCGTGGCCAGGTCGCCGGCTCCGGAGCTCAGCTCGCCGCCGGCGCTGTCGAGTTCGCCCATGCCGGCGGCGAGCTCACCGGCACCGTCGGCGGACTGCCGGGTGCCTTCGGAGAGCTGCTGGGCGCCGTCGTCGAGTTCGCCGGCGGCGTCGCCGAGCTTGCGCATCTGCGTGCCCATGTCGTTGAACCCGACGTAGATGTTGTCGAGGTAGGTCTCCGTCATCTCCGTGTTGAAGGTCGTGCGCGCCACCTCGGCGACGGACCGGGAGATGAGCTGGTCCGATGCGGGCGCGACTCCGGACACGTCGACGTCGAGCTGCGTCTGCGTCGCGGTGTCGGCGTCGGAGACCGAGGTGACGGCCCGGGAGAAGCCGGCGGGAATCGTCAGCCGGGCGGCATACGTGCCGTCGGCCAGGCCCTTCTCCGCGTCCTCCTCGTCGGTGATGACCCAGTCGACGTTGTTGTCCTTCTCTCCGACGAGCCCACTCGTGAGCTCCCGTCCGATGGGCACCGTCTGACCGTCCACCTCGGCGCCCTCATCGTTGTTGACGATCGCGGCCTCGATCGTGTCGAGCCGGTCCCCGCTCTTCCAGGTCGCGAGGATGAACCCGGCGGCCACGATGATGGGGATGAGGACGAGACCGGCGAAGGACAGCCAGGTCACGGGCTTCTTGGAGTTCGCTCGCTCGAGTCTCACGACTGTACGCCTTCCGTGTGGTTCGTCGCGGCCGCGCCGGTGCGCGCGCCGCTGCTGTCGGTGCCCTCAGGAGCACGAGTGTCGTCGTCGGGGTCGATCGTCGCCGCGTCGAGATCGAGGTGGAGGTAGTCGGCGTGCGGCGGCAGGATCCCGCGCACATCCCCGTCCGGCAGGGCGAGCACGACGGCGGTGCCTTCGGCGGTGAGTTCGGGCAGGGCATCGGCGAGGTACCGGCCCTCGCTGCGGGTCAGCGCCTCGGCGCCGTCGATGACGAGCAGGGCGGGCACGTCCCGGCGCAGACGGGCGATCTCCTGCGCCCCCGGCGGCGGGGTCCCTCCCTCGCCGAGGTCGTAGAACGGCACCGTGCGCCTGACCTTTCCGGCATGCTCGGGCAGGACCAGCGCACCGATCTTCATCTCCCCGGCCGTGAGCGGGACACGACCGGTCATCGCGAGCAGGAGCGCGGTGCGATCCGCTCCGCTGACGACGAGGGTCTGCCCGGGCAGGAGCGAGACGTCGACGTGGGAGAAGCCGCGACCGTGGGCGCTCACCCCGACGCCGCGGCCGAAGATGCGGTAGGGCGAGTTCGGTTCGGGCCAGTCGCGCAGGGCCACTTCGTGGGCGAGGCCCTCCCCTTCGACGTCGAGCCGCGGCAGGATCCGATCGAGCCATTTCGGCAGCCACCAGGCCTTGTCGCCGAGAAGCTGCATGATCGCCGGCACGAGCGACATGCGCACGAGGAACGCGTCGACGAAGATGCCGGCGGCCAGGGCGAGCGCGATCGATTTGATGATCGGCTCACCGGCGGGCACGAACGCCGCGAACACGGAGAACATGATGACCGCGGCGGCCGCGACGACCCGGGCGGAGGAGAGGAACCCGGTGCGGATCGCCTGCCGGGCGCTCGCGCCATGGACGTAGGCCTCCCGCATCCCGGAGACGAGGAAGACCTCGTAGTCCATCGCGAGTCCGAAGAGGATGCCCATGAGGATGATCGGGAGGAAGCTGATGACCGGGCCCGTCTGGTCGATGCCGAGCGGGCCGGCGAGGTACCCGTCGTGGAAGACGAGGACGACGGAGCCGAACGACGCGAAGACCGACAGGAGGAAGCCGCCGGTGGCCTTGAGGGGCACGGCGATCGAGCGGAAGACGATCGTGAGGAGGATGATCGAGAGGCCGACGACGAAGATCCCGAAGGGCACGAGCGCCTGGCCGAGCTGGTCGGAGACGTCGATCTGGATGGCCGTGGCACCGGTGACGGCGGTGTCGTAGCCGTAGTCGTCCTCGATCTGCGTGCTCAGCTCGCGCAGCCGGTTGACGGTGTCGAGGGTGGCCGGGTCATCCGAGCTCGTCGTCGGGATGATCTGGAAGAGCGCGGTCGTCGCGTCCCGGTTCGGGGTCGCGAGCACGACCTGCTCGACCCCGGGGACCTCGGCGATGCGGGCCTCGATGTCGTCGACGTCGCCGAGCGGATCATCGGAGGTGACGATCTCGCTCGTCATGACGAGCGGACCGTTGTAGCCGGGACCGAAGTGCTCGTCGATGAGGTCGTACGTCGTCCGGGCCGGAGTCCCCTCCTCCTGCTGACCCGCTGTGGGCAGGGACAGCTGCAGCTGGGTGGCGGGGATCGCGAAGAGGCTCAGGCCCCCGACGATGACGACGATCGTGAGGATCGGGATCTTCGTCACCGCAGTCAGCCAGCCGGAGTAGAAGCGGTCCATGAACGTCTGCGGATAGGGTTCGCCCGCCTCAGCGAGAACGGTCCTGTCCGTGCTGGCATCGCGTCCCTCGGCCTCCGCCCTGGCCATGGCCCGGCGGTAGCGGCGGGAGGGCTTCGGGGTGATCTTCGCCTTCGCGAACCCGAGCAGGGCGGGCACCATCGTCAGGGAGATCATCACGGCGACCGCGACCGACCCCGAGGCTCCGATGCCCATGACGGTGAGGAACGGGATGCCCGCCAGCGAGAGGCCGAGCAGGGCGATCATCACGGTGATGCCGGCGAAGACGACGGCCGATCCCGCCGTCGCCACCGCCCGTCCGGCGGCTTCGATGGGTTCGTGGCCCTCGGCCAGCAGCGCTCTGGCCCGGGAGACGATGAAGAGCGCGTAGTCGATGCCGACGGCAAGTCCGAGCATGAGAGCGAGCATGATCGACGAGGAGTTGATCGCCCCGAACGCCGTCGCCCCGACGACGAGGAGGACGGAGATCGCCACACCGATGAGCGCCGTGATGAGCGGCATGCCGGCGGCGCGGAACGATCCGAGGGTGAGGAGGAGGACGACGAAGGCGATGATGACGCCGATCCCCTCGACCCAGGAGACGTGGACGCCGGTGATCTGGAAGAGCTCACCGCCGGCCTCGACCTCGGCGCCGGGCAGGTCCGCGCGGATTCCATCGAGCGCGGCGACGAGCTCATCGGCGGCCTCGGGTCCTCCGACTTCCTGGAGGGTGCCGTCGTATTGGACGGAGATCATCGCCGCCTGGCCGTCGTCGCTGATCGCACCTTCGACCATGTCGTCGAACGGTGAGGTCACGGCGTCGACGTTGGGCAGCTCGCCGAGGTCGTCGACGGCCTGCTCGATCCCGTCTCGGTAGTCGGGGTCGGTGACGGACTGTCCGTCGGGGGCGACGACGATGACCGACGCCGAGGTGCCGGCCGCCTCGGGGAAAGTCGCCTTCATCGCGTCGAGGGCGACCTGCGCCTCCGAGCCCGGGAGCGTGAAGTCGTCATCGAAGTCCTCGGCGAAGGCGGCGACGCCGGCGGCGACGAGGCCGAGGATGACCAGCCAGAGAGCGATGAAGCGCACCGGCTGGCGGAAGGCCCGGCGCCCGAGGGTGTAGAGAAATGTCGACACGAAGACCTCGATACAAAAGTGTATTGGATACAGTCATGTATTCTTGTGGACAACGCCTCTCGAGCGCAAATCAGTATGAGAGAATCGTGTGATTTCCCATGGGATGCCCAGTTTCGGCCGGGACGTCCCGGCCGGGAGGCGGACCAGCCGGGAGACGAGAGACGGGCGAGACTGACACGCGATGAACACCGAGAACCTCAGCGACCGCCGGCGCCGGACCCGATCGACCCTCGTCGAGGCCGGCGTCTCCGTGTTCGCGGTCAAGGGCATCGAAGGAGCGTCGATCGAGGAGATCTGCGAAGCCGGCGGCCTGACCCGCGGCGCGTTCTACTCGAACTTCTCCAGCCGCGACGACCTCGTCCTCGCGACCCTCGAGATCCGTGCCGCCGAGACCCTCGACCGCCTCGATGCGACGATCCAGCGGTGGAAGGAGCAGCTCGACGACACCGACGCCGCGGAGATCCGGCCGCTGCTCACGCAGTTCGTCGAGGAGATCTTCACCGAGAAGCTCCACACCGTCGCCGATGCGATCGCCGAGCAGGAGGTCGAACTCTACTGCCTGCGGGTCCCGGAGCTCTACGCGCGCTATCAGGAGCTCGACGCCGGCCGCCGGGAGAGGCTCGCCCGACTCGTGCGCACGGCGATCGAGAACGTCGGCGCGGTGCCGACGATCCCGCTCGACAGCCTGCTGACGATCCTCATCTCCCTCTTCACCCACCTCTCGCTGCAGTCCGCTGCCGGACGCGATCTGCGCGACCCCGTCGACATCGAACCGGACCTCATCGTCGAGGTTCTCCTCCGGTTCCTCGATTTCACCGACTGCGCGACCCCTGAGGCCTGAGCTCCAGCGGCTAAGGTGGAGGGCGTGACTGATCTTCAGCGTGAATACACGGCCTTCATCAACAACATGGACGTCCGCCTCGGCGCGTTCGTGCTCGCGGACCTCCCCCAGTCCGTCGAACAGGAGGACGGCACCCAGGCGCCCTTCCGCAAGGACATGAGCCCGGAGTCCCTGCCGCTCATCGAGCACTTCGTGCTCTCCCGGTTCGCCGACCCCGACGAGGTCGTCTCCCCCGATAACCACCGCTTCGTCGAGGGGCTCATCCGCTACCTCGGCGAGACGTATCTGCGCGCCGTCGGCGGGGCATGGGACCACGACGAGACGACAGGCAACGGGATGCCGTTCATCCGCCCCGACAATGCCGACGGGCCGACCAAGGGTGAGCCGATCCCCCTCGTCGCCGTCGTCCTCACCGCCGTCGACCAGCGCACCGGAGGGATCTTCACCGCCGTGCTCGACCGGGCCCGCCAGGAGCTCGGCGGCGACGGCAGCCCGCGGCGGACCTCGACGGGTCTGTCGATCGGGATGCTCACGTCCGAGAACTCCTCCGAGGAGGAGGTCGAGTTCCTCTCCCGCTTCCTCGGCACCGTCGAGCCGGGCATCGCCGCGTGGACGAAGGAGCAAGCCGACCCGCAGTCGTGGGCCCTCGACCGTGACAGCCTCGTCCGGCTCGGCAAGCAGCTGAACGTCCGGTACGACTCCCGCGACGAGATGATGGCCGACGACGAGATCGCCTTCGTCGGCGGGGCGATGCGCTTCATCGGCGAGACGATCCGGCGCATCGGACTCGGTCAGTGGCGCTACGGGGCCGAGCTCGAGGCCGACGACCCCCGCAGCCAGCAGCCGTTCATCCGCTTCGTCATCGGCGACCAGAACCTCGACATCGTCCCATGGAAGCTCGCACAGGCCGCCCTTGACGACCCCGAGGCGATCGCGAAGGGCCTCGACACGATCATCGAGATGCGCACCGAGGAGGCGGAGAAGTCCGCCGAATGAGGTGACGGCCCGCGCTCGTCAGGGCCGGCCGGTGCCGGTTTGCGCGGGTTGAACGCCGGTTTGCGCCAGTTGAATCTGAGATGGCCACGACCGGTAATGGCCATCTCAGATTGACCTGGCGCAAACTCGTCGGGACCCGGAGCGGCCGGCGCCGGGTCAGAGCTGGAAGCGGCGGTTGCCGTGGAGGCCGTCGGCCGGTGGCCCGGGTGCGAGCTCGATCGTCTTCGCGCCCGGGTCGATCTGCACCGTGACGAGGGTCGCCGGCCGATCCCCGTAGGCGGCGCCGGGCTCCGGCGTGCAGCTCACCGGCGGATCACCCGGTCCCGAGGTGAGGAGGGCGACGAGGTCGGCCGTCGTCTCCGGCGGATGCCCCGCGGTGATCGCGGCAGCGGCACGGGCGGCGAGGAAGTCATAGCGCGGCCGTGAGCTCGAGTCCGCGCGCAGCTCCATCGCTCCGGCCTGGAGGTCGGGGTGGAGGAAGTGGTTCGTGTGGACGAGGACGTCGGCCTCGGCGAGCACCGCCTCGGTGTCAGCAGTCCCCTTGTCGCCGCGCCCCACGGGGTCCCCGGGGCGGAGTTCGCGCTTGGACTCTCCGGCGATCTCGACCTGGACGGCCGCCTCGGCGGTGACGACGGTGATGACCGACGACGATGACGTCGGAGCGGAGCGGATGATCTCCAGCGCCTCGGTGAGGGTGTGCGCGGTCGAGAGCACCCGGTTGAGGACGGCATGGACGGGCACTCCCCCGGCCCGGTCGTCCGCGTGCTTGAGGATGTTGAGGTGGACGCCGACGCCGGCGTCGTTGAGGCCGATCTTGCCGAGCATCCCGTACTCGGCGATGCCGACGTGGCGCAGCTGGCCGGGCACGGCCCCGACGTCGCCGATGTGCCACAGCGTCGAGAAGTCGGCGAGCCAGTCCCAGGTCTGCGCCGAGACCGTCGCACCGTGCACGACCCGGGTCACCGTCGAGCACTCGGTGGGGGCGGCCCCCGCAAGCGTCATGATCTCCGTGCGGGCTATGACCTCCATGATCTCGGTGACCGTGCGCCCGGAGCCCTCGGCGACCGCGGAGATCTCAGCGGCGGCCTCCGGCGCCCACGCCTGCACGCGCGCATAGCTGTCGTCGGCGGCATGGCGGGCGTCGACCTCGGTGATGCCGAGGTGGGCGAAGTACCGCTGGTAGCCGGCGATCGCCGCGCCGATCCCGGTGCGCAGTTCGCGACCGCGCTGCAGCCCGCGCTGGATGTGGTCACCGGCGCGGGAGACGAAGACCTCCGGGCGCACCGCGGCGGCGGGCACGAAGTCCGGCCTCACGGCTGCCCCTGCCCGACGAGCGAGCCGGTGCCGACGTCGAGGTCGAGGTAGTGCATGTGCGCGGCGGTCTCGGCGAGCGCGGCGAAGAGGTTGAAGTGGTGGAGCTGGTCGAATCCGCGGGCCCAATGCAGGCCCTGGGCGATCGAGTAGACGGAATGGTCGTCGGTCTCGCTCATCCGCGCGTCGATCTCGGCGAGACGCTCGCGATGGTGCGCGACGAGCTCCCGCTGGCGCTCGTGGAGACCGCGGAACCGGAAGCCGTGCGCGGGCAGGACGGCGATGTCGGCAGCGAGCGCGCCCATCTTCTCGAGCGATCCGAGATAGTCGCCGAGGCTGTGCGTGATCGAGCCGCTGTCGAGGCCGATGTTCGGCGTGATCGTCGGCAGGACATGGTCGCCGGAGAAGAGGAGTTCGCCCTCGCGGACGAAGGCCGTGTGCCCGTAGGTGTGGCCCGGGGTCCACAGAGCATCGAGGCGTCCGGTCTCGAGCGGCAGCGTCGCCCCGTCCTCGAGGATGCGCAGCGTGTCAGGCAGCTGTGCGAGCTGGAGGGCGAAGGGATCGCGTCCGGTTCCGTCCTCGCGCTTCCCCGGCTTGCTGACCTGGAGGGATTCGACCTCGTGCCAGCGCTCCTCGGGCACCCCGTAGGCGCGGGCGATGTTGAGGTTCGGATCGGTGCCCGTGCCGAGGTCGACGGCCCGTG
Organism: Brevibacterium sp. XM4083; assembly: GCF_006489205.2. Classification (GTDB taxonomy): domain Bacteria; phylum Actinomycetota; class Actinomycetes; order Actinomycetales; family Brevibacteriaceae; genus Brevibacterium. The sequence continues at coordinate 416,351 of NZ_VFYR02000001.1, read as the reverse complement.
AGGCGAAGCGCTTGACCGCGCGCAGGTCCTCCCCGTGGAGTGCCACCCACATCGCCGGGTTCTCCTTGATGAGCGCGGGGACGAGCCCGATGTGGTCGCGGTGGTAGTGGGTGATCGCGACGCCGTGGATGTCGCGCACGGCGAATCCGAGGTCGGCCAGCGCCGAGGCGAGCGCGAGGTACTGGTCCCGCCCGTCCCAGCCGGGGTCGATGAGGACGACGCCGTCGCCGTCGGCGAGCGCATAGCAGTACGTGTAGACGAGGGGGTTGTTCGGAATCGGCACCGGGATCGCCCATACACCGTCTGCGGTCTGCTCGACCGGCGGGAGGACCCGATCCTTCCACGCGTGGGACTGCTGGGGGCTGAGCGTTTCGATCGGCATCGGTGCGTTTCTCTCCTCGTCGAGCAGTGATGATCCTCATCGGGAAGCGGTGAGCTCCTCCGCCCAACCTACTCCCAATCGCGGGAAACTGAAAGATCGTTCGACAATTGACTGAGCCACGGACCTTGCCGCCACTCAACCCGAACTCAACGCAACGGATTTCGCATTGCCGAGCGCAACCTCGGCGATCATCTCTTCTCTATCCGTGGTCGAGATTTCGCATTCAGTTGAATTGCTCTACCATCGACATGGCGCAGATCACGTCTGCGCCTTCGTGGGCGACGCTGCTCAGGCGCCGCCGACGGCAAGACTCATCGGGGAGGATTGATATGGCGGCATCAGGATCGCTCAAACGGAACCTGGGACTGTGGTCCATCGTCGGACTCGGGCTCGGGTACATGACGCCGACGGTCGTCTTCGACACGTTCGGCATCGTCTCGGACGAGACGAACGGTGCGGTGCCGGCGGCCTATCTCACCGCGCTCGTCGTCATGGTGTTCACGGCGTTCAGCTACGGGAAGATGGTCCGGGTCTTCCCCACGGCGGGCTCGGCGTACACGTATACGCGCGAGACGATGTCGCCGGGGCTCGGCTTCCTCGTCGGCTGGACCTCGCTCATGGACTACCTCCTGCTGCCGATGGTCAACTGCCTCATCATCCGCCTCTACATGGAATCGATGGTCCCCGACGCACCGCCGTGGATCTGGGTCGTCGCCTACACGGTCATCATGACCGGCATCGTCCTGTCCTCGATGCGGGGCACGGCGAACATCAACGCGCTCCTGCTCATCTTCTCCCTCGTCCTCATGGTCACCTACTGCGCGCTTGCGATCGCGCAGCTCAATGCCGGTGAGGGCGCGGGCACGGTCTTCAGCCCCGAGCCGTTCATCCATGACGGAGTCGAGTTCAGCGCGGTGCTCACCGGCGCGACGGTCGTCTGTTTCTCCTTCATCGGCTTCGATGCGGTGACGATGTATACGAACGAGGCCAAGCACGTCAACCTCATGCCCAAGGCGATCCTCATCACCGTCCTCGCCGGCGGTGGCATCTTCCTCGTCGCGAGCTACATCACGCAGCTGCTCTACCCGGACAACTCGCAGTTCACGATCGTCGACGATCCGCTGCCGGAGATCGGGCTGCTCACCGGTGGGCCGCTGTTCCAGCTCTTCTTCGTCGCCGCCGCGTTCGCGGCGACCGTGGCTTCGGGGCTCGCCTCGCACGCCTCGGTGTCGCGCATGCTGCTCGTCATGGGACGCAACGGGGTGCTGCCGCGCAAGGCGTTCGGCTACATCAACCCGAAGACGCACACGCCGGTGTTCAACATCGTCCTCGTCGGCCTCGTGTGCCTCTTCGCGATGTCGTTCAGTCTCGAGTTCATCTCCGCGCTCATCAACTTCGGGGCGCTCATCGCGTTCACCTTCGTCAACCTCACGGTCATCGCCCACTACGCGTTCCGCACGCGTCAGGTCGTCGACGCCAAGTCGGCGTTCAGCTACGTCGTCATGCCCGCCATCGGGGCGATCCTCACGGGAGTGCTCTGGGTGAGCCTGCATGAGACGGCGCTCATCGGCGGGCTCGTGTGGTTGGCGATCGGCGTCATCTACCTCGCGATCCTCACCCGTGGCTTCAAACGCACGGTTCGCAGCTTCGACGATCCCGAGGCCGACGCCGAGATGTCGGAGCCCGAGGTCCCGGAGCACGGTGCGGCGACGGAAGCAGGAACCGGCGCGGCGCCGGGTTCGGGGTCTGGCTCGGGGTCTGCTCGACCGGGGAAGACGGCCGACTGATCGGGGCGTCGGTCCGCGGACGCTGGGGCAGCGGTCTGCGGACGCTGGGGCAGCGGGTCTGCGGACGCTGGGTCGCGTCGGCCCACAGTCCTTGAGGACCGAAGCGCGGACGCTGGGGCATCCGCTGGGGCGATCGCGCAGGCTCGGAGCGTCGTTGCGCCGCCTCGCGGTGGGGATTGCGCCGGGTCGACGCGGGGGTGCTGCACAGCCTCTTCGCGGGGGCGAAGCGACCAGACCTTCGTAAGCTACCAACGTTCTCGAGCGCCCGCCTCACACAAAAGTATGAAATCGGCCCGGTTTCGCGTCACATTCCTCGCCGAGGCGGCCGGCCATATGAGGGTTCCGGCCGGTTCTCTGCGGGACCGGTCCGGTACGCAGAAATGCGCTGCGACATCCGTCGATGTCGCAGCGCATTTCGTCAGCGGAAGCGGTGGGATTCGAACCCACGGTACGGGGTTGCCGCACAACGGTTTTCAAGACCGTCTCCTTCGGCCGCTCGGACACGCTTCCAGTGGTTAACCCGGCCTGCTCAGCGCGGAGCTGAGCCAGAACAGTTTCTCACAGTCGCGCGAACAACTGCCAATCGCGTTGGCTCGCCGACGATCGGCGCCCTACAGCGATCGGTCGAGTGCGGCGAGCAGCGGCGTTCAGTGCTTGTTCTTGCCGTTCTTCGGCTTCTTCTCGCCAGGCACCTCGCGTGCCGGTCCGGCATCGTGCTTGTGCCGTTCGGTCGGGGCGCGGCCGGTGGAGTCCGCATCCGCCGAGGTGGCACCGCGGGCAGCGAACGTCGCCGGAACCCGGGAGACGACGAACTCGGACTCCTCCTCGTCGTCGAACTCGTCCTCGTCGGTGGTCACACCGCCCGGCGCGGGACGGCCGGGGCGCTGAGCAGGTCGAACCGGCGCTTCGGCGACACCGGAGTCCTCCTTCGCGGCATCCGCGTCAGCGGAGTCGGTGACCTCGTCAGCAGTGTCGGTGTCACGGGCCGGAGCCGGAACACTGTCGGCCCTATCCACGTTGCCGTCGCCGTCGATACGGTCGGCAGAGTCTGCGCTGTCGGCGACCGGCTCGTCGGCGGCGGAGACCGCTGACGCCGTCTCCTCCTCTTCGGCCACGCGCGGGGCGTCGGGCAGCATGTCCGGAGCGTACTCCGGCGGTTCGGGCGGCAGCGGCGGTGCGTCGGGCATCGGCGCAGTCCGCTCGACCGGCGGCTCTTCGGCCAGCGGCGGGGCATCGGCGGCGGCGCTCGATTCGGACTCGGCGTCAGTCCGCGATTCGAACTCGGTGTCGGTCGACGTTTCGGACTCAGCGACTGGCCGCGTTTCGGCCGAGGCTGCCGACTGGTCGAGCGCTTCGACGTCGGCCTCGACGAGGCCATCCGAGTCCCCGGATGCCAGTTCGCTGACGATGGGATCGACCTCGGGCACGCGTTCGTCGACCGGTTCGACCGCCTCGGTGGTCACCCCGTCGACGTACGAGCCCTCGGTGGTGAGGTCCGGACCGGCGGGTCCGCCCTTGGTCGACTCGTGCTGGATGAAGAGCGTCCGCGTCACCGTGGTTCCACGCACCGAGGTGGTCACCGCGTCATCTGCAGACGCGTCGTCCGCTGTCACCGCGGGGTACGGGTCGGAGGTGCGCCCGCCGGAGCGCTCGGAGCCGGCCTGGGCGTCGGTGGGTGCCTCGACACTCGGCTCGGTGAAGCCGCCGCCGTCGGCGACCATATCGGCGATCGATTCGTCAGTGGTCGACACTGCTTCCGCCGACACGGCGTCGACCGGGGTGTCATGAAGACCGACATCGCGCGGGGTGGTGGCCGCAGATTCGGAGCTCGCCGAGGCGGTCACAGCCTCATTCGTGTCCGAGCCATCGGCACCGGCGGCGCCGTCCTCGACGCCCGCGTCAGGCGCAGCGTCGACGTCGCTCGCAGAGCCGGTCTGTCCCGCAGAGCTGGAATCGTCCGCAGAGTCGGAGTCGTCGGCAGAGTTTGTGGCGCGCGATTTCGTGCGCCCGGTGTCAGGCCCGTCAGCATCGGACCCGTCTGCGTCGGAGCGTTCAGCATCGGAATCCTCTGAGGAGGCTGCCGCTGCGCCGGCGACTCCGGCCGCTCCGACGACTCCGGCCGCTCCGACGACTCCGGCAGCACCGGCGACGAAGGCCGCACCGGAACTCGAGAGTCGATCATCATCGCGGGCTGCATCATCGCGCACTTCAGCGCCGTCGCTCTCCGCGCCATGGGTCGTCTCAGGTTGAGCCGCATCCGATCCGGGCGAGGCCGGTCGTTCATCGGCGTCGGACGGGTCCGCACCCGCAGCTGCATCACCGGTCACACGGTCAGCCGAGGCGCCGTCAGCGTCCTTCGTCGAGTCACCAGACCCCGTGGCGGTCGCCTCGGCGTCGGTAGCGGTCTCACCGACTGCGTCAGCAACATCAGGTGAGCCAGCAGGCGTCGCATCGCTGGCGCCAACAGCGCCTGCACCGCCATCGCCGCTCTCGCCCGCAGCATCACCCGCACCGACAGAACCGGCGCCAGCGCCGCTTGCGGGCACACTGAGCTCCGCCTCGGTGGGGTCGCCGGCGCCGCGGGCGGGCTTGCCCTTGAGGATGAGCGTGAGGGTCGCCAACGGCACCGACAGCCAGTTCGGGCGGTTGCGCAGTTCGGTGACGGTCTCGACGAGGAGCCTGTCGATGAGGGACGCGCGCAGCACCGGATCGCTGAGGCCGATGCTCTCACCGCGCGCCCGGGAGTACCCGCTGAGCAGCGAGTTCTGCACCTGCGAGGCCCACAGGTACTCCGGCGAATCGTAGATCGCCCGCAGCGCTGAGGGCTTGTCGCCGAAGCCGTTGACGACGAGGCTGCCGTCCTCAGCGTTCAGCGCGTCTGTGCGCTGGAGCCGCGCGAACCCGGCGGCGTAGTCGACGCTGCGGAGCAGGGCGACGAGGTCGAGGGCGACCGGCCTGGGCTCCGAGTTCGACGCATCACTGAACTTGACGACCGCGTAGCCGTCGCTCGGGGAGCTGACGACATGGTCGAGCGTAAGCTCACCGTGGATCTTCTGCAGCTGCCCGATCGTGTCGAGCGAACGCAGCTTGGCCTTGTGCTGCTTGAGCTCGGGCACGAGCGCATCGAGCGCCAACGGTGCTCGGCCGAGTGCCCAGTCGATGCGCTCGACCCACTTGTCGACGAACTCCTTCGTCGGCGCACCCCGGCCCTCGACGATGCCGAACTCGGCTGCCATGTCGGCATGGAGTTCGCCGATCCGCCGGCCCATCTCCGCCGCCTGCGCGTTGTATCCGCCGATCGATCCCGAATCGACGGCGCACACGATGTCCACGGCTTCGCGCCACGCGGGTTCGGCCTCGACGTCGGCGCGGGAGAGCAGCGCCATCGGCGCCTCCATCTCCGTGACCTCGAACATGTCGTACCAGCGCCCCGAACTCCAGCCGATGACCTCGGGCACGCTGCGCGATCCCGCTTCCGTCAGCAGCACGGGGATCGTCAGCGATGACGGCATCCCGTTCTCGAGCACGCGGAAGAAGCTCAGCTCGATCGGCTCGTAGGCGTCGTGGATGACGACGGTCGACTTGTTCGCCCCCGAATCGGCGACCTCGATCGGGCGGATCTCGACGTCGATCTCGTCCTTGACCTCGGTGGCCGGGGGTGCCGTCGCCGGCTTCGGGGGGACCGCCTCGGCGCCGGAGTCCTCAGTCGATGCCCCTGCACTCGCCGAGGTGGCCGACCCCGACGTCGACCCTGACCGTCCCGCGGTCGGCAGGCTCCCCCGGTCGCGGCTGTGACGGAGGGATTCGGTGCTCAGCTGCCCGCCGTCGAAGACCTTGCGCTTGGTGATCGCGTCGGCGAGGAGGTTGACGAACACGGGGTCGGCGGCGCCGTCGTAGACGAAGACGCGACCGAGGGCGAGGTCGTCGACGGTGCCGATGAGGGCGTGGCGGAGGTGGATGTCCTCGGCCCCGCGCAGGGAGAGGGGGATGTTGAGGCGGCGCAGGGTGGGGCCGTCGCCGACGGAGATCACGGTGACGAGGCCGGAGAACCCGCCGAGCTCCTCGGCGGTGAAGGTGAAGGCGCGAGCGACCGACATCGGCGTGATGTCGGGGTCGGTGCCGAAGTCAGCGGCGAGCTTCGGGAACCACGACTGCCGGGGAATCCAGCTGGCTAACAGTTGTTCCAGCTCACTGCTGATGGCCATGTCGCCTCCTTGAAGGGATTACGGGCATCTACCATCCAACCACGATATCGGCCTCCCGCGACCGAGGGCGCACCCGAAAACCCTGAAGTCAGCGGGGTCGCAGGGCCGCGACGAGTGGTGCGACAGGCGGACAGCGCGTTTGCGATGCGGGACGGTTTGCCAGATGGCAAGACACAGGGCGCACAATGGAGGAGTGTTGAAACAAGACGAATCACCCCAGAAGCAATCACTCGCGCACGAGGTCGATGCGGCCGCTGCGCGAATTGCCGACTCCGTGATCACGTCTCCGCTCCAGATTTCGGAGCGGCTGTCCGCCGCGACCGGTGCCACCATCTACCTCAAGCGCGAGGACCTCCAGCCGGTGCGCTCGTACAAGATCCGCGGTGCCTTCAACTTCATGCTCCAGCTCGATGACGATGAGCGCGCCCGCGGCGTCGTCTGCGCCTCGGCGGGCAATCACGCGCAGGGCTTCGCACTCGCATGCCGGCAGCTGGGCATCCAGGGCACGATCTTCGTCCCGAAGACGACGCCGCGGCAGAAGATCGACCGCATCCGCCATTTCGGCGGCGACCGGGTGACGATCGAGATCTCCGGGTCGACGTACGACGACGCCTCGGCGCTCGCGCACCGCTTCGCCGACCGGAACGCAGCCCTCCTCGTCTCCGCCTTCGACGACCCGCGCACGATCGCCGGTCAGGGCACCGTCGCCGTCGAGATCGCCGAGCAGCTCAAGCCGCACCCCGATTACATCATCGTGCCCGTCGGCGGCGGCGGGGTCATCGCCGGCATCGCCGCCTACGCTGCCGAGCACATGCCCAACACCACGGTCATCGGCGCCGAACCTGCGGGCGCCGCCTCGATGATCGCCGCGCTCAAGGCCGGCCACCCGGTGACCCTGGAGAACATCGACCGCTTCGCCGACGGCACCGCGGTCAAGCGCGCCGGCACCATCACCTACGAGATCATCTCCGACCTCGGCGTCGACGTCCGCCCCGTCCACGAAGGGGCGGTGGCCACGGAGATGCTCGCGATGTACCAGGTCGACGGCATCATCGCCGAGCCCTCCGGGGCGCTGGCCTCCGCGGCAATCGGGGCGGCCGGCAGCGGCAAACCCGTCATCGTCGAACCCGGGTCGAGCGTCGTCTGCCTCGTCTCCGGCGGCAACAACGACATCTCCCGCTACCCGGAGATCCTCGAGCGCTCCCTCGTCCACGAGGGCCTCAAGCACTACTTCATCGTCGACTTCCCACAGGAGCCCGGTGCCCTGCGCCGCTTCCTCAACGAGATCCTCGGCCCCGACGACGACATCGCGATGTTCGAGTACGTCAAGCGCTCCGACCGCGAGACCGGGCCGGCGTTCGTCGGCATCCAGCTCGGCGCCGCGGAGGACCTGCCCAACCTCCTCGAGCGCATGGAGTCCTCCCACATCGAGATCGAACGCGTGCACCAGAACTCCCCGATGTTCCGGCTCTTCGCATAGGTCATCGGTCAGCGTCGAGCACCGCGGTGAGACCCGCCCGCAGGTCGTCGACGAAGTGCTCGGGCATCTCGAGGGACGGGAAGTGCCCTCCGCGCACGGGTTCGCGCCAGCGCACGATCCGCCGGTACCGCTGCTCGGCCCACGGTCGGGGACACTTCGACGAGACGTCGACCGGGTACATCGTGATCGCCGCCGGCACGTCGATCCGCAGAGCCGGATCGAGGGAGTTGTGGCTCTCGGCGTAGATGCGGGCCGCTGAAGCACCGGTGCCCGTCAGCCAGTAGAGGGTGATGTTGTCGAGCACACGGGTCCGCGACATCGTCTCGAACGGACCGTTGTCGGTATCCGACCATTCGGCGAACTTGTCGAGGATCCACGCCATCTGGCCGACCGGGGAGTCGACGAGGGCGTACCCGACCGTCTGCGGACCCCATGCCTGCGCTTTCGCATACCCGGCGCGGTTCTGCCAGAAGTCGCGATGGTCATCGACCCATGCCCGCTCGGCGGCGGTGAGGGTGTCCGGATCCAACCCGGGAGGCGCCTCGGCGAACGTCGAATGGATGCCGAGGACATGGTCCGGGAACCGGCCGCCGAGGATCGTCGTGATCACACCGCCCCAATCGCCGCCGTGGGCGAGGAAGCGGTCGTAGCCGAGCCGGGCCATGAGCTCGACCCACGCCGCCGCAGTCCTCTCCGTACCCCAGCCCGTCTCCGCCGGCCGGTCGCTGAAGCCGAAGCCGGGCAGGGAGGGGATGACGACGTGGAAGGCGAGAGCCTCGGGATCCGGCGGGTCGGCGATCTCATCGACGACGTCGATGAACTCGGCGATGCTGCCGGGCCACCCGTGGGTCATGATGAGCGGCACGGCATCCGGCCGGGAGGACCGGCGGTGGAGGAAGTGGATGCCGAGGCCGTCGATTCTCGTGCGGAACTGCCCGATCTCGTCCAGGCGGGTCTCGAACGCCCGCCAGTCGTAGTCGACGGCCCAGACCTCGGCGAGAGCGACGAGGTTGGCGAGCGGAACGCCCTGCCGCCAGCGATCGGCTCCGACCGCGGTCGGAGCCAGCGGCTCGGGTTCGGGCCACCGGGTCGCGGCCAGCCGGGCGCTCAAGTCACGCAGCTCCGCCTCCGGCACGGTGTAGCTAAACGGGTGGATGGCGCTGTCGTGCAGTGGCATGGGTCCTCCTCGACCGAATGCTCGCCTCGTGCTCCGAGACGGCGAATTCTCTGTCACCGGACGTCGACCGCGCCGTCACGGACCGATGGCGAGAGTTGATGAACCAGCTATGACGGTTCTATCATCGGACACCGGCCCCGCACAAGGGTCCAGCACACGGACCGAACACGGGTCCACGGCGTTTAAGGTGAGTCCATGGGTGATGCATTTCCGGAGTTCCGGTTCGGCACGGTGCTCGCGACGAGCTTCACGGGAACGCTCACCGAACGGCAGGGCGAACGCCGCGAGCGGATTCCCACTCCGGCACGACTCCTCGATTGGCTGGCGGTCGTCGGCCTCGACGTCGCCGGGTGCACGGAGGAAGAACTCGCCCTCGCCCAGCAGCTGCGCGAGGCCATCCACCACGCGGCCACCGCAGCAGCCCTCGGTGAGCCGCTGCCCGCCTCGGCGCTCGATGTCGTCAACGACGCCAGCCGACAGGGGTGGGCGGCACCCGTGCTCACCGGTGACGGGAAGCGCCGGTGGCAGCTGAGCAGTGCCGCCGCTGTCGCCGATGCGCTCAGCGTCATCGCCGCCGACGCGATCGACATCATCGCCGGCACCCGCGACGGTCGCCTGGCCCTGTGCGCCTCACCGACGTGCCGCGCGGCGTTCTTCGACACCAGCCGCAGCCGCTCGAGGCGCTGGTGCGATATGAACACGTGCGGCAACCGGGAGAAGAAGGCCCGGTTCAATGCGAAGCATCGGTCGTGACCACTCACCGGTTTCGGATCGGATTCACCGCCGGGCACCCCTGCCGGCCGCACCCCCACGGTCTACAGTGGTCACATGCGCGCTATCACGATTCCCACCCCCGGAGATCCCGAGGCACTGCAGCTCACCGACGTTCCCAACCCTGAGATCGGACCGGACGAGGTCCTCGTCAGAGTCCACGCCGCCGGAGTGAATCGCGCCGACCTCCTGCAGCGACAGGGCTTCTACAACCCGCCCCCGGGTGCGACGGAGATCCCCGGCCTCGAGGTCTCGGGCACGATCGTCAAGCTCGGCGCCGACGTGAAGAACTGGAGCGTCGGCGATCGCGTGGCCGCTCTGCTCTCAGGCGGCGGCTACGCCGAGGAGGTCGCCGTGCCCGCCGGTCAGCTCCTCGCGGTGCCCGACACCTTCGACCTCACCGCCGCGGCCGCCCTGCCCGAGGTGCTCGCGACCGTCTACTCGAACGTCGTCGGCCGCGGTCGCGTCCGCATCGGCGAATGGCTGCTCGTCCACGGCGGCGGATCGGGAATCGGCACCGCCGCGATCCAGGTCGCGAACCTCCTCGGCGTGAAGATCGTCGTCACCGTCGGCTCCGCGGAGAAGGCGAAGTTCTGCCGCGACCTCGGCGCCGACGCCGTCATCAACTACCGCGAAGAGGACTTCGTCGCCCGCGTCCACGAGATCTGCACCCACCCGGATGGGGCGACCGGCGCCGATGTCATCCTCGACATCATCGGAGCCAAATACCTCGAACGCAACATCGCCGCGCTCGCCACCGACGGTCGCCTCGTCGTCATCGGCATGCAGGGCGGCACGACCGCCGAACTCGACCTCAGCACGCTCATGCAGGGACGCAAGACGATCACCGCGACGACCCTGCGCGCTCGACCGCAGTCGCAGAAGGCGGAGATCATCTCCGACGTCGGCGAACAGCTGTGGCCGGCCGTGATCTCCGGGGACATCCGCCCGATCATCGACACGACGGTGCCGCTCGCGGACGCCGCGAAGGCCCACCGCCTCCTCGAGGACGGAAAGACCATCGGCAAGGTGCTCCTCCGCGTCGACGGCGATGACTCTGCACAGGACGACTCAGCACGGGACGACTCAGCACACGACGAAGGAGCGCGCTCATGACCGCAGACGCCACGCCCACCGCGCCCGGTGCCGCTGATCCGCAGGGCGCCCAGGACGGCCTGCAGGCTGCCCAGTCCGATCAGCAGAGCGCACAGGCCCAGCATGGAACCCTGCAGAGCGCACAGGCCCAGCATGGAGCCCCGCAGGACACCGGCACCGAGTCGACCGGCAGTCCCGCAGACCGCGCCGAGGTGCCGGTGACGGCCGGCTCCGAACCGGACCAGGCCGGTCTCGCCCGCGGCGAGACCCTCACGGATGCCGCCGCGCATCCGGACGCCGCAACCGCGGCGGGCACCGGCGATCCGCGCACGGCCGCCGCGGCCAGCGCGGCACCTGCGTCCGCGTCCGGACCTGAGTCCGACTCCGACTCCGAGGCCAGCTCCGAGGCCGACTCGGAGGCCGCCGAGGAAGGCGACATCGCCTCACCGGGCAAGGTGATGCGCATCGGCACGATGGTCAAACAGCTGCTCGAGGAGGTCCGCAGCGCCGACCTCGACGAGAAGGGCCGGCAGCGGCTCGCGGAGATCCATCGCCGGGCCATCGCCGAGCTCGAGGACGGCCTCTCCGCCGAACTCGTCGCCGAACTCGGCCGCCTCGACCTCCCGTTCGACACCGCCGACGAACCCCCGTCGACCTCCGAGCTGCGCATCGCCCAATCGCAGCTCGTCGGCTGGCTCGAAGGCCTCTTCCACGGCATCCAGACGGCGATCATGACCCAGCAGGCGATGGCGAAGCAGGAGACTCCCCCACCCGGCGGGCTCGTTCCCCAGGGTGGACCGGCGGCCGAGGGCGCCGATGACAAGCGCAGGACCGGCAACTATCTGTGAAGAAGCTCTTCTCGTTCCGCAGACGGCGCGCTGACGGTCCCGACGAACAGTTCGGCACGGGCCTGTGGCGCCACAACCACGACCGGTTCCTCCGCGCCGTCGATCGCTACTACACGACCGCGCTCGCGATCCACACCGCTGCCCCGACCGACGCGGCAGGTGAGGGCTCGACCCCTACCACCGCCGCCGAACGCTCCACCCACGACCCCGGCACCACCGCGCCCGAGCCGGCAGCCGCCTCGGCGCGGGATGCGATCATGGCCGGCACCCACCGTCTCAACGACCTGGCGACGGAGATCGATGAGATCACCGCGTGGCTGCACACGCACTGCCCCGTCGACGGCCAGGTCGTCCCCGGCCCCGCCCGCCGGGTCGTCGGGGACACCCCCGAACTGCTCACACGGGCATCGTCGAAGGTCGCCGAGGCGGTCCTCGCTGCCTCGATGGCGCGCGCGGGGACCGCGACACTGACCTCGACGGCCACCGCCACGGACCGCTACATCACCGACGCCGCCGAGCTGCTCGCCCAGGTCAGGCGCACCCTCGCCGAGGCGGACGCCCGATGAGCGCGCTCACCTCACCGCCGCCGGACTTCGAGCTCGGACTCGTCGCCAGCGACATCGACGGCACCCTGCTCACCGACTGGCAGCCGATCTCGCAGGTGACGATCGATGCGATCCACCGCTGCCAGCGGATGGGGATCCCGTTCGTCCTCGTCACCGGCCGCCCGATCCGGTGGCTGGCCCCGATCGCCGAGCAGATCCCCGACCTCGGTCGTGTCGTCTGCCTCAACGGCGCCGTCGTCTACGACATCGCCACGGACACCGTCGTCGATGCGCACCCGCTCGAGCAGGCCGGGGTCGAGGAGATCGTCGCGGCCATCGGCGCCGCCCACCCTGAGGCGCGCTTCGCGTTCGAAACCCTCACCGGGCTCTTCGTCCAGGACGGTTTCGTCTCACGCTCCCCGCACGAGGCCACGGTCATCGGCGACCTCGGAGAGCTCGCCGAGACCGACGTCGTCAAGATCCTCGTCAGCCTCGGCACGACCGACTCGGAGGCGCTCCACGACCTGCTCGGACCGATCGTCACCCGCTCCTGCCACGCCTCGTTCTCCGACCCGGACAACGGCCTCGTCGAACTCGCCCCCGCCGGGATCACGAAGGCGAAGACGCTCGAATCGGTGTGCGACCACCTCGGCGTCGGTCGGGACCGGGTGATGGCGTTCGGTGACATGCCCAACGATCTCGAGATGCTCACGTGGGCGGGCCTGGGGGTCGCGATGGGCAATGCGCTCGATGTCGTCAAGGACACCGCCGACGCCGTCACGGACCCGGTCGATGACGACGGGGTGGCGCACTTCCTCAATGCAGCCCTCGACGCCGTCCCCTCCCGCTGAGGGCGATCACCCTCGGACCCACCTGCTGTGATCGTCCCAGCGACGCGAAGGGGGCTGAGTGCAGAGCGCTACGGACCGGTCGGCCGGGAGCCCTCGACGTCGAGCACTGCGGGGTCGAGGCCGAAATGGTCGACGAGCGCGACGGCGAGCCCGTCGTCCTCGACCGGATCGGTGACGACGCTGCCGAGGACCTTGAGCTCGTCCTTCGCCTGGCCCATGACGATCGAGTGGTCGGCCCATTCGATCATCTCGAGGTCGTTGAGGCCGTCACCAGCGGCGACGGTCCGCTCGTGGTCGATCCCGAGCTCCGACTCGACGAGCGCGAGCCCACTGGCCTTCGACACCCCGTCGGGGGCGATGTCGAGCCAGTTGCTCCACCCCACGGAGTAGCTGACTTCGTGGAGCCCGAGCCGGTCGACCGCCTCGGCGAACTCCTCCGCCGTGCCGTTGACGTCGCGCATGACGATGCGGGTGGCCTGCTTCGTCAGCAGTTCGTCGAAGCCGACGATGTCGAGGGTGTCGGATTCGGAGAGCTCCCCGGGCGGGAACGCCCCTGACGCCCACCGGTGCAGGTCCGGGCCCTCGACGAGGAAGAGGGCCGTCGGCAGCACATCGCGCATGCGCTCGAGCGCGGGCCGCGGGTCGAAGGAGACGACATGGTGCATCTCCCAGCCCAGCGGCGACTCCGGATCGAGCTTGACGACGACCGAGCCGTTCGAGCACACGACGAATCCCTCGGTGAGTCCGAGCGCCCGGACGATCTCGAGGGCTCCCGGCAGGGCCCGGCCCGTCGAGATGACGATGTGGTGGCCCGCCTCGGCGAGGTCGATGAGCACCTGCCGCACCGCCTCCGACAGCATCCCGTCATAGCCGATGATCGTGCCGTCGATGTCGAGGGCGATGAGGTGTGCGGGCACTGCTTCTCCTTGGCCGGCGGTGGGGCTGCTCAGAATCGCGGACCCTCCGGTCCCTGGGCCACCATGCCGCCGAGGTAGGGGCGCAGGGCGACGGGCACCGTGACGGAGCCGTCGGCCTGCTGATGGTTCTCGAGGATGGCGACGAGCCAGCGCGTGTTCGCCATCGTGCCGTTGAGCGTCGCCACCGGACGGGTCGCACCGTCATGGCGTTCGCGGATCTGCAGGCGCCTGGCCTGGAACGTCGTGCAGTTCGAGGTCGAGGTCAGCTCGCGGTAGGTCTCCTGCGTGGGGACCCAGGCCTCGTTGTCGAACTTCCGCGCCGCGGAGTCGCCGAGGTCGCCGGCGGCGACGTCGATGACCCGGTAGGGCAGTTCGCACAGCTGGAGCATCTTCTCCTGGAGTTCGAGCATGCGGGCGTGTTCGGCCTCGGCGTCTTCGATCGCGACGTAGGAGAACATCTCGACCTTCTGGAACTGGTGGACGCGGATGATGCCGCGGGTGTCCTTGCCGTACGACCCGGCCTCACGGCGGTAGCACGAGGAGATGCCCGCGTACCGCAGCGGTCCGTCGCTGAGGTCGATGATCTCGTCCATGTGGTAGCCGGCCAGCGGCACCTCGGAGGTGCCGACGAGGAAGAGGTCGTCGGCTTCGAGGCGATAGACCTCGTCGGCGTGCTCGCCGAGGAAGCCGGTGCCCCGCATCACCTCGGGCTTGACGAGGGTCGGGGTGATCGTCGGACTGAACCCGGCCTCCTCGGCGACGTCGCGGGCGAGGTTGAGCAGCGCCATCTCGAGCTTCGCGCCGAACCCGGTGAGGTAGTGGAAGCGCGCTCCCGAGACCTTCGTGCCGCGCGTCGTGTCGATGGCCCCGAGCGTCTCACCGATCTCGAGGTGGTCGCGCGGGGTGAAGCCCTCGGCGGCGAAGTCACGGGGCTGACCGACGGTCTTGAGGGTCACGAAGTTCTCCTCGCCACCGGCGGGGATGCCTTCGATGATGAGGTTGGGCAGCTTCGAGGCGAGGCTGTCGAAGGCGAACGCGGCCTCGTCGGACTCCGCCTGCAGGGCCTTGACCTTGGCGGACTTCTCCTTGCCCTCGGCGATGAGGGCGGGCTTCTCGTCCTTGGGAGCTTTGGCGATCTGGGAGGAGAAGGACTTCTGGTCGGCGCGGGCGTCTTCGAACGCCGTGATGGCCGCACGCCTCGCGGTGTCGGCCGCGAGCACCTCGTCGACGAGTTCGACGGAGGCCCCGCGAGCCCGCTGCGATGCTCTGAACAGGTCCGGGTTGTCTCTCAACTGCGCTAGATCGATCACCTCCTCAGCTTAACGGGGCGACCTGGGTTTGCGATATTCGACCGCTGGGCCCGCGCTCAGGTGCGTCAGAGTAGATTTGTGCCATGACCCTCGACCTCGATCCCGCCATGATGTGGCTTGTCATCGTCGGTCTCGTCGTCATCGTCGGCACTGCGTTCCTCCTCGGCAATCGCATCGGCTCGCGGCGCATCCTCAAACGGCTGCGCCGGTACTCCCGTCGTCCCGAACTCGACGACGACGGAGTCGAGGAGTACGCCCCCAACCGCTACCGCGCCGCCCTCATCGTCAATCCGACGAAGGCGGGCGCCGGGCGGCTCGCGTCGACCGCCGAGGCGATCTGCCGTTTCGAGGGCTGGAGCCCTCCGCTCATCCTCGAGACCACCCCCGAGGACGCCGGTGAGGGACTGGCGCGGGTCGCCCTCGAGGAAGGGGTCGACGTCGTCATCGCCGCCGGTGGGGACGGCACCATCCGCGCGGTCGCCTCGGCGCTGGCCGGCACGTCGACGCCGATGGGGATCGTCCCGCTGGGCACGGGCAACCTGCTCGCCCGCAACCTCGACCTCGTCCTCGACAAGCCCGAATGGGCGCTGCGGATCGCCCTGTGGGGGCGCAATCGCGCCGTCGACGTCGGCACGGCGCAGATCAGCCGGGGCGGACCGACGCTCGTCTTCATGGTGATGACGGGGCTCGGCTTCGACGCCGAGGTGATGGCGAAGACGACGGCGAACGCGAAGAGCCGACTCGGCTGGCTGGCGTATCTCGAGGCCGGGTCCCGCACGCTCGTCGGCCGTCCCAGCCACGTGAAGATCACGTACGACGACGACTACCGGGTGACCGCGCGCGTGCGCTCGGTCATCGGCGGCAACTGCGGCAAACTCCAGGGCGGGATCCAGCTGCTGCCCGAGGCGATCATCGACGACGGACTCCTCGACGTCCTCGTCGTCAGCCCGAAGAACCTCGGCCAGTGGGTCGGAGTCGTCGCCTCGATCATCGGGCGCCGGACGACGAAGGGTCTGCACACCGACATCCGCAAGTGCCACAACGTCGTCATCGAGTCCAAGGATCCGCTCGAGGTCCAGCTCGACGGCGATCCCCTCGGCACGACCGGGTATCTCGCGATGGCGGTGGATCCCGGTGCGATCATCGTGCGCGTGCCGACGACCGAGCAGCGTCGGGAGATCCGCGCCGAGGCGTGGCCCGTGTGAGCATCGGCGCGGCCTACTCAGAGGTAGGTCACGAACAGGTCGCGACAGCACCCTTGTGTTCACCAAAGCGTTACCGTAATTCCGCTCGACCAAAACGTACAAAAATAGTTCTGAGAATTGCCTGTATCTAGGATGACTTCCAGATGTGCACCCCCTCACACAGATAGAAGGCACTCCAATGAAGAAGCTCATCCTCGCGCCGGCTGTGGCCCTCGCGTTCTCCGGACTCGTCGCCGCCCCTGTCGCCGCGGCCGAAACCCCCTCCACCCAGTCGGCACCGACGAAGGCCGAGAAGGAGCAGGCGGAGAAGGAGAAAGCCGAAAAGGAAGCGGCGGAGAAGAAGGCCGCCGAGAAGAAAGCCGCAGAGAAGAAAGCTGCGGAAAAGAAGGCCGCTGACAAGAAGGCGGCTGAGAAGGAAGAGGCCGAGAAGAAAGCTGCTGACAAGAAAGCTGCGGAGAAGAAAGCAGCTGACAAGAAGGCGGCCGAAGACAAGGCCGCGAAGGACAAAGCGGCCAAGGACGCGAAGTCGACACCCAGCCCCTCCCCCAGCGACAAGGGCGCTGAGCAGCCGAAGGATGAGGAGAAGCCCGAGGAGATCAACGCCGATCTCAGCGTCTCCGCCGGCGAGGTGTCGGCCGAGGACCTCGCGAATCCCTCGAAGGGCGTGACGGTCACCGTCACCGGCCTGGAGAAGGGCGACAAGCTCAGCGTCTCCGGCCTCACGGCTCAGGCGGCGACCGCAACCGGCAGCTCGAAGTCGCTGCGCGTCTACTACGCCGGCGATGCCGAGGACCTCAAGTCCGGAACGAAGTCGTTCTCCGTCAAGGTGCAGCGCGCCGGCGTCTCGAGCGCCACGCTCGAGGAGTCGGTCGAGGTGCAGGCGGCGCCGAAGCCGGAATCCGCCTCGCTCGTGGTTCCCTCGGGCGACATTCCCGCCGAGGACCTCGCGGACAAGTCCAAGGGCGTGACGGTCACGGTCAACGGCCTCGAGGAAGGCGATCTGCTCACTCCGCTGACCGGTCTCACGGGCGAGCCCGTCACCGCGACCGGCTCCTCGGCGACGATGAAGCTCTACTACGACGGAGACCCCGCAGAACTCCAGGACGGCCCGCTTCCGTTCTCGATCGATCTTCAAGGGGCGAACGGGTTCGACACGCTCGAAGGCACGGTCAACGTGGCCGCAGCCGACGACGGCGAGGTCGACCCGATCGAGGCCACGCTCAAGGTCGATCCGACGGAGATCACCGCTGAGGATCTTGTGGACAACACCAAGGGCATCGAAGTGACGGTCTCCGGCGTCCAGGCCGGCGACATTGTGACCGACTCCCTCACGGGCGAGAAGAGGGAGGTCAGCGCGGACGGCGACTTCTCGTTCAGGGTGTATCGGGAAGGCAACGCGGACGACGTCGAACCCGGCAAGGTTCGCTTCACAGTGACCATTGAACGCGAGGGCACCGAATCGGTCACGCTCAAGGGCGAATTCACCGTCGTCGATGATGACGCCGTCGATCCGATCGAGGCCTCGCTCAAGGTCGACCCCAAAGAGATCACCGCGAAGGACCTCGCGACCAAGGAGAAGGGCGTCACCGTCACGGTCTCCGGGGTCAAGGCCGGCGACAAGATCACCGACTCCCTCACCGGTGAGACCGAGACCGCGGAGAAGGACGGCGACTACGTCCTCCACCTCTGGTACAAGGGCAACCCGGACAACCTCGAGCCCGGCAAGGTTCCGTTCACGGTGACCATCGACCGCGAAGGCACCGAGTCGGTCACGCTCAAGGGCGATATCACCGTCATCGACGAGAAGCCCGAGGCACCGGCCGAGGCCTCGCTCACCGTCTCACCGAAGTCGATCGAAGCCGACGACTTCATCAACGAGAAGAAGGGTGTGACGCTCTCCGTCAAGGACTGCAAGCCCGGTTCGGACGTGCGCTTCATGGTCATGGCGGACGGCAACTCGCGCATCACCGCCTACGACCGCACAGTCCAGGCGGACAAGGACGGCAAAGCCTCGGTGAGCGTCTTCGGCACCTCGTCGGACGCCTCGGCGTACGTCGGCGGGTACTCCGTGACTGCGACCTGCGGCGACGACACGATGAAGGACTCCTTCAAGGTGACCGCCGGAGCGAACGCCGGCGGTGGCGGTGACGACGGCAGTGGCGGCGGTGACAACGCCGGCGGCGGCAACGGCAGCGAACTGCCCCGCACCGGTGCCGAACTCGACGGCCTCGCCGCAGGTGCCCTGCTCCTGCTCGTCGGTGGAGCCGCAGTGACGATCACGATGCGCCGCCGGAAGGGCGACTTCTCACCGTCGTACGTGTGACAAGACTGCGCTGAGTCGCGCCGTTCCTCGCCGAGGCGGGACCGGGCAGCCAGCCTGAGCGAAATGGGTCGGGAATCCTCCCGGCCCATTTCGCGTGCCCGGACGACTACGTGTGCGCAGAAACTGTGATCGGGCCGTGATCAAATCGGGGTGTCGGCGACTATATGCTTCTGTAGTTGCCGAATTCCGGCATCCACCCCTCGAGAGGACCTCATAGCCCCATGCCCAAGAAACTTGCGCTCATTCCCGCGCTGGCTCTGGCCATCGCCGGCCTCGGCGCGGCCCCGGCAGTCGCCTCCCCCGCCGACGCCGACACCTCGCTCTCCGCCCCGGTTGCGGCGACGACCCCGGACACCGCCGCCGACGAGACCCCCTCGTCCGACGATGCGGCTCCGGCCGCACCGGCGCCCGAGACCACCGACACGGACGCCGATGACACCCCGGCACCGGAAGCCCCCGAGACCCCGGCTCCGGACGACTCCGCAACCGGATCGGACGAATCTGATGACGAGGTCACCGAGGATCCGGAACCCACTGAAACCGCCTCGGCGCCCATCGCGGCCACGGTCGACGTCGAGCCGGGAACGATGACGGAATCGGAGTTCTACTTCGACGGCGTCATCATCACGGTCTCCGGCCTCGAGCCCGGCGACATCGTGACGAACTCGCTCACCGATGACGTGAAGAAGGCCAAGGGCAGCTCGGTCGAGTTCGAGTACTACGACGAGGAGGGCACGATCGAGGGCCCGCAGACCGTCGATTTCACGGTCACCGTCGAGCGCAAGGATCAGGCGCCCGAAGAGTTCCCGGGGAGCTTCGTGATCACCGAGGATGAGGAGTTCGAGGAAGGCTCCCTCACGCTCGGCACCGATTCGATGAGCGTCTCCGCGTTCATGAAGAAGGGCATCTCCTTCACCGGTGAGGGCTTCGTCCCCGGTGAGCAGGCGATCGCCGTGGCCGCGAAGTTCGAGACTGACGAGATCATCTACCTCGACGAGAATGTCGAGGTCTCTGATGAGGGCGTGGTCTCCGGGGTCATCCGTCCGACGGAGACCGATGAGGTCAAGCCCGGCGACTACATCGTCTACGTCGGCGGGGAGGAGTTCGGGTCCACTGCCGAGTTCACCCTGACTGCTGACGCCGCACAGGACGCCTCGCTGAGCGTCTCCCCGAAGTCGATCGAAGCCGCTGACTTCGTCAAGAAGGACAAGGGTGTGACGCTCTCCGTCAAGGACTGCAAGCCCGGTTCGGATGTGCGCTTTGTCGTCAACCCGAAGGGCAACTCGAACGTCACCGCCTTCGACAGCACGGTGACCGTGGACGAGACCGGCACCGCCTCGGTGAACGTGTACGGCACGTCGGCGAACGCGTCTGCCTACGTCGGTGACTACTCGGTGTCGGCGACCTGCGGCGATGACGTGCTCAAGGGACCGTTTGAGGTCACCTCGGGTGCCGCGGCCGGCGGCTCCGGCGGCAGCGACAGCGGATCCGGCAGCACGGGCGGCCAGCTCCCGCGCACCGGCGCCGAGCTCAGCGCCCTTGCCGGCGGTGCCGCGCTGCTCCTCGTCGGCGGCGCTGTCGTCGCCCTGACGGTGCGTCGCAGGAAGTCAGCCGAATCGCTCTGATCCGACGTTGAACGCGTAAACGCCTGTGGCCCCGACTTCGGTCGGGGCCACAGGCGTTTTTCGGCCATGACCGCCTCGGCGGGATCATCGCCCGGGGAACGACCGCCTCGGCGGGGTCATTGCACGGGAGACGCTGATTCGGCGAGGTCGGCGCACGTGCGCCACCGCCTCGGCGGGGTCACCGCACGCGCAGCGCCGCGGGCTCGATCGTCACGTCGATCTTCTCCGTCTCGCCGACCTCGTCGCCGTCGACCTCGACGACGCGCGGCTGCTCGAGTTCGATCGTCAGCGAGGAGACCCGCTGGTGGATCGCGCTCTCGCTGCTCTGCGCCGAATCATCCTTCGACATCATCCGACGCAGGCCGTTGTCCCAGACCATGTTCTTCATCGTGTCGAGCCACCCGGTGACGCCCTCGGCCTTGAGGATGAGGACGTCGAGCTCGCCGTCGGAGGGATCGGCGTCGGGCAGCAGGGTGATCCCGCCCTGCAGGGTGCCGCAGTTGCCGACGATGAGGGTGTGCGCCGCCTCGTGGCCGATCCGCTCACCCTCGCGCGAGAGGTTGATCTCCATGACATCGCTGGCCGAGACCGCACGACCGAGCGACTCGACGTAGGCCAGCCATCCGGCCTTGTCCTTGAGGTCGTCGTTGGTCTCGGTGATCATGTGAGCGTCGATCCCGAAGCCGGCCATGACGACGAAGGGCTCACGATTCGTGCCGTCGGCAAGGGTGACCTCGACCCAGCCCATGTCGATGTCGCGGGCCGTGCCGTTGAGGGCGCGCTCCATCGCCTCGCCGAGGTTGTTGAGCGGGACGTCGAGATTGCGGGCCAGGAGGTTCCCCGTTCCCAGCGGAACGATGCCGAGCTCGGCGTCGGAACCGGTCTCCGCGAGGTGGCCGGCCACCGCACGGACCGTACCGTCCCCACCTGCGGCGATGACCACCTCGGCGCCGGCATCGAGAGCGGCCTGGGTCGCGGACTTGCCGGGATCGTCCTCCTCGGTCTCGTGCCAGGTGATGGTGAGGTCGGGATTGTCCGGAAGGGCGGCCTCGAGGTCCTCCTTCTCGGTCTTGGACGGATTCCACACGATACCGACGTGATGGGCACTCATTTCAGGTCCTTTCGCAGACGTCCTGCTGGCGGTGCTGCTCGCGGTGCTGTTCGATCATCGGCCGCTGCCTGGCGGCGTCAGATCACAGACTAACGCAGTCTTCTCAATGTGCCGCGGAATCAATCCATCTTGTCGTATCGGGACCGCAGCATGAGGAAGACGCCGTAGAGGACCAGGCCGACGCCGACGCCGAGGAGGAGGTAGGTGCCGAAGGGCTGCTCGCGCATCGCCTTGAGGGCGCCGTCGACACCGGTCGACTTCTCGGGGTCGCCGGTGACGCCGGAGACGATGACGAGGACGCCGACGGCGATGAGCGTGGCGCCCTTGCCGAGGTAGCCGAGCACGCCGGTGATCGTCAGCAGCTTCGCCACGGCGCTCGAGCGCGGAGTGCGCACGTCGTCCTTCCAGTTGCGCCGAATGCCGTTGACGCAGAACACGATGCCGATGATCGTCACGACTGCGCCGATGACGACGAGGAGGAGGATGCCGCCGGGGGCCTGTGCGAGGGTCGACGAGGCCTGCTGGGACGACTGGCCCGAATCGGAGCCCTGGCCGAAGACGAACTTGCCGAAGAGCACGGCCACTGCCGCGTACGTGATGCCCTGCGCGATCGCGAGGATGAAGTCCTTCCAGCGGTCGCGGCCGTGTTCGTCGCGAGGATCGTTCGAGCCGTGACCGCGCAGGGTGGCCGTGCCGAAGAACGCGTTGGCGAGGTTCCACAGGGCGAGCAGGGCGCAGCCGAGCATGCACAGCCACAGCAGCACCATGCCGAAGGGCTGGGAGGCCATCTGCTGCATTGCGCCGGACTGTTCGGCTTCGCCGCTCTTGCCGAGCGCGAGGCCGGCGGCGGTGGCGCCGAGGATGATGTGGACGAGTCCGTTGGCTACGAAGCCGACTCGGGCGACCCGTTCGAACCACTTGCTGTCAGCGGCGTTGACTGCCGCGTCGTCGGCCTTGCTGGCCGCCTTCTTCATCGTTGAGTCTCCAGTCACAGGACATATTCTGACACTGTTTCGCCCAAGTGTCATTGGCCCCAAAGGCACTATTCAGAGCCGGTGTGAGCGGGGGGGTGGAGTGGCGGGTGGGGTGGTGGCTCAGCTGACGGGCGGGAGGGCTGTCCGACCGGCGGGTGGCGTCGTATGTGGTGTGGAGAAGCAAGCAGTGCGAGTGGCGGCGGGCACGCTGCCGGAACGGCGATCACGGGACGGCCAAGGTTTCGCAACGACCAGGCGACAACGAGCGTGGTGCGGGGAACCGAGCAACGCGACGGGTAGCGCACGGGCAGCCGGCGTGCTGTCGGAACAGAGATCACGGGACGGTCAAGGTTTCGCAACGACCAGGCGACGGCAAGGGGCCAGCGTCCTCTGCCGGGCGGCAAAGGCAGGCTGGCGTGAATCCCAGCACTGCTCTGGCCGGCGCTGTTCTTCCCAGCACTGTTCCGAAGAATTCACGTGACCAAAACGTTCTAAACTATGTGCGTCGTGAATGTGTCATTACTGTTACTTTCGGAAGCTCTCCTCCCTCCGCATTTCGAAGGACAGAAATGAAGAAACTCGCCCTCGCCCCCGTGGTGGCCCTCGCCATCACCGGCCTGGCAGCATCCCCGGTCATCGCCACCCCGAGCACGCAGGCTCCAGAAGGCCCGGCCTCGATTCAGCAGGCACCGTCTCCCGCCGACGCTTCGGCCTCCGAGGGCACGATCGCCGTGTCGTCGGCGAGCGTGACGACCGACGAGTTCGCCGATCCCGGTGTCGGCATCTCGGGCGCCGGACTCGCACCCGATGCCAAATTCACGATGGTGGTCACCCCCACGTCCGGTCAGAACGTCGCTCCGTACGAGGAAACCGTCACCACCGACGAGACCGGCGCCTTTGAGACCGGTGTCAACAGCCTGGGCACGGCCAGCGATGCATTCATCGGCGGGTACTCCGTGACTGTCACCAATGTCGCTGATGAGAACGAAACGTACAGCACCAATTTCGAGGTGACCGCCGGCGGCGACGAGACCGAAGAGCCCACCGCTCCGGCCGTCGACCCGAAGGCGAGCCTCGAGTCGAAGGAGATCTCCGCTGCAGATCTTGAGAAGTGGGGTCTGACCTTCACCGGAGAGGGATTCACCCCCGGCGGAGATGTGAGCATCGAAGGCGTCGACGCCGACGACACCGTCGTCGCCAAAGCCGACGACAAGGGCAACGTCGATGGGACCTTCACTGCGAAGGGCGTCAAGCCCGGCAAGTACACGGTCACGTTCATCGACGACGAGTCGGGTGAGAAGACCGAGCCGCAGGCATTCACCGTCGTCGAGGATGCCACCGAGACGCCGACCACCCCGGCCGCCGAGGCGAAGCTGATCGTCTCTCCCGAATCCGTCACCCCGAAGGACTTCGTCCAGAAGGACAAGGGCGTCAAGCTCGTCGTCGAGAACTGCGAGCCCGGCGAAGACGTGCGCTTCGTGGTCAACCCCAAGGGCAACTCCTCGGTGACGGCGTTCGATGAAACTGAGAAGGCCGACGATGAGGGCAACGCCTCCGTCACGGTCTACGGCACCTCGGCGTCGAACCCGAGCGCGTACATCGGCGACTACGACGTGACCGTGACCTGCGGTGACGACGAGCTCACCGGCAAGTTCTCGGTGGAAGAGGACCCGAACGCCGGCGGCAGCGACGGCAATGATGACGGTGGCTCCGATGGCGGCAACGGCGGCGGAAACGGTGGAGGCGACCTGCCCCGCACCGGTATGGAGCTCACCGGCCTCGCAGCCGGTGCCGGCCTCCTCCTCGTCGGCGGCACTGCGATCTTCCTGACGAAGCGCCGCAAGAAGGGTGTCCCTTCGCCCTCGGACATCTGATCCGGCCGGCGGACTCATCTCGCTGAGCTGAGTCCCCGGAAGCCCTGAGGCGCCTGGTTCGACACTGTCGGACCAGGCGCCTCAGTCAGTTCCAGGACGCGTGAGGCTGAGGTCGGGCGAGAAAACGACGGCCGCCACCGCTGCGGCTCAGGTCAGTTCGAGCGGCTCTGTTCAAAACGTGAGCCGCCCGAAACAGGCTGAGCCGAAACGACGTTCGGGTCGGCGGAGCGCAGAGGACCAGCGTCCTCCCCACTCCTGGTTGCCCACGGAATTCGCGTTGGGCCGCGGTTTGCGCCAGGTGGGACAGAGAAGGCCGAGGCTGCCTTGGCCATCTCAGAGCGAACTGCCCACAACCCAGTCTGGCCGCGACGGCGTGCTCCCATAATTCGAAGGCGAGGCGACCAGTGCAGAGAGGCGAACAGCGCCGCCGAGCATCACCTGTCACTCGCCGCGGGCCCCTCTCCCACCTCGGCGCTCAGAACTTTCCCGTCGTCCCTGCGTTCAGCGGTTGCCGCCCGTCGTCGCGCTGTGAGAAGAGCCGCGACAGCGATGAGCACGAACAAGCCGGTGGCGACGAACCCGGCGTACTCCGTATCCGGGGCGGGAAGGGTGAACGTCGCGGTCTCCACCCCCGCCTCGGCGACACCGGCGATGACGACGATGGCCGCGATGAGCACTGAGAGTCCGGTGACGATGAGGTTGTAGCGGCGGAATCGCCCGCCGTCACCGGCGGCCCAGCGATAGAGCCTCGCCATCATCACGCTGTCCCCGGTGTCGCACGCCGCCATACCTGCAGCGAAGAGCAGCGGAAGCGACAGAGCGAGAAGCGGCGACGTGCTCGCGGCCGTTGCACCGGCCGCGATCATCAGTCCGATCGTCGCCGCGGTGTCGAACCCGAGCCCGAAGAGGAGCCCGATGGGATACATCCGCGCCGGTCGATCGACGGTGCCGATGAGCCGGGAGAAGACTGTCGTGAGAGGTCCACGGGGCGCAGAACCGGCTCCAGTGTCACCGTTCGGATCTGCCGCGGGCGCTCCCCCAGTGCGACGGTCGCGCAGAAGGCGGATGAACGCGACGAGGTTGACGATCCCGAAGACCCCCACGACGCAGGTCGCGAACAGCAGTCCCCACATCCCGAGACCGGCACGCAGATCGGAGTCCTCACTCACGACGAGGCTGCGAGCCGCGGCGGCACCGGCGGTGACGAGGGCAGCGGTGATGATGACGACGCTCGAGTGCCCGAGCGCGAACCAGAATCCGACGGCACCACCACGAAGCCGGGATTGGTCAGCGGTCGCGAGTCGCCGGGTGACGTTGTCGATGACGGCGACGTGGTCGGCGTCGAAGGCATGGCGAGCGCCGAGGAGCACGGCTGTTGCCGCCAGACCCCAGGCTGCGGCGTGGCCGATCTCGTTCGTCGAGGCGAGGACTAGGCTGATCCCTGCGATCGCGAGCCCCGCGATGACGATCAACGGCGTCCGCATCCGCCACCAGTCCGCATCGAATCGGGTGCCGTCCACCTGCCCCGTTCTCGACCGTCCCGCTGTCGTCGTATCCATTGTCGGTCCCTTCGTCTCCACCTTCGGTGTGCCTGTATCCATTGCGTCCCTCACTTGTTCGCCTTCCCGGTCAGGTGTGGCACTCCGGCCGCCTGTTCCATGCCCCGGCAGCTCACCGTGAGCAGTTGTCGCATGCTCACTCGGTCGGTCGGGTCCACCGCTGCCACACGGAGTCGACGTGCGACTCGTGAGCGGCGGCACCGATCGCTCTCGCGATCGTCCCGGGCCGTGCGAGTTCGAGTATTCGCACTGTCGTCCCGCCGCCCACGTCGTCACCCGCAGTCGGACCGGCGGCTTCGTCTCTCCTGCCGAAGAGCATCGCCGTGTCGAGGACTGAGGCGGATCCGAGGACGCCCGGCAGCGGATCGGTCCCGTCGACATCGAGGTCCTCGACGAAATACGGCCTCCCCGCGCAGTCGCGCACATCGGTGCTGCTCCGCAGAGCCCCGCCGACTTCGCCCGACCGCCCGAGCACGATCGTCTCCCGCAGATGCACCGTCGCCTCGGCGCCGACGCGCACCCGAGTCGACCGTCGCACCCGCGCCCCCGACGCGACGACGAACGGGTACGTCTCCCAGATGAGACTGCCGGCCGCGCCCACCTCGATGTCGACGTCCCACCGCGACTCCGCCGCATTGGTCGGGTAAGCGACTGTGCCCCCGACGTCTTCGATGATGAGCCGGCATCCGTGCCCGACCCGGATGCCGATCGTCACCGCATCCCCGCCGAGGAGCGCCGCGCCTCCGGCGACGATCGCCACATGCGCGCGCCCTCCGGCCGCGCGGGAGATCAGCCGCGGTTGCATGAGACCGGGAGTCAGACGCACCTGCGGAAGCTTGCGTCCGGCGACCCGTTCGACGGCGATATGGGTCATCCCCGACCATCTGCAAGTACCCGATCCGCTGGGATCCGGTCTCCGCCCTCTGCATGCTCCCGGGGGTCGGGGCCGCCGGCACTGTCGTGGTCGGAATCGGCATGATTGGGATCGTCCGCGTGCCCGTGGCTCTCACTTTCGGCGTGCGAGTGCACGTATCCCCCGTCATCATCGGCATGGAAATGCGGTGCCATCGGACCCGGATCCTGCGGTTCGTGCGCCCCGGACCGGTGCGTCTCGAGCAGGGCAAGCAGCCATGACCGCAGACGCGCGACGGATTCCTTGTCGGTGCGCGACAGCCCGAGCACCGGGCCCTGCTCGCGTGCCGCCTCGGCGTCGGAGATCATCTGCTCGACATCAACGCCCACGTACGGCGCGAGGTCGGTCTTGTTGACGACGAGGAGATCGGCGCGCCCGATTCCGGGCCCGCCCTTGCGCGCTACATCGCCACCGCCGGCGACGTCGAGGACGAAGATCTGGGCGTCGATGAGAGCCGGCGAGAACGTCGCAGTGAGGTTGTCCCCGCCGGATTCGACGAGCACGAGGTCGAGCGGATCGAAGGCGGCTTCGAGCTCCTCGACTCCCGCGAGGTTGGCCGTGACGTCGTCGCGGATCGCCGTATGAGGGCACGCCCCGGTCTCAATGGCGCGGATCCGGTCGGGATCGAGGACCCCGGCAGCCCTGAGCAGCCGGGCATCCTCGTCGGTGTAGATGTCGTTGGTGATGACCCCGATGCGGATCTCGTCGGCCAGGGTGCGGCAGATCATCGCGATGAGCGAACTCTTGCCGGTGCCTACGGGTCCGGCGACTCCGAGTCGCAGGGAACGGTGCGGGGTGGGGATCTCAGGCACGAAACAGCCTCCTCGGCAGTGCGGACTGGGCCTCTGCCCAGTCCTCGATGAGCGGTGCCCCGGCAGCGGGAATCGCTGCGGGGTCGGTGAGCGTCGCCAGATCGGCGACACAGGGCTCGAAGGCGGTGCACGCCTCGAGCACCCAACCGGTGGCCGCAAGCGGATCCATCGGTTCGAGTTTGAGCATCGCAGCAGCGACCGTCTGCGCATCGTCGTAGGCGACGAGGCGCACGAGGTCGGCTGCCGGAATCCCGGCGGCTGCGGCGATGGAGCCGAGCACCACAGGACGCGGGAGTCCGCGCCGCGGCATCACCGGGTTCAACTTGGGCCACAGCGTGACCGCCACGCGACGCAGTCCCGCTCCGAGCGCCTCGGCGATCTCCCGCAAGGCCGGGCTGGGAGTTCGCGCTGCCCATTCGTCGCCGATGTCAGCGAGGATCGCACTGGACTCCCGGTCGCTCCTGCTGCCGCGGTCGACCTCATCGCCGTCGACGACGCGAGTGTCGGTCAGGGCATGGCGGGTGACGACGGCGGTGCCGGCTTCCACGCGGACGACGGTGCGCATCCGTGCGCGCATGTAGGCCGCGACCTCCCCCGTCACGAGCCCGTGGCGCAGACCGGCTTCGACGCCGTTCGAGGTCACGTGTGCTCCCGCGGGCAGGCGGGCGTCGGCGAGGAGCATGATGATCGCCGAGGCGGCCCCGGGCCCCAGCGCGTTGAGCGTCACCGTGTCCATCAGAACATCTGGTAGAGCTGGGCGAGCGGCAACGCGTGTGCGGGTGCCGCGGTGACGAGGTCGCCGTCGATGGCGATCTGGAACGTGTCCGGGTCGATGTCGATGGTGGGACGGACGTCGTTGTTGCGCATGTCCGCCTTTCCGATCCCCCGTGTTGGAGCGACGGCTCGCAGCTCGCGGCGCAGGCCCAAGCGCTCGCGCAGGCCGCTGTCGAGCGCGGCCGGAGCGACGAACGACACCGAGGTCGTCGCCCCGAGGGCATTCCCGAACGCAGGCCGCATGAGCACTGGCTGCGGTGTCGGGATCGACGCGTTCGGATCGCCGAGGCCGGCCCAGGCGATCGTTCCGCCCTTGATGACGAGGTCGGGACGGACGCCGAAGAAGCGCGGATCCCACAGCACGAGATCGGCCATCTTCCCGACTTCGACGGAACCGAGGTGAGAATCGACCCCATGTGCGATGGCCGGATTGGTCGTGTACTTCGCCACGTACCGGCGTGCCCGCTCATTGTCTGCCGGCATCGTCTCGCCGAGGCGCCCCCGCCGCAGCTTCATCGCGTGGGCGACCTGCCAGGTCCGTGTGATGACCTCGCCGATGCGGCCCATCGCCTGAGCGTCCGAGGAGGTGATGGACAGCGCGCCGAGGTCGTGGAGGATGTCCTCGGCGGCGATCGTCGTCGCCCGGATGCGCGATTCGGCGAAGGCGAGGTCCTCGGGCACGCTGGGGTTGAGGTGGTGGCAGACCATGAGCATGTCGAGGTGCTCCGCGACGGTGTTGACGGTGTGCGGAAGAGTCGGGTTGGTCGATCCGGGGATGATGTTCTCCAGCGCGGCGATCGAGAGGATGTCGGGCGCATGGCCGCCGCCGGCGCCTTCGACGTGGAAGGCATGGATGCTGCGCCCGGCGATCGCGGCGATCGTCGACTCGACGAAACCCGACTCGTTGAGTGAGTCCGAGTGGAGTGCGACCTGCAGACCGTGATCGTCGGCGGCGCGCAGGGCGGCGTCGATCGCGGCCGGTGTCGCACCCCAGTCCTCGTGGATCTTGTATCCCGCCGCCCCGCCGAGGGCCTGTTCGGCCAGACCCGCGGCGGAGACGGTGTTGCCCTTGCCGAGGAGGAGGACGTTGATCGGCAGTGCGTCGAGGGCCCGCAGCATCATCCCCAGATGCCACGCTCCGGGCGTCACCGTCGTCGCCTTGCTCCCCTCCGACGGCCCTGTTCCGCCGCCGACCACGGTGGTGATTCCGGTGGCGAGCGCCTCATGGATCTGCGACGGCGACAGCAGGTGGACGTGCGAGTCGATCCCGCCGGCGGTGAGGATTCGGCCCTCGCCGGAGATGATGTCGGTCGACGGGCCGATCTGCAGACCCGGATCGACCCCGTCCGCGATGTCGCGGTTGCCCGCCCGGCCCAGAGCCGTGATCTCGCCGCCGCGGATGCCGACGTCGGTGCGGATGATCCCCCACCAGTCGAGGACGATGACATTCGTGATCACGGTGTCCGGTGCCCCTTCCGCGCGCGTCGTCGGGCCCTGGAGCATCGATTCGCGAATCGACTTGCCCCCACCGAAGACCGCTTCGTCACCCCCGAAGGTCCGGTCGTCCTCGATCTCGATCCACAGGTCGGTGTCACCGAGGCGAACCTGGTCCCCGGTCGTCGGTCCGTAGAGGGAGGCGTAGCGCTGAGCGGAGATCTCAGCCATCAGAGCCGTCCGTGCGAATCCGCAGACCGGGCACCCGGGCACGACCGCCGAGGCGGACGATCGGCACGGTCCGCGACGCCCCCGGTTCGAACCGGATCGAGGTTCCTGCCGGAATGTCGAGTCGGCAACCATCGGCCCGTGCCCGGTCGAACGCCAATGCGGCGTTGACGTCGGGTAGGTGGAAGTGCGATCCGATCTGAACCGGACGATCTCCCGTGTTCTCGATGGTGATGCTGCCGATCTCTGCCCCGGCAGCGCGTGCGTTGAGGTTGCGGGTTCCCTCGCGCACCCTCACGGCACCGGGCCCGTGGTCTCTCATGCCTGCCATGAAGCGGTCCTGTCAGTCGATGGGGTTGTGGATGGTGACGAGTTTGCGCCCGTCGGGGAACGTGGCCTCGACCTGGACGTCGTGGAGCATCGGCGCCACATCGTCCATGACGTCGTCGCGGCTGAGGACCTCTCGTCCGGTGACCATGAGCTCCTCGACTGCGGCCCCCTCACGTGCTCGCTCGATCACCCAGGTGCTCAGCAGCGCAACGGATTCGGGATAGTTGAGCGGAACGCCCCGCGACAGGCGATCGCGGGCGACCATGCCGGCGACGGAGAGCAGCAGCTTCTCCGTGTCCCCCGGTGTGAAGTGCATCAGCGCTCCCGGACCGGGTCGGCAGGCAGGACATGTTCGCCGAGGCGATCGGTCGACAATGCCAGAGAGCTGAGATAGAGCGTCTCCCCGTTCGGTCCGGTCTTCGCCGAGGCGATCATGTCGGGACGCTCGAACTCCATCTCCGTGACGTGGCACCACAGGGTCGCATCCGTGGGGTTGCCGTCGTCGTCATACATCGGCACGTCGATGCCGTCGTCCTGTCGACGCAGATAGAAGCGCCCCCGGGTGATGATCGCCATGAGCGGAGTGGCGACGATGGCGATGCCGACGGCGAAGAGCGGGGAGAACGGCTGGACTGCGGCCCCGAAAGCACCGAAGTAGATGGCGATGGACACCCCACCGGAGAGCACGAGGGAGACGACGCCGACCGGGTTCCAGTCGTAGAGCATGCCGCGGCGGAACTCCGGAGTCTTCGGTGAGAGTCCCAGCACGTACTTGTTGATGGCGATGTCCGCGGCGACGACGCAGATCCACGACATCGCGAGGTTGGCGTAGAAGCTGAGGATCGCGTTGAGGAAGT
Organism: Brevibacterium sp. XM4083; assembly: GCF_006489205.2. Classification (GTDB taxonomy): domain Bacteria; phylum Actinomycetota; class Actinomycetes; order Actinomycetales; family Brevibacteriaceae; genus Brevibacterium. The sequence continues at coordinate 384,964 of NZ_VFYR02000001.1, read as the reverse complement.
CGAACATGTTGAGTTCCATGAGCGCCAGAGCGAAGAGCAGGTTGACGACGAGGAAGGTGATCCGCCCCGGGTAGCGCTTGGTGATCCGGGTGTACGCGTTCGTCCACGCCAGCGACCCGGAGTAGGCGTTCGTCACGTTGATCTTCACCTGGGAGATGACGACGAGGACGACGGCGAGCAGTAGGGCGAGCCATTGCGGCATCATCTGCTCGTAGGTGGCGAGCAGTTGCTGCACCGGTTCGGTCGCGAATCCGGTGGCTCCAGGCACGTTGGCGATGAGGTAGACGGCGAGGAACATGCCGATGATCTGCTTGATCGCCCCGAAGATCACCCAGCCGGGACCGGCGAGGATCACCGCCGTCCACCAGCTGCGATGGTTAGCCGGAGTGCGCGGGGGCATGAATCGCAGGTAGTCGATCTGCTCGGCGATCTGGGCGATGAGCGAGAGGCAGACTCCAGCGGCGAGCATGGCCGAGGCGAAGTTCGCGCTCTCGCCGCTCTCGCCCTGGTACGCGAAGAAGGTGCTCACGGATTCCGGTTGGAAGGCGATGAGGTAGCCGACGGGGACGACCATGAGGACGAGCCAGAGCGGTGTCGTCGAGACCTGCAGTCGAGCCAGCGCCTTCATGCCGAAGATGACGAGCGGGAAGATGAGGACTGTGGAGATGAGGTAGCCGATCGGACGCGGAATGCCGAGTCCCAAGTAGAGTCCCTGGGCCATGATCGAACCCTCGAGGGCGAAGAAGATGAACGTGAAGGTGGCGAAGATGATGTTCGTGATCACCGAGCCGTAGTACCCGAACCCTGCTCCGCGGGTGATGAGATCGAGGTCGAGGTTGTAGCGTGCGGCGTAGAAGGCCAAGGGCCAGCCAGTGAGGAAGATGATGATGGCCGCCGTGAGGATGCCGAGGATGCCGTTGGCTGTGCCGTGTGCCAGACCGATGCTCGCACCGATTGAGAAGTCAGCGAGATACGCGATGCCTCCCAGCGCACTCGTCGCCACCACAGCCGGTGCCCACGTGCGGTAGGAGCGCGGCGCGAATCTCAGGGTGTAGTCCTCGAGACTCTCGCGCGCTGCGGCTTTCGCCTCGCTGCTCGTCCCCGGCGGTGCCGTCGACTTGTCTGCAGACATCGTCATGATGGTCTCCTCGGTCGCTCGTCGATCTCAACAGCGCCCATCCTGACAGTCGATTGTTTCGTCCCGTGGTGAGCAACGTTTCGCTAGTGTTTCGACTGCAGTCAGCGTCCTGTGCAGGGTGACCTGTCGGAGGCGACGTGCTTCGACTACTCCGGGTGCCGGAGGGCGACCTGCCGTGATTTCTCGGCCCCTGTGAGTCGCTCCTTCAGAGTCCTGCACCCTCAGAGCCTCACGTTGCGGCTCAGGTCAGTTCGAGCGGCTCTGTTCAAAAGGTGAGCCGCCCGAAACAGGCTGAGCCGAAGCGACGTTCGGGCCGGCGGAGCGCAGAGGACCAGCGGGAATCCGACGGAGTTTCGGGCACGAAGAAGGGGCGGATCGCTCCGCCCCTGGAAATGATGCCCTGCCCCTGGTCACAGCCGCTCTGTGTCGCTCAGGTTGCCGTCGCAGTCGCTCAAGTTGCCTTCGCAACCGCTCAAATTACCGTCGCAACCGCTCAGGTTGCCGTCACGGCCACTCGGTGCCACCCAGATCGCTCTCACGCCTTCGCCGGACCGCGCACTCGTCGGGTGGTGAAATCGTCGTAGAGCACGACGGCACCGGCCTCCGATTCGGCGGTGACCTTCGGTCGCCGGCCGCGTGCGATCGAGACGACGTCGCCGCCGGAACCGGCAGCGAAGACACGCGAATCGCGTTCGCGTGCCGCCGCCTCGGCGAGGACTTCCTCCTCGAGTTCCCGGTTCCGGCTGCGCAGGGCGTCGATCTGGTTCTGCATCTCCATGATCTTCTTGATCCCGACGAGGTTGACGCCCTCGTCCTTCGAGAGATGCTGGATCAGGCGCAGCTTGGCGATGTCCCGCCCCGAATAGCGTCGGCCCTTGCCGGCCGTGCGCTGCGGGGTGACAAGACCCATCCGGTCATACTGCCGCAGAGTCTGCGGGTGCATCCCCGCCAATTCCGCCGCGACCGAGATGACGTAGAGCGCCGCGCTCTGAGAGAACTGCATCCTGCCTCACTGCCTCAGCTTGCCTTGGCCCGATCGAGCAGGCCGGCCCGCGGATCCTCGGATTCCGTCGCGGTCTTGTACGCTTCGACGGCTTCCTTCGCTTCCTTCGAGAGGTTCTTCGGCGCGACGATCTCGACGGTGACGAGCAGGTCGCCTGTTCCCTTCTTCGTCTTCACGCCCTTGCCGCGCACCCGCAGGGTCCGGCCGGAGGGCGTGCCCGCCGGGATCTTCACCTTCACCGGCTGACCGCCGAGCGTGGGCACCTTGACCTCGGCGCCGAGCGCCGCCTCGTCGAAGCTCACCGGCAGGTCCATCCGCAGGTTGTCGCCGTCGCGGGTGAACACCGGGTGGGGCTTGACGTGGACGGTGAGGATGACGTCACCGGGATCGCCGCCGTTCGGGCTCTGCTTGCCCTTGCCGGCCAGTCGGATCTTCTGCCCGTCCTTGACCCCGATCGGGGTGCGCACGGTCAGCGGCTTGCCACCGGGCATCTGCAGCTTCACGGATGCGCCGTTGGCCGCCTCGGTGAAGCTGAGGTTCGTCGAGGACTTGATGTCCCCGCCCTTGACCGGTGGCGAGTATCCGCCGCCGAAGCCCGTGTCGTAACCGCCGCCATAGCCGCCGTACGACCCGCCGCCGAACCCGTTGAGGAGGTCGGCGAGGTCCGGGGGCACGTCGCCGTAGCCGCTGCCGCCGCCGAACCCGCCGCCGCTGTAGGTCGTCCGGGTCCGAGTGCGCCCGCCGCCTCCGAAGAGGTCGGAGAACACGTCGTCGAAGCCGCCGCCGGCTCCCCCGGCACCACCGGCGCCGGCGCTGAACCTGGCACCGCTGCCCATGGCGCGGACCTGGTCGTACTGTTCGCGCGATTCCTTGTTCGACAGCACCTGGTGGGCCTGTCCGATCTCCTTGAACTTGGCCTCCGCCTCGGCGTTCCCCGGATTCGCGTCCGGATGGTACTTCCGCGCGAGCTTGCGGTAGGCCTTCTTGATCTCGGAGTCCGACGCGTCCTTGGAGACGCCGAGGGTCTTGTAGAAGTCCTTCTCGAACCAGTCATTCTGCGGTCCGGTACTCATCTGGCACCTCCCTTCTTCTCAGTCCTGTTGTGCCTGCCGGTGCGTGGCCGCCCCGGCTCTGTCATTCGTCCGTTCATCTGTCTGCTCACAATCCGCAATCCCCGCGAAGGCTTCCCTCCCGGTGATTCCGGACCGTCGCCGAGGCGGTCCCCGCTCCCAGCGTCCGTGGCCGGACGCTGGGGTGGCGGGTCACCTCGGCGAAGGTGGAACGGTCAGTCCTCTGGCTGCTGCACGCCGACGCGGGCCGCGCGGATGATGCGATCACCCATGCGGTAGCCCGGCTGCATGACCATGAACACCGTCGGCACCTCGACTTCGTCCGACGGCTGCTGCATGAGTGCCTCATGCAGGTGCGGATCGAACTCGTCGCCGACTGCGCCGTACTGCTCGACGCCGACCTTGGCCAACGCATCGATGAGCTTGTTGACGTGGGCCTCGAAGGGCCCGGAGACGTCGCCGTTCTCCTGCGCCAGACGCACCTCGTCGAGGACGGGAACCAAGGCCTCGACGACCTTGACGGTTCCGCCCACCGACGCCCGCTCGCGTTCGCGATCGGCGCGCATCCGGTAGGCCGCGTACTCGGCATTGATGCGCTTGAGGTCGGCGAGGTGGGCCGCGGCCTCGGAGCCGGGAGCGGGTTCGCTGCCGGCCGCCTCGGTGTCATTGAGCGATGAGGCATCGGCCGGAATCTCGACACCGAGGTCGCTGGCATCGGCCAGCACCTCCTCGGTGTCGGCTCCCTCACCGGACTCCCCCGAAGCCGACTGCGGGTCGGCTTCGGGACGGAGCTCACCGGTCTCGGGATCGACCCGACGCTTGTCATGGAAGGTGAAGCCTGGCTCCTCGGACGACGGATCGTTGCCCTCGGTCGTCATTACTTCTTCCCCTCGTCCTCATCATCATCCACGACCTCGGCGTCGACGACGTCGTCGTCGGCACCGGTGCCTGCGTCACTGCTGCCCTGGTCGGCACCACCGGCAGCGCCACCGGCCGCGCCGGACTCCTGCTGCTGGTAGATGGCCTCACCGATCTTCTGCTGCTTCTCGGTGAGCGTGTCGAACGCCTTCTTCACGGCGTCGTCGTCTTCACCGTTGAGAGCTTCCTTGACAGCGTCGACGTCGCCCTGGAGCTCGGACTTGATGTCCTCGGGCAGCTTGTCGGCGTTGTCGTCGAGCAGCTTCTGCGTCTGGTAGGCGAGGTTCTCCGCGTTGTTGCGGACGTCGGCGGCCTCACGGCGCTTCTTGTCCTCTTCCGCGTGCTCCTCGGCCTCACGCACCATGCGCTCGATGTCCTCCTTGGGGAGGGCCGAGCCGCCGGTGATCGTCATCGACTGCTCCTTGCCGGTTCCCTTGTCGGTGGCCGAGACATGGACGATGCCGTTGGCGTCGATGTCGAACGCGACCTCGATCTGCGGCACGCCGCGCGGAGCCGGCGCGATGCCGGTCAGCTCGAAGGTGCCGAGGTTCTTGTTGTCCCGAGTGAACTCGCGCTCACCCTGGAACACCTGGATGGACACCGAGGGCTGGTTGTCCTCGGCCGTGGTGAACGTCTCCGAGCGCTTGGTCGGGATCGGGGTGTTGCGTTCGATGAGCTTCGTCATCACGCCGCCCTTGGTCTCGAGTCCGAGCGAGAGCGGGGTGACGTCGATGAGGAGGACGTCCTTGCGTTCGCCCATGAGCACACCGGCCTGCACGGCGGCGCCGATCGCGACGACCTCATCGGGGTTGACGCCCTTGTTGGGCTCCTTGCCTCCGGTGAGCTCGGTGACGACCTGGGTGACGCCGGGCATACGGGTCGAACCGCCGACGAGGACGACGTGGTCGATGTCCTTGACGGACACGCCGGCGTCCTTCATCACAGCGTGGAACGGCGCCTTGGTCCGCTCGAGGAGGTCCTTGGTCAGATCCTCGAACTTCGCCCGGGTGAGGGTCTCGTCGAGGTGGATCGGACCGTTCTCGCTCATCGAGAGGTACTGCAGGGAGATGTTGGTGCTCGTCGCGGACGAGAGCTCCTTCTTCGCCTGCTCAGCGGCCTCCTTGAGACGCTGCATCGCCGTGGAGTCCTTGGTCAGGTCCACGCCGTAGTTGTTCTTGACCTGCTCGACCAGCCAATCGACGATCCGCTGATCCCAGTCGTCGCCGCCGAGGCGGTTGTCGCCGGAGGTCGCACGGACCTGAATGGTCGAGAAGCCGTCGTCGTCCTTGCCGACTTCGAGCAGCGAGACGTCGAAGGTGCCGCCGCCGAGGTCGAAGACGAGGATGAGCTCGTCTTCCTTGCCGCGTTCGAGGCCGTAGGCCAGGGCCGCAGCGGTGGGCTCGTTGATGATGCGCAGGACGTTGAGGCCGGCGATCTCACCGGCATCCTTCGTGGCCTGGCGCTCTGCGTCGTTGAAGTAGGCCGGCACGGTGATGACCGCGTCGGTGACCTTCTCCTGCAGGTACTCCTCAGCGTCGTGCTTGAGCTTCTGGAGGATGCGGGCGGAGACCTCGGGAGCGGTCAGCGTCTTGCCGCCGATCTCGGTGTTCCAGTCGGTGCCCATGTGGCGCTTGACGGACGCCACGGTGTTCTTCACGTTGGTGACAGCCTGGCGCTTGGCGATCTCGCCGACCAGGGAGTCTCCGTTCTTGTTGACTGCGACGACGGACGGGGTCGTGCGACCGCCTTCCATGTTCGCGATGACCTTGGGGTCGCCGCCCTCGAGGACAGCGACGACGGAGTTCGTGGTTCCGAGGTCGATTCCAACTGCACGTGCCATATCGTTTCTCCTTAACTCTCAGAGTCGTCTCGGGCTGAATGCGAGCGGCCGAACCGGAGGGCCCGATCGCGCACATTGAGTCTGATGGACTCAAGTATTCTCTTCCCGGCTGAGATCGTCAATCCCCGCCTCATCAAAGTTGCGTACACTAGACTCAACTTTGTGGAGCGCCGGGTTATTCCTCATGTGGAGAATTTTTCTCAGATTCTTTCCTGTAGGCCCTCGAAGGGACTACCAGTCCGATCGCCCAGATCCTGTGCACGTCAGCGTCACCACCCAGATCTGCTCTGGTCTGCGACCACGGGCGGCCACGGGCGACCACGTACCGCATGAAAGTCGGTGAGGGCTCTAACCGGCAAGAGCTGAATGGGTCAGGGTCGCCGGCAAGGGTCTGCTTCAGTCGAGCAGTACGCTGGGCGCAGGCCTGCGGTACTGCCGTGAGTGCTGAAGTGCGTACCTCGGACAGGTTTCGTTGCGTTCTGGTGTTCATATCGTGGACGTCATGATTACAGCTGAGAACCTGACCAAGAGATATGGCGCGACGACTGCCGTCAATGATCTGTCTTTCACTGTTCGTCCTGGGGTCGTCACTGGGTTCCTTGGGAGGAACGGTGCCGGGAAATCTACGACGATGAGGATGCTTGTCGGGCTTGATCGGCCGACGACGGGACGAATCAGCATCGATGGCAGGGACTACCGTGAGTTCAACGATCCGCTTCGGCACGTGGGTGCGATGCTCGATGCTCGGGGTGTGCACCCGGGACGCAGCGGTTACGACCACTTGTTGGCCGTGGCGTATTCCAACGGGATACCGAGGCGGCGCGTCGAGCAGGTCGTGGAAATGGTCGGTCTCCGGTCGGTTGTCTTCCGGCGAGCTGGTGGTTTCTCCTTGGGGATGGGCCAACGTCTCGGGATCGCGACTGCGCTGCTCGGAGACCCGGAGATCCTGGTGCTCGACGAGCCGACGAATGGTCTCGATCCGGACGGCATCTTGTGGTTGCGCACGCTGCTCAGCCGGATCGCGGCGGAAGGGCGGACGGTGTTCTTGTCCTCGCATCTCATGAGCGAACTCGCCCTTATCGCCGAAGACCTCGTCGTCATCGGCGGTGGCGAGTTGCTGGCCGTCGGATCGGTTGATGCGGTCGTTGCTTCGGTTTCGCCGGAGACTGTCCGCGTCATCACACCCGAAGCCGGGGCGTTGGCCAGAGCTCTGCAGGGGCCGGGTGTGAGTGTGTCATCGACCGATTCCGAAACTCTCGATGTGCAAGGTCTCGCTGCGCGCGAGATCGGAAGCATCGCCGCGGGGGCACGTATAGTGTTGTACGGGCTCGAGACACATCAGGCTTCGTTGGAGGAAGCCTTCATGCAGATCACGCAAGGCGCCCCTGTGCACGGCGCACACCTTCAGGAGGTCGCGGAATGAACGGCGCGGCACAGAATTCCCTGGCCACGACTCTCTCGAGGCCACATCAGGACGACCTGGGAGCCGCCCGGGTCACTGCGCTCGGGCTGTTGCTCTCTGAATGGACGAAGCTGCGGTCGGTGCGTTCGCTCGTGTACACCGTGCTGACGGCGTTTGTGGCGACCACTGCCATGACGGCTTACCTCATCATCGATGGGACGAAGTTCTCCAGCGGGGAGGCCGGGGATATCCCCTTCGCCTTCACGTCAGTCTACCCCCTCGGGATGATCGTGCTGATTATCGCGGGCGTTCTCGCGATAACCAGCGAGTACAGCAGTGGCTCCATAGGAATGAGTCTGATTGCTGTCCCTCGCCGCACTGGGATGTTCATGGCGAAGGCGGCTGTTCTCGCGGCTGTGACTGCAGTGTTGGCGATGGTGATGTCGTTGCTGCTCTATGTCATCGTGCAGATCACCGGCACTGTTCCCTCGGCCGATGGGATGTCATTGTTTGATCCTCGGATGTTCTGGGGCGTTCTCGGAGCTACAGCTGCCTTGCCGTTCGGGGCCGTGTTCGGTCTGGCGTTGGGAGGTCTGACGCGCAATGCCGCCGCGGCCATCTGCCTGTACTTCGGCGTCTTCCAGCTTGGACCGCAGCTCTTACCCTCTCTCGTGCCCGACAATGTCGCTGGCCTCGCTGACTTCATGCCCCTGGCCGCGATCAATGTGATCCGCTCCGGTGGCTTGATCGCGGATCCGTATGGCAGCGGGACGGCAGCCATAGTCCTGCTCGGTTGGTTGGTTGTGCTCGGCGGGGCGGCCTGGTTGTTGTTGAAGCGGCGGGACGTGTGATCGTCCCGGATGTAGGGGTAACGTGAGCGGATTGTTGCGTTGGGTGCGTGCTTTCGACCGGAGGCACCCGTTGTGGTGGGACCTGGTGGTGGCTCTTGTGCTCATGGTCATCTCGGCCAATGGCTCCGGACTGCGCGACGGGATCGGGATTGCGCTCTGCTTGGTTGTCGGCGGGGCGACACTGTGGCGGCGCCGTACACCCCAGCGCGCTCTGGCGGTGGCCCTCGGCGGCGTGATTGTGATCGCGCTGCTGACACCGTTGACAGATCTCGACCTTCCGTGGGTCTATCCCATGGTGTGGTTGCTGGTGTTCAACGTCGGTCTGCGTCACGGTGACCGAGGGCTCATTCGCATGGCGGTGGTTGTGGCCGTCACAGGCCTGGCCGCGTTCGTCGCCCCCGCCGATTCGACATCTGGAATGCCTGACCGCGTCTACTCGTCGTTCGCGGTGGCGGCAATGTGCGCCACAGCGTTTCTGGGCGGGGTACACATCCACCTCCAGCGGCGGAGAGTTTCCGAGCAGCGCGAGCATGCCGCTAGAGCGGCCGTCGCGGCTGAGCGTTCTCGTATTACCAGGGAGTTGCACGACATCATCGGTCATAACCTGTCGGTGATGATCTCTCTGGCGACCGGCGGCGTTGTCGCCGTGCAAAACGCGCCGCGGGATGCCGAGCGTGCATTCGAGGCAATCGGGAACGCTGGCCGGGCCTCGATGCACGAGATGCGGCATGTGCTCGAGGTCCTCCGATTCGATGAGAGCCCTGCCGGTGCACCGCTGACTCCGAATCTGGGCATCGGCGGGGTGGATGACCTCGTCGAGTCCGTGCGCGGGGCCGGTCTCCGTGTCCGCTTGGAGCGTGTCGGTTCGTTGGACGACATCTCTGGCGGGATCCAGTTGGCCGTTTACCGCATCGTGCAAGAAGCTCTGACGAACACGCTGCGATACGCCGGTGAGAGCGCGCAAGTGAGCGTCAGTATCGAACGCGACGACCTGCAGGTCCTGGTGCGGGTAGAAGACAGCAACGCTGCTCCCGTTCAGGTCTGCCACTCTGGCCCAGGATCGGGCCAGGGGATCGTGGGCATGCGCGGTCGGGCCGAAGCTTTCGGCGGCACTCTTGCGGCTGGCCCCACCGCTTTTGGGTGGCGGGTCGTTGCAAGCATCCCGATCAGCGGTCACCGCGAGTGGTCGGACCGGCACGGCGGAGGTGGAGTTTGACCATCACAATCCTGATCGCCGATGACCAGCCGTTGCAGCGAATGGGCATGAGCATGTTCCTGGCGGGGCAGGACGACATCGAAGTCATCGGCGAAGCCGGCGACGGTGACGAAGCCGTTCAGCTCACAGAATCACGAGAACCGGACGTCGTACTGATGGACGTTCGGATGCCCGGGACGGACGGCATCGCCGCGACACGGGCGATCATGGAGCAGAAGAACTCGTCGCCGTTCGGCCCGAAGGTGCTCCTGCTGACAACCTTCGATCTCGACGAGTATGTGCTCGATGGCCTTCAGGCCGGCGCTAGTGGATTCTTGACCAAGGACGCCGAGCCCGGCGATCTGCTCTCAGCCATTCGCGCTGTCGCTATCGGTGATGCCGTGATCGCCCCATCTGCCACCAGACGACTGATCAGTCGTCTGGTGGCAGATGGGGCGCACCCTGCACGCCGACATTCGCGCGTCGAGTCCACAGCTGTCAAACGTCTGACCGCCCGGGAAAGAGAGATCCTTGTCGAGATCGGGCACGGTGCCACGAACTCCGAAATCGCCGCACGGTTCGTGCTCGCGGAATCCACAGTCAAGAACTATGTGGGGCGGATCTTCACGAAAATCGACGCGCGCGACCGCGTGAACGCCGTGATCATCGCCTTCGAATCCGGCTTGATCGGAACGGATCATCGGGACGATGCCGGTTAGTCGCAGTCAATTGCGTGTGCTGGCAGCTGAAGGGTGGATGGCTCTTGCCAAGACGTGCTAACGGCCTTAAGAAGACGTGCTCCCGGCCTTAAGAACAGGCATGGTCATGTTGGGTATGTGCCGTGTTCGCCTGGCCGGAGCATCACATCATCGGTCGCCGGTGGAATCGGTGACGTCATGACTTGGCTCTGCCGCGACGTCATGGTTTTCACTATTCCAAATGAAGTCAACTGCGACTCTGTTATGACAAGCTCCGCGGGATCTTAAACTGCCGCCGAGGCGGCTGCGGCGCATTCGGGCCCGCCAGCACTGGGCAGAGGGCGGGATCCGCGGAAGGTTCAGGGCGGCGCACTGGAATCCGCGGAAGGTTCAGGGCGAAATCGACTCCGAAATCGCCATCGAGGTGGCGCAGAATCACCGTGGAAGTGGCGCACACCCTGTTACCGGGCAGCACTGGCCTCATTCGGGAGGCTAGGACTCACTCGAACCCCTCGCGGGCGGCCTACTCGAATCCGCGAAAGGCTCATGACCACCCACCTGAATCCGCCGAAAGTCCATGGCGACGCACTCGAATCCGCGAAAGGCTCTTGGCCGCCCACCTGAATCTGCGGAAAGTCCATGGTGACCCACTGGAATCCGCGGAAAGTCCATGGTGACCCACTGGAATCCGCGGAAAGTCCATGGCGACGCACTGGAATCTGCGGAAGGTCCATGGCGAAATCGGCTCCGAAATCGCCATCAAGCTGGCGCAGAATCACATCGCCCCCGCGCCGAACTACAAGCTGAGGGCTAGTCGTGACTGAAAAGGTGCAACATTCTGATCACCACATACCTCCACGTCAGCGGTGATGACTACACTTCTAATGTGAAGGGGCAACTTAAGCGTCGACGAGTCGGCGGTGATGCCACAGCAGCCCCTTCACCAAGCCGCTAAGGAGCTCATCTAGCCATGCCAGTCATCATTGTCCTCGTCGTACTGATCGTGTTGGTTTTCCTAGTGGTCCAGTTCTGGCCACTTGCGTTGGCTATTGCGATCATCTGGGCGGGCGCGGTCATCATCCCCAAAATCGTGCGCAACATTCGCAAGAATCGGTATTTTGCCAGTGATGAGTTCCAAACTCACAAGCAGGCACTGTCATCATTCGTGGCCGAGCACAATGCGGTCTCCAACTATACGTCGGAGATACGTGCGCAAGGGTCGTTCGATCTGGGTGTCTCTACCACAGGTCGACACGCTCATCTAGCAACATTTGAGAACACAAGTCACCACAACTATCGTCGCGATAGGAACATCGCCGATTACCAGTCGGATCACGTTCATAACTGTTCACTTCAGGTCGTGCGCAACGCCAGCGGTGATCCGATCAAATACATGATGAAGTACTTCGAGGTGCCTATCGATGAAGAGAGCCTGAGAGACGCCGAACGGCTTGGGAACGATATATCTCGTCTGGAATCGGCCATTGAAAATCTGTACATGCGCGAGTCAAGCATTCGCAGGTCGATCAATCCACCAGCCTTCATCCTCAAATACTTCGCAGACGAGTTCAATGAGCAGGTGGGAGTCGAGGTCTCTCCCGTGACCGTCCCGTACCCAGTCTATGTGTTTGAGTACGTCAGTGCTGGTGGAAACAGTTCGCAACGCACTACGATTACACTCAACTCGGAAACAGTTGATGCTCTAATTGAACGCATCGACGAGAAGCTTAAGTTCAGGAAGAGTGCCGCTGGCCAGAGAGCACTGATGACGGCCAGTCTCCGAAATTTCATCAAACGCCGAGACAACCACACGTGTCGCTATTGTTCAGTCTCGCTCGCCGCCGAACCCCATCTACTGCTCGAAGTAGACCATATCAAGCCGATCTCCAAGGGCGGACTCTCGGAGATTGAAAATTTGCAAACTCTCTGCTGGCGATGCAATCGGTCGAAATCAAACAAGTTCTAATCCCGACCCGAGATGGTTGAACTCAGTGAGTAGACGCGGATCAAGTGTCCAGAGTCAACCAAGATCACTCCCCTCAAACGCGCTCTTTAGTCAGTTGCCGGGCACTTCGCAGTCATGAACACTTGAAGCTTGACCCCTGCCCGACCCCTACTTGACGACGAGCACCGGGCAGTCGGCTTCGAGGATGACACGCTGGATGCTCGACCCGAGCAGCAGCTTCATCATCGTCGACCGCCGCCGGGTGGAGAGGACGATGAGTTCGGCCGCCCACTCCTCGGCGAGGTCGAGGATCTGGGAGGCGACGTCGGCGTCTGCGCGCTGGATCTCGAAGGGCAGCCCCGCCTCGGCGAGGATCCCGGCCAGCTCCTCCGTCTCCGCGGGGTCGTTGTCCATCGGACCGGCGGGACTGTCGGTGGAGAAGACGACGATCCGCAGCGCCGCCTCCTCCCGTCGCGCCGCGGCGATCGCCTGTGTGAGCACGGCCGCGGGGGCATCGTTGCGGTAGGCGACGACGACGGTCTTGGCGATGTCGTCGACGTCGGCCGAGCCTGCGATGCGCAGCGACGGCACGGGCCTGTGCCCGGTCGGAGTCGAGTAGAAGTCGGTCATGAGCAGCGGTCCCCTATCCGATCGCGATGACGCCGATGAGCACGCCGACGGTGAGCATGACGAGCGAGACGATGAGCGCCCTCCACAGCACTTTCTTGTGGTGGTCACCGAGGTCGACGCCGGCGAGCGAGACGAGCAGGAGGATCGCGGGCACGAGCGGCGACTGCATGTGCACCGGCTGACCGGTGATCGAGGCACGGGCCATGTCCGCGGCCGAGATCCCGTAGTGCGCGGCGGTCTCGGTGAGGACGGGCAGGATGCCGAAGTAGAACGCGTCATTGCTCATGAAGAACGTCGCCGGGATCGACAGGAGACCGGTGATGACGGCCATGTACGGTCCCATCGCCTCCGGGATGACGTCGACGAGCCACGCGGCCATCGCGTCGACCATGCCGGTGCCGCTCATGATGCCGGTGAGCACACCGGCGGCCATGACCATGGCGACGACGGCGATGATCGCCGAGGCGTGCGAGGCGAGCTCCTCCTGCTGGTCCTTGATCTTCGGGAAATTGACCATGAGCGCGATGACCATGGCGATCATGAACAGGTACGGCAGCGGCAGGACGTCGAGGACGAGGGTGACCATGACGGCCACTGTGAGCGCGAGGTTGAACCAGAAGAGGTGCGGGCGCAGGGTCGCACGGTTGGGATCGAGTGCGGTGTTGGCCAGGGAGGAGTTCCCACTCGCCGAGGCGGCCGCAGCGTTCCCGTCGGCACCGTCGTCGGGTCCGCCGACCGAAGCACCCGTGCCGGTGGCGCCGGCGCTTCCCGAACCGGCGGCGGTGCCGGCCGAGCCGGAGCCCGCGGCGGCGCGGGCCACGGCGCCGACGAGCTCGGACTTCCGCGACGAGGGACGCCCGGTGCCGAGCCCGGTCACCCAGGTGACGCCGTTCTTCGCGAGGCGGCGGCGCTCGGAGAGTCCGAGGAAGTAGGCGAAGACGAAGCAGACGAGAAGGCCGACGACGAGCGAGGGCACCATCGGGGTGAAGATCTCGTTGGCGTCGATCTGCAGCGCCGAGGCGGCCCGGGCCGTCGGTCCGCCCCACGGCACGATGTTGAGCGTGCCGTTGATGAGGCCGGCCACACATGTGAGGACGACCGGCGACATCTCGAGCCGCTGGTAGATCGGCAGCATCGCGGCGGTGACGACGATGAACGTCGTCGACCCGTCGCCGTCAAGGGAGACGGCGCCGGTGAGCAGGGCGGTGCCGAGGACGACCTTGACCGGGTCGTTGCCGGCGATCCTGAGGATGAACTCGACGAGCTTGTCGAACAGCCCGACATCGATCATGATGCCGAAGTAGATGATGGCGAACAGCAGCAGCGCCGCCGTCGACGACATCGATGCGATCGCTTCCATGACCATCTCGCCGATTCCCAGACCGGCGCCGGCGAAGAGACCGAAGATGGTCGGGACGATGATGAGCGCCAGGATCGGCGAGAGGCGTTTGGTCATGATCAGCGTCATGAAGACGATGATCATGGCGAAGCCGAGGATGACGAGCACGGACTTCTCCTTCGAAGACGTTTGTGAACCGCCTGTGGATTTTGTGAGGCGCGATACACGCTAGGGCCGACCGACCGGACGGCGCGCGTTTAAGTGCACTGATCGCGTTCTGCCCGTTCTGTCCCTTTTGCGCATTCTGCTCAGCACTGGCTACTGTGGAGGAGTGCCACGCTCCTCCCGAGCCTTCTCGCGCCGTGTCCTGCTCAGCCAGCTCGCGGTCATCATCGCGACCCTCGCCCTGGTCACCGGTGTGTTCTCATGGATGGCCGCCCAAGCGGTGACCGATGTCAGCGAGACCGAGGCACTCGCCACCGCCCGCACGCTCGCCTCGGCGTCCGCCGTCCGGGAGGGCGCGACCCGCGCCTCGGCGACGGAGGAACCGGCGTCGGCGGAGATCACGGACCCGCTCGGCGAGATCGCCCGCGACGTCCGGACCCGGTCGGACATCGAATTCGTCGTCATCACCGACGACCACGGCCTGCGCCTGACCCACCCCAACCAGGACCTCATCGGCCAGCGCGTCTCGACCTCCCCCGAGGCGGCGCTGGCCGGACGCGAAGAGGTCACGCAGGAGGCGGGCACGCTCGGCAGCACGGTGCGGGCCAAGGTTCCGATCTACTCGAGCACCGAGGACGGCACCGTTGTCGGCGAGGTGTCGGTGGGCATCCACACCTCCGTCCTCAACGCCGACCTGCGCCGGGAGTTCATCGCCCTCGGCTCGGTCACCGTGCTGGCCCTGGGCATCGGCATCTTCGCCTCCTTCGCCCTCGGCCGCCGACTGCGACGGGAGACCCTCGGCGTCGGACCCGAGGAGCTCGCCGAGATGGCCCGCGATCAGGGTGCGGTCCTGCGCGGCCTCGATGACGGTGTGCTCGGCTTCGACTCCGACAACGAGCTCACCCTGAGCAATGCTGCGGCCCGTGACCTCCTCGCCGGCGACGCCGACATCGACGACGAGCGCCGCCGCACGATCGACGACGTCCCCCAGGCGATCCGGACGATGATGGTCGAGGCTCCCGAACGCGGGGCGCTGCGCCGGCGGGTCAGCGTCGGGGACAAGATCCTGCTGGCCACCGCCGTGCGCGTGCGCCGCGACGGCGTCGAGGTCGGCGGTGTCGTCACCCTGCGCGATGAGACGACGATGCTGACGATGGCCCGGCAGCTCGAATCGGTCACCGCGATGGCCGAGGCGCTGCGCGCCCAGCGCCACGAGTTCGCCAACCGGCTCCACACCGTGCTCGGCCTCGTCGACACCGGCGCCACCGACGAGGCCCACAGCTACCTCGAGTCGATCCTCGGCACTGGCCCCCTGACCACCCCGGTCGAGGGGATCGAGACGATCACCGACCCGTACCTGCGCGCCGTGCTCGAGGCGAAGGGCACCACCGCCGCCGAGGCGGGGGTGAGTGTGCGCGTGGCCCCCGACTCCCTCGTCGTCGGGCAGGTCACCGACCCCGAGGATGTCACCCTCGTCCTCGGCAACCTCATCGACAATGCGGTGCGCGCCGTCGTGCGCAGCCGGTCCGCCGACCCGGCAGCCGATGGCACGGCCGCGGCCGCGTCCTCCCCGGACGCGGCACCTGCGGACAGTGCGACGGAGCGGGGAACCGCCTCGGCGCGAGGGCCCTTCGAGGGCCGGGACCCGGCGACGGCGAAGCTGCCGAGCGGCAACGGCGACCAGGTCGTCGAGGTTCAGCTGCTCAGCGCCGACGGTGAGCTGCACGGCCTCGTCACCGACACCGGGATCGGCATCGAGGCAGCCGATGCCGAACGCATCTTCGACGAGGGCGTCAGCGGTGACCGCGAAACCCAGCAGTCCACCGGCGGTGATGGCGTCGAAGCCGCGCACGGGCACGGCCTCGGTCTGGCGCTGTGCCGCCGGGTGGCGAAACGACATGGAGGGCGGGTGTGGCTCGTCGACGGCCACGACCCGGTGATGGGCGGCGCGAGCTTCGGCGTCATCCTGCCCGACGTCCTCGTCGACGACGCAGACGATGTGCAAGGAGTGAGCTGATGGTCAATGTTCTCGTGCTCGACGACGACTTCTACGTGGGGCAGATCCACTGCAAGTACGTCAATGACGTCGCGGGCTTCCGCGCCCTCGACCCGGTCCAGGATCTGCGCACGGCGCGCAAGGTCCTCGCAGAAGAGGAGGTCGACCTGCTCCTCGTCGACTACGTCCTGCCAGAGGGCACCGGCGTCGATCTCATCCGCGAGACCGATGTCGACGCGGCCGTGCTCTCCGCCGTCGCCGACCCGCAGATCGTCCGCTCGGCCCTGCGCGCGGGCGCCCTGACCTACATCGTCAAGCCGTTCGCCGCCGATCATCTCCACGGCTTCCTCCGCCGCTACGCCCGCTACCAGCGGTTCTGGGAGCGGGAGAAGGTCGCGCAGTCCGACCTCGACCGGCTGCTCCGCAGCCTCCACGACACCGCCGCCCCGGGATCGACGTCGTCACCGGGCACGAAGTCGTCGACGACCGGGCGGATCCTCGATGCCCTCGAGGCGACGAAGCAGCCGATGACGGCCTTGGAGATCGCCGAGGCGGTCGGCGCGTCCCGGGCGACCGCGCAGCGGCATCTCGCGAAGCTCGCCGAATCCCGGGCGGTCACCGTCACCCTGCAGTACGGCAGCACCGGTCGCCCGGAGCACCTCTACCAGACGGGCTGAGCCGCGACCCCGCGGTCAGCCGAGTTCGCGTTCGACGTCGTCGATGGCCTGCCGGTCGTCGCGGCTGAAGCGCTTGAGCTGCGTGACGTGGCGCGGTTCGAGTTCGGCGATCGTCGAGACCTGGAGGAGCTTCATCGTCCGCTCGATCTGCTCGCGGAGGATCGCGATCGTGCGGTCGACGCCCTGCCGTCCCCCGGCCATGAGCCCGTAGAGGTACGCGCGGCCGATGAGCGTGAAGTCCGCGCCCAGGGCGAGCGAGGCGACGATGTCGGCGCCGTTGCGGATGCCCGTGTCGAGCATGACCTCGATGTCGTCGCCGACCTCGCGGACCACCTCGGGGAGGAGTTCGAACGGCACCGGTGCGCGGTCAAGCTGCCGGCCTCCGTGGTTGGACAGGACGATCGCGTCGACGCCGAGGTCGGTGAGCTTCTTCGCATCGGCGAGCGTCTGGACGCCCTTGACGGCGAATTTGCCCGGCCACATCTTCCGGATCGTGGCGAGGTCGTCGAAGTCGATCGTCGGGTCCATTGCGGAGTTGATGAGCTCGCCGACGGTGCCCCCGGTCTCCGACAGGGACGCGAACTCGAGCTTCTCCGTCGTCAGGAAGTCCCACCACCACCAGGGTCGGGGGATCGCGTTGAGGACGACCTGCGGGGTCAGCTGCGGTGGGATCGAGAACCCGTTGCGGCTGTCGCGCAGACGGGCCCCGCCGACGGGGGTGTCGACGGTGAAGAAGAGGGTGTCGAAGCCGGCTGCGGCGGCGCGTTCGACGAGGCCGTAGGAGATCTCGCGCTCGCGCATGACGTAGAGCTGGAACCAGTTGCGGCCGTACGGGTTGGCGGCCCTGACGTTCTCGATCGAGGTCGTGCCGAGCGTCGAGAGCGTGAAGGGGATGCCCGCGGCACCGGCGGCCGAGGCTCCCGCGATCTCTCCCTCGGTCTGCATGAGCCGCGTGAACCCGGTGGGAGCGATCCCGAACGGCATCGCCGAGCTGCCGCCGAGGATCTGGGTCGTCGTGTCGACGTGGGAGACGTCGTTGAGGATCGCGGGATGGAACTCGATGTCCTCGAAGGCCTGCATCGAGCGCTGCATCGAGATCTCGCCCTCGGCGGCGCCGTCGGTGTAGTCGAACGCCGCGGCGGGGGTGCGCCGTTTCGCGATCTTCCGCAGATCCTCGATCGTCAGCGCCGCATCGAGCCGACGCTTCCGACCGTCGAGTTCGAACTTCTTGAACTTCATCAGCTCGAAGATCTCCGCGGGCTTGGGGATCTGCCGCTTCATAGGTGGGCTCCTTCGGATCGTCGCATGCGAATCGTCGAATGCGTATGACATTTATGAGGTCAGACCATTAATGTGAGCATAGGACTGTGGTCGGGAGCGCGTCAAGAGCATCCCGGCGCCGAGGCGGTGGCCGACGAAGGGAAGGGACGAGGAGTGAGCACGTCGAGCGAGAGCATGAACGGCAGGCCCCCTGCGTCAGGCGACCCCAGTACAGGGCAGGCACCTGACAGGACGCCCGAGCCGGCACCGGACAGCGCGGAGGCGTCGGCACCGGCGTGGAAGCAGGTCGTGCGCCCGAGCACGCATGAGCTCGTCATCGATGCGATCGAGGAGCAGATCATGGCCGGGTCTCTCTCCGTCGGGGACCCGCTGCCGGCCGAACGGGAGCTCGCCTCCCAGCTCGGGGTGAGCCGGGCGAGCGTCCGCGAAGCTCTGCGCGTGCTCGAGAGCCTCGGCGTCGTGCGCTCGAGCGGAGGATCCGGACGCGGGGCGGGCACATTCATCGCCTCCCTGCCGAGGGAGGCTCTCACCCGATTCCTCCGACTCCACGTCGCCCTGACGAACTTCAGCGTCGACGAGGTCATCGAGACCCGGATCCAGCTCGAGCGCTCGAGCGCGGCACTGGCCTCCGCGGCCGCCGACGACGATGCACTGGCCCGGATGAACGCGTCCCTGGCGATCATGGACACCCCGGGAGTCAGCCTCGAGGTGTTCAACGACGCCGACACCGCGTTCCACGTCGCGATCGCCCAGGCCACGGGCAATCAGCTCTTCTCCGACCTCACCGGGGCGATCCGCAGCTCGCTGAGGCGACCGATCCTCGCGGCCTTCCGGGCCGTCGACGATCCGGCCGCGCTCATGGACGCACTCCAGGAGCAGCACCATGCGATCATGGCGGCGGTCGTCGCCCACGACCCGGAGCGCGCAGCGCAGCTGACCGAGGAGCACATCCTCACCGCGGCCGCCGCGCTGCCGGCTCTCGCGGAACCCCGCGGCGGCTCCGGCACCTGAGCACCGGCCCTCTCCGAGGACATCCAGCACAGCTCATCCAACCCGGGCCCCGCCTCGGCGCATCCAGCACCGGAGCTCCGCACGGGAGGTCACTCGGCCGCGTGACGGCCGGTCACCTCGGCGGTCTCCTCGTCGATCCGCTGCTGTTCGGCTGCGCGCTTCGCCTCGTCCTTCTCCGCCCTGCGCGCCGCCCGGCGCTCCTTGCGCCTCTCGACGAGGAGGTAGAGGGCGGGGACGAGGATGAGGGTGAGGACCGTCGACGAGGTGAGCCCGCCGATGACGACGATCGCCAGCGGCTGGGAGATGAACACTCCCCCGCCGGTCAGCCCCAGTGACATCGGCACGAGCGCGAACACCGTGGCAGCCGCCGTCATGAGGATCGGGCGCAGGCGCAGGCGGGTGCCGTGGACGATCGCATCCTCGAGCCCCATGCCGTGCTCACGGAGTTTGTTGATGAGGTCGATGAGCACGATCGCATTGGTCACGACGATGCCGATGAGCATGAGGAGACCGATGAGCGACGGGATGCCCAGCGGAGTGCCCGTGAGCAGCAGGAGCAGCACGGCGCCGGTCGCGGCGAACGGAATCGACACGAGGAGGATGAGCGGCTGGATGAAGCTGCGGAACGTCGCGATCATCACGAGGAAGACGAGCGCGATCGCCACGAGCATCGCGAAGCCGAGCTGACTGAACGACTCCGCCTGCTCCTGGCTGGCACCGCCGACGTCGAAGCTCACCCCGGCGGGCAGGTCCATCGTCGTCGACACCTGCGCGGCTGCGGCGGTGACGGCGTTGAGCTGGCCCTCGGCGGGCGTGGCGAACACCGTGACCTGGCGGTCGCCGTCCTCGCGGGCGATCGTCGCCGGCGTCGTCGTCTCCGTCACCTCGGCGATGTCGTCGACGGTGATGGGGTCGCCCTTGATGTCGGGGATCGCCTCTTGTTCGTCGGCGAGGCGCTCGTCGGCGGCCTGGGACTCACGGGCTTCGGCCTGGCCGTCGATGATGTCGTCGATCGCCTGGTTGGCATCGCGCAGACCCTGCTCCGCCTGATCGACGCCCTTCTGCGCCTGGTCGATCTGGTCCTGGCGCATCTCGTCGGGACTCTGCGGCGGTGGGGGATTCTGCACGTCGCGCAGCGCCTGCCGGGCCTCTTCGAGGGCGTCGGCGGCGTTGTCGCGGGCTTCGCGGGCGGACTCGAGCTGCTCGGCCGAATCGTCCTCGGCCTTGCGCTTGGCCTCGTCGGCCCGTCGATCGGTCTCCTCCTTGACGCGGTCGGTCGCGTCCTCCTGGGCATTCTTCGTCTGGACCTCGGTGACGGGCAGCTCGAGGGCGCGGATCTCGTCCGGTGAGGCATCGGGGTGCGTGGGCGCGATGAAGATGTCGCGCTCCTTGCCCTCGAGGGTGAGCGTTCCGGCCTGCGCTCCCTGGAGTGCTGCGGACACGGCTTGACCGACCTCGGCCTGACTGAAGCCGAAGTCCGCTGCCTTCTCCCGGTCGACGTCGACTGAGATGATCGGCTGATCGGCGGCGAGGTCGTTGCGGGCGTTCGACACCCCCGGCGTCTCGGCCATCCGCTTGGTCACGGCGTCCGCGGCCTCGCCGAGGGCGCCGAGGTCGGAGCCGGAGAGCTTGATCTCGACGTCCTCGTTCGCCCCGCCGCCGGCGCTCTGGACGTTGATGTCCCCGGCGTCCTCCCCGAGGCCCTCGAGCTGGCTGCGGATCCGGTCGGTCGCCGCCTGCGCGTCGGAGTCCTCGGCGAGGGTGATGTTGAAGGAGTTCTCCGCACCGGTCTCGGGCCCGTTGACCGTCGTCGAGTACGCCTCGACGTCGCCGTCACCGGCGAGGACGTCCTCGACCCGCTTCGCAGCGATGTCACTGGCCTCGAGGGAGGCGCCGGCGGGCAGGGTCTGGGTGACAGCCAGCGAGTTCTGCCCGGCCGACCCGAGCAGGTCGGTCTTGAGGAATGAGGCGAGGACCATCGTGACGAGGAAGATGACGACGGAGAACGCGATCGTCCGGCCCGGGTGGCGGAGGGCGGCGAGGATCGCCGGCAGACCGCGCTGCTGGAGCCGGTCGATCCGGTCGGAAGCCTCACCGTCGCCGGGGACGGGGCGGACCGTGGCCACCGGTGCGGCGGCCGGCAGCGGCTCCCGGCCCTTGGCGACGCGCTTCGCGTTCCGCTTGTCGATTTTCGCCTGCCGGCGCTCAGCCCTCTTGGCCGACTTCTCGTCCTGACGCTGCGCCCATTTCTCAAAGCGCTCGTCGGCGGCGGCTTGGCGCTTCGGCGAGAGCGGTTTGGGGCTGCGGCGCAGCACCCAGTAGCTGAAGACCGGCACGATCGTCAGGGCCACGAGCAGGGAGGCGAGCAGTGCGAGGGTAACGGTGACGGAGAACGGGCGGAAGAGCTGGCCGGCGATCCCGTCGACGAAGGCGATGGGCAGGAACACCGCGACCGTCGTCAGGGTCGAGGCGGTGATGGCCCCGGCGACCTGCTTGACGGAGGCGACGATGTCCGCGATCGTCAGGTCGGAGGTGCCCTGGCGCCGCCGGATGTTCTCGATGACGACGATCGAGTCGTCGACGACACGGCCGACGGCGATCGTCAGGGCGCCGAGGGTGAGGATGTTGAGCGTGTAGTCACCGACCATGAGACCGATCATCGCGATGAGCAGCGACATCGGGATGGAGATCGCTGCGACGATCGTCGATCGGAACGATCCGAGGAACGCGAGGATGACGAGGATCGCGAAGAGGAGGCCGAGGCCGCCTTCGACGGAGAGGTCCTTGATCGACTTCTCGATCTCCGGGGCCTGATCGAAGATCGTCGTGAACTCGACGTCGGAGCCGAGCTTCGGCCCGACGGTCTCAAGGACCTCGCCGACCCGGTTCGAGACCTCGACGACGTTGTCGTCCTGGCCCTTCGTCACGGCGACGGTGACGGCATCCTTGCCGCCTGCACGGGAGAGCGAGGTCTTCTCGACCGAGTCGAGGGTGACATCGGCGACGTCCTTCAGCAGCACCGTGCCGTCGGCCGTGCGGATGGGGGTGTTGCCGATCTGGTCGACGGCGTCCATCTGGGTGCCGACCTCGACGGCGAGCGACCTGTCGCCCTGCCCGCTCTGACCGGCGGGCACGACCGTGGTCGCCCCGGTGAGCTCATCGGGCACCGAAGCGGTGACGACGCCCTTGTCGTTGACGTCGTCAGGGCGGAAGGTGATGTCAACCCGCTGCTCGGCCTGGCCGGTGACCTCGACACCGGCGACGCCGTCGACGGCCTGCAGCTCGGGGACGAGGTCGGTTTCGAGGCGATCGCCCAGGGTCTGCGCATCCCCACCGCCGGAGACGGCGAACATCACGACGGGGAAATCGTCGATCTGCTGGGAGAGGACCTCGACCTCGGCGTCGTCGGGGAGGTTCGACTTCGCGGCATCGACGGCGGAGCGGACGGAATCCGTCATCTTCTCCGAGTCCTTGCCGAACGGCCAGGTCACCGAGGCGGTCATCATTCCCGACGACATCGTCGTCTGCACGGAGTCGAGGTCGCCGACAGCGTCGAGAGCCGTCTCCAGCGGCTTCGTCACGGTCTCCTCGACGACTTCGGGAGAGGCGCCGGGGACCGTGGCCTGCACCGTGGTGCCCGGCAGGTCGATCGACGGCATCGTCTCCTGGTTGAGCGAGGTCGTCGCGACGACGCCGAAGACGGCGATGACGAGGGTGAGCAGTCCGATGATGAGCCGGTTCTTCAGGCTCATCCTGGTCAGCTGGGACACGGGTTCCTCCGGGTCGTAACGGGTTTCGGGCGCGCGGCAGCGCCGAGCGTCAGGCGGGAAGTGCGCGGCGGCAGGCGGTGGCCCGGCTCGCCGTCAGTCAGTCTTTCATTCGGGCGGGGGTGTGCGCGTCACCCGAAAGTTGCCAATCGCCTCCACCCATCGGGGGATATTCGACGTCGCATTCAGCAGTCTCACGGGGGATGCTCATGATTCGAGCATAGGGTCGCGCCGATCACGCCACAGGGGTGTTATCCCCCGTCTTCGACCTGCGGAAACGTCCCGGACTCCCCTCCGGGCGGGGTGCTCGGGGGCTCTGCCGGACGGGTCGGCGCGGTCGGGGTGCCCGGGACCTCGGCTGCCGACGAGGGCTCGCGCTATTCCCGGTCGAGCCGCGCGCGGATCGCGGCGAGTTCCGCCTCGGTGTCGAAGTCGACGACGACCTCGGGGTCGACGTCGATGAGGCGGGGTTCGCCGTCATCGAAGAGCAGCCGGACGGCCTTGTTCTCGGGGTCGCCGATCCGCGCGAGTCGCTGTCGCAGCAGGGAGTGCGGCCACGCCGCGCAGAGGAACTGCGCCTTCCCGCGATCGTCGGTGCCGGTCACCGGTCCGCCAGAGGCCTCACTGAGGGAGACGATCTCGCCGAGGTGGGCCGCCGTGACCAGCGGCATGTCTCCGGCGATGATGAGGGTGGTGCCCTCGGTCGAGCCCATCTGCTCCGCTGCCGCAGCGATTCCGGCGAGGGGCCCTGCGAATTCCGGATCCTCGCGCACGGCGCTCACCGACTCCGCCTCGGCCTCGCTCAGACCCTCGGTCGTACCGGCCACCCACACCTCGGCGTCGGCATCGAGCGCGCGCACCGCTGCGAGGATGCGGGAGATCACGGTGCGTCCGCCGAGGTCGACACCCGGTTTGTGGACCCCGCCGAAGCGACTCGACCGGCCGCCGCTGAGGATGATCGCGCTCACTGCCATGGCTCGATCCTACGGTGCGCGACCGGTCAGCGACCCCGTCAGGCGGCAATCGATCTTGTCCTCGCAGCGCCGCCTCCGACGGAAATCGAAGCCCCGCCTCGGCGCGTCTGGGCGATACTGGTGGGGCACCCCCAGCACTGACCCACCGAAGGAGCAGCGAGAATGACGAAGTTCGACGTGGTCGAGGCCTCCATTGCGACTCTGCGCGCGGCGCTCGAGTCCGGGGAGACCACCTCGGCGGAGCTGGTCGATGCCTACCTCGAGCGCATCGCCGCGTTCGACGGCCCGGACACCGAGACCAGGCTCAACTCCGTCATCGTCGCCAATCCCGAGGCCCGCGCCGAGGCGGCCGCCGCCGACGAGCGCCGCGCCCGCGGTGAGACGCTCGGTCCGCTCGACGGGATTCCCTACACGGCGAAGGACAGCTACATGGTCGCCGGGCTCACCGTCGCCTCGGGGTCGCCGGCCTTCGCCGATCTCATCGCCCAGAAGGACGCCTTCACGATCGAACGCCTGCGGGCGGGCGGGGCGATCTGCCTGGGCCTGACGAACATGCCGCCGATGGCCAACGGCGGCATGCAGCGCGGACTCTACGGCCGCGCCGAGAGTCCCTACAACGCGGAATGGCTGACCAGT
This sequence comes from Brevibacterium sp. XM4083, assembly GCF_006489205.2. Classification (GTDB taxonomy): domain Bacteria; phylum Actinomycetota; class Actinomycetes; order Actinomycetales; family Brevibacteriaceae; genus Brevibacterium. The sequence continues at coordinate 360,428 of NZ_VFYR02000001.1, read as the reverse complement.
GCGTTCGCCTCGGGGTCGTCGAACGGTTCGGGAACGGCGACGACGGCGAGCTTCGCGGCGTTCGGCCTCGGGGAGGAGACCTGGTCATCGGGCCGCGCCCCGGCCTCGCACAACGCACTCATCGCCTACACCCCCTCCCGGGGTGTCATCTCCGTGCGCGGGAACTGGCCGCTCGTGCCCACGATGGACGTCGTCGTCCCCCACACCCGGACGATGGCCGACCTCGCCGAGGTCCTCGATGTCATCGTCGCCGACGACACCGAGACCCGCGGCGACTTCTGGCGCGTCCAGCCGTGGGTCGAGATCCCCGCGGCCTCCGAGGTCAGGCCCGACTCGTACGCCGCGCTGCTGCCTGCCGACCGCGCCGCCGCGCAGGACGTGCTCGCGGGCAAGCGCCTCGGCGTGCCCCGGATGTACATCAACGCCGATGAGGAGGCCGGCACCAACCCCGACGGCGGGATCGGCGGCCCCACGGGTCAGCGTGTCGAGACCCGCCCCTCGGTCATCGACCTGTGGGAGGCGGCCCGCCGCGACCTCGAGGCCGCCGGCGCCGAGGTCGTCGAGACCGACTTCCCCGTCGTGACCAACTACGAAGGCGACCGTCCCGGCGCGCCGACGATCCGGACCCGCGGCTTCGTCTCACCCGAGTACCTCGAGCGGGAGATCGTCGACCTCTCCGCCTGGGCGTGGGACGACTTCCTCCGCGGCAACGGCGATCCGCACCTCTCCACGCTGACCGAGGTCGACGGCGCGGACATCTTCCCGCATCCGGCCGGTGCGCTGCCCGACCGCTACACGGGCTTCGACGACGACATCGCCGAATACCCGGAGCACGTGCGGACGCATCCGTACGCCGCGATGACCGACATCCCGCTGCTCGAAGAGGGCGTGCACGGCCTAGAGCTCACCCGCCGCATCGACCTTGAGGCGTGGATGGACGAGAACGACCTCGACGCCGTGATCTTCCCGGCGATGGCCGACGTCGGCCCCGCCGACATGGACGTCGACGAGGCCTCGGCCGACCTCGGCTGGCGCAACGGCACGTGGGTCGCCAACGGCAACCTCGTCCCCCGCCACCTCGGGATTCCCTCGGTGACGGTGCCGATGGGCACAATGGCCGACACCGGGATCCCCGTCGGCCTGACGATCGCCGGCCGCGGCTGGGACGATTCGGCGCTCATCGAGCTCGCCGCCGCCTTCGAGGCCACCGGTGACCGCCGCGACGCACCCCCGCGGACCCCGCGCCTCTGAGGTCGCGCGCTGGTCGCGCCCCGACCGCAGAACGTCCCGGACCGATTTCTGCCACCAGGATCCGACCGGGACGTCCTGCAGTCTCACCCGCGCCTACCCGAATCACTGCTCGTGCCCGGGCCTGCCGCCGCGGCGGTTTCTGAGACCTTCGGGTGAACACTGGCGCGGCGGGCCGATGTGATGGAACAGTGGGCACCATGACTGACTTCACTGTGCTCGCCGAACGCGCCTCCGCCCTCCTCGACGCCCACCACCAGGCCAAACCCGTCGTCCTGCCGACCGTCTGGGATGCCTGGTCGGCCGGTGCGATGGTCGAGGCCGGGTTCACCGCGCTGACGATCGGATCGCACCCGCTCGCCGACTCCCTCGGCTACGCCGATGGGGAGAACATGCCCCTCGAGGAGGCCCTCGACGGCATCGCGCGGATCACCTCCTCCGTCGACGTGCCCGTCAGCGCCGACCTCGAATCCGGCTACGACACCGATGCCCCCGATCTCATCGCCGGTCTCCTCGAAGCCGGCGCGGTGGGCCTCAACATCGAGGACACCGTCCACAGCGCCGGTCGGCTGCGCACTGCCGAGGAGCATGCCGAGTACATCGGCGACCTGCGCCGCGCCGCCGACGCCCAGCGCGTCCACGTCGTCATCAACGCCCGCACCGATGTCTTCAAATCGCCCGAGGGCTTCGCCGACCCGACCGCCGAGGTGATCCGTCGCCTCAATCTCTGCGCCGAGGCGGGCGCCGACTCCGTCTACCCTGTGGCGATGCCCGACACGGAGACTCTCAAGCGGGTCGTGTCCGAGGTTCCGCTGCCGCTCAACGTCACCGCGCGTCCCCTCGAGGGCGCCATCCCCGATGGGCTCAGCCTCGTCCAGCTCACCGAGATCGGCGTCAAGCGCGTGTCCTTCGGTCCACTCCTCCAGGCGACCCTGCGCCCGCAGTTCGCCGAGGTGACCCGCGCCTGGCGCTGACGACACCGCACCGTCCGGCTGCGCCACCGGACCTGCCGGATCGTGCCCACAGACCTCTCTCACCAGCTACGATCATTCCAACAGACGACCCCCGTCTGCGCACCCGCCAGGAAGCATCACGAAGAGGAGCTGCCATGCCTGATAATCCCCGTCAAGGACAGCCGGTTTGGATCGACTACGTCTGCCAGGACTTCGATGCCATGAAGAACTTCTACACCGAGGTCTTCGGGTGGGAGATCGTCGACCAGGGACCCGATTTCGGTCACTACCACCAGGCGTACAAGGACGGTGCGCCCGTCGGTGGGTTCATGCGAGCGATGACGATGGACGGGAACCCGGATCCGACGATGCCGACCGCCTGGTCGACGTACCTCTACACCAGTGACATCGACGGCACGTTTGCGAAGGCCACCGCAGACGGCGCCTCGCCGGTCGTCGGTCCGATGGCGGTCGGCCCCCTGGGCTCGATGGCCGTTGTCGTCGATCCCACCGGCGCCCCGATCGGCATGTGGCAGTCCGACCAGTTCACCGGGTTCGAACTGCCGCTCGTCCCGGGCACCCCGGTGTGGTTCGAGCTGATGACGACGGACTACGACACTGCGTGCGAGTTCTACGTCGACGCGTTCGACTTCCAACTCGTCGAGGTCGAGGGCCAGGAGATCAAGTACGCGACCTACGGCGCCAATGAGACCGCCGTCGCCGGCATCTGCGATGCCAGCCAGTGGACCCCGAATTCGTACTGGCGGACGTACTTCAACGTCGCCGATGTCGACGCCGCCGCGGCGAAGGTCGTCGAACTCGGCGGCACCGTGCTCGACGGTCCCATGGATTCGGAGTTCGGCAGGGTCGCCACTGTCGCCGACCCCGAGGGAGCGACGTTCCAGCTGCACCAGGATCTCTGATCCGGAGTGCTCCCGTTCACGCCCGCAGCGCGAGCGCGAACGGGAGCACCGCGGTCGCTCCGGCCTGCCGCAGCGCGCGGGCGGCGATCGCCATCGTCCACCGGGAGACGATCTCGTCGTCGACGAGGAGGACGGACTTTCCGGCGACCGCCTCGGCGACCTCCGGGGGAACGACGAACGCATCGTGGAGGTCCTTGACGCGGAAGGCACTGTTGACGTCGGGCGTCCCATGGTCGTGGACCTGGAGCAGCTCACCGCCGTCGATCAGACGTCCCGCGGACGCGAGGTTCGCCGCGAGCGAGCGGATCGTCTCGGGCCGGCGGGCGCTCGGAATCGACACGACGACCTCGGGCCGGTCCTCCCAGTTCCATTGCCCGAGCACCTCGAGGCACCACCGGCCGATCTGCGCAGGCACGTCGGCGTCGGGGGCATCGGGGGCGAGGAACTCCCGCAGCACCTGTCCCTGTCCGAGGTCGGAGAGTCGGGCGATGACGCGGCCTTCGGCGGCGAGCTCCTCGGCGGGGATCCTGCCCTTGAGGGAGACGCCGATGTTCGCCATCCCCGAGGGCCACGTGCTCCGCGGTTCGATCGGCAGGCCGATCCGGTGGAGGGTTCCGGCGGTCTCCCGCTGCGTCTCCGCGGAGATCTCCGTCGACCACCACACGCCTGCGCAGTTGTCGCAGCGTCCGCAGCGCTGCGGGTCGGGATCGTCGAGCTGCCGGATGAGGAACTCCATCCGGCACTCCCCCGTCGCCTCGTAGTCGAGCATCGCCTGGGCCTCGAAGGCGCGCACCTCGGCGACCTTCTCGTAGCGCTCCCGGTCATACGTCCATCCTCGACCGGTCGAGACGTATCCGCCGCGGACCTTCTCCACGGCCTCCTCGACCTCGAGGGTCTTGAGCAGCAGCTGCAGGCGGGTGCGCTTCGTCCCGACGAGCGTCTCCAGGCGAGCCACGGACAGGGGGCCGTCCGCTTCGGCGAGCGCGGTGAGGACGGCATCGGCATCGGCCTGACTCGGCATCGACGCGGTCGCGAAGTACTCCCAGATCTCGGCGTCCTCGGAGCCGGGAAGGAGGAGGACGTCGGCGGAATCCGTCGCACGACCGGCGCGACCGACCTGCTGGTAGTAGGCGACGGCCGAGGACGGCGCCCCGACGTGGACGACGAAGCCGAGGTCCGGCTTGTCGAAGCCCATCCCCAGCGCCGAGGTCGCCACCAGCGCCTTGAGCCGGTTGTCCTTGAGCTGCTGCTCGAGGTCAGCGCGCTCCTCGGCGTCGGTGCGGCCGGTGTACGCGCGCACCTCATGCCCCTGGTCACGGAGGATGCGGGTGATGTCCTCGGCCGCGCTGACCGTGAGCGTGTAGATGATGCCCGATCCCGTGAAATCGCCGAGGTGGGAGCTCAGCCACGCGATCCGAGCACTGGGATCGAGGCCGGGTTGGACGCCGAGGCGCAGCGAATCGCGAGCGAGTTCGCCGCGCACGACGGTGGTGTCGTCGCCGAGCTGTTCGGCGACGTCGGTGACGACGCGGGAGTTCGCCGTCGCCGTCGTCGCGAGCACCGGGGTGTCGGTTGTGAGGTCGGAGAGGATGTGGCCGATCCGGCGGTAGTCGGGGCGGAAGTCATGGCCCCAGTCGGAGATGCAGTGGGCCTCGTCGACGACGATGAGCCCGAGGATCTGAAGGAGCTGAGGGAGCACCTCGTCGCGGAACTGCGGGTTGTTCAGCCGTTCCGGGGAGACGAGGAGGACGTCGATGCTCCCGGCGCGCAGATCGGCGAGGACGCCGTCCCATTCGGTGACGTTCGAGGAGTTGAGTGTCGCCGCCCGGACTCCGGCACGTCCGGCCGCGGCGATCTGGTCGCGCATCAGGGCGAGCAGCGGGGAGATGATGAGGCTCGGCCCCGCACCCTGGGCGCGCAGCAGTCGGGTGGCGACGAAGTAGACCGCGGACTTGCCCCACCCGGTGCGCTGGACGACGAGGACGCGTTTGCGCCCCTCGACGAGGTCGCTGATCGCCTCGAGCTGACCGTCGCGGAACTGGGCGTCGGGGTTGTTCGTCAGCTCCGCGAGGACGGACTGCGCGCGGGCGTCGAAGTCGGTGAGCTGCGTGGTTTCCGTCATGGGGTCAGTCTAGGTGCCGGCACTGACACGGCCCGCCCGGAGCGGAATCCAGAACTCAGCAGACACCGCTCGTCCTGCCGCACTGGGTCGGCGAAATGGTCAGGCGGGTATGACCGTTCTGCCGACCTGAGGGCATCGCGGAATCATCCCGTCAGCGGGGCGAAATGACTTCGAGGCCCACCGACCGTGCCGCCTCCTCAAGGCGCTTGTCATAGGTCAGAAGGGCATCGACATCCAATCGGAGCGCGGCCTCCAGGTGCAGCGCATCGAGGGTCCGCAGATACGGCATGGACAGAAGTCCGGCCGAGCGAAACACCGCCCGATCGAGAGCGGCGATGGAGACTCCATCGAGGAGCACAGAGACTTCTGCCTGCTCGCGCTCCTCTCGCACGGCCATTCGACGCAGTTCGGTTTCGACCAGGTCGCTCGACACGAGTTCTGCTGAGGTTCCATTCAGCCAGCCGACCAGAGCGTCCGACTCCGGCTGAGCCACTAGAAGAGCCCCGAGTGCAGAGGTGTCAACGTAGACGATCGACGGGTCGCTCACAGACGCTCCTCACGGAGCTCGTCAATGATCTCCGTCATGACGCGGTTGTCGCTCGACGGCCGGCGATCACGCGCAGTCCAGCCACCCACTCTTCTAGCCGGTCGAGCGATCGTCAGCCGAGGAGCAGGAGCGTCCAACGGAACGATGCGCCCAACCGGCACACCCCGATTGGTCAGCACGAACGAATGCCCTTCACTGACCGCGCGAAGGACCCTCCCGGACTCATTGCGCAGCTCACGCTGCGAAAGGCTTTCAGCCTGCACTCCCTCTGCATTCATCAGCAAATTGTAGCACCAGTGCTACAAGCTCAGTGAAGGTCCGCCTCGGCGGCCCATCACCGCAACGCGGCGTTGATGCCGAGGGTCGCGAGCACACCGAAGAGGACGCCCCAGAGGATGATCGAGATGATCTGCCAGAACGCGACGACGTTGCGGTTGGCGCCGAAGCTCACCATCGCCATCGACGTGATCTGCGAGGGCAGGACCGTCTGGCCGAGCAGGGAGACGCCGGGGACGCCGAACTTGTCGAACATGCGCTTGAGCCGCTGCCGCCTCGGCGAGGTGGCCTTCTCCCTGTTCTTCGTCGCCCTGTCGCGGATCGCGCCCGCACCGTAGACGAACGCGAGCATCGAGACGACGTTGCCGATGACGGCGACGAGGATCGCGACGACCGGGCTCAGTCCGATGGCGACGCCGATGACCGAGCCGAAGTACGACTCGACGAACGGGATCGCGGAGACGAGCATGACGCCCAGCCATTGCAGCCAGTCGGGGAACGAATCGGCGAAGTTCTGCAGGTTCTCGATCATGGTGTGCTCCGTTCTCGCGGGTTCTCGATGATCCTAGTACAGCGTACTAGTACACTGTACTATACCTGCTGAGTAGAGTGAGGCGAAAGAGAGGAGGGTGATGTCCCGACGCGATGAGATCATCGAGGCCGCGATCCGCCTCGCGGAGACCGGCGAACCGCGCAGGACGACGCTGAGTGTGCGCGCGGTCGCGAAGGAGGCGGGGATCGGCGCGTCGACGCTGCGCCACTACTTCCCGACCCAGGCCGATCTCTACATCGAGGTCGCCCGTCGATCGATGCAGATGAACATCAGCGACTTCCGCATCGAGGACGCGAGCATCCCACCCCGCGAGCGTCTCTACGAGGTGCTCTCGCAGTTCCTCACGACACACGAGCACCGCGATGCCCAGCTCGAGCTGTGGCTGGCGATGCACTTCAACGCGCTCGGACCGAATCCGCGCGAGGGGTCGCAGGCGCTGCTCGACTACGCCCATGAGATCACCTACGACTGCCTCCACCGCTGGCTCGGCGTCCTCGCCGACGAAGGGCACCTCGATCCCGCCGAGGTGGGACGCGCCGCGACGATCCTCTTCACCGCGATCGACGGCATGGGCCTCCACTCGATCATCTCCCCGGACCGGATGACCGTCGACGAGATGCACGCGAACATCAAGTGGCTCATCGACCGACTCCTCGCCTGAGGCACGGCTTCTCCCGAGGCACCGGCCCCGCCCGATGCACTGACCTCCTCCGACAGGCTGACCCCGCCCGAAACGCCGGCGTCAGCGCATCTGCTCGGCAGCGCGGGTGAGCGCCGAGGTGAGGCGGGAGAGCCGCTCCGAGGCGAGCTTCCAGTGCTGCCAGTAGAGCGGAACGTCGACGTCCGGGGCGGCGGTGATCGGCACGAGGTCGGTGTCGATCTCGCTCAGCTGCATGACCGGGATCATCCCCCAGCCCACACCGGAGGCCACGGCGACGGCGAACTCCGCCGAGCTCGGCACCACCGACATCGGCGGCATCGTCGTCACTCCGTGCCGGCGGAGGAAGTCGAGCTGGAGGTCGTCGTCCTTGCCGAAGTTGACCATCGGCAGGGTCGCAAGGTCCACCTCGGCGAAGGAACCGTCGCCTGTTTTCGCCGACGACGCCTCTTCCCCCTTCGCCGACGCGGGGCTCGCGCCATTCTTCTCCGCGGGGCTCGTGCCCGTCCAGCCGTGCCGGGCGAGCAGACCAGGGGCCGCGACGGCGAGGTAGCGCATGGTGCCGAGCCGTTCGACGCGGGTGCCGTACGGACTCGAGGCCGCCGAGGTGATCGTCCCGAGCACCTCCCCCGACGTCAGCAGCGGCAGGAGTTTGTCCTGGTCGGCGACGACGAGCCGCAGGACGGCATCGTCCCACGTGGCCGCCTCGGCGAAGATCGGACGGAACCACGTGGCGAGCGAGTCGGCGTTGACTCCGATGCGCAGCACGGTCGGCTCCCGCCGCGCCCCGGCCTCACCGGTGCCGATGCCGTCAGGAGCGTCGACGGCGATGCCGTGGAGGCGGTCCATCGCCTCGGATTCGAGGAGTTCGACCTGGCGCGCGTAGCGGAGGACCGCGGCGCCCGCCTCGGTGACGGTGACGGGGTTGGACCGCCGGAGGAGGACCTGGCCGAGCCGGGATTCGAGGGCGCGGATGCGCTGGCTCGCCGCCGAGGCGGTGATGCCGAGGACATACGCGCCGCCTTCGACGGTGCCTTCGTCGACGGCGGCGGCAAGTCCTCTGACGTGATCGAGGTTCATGAAGATATTCTGCATCAGATGTAGATTGTTTTGTTTTTCTTCACTCGCCGATCGTCCTACTCTGGCGATATGGTCACTCACGCACTCAGCGGTCTCCTCGCAGGCTGGTCGCTCATCATCGCCGTCGGGCCGCAGAACGCACTCGTGCTGCGGCAGGGGATCCGTCGCGAGCACCTCGGCGTCGTCCTCACGATCTGCATCCTCGCCGACGTCCTCCTCATCGGGGCGGGGTCGGTGGGGATCGGCGCGATCGTCCTGCTGGCACCGTGGGCGCTCGAGATCCTCCGCTGGCTCGGGGTGGCCTACCTCCTGTGGTTCGCGTGGACGAGCCTGCGATCGGCCCGCGAGGCGACCGGGCTGCGGGCCGACACCGAGCAGCGCGGCCTGCGCGGGGTCATCGCGACGACGCTCGCCCTGACGTTCCTCAATCCCGGCGTCTACCTCGACACCGTCGTCATGCTCGGCAACCTCGCCAACCAGCAGGGCCCCGGCGGCGTGCTGCCGTTCACGCTCGGGGCGATGGTCGGGTCGATCACGTGGTTCCTCGGCATCGGCCTCGGTGCCCGGGCGCTGTCGGGCTGGCTCGCGCGACCGCGGGTGTGGCAGGTTCTCGACGTCATCATCGCCGTCGTCCTCGTCATCCTCGCCGTGCGGCTCGCGCTCGGCTGATCCTCGCCGAGGCGGTCGTGTCAGGTGTTCGCGCTACCCTCGGTGCCATGGATCCCCGAGTCTCCCTCCCGCTGCGGTCGGTCGCCGCGCACGCGCACTCCCCACCGCAGCTGCCCGACTGGCTGGCCGACATCCCGGCGGTCGGTGATCTCCTCGCGGGGTTCGAGTTCGAGGCGACGACGATCTTCGTCGGCGAGAACGGTGCGGGGAAGTCGACGATCATCGAGGCGATCGCCACCGCGCTCGATCTCCCGCACGGCGGCGGCTCGGCGTGGGAGGTGCGTGAGCACGCCGAGGACACACCTGTGCTCACGGAGCACCTGCAGATCATCAAGGGTGCGACGACGAATCGGCAGGGCTTCTTCCTCCGTGCCGAGACGATGCACGAGAGCATGGCGCACCTCATGGAGATCGGCGCGCCGCGCGGCTTCGAGCTCTCCCAACGGTCACACGGCGAGACGTTCGTCGACACGCTGAAGGGCACATTCCTCGACTTCGGTCTGTGGATCCTCGATGAGCCCGAGAGCGCGTTGTCATTCACGTCCTCGCTCACGCTGCTCCAGCTCATCCGGCAGCGTGAACGGGCCGGACTGCAGACGGTCATGGCCACCCACTCCCCCATCCTCGCGAGCGCCGAGGGCGCCCGACTCGTCGAACTCGGCGAGTGGGGCATACGGGACTCGACCTGGGACGACCTCGACATGGTCGCGCACTGGCGCCGCTTCCTCGACGAGCCGAGAAGGTACACCCGGTACTTCGACGAGGAGTGAGACGCCGGGTGGCGAAGCAGACCTGGCTCGAGCGGACGGGCGCTGGTCAGTGCGACGGTCGCCTGAGGCCGCGGTCGAGGTTCCCGCAGTTTGGCGCACCGCCGTCTGGCGCACCGCGGTTTGGCGTGCCGCGGCCTGCCTCACCGCGGCCTGTCGCCTCAGAGCGACAGGCTCGGGTGGAGCTGCGTGAGGGTGACCATCCGTTTGCGGCTGCACACGAGGACGGTCGCGAGCAGACAGATCCCCGTCATGAGCAGGAGCACGGCCGCTGACTGCACGGCGATGATCATGTCCCCGCCGGCGATGAGCGTGCGCAGACCCGTCACGGCGTAGGTCATCGGCAGGAACGGCGAGATGATCTGGAAGATCTCCGGTGCCGTCTGCACCGGGTAGGTGCCTCCCGCCGAGGCGATCTGGATCATCAGCAGGACGAGCGCGATGAGCCTGCCGACACCGCCGAGGGCGGCCACGCAGAGCTGGTGGACGGCGTGGAAGCTCGCCGCGATGAGGATCGAGAACACCAGGGTGCCCAGCCACGCGCCGGCCGAGAAGTCCAGGGCGAACCACAGCACGCCGTAGAGCACGGCGACCTGCGCGATGCCGAAGAGGAGACCCGGAACGTAGCCGGCCCAGGCGATGCGGTTCGACTTCGCCGTCGAGGCGAGCGCACGGTACGGAATCGCGTTGAGCACCATGTAGGTGATCATGCCGCCGATCCACAGGGCCAGTGAGATGAAGAACGCGGCCAGTCCCTCGCCGTATGTACCCACCGCATTGTTCTTCACCTTGTCGGCGTCGACGGGCACCGCAACGACATCGGAGCGCTTCTCACGATCCTGCTTGTCATACGTCGGGATCTGCTCGGCGCCCTTCGTCAGCTGGTCGGCGAGCTCCCCCGAACCGTCGTCGAGCTTGCCCGCACCCTCATCGAGATCGGTCGCGCCCTTCGCGAGCTGGGACGACCCGTCCTTGAGCTGGCCGACACCGTCCTTCGCCTTCGCCGTCCCGTCTTTGAGTGCGACGGCGCCGTCATGAAGGTCGCCGGCACCCTTGGCGAGGTCATTGGCGCCCTTGTCGAGCTTGACGAGACCGGAGTGGAGATCGTCGGCACCGTCGGCGACCTGCTGCGCCCCGTCGTCGAGCTCGCCGATCTTCTTGTCAGCGTCCCGGATCTTCTGCATCACCCCGTCGACGGCATCCTTGACCGGCTTCTCCAACCCACGCGCGTCATCGGCGGCCTTCGACGCCCGCTCGTGCGCGGAGTCGAGGTCGTCGCCCAAGGTGCCGACCTCCTCGGCGAGCTTCTGGACGTTCGGATCGTCCGGGTAGTCCTTCTCCAGCTGGTCGATGCGATCGGCGACGTCACCGCGGACCGAGGTCCGCGCGGTTTCGAAATCCTTCTCCGCATCGTCGAGCTTCGGTCGGGCGCTCTCGACGAGGTCGTCGGCCTTGCCCTTGAGATCCTCCGCCTTGTCGGTCGCATCGTCGGCGACGCCGCGCAGCTGGCTCGTGCCGTCAGCGACCTGACCGGCGCCCTTCGCAAGCTTCTTCGCTCCGGTCTCGGCATCTCCCGTGCCCGTGGCGAGCGTGTCGGCACCGTTCTCGAGGTCCCCAGCACCCTTCGCGAGCTTGCCCGCGCCGTCGTCGAGGTCCCCGATCCCCTTCTGGAGATCGCCGACTCCCTTGTCGAGATCGTGCGCGCCCTTCGCGAGCTTGCCCGACCCGTCGTGGAGTTCGACGGCGCCGTCGTGGAGGTCGGAGGCGCCGTCGGCGGCTTTGACCATGGAGGACTGGATGTCGTTGAAGCCGACGTAGACCTGGGAGACGTACTCGGCCGTCGTCGTCTCGTTGAGTCCCGCCTTGATCTCGGAGAGCACCGTGCCCGCGAGCTGCCCGACGATGAAGTTATGGGCATCATCGGTGCGCAGTTCGAGTCCCGCCTGCTCGGGGTCGTCACCGCCGGTGGAGACGAGGCGCTGCGAGAAGTTCGAGGGGATCTCGAGGATCGCGAAGTACGTGCCGTCGGCGAGCCCCTCATTGGCTTCCTGCAGCGAGGTCTCCTGCCAGTCGAAGCCGCCTTCGCCCTTCGGGGTGATCTTGTCGACGAGTTCGTCGCCGGCATTGAGCCGCTCACCGTCGGAGTCCGGCTTCTCCGCACCGGTGTCCTCGTTGACGACAGCGGCCTGGAGTCGGTCGATGTTGTCCGTCGGCGACCAGTTCGACGCCAGGTAGAGCCCGCCGTAGATCGCGGGAATGACGGCGACGACGATCATCGCCAGACGCGTGATCGTGTGACGTTTGAACCGAGTGAGTTCGAGCCAGGGGAGGGAGAACATCGAAGAATCACCTTCACAAGAATCTGTGGTGCCGAAGGTCGAGCGCAGACCGGGGCCTGCCGGGTCTATGGAGCTGAGGTCAGGAGGATTGCGGGGTCAGGTTGAGTTCGGTCACCGAGGCGGGATGCACCTGGGTGGAGAGCTGGTCGAAGGCGAGATCGATGTCCGAGGAATCCTCGCACGTGACGATGAGCGTCAGCGGCTTCTCCGGGTCCCGCTCCCGGCGCAGCTCTTGGTAGATGAGGAGAGCGGCCCATGCGCGGGCACGGTCCTCACGTTCCCGGAGGAAGTCGATGTTGTCGATGACGATGACGGGCTTCTGGGCCAGGGAGGCGAGCCCGAACTCGAGGAGGAACTTCTGCAGCTCGCTGAGTTCGGAGACGAAGGTGTCACCGTCGGCGTCGACGAGGAAGTCAGCGCTCTTGGCGTCACTCGAGGTGAACGTGTCCTTCGGGAGGCGGCCGATCACCTCGGTGGCGGAGTCGAAGGTCTCCCTGATGACGTCGATGACCTCCCGCAGGGACTTCTTCGACACCCACGGCTTGTACCAGGGCTGGAGCATGATGAGGCGTTCGGCGATGTGCTGGGCGACCGTGAAGTCGTTCTCGAGGTCCGTCAGTCCGGCGACGTGCCCGATCGACACGGTTTCGCGGACCGCGCGGGCCTGTCTGCGGATGTTGAGGTCGAAGACGTGGCCCTCACCGGAGTCGACGCGCATCCGTCCTGCGATCGACAGCAGCAGCGAGGTCTTGCCGGAGCCCGCCGCTCCGCGGATGATCGCCAGCGATCCGCTGGCGACGGTGAGGTCGATGTCGGAGAACACCGGGCCCTGCTTGCCCGACATCCCCCAGTCGCGCAGGGTCACTGCCGCACGGTCGACCTCGGTCGGGGCCGCGAGCGTGTGCGAATCGCTCTGCATTGTCCTGCTCCCTCACATGTCTCGCAAGCGTCATTCGATCATGCCGATGCCAGCGGACCGCGCTGCCTGCTTGTCAGCACATTACGGCAAACATGCGGCCTTGGCTCTATGGCGATTGGTGCGGCGGATGCAGCCGCGGAATGTTACCAGTAAGTAACTATACGACTCGAACCTGGGAATCGGCCAGATCATGCGGGCAGATGTCTTCAAGGACACACTCGAGCCGGTGGGTGCCTGAGATGGCTCGAGCGGTGGACGCCTGAGATGGCTCGAGCGGTGGGTGCCGGCGATAGCTGCCGCAACCGACGCGCGGCGAGGCGATCCACCCGAATGCACCGGCTGTGCCTGAACACCGCAGCCGAGGCCCGACACAGCGAAGCGGCCGGTCTGCGCAGGATGAATCCTGCGCAGACCGGCCGCTCGGCGAAACCGGATCACGCTCACGTGTCGAAGCGTCGACCTTCCGGCTTCGACGGCAGAATCATCAGCACGAGGACGATGAGGCTGCCGACGCTGGGAATGAGGTTGAGGAACCAGAACGGTCCGGCGAGGTTGGCATCGTGGAGTCGCCGCCAGCTGATCGCCAGGTTGGGGACGAGGAACGCCAGGGCGATGATGACGACGAGTATGGCACCGATCAGGGCCAGCGTGGAGCCAGCCGGATTCGGCTCGGCCGTCGGCGTGCCGTAGGGCGAGTACGAACTGCTCGCCGCCGTCGCCGCCACCATCGACAGGCCGACGGTCCAGAGGATTGCCGGAATGAGCATGACGAGCGCCTGGAACAGGTAGGCGAACCAGTACTCGCTGCGCGAAGCCCGGCCCGAGAAGACCGAGAACTTCTTCCAGAAGCGACGGACGGCCTGGCCGAAAGTGGCTCCGTAGAGGGGGCGGGACAGATCGTCGGGGCTCTTGGCGCCATCGAGGTCGGCTCCGAAGGCAGCTCCCGGTCCGTATCCGGCGCCGGGAGCATTCTCCGCACCGGACCCGTAGGCGTTGTTCGCGTCGTAAGTCATGATGGCTTCCTGGTCGAGGGGTGAAGCGCCGCCACGGTGACGGGCGCCTTGTTCTCACCATTCTTACACCTGACTGCGATGAATGACGGAGAAATCGTGTTTCGGATCTGCCACAGACAGCCGTCGCCCGTCACCCGAGAGGCAGCGGTGGCCTCTCCGGTGACGGGCGACGACGGCATGCACCGTCCGGGAACTGCGAGGGGTCAGGCGTCTCCGCCGGTGATGGCGTAGGCCTCATCGACGGGGGATTCGTCGATGTGGCCGTCGATCCGGCGCAGCGCCTTCCACCCGAAGGCGAGCACGAGGATCGAGAGCACGACCGCCGCAGCGCCGAAGAGGTAAGGAGAGCCTGCACCCAGCGATTCGGAGACGGCGCCGGCGACGATCGGGGCGACCGCACCGCCGAGGAACCGCACACCCGAGTACGAGCCCGAGGCCACCGGCCGCGGGAGATCACTGACCTCCATGGCCGATTCTGTGAACACCGTGTTGAGCACGCCGAGGATGAGTCCGGCGACGATGACGCAGATGATCAGCCCGATGAACGACTCGGCGAGGAACGACATGACGACGAGGAGCACGGCGAGGACGATGAGAGCGGTGATGAGGCTCTTGCGCCGCCGCAGGCGATGCGTGAGCAGGGGTGCGCCGAACACCGAGGTGATCGCCAGGCAGATGCCCCACCCGAAGAACACGTAGCCGAGGCCCATCGCTCCGAAGTTCTCGATGCCGGCGGCCGCGGCGGCTGCCTCGACCGGGAACGGGCTGTAGGCGAGGAGGATGAAGAAGCCGAAGTTGTAGAGCAGTGCGGCGACGGCGACGACGCCGACTCCGGGGTGGGCGAGCGCACGGAAGGTCGCGCTCAGCCTGACCGGCTCACGTGAGGTCTGGAGCGCCTGCCCGCCGGTCTTCGAGTTCGGCAGCAGGATGAGGATGGCGATGAAGCCGATGGCCATGAGCACTGCGGTGCCGAAGAACGGTCCGCGCCAGGAGATTCCGCCGAGGACGCCGCCGAGCAGCGGACCGGTGGCGATGCCGACGCCGAGCGCAGCCTCGTAGAGGATGATCGCCTTGTCCGCACCGCCCGCGGCGGCCCCGACGACGGTGGCCAGAGCGGTGGAGATGAAGAGCGCATTGCCCAGACCCCATCCGGCGCGGAAGCCGATGATCTGGTCGACGCTGCCGGAGAGACCGGCGAGCGCGGAGAACGCGACGATGAGGATGAGTCCGATGAGCAGCGTCGTCTTCGCACCGATGCGCGAGGAGATGAAGCTCGTGAAGAACATCATGCCGCCGGTGATGAAGAGGTAGCTCGTGAAGAGCAGCATCGACTGCGCCGGGCTGGCATCGAGTTCACGTGAGATGGCGGGAAGGATGGGGTCGACGAGGCCGATGCCCATGAACGCGATGATGCACGCGAACACCACCGCCCACACCGCTTTCGGTTGGCGCAGGATGGATCCCTGCTTCGCTTCGTCCTGTGTGGTGTCTCCGTCTGCTGCTCTCATCTCTTCGACCGTGCGTCCTTTCCGTTGGTGGTGCTGATGTCGGCTGATGGGGATCCGTCGGGGGCGTCGTCGGTGTCGACAGGGTGCTCATTGCGCAGGTAGTCGCCGACGAGTCGCAGCGCCCGGTGCACGCTGAGTCGGTCCTCAGGGGTGAGCGCCTCGAAGTAAGGCACCATCTGGTCGACCATGATCTCGCGGTTGACCGCGAGCCTGGCCCGACCTTCGTCCGTGAGCGAGAACTGCGACGCCCGGCGATCGGTGGGACTCGCCTCTCTGACGACGAGCCCGTCGTCCTCGAGCCGCGCGAGAAGTTTCGTCGCGGCCGGCTGCGAGCTGAGGTAGCCCTGCGCGAAGTGACCGACGCGCACGGGCTGATACTGCTCGACGACAGCGAGGGCGCGCAGAGTGACGAGTTCACTCTCATTGCCGATGAGCCTCCTGAACGCCCTGGTCAGGCGTGAGGAGACGACGACGAGACCTTTGACGATCTCCTCGGGATCCACATCTTCCATAACTCATGTATATACCTAGGTTATATTTATATGCAACCTCGTCCCACGGCACGTGACTGCGCTTTCCCGCACCACCGCCTCGGCGAGAGGTCGGCACCACCGCTCCGCGGGCCCGGTCCACGTGACGGACGCCATAGGACCGCCGATCGGCGGCGTGCTAGCCTGATCCCAACATGTTCCGGGGACGGTGAAATTCCGTGCCGGCGGTGACAGTCCGCGACCCGAACGCGTCGAACGCGATCGGCTGACTCGGTGAGATTCCGAGACCGACAGTAAGAGTCTGGATGGGAGGAACATGGCGACCGCGGTCGTCGTGTCAGCGCTGGCAAGCGCACCACGCAGACGCCCGCGAACCGCGATGGCTGCACCCGCACGCTCCTCCCTCCCGGCATCGGCTCGGGAGGTTTTCTCATGGGCGCACCCGCCCACGACCACGCGGCGATGTCCGCCGCACTCACCGCTGCCCGCGACGGACGCCGCGGCGCGAACCCCCTGGTGGGGGCCGCCGTCCGCGCCGCCGACGGGCAGATCGTCACCGGCCGCCACCTCGGCGCCGGCACCCCGCATGCCGAAGTCGACGCGATCACCACGGCGAAGCGTCACGGCATCGATCTGACCACCTCGACGCTGTTCGTCACGCTCGAACCGTGCGCGCACACCGGTCGGACCGGGCCGTGCACGCAGGCGATCCTCGATGCCGGCATCCCCGACGTCGTCTTTGCGCTCCCCGACACGACCGAACCCGCCGGGGGCGGTGGGGCCATCCTCGCCGAGGCGGGGGTCCGGGTCCGCTCGGGCCTCGGCAGCGAGGAGTCGGCCGACCTCAACGCCCGCTGGCGAGCGGCGACGGCGCAGCGGCGTCCGTTCGTCACGGCGAAGATCGCCCAGAGCCTCGACGGGAAGGTCGCCGCCGCGGATCGCACGAGCCGGTGGATCACCTCGGCGGCCTCCCGGATCCATTCGCACAGTCTGCGCACCGAGGTCGACGCGATCCTCGTCGGCACCGGCACGGCGGCCGACGACGATCCGCGGCTGAGCGCCCGCGACGAGGACGGGGAGCTCCTCGACCCGCAGCCGATCCCCGTCGTCATGGGCCTGCGCGACCTCGCACCCGACTCATCGCTGGCGACCAACCCCGCCACCATCCACGTGCGCACCCGCGAGGTCGAGGTCGTGCTCGCCGAGCTCACCGCCCGCGGAATCCGGCACCTCCTCATCGAGGGCGGGCCGCAGGTGCTCGGTGCGTTCTTCTCCGCCGGCGTCGTCGACGAGGTGTACTGCTATCAGGCTCCGCTCCTCCTCGGGGAGGGCCTGCCTGGCATCCGCGGGCTCGACATCCCCACCCTCACCGAGGCGGTCGGGCTCATCCCCGACGACACCGCGGTCCCGGCGGTGTCCGTGCTCGGGCCCGACGTCCTTCTCCACTTCACGACGAGCAGCCCATGAGCGCCCCGCTCGCCGTCCACCACCCGTTTCGACCACAGGAGGAACCCGTGTTCACCGGAATCATCGAGGGCATCGGCACCGTCGTCGACCTCACCACACACGAGGACTCGGCAGTGCTCACCATCGCCGCCGGTGACGTCGTCGCCGATCTGCCGCCAGGCGGATCGCTCGCCGTCAACGGCGTGTGCCTGACCTCGGTCGTCGAACCGACCGCCGGAGGCGACGTCGGCTCAGCCGGGGGCGAGGCCGCGGGCGGAGGCGACGCCGTGTCTGCGGGTGAGGCCGCGGCTGCGGAGCCCGTCGTGTCCGTGGGCGCGGAGCCCGCCGCCTCAGAGACCTCGGCTTCGGGGCAGGGCACCTTCGTCGCCGAGGTGATGGGTGAGACCCTGCGGCTGACCGGGCTCGGTGCGCTGACTCCCGGCGACCCAGTCAACCTGGAGCGCTGCACCCCGGCGGCCGGTCGCTTCGACGGGCACATCGTCCAGGGCCATGTCGACGGCCTCGGCGAGGTCATCGCCCGCACCGACCACGCCGAGTGGACGACCCTGCGCATCGGCATCCCCGCCCACCTCGCACCGCTGACGGCGGTCAAGGGCTCGATCGCGCTCAACGGCGTCTCCCTCACTCTCACGGCGGTCTCCGAGGCCGTCCCGCCTGCGGCCGGTGTTCACGCAGAGAGTGTTCACGCTGAGGACGGCATCTCGGACGGTGAGGGCACCCCGCGCGCCTGGGTCGAGGTCGGCCTCATCCCGGCGACGCTGTCGCACACGACGTTCGGCCGTCTCCAGGTCGGCGACCCTGTCAACGTCGAGGTCGACGTCATCGCGAAGTACGCCGCGCGACTCCTCTCCTTCACCGCCCCTGACGCTTCGACGCCCCGGCCGCTTGCGACGACTGCGTCCGCAGACACCGCGGCCACCACGGAACCACCGGTCGCCTCGGCGCCGTCGATGAGCAATCCCATCCCTGTCACCACCCCTGCACCACAAGGAGCCGATCATGACTGAGACCGTTGCACCGCTCGGCGAGCCCACCGCCGGGCTCGACACGATCTCCCGCGCGATCGCCGAGATCGCCGCGGGCCGCCCGATCGTCGTCGTCGATGACGAGGACCGCGAGAACGAAGGCGACCTCATCATCGCCGCGGAGTTCGCCGACGCGGCGACGATGGGCTTCATCGTGCGGCACAGCTCGGGCGTCGTCTGCGCCCCGATGACGGCCGCACGGGCGGCCGCGCTCGACCTGCCGCCCATGGTCGCTGCGAACGAGGACCCCAAGGGCACGGCGTACACGATCAGCTGCGACGCCGTCGGAGTGACGACGGGCATCAGCGCGGCCGAACGTGCGCTGACCGGCCGGGTGCTCGCCGCCGAGACCCCCGACCCTGCCGCGATCACCCGCCCCGGTCATGTCTTCCCGCTCGTGGCGAAGGACGGCGGAGTCCGTGAGCGGCCCGGTCACACCGAGGCCGGCGTCGAGTTCGCGCGCCTCGCCGGGGCCCGTCCGGTGTCGATGATCGCCGAGGTGGTCCACGACGACGGCTCGATGATGCGCTTCGACGCCCTCCGCGAGTTCGCCGATGCGCACGGCCTCGTCATGGTCTCGATCGAACAGCTCATCGCCTACCTCGACGAGGATGGCGAGGACGCCGACGGTCCGGCTGCCGCGTCGGCCGAGGTCGGACCTGTGGGGCTCGGGCCGGTCGGCCCCGAAACGACCGCGGAGGCCTCCCAAGAGGTCCCGCTGCCGACGCGCTACGGCCGTTTCACGGCACGGGCATTCACCGTCGACGGGCTCGACCACCTCGGCGTCTACACCGGACTCGACATCGACGGCCCCGCGGATGAGTCGGAGAGCCCCGCTCCCCTCGTGCGCGTCCATTCGGAGTGCCTGACCGGGGATGTCTTCGGGTCGCATCGTTGCGACTGTGGTGAGCAGCTCGATCAGGCGCTGCAGACGATCGCCGAGGACGGCGGGGCGGTCATCTACCTCACCGGACACGAGGGCCGTGGGATCGGACTGCGCAACAAGATCCGCGCCTACGCCCTCCAGGACTCGGGGCTCGACACCGTCGATGCCAACCTCGAACTGGGGCTCAGCGACGACGCCCGGGACTACCGGGCGGCCGCGGCGATCCTCACCGAGATGGGGCTGACCCGGATCCGTCTGCTGACGAACAATCCGGCGAAGACGCAGGCGCTGGCCGACCTCGGGATCACCGTCGAGGCGGTCGTGCCGCTCGAGATCCCCGCGCGGCCGGAGAACTCGAAGTACCTCGAGACGAAGCGCACCCGCATGCACCACACGCTCCACCTCGCGTGCTGAGCGCCCACGCACCTGCACCGCGCCGTCGTCGGCGCGGCAGCGGCCCACCCATCGACCACTGACCCGACTCACCACCAGCCGGTTCACCACCGGCCCGAACCGCAACCTTTCGGCTCACGACGTGTCGACTCACGACTTGTCGACTCACCGGCCGACTCACCACATCGAGACCCACCACTGAGGAGCATCACTCATGGCACATCACGGAGCACCCGACATCACCCTGGACGCCACCGGCCTCAACGTTGCGATCGTCGCGGCGTCCTGGCACACGGAGGTCATGGACGGACTCGTCGCCGGCGCCGAGCGCGCGGCCGCGGAGGCACAGGCGACGACGACGCTCATCCGCGTCCCCGGCAGCTTCGAACTGCCCGTCGCCGCAGCCCGCGTCATCGAGAGCTTCGATGCCGTCGTCGCCCTCGGCGTCGTCATCCGCGGCGGCACCCCGCACTTCGACTACGTGTGCTCGGCGGCGACCGATGGGTTGAACCGAGTTGCCCTCGACTCCCGCAAACCCGTCGGCTTCGGAGTGCTCACCTGCGACAATGACAAACAGGCCAGGGACCGCGCGGGACTCGAGGGCTCTCGCGAGGACAAAGGACACGAAGCGATGACCGCGGCCCTGGCAACCGCCTCGGCGCTGGCGGACTACCCGGTCTGACCCGCCGCACCCGGCGCACCCGGCGGAGCGTCACGCCACCCGCGCAGCGATAAACCACCCTCGGAGCGTCACACCACCCGCGCAGGTCGCGAAAGGCACCTCAAGTGAGAAGTCGAGGACGCAGAGTGACGATTTCCGATTCGGATTTCGACACTCTGCGTCCTCGACTCTGCACGGCCGCCGCCGGAACGCCGCCGCCGGAACACCGACGCCGCAGGAACACCGCCGCCGCGCGGTCTCACCGACCGGCGGCGACTCCGGGCGTCAGAACAGCTGCCGGACGTTCGTGCGCGCGAGGTCGATGAGTTCGTCGCCCTTGCCCGAGAGCACCGTGCGGATGGCGTAGAGCGCGAAGCCCTTCGCCTGCTCAGCGGTGATCGACGGCGGCATCGAGAGCTCCTGGCGCTCGGTCGTGACGTCGAGGACCGCAGCCCCGTCGTGGTTGAGGAACTCGGTGACGACCGATGGGAGGTCCTTCGACTTCTCGACGCGGAATCCCTTGATGCCGACCGCCTCGGCGATGGTGGCGAAGTTGGGGTTCTCCAGGTCGGTGCCGAAGGTGACGAACCCGGCCGCCTTCATCTCGAGTTCGACGAAGTTGAGCGAGGAGTTGTTGTAGACGACGACCTTGACGGGCAGGTCGTTCTGGGTGAGGGTGATGAGCTCGCCGAGGAGCATCGCCAGGCCGCCGTCGCCGGCCAGCGCGATGACCTGCCGCCCCGGGTAGGCGGCCTGCGCACCGACGCTCTGGGACAGGGCGTTGGCCATCGACCCGTGGCTGAAGGAGCCGATGAGGCGGCGTTTGCCGTTCATCGTCAGATACCGGGCCGCCCACACGACGGGTGAGCCGACGTCGGGGATGAACACCGCATCGTCGGTGGCCGCCTCGTCGATGAGCTTCGTCAGGTACTGCGGGTGGATGGTCCGCTTCGACGGCGTGGCGAGCTCGTCGAGATCCTTGCGGGTCTTCGCGTAGTGCTTCGTCGCCGTCTTGAGGAACGAGCTGCTGCGGCCGGTCCTGATCAGCGGCAGCAGGGCGTTGATGGTGTCGGCGACGGTGCCCGTGAGCGCGATGTCGACCTTCGTCCGCTTGCCGATCTGCGACCCGCGCACATCGACCTGGATGACGGTCGCCTCGTCGGGGTAGAACTGCTGGTAGGGCAGGTCAGTGCCGAGCATGAGCAGCGTGTCGCACGACTTCAGGGCATGGTAGCCGGAGGAGAAGCCGAGCAGACCGGTCATGCCAACGTCGTAGGGGTTGTCGTACTCGACGAACTCCTTGCCGCGCATCGTGTGGACGATCGGCGCTTGGAGGGCGTCGGCGATCGCGAGGAGCTCGGGGTGGGCGCCTTCGGTGCCGGCGCCGGCGAGGATCGTCACCTTCTTGCTCCGGTTGAGGGCGGCGGCTGCGTCCTCGATGAGCGGTTCGGCCGGGGTGACGTGCGAGGGGAAGAACTTGATCTCCTCGGCGGCGGCGTCGATGTCGGCGAGGCCGACGTCGCCGGGGATGACGAGCACGGCGACGCCGCGCTTCTCGATGGCCTCACGCATCGCGATGCGCAATAGGCGCGGCATCTGCGAGGGGTGGGCGACGTGTTCTGCGTAGACGCTGCACTCGCGGAAGATCTCCGTCGGGTGGGTCTCCTGGAAGTAGTTCGAACCGATCTCTTCGCTCGGGATGTGCGCGGCGATCGCGAGGACCGGGACGCGGGAGCGCTGAGCGTCGTAGAGACCATTGATGAGGTGGAGGTTGCCGGGACCGCAGCTGCCGGCGCAGACGGCGAGCTCTCCGGTCAGGGCGGCCTCGCCGCTGGCGGCGAACGCCGCGCCCTCCTCGTGGCGGACGTGGACCCATTCGAGTTCGGGATTGACGCGCAGAGCGTCGGTGAATCCGTTGAGCGAGTCACCGGGGATTCCGTAGACGCGCTTGACCCCACTCGCGACGAGTGTGTCGACGATGTTTCTGGCGACGGTGGGCATGGTGCTCCTTCCGTGGAAACACGAGCACCGAAGCTCTGGCATCTGCCCCGGTGCGAGGCGTGGACTGCTGGTGCCAGTCTAGACTGGGGCCGCAGCCGCGGAACTGTGAGTGTGGCGACAGGATCGGTTGTGCGTCACACGCGGTGAAGAGGCTTGTCGGCTGCGTGTGATCGTCGACCGCGTCGGTGGGTGATTGCCGCTCTGCGTGCCTCCGGCAACGTGTAAAGCGAGTTTCCATGTCAGTGGAACGTGTAAAAGTTTCGCGATTGTTTTACACGTTTCACGTACGTGGCCGCTGTCCGACACATCGATCCTGCCGCATCTCAAGCAGGACATCACTCGTTTCTGGGCAGGCACCGCGACACCCGTTCACGTCCGCGCCGACAGGGCGGTGGCGGCGGTGAGGAGTGCCGCCATGGCGATCGCCATGAGCGAATATCCGCCGAGGAGGTCGGCCAGAGCCGGGCCCGCGACCGGGGCGAGTGCCGTGCCCACGGTGATGGGGGCGACGAAGACGCCGTTGACGGCCCCGAAGTTCGCCGTACCCCACCGGTCGGAGACCGCCGTCGCCTGGAAGAGCGTCATGCAGCCGCGGATGCCGCCGGTGATCATCGCGATGCCGATGATGAGCCAGAGCGGTCCGGGCACGAGCGCGAGCAGCCACAGGCCCACTGCGCCGGCGGCGAAGAGGAGCACCGTGCGGGAACGTGCGCTCGTGTGCCGTTCGATGCTCGGGTACCCGAAGCGGCCGGCGACCTGACCGAAGCCGACGAGACCGAGCGCGATCGCCGCGAGACCGTAGGCGGCACCGCGTTCGATGAGGACGGGGATGATGTTGATCGTCACCGCGAAGAGGGCGAACGTCGCAAGTGCCACGGCCAGCTGCAGGATGATGAAGCGCGGGCTGCGGGTGACCGCGCGGATCTCGGCCCGGGAGGGGCGCTGGTACCGCGCGGCGGCGTCGTCGGTCCAGCGTGCGTTGAGGAAGATGAGCTGGACGGGCAGGGCGATGACGGCGAGGATGCCCGCGAGGACGAGGTAGGTCGGCCGCCACCCGACCGTGCCGATGAGCCACGCGATGATCGGCGCGAACACGGTCGAGGCGAGTCCGCCGACGAGCGTGAGCATCGTCAGCGGTCTGACGCGCTGAGCCCCGTACCAGCGGGTGACGACGGCGAAAGCCGGCGGGTAGAGCGTCGTCGCCTGAGCGAAGCCCGCGAGCGCCCACGCCACGTAGAACACCGGCAGATTCGGTGCCACCGCGACGAGCAGGAGGGCCGCGACGCCGATGCCCGTGCCGGTCGCCATGATCGTCCGCGGTCCGTGCGCGTCGAGGAGGCGTCCCACGCGCACCCCGGCGACCGCCGAGACGATGAGACCGATCGTCAGTGCACCCGTCACCGTCGTCTCACTCCACCCGGTGTCCGCCGAGATCGGGGTGACCGCAACGGGCAGCGAGTAGTAGAGGAGTCCCCAGCAGACGAGTTCGGCGATGCACAGCCCGACGAGGCCGCCCCGAGGTCTGTCCGTCACACCTCCCTCACGCTTCTCTGCCGCCGAAGGTCGCCGGGTCGACCGGCCGATCCCGGCGCGGCATCTTCGCGACGACGAGGCAGTACGACTCGAGGACGAGATCGTGGAGGAGGTCCTCATCGAGAGCCGCCCGCGCCGAGGTGGTCCCCGGGTCGGTCCCGGCTCCGCCGTCATCGCCACCGCCGTCGCCGGTGGTTCCGCCGCCGGCTCCCGTGTCGGTTCCGTCGGCACCGCAAACAGTGATCCAGTGCCGCTTGTTCATGTGATAACCGGGCGTGATCTCCGCGTAGGCGTCGCGCAGCACCTCACCGTCGAGCGGGTCGATCTTCAGGTTCATGCTCGGCACTCCGCGCAGCTCGTACTGCATCATGAACATTCTGCCGCGGACCTTGAACACCGCGTACTCGGGCCCGAAAGGGTGCTCGATGACGACGGACGGATACTGCACCGCCTGGTCGTGGGCGAGTCGAAGCACGGTCACCGAGTCCATGCGTGGATGCTAGCAAAGGGCGATGACACGGGTTCCGTCCTGTCCAACGAACGAAGACGCGAGAACACTGTGGCCTCCGCGAGGCGACCCGCACGGTCAGCGGCGCTGATGCTCGCGGATAGTGCGCCGTTCGTCCTTGTTGATGATGGCGAGGAAGACCACCGCAATGAGACACAGCGCAATGAGCAGAGCGAAGGTGACGTCCCAGCCGAAGTGGTGGACGACGAGGCCGACTCCGCTTGAGGCCATCGTGGCTCCGAGCACGTACCCGAACAGACCGGTGAACCCGGCAGCCGTCCCCGCCACCTGACGCGGAGACAGGTCAAGTGCCTGGAGTCCGATGAGCATGACCGGCCCGTAGATGAGTCCGCCGATGACTGTGACCGTCACCAGCGGAATCCACAGCGGAACACCAGCCGGCGCCAGCCAGTACACAGCGGTCGCCGCAGCCACGCCGATCATGAACACGATGCCGGTGACCGATCGGTTCCCGCGGAACACCCTGTCGGAGAGCCATCCGCACAGAAGCGTTCCGACGATTCCCGCAAGCTCGAATAGCGAGAACCCGGCAATGCCTCCGGTCAAGCTGGCATGCCGGACTTCGGACAGGTAGACGGGAGTCCAGGTGAGAATCCCGTAGCGCAGTGCATAGACGCAGACGTTCGCGAGGGCCAACAGCACCATCGTGCGGTTGCGCAGCACGTACTTCTCGATCGCCTTCCACGTGCTCAGCGACTCCTGTTCGACGTCGTCGGCGTCCACCTTGGCCGGGTCGTCACGGTACTCCTCGATCGGCGGGAGACCCTGCGACTCAGGAGTGTCGCGGATGAGCAGATAAGCGATGAAGGCGATGACGAGAGCGACGATCGCCGGCAGCCAGAAGACCGAGCGCCAGTCATCTCCGGTCAGCTGCAGTCCGAGCGCGGCAAGGACTCCGACGAAGAAGCCGCCCACGTTGTGCGCGACATTCCAGATCGATGTCTTGGTTCCCCGCTCACTGGTGGAGAACCAATGGACGAGGACACGGCCGCTGGGCGGCCACCCCATACCCTGCACCCAGCCGTTGACGAACATGACGGTCGCGAACATCGCGATCGATGACGACAACACCGGCACACCGGCGAGGAGCAGGTTCGCGACGGCCGAGAGCGCCAGCCCGATCGGCAGGAACAGACGGGCGTTCGAACGGTCGGAGACGATCCCGGAGAAGAACTTCGAGAAGCCGTACGCGATGAGGGCGACGTTCGCGATGATGCCCAAGCCGACGGCGTTCATGCGGCCCTCATCGATGAGCAGGCTGCCCACCAGCGGCACGTTGTTGCGGATGAGGTAGAAGCCCGCGTAGCCCACGAAGATCCCGACGAAGACCTGGCCTCGCAGCCGCGGATAGCGTCGTGTGATCGTCTCCTCCGGCAGCCGCGGTGCGGGACCCGGTGCCGCGAGCCAATTCCACCCGGACTTCCGCCGCTCCTGCACTGCCTTGACGTCGCTCATGCCGATTATCGTCACCTATCCGAAGTTCACCGATTGTTCCGTTGTGGTTCACTCTGCATTCATTGAACCTCGAGATACGCTACACGACGTTGAGACGTCGGAATCATTCAGGCAGGGGCCAAGAGAAGAGCGCCCACGGCAGGCGGCTCCCCGGGGCCGAATCAGTGCAGCGCGGAATCAGCGCAGCGCCGCGTCGACGGCGGCGAGCGCCGTGTCCCAGGGGATCCGCTCCTGCTCGAGTCGCACATCCCCTTCGGAGCGCAGTCGGTCGAGCGCCCGCCGCTCCGACCCGGTGAGGCCCGGCAGGCTCCCGCGATGCGGCGTCGGTTCCCGCACCCACAGATCGCGGTGGGCCAGCAGCGTGTCCTCGTCCATGAGCAGCGATTCCACCCCGGGCAGATGCGCCCGCAGGCGGTTGAGGATGGCGAATCCGTGCGAGTCGAGATCGCCCCAGTAGACGACCCTCGCCGAGGCGGCCCATCCCAACCGTGCCACGACCCCGACCGTGTAGCCGGATCCGTGGATCGCGACGGTGCCGGGACGATCGGGCAAGGCGAGCACCGATTCGAGATTCTCGACGATGAGCACGGTCCGCGGCTTGAGGTCCAGCCGGGCCAGCTGGTCGACCGGGGCGGCGAGGTCCCGCAGCGGACCGAGCGCCATCGCCGGGTCGAGGAGACGCAACCGCACATGCGCCTCGGCGTCGAGGATGTCGAGCCCACCCGAGACACCCGTCAGTGAGAGCAGAGCGCGGACAAGTCCCCGGTGCGTGCCGAACCATTTCGAGTCGACGCCGCGGATCGGCAGCTGTCGAGGCCGCATCGTGCCGAGCGGATTCTCCGCCAGCCAGCTGACGACATCGATGACCTGGGCGAACTCGTCGTCACCGAGTTCGAGAAGACGCCTGGCCAGCGATCTCACGACTGCCGTGAACTCACCCGGATCCCCCGCGCCGCCGTGCGCAGCGGCCGTGAACTCGCCCGCAGCCGAGACCTCAGTCGGATCCTCTGCGACCCCGTCCGGTCCCACGGTCGTCTCGGCACCCTCAGATTCGGGAACGCCGTCGCTGCCGGGAACAGCGGAGTGCCCGCTCGTCTGCGGCCACCGCTGTCGGATCGCGCGCACCCGCGCTGAGAGCCGCCGCCAGTCACGCTCCGCACCTCCGCCGACGAACACCGCAACATCGTCCGGCATCGGAAACCGCACCCGCACCGGCACGTCCTGCCTGCCCACGGACTTCCACGCACGGGACTGCCAGTCGAGGTCGAGAGGGTGTGCGGCCGCAGCGGCCCGCCACGACCGCACCCAGGCCTCAGCGCCGGCGAGGTCGCGCAAGACCTGATTCTCGGTCGGCGGTTTGAGCCCGAGCTCGAATGCCGGTGAGCCGTGCTCCGCCTCGGCGGGTCGTCCGCCATGGACAGCGTCGACCTCGGCGAGGACCGCCTGCTCCCCTGCCCACTGGCCCATCCGGGTGCGCAGGCGCTTCTCGGCGAGCCGGCGCGCCTCGGCGACATCGATCATGGCCTCACCCTACCGAGCACTGTCCGCAACGAATCGAGCCCGGCTCGCACCCCTATCGACTGCCGACCCCGTCGTCTCCGGTCGCGATGGCCTCCCCTGTCGCGAGAGCGTCTGCTGTCGCGACCGTCTCCGCAGCCTCATCAGTCTCAGCGCCTTTATCGGCCTCGGTGCTCACACCCGGTTCCACGGTTGCACCCGATTCGGCCGCCGCACCGGACTCGACGAGGACAGGGTTGCCCTCCCCCGCCTCGGCGCCGGAATCAGCACCCTCCCCGTCGGCATCGTCACCAGCATCCTTCCCAACAGCACCATCCCCGTCGGTCTCCCACACCATGTTCGCGACGACGGACTTCGCGCGGGTGGGGTTGTCAATCGCCGCGGCGGCGCCGACGTAGGGCTCGATCGTCTGGAGGAGCTTCTGCGGGGTCGCGAGCACCATGTGGAAGCCGAACTCGACGAAGATGTTGAGCGCCATCCGCGTGTACCGCGAATCCGCCTTGTCGAAGGCCTCGTCGAGGATGATCGTGCCGTACTTCGCGACCGGTTCGTCCGGATCGGCGAGCTGGTAGCGCAGTGCCGCCGCGAGACAGAAGACGACGAGCTTCTGCTGCTGCCCGCCCGACATCGCCGCCCCGGAATCGTACGTCGCCTGCGGGGTGCCGTCGCGGTCGAGCTCCTCGGCGAGGAACGTCACGTGCAGCCGCGTGTCGAGGCACTGTGTACGCCACACGCGGTCGATGTGCTCGCTCGAGGCGAACCGGCGCATGATGTCGGCGAGGAGCTCGTACTTCATCTCCGCCGTCTCGAGGTCCTCATCACCCCAGCTGCCCTCGGAGATCGTCGCGAGGTCCCGCATGAACGCCTTGACCGTCTCACTCCGCCGGGTCTTCACGCGCAGGTGGAGGAAGCGATCCGTGTCGAACTCCGACCGCTGCAGCGAGGAGTTGACCGGGTCGACGCGGTCCTGGATCTCCCGCGGCGCCCCGAGGATCTCCCCGCGCAGCTCACCGATGAGATCCCGCGAGCGCTTCCGCAGCAGGTCGAGGAACCGTCCTTCGTGCTCGGGCAGACCATGGGCCTGGATCTCGGCGAGCATGTCGAGGAAGCCCTGCCGGTCCTCGACGTCGGAGGTGAGGTTCGCCGAGGCGGACGGCCAGGCCGCTTGGAACTGCGCTGCCAGCCGGGTGACGTCCTGTCCGGCCCCGGTCGCCCGGTCCGCGGCGGCGTCCCGTTCGTCCTGCAGCTGGGTCATGACGGCCTGTCCGACGTCGCCGAGGATGTCGCGGGTGATCTTGCGCCTGACCGCCCGGAACCGCTCCTCGAGCGCCGTGCCCACGGCCGCTGAGACCTCCGGGTACTCGCCGGCGGCGATCGCCTCCCGCAGGGCGTCGGCCGCGGCGGCGAGGCCGTCGCGGGTGGCGCGGGCGGTGCGCAGCCGGAAGCTCACGTCGTCGGCGCGGGTGCGCGCATCGTCGAGGGCGGTCTCCGCCTCGTCGCGGGCGCGGTTGGCGGCCTGGAGGTCGCTGTCGCCGGCCATGAGCTCGTCGAGGCGCGCCTGGAGGGTGTCGATCTCCTTCTGCGCCCCGTCGGTGTCGATGTCGCGCCACGTCTGTCGGCGGACTCCGGCGAGGAGGCCCCGGCGTTCGTTCGCCTTCGCGACGTCGGCCTCGGCGGTCTCGACGATCGTGCGCACGGCCTGCAGGTCCGCCTCGGCGGCATTGAGTTCGTCGATGAGGGCCTCGAGCTTCGCGTCCCGGTCCCCGAGCACCCACTGCGAACGGTCGTCGATGCGGCGCCGGTCGTCCTTCTCGTACCGGGTGCGCGAAGTCTTGATCTGACCGTTGATCGTCACGGCCTTGACGTGGTCGTCCATCTTGGACAGATGGTCGACGCACGCGTAGTCGTAGCGCTCCGACAGTGCCCAGCTCACCCACTCACCGACCCCGGTCTCCGCCACTCGCACCCGGTTGACCAGGGAGATCGAGCTCTTCGCGGGGCGCGGGGAGGCAGCGGTCTGCGGCACCTCCTCGAACACGAGGCGGGTCGTGATCCGGTGCGAGTCGACCCAGGATCGGACCGTGCCGAGGTGGTCGGAGCGGACGAGGAGCGTGAGCGCGAGCGGGCGGAGCACGCGTTCGATCGCCCCCGTCCACGCGGCGTGCTCGGGTTTGACCTCGATGAGCTCGGCGCCGAAGGGCAGCGCGGATTCGGGCAGGCCGACCGCCTCGGCGAGCATCGTGCGCACCTCGAGGAGATGACCGGGCACGGTGGTGCCGCTGCGGCGCAGGGCGGTGATCGCGGCTTCGGCGGCGGCGACGCGGGCGCGGGCTTTCGAGAACCGGTCGTGGTCGGCGTGGCTCGGGCCCGCCGGGGCCTCTGATCCGTCGAGGATGCGGGCGATCTCGGCCTGGAGTTCGGCGAACTCGGCGGCGGTCGTCGGGGCGTCGTCGATGCCCGCCTCGCTCAACTGCGTGCGCAGGGACTCCCAGCGGTTCTTCGCGGTCCGGCGGGTCTCCTCCCCGGCGCGGATCTTCTCGTGGAGGAACGCGGTCTCCGACCCGCCGAGCTCGAGGGCGGCGCGCTCGGCCCGCTTGAGGTCGTCGGCGGCGGCGCGCAGGGTGCGGTCGGCGTCGTCGGCCTCGGCGTCGAGGGTGGCGATGCGCTCATCAAGGGTCGAGCGCTCGGCGTCGAGGAGGTCGAGCTCCCGACGCTTCTGGAACGGAATGACGCTCGCGGCGAGTTCGCGCACCTCGGCGACGGCGGCGTGCGCGGTGTCGTATCTGGTCGCCGCGTCGCGCAGGTCGAGGAGGTGATCGCGCTGGTGACGGAGCTGGACGACGTGTTCGTGGGCGTCCTTGAGGTCGCCGAACTCATCAACGGCGGTGTCGGCGAGGGCGAAGGTCGCCGGCGGTTCGAGCATGTGCTCGCGGAAGAGCTGATCGAGGCTGTCGAGGTGCTTGGCCGACTGCGTCTTGTGGAGGAGCTGGAGCGCGGATTCGTGTTCGATGTCGAAGAGCGAGCGCATCCGGGCGTAGAACCGGCCGTGGGCGCCGTTCGAGGTGATGACGGCGTCGGGGTGGGCGGCCTTGAGCGCCCGGGTCTGGATCCCGCCGAGCGCGTATTCCTGCAGGTCAGCCAGGTCGATGCCGGAGCGGTCGAGGAGGCAGAGGTCGGAGACGTCGGAGTTCTTCGTCCCGCTGCCCTTGACGAAGAACAGGCGGGCGAGCGTCACCGGCGGATCGATCTCGTTCTCGAAGCGCAGGACGATGCCGCTCCACGTCGCGTGCGGGCGCAGGTAGCGGCTGACGACGCGGTCCTCCTCGGCGTCGGTCATCCGCGTCCAGGCCCCGCGGACGTAGCTGATGATGCTCCGCTGCTCGGTCCGCGCGCCCGCGGTCTGGGCGGCGACGTTGAAGCGCAGCCATTTGTCGGGCGTGAGCACCGAGGCGATCGCGTCGAGCAGCGACGACTTCCCGGAACCGGAGGGTCCGGTGATGAGCTGGCCCTGCCGGGAGACGGGGATCGTGTGGATCTCCCCGTCGAAGGTGCCCCAGTTCGCGAGCTGGATGCGGCTGAGCCGCCACTGCCCCGACAGCGCGGCCGTGACCTCGGCGTCGGGTTCGGGGACGCCGTCGAAGACCGAGCCGCGGGCGTCCTCGGGCAGGATCGAGAGGAGGTCGGTCTCGTTCATTCCGCGTCCTCCTCGGTGGTGGTGTCGGGGTCTGAGGTGTCGGGGTCAGGGATGTCGGGGTCTGTGGTGTCGGGGTCTGGGGCAGGATCGACCGCCTCGGCGCTTCCCTCATCACCGTCGCCGGCTCCGCCGTCCTCGCCGGCGGCGATGCGCCGGTACGTGGCGGCGAGTTCGCGGACGCGGTCCTCGTCGATGAGGAAGCGGACCATCGGGGAGATCTCGAAGCGCTCGTCGCCGACCTTGTGGAGGACGCGCAGCCGGTTCGACATCCGCGCCCACGCGCCGTTGAGGTTGCGGAGGAACGTCGATTCGTCGCCGGTGCGGTAGATCATCAGGGAGTCGTAGACCTCGTCCTTGCCGACGATGACGCGCCGTTCCCCGGGGGCGGCGAGGAGGAGCTGGCGGAGGACGAGGAGCATCGCGGTGTCGATGAAGGTGAGCCGTTCGCTGCGGACCGCGCTGGGGACGTCGATCTCCTCGGTGACGACTTTCCGGGTGAACGCGAATTCGTCGACGGGGTCGATGACGAGGTCGAGGAAGAGTTCGTGGAGGCGCGAGCGCACACTCGTCTCATCGGCGATGAGCGCGGCCCACAGGCCGGGGTTCTGGGCACCGGAGACGTAGGGGCCTTTGAGGAGTTCGAGGAGGACGCGGCGGGTGCGTTCGTGGAGGGCACCGGTGTCACCCGACCACAGACCGGTCCCGGCGGGCCGATCGTCGAGCGGCTGCTCGTCGGGATCGGCGAACTCCGTGCGAGGGGAGGTCACGTCGTCCCGGGCGGTCGCGGTCGCCTCGGTGCCGGCCGGAATCTCCTCCCGGTGCAGATCGTCCTGGCTCAAACGGGGATCTCCTTCGTGAAGAGGCAGCGGTGGGTCGCCGCGCGGCGGGGCACACCGTCGGTGCCGGTCCAGGTGAGGACGTCGGCGGTGGTGGGGTCGACGGTGCCGTGGGTGGTCGCCAGCGAGACCAGCCCGACCACGCTCGCCAGGCCCTGGCTGGCGGGGAAGCGGTCGAGCACCTCGGCGACGGTGATGTCGGTGGCACCGGCCAGTGCGGTGTTGACGTTGTCGGTGAGTTCGGTGAAGTCGATCTCGGATTCGCGGGCGACGCGGATGAGCTCGCCGAGGTCGACGGTCGATTCGCCGGCGGCGCTCAGGGCGACGCCGGCGTCGAATTCGTCCGGGTCGTGCAGCGTGACCTCGCCGAGCGAGGAGATCGGCACGGTCGAGAGATCGAGGGCGACCCCGGAGTCCGCGTAGGGTTTGCGCTGCTGGGCGGCGGGCACCGCCTCGGCGAGAGCGTCTTGGAGGAGGGTGCGCATGACACGGTCGCGCTGGAATTCGTGGGAGTGGACGTAGCGGCGCAGGCCGCGGGCGAAGTCGGACAGCGCGCTGTGGACCTCGCGGCTGCCGTCCTTCATGTCGCGCATGAGTCCGCGCAGGGTGCGTCGGGTGGCCAGGGGCAGGGAGCGGGCGAAGTCGCGGTCGAGGATCGCCGAGACGTCGTCGTCGAAGGCCGAGGACTGTTCGGGGTCGCGGACGAGTCCGGAGAACGCGGTGAAGGTGCGGCCCTCGTCGGAGGATTCGATGAGGTCGACGCCGCGGAAGATATCGTCGAGGACGTGGGTCTGGGCGTCCTCGGAGCTGAGGATGCTCGTGCGCAGGTCGTGGTTGAGCTCTTCGAAGCGGGCACGGACGCGGGCGAAGTCGGCGGGCAGACCCTGGGCCTGGCCGAGGATGTCGCTGACCCTCTCACCTGCGCGTCTGCGGTCGAGCGTGGTCGACATCGCGTCGCCGCGGCGGACGCGGGCGATCTCGGCGTCGATGCGGTCGCGTTGGGCTTCGAGGGAGCGCAGGCGCCGTGAGGTGTCGGGGTCGGTGTCGATCGCGAGCTGGCGGACGGCCTGGGCAAGGGCGACGAGGCGGGATTCGGTGGCTGTGCGGGGCGGGGTGCGCAGCTGTTCGAGGATGCGGATCGCGTCGAAGCCGGCCGCGGAGAGTTCGTAGGTCTCGCCGCGGGCGCCGGTGGCAGGGCGGCGGATGATGATGTCGGCCCGGCGCCAATCGTCGCAGTAGGCCTTCGCCGTGCGGGTGCCGAGGTCGAAGTGGTCGCGCAGCTCTTCGAGGTCGGCGTCGATCGCCTCGTGGACGTCGTCGGTGGACAGGCGGCTGCCCGGACTGCCGAGGAGGCCGCCCAGGGTTGCGGCCATGATCGCGAGGTTGTCGGCCCGCAGCATGCGCAGGGTCGCGTTGTCGTCGATGAGGCGACGGAACGCGAGCGCGGAGGACAGAGCGGACATGGCCTCCATTGTCCCGCGCGGTGCCGGGGCGGGGAAATCGGGGCTCGTGCCTCGCTAGACTCAGGAGCATGTCTGACCTGCCGCCTCATCTGCTCGTCGCCGCGCTCGGCGGCACCATCGCTTCGACCGCTGACGGCAGCGGAGGGGTGGCCCCGGCTCTCAGCGGTGCGGAGATCGCCGCGGCTGCGGGTCTCGATGAGATCTGGCCGGATCTGCGCACGGATTTCACGCAGGTCGCGCAGGTCTCGAGCGCGAACGTCACCCTGGACATGCTCCTCGACGTCGCGCAGCTCGCCCGGGAGACCGAGGCGCACGGCATCGTCCTCACGCAGGGCACGGACACCCTCGAGGAGAGCGCCTTCGCGCTGTCGCTGCTCAATGACTCAGAGGTGCCGATCGCCGTCACCGGTGCGATGCGCAATCCGACCCTGCCCGGTGCCGATGGTCCCGCGAACGTCCGGTCCGCAGCGCTGACGGCGCTGTCCCCGCAGGCGCGGCATCTGCCTGTGACGCTCGTGTTCAATGACGAGATCCACGATCCGCGGCATGTCCGCAAGGCGCACGTGTCGTCGACGGCGGCGTTCTCGTCCGGTCCGGTGCTCGGCGCGATCGGGTGGATCAGTGAGGACGTCGTCCGGGTCCCCCATGCCCCGGCCGTGCTCACCTCGCCGTTCGCCCGGCGGGATCGCCCTGAGGCGATCGCCCCGGTCGCGCTCGTCGAGGTGGGGATGGGTGAGCCCGCGGAGACGTTCGCCCACCTCGCCGAGGCGGGATTCGCCGGCGCGGTCATCGCCGGGGTCGGCGGTGGTCACGTGCCCGAGCATCTCGTGCCCGCGGTCACCGGCCTCGGCGCACAGATGCCCGTCGTCCTCGCCTCCCGACCGGGGGCCGGGGCGAGCCTCACCCGCACATACGGTTACATCGGCGGGGAGATCGGCCTGCTCGAGGCCGGTCTCCTGCCCGCAGGCGTCCTCGATGCGCGGAAGGCCCGGATCGCACTGACCCTGGCGCTGAGCTTCGACGTCGACCCCGCCGAGGTGTTCGCACAGTTCTGATGAGCCTCGGCGTCCTTACGGACTTCTGGTTCCGGCGGTGTCGGCGATGCGCTCCTCGTCCTGACAGCTTCGACCCTCCGTGACGTCCAACGCCGCCGCGTCATCAATGGCCGTTTTCGAAACCGAGCGCCTGAGCAGCTGAACGGGAAAGACGTCGATGTCGTCTCGACCCAACAGTATGCGGGTCTCCTCCATGAGCCCAGATGCGCATCAGCAGATTCCCGTCGGCAGGGTCCATATCGACGAGAATGTCGATGTCACTTCCCTCGACGGCGGTTCCCCGTGCGACTGACCCGAACAACCTCGGATTCGTCGCAGAAAACTTCGTCAGCAGCTGCTCGAACTCCTGACGTTTCACGTCGATCAGCTCGCGCAGGGCAAGCGATTCGGGTGTCACGGCGTTCGTCGACATGCACCCAGGAAACCGGGCACGACCGGACTGATCGACGAAATCGGCCGCCTCATCCGGCCGCCAGGAACCGAACCGCGCCGACGATCAGGACCGCTCACACCTCCGCCACCAGCCGGCAGAGAAGGAGTGGCCCCGAGCCCGGAGGCTCGGAACGACGAGCCCCTACTCCCGCTCCCCCACGGCGACGACCATCTTGCCGAAGTTGCCGCCGGTGAGGAGTTCGTTGAAGTACTCGGGCGCCCGGTCGAGACCGGATCGGATGTCCTCCCGGTAGCGGATCCTGCCCTCCTGGATCCATGTGCTCATGTCGTGGAGGAACTGCTCGCCGAGGCGGTCGACGAACTCCGACTGGATGAACCCGCGGAAGGTCAGCGACTTCCGCAGGATCGCACTCATGAGCAGACCCGTGCGATCGGGCCCCGGCGGGAGCTCGGTGAGGTTGTAGGAGGAGACGAGACCGCACACCGGCACGCGCGCGAAGGGGTTGAGCAGCGGCACGACCGCTTCGAGGACCTTCCCGCCGACGTTCTCGAAGTAGACGTCGATGCCCTGGGGCACCGCCTCGGCGAGTTCCTCCTTGAAGTTCGGGGAACGGTGGTCGAGGACGATGTCGAAGCCGAGCTCCTTGAGGTGGTTGACCTTCGCAGGCCCGCCGGCGATGCCGACCGCGGTGGCCCCGACGATCTTCGCAATCTGCCCGACGACCGACCCGACGGGTCCGGTCGCGGCGGCCACGGCTACGGTCTCGCCGGGCTTCGGCATCCCGATCTCGAGAAGCCCCGCGTATGCGGTGAACCCGGGCATGCCGAGCACCCCCAGGGCGGTGCTGATCGGCGCGATCTCAGGGTCGATCCTGCGCAGCTGCGACGCCGGCTCGATCGAGTACTCCTGCCATCCGCCGTAGCCGAGGACGATGTCACCGGGTTCGAAGTCCGGCGACTGCGACTCGACGACCTCGGAGACCGTCGCCCCGACCATCACCTCGCCGAGCTCGACGGGCTTCGCGTACGACTTCGCATCCGACATCCGTCCGCGCATGTACGGATCGAGCGAGAGATAGAGGGTCCGCAGCAGCACCTCGCCGTCGCCGGGAGACTCGACCGGCACCTCGTCGTGGAGGAAGTCCTCGGCCGTCGGGGCGCCCACGGGGCGGGAATTGAGGCGGATGCGGTGGTTCGTCGCCATGTCAGTTCAGTCCTCTCATCTGCTGTCCGGTCTCCTGTAACAACCGCTGGGGATACGCTGATGTTCCCGCTGACCAGGAGAAATTGTGCTCGCCGAGGCGGTGGTGCGGTCCGCAGTCTCCCTCGCCGAGGCGGTGGTGCGGTCCGCATCCGGCCCGGCCGCAGTGCGTGTGGCGGAGTCGTCGACTGTCGCAAGCCCCAGTCGCAGTCTCGCCTCCGGTTCGTGCGGACCGAACCCCGCGAGGTCGAGGGCCACATCCTCCCATCGGGGATCGAAGGCCCACCGGAACTCCTCGAGACGATCGAGGATGAGCGCCCCGTTGGCCCGGACGGTGTCCGACCACTGACGCGGCCAGTATCCGTACGCACCCGCCGCCGCGATCTCGTGGACATCCTTGAACACCGCGCCTCGGGCGCTGAGGCTGCCGTCGGGCCGGTGGAGGGGCTCATCGGCGAGCGGGAACGTGATGTCGAGGATGAGATCGCACGTGTAGACCGCCTCGGCGGTGCGTCGGTGGGTCGTCTCGAGATTGACGTACCACTCGACGCGGACCGACTCGGCCGACGAATCCTCCGCAGCCGATGACACGGTGGGGGCCGGTTTGACGAGCACCCACACGGAGAAGGGAGCGTTCGGCGGGGCGAGCTTGAGCACGCCGTGGCCCTGCCAGCGGGCGGGGACCATGATCCGCTCGGGGGCCTTCCCGCGGGGACGGAAGCGGACGTCGAGCGGGACGTCGTGGGCGCTCATGCCCTCCCACCCGACGAGACCAGTGTCGACGACCTCGGTGCCGCCGGGCATCCACAGCACCGCACCGTTCGGGCCGTCGTCGATGACGCGCATCGGCCGGCGCACCTCGACATGGTCGAGGTCGTAGTCGAAGCGCCTGTAGGTCCAGGTCACCGCCTGACCCGGAGTCCAGAACGGAGGCTCGCCGAGGCGCGTGGCAGCCGCGGGGACCGGGATCTCGAACGGGTCGCTGAACTCCATGATCGCAGTCTAGGGTGGCTCACTGCGCGCACCCTGGGGATGGGATTCGGCCGTCTGCGCGCCGCGTCAGTGCTGCACAGTGTCGGTCCCACGCCGCGTCAGTCCCGCGCCGCGTCAGTCCCGCGCCGCGTCAGTCCCGCGCCGAGTCAGGGCTGCACGGAGTCGGTCCCGCGTCGCGTCAGTGCTGCGCAGTGTCGGTACCCCGCCGCGTCGGTACCGCTGGGTAAGGTGGGGACATGATCGCACCACCCCGCAGCGACGCGGAGATCCCGACCTACGTCGAGGCGCTCGGGCTGCCTGGGCTCGCCGACATCCATGTGCACTTCCTCCCGCAGAACGTCCTCGACAAGGTGTGGTCGTACTTCGACGACGCCGAGGCGAACTACGGCCGGCCGTGGCCGATCCACTACCGCTATGACACCGACACCCGCCTGCGGATCCTCCGCGAGCTCGGCCTCCAGGCGATTCCCGCGCTCACGTACCCGCACCGACCGGGCATGGCCGCATGGCTCAACGACTGGAACCGTGACTTCGCCGCCGACCACCCGGACGTCATCCACTGCGCGACCCTCTTCGCCGAGCCCGAATCCGCCGACTACGTCCCCGCCGCCCTCGCATCCGGGGCCCGCCTGTTCAAGGTCCACGTCCAGGTCGGCGGGTTCGCCCCCGATGATCGGGTCCTCGATCCCGCATGGGCGGCACTGTCCGAGGCGCAGGTGCCCATCGTCATCCACGCCGGTTCCGCACCGCTGCCGGGCACCTTCACCGGCCCCGAGGCGATCGCGCGAGTGCTCGAGCGCTTCCCCGCGCTCAACTTCGTCATCGCCCACATGGGCATGCCCGAATACGAGGCGTTCGCGGGTCTCGCGGAGGCCTACAGCGGCGTCCATCTCGACACGACGATGTACGTGTCCGGGTTCTTCTCCTCCCCCGCCGAGGTGACCCCCGCCTTCCGCGAGCGCCTGATCTCCCTGCAGGACAAGATCGTCCTCGGCTCGGACTTCCCGAACATCCCCTACCCGTACGCGGATCAGCTCTCCGGGCTCGCCGGCCTCGAGCTCGGCGACGAGTGGATGCGCGCGGTGCTCTGGGACAACGGCGCGCACCTGCTCGGGCTGAGCGGAAGGGAGGCCTCCCTCGCCTGACCGCCCTCACCATCGCTGCCGACGGTGAGGGTCGGGCTCACGGCCGATCTCACCCCTCGCGCGGCACGCGGTCGGCTCCGACGACTCCGCGCAGCAGGTCCTCGTCGATGGGGGCCCCGCGCCGGATGACGCTGATCTGGCCGGTGGGTTCGAGGATGACGCACGCGACTTCGGACAGCTGCCTGATCCCTGCCAGTCGCAGCTTCGAGATCACCTCGGCGCGATCGACGTGCGCCCTGGCCATGGTGTCGGCCAGGAACTCGCCGCCGGCCATGAGCACGACCGCGGGACTGTTGACGACGCCGTCGATCCGGGCATACCGACGCGCCTGGCCGGTGAGCGCCTGGAGGATGAGCAGGGTCCCGATCGCGAGCACTCCGGCGGCGAGCGTCGGAGTGTCCCCGAGGATGGCCCGGCCGACGATCGCCCCGAGGGCGATGATCGCGGCGAGGTCGAAGCTCGAGAGGTTCGCCAGCGCCCTCTGCCCGACGATCCGGACGAGGACGATGATCCCGAGGTAGAAGACGATGCAGGAGACGACGATGCGGACGGCGTCGACGCCGTCGAGTCCGAATTCCATCCAGTCCATCGCGTGCTCCCTCCCTGCGCGATCCTACTCGGGAGAGGACCGGGCGGACGCGATGAGGTCAGAGGAGCTCGGCCGTCCTCACCGGGTCGCCAGCCACTCGTCGACGGTCACCGCCGACAGCCTCGGCGCGGGCGGGATGAGTCCGTCACCGGAGCTGGGCCCGGGCACCGGGATGGGCACGACTCGCCGCGGGCGGCGACCGGCGGCGTCGACACGGGCGATCTTCGCAGCGATCGCGGCGAGGTCGCTGATCTCCGGACCGGCGACCTCGACTGTGCCGCGCTCACCGGCGTCGATCGCCTCGGCCATCAGCCGGGCGGCTTCGTCGGCGGACAGCGCCCGCACCCGCATCTTCGGGGCGAAGATCACCCGACCGACGCTCACCGAGGTCGTCTCCGCGAGCTCGTACCACTGGGCGGACCGGAACATGAGCAGCTGGTCGGCGGGCACGAGCCGGCGGTACACGCGTTCCTGCAGGTCCTTGCCCTGGTAATAGGCGAAGAGCCTCGACTCGGCGACCTCCGGACGGAACGCGATCGACAGACACACCATCGCCGCGCCGGGATTCTCGGCTGCGGCCAACGCGATCGAGCGGGCGCTGCGGGAGAAGAAGTCGAGAGCCCGGTGGCGGTTGTTCGTCATGAGGTTGACGCAGTCGACGAGGACATCGCTGCCGACGGCCGCCTCAGTGACGCCCTCACCGGTGTACGTGTCGACGCCGATGCCGCGGTGTGCGGCGATGACCGAGTGCCCCAGCGCCCGCAGTCGGGTGACGAGGCGAGCGCCGAACGTGCCGGTGGCTCCGTAGACCGTGACCTGCATGTGACTGCCCTTCCGCACTGCCGCGCTCCTGACCCCCCGGGACTGATCGCGTGGACTCGTCGGACTCGCTCCGATGCTCGAGCCCCTAGTTCTGATCGATCGACACCGCTCCGGTGTCCGTGGTCACCGAGACCGGGATGATCGCCTTGCCTTCGGCTTCCTTCGAGTCCTTCCCCGACTTGTACTTCTCGAGGTCCTTCGCCAGGTCGACCTGTCCCTGGTCGGACTTCGCATCGATGCGGTAGAAGAGGTCCTTGACCTCGGCGTCGTCACCGTCGTTCGCGGTCGCCGCGGTCATGTTGTCCTTGACGAGTTCGAGGCGCGGCAGCTGGAGGTCGACGGTGCCCTCGTCAGCGCTGAGACTGATCCCGGCGGTGGGCACCATGTCGTTGGAGAGGTCGAAGTCGATCGTGCCCGTCGTCGTCTGGACGTCGAGGCGATCGCGCACCCGCAGGTCGGTGCCGTCGATGGTGCCGACCTCGGACTTGGCCTCGATCGTGCCGAACGTGCCTCGGAACTCCGTCTGACCCCACTGCGTCGACGTCTGCACGCGGTCGAAGGTGCCGTTGAGGTCGATCGATCCGGCGTCGGCGTTGGCCTTGACCTCGTTGAACTCGCCGGTGACGCCGACCTCGCCGAGACCGCCTGCGAAGTCGATGTTCGTGTCCTTCGACGTCGCCCGCGGCACGGTGAGTTCGAGCTTGGCGTTCTCGAACGTCGGTTTGTCCTCGATCGAGATGACCGACGCGCCGTCGATCTCGTCGACCCGCAGCTGGGGCACGTTGTCACGGGGGCCGGTGCCGGTGAGCGTGACCGCGGGAGCGGCGACGTCGTCGGTCCGCACGCTGATCGACGCACCCGTGTCGAGGTCGAAGCGGAAGTCGGTCGTCTCCGCGGGCAGATCCTGGCTCGACTCGACCTTCGTGTAGTCGAGCCGTGACGCACCGTAGGCGACGCTGGCGACGATGGGAATGAGGAGGGCGATGACGGCCGCGATGATGAGGACCGCGCGCAGGCCCGAACGGGCTGAGGGGCTGACGAGGACGGTGGCTGGCATTCTAGGCTCCGAGGAATGTGAGGACGGCGAGGACCCGGCGGTTGTCCGAGGTGTCCGCGGTGAGTCCGAACTTGGTGAAGATCGAGCTGATGTGCTTCTCGACGGCGCCTGCGCTGAGGAAGAGGGTGCCGGCGATCGCAGCGTTCGACTTGCCCTCGGCCATGAGCTGGAGGACTTCGAGTTCGCGGGGGCTCAAGGTGGAGAGCCCATCGGTCTTGCGGGTGCGCACGAGGATCTGGGAGACGACCTCGGGGTCGAGCACGGTGCCGCCGGAGGCGACTTCGTCGACGGCGCCGAGGAAGTCCTCGACGTCGGCGACCCGGTCCTTGAGCAGGTAGCCGAAGCCGCCGGTGTTCTCGGCGATGAGCTCGGACGCGTACTGCTCCTCGACGTACTGGCTGAAGACGAGGACCTTGACGTCGGGGTTCTGCTTGCGGATGAGGACGGCGGCGCGGATGCCCTCGTCGGTGAACGTCGGGGGCATGCGCACGTCGATGACAGCGAGGTCGGGCGGTGTCGTGTTGACGGCGGCGAGGAGTTCGTTCGCGTCGGCGACCGCCGCGATGACATCGTGTCCGGCGTCGACGAGGAGTCGTTCGAGTCCGGCCCTGAGGATGGCTGAGTCTTCGGCGATCACGATGCGCATGGCACCTCCACAACGATGGTAGTCGGCCCACCTGCGGGGCTGGTCAGGTTCAGTGTGCCACGGGCGGCTTCGACGCGGTCGACGAGACCGGCGATGCCCGTGTGCCGACCGGAGCGGTCGACCCGCGCCCCGCCGTGGCCGTTGTCGGTGACGACGATCTGCACCCCGGATTCGGTGGGGGTGATGAGGACCTTCGCGGCGGTGGCGCCGGAGTGCTTGGCGATGTTCGTCAGGCATTCGGCGACGACGAAGTACGCGACGGCTTCGGCTTCGCGTTCGATGCGCCCGCCGAGGCGGACGTCGACGTCGACGGGAATCGGTGAGCGTCCGGCGAGCGCGGAGACGGCGGCGTCGAGTCCGCGGTCGGTGAGCACCGCCGGGTGGATGCCGCGGGCGAGCTGCCGGAGCTCGCCGACGATTCCCTTCGCCTCGGCGTGGGCTTCGGAGATGAGCTCCTTGGCGCGTTCGGGGTCGGAGTCGATCTTCGACTTCGCCAGGCCCAGGGTCATCGTCAGGGCGACGAGGCGGGGCTGGGCTCCGTCGTGGAGGTCGCGTTCGATGCGGAGTCGTTCGGCCGACGCGGCGTCGATTCCGGCCATGCGCGCCCGGTCGAGTTCCGTGACTTCGGCCTGCAGCGCCGCGGTCCGCGCCGGCGGGAGCAGGCTGCGGTCGAGCGCGCGGTCGAGGTAGGGGGTGAACCAGAGGATCGCGAGCGAGGAGGCGAGGACGATGAGTGCGCCGATCGCCAGGCCGATGCGTCCGAGTCCGCCGGTGGGGCCGCCGAGGAAGAAGGTGCTGACACCGTCGGGATTGATCGCGGCGAAGACCGCGGTGATCGAGGCCGAGATGCCGGCGAAGGTGCCGCCGACGACGACGAGTCCGAGGAGCATCTTGATGTAGTGGTGAGCCGTCGAGCGCCAGAACGATCCGGAGGACACGAGCAGCCAGCGATTGTGGAGGAAGCGGGCGAAACCGGATTCGCGATCGCTGCGGGGAATGCTTGGAACGGGGATCCGGTCGCCGTAGACGAGTTCCGCGCGGTAGCGTTCGAAGACGTTGGCGACCTGTTGGACGAGGACCCACGCGACGAGCGCGAGCACCCCGAGTCCGAGCGCGAAGATGCCGCCGATGCCGGTGAAGAGAAGGCCGAGCGGGATCCACGCCCAGACGACAGCCATGACGGCGGCGAGGATGACGTTGGCGACGCCGACGATTCCCACGGGCCGCTTGGGCCATTCGACGGGCCCGTCTGCCGGGATCTCCGTGACATCAGTGCGAGTCAGCGGCATCGACCCGGTGACCGGCACGGAGGTCAGCGGTTCGGTGCGCGGTTTCCTGCGCCGAGGCGGCCGCTGGGGCTGCATCGCCTGCTGTGCTCCCGGCAGCGGCTGGGCATGGTGCGGGTAACGGGCGGCCTGCCGGGGATCGTGCGGCTGCGGCGACAGCGGCTGGTGAGGTCCCGGACGGTGGGACTGCGCACCGGCAGGCGGTGCCCCGGTGGGAACGTGCTGGGCCTGCGGTTCAGCTGGTCGAGGTTGGTGCGGGAGAGGCTGCGCAACCCGCGGCGGAAGCGGCTGGGCGCGTCGGCCGTGGTCGCCGTTTTGTCCGACGGGGGCCTCATGTCTGCCGAGGGACGGGTCGGTCGCGGCGACCGTCGGGAGGTGATGCGTCTGCGCCGGAGTCCCGAAGACCTGCGTCGGCGGATACTCTGCCGTCGGCAGCTGAGGCTGCGGGAACTGATCTGCCGCCTGCGGGGGCTCCGCCTGTGGGTGCTCTGCTGTCGGTCGCGGGTGGCTGCCGGGCATCTGCTCCTGCGCATAGACCCGAGTGTGCGGGTACTGCCGAGTGTGTCCGTCCGTCGCGGTCGGCGTCGAGAACGGAACGTCGAGGTCGAGCGGGGCGGTGCGGAACTGTCCGGCTTCGGTGGCCAGGGGACTCTGGTCGTGTGGTGCGGGTGCCGGGGCGCCCGCCGGCGGGTGCGCCGCTGCGTCGCTGCCGCCGGTGCGCTGGTCCTCAGCGCGGTCGGGGCCGGTCGGCTCCGAGTCCTGCGGGTGCTCGGGGGTCTTCTCACTCATACCGAATACGCTACGCGTCGCCGGTATCGGGCAACAGCAAGGTGACCGCCGAGACCACCTCGGGTTTTCCCCCGGCCGAGGTCCGCCGTCGACCGCGGACTTCTGCATCTCAGCCGCCGCGGACGGACCCGATTCCCCGTCACGTGAGGACACCCCAGGACGTTCTGGTCTGATTCCGCCGCGCAGAAACTGTCCAGAACGACCTCAGCTCGGCTGCCACCAGCGGGCAACCAGCCCAGCACTCCCGGTCGCCCCGCACACTGACGCAGTGGAGCGACATCTACGCGCCGAACCGACACTTCCGGTGCCCCGCCCTGCGCACTGACGCGGTGAACCGACATCGACGCGCCGAACCGACAGCTACGCACCGAACCGACGCTTCCAGTGCCCCGCGCCGCCGTTCTCCGGACGCAGAGTGTCGATCATCGAGTCCGAAATCGACACTCCGCGTCCGGAACTCCGGCCCAGGTGTTGGGGGCATGCTCCTTGCGAGCGCGACCCGGTGGCATCCCGATGGTGCACTGGACACCTGAACCTGCCCACGCAATTCCCTGCCCATTGCGTCCTGAAGGCGGAAGCCCTCACGTCTCTCACAGCGAAACGCCCCGTCGGGTGAGCGCTGTCGCCTGCCTGTGCAGAAGCAGGAGACAGCGCTCACCCGACGGGGCGCGCTGCGATGCCGACCGTCAGGCGCTCAGCGGGCCACCGTTCGGACTGCGCCGCCGCATCCTCATTGTGGGGCCCAGGGAAGCGGGTCACCGGCATACTTCGCCGCGCGCACATCGCCGGAT
This sequence comes from Brevibacterium sp. XM4083, assembly GCF_006489205.2. Lineage (GTDB taxonomy): Bacteria > Actinomycetota > Actinomycetes > Actinomycetales > Brevibacteriaceae > Brevibacterium. The sequence goes on along the minus strand of NZ_VFYR02000001.1, from coordinate 316,134 downwards.
CGCGCATGTCCTTCGAACGATTCGACACGAGCAGCACGTCCGAGCAGCCGGCCGAGTTCGGCGCTCGACGTCTCGTCCCTGACCTCCTGATAGGTCACCGTCTTGAGGTACTTGCCCACCCACAGGCCACCCGTGTAGCGGGACGCCTTCCGCGTCGGCAGGGTGTGGTTCGTGCCGATGACCTTATCGCCGTACGACACGCAGGTGCCCTCGCCGAGGAAGAGCGCACCGTAGTTCGTCATCGCCTCCAAAGCCTCGCGCGGCTCTGCGGTGAGCACCTGAACGTGTTCATACGCGTACTCGTCGGCCAGTGCATACGCTTCGTCGAGGTCGTCGACGACGACGATCTCGCCGTGATCGCGCCAGGCCGGTTCGGCGAAATCCCGCGTCGGCATTCCCGGGAGCAGCTTCTCGATGTGGGCGGCGACCTCATCGGCCAATGTCGCCGAGGTGGTGATGAGCACGGCAGGCGAGTCCGGACCGTGCTCGGCCTGGCTGAGCAGGTCGACTGCGACGATGAAGGGGTCGGCCTGGGCATCGGCGATGATGAGCACCTCGGTGGGACCCGCGAACAGGTCGATTCCCACTTCGCCGAAGAGCTGCCGCTTGGCCTCGGCGACGAACGCATTACCCGGGCCGGCAATGAGATCGACCTGACCGATCGACTCGGTGCCCACCGCCATCGCGGCGACTGCCTGGGTTCCACCGAGAAGGAAGATCTCGTCGGCACCTGCCAGGTGCAGCGCCGCGATCGTCGCAGCCGGAATCTCCCCCCTGATCGGAGGGGTGCATGCTGTCACGCGTTCGACGCCGGCGACCTTGGCGGTGGCCACCGTCATGTGCGCCGATGCCACAAGCGGGTAGCGACCTCCCGGCACATAGGCGCCGACCGCTTTGACCGGGATGTTCTTCTGTCCCAGGAAGACCCCGGGCTCGGTTTCGGCCTCGAAGTCCTGAAGAGAGTCGAGCTGGCGGCGGGCGAATCCGCGGACACGCTCCTGCACAGCCTTGATGTCCTCGATCGCCTGCTCCGGCACTGTCGCGATGATCTCGTCGATCTGCTCCTGAGAGAGTCGGAAGCTCTCCGGCGACCATTTGTCGAATTTCTCCGAGTACTCCCTGACCGCGGCATCTCCGCGCTCTCGCACATCGGCGATGACGTCGGTGACGACCGTCTTCACGGTCGCGGCTCGGTCGGTATCGGCTTGGGTGGGCTGTGACTGCTTGACGTAGGTCGCCATTGTCTTGTCTCCTTCGACGGGTACGATTAGCATGTTGTGCATACGTATACATTGCAAGGGAGGCGGACTCGCGAATGTCCCGGACGATCACCAGCTTCGATGTCGCACGCCTGGCCGGAGTGTCACAGGCGACCGTCTCGCGTGCGCTGCGCAATCTTCCCAACATCTCTCCGGCCACCCGCGAGAAGGTCGCGAGAGCTGCGGCCGAACTCAACTACGTCCCCCACGGTTCGGCGCGATCCCTGTCGACGAGGATCACCAGCCGCGTGGCGATCGTCTCCGAGGAGCTCACCAACCCCTTCTATCCCGCGCTCGTCGAACCGCTGCGCCAGCACCTCAGCGACAACGGCTACCGGACGATGCTCGTCACCGACGACGAGGACGACGCGCTGACGGCGAGCAATCTCACCGATGGATCCTGCGACGGGGTGATCATCACGACGGCGGCCCGCAACTCCCGACTGCCCGACGCCCTGCGCGCGGCCGGACTGCCGTGCGTGCTCGTCAACCGCACAACCGACTCGGACCGCGATGTCGCCTGCCAGTTCGCGAATGCGGCGGGTGCCGGCCATGTGGCCGAACTCCTCACCGAACTCGGGCACGAGCACATCGGGCTGATCAACGGACCCGAGACGATCTCGACGAGCGCGGAGCGTGAGCGCGGGCTCAAGGACGCTCTCGAACAAGCCGGGCGATGGCTGCCGAGCAGGCTCATCCGCCACGGAGACTTCACTGCTGAAGCCGGTCGACGCGGAGCTCTCGACCTGCTGGACGCGCCGGTGCGGCCCACCGCTCTCGTGTGCGGCAACGACTACATCGCCATCGGTGCCCTCAACGCCGCGAAGGAGCTCGGCCTCTCCGTGCCCGAGGACCTGACAGTGATCGGCTTCGATGACGTCGCCATGGCGTCATGGGAGCTCATCGACCTGACCACGGTCCACTGCGACCTCTCCGCCCTCGCCTGGGACGCCGTCGACTCTCTGCTCAGACTCATCGGCGACCGCCCGGCGGACTGCCTGCGCGTCACCGCTGTCGACCTCGTGCTCCGCGGCACCCATGCCGCCCCGCGCCGCGGCTAGGCGCGGACCGAGCTTCGGCATTTCATTTCATACGTATGCACAATACGCTGTCTCCAGCTAGTCAAAGGAGACGGAAATGAAGAGCCCTGCCACACCCACCGCGCAGAAGCGAGCAGTGCGATCACTGCAGTCCGGCACCATCGGCGCCATCGTCGAATGGTACGAATACACGATCTACGGCACATCGGCTGCCCTCGTGTTCGGAACCCTGTTCTTCCCCGAGCTCGCTCCCGGGGTCGGACAGATCGTCGCTTTGGCATCATTCGGCGTCGGATTCCTCGCCAGGCCACTGGGAGCGTTCGTCGCCGGCCACCTCGGTGACAGGATCGGCCGCAAGTCGACCCTCATCCTCACGTTCTCGATCATGACGGCCGCGACGGCTCTCATCGGCTTCCTGCCGACCTATGCCCAGATCGGAATCGCGGCCCCGATCCTGCTCACCGTCCTCCGGCTCGCCCAGGGCTTCGCCGTCGGCGGCGAGTGGGGCGGCGCCGCGATCATCGCGGTGGAGAACGCCCCGCGCGGCAAGCGCGGCTTCTTCGGCTCGTGGCCGCAGATCGGCGTGTCGGCGGGACTCCTCCTCGGCACCGCCGCAGTCTCGTTCTCGGCCTGGATCTCCGGCGACGCCTTCGAAAGCTGGGGATGGAGGCTTCCGTTCCTGTTGAGCATCATCCTCGCCGGCGTCGGTTTCTACATCCGCCTGCGGGCCTCGGAGAGCCCGGCATTCCTCGAAGAGAAGGCCCGCCAGGAAGCAAGCCAGGAAGAGCAGAAGGCGCCGTTGGCAGTGCTCTTCAGGTACCACCGGAAGCCGCTCCTCATTGCGATCTTCGGACGCTTCGCCGAAGCGGGCAACTACTATCTCTTCACCGTCTTCGTCCTCAGCTATGTCACGACGAACCTCGGGATCGACAGCAATGTCGGGCTGACCGCGTCGATGATCGGGGCCGCTCTCAACATCGCCGTCATCCCTCTCTACGGCGCGCTCTCGGATCGCATCGGGCGTCCGAAGACCTTCCTCATCGGCGGCGCGCTCATCATTCTCACCACCATTCCGATCTTCCTGCTGGTGCAGACCGGCACAGTCTGGGGCGTCGTCGTCGGCGTCTCGCTCTTCCTCGGACTCGGCCACGGCATGGTCTACGCTCCGATGCCGGCGATGTACTGCGAACTGTTCCCGACCGCGGTGCGCTACTCCGGCATCTCGGTCGGCTACCAGATGGCCTCGATCCTCCTCGCGAGCTTCACTCCGGCACTCGCTGCAGCGATGGTGCTCTGGAGCGGCGGCAGCCTCTGGCCGGTCATGGCGTTCGCGATCGTGTGCACGGCCATAGCGATGATCGCCATCCGCTTCGCCCCTGACCGCCGGGCCCTCGAACTCAACGAGATCCCCTGAACCTGGACCTCGGAGGCCGAGAACACCTTCAGGGCGCTGCGGCAGCTCACCCCTCCCGCAGCGCCCGGCCCGTCGCGGTGTCGCCGATTCCCGCGGTCGGCCCGGAATAGAGCACCTGCCCGCCGTGCCGGCCGGGCCCCGGCCCCAGGTCGATGAGCCAGTCGGCGGTGCGGATGACGTCGAGGTTGTGCTCGATGACGACGACGGTGTGCCCGTCGCCGAGGAGGTCATCGAGCACCGCACTCAGCCGAGCGATGTCGCTAATGTGGAGACCGGTCGTCGGCTCGTCGAGGAGGTAGATGCTCGGCTCGGTCGCGTCCCGCAGCTCCTTCGCGATCTTCACCCGTTGGGCTTCTCCGCCCGAGAGTGTGTTGAGCGGCTGCCCGAGCCGCAGGTACCCCAGCCCGACGCGGTCGAGGTGGACGAGGCGCGCGCGGATCGTCGGCTCGTCGAGACGGGCGAGCGCCTCGGTGACGGTGAGATGTTCGACATCGGCGATGGTGAGACCGTCCGCGGTGTGGGCGAGCGCCTCCGCGGTGAATCTCGTGCCGCGGCAGGTCGGGCACGTCGTCTCCTGGCCGTCCATGAATGCGAGGTCCGTGTAGATGATCCCCAGCCCCCGGCAGACCGGGCACCCGCCCTCGGAGTTCGCGCTGAACAGTCCTTCGGGCGCCCCGGTGAGCTTCGCGAAGCGCCGGCGGATGGCCGCGGCGATCCCCGTGTACGTGATCGGCGTCGATCTCCTGTTCGCCGACACCGGCTTCTGGTCGATCGTGATCGCCTCGTGCTGCGCGACGAGCTCACTCGCCAGGCTCGACTTCCCCGAACCTGCCACCCCGGTGAGGACGGTGAGCACGCCGCGGGGAATGTCGACGGTGATGTCGCCGAGGTTGTTCGTCGTCGCATTCGCGATCCGCACCCAGCCGTCCGGCGAGCGCGGGTGCCGCTGCTCTTCCCGTCCCGTCGCGAGGGCCCGGCCCGTGGGACCGTCCGAATCGAGCAGACCGTCGAAGGTGCCCTGGAAGACGAGTCGACCGCCCGCGCTCCCGGGACCAGGTCCGATCTCGATGACCTCGTCGGCTTGCGCCATCACCGCGGGGTCGTGTTCGACGACGAGGACGGTGTTCCCCCGGTCCCGCAGCTGTCCGAGCAGGTCGACCATCGCAGTGACATCATGCGGGTGGAGGCCGACGGTCGGTTCGTCGAATACGTAGAGCATCTCGATGAGACTCGAGCCCAGATGCCTGACGGCCTTGATGCGCTGTGACTCCCCGCCCGAGAGCGACCCGGTCGCCCGTGCGAGGTGGAGATAGCCGAGCCCGATCGTCTCCATCGCCGCCAGGCGATCGCACAGTGCCGTGACGACACTGCTCACCTCCGGGCGATCCATCCCCCGCACGATGTCCCGCAGCTCTGGGATCTCAAGCCGCGCGAGCTCTGCGATCGTGTGCCCGTCGACGGTGGCGGTGCGGGCGGCTTCGTGGAGTCGCTCCCCGCCGCAGTCGGGGCACAGAGCCGAATGCGTGAACTCGGCGATCGTCTTCCGCTTCCTCTCCGAGAGCGTGTCCGAAGTGCGCAGGTAGATCCGTTCGAAGCGCTCGACGACTCCCTCGTAGTCCTTCGGGACAGCGGCGATCACCGAGGCGATGTGGTCCCCGCCGTAGAGCAGGGCGTCGATGTGCTCCTGCGGCCAGTCACGCAGAGGCCGGTCGACGGCGAAGGCCCCGATCTCAGCGTACTTCCGGTACCAGTGCTGCCCCTCGCCGAAGCCGGGCAGTGCGATCGCTCCGTCCGCCAGGCTGCGATCGCAATCGAGGAACGATCCGACGTCGGGAACGACGACCTCGCCGATCCCCGAACAGGTGGGGCACATCCCGGCCGGATCGTTGAAGGAGAACGCCGAGGACTCCCCGACGTGCGGAACGCTGAGTCTGGAGAAGAGGAGCCGCAGATACGTCCACGTGTCGGTGATCGTCCCGACTGTCGACCGCGCATTCCCACCGAGGCGGCGCTGATCGATGACGATGACCGGCGACAGACCGTCGATGCCGCCGACCGCCGGTCGGGTCCATTTCGGAAGCCGATTGCGGGTGAAGGGCGGGAACGTCTCATTGAGCTCGGCGCCCGCCTCGGCGGCGATCGTGTCGAAGACCAGGGAGGACTTCCCCGACCCGGAGACACCGGCGATGACAACGAGGCGTCCACGCCGGATGTCGAGATCGAGGTGGTCGAGGTTGTTGGTCACGGCGTCACGGATGCGGATCGTCTGTTCGCTCATGATCGCGAGGCTACGGGCAGATCCGGCCGGTATCTGACCTCAATTCGTGCGATCATCGGGTCATGGCCGATGTCACCCGCCGGATGCTCGATCTGCTCACCCTGCTGCAGACGAAGCGCCGGTTCACGGGCGCTGAGCTCGTCACCCGCCTCGGCGTGAGTGAGCGGACCGTGCGCCGTGACATCGATCGGCTCCGCACCTACGGCTATCCGGTCGAGGCGAGCCCCGGGCCGGGCGGCCACTACGGGCTCACCGCCGGTCGGGCGATTCCGCCGCTGATGTTCGACGATGACGAGGTCGTGGCGATCATGCTCGCGTTGGCGGCGAACGCGAGTGCCGATCCGGGAGACCCCGGCAGTCTCGGCGAGGCGATGACCAGGGCGTACGGCAAACTCGATCAGGTGCTGCCGGCCAGGCTCGCTGTGCGTGCGACGACAGTGCGGTCCAGTCTCGAGGCCGAGGCTCTCCGGGCTCCTGCCGTCGGCATCGCCGATGCCATGGCCATCGCGTCCGCTATCCACGACCGCAGGGAACTCACGTTCGACTACCGCCGAGGCGAGTCGACGACCCATCGACGCGTCGAACCGCACCGCCAGGTCCACCATCTGCTGCGCTGGTACCTCGTCGCCTGGGATACCGAGCGCGGAGACTGGCGGGTCTTCCGCGTCGACCGGATGAGTGCGGTGCACGCGCGCACCGCGACGTTCGAGCCGCGTGCCCTGCCGGCACAGACCGCGCTCGATCTCGTCAAGGCCGGGGTGGCGCGAACGCGGCGGCACGCTGTGGTCATCGTCGAGACCTCAGTCGACGACGTCGCGGCGACACTGCCCTTTGAGGCGATGGAGCTCGAAGCGATCGATGAGGCCCGCACGCGCGTGACCTTCCGGTGCGAGGACTGGCATTGGCTGCTCCTCCACCTCAGCCACCTCGACTGTGCATTCACCGTCGAGGAGCCGACCGAATGGGCGGAGGAGATCAGCCGCTTCGCCGCCGCGGTGACGGAATCGCCAGGTCATTCTGGACAGGGACCCGGCTCGAAGATCTGATCAGAGTGACCTGAAGTCCGCCAGCCGAGGTGCCCGGGAGGCTCAGGCGTTCTCCAGGACCGTCACCGAGGCGCGCGTTGTGCTGAGGTCACCGAGAACGCTGCGCCCGACTCCGAGTGCGGCGCCACTCGTCAGTACACCGAGTCCTTCTGATCCGGCACGACGTCGCCGTCGGCGTCTTCGAGGGGCCCCTGAGTGCCGTCGGTTTCGATGCGACCCGTCGTTGAGCACGGGTAGGCGTCCTTCTGCTGCGGTTCGGGAGCGATGAACATCGGATTGACGATCCACTTGCCGTCGGCGTTGGCGTAGGCATTGCACATCAACTCCGTTTTGTTGCGATTGATCGCCAGACGCAGGCCGGTGGCGTCGCCGACGAAGGTGACGTCGGTGTCCGAGTCGCCGGCGGCGAAGACCTGACGCTGCGCCTCGGGGGCCGGCTCGAACGCCTGGGCTGGGGGGATGCCCAACAGCTGTTCATTGATGAAGCAGCGCTTGCCCTCGATGTAGGGCATCGCGGCCGCATCACCGCCGCACGAGGCGAGCGTGCTCGTGAGCTTGCCGCCGTTCTCGAGGGTCTGCACCCCGGTCACCTGATCGGCATCGACCCCGACCTCGGCGGCCCAGATCCTCACGGCCGGCTGCGATGACGCTGAGACGATGCGCACGTCGAAACCGGCGTCCTGCAGGGTGGTGATGAGGTCCTTGATCTGCGGGTAGATGCGCACCCATCCGGTCACCTCGGTGCCGCCGACCTCATTCATCGTGCCCTCGGCGGCATCGAGGTTCTCCTTCTTCGCCGCGGTGACGTATTCGGTCACCTGCTTGGGCGTCAGCCCCTCGAGCAGCTGTGCCGCGAAGGCGTAGGCCGGTTCGATTCGGCGGGCGTCGAACCCCTCAAAGGCAGCGGCCTTGTCCGTCGTCTCCCCCTCGGAGTACACCGAGAGGATCTCTGCGGCGCATTTCACACCGTCCTTCTCGCCGGTCGGCAGCGGGGCGCCCGGGTCGGCGAGGTCACCGCAGACCTCGTTGAGCCTGCCTGTCGCCTCGTCGGTGAGGTAGTCGCTCACCGTCGCCCAGTCCCGGCCCGCAGGCTGGAGCACCTTGCTGTTGCGCAGCATCCAGAACGTCGTCGCATCGCCGATGTCGTTCTTGACCACGGTGTTGTCCCAGTCGAACACCGCCATCGGCTGCGCTCCTCCCTCCGGGGTGGCTCCGTCGCACGTGGCGTTCGCGTCGATCATCTCCTGGAGCCGCTGCGCGTTGTCCCCGTACCACCCGTCGGCGACGGCAAGCCGCCCGCAGCTGCCGTCCGCGGACTCCTCCGGCGCGCTCCCTGCATCGCCTGTGGCACATGCTGAGGCGCCGAGGAGGAGCGCGGCGAGTAGGACGCCTGCGGCCGCACCCCGCTTCGGTCGGACCGTCCTGCGGTCGCTGTCTCTGACTCCGAGGTGCTTGATCGTCGTGCCCATGTTCATCCCCATCGATTCATTGGATCACTTTCAGACCTTTGGCCGGGGATCAATCTAATGGGGCCGCGACGACAGCGTCAAGAGTGTCGTCGGTCCTTCCGCCGCTCCGAGAACACCGCGCAGCACCGACGAGAGCGCATCTCAGACTGCCGGAACCCCGCGACTGCGAGAAGCGGATGCGCTGGTCAGGAGGTGCGTTTCGTCCAGCACCTGTTCGTTTCCGCCCGCAGCTGCACCGGACGGCCGGGCGGCCGAGGACTGCGCAATCTCGTCGCTCGCTGTCTCAGCTGGCGGTCATCGTACCGAGGTGCCGGGGAAGCTCAGGCGTTCTCGAGGACCGTCACCGAGGCGACTCCCGCCTGGGCGTCGGGCGCCGGCTTGGACTCTGGGGCGGCCTGCCCGTCAGGCGCCTCCGGGACCGCCCCGTCAGTCTCGGCTGCACCGATCGCCGCGTTCGTCGCCCCCAGTGCCGCGTCGAGGTCGGCGAGGATGTCCGCAATGTCCTCGATGCCGACGGAGAGGCGGATGAAGCGGCCGGAGATGCTCAGCTCGCAGTCGGCGACGGCGAGGTGCGTCATCGTCGCGGGGTGGTCGATGAGGGATTCGACGCCGCCGAGCGACTCGGCGAGGGTGATGAGCTTCGTGCTCCTCACCAGGGCCAGCGCCCGCTCCTCGGTGTCGGTGGAGAATGAGACGACTCCTCCGAATCCGCTCATCTGCCGCTTCGCGATCTCGTGCCCGGGGTGGGAGGGCAGACCCGGGTAGTAGACCTCGGCGATCTCCGAGCGCGCCTCGAGCCATTCGGCCACAGCCTGGGCATTCGCGCAGTGCGCAGCCATGCGCACCGGCAGCGTCTTGATGCCGCGCCTGGTCAGCCACGCGTCGAACGGAGAGATGCCCAGCCCCACGGATGCGAAGTGACTGGTCAGACGGTCGATCACCTCGGCGGCGCGAGGACAGGTCTGCCCGTCGCCGGCGAGCACGGCCCCGCCGATGACATCGGAATGGCCGTTGATGAACTTCGTCGTCGAATGGATGACGAGGTCGGCGCCGAACTCGATCGGACGCTGGAGGTACGGGGTCGCGAACGTCGAATCGACGGCGAGCAGCGCGTTCGCGGCATGAGCGATGCGCGCGGTCTCGGCGATGTCGATGACGTCGAGGCCGGGGTTGCTCGGGGTCTCCGCCCACACGATCGCCGTGCGGTCGGAGATCGCCGCCGCCAGCGCGCGCGAGTCGGTGAGGTCGACGGTGCGGATGCCGACTCCCCAGCGCGCGTACTCATTGACGAGCAGGCGATACGTTCCGCCGTAGACGTCGCGGGGGATGATGATCTCATCGCCGGGGCTCAGCAGCGCGGAGAACACCGCCACCTCGGCGGAGGTGCCGGAGTTGACGGCCGCCGCATAGGACGCGCCCTCGAGATCGCAGAGCACCTCCTCGAGGTCGCTGCGGTTCGGGGTGCCCGTGCGGGCGTAGTCGAAGCCGGCCCGGGTCTGACCCGGGACGTCCATCTGGAAGGTCGAGGTCTGGAAGATCGGGGCGACGACGGAACCGGTGTGCGATTCCGGGGCGGCGCCTGCGTGCACCGAGCGGGTCGAGACTCCGCTGCGGCCGGTCGAGCTGCGGTCTGATGCGCTCACGGCGTTTCCTTCCTTCTCATGAGACCCTCGACGTCGATGCCGAAGTCCCACCAGTCTGGGGTTGGATCGCGGCGGTGACGGAACCGCGCGTCCCGTGGAGTCACCGAGCGTCATCGGGCCGTCACGGGGTGTCATGATTCGTCATCCGGGGCGCCGGTTGCGCACCCCATCCACTTCCCTTCCGCCGCCGGACATGCGATGTTTGGCCTACGCCCGATCACTCATCAGGAGACCCCATGGCCCTCAGCTCCGACTCCGCCCGCGAACCCGGCCGCGACATCGACCCCGACCGGGACCTGCTCATCGAACGCGTCATCCGCGCGCCCCGCGAAGCGATCTGGGAGGCGTGGACGAATCCTGCCCAGCTGGTCCAGTGGTGGATTCCCAAGCCGCTCGTCCTGCGCGTCGACGCCCTCGACCTGCGTCCCGGCGGCGCGTTCGTCACCGGCATGAGCGAGGACGGCCAGACATTCGTCCCGCACGTCGACGCCGTCTTCCTCCGCATCGAGGAGAACGCACGGCTCGTCTTCACCAACGCCGTCGACAGCACGTGGCATCCCGCACTGCCCGCCCCCGTTGCGATGACCACGGAGATCATCCTCGGCGACGGGGAGGCCGGCACCGACTACCGCGCGATCGTCCGCCATGCCGATCCGCAGCAGCGTGCCGCGCATGAGGAGCTCGGCTTCTTCGAGGGCTGGGGCACCGTCACCGAGGCGCTCGCCCGGCTCGTCGAAGACTGACGTCCGCGGCCGCGGTGAGTTCTCCGCAGCCGGAACGAGATCCGGGCCCGGAGCGAGATCCGGTTCCGAAGCGACGTCCGCGGCCGGTCGGCGAAGGCCTGCGGCGAGGACGAGCCCGGCGAAGAGCAGCCCTGCTGCGAGGAGCGTCCAGACGAACGGCGCGAGACCGACGAGCAGGGCGATGCCGATTCCCGCCATGGCACACCCGACCGCGGACGCTGCCCGGACTCGCTCGGAGAGTCTCAGTCCCAGGACCGACTCGAGCCCCCGCCCCAGGCTGTCCAACCGTGCCGGTGCAGGCACATCGACCTTAGCCATCCCCGCCGCGACCACGGCGGCCAGTCCGCCGACGAGGACCACCCACGGCAGCCGCGTCAACCACCACCACGGGGATTCGACGGTCGGGACCACGACGCCGCTCAGCCATGTTCCGACGCCGGTTCCGGTGCCGGCGAGCGCACCGGCCGCCGCGCCCTGGATGCCGATGAGCGCGATGATGACACTCATGTGCCAGAGGTAGACGTGCATGCCGTTGGCGTTGCCCCACGCGATCACCCGTTCCCAACCCGGGCCGCGGTCGAGGGCGGCGGCGAAGCTGTCGTGGACCAGCCGCAGCAGACACAGCTGCACGAGTCCGAGGAGGACGAGGGCGCCCGTGGGCGGGTTGAGGTTGACGAGCATGTTCGGACTGTAGACACCGGCGGAGACGAGCAGGACCAGAGCACCGAGCGCCATCGCTGCGACCGCGGCGAGCCCGGTCGGTGCGACCGTGCGTCGGCGCAGGTCGTCATAGACGAACCCCAACTGCTGGATGAGCGGCCAGACGACGAGAAGATTGAGATAGCCCAGTCCGGTCAGTCCCGTGACACGGACGAGGCCGTCGACCATCGCGACGGCACCGGCGAGCACGACGAGGGTCCGCCTCGGCGCGCGCTCATGGAACTGCGCCATGAACGGCACGAGTGCAGTGAGACCGACGTAGACGGCGAGGAACCAAAGGGGCTGGCCGATGCGCAGGCTCGCCTCGGCGAGGAGACCGCGCGGCACGCCGGATTCGGAGGCCAAGGCGAGCCCGGTGCCGGCGCCGAGGACGAGCACGGTGACAGGGGCGACGAGCCTGCGGACGCGCACCCGCAGGTAGTCGGCCCCAGTGCCGCCGCCGGCGATCGTGCGCCGCCACTGCTGGAGGGCCGCGAACCCGCCGATGGCGAAGAAGAGCGGCATGATCTGAAACGCCCATGAGGCGAGCGCGAACCCGGTCGTGCCCGACAGCGCCACCGTCGGAACGATCGCACCGTCGGTGCCGAGCTCGACCCCGCTCATCATCGTGTGGAGGACGACCACGACGAGGAGGCAGCCGAAGCGCACGAGATCGAGAACCCGATCACGCGTGAATGGGCGGTCCGCAGCGATGGGCGCGGTTCTGCTGAGGGACATCGTGACTCCTGGTTCGACGGCGAGTGCCTGGCGGGAGCGACGTTAGGGAGCGGGTCCGGGAGTCCGCATCACCTCAGAGGTGCGACCTGGCGATCAGGTGTCATACCTGCGGGGGACGCGGCGCTGTCGGACAGCGCTCCCGAGTGCGAGAATGGCAGCAGACCCGACGTCAGGAGCAGCGACCATGACCATCGCCTTCGCGACCACCGCCCTGCCGATCATCGGCGCCCCCATGGCCGGCGGGACCACGACCCCCGACCTCGTCGCCGCCGTCGCCCGCGCGGGCGGGTTCCCCTTCGTCGCCGGCGGCTACCTCACCGCCGAGGCGATGGCCCCGCTCGTCGAGGCCGCGCGCGAGGAGACGGAGACGTTCGGAGTCAACCTCTTCGCCCCCAATGCCGTCGCACTCGACCGCGAATCCTTCGACGGCTTCGTCACCGCCCTCGAACCGCGGGCCGCCGACCTCGGAGTCGCTCTCGATCGCGACCCGGTCAGCGACGACGACCACTACCCGGCGAAGATCGACTGGCTCGTCGCGCACCCCGTGCCGCTCGTGTCGATGACCTTCAATCTCCCCACCACCGAGGTGGTCGACCGCCTCCACGCCGTCGGCACCCAGGTCGCCGCCACGGTGACTGCGGTCGACGAAGCCCGCGACGCAGCCGCTCGCGGTGTCGACGCCCTCATCGTCCAGGGCCCGAGCGCCGGCGGGCACACGGGCACCGCGGATCCGACTCGCGAGATCGAGGACCGTCCCACGGTCGATCTCGTCCGGGAGATCCGCGCCGAGGTGGACCTCCCCATCGCCGCCGGAGGAGGAGTCGACGGTGCGGAGGCCGTGGCCGCCCTCCTCGACGCCGGGGCGAGCGCGGTCGTCGTCGGGACCCTCCTGCTCCTCGCCGACGAGGCCGGCACGTCGGCACCGCACCGGGCCGCCCTCCAGGATCCGGCCGTCTATTCGCAGACCCGCCTGACACGGGCCTTCACCGGTCGGCCGGCGCGAGCCCTCGTCAATGACTTCGTCCGTGAGTTCGATCCGATCGCCCTCGACGCCTATCCGGCGCTGCACCATCTGACGAAGGGACTGCGGGCCGCGGCGAAGCAGGCCGGCGACCCCGACAACCTGCACCTCTGGGCCGGCACCGGCTACCGCGCGGCGCGACCGGAGCCGGCTGAGACGATCCTCAAGGGCCTCGGCGGCCGATTCGCCCGGTAGGGCGCCAGGGCGCCCTACCCTCCGGCGACGACGAGACCGGACTCGTAGGCGGCGACGACGATCTGCGTCCGGTCCCGCAGTCCGAGCTTCGCAAGGATCCGTGACACATGGGTCTTCACCGTCTGTTCGGCGAGGAAGAGGTCGGCGGCCACCTCGGCGTTCGTCCTGCCCTTGGCGACCAGCGTCATGACGTCGATCTCGCGTTCGGTGAGCTGGCCGAGCACGGCGGTGTCCTTTGCGACCGTCGGACCGCTGACGTATTCGGCGATGAGGCGTCGCGTCACCGACGGGGCGAGCAGCGACTCACCGGCGGCGACGACGCGGACGGCATTGATGAGATCCTCGGCGGTCGCATCCTTGAGGAGGAACCCGCTGGCCCCGGCGCGCAGAGCGGCGAAGACGTACTCGTCGGCGTCGAAGGTCGTGAGCATGATGACCTTCGGGTGATCACCGGGCATCGCGAACACCGCCCGGGTGGCGTCGAGCCCGTTGAGCTGCGGCATGCGGATGTCCATGAGAATGACGTCGGGCGCGGTGCGACGCACGAGGTCGACGACCTGCGCGCCGTCCTCGGCGCTGCCGACGACGCTCATGTCCGACTGGGCGTCGAGGAGCGCTCCGAACCCCTGACGGACCATCGCCTGATCGTCGACGATCGCGACGCGGATGGGGGTGGGCTGAGTGTCCGGCATGCTCTCACGCTACCCGACTGCAGGCAGCGGACCGTCGCACACACGGGCACCGCCTGGCGACGTCGGCCGCGAGGACCACCTCGGCGGCTGCCAGGTTCACCCCTGAGTATGATGCGCGACCGCAGACCGCCTCCCTAATGTGCCTCTCGTCGGCGAACCCCTCGTCGATCCGAGAACACAGAGGAGCAGCCTGATGAACACCTTCGCCGCGCAGCCACCGCACACCGTTGTCGCGCCCGCGTCCGCCGACCGACCACCGAGCGACCCGGCAGCGACACCCCACAGCCACGGCTCAGGGTGGTCGCGCCGGGTCCGCACCCTCGGTCGCGATGCTCGCCTCGTCGTTCCGGGTCTGGCAGTCTCGGTCGCGGCCGTCATCATCCTCATTCCGCTCTTCGCCCTGGCCCTGGGCACGGCGGTCATCTGGGTCGGCGTCCTTCTCCTTCCCGTCGTCCTCGTCGTCGCCTCGAGCTTCGCTGATCTCTCCCGCGCCCGTGTCAGGCAGTGGGGTGCCCCGCTCGCCGCTGTGCCTCATCGTCCTCGCGGGCACGGGCTGCGGGGGTGGCTGAGCATCATCGGCGACGGGAGGCGCTGGCTCGACCTGCTCTTCGAATCGCTCTTCGCCCTGCCCGTGCGCATCGTCACCTTCAGCGTCGCAGTGTCCTGGTTCTTCGGCGGGCTCGGCGGACTCACCTACTTCTGGTGGGGCCGCTTCCTCCCCGACGACGGATCGGGTCTGATCGACCTCATCGTCGCCGGATGGAACCGGTCACCCGTCGTCGATCTCGGCTTCACTGCCGAGGCGACCTTCCAGTTCGCCGCCGGTCTCGTCCTTCTCCTCACCTTCCCCTTCGTCCTCCATGCCATGGCGCTGCTCGAGGTCGCCGCGGTCACCGCGGGGCTCAATCCAGTCGTGACAGCGCCGACCCCGGCGAGTCGACCCGGCACCGCTGCATGGGGCACATCGACTCCTGCGTCCTCGTCGAGCGGCGTCCTGTCGACCCCCACTGCCTCGACTGTGTCACACGCCACTGACACGATGGTGGTGGACACCGCCCAGACGGTGTCACGATGACCACGCTCATCCGACCGCCGCAGTCCCCCACACCACAGCGATCGTCCGAATCGCAGGAGACCACTGACATGCACACGCCCACCGCGCCGCTCGAGCCTGCTGACACGCAGGAGCCCACCCAGTTGCAGGCGCTCATCGGTTCCGACGGCTGGTACTGGCTGACGACGATCCTCGCCGCCGTCGTGCTCGTGGCCGTCGGCTGGCCCGTCTTCGCCTCGGCGTACGGGATGTGGGTCGTCGTCGCGATGCTCATCGCCCTCGGTCAGGCGGTCGCCCCCGTCCTCGCGATTCGCCTGCCCACCCTCGCCGTCGTCGTCGGCGCGGTGTCCTCGGCCGCCGGCATCGCCGCGACTGCGCATACCTCCGGTCTCGTCTGGCCGTGGGCGGTGACGACGACGATCGCCCTCGGACTCACCTGCATCGTCCTCGGTCTCCGTCACCGCTGGCCCCACCTTGTGGCCGCCTGGGCGGTCAGCGCCGTCATCGGCGCGGGCAGCCTGCTCCTCCCGCACGCCGGGGCCTTCCAGGGAGCGTTCGCGAACGCGATCACGACCGCGGCGATCACCGCCGGGGTCGGAGGCATCGCCGTCCTGCTGCGCCTGTGGCTGACCGGACGCAGTCAGTTGGCCGCCGAACGTCGGCTCGGTGCCGCGGAGGCGGCCAAGCGCACCGAACTCGACAACCGCAACCGCATCGCCCAGGAACTCCACGACGTCGTCGCACACAGCATGTCCGTCATCAGCGTGCAGGCGACGACGGCGCAGTACCGGCTGCCCGACCTCGACCAGCGCAGCCGGGAGGAGTTCGATTCGATTGCCGGATCCGCCCGGCAGGCGCTCACCGAGATGCGCGGACTCCTCGCTGTCCTCCGCGGCAGCCACGACGCCGATCTGGCACCGCAGCCGACGATCGATGACATCCCCGGGCTCGTCTCGGCGACGCGGAGCACGGGCGCACACGTCGACCTCGAGTTCGCGCCCGATTCCGCCCGCGTCGCTCCGACAGCCGGTCTCACCGCCTTCCGTGTCGTTCAGGAGGGCCTGTCGAACGCGCTGCGTCATGCCGCGGGAGCGCCGATCCAGGTGGACGTCACATCCGTGGACGCCGGGATCGTCGTCTCCGTCGTCAATGGCGCGCCCAGCGCGCGGAACCGAACCGCTGCCGGCGCGGGGAACGGGATCGCACCGGACCCGCAGACTGCGGCCGGAGCGGGTTTCGGTCTCACCGGCATGCGAGAGCGGGTCGAGGCACTCGGCGGCAGACTCACCGTGGGACCCACAGAGGAGGGCGGCTTCGCCATCACCGCGGTCCTGCCGACGGTGTGAGCGCATCGGCGCCTCCACTCCGGGGGCCGGGCCCGCGACGCGAACCCGGCGGGAGATCCCCGTGACGCCACGGTCGGCCGCGACGTCAGATCCATCCGCCGAGGCTGTCCTCGACGACATCGCGACCGAGGTCGCCGCGTGGCGGAGGAACTTCACGGGGGTGCGCTTCACGGTGTGAGGGCAGTCCCGGTGCGGGCACGCCGGAGGGGGTTCCCGGGCCCAGGTCGCGATGGGCGCGGACAGGTCGTCGCGCAACTGTCGCACCGGGGCCGATCGCGCCGACTGTGCCTGCAGTCCGCGGCACCCGCAGTTCGGGACCACGACGACGGGCGTCGAGGATGACGACGAGCGCGAAGACGATCGGCGCGGCAGTGCCGACCGCGAGCACCGCCGGCGGCGTGTCCGTCGCATTGAGATCGGTGCCGGCGATGATGCCGAAGCCGAAGGCGAAGAGGTTGTTGACCGTGTGGAAGGCGATCGCCGCCTCGAGCCCGTTCGTCTTCAGCGTGAGCACACCCATGACGACGGCGAAGATCCCGACGCTGATGAGACCGGGCACATCATAGATGTGTCCGGCCACGAAGAGCGGGATAGGCAGGAGAAGTGCCCACGCAGGATGACGCATCCAGCTGCCGATGACGGTCATCGCAAGCCCGCGGAAGACGAGCTCCTCGCTCATCGCCTGGAGTGGGACGAGCAGCAGGACGAGGACCAGCTGCAGCGCGAGCTGGTGCCCCCATGCGACGCCGTGTTCGATGGCGACCGTTTCAGGCGCGATGATCCCGAGGACGACGAGACCGACCGCCCACACCACCAACGAGAGCAGAAGATACCGCCCCAGCAGCCGCCACCGCATCCCTCCGGGAACTGAGTTGGGCCGAGCGCGGGTCTGCTGAGCCCACGAGCCGTCTGCGCCGTCGCCCCTCCCGTCGAACCCCGTGCCAGCAGGGTCCGCCGCCGCATCGGCCCTCAGTCCGTCCGGGTCGGCCTCCGCACCAGCCGGGTCCGTCGCCGCAGCGGCCTCAGCGTTGACCCCTGACCCTGCTGCCCCGCCGCTCCTCCGCACGGAGATGAGCGGGAAGAACCAGCGCTGGTAGACGGTGAGCATCGCCAGTTCGAGGGTCGGCCACATGAGGATGACGGACAGCAGCATCGTGAGGAGACCCGTCACCGTGTTGAGATCGTCGATGCCGGCGACGGCGGTGTCGACATCGTCGGCACTGAGTCCCAACCAGACGGCGACGACGGTGAGGAGTCCGACGAGGAAGACGAGGTAGTACAGTGCGGCAAGCCCGACGAGGAGGGCGGGCTTGAACCAGCGGTTGCCCGGCAGATCGCGGAGCAGACGCAGATACGCGGTGGGGATTCGAGGGCTCATGCTCTCCACCGTTCCACGGTCCGCCCGTGGCCGCTGTCCGTCATCGGCATGGACATTCTCATCCTTTCGGCTGACCTCGCCGAGGCGACCGCCCGGGTATCGTCGAAGGGTGCCCTTTCGCGCCCGCCACCACCGTTTCTTCCGCGCCGCCCTCTGGACGACGATCTGCTTCGTCATCGGCGCACTCATCGTTGCCGGTCTCATTGCCGCCAACTGGTCGAACCCGAACGATCCCGCTGTCGACGAATTCAGCCGAAACGCCGAGATCACCATCCACATCGTCTTCGGGGCGATCTCCCTGGCCTGCCTGCCCATCGTCCTCTGGCTCGACGGGCGGACCGTTCCCCGCTCGACGCTGAGGCCCAAAGTCCTGGCGGCTGAGAAGCTCCGGGAATTCCTGTCGACGAGTGGCCGCGGAGGCGAGACGTTCCTCGACCGGGACGGATCGGTCGAATCCCTGCAGCGGCACACCGGAGGGTGGATTCCCGTCACGCTCGGTCTCATCGGCGTCGCCTTCGGAACCATCGGAGTCCTCGGAATCGCGTCGTCGGGGCTGCTGATGATCACGCTGTGCGCGCGGCGCAACTGGCTCCTCACCATCTCGACGCTCCTCGTCTCGATCGCCGCACTCACCTTCGCCTACGTCATCACCCCCACGGCCCTCGGCGGCTTCCAGCTGCCCGTCTACCTCTTCAATCTGTCGTCCCTGTCGATCATCGTCGTCATCGGCGTCATCCGCGGTGCCCGTGAGCAGGGCTTCATCGACTCCGCCGCCCAGACACTCCTGCGCGGGCAGTCCCGGCAGGAGCGGGCGATCGCCGAGGTGCGCCGGAGCATCGCCCGCGACATGCACGACTCCCTGTCACACCACCTCAGCGTCATCGCGATGTACTCCGGTGCGCTCTCCGTCCGCGAGGATCTCGACCCGGCGTCGGTGCGCGAGAGTGCCAGGCTCATCGCCGACAGCGCCCGCCGCTCCGGCGTCGAACTGCGCGAAGTGCTGACGATGCTGCGCGGCGACGACCAGGGCACCGTCGTCGATCCCGACCTCGAACCACTCGTCCGCGGCCGTGCGGACAGCGTCGACCTCGTCTACGAACCGCCGCTCACCGCCGCATCGCTCCACAGCCTCGGCGCCCTTGAACGCACGACGATCTACCGCTTCGTCCAGGAGGCGATGACAAACGCCGTCAAGCACGCGCCCGGCGCGCGGCTGACGATCACCGTCGCCGTCGACGCCACAGGAGACGCCCTGCTGCTCACCGCGAGCAACCCGGTGACGCGCCACCGTGCCGTCGGCGCCGGACGCAGCACCGCGGTGCCGCCTCAGATGTCGCCGATCGCCGGATCCGGGCTCGGACTGCTCGGCCTGCGCGAGCGGATGGAGGCGATGGGCGGCGACCTCACGGTCACCACCGGACCCGATTTCGTCCTCCGCGCGCGGATTCCCGCGCCCGGACTCAGCGCCTCACCGGATTCCGCACCCGCTGACGACAGCGCGCGGCAGACCCGCGACAGCGCCGACCCGGAGACCGAGGAGCACGGACGGTCGAGTCTCGAACGCGCGGTGCCCGACCAGCGGCCCACCGCCCGCCCCGCCTCCGCCCCGTCGACCGAGGAGACCGCATGAGCCTGAGGATCATCATCGCCGACGACGAGTCGCTCATGCGCTCGGGACTCACGCTCCTCCTCGGCGCCGCGAAGGACATAGAGATCGTCGCCGAGGCGACCAACGGCGAGGAGGCCGTCGCCCTCTCCCGTGAGCTCGCTCCCGATCTCATCCTCATGGACCTGCGGATGCCGGTCATGGACGGGCTCGCGGCGACCCGCACGCTCATGGCGCAGGCCGACCGCCCCGAGGTGCTCGTCCTCACCGCGTTCGGCACCGACGAATTCGTCCACGAGGCGCTGCGCGCTGGGGCCGCCGGCTACATCCTCAAGGACACCCCGCCCGATGAGCTCATCAACGCGGTGCGCGCCGCCGCCGGCGGCACGCGCACGCTCTCACCCGGAGTGATGGATTCGCTGCTCGACCAGGCGCGATCGGCTGACGGCCGCGCACCGCAGCGGCAGGACGGGGTCCCGACCGCCGGCAGCAGCACCGGCCGTGACGACGCGTTCCTTGCCGGAGCCTTCGGACGGTCGACCGGTCAGGGCGGCCCGGGCAGCATGCGGAATCCTGCCCAGCCGAATCGCCCCGATCCGCTCGCGGCGCTGACCGCGAGGGAACGGGAGATCGCCGAGGCGGTGGCGAGCGGCATGACGAACGCCCAGGTGGCGCGGTCGCTCTTCGTCTCGACAGCGACCGTGAAGACCCACCTCGCGAGGATCTTCGACAAGCTCGAGGTGAGCACCCGCGTCCAGCTCGCCCTGCTCGTCAACGAGTCCCGCTGACCTCAGATCACTTCGGCGCCATGCGGATCGCGCCGTCGAGGCGGATCGTCTCTCCGTTGAGCATCGGGTTCGCGACGATCGATTCGACGAGCTGGGCGTATTCGGCGGGCTTGCCCAGCCGCGCGGGGTGGGGCACGGACTTCCCCAGCGATTCCTGCGCCTCGGCGGGCAGTCCTGCCATCATCGGCGTCTCGAAGATGCCGGGGGCGATCGTGACGACGCGGATGAGCGAGGCGGCGAGTTCGCGCGCCATCGGAAGGGTCACCGCGGCCACCGCGCCCTTCGACGCGGAGTAGGCGATCTGTCCGATCTGGCCGTCGAACGCCGCGACCGAGGCGGTGTTGACGATGACGCCGCGCTCTTCGCCGACCGGCTCCTCCTGCTGCATTGCGGCGGCGGCGAGGCGGCAGACGTTGACGGTGCCGACGACGTTGATGGCGAGGACCTTGGTGAACGCGTCGAGGGGCAGCGGGCCCTTCTTCGACACGAGCTTGCCCGGGGTCGCCACGCCCGCGCAGTTGACGACGATGCGCAGGGAGCCGAGCGCGGTGGCCGTGTCGACGGCTGCCTGCACCTGTGCTTCGTCGGTGACGTCAGCGGCGACGAAGTGGGCACGGTCGCCGAGTTCGCGGGCCACCTGCTCCCCCACCTCGGCGTTGAGGTCGACCATGACGACCTGCGCCCCGCCGGCGAGCAGCGTCTCCGTGGTGGCGCGGCCGAGCCCCGAGGCTCCGCCGGTGACAAGGGCGACTGTGTCTGTGATGTCCATGGGATTCCTTCGCGTCGGGGACGGCGGGGATCACGGCGCCGGGTCCGGCGCTGAGCGATCGTTCACTGATCCGACCCTACCCCAGCGGTGTCGCCCAGATCACAGGGGGTCACTCGCCGAGGTGGTGCCCGGCCGCCCGCGGCCACCGGCGTTCCCGGCGCCGAGGTCCGGCCGCCTCGGCGAGGTCGTCCGGACACGACACAGCCCGCCGGCCGCGGACACGGCAGGCGGGCTGGGTGATTCGCTCAGACGGTGACGGAGGCGGCGTCCTCGCGGACGCCCTTGAGCGCGCCGCCCCAGGCGACGAGGTCATCGACCATCGAGGCGAACGGTGCGGCGGACACCTCGGTGGGCGTGAAGGTGCCGTCAGTGACATCGGTGAAGATGCTGAAGGAGGCCTGGTCGCGGACGACGGCGACCTTGTAGTTGGCGAGGATGTGGCGCAGGTGCTCGGCCGCGCGCACGCCCTTGTCGGCTCCGTAGTTGACGATGCCGGCGACCTTGTGGTTGAACTCGGCGGCGACGAAGTCGAGTGCGTTCTTCAGCGAGCCGGAGATCGAGTGGTTGTACTCAGGCGTGACGAAGATGAAGGCGTCGAACTCGTCGAGCTTCGCCGCCCAGGCCTTGGTGTGGGCGTTCGCGTACATCTGGGCACCGGCGGGGATGACCTCGTCGAGGAGGGGGAGGTCGAAGTCGGCGAAGTGGACGACCTCGGCGGTGATGTCGTCTCGGGCGTCGAGCTGGTCCTTGACCCAGGCGACGACCTGCGGGTTGAGGGCCTGGGGACGGTTGGTGCCGGGAATGATCGCGACCTTGAGCATGAATGTCCTTCGCTGTCTGTCGATGGTGAGCAGTGGACCGGCGACATCCGCCGCCGGAACCGGGCCGGCGCCGGAGATGACGACGGCTCCACCGACTGACAACATGCTTGAAACTTTAATCATTCCGAAGTTGCAGGGTGACGGTCCTCACAGTGAGGTTCTGCGGTATTGTCGAGGGGCGAGTGAACCCACTTGAAAGAATGTTCGATCCCCAATGACCGAGGAGCGTGGTCACGTGAGAGCAACGAACGGCCGCAACAACATCCTCCGGTCGGCCCGCGACACCTTCGCGACGAAGGGCTTCGACGGTGCGTCGATCCGCGATATCGCCCAGGCGGCGGGGCTGAGCCTCTCCGCCCTCTACTACTACTTCCCGTCGAAGCAGGAAGCCCTCTACGAACTCGTCCACGCAGCCTACACGTGGTACATCGAGCACAGTCGGGCCGTCATCGCCGAGGTCGACGACGATCCCGTCGATCAGCTCGCGGTCTCCGTGCGCTACCTCTCCCGCTACCGCATGGCCAACGTCTCCGTCTCCACGGTCCTGCTGCGCGACACCGAGCGCCTGGGCGGAGAGAACGCCGCCCGGATCAAGACGCTGCAGCGGGAGGCCAGGGACATCCTCGGCGACATCATCCAGGCGGGCATCGACTCGGGTGCGTTCCGGGTCAGCCACGCGCAGCTC
This sequence comes from Brevibacterium sp. XM4083, assembly GCF_006489205.2. GTDB lineage: Bacteria > Actinomycetota > Actinomycetes > Actinomycetales > Brevibacteriaceae > Brevibacterium. The sequence goes on along the minus strand of NZ_VFYR02000001.1, from coordinate 293,450 downwards.
GCGACCCGGGCGATCCTCTCGATCTGCAACTCCCTCTCGATCTGGTTCCGTCCCGGCGGTGAGCTCGACTCCGACCAGATCGAGCGCGAGTTCACGCTCTACGCGCTGCGCATCGTCGGCATCGACGCCGACGACGCCGAACTCGACCGTCTCCTCGCGCTGCCCGTCAACGAGGCGGGCATGCTCGACTTCATCTCCGACGGCAAGTAGGACCGTCCGCGAAGCAGCTCTGTTTCTCAGCAGCCCCGCCGCTCGACAACCCCGCCGCTCGACGACCCTGCCGCTCTGCCATTCAGCCGCCTTCCGGGCGCTGGGCCACACTGTGTGGTCCAGCGCCCGTAAAGCGGCTGCTGCGCTACGCCCCTGAGGCGACCCGCAGCTGCCGCGCGAGCTCGCGCCGCTCCTTCTGCTCGGCCGGGTCGGGCACCGGCAGGGACGCGATGAGCCGCTTCGTGTAGTCGTTGCTCGGCGCCCCGAGCACCTGCTCGCCGGTCCCCTCCTCGAGCAGTCGGCCATGGTAGAGCACGCCGATGCGATCCGAGAGCATGTCGACGACGGCGAGGTCGTGGCTGATGAAGAGCGCCGCGAAGTCGAACCGGTTCTGCAGCTCGACGAAGAGTTCGAGGACCTTCGCCTGCACCGACACGTCGAGGGCCGAGGTCGGCTCATCGGCGATGAGCAGCTCGGGGTCGAGCGCGAGACCCCGCGCGAGCGACGCCCGCTGCCGCTGACCGCCGGAGAGCTCGTGCGGGTAGCGCCCCGCGTACTCCGCCGGCAGCTGCACGGAGTCGAGGAGCTCGAGCACCCGGGACTGCCGATCGCGCGCGGTCATCTCGCGACGATGGATCGCGAACGGCTCAGCGATGCACTCCCCGATCGTCAGGTGCGGGTTGAACGACGCCGCCGGGTCCTGGAAGACGAACCCGATGCGTCTGCGGATCGGACGGAAGCCGCCCTCCTTGAACCCGACCATCTCGTGCCCGAGGACGCTGAGGCTCCCGCCGCTGGCCCTCGTCAGACCGGCGATGGCCCGGCCGATCGTCGTCTTGCCCGACCCCGACTCACCGACGAGGCCGTAGACCTCGCCGGCTCTGATGTCGAAGCTCACCGCGCTCACGGCATGGAAGTCCGGCCGCCCGATGCCGCCGGGGTAGACGATGTCGAGGTCCTTCGCGACGACGACGGGCTCCCTCGCCGAGGCGGTGGCATCGCCGTCGCGTTCGACCGAGGTGGGCGTGGACGCCGAGGCGGTCGCCGGGTCCCGCTCCTCCCCTGCGGCAGGCGCGGTCGCCCGGTTCCGCTCGTCGACGACGGCGGCCTTCCGGCTGCCGGCGACGGTTGAGCCGAGCTTCGGCACGGCGGCGAGCAGGTCGCGCGTGTACTGCTCCTTCGGGTCGCTGAAGAGCGTGTCCACCGGGGAGACCTCGATGAGGTCCCCGCGGTACATCACGGCCACCCGGTCGGCGAGGTCGGCGACGACGCCCATGTTGTGGGTGATGAGGACGATCGCGGTGCCCGTGGTGTCGCGCAGGTCGCGGAGCAGGTCGAGGATCTCGGCCTGGACCGTGACGTCGAGGGCGGTCGTCGGCTCGTCGGCGACGATGAGCTTGGCCCCGAGCGCCAGCGCCATCGCGATGACGATGCGCTGCTTCTGACCGCCGGAGAACTGGTGCGGATAGTAGTCGAAGCGGTGGGCGGCATCGGGGATCCCGACCTGCTCCATCGCCGCGATCGCCTTGGTCCTGAGCTCGGACCGGCTCGCCCGCCGATGATGGGCGCGCAGCCCCTCGGCGATCTGCCAGCCCACCGTGAACACGGGGTTGAGCGCCGTCGAGGGTTCCTGGAAGACCATCGCGACATCGGAGCCGCGCATCTGCCGCAGCTGCTCGGGGGCGACGCTGAGCACGTTGCTCCCCGAGAGCACGACGGCACCCGAGCGCTGCGCGGTCTCCGGCAGCAGCCCGAGGATCGAACGGGCGGTCACGGTCTTGCCCGAGCCGGATTCGCCGACGATCGCGAGCACTTCGCCGGGACGCACCTCGAGCGAGAGGTCCTTGACCGCGTGGACGTCACCGGCGTCGGTGGAGAAGGTGACGTCGAGGTGGTCGACGTCGAGGATCGGTCCCGACCCTGTCGTTCCGCTGCCTGTCTGATGGGCGCTCATGCTTCGGCCTTTCGATCGCGTGCACCGGCGGCGCCGGCCTTCGTCTTCGCCTTCCGCCGCACCCGCAGGCGCGGGTCGTTGAGGTCGTTCATCGACTCCCCGACGAGCGTGAAGCCGAGCACCGTGAGCACGATCGCCAGACCCGGGTAGACCGAGGTCCACCACACGCCGCTCGTGACGTCGGGCAGCGCCTTGTTGAGGTCGTAGCCCCATTCCGCCGCCGAGGTGGGTTCGATGCCGAAACCGAGGAACCCGAGTCCGGCGAGGGTGAGGATCGCCTCGGACGAGTTGAGGGTGAAGATCAGCGGCAGCGTGCGCGTCGCGTTGCGGAAGATGTGCTTGCCGATGATCCGCGTCTTCGACGCCCCGAGGACGATCGCCGATTCGACGAAGGGCTCGGCCTTCAGCCGCAGGGTCTCGGCGCGGACGACGCGGAAGTACTGCGGGATGAAGACGACGGTGATGGACAGCGCGGCAGCGGCGATGCCGCCCCAGGCGCTCGACTGTCCCCCGGAGATCGCGATCGCCATGACGAGCGCGAGCAGCAGGGTCGGGAACGCGTAGACGGCGTCGGCGATGACGACGAGGATCCGGTCGAGCCAACCGCCGAGGTAGCCGGAGATCAGGCCGAGGGCGACGCCGAGGAAGAGGGAGGCGACGACGGCGACCACGATGACGGCGACCGCGGTCTGGGCTCCCCAGATGACCCGGGAGAACACGTCATAGCCGCCGACGGTCGTGCCCCAGATGTGCTCGGCGCTCGGCGGCAGCGTGGCCCCGAAGTTCCCCTCGGAGGTGCCGAGCTGGTTGTAGCCGTACGGGGCGATGAGCGGGGCGAAGACCGCGCAGATGAGCACGAGCCCGCAGAGCACGAGACCCGTGATGAGCATGCCGCGCTGCAGGCCGACGGACTGACGCAGATGGGAGACGATGGGCAGCCGGTTGAACCACGACTTCTTCGCCTTCTCATCGAGGACGACGGCGGGGACACCGGTGCCGGGGGCCGCCTCGGCGAAGGTCTCCTGGGCGCTCTCCGGCGCTTCGGTGATCCCGGTCTTCTCCGGGTGGGATGCGGACATCAGTACCTCACTCGGGGGTCGATGAAGGCGGCGATGACGTCGACGAGGAAGTTCGTGAACGCCACGATGACGGCGAGGAACACGACGATGCCCTGGACGGCGACGAAGTCGCGGGCCGTGAGGTACTCGGCGAGCTTGAAGCCGAGGCCCTTCCATTCGAACGTCGTCTCGGTGAGCACGGCGCCGGCGAGCATGAGCGCGATCTGCATGCCCATGACGGTGATGATGGGGATCAGCGCGGGCCGGTAGGCGTGCTTCGTGACGAGGCGGAACTCGGAGATTCCACGGGAGCGGCCGGAGTCGATGTACTGCTGGCCGAGCGTGCCGATGAGGTTCGTGCGCACGAGACGGAGGAAGACCCCGGCAGTGAGGATGCCGAGCGCCACGGCCGGGAGGACCGCGTGGGCGAGGACGTCGCCGAGGACTTCGAAGTTGCCGATGCGGATCGCGTCGATGATGTAGAAGCGGGTGGGATCGACGACCCCGGACATGATGTATTCGGTCTCCGTCGTGCCCCGACCGGCCACCGGGAGGATCGGCCAGAAGACGCCGAAGACGAGCTTGAGGATCATGCCGGCGAAGAACACGGGGGTCGCATAGCCGAGGATCGCGAGGATGCGCAGCACCGCATCGGGGGTCTTGTCGCGCTTGTACGCGGCGATCATGCCGAAGGGGATGCCGATGATGAACGCGACGATGAGGGCGTAGAAGACGAGCTCGACGGTCGCCGCCCCGTAGGTGAGGAGCACCTCGGTGACGGGCTGGCCGTCGGAGACGGTGGTCCCGAAGTCACCGCGGAGCAGGTTGCCCATGTACTCGAAGTACTGGACGAGGATCGGCCGGTCGTAGCCGGCGGCGGCGACGCGTTCGGCCAGCTGCTCCCGGGTCAGGCGTCCGCCGAGTGCCGCGGTGATCGGGTCGCCGGTGATCCGCATGAGGAAGAACACCAGAGTGGTGAGGATGAAGATGGTCGGGATGATGAGGAGGAAGCGGATGAGGACGTAGCGTCCCAGGCCGCTCCCCGGGGCCTTCTTGACCGCGGCGGTCGGCTCGGCCGCCTCGGGTTGGCTGATGGCTGCAGACATGGTTCCTTCGAGATGTCGTCGTGACAGGATCGCCGTCGTGACTGAGCGGAGTCGCGGATGCGCCGCCGGGCGCACGCGTCACCGAGGTGCAGGCGAGCGGTCGGCTCACCTGCACCTCGGTGGCGACGGTCAGGGATGTGACCGTCGCTGCTCGGTGCCGCCTCGGCGCGGGCCGGGACGGGTCACGAGTCGCGTGGTGCTCACTTGCTCAGCAGCGCCAAGCGGAACTGGAACGCGGGGTCGAGGGTCTCCTCGACGCCCTTGACGTCCTTGCCGGACACGGCGATCTGGTTGCCCTGGAGCAGCGGCAGCGTCGGCAGCTGCTCGGAGAGCTGATCCTGGATCGTGCCGAGCTGCTTCTCGCGTTCGGCCTTGTCGGCGATCGACGCCTGATCCGTGAGCTCCTTGTTGATCTGGTCGTCACGGAAGTGGTTGGCGAGGAAGCTCGGCGTCTCATCCGTGTCGTAGAAGAACGGCACGAGGTAGTTGTCGGCGTCCGAGTAGTCGGGGAACCACCCGAGCTGGTACATCGGGTAGACGTCGGAGGTGCGGTCCTCGGAGTACTGGACCCATTCCGTCGACTGGAGGTTGACGTTGAACAGCCCCGTCTTGTCGAGCTGATCCTTGATGAGCGCGTACTCATCGCCCGAGGACGGACCGTAGTGGTCGGGGTTGTACTGGAGGTTGAGGTCGACGGGCGTCTGCACTCCCGCATCCTCGAGGGCCTTCTTCGCCTTCTCGACGTCCGCTCCGCCCTGGCCGTCGCCGTACGCGGACTTGAGCGCCTCGTTCGCCCCCGGCAGCCCGTCGGGGACGAAGGAGTAGAGCGGGGTGTAGGTGTCCTTGTAGACCTGGCTCGCGATCGCCTGACGGTCGATCGAGTCGGCCATCGCCTGGCGCACGGCCAGCGCCTTCTTCTCGTCGGGGTCGTCGGTCTTCGCGCCGAAGGGCATCGTGTCCATGTTGTAGACGATGTAGCGGATCTCCCCGCCGGGGCCCTTGTGGACGGTGAGGTTCTCGTCCTTGCCGAGATCCTCGATGTCGGTCGCCGACAGTGAGCGCCACGCGACGTCGATCGTGCCCTTCTGGACGTCGAGCTTCATGTTGTTCGCGTCGGAGTAGTACCGCATCTGCACGCTGTCGGTCTTCGCCGGCTCGACGTATCCCTGATAGTCCGGGTACGCCTTGTACGTGATGAGCTCGTTGAACTTGAAGCTGTCGATCGTGTACGGACCGGAGAACGCCTTGCCGTCGACGATCTCCTGGTCCGGGGTGAGCGCGTCGGGCGAGAAGACGTCCTCATCGACGATCGGTCCCGCCGCCGAGGCGAGCACGCCCGGCCAGGTCTGGTCGTTCTCCCGCTTGAGGTTGAACACGACCGTCTTGTCGTCGGGGGTCTCGACCGATTCGAGGCCGCCGAGGAGGGACGACGGTCCGTTGGGGTCCTGGATCTTGAGCTGGCGGTCGAAGGAGAACTTCACATCAGAGGAGGTGAGGTCGTTGCCGTTGGCGTATTTGAGCCCGTCCTTGAGCTTGACCTCGTACTTCTTCGGCTCGGTGAAGTCGGCCGATTCGGCGATCGAGGGATTGAGCTCGGCGGTGCCGGGCTTGTAGGCGAGGATGTACGGATAGATCTGCTGCTCGACGAGTGAGGAGCCGTTGTCGTACGCTCCGGCCGGGTCGAGTGCGACCACTTTGTCGGTGGTGCCGACTGTCAGCGCGCTGCCGTCGCCACCGGCGTCGCTGCCGGTGGTCGAGGTCGAGCATGCCGAGAGAAGCAGGGCGCCGGCGGCAGCGAGCGCTGCGGCCTTCACACCAGTTCGACGATTCATTGTGTTCCTGTCTTCCACGTGTGCTCTCCGTGTCGTCTTTGCTCGGAGAGATCCGGGTCACATCTTACGGATACCGTCCCAAATAGTGAACTGCCCCACAGAAAATGGTTGATGTCGAAACCATTTCGCAACCTCGCGATCCGCGAATCGACGGGCCTCACCGGCGAATTTGCGTCCCAGCTCACAATCGGCTTCACTTATGAGGTGGCTCACAGCCAAGCCACATCATTCTCTTGGGTAAGGTTCCTTGCGACGTGGCGCAGCTGCTGCCCCCGCCGCCTCGGCACCCGCCGACGAAACAACGATTGGAAGAACGTGTCCGCAGTCATCGAATGGCTCAATGGGATCATCTGGTCATCCGCACTCGTGTACCTCTGCCTCGGTGCCGGTGTCTACTTCACCATCCGGTCCCGCGCCGTCCAGATCCGCAAGATCAAGTCGATCTTCACGCAGATGTTCCGGGGCAAGAGCTCCGAGGACGGCGTCTCGTCGTTCCAGGCGCTGTCGATGTCGCTGGCCGGACGCGTCGGCGTCGGCAACATCGCCGGTGTCGCCACGGCGATCGGCTTCGGCGGGCCCGGTGCCGTCGTGTGGATGTGGATCTCCGCCCTCCTCGGCGCCTCGACCTCCTACGTCGAGTCGACGCTGGGCCAGACGTACAAGGAGAAGGACCCCAAGACCGGTGAGTACCGCGGCGGTCCGGCCTTCTACCTCGAGAAGTGCTACGAGTACACGCGCTTCGGGAAGTTCTTCAAGGTCTACGGCTTCATCTTCGCCGCCGTCACGGTCCTCGCGATGTCGTTCCTCCTGCCCGGCGTCCAGTCGCGGGCCATCGGCGGTGCGGTGACGAACGCATGGAACCTGCCGACCTGGGTCACGGCCCTCGCCCTCGTCGTCATCATGGCCTTCATCGTCATCGGCGGCGTCAAGCGCATCGCGCACTTCGCGTCGCTGGCCGTGCCGTTCATGGCCCTCATCTACATCATCGCCGCGATCGCGGTGACCTTCCTCAACGCCGACCAGATCGTGCCCGTCATCGAGCTGATCTTCAAGTCCGCGTTCGGCATCGACACGAGCACGCAGGCGGCCTTCGGCGGCATCATGGGCCTCGCCGTCCAGTGGGGCGTCCAGCGCGGCATCTACTCCAACGAGGCCGGTCAGGGCACCGGTCCCCACGCCGCTGCCGCCGCCGAGGTGTCCCACCCGACCAAGCAGGGGCTCGTCCAGGCCGGTTCGGTCTACATCGACACCCTCTTCGTCTGCTCGGCCACGGCCTTCATGATCCTGTCGACCGGCATGTACCGCGTGCTCAGCCCCGAAGGCGAGATCATCGGCTCGGGTCGCGGGCAGCTCGTCGAGTCCCTCGAGACGACGCCGGGCGAGGGCTGGCCGCAGTCGGGTCTCGACTCGATCTTCCCGGGCATCGGCGCGAGCTTCATCGCGATCTCGATCTTCCTCTTCGCGCTCACGACGATCGTCGCCTACTACTACATGGCGGAGACGAACCTCGTCTACCTGCTCGGCAAGTTCAAGAACCCCGTGTTCCTCACGATCGGCACCCGCGCCCTGCAGGTGCTCATCCTCATCGCCGTCGCCATCGGCGTGATGAACGACAACCCCAGCGATGCGTGGGCGCTCGGCGACATCGGCGTCGGTGCCATGGCGTGGCTCAACATCGTCGGCATCCTCATCCTCCAGCAGCCGGCGTTCAAGCTGCTGCGGGACTTCGAGCGGCAGCAGAAGCTCGGCCTCGACCCCGAGTTCGACCCCAAGGCCGTCGGCATCAGGAATGCGACGTTCTGGGAGGAGCGCTGGGCGAGGATGAAGGCCGGCGAGCAGGTGCCGCAGGGCTGAGTGCCGCGCGGTGCGAGCAGGGAACTGCACCACCTGAGTGCCCTGAACTGCTCGCACGGCGCCGCGCTGCACCGCGCGCACCGGCTGTCGGAGCAGCACAGAGACGACGAGGCCCGGGACAATGGCGTCCCGGGCCTCGTGCCGTCTCGACTCAGACTGCGGGCAGGTGCTGGGTGATGCAGTGGATCCCGCCGCCGTAGGCGAAGATGTTCCGGGCATCGACACCGACGATCTCGCGACCCGGGTACGCCTCGGCGAGACGGTCGAGTGCCAGGGCATCGTTGGGGTCGTCGAAGGTGCATGCGATGACCGCCCCGTTGGTGACGAGGTGATTGACGTAGCTGTAGTCCGTCCACCCCTCCTCGTCGCGGATCCGCTCGGGAGCGTCGAGCTCGATGACTTTCCACTCCTGACCGTCACGCGCCGAGGCGGCGGCGAGGACCTCGTCGTAGACGGGGCCCAGGTGGTGGTCCGGGTGACGGGGATCCCGCTGCCGGTGGATGAGCACCGTGTGCTCGTCCGGCAGGGTCGCGACGATGTCGATATGACCGCGGGTGCCGAAGCGCTGCGAGTCCCGGTGGAGTCCGCGCGGGAACCAGATCGTGCGGTCGACGCCGAGGGTGCGCCGCAGCTCCGCCTCGATCTCATCCCGTGACCAGCTCGGGTTGCGGAAGCGGTCGAGTTGGACGGTGTCGGTGACGAGCACGGTCCCCGCCCCGTCGACGTGGATCCCGCCGCCCTCGTTGACGAGCTCGGAATCGACCACCTCGGCGCCGGCATGTGCGGCAACGATAAGACCGATCTCCCTGTCCTTGCCCCACCGCGCCCATTCCTGCCGACCCCACCCGTTGAATGTCCAGTCCACTGCGCCGCGGCGGCCGCCGTCGCCGATGACGAAGGTCGGTCCGATGTCGCGCATCCACGCATCGTCGAGCGGCGCGGTGAGCAGTTCGATGTCCGCCGACAGCATTGCCTCGGCGGCGGCTCGGTCATCGGGGTCGACGACCATCGTCACGGGCACGAAGTCCTGGGTCGCGTGGGCGACGACCGTCCACGCCCGCCGGGCGTCCTCGGCATCGCCGAAGGACTGTCCGCGGGGCGGGAACGCCATGTAGACGCGATCGTGCGGGGCGGTTTCGCTCGGCATCCGCCAGTGCGGGCTCGAGCCGTCCACGGGAGCGGCGGTCGCTGTCGTCGTATCGGTGTTCGTCATCTCGTCATCCTTGGGGTGTCTGTGGTGTCGCCGTGCTGGTCGGCTGCGTGGTGGTCTCGGCGGTCGCCGGTGGGGCGGTCGCCGCAGATTCGCGGGTGGTCTCGCGGGCGGTCGCCGCATCGAGGATGGAGGCGGCGCCGCGGCGGATGAGCCGCTGCGCCTCGGCGGTGTCGAGCTGGTCGCTCAGCCACCGTCCCGAGATCCCCTCGACGAGGACGGTGAGCAGGGTCGCAGTCTCGGCCACGACCGCCTCGGTGAGGCCGAGGGAGCGCAGGAGCGGACCGAAGCGCTTCTCCCACTCCTGTGTCGTCGCGGCCAGCGGGTCGCGGAGTTCGGCTTCGAAGACGGCGATCGCGCGGATCTCGTTCCAGACGACGGAATCCCCCCGGAGGCCGGCTGCGTCACCGACCTCGCCGACGAGCTGGTCGATGATGGTGTCGACGTCGTCGTCATCGGTCGCCGGGTGGAGCACACGCTCTTCAACGGCCTGGTTGACGGAGTCGATTGTGGCCGTGAGCAGGCCTGCGCGGTCCTCGAAGTGGTAGTAGACGAGTCCCAGGGAGACGCCGGCTCGTTTCGCGACGTTCTGCACCCGCAGCCCGCGCACTCCGTTCTCCGCGATCTCCTCGCGGGTGGCTTCGAGGATCCGCGCGCTTGCATCCGGTTTCGCCATGGTCGGCCCCGCCTCTCTCATCGGCGTGCCTCCTCGGCGGGCGCCGGTGCGTCGTCGTCGACACCAGTCTCCGGCCACACCCGCAGCGCACACAAATAGAGTCCCCCGCCGACGATCATCGAGACCGGCAGGCTGATGTCCACGCCACCGGCGACGTCGGCCAGCGGTGCCGCGTAGAGCTCGTTCTGCACGGTGAGGAGGCCCGCGGTCGCGCCGCCGAGGAACGGGATGACCGCCCGCAGATTCCAGCCGCGGGAGAACCAGTACCGTCCGCCGCTCAGCCCGAATCCGAACCGCTGAAGGGCGACCGGGTCGTAGCGGCCCCGACGGGCGACGAGGAAGCCGATGCCGTTGATGACGACCCACGTTCCGGCGAAGGCGTTGAGCACGACGGTCATCGCGGTGATCGAGGAGATCGCATCGGTGGCGATGACTCCGAGGTACATGACGACGACGGCGATGCCCGAGGTGATCAGCGTCGTCTGGGTGCGCGAGAGGCGGGGGATGATCGATTCGAGGTCGAGTCCACTGGCGTAGATATTGATGACGCCCTGACCGAAGCCGCCGAAGACGGCGAGCACGAGCAGTGGGACGAGATACCAGGTCGGGGCGGCGGCGACGAGGTCGGCGACATAGGACTCCGAGAGTGCTGGGAACGTCGAAGCGGTGAACGCACCGAAGACCGCGGTCGCGAAGAGGCCGGTGAAGATCCCCGCCGAGGCTGCCAGAGCCACCTGCCGGTCGCTGAATCTCTGCGGCGAGATCCGTCGCGTGTAGTCGCCGACCGACGGCGCATAGGAGAGGGGACCGCCGATCGAGATCGTCACCGCGAAGAGCCACGTCGGCCAGAAGTCGCCGAGAAGGTAGCCCTCGGCCGGCGCCGCAGGATCGAACCCGGGAGCATAGGCGACGACGCCGAGGCAGAGCAGGATGCCGGCGACGGGGATGATGACCTTCTGCAGGGCGACGATCGTCCCATGCCCGAAGAGGGCGATGAGCACGACCTCGACGGCGATGATCGCGTAGCCGATGAGGAACGCCGTGTCGTTCTGCGCGGTCCCGAAGAGGCGGTGCGCTCCGGCGACGAGCGCCTCCCCGGAGGTCCACACGGCGATCGCCGCATAGGCGATGGCGAAGAGGAGCGTCAGCGTCGATCCGAGCAGGCGCCCACGCATCCCGAAGTGGGCGCCGCTGGAGACGGGATTGTTCGTTCCGGTGCGGGTGCCCAGCAGCGTCATCGGCACCATGAGTCCGAGCCCGATGACGAGACCGACGGCGCTCGAGGCAACCGCCTGCCAGAAGCTGAGCCCGAAGGAGATCGGCAGCCACCCGAAGATCACCACGGACAGGGCGAGGTTGCCGCCGACGAAGACGCGGAAGAGGTTTCCCGGCGTCGATCGACGCGCCGCGATCGGGACGAAGTCGACGCCTGCGCGTTCGACGCGACCGAACCGGTCCGCCTTCCCTCCCATGTCGCAGGCTGCGCCCGGGGTCTGCGCACGTCGTTGTGCTGAGTTCGCCATCTCACTCCTTTGGAAACGTCATTGTGTCGGCTATCGTAATACTGACTGAATTTTCAGTCAATGACTGACATCGCCATTGAGACCGGGAGCAATGATGACCCCAGTGCCGCCGACCATCACGATCGCCGAACTCCGCGCACAGCTGACTGCGGGCGCGATCTCCGCCGCAGAGCTGCTGAATGTCCACCTCGCCCGCATCGCGGCCGATCCCGCGCTCAATGCCGTCGTCGTCGACAACCCGGCGGCCCATGCCGAGGCTGCGGAGTCCGACCGCAGGCTCGCCGCCGGAACAGTCCGCCCTCTCGAGGGAATCCCCTTCACCGTCAAGGACTCGTTCATGGCCGCCGGCCTCACGGTCGCCGCAGGGTCACCGGCGTTCGCCGACCTCGAAGCCCGGTGGGACGCATTTTCAGTCGCCCGCCTCCGCGCGGCGGGCGCAGTTCTCATCGGCAAGACGACGATGCCGCCGCTGGCCGACGGCGGCATGCAGCGCGGTCTCTACGGGCGCGCGGAGAGTCCCTTCAACCGGGATTTCCTCGCCGCCGCCTACGCGTCGGGGTCGTCGAACGGCTCGGGCGTCGCCGTGGCCGCCTCACTCTGCCAGTTCGGCCTCGGGGAGGAGACCGTGTCGTCGGGCCGCAGCCCCGCCTCGAACAACGGCATCGTCGCCTACACCCCCTCGCGCGGACTCATCTCCCTGCGCGGGAACTGGCCCCTGTTCCCCACCCGCGACGTCGTCGTCCCGCACACGAAGTCCGTCACCGACCTCCTCGAGGTGCTCAATGTCCTCGTCGCCGACGACCCTGAGACGCGCGGGGACTTCTGGCGTCTCCAGACCGCCGTCCCGCTGCCGCGTCCGAGCGAGTGGCGTCCCGCGGACTTCCGGGTCATCGGCCGCCCCGGCATGCTCGCCGGGGCGCGGCTCGCGGCCCCTCGCCGCTACCTCGGCGCGGATCCGATCATCGAGGTCCACCCCGACGTGCGCGCCCTGTGGGAGGACACGCGGGCACGTCTCGAAGCGGCAGGGGCGACGGTCATCGAGACCGACTTCCCGCTCATCGACGAGTACGAGGGCACAAGTCCGACCCACGAGAGGCTCGCCGAGGCGGCCGACCTCCCCCACGGCTGGATGGAACACGAATTCACCACCCTGCCCGCCTTCGGCTGGGACGACTTCCTCCGCGCGAACGGGGACCCGGCACTGGACAGCCTCCTCAAGGCGGACCCGGCCCTCCTCTTCCCGCTGCCCGCCGGAGCGCTGCCCGATCGCTATCCGGAGGTCGCCGACAACCTCAACCGCTACGACGACATCGTCGCCGTCGCCCGCGCCCACCCCTCCGGCATCGACATCACCGCGATCCCCGGGTTCGCCGAGGCGCTCGGGGAGCTCGAGGACCTCCGCGTCCGACTGCTCGAGGACTGGCTCGACGATGAGGGCTTCGACGCCGTCGTCTTCCCCGCGAACGCGGACGTCGGAGGCGCCGACGCCGATCGCGATCCCACCTCGGCGGACCTCGCATGGCGCAACGGAACGCACTACTCGAACGGCAACCTCGCGCTGCGCCACCTCGGGGTGCCCACGGTGACGACGTCGATGGGAACGATGGCGTCGACGAGGATGCCGGTGGGCGTCACCTTCGCCGGCGCCGCCTACACGGATGCGACGCTGCTCGGCCTGGCATGGGACTTCGAGCGGGTGCGCGGTCCGCGCCCGCTGCCTCCGGTCGATGAGCACTGGGAGTTCGCCGCCGGAACCGAACCGACCGCCTAGCGACGGAGTTTCGGAAAAACTTTTCCATTTCTATCTCAAATACTGACTTGCCTGTGTGTTTTCTCCGCATATGCGGATAGATTGGCCCAATGAAGAAGAGACTGATTGCCATGTGCACTGCCGCACTGCTCACCCTCAGCGCCTGCTCGACCGGGGCGTCCGGATCCGACTCGCAGACCGATTCCGCGGAGTCGACGACGCTCACCGTCTTCGCCGCCGCGTCGCTGACCGAGGTCTTCGACGAGATCGCCGCCGAGTTCAAGAAGACCGAACCCAACGTCGACGTGACGTTCTCCTTCGCCGGGTCCTCCGACCTCGTCTCGCAGATCACGGAAGGCGCTCCCGCCGATGTCATCGCCACCGCCGATGAGAAGACGATGAACGATCTCGAGACCGCCGACCTGCTCGCCGGAGCCCCCGAGGTCTTCGCCTCGAACACGCTCACGCTCGCTGTGGCTCCCGGCAACCCGAAGAACATCGCGAGTTCGCAGGACTTCGCCGGCAATGATCTCGTCGTCTGCGCGCCCCAGGTTCCCTGCGGTGCGGCCACGCAGAAGTGGGCGGACCAGAACGGCGTGACGCTCGATCCCGCCAGTGAGGAGAACTCGGTCACCGACGTCCTCGGCAAGGTGAGCGCCGGGCAGGCCGACGCCGGCATCGTCTACGTCACCGATGTCGCCCGTGCCGACGGCTCGGTCGACGAGGTCGACCTCGACGGTGCGGACAAGGTCGTCAACCAGTACCCCGCGGCCACAGTGAAGGCGAGTGAGAACCAGGAACAGGCCGATGCCTTCGTGAAGTTCCTCAGCTCGGAGGAGTCCGTCAGACTGCTGCAGGACGCCGGCTTCTCAACGCCGTAGGACGGTGGCCCGGGGATTCGATCTCCGCTCGCCTCCGAGCACACCGGCTCCCAGCGCGCCGGCTCCCAACACACCGGCTCCCCCGGGCGCACCGTTCCGCCGACGCACCGCCTCCCCCAGCACACCGCCTCCCAACACACCGAAGGGCCTCGCTTCGCACTATGGCGAAGCGAGGCCCTTCGGTCTGCCGCGGCGTGGGTCGTTCGTGCGCGACCACTCAATCCCGTGACATGTCGGCGCCGGGTGTCGTCACTTCACGCTCGTACCGGCAGACCCGAGGTTCTCGCAGGCTTCGACGACGCGCGCGGCCATGCCCGCCTCGGCGGCCTTGCCGTACGACCGCGGATCGTATTCCTTCTTGTTGCCGACCTCGCCGTCGATCTTGAGCACGCCGTCGTAGTGGCGGAACATGTGATCGGCGACAGGACGGGTGAACGCGTACTGGGTGTCGGTGTCGACGTTCATCTTCACGACTCCGTGGCGGACCGCCTCGGCGATCTCCTCAGCACTCGAGCCCGAGCCGCCGTGGAAGACGAGGTCGAACGGCTTGTCCTTGCCGACCTCCTTGCCGACGGCGGCCTGGATCTCGCCGAGGAGCTCGGGGCGGAGCTTGACGTTGCCGGGCTTGTAGACGCCGTGGACGTTGCCGAAGGTGAGCGCCGTGAGGTACCGGCCCTTCTCCCCCGTGCCGAGCGCGCGGACCGTGGCCAGACCGTCCTCGACGGTGGTGTAGAGCTGTTCGTTGATCTCGTTCTCGACGCCGTCCTCTTCGCCTCCGACGACGCCCACCTCGATCTCGAGGATGACGTTGGCAGCCGCCGCCAGGCCGAGCAGCTCCTCGGCGAGAGTGAGGTTCTCATCGAGCGGCACGGCCGAACCGTCCCACATGTGCGACTGGAAGTAGGGCTGACCGCCGGACTTCACGCGTTCGGTCGAGGCTTCGAGGAGGGGCTTGACCCAGGCTTCGACGGCGTCCTTGGGGGCGTGGTCGGTGTGGAGGGCGATGTTGACGTCGTAGCTCTTGGCGACCTCGTTGGCGAACGCGGAGAACGCGATCGCTCCGCGCACGCGGTCCTTGATCGTCGGGCCGGAGATGTACTCCGCGCCGCCGGTCGAGAGCTGGATGATGCCGTCGGATCCCGCCTCGGCGAATCCGCGGATCGCTGCGTTGATCGTCTGCGAGGACGTGCAGTTGATCGCCGGGTAGGCGAATCCCTGGGACTTCGCCCGGTCGATCATCTCGGCGTACACATCGGGGCTGGCAATGGGCATGTGGGCTCCTTGGTCGGTCCGGTGGCGGTCGTGTGCCTCCACCCTACTCGGTTCTCCCCAGCCGACTGAAGCACATCCGCCGACCTGCTCGCCGTCGGTCGCCCCGCCCCGACCGCCCGTTCGCGCCGGGTGGCCGTCCCCCTGTGGCGCCGGGTGATACTTCCCCGTGTGGCACAGGGCGGCCCAACCCCGTGCGGCGCCGAATGACCGTCACCCGCACTCGCGTCGGGTGGCTCGGCGCCGCGTCCGCGCCGGGTGCCCCTTCCCCGCGAGGTGTCGGGCAGTTCGTCCCCTCTTGCGCGCCGGGGCCTCTTCCCCGCGACGCGCCGGGCGAGCCTGCGTCCGTTGCGGCTCACCCTGGTTTCCAGGGCTCATATGATGACGTGAGCCGCCGAAACCAGGGTGAGCCCTGCCCGGGCACTCGCCGAGGTGGCCGCCGGGTTCACGACCGCTCCCGCCGAGGCGGCCGCCGGATTCGCGTCCGCCCCCGCCGAGGTGGCCGCCGGGTCGCACGCATCCCGGTGGTCGGACGCCCGTCGTCGGCCGACCGGCATCTCCGCGGATGCGTCCGTTGCGGCTCACCCTGGTTTCCAGGGCTCATGTGATGACGTGAGCCGCCGAAACCAGGGTGAGCCGTACCCGGGCACTCGCCGAGGTGGTCGCCCCGCCCGGGCACTCGCCGAGGCGGTCACCGGGTTCGCGTCCGCCCCTGCAGACTTCGGGTCGTCTGCGCAGACGAGAACGGCGGCCATGTGAGGAATCCACATGGCCGCCGCTGCGGTCCGATGACCGGGCCGGGCTGTCTCGGCAGAGCACCACGGCTGGTGGCGGGCCCCGTCGTCTCGCGCCAGGTCCCGGCCGCTCAGTCGAGTGCCGGGCCCCGCCGCTCGGACTTGAGATCCCGAATTCGGGTTCTACTCGAGGCCGTCGCGTCCGGACTGACCGCGCTCGGAACCGTCCCGACCAGGACCGTCCTTGCGCAGACTGAACTTGCGCCCGGTGTCCTTGCCGGATCCGCCGTCGCGCGCCCCACCTGAACGCGCCCCGCCGTCGCGCGCCCCACCGGAACGCGCCCCGCCGGACCGCGGGTCGTCCTTGCGCACGACCTTCTCGCGCTGACGCTCGATGAGTCCCTTGCTGCGGGTGATCTGGTAGTCGATGCGCTCATCGACGATGTCGCCGAGGTACTCGTCGAAGTCATCGGCGAGGTGCTCGCCGACGGCCCGGTAGGCCGCCGCGCGCTCGATCGCCGCCGTGCGCTTCGCTTCCTTCCCGAACGCCTTGAGCGTCGAGATGCACACGAGGATGAGGATGATGCTGAACGGCAGCGCTGTGATCAGCGACCCCGCTTGCAGCGCGGTGAGACCACCGGCGGTGAGCAGCGCGATCGCGAGCGCACCCTCGAGCAGCGCCCAGAGCACACGCGACCAGATCGGCGGGTTCGGGTGACCGCCGGAGGCGAGCATGTCGACGACGAGCGAACCGGAGTCCGAGGACGTGATGAAGAAGATCGCCACGAGGATGATCGCGATGACCGAGAGGATCGAGCCCAGCGGCAGATCGCCGAGGACGTCGAAGAGCACACGCTCGGCGACGACGCCCTCCTCCGGGTCGACGAGGTCGCCGGCACCGAAGAGCTGGCGGAAGATGCCGGTTCCGCCCATGACGGAGAACCAGAAGAACCCGACGAGCGAGGGCACGAGGAGGACACCGGCGATGAACTCGCGCACGGTGCGGCCCCGCGAGATGCGGGCGATGAAGACACCGACGAACGGTGCCCACGAGATCCACCAGCCCCAGTAGAAGAGGGTCCACGACGCGTTCCACTCGGCACCCTCCTCACCGGTGTAGGCGCCGATGTCGAAGGTCATGCCGAGCACGTTGGCGAGGTAGACGCCGAGGGATTCGACGAAGTTCTGGAAGAGGAAGAGCGTGGGTCCGAACACGAGCACGGTGACGAGCAGGACGCCAGCCATCGTCAGGTTGATGTTCGACAGCCACTTGATGCCCGCGCCCACGCCGGAGACCACCGAGGTGGTGGCGAGCAGCGTGATGATGACGATGAGGATGATGAGGAAGAGGTTGTCGTACTCACCGACGACGCCGATGTGCGCGAGTCCCGCCGAGATCTGCTGCACGCCGAGGCCGAGCGAGGTCGCGATGCCGAAGACGGTGCCGAAGATCGCGATGACGTCGATCGTGTCGCCGGCCCAGCCCTTGACGTAGCGGCCGAGCAGCGGTTCGAGCGCCCAGCGGATCGACAGCGGGCGACCGCGGCGGTGGATCGCGTAGGCGAGCGCCATGCCGAGCACGGCGTAGAGCGCCCAGGGGTGCAGACCCCAGTGGACGAAGGTCTGAGCCATACCCAGCTGGGCGTTCTCGACCTCGTTGCCGCCCCATCCGGGCTTCGGCCCGGTCGTGGCGTAGGTGAGCGGTTCGGCGACACCGTAGAAGACGAGGCCGATGCCCATGCCGGCGGCGAAGAGCATGGCGAACCAGGAGAGGACGCCGAATTCGGGTTCGTCCTCATCCTTGCCGAGCTTGATCCGGCCGTACTTCGAGACGCCGACGAAGATCGCGAAGGCGACGAAGGCGCCGACGACGAGCATGTAGTACCAGCCGAGGTCGGCGACGATCCAGGCCTGGATGTCGAGGATGACCTGTCCCGCGCTGTCGGGGAAGAGCACCGAGAGTCCGGCGACGGCGACGATGACGATGAGGGCGGGCCAGAAGACGCGCGGGGCGATCATGCCTCGACCGATCTTCACGCCCTGCCGCCGCAGCTTCTCCGTGATCGCGTCATCGGTGTCGTCTTCGCCGATGTGGAGCCGATCGGGCAGGTGCAGCCTGACCGGATCGGGGGCTCCGAAGAGGTAGTGTGCCTGGTCTTCGGGCGAGATCGAGGCACCTGAGGAATCCGTGCCGGACACGGTCTCCGCATCGTGCGAGGCGGTCGCTGCCTCGTCTCCGCCTGGCGGATCCCCCGCCGCTGTGGCCTTTTCCGCTTGAGAATCAGTCATGATTTCCTTCGCATCGAGTGCACTTAACCGACCTTCTACCTTGCCCCAATCCAGAGGGAACATCAACCGAACTCTCACCCAATGAACATTCTCGGACCTGGGAATTCAGTACAGTGACGACATGCACTCACCTCCGCGAACCCCTGTCAGCTCGCGCATCGGCGTCTTCAGCTGGGCGCTGTGGGACTGGGGTTCGGCGTCGTTCAATGCCGTCATCATCACATTCGTCTTCACCCCGTACCTGACGAAGGCCGTGGCGAGCAGCGAGGAGTCCGGCTCTGCGGCACTCGGCTGGTCGATGGCCGCCGCTGGGCTCGTCATCGCCCTCGTCGCCCCGGCCGTCGGCACCCGCGCCGATGCGGGCGGGCGGCACCGGCTCTGGCTCGGCGTCCACACGGGAATCGTCATCGTGACGATGGCCGGTCTCTTCTTCGTCCGCGACTCCCCCGCCTATCTGTGGCTGGGTCTGCTCCTCATCGCCGTGGGCAGCGTCTTCTTCGAGTTCGCCGAGGTGGCCTACAACGGCATCATGGTCCGCATCACGACCCCCGACAACGTCGGCAAGGTCTCCGGCTTCGGCTGGGGCATGGGCTATGCGGGCGGGCTCGTCCTCCTCGTCCTCCTCCTCGTCCTCGTCATCCAACCCGAGGTCGGGCTCTTCGGCGCCACCGACGAGGGCGGCCTGCGCTTCCGCATCGTCGCGGTGCTCTCGGCCGTGTGGTTCGCGGTCTTCGCGATCCCCGTCCTCCTCACCGCCCCCGGCGCGAAGGTCACGGGCACCTCGGGAGGCCATCCGATCAGGGCATTCATCGCCGACTACGCGTCCCTCGTCCGCCGTCTCGTGCGGATGTGGAAGCACGAGCATCAGACCCTGCGCTTCTTCATCGCCTCGGCGATCTTCCGCGACGGGCTCGCCGCGATCTTCGCGTTCGCCGGGGTGCTCGCGGCCGGCAGCTACGGCTTCTCGGCCACGGAGATCATCATCCTCGGCGTCGCGGCGAACGTCGCGGCCGGCGCCGGGGCGATGATCGCCGGGCTCTTCGACGACCGCTTCGGCCCCAAGCCCGTGATCATCACCGGGCTCATCGTCATCATCGCCGGCGGAGTGCCGATCCTCCTCACCGACGACCCGGCCGTGTTCTGGGTGTGCGCGCTCGTCCTCAGCTTCTGCGTCGGCCCGGTCCAGGCCTCGTCGCGGTCGTTCCTCGCCCGCCTCACCCCGCCCGAGCGCGCCGGCGAGAACTTCGGCCTCTACGCGACGACCGGCCGGGCCGTGAGCTTCCTCGGCCCGGCGATGTTCGCGCTCTTCATCTCCCTGCTCGGATATCAGCGTGCGGGCACGCTCGGCATCATCATCGTCCTCATCGTCGGCCTCGCCCTCATCATCGCGGTGAAGTCGGACGCACCGCAGCGGTCGATGGCGGCGATGGCGAAGGAGTGAATCCCGCCGGGGCGGGAGATCGTTCCGTGCCCGACCGCACCGAGACGGGAGGTCGGCCCGTGTTCGTCCCCGCCGAGGCGGGAGATCGTCAGTCCTTCGCGAGGAGGTCGTCGATCTGCCCGATCGCAGCCGTGGCGCCTTCGACGACACCCATCTCGAGCACCGTCTTCAGCCCTTCGGCGGTGTCGAAGACCGAAGTGTAGACGGCCTTCGTGCCGTCACCGTCAGCGGTGAACGTGTACGTGTTCGCACTGCCGGGCAGGGACTGCGCGATGTCGAAGTTCTCGTCGGCGAAGTAGTCGCGGAAGGAGAAGCTGACGGGCGCATCGACCGCGGTGACCTCCCACAGGCCGTAGTACTTCTCCCCCTCGGGTCCGGTCATGTAGTAGGTGACGCGGCCGCCGGGGACGAGGTCGTGGTCGACGACGGTGGCCGGATGCGTCGGCGGTCCCCACACCTTCTCGAGCTGCCGCGGATCGGCGTAGACGTCCCAGACCCTCTCTGGCGGGGCGGCGAACTGCGCGACCATCGTCAGGGTCTTCGTGTCCTCGTTGTGGCTGGTCTCCGTCACCGGCATGGCTGCTCCTTCGTCGTTGAATGCACTCATCCCTCCGCGCCCGGGCGGGGCGGAGGCGTCGTGTCCGCGTCGTCGGCGGCGAGCAGAGCATCGATGCGATCGACGCGGTCCCGCCATTGGAGTTCGAGATCGCCGAGGAGGTCGCGCACAGTGCGGATCGCGCCGACATCGGCCCGGGTGACCTGGCGACGTCCGCTGCGCTCCTTCGTCACGAGACCTGCCCGCTCGAGCACGGCGACGTGCTTCTGCACGGCGGCGAAGCTCATGTCGTAGTCCTCGGCGAGTTCGGACACGGACAGTCCGTCGACGAGGACGCGGCGGACGATGTCGCGCCGCGTCCGATCCGCCAACGCCTGGAACATCGCGTCGACGTCGTCGTCGAGTCGGGCTGTCATGCCCACATCTTACAACCGAATGGTTGTACGTCAAGAGATGCGCGGCCGCCGAATCGCTCGCCCCACCCCGCCGACGACGCCCAGCCGGAGGCGAACCCGACCGCCGGGCTCATTGCGGCTCGGAAGAATTCACCGACGACCTGTTGACGCAGCGATTGAACACGCGTTTAATATTAAACATGCGTTCAACCACTCCGAAGGGTGAGCCCTCCCGCTCCCCGAACACTTCGCCGGAGACGGCCAGGAGGATCCTCGACGCCGCTGTCACCGAGTTCGCCGAGCACGGCTTCGCGAAAGCCACCGTGCGCGGCATCGCCGCGGCAGCAGGAGTCTCCCCCGGACTCGTCATCCACCATTTCGGGTCGAAGGAGGGACTGCGCACCGCGTGCGACGACCACGTCTTCGACCTCATCACCGAGAAGAAGGTGGAGAACGCCGGGTACGCGGTCATGGCCGTGCAGATGATGTTCGACGACCCGGCCATGTCGACGGCTGTGGACTATCTGCTCAAATCGCTGCTCGATCCGAGCGAGCACGGGCAGCGCTACTTCGACCACTACGTCGATCTCGTCGAGTCCTACATCGTCGAGGGCTTCGCCGGCTACGAGTTCCGGAAGAGCGACGACACCCGCGGGCAGGCCGCGATGCTCGCCGTCATGGCCCTGGCCCCGGCGATGCTCAGCCGTCGCCTCGAGGCGAACCTCGGCACCGCCGACGTCGCTTCGACGATGACGCGGCTCGCCCCGCACCTGCTCGACCTCTACTGGAACGGCGTGCTCGCCTCGGCACCGACGTCGCCGCCGGGCAGCCCGGCCGGAGAGCCGACGGCCGGCGCAGGGCCGGCGAGCGCGGAACTGCCCGCCACCGGTCCACCCGGCTCGCCCGACGGCACAGCGTCCGCAGGCGGCACAGCACCCGACGGCTCACCGCCTCCACAGAGCACAGCCCCCGCAGACGACGCAACCACCGCAGACGGCGCAACCACCGCAGCCGACACAGCTCCCACTGCCGACACAGACCCACCGACCTCATCACGCACCCGATCCCAGGGAGATGACCCATCATGACCGTTCAGACCAGCACTGCAGACCGCACCACGACCCCACACACCTCGGCGGCCATCGAGATGACCGCCGTCGTCAAGACCTACGGTCGCGTCCGCGCCCTCGACGGGCTCACCCTCTCCGTCGCCCGCGGAGAGGTCCACGGCTTCCTCGGACCCAACGGCGCGGGCAAGTCGACGACGATCCGGATCCTGCTCGGGATCCTGCGCTCGGATGCGGGACGGATCAGCCTCCTCGGCGAGAATCCGTGGTCGCACGCGGTGTCACTGCACCGGCGGCTCGCCTACGTTCCCGGCGACGTCGAACTGTGGCCGGGGCTGACCGGCGGCGAGGCGATCGACCTGTTCTCCCGGTTGCGCGGCGGCGTCGACACGGCCAAGCGCGACGAGCTCATCGAGCGCTTCGACCTCGACCCGCGGAAGAAGGGACGGACGTACTCGAAGGGCAACCGGCAGAAGGTCGCGCTCATCTCCGCCCTCGCCTCGAACGTCGAGCTGCTCCTCCTCGACGAGCCGACGGCCGGTCTCGATCCGCTCATGGAGGCCGTCTTCCAGGAGTGCATCCGCGAGGCGAAGGACCAGGGGCGCACGGTGCTGCTCTCAAGCCACATCCTCGCGCAGGTCGAAGCACTCGCCGATCGGGTCTCGATCATCCGCGCCGGCAGGATCGTCGAGACCGGGGCGCTCGCGGACCTGCGCCACCTGTCGCGGACGACCGTGACCGTCCAGGTCGAGAAGGACATCCCGCAGCTGACGACGATGACCGGTGTCCACGATCTCGTCCGCGAAGGACCGCAGCTGCACTTCAGCGCCGACACCGCGCAGCTGCCGGGGATCATGCGGGCCCTCGGCGAGCACGACATCCGGTCGCTGACGGCCACGCCGCCCACTCTCGAACAGCTCCTGCTGCGCCACTACGGATCGGAGGACCGGTGATGAACACGCACACGGCGACGACGGCCCGGACCCGCGGGGAGAACCCCGGCTCCACCCGTCTGCTCACCTCGGCGCCTCCCGGCACCCACGGTCGGCATGCGGCACCAGCGGGACACCGGGACCACCCGGCCCACCGGGCCGAGCGGGGCACGAACCTCACCGGGCTCGGCACCCTGCTGCGCTTCATGCTCCGCCGTGACCGCTGGCGCCTGCCGCTGTGGGTGCTCGGCCTCTCGGCGATGGCCGCGTACTTCTCGAACGCGATCGCCCTCGTCCTCGACGGCAGCTCGCTCGAAGCGATGACGGTGTTCGCGAAGAACCCCGTCATGGGACTCATCACGGGACCCGGCTACGGCTTCGACGACATCACCGTGCCGCGCTTCATCGTCGGGATGTACGGTGTCTTCCTCATGCTCGGCGCCGCCCTCATGTCGATCCTCACGATCTCCCGCCACACCCGCAGCGAGGAGCAGACCGGGCGGGCCGAACTCGTCCGGGCCGATGTCACCGGACGCCACACCCAGCTCATCGCCGCGCTCGTCCTCACGCTGGGGATGAACGTCCTCGTCGCGCTCGGCACGACGGTCGCGTTCGCCGCCTCCGAAGCCGAACCCCGACCGTTCTCCTCGGCCCTGCTCTTCGGGGCGAGCATCGGCGCGGTCGGCTGGGTGTTCGCCGGGGTCGCCGCGGTGACCGCGCAGCTCTCGGCGTTCGCGCGCGCCTGCTCGGGCATCGCCGGGGCGATCCTCGCGGTGTTCTTCATCGTCCGCGGGCTCGGCGACATGTCCGCCGTCCAGGGCGGGGACCTCGAGTGGCTGTCGTGGCTCTCACCCCTGGGCTGGGCGCAGCAGACCGCGCCGTTCACGCTCGACCGCTGGTGGCCGCTGCTGCTGTGCGTGGGCCTGCTCGTCGTCCTCGTCCCGGTCGCCCTCGCCCTCCAGTCGAAGCGCGACCTCGCCGCGGGCATCCTCCCCGACCGGCTCGGTCGCCCGACCGCGTCGGCGGCCCTGTCCTCCCCGTTCGCCCTCGCCCTGCGCCTCCAGCGCTCGAGCCTGCTCTGGTGGTCGCTCGGCGTCCTCATCATGGGCGTCGTCTTCGGCTCGTTCACCTCGGCGATGGCCGAGAGTGCGGACGGCATGCCGCCGGAGATCCTGGCGATCATGGGCGGAGCCGACGGCATCGTCGACGGCTATCTCGGGTTCATGGGGCTCTACTTCGCGATCATCGTCGCCGTCTTCGCACTCATCTCCGCCGGCGGCCTGCGGGCCGAGGAGCAGGGGTTCCGCACCGAACCCGTGCTCGCCACCGGGGTCAGCCGGCCGGGGTGGATGCTCGCCTGGGCGAGCGTGTCGTTCCTCGGCGCGCTCCTGCTCATGGCGCTCGGCGGCTTCGGCGAGGGCTTCGGGGCCGCGGCCTCGACCGGCGACTGGGATCTGCTCGGTCCCACCTTCGTCGGCCACCTCGCGCAGACCCCGGCGATCTGGGCGCTGCTCGGCATCGCCTTCCTCGCCTACGGCATCGTCCCGCGGGTCATGGGCATCGGCTGGATCGTCTTCGCCGCCTCCGCGGTCCTCGCGTTCTTCGGCACGATGCTCCAGCTCGACGAGGCGATCCTCGACCTGTCCGTGTTCGTCCACATCGGGCAGTACCCGTCGGTCGACCTCGAACCGGCGGCGATCGCGTGGCTGACCGCGGGAGGCATCGTCCTCACGCTCATCGGCGCGGTGGGCTTCCGCCGGCGCAACCTCATCACCGCGTGATTCCCCTCGCCGAGGCGGGGCGTCGTCACAGCCTGACGCCGTCCCGCCTGGGCGGGCTGTCTCCGCGGGGTCGTGGCGCGGGGTCGTGGCGCGCGCAACGTCGGCGTGCGCGGCCGTCATGGCGGGAGGAAGCCGAGCGCCCCGGCCCGCGTGATCGCCTCCGCCCGGCCGGAGACGCCGAACTTGCGGTAGAGGGCCGAGAGGCGGTTCTTCACCGTCCCCGGCACCTGGTGGAGCTCCGCGGAGATCTGGGCGATCGAGCGGTCGGTGGCGAGGAGATCGAGCAGGTGGGCTTCGGCCTTGCTCAGCTGCGGCATCGACACCTCGGACACCGACACCGCACCGACCTCGCGCAGCCGCGTGAGGAGCTGGGCGCGCCCGGTCTCGGCGAACGCCCGGAACACCGGCTCCCACGCCGGATCGCCGGCGCTGAGGTCGAGGAGTCGGATGCGGTCGGTCCGGGGCAGCCAGGCCAGCGGCAGCAGGGAGCTGACGAGCGCGGTGAGTCCGAGGGTCGTGCGGAACTCGTCGAGCGCCTCGGCGTCGCGGCCCAGCCGAGCCTGCGCCGCCGCCCGGATCGCGGCGAGCTCGGCCCGTCCGGTGGGGGTGAGCAGCGGATGATAGAACCACGCTTCGACCTGGGCGATTGCGGACTCGCTGCGCCCGGCGACGAGTTCGACGCGCACACCGGCGACGACGCGGGCGGCGGAGTCCGGCGACATCTGCTCGAGTTCGACCTCGGCCCACCGCAGCTGACCGAGCGCGGTGAAGACGGCGCTGCGGCCGCCGGACACGAGGTCGCGGCTCAGCCGAGGCAGCGTCGTGCTCGGCACCCCGTCGTCGAGGTCGTCATGGGCGACGTCGTCGTTGGCGATGATGAGGTCGGCTGTGGTGCGGGCGGCGAGCACGGCCAGCCGCCGTCCGATGACGGGGATCCAGATGCGCAGTCCCATCCCATCCGGTGCCCGGTCGACGTCGGCGAGGCAGTCCGCGGCGAGGTCGAGGTCGAGGCGGTCGAGCGCGCGCAGGGCCGTGGCGATGCGCCACGGCGAGCGCACGACGTCGTCGACGAGAGTCGGGCGCGGCGCCGTCCGGGCCAGTCGCGCCAGCAGCGC
Source organism: Brevibacterium sp. XM4083 (assembly GCF_006489205.2). Lineage (GTDB taxonomy): Bacteria > Actinomycetota > Actinomycetes > Actinomycetales > Brevibacteriaceae > Brevibacterium. The sequence continues at coordinate 267,817 of NZ_VFYR02000001.1, read as the reverse complement.
ATCGGTGCGCTCGTGGTCCCCGGCGACCGCTGAGGCCAATGCCGCCCACGCGACGGCGGCGGGCACGAGGTAGTCGCCGTCGACGTGACGCGGGGCGGCCTGGACCTCGACGTCGTGGAGGACCGCCCGGGCACGAGCGACGTCCCCGTCGTGGAAGGCGCAGATCGCGGCGACGAGGCGGATGATGAGCTGGGCGCGTTTCGCACCGGGCCGGATGCGCGCCGACAGGCCGAGGTCGGCGGCCTCGCTGTGGCGTCCGGCGGCAACGAGGCTCGACATGTCCCGCAGCACGGTCGCCGGTCCCACCTCGGTGACGATCACCTGCGACGGGGGTGCATCGGGGACGGCGAGGAAGCAGAGTTCGCGGAGCCGGCCGGTCCGCGTCTCCCCGATGAGGGCCTCCTGCAGTCGCTGCTGATCGAAATCTCCGCCGAGGAGGTCGATGATGTCCTCGGCGATGCGGGCCATGAGGGCAAGGTCCGGTTCGACCGTCATCGCCTCGGGCGGGAGTCCGCCGTAGGCAGCGCAGGCGGCTTCCGGGGAGAGGAGGAACATCGGCAGCCCGACGGAATCGGCGAGCCGGACGAGCACGTCCCAGTGCCGGGCGCGGCGGGCGAGGTCGAGGACGTCGGCGAGCACCTGCGCATCGATCGCCTCGGCGGTCTCGAGATGGTCGACGAGAGCGGGGACGAGATGTGAGAGGAGGCCGGACGCCTCGCTTCCGCTGTCCGCGGCGGCCGCGCTGCGGCGCAGGCTCGCCGCGAGCAGGACGGGCACGCGCAGGAGCCGCCGGCCGCCGTCGGCTCCGGCATCGGCGACGATGCCCGACATGCGCAGGCGCATGAGCACGCCCTCGGCGTCCTGGGGACCGGCCCCCGGCGGGGGCACAGAGGCGAGCGCGAAGAGCGCAGTCCGTTCGGTGAACGCGCCGAGGTGGGACAGCACCGTCGCGACCCACAGGTCCTCGGCGGGCAGGCCGAGGTCGAGCGGCGGCGTCTGCGCGGCGACGTAGTCGGCGAAGCTGCGGGAGGTGGGATCGACGGAGTGGTCGACGCGGGCGACGGCAGCGGCTGCGATCCGCCCGAGCGCGAGGCACCCGGCGCTCGCGGCGAACAGCTCGGTCGCGGACTCGTCAGGAGCGAGACCGAGTTCGCGGGCGAAGTCGGCGAACTCGGCCGCCCGGCCCGTCTGCGCGAGCCCGCCGGCCTCGGCAGGGCCGCCTGTCTCGGCAGACCCGCCGGCCTCGGCGGGGTCGGTACCGGGGACCATCTTCTCCAGACCTCCACCTCGGCGGGGAACCACCGCGCTGAGTTGATCGATGAACATATCGCAGCCTCTCCTCGATCTGCGTCGCCAGCGGGGAGCTCCCACCGTGGGTGGAACCGCTGCTGTGGAACCAGTCTGGGGGACGCGCCCGCCAGAGACCGCCGTCGCGGGGCGGACCTGCGGGAAGCCGTCAGGGTTGTGCGGGTCGGCGAAACAGTCCGCGTGAGCCATGGAGTCGGGCAGCGGGCCTCCCTACGCTTGAGCATCATGAACACGGTGCGCACGATCGCGACAGATGAATACTGGAGGTTCCTCGACCGCACGGGGGACGCCAGCTATCAGCAGACCCCCGAGTGGAGTCTCGCCCGCAGCACCGACTGGGAGCACGAACCCGTGGGCTGGTTCGCCGGCGGCGATGAGCCGGTCGCGGCGGCCGTCATCAGGTATCGGCGGATGCCCGGCAGTCGCCTGCGGTTCGCCTACATCCCGCAGGGCCCGCTCATCGACTGGTCGTCGCCGGACGTCGACGATCAGCTCACCGCGCTCACGACCCACCTGCGCGCCCGCCGCGTCTTCGGTGTGCGCATCACTCCCCCGCTCACCCTGCGGCGGTGGGATTCGGCGACCGTGCGCGCGGGCCTCGCCGATGCCGCGGTCCGCCGCTTCTCCGACCTCCCACCCGATGCCGTCGACGAGGCGGCTCTCCAGCTGACCGAGCTGCTGGCACGGCGCGGGTGGCGACAGATCGTCGGCGACCCCGACACCGAGGCGAGTCAGCCGCGGCTGAACTTCCACCTGCGCTTCGACGACGGCACCGAGGAGACAGCGCTGAAGAAGATGTCGAAGACGTGGCGGAAGAACATCCGCAAGGCCGCGCGCGCCGAGGTGGAGGTCCGTCCGGGTGGTCGCGACGACCTCGGCGAGGTCCATCGCCTCTTCGTCGAAACAGCCGAGCGCAACGGCTTCGACCCGCAGCCGCGCGAGTACCTCGAGGCGATCTGGGAGACCATGGGAGAGACCTTCCCCGGGGACTTCGCTCTCCACGTCGCACGTCACGACGGGGACGCGGTCGCGGCGAACGCCACCGCGCGGATCGGCGACCGGGTGCAGGGGGTCCTCGCTGCGACGAGCGCGGTGCGACCGGAGGCCCGGCCGTCGAACGCGGTGTACTGGGCGATCATCCGGCGGGCCGTGGCCGACGGCGCGAAGCTCCTCGACCTCGGTGGGGTCGAGGACACCCTCGACGCCGGCGACCACGCGTCCGGTCTCATCCGCTTCAAGGCGGAGATGGGGGCCGATGCCCACGAGTACATCGGCGCGTGGGATCTGCCGCTGCAGCCTGCCGTCTACCGTGCCTTCGCAACGGTGCTGCCGTTGCGCGCCCGCCTGCGCGCGCTGCGCCCGGCAACCGCACGCGCACTGCGGAGTCCCGCAAAGACGCTCCGGAGGCAGACCGAGAGGCGGGCATCGCCGCTAGCATCCCGATAAGCGGGGTCTGCACCGCCTCCGCCTCCCACCGACAGGACACCCGACATGCCGAAAGCCTCGCTGCTGCTCGTGACTGTCGGCAACATCTCGACGGCCGCGGCGCAGTGGTACCTCGTGTGGCTCTTCGCCCGCCAGGACGGACCCACCGCGGTCGGCCAGTACTCAACCCTCATCGCCGCTCTCACGCCGGTGTTCATCCTCTCCCAGCTGGGACTGCGCAACCTCTATCTCACCCTGCAGGCGCGCGTCCGCTGGAGCGTCTACCTCGGTGTGCGGATCTGCGGCGCCGCCGTGGCCGCCGGGATCGGCCTCCTCGTGCTCGGGCTCGTCGTCTCCGAGCTCTCCTGGCCGATGGCGGCTGCCGTGCTCGTCATCAAACTCTGCGACACGATCGCCGACCTCTTCTTCGCACGCCTGCAGAGGGCCGAACGGCTCCGGGCGTTCGGGCTCATCCTCATCGGCAGCGCCGTCGTCACCGCCGTCACCGTCACCCTCGTCATGGCCGTCACGGGGTCGGTGGTCAGTGCCCTGTGGGGTGTGGCCGGGACGGCCCTGCTCGTCGCCGTCGTCACCGCCGTCCTCGGGCAGCGCGCCCCCGCCCCGGATCGCGCCGCGGGCGACGATCGTCCGTCAGACTCCGCCTCCACCGGCACCGAGGTGCGCACCCTCCTCACCGCGGGACTGCCGCTGTCGCTCATGCAGGGGATCTATTCGCTGACGTCCTACGCCCCGCTCGGCGTCGTTGCGCTCTTCGGAACCGCCGACGACGTCGGACGGTACGCCTCGGCCGCGTACCTCGTCGTCTTCGCGAACCTCGTCGGAGCATCCGTCGAGACCGTCATGCTGCCGATCTACCGTCGTCTCCACGAGGACCCCGCGGCACCGCCCCTGCTGCGGACGTCCCTGCTGCGGGGCGGGATCATCTCAGGCGCACTCAGTCCGCTCATCATCGTCGCCCTCGTCGTCGGCAGTCCGCTGCTCGTCGCCGTCTACGGCGACGCCTTCGCTCTGTCGGCACCCGCGATCGGAATGCTCGCCCTCGCCGCGGTCATCACCGTGCCCACGTATCTGCTCTCGGCGACGCTGCTCGTGCTCAACCGGTACTGGGCGACGACCTTCGTCGGTGCGTTCTCGGTCGCTGTCGCGCTGCTCAGCGGCGGGATCGCCGGAGCCGTCGGGATGCCGGCGGTGGAGGCCGGGTGCCTCGCGCTGCTGTGCGGTTCCGTCGGCCGGTATGCCGGTGAGCTGCTGCTCGCGTGGCTGCCGGCGGGCCCTGCCCGCCGTCTCGACCCGGTCGCGGACCCGGTGCCGAGTCAGGGCGGCCGCGGCTGAGGGTCACCGGTCGACGAGGACGTCGAACGATCCGAAGTAGACCGCCCACAGGGTGAACGCGACGAGCAGGCCGAGGCGCACGACGGGGGCGGCCGTCCCGCGGTAGGCGAGGAAGGGGATCGAGACGACGGCGGGCACGAGCGACCACGAGTACGCGGCGAGGCGGTCGCTGAAGAAGACGAATCCCATGAGCAGGAAGTACCCGTTGAGGAGGATGAAGGCGTTGAGCAGCTGCGGATACCACACGGGCAGGCCGGTGAGCTTCTTGAAGGCGGCGTAGGACACGGCCAGCGGGCCCGCGCTGAAGAGCCAGAAGCTCGGACGGTTCGTGCCGCCGGTGTACTCCGCGGCCAGTGAGGGGTCGGAGTAGACGTCGACCTGCTCGACGCTCGAGCCGAGGGGCCCGGCCAGGCGCTCGTTCATCCCCGTGAAGTAGGCGGCGGAGAGGATCACCCACGCGCCGAGGAGGATGTCGGTGCGCATGCGGATGAGCCGGATGAGGACGATGATGAGCGCCGCGGGAATGGCCGACCAGTGGAAGAGCAGACCGACCCCGACGAGGAGGACGATCCACCCGAGCCTGGCGCCGCGCAGGACGAGGGCCAGGGCGAGGAAGAGGAACGAGATCGACAGCCCCTGCCGGAGCAGGAAGCTCGAATAGTCCATGAAGAAGCCGAAGCAGAACGTCACGTAGAGCACAACGGCCGTCTGCCAGCCGGAGCCGAGGACGAGCCACAGGGTCGCGGCGAGCATGATCCCGCAGAAGGCCGCCGCGACGATGAAGTAGACGCGAGAATCATGGGTGAAGAGCCCGACGATCCAGTTGAACAGCAGGTACGCCGGCTCCCTGCCGTCGGCGACGGTGGCAGCGAAGATCTCGTCCGGCGACGCGAAGCTCATCGACTCGAATTCGAGGGCGTAGCGGTTCTTGTCGACGACGTCGTAGTTCGCCGCCGAGGCGGCCAGCACCGTGATCGTCACGAGCGAGAGGATGGGAAACAGCGCGTTGCTCCAGTGACGGAACTTCGAGGTCTCCCCGACGACGCAGAAGCCGACGATCCACAGGGTGGCGAGCACGAACCACGAGACGAGGAACATCGCTCACGCCTCGATTCGGTCGAACTGCTGCTCCCATTTGAGAAGCGTCCGGATTGCCGGCATCATCTCATCGAGCATCGTCTGGTGGACCTCGTCTGTGCCGCCGATCGGGTCGACGACGTCGTCGTTGCCGCCGTCGCCGGGGGCCGCGTGACGGTACCGCTGCGCCAGCGCCGCGAGCGACTGCCACCGCTCCGTCGGCGACGAGCCGTTCTCAGGCGGCACGAGGGGCAGGATGCGGGCGAACTCGCGCAGCGTGAACGTGCGCTTGAGGGCCGCCGGCAGCATCTGCACGACGGCTGCGCGCTGCGCCCGCTCCATCGTGAGGACGAGGTCGGCGGTGCGGATGTGGCCGGGTTCGAGCCGCCGCGAGGCGAACCCGTCGAAGGTCAGCCCGTAGCGTCCGGCGATCCGGGCGATCTCCGGGGTCACCGTGTCGTCGGGAAGCCCCTGAGTCCCGGCGCTGGAGACCGCGAACTGCAGGGGCGCCAGCTCATCGAGGCCGTCCTGGAGCACCCGCTCGGCGAGCGGGGACCGGCAGACATTGCCGGTGCACACGACGAGGATGGAGAACGGCCCCAGGTCGACGTCCCATCCCCCGTTCATCGGCGGCCTCCGACGAGACCGGTGAGGCGGAAGAGCGAGCGGTACCCGAGGAGGTTGTAGGCGGAGCCGAGCATCCGCCGCCCCGGTCCGAGACCGTCCATCCGCACCGAGGGCACCTCGATCCGGTACTCCCTCGCCCGGGCCAACCGCTGCTCCCTGGGAACGTCGCAGTCGGGGCGGTGGAGGTCGCGCACGCACGAGAAGACGTTTTTCGCCCTGATGAAGTCGACGGCCGCGACGAGCTCGGACGATCCTGTACTCTGCGCCCAGTCCGCGAGCCGCTTCCCGACGATCGTGAGATCCGTGAACTTGTCGGGGAGGTAGCGTCCGGTCGCCGAGGCGGTCCCGCCCCGCCGATAGAAGTGACCGCGGATCGGCACCGTCCGCACCGCCTCGGCGCGGGACACGCACTCGAGGTTGAAGAGGAGGTCCTCACCCATGCGGACGCCCTCGAGGAAACGGGTGCCTCCCGCATCGATGAGGGAGCGCCGGTAGGCCTTGTCCCATACCGCGTTCGCGGTCTCAGCGGCGATCATCGTCGCGATCTGCCGGTGGTCGAGGACGACGTCGACCGCCTCGGCGAGTGCCGCCTGCAGCCGACGGTCGCCATCGGGTCCGGCGCGGCCGATGGCAGCCGGGTCGTCGGTGGAGGCGAAGCCGACGATGTCTGCATCGTCCCCACCGGCCCGGACGAGCGCTGTGAGGAGCAGCGGGTCGATGAGCAGGTCGTCGGCGTCGAGGAAGAGGATCCACTCGCCGTGCGCCGCATCGAGACCGCGGTTCCGGGCCGCGGAGACACCGCGATTCGGCTGGCGGAGGGTGCGAACCCTGGGATCCGCCGCGGCGAGGTCGGCGAGGAGCGCAGGCGTGGCGTCGGTCGAGCCGTCGTCGACGACGATGAGTTCGAGGGCGCGATGGCGCTGCGCGAGCACCGAGTCGAGCGTCGCCTGCAGGCGCGCCTCGCCGTTGAGGACGGGGACGATGACGGAGACGAGGACCTCGGCGCCGCTCATCGCTCGCCCCGACCGATCGCAGCGCTCGACGCGGGCCGGGACGTGCGGTCGACGAGCGACTCGAGGAAGACCCTCACCGACTCTGCCGTCTCCGCCGAGTCGAGGCGCGAGCGATCGTAGGTCAGGGGCGCCGCCATCCGTCCTGTCGACCAGTCCTCGGCGATCGCGGCGACGAGGGCCGCACTGTCGCGATCGGTCACGAGCCGGGCCTCGGGGATGTCGCGCACGCCTTTGACGTCGAAGGCGTACGAGCGTCGACCCACGGCGACGGCTTCGAGCATCACCCGCGGCAGGCCCTCCCACGCCGCCGTGTGGAGAAGACCGTGACTGCCGCTCAGGGCGTCGACGACCGTGCCGAATCCATGGGCGGTGACGGCATCGGCGAGGCCGAGACGGCGCACCCGATCGGCGATCCGGGCTCGCAGCGGCCCGTCGCCGAGCATCCGCAGGCGGACGTCGACTCCCGCCGCCCTGAGACCGGCGACGACGTCGAGGGCGAGGTCGGGTCGCTTGCGGGGGCTGAACTCGCCGATCCAGACGAGCTCGAGCCGGTTGCCGACCACCGGGAGCGCCGGTGCCGCTGCGTACCGCTCGAGGTCGAGTCCGACCCCGGTCTCCAGGCGGAGCAGTCGGTGGGCCTCGACACGGGGGGCGAACCACGCATGGTCGTCGGAGTTGATGGTGATGATCCCGCTCGTGCGTCCCAGCAGCGAGCGCTCCACGGTCTGCCACATCCGGTCGGCCGGTCGGGTTCCGGTGTTCCAGTGCAGTCCGTGGCAGAAGTAGACGACGGGAACGTCGAGCGAGGCGGAGCGCACGAGCCCCGACGCCGTCGCGGAGTTCGTGACGACGACGTCGATCCCGGCGTCCCGGACCCAGGAGCGCAGCCCCGCCCGGGCCGCGACCATGCCCGGCCCCGGGCGCCTGCCGAGACCGGCGATGACGACCCCGTGCCCGTCGGCGGTCGGGGTCCCGGCCGCGGTCGACACCGCATGCCCCGCGGCCGTCCACGACGCGATGATCTCGGGAAAGAACGAATCGATCATGTGCCCGACGCTGGCGAGCAGGCCGATCCTCATGGCAGTCGTCCCATGCTCTCCCGCCGCGTCAGCCCTCCGGTGCGCGCCAGTCTCCGCGGGCGCAGGTGACGTCCTGCAGTGGCGTCGTCGCTCGTCGTCCAGGTCGGGCTCGCCGCCTCGGCGGTCTGGTCGCTGCTGCGACCGGACCAGGCGTCCTCGGTGCTGCCCGGCCAGGTCCGCGGCACATCGGACGGCGGCACATCGGAGGGGATCTCGGGTCCCGGCCCCGCGGTCTGCTTCTGCATCCGGCTCGAGTAGCACTGGTAGTAGCCGTTGGTCTCCGCCGAGGTGCGCGGCACGCGGTTGAGGACGACGTCGACGGGCACATCGAGGACGTCGAGGCCGCGCACCGCCTCCTGGAGGTCGTTCGTGCGCACCTGCCCGACACTGGCGACGAGGAGGACCCGGCCGACCTGCTTCGACAGCACGAGACTGTCGGCGACCGGCAGCAGCGGCGGCCCGTCGAGGATGACGATGTCGAACTCCCCGGTCAGGCGTTTGATGAGAGTTCCCATCGCCCGCGAATCGAGCAGCTCCGTGGGGTTCGGCGGCATCATCCCGGCCGTGAGGACGTAGAGCTCGTCCTGCCCCCAGGGCTGCATGAGCTCGGAGAGGTCGGCGGACCCGACGAGGGCGGTCGTCAGTCCCACGGAGTTCTCGAGGCCGAGCTTCTCCGCGACCGTCGGCTGCCTCAGATCGACATCGACGAGGGCGACCCGGCTGCCGGCCTGGGCGAGCGCGATCGCGAGATTGATGCTCGTCGTCGACTTGCCCTCCTGCGCTCCCGCCGAGGTGATGAGGATCGCCGAGTTCGTGTCGTCGACCTGGGCGAAGCCGAGGTTCGTCCGGAGCCGGCGGTAGGCCTCGCCGCGGACGTTGTCGAGTCCCATCTGGGTGAGCAGCGGCTGGTCGGTGATCTTCGGGTCCGTGGGGATCGAGGCGAGCACCGTCGCCGAGGTGATCGCCTCGACGTCCTCCTTCGCGCGCAGCCGGCTGTCGAGGTTCGACCGCAGCAGGGCGATGCCGAGTCCGATCGCCAGTCCGACGGGCAGTCCGAGGCCGATGCACATCCACAGCGGCAGACCGTCCGGGACCGTCGCGGGGACGGCGGGGTTGGCGACCTTGAGTTCGATCTGTCCGGTGTCGGCGCTGCCCGAGTTCTCCATCTCGCCGATGACGGTGACGAGGCTGCCGGCGATGGCGTCGGAGAGCGCCGCGGCATCGTCGGGCGTGGCCGCCGTGGCTTCGACGGTGATGAGCACCGTGCGCGGGTCGCTGTACGAGTTGACCTGTCCGGCCAGCTCCTCCGGCGTCTCGTCGAGGTTGAGGCGGTCGATGACGGGTTCGAGCACGGGCCGGCTGCTCGCCATGTCGACGTAGGTCTGGATCCGCTCCTGCATGAAGCTCGACGCCATCTGCAGCTGGTAGGGATCGCCCGAGGTCGACACCGAGGCGAAGAGCTCCGTGCGCGAGGAGTACGTCGTCGGCAGCAGCGCCCAGATCCCGAATCCTGCGGCACCGCCGAGCACGGTGGCGATGACGAGGAGGGCGACGTTGCGCCGGATGAGGCGCAGATATTCTTTGAGTTTCATGGCTCGTTCCGCTCCGGTGGGCGACTGCGGGGGATCAGCACCGCCGCTGGTCGACGAGGTGGTCGTCCTGGTCCCAGGCTATGGGGGTGCCTGAGTGCTCTGATATCCCCGGCGCTCCGGGGTACGGGCGCCCGCATCACCGGTGCGGCCCTCCGCATCGGAACGCCGTGATGGCGGTCAGCACCCGGTCGAGCTGTGCGCTGCTCAGCGCCGACCCGCTCGGCAGCGTCAGCCCGGTCGCGAAGAGCGATTCGGACATCCGCCCGCCGTGCATCGTGCGACCGCGGTGGACGGGTTGGAGGTGCATCGGCTTCCACAGCGGACGCGTCTCGATGCCGTGCGAGGACAGCCACTCGCCGAGCTCACCGGCGGTGAAACCGGCCGTCTCGGGGTCGACGAGCACCGCGCTCAGCCACGCGTTGTCCGCGTGGGGGTTCTCGCGCCCGAAGAGCTCGACACCGGTCCAGTCCTCGAAGAGCTCGCTGTAGCGGGCGCGGTTCGCCCGGCGGGCTGCGATCATCGAGTCGAGGCGGAGAAGCTGAGCGCGCCCGAGCGCCGCGAGGAGATTGCTCAGACGGTAGTTGAAGCCGATGTCGGTGTGCTCGTAGTGGGCCACCGGCTGCCGGGCCTGTGTCGAGAGGTAGGCCGCGCGTGCGGCGAGGTCGGAGTCGTCGGTGAGCAGCGCCCCGCCGCCCGAGGTCGTCATGATCTTGTTGCCGTTGAAGGACACCGCTGCTGCGTGACCCATGCTCGCGGTGGCCCGGCCGCCGCAGTGGGAACCCAGGGATTCCGCGGCGTCGACGAGCACCGGCACCCCGAACTCGGCGGCGATCGGCAGGATCCGGTCGTAGTCGGCGGGCCTCCCGAGCAGGTCGACGGGCACGACGGCCGCCGGCAGGCGTCCGGCCCTCGCTCCGGCACGCAGCGCCTCGTGGAGGAGCCCGGGATCCATGTTGCCGTCGGCGGTGCAGTCGACGAAGACGGGTTCGGCCCCGCAGTAGACGATCGCGTTCGCGGTCGCCGCGAAGGTCATCGTCGATGTCACCACGGTGTCACCGGCACCGACGCCGAGGCCGAGCAGACCGAGGTGGAGGGCGGCGGTTCCCGAGGCGAGACCGACGGCGTGCCTGACGCCGGCCCGCGCGGCGAGTTCGGCTTCGAACGCGGTGAGGTCGGGGCCTGTCGGGGCGACCCATCCGGAGCGGAACGCGCGGACGAGGTACTCCTCCTCGAGCGCTCCGACGTCGGGAGTCGACACCGGGATCGGCTCGAGCCCGGTCGGTGCCGCCGAGGTGGTCGGCTGGGCGTTGGAGATCGTCATGAGGCCATCCTCAGGTCGGGGTTCGGTGCGGTCTCCGGCCACAGTGCGCAGCAGAGGAGCTCTCCTCCGGCGGCGACTGCGGCCGGCTGGGGCAGGGCGGTCAGCGCCGGCGCCTCGGTGACCGGGTGGAAGCCGCACGAGCGGTAGAGATCGGCTGCGGCACCGGCCGTCGCGACGGGGCAGAAGGCGAAGTCCGCATCGGTGCCGCGCGCCCGGTTGAGCAGCAGGCGGAGGACCTCACGAGCGAGCATCTCGTGTTCGTCGGGGTCGAAGGCGGCATCGGCCGGGTGCGGCAGGAACCGGATGAGCCGGGCCGATTCGCCGAGGCTGCCCATCTCGCACAGCCCCACCCGCTGACCCGCACGGGTTCTCGCCATCCACTGCGTGAGGTCGCGGGTGCGGGCGATCTGCTCGAACTCGATGAGGTCGGAGCGCAGGCTGCCGCCGTAGCTGAAGGTCGTCGCCGCCCCCGGGTGGCTGACCCCGGTGCGCCTGAGGACCGTGCCCACGGTCCGGGCGAGGATGCGCAGATCGGTGCGCAGGCTCATGGTCTCGACGTACTCGAGGTCGAGGTCGAAGCGCTCGTCCCATGACAGTGCGTTGCGGCCGCTGACCTGGGCGAGTCCGCTCAGGCCGCCGCGCACCGCATGGCGACGGGACTGCTCGGGAGTGTAGAGCGCAAGATAGTCGGTCGTCAGGGGGCGCGGGCCGATGAGGCTCATGTCGCCGACGAGGACGTTCCACAGGCTCGGCAGCTCGTCGATGCTCGTCGCCCGCAGGAGGCGGCCGAAGGCGGTGAGCCGTGTGGCGTCGCTCGTCCAGCCGCGGGCGGGGTCGAGCGGGCGCATGCTCCGGAACTTCCGCAGCCGGAAGATCCGACCGCCCTGGGTCACCCGCTCCTGCGCGAAGATGACCGGAGCGCCGTGGAAGGCGAGGACGAGGCCGGCGGTGAGCAGCAGGAGCGGGGCGCACACGAGCAGTCCGAGCCCTGCCCCGAGGCAGTCGAACGCACGCTTGGCGCGGGAATAGGGCATCTCAGGACCTCGCCGGCTCTGCCTGCCGGGCAGGCGTCGGCACCGCTGCCGGTGCCGACCCGCCGGCCGTCGGCGAACCGCTGGCCTCCCCGCCGGCCGTCGGCGCGGCGTCGGTGGCCGATGTCAGGAGTTCGGCGCCGCGGCGGTAGGCCGGGAAGAAGTCGCTGCTCTCATCGAAGTCGAGACCGCGCGCCGCCAGCCGCTGCCGGTGCGCGGTCAGGAGTGCGTCGTAGGCCTGGGCGGAGATGATGCGCTCCCCGGTGAGGTAGTCGACGCGGCCGTGCGGGGCGAACCCCCGCTTGTACCGGTCGAGGCTGTCATCGGCTGCGGCGGTGACGCCGCCGCCGAGCACATAGCTGCGGCAGCCCCGGGCCTTGAGCCAGGTCATCGACTCCATCTTCACGAGGTCGTTGGGGCGCGCGCGGAACGCGGCCGCCTCGGTGCCGCCGAGGAAGTAGTAGCCGGTGTCGGTGCCGAAGAGGAGGAGGTCAGCGGAGACGAGTCGCCCGTCGAGTTCGGCGTAGACGTAGGCGAACTGGCCGGCGAGCGCCGCGTGGAGGCCGTCGAAGAAGGGGCGTTCGAAGCGGTACCAGTCCGCGCTGTCGCGGCGCTGCATCGTCTCGGTGTAGATCCGGACGAAGTCGTCGACGAACTCGCCGTCGGTGTCGATGACGATGGTCACGCCCTCGCGCCGGGCGCGGCGGACGTTGCTGCGCACCTTCGGCGCGACCTCCCAGCCGAGCTCCTCGACGGAGACGCTGAGGTCCCTCACGTAGTTGTTCTGCCGCTTGCGGGTCGCACCCCGGTACGGCAGCAGCGTCTCCCCGAAGAGGGAGAGGCGGGAGAACTCGCTGACCACGGAGTGCTGTCGCGCCCACTCGTCGAAGCGGTGCCAGAACACCTCCGAGGTCGCTGCGACGTCGGTGAGCCCCCAGTGCATGGGTCCGCCGTAGCCGTAGGGGGAGACGATGTCCCGCCAGCCCTCGCTGCCGCTGATCTCGCGGAGGAAGAAGGGGTAGAGGACGTGTCCGCCGCCGTGGGACAGGGCGACCGCCATGAGCCGGCCCTCGGCCGGTCGCAGGAGGGAGCACACGTCCGGGTGGGCGAAGGGCTGGCGTTCGTCCGACGCCGCCCACAGGGCGATCCACTCATCGCGGTCGGCGGGCGCCTCGGCGTCCCAGACCTGCCACTGATCACTCATGCTGACACCTCTGATTTCACGTGCTTGCGCAGACGGGCGATGGTCAGTCCGGAGGCGGTTGCCGCCTCGGCGACGCGCTGCTGGCGCGCCGCTGCCGGCTCGGCGGGCAGCGAGTCGGCGGCCACGGCGTCGGGTCGCACAGCCTCGGCGTGCGCGGCCTCGGCGACGGTCTCGGTCACGACCTCGACCTCGGACGACGGAGACGGGACCGCCCGCTTTCGGGCGGGTGCCTCCGGGGTGCAGATCTGCGTGCAGAAGAGGTCGATGACCTCGCGGGAGGCCGACCGACTCGGCAGCACGCGCGGATCGAGCTCCGGCGCCTCGACCCGGCTGATCTTCTCGTGGATGCGCATCACCGTGCCCTCATCGACGCCGAAGAGCTCTTCGTCGAGCTTCTCGCCCTCGCGCAGGCCCGTGTAGATGATCTCCATCTGCCGATCCGACATCGCCACCAGGCTGCGCGCGATGTCGTCGATGCGCACGGGCTCTCCCATGTCGAGGACCATGACGTTGCCGTCCTGCCCGATCGCCGCGGCTTCGAGCACGAGCTGGCAGGCCTCGGGGATCGTCATGAAGAACCGCCGGACCTCGGGATCGGTGACCGTGACCGGACCGCCGCGCCGGATCTGCTCCTGGAACGACAGCAGCACCGAACCGCGGGAGCCGAGCACGTTGCCGAACCTCACCGAGAGATAGGTGCCCGGTGAGCGGGAGGCGAAGCCGCTGACGAGCTGTTCGGCGATGCGCTTGCTGCGCCCCAGCTCGCTCGTCGGCGCCGCCGCCTTGTCGGTGGAGATGTTGACGAAGGTGTCGACGCCGGCGGCCGCCGCTGCCTCGAGGACGTTGAGCGTGCCGTGGACATTGGTCTTCCACGCCTCTTCGGGGAACCGCTGGAGCATCGGCAGATGTTTGAGCGCCGCGGCGTGGAAGACGATCTGCGGCCGCGTGGCCGCGAAGATCCGCTCGAGCGCCTCGGGGTCGCGGATATCGGCGAGCACCGTGTTCGGCGAGGTCAGCAGGGCTGAGCCGAAGAGGGTGAGCTCGACGCCGTGCAGGGCGGACTCGTCCCGGTCGAGGAGGATGAGGGACTCCGGTCCGAGCGCCGAGAGCTGGCGGCACAGTTCGCTGCCGATCGACCCGCCGGCCCCGGTGACGAGGACGCGGCTGCCGGCGATGGTCGCGGCGATCTCCGTGAGATCGGTGTGGATGGGACTGCGGCCGATGAGGTCTTCGACCCTGAGATCGCGGATGTCGGCGATCTCGACCCGACGGTCGACGAGCTCGGCCAGCGGCGGGATCGTCCGCAGCCAGCGACCGGTCATCTCCAGGCTGCTGCGGCAGGCCTGCAGGAACTGCGCGTCGGAGTCGGCGATCGCGACGATGACGCCGGCGACGTCGAGCGCTTCGACCACCTCGGCGATGTCCTCGCTCGTGCCGCGCACGCGCACGCCCTGGATGCTCAGGTGCCGCTTGCGCGGATCGTCGTCGATGAGTCCCACGGGCAGGTAGGCGCCGGCCGGATCCGAGAGCATCTGGCGGATGAGGGAATCGGCGGCGTCTCCCGCGCCGACGACGAGGACCCGTTCTCCCTGCGTGGGCCGCGACGTCATCTGGTGGATGTAGCGGATGACGTACCGGCTGCCCGACATGAGGATGAGGGCGGAGAAGACGAGGAGCAGGACGAACGGGGAGTCACCTGCGGTGACGAGGAGCAGGACCACGGTGACGGCGAGGCTGAGGAGGACGAGCCCCCCGTACTCGGAGAAGCTGCCGTAGTGGTAGCGGCTGCGGTAGAGCCCGAGGCTCAGGCCCCCGAGCAGCTGGAGGGCGAGGGCGACGGTGAGCACGAGTCCGATCGTCCACCCGTCGATCCAGCCGAATCCGAGGACGAACCACGTGAGGCCTGCGGCGAGGACCCACGCGGCGGCGTCGAGCACGATCTGGAGGCGCGCCCTGTGCTCCCAGACCGCAAGCGCCAGTCGTGACGACCGGCTGCCTGCGGTTCCTGGTTCGGCCTCCGGTTGTTCCGATGCTGTCATTGCGATCTCCAATGCTTCAGTGAGACCGGCAGCGCCGTTCTCGGTTCTGCAGACGCCCGAGCCGCCGAGGGGACGGCAGTGACCTGGCCGCTGAGGGGGAGCGGCCGGCACGGGCGATTCGCGATTGCTTCCCAAGCTATTTCCGAAGCGGGGGTGTCAGACCCGTGTGCGCCGGTGATCTGCGGTCATCCGCGATCAGTGTGCGGACTGCCGCCACACCGGGCGCATCGGCGGACGATGCTCAGACGACCGCGAGACTCGGGTTCCCGGCCAGGCGGGAGATCAGCTCGGTGCGGGACCCGACTCCGAGCTTGCGGTAGGCGGCGGTGAGGCGCAGCTCGACGGTGCGCAGGGACACGAAGACCCGCCGGGCGATCTCCTTGTTCTTCAGCCCCGCCCGCACGAGTTCGACGACCTTGAGCTCCTCGTCGCTGAGTTCGCGCAGCTGCGGCAGCTCGGGAGCGGCGGTCTCGACCGGTGCCGGCGGTGCGGTGTGATGCCGGGCCAGGCCGTCGGCCCCGAGTTCGAGGAAGGTCGCCGAGGCGACGCTCAGCTGCTCCCGGGCGCGAGCCTGGGCGCCGATGCCGCTCAGCCGCCGACTGTAGGCGAGCTGCGTGAGCGCCTTCTCATAGAGCGAGTCCTCGGACCGGAACGCCCGCAGGGCGAGCGTGAAGAGTTCGAGGCTCTTCTCTCCGGCGGCGAGCAGCGCCTCGCAGCGACGCAGCGCGTGTTCGGCCCAGCGTGAGGGACAGCGTTCGACGCGGCGGCGCAGCTGTGCGACGAGCATCCCGGCGTGTTCGCGCCGTCCGATCTCGATGAGCGCTTCGATGAGGTCGGCTTCGTGGCGCCGCACGTTCGGGTTGAGTTCATGGGTGGAGAGCTCGTCGCAGCGCCGCAGATGGCGGACGGCCTCGGCCGGGTAGCCCAGACGCAGCAGGCAGCTGCCCTGGAGGGCATTGAGTTCGGCGAGGAGGCGCCGATTGTCCGTCGTCGCCGCAAGGGCGGCGAGCTCTGCCTCAAGGGGTTCGGCGGCGCAGGCCTCACCGCGCATGAGGAGCTGCCAGCAGCGCAGCTGCAGGATCCGGTCGGGCCTGACCTGACCCGCACCGGCGGTCGCGTGGCCGATGTCGTCGATGAGTTCGCTGGCTCGCCGCAGGCTTCCGGCCCGCAGGGCGATCTCCGCCTGCAGCCCCAGCGCCCGCGTGCGCCAGATGGTCGCCCGGTCGACCTCCCCGCGCAGCAGGGCGAGCGCGGCCTGCGCGGACTCGTAGTGCTCGGTGAACATGAGGCCCGTGGCGACGGCGAGGACGAAATGGGGTTCGCTCACCTCGATCTCACCGGTTCGCAGCGCGGTGAAGCACCGCAGCGCGGTCTCGTCCCGACCGCGCGCGGCCTCGAGCCTGATCGTCGCGGCGTCGAGCAGCTGGGATTCGCCGTCGCCGAGGTGGTCGGCGGCGTGGCGGGCGGCGGTGAGCAGCTCCTCGGCCTCGGCGTACTCGCCGCGATCGCAGCGGCCGATGCTGAGGAGGAGCTGGAGCCGGGCGACGTCGGCCGGGGCGTCGCGCAGCTCCTGCTTCGACCAGCTGTTGACGAGATGGGGTGGAAGCGTCTGGCGGCGGGTGAACGTGATCTCGACGTCGAGGGTCCGCGCCCGCACGGCGAGCGAGGACTGCCGGGACCGCGCCGCGAGGTGCCCGTAGCGGGAGGCGAAGACGAACTCGCCGCGCTCGTAGAGATCGCGGGCGACGGCGAGGAGGTCGGCGGCGAGGGCTTCGTGATCGGTGCTCACGCGGATCGCGCGTTCGACGAATTCGATGCCGTCGGCGGTCATCCCCTCGCCGATGAGGTGACGCGCGTCGGCGATGAGGGTCGGTGCCGAGTCCTCCGTCGGCCGCGAGAAGGACGCATGCCAGTGGGCCAGCCGCGGATCGACGCCCGCGCAGTCCTCGGCGAGCCGGACGTGGCCGGCGATCCGCTCGGTCGCGCTCATGGTCTGGTGGGTCCACGCCCGCACCAGGCCGTTGGTCAGGCGCAGGTGCGCGTCGCGTCGCTCGACGATGTCGCGCATCTCGAGGTCGTCGACGATCTCCCAGAAGCCGTCGACCCGTGCCGCGAGCGGGCCACAGGGCGTCGACGGGGCCAGCGCCAGCAGCCTGAGCAGGCTCTGCGTGTCATCATCGGGGGTCCCGATGATGTCGCGCACGAGCGCGTCGGCCTCGGCCCCCGGACGCGGCGGGATCGTCAGCGGGAGTTCGCCGAGGCGCTCGCGGCGATTCATCGCATCGAGGATGAGGCGCAGCGCCAGCGGCAGCCCCGACGACGCCGCGGCCGCGACGTGGGCCGCCGCTTCGGAGAGTCCGCCACCGCACTCCTGCTGGGCGAGCGCGACGAGTTCGCCGTGGTCGAGCTCGCGCAGCTCGACGGTGGGCAGCGGCGCCAGAGGGCTGTCGGTGGGCAGGGCACTGACGGAGATGACCATCCGGGTCCGCCCGGACTGCGATCGTCGCAGCCACTGTCCGAGCACGTCCTGGGAGGGGCGGTCCATCTTGTCGGCGCCGAGGATGACGATGAGGCCGTCGTCGGGCAGCTCGGCCGCCCGCAGCGCTCCCAGCACCGCCTCGGGGGCGGTGGCCGAGTCCTCGAGGCTCGCGGCGCCGAGGGAGGCGAGCAGGACGTCGATGCCGGAGTAGTCGGTGCGGGCCTCGGCGCGGTTGTAGTGCACGCGGTAGACCGGGCCCTCCCAGCGCGCTTCGAGGGCTCTGAGGAGTCCGGTCTTGCCGAGGCCGACGCGACCGACGACGGCCGCGGCCGTATGACGATCGAGCAGGGTCTGGAGATGGGCGGGATCTGAGGTGGGGATTGTGGGGATGTGCATGAGGTCCATCCTCGTGACCTGCGAGATCGGTCACTAGGTGGTCATTACGGGATGTTCTTCGGTCACTACTCGACTCGGGGCGCACGCGCACGGGCAGTCACTACTCGGTCATCGTGCGATGTCGATTGCGTGACCTTCGACCACTACTCGAATCACGTGTCTGTCGTTCTCCCCTACTCGCTCGTCACCGGTCGGCATGCGCGCTGAACTGGGATTTCACTACGCCCGTCAGCGGCTCGTCGACGGCGGCCGCTCACGCGGGAGCGTCATTGCGCAGTCGGGTGATCGCCTCGGCGACCTCGGACCGGGAGGTGATGTCGAGCTTGCGGTACAGCCGGTAGGTGTGACCTTCGACGGTCCGCACGGCGACCCCGAGCTCGTCGGCGATCTCGGCGTTCGTCAGGCCAGCGATGATGAGGCGCGAGATCTGCTGCTCGCGACTCGTCAGCTCGACGTCGCGCATGCGGTGGCGATGGGGCGGCGGGCTCTCCGCCCAGGACTCGGCGAGGGTGAGGCAGCGGTCGACGAGCGCGGGCAGCTGCGGCGACACCCGGTGGGCGAAGGCGACGAGTGCTTCGGCGTCCTCAGCGCACAGAGCCGCGCCGAGCTCGCCGAGGAGGCGCCCGTCGCGATCACCGCCGTCGAGGGACGCGGCCAGACGGCACATCGCCTCGGCGTCGTAGTCCCCGAAGTGGACGAAGATCTCGATCCGGGCACAGGCCGCCGCCGCGAGCGCCCCGCGCTCCTCGACGGCCCGCAGCGCCGCATCGAGCTCCTCGCGGTACCGCGACCGGCCGGTGAGCTTGGCGCGGACGACGAGCCGGAGGATCTGCGCGCGACGGGACTCGACGTAGGCGGCGCCCGGCGGCAGGTCGAGGTAGCGGGCGTCGAAGTCATCGGCGGCCTCGGCGTTGCCGACCATCATCGCGGCGTACTGGGCCTGGGCGAGGGCGAGCGCGGCGAACTCGTACTGCTGCCAGTACTCGATCGCCTCGGCGGCCGCGCGGGCGCGACGGAACGCCCGGTCCCAGCGTCCCGCCTCGGCGTGGAGCCTGGTGACGATGAGGTCGCGCGCCCCGCTGCCCGCCGCCCGGTACGCGAGGTCGGTGCTGCGGGGCACGGCGAGCACGGCGGCGGCAGCCTCCCTGTCCCCGCTCTGCAGGTGGGCCCACGCGCGCGCGAGGTCGAGGATGATCGTGCCCGACCCGATGCTCTCCGAGACGCCCTCGATCCGGTCGAGGAGGTCGCCGACGACGTTCCCGTGTCCGCGTTCGAGCTCCTTGGCGGCGACGACCATGGTGATCGCCACCCGCAGGGTCTCGGGGATGCCCTCGGCGCCGAGCCAGGTCAACACCGAACCGTCGTCGCCGGGCAGGCCCTCCCACGAGCTCTCGCTGACCCTCTCGAGGGTCGCGCGGGCGAGGTCGATGACGTCGATGGCGTCCTCGAGGCGCCCTGCGGCGGCGGCCTCGGCCTGGATCCGATCGAGGGCGGCGACGAAGTCGGCCCCCGACAGCGGCGGGGAGATGCGCTCGACGTCCCTGAGCACCCAGACGACGAAGGCTTCGACGACGAGGAACGGGTCGTCGGTCTTCCTGATCGCCTGGGCGAGGACGTCGCAGCCGACGGGGATGAGGTTGACGTCGCAGTAGAGGGTGCCGAGGTCGAAGAGCGCGGGGGCGTCCATGACCTCGGAGGGCACCTCGGCGAGGATCCGCAGCGCCCGCTGCCACTCCCCCATGCCGGCGGCGACCCGGGCCGCTTCGACGGAATCGGCGACCGAGACCTTCGCCCCGCAGCTGAGCGCCCAGTCCGCACGCAGCATCCGCGCCCGCTTCGACGGGGTGCCGGGGTGGGATTCGACGAGGGCGAACATCTGCCGGCTGCGCCCCACGGGGACCGTGTACCGCACGGTCTCCGTCGAATAGCTCTCGATGCACGTGTAGATCGGTCGCCCGCGACCGCCGAGGTCGAGGACACCGGCGGCGACGAGCGAGTCGGCGGCTTCCCCGAGTCCTGCGGCGAGCATGAGCTCGACCTCGATCTCACCGGCGAGGACGACGAGTTCGAGGGCTTCGCGCTGATCGTCGGTGTACCGGGCGAGATCGCTGCTGACGAGGTCGCGGGCCCGCTGGTCGTAGTCGATGTCGAGGCCGTCGAGCAGCCACACTCCCCGTTGGAGGACCAGGCGGCTGCGCCGACGGGCGTAGCGGAGCAGCTCGATGATGAGGCCCGGGACTCCCGAGGACTGGAAGGCGGCGACGTCGAGGGCCCCGTGGGAGACGATCCCGCCGAGGTGGTGCTCGAGCATCGCGGAGACGTCGTCGAGGGTGAGCGGTTCGAGGAGGATGTGGTGGACGACCCCGTCGGCGACGAGTTCGCCGAACGACCCGGTCCGGCCGTCGACGGTCGGGGTCATCGTCGCGACGACCCTGATCTCCCCGTCGCTGGCGAGCTGCCACAGCGCCGAGAGGCTGCTCTCGTCGAGGCAGTGGGCGTCGTCGGCGAAGACGACGGGAGTGCCCGGCCCCTCAGTCAGCGCCGCGACGACGCGGGCGAGGACCGTCTCGGGCTCGCCGTCGAGGTCGACGAGGAGCCCGAATGCCCCGAACGGCACCCCTTCGAGCACCCGGTCCCCGCGGATCCAGGTCTCCTGTCCGCCGCGGTCGGCGTGCACCCGCGCGGCCAGCCGGGACTTGCCCATTCCGTGCTCGCCCTGGATGACGACCCCGGAGACCTCAGTGCCGCGCAGGGCGGCGTCGATCTCGGCGAGTTCGCGGTCGCGCCCGAAGATCGCAGTGTCGACGGCGTCGCTCACGGATCATCCCCCCACGCGGCGACGACGTCGCGCAGCTCCCGGCGGTTCGCCACCTGCAGTCGGCGGTAGATGCGGGTGAGATGCCATTCGATCGTCCGGGCGGAGAGATGGTGGAGCTCGCCGAGGTCGTGGCTGCTGCGTCCGGCCATCACCCCGTCGACGAGCTTGCGCTCGAACTCGGTGAGCACGGCGTGGAGTTTGGGTCCCGGAGTGGAGAAGCGCACGGTGCGGGTGCTGTTGCCGATGAGGATGCGCGCCTCCCGCGCCGCCGTGCGGTCGCCGTCCTCGACGGCCCGCTTCTGCGCCCGCTTGGCCAGTTCGGCGCACGCGACGACGGATCCGAACTCGAGGGCGAGCCGGGCGGCGTCGAGGAGGGCGGAGGGATCGCTGCCGCCGATCCCCTCGGCCGTCGCCCGGGCGAGGTCGCCGATGCCGCCGTCGATGGTGTCGGCCACCTCGGCGAGCGCATGGGCCGCCGTCTCATGGCCGAGGCGGGCGGCCTCCATGAGCGCCCCGGCGGCCATCGTCGTCGCCCCGATCTCCGCGGCCTCGACCCCGAGGGCGTGCAGGCGGGCCGCCGCGGGGTCGGGGCGGGTGACGGCGAGAGCCTGAAGGTCGAAGAGCCGCGCCTCGAACTCCGACCACCACGAGTACTGGTCGGGCCGGGTCTCGGCGGAGGTGGAGTCGAGGAGGGCGTCGGGGTTCGACAGCCGGCCGAGCTGGGCGTCGACGTAGCGCTTGGCGGCGTGGCCGACCCGCGTGATGTCGATGAGGTCGGTCTCCTGGAAGTGGCTGAGCAGCGTGTGCAGGGTCGACTGCGCGCGGGCGGGGTGACCGGTGCGCGCGTCGACGAGGGCGCCGGCGAAGTCGATCATCCGGTCCCCGGTCCGCGCCTGCCGCACCGAGCGGCGGGCACCTGCCCAGTCCCCGGCGAGGTACCGGGCGACGAAGATCTGCGGGGCGGCGTCCTCGACCTCGTAGCTCGTCAGCCCGGCGAGGCCGAACATCAGCTCGGCCTGGTCGATGTAGCGCAGGCCGAGGTCGACCTGACCTCTCGTCACCTGCCCGATGCCGATGATCGCGCAGGCCCGCAGGCGATGTCGGGTCAGGCACGCGTGATCGCGGTAGACCGCCTCGGCGAGCCGCATCCCCTCGTCGAAACGACCGCCCCGCTGTTCGAACCGGGCCCGGGTGACGTCGAGGCGGCCGGTGTCGGCGGGACTCGTCAGCCTCTCCCGCGCCCACTGCACGACGAGGTCCTCCGGCGTCCTGGGGTCGGTGAGCCGGATGTCCATGCAGGCCAGGCGCGACAGATAGCTCGCGTCATCGGCGTCGGAGCCGGTGACGTCCTCCCCGCGCGTGCTCGCTCCGTCGGAGCTGCCGTCGGCGAGTCGGGCGACGAGACGGTCGAAGGTCCGGCGCCCCTCCTCGAGGTTGCCGCGCTCCTTGTCGGCGCGGACGAGTTCGAGGAGGATGCGGCTCGTCTCCCACCGGGAGGCGGTGATGAGGTCCGCGGCATCGGAATAGCGCCCCTCGGTGTTCGCGGCGCCGACCGCGGTGAACACCGTGTCCTCGGCCTGGCCGAAGCCGAGGCTGAGCCCCCAGCGCAGGTAGCCGAAGAGCGCGCGGCCGGTCAGGGCGGCGACCTCGACGACGGACTCGTAGACCTTGAAGAGACTGAGACTGTGGGCGGGCATGACATGGGCCTTGAGCGTCTCGGCGATGACGCGCTCCGACAGGCGCACCCCGGACCCGCGCCCGCGGTCCATCGTCACGAGTCCCTTGTCGGCGAGGTCGTCGATCTCCTCGGCCGAGCAGAGTTCGGCGAGGGCTTCGTAGGGGGCCGCGTCGACCATTGCGATGATCTCGAGGATCGGTCGCAGCTCGGTCGGGATGTTCCACAGGATGCGCTCATGCGCGCGCGTCTGGTCGAGGCCGAAGACGAGCTGGTTGACCAGCCGCGGATTGCCGCCGGTGTCCCGCAGCACCTCGGTGGTCGACCGGTCGATCGCCCCGGGCGATTCGAGGAGGGCGGCGATCGCTCCCTCGTCGAGGCCGTCGAGGTCGATGCGCACCATCGACCCTCCCAGCCACAGCGTCGCGATGAGATCGACGGGCGGGCGGATCGACTCGGCGCCGACGACGAGGCGGATGCGGTGGGCGTCGGCGAGCTGGCAGAGCACGGAGATCGACTCGACGTCGACGAGGTTGGCGTTGTCGAGCTGTACGATCGGCACCCCGGGGCTGCGGTCGACGACGCGGGCGACGACCGAGAGCGCGGCTCCGGGTCCGATGTCCCGGGTGACGCCCTCCTGGGACAGGAGGATCTCGAGGATGCCGAGCGCGCGGTCGCGCAGCAGATCGGATCCGCGCAGGCGGAAGATCGCGACATCCCGTTCGAGCTGTTCGAGAGCGCGATTCATCACGGTCGTCCGTCCGCTGCCGGCGGGGCCGATGATGAGGCACCCGCTGCGGTCGGGATCGGCCAGGGTCTGGCGAAGTGCGGAGACTTCGTCGGCGTACCCGAATGCACGGCCCTGGGGTGAGGGGACGGTTACCGACATTCGCGCTTCTTTCGATGTCACCGATCCACTGGTCCGACGAGGTCTCGCTCGCCCGACGCAGCTCTCGGCCGGGTACCTCGCGATCGACTCGGCATCGGCGGCATGGGTGGCCGTGATTCCAGGTCAGGTGTCTGCGGTGGGGTGGACCGTCGACGACCGCGAAGCTGGGGATGTGGGGACACAATAACCGCATATGCCATGGCACGCAATGAGCTTCCCGCATCCCGGGCATCGGGGCGGGCTGCTCCACTTGTGAGTGACCTCACGCGACCGTACTATGGGAGCTAACTTACTGAACGATCTATCAGGAGCTTTCATGGACACCCTTCTGAGCGCAGAAGAGCGCGAGTTCGCGCAGCAGATGCGTCAGTTCTACCGCACGGAGATCCCTGAGGAGCTGCGCTTCAAGGTCGCCACCGGGCAGGAGCTGACCAAGGACGACATGGTCACCTCGCAGCGCATCCTCAACGCCAACGGCTATGCGGTGCCCCACTGGCCCGTCGAGTGGGGCGGCCAGGACTGGACCCCCGTGCAGCGTCACATCTGGCTCGAGGAGATGCAGCTGGCGAGCGTTCCCGCGCCCCTGCCGTTCAACGTCTCGATGGTCGGTCCGGTCATCGCGACCTTCGGGTCGCAGGAGCTGGGGCAGCGCTTCCTCCCGGCCACGGCGAACCTCGACATCTGGTGGTCGCAGGGCTTCTCCGAGCCCAACGCCGGATCCGACCTCGCCTCCCTCACCACCTCGGCGGTGAGATCGGGTGACAAGTACATCGTCAACGGTCAGAAGACGTGGACGACCCTGGGCCAGTACGGTGACTGGATCTTCATGCTCGTGCGCACCGACCCCGAGGTCAAGAAGCAGGCGGGCATCTCGTTCCTCCTCATCGACATGAAGTCCCCCGGCGTGACCGTGCGCCCGATCCAGCTCATCGACGGCGGACACGAGGTCAACGAGGTCTTCTTCGACAACGTCGAGGTGCCCGTGGAGAACCTCGTCGGCGAGGAGAACAAGGGCTGGACGTACGCGAAGTTCCTCCTCGGCAACGAGCGCACCGGCATCGCGCGCATCGGCGCCTCGAAGGTCAATCTCGCCCGCGCCAAGGCCTACGCCGCGGTGACGAAGACGGCGACCGGCACGCTGCTCGACGATCCCCTGTTCTCGGCGCGCCTGACGCGGCTGGAGGCCGAGCTCACGGCCCTCGAGATGACGCAGCTGCGCATCCTGTCGACGCAGGCCGCAGGTTCCGAGAAGCCGGATCCGCGCTCCTCGGTCCTCAAGCTCAAGGGCTCGCAGCTCCAGGAGGACATCAGTGAGATCCTCGTCGATGTGCTCGGTCCGCAGGGCCTCGACTTCGTCACCGACCGCGTCCAGGGTGAGGGTCTGACCGACCTGCCGCTCGGCGCCGTCGACGCGCTGCCCGCCTACTTCAACACCCGCAAGGTCACCATCTACGGCGGTTCGTCCGAGGTGCAGCGGGGAATCATCTCGAAGGCCCTGCTCGGTCTCTGACTCGGTCACTGAAAGGTACGAACACCGATGGATCTTGAACTCAACGACATTCAGCAGGAACTCGCCAGCACGCTGGGGAAGTATCTGCGCACCGAGTACGACACGGCCGCCCGCGATGCCATCCTCGCCAGCGACGAGGGCATCTCGCGTGAGAAGTGGCAGCAGTTCGCGGAGATGGGCCTGACCGGTCTGACGATCCCCGAAGGCTACGGCGGAGCGGAGATGACCTTCGCCGAGGTGGCTGTCGTCCTCGAGGCGTTCGGCCGCTCTCTCGTGCTCGAGCCCTTCGTCGCCACTGCCGTCCTCGGCGCGAACGCCGTGCTCCTTGCCGGCAGCGAGGAGCAGAAGCAGGCGATCCTGCCCGGCGTCGCCGAAGGGCAGACCTTCCTCGCCGTCGCCGCCCTCGAACCGGGTCAGCGCTATGCCCTGGCGCAGCCGTCGACGACGGCGACAGCGGCCGGAGACGGCGTCACCCTCTCGGGTGAGAAGAACGGTGTGCTCGGCGGCGACGTCGCCGACCACTTCATCGTCACCGCCGTCGAGAACGGAGAGCTCGGGCTCTTCCTCGTCGCCGCCGACGCCGCGGGTCTCACGCGGGTCGCCCACCGCCAGGCCGATGGCCTCGGCAGTGCGAGCCTGCGCTTCGCCGACACTCCGGCACAGCGCCTCAACGCGGCCGATGCCCGCGCCGTGCTCGATGAGGTCGTCGACCTCGGCAACGCTGCGATCATGGCTGAGGCCGTCGGCGCGATGGAGGCCTCGCTGACGATGACCGCCGAATACCTCAAGACGCGTGAGCAGTTCGGGGCGCCGATCGGCGCGAACCAGGCCCTTCAGCACCGGGCCGCCGACCTCTACGCGGATCTCGAGTACGCCCGCAGCATGGCGCTCTTCGCTCGCCTCGCGGTCACCGCCGAGGGCGAGGGCGCGGAGAAGGATCGGCACCGCGACGTCATCGCGGCGAAGATCGTCGTCGATTCGACCTCGCGGCACGTCGCGCAGGAGTCGATCCAGATGCACGGCGGCATCGGCATGACGATGGAGTACCCGATCGGGCACTACGCGAAGCGCCTCACGGTGATCTCGCGGACGTTCGACGACGCGGATTCGCTCACGGCGGAGCTCGCGCAGATCGGCGGACTCATCGAACCGCACGCCGCAGACCTGTCCTGACCGGGCGGGTCGGTAAGGGCTGGGCTGGGCTGGTCCGAGCTGGGCTGGTCCGAGCTGGACTGGTCCTTGCCGGGCTGGTCGGTCCGGTACGGGGCTGGTCAGTCCGGTCGTCCGGGCCGGCAGGCGCAGGTTCGGCCGCATGAGGCGCCGGGAGACCATCAGAGTCTCCCGGCGCCGTTGCGTATCCGGGCTTGGGCTGAGACTGGGCGACCGCGTGGGTCTCTGCCTCGTCGTGGGTCCCGGCCTCGTCGCGTATTCGAGCTTGGGCTGAACGATGAGTCGGCTGCCTGCCCGGGCCGGGTCCGAGCGGCGGAACTGCCGGCCTGACCTGCGGGCGGGAGCCGCACCCCGATCGCAGTACGGTATCCGGCTGTGACGATTCCGCGCCGCCTCCGAGGTGCTGTGACGATTCCGCGCCGCCTCCGAGGTGCTGTGACGATTTTGCGCCGCCTCCGAGGTGATTGTGCGCCGCGCCCATGGCGAATCCGGCGCCGATTCCACCCTCAATCTTCCGCACAATTCGGGCGGTCGCCCTCAACCTTCCGCACAATGGCGAGGAGGGGCAGGCACTCGTCATGCGCCGCCGGCAGAACCCCTACCCGACGGGCTGGTCGAAGACGTGGCGGCGCACCCACGCGTGCATCGTGATCGCTGCCGCCGCCGCGGCATTCATCGACCGCGTCGAGCCGTACTGCGCGATCGAGAGCACCGCCGAGCTCGCCCGATGCGCCTCCTCGCTCAGCCCCGGCCCCTCCTGACCGAAGAGGAGGAGGCAGCGCTGCGGCAGGTCGTAGGTCTCCAGCGGCACCGAGTCCGGGAAGTTGTCGACCCCGATGAGCGGCACGTCGTTGTCCGTGCACCACTGCAGCAGGTCGTCGACGCTGGGATGGTGGATGACGTGCTGGTACCTGTCGGTGACCATCGCTCCGCGCCGATTCCAGCGCCGGCGCCCGACGATGTGGACGGCGGCGGCGTTGAAGGCGTTCGCCGTGCGCACGACCGACCCGATGTTGAGGTCGTGCTGCCAGTTCTCGACGCCGACGTGGAATCCGTGCCGCACCGTGTCGAGGTCGGCGACGATCGCGTCGTGCCTCCAGTAGCGGTACTTGTCGACGACGTTGCGCCGATCACCCTCGGAGAGCAGCTCCGGATCGTAGTGCTCGCCGACAGGCCAGGGGCCGGTCCACGGACCGACCCCCACCTGCTGTGCTTCGTGACCGTCGGTCACTTCGCGTCGTCGCTGTCGGCATCCTTCGCGGAGTCCCGGGCGCCTGCGGCCCTGGTTCCCTTCGTCGAGGCGGTTCCCTTCGTCGAGGTGGTTCCCTTCGACGTGGCGGTGGACTTCGCAGACGCGGTCCCCTTCGCCGAGGTGGTGGCCGTGACGGTCTCGGACTCCTCGACCGTCACCTCGTCGGACGCGTCCGCGTCGTCCGTGTCCTTCGTCGCCGACGCCGATCCCTTCGCGTCCGCGTCGTCCGAATCCTTCGCATCCGACGTCTTCGAGCCGGAGCCCTTCGCGTCCGAATCCTTCGCGTCCGAGTCCTTCGCGTCCGCGCCCTTCGCATCGGCGTCCTTGGCCGCAGCGACCTTCTTGGCCCGCTTGCTCATCTTCACGGTCTTGCCGCCGCGTCCGCCGCCGGCGAGCACCGACCGGACGTAGGCACCACCGGCGAGCGCGTGGATGATGAAGGCGAGCACCGCGGCGATGGCGGCGGCCACGAGGCCCTCCCACCATGCCGGCTGGGCGGCGAAGTAGCGGTCGGCGATGCCGATCGGCGAGGTGAACGGAGCCCAGCCGAGGACCCGGCCGACCGTTCCCGAGGCGCCGACGATGACCGGGGCCATCGCACCGCCGACGGTGAGCACGCCGATGATCGCGACCATCGTCTTGCGCGCCTTGTCACCGGTGATCGTCGAGGCCCACACGAGGAGGGCGAAGATCGTCCAGGCTGTGAAGAACAGGGTGAGCGCGAACCAGCCGAGCCCCGGCAGCATCGCAAACGCGAGCGAGGTCTGACCCGAGATCGAGAGACCGAGCTCGAGGACGACGGCAGCCACGAGAAGGTGGATGACGACGAGCGTGAGCATGCCCGTCACCCGCCCCGAGGCGGCGGCGCGCGGCGGAATCGTCGCGGCGATGATCTCCGTGATCCGGTTGCGCTTCTCGAGCCGGAGGTTCTGGTAGAGCGCGGTGCCGAGCGTGGCGATGACGAGGAGCGAGAACACGACCATGCCCCACAGCAGCGGGACCGCGACGTCCTCGGGCACGGCCGGGGTCTGCAGCAGCGTCGCCTCGGTCTGCGGGGCGAGCCGCTCGAGGAGAGCCGTGGGCTGCTTGTCGAGGGCGATGATCGTCGGCTGCGACTGGCCCGAGGGGTCCTGGATGAACGCGGCGTCGACGGTGCCGTCCCGGACGAGCTGCTCAGCCGCCTGCGCATCGGGGGCGTCGGTGATCGAGACGCCGAGCTGCTGCTCGTACATCGCGGCCTGCTCGCCGACTCCGACCATCGCCATGCTCGGGGTGCCCGAGCTCGCCTGTGCGTCGCGGACGATCCCGCTGACGATCACGGCGACGATGCCGAGGACGACGACGGCGACGGTGACGAGGAAGAACGGACTGCGCATCGTCGTCGAACTCTCCCGGTTCGACACGAGCCACGAGGCCTGGCGCCTGCCGACGTCGACGAACTCCGAGACGAGTCCCGTCTCGGGCAGATCCTCGGGGTCGGGGGTGTCCTCGGCGAGTTCGTAGGGAACCTCGTCGAGACCGAGCGTCGAATCCGCGGAATCCTCGCCGAGGCGGTCGTCGGCATCCACCGAAGCGGCTTTCCCGGCAGCGGCTTTCCCGTCACCGGCCTTCCCGCTGGCAGGCTTTCCGGCGGCGGTCTTCCCGGCCGCGGTCTTCCCTGCACCGGCCTTCCCAGCACCCGACTTCCCGGACGCCGAGACGCCGGTCACTCCGCCGAGGTCGTCGAGGCTCGTCGGGGCCGTGCCCTTCGAGGTCGTCGTCTTCTTCGCGTCGTCGGGCGTCTGATCGTCCCGCGCGTCGTCCTTGCGTGCCATCACAAAGTCTCCTTGAACTGCTCGGCCAACGTCGGGCGCACCCGCTCGAAGCGCTCCACCTTGCGCAGCGTCGCCACCGACGCGGCAGCGGAGCCGGGATCGTCGCTGCGGAAGCGGATGACGGTGTCGATGACCTCGATCTCCGTGATGCCCGCGCGTCCCCGCAGCGACGTCGCGGCCGCCTCGGCGTCGGCGAGGGCGACCTCGTAGCGATGCTCGCCGAGGAGGTCGTCGACACTGCCGGCGGCGGTGACCTTGCCCTGGCTGAGCACGACGATGTCGTCGGCGAACTTCTCCGCGGCCTCCCAGTCGTCGGTGGCGAGGATGACGGGCACGCCCGAGGCGGCATGGGCCCGCAGCAGGGACATGACGAGTTCGGTCGACTTCGTGTCGAGGCCGTTGAAGGCGTCGTCGATGACGACGACGTCGGGGTCGGCGGCCAGGGTCGCTGCGATGTCGACGCGGGCGATCTCGGCGCCGCTGAGGTTCTTCAGCGGGGCGTAGCCGCGGTCGGCGAGTTCGAGCCGGCCGAGCAGGGTCAGGGCATTGCGCTCGGCAGCGCCGAGGGTGATGCCGTGGAGGCGCGCGAGGTAGACGATCTGATCGATGACGCGCATGTTCGGGTAGCCGCCGCGCTCACCGGGCAGGTAGCCGAAGTTCTGCCGGTCGCCGAAGTCGAGTTCGTAGCCCTCGAGTTCGACGGTGCCCTCATCAGCGGTGATGAGGCCCATGATGACGCGCACGAGTTCGGTGCGGCCTGCCGATCGGGTTCCGACGATGGCGGTGATCCGACCCGGCTCGGCGGTGAAGCTCACCTCATCCAGATATGTCCGCTTCCCCTTGCGCAGGGAAATCCCTTTCAGTGTGAGCACACGCGATCCTTACGTTGTCCAACGGGCGCCGTTTGCAGCCACGGCCCTTGAGAGTTTCTCATCTATCGTGGTGAATCGCGCAGGGCGATTCAAACCAGGTCCGGGATTTCAACGGAATTGACAGTCGAGTCCCAGCTGGTGGTCGCGAGCTCAGTCGAGCCCGAGGTCCTTCGTCGTCAGCGCCGTGAGATAGGGGATCCCGGTGGCTTCGACCTTCTCCTTCGCCCCCGTGTCACGATCCATGACGACGGCCACGGCGACCACCTCGGCGCCGGCCTCCTTCAGCGCCTCGACGGCGGTGAGCACGGAACCGCCCGTTGTCGAGGTGTCCTCGACGGCGATGACGCGCTTGCCGGCGACATCGGGACCCTCGACGCGACGGGACATCCCGTGCTTCTTCGCCTCCTTGCGGACGACGAACGAGTCGACGGGGGTGCCGCGGACGACGGAGCGGTGCATGACGGCAGTGCCGACGGGATCGGCACCCATCGTCAGTCCGCCCACGGCGTCGATGGAGTCGAGCAGGCCCTCGGCCTCGAGGAGGTCGAGGACGACGTCGCCGATGAGCGGGGCCGAGCGGTGGTCGAGGGTGACCCGGCGCAGATCGAGGTAGTAGTCGGCCTCGCGGCCCGAGGAGAGGGTGACCCGACCGCGGACGACGGCGAGTTCGTCGATGAGGTCGAGGAGTTGGCGGCGGGAGTCAGCGCTGTCGGTCATGCCCTCAGTCTAGGCGGTGATGGCACGCTGAGCCGCCTCGGTGGCACCCTCCGCCGCGGTCAGGCTTCACCGAGGTTGTGGCAGGGCCGCTCAGCTCGCCGCGCCCCGGCTGATGACGCGGAGGTCGATCTCGACCGGTTCTCCGACCTCACGGTCGACGGCGGCGAAGATGTCGTCGACGACGGCGGCCACGGACCGTGAGTCGTCGAAGTGGGCGTCGATGCGCACCCGATACCCGTCGTCGGACTGGGTGAGGTCGATGCCCGTCGGTTCACCGCCGGCGCGCCGCAGCACCTTCGCCGTCGCGCTGACGACGAGGTCCTTCATGCCCGGGGCGAGCGAGGCGACGCCGGGGATGTGGGAGACCGAGCGTGAGAGCTCCTGCGCGGTGTGGGTGAGCGGGCTGACCACCTGCACGGATTCGTCTGCCGAGACACTGTCGACAGCCGCGTCCCCGGTCAGGGCAGTGTCCCCGTCGGCGGATCCGTCGCCGGCACTGGTCCCGTGGCTGCCGGTCGCGCGGCCCGTGCCGCTCGGCGTCGGCGCGGCCTTCTTCTCGCGCCCCGAGTCGGCGGCCCCTGACCTCGCCGCACCGTCGGTCGACTTCTCCGCGGCACCGGTCGCAGCCGCGGCACCGTTCGCAACCGCACCGTCGGTCGACTGCGCCGCACCGCCGGTCGACTTCGCCGCAGCACCGCCCGACTTCGCCGCGGCACCGGTCGCAGCCGACGAGTGTGCGACCGGCAGCGGGGCTGAGGGCTGATCGTCGTGGACGAGTTCGGGTTCGAGGACCGACTCGTGGCTGACCTCGAGCGGCGTGGGGGTCTCGGCTTCGGTCTCGCGCTTGTTCTCGGGCGACATGGGCTCATTCGACATAGGCATCCTCGACTTCGATATCGATCCGGGAAGCGGGCACCCCGAGCTCGCGCACGAGCGCCTCGGAGACCGCAGTCCTGATCTCGTCTGCTGATGTGACGACATGGGTGTCCGCGCGCATCGTCACGGTCAGCGCCACTTCGGCGGCGCTGCCGTAGGGCTCTCCGGCGGACACGATCCTCACACTGCGGGCGCGGATGCCGTCGACCGTGTCGACGGCGTCGCGGACGATCGCGCGCACAGCCGTCGACGCGATCGAGTACTCATGCCCCTCGTCGGTGCGCAGCTTCGTCGACGGCCCCCGGTAGAGGTCGTTGCGGACGAGGTGGAGGATGCGCTCGCGGATGCCCGCGGTCTGTTCGGGGTCGGGAACGAAGTGACCCATGTAATCGTCGATGACGTCGCGCAGCTGCGCGTCGAGGTCAGGTGCGGCGCGCTCACCATCGGCGCGCCGGCGATCATCACTCATGTCCATCCCTTCATCCCTTCGACGATGGCGGCCCGGGCGCGGTGGATGCGACCGCGCACGCTGCCTTCCGTGATGCCCAAGGTGTCAGCGACCTCAGCGTAGCTCAGGCCCTCCATCTGGCAGAGCACCCACGTCACCCGCTGCTCCGACGACAGCGTCGAGAACACCTGGGCGAACCGCTCGAGCGCACTGCGGGCCTCGACGCGCTTCTCGACCGAGGCGCGATCGTCGGCGTGCGCGCCGAAGTCCTCGGGGTCGAACGGGTCGGAGGGGCGACTGACGCGCTTGCGGAGGACATCGGTGCACCGGTTCGAGGCCATGCGGTAGAGCCAGGTCCCGAAGGCTTCGGGCGAGGCGAGTGCGTTGAGCGACTTCCAGGCCTGGACGAACGTGTCCTGCACGACGTCCTCGGCGTCCTGCCGGTCACCGAGGGTGCGCATGCAGAACCGCAGCAGCTTCGTCTCGTACCGATCGACGAGGGAGGCGAAGGCATCGACATCGCCTTCACGCGCCCGCACGACGAGTGTCACGATGTCCAATCGATCATCTCCTCTTGCCATGCTCCTGATGATAGGTGAGAGGAGCCGATGGGAACACTCCTTGTCGGTTAGTTGCCGCGATGTTCACCAGATCGAGACTTTTCGGTCCGCGTCGCCGCACCCCCGAGCATCCCGACGACCCACCTCCCACCGGCCGGCGGAGATACCCGGCGAAAGAAATCTCAACAACCTGCGTGAGGATCTCCGCGACGCCCCGTCTGTACCTGTGTCAGCACATCCGACACGAAAGGGAATGAACGATCATGCCTGCCAACACCGATTCCTCCACTTCCTCCACCACCTCGGCGTCGACTGCGAACGCTGGCCAGGACATCAACAGCCCCCTCGTCACCGACAAGGGCAACACGACGATCGCTGAGAACGTCGTCGCCAAGCTTGCCGGCATCGCGGCTCGCGAGGTCCCCGGCGTCTTCGGCATGGGCAACGCCGCACGCCGCGCCTTCGACACCCTCACCGATCGGATCCCCGGCTCGCAGACCAACGTCTCCGGCGGAGTCTCCGTCGAGAAGGGCGAGAAGCAGACCGCGATCGACCTGACGATCGTCGTCGAGTACGGCACGTCGATCGTCGATGTCGCCGAGGCGATCCGTCGCAACGTCATCCGCGCCGTCGAACAGGGCACCGGACTCCAGGTCGTCGAGGTCAACATCGACGTCACCGACGTCCACCTCCCCGACGACGACAACGATGACGATCAGAAGAAGAGCGACAGCACCAACGAACTCTCCTGACACATCCATTCGTCGCTGATGCCCCGGGGCGCGGCCCCACCCGGCACTCGCCCCGGGGACATCACGACCGCAGCGGAAGGACTGCCATGTCGAAAACACTCATCGGACTGCTTGTCGGACTCACCCTCGGCATCGTCGCGTACTTCGGAGGATTCGTCGCATTCCTCGTCGTCGCGATCTGCGGCGGGCTCGGTCTCACGATCGGCTTGGTCCTCGACGGCCGACTCGACCTCGGAGCCCTGAGCTCACGTTCGACGACGCGGAGGTGATCGCCGTGGCTGCATCACGCGGTAGCCTCACGATCGCCGACCGAGTCATCGAGAAGACCGCCTCGGAGATCCTCAAGGGCCTCCCCGGGGTCGGCGGCTCGACGTCGGGATTCCTCGGCATCGGCGGGAACTCGAGTCTCGACACCCGACCGAGCGTCGACGTCACGCTCTCAGGCCGCAGCTGCACCCTCGATGTGAAGCTCGGACTGGCCTACCCGCTGCCGATCTCCGCGACCACCGAAACCGTTCGGCAGCAGCTGAGCACCGAGGTGGAATCGCTCACGGGCGTGACCGTCCGGCAGGTCGACATCGACGTGACCTGGCTCAAGCCCGAATCGGCGAGCCATCCCAGCGAAGTGAGGAGTCTGGCATGAGCGCTCATCTCCTGCGCGCCCGTCCCGCACGGGTCGTGCCATCAGTCATCGTCGCCGTCGTCTTCCTCCTCGTCGCCGTCGGGCTCGGGTGGGCGGGCATCGCCGCCATCGCCCAGTCCGGCGCCGAGGCAGCGCTGACGACGACGCTGCCGGGTGTCTCCGGCGCCGAGTCCCTCCAGTGGGGGATGCCGATCGTCATCGGCGCAGGCATCGTCCTCGGTGTCATCGGACTCATCCTCATCATCCTCGCGATCTTCCCGGGACCCCGTCGCATCGTCGGCTTCCGGGCACCGACGAGCGAGTACATCGAACAGTTCGAAGTCGCCCTGCCGACCTCGGCGGTCTCGGACCTCGCGGCAGCCGCCGCGGACTCCGTCGACGGGGTCTCCCGGGTCCGCGCGTCGTCGAACGCACGGTCGACGATCGTCACCGTCACCACCCCGGTGCGCGACACCGCCGCGATCCGCAGCGATGTCGGACAGGCCGTGACGGACCGTCTCGCGGCGGTCGACTTCGACAGGCAACCGAGCGTGCGCGTGCACGCCCAGAGGAGGCAGTGATGAGAAGAATGGCCGCAGGTGCCAACCGCACCCTGCTCTTCATCGTCGGACTCGTGTGCCTCATCGTCGGCGCCGGTGCCGCGGCCGCAGGCTTCGGCTTCCTGTCGACGATCATCGCCGGACTCGAACCGTCGAGCACGCTCGGCGTCCTCGCGGTGCCGTTCACGTGGTCGTTCTCGGCCCTCGTCGCGGTGCTCATCGCGGTCGTGCTCGCGATCATCGGAATCTGGTGGCTGTCGCTGCAGATCCCGCGCAAGGACGCGGCGAAGCCGCTGCGTCTGCAGCAGGATGCGCGCACCGGCCTGACCACGGTGACGGCCAATGTCATCGCCGAGGCGGTCGCCGACGACCTCGAGACCATCGAGGGCGTCGACTCCGCCCAGGTCATCGTCCGCGGCACCGCGCGTCGTCCCGAGCTCGTCATCCACATCGACGTCGACGATCGCGCCGACATCGATGCGATCGTCGCCGAGGTGGCCGACCGGGTCGCCCGCAACGCGAGCAGTGCGCTCGGGGAGCCGCTGGCGGCGGTCGGACTCGAGATCGGCATCGCCCGCACACCCAACCGCAAACAGCGCAGCGTCACCCTCGCCTAGCGCAGGGTTGAAGTCCCACCGCCGGGTTCCCGGCGGTGGGGCGGCGCACAGTCGCCGGTCTGATTCCCGGGAGCAGTCCCGGACCCCCAGCCGGTCGTCGATTCGGCCGGCACTTCCACCGCCGCCGGCCGGATCGGCGGCCTCCGCCGTCCAGCCGACGGCACCATCACCCCGACCCGGGTTCCTGCACAGGACCCGGTGTCGGGGTGATGTCGTCTCAGCGGCCCGGGGCCGTGCCGCCGGAGTCTGCGCTGCCGGGGTCGACCTCGAGGACGACCTTGCCGACGGTGTGTCCGCGCTCGATGTCGGCCAGTGCCGCGGCGGCCTGCTCCAGCGGGTGCGTCGCCGAGATGTGCGGGGTCACCGTTCCGGCGGCGACGAGTGCAGCGATCTCGGCGAGCTCCGCGCCGTCGGCCTCGACGGTGAAGCGCAGCGCGCGCACCCCGTGGGCCCGGGCCTCCTCCTGTGAGGGCGCGTCGCGCGTGGTGACGAGCACGCCGCCGGGAACGAGCACGGCCCACGACGCCGCCCTCGCCGCACCCCCGACGAGATCGAGGACGGCGTCGACCCCGGAGACACCGGAGAGGTCCTGCGTCTCATAGTCGATGACGACGTCTGCGCCGAGCTCCCGGGCGAACGCGACGTGCGGCGTCGACGTCGTCGTGATGACGTGGGCGCCGGCCGCCTTCGCGAACTGGATCGCGAAGTGCCCGACCCCGCCGGTGCCACCTTGGACGAGCACGGTCGAGTCCGCGGTGACCCGTCCGTAGCGGAAGAGCCCCTGCCACGCGGTGAGGCCCGCGGTCGGAATCGACCCGGCCCGGACGGCGTCGACGCCGGCGGGTGTCGTTGTCAGCGCATGCTGGTCGACGACGACCCGTTCGGCGTATCCGCCTCCGTGCATGTCGACCATCCCGAAGACCGCGTCGCCGACGGAGAACTTCTCCGCCTGTGCCCCGCACTCGACGACGACGCCGGCGACGTCGCGCCCGAGCGTGTACGGCAGCCGGTCCTCCCCGACTCCGGGATACCGGCCGGACCGGATCCGGGCGTCGACCGGATTGATCCCGGCCGCCGCGACGGCGACGCTGACCTGCAGAGCGTCCGGGGCCGAGACTCCGAGCCGGCTGACGTGGAGGACGTCGTCGCCGCCGAAGCGGTCGAAGCGGACCATCCGCGCCGTCGCCGGTGCGTTCGCACTCACAGTCCCCACGCCTTAGCGAGCAGTTCGAAGGACCGTGCGCGCATCGCCGGGTCGAACGTGTACGTCGTGATGATGAGCTCGTCGACGCCGAGGTCGGCGATGATCTCCTGCAGGGCGGTGACGACGGTCTGCGGGGATCCGACGGCCCGCACCTGCTGGAAGTCCTCGATGAAGGCGAGCACGCCGGCATCGACGACCTCCCGGATGTCGTCGACCGGCGGGGCGAGCGGGGTGCGCCGGCCGGTGCCGATGCCGGCGGCCAGCTGCTGTGCGGTGGTGAAGAGGTGCTCGGCCTCCTCGTCGGTGGGGGCGACGAGGACGTTGACCCCGGCCATGACGTAGGGCGCGGAGAGCTCCGCGGTGACGTAGTCGGTGGAGAAGTTCTCTCGGTACCTACGGATCGCTTCGTGGCGCGCGGCCGGGGCGAAGTGCGAGGCGAAGACGTAGGGCAGGCCCATGGCCGCGGCGACCGTCGCCCCGTCGAGGCTCGACCCGAGGATCCACAGCGGCACCCGGGTGCCCTGCCCGGGATGCGCCGTCGTCTCCCCCGTCCCGTCGCCGAGGTGGCGCTGGAGTTCGACGACGTCCTCGACGAAGGTGTCCGCCGAGGCCTGTCCCCGGCGCAGCGCCGCGGCCGTGCGCGGGTCCGTGCCCGGGGCGCGGCCGAGTCCGAGGTCGAAGCGGTCGCCGTACATCGCGGCGAGCGTGCCGTAGTATTCGGCGACCATGAGCGGAGAGTGGTTGGGCAGCATCACGCCCCCGGAGCCGAGTCGGATCCGACTCGTGTTCTCCGCGGCCCGCCCGATGAGCAGGGACGTCGCCGAGGAGGCGAACGTCGGCACGTTGTGGTGTTCGGCGTACCAGTACCGCCGGTAGCCGAGGCGGTCGGCGAGCTTCGCCAGGGCCAGCGACTCGTCGAGTGCGGTGCGGGTCTCCATTCCCTGGGAGACGGGGACGAGGTCGAGGATGGACAGCGGGGTCATGATGGTGCTCCTCTCTTCGGGGACGTCGCGGCGAGTGCGGCGGCGATGATGACGACTCCGACCTCGCAGAGGCCGTAGACGATGAAGGTCGGGACGAGGCCCCAGTGCTGGGCGGCGAGGCCGGCGAGCACGGCGGGGACGCTGAACGCGGTGTAGGCGACGATGAACGTCGTCGCGAAGGTGCGGGAACGGTCCGCGGCGGGAGCGGCCTGGCCGATCGTCCCCATGACCCGGGAGAAGGCCGCGCCGAAGCCGGCCCCGGCCAGCGCCGAGGCGAGGATGTAGAGGACGAGCGAGTCGACGAGGACGGCGACGACGGTGCAGAGGACGCCGAGCCCGAGCAGCCCGAAGCTGAGCAGTCCGTGCCGCCGCGGGGTCATCCCCCGCATCCGCCACGTGGCCAGCGGCGCGGGAAGGAAGAAGACGGCCAGGGTGAGCCCGACGACGAAGGTGTTGTCGACCCCGAAGGTGGTGTGGATGAGCGAGGCCCCGAGGGACAGATAGAGTCCGGCCGGCGCCCAGATCGCGAGCAGTGCGGGGATCCGGCGGATGAAGATCGGGCGCACCGCCGCGGGAAGCCCGACCCGCGGGACGAGGGCCCGCAGGCGCACCGGCTGCCGCGGCACGGGATCGCGGGGCAGGAGGATGAGGGCGGTGAGCAGAGCGGCATAGGTGCCGAGCAGCACCCAGTAGACGAGCTGGCGCGGCCACGGGGCGTACTCGACGAGGAGACCGGCGAGCGCGGCACCGAGCGCGAGTCCGATCGGCGAGGAACCGCCGGAGACGAGGGCGCCCGCCGGCTGACTGGGCTGGTGGGCGACGATCATCGCCGATGCCGCACCCGTGCACAGTCCCGTCGCCGCTCCCTGGACGAGGCGGGCGACGATGAGGGGACCGACGCCGTCGGCAAGGATGAAGAGGACCATCGCCGCGATCTGGATGAGGAGTCCGGCGACGAGGACGGAGCGGGTGCCGACGACATCGGCGAGCGATCCGAGGGTGATCATCGTCGCGAGCAGGGCGAGGACGTAGATCGCGAAGATCACCGTGAGGGTGAAGTCGGAGAACCCCCACAGCTGCTGGTAGACGGGATAGAGCGGGGAGGGCGCGGCCGCGGCGGCGAGCAGCGCGACCAT
Source organism: Brevibacterium sp. XM4083 (assembly GCF_006489205.2). GTDB lineage: Bacteria > Actinomycetota > Actinomycetes > Actinomycetales > Brevibacteriaceae > Brevibacterium. The sequence goes on along the minus strand of NZ_VFYR02000001.1, from coordinate 229,398 downwards.
GATGAGACCGGCCACGGCGAACCTCGCCGTCTGCGCCTCCTTGACCATGCTCTCTCCCTCACCCTCCGCTGTCCGGTCAGACTATACCCAGGCCGGGGGCTTAGACTCAGGGTTCCCTGACAATGCTCCTTCACGCGATGGGCTGATCTCGATGGCGAGAATCCTCTGTGTGCTCTACCCCGATCCGCAGTCGGGCTACCCTCCGCCCTATGCCCGTGATGAGATCCCGGCGGTGACGTGGGATGTCGACGGCGCACCGGCGCCCATGCCGCAGCCGCCGCTCGGCTTCGTCCCCGGCCAGCTCGTCGGCTGCGTCTCCGGAGAGCTCGGGCTGCGCGAGTACCTCGAGTCCCACGGCCACGAGTTCGTCGTCACGAGCGACAAGGAGGGCCCGGACTCCGAGTTCGCGCGCCTCCTGCCGAGCGCCGACATCGTCATCTCGCAGCCGTTCTGGCCGGCCTATCTCACCCGGGAGCGGATCGCGGCCGCCCCGCACCTCAAGCTCGCGCTCACCGCGGGCATCGGCTCTGATCACGTCGACCTCGAGGCCGCGGCGGAGGCGGGCATCACGGTCGCCGAGGTGACCGGGTCGAACTCCGACTCAGTCGCCGAGCACATCGTCATGATGATCCTCGCCCTCGTGCGCAACTATCTGCCCTCACACGAGACGGCGGCCAGCGGCGGCTGGAACATCGCCGAATGCGTCTCCCGCGGCTACGACGTCCAGGGGATGGCCTTCGGCGCCGTCGGCGCCGGACGGATCGGCCGCGGCGTGCTCAGGCGCCTCGCGCCCTTCGGACTCGAGCTCCACTACACGCAGCGGCACCGACTCGAGCCCGCCCTCGAGGAGGAGCTCGGTCTCACCTTCCATCGCGACATCGGTCAGATGGCTCAGCATATGGACATCATCAGCCTGCAGGTTCCGCTCTATCCGGCGACTCGGCATCTCTTCGACTCCGAGCTGCTCGGCTCCCTCAAGCGTGGAACGTACCTTGTCAATTGCGGGCGGGCCGAGCTCGTCGACCCCGCCGCCGTCGATGCCGCCGTGCGCTCTGGGCATCTGGCCGCCTACGCCGGCGATGTGTGGAATCCGGAGCCGGCCGGCGCCGACGACCCCTGGCGGTCGATGCCGTGGAACGGGATGACCCCGCACATCTCGGGAACGACGCTGTCGGCCCAGGCGAGGTACGCCGCCGGCACCCTCGACATCCTCCAGCGCTTCCTCGAGGGGCGCCCCATCGAAGAGGACTACCTCATCGTCGAGGGCGGTGGACTCGCCGGAACGGGCGCCCAGTCCTACGGACTGCGCTGACCTCGGTGCGTTCTCAGCTGATCGTCCGTTCGAACCGGTCGGTCATGTCCCGTTCGTGACTCGTCAGCGACTTGTTCATGACGTGCGTTTGTCGTGAATGACAAAGACCCCGGGGCGCGTAATCGCGTCAACCCGGGGTCCTCGCAGCACTCCCCTCGAGTACCCGGACGCATCCCCATACGTCCGTTATGTCCACCCGATCCCCACCGGGCGGACATCACAATTCCACCACACTTCACGGCCTGTTGTAAAGAATGATTTGAGACATATTTGGTCTCAATGAACAAGAATGCTGAACGCGAACTTCCGCGAATTTCCAGTTCAGAGCGGTGGGTCAGATGGTTCAACCCTCAACTTCTCTTACCGCGTGAGGCCGAAAAAACTTTGCGAAAAAGTTTCCCTCAGGCGCCTCGCGCGCCGCCCCCGCCGCGCTGCCTCTCGAAGGCGAATCCCGCCGATCCCCAGCGGATGAGACGACGCGGCACCAATCTCGCCGCATTTGCCGCTAGACGGTAGTGCATTCCGGGGATTGAGACGACCTTCCCGGCCCGCGCGTCACGCAGGGAGACGTCGACGACATCGTCGATGTCGAGCCACAGCCAGCCCGGTCCCGGCCGCTGCGCGCCGAGGCGGTCGTGGAACTCCGTGCGGACGAAACCGGGGAGCACGGCGGTGACCGTGACCGGCTCGTCGCGCAGCTCACCGGCGAGCGCCTCGGTGAAGACGAGGGCCGCAGCCTTCGAGGCCGCGTACTGGCCCATCGTCGTCGCGGCCGCGAGCGAGGAGACCGTGATGATCCCGCCGCGACCGCGGGCCCGCATCCCCGGCACGGCGGCCAGCGCGAGCTCGCGCACGGCGGTGCTGAGCACCCGGTCCTGAGCGGCGAGCGCCTCGGGGTCGGAGTCGAGAAGACCCTCCCTGAGTCCGTAGCCGGCATTGCTGATGAGGACGTCGATGCGCGTGGTCCTGATGACCTCCGCGACCGCGGCGATGCCCGTGTCCGTCGAGAGGTCGGCGACGACCACCTCGGCGCTGATCCCGTGGGCGGCCGAGAGCTGCGCTGCCAGCTCCCGCAGCCGCTCCTCAGTGCGGGCGACGAGCACGAGGTCATAGTGCTCGGTCGCGAGCGCCCGCGCATACCCGCGCCCCAGCCCGGCACTTGCGCCGGTGACGAGGGCTCGTGGGCTCACTTCGCGCCCTGTCCCACCCGCACGGTCAGTGACTGGGCGGCGGTGCCGAGCGGGCCGGTGGCGTCGCTGAGGACGCTCGCGGTCTCCCCGATTCCGGTCGCGCCGAAGGCCACGCGGGTCTCGAAGCCGACCCAGCCGGGCTCCGGAGTGCGCGTGAGGTGGATCGTGAGGTCGACGTTGGGGAAGAACGTCGTCGCCGGGTCGACCCGGACGGCGAGCCCGTTCGCGGTGTCGACGAGTTTGACGAGCGCAGCGGTCGGCGGGTCGACCTCGCCGTCGACGAGGGGAAAGGGCGAGCGGATCCAGCTGCGCGCATAGCCGGGGCGGGCGTCGTCGGCCTGTCGCCCCTCGAGGGAGGCGATGAAGCCGCCGGACCACCGCTGTGCGAACGGGACGGCGGGAACGAACTCCGGGTCGGGCAGATGCGTCCACTCGTGGTCGGCCACGTCCGCGGTGTCGCTGCCGAGCAGCCGCCACACCCGGGCGGCGATGCTCACCCGGTCGCCGTGGCGCATGCGCGCCTCGACGAGTTCGATCGTCCGGCCCGGTCGGACGACGTCGACGTCGATCGTGAACTCACCGGAGTGGATGACGCCGAGGATGTCGTAGCTGATGCGCGAGACGATCTTGTCACTCGGCAGGCGACGCTCGACCTCGGCGAGGATGAGTCCCGACGCGGGCGCGAGATGCTGCTCGCCGGGCTGCCAGGCCCCCTGGCTGTGCAGGGTCGAGACGAAGCGGTCCTCCCCGCGGCGCACGTAGTAGGAGTCGGGGACCGGTGATCCGTCGTGGCCGAGGTGGGCGTTGAGAGCATCAGGCATGGCTTCAGACTATCCGGTGACCGGTTAGGGTGGAGGGGTGAGAATCGCGACGTGGAATGTCAACTCGATCCGTGCCCGCCAGGAGAGGATCGGGGCGTGGCTCGACCGCTCCGATGCCGATGTGCTGGCCATCCAGGAGCTCAAGTGCCGGGACGACCAGTTCCCCCGGGAGATCTTCGACTCCCGCGGCTACGAGGTCGCCTTCCACGGGCTCAACCAGTGGAACGGCGTGGCGATCGCCTCCCGCGTGGGGATGAGCGACCCGCAGATCGGCTTCGCCGGGATCCCCGAGTACGAAGGCGTCGTCGAAGCGCGTGCGCTGTCGGCGACGTGCGGCGGCGTGCGGGTCCACTCCCTCTACGTGCCCAACGGCCGCGAGCTCGACCACCCGCACCTGGCCTACAAGCTCGAGTGGTACCGGGCGCTGACGGCCGACATCGCCGGGCAGCTCGCCGGGGACCCTGACAAGCGGATCGTCCTCTGCGGCGACTTCAACGTCGCCCCGCTCGACATGGACGTCTGGGACATGGCGGCCTTCGACGGCGCCACCCACGTCTCCCCGCCCGAGCGCGCGGCGTTCTCCGACCTCCTCGGCGCGGGCCTGGAGGAGGTGACCCGGCAGTTCACCCCGGGCCCCGGCGTCTACACGTACTGGGACTACCAGAAGCTGCGCTTCCCGAAGAAGGAGGGGATGCGCATCGACTTCGAACTCGCCTCCTCGGCGCTCGCCGAGGCCGCGGTGTCCGGCCAGATCGACCGCGAGGAGCGCAAGGGCAAGGGCGCGTCCGACCACGCGCCCGTCATCGTCGACTACGACCTCTGAGGTCGGCCGGGACTGCTGAGCACTGTCGGCGTGCTCGACCGCGCCCGCGGATTCCCCGGCACCGCCTCGGCGAGTCATCCGGTCGAGCAAAACGACGCGCAAAGCATGGACATCGCCCGTCTCATCTGGTGAAGTTGAACCAGGAGGAAGGTGACGACGATGTCAGCAAAAGTCCGCGAGCTAGTCGGTGAGGCCTACGACCGGCGCGAGTCCACCTGGAGGGCAGCGCTCGAGACGGTCGAGGATTGGATCGAGTCCGCCCGCTCGCGGTCTCCGCAGCTGACGGAGGACCGCGTCCGCATCGTCCCCGGCCGGATCAAGGACCCGCTGCGCACGGGTGAGAAGCTGCGCCGGAAGCTCGCCGACGCCAACGATGAGATCCACGAGGCCGTCGAGGTCGAGAACCAGGTCATCGACGTCGTCGGAGCCCGGGTGGTGTGCCGCACCGAACGCGAGCAGGCCGTGCTCTGGGACGTGCTGACCGACCCGAACGACGATTCCTCCCTGTCGATCGCCGAGGTGCGCGACTACTCCGCGCACCCGAAGCCCTCGGGGTACCGGGGACGCCACCTCATCGTCGAGGTGCCCTTCGACTCCGAACCCTCCGTCCTCGTCGAACTCCAGATCCGCACGATCCTCCAGGACGCGTGGTGCGTGCTCTCCGAGGAGCACCTCTTCAAGCCCGGTCAGGTGCTCACCTCCGACTCCCAGCAGGAGCGGCTCGGCCTCGTCCTCGCCGGGCTCTTCGCGCAGGCCGATTCCGTCGCCGGCTTCATCGCCGACGACGTCGGCGCCTACCTCGGCCTCGGCAATGCGGCCCCGCCGCGGGCGATGACCGACCCGGACGCCGAGGCGCCGTCGATCGAAGTGACGATCCGCGAGCTCAAGCACTCCTACGTCCTCGCCGCCGACGAGGTCGGTCGCCATGGGATCATCCGCTTCGAGACCCTCGGGCTCACCCCGGACAACCCGGACCGGGCGGGACTGCCCTCCCCCGGTGACACTCTGCGGGTGCGGATGGACGAATCACACTCGACCCGGTACTTCATTCCGGTCGCCGGGGAGAGCTGAGGCCGCACCGCTGCACCGGCACGGCTGAGCCCGCACCGGACGCTGACCGCCCAGGGCCCCGGCACCGACTAGACTTGCGTCCCATGGGAAAGAAGTCGAAGCGCTCCAAGGAAGACCTCATCGCCAAGCGTCTGGCCCGGGCTCAGGCCACGGCCTTCGTGCCCCGTCCGTTCGCTGGCCTGCCGTTCGAAGCCGACCTCATCTGCCTGCGCGAACTCGTGCCCGCCGCGACCGCGGAGGTCAGGCTGCGCGAGGACTTCGGCGGACACACCGTGACGATCGCCTCGCTGCTGCCGGCGGCCTGGCAGGCCTGGCACCGCGAGGACGGCACCGTGCTCGCCGGCATGCAGGTGCCCGTGTCCTCGACCGATGCCTCCCGTGACGTCGCCCGCGGCATCCTCGCCGCCGTCGACGCGGCCCCCGGCACGACGATCGAGGCGACGACCGAACCCGGTGAGGGACCGCGGCTGCAGGACATCGTCGACGACGCCCACCCCTTCGACGTCCGCGTCCTCGAGACCTTCGAGTACTGGGAGCTGCCCGGTGACGACGCCGAGGTCGCGGCGGCCCTCGAACAGGCCAACGACTCGATCGCCCCGACGGAGAAGCTCGCCTCCGTCGACTCCGCCTACTGGACGGAGATGTCGGGCCGCACCTACGTGCGCTGGGCCCGCAGCGAAGGCGAGGACCAGGTCGTCGACGCCCTCGCGCGGCTGCAGGCCGAGGGGCGCAACGACCTCGGCGGGCCGGGGACGTTCCTCGGCTACTTCCGGGCCCACGGGATCATCGTGCCCGTCTGGGAGCTCGAGTTCGGCACCCAGGTCGACGACGTCGAGGAGCCGATCGCCGAGTTCGCGGCCCGTCTCGACGAGGCCCTGGGCGATGACTCCCCGCTGAGCACCGAGGCCCGCCGGACCCGCTCCGGCATCGTCGCCCGCCAGCTCACCATCCACTGAGCATGGCTGAGCACCCGAGCCCGATCGGCATCGCCGCCGTCATCCCCGCGATGAACGAAGCCGAGCGCATCGCCGCGACCGTGGCGAGCACGAAGCTCATCCCCGGCGTCGACATCGTCATGGTCGTCGACGACGGGTCGAGCGATGACACCGGCACCGTGGCCCGACGCGCCGGCGCCGAGGTCGTCACCCACCCGAAGAACAAGGGCAAGGCCGCGGCGATGATGACCGGGGCCTTCGCGATCCGCAACCGGGAGATCTCTCAGACCCCGCCCGGGCAGACACCTGCCCACCGGGCGCTGCTCTTCATCGACGGCGACCTCGAGGACTCCGCGGTCAACACCGCACCCCTGGCCGCCCCCGTGCTCGCCGGGGAGGCCGACATGACGATCGCGATCCTGCCCGCGCAGAAGCGCAAGGGCGGAGGCTTCGGCTTCGTCGTCGGGCTCGCGAAGAAGGGCATCGCCGAACTCTCCGGATTCGAGGCCACCCAGCCCCTCTCGGGCATGCGCTGCCTCTCCCGGGAGGCTTTCGACGCGGCCCTGCCGTTCGCCGCCGGCTGGGGTGTCGAGACCGGCATGACGATCGACGTCGTCAACGCCGGCCTGCGCGTCGAGGAGGTCGAATGCGACCTCCACCACCGGGTGACCGGCCGCGACCTCAAGGCGCAGCTCCACCGCGCCGCCCAGTACCGCGACGTCGCCCGGGCGCTCATGGCCCGGCGGCGGCAGGCCAAGCGGGTGTCCTCATGAGGTACGCGTACCTCGGCCCCGAGGCGACCTTCACCGAAGCCGCCCTGCTCAGCTACCTCGGCGAGCTGGGACAGACGGAGACGGCGACGACCCTGCCGATGCGGGGCGCCGCAGCCGCCCTCGACGCCGTCCTCGACGGCGACTGCGCAGCCGCGATCGTGCCGATCGAGAACTCCGTCGAAGGCGGTGTGCCCGCGACGATCGACGCGCTCACCGAGCACGGTGATCTGCAGATCATCGCCGAGGTGGTCGTGCCCGTCCGCTTCGTCCTCGCGGTGCGCCCGGGCACCGACCCGACCGCGATCACCTCCTTCGGCAGCCACCCGCACGGTGAGGCGCAGGTGCGCGGCTACATGGCCGAGCACTTCCCCGACGTCGTCTACATTCCGACGTCCTCGACGGCCGCGGCCGCCCGCGACCTCGCCGGCGACGCGGCCGACTACATCGCCGCCGTGTGCCCGGCCCTGGCCGCGCAGCGCTACGGCCTCGACGTCATTGCCGAGGACATCGGCGACCGCCAGGACGCCGTCACCCGCTTCGTCGTCGTCACCCTGCCCGGACGCATTCCCGACCCGACGGGGGCGGACAAGACGACGGTCGTCGCGGCCCTGCGCTCCGACCGGGCCGGTGCACTCCTCGAACTCCTCGAGCAGTTCTCGACGCGCGGGATCACGATGTCGCGGATCGAGTCGCGCCCGACCGGCGACCGCCTCGGCCTCTACCAGTTCTCGATCGACCTCCTCGGCCACATCCGCGAGGCCCGGGTCTCCGACGCCCTCATCGGCGTCCACCGGGTTGCCCGGTCGCTGACCTTCCTCGGCAGCTACCCGAGCGCCGACGGCACCCGGCCGATCATCGATCCGACGACGACCGACGCCTCGTTCGACGACGCGATCACCTGGATGTCCGACATCCTCGACGAGGCGGACGGTTCGCCGACCGCCTGACCCCACCCGCCGACGAAGGAGTCGAGCCCGATGAGCACCGCCGCCACCTCACCGACCCCGGATGCGATCGTCGTCGGCGCCGGCCTCGCCGGACTCGTCGCCGCCCACGAGCTCACACAGGCGGGGAAGTCCGTGCTCATCGTCGACCAGGAGAACCGGGCCAACCTCGGCGGGCAGGCCCACTGGTCGCTCGGCGGACTGTTCCTCATCGACTCCCCCGAGCAGCGCCGCCTCGGCGTCCGGGACTCCCTCGCCCTGGCCCGGCAGGACTGGGCCGCCTCGGCGGGGTTCGACCGCGCGGAGGACCGCTGGCCGCGCGCGTGGGCCGAGGCCTATCTCGAGTTCGCCGCCGGGGAGAAGCGGGACTACCTGCGTCGGCTCGGACTGCGGCTGACCCCGCTTGTCGGCTGGGCCGAGCGCGGTGGGTCCGGTGCCTCCGAGCATGGGAACTCCGTGCCCCGCTTCCACCTCACGTGGGGCACCGGCCCCGAGGTGGTGCGGGTGTTCCGGGAACCCGTCGAGGCCGCGGAGGAGCGCGGGCTCGTCGACCTGCGCTTCCGCCACCGGGTCGACGAACTCGTCGTCGCCGATGGCGCCGTCGTCGGCATCCGCGGGCGCGTGCTCGCCCCGAGTCCGACGGCCAGGGGCGTGGCCTCGAACCGCGAGGAGGTCGGCGAGTTCGAGTTCCGCGCTCCCGCCGTCATCGTCTCCAGCGGCGGGATCGGCCACAATGCCGAACTGCTCCGCCGCTTCTGGCCCACCGACCGCCTCGGCGAGTTCCCCGCGCACCTGCTCGCCGGCGTGCCCGCCCACGTCGACGGACGGATGCTCGACATCGCGCAGGCGGCCGGGGCGAACCTCATCAACCGCGACCGGATCTGGGCGTACACGGAGGGCATCGAGAACTGGAATCCCATCTGGCCGGGCCACGGGATCCGGATCATCCCGGGGCCGTCGTCGCTGTGGTTCGACGCCGCCGGCAACCGCTTCCCCGCCCCGAACTACCCGGGCTTCGACACGAACCGGACGATGGCGGCGATCCTCGGCTCCGGTCACGACTACTCGTGGTTCGTCCTCAACGAGACGATCATCGCCAAGGAGTTCGCGCTCTCGGGCTCCGAGCAGAACCCCGACATCACGCTCAAGGACTGGCGGCTGAGCGTCGCCCGCGCCCGGTCGACGGCAGCGCCGGCCCCGGTCGAGGCGTTCACGCGCTTCGGTGCCGACTTCGTCGTCGCGGACACGACTGGGGAGCTCGTCGCGGGGATGAACGCCCGCTCCCGCGGACCCGTCATCGACCACGACCACCTCGTCGCCCAGATCGTCGACCGGGACCGGGAGATCGCCAACCCCTACTCGAAGGACCCCCAGGTGCAGGCGATCCGCGGAGCCCGCCGCTACCTCGGCGATCGGATCGTGCGGGTGGCCCCACCGCATGAGATCCTCGATCCCGCGCACGGCCCGCTCATCGCGGTGCGGCTGGGGATCCTCTCACGCAAGACCCTCGGCGGGCTCGAGACGAACCTCGAGGGTCAGGTGCTCGCAGCCGACGGGGCGCCGATCCCCGGGCTCTTCGCCGCCGGTGAGGTCAGCGGCTTCGGGGGCATGCACGGGTACAACGCGCTCGAGGGGACATTCCTCGGCGGGTGCATCTTCACGGGGCTGCGCACCGGGCGGGCCGTGGCTCAGTCGGTCTAGGCGCTCCGGTCCGAGGCGTCAGGGCCCTGCTGGAAGCGCGAGGGGGTGAGGAACTGCGTCGTCGAGATGCCGAGGACGCGCTGCTGCCGGGAGAGGTTGTACGTCCGGTCGAACTGCAGGTACTCGACGAGGAAGAGCCGGGCGCTGTCGCCGCGCTTGAAGAGGGACTTGACCTTGAGCCCGACCTTCGCCGCGACGAGGGCCTTGTCCTTCGCGATCGCCTCGATGACGACCGGCGGATAGCCCATCCGCGCGAAGTGCGTGGCCACGGCGTCCTTGAGCCGGTACGGAGTGGGGTCGCCGATGTTGAACGGACCCGAGGCCGAGGGCACGTCGAGGCATGCGAGCGCGGCGCGCACGAGGTTGTCGATCGCCGTCAGCGTCATCTTCTGCCGACCGCCGCCGGGCAGGGTGAGAACGCCCTTCTTCGCGAAGTGGCTGAGGCTGGGCATGAGCATCGTCTCGCCCGGGCCGTAGACCGCGGCGGGACGGAGGACCGCGGCGTCCGGGCGGATGCGGGCGAGCAGCTGTTCGGCGAGCACATGCGTCTTCGCATAGTCGTCGTGGTACTCGCTCGGGTCCTGCGGCCCCGCCTCCTCCCACAGGTCGGTGTGCGGCTGGGTCGGCGAGTAGACCGTCGTCGAGGAGATGTGGACGATCCGGGAGTCGGCGAAGGCGTCGAGGACGTGGCGCGTGCCGGTCACCCGGACATCGTAGAAGTCGTCGTAGGCCGCAGTGACATCGGTGAGTCCGGCGCAGTGGAAGACGGCGGTGACGGACTTCGCCAGCGACTGCACCGCGGTCGGGGCCGGCAGCCTGATGTCCCACTCGTGGAAGTTGACCCCGGGGATCTCCGGGTCGCGGCGGCAGAGCGCATAGACCGTCTCGTCACGGGTCGCCAGGGCGCGAGCGATGGCTCCGCCGATGAAGCCGCTCGCGCCGGTCACCACTATCGCCACCGCTGCTCCTTCCCTTCAACCGCTCTCCCGCACGCTGTGCGCCGCCCTGCTAATGCCACTGTAGCCGACGCCGGCGGCCGCATCCGCGCGGATGCCCACATGGTCGATCCGCATCCGCGACTTGCCACGGCCGGCACCGGCCCACGACACCCCGGCCCCGCCTCGGCGCCGCAATTTCCTCAACCGAACTCGTCTCAAGCGGTGAGCGCGAGCCTACAATGGGCACTGTCGCAACCGAAACCTGTGCGAACAGCCTGCTCGCACACGCCGCCACAGGAGGATGCCGATGACGACTCTGCTCATGGTCATCGGCTTCGGCGCGGCGACGAGCATCGTCGTCGGCATCGGACAGCGGCTCCGTCTGCCCTGGCCGGCGCTCATGGTCGTCGTCGGCATCATCGGCGCGTTCATCCCCACCTTCGCCGACGTCACGATCGACCCCGAGCTCATCCTCCCCCTCTTCCTCCCGCCGCTGCTCTTCGCGGCCGCGCAGAAGACCTCGTGGGCGCTCTTCGCGATCCGGTGGCGGACGATCCTCGGCATGGCCATCGCCCTCGTCGGCGTCACGGTCGCCGCCGTCGCCGGGTCCGCGCTCCTCCTCATCCCCGGGATCACGATCGCCGCGGCCATCGCCCTCGGCGCGATGCTCGCCCCACCGGACCCCGTCGCCGTCGACGCGGTCGCCGGCACCGTGTCGATCCCGCGCCGGATCATGAGCACCCTGCAGAGCGAGGGCCTGTTCAACGACGCCGCCTCCCTCGTCATCTTCCAGACCGCGATGGCCGCCGCCCTCGCCGACACGGACGTCGACTTCGGCAGCCTCGCCGTCGCCTTCGTCCTCTCCGCGGTCATCGCGATCGCCATCGGCTGGCTCGTCGTCTTCGTCGCGTGGTGGGTGATGGAGCGGATCGATCACACCATCGCCCGCTCCTCCCTCCTCCTCGTCCTCCCCTTCGGCGTCTACCTCCTGGCCGAGCACTTCCACGCCAGCGGCGTCATCGCCGTCGTCGTCGCCGCGCTCGAGGTCCGCCGGCGCGACGTCGAGGGCAACTCCGCCGAACGCGTCACGCAGGCCACGACGTGGCAGGTCCTCGAGATGCTCATCACCGGCATCGCGTTCGGCCTCATCGGCCTCGACCTCCGCGTCGTCATCGAGACCGAGAGCTCCGACCTCGGGCGCGCCGTGCTCATCGGGCTGGCGATCGCCGCGGTCATCATCGTCGTGCGCTTCGTCTGGCTCCTGCTCTCGATGCTGCTCATCAGCAAGCGCACCCGGGAGGAGGATCCGGATGCGGCCCCGCTCAACGTCCGCGACTCGGTGCTCATGACCTGGGGCGGGATGCGCGGGCTGGCGACGATCGCCCTGGCCCTGTCGATTCCGCAGCTGACCGACACCGGCGAGCCGTTCCCCGGCCGCCCCTACATCCTCGTCGCCGCCGCCGTCGTCCTCCTCGTCACCCTCGTCCTTGCGGGCCTGACGTTCCCGGCCGTCGTCGGGGCCCTCGGCATCGACGACGAGGCAGAGAAGGAGAGACGGCAGACCGAGGAGATCGCGAAGCGCGCGTACGCCGCGGCGATCAGGCAGATCCAGTCCGATGACGACCTGCCCGACGATGTCGCCGAGGCGCTGCGGACCCGATTCAGGACGCTGCGCACCCAGCTCCTCGGCACTCCCGATGACCAGGTGAGTGCGGAGAAGGCGACCGAGTTCAAGGAGAACCGCCAGCGGCTCCTCGCCGTGCAGAAGCGGGCGATGCAGGCCGCCCGCGATGAGGTGCTCCGGGCCCGCCGCGAACGCGGCATCGACCCGGAGGCGGCGGACAAGGTGCTGCGGCGCTTCGACCTGCAGGCGGTGCTGCAGTCATGACCTGGACGGAGGCGTGGGACCCCTGACATGACCGCTTGTGCGAATTCACCCTCGAAAATCAAAGTTGAGTGGAATAGACTCAACTTTGGAGGCGTTGCACCAGAGAGAAGCACAATCCACCACTGTTGAGGAGATGCGCATGGACGCACAGATGACCACCAAATCACGAGAGGCGCTGCAGACGGCAGTCAACGACGTCGTTGCCCGCCACAACAACCAGGTCGAGCCGGCCCACATCGTGGCCGCCCTGCTCGAACAGCCCGATTCTCTCGCCTCGAACCTCCTGGCGAAGGTCGGCGCTGACCGCAACACCGTGCTCACCGCGGTGGCCGCCGTGATCGGCGGCTTCCCCACCGTGAGCGGACAGTCCGTGGCGCAGCCGAGCCTGTCCCGAGCCGCGCTCGAGCTGATGAACCAGGCGCAGGAGGAGATGACCTCGCTCGGAGACCAGTACGTCTCGACCGAGCATCTGCTGCTCGCCGCCGCCGGCGGCCATGACGGCTCCGGCGATGCGCTGCGCGCCAACGGCGCCAGCCGTGACGCCCTGCTCGCTGCTCTGCCGGAGCTGCGCGGGGGCAAGAAGGTGACCTCGGAGAACCCCGAGGACACGATGCAGTCGCTCGAGAAGTTCGGCATCGACCTCACCGCCGCCGCGCGCGAGGGCAAGCTCGATCCCGTCATCGGCCGCGACAAGGAAGTCCGTCGCGTCATCCAGGTGCTCTCCCGCCGGACGAAGAACAACCCCGTCCTCATCGGTGAGCCCGGAGTCGGCAAGACGGCCGTCGTCGAGGGTCTGGCCCAGCGCATCGTCGCCGGCGACGTGCCGGAATCGCTGCGGGACAAGACGCTCATCAGCCTCGACCTCTCGGCCATGGTGGCCGGCGCAAAGTACCGCGGTGAGTTCGAGGAGAGGCTCAAGGCGGTGCTCGAGGAGATCAAGAACGCCGACGGCCAGATCATCACGTTCATCGACGAGCTCCACACGATCGTCGGCGCCGGTGCCGGCGGCGACTCCTCGATGGACGCCGGCAACATGCTCAAGCCGATGCTCGCCCGCGGTGAGCTGCGGCTCATCGGCGCGACGACGCTCGACGAGTACCGCGAGAACATCGAGAAGGACCCGGCGCTCGAGCGTCGCTTCCAGCAGGTCTACGTCGGGGAGCCGAGCGTCGAGGACACGATCGCGATCCTCCGCGGTCTCAAGGAGCGCTACGAGGCCCACCACAAGGTCTCGATCAACGACGGCGCGCTCGTCGCCGCGGCAGGTCTGTCGAACCGGTACATCACCGGCCGTCAGCTGCCGGACAAGGCGATCGACCTCGTCGACGAGGCGGCCAGCCGACTGCGCATGGAGATCGACTCCGCCCCGGCGGAGATCGATGAGCTGCGTCGCTCGGTCGACCGCCTGAAGATGGAGGAGATGGCGCTGTCGAAGGAGACGGACTCCGCCTCGCAGGAGCGCCTGAGCAATCTGCGCGCCGACCTCGCCGACAAGGAGGAGAACCTCCGTGCCCTCGAGGCGACGTGGGAGTCCCAGCGAGCCGGCCTCAACCGGGTCGGTGAGCTGAAGACGAAGCTCGACGAGTTGCGGTCGCAGGCCGAGAAGGCTCAGCGCGACACCGACCTCGAAACGGCGTCACGCCTGCTCTACGGGGAGATCCCCGCGGTGCAGAAGGAGATCGCCGAGGCCGAGGCCGAAGAGGCCGAAGCCGATGCCGGGCAGAGCTCGGATCCGATGGTCAGCGACAAGGTCACGGCCAACGACATCGCCGAGGTCGTCGCCTCGTGGACCGGCATCCCCGCCGGACGCCTCATGCAGGGCGAGGTCGAGAAGCTCCTCGGCGCCGAGAACGAGCTGGGCAAGCGGCTCATCGGGCAGAAGGACGCGGTCGCCGCGGTCTCCGATGCGATCCGCCGGTCCCGGGCCGGAGTCTCCGACCCGGATCGCCCGACCGGTTCGTTCCTCTTCCTCGGCCCCACGGGTGTCGGCAAGACGGAGCTCGCGAAGTCGCTGGCCGACTTCCTCTTCGACGACGAGAAGGCCCTCATCCGCATCGACATGAGCGAGTACGGCGAGAAGCACACCGTCTCGCGGCTCGTCGGTGCGCCTCCCGGCTACGTCGGCTACGACGAGGGCGGACAGCTCACCGAGGCGGTGCGCCGGCGGCCGTACTCCGTCGTCCTCCTCGACGAGGTGGAGAAGGCGCACCCGAGCGTCTTCGACATCCTCCTGCAGGTGCTCGATGACGGTCGTCTCACGGATGGTCAGGGCCGCACGGTCGACTTCCGGAACACGATCCTCATCCTCACCTCGAACCTCGGTTCGCAGTTCCTCGTCGATCAGGCGATGACCGAGCAGGAGCAGAAGGATGCGGTCATGGACGTCGTCGCCTCGGCGTTCAAGCCCGAGTTCCTCAACCGCCTCGACGACATCGTGCTCTTCGATGCGCTGAGCAACGACGAGCTGACCTCGATCGTCGACCTGCAGATCAAGAGCATGGACAAGCGTCTGGCCGACCGCCGGATCACGCTCGACGTCACACAGGAGGCGAAGGACTGGCTGGCGCTCGAAGGCTACGATCCCGCCTACGGTGCGCGTCCGCTGCGTCGCCTCGTGCAGCGCGAGATCGGCGACAAGCTCGCCCGTGCGATGCTCGCCGGTGACGTCCAGGACGGTGACACCGTCGAGGTGACGATGCCGGTGCACGCCGACACGACGGGTCTGGAGCTGCACGCGAAGAAGTGACCGCACAAGCACGAGGGGGCGACCGAACCGGTCGCCCCCTCGTCGCGTCTGTGGTCGAGTCGCGTCTGTGGTCGGGTCGCGTCTGTTGTCGCGGCGCGTCTGTCGTCCGCGGCGCTCAGCCGGTCTGCCCGGCAGCACTCCGGGAGCCGATGCCCGTCGATGACCACCAGCGTCGCAGGAGTGCGCTGAGCTTCTCGTAGCTGCTGTCCTTGATGAAGATCGCGTCGACGGCGATCATCGTCAGCGAGAACCACGGCAGGCCCATGAGGAGGGCGATGCCGAGGTGGAACGAGAGGATGCCGAGGAGCGCGACGACCCTCGTGTAGCGGTTGAAGAGCATGAACGGGAAGGCGCACTGGAAGAGGATCGACCCCCACGAGATGATGACGACACCGGGACCCCACGCGGTGACGAGGTCGGAGAGCACCGGCCAGGTGCCGAACTGGAGGGTCTGCAGCGGGTTGTAGACGGCGTACCCGTGCTGCCAGGCCTGGCCGCCGGCCTTGTAGAGTCCGCCGGACATGTAGATCGCGCAGACCTGGAAGGCGAGCACGACGATCGCGAGGTTGTTGGCCATGATGAGGATCCACGGGCCGTCGGCGGCTGCCGGGAGCATGCCGAAGCGCTTCCGGTGGCGGCGGGAGTCGAGGGACCAGCGTCGCGTCGTGTCGGCGAAGAGGAGCGCGATGAGGAAGATCCGGTAGGCGTTGTCGCCCTGGTCCCCGGCACTGTCGTTGAGCTCGATGAAGCTCACCCAGGCGACGAGGTAGAACGGCAGGATGATGCGGGTGCGCCAGCCGAGGATGATCGTCACGGCGAGCACGGCGAGGCCGATGATCATCGCCGTGAACAGCGGCGGGTTCGTCACTGCGCGGTGGAAGAGGGAGAACAGCCAGATGTTCGGGAAGTCGCTCTGCGGTTCGGCGATCTCGCCGTTCCAGGCCGCCCCGACGCCGAACGCATAGTTGCGGGCCGCGAAGTTCGTGAGGATGAGCCCGAGCCCCGTCACCCCGATGAGGATGCGGGTGACGGCGAGGCCGTAGGTCGCGTGGTAGCGGCCCGTGAGCATCTCCTCGAGCCAGTTCCACCCGTTGGCGAGCTTCGTCACGATGCGGGCCGTGACTCCCGTGTCGCGGCCGCCCGGGTGGTCAGCGGCGCCACCGGTCGATGCGCCATCAGCACCGCCACTGTGGTCGCCCCGGTTCGCCGCCGCCTGTGCTGTTTCCGCCTGTGCTGTTTCCGGCTTCTCGGCCCCGGCCGGCGTCTCACTGCTCACTGACGCACCTCACTGTGTCCGAGGCGCAGAAGTAGTCCGCGAAGTCCTCGTTCGATTGGTCATCCGCAAACGTCAGGGCCCGCCAGCCGACGGTGACGGGCTGGACCGCGGGACGTTCGGCGTCCTTGTCGTTGCGCTGCGCGAACGGCACGACGTTCTGTCGGGCGGCGAGGAACTGGACCCGCTGCACGTCCTCGCCCCAGACGGCGAGCGCAACCTGCGTCGCGTACGCCGTCGCCGTGTTCTCCTCCGCGAGGTAGTCGTCGACCACGCCGTCGGGGTCGGCGTACTCGTCGAGCTTGGTCGTCAGTCGCTCGACCGAGTCCTCTCCCCGGAAGTAGTCGAGTGCGACGATCGACTTGTGGTCGTCGCTGAGGTCGTCCCACGATCCCTTGAGGTCCGAGGCCACACTGATGCCGAGGCCGGCCGACCGCGGCGGGAAGAGCCTGTACGTCGAGTGGTCGAGTTCGACGTCGGTCGCCCGCACCCAGTCCGTCGTCTCCTCTCCGCCGTCCGGGGTGGAGACGACGGCGCGGACGTCGAAGTAGTAGTCACCGTTGATCGGTTCGGGGGCGAACACGCTCCACGACTGACCCCACATCGGGATCATGTACTGCGAGAGCAGGTTGCCGGGGATGATCTCCCGCAGCGTCGACGACGGCGCGATCCAGAGGAACGAGGCGAACAGGTGGAAGCCGGTCAGCGCCATGGCGATGACCATGATCGTGCGTTTGACCACGGGATTCGTCTTCGACTTCGCTGTTCGCGGCGAAGCAGTGCTCTTCGTGTCGTCCATCTCAGTTCCGGATTCGTCGTCGGCCACACCGCCGCGGGACCCGCGGCCGCGGGCACCGATCACCTGGCGATTCAGGGTTCGTTCAGACTCTAGGCTAACCGAGTCCCGAGCGCTCCCGTCGACTTTTCGCCATCGCACAGTCCCCGTCGGCAATGATCCCTGTCGACGCGCCCCGCCGGACTCACTCCCCTGCCGGCTGTCGCAGCCACTCCTTGACCGCCTCGGTGCTCTGCCCGAGCGTCGGCGGCGCGAGATCGTAGCTCGGCGGCGTCGCGGACAGGCGGATCGGGTTGGCCACGGTGGGGATGACGCGGTCACCGGTGCCCGCCTCGGCGATGGGGTCGAGGCCGAGCCGGGCGGCGAGCTCGACGCCCTCAGCGATCGTGTTGATCGGCGCGCTCGGCAGCCCGGCCGCCGAGAGGATCTCGTACCACTCCTGGTTCGTCTTCCCGGCGAGGGCGGCGACGAGGTAGGGCTCGAGCTCGGCGCGGTTCTCATTCCGGTTCGCCGCCTGGGCGAAACGGTCGTCAGCTGCCCATTCGGGGTGGCCGAGCACCTCGGCGAGCTTGCCGAACTGAGCGTCGTTGCCGATGGCGATGATGATCTGGCCGTCAGCGGTGGGCATCGGCTGGTACGGGTAGAGGCTCGGGTGGGCGTTGCCCATCGCGCGCGGCACGACACCGCCGGCGATGTAGGCCGAGGTCTGGTTCGCCAGTCCCGAGAGCGCCGAGGAGAGCAGGTTCGTCTCGACGAGCTGCCCGACGCCGGTCTCCTGACGGTGGACGAGCGCGGCGAGGATGCCGACGGTCGTGTGGAGGCCGGTGAACACGTCGACGATCGCGACACCGGCCTTGACCGGGCCGGACTCCTCGGTGCCGGTGACGCTCATGAACCCCGACAGCCCCTGGATGAGGAGGTCGTATCCCGGCTGCGGATTGTCCCGCCCGAATCCGGTCACCGAGGCGTAGACGATGCCCGGGTTGTCCGCCCGCACCGAGTCGTAGTCGAGGCCGTACTTGGCCAGCCCCCCGGCCTTGAAGTTCTCGACGAGGACGTCGGCCCGGCGGGCGAGCTCCTGGGCGAGGGTGCGATCGTCGGGGTCGGTGAAGTCGAGGACGACGGAGTGCTTGTTCCGGTTGGCCGTGAGGAAGTACGTCGCATCGTCCCCGCGCCGAGGCGGCGCCCAGTACCGGGTGTCGTCACCGGTGCGGCCCTCGACCTTGATGACCGTGGCGCCGAGGTCGGCGAGCATCATCGTCGCGTAGGGGCCGGCGAGGACCCGGGAGAAGTCCGCGACGAGGATCCCGGCCAGCGGACCGGTCCCCTTCCTGGCGAAGAGCTCGTCGATGTCCTCGGTCTTCACGTGCGACTCCCTTCGGCGCTGCCAGTCGGTCTCCCTTGCCGGACTGATCTCCTCGCCCGACTATACGGGGTCGGCAGGTGCGGAATCCGCAGGCCCTGCCGCGCGCAGGCTCGCTAGACTCGGAGTCACACTGCGTCCGCAGTCGCACCACCAGAGTTCCGGATGAGAGCACCACAGAAGAGGTAGACGATGACGTACCGCATGCCGGCAGAGACCGCCGCCCACGACCGCATCTGGATGGCGTTCCCGTCCTCGGGCTATGCGCTGGGTGCCTCGGAGGAGGACGCCGAGGCGGCGCGCACGACGTGGGCGGCCGTGGCCAACGCGGCCAGTGAGTTCACCCCGGTCACCGTCGTCGTCTCCCCCGCGCAGGTCGACCATGCCAGGCGCCACCTCGGCGAGGGCATCGAGATCGTCACTGCGGAACTCGACGATGCGTGGATGCGCGACATCGGCCCGACCTTCGTCATCGACGACGAGGGGAAGCTCGCGGCCGTCGACTGGGTGTTCAACGGCTGGGGTGCGCAGGAGTGGGCGACGTGGGACAACGATGAGCACATCGGGCGCTTCGTTGCCGAGGCCGCGGACGTTCCGGTGGTCTCCTCGCAGCTGCGCAACGAAGGCGGCGGCATCCACGTCGATGGTCGGGGAACGGTGCTCGCCACGCGCAGTGTGCAGCTCGATCCGGGACGCAATCCCGGGCTCACCGAGGCCGATGTCGAGGCCGAGTTCGCCCGCACGATCGGAGCGAAGAAGGTCATCTGGCTCGATCACGGGCTGCATCGGGACAATCAGACCTTCGGCACGCGCGGGCACGTCGACATCGTGGCGACGATGCCGAGCCCGGGTGTCGTCCTCGTCCACGATCAGCGCAATCCCGAGCATCCGGACCATGAGTTCAGTGAGCAGCTCAAGGAGTTCTTCGCGAACGAGACGACCGCCGACGGTCAGCCCTTCGAGGTCGTGCCGATTCCGGCGCCGGAGATCCTCAAGGACGACGAGGGCTGGGTCGACTACTCCTACGTCAACCATCTCGTGACGAACGGCGGAGTCATCGCGTGCACGTTCGATGATCCGATGGACGCCGAGGCGCAGGCGATCCTCGAGCGGGTGTACCCGGGTCGCACCGTGGTCGGGGTCGACGCCCGCGAGCTCTACGCCCGCGGCGGCGGCATCCACTGCATCACACAGCAGCAGCCGAGTCTGTGACAGTGTCGCTGCGCTGAGGACACGGTCCGCTGACGCTGGGAGTTTTCCGGCAATGTCGCTTTACGCAATGGGCGGCGTGCGCGGCAGCGCGCGGCAGGCCCGGCCGGCGGTGGGGCGATCGACCCTGCAGCGCGAAATCGCCTCACCACTGACCCGGTGTGTCGGTATAGGCTGGTGGCTCAGAACACATTTGCGACGCAGCGAAGGAGAGCACAACCATGAAGAAGCGATTGATTCTCCTGGCCGGACTGGGAATCGGGTACGTCCTCGGATCTCGGACCGGCCGCCAGAGCTACGAGAAGCTCAAGGCGCAGCTGCAGGAGCTGTGGACCGACCCGAAGGTGCAGGAGACGGTCGAGAAGGCCAACCAGTCGATCCGCGAGAAGGCTCCGGCAGTGGCCGACGCCGTCCAGACGGCGACCGACAAGGTCAATGCCGCAGCGCAGGAGCTCGACGGTGATGAGGATGCGCACGACGGACCATCGTCGAGCGGCACGACAGGTTCGAAGGGTTCGACCTCGGCGGGTTCGGCCGGGGCGAGTTCGACCTCGGCTGGTTCGTCAGGCCCAGGTTCGGTCTCGAAGCCGGTGACGCCCGCCTCGACGACCTCCGGAGCGACGGGATCGTCCGCTTCAGGCGCTGCCGGCACGACGCCGAAGCCGACCGGCGGCTCGGCAGGCGGCGCGACGCCCTCGCCGAAGCTCGGCGCCAAGCCGACTCCGGGCGCCACCTCAGGTGCTGGGTCGACGGGTGCTGCGGCAAAGCCCGCCGGGGGCACGACTCCGACGCCGAAGCGAGTGAACGACGTCATCTCCGATCCCGAGCGCTCGCTCGAGGACGAAGGACCGTCCCGCAGCTGACGGAGCTCACTTCACGAAGCGGCGGCTGCCTTACCGAGGCAGCCGCCGCTTCGTGCTGTCAGCGTCTACAGCACCGAGCGCCAGCCTGCTTCTACAGCAGCGAGCTCGTCAGCCGGGCGACGTTCTCGATGTACTTCTTGTGCAGCGGCCGGTTCCGCCACTCCTCGGCATCGAGTTCGACGGAGTTCGGCGCGTACTCTTCGGCTTCGAGCGCGTACATCCGCGCCGTGAACTCCTTGTCGACGATGAACATCGTCACCTCGAGGTTCATCGCGAACGAGCGCTCGTCCATGTTCGAGGACCCGATGATCGACACATCGTCGTCGATGAGGAGGAACTTCGAGTGGAGGACGGTGGGCGCGTGGTACATGAAGATGCGGACCCCGGCGCGGACGAGCTCGTCGTAGTACGACTGCTGGGCGCGGTGGGTGAGCCAGTGGTCGCTCGTCTCACCGACGTAGAGGCGGACGTCGACACCCGAGCGCGCCTCCGTCGTCAGAGCGTGGAGCAGCGATTCGTCGGGGACGAAGTACGGGGAGCACACGACGACAGTGCGGTTCGCGTTGTAGATGAGGTGATTGAACAGGCGCAGGTTGTTCTCGTCCTCGAACCCGGGACCGGACGGGACGACCTGAGCGAGGGCGCCACCGCTGATGGGGGCGTTGAGTTCGAGCTGCGCGGACTCGTCGAAGAGCTCGTCGGTCTCCGAATACCAGTCCGTGGTGAAGACCGCATCGAGTTCGTCGACGACCGGCCCCTCGCATTCGAGGGAGAGATCCATCCACTGGAAGCCCTTCCGCCGGTTGCGGGCCTTGTTGTACGAGCGGTCGATGATGTTCTGCGAACCGGTGAACGCCCTGACCCCGTCGACGACGAGGATCTTGCGGTGGTTGCGCAGGTCAGGACGCTGATACTCGCCTCTCCAGGGGCGGATCGGCAGGGCTCGGCGCCACGGTATGCCCGATGAGTCGAGCCGTTTGACGAGCTCCGAATAGCCCGGGTACCCGATCGACCCGAGGTGGTCGATGAGGATCCGCACCCGCACGCCCCGCGCGTGGGCGTTGAAGAGGGAGTCGATGAGCCGTTTCGTCGTCGCGTCGATGGCGACGATGTAGAACTCGAAGTGGACGTAGTCGTGGGCGGCATCGATGGCGTCGGCCATCGCCTCCATGCACTCGTGGTTGTCCGTGTGGAGGATGAACGCATTGCCGTGGGTCATCGGCAGGGCCCCGAGGTCGAAGTTGAGCTGGGCCGCCGTCGCCAGGGGTTCGGGCAGGTGGCTGTGCTCGCCGACGATCGCCTGCTCGTTCGACTCCTCGCGGATGATGTCGTTGATGACGGTCTGCTTCTTCCGCCGATGCTTGGGCAGCTTCGAGGAGCCGAGCAGGAGGAACGCGAGCAGCCCGACATAGGGGATGAGGAAGATCGCGAGCAGCCAGCCGAGCGCCACCGACGGGCGGCGATTGTGCGGGATCCACCCGAGCGCGATGATCCGGATGAGGAGGTCG
The DNA here is from genome assembly GCF_006489205.2 of Brevibacterium sp. XM4083. Taxonomy (GTDB): domain Bacteria; phylum Actinomycetota; class Actinomycetes; order Actinomycetales; family Brevibacteriaceae; genus Brevibacterium. The sequence goes on along the minus strand of NZ_VFYR02000001.1, from coordinate 207,244 downwards.
ACGGCGAAGAGGAGGAAGAGCAGCCAGTTCGGCCAGGCGCTGTCGACGGTGAAGAGGGGGTAGACCTCCACGTCGATCACCTCCTCCGCCTGGCACTCCGGCCGCCGGGGCCGCTCTGACTTCCTCATCGTATCGCGCAAGGTCACCCTGCCGATCCGCGGTGCGAACGCGCGATAATGAGATGACCAGCCCCGACCGAAGGTGTCCACTGCTATGACCGTCGATCCCACCGCCGTCCCCATCCGTCCAGCCGTGAGCGTGATCATGGTCAGGGACGGCGAGTCCGGACTCGAGGTCTTCGTCCAGCACCGGGTCTCGACGATGGATTTCGCCGCCGGGGTCGTCGTCTTCCCCGGCGGCCGTGTCGATCCCGTCGATGTCGCCGGCGCCGAGGCGGTCGTCGTCTCCGACCCAGAACTCCACCGGGCGGCGTGGCAGGATTCGACGATCGACGATTGGCGGGTCCTCATCGCGACCGCAGTCCGTGAGGTCGCCGAGGAGACGGGCGCCGTCATCGACCCGAATGCGCTCACACCGTGGGCGAACTGGGTGACCCCGCCCGGACAGCCGAAGCGCTTCGACACGTACTTCTACGTTGTGGCCGCCGACGAGGCGCTGGCTCCGCAGCATGTCACGACCGAGGCGCACACGAGCGAGTGGCTGCCGGTCGCCGCGCTCCTCACCGCTGAGTCGGTCGGCGAACTCAAGCTCATGCGTCCCACGTTCGTCCTGCTCAGCGAGCTGGCGACCTTCGCCTCGGCCTCAGCGGTCACGACCGGCCCTCGCGTCATCGACGTCGTGCGCCCGGATGAGGCGCCCTGAGCCACGGTGCGGTTCAGCGGCGGGAGGCCCGCATGCTCGTGAGTCGCTCTTCGACGACTCGGCGCTGTTCGTCCGAGCCGAGGAGTTCGGAGAGCGCCTGCTGTTCGGCGGCGAGTCCCTCGGCGAAGGGGACTGAGTAGGAGAGGTCGACGAGGCGCTTCGACCACACGAGCGCCTGACGGGACTTCGAGGCGATGTCGGCGGCGAGCTCGAGGGCTCTGGCGATCGGGTCCTCGGCGAGCTCCTCGACGAGTCCGATCCGCTGCGCTTCGACGCCGCCGATCGCCTCACCGGTGACGATGAGCTTCTTCGCCATGCCGGGGCCGACGAGGCGGGGCAGCAGCTGGGTGCCGCACATGTCGGGGATGATCCCCCACTTGATCTCCATGAGCGAGAACTGCGAGTCGGGGCTCGCGACGCGGATGTCGGCGCCGAGGGCGATCTGCATGCCCCCGCCGAGGGCGGGCCCGGCGACCGCGGCGATGACGGGCACCTCGACGAGGGACCACACGTGCACGGCCTTCTGAGCCAGGGCGCGGGCGGAACCGAGGAGGTCACCGTCGGCGCCGATGCCACTGGGCCCCTCCTCGGCGATCCGCGCCATCTCTGCGAGGTCGAGACCTGCGCTGAAGGCGCGCCCGCGGCCGGAGAGGACGATCGCACGGACCTCGGGGAGCGTGGCGAGGTGGAGACCGACCTCGACGAGCTCCTCGAAGACGCCCCTGGTCAGGGAGTTGAGTTTATCGGCGCGGTCGATCTCGACGTGGGCGACGCCGTCGGCGATGGAGTGGACGATCTGGGGCATCGAGGATCCTTTCACTGGCGTTGTCTGAACCCTACAAGGGTGAGCACGATCACGGCGACCAGGGACGTCAGGCACATCCCGACGACGCCCGGCCACGCGAAATCGGTGAAGAGCACGGCGGAGAGCCAGGCGCCGAGGCTCGTGCCGAGATAGTAGACGGTGAGGTAGATGGCGGAGGACCGCGTGGTGTCGACGCCGGGTCGGGCGGTGCTCGCGGCCGCCGAGGCGCCGGTGTGACCGAGGAAGAAGCCGCCGGTGAGCAGCGACATGCCGATGATGATGAGCGGGAGCGAGTCGACGAGGGTGAGGCAGGCGCCGATAATCGCGGTGACCATGCCGATGAGCGTGAGGCGACGGCGCGTGAAGGTCAGGGCGAGGCGACCGTAGTACGTCGTCACGACGGTGCCGACGAGGTAGATGAGGAAGAAGAGCGCGACGGTGCCCTCGCTGAGGTTCCACGGGTCCTGTTGGAGTCGGGAGCCGAGCATCGTGAAGGAGCCGCCGAAGACGATCATGCAGAGGAACCCGGTGAGGTAGATGCCCCACAGTCCGCTTGGGATTCGCCAAGGCGGTGAAGCGGTATCGCTCTGTGCAGTGTCGCTCGGGGTCGTGTCGCTCTGTGCAGTGGCGCTCGGGGTCGTGTCGCTCCGGGCCATGTCGCGGCGGAGGAGCCAGACGACGATGAGTCCGATGGCGAGGGCGACCGCTGCGGTGAAGGCGAGGCCGCCGTGCCAGCCGAGGACCTCGGCGGCGAGTCCGGTGAGCAGACGGGAGCACAGGCCGCCGATCGTGTTCCCGGCGATGTAGACGCCGATCGCGCCGGGCAGGGCCGAGGGCGGAAGCCGCAGGGACAGGTAGGCCATCGCGGTGGCCGGCACCGAGGCGATCGCCACGCCTTGGAGGAAGCGGACGGTGATGAGCAGTTCGGGGTTGGGGGTGAACGGCAGGATGAGGGCGAGGACCGCGGCGAGGATGACGCCGCCGACGATCTGCCGGGCGTGGCCGATCCGGGAGGCGAGCAGTGAGAACGGGATGAGGAAGCACGCCATGGCGACGTTCGTCGCCGAGACCGTGAGGCTCGCGGTCGGGGTGTCGATCGAGTACGCCTCGCGGATGGCGGGGATGAGGCCCTGGGTTTCGTAGAGGACGAGGAAGACCGAGATGCCGGCAAGGAACACTGCGACGATGGTGCGCCGGTTGCTCGTCGCGTTCGGCTCACCGGTGCTCATGGTCCTCACGGTATGCCTGCACGACGGGATGGCTCAAACCGTTCCGCAGAGCGAACCCGTGACCGCTCAGCCGTCGAAGAGCGTGTCGATGATCCCCTGGGCGACGAACTTCGCATGGAGGATGGGTCGTCGCTCCGGGTCGATCGAGGCAGGAGGCACCCACGCCGGTTGGCCGCTGGTGAGCATCACCGCATGCCAATCCGATCTGTCGATGAGATGGTGGTGTGCTCCGCAGGCCAGTGTGAGGTTGTTGATGTCGGTGATGCCTTTGTCGATCCACGGCACGATGTGGTGGACTTCGCACCACCCCGGCGGTGCATCGCAGCCGGGGAAGGTGCACCCCATGTCTCTCGCCGTGATGATCGCCGTCTGCTTCTCGTCGGCGAAGCGCTTCTCGGTGGCGACCTGCACCGTCTTGGCCGAGTCGCTCATGAGGTGGAAGAACACTCTGCCGTTGAGTCCGGAGGAGGTGAGTTCGGACATCGGCACCGGATTCTCGGTGCCGGTCTTGCCCTGACCGGTTCTCGAGGCGAGGTCTTCGGCCTTCGCCGTGACGACGAGTGAGTACCTCGCTCCCGAATTCGGGCGATTCATCTCGATCTTTCCGATCAGGGAGGCGAATCGTTCGTAGATCCACCGGCGAGCGGAGGGCTGGGCGTCGACCGTGCTCACCGTCGTGCCGTCGCGGCGCATTCCATAGGCGCTGCCGTCCGCACCGTCGTGACCTGCCATCGCCGCTGTTCCGCCTGAAGCGTCGGCACTGGTGCCCGTGCCCGGAAGTCGCTGGCCGGTGCCATCCTGAGCGAAGAGCGGCGCATCGTGCCGGTCGCCCGAGAGCACCGCGTCGAGGACATCGAAGGGGCTGGGTGATTCTTCAGCGACCGCCTCGGTGCCGGCGAACCCGTTGCCGGCATCGCCTTGGCCGCCTGCCGCTTCCGCGCCGCCCTGCTCGCCGGCTGTCCGGCATGACTCGATCCTCGACGTCAGCAGGCCGTTGAGCAGGCCGCCGGTGATCGGGTCGAGCCGACCTGACAGCTCCCAGTCACCGTTGCGGCGGGCGCGGAGATGAACCGAGTAGTCCGACCGGTCGCGCCCCTCGGACGGCTCTTTGCCGTCGGGGTCGATGATGTCGAGCATGCGCTGGAAGATCTCGCGCAGGTCGGAGACGCGGACGTTGGGCGCTTCCTTGACCAGTCGCTCTTCGGTCTCGGCCCGCAGTTCGGCGCTCACCCACGCGGGCAGTCGTTTCATGCATTCGGCGATGACCGCGGCCTGGTTCGCCGACAGGACTCCCTCGTGGAGGCCGTCTGCGGCCTTGGGTGCCAGCGGCGGCATCGGCTGACCGGAGAGGTCGACGCGTCCGCCGAGGTTGTTCGCCGCCTCGGTGCGTCGATAGGCCTCCTGATCCGACAGCCCCAAACGATCCTTGACGAGTGCTTTCGTCGTCTTCGCTCCGAAGTCCGTGGGCACTCCGACTCGCTGGAAGATGGCGAGGGTGACGGCGTTGAGCGAGGCGTTGACGCGGTTGATCGCTTCGAGGGCATCGGCGAGGATCACTGCGTCGTCGGGGCCGACCGGCCGTTCGAAGGTGCGGACTTCGCTTTCGAGCCTGGTCAGGTTCGTGATGCTGTCGAGGACTTCGGGCGCGAACTCGGACAGGCGGGACCAGGCCGCATCGGTGAGCAGCGGATGCCGGCTCAGCTTCCTCGTGTCCGGCATGGCGGCGACCGCCGCAGCCGGGTCATCATCGGCCGGCCCGGGGTCGAACGCGTCGTCGTCGACCGACAGTGCCGAGACGTCGGCCGCCAGCGCTTCGCTCCGGCGACGACCGTAGTCGTCGGGATCGTGGGCACAGGGAGAGTCATCGGGCTCTTCGTCGCCGCGAGAGTCATCGGACTCGTCAACGCCGGAGGCCTCCTCGTCCGGAGTTGCGCCACTTTGAGCCCTGTCGATCTGGGCCGCGTCGATGCGAGCGTCAATGACGGGAACCTCGCCGACCGGATTCCCCTCGAATGGCACCTCCGCACCCTGAGTCTCCTCGTCGCCAGGGGCTTCCTCGGCCTGAGTCTCCTCGGTCGAAGTCTCAGCGGTCGAAGTTCCAGGCAGTACCGGACTCTCAGCCTCCGGTACTGCCGGGATCTCCTCGAAGAGTTCGGCGTGGACGCTGCCGCTGAGGTCGAGTCCGGCATCCCTGAGCTGGTCGAACAGCGATTCCGGAGTTCCGGCCGGTCGGCTCGAACCGCCTGCGGATGGCCCTGGTCCGGATGAACCCGGTCCGGATGAACCCGGTCCGGATGAACCCGGTCCGGATGAACCCGGTCCGGATGAACCCGGTCCCGATGAACCCGGTCGCTTCGACGTGGAGCCCCGCTTCCCCGCAGGCGACGTGCGGGGACGGTCGCCGTTCCCGTGGTTCTGCCTGTCCGGGGTGAGTGTCATGACTCCTGATCCGTTCGCCAACGCTCATCGTTGTTGCTCTGATTCTACTCCGCGAGTGTGATATTCACAATAGTCTGTTCCTAATTTATTCGATCTTTTTCTCGCAATGAATTCATTCACTCATCGATTTTCGCCTGACAGCAGAAGTCGCTGGTCACGGACGTGCACGGTCGAGAAATCATCGAACTCGCAGCAACCTCACCCGACACAGCTGCCCCACTCCACTCCGACCGCGATCACGCCCACCCTCAGGCCACCGCGACCATCCCTGGTTCGCTGCGCCGACCGCCCCGCCCCTGAACTCCGAGCTATCCGGTCCCGGCCTCGTCCATCTCCGGACGCCACATCCATCCCAGACTCCCCGTCACCACCGACTCGCGGTTGCACCCACCAGGCCACCACATCCGAACACCCACCCCACCACCGACCTCCGATCAGCCACCCCACCACCCACCTCGAACACCCACCCCGCCACCACGTCCGAACACCCACCCGAACGCTGATATCTCCCTGGTATCTCCCAGGGTTCACGAAAACTCAGGTGGCCCTTTCCTGAAATCTCAGTCCCGGCAGTCTAGGCTCGGCTGGAGGCACACCTGTACACGTCGTCCGCGCTTCTCCGCGCGGCTCGCCGCCCGCACAGAGCCGTCAGATCCGCACCGACCCATCAGTACCCACAGCACCATCAGTTCCGCACAGAGCCGATAGTTCTGCACAGAGCCGTCAGTTCCCGCGGCACCGTCAGTCCGCGCAGGGACCACCGTCGCGCACCGCCGCCTCGGTGCCTGCGAAGACGCGCAACCCAAGGAGGCGCAATGAAAGGTCAGCTCCCCATCGTTCGCTTGGTCACCGGTGAGACCACGGGACAGCGCGTCGCGCGGATCGCCGCAGCCGCCTCGGCGGTCGGACTCGGGGCACTCGCCGCGTGGGACGTCACGCAGAAGAAGCACTCGATCCTGCGCAACTACCCGATCGCGGGACACGCGCGCTTCCTCCTCGAGTCGATCCGACCGGAGATCCAGCAGTACTTCATCGAACGGAACTGGGACGGCCGACCCTTCAGCCGCGACGCCCGCACGACGATCTACGAACGGTCGAAGGGCATCCTCTCCGAGCACGCCTTCGGCACCGAGCACGACGTCGACCGCACCGGCTACGAAGCGCTCATGCACTCGACGACCCCGCTGCCCAACTCCCCCACCCCGCCGCGGATCCGGGTGGGCGGCAAGGACTGCACTCAGCCCTATGACATCTCTCTGCTCAACGTCTCCGCGATGAGCTTCGGCTCACTCAGCGACAACGCCGTGCGCGCGCTCAACAAGGGCGCGGCGATGGGCGGCTTCGCCCAGGACACCGGCGAGGGCTCGATCTCCCCGTACCACCAGGAGTTCGGCGGCGACCTCATCTGGGAGCTCGGCACCGGATACTTCGGCGCCCGCACCCCCGACGGCGACTTCGACCCCGACAAGTTCGCCGCGAAGGCCCAGGACCCGCAGGTCAAGATGACCTCGCTCAAGCTCTCCCAGGGGGCCAAGCCCGGCCTCGGCGGCGTCCTCCCCGGCAAGAAGGTCACCGAGGAGATCGCGAAGATCCGCGACGTGCCCGTCGGTCAGACGTGCATCAGCCCGCCGAATCACCGCGTCTTCTCGACCCCGATCGAGCTGCTGCGGTTCATCGCGAAGATGCGCGAGCTCTCCGGCGGCAAACCCGCCGGCTTCAAGCTCTGCGTCGGCTCCCGCACCGAGTTCCTCGCGATCTGCAAGGCGATGCTCGAAACCGGGATCACCCCCGACTTCATCATCGTCGACGGCTCCGAGGGCGGCACGGGCGCCGCACCCCTGGAGTTCGAGGACAACGTCGGCCTCCCCCTCACCCAGGGCCTGATGATCGTCCACAATGCGCTCGTCGGCGCGGGGCTGCGCGACCAGATCAAGATCGGCGCCTCCGGCAAGGTCGCGAGCGGCTCCGACATCGTCAAGCGCCTCATCCAGGGCGCCGACTTCACGAACTCGGCCCGCGCCATGATGATGGCCGTCGGCTGCATCCAGGCCCAGGAGTGCCACACCGGCAAGTGCCCCGTCGGCGTCGCCACGCAGGATGCCCGCCGCGCTCGCGCGATCTACGTCCCCGACAAGGCCGAACGCGTGCGCAACTACCACGACGGCACCGTCGCCGAGGCGGTCCGCCTCATGGCCTCGATGGGCGCGGCCCATCCCAGCGAACTCGAACCGACGATGCTCCGCCGCAACCTCTCCCCGACCGAATCCTGGTCCTACGCCCGCCTCTACGACTGGCTCGAACCCGGCGAACTGCTCAACGGCGCCCCCGAGGACTGGGCCGCCGACTGGGCCACCGCCCGCGCGGACACCTTCCACATCGCCCGCGGCCAGAGTCGCTGACCAGGCAGGACACCGCCATGAGCCGCATCGTCCTCCTCCACTCCGCGTTCGGGCTCACTCCCGGCATCGGCCGCATCGCCGACGAGTTCCGCAGCCGGGGACACGAGGTCCACACCCCCGACTTCTACGCGGGGCAGACCTTCACCAGCGCCGAGGCGGGGGTGGCCCATTCCCGGGACGTCGGGTTCCGGGCGCTGGTCGACCGCGTCACCGAACTCACCAGCGCGCTGACCGGGCCGCTCGTGTTCGCAGGGCTCTCGCTCGGAGCGAGCGTCGCCCAGCAGATGGGCAAGAACGATTCCCGCGCCCGCGGGGCCCTCCTCTTCCACGGCGGCGGCTTCCCCTCCCGAACCCGCTGGCAGCCGCAGGTGCCCGTGCAGATCCACTTCGCCGTCGAGGACGAATGGCGCACGCCGGGCCTCGCGGAGACGCTCATGGAATCCGCCGCCGCTGCCGGGGCACCGGCCGAGTCCTTCCTCTACCCGGGCAGCTCACACCTCTTCAGCGACCCCGAATCACCGGACTTCGAGCCCGAGAGCGCCGCCCTTCTCCTCGCCCGTGCCGACCGCTTCCTCGCCGACTTCACAAGCTGAGTCGACAGCAGCTCGACCCGCTCGCCCACCGCGCCCTCAGCCGGCGCCCGCGATGCCCTGCATGCCGCGTCAGAGCCCTCTCGCGACGGTTTCCGATACGGGCAAGCACACCTGACAAGCCCGCCTCATCGATGACGTCATTGAAAAATCTTCTAAAAGTGGGGTTACATTCGGCACGCAATGTTCTACTCTGGAATGAAAATTCCATACCGGTGAGCGACCTTCGGAATCCGTGATGCACGGTCACCTCCGTGCACTCGATTCCCCGGCTCAGGCTGCGATGCCCCGACCGTCTGACTCCTCCTGCGAGGACGAGACGGCGGAGCTCCCTCATCGCCAGCACTCCGATGCGCACCGGCTGGCAGCGACCACCCCACGCTGCGAGCATCGCGCACCAGGCGAACTTCGCCGCTCCCCTCCGGCGCCCACCTCTGCGAACGGATCCCCATGACCAGCACCCGCCCCGATCCGACGGCTCCGACCAGCAGCCGTCGGCGGACGCAGCCCGACCTCCCGCCTCGGCGCGCGTTCACCCCTCGACGTACTCGGACGGCACCCCACGACCCCGACGCTCCCCGTGTCTCCGCGACACAGCGCCGACATCCCTCTTGCCGGTGGTCGCGATGACCGACAGCGGGACTGGTGACCTCCCCATCATCGGCACCCCGGCCTCCGGGATCCCGGTCACCCCACCCGTCCCCGACAGATCGGCCCCCTACCGGGCGATGGACGGCGGATCGGGCAGCCTCGGCGGATCCGGAAGCGGGCACACGACCACCGGCAGCACCGGCGAACGGCCCTACGCGATCCCGACCGGGTTCCCGAGCGTCCCCTTCGGCCGGCGACGCCACCCGGGACGACGCCGGTGAGCCGAAGCGTCGACGCGGACAGCGGCCGCGGGTCCGCCGCTCCGGGACGAGACCGGTGAGCTGAGCAGTCTGCCCGTCACAGCCAGCCCGCTCCCCTGCTCAGCCGCAGCCGCAGCGGATCGATCCGGCTGAGGCGGTCGACCGCGGCCTCCCCCAGCTCGGCGGCGACGAGCTCGCTCACCGTCTCGACGAGCGCGAGCATCGGAGCGAGGGTGTCGGCCGGACCTGCCGCCCGGACCTCGGCAGTGAGCACCCGATCTGCCAGCGACGCCGCCGGGGAGAGCCACAGGTCGGTGAAGACGACGACGGTGAGGCCGAGTTCCTTCCCGATCCGCACCACCTCGGTGATCGCCGGATCATAGCGCCGGACATCGAGGACGACGAGGATGTCGCCGCGTTTGAGGTCGAGGAGATCAGCGGCCGCGAGCAGCGGATTCGCGTGCACCCGAACGACCCCCGAACGCACCGAGCCGAGCTGCGCGTGGAAGATGTCGGCGATGTGGGCCGTGTACGTCGCGCCGACGAGGGCGACGCTGCGCTTGGGTTGGGCGAGGAGTTCGACGGTGCGCTCGAGCTCGTCGCCGATGACCGAGTCGAAGGTCTCATCGATGCCCGCGTGGAACGCCGTCCGCGCCGCATCGAACTCCGCCCCCTCCCCCGGGGCGAGCGCCTGCGAGAGGTTCGACTCCTCGCGCTCGCGCATCTCCGCCTTGAGGGCGTCCTGGAACTCCCGGTACCCGCTGAAGCCGAGCGTGCGGGCGAACCGCACGACCGAAGGTCCGCTGACACCGGCGGCGTGCGCGAGGTCGGCGATCGGCTCGAGCCCGGCGAACGGGTAGGCGGCCAGGACGGCGCGTGCGATCTTCTTCTCCGCCGGAGTCAGCCGGGACATCACCGCACGCAGGCTGATGGCCAGGCTCGGCCCGTCGTCCGTCATCGGTCCCTCTCCTTTGGAAATCGCCCTCGACTCCACCGCCCAGGCAGCACGATTCCCGCAGGTCACCGCCTCAACTATCGCTCCAGCATAGCGAGGCTCAACTGGGAATGGGGTGTCAGCTCATGACATACCCGTTGTCGACGATGAGGTTCTGTCCGGTCACCGCGCGGGAGTCCGGGGAGGCGAAGAAGACCACCGCCGAGGCGAACTCCTCCGGAGTCGTCACATGCCCGAGCGCACTGGCCTCAGCGATCCGGTCGAAGACCTCCTCCGTCGTCGCCGCCGACGCGTCCGTGGTCCGCAGGAGACCGCCCGAGACCATGTTGACTCGCACCCCGAGCGGCCCGAGGTCTCGCGCGAACGTCCGGGTCAGCGCCAGCAGCGCCGCCTTCGCCGCGGTGTAGTCGTGGTACGGCACCACCGGGTTCTGGACGAGGTTCGAGCCGATGTTGATGACCCGCCCCGAGCCGATCTCCCGGAACCCGCTCATCGCCGCCTGAACCGTGTTCATCGCCGAACCGACGGTGCCGCGGAACTGCGCGGAGAGGTCGGCGAAGTCGATCTCGTCCGCCGGCTGCCGCCCCTCGACGTCGAACGTATAGTCCATGAGCGCACTGTTGACGACGGTGGACACGGGCATCCCGAACTCGGTGTGAGCGCCGTCGAACATCGCATCGACGGCACGGTCATCGGTGACATCGGCCTCGAGCGCCGCCGCACGTCCGCCGCGAGCCCGGATCGCCTCGGCGAGCTCCTCCGCGGCATCCGCGGAATAGCGGTAGTTGACGACGACCGCGGAGCCGACGTGGGCGAACGCCTTCGCGATCGCCGCCCCCAGGCCACGGCCGGCCCCGGTGACGAGGACGAGCTGCTCGTCGAGCGGCATGGCCGCGGTCGAGAAGGCCTGGGCATTGCTCATCGGGATTCTCCTTCGAAGGCCGGCAGGTGAGCGTCGCGAGTGCTCTGCAGCCAGCTTACCCATGACAGGTGAAGTCCGGGCGGTTGCACGGCAGAGTCACAGGAACGCCGGATCTCGGGAGCGCCGGGTCGCAGGACCGCGCGCGGGATGCCAATAGAATGGGACAAGACCACTGTTGTCCAATCCACCGTCCGCCCTGCAAGGAGGAGCCTATGGCCGAGATCGGCGCCAACCTCTCGATCGGAGTCCTCGCGGCCATCGTCGTGATCTTCATCTACGTGCTCGCCGCGAAGGTCGGCAAGTGGTACCCGGCGCCTGAGCACCGCGGCCCCGGCGGAGCGCAGCCCGGGCAGCCGGGTTACGGGCAGCCGGGCCAGCCCGGCTATGACCAGCAGGGATACGCCCAGCCCGGCTACGGCCAGCCGGGCCAGCCGCCGACGCAGCAGCGGCGCCGGGACATGCGCGCCTACAGCGCCGACGAGGCCGAGACCCGGGTGATGTCGACGACCGAGGTCGATGAGAAGGCGACGACCGCCGAGCTCACGCAGAACATCGCCCACTCCGGTCAGATGATCGCGCAGAACCGGCGGGCGGCGACGGCCGGCAACGGCGACACGCTCGCGGTCTTCACGTACATCCTCGGCGCGGGTCTGCTCGCGGCCATCGCGTTCGTCTTCTTCAACAACCTCCTGCTGCCCGCCACGGTCGGCGCGCTCGTCGGTGCGATCATCTGCGTGGCGCTGGCCTCGACGTACACGATCAGGAACCTCGACTTCTGGCCGGACAATTCGACGATCACGATCATCAACCTCGGCGTCGCCCTCGCCGCCGCTCTCGTCATGTACATCGGGGCCAGCCGCACCGAACGCGACCGGATGACCCTCAACTCGATCATGGACTCCCTCGATCCGCTGCCGCTGGGCGAGGGGTTCTCCGGCTTCATCACCGCGATCGGCGACCGCGTCGTCACGTTCTTCCAGACGTACGGCTTCCTCGGCTTCGTCTTCCTCCTCTTCATGGCCATCGGTGCGATCATCGTCTTCACGCTCGCCGCGAAGTCCCTCATCGACGTCATGGACTGGCGGATCTTCGCGCAGTTCGGCCACAACGTCACCGATCGACCGATGGCGTACTCGCGCGCCGAGCGCTTCCAGTCCTCGAAGGTCTCGCACACCGTGACCTCGATCGTGCTCGCCGGCATCGCGGTCCTCGCCGCGACCGGCCTGCTCTACGACGGGTTCACGTGGTTCACGCGCTGAGCCGCACACAGCCCCGGGAGCCCAGGTGCCTGGGGCGGCAGACCAGGTGCGCGGCGGCCCAGCACGCAGCCCCAGCACACAGCCCCGGAACCGCGCCGCGACGGCACTGAGCACAGTCTCAGACACCGCGCGCTAGGATAGTCCCCGAACTTCCTCCGCCCGCCCTGCCCGCCAGGACGGCGGGCGCAGACGTCGACGAACGACCCGAAAAGGGATGAGAACCTCAATTGGCGAACGGCAACGCAACTTTCCGTCACTCGAATGTGGCTCTTCTCGGTCTGGCCGAGATCATCGCCCCCAACGTAGTGACCTCCCACGAATTCGACGAGCGCCTCGCCGATACTCTGACCACCCTCGGACTCCCGACCGGACTCCTCCAGCGCGTGGCAGGCGTTGACGCCCGCCGCAACTGGGATCAGCCGGCCGAGTTCGTCGCCGGGGCCGTGGCCGCCGGCAGGAAGGCCCTCGCCGAGGCGGGTGTCGAGCCGGATGCGATCGGGCTCATGGTCAACACCTCCGTCACCCGCGAGCACCTCGAGCCCTCGGTGGCCGTCGGCGTCCACGCCGGCATCGGCCTCGGGCCGCAGGCGATGAACTTCGACATCGCCAACGCGTGCCTCGGCTTCGTCAACGGGATGACCCTGGCCGCGAACATGATCGACGCCGGGCAGATCGAATACGCCCTCGTCGTCGCCGGGGAGGACGCCTCACGAGTCCAGGAGGCGACCCTGCGTCGGCTCACCCGCGACGGCATCACCCGCGAGGAGTACCTCAACGAGTTCGCCTCGCTCACGCTCGGCTCCGGGGCGGCCGCGGCCGTCATCGGCCCCGCGGATCGGCATCCCGAAGGCCACCGCATCCTCGGCGGGATTACCCGTGCCGCCACCCAGCACCACGAACTCTGCGTGGGCGACCACAACGGGATGTTCACCGACACGAAGGGACTGCTCGCCGGCGGCATGGAGCTCGTCGTCGCCGCGTGGGAGGAAGCCCACGAGGACGGCTGGGACTGGCGGAACATGGACCGCTACGTCATGCACCAGGTCTCCGACGTCCACACGAACTCGATCACGAAGGCCGCCGGCCTCGACCCCGAGCGGATCCCGGTGACGTACCCCGAGCTCGGCAACGTCGGACCGGCGTCCCTGCCGATCACGCTCAGCCGTGAGGTCGACTCGCTGGAGAAGGGTGACCGCATCCTCTGCATGGGCGTCGGCTCCGGACTCAACACCGCAATGACCGAGATCGAGTGGTAGGACGTCGATGAACCACCCCGGCCGGCCGGCACTCCTTCCTCCGACGCTGCCCGAGTGGGATCCCGTGTGGTCCCGGATCGTCGACGTCGACACGGGCGACGGCGAGCATGCGTTCCACGTCCTCGACACCCTGGAGGCCCTGCGCGCCGAGGGGATCGAACCGACCGGGACGATCCTCGCCCTCCACGGCAACCCGACGTGGTCGTATCTGTGGCGCCGGCTCGCCGCGGCCACCGTCGACTCCGCGCTCTCCGGCGGGCGCGCGTGGCGGCTCATCGCCCCCGACCAGCTCGACATGGGGTTCTCCGAGCGTCTCACCCACGACGGGTTGCCGACCCCGCACGGCCCCGAGGTGCGCCGCATCTCCCAGCGCATCGCCGATTTCGATGCCGTCGTCACGACCCTCCTCGCCGAGGCGGCCGGCAGTTCCGCAGCTGACGTCGCCGTGGCGGGGCCACAGCATCCCGTCCAGGCGGGGCCACAGCATCCCGTCGTGACGATCGGCCATGACTGGGGCGGGGTCCTCTCGCTCGGGTGGGCGGCCCGCAACACCGACCGGGTCGCGGCCGCGATCAGCCTCAACACCGCCGTCCACCAGCCTGAGGACGCACCGATCCCGGCCCCGCTGCGGGCCACCCTCGCCGGGCCCATGCTGCCGACGGCCACCGTCGTCACCGACGGCTTCCTCCGGGTCACTCTGCGCCTCGGCGAGCTCTCCCCCGAGGTCCGCGCGGCCTTCCGCGCGCCCTACGAGTCCGCGTCGCTGCGGCACGGGATCGGCGGGTTCGTCGCCGACATCCCCGTCGACGAGCGCCATCCCTCGCATGCCGAGCTGCAGCGCATCGGGGCGGACATCGCCGCCTTCGACCGTCCCGCGCTCCTCGTGTGGGGGCCGAAGGACCCGGTGTTCCTCGAGCGCTACCTCCGCGACCTCCGGGGACGCCTCCCGCAGGCCGACGTCCACCGCTTCGAGCTCGGCTCGCACCTCGTCAGCGAGGACTACGACGTGCCCGGGCTCGTCCTCGACTGGCTCGCCGCGCAGTTCCCGACGGCCTCGGAAACGACACCGGCGCCCGAGGCGACACCGGACACGGCATCCACCCCGCGTCCGGTCACCGCGATCCTCGACGCGCGGGCCGACGACGAGACGATCGCCTCGGTGGACTTCTCGCAGGAGCCGGCTCAGCAGATCTCGTGGCGGCAGCTGTGGCATGTCACGACGAGCATCGCGCACGGCCTGCGCGATCTCGACGTGCGACCCGGCGACCGGGTGTCGCTGCTCGTGCCGCCGGGCAACAACCTCACCGCCGCGCTCTACGCGTGCCTGAAGATCGGCGCGGTCGCCGTCGTCGCCGACGCCGGACTCGGCCCGCGCGGCATGACGCGGGCCGTCACCTCGGCGGATCCGCAGTGGATCATCGGGGAGCTGCCCGGACTCGGCCTCGCCCGGGCGTTCGGGTGGCCCGGGCGCCGGATTTCCGTCTCCCCGCTCGGCCCGCTGCAGCGCCGGCTCTTCCGCACCGAGACGAGCCTCACCGAGCTCGCGCGCACCCCGCACACCGGTGCCCTGCCGACGCCGACCGGCGCGGACGACGCCGCGATCCTCTTCACCTCCGGGTCGACGGGTCCGGCGAAGGGCGTGCGCTACACGCACGCGGACATCGCAGCGCTGGCCGCCGTCCTCACCCGGGTCTTCGACGTGCGGGAGGGCACGGGTCTCGTTGCGGGTTTCCCGCCGTTCGCCCTGCTCGGACCGGCGATCGGGGCCACCTCGGTGACGCCGGACATGTCCGTGACGAAGCCGAAGACGCTCACCGCGGCCGCGATCGCCGAAGCGATCATCGCCGGGGATGCGACGATGGTCTTCGCCTCCCCCGCCGCCTACCGCAACGTCGCCGCCACCGCGGGCGACCTCAACGCCGAGCAGCGGGCGGCGTGCGCACAGGTCGAGCTCGTCCTCTCCGCCGGCGCTCCCGTCCCGCTCGATCTCATGGACGCGATCGCCGAGGTGTTCCCCGCGGCCGCGATCCACTCGCCGTACGGGATGACGGAGGGACTCCTCCTCACCGACATCGACCGTGAGGGGGTGGCCGCAGCGGCCGCCGGGGGCGACCTCGGCGTGTGCGTGGGCACCCCGATCGACGGGGTCGAGCTCGCACTGGCCCCGATCGACGACGCGGGGAACTCCGCCGATGAGCTGCTCACGGGCACGGCTGCGCGGGGCCGCCTCGGCGAGTTCGTCGTCAGTGCCGCCCACCTGAAGTCCGGGTACGACAATCTCTGGCGCACGTCTGCGCAGGCGGCGCGCGATGGCCTCGGCGGGCGGACGTGGCATCGGACGAACGACATCGGGCACATCGACGACGTCGGTCGGGTGTGGCTCGAGGGACGGCTGCAGCACGTCGTGACGACTCCGCGCGGGCCGGTGGGTCCCGGCGGGCTCGAAGCGCTCATCGACACGGACCCCGAGGTCAGCCGCAGCGCCGTCGTCGGGGTCGGCCCGGAGGGGACACAGGCGCTCGTCGCCGTGCTCGACGCGGAGGGGACGCCGCTGTCACCGGGGCTCGCTCCGCTCGACCTCTCCGCCCGGCTGCGCGCCCGGGTCGCCGAGGTCGACGGCCAGGATCTCGCGGCCGTGCTCGTCGCCCCGACGTTCCCCACCGACATCCGCCACAATTCTAAGATCGACCGGTCGCGGCTGGCCGCTTGGGCCGATCGCGTGCTCACCGGCGACGGCGTTCCCCGCCGCGTGTGAGTGCGGCCGCCCGGCAGTCTGCGACCACCGACCTGAGGAGCCTCATGAAGATCACCGTCACCGGAGCCTCGGGCCTGCTCGGCTCGTCCGTGGCCCGCACCCTCGTCGCCTCCGGTCACGCGGTGACGACGCTCCAGCGGCGGCCCTCGGGGGTCGACGGTGCCCGTGATGTGCTGGGCACGGTGACCGATCCGAATGCCGTCGCCGAGGCGGTCGCCGGGGCCGATGCGGTCATCCACCTCGCCGCTAAGGTGTCGCTGACCGGTGACCCGAGCGAGTTCGCGGGCGTCAACATCGGGGGCACTCGGACGCTCATCTCTGCGGCCCAGGCGGCGGGAGTGACGCGGTTCGTCCACATCTCGTCACCGTCGGTGGCGCACACCGGCGAGTCGATCGTCGGCGACGGCGCCGGCCCGGCCTCCCCCGACCATGCCCGCGGCGAGTACGCCCGGACGAAGGCCGCCGGGGAACGGCTCGCGCTGGCTGCCGATGCCGAGGACTTCCGGGTCCTCGTCCTCCGGCCGCACCTCATGTGGGGTCCCGGTGACGCGCAGCTGACCGAGCGCGTCATCGACCGGGCCCGGGCGGGCCGGATGCCGGTGCTCGGGTCGGGGGCCGCGCTCGTCGACACGCTCTTCGTCGACAATGCCGTCGAGGCGATCGTCGCTGCGCTGACGGCCGTCGATGTCACGCACGGGGAGGCGCTCGTCGTCACGAACGGCCAGCCGCGTCCGATCGGCGAGCTGATGTCGCAGATCGCGATCGCCGGCGGGGCGACGGAGCCGCGGCTGCGGATTCCGGTGGCACCGGCGCTGGTCGCCGGATCGCTCGTCGAGCGGGTGTGGGACCTGTCCGACCACGACGACGAACCTCCGCTCACCCGATTCCTCGCCGAACAGCTCTCGACCGCGCACTGGTTCGACCAGCGCCGGACGCAGGAGGTGCTGGACTGGACGCCGCGCGTGAGCATCGAAGAGGGCCTCGACCTCCTCGCCGCGCACTGTGCGCAGGTGGGCGCCGTCGAGCACGAGGATGCCGCCCGCGCCTGAGCCGAACCCAGCGGGGACGGCACCGGCGGGTAGGCCTTGGCACCGGCGCGGAGCAGGACGGCACCGGCGCGGAGCAGGTCGGCGCCGACGCGTAGGGGCGACGCAGCTCCGGCGCCGCACGGGTCCTAGCACCGGACCGTGGCACCGGACCGTGGCACCGGCGTGCAGTGTGTCCTGGTGGCGGCATCGGCTCGAATCCGCGTCACAGGTGACGACTGCACAATGGGTCCATGACTCCGACCGCCCCGTCACCGGTGATCCTGCTCGCAGGCGTTCCCGGCGCGGGCAAGACGGAGACGCTCAAGGAGGTCCGACGGCGAGCGCCGTGGCTGCGAGTCTCCGATCCGGAGACCGTGCGCGACGGGCTGCGTCGCCTCGCCCCCTGGCTGCCGTACACGCTGGGGCGTCCGATCGTCCACACGATCGCGCACGTGCTCGCGCTCTTCCGGATCCTCCGCCGAGGCGGTCCCCCGCTCATCGTCCACGACCCGGGCACCCGCCGGTGGAGCAGGCGGCTGTTCCTGCGGCTGGCGCGGCTGAGTCGGCGCCCGGCCATCGGCGTGTTCATCGACGTCGATCGCGATGTGGCGCTGCGCGGTCAGAAGAAGCGGTCGCGCATCGTCCGCGGTCCCGCCTTCGCCAGGCATTGGCGACGGTGGCTGGGCCTGCGTTCGCACCTCATCGCCGATGAGGAGCCGACGCCCGGGGAACGCTGGCCGCAGATCGTGCTGACGACGAGGGACCGCGCCGTCGACGATCTCCTCGCTCTCGTCAGCCGCTGAGGCGGAGCCGGCATCGAGTCGGCGCGCCCTCGCGGCGCAACATCATTCACAGTCGCCGCCCGTTCAACGGGACTCGCGTGGGTTCTCACCGTGATAGTCGCCGGAGTCCTCGCCCTCATACGAGCTCGATTCCTCGCCTCGGTAGCCGGAGCCGGAGCCCTCGGCGTCGCGGGCATCGGCTTCGTCGTCGAGAGCGCTCGAGGAGATCCCCGGCTGTCCGACGGGCGGAGCCTCGAGGGATGAACTCGTCGCTGATTCTTCGTGGGCATGGTCACCGGAGTCGCCGTCATTCTCGTCGCCTGCCTGCGCCGCATCCGCACCGTCGGCACGATCTGCGCGGTCGGCCGAGACGGCACCAGAGGCGCCTGCTGCCGCAGCACCCGCGCGACCCGGTGAGCTCGCGTCGCTGGTGACCCGGCCATCCGCGTCCGTCCGGCCCTCGGCGCTCTCGTCCCCATCGGCGCCCGCAGGCTGCTGTCCGTCGGCGTCGGCAGGCCGTTCGCCGTCTGCGTCCGCGGTCCGCTGACCATCGGCGTCGGCAGGCGGCTCGCCGCCGGCGTCCACCGGCCGCTGTCCATCGGCCTCCGCAGGCAGCTCTCCGTCGCCTTCGCTGCCCGTCTCCTTCTTCAGCTGTTCGATGTCCTCGGACTCCTCCACGGCTGCGTCGTAGCCGTCGAGGCTCACCCCCGCCTCGGCGGCGAGCTGGGCACGACGCTCCGCACGGGCCTGCGCGCGCTCCTCCTCGCTGAGCTTCGGCTTCGCGGTCTCGGCGTGCTGGCTCGGCCGCACCGCCTCCCAGATGAGGAGGACGACGACCATCGTCACCCCGACGATGCCGCCCATGATGAGCGACCCCCACGGGCGGGGCATCGAGAAGACGTCGGTGACGATGTTGACGACGAAGAGCACGGCGACGCCGAGGATGAGAGCAACGAGATAGCGCATCTCCCCATTGTGCCCCGTGAGTCTGAGCAGATGAGGGAGGTCGCAGGTCACGGTTCGCACGCCCCGCCTCGGCGCCTCGATGTGCCATGCGTCACAATGGGGACATGAACGCGAAATACGATGACGTCATCGCAGAGATCTCGCAGGACCCGGGCGCCTTCTGGCTCACGCAGGCCACGGAGCTCATCGACTGGGTGAAGGAGCCGACCGAAGCCGTCGACGACTCGAACGCCCCGATCTACCGCTGGTTCCCCGACGGCGAACTCAACGTCGCCTACAACGCGCTCGACCGCCACGTCGCCGCCGGCCGCGGCGATCAGGCCGCGATCGTCTACGACTCGCCCGTCACCGACACGGTCCGCACGATCACGTACGCGCAGCTGCTCGACGAGGTCTCCCGTTTCGCGCGCGCCCTCTCCGACCGGGGCGTTGAGAAGGGCGACCGCGTCGTCATCTACATGCCGATGATCCCCGAGGCGGCCGTCGCGATGCTCGCGTGTGCGCGGCTCGGGGCGATCCACTCCGTCGTCTTCGGCGGGTTCGCCCCGGCCGAACTCGCCGTGCGCATCGACGACACCGCACCGAAGGCGGTGATCTCCACCTCGGCGGGCGTCGAGCGCGGCCGGGTCCTCGAATACAAGCCGATGCTCGACGAGGCGATCGCCATCGCCGAGGCGAAACCCGAGTTCACCGTCATCGTCCAGCGTCCCGAGCACCAGGCCGAGATGGGTGAGACCGACCTCGACTACGCCGAGCTCCTGGCCTCCACTCCCGAGGGCATCGCCCCGGTGACTGTGAAGTCGACCGACGAGCTCTACGTCCTCTACACCTCGGGCACGACGGGCAAGCCCAAGGGCATCGTCCGCGACTCGGGCGGCTACGCGGTCGCCCTGGCCTACTCGATGCCGAACATCTTCGGCCTCGCTCCCGGCGACACGATGTTCACCGCCTCGGACGTGGGGTGGGTCGTCGGGCACTCCTACATCGTCTACGGTCCGCTGCTCGCCGGGGTCACCTCGGTGCTCTTCGAGGGCAAGCCGATCGGCACCCCGGACGCGGGCACGTTCTTCCGCATCATCGACGACCATGACGTCAACGTCCACTTCACGGCGCCGACGGCGATGCGCGTCGTCCGCAAGGAGGATCCCGACGGGGCGCTGATGAGGAAGTACGACCTCTCCTCCCTGCGGGCGTCGTTCCTCGCCGGTGAGCGGCTCGACCCGGACACGTACGAATGGACGACGTCGAAGCTCGCCGAGGCGACCGGTCGTGACATCCCCGTCGTCGACAACTGGTGGCAGACGGAGACGGGGTGGCCGATCGCGGCGAACCCGCTCGGCCTCACGCAGTTCCCCCTCAAGCCGGGCTCCCCGACGAAGCCGGTGCCCGGCTATCAGATCGAGGTCGTCGACCCCGGCGGCGTCCCGGTGCCCGCTGGCCAGGAGGGGCTCATCGTCATGAAGCTGCCCCTGCCACCGGGGACGATGGCGACGGTATGGGGCGACGATTCGCGGTTCGTCTCCTCGTACCTCGCCGCATTCGACGGCTACTACCTCACCGGCGACTCCGGCTACCTCGACGAGGACGGGTACGTCTTCGTCATGGGCCGCACCGACGATGTCATCAACGTCGCCGGCCACCGGCTCTCGACGGGAGTGATGGAGGCCGTCATCGCCTCCCACCCGGCCGTCACCGAGGCGGCGGTCATCGGCGTCCACGATGACACGAAGGGGCAGAGTCCGCGGGCGCTCGTCGTCCTCGGTGATTCCGCCGAGGCGGTCGATGCGGAGGAGATCAAGTCCGAGCTCGTCGCGATGGTGCGCCGGGAGATCGGGCCGGTCGCCGCATTCCGCGAGGTCGACATCGTCTCCGCGCTGCCGAAGACCAGGTCGGGCAAGATCCTGCGCAAGACGATGCGCGAGATGGCCGACGGCGCCGAGAACCCCGCTGTGCCCTCGACGATCGAGGACCGCACCGTGCTCGACGACCTCGAGGCCGTGCTGCGCCGCAGCTGATCGAGCGCGCCGGGCTGCCGGTGGTGGCGGGGCTGATCGAGCGCGCCGGGTTTTTCGAGTGCGCCGGGGCTGCCGGTAGTGGCGGGGTGCGCCCGGTGGAGGGCATGGGCCTGCTCGTCGAGGTCGAGGCCATGATGCAGCGCGGCGGCTCGATTGTGCGCCAGGTTGAGGGCGGCGGCCGGGAATCTGCGCCGCGTTGAGGGCGGCGGTTCAGATTGTGCGCCACATCGAGGGTGAGAATCGCGCAGATATCACCCTCGACATGGCGCACAATCGCCGTGGAGCTTCCGCAGACCGCCGGGCCGGTCTGAGCGAGGTCAGTCGTCGCGACGCTTGCCGGCTTCGAAGCCCTTCTCGAACCCGTCGGCGAAGCCCCGTTCGTAGGCACCGTCGCGTCCTCGGCCGCGCTCGCCGCGCGCGCCGCGGACGAACTGTGCGAAGAACTCGCGGGGGTCCCAGTCGACGTCGGGGCCGCACCCCGAGTCGGAGCCTCCGCGTCCGCGCGCTCCGCCACGGTCACCCGGACGGCTGCGGTCGGCGCCGGGCCCGAAACCGTCGCGCCCACCACGGCTGCGCCGCCCGTGGCCGCCGAAGCCCCGACTCGGCCCGAAACCCCGTGAGGGATCGAAGCCGCGCGAGGGATCGAAGCCGCGCGAGGAGTCGAAGCCGCGACGGCGGGCGAATTCGCGCATGCGGTCGCGGACCTCGCGGATGTCCTCCTCGTCGGGGCGGAGTTCGTCGACGATCTTCGTCAGCGTCGCGATCATGGCCGCGACCTCCTCATCACTGAGGACCTCCTCGACGCGCGCGTTGACACGGTCACGCAGCGCGCGGACCTGGGCACGGATCTCGGCTTCGCGTGTGGCCTCAGCGGCGGACTCGGACTCCGCGGCATCATCGAGCCAGGGATCACCGGCCACGATGTCGTCGGTGCGCCGATTGCGCCGCGCCCGTCTCCGCAGATCCGCAACGTCGCGCGGATCGATGTCGGCGTCGTCCATCGCCGAGAAGAAATCCCGCCGCAGGGTTCTGCCGACCTGTCGAAGAAGATCGGCGAGCTGCGGCACCTCGTCGCTCACCTCGTGGTCGATGGGCCGATCAACCGCGTCGACGTTCGTACCGTCGACGACGTTCGCCTCACCGGGCTCGGCGGCGTCCGCTTCGGACGAGTCGGCCTCACCTGGCTCGGCGGCATTGGCCCCCGAGGTGTCGGCCTCACCACGCGCGCGGCGTGTGC
The DNA here is from genome assembly GCF_006489205.2 of Brevibacterium sp. XM4083. GTDB lineage: Bacteria > Actinomycetota > Actinomycetes > Actinomycetales > Brevibacteriaceae > Brevibacterium. The sequence goes on along the minus strand of NZ_VFYR02000001.1, from coordinate 184,934 downwards.
GTGCCGCCTCGGTGCTGTCGGTGTCGCGTCGGTCGTCACGGGCGGTGCCTGCCGCCTCGGTGCCCTCGGTCTCACGGCGGTCGTCACGGTCATTGTCATTGTCAAAGTTGTGTGGGGTGGACATGTCATCTCCTTTACTTGTTATCTGACATGTATATGTATAGTCACATGTATTCCCAAAGCATGTCAAGGGACATGTAAAATCGAGGCATGGACACCACCGACAAGATCGCCGAGGCGCTCACCAAGCTCCAATGGAGGCGCGGCTTCCGCGGATTCGCGGGCCCCGGCGGACCTGGCCGACGCTCGGGAGGTCCCGGCGGCCGCCATGGCCGACAGCACGGCGGACCATTCGGCAAGGACGGGCTCTTCGGCGAGAACGGTCCCTTCGGCGACGGCGGACCGTTCGGTGACAGCGGTCCCTTCGGCAAGGACGGACCGTTCGGCAGCCACTTGACCGACACGGACGGCTCCGGTCACGGGGAGGCCGTCGGACGCGACGAGTGGCGGGAGTGGGCACGCCGCCTGGGCGGTCGCCTCGGCGGGCGCGCCCAGCTGCGTCTGCTCATCGCCCTCGCCCAGGTGGGGCACGCGATCGGCGTCAGCGCCCTCGGCGAGGCGATCGGCGTCGATCAGCCTCGCGCTTCGCGCCTCGTCGCGCAGGGCGTCGAACTCGACCTCCTGCGCAGGGAGGCCGACCCCGACGACGCCAGGCGCACGCTCATCGCGCTCACCGACAAGGGCCGGGCGATCACGAACCGCTTCCTCGGTGCGCAGAAGGCCAGCGTCGACGTCGCTCTCGACTCGTTCACCGACGAGGAGAAGGAGACTCTCGCGAACCTCCTCACCCGCCTCGCCGACGCCTGGCCGAAATAGGATCGCCGCGGCCACGCGAGCACTCCAGCTCGGTCACGCCTCGGCGAGGGCCTTGAGCCTCTCGAGCGAAGCGCGCAGGCTCTCCGACGTCGTCGACTGCGCACGCGGCAGCCGCTTCGGGTCGCGCAGCTCCGTCCAGTCGTAGGTGTGGCGCACGAGCACCGAACCCTGACCTGCCGGCTCGAGCTCCCATCTCCAGACGTGCCCGAGCATCGGCTGACCCACCTCGGCGGGCTTCCACGCGATCCGCCGCCCCTCCTCGAAGTCGACGACGTGGTTCTCCCGATCGACGCCCTTCGTCAGCGTCGTGATGAACGTGGCCCCGGTGCCGGTGATGCGCTGACCGGGCGCCGCCTCGCCGAGGTTGTCGTTGCCGTCCCAGTCCGGCTGCCGGGAGGGATCGGCGATGAGTTCGAAGACCTCGGCCGCGGGCGCATCGATGGTGATCTCTGCAGTGACGACCTTGAGCGCGGGGTCGATCGTGTCGAAGACGGAGTCGTCGGCGGATGTCGTGGAGTCGGTCATGGGCGTCCTCTCGTCGATGAGTCTGCCGCAGCGGCAGCCGCTTTCAGACTACTCTGCGGCCTCGCCTCAGTCCTCGATCGCGCGGTCCTGCCGGTCGGCTCGGGCCGCCTCGGTGCTGAAGCGGGTGAAGAGACGTGAGGAGTCGCTGGAGAGCGTGAGCAGGACACCGACCTGCAGGGCGATCGTCATGAGCGAGTAGAAATTCGTCTCGACGTCGCTGTCGCCGGTGAAGAAGTTCGTCATCGAGACGATGACGGAGAACGTCGACAGCGCGAGGATCCACAGCCGGGCGCGGTTGCTGCCGCGGAAGACGGCGATGCTCGCGATCACCTGGATGATGCCGATGAGCAGGCTGATCCCGATGAGGATGCCGGCGACGATCCGGGCGACCTCCTCGTCGGAGAGCCCGCCGGCGTCGCCCTCGACACCGGCGACCGCTGCGCGCACGCTCCCCCAGTCGGTGAAGGTGCTCGCGACGTCCCAGGCCTGGAAGATGAGGAGCACGAGGACGAGGGCGGCGCCGATGAGGGTCTGCAGCGGGCGCTTGCTCCACAGCGTCCGGGCGACGTCGGAGACCGTGTGCGACTGGTTGTAGATCTGTGTGGCGTCGAGCGCGAGGTCGAGCCGATCGGGGTAGTCGGAGGAATCGGTCGTGACGCTGTCGAGATCGAGGATGGGCAGATTGCCGTCGGTGATGATCGCGTCGCCGCCGCCGTTGCGCGAGTGGTATCCGGTGGAGAAGTCCTTGATGACGTCGACGGTCACCGACGGTTCGGCCTCGGTCACGGTCTTGACGATGTAGTCGCGTTCGACGTCGGTGTTCTCTTCGATCTTGTGGGTGATCTGCAGCGTGAAGAGCGAGAGGCCGACGCTCTTGTCATACGTGCCTGCGGCAAGCCAGCCGACCTGATATCCGCCGGGCAGCAGCCACCCTTTGGGCGTCTTCCAGAAGCGGACGTGGTGCCGCTGACCCGGGTCGCCGTCGACCTCCTGCTGGTAGGCGAAGTCCTGTCTCCGCCCGAAGAGGAGCAGCGGGGAGACCGGGGCCTCCGGATAGCTCTTCTTCGTCAGCGTCGATTTGATGATTCCCCACGTCGAGGCGGCGGTGATCTCGTCGGCCAGCGTCCAGCCGGCCGCTTTCATCGCGTGGTGGATCTGCGCCTCGTCGCCCTTGAACGCGAGATTGACGGGATCGCCGAGGAGGCCGTCGGACGTCCGCGCCCGCCCGATGAAGTAGTTGGGAACGTAGATCTGCGTGAGGATCCGGTGCAGCCGCGGCAGGGTGAGGTAGGAGATGACCACCCAGAAGGCGAGGAGGGTGAGCAGCTGCCACCAACCCAGGCTGAATCCCTTGATGAGGATGAGGATGGCGAGGAACGTCGAGGCGGCTCCGCCGAAGAGGAAGAAGAAATAGTCGAGGATGCCGGTGACGGTGTGTCTGTTCCGGCGGAAGGTGAATGGCTGCCGACGCCTGCCCCGATCATGGCTGTCGGGGGTCCCGGGGGTGGGATCCGGTGCCGCGGTGTGTGACGTCATGGGCCAATTGTAGGGATCACACGTCCGCTGCGGGAGACAAGGAAGCATACCGATGACGCCGAGGTGACCCGCCGACCGGCTGTGCGTCCCGCAACCGGTCGGCGGGCTGTGCGCTGCCGCTGGGTGCGATCGCGACCCCGAGCTCGCTCGCCCTCACTGTGTGCGACGTCGCCGCAGTCCCGCGTCAGCTGTCGCAGCGATCCGCGGGTCGATGTCGCGGCTCAGCCGCGCGATGAGGCCGTCGCTGAGCGGTCCCGGGATCTCGAGGAGCACGTGGAGGACCTGGAAGCGCTCATGCGGGTCGGAGGATTCGCTGCGCTCGTGCAGCTCGACCATGATCCATCCGGTCACGGAGCCCGGTGCGCTCCTCGAGTCGTGGCTGTCCTCGCCGTAGTAGCCGCCGAGGAGTTCAGCCGCCTCGACGTCGGTGTCATCTCCCATCGCCATGTCCATGAGGGCAGAGGCGACGAGCGGGTCGCGCTGCCGGCCCAAGGCGAGGGTCGCGAGAGTCCTCACCTGAGCGTCCTCGTCGGTCAGGCCGGAGCGCAGTGCCGCGACGAGGTCGTCGGCGATGACGGTGCCGAGGTCATCCGCCGAGGCGGTCCTCGCGATCTCGTCGAGGGCGCGGATGGCGTTGCGTCGTCGTGCGGCATCGGCCGAATCGAGTCCGGCGATGAGGTGCGGGACGGCCGCGGGGGCCGACTGCGCGAGCGCCCATCGCATGGCTCCGGCGACATTGAGCACGGACTCGTCGAGGACCGCCGCGACCAGGGTCTCGACGGGCACTCCCCCGTCGACCCCGACGCCGAGCGCGGCCTTGTGGCGCTGGATGGCATCACGGGATTCGAGTGAGCGCATGAGGTCGATCGCCGCCAGCAGACCGTCGCCATCGGTGAGACCGACCCGGTCGATCCGCTCGAGGTGGTCGAGGAGGGCCTGTTCCGCGGCGATCCGGGACCGCGTTGCCGCGATGAGGCGGGTGACGAGCTCTCCGGCACCGAACGAGGGGTCGTCGAGGACTGCGCCGACGTCGGACAGCGACATCCCCAGCTTCCGCAGTCCCTCGATGTGGAAGATGCGGCCGATGTCGGCAGCGGAGTAGTCGCGGTAGCCGCTCGACGTCCGCTCGCTCGGGGCGAGAAGTCCGAGCGATTCGTAGTGTCTGAGCATGCGAGCGCTCACTCCCGACCTCCGGGACACCTCACCGATGCGCATCCGCACCTCGCTTTCCCCTCAGACGCAGAGAATGTCAGAGACACGGGCTCGCGGACACGGGCTCGCGGCCGCCGAGTCCACCCCCTCGACAGCTCTTCGGGTTCGTGCCGCCGACCCGTTGTCGGACCTGCGCCGTTGCTCGCAGCGGCACCACGCGCAGACCTGACGATCGGAGGAAGGAGTCCGAGCCGCCGGCTCCGCGGGCGACACCGTGCTTGCCCCACACAGTATCGCCCGCAGGCGACCGACCCTTCCCAAAATCGGTCTATGCCGACGCCTCGGACCCCAGTGCGACCACCCGCTTGGCCTCGTTCAAGGCGTGAGCGAAACCGGCGTCGGGGTCATGGAACATCTCGACCGTCGCCAGAGCGTGTGCCCGCACTGTTTCTTCCTCTGCCTCCACACTGCCATCCACCACTGACACGACATCCTCACCCAGGGACACCAGCGCTCTGCTCAGACTCTTCTGCATCTCGACATCACCGCGCCCCAACTGTGTGACCAGGAACGATGCCAGTTCGTGGCGACTCTCACCCGGCACCAGCGCAACCGCGGACCTCCACGCACTGCGGGCCACCTCGGCGTCGGGATGAGCGATGAGATCGACACCGATGACGGCAGGATCCATCGCCGCCCAGGCACGGCGGTCCCCGATCTTCGACAGCGTGTGCAGGGCCTGACTCCGGGCCTGCGGGGTCTCCGACTCGAGTTCGGCGATGAGCCGGGCGACGACGGGGCCGGGCGACAGCCGCGTCAGGGCCCACGTGAGCATGTCGCGGACGAAGAAGTCGGACTCGGCGCGACTGCGTTCGATGAGAACCTCGAGGAAGCCGTCGTCCGCCTCGGTGCCGATGGCGAGCGCGGCCTGCAGCCGCTGCGGCGCCGGGCCCGAGCGCAGCGCCCGGGTGAGCTGTGGATGGGTCGGTTGTCTGGTCATGTCATCCACCTCCTTCACTCCCCACTCAAGACCCTGACAGCGTGTCAAGGTCAAGCACCGGCGCGACTGCGGGTCCTGCCGATGCGGCTCCCGCCGACCCTGCGCGGATGCGGCGCCCGCGGGCCCAGCCACCGCCGGCACGGTCGCGGTCGCGGCGCGCGCCGCCCCGGACGCAGCGACTGCGGTGCACTGCGGCCGCCCGAGACCGACCCCGGCTTAGAATCGGAGGGCATCGCCACACCATCTCCGCCCAGGACGGTCGCCCGCACTTCCGCACAGGAGCAGCCCGTGGACAAGATCGATCTCAAGAAGACCCTGCCGAGCTATTCCGCCCGCCGCGGCGAATTCGACGTCATCGAGGTGCCGCCGCGGGCCTACCTCTTGATCAACGGCCACGGCGACCCGAACAGCTCGCCCGAGTTCACCTCGGCGGTCGAATCCCTCTACCCGCTGGCGTACGCGCTGAAGTTCTTCAGCAAGCGCGAGCTCGACCGCGACTACGTCGTCCCACCGCTCGAGGGCCTGTGGTGGGCCGAGGACATGAGCGCCTTCACCACGGCCCGGGACAAGTCCGCCTGGGACTTCACCCTCATGCTCCTCGTCCCCGACTGGCTCGATCGCGCGCAGATCGCCCAAGTCGCCGAGGCGGTCGATCGGAAGAGCGCTCCGCCGCGACTGCGTGACGTCCGGTTCGAGACCCTCGACGAGGGGACGTGCGTCCAGACTCTTCACATCGGGCCCTTCGACGCCGAGGCCGAGGTGCTCGCTCACCTCCACGACGAGGTCATCCCCGACGCCGGTATGACGATGACCGGCAGGCATCATGAGATCTACCTCAGTGACTTTCGGCGGACGGCGCCGGAACGGCTGCGCACGATCCTCCGCCAGCCCGTCCGACGCCGATCCGAACGACGCTGAGATCACTCCCACACCAAGGGTTTCGTGACCTTCCTGTGACAAAAACCACGGCGTGGTCACATTGGCCCTTAAGTTTGTTGCATTATCGTTATATTCATGCCTCGACAGACTCGACACCGCAAGGGACGCCGGTCCCCGCTCGTCGGTGCCCTGATCGGCCTCGGAGCAGCAGCGGCGGCGCTGGCGATCGCCGCTGTCGTCATCATCAACGCGCCCGTGTCCTTCGGCTCGACGACCATCAGGCAGATGCAGATGTCCTCCGTCCAGCAGCTCAACCAGCAGCAGATCGACAATGCCCGCCTCATCATCGCCGTCGGTCGCGGCGGCGGCTTCGACGACGAGGCGATCCGGATCGCACTCATGACCGCGCTCCAGGAGTCCTCGCTGCGCAACATCGACTACGGCGACCGTGATTCCGTCGGACTCTTCCAGCAGCGGCCCTCGCAGGGCTGGGGCGATCCGAGCGAACTCACCGATCGCGTCTTCGCGACGAAGTCGTTCTACGGCATCAATCCCGAGGTCCACAACCCGGGCCTCGACCAGATCGAGAACTGGCATCGGATGACGCCCACCGAGGCGGCGCAGGCCGTGCAGCGGTCGGCTTACCCGGATGCGTACGGCCAGTGGGAGACACTCGCCGACGACCTCATCGGCACCCAGACGGACGTCGAAGCGCTGCCCTGACTACACTGGCCGGGTGAAACTCAGCACCGCATTCCCCGCCATCGCTTCTGCCACCACTGCAACCCTGCTCGTCAGCGGCTGCTCGATCCTGCCCGGCACCGCCGATGACCAGGCCGGCGGCAACTATCCGCAGACGATCGATTCGCCCTACGGCACCACCGAGATCCCCGAGCAGCCGACGACTGTCGCTGTGACCAGCTCCGTCGACCTCGACATCGCTCTGTCCCTCGGCGTCGATCCTGTCCTCGCCCCGGCCGCCACCGCGGACGACAGCGGCCTCTCCCCTTGGGCGGCCGCCGCCCTCAAGGACAAGGGGCTCGACGCTCCGGCCACCTACGACGCCGCCGACGGCCCTGACCTCGACGCCCTGAAGGAGGCCGCTCCCGACGTCATCCTCGCCACCGGTCTCGACTCCGCCGAAGCGGACTATGATGCACTGTCGCAGATCGCCCCCGTCGCCGCCTCGGCACCTGATGCCACATGGACCGATCGCACCGCCGCCGTCGCGACAGCCCTCGACCGGGCGGATGAGGCGAAGACCGTCGTCGATGACATCGCCACGACCGCCGAGGACATCGCCTCGAGCCACCTCGAGTTCGAGGACACCACCTACACGTTCGCGAACGTCGAGAAGTCCTCGGTCGACTACCTCTCCTTCGACGGCAGCGACAGCAGCTTCTTCACCGGTCTCGGGCTGCTGCCGTCCACCTCGGCGAAGGAGTACACCGCAGACGAGCACGAGGTGAAGACGTCCCAGATCGACCGCCTCGACGCCGATGTCCTCTTCATCCACTTCCCCGACAAGGGTAAGGGCCTGTTCGACAAGGCCGACCTCGCCGACCCGTTCTACCGCGAGGTCAAGGTTATCCGCGGCAAGCACTACGCGATCCTCGACGACGACGAGTTCACCGCACTGACGAACCTCTCGCCCCTGAGCTACCCGTGGCTGCTCGACGACCTTCCCGACGCCATCGGCACGGCCGAACAGGGCGAGGCCTAGGCGCAGTTCCCCCGGACCATCACGGTTCCGGGGCCGTTCACTCCCGCCCCAGGATCTCGCCGAGGCGGCCCTGTAGGGTTCACAGTGACCCAGTCACCGTGGATCCCTCAGGAGCACCATGCCCGAGCGCGCGAAATTCGACGGCCTCGCCGACGACTACGACAAGCACCGCCCTCGCTACCCGGCCGACCTCGCCGAAGTGGCATTCGACGGTCTGCGGGAAGGCGCGCGGCTCGTTGACGTGGGCTCCGGCTCGGGAATCGGCCTGGAGTGGGCTCTGCCATCGCTGACCGCTCCCGACGTCGTCGCCATCGAACCGTCGGGCGACATGATCGAAGCCGGACGACAGAAGTTTCCCATGGTGACCTGGCTGCAGGGCCGCGGAGAGGACTACCTTCCCACGCTTGCCGATGTCGATCTCGTCATGGCCGCGCAGGCCTACCAGTGGTTCGACCGGCCGGCCTTTCTCCACGCCGCGCAGTCTGCGCTGCGGCCCGGCGGTCGAGTCGTCATCATCCAGAACAACCGCAAGCACGCTGCGAGCGCGTTCCTCGACGCCTACGAGGGCCTGCTCGAAGCACACAGCCCCGGATACACGCGCGACTACCGCACCATCGACATCGCCGGCGAACTCGCCTCAGGTCTCGACATCGCGCCGCCTGAGGTTGTCACCGCCGTCTCAGACTGGGAGCGGACGATGACGGTCGACGACTTCGTCGGCATGTCGGCGAGCTCAACTCAGGCCCAACGCGCCATTGCTGCCCAGGGCCCGAGCTTCCTCGCCGACGTTCGCACCCTCGCAGACAACTGCTCCGTCGATGGCATCGTCGCGGTGCCCTACCGCACCGAGCTCTTCGCAGCGGTACGGCGCTGAGACGCCGACACCAATCAGAGTCTGCGCCCTGACGGTCGCTCGTCCTCACCCGTCGTCCATCCTGCTCCGTTCACTCCCGCCCCAAGATCTCGCCGAGGCGGTGCATCGCCTCGCGGTAGCCTTCCGGGTTCGGGCCGGCGAAGTTGAGCCTGACGTACGGCGCCGAGGCCTCGGCGGGGAAGAGCTCGGTGCCGCCGGTGACGAGCACACCGCGTGCGGCCGCCTCGGCGACGAATGATCCCACGTCGGTGCCCTCCGGCAGCCGGCCCCAGACATTCAGCCCACCCTGCGGCACATGGTCGACCGCGATCCGGTCGGCCTCGGTGCGGATAGCCGTGAGCAGTGCATCCCGCCGCTCACCGAGGCGGCGGCCGAGGCCGCGGACGTGCGTGCGCCACGCCGGTCGGGTGACGACGTCGAGGGCGGCGGCCTGGAGGAGCGGACTGACGTACATCGATTCGGCCTGCACATCGGCGCGGATGCGATCGCGTGCAGGTCCGCGGGCGATGACGGCGGCCACCCGCACCGCCGGGGACACGCTCTTCGTCAGCGACCGCACGTAGACGATGTGGCCGTTCGCGTCATTGCCGATGAGCGGGACCGACTCCGCATCGATCCCGAAGTCGTGGGCCCAGTCGTCCTCGATGAGGAACGCCCGGCGGTCGGCGACGACCTCGAGGACGCGCGCCCGTAGCTCCGGCGACCACTGGACGCCGGTCGGATTCGTGAAGTTCGGCTGGGCGTAGAACGCGGTGGCGCCCGTCCGCTCGAGTGCCTCGGCGACGACCTCCGGGTCAGGTCCGCTCGGCCCCGTCGGCACCGGCACGAGAGTGACACCGGACCGGCGGGCGGCGGTGATGAGTCCCCAATAGGTGGGCGATTCGACGACGAGCGGGCCTCCTGCCCCGACGAGCGACCGCAGGATCGACCCGAGCCCGGTCTGGCTGCCGGGCACGATCGTCACGTCCGCGGCGCTCGGCGGTGAGGCGGCACCGTAGTCGGAGACCTCCGCGGCGAACCAGGCCTGCAGGTCAGGCAACCCCGCAGACGGACCCCGGCGCAGGGCGTCCTCCGACCGCGACGCACGAGCGAAGGCGGCTCGGACGAGAGTGCGCGGCAGCAGACCCGCCTCCGGATAGCCGTCGTTGAGGGCGAACTGGTCGTGGCTCGAGTCCCGCAGCGGTGCAGCGGCGGCCGGGACATAGTCCTGCGGCCCGAGCGTCCCCGTCTGCCAGCTGAGGTCCGGTGCCGCGAACGAGCGGTGACCGCGCACAAACGTTCCCACGCCCGGTCGCGACTCGACGAGTCCGCGGCGGGCAAGGCTCGCCAGCGCCTTCTGCACCGTCACGGGCGAGGCCTCGTACTGCCTGACGAGCTCTCGCGACGACGGCAGCCGATCACCGGCCGAGGCGTCAGCGACCCACCGGGAGAGTTCCGCAGCGATCCGCGAACTGCTATCGTGTTGCATGAAGGACAATAATAGCGCTACTGCTTCCAGCCGCCAACCGCTACACACCGGGTCTGCGGGAACGGGACTCCAGTGGGGCCTGCTCGGCGTCGCCGCGTTCTCCTTCACCGTGCCGCTCACCCGCATCGCCGCGGAACCCGGGACCCTCTCCCCGCTGTTCATCGGTGCCGGCCGCGCCGCCGTCGCGTCCGTTCTCGCCGGCCTGCTCCTCCTCATCGCCTGGAGGCGAACCCGCCGAGGCGGTTCATCGATCCGCGCTCACCGTCCCGGACCGTCCGCCGCTGACCGGTCGGGAGCGTTGCCAGCGCAACTGCCGACGCTCCCCCGCCCGAGCGTGTCCCAGGGCCTGCGTCTGATCGTCGTCGCCGGAGGCGTCGTCCTCGGCTTCCCTCTCCTCACCTCCTATGCGCTCACCCAAACACCGGCCAGTCACGGCGCGGTCGTCATCGCCCTCCTGCCCGCGGTCACGGCCGCTGTGGCGGTGCTGCGCACGAAGGAGCGGACGAGCCCGCTGTTCTGGGTGCTGGCAGGCCTGAGCGCCGTCCTCGCCGTCGTCTTCGCGATCGTTCAGGGCGCGGATCTCGGCGGCATCCAGCCGGCCGATCTCCTCCTCTTCGCCGCCGTCTGCGCCGCAGCGATCGGCTACGCCGAGGGCGGTGTGCTCGCACGTGAACTCGGTGCCTGGCAGACGATCTCGTGGGCGCTCGTCCTCTCGGCCCCGGTGACACTCACCCTGACGATCATCGCGATCGTCGCACAGCCGCCCACCGGCACCGTCTGGCAGTGGGCATCATTCGCCTACCTGTGCGTGATCAGCATGTTCCTCGGCTTCTTCGCGTGGTATCGAGGGCTGGCGATCGGCCCGATGGCGCAGGTCTCCCAGATCCAACTCGTCCAGCCGGTCATGTCGATCGCTTGGGCGGCTCTTCTCCTCGGTGAACACCTCGACGTGCCGACGATCCTCTGCGGCACCGCGGTCATCGCCAGCGCCGCACTGACGGTGCGCACACGGCTGCACGCATGATCGCCGTCATCGTCCTCGGGGTCACGGTCGTCGTCTTCACGATCGGGCGACTCGCCTGTCCTCCGCATGACCGGCTGCCGATGCGGTGCCTCGACTCCGCGGCACTCGTCGGCACCTTAGTGCGGGGTGCGCGCGTCCTCGCAGCGGCGGGCCCGCTCTCCACGCTGACGGCCGCCGACGGCACTCGCATCACGGGAGACACCCCGTCCCCTCGCCGGCCGGACGATCCCGACGCCGAGGACGAAGGGAACAGGTGACGGCACGGTCGGCCGCCTCGCCGAGCTGGGCATGGCCGGCGAAGCGGCACGGTCGGCCGCCTCGGCGAGCGTCGCCTCGGTTGAGGGACCGTACAGCTGTTGCGGTAACCTCAGTCCATGGCTGCCTCCTCTGATTCCGTCCCGGTCAACGCCGACGTCGAGGCCCTGCTGCGCGATCCCGAGGGCAACCTCGAAGCCATCTCCGAGACCGCCGACCTCTTCAAGGCGCTCGCGACTCCGTCCCGGCTGAAGATGCTCCTCGTCCTCGCGCACGGCGAGGCGACGGTGACGCACATCGTCGACTCGACGGGGCTGTCGCAGCCGCTCGTGTCCCAGCACCTCAAGTTCCTCCGCGGGCTCCACCTCGTCGGGGTCAACCGCGTCGGCCGGGAGGCGTACTACTCGCTCAAGGACGACCACGTCGCCCACATCATCCTCGACGCGATCGCCCACACCGTCGAGGGCCACGAGCACTGAGCCTCCGCACCTCGGCCGGTCGCGCGGGGCTCGCGCCGACCCTCAGCTGAGGTGGTCGAGGACCCGGTCGAGCGCCTCGGCGGTCCGGTCGGCACCGACGGCCAGGGACAGGCGCACGGAACGCCAGCCGTCCACGGAATCGAAGTCGTCACCCGGGGCGAAGGCGACGCCTGTGGCCCGGAGGATGTCCTCGCACCAATCGGTCGCCGTCGCGAACCGGCCGTCCGAGCGGGCGAGGATGTCGTCGATGCGCGCATACATGTAGAACGCGCCGTCGGGCGGGGCCATGTCGGTGAACCCGAGGTCATCGGTTGCGGCGAGGACATGGTCCCGGGCGCGCGCGAACGAGGCGACGGCGGCCTCGCATTCGGCATAGGATTCGGGGTCGAAGGCGGCCAGGGCGGCGTACTGGGCGGGGACCGGAGCGCACAGGGCGAGGTTGCCGGTGACGTTCGTCGCGGCGGTGACGAGGCGCTCGGGCAGGATCGCCCACCCCAGCCGCCACCCGGTCATCGCCCAGTACTTCGAGAACGAGGAGATGACGATCGCCTCGTCGTCGTGGGCGAGCGCGGTCTCCCCGGGCGTGCCGATGTAGCTGATGCCGTGGTAGATCTCGTCGGAGATCACCTGGACGTCGTGGTCGCGGCACCAGCTGATGAGTTCGCCGAGGTGGTCGGCCCCGATCATCGTCCCCGTCGGATTCGCGGGCGAGGCGAGCATGAGGCCGGCCAGCGGCGCCTCGGCGTGGGCCTGCTCGAGGAGGTCGACGGTCGGCTGGTAGCCGTGGTCGGCACCGCAGTCGAGTTCGACGATGTCAGCACCGAGGGCGGCGAGGATGTTCTTGTACGCGCCGTAGCCGGGGCGGGCCACGGCCACCCGGTCGCCGACGTCGAAGCACGTGAGGAACACCGTCTGGAAGGCGCCGGAGGATCCCGTCGTCACCTGGATCCGCTCGATCGGGATGTCGACGCCGTACCAGTCCTGGTAATGCCCGGCGATCGCCTCCCTCAGGTCGGGGATGCCGAAGATCGCCGAGTAGCCGAGGTTCGTGCCGTCGCTCAGTGCCTCGGCCGCCCGTCGTTTGACCGGGCTCGGGGCGCCCTGGGTCGGTTCGCCGAGGCACATCGCGATCGCGTCGCGTCCCTCCCGCTGCATCTGCTGGACCTTGGCGACGATGTTCATCGCGGCGAACGGACGGACGCGGCCGGCCCGTTCGGAGACGTGGAGGCTCGGGGTGTGGTCGATGGTCATCGTCGGTTCGCTTCCTTCGGGGTCGGGGTCGCCGGCGGACGGGTGGCAGTCGATTCGCTGGGCTGACGCTGGGTATCGGCCGGTGCGGGAGCATCCGTGTCCGCCAGCTCATGGGAACCGGCTGCGTCGGCGGCAGAGTCCGTCGCCTCGGTGGTCCTCGTATCCGCCGACGGCTCGCGGGGAGTCCGGCCCATGAGGTGGAATTCGGGGTTCGGGCGCATGCCGGCGATGTGGGCCATCCGGTTCGACAGGCCGAAGAAGCCGGTGATCGCGGCGATGTCCCAGGCATCCTCGGCGTCGAAGCCGTGGGCGGCCAAGGCGGCGTGGTCCTCGTCGGTGATCGTCCACGGCGCCTGCGCGACGGTCATCGCGAAGTCGAGCATCGCCTTCTGCCGATCGGTGATGTCGGCGTGGGCGTAGTCGAGGGCGACCTGGTCGGCGACGAACGGGTCCTTCGCGTAGATCCGCAGCACCGCACCGTGGGCGACGACGCAGTAGAGACAGTGATTGGTCGCCGAGGTGGCTGTCACGACCATCTCGCGATCGGCCTTCGTGAGGTTCCCCGTCTCCTTCTCCATGAGGGCGTCGTAGTAGGCGAAGAACGCGCGGTACTCGTCGGGGCGACGGGCCAGGGAGAGGAAGACGTTGGGGACGAATCCCGTCTTCTCGGACACGGCAAGGATGTGCTCGCGGATGTCGTCGTCGACCTCGGCGATGTCAGCCATGGGGTATCGCATAGTGCACATGCTAGCCGCCACTGCAGCAGTCGCTTAGGGTGGGCGGACGGCCGCAGGCTCTGCGGGAGGAATTCCCGCTGCGGCCCCACCCTCTGGCACGCACCACCAACGAAGGAGTCGGGACGATGAGCACAGATGACGCAGCGGCCGCGGACACCGGGGCGACCGGGGAGGTGCAGCTCGACAACGGAGTGTTCCGAGTGACGAAGTGGACGATCGAGCCCGGCGGGATCATTCCGATGCACCGGCACGAGCACGAGTACGTCGTCGTGCCCATGGTCACCGACACGATGCACGTGCGCAATGCCGACGGCACCGAGCTCACAGCGGAGCTCGAGGCCGGCGTCGCCTACACGCGTGCCGCCGGTTCCGAGCATGAGGTCTCCAACCCGGGCAGCGACGAGGCGGTCATCTTCGTCGAGGTCGAAAGGCTCTGACGGGGCTGAGCTGGCGGGCTGGCTTGATGCTCGCTGGTGAGCAGTTGGCGCGACTCAGCGTCGGCGCCTCTCGCGCCGGAGCCGATTCTCCGGACGCAAAGTGTCGAATTTCGCTGGCAGAATCGACACTCTGCGTCCGGAGAATTGCCGGCTTCCCGTCGATTCGCCGCCGCCCACTGACTTCAGGTCGTTCTGGGCAGATTCTTCAGCCGAAAATCTGTCCAGAACGACCTGGAGTCGGGGCGTGGGGGCATGGCGAGAGGGGTAGTGAACTCAATACCCGTCCGGCAGTGAACTCAACCCCCTCACGCGGGGACGTCCCACGTGTGGACGGGGCGGCCGCTCTCCTGGTTCGTCAGGTAGGCGTCCATCATCGCCTTGAGCCCTTCGTCCCGTTCGCGCGTGTTCTTCCGGCTGCCGGGCGCAAGCCGGTCGAGCATCCGCAGCTGCCACGTCGCCCCGTTGGCTTTGCGCTCGGCACGGCCCTCGATGATCGACATGTACTCGTCGATGACGTCCTTGTCGATGTTGAGCCGCCGCAGACCGCGGCGAGCCTGCGGGATGAGGACGTCGATGACGAGGTCGGAGACGGCGATGTGCCCGATCTTCGGCCACGTCACCCGGGCGGTGATGCCATCCTTCGCGCACGCGAAGAAGTTCTCGCGCGCCTCGGCGAAGGACATCCGCGACCACACGGGACGGTTCTCTCCGACGAGGAACTCGGCGAGACCGTAGTAGAACGCGGCATCAGCGACCATATCGACGGGGGTCGGACCAGCCGGCAGCAGACGATTCTCCACCCGGATGTGCGCGCCGTTGTCGCCGGCGTCGTAGATCGGCCGGTTCCACCGCCACACGGTGCCGTTGTGGAGGTTGAGCTCGAAGAGCTTCGGGGCATCGGCATCGCTGAACTCGACGAAGTCCTTGATCTCCGGCAGCAGCGGCGGGAAGTAGCGGACGTTCTCCTCGAAGAGGTCGAAGACGCTCGTGATCCACCGCTCCCCGAACCACACGCGCGGGCGCACCCCCTGGGTGACGAGCTCCGGGGTGCGGGTGTCGATCGACTGACCGAAGACGGGGATCCTGGACTCGTGCCAGAGCTTGTGGCCGACGAACAGCGGGGAGTTCGCGCTCACCGCGACCTGCGCGGCGGCGATCGCCTGCGAGGCGTTCCATGCCTCAGCGAACTTGTTCGGGGCGACCTGGAGATGGAGCTGCATCGACGTGCACGAGGACTCCGGGGCGATGTCGGAGAACTCCTGGCGGTACGTCTCCTTGCCGTCGAGTTCGATCTGCACGTACTCGCCGCGCGCGTCGATGACCGAGTTGCTCAGCGCCTCGTACCGGTTCTCCTCGGTCATCCACGGCTCGGTCCTGAGGAACTGCGTCGTCAGCGTCGGCAGGGTTCCGATCGACGCGATCCTCAGCCCCTTCGCCTCGGCGGCGCGCTTGGCTCGGGCCAGGCGATCGGCGACCCCGGATTCCAAGGTCTTCAGCCCGCGCCCGGCGACCTGGAGGACCGGGTGGTTGAGTTCGAGGTTGAAGCCGCCGATCTCGGACTGGAACTCGTCATCGAGGTCGGCGAGCACCTCCTTGTTCCGCAGGCTCGGCTGATTGTCCTCGTCGACGAGGTTGAGCTCGAGTTCGAGTCCGATCGTGCCCGCCGACTTGAATTCGGCATGACGAAGATACGTGTCGAAGAGCTCCAGATTCTCCGCGAGCTTCTCGCGGTACAAGGTCCG
Organism: Brevibacterium sp. XM4083; assembly: GCF_006489205.2. GTDB lineage: Bacteria > Actinomycetota > Actinomycetes > Actinomycetales > Brevibacteriaceae > Brevibacterium. The sequence goes on along the minus strand of NZ_VFYR02000001.1, from coordinate 168,976 downwards.
CTCTTCCGGTGTGTACCGCTTCGAACTCACTGCCTCACCCATACGACAAGCAAACCACACACTGCAGAGGTTGTGCCTGCCCGTCCCCCGACTTCTCTCAGCGCGAACACCGCCGGACACCCCAGCTGCGACTGCCACTGCCCGAGCGCGCGATGCGGACAGGGCGGGTTACCGTTGGGCTCCCGCACTAGAATCGAGCCCATGTCGACCTCTGTGAACTCCGCCACTCAGCCCTCTGACCTCGTCCGCAGCGCCGAGGACCGCGTTCCGACCATGCTCGCCGACCTCGAACGGGTCATCTCGCTCGAGACTCCGTCGGCCGACAAGGAGGCAGTGGCACGCGGAGCAGCCGACTTCGCGGAACTCCTGCGCGAGCGCCTCGGTGCCGAGGCGGAACTCCTCACCGTCGACGGCGTCACGCACGTGCGCCTGCGGTTCGGCGACAGCGCTCCCCACGTCGTCCTCCTCAACCATCAGGACACCGTGTGGCCCCACGGCACGCTCGATCGCCTCCCGTTCTCCACCGCCGACGGCGTCCTCCGCGGACCCGGCAGCTTCGACATGCTCACCGGGGCGATCATGAGCGTCCACGCGGTCGCGATGCTCCGCGACCGCCTCGGCGAGGACGGCCTCGATGGGCTCTCGATCCTCATCACCGGTGATGAGGAGGTGGGGTCGGTGACGTCGTCCGATCTCATCCGCGCCGAGGCGGCCGATGCCGCAGCCGTGTTCGTCATGGAGGCGAGCGCCGACGGTGCGCTCAAGCTCGAGCGCAAGGGCACCGGAATCTACACGCTCGTCTTCCGCGGCCGGGCCGCGCACGCGGGGCTCGAACCGGAGAAGGGCATCAATGCGGGGATGGCGCTGGCGCTCACTCTCCCGCTCATCGCCGGTCTCTCCGACGCCGAGGCGGGCACCACTGTCGTGCCGACCGTGATCTCCGCGGGTACGACGTCGAACACGGTCCCCGCCGAGGCGCGCGTCGACGTCGATGTCCGTGCCCGCACCGCGGTCGAGCTCGAACGCGTCGACGCGGCTATCCGGGCACTCGCCGCAGACCCGCAGCTCGAGGGGTCGACGACCGAGGTGATCGGCGGAATCAACCGCCCGCCGTTCGAGCCCGAGCAGTCGGCTGCCCTCTTCGACCGGGCGACGGCACTGGCCGCCGAACTCGGGATCGCTGCCCCGCGCGGGGTCGCCGTCGGCGGAGCCTCGGACGGGAACTTCACCGCGGGTGACGGGATTCCCACGCTCGACGGCCTCGGGGCCGTGGGCGACGGGGCGCATGCCGAGCACGAGCACGCGCTCATCGCCGAGATCGCCCCGCGCACGGCGCTCCTCGCTGCCCTCATCGCCGATCAGCTGGGACGCTGAGAGCGGCGGGGCTGAGAGCGGGGCGCTGACAGCGGGGGGCTGAAAGCTGGGTCGGGTCGCCGCCACCGCCTGGTTCCAAGCCACGTTCAGGGTGCCACCACCTGGTTCTGCGCCGCTTCCAGGGTGCCACCACGGAATCTGCGCCACTTTCAGGGTGAGATTCGCGGAAATATCACCATGGACGTTCCGCGCAATCGCCTTCGAGTCGGCGCAGACTGCTCAAGCCCCTCTGCCGTGGCCCGCAAGGTCCACACGCTTCCGGCTCAAAGCCTCACGCCCCACGCTCCAGCCACGCCCCAACCCCAGCCCCAGCCACACCCCAGCCTCGGCCCGCCCGTTCACGCCACAGGGTACCCGCTCGCGCTCAGCTCCTCCGGCGTCTGCACCGTGAACAGCCAGTCCCGGAAGTGGGGGTCGGGAACGATGCGTTTGAAGTGGGTGAGTTCCTCAGACCCGACGAGGAAATAGCTGTACCCGTGCGGCTCGAGCAGTCGCATGAGCTCACCCGGCTGGGCCCGATCGTCGAGGACTTCGCAGAGGATGTCCGGCCGCAGGGTGGCCAGGAACTCCGCCCCGTGGCCGAGGACGTCGTTCTCCGCTCCCTCGACGTCGATCTTCACCGTCACCCGTGACGTGCCGGCCGGCAGTTCGGCGAGCAGTTCGTCGAGGGAGGAGAAGCGAACCTCGACGCCGTCGGCGAAGTCCATGCTCGCGGCGTAGAACGACGGCAGCGCCGATCCCCCGTCCCCGGTGGGCACGCGCATCGTCGTGCCCGGTGCGCCGACTCCCGTCGGGTGGACGGTCACCCGCTCGCCGAGGTGGTTGCGCTCGATGTTCTTCTCCAACCCGGCCACGACGGCGGGGATGATCTCGAAGGAGTGGGCGACGGCGGTGGGGTTGGCGGCGAGGACGGCCATCGTGAAGACCCCGGTGTAGGCGCCGATGTCGACGAACACCTCGGCGTCGCGACTGAGGTCGACCATGAGGTCGAGGGCGAAGGCGTCCTCGGGTTCGGTGCGCCGGCCCTTCCCCCAGTAGAACTCCTTGGCGATCTCGCAGCGGAAGGGATCGACGAGGACGAAGGAGGCTCCGCCGGCGCGTCCGGCCACCTCGGTGAGTCCGATCGGGGCGGGCAGCCGGCCGATCCGGATGCCGGCGATGTGCGGGGCGAGCGCGCGCATGAGCGGGTGGAGCAGCGGCTGCGCGAGGGCCGCCTTGACGGGGAGTTTGAGCCCGAACCATGACTGCTTGCGGGCGGTGAGACTCCGCAGGTAGTCGTTCACGGTGGGCCCCTCTTCGTCGTGTGCCCTCTTCGCCCCACCGTACCAATCCACGGCCCGACGCACTACCGCCTCGGCGCCGGGGCATAGGGTGGTGACGATCACCTTTCCCTTTTGCGAAGCAGGAGCCGCGGCCGATGAAGCTCACGTCGATCACCCTTCACCAGGTGTCCATTCCCCTCGTCACCCCGTTCGAGACCTCGTTCATGCGGGAGACGGAGAAGGACTGCTACCTCGTCGAGGCGCGGTTCGACACCCCTCAGGGCGAGATCACCGGGTGGGGCGAATCGGTCGCGATGATCTCTCCGCTCTACTCCTCCGAGTACGTCGCCGCGGGCATCGACGTCACCCGGCGGTGGCTGGCTCCGATCCTCTTCGCCGTCGACGACCTCACGGCCGAGACGGTCGGCTGGCACCTGCGGCACGTCGTCGGGCATCCGATGGCGAAGTCCGCACTCGAGATGGCCGTCATCGACGCCCAGCTCCAGCTGACGGGGCAGTCGTTCAAGTCCTACCTCGGCGGGGTCGTCGATTCCGTGCCCTCAGGGGTGTCGGTCGGCATCCAGGACTCCGTCGAGGAGACGGTCAGGGTCATCGGCGGCTACCTCGACGAGGGCTACTCGCGGATCAAGCTGAAGATCAAGCCGGGCAAGGACATCGCTCCGGTCGCCGCGGTCCGTGAGGCCTTCGGCGACGACTTCGGGTTCCAGGTCGACGCGAACGCCGCGTACACGCTCGTCGACGCCTCCCACCTGCGCCGCCTCGACGACTACGGCCTCCTCCTCATCGAACAGCCCCTCGGTGAGGCCGACATCCGTCAGCATGCGGAGCTCGCGAAGCTCATGGAGACCCCGATGTGCCTCGATGAGTCGATCGTCTCCGCCGAGGCGGCCGCCGACGCGATCGCCCTCGGGGCAGCGGCCGTCATCAACATCAAACCCGGGCGGGTGGGCGGCTACATCGAGGCGAAGCGGATCCACGACCTCGCCGCGGCCAACGGCGTGGCCGTGTGGCACGGCGGGATGGTCGAGACCGGACTCGGACGCGCGGCGAACGCCGCCCTGGCCTCGCTGCCCGGCTTCACCCTGCCCGGCGACATCTCCGGGTCGAATCGCTTCTTCCACGAGGACATCACCGAGGAGATCGTCATGCACGACGGCCGCGTCGACGTCCCCGACACCGTCGGCTTCGGGGTGACGATCGACCCGGCGAAGCTCGAGCGGTTCCGCACGGAGTCGGTCGAGATCCTCCCCCAGAGCTGAGGCGCCGGCCTCCCGCTGGGATCAGGCGCCGAGGCGGTCGCAGGCGAGCCGGGTGACTCTCCTTCGGCGGTGCCGATGAGCTCAGTCTCTCGAGGCGCGGCCGAGTGCGCGGGCCGCCCCTACTGCCCCAGACCGACGACGCCGATCATGATCGGAGCGAGGACGATGATGAGGATGGCACCGGCGATGTCGAAGGTGAAGCCGGTGCGGATCATCTTCGTGATCGGCACCGCCCCGGTGCCGTAGACGATGGCGTTCTGCGGCGTCGAGACCGGAAGCATGAACCCGAAGGAGGCGGCCAGTGTCGCCGCCATCGCCGGCACGAACGGGTCGACTCCTGCCGCCTGGCAGAGCGGGATGACGATCGGGACGATGACGGCGGCGGCCGCAGTGTTCGACGTCGTCTCCGAGATGAGGATCGCGAGGATCACCGAGACGATCGTGATGGTGAACAGGCTCGTCACGCCCAGCGTCTCCGCGAACCCGTTGCCGATCGTCTCGGCGAGTCCGGTGTCGGCGAGCAGCGACCCGAAGATGATGCCGCACCCGAAGAGGATGATCGTTCCCCAGTCGATCTTCGCCGCCTGGCTCCACGTCAGGGTCGGCTCGCGCTTCCTCCAGTTGACCGGCAGGATGAAGAGCAGCGACGCGCCGATGACCGCGACGACTCCCTCGTCGAGGCGGGAGTCGAGGAACTCGTAGATCGCGGAGTCGGTACCCGCGAACAGCGCGGCGAAGGCCGGCAGCAGCCAGAGGACGACGGTGAGACCGAAGGCGAAGAGAGTGTTCTTCTCCGCGCGGGAGACGGGTCCGAGTTCGGCGAGCTCCTTCCTCACATACTCCTCGACGCCTTCGATCCTGCGGATCTCCGGCTTGTTGAGGAGCAGGAGGACGAGGGCGAGCACGATGAACATCGCCACACAGATCGGGAATGCGACGGCCATCCACTGACCGAAGGAGATCTTCTCGCCGGTGGCCTCCTCGATGAGGCCGCGCCCGATGAGGTTGGGCGGCGACCCGACCGGCGTGAGCAGACCGCCGACGCTCGCCCCATAGGCGAGCATGAGCAGCAGAGCCGCTCCCACCCGCAGCCGCAGCGGGTCGAAGTCGGGTTTGACGATGCCGCGCGATTGGAGGAGCTCGGCGATGACCGCGAGGATGCCGAGCGCGGTGGGCATGAGCATCGCCACCGTCGCCGTATTCGACACGAACGCGGAGAGGATGCACGTGATGAGACCGAAGGCGATGATCACCCGGTACACCGATCTGCCGACCCCGGGCAGGGAGAGCACGGTAAGCGCGAGCCGCTGGGCGATCCCGTGGTGGAGCATCGCCTGCGCGAGGATGAACGCGCCGATGAAGGTGAAGATCGTCGACGACCCGAACGGCCCGACGGCGTCCGCGGCCGGCACGATGCCGAGCACGACGACGACACCGACACCGAGGAGTCCTCCGATCGGGATCGGCACCGGCTCGGTGATCCAGAGGACGATGACGCCGAGGAGGACGGCGGCGAGCATGTGCTGCTGATACGTCAGGTCGAACGGGATGAGCGCGAAGATGATCGCAACCGCAGGAGCGAGGATGAACCCCGAGGTCATCCGGGCCCGTTCGAACCTCTCCTCCCGTGGAGAGAGCTTCTGTTCGCTCAGGCTGCGGAAGGTCTTGCCGCCGAGCAGCGCTTCGCGCACATCTGTCTTCTGAACCGACGAGCCGCCGTTGCCTCGTCCCTGCGAGATATCCACCGTCTTTGGTCCTTTCATCGCTGTGAGTCCAGCGTGACCGAGCGGACCGATATAGTCCAAGGCCTGTTTCCGATCAGACCAATAGCATGTGCCTATGGATATTCGTCAGCTCCGCCAGTTCCTCGCCGTCGTCGACACCGGCAGCTTCACGAAGGCGGCAGAGGCCATGCTCGTCGCCCAACCGTCCTTGTCGCAGACGATCAAGGGCTTGGAGCGGGAACTCGGCGTCTCGCTCTTCCACCGCATCGGCCGCACCGTGCGTCTGAGCGAGGCCGGACGTGAGTTCGAGGGTCCCGCACGGCTCGCGGTTCGCGACCTCGATGCGGCGAAGGCGCACATCGATCGTCTGCGCGGACTCCAGGCCGGTCGGATCGAGATCGCGGCGATGCCGTCGCCGAGCATCGAACCGCTGTCGTCGCTGATGGCGAGCTTCACGCTCGCGCATCCGAAGATCGCCTTCGCCGTCGACGGCACCTTCACCGCCGAGGAGACTCTCGAGGCCGTCCGCCACGGTCGCGCTGAGATCGGCTTCCCCGGCAGTCGTGAGCCGCTGAAGGTCAAGGACCTCGACGTCCTCGATGTCACCGCGCACCCCCTCATGCTCGCCCGCCCGCGGTCGCAGACGCCGCACGGACCAGTGCCCGTCGACCCGAGAGCGCTCGCGGGCACCCGCTTCATCGTCTCCCACCCGGGCTCGCTCATGCGCGCCTACGTCGATGAGCTCATCGCCGATGGGATCGAGATCGACATCACCGCCGAGGTGGCGCATCGTTCGTCGATCCTGCCCCTCGTCCGTGCGGGGCTCGGCTCAGCCGTCCTGCCCTCGGCCTGGCAGGTCTTCGCGGCGGCGAACGACGTCGAGATGGTCCCTCTGCGCGGTGCGCCGGCGCTGCATGTCTCTGCCGTCTCCCGGCCCGCGGGGCTCACGCCGGCCGCCGCGGCGTTCCTCGACACGGCAGTCCGCCTCGGCGACGGAGGGCCGCTCCCCCGAACGGGCGAGGAGTCACTCCCTCAACCATAGGCAGATCCGATGAATGGGATCGGGAACTCGTCTTGGACTTATGACTCGTCGACGCGCTCAATGGAAAGAGCCCACTCCCCCTGACGATCGAGGACCGACATGACCGATACTCAGACCTTCTCCATCGCATCGATTCCCGGCGACGGCATCGGCGGCGAGGTCGTCGCCGCTGGACTGCGCGTGCTCGACACGGTCGCCAAGCTCTCCGACGGCGCGGTCGCCTTCGACATCACCGAATACCCGTGGAGCTCGGAGTACTACCTCGAGCACGGCCACTACATCCCCGCCGGCGGCCTCGACGAGCTGCAGAAGCACGACGCCATCTACTTCGGTGCCGTCGGTTCGGCCGACGTCCCCGATCACACAAGCCTGTGGGGGCTGCGTTTGGCGATCACGCAGCCGTTCGACCAGTGGGCGAACATCCGGCCCGTGACCTTCCTGCCCGGAGTCGAATCCCCGCTGCGCAAGGCCGATGACACCGAACTCGACTGGATCGTCGTGCGGGAGAACAGCGAGGGCGAGTACGCGGGCATGGGCGGGCGCAATCTGAGCGGACGCGGCCCCGGCAACGAAGTCGCCCTGCAGACGAGCCTCCACACGGAGAAGGGCACCGAGCGGATTATCCGCTTCGCCTTCGACCTCGCCCGCACCCGCCCGGTGAAGAAGGTCTCGAGCGTGACGAAATCGAACGCCCAGCAGTACGGCATGGTGCTCTGGGATGAGATCTTCGCCCGCGTCGCCGAGGACTATCCGGACGTGGCGACCGAGAGCGTCCTCGTCGATGCGATGAGCGCGAAGTTCGTCCTCCACCCAGAGGAGCTCTCCGTCGTCGTCGCCTCGAACCTCCACGCCGACATCCTCTCGGATCTCGGCTCCGCACTGGCCGGCAGCCTCGGACTCGCCGCGAGCGCGAACCTCAACCCCGAACGCCGATACCCCTCGATGTTCGAGCCGGTCCACGGCTCGGCACCCGACATCGCCGGGCAGGGCGTCGCGAATCCCATCGGAGCGATCTCCTCGGCCGCGCTCATGCTCGACCATCTCGGTCGACCCGCCGAGGCCGACGCGGTGCGTCAGGCCGTCGAGAACGTCACCGGGGCAGGGATCCTGCCGCGTGACCTCGGCGGAAACGCGAACACGATCGAGATGACCGAGGCGATCGTCGCACAGCTCGAAGCGATCCACGCCGAGGCGGCCGCACCGTTGCCGACCCCCTGACCCTCCAGCCCAGCACAGCCGCGCCCGCCGTCTCCCCGCTCTGCGGGGGAACGGCGGGCGCTCTGGTCTGCTGCGCGACCGCCTCGGTGCCGGAGGCTCAGCTGTGGGTCTGCTTCTCCTTCTCCGCGTCCTTCGCCGTGTCGAACTGGAACGTCGAGTGCTCGATCGAGACGTCGAAGTGGTCGGCCACGCAGGCCTGCAGGTCCGCGAGGATCTTCGGGGCGTGCCCGTCGTAGAAGCACTCGTCGGCGAGGACGACGTGGGCGGTGAGCACGGGCAGGTTCGAGTCGATGCGGGTGACGTGGAGGTCGTGGACCGCCTCGACGTGGTCGACGTCCTCGATGTGCTTCTTCACGGCCTCGAGGTCGAGCTTCTTCGGCGCGGACTCGAGCAGGATCGATCCGGTCTCCTTGAGGATCGCGAACGCTCGGGGCACGATGAGGGCCGCGATGACGAGGGCGGCGACAGCATCGGCGCGGGTCCAGTCGAAGAGCCAGATCGAGACGGCGGCGACGATGACGGCGACGGAGCCGAGCGCATCGGCGATGACCTCGAGGAATGCCGCGCGCAGGTTGAGCGAGGAGTTCTTCGACGAGGTGAGGATGAGGATCGAGACGACGTTTCCGGCAAGTCCGACGACGCCGAAGATGAGCAGTTCGGGGCCGGGCACCTCGGGCGGCGCGAAGAAGCGACGCACACCCTCGATGAGGCTGTAGATGCCGAGGCCGAGGAGCAGGGTCGCCTGGGCACCGGCGGCGAGCACTTCGGCGCGCTTGAAGCCCCACGTTTTCTGCCCCTTCGGCGGCCGCGCGACCAGCGTCGCGGCGAACAGTGCGATGCCCAGTCCGATGAGGTCGACGGAGTTGTGTCCGGTGTCGACAAGCAGGGCGAGCGAACCGGTCCAGATCGAACCGAAGACCTGGAAGGCGAAGATCACCAGGACAATGCAGAACACGATCGCGAGCCGCTTGCGCGACCCCGTTTCGTGTGAGTGGTCATGAGACATGAGGACTCCTTTCACACTCACATTAACATATGCGTATGTATTTATGAATATGGGTGAAGTGGATGCTCTGGTGACGGAGAGCAGCGGGGGTCGTGGAAGGAGCGGGGATCGCGGACATGACAACGCCCCGAGGTGGCGCCCGCAGACATGCCGACGCCCCGAGGTGGCGCCCGTAGACATGCCGACGCCCCCGAGGTGGATTCCGCTCGATGATCGCGTGAATATCGAGCCGGATCCACCTCGGGGGCGCAGGATCCTCATCGTGCAGAGTCCTCAGCGTGGCGGGTCCTCAGCGTGGCGAGTCCTCAGCGTGAAGGATCCTCGAGTGCGGGTGACCCGCAGAGGAGGAGGACCCTCACGGCGGAGGCGAGCCGCCGCTCAGCTCAAGCCGAGCGGCGCAAACAGGCTCCGCTGGAGACTGACCGACGTCAGTTCGACGTCGGACCGCTGCCGGTCTCATCGTCGTCGGACGCACCGCCGGCCGAGCCAGGGGTGCCGCCGGTCGAATCCCCGGTGCCGCCGGTCGAGCCATCTGTGCGGCCGTCGGATGCACCGCCGGAGGGGGTCGATCCTGACCCCGGTCCACCTGCGGGTCCCGAACCGGGACCCGAACCTGTGCCCGCACCCGAGCCGGCGCTGCCGCCCGCGGCACCGCCGTCGCGGCGGCGCAGCGCCTCGTCGATGTAGGCCTGGACGTCGATGCCTGTCGCGCGCTTGACCTCGTCGCCGATGTGCTGGATGTCGAGACCGCCATCCGGGTCGAGGAAGTCCTTGGGGTCGAACCCGGCCCACTGACCGCTGTCGCGCTCACCGGCGCGGCCCCCGGTTCCCCCGCTGCCCGGACGACGACCGCCGGAGCTGTCACGGGCTTCGCGCCGGGCCTCCCGGCGAGCGGCCGGAGTGTCGTCGGCGAGACGACCCTCGATGACCTGACCGCGGCCACCTGATCCGCCGGAGCCCGAGCCGGAGCCCGAGTCGGGACCACCCGAGCCCGGTCCGTCCGCATCGTCGTCGCCGTCACCCGAAGCTGACCCTCCGCCCTGCGCCTTGTCGACGAGGTCGGTGAGGTCGATGCCGGTCGTCCCGCGGACGACCTCGAGCACCTGGGCGAGGTTGTTCGACACCGAGTTCGCGAGCTTCGACTCGCCGTCGGTCGACACGATCGACAGGTCCTTGATGTTCGCGTACGGAGCGACGAGTTCGCCGGCGATGTCCGGCAGCACCTCGAGCACCTTGGAGAGGACGGCGGCGTCGTTGAACTTCTTGTACGCCTCGGCCTGCGCCTCAAGCGCTCCGGCCTCGGCCTCACCGCGAGCCTTGATGGCATCGGCCTCGGCCTGACCTTCGAGGCGGATCGCTTCGGCTTCCTTCGACCGGCGGTGGAGTTCGGCAGCGGCCTCGGCTCGACCCTGGGCTTCGATCTCGTAGGCCCGGGCGTCGGCTTCGGCCTGCTGGCGGTAGCGCTCGGCATCGGCCGGGCGGCGCACCTCGGCGTCGAGCTGTTCGGCACGCAGCTCCGCGGCCTCCTTCGCGACGACCCGGTCGCGTTCGAGGAGCTTCTGCTTCTCAGCCGCGGCCGCGAGCGGACCGGCGTTGTCGGCCGTCGCCTGCCGCTGGTCGGCCTCCTCCTTCAGAGCCGCCCGACGCAGCGCGAGCTGCTGCTGCTGTTCGGCGATCGCCTGATCGGTCAGCGCCTGCTGCTTCTGCGTCTCCTCGTTCTGCTGCGCTTCCTCAACAGCCGCGGCACGGGAGGCATTCGCCTCGGCGATGGCGGCGTTCTTCGCGACCTCAGCGGCCTGCGGGCGACCCCAGTCGCGCAGGTAGCTGCCCTCGTCCTCGACCGCGGAGATCTGGAAGGTGTCGATGACGAGACCCTGGTTGTTCATCGAGTGCGCGGATTCCTCCTGCACCTGCGCGGCGAAGGAGGCGCGGTCCTGGATGATCTGCTCGACGGTGAGCGTGCCGACGACCGCGCGCAGGGTGCCGGAGAGGATCTCCTTGCTGTAGTGGTCGATCTGATCCTGCTGGTCGAGGAAGCGCTGCGCGGCCTTGCGCACGTCATCGTCGGTGCCGCCGACCTTGACCTGGGCGACGCCGCGCAGCTTGAGCGCGATGCCGTTCTTCGAGATGCCGTCGATCTCGACGGAGATCTGCCGCGACGACAGCGAGAGAATGAACGCCTTCTGCACGATCGGGTAGACGACTGCGCGTCCGCCGATGATGATCCGCCCCGACCCGGACGCTCCCGAGGCGTTGCGTCCGGTGATGATGAGGGCCTCGGACGGCGAGGCGATCTTGTACGACCGGAGAATGACGACGAGTGCGATGAGCACGACGATGGCGATGGCGCCGATGATGACGGCGCCGAGTATGAGGTCCATGAGCGGGCCTTTCGTTTCCTCAACGGGGATGCAGGCGAGCCGACGCTTGTAGTCGGCCCGTGCTCACCACCCTATCGGAGGGCACGACGCCTGCCCAGGCCGCAGAGCGCGGAGATGTTCCAGGTCAGGAACTCGCCGAGGCGGTCGTCCCACACCGCGGGACCGTGCAGTTCGTCGGGCGACCGGACGAGAGGCCTGAGTCGATCACCGGGTCTGCGTGGCTCGGATGACCTGAGTCGATCACCGCGCCGAGGCGGTCGGGCTCGTGCGGCTCAGCTGCCGGGAGGACCGACGATGAGGAGTCCGGAGAACACCGCGATGACGACGACGGCGCCGACCCCGGCGGCCACCCACGGCGAGCGCAGCGCCCACGCGCTCAGCTTCTCCAGCGGTCCGCGCGGCGCCCGGCCGCCCCGGCCGAGTCCCCAGTCGCCGTCGAGGGCTCCGGCCTTCGCCGAGGCGATCTCGAACGGGATCGTCGCGAACGGGATGACTGCGGAGACGAGGCCTGCGAGGATGCGCCCGATGCTCCACTTCTGGGAGATGCCGACGAGGAGGACGACGACAACGAAGCAGAGGAAGACGAATCCGTGGATTCCGCCTCCGATGCGCACCCCCACCTCGGTGGTCTGAGTGACGTACTTGAGGAACATGCCGACAAGCAGGAGGGCCCACGTGATGGCCTCGGCGACGGCGAAGAAATTGAAGAGCTTCTTAGGGGTCACGGAACCTCATTGTGCCGGGCGAAGCTGGGCGGATCCTGCGTTGCCGAGACCAGGTGAGCATCGTCGCTCCTGGTCAGACGCACCAACGCCCGAGCGGTGCCGTGCAGGGGCGTGTCCGGGGTCACGCCGGCGCGGTGCAATTCCCGCCGCCGTCGCGGGTGCCGGCCGACGACGATGCGGGTGCCGACAGACTCCGATGCGAGTGTCAGCAGACAACGATCACGCGGGCCGGCGAACTTGTCCAGTCACCGGCCCGCGTGGCTTCGGGGTGGGTCAGCCCGGGTCGGTGCGGTCATCACCGCGCCGACCCGGACTCACCGTCTCACTCGAGGCTGCCGGCCTTCCTGCGGCGGGCGCCCATGGTCATGACGACACCGAGCACGATGAGCGCTGCGGCCGAGGCGACGAGCGGAAGAGCCTCGTTACCGGTGCGCGGGAGGTCTCCCCCGCCTCCGCCGCCGGCGCCCGGATCGTCGGCTCCGGCCGCGACGACCTCGAACGAGCCGTTGAGCGCGTCGCCGCCTTCGCAGTCGACGGTGACGTCGTACTTTCCGACGTACTCGGCCGACTTCGACTCATCGAGTCCGCGGACACCGAACTTCGCCACGCCGTCGGCGTCGACGGTCGCGGTCTGCTCGAACTTCTCGATGGTGCCGTTCTGCGGATCCACCGTCATCGTCGCCGTCGTCCCCGGCGTGCAGCCGGTGGCGGTGACCTGGACGCCGGTGTCGGAGACGAAGTCGTTCTCATCGATCGTCGTCGGATCGATCGTCAGACTCCGCTCGTCGGGAGCGTCCGTCGGGGTCGAGGTCGGCGAATCCGTCGGGGTCGAGGTCGGGGTCTCGGTCGGCGTGGAGGTCGGCGTCTCCGTCGGGGTCTCCGTGGGAGCCGGCTCGAGGTCGTAGGCGAGCGTGTGGACGGAGTAGGCGATCGCAGGTCCGAAGATGTCGATCGCGTCCCGGCTCACGTTGTCGATCGTGTCGGTGGGCTGATGGTAGTTCGTGTCCTGCGGCTTGCCCTCCTCACCACCGAACCACTCGACCTGCTCCGGCGTCTTGATCTCGTCGGCTCCGGAGAACAGACCGCTGACCGGCACACCGGCGTCGAGGAACGCCTGGTAGTCGGAGCGACCGGAGAACTCGGTGCCGATGTTCTTCTGGTCGTTGTCGGCGAAGTAGTCGGTGAAGACCTTCTCGAGCTCGGCCGAACCGGCGGGGACGTTGACGCCGTCGGGCACCGGAACGTCGGAGCCGTCGGAGTCGAGGGTGCCGACGACGTAGTTGTCGGAGCCGATCATGTCGAAGTTCATGTAGGCCTTGACCTTGGCGAGTTCGTCCGCGCTCAGGCTCTCGACGTACTTCGTCGACCCGACGAGACCGACCTCCTCGGCACCCCACCAGGCGAAGCGGACCGCATTGTCGACCTCGGTCGGCTGCTGGGCGAGCGCCTCGGCGCTGGCGAGCAGAGCAGCCGAACCCGAGCCGTTGTCATTGGCGGCGGGTCCTTCGGGCACACCGTCGAGGTGGGCACCGAACATCTGCACATTGTCCTTGTCGCCGGCCTTCGTCTCGGCGATGACGTTCCACGTCGTCGACGTCTTGTACTCGGTCTCGAGCGTGAAGTCCGTTGCTGGCGCCTCACCGTCGGCGGCCGCCTGCACCTTCTCGAGCAGTCCGTTGCCGAGATTGTAGGTCGTGCCCACAGTGGGCGCGCCGTTCTCGATGCGCTCGCCGAGGGTGGCGTTGAGCTCCTCGTCGGGGGCGTCCTTCGTGTTGTTGTAGATGATGACGGCGGCTGCTCCGGCGTCCGTGGCGGCCTGTGCCTTTTCCCCGAAGGTGCAGGAACCGCGGGCGACGAGGACGACCGCGCCGTTGGCGGAGTCGTCGTAGTCGCTGGCCTGGCAGCCGAGCTGGCCGCCGGCGAGGTCGGAGTAGTCGTCATCGACGGGCACGACGAGCGGCAGATCCGTCAGCGGCGCCGAGGTGCCTTCGGTGTAGCTCGCGGGGGTGACGGCGACGTCCTCCCCGTCGACCTTGACGGAGACGGTGCCGAAGTCCTGGTTCTCGACGTCGAAGGCCTGCCGGCTGACGTCGTAGGCGCCCGTGGCCTCGAGCGTCTGCTCGACGTACTCCACGGCCTCCTCATATCCCGGGGCGCCGAGCGACCGGTACCCGGTGTCGGCGTTCTTCACCGAGATGTCGGAGATGTTCTGCAGCTGTTCCATCACGGCGTCGCCGGTGACGCCCATATCGGTGTGCTCTGTCGGACCTGCGGTTCCGGCGGCCATCGCCGGGGCCATGCCGCTGAAGACCAGTCCCGCGGATGCGGTGACGGCCAACGCGGCTTTCATGCGCAACTTCATGGAGTTCCTTTCGCTCCTCAGGTGCCACGCGAATCGACCTCGCCTCACGGGCCGTCGACGGTGCACGACCCCACGTGCTCACCCGGGCGCGGACTGCGGACACCCGGTGTCTGTCGTCCCTGGGTGCGGTGCGCTCGGGGCTGGGAGAGCCTGACTCTGGTGTTTCGCCGAGTGGTTCGCCGTTGGTAACGAATCACAAACATCTATAACGAAACGGTGACACAACTCACATGGTTCATTAACCTATCGCATCAGTAACATCCTTAGGTCACGAATGGATAACAACCCATACTTAAGCAATTGCGCAAGTGTTGAACTGAGTGGGAGTTCTCCGATAGCATCGCACCAGTGACGAATCAGCAGTCTGCGCCCGCCGCGCCCACCGACCCTCCGCCCGACCGCCGGACCATCCGGCGGTGGCAGCGCTACCTCGCCAACGAGCGCCTCGAAGAGCGCGTCTACCGTGATCTCGCCGAGCGCCGCACCGGTGAGGACCGGGAGATCCTCCTCGGACTCGCCGCCGCCGAATCCCGGCACCAGCAGCATTGGATCCGCCTCCTCGGCGCGCATGCCGCGAAGAAGCGCACCCCCGACCTCGTCACCCTCTTCCTCGCCTTCTTCGGCCGGATCTTCGGTTCGGTCTTCATCCTCGCGCTCGCGCAGCAGTCGGAGACGAGCTCCCCGTACCAGAACGACGACGCGGCATCCCCGGAGATGGCCGCCGATGAGCGGATCCACGCCGAGGTCGTCCGCGCTCTCGCCGCCCGTTCCCGGGCCCGCCTGTCGGGCAACTTCCGGGCCGCCGTCTTCGGCGCCAACGACGGTCTCGTCTCGAACCTCGCGCTCGTCCTCGGCGTCGGTGCCGCCGGTGTGCCGAACACCGTCATCCTCCTCACCGGCGTCTCGGGTCTCCTCGCGGGCGCCCTGTCGATGGGCGCCGGCGAGTACATCTCCGTGCGCTCCCAGCGCGAGCTCCTCGACGCCTCGACCCCGGACCCGGAGTCCCGGCACGCGCTCGCCGACCTCAACATCGATGCGAACGAGCTCGCGCTCGTCTTCCGCGCCCGCGGCATGGACCCCGACGAGGCGGAGATCCAGGCGCATCGGACGATCTCCGAGGCGAAGACGACGAACGCCCCGCAGCTGCCGAGCCTCGAATCGGGCATCGAGAGCTCTGCGCTCGGCACCGGCATCGGGGCGGCCCTCTCGAGCTTCGCGTTCTTCTCCTCGGGCGCGCTCATCCCGATCCTGCCCTACATCTTCGGCATGTCGGGGCTGCCCGCTGTCTTCCTCTCCGCCGGCCTCGTCGGCATCGCCCTCCTCTTCACCGGCGGCACCGTCGGCCTGCTCTCGGGCAAGGCGCCGGGACCGCGGGCGCTGCGGCAGATGGCGATCGGCTTCGGCGCCGCCGCCGTGACCTACGGACTCGGCCTCGTCTTCGGCATCAGCACCGGCTGAGTGCGCGGAACCGGCTGAGTGCGCGGGATCGACTGCGAGTCCACTGACTGAGACGGCCGGCTGGGACTGCGCCGCCGGCTGGGATTACGACGCCGGCTGAGGAGTCAGCCCCCGGCATGCGGCGGCGTCGAACCGCGCCGGCACCGGTGCTCGACGACATCATCACTTGCCGATGAGGACTCCCGGACTCGGACCGGCGACCGTAGACTGTCCCCATGACCCAAGTCCTCGTCCTCATCGATCCCGGCACTTCGACGGTCACCACCGCCGATCTCGCCTCCCCCCAGCTGCCGGTCACGGACCTGGCCGCCCACCGCGGCGACGGCATCTTCGAGACGGTCCTCGTCCGCGTCAACCCGGACACCCGTGAGGCCACCGTCGTCTCCCGCGAACGCCACTTCGCGCGGTTCCATTCGTCCGCCTCGGCGCTCGATCTGCCCGAACCCGACCGCAAGCTGTGGCGGCAGGCCGTCGACCGACTCATCGCCGAAGCGATCGCCGCGAACCCCGAGACCACGGAGTTCGCGGTCCGCTACACGCTCTCCCGCGGCGGCGACGCCCCGCGCGGGTGGGCCTTCACCGTGCCCATCGAGGATACGATCGTCACCGCCCGCGCCGAGGGCGTGAGCGCCGTGAGCGTCGACCGCGGCTACGACGCCTACGTCGGTCGGCGCGCACCGTGGCTCCTCCTCGGCGCGAAGACCCTGTCGTACGCGGTCAATCAGGCGGCCCTGCGGTACGCGCAGGGGCAGGGAGCCGACGAGGCCCTCTTCGTCTCCCGCGACGGCGTCGTCCTCGAAGGTCCGACCGCGAACATCGTCATTCGCCGAGGCGACCACCTCCTCACCCCGGATCCCGCCGCCGGTCTGCTCGCCGGGACGACCCAGCGGCTCCTCTTCGACCATGCCGGTCGACTCGAGCTCAAGGCCGATTACGCCGACCTCAGCGTCGACGATGTCCTCTCCGCCGATGGCGCATGGTTCGTCTCGTCGGTGCGCACCGCGGTGACGCTGCGCGCGCTCGACGGGAAGTCGCTTTCGCGCGACGAGGCGCTGACCAGGGAATTCCAGAGGATCATCGCCGCCGGGTGAACGGGGCGGGGCGGCCTGGCGGGTGCGTCAGTGCCGATTGCGCGACATCCGAGTCGCGGACTCACGCGGTGATCCGTCGTCCGACCCGCCGCGGCGGCCCGCTTCGCAGTGCCCCGCTTCGCCGCGGCAGTTCGCATGCCGCTCAGCAGCAGGCCGGGGCACGGTGACGGCGAGGATGAGGCCGAGCATCGAGGCCCCGCAGCCGATGAACCAGAGGACCCAGAAGAACGCGGCGAGCTCGGGGGCGAGTCCGAGGACGAATCCGCAGATGCCCAGCACGAAGAGACCCGTGACCATGACGTTCTTCCGTCTGGTGAGCACGCGGACCTCCTCCCTGCATCGGTGGTCTCACGCTATCGGTCGGCGGCGCGTCGCACATCGCACAAAAGTATGAAATTCAGGCGCCTGCGATAGTGTGGATGACGAAGGACTCCTTCATCCGACGGCGGTCGTCGCCGTTGCCGGATCACCGGAGGAGTCGCTCCTCGACTTCGAACGAAAGGACACGGGCATGGGAAAGCTCGCTTGGCAGATCATCGGCGTCGGAGCGCCCATCGTGGCAGCTGTCGCAGCCCGGAAGGTGCTCACCTTCGCGTGGGAGAAGTCGACTCATCGTCCCGCACCGTCGAACCCCGTCGACGAAGAGATCTCGATGTCGGAGGCCCTGGCCTGGACCGTCGTCTCGGGTGTCGGGGTGGCCATCGCCCAGCTCGTCGTTCAGCGCCTGGCCGCGAACACCGTGCGCAACAACTTCGGCGACCAGGCTCTGCCGAAGAAGTTCCGCAAGCAGATCGCCGAAGGCGTCTGAGCCGACCGCTCACCGACACACGAGCGCCCTGCCGAGTGGATTCCCACCCGGCAGGGCGTTCGTCGTCCATGGCGACGTCGAGAAGCCGGGTCGCTCGTCCGCGCCCGCGCGCATTCCGCCGCCGGATGCGCTCAGCGGTCCCGCGGTGCGGTCAGGCGTAGAGCCGGTCGAGGATGACGGCGAGTTCGCCGGCGGCGATCTGTCCCGGCGCCGAGGCGGTGCCCATCTGCGCGAAGGTCGCGCAGCTGCCGAAGTCGGCGCCGAGGATCCGACTCGTCCGGCCCAGCTCCCCCATCGAGATCCCGAGCACGGGGCAGTCGAGGTCGGCGTCGGCCTCGGCGGTGGCCCGGAGCAGGTCGGCGACATCGGCGGCAGTCGTCGGCATCATCGCGATCTTGACGACATCGGCTCCTGCCGCCCGCATCTCGATGAGCGTTTCGCGCATGTCGGCGACGCGTTCGGTGTCCGAGAAGTTGTGCCGGGAGGCGACGACGGGCACGCCGACGGTCCGCAGCACCCCGATGACGTCCTGCGCCGAATCCCGGGCGATCTCGACATCGATCGCGATCGGGACCGTCGCACCGGCGGCCGCGTTCGCGTCGGTCAGCGCCGCCGCGAGGCCGGCGACCACCTCGGCGTAGGAGGCATCACTGAGCTCGGCCTCCCCGCCTTCGGCAGCGGTGCGCAGCGTGGCGAGGACCGGCAGACCGGCGGCGGTGACGTGCGGGGCGAGCTCTCTGATCGCCTCAGCGACGGCATCGACTCCTCCGCCGGCGGGATCGAGGGTGTCGGCGACGAGGGGGTCGACGCGCCACTCGATGACATCGACGAGGCCGCTGTCGGCGGCTTCCCGACAGCTGAGCGCCAGCAGCTCGGCATCGGTGTGGAGGACGGGCACGATGACTGCCGGGCGGCGGGGGTTGCGCGTCGCCGGGGTCGAAGACGGAACGGTCGGGGCGGAAACCTCCGCACCGGAGTCGGTCGCGGGAGCGGAGTCGAGAAGGAACGGCAGCGGCTTCATGGTCTCAAGAGTAGAGGCTCCCGCACGTGCAGTCGCCCGCTCGACCGGCGTCCGAGCACCGCGAACCACTGCGCCGCGAACTTCAGCAGTGATGGGCACGAGAATCAGCGGGGGAAAATCGCCCGCATTGCGGAATTATCGATCGATCAATGGCAAATGCCATCGTCGAACGGTTAGCGGAATAAGGCCATGACGACCTTCCGCAAGGCGCAAATGTAACGATCAAGTAACGCATCGCCTTACATCGTCCCAGGTCAGATACCCTGTCAACCACAACACTCCCGACGACAGGAATATTGTTCCCGCCGAAAAGTGTGGAAAATTCTATAATGAGGACTGAGATTTCCGTGAGCGGTGAGGCCATGTGATCGACTCCTGTTCGATTCGACAGTCGCCGAACCGCGCGACAGGGTGAGGCCTCTCGTTCTGCGGACAGTCAGGACTCCAAGGAGGTATTCCGTGAGCGTCGTCAAGGCATCACACGTCTACAAGGTCTTCGGCAAACGCCAGAACGAAGTCGTCAAGCGCCTCGAAGAGGGCGCCGACCGTGACGAGCTGACGAAGCTCGGCACCGCCGCAGTCATCGATGCGAGCTTCGAAGTCGAGAAGGGCGAGATCTTCGTCGTCATGGGCCTGTCGGGCTCCGGCAAGTCGACTCTCATCCGCACGCTCAACGGCCTGTGGTCGACGACAGCGGGGTCCGTCGAGGTGCTCGGCACGGATATCGCCAAAGCCGACGCCCGCACCCTACGCAAGGTCCGCAGCGACCACATCTCGATGGTCTTCCAGCACTTCGCCCTCCTCCCCCACCGGACCGTGCGGGAGAACGCCGCCTATGCCCTCGAGCTGCGCGGCGTCCCGAGAGCTGAGCGACTGGCGAAGGCCGAGGAATGGCTCAAGGCCGTCGGACTCGAAGGCTGGGGAGACAAGTTCCCCGAGCAGCTCTCCGGTGGCATGCAGCAGCGCGTCGGGCTCGCCCGCGCCTTCACAGCCGAGACCGACATCCTTCTCATGGACGAAGCCTTCTCTGCTCTCGACCCGCTCATCCGCCGAGAGATGCAGGAGCAGCTCGTCGAACTGCAGGCGAAGTTCAAGAAGACGATCATCTTCATCACTCACGACCTCAATGAGGCGATGTTCATGGGCGACCGCATTGCGGTCATGCGCAACGGACGCATCGTCCAGATCGGGACGCCGGAGGAGATCCTCACGGATCCTGCCAACGACTACGTCGCGCAGTTCGTCCAGGACGTCGACCGCGCTCGCGTGCTCACGGCGAGAAACGTCATGGAGAAGCCCCGCCAGGTCGTCTCCGACCAGAGCGGACCGCGCGTGGCCCTGCGGGCGATGCGTGACAGCTACGCCTCGGCGCTGTGCGTCGTCGATCGCGATCGTCGCCTGCTCGGGGTGGTCAGCGACCGTGACGCCGTCGCGCAGATCCGCAGCGGAGCGACGACGCTCGACGGCATCGTCAAGCCGCCGGCGATCGTCGCCCACCCCGACGACGTCCTCATCGATCTGTTCATCCCGTCGGCTGAATCGCCGCTGCCGCTGCCGGTCGTCAACGACCTGGGGCAGCTCGTCGGAGTGATCCCGCGTGCCACTCTGCTCGCAGCGCTCGGCCATCACAGCGGTGACGGAGAGGTGCAGCAGCCGGCACCGCCTGTGGCGGCCAGCGAGATCGAAGACGTGCTCGGCGATGATCCGCACACCGTGGTCGTCGACAACTCCGTGGAGAGGGAGGCCCTGTGATGGAGGACATCAGAATCCCGGTCGGCGCCTGGGCCGACTCGGTCTTCGACTGGCTCAAGGACAATCTGGGGTGGCTCTTCGACTTCATCACCGTGGTCGTCCGCTTCCTCGTCGAGGGTCTCACCACCGTTCTCGTCGACCTTCATCCGCTCGTCATCATCATCATCCTCGCGTTCCTCGGATGGCTTGTGCGGTCGTGGCAGTTCGCCCTCGGCACACTCGTCACGATGTTCTTCATCATGACGATGGATCAATGGGTGTCGGCGATGCAGACGCTCGCGCTCGTCGTCCTCGCCGCCCTCGTCGCGGTCATCATCGCGATCCCCGTCGGCATTCTGGCCGCGAGGAACGACACGGTGTCGGCGATCGTCAAACCGATCCTCGACTTCATGCAGACGATGCCGGCGTTCGTCTACCTCATTCCCGCGGTGACGTTCTTCAGCATCGGCGTCGTGCCCGGCCTCGTCTCGACGGTGATCTTCGCCCTGCCGCCGGGCGTCCGCTTCACCGAGCTCGGCATCCGCGGCGTCGACAAGGAGACCGTCGAGGCCGGCTATGCCTTCGGAGCCACCCCGAGGCAGATCCTGCGCGGAGTCCAGATCCCGCTGGCCACCCCGACGATCATGGCCGGCATCAACCAGGTCATCATGCTCGCCCTGGCGATGGCCGTCATCGCCGGCATCGTCGGTGCCGACGGCCTCGGCAAGAACGTCGTCGAAGCCGTTGCGACGCAGAACCTGCCGCTCGGAGTCGAAGCCGGACTCGGCGTCGTCATCCTCGCGATCTACCTCGACCGCGTCACCGCGGCTCTGGGCACGGCGAAGGACTATCCGAACTCCCTCCTCGGCGCCCTCAAACGACGCAGGGCCACAGCCGCGAACACCCGTGCGGCAGCCGAACCGGACACTGTGGAAGAGGTAGAGATCGTCCGCACTCAGAGTTGACACACCGTTCTCAGCAGACCACACAACCAGTAGTTAGGAAACCACGATGAAGAAGCGTTTCGTCACGAAGATCGCCGCCGTCGGCGCGGCTCTGGCCTTGGCTCTCACCGGCTGCTCGCAGGAAGCCAGCAACAACAGCGGCGGTGGCGAAGGCGGGGACAAGGGCACCATCACCCTGGGATTCATCCCGTCATGGACCGATGGTCTCAGCACCGCGTACCTGCTGGAGAACCAGCTGACCAAGCTGGGCTACAACGTGGAGATGGAGACGATCACCGAAGCCGCGATCCTCTACTCGGGTCTCGCGAACGGCGATGTCGACATCTACCCGTCAGCGTGGCCGGAGGTCACCCACAAGCAGTACATGGACGAGTACGGGGATCAGCTCGAAGACCTCGGCGCGTACTACGACAATGCGAAGCTGACGATCGCCGTGCCCTCGTACAGCAACATCAACTCGATCGAGGACCTCAAGGGCAAGGCGAGCGAGTTCGACGGGAAGATCATCGGCATCGAGCCCGGCGCCGGTCTGACCGCGCAGACCAAGGACACGATGATGCCCGAGTACGGTCTCGACGGCGAGTACGAACTCGTCACGTCGTCGACCGCGACGATGCTCACCGAGCTGAAGAACAAGATCGACAACAAGGAAGAGGTCGTGGTGACCCTGTGGCGTCCGTTCTGGGCGAACAGCGCCTACGACGTCAAGGACCTCGAAGACCCCAAGGGCGCGATGGGCGAAGCGGAAGCGCTCCACTTCCTCGGCACCAAGGGCTTCGCGGAGGAGAACCCTGAGGCCGCCGAGTACATCAAGGGCATCAAACTCGACGACCAGCAGTACGGTTCGCTCGAGGATATGGTCGTCAATGAGTACGGTGAGGGCAAGGAAGCTGAGGCTGTGGCCCAGTGGATCAAGGACAACCCCGACGCCTACTCCACCGAGATCAGCGAGTGACGCACTGCGCCGTTGACCGTGTGATCAGCTGACCTCCGGGCGCAGCTGTCTGCGGTCTCCGCTGACTTGGCCGGGCCCGTCGGTTCGCATCGCGAATCGGCGGGCCCGGTCTCGTTCTGCAATCGTGCCCCGAGCGCAGAACGACCACCGTCGGCGGTGCCGCGTGCGCGGTCGCCCCGTCATCCGGCGCAGTCGTTTCGGCCCTAACGCGCCGATCGCTGCCGCCGGCGGGCGATAATCGTTGCATGGAGACCACCGAGGCGACCCACCCGGCAGCGGCGACCCTGACCACTCCGGTCGGGATCATCGCGGTGACGAGCACGCGCATGGCGATCGTCCGCGTCGAATGGGTCGACGCCGATTCCGAGCCCACTCCAGACGACGAGAATCCTCTCCTCACGGAGGCGCTCGGACAGCTGCGCGCCTACTTCGACGGCCGCCTCGGCGAGTTCGATCTTCCGCTCTCGCTCGACGGGATCTCCCCGGTCGCGACGACCGTTCTGACAGTGCTCGCCGACACCGTCGACTATGGGGCGACCGTGACCTACGGGGAACTCGCCGCACGCTCCGGGACCGGCATCCCGGCGCGGGCGATCGGGAGCATCATGGGGCTCAACCCGCTGCCGCTGCTCATCCCCTGCCATCGCGTCGTCGCCGGTGACGGCCTCGGCGGATACTCGGGCGGTCACCGCGGAGTGGGACTGGCGACGAAACGCCGACTCCTCGAGCTGGAGGGAGCTCTCCCGAGCCCGTTGTTCTGAGGGACTCGGGACGAGCCCGCTGTTCTGAGGAGGACTGGACGAGGCCGCGGATCGGAGGGTGTGATCCCCCGGGCCGCGGCCTCGTTCGTCGTTGTCCGACTCCCCAGTGCGCAGCCGCCGAAGTACCGGTGCGCATCCTTCGCTGTGCCGGTGCTCAGCCTCCGAAGAGCGTCTGGCCGACGTACTCGCCGTCCTTCGCCCCCGGCGGAATCGCCCACACCGTCGACCCGATGGGCACGGTCCAGACGTTGAGCAGATCCACCTCGGCGAGCCGCCGCTGGATCGGCAGGAACTGCCGGGCGATGTCCGCCTGGAACGACGCGAACATCAGCCCCGACTGACCCCCGGCACCGGTCTCGTAGTTGTACGGCCGGCGCACGATCTGCACCTCCGGTCCGAGCCCGTCGCGGGCCCTGGCCATGTGCGAGGCCGCCGAGATCACCGTGAGACCCCGGTCGTCGACGGCCGTGAAATCGGGCTCGTCGAACTCGTCGGTGCCCGTCGTCGGCGCCCCCGAGTCGACGAAGCGACCGACGGAGAAGTCACGCGCCGGACGGTCCGCCTCGTCCCACGTCTCGAGGTTCATCTCGATGTCACGCAGCACGAGCGTCGTCCCGCCCTGCATCCACGACGGCAGCGCCTCGCCGAGGTCGGTCGGCGGTTCACCACGGGCGGAGAAGACCGCGTCCGTCCGTCCGGTCGCCCGACCCCACACGAGGCGGCTGAAGTCCTCGGACCCCATGCCCGGGTTCGCGGTGCCGTCGAGCTGGCCGAAGAGATTGCGCTGCGTCTGCCCCTCGCCCTTCGTGCCGTACGAGTTGCGGAACCCCGTGCGCTGCCAGGCGATGTCGGCGAACGCGCGGGAGTCCTTCCACAGCATCCGGCGGGCGTGGGCGACTCCGAGCGGATCGTCGCCGCAGATCTGCAGGAGCAGATCCCCGGTCGAGCGCTGCGGGTCGAGCCGGTCGATCGAGAAGCTCTCGAGCGGCCGCAGCCACTCGGGCACCGCCTGGCTGCCCGCGAGCGCGACGAGGTTCTGGCCGAAGCCGAACGTCACCGTCAGGCGGGCGGGATCGGCCGCCATCTCTGGTTCGGAGTCCGCCAGGGGCGCGGTGCCCTGCGTGAGCGCGGCGGCATCCGCGGTGAGCAGACGCAGCCACCGCACGACGGCGGCGGCGTTCTTCGTCTCCGGCTTCATCGTGAACGCGAGGAACTCGCCGTGGGCCTGCGGGGCCGTCTCGATCCCGGCCTGGTGCTCGCCGAAGAACGGCACCGCGACCTCACCGTTGACGCCGGTGGTGTCGGCACGCGGCGGTCGCGGGGAGTTCGCCTCGGTCGCCCGCCCGATGCCGAACCCGGCGAGCGACCCGACTGCTCCGACGCCGCCGGCGACGGCCGCCGAGGCGATGAGGCCCCGACGGCTGAAGCCGCGGCGGGTCGGAGCCGCTTCGGCGCTGTCCTCACCGGCCCCGGCGGCCGAGGACGTCACGTCCTCGGCGGCCGACCCGCCCGGCGCAATCGCCGACTCCGCCGATGACGACGTCCGCTCGGCGGCGGGCTCGGTGTCACGACCCGACGCGGAGTCCGGGTCGCGGGGGTCACTTGTCACCGGAGTCCTCATCGCTCATGCCCGACATGTCGCCCATGCCGTCCATTCCGTCACCGCCGTCGGAGGCGGCATCGGGCTCGCCGGGCGCGTAGGTCTCCTGCGCACCCGTGTACTCCTTGGCGACCGCGGTCGCGGGGATCGTCTCGTCATCGGCGGTGACGAGTTCGACGGTGATCTCCTCGCCCGGCTTGATCGGGCGCGTCATGTCCATGACCATGATGTGGTCGCCACCCGGTTCGAGGTCGAGGGAGCCGCCGGCGGGAATGACGAAGCCGCCGTCCTTCTCCTGCATCATCATCGAACCGGAGCCGTCGTCGATGGTCTCGTGGAGCTGGACCATGTTGGCTCCGTCGTAGTTGGCGCCGACGAGGTTGATGTCGGCGTCGGTCGTGTTCGTCACCTTGCCGAAGATTCCGGTCATGCCCTCGTCGGCGGCCTTGACCCACGCGTCGTCGAACGTCAGCGAGGCCGAGGCGTCGACCGAGGCACTGCTGCTCGAGGCCGAGGGTTCCGAGGCGCTGCTCTGGCTGCCGCTCTGACCGCAGCCGCTGAGACCGAGGACGAGGGCCGCCGACATGGCGAGCGCGGGCATGGTGGACTTGAGAATGGTGTTCTTGCGCATTTCGTCTGCACTTTCGTGTGGTGGCGTTCGTCGGCGGTCGGGTGCGGATCATGCCGTCGCCGAGGCGGTTCCGACGCGGCCATGTGGCGATCCCTGTCAGGAGGTCCCGCAGTGCGGGAGGCTCACCGGGACGTGCGCTCTCTGCCGCGCCGGGTGTCGACGCGCGGCCGCGACCGAGTTCGTAGGAATGACGGCCTGGGCACGAGACCGGCGCCGGGTGGCGCTGGGCAACCGCGCCCGCCGGAGCAGCATGATCGCATGACTGTTCGACGAATGCCGAGGGTGATGTGGGGTGCAGCGCGACGTCGGATCGCGCGCTGCCGGTGGTGAGGTGTCAGACGAGCGCGGGAGGACCGCGACGGTAGTTCGGGCCGATGACGGCCACCGGCACCATGTGCGGGAGTTCGCGCATATGGCGGACGACGCGCAGGCGCGCGCCCGCAAGACTGTGTTGCGCCGACGCGAGTGCGCGCAGGGCGATGACAACCGGCCCCAGTGCCAGTTGGAGGATGCTGAAGAGGAGATCCTCACCGCGCTTGAGGATGATCGCGGTGACGATGACGGCGACGATGTGGGCGATGATCATGCCCGGGCCGGCGCCGTTGGCGTGGCCCATCGAATGGCCCATCGGGGTGGCCTGACCGAGGTCGAGAGACCCGGTGGCCGGGGTCATGAGTTCGTGTTCGGCTGCTGACATCGTCGGATCCGGCGACGCCGAGGCGGATGCGCCGGCGGTCCCCCGCATCATCGACGACATCGGGCCGAACCAGCCCATCGAGGCATGCATGAGGAGCTGACCGAGGCCGAGGATCGCGGCGAGAGCGAGGTATCCGAGGCGACGTCCCGCGAGGATCATCGCCGCCCAGAGGACGAGGATGAAGACGAAGCCGGTGCCGAGGGCGGAGAAGTCACCGCCGGCGCCGACGTGCATGAGCACCGCGAGCATCGTCGTCATCACGGCTGCGAAGAGAGCACGGATCGACTTGTGCCAGCCGGTCATGCCACCTCCTCACCTCAGGGTCCATGCAGGCTCCATTTACCCACTACACAGTGTAGAACCGGGCCCGGCGACCGTGCCAGTCAGAGCCGACAGCTCAGAGCAATGTCACACTGCCGAGGCGGGCAGGAGTCACATGCGCAGCCAGGTGTCCTCGGTGCGCTTGACCATGGCGCCCGCCTCTTCGGCCGCATCGGCCCAGGTGACGGGCTCGCCGGCGGCGCTGACGACGGAGTCGGAGAGGACGATGACGTCGAAGTTGCAGACGAGGGCCGCCATCGCCGAGGCCCACACCGCACCGGGATTCTCGTCGACTCCGGCGATGACGATCCGATCGACGGCCATGTCGTGGAGTCCGGCGGCGAGGTCGTCGACGCCTTCGAAGATGTCGGGATTGTCCGAGCGGAGGACGAGGTCCTCCTCGTCGGGGCCGAAGACGCTGATCTCCTCGTCGTCGCGGCCGGAGACCTCCTCGTTCGTCGTGGCGAAGATGAGCACTCCGCCCACCGCACGGGTGCGGCCGACGATCCCGCCGAGGGTCTCGACGGCCCTCTGAGAGGTCAGCGCTGTGTCGTCGGTGTCGATGAGGAGCAGAGCATCCATGCCGACCATCCTCCCACGACATCGGCTCCGCCGGGCAACCGGATCCTCAGCGCCGGTCCCCGATCCACACGGTCGTCACCCGCATGTCGGCGTCGAGGAGGACGCAGTCAGCGGGTTGGCCCACCCGCAGGAGGCTGTGGACGTCGGGGGCGAGACGACCGAGCGCCCGCAGGGGAGTCAGCCCCGCGGCCTGGGCGGCGGCGATCGGACTCATCCCCACCTCGGCGACGGCCCGATGCACGGCATCGTCCATGGTCAGCGTCGATCCGGCGATCGACCCGACCGAGCCGTCAGCGGCCCTGACCCGGGCCACCGAATCCTCGACCCGCACCGGCAGACTGCCGAGCACATAGTCCCCGTCGCCCATCCCGGTGGCCGCCATGGCATCGGTGATGAGGGCGACGCGACCGGGCGCGAGCCCCGTGATCAGCCGCGCGGCCGGGGCCTGGACGTGGATGCCGTCGTTGATGAGTTCGAGCGTGACGTGCGGGGCGTCGAGGGCGGCGAGGATGGGACCCGGGCTGCGGTGGTGGATGCCGGGCATCCCGTTGAACGCGTGCGTGAGGATGCTCGCCCCCGCCTCGAAGGCCCGCATCGTCTCCGCGTAGTCGGCGGCGGTGTGGCCGACGGCCACGGCCACCCCGGCTGCGACGAAGCGGGCGATCGCCTCGGGCGCACCGGGCAGTTCGGGTGCGAGGGTGACCTGGGCGAGCTGCCCGTCCGCGGCCGCGAGGATGGTCTCGACCGCCTCCGGGGTGGGAGCGGTGAGCACCTCCGGGGAGTGCGCGCCCCTGAAGTCCGGGGAGAGAAACGGGCCTTCGGCGTGGAGTCCGAGGACTGCGGGATTCTCCCGCACGAGCCCCGCCCCCACCCGCAGCGACTCCGCGAGCCCGGCGATCGTGTCGGAGACATGGGAGAGGACGAGCGCGCGGGTGCCGTGGGCGCGGTGGACGTCGAGAATCGCGCCGAGGTGGTCGGGGCCGTCCTCGACGTTGTGCCCACCGCCGCCGTGGGTGTGGATGTCGACGAACGCGGGGGCGAGGTAGGCGCCTTCGGCGTCGATGATCCGCGTCGCCGGGCTCGCGCACTGGTGCCACATCACGCCCCGACCGCGGTCGACGACGATGCCGTCGGCGACGGCGATCCACGTGTCGGCGAAGTCGGTCGAGAACGTCGCCGGGTCACTGTCGAGGATGACGGCGTTATGGACGACGACGTCGGGAAGGGGATCCGTCACCGTGTTCCTCCTGTCGGGCCGTCCGTCACCGCAAGGTCGACGTCGAAGCCGGCGGCGGTGAGCTCCGTGACCGCCTCGGCGCCGAGGCCGTCGTCGGTGATGATCGACGCGAACACGTCCGCCCCGCCCACCGAGGCAAACGAGCGCCTGCCGTACTTCGAGGAATCGGCGACGACGACCGCCCGCTGTGCACGCTGCGCCATGAGCCGGTTGACGTGCGCTTCGGCCTCGTTGACGGTCATCACGCCGGCACCGGCCGAGAACGCGTGCACCCCGATGAACGCGAGGTCGAGCCAGATGCTCGCGAGCACCGAGTCGACGAAGGAGCCGACGAGTTCGAAGCTCGAGGGGTTGATGATGCCGCCGCAGACGACGACCTTGATGCCCGGGTGCACCGCGAGCTTGTGGGCGACGTTGACGGCGTTCGTCACGACCGTGAGGTCGCTGACGAGGTCGTCGCGTTCGCTGATGGCATCGGCGACCTGGAACGTCGTCGTCCCCCCGGAGAGGCCGACGGCGGTGCCGGGGCTGATCTGGGCGACCGCGGCGCGCGCGATCGCGGCCTTCGCCTCCGTGGCGGCCGCCTCCTTGTAGCGCAGGGACAGGTCGTAGTTGACGTTCTTGCGGGTCGCACCGCCGTGGGTGCGCTCGAGCAGGCGCCGCTCCTCGAGCAGGTCGAGGTCCCGGCGGATCGTCGCGAGCGAGACGCCGAGCTCCTCGCTGAGCGCGTCGACGCCGACCGTGCCCTCCCGGTCGAGGCGACCGAGAATGCGGTCGAGGCGGTCTTCGCGCGTGCTCATAGTGCCACTCTCAAGCCTCGCGTGCGGGTTTGGCAAGCGGTCTATGCGC
Source organism: Brevibacterium sp. XM4083 (assembly GCF_006489205.2). Classification (GTDB taxonomy): domain Bacteria; phylum Actinomycetota; class Actinomycetes; order Actinomycetales; family Brevibacteriaceae; genus Brevibacterium. Next base: position 139,895 of record NZ_VFYR02000001.1, on the reverse strand, counting down.
CCTCGCCTCGGTGAACAGCGCGAGCAGACGGGTGACCTCGGCGGCGAAGGCCTCACGCCCGGGCGCGAGGTACTTGCGCGGGTCGACGAGGCGCGGGTCGACCGCGAGGGTCTCCCGCACCGCTCCCGTGAAGACGGAACCCAGATGAGTCGAGACGTTGATCTTCGCCATGCCCGCCCCGATCGCCCGCTCGAGCTCAGCGTCGGGAACCCCCGAGGAGCCGTGGAGGACCAGCGGCACGGGGACCGCGGCGGCGAGCCGGGTGATGAGGTCGAGGTCGAGACGACTCGTGCGCTCGAGCATGGCATGGGAGCTGCCGACGGCGACGGCGAGCGCATCGACGCCGGTCGCGGCCGCGAAGTCGACCGCCTCGGCGGGATCGGTGCGCACGCCCGGAGCATGGGCGCCGTCCTTGCCGCCGATCTCCCCGAGTTCGGCCTCGACGCCGATGCCGCGGCGGTGGGCACGGCGGACCACCTCAGCGGTCGTCGCGCAGTTCTCCGCGTAGGGCAGATGGGCGCCGTCGTACATCACGGAGTCGAACCCGAGCTCGAGCGCCTCGTCGACGAGCGAGAGATCCGTCGCATGGTCGAGGTGGACGGCGATGGGCACGCTCGCGGCGGCGGCGATCGCGAGCGTCGCCCCGGCGATCGGCGCGAGGGCCCCGTGGTATCTCACGCAGTTCTCGGAGATCTGCATGATGACCGGGCGCCCGGCGGACTCGGCGCCGGCTGCGATCGCCTCGGCCGATTCGAGAGTGATGACGTTGAACGCGCCGATCGCCGAGGCGGGGGCGAGGGCGGCGGCCGAGACCGGCGAGGCGGGGGTGCCTGTTGTGCCGGCCTGGCCGGGGGTCGTCGCCTCCGAGGCACTGCGCCCGAGTGCGGCGAGGAGATCCGTCGTCGCTGCCTTCGTCATGGTCTCGCTCCGTCAGTGTGAGGGGTCGGGGTGGTCGTCGGGGCCGCAGCGGTTGCCGTGGAAACGATGGCCGCAGGTGCCGGCGCCGGGGGCGTTCCCGGCGCGGGATCGGGAATGTCCTCGGTGATGACCTGATGGCCGAAGTCGCGCCACCGCTGGTGGATCTGCCCGGCCTGCGGCATGAGCACGGCGGCGGCCGAGACCGCGACCGCGCGCGTGAGCAGCACGCCGATCTCCGCATCGCCGAGGTGGTCGCCCGCGGACTCCCGCGCGACGTCGTCCCCGGCGTCGGCTCCCGCCCCGGCGTCCCCGCCGCTCCCCTCGATCCCGGCCTCGCGGGCGGCGAGCGTCCAGGCCAGCGCGGCGACGGCCGCATCCCCGGCCCCGGTCGGATTGCCGTGCAGGGTGCGGGCGAGCCGTGCCCGGCGGCGCGGACCGGTCGCATCGACGAGGTCCATACCGTCGGCTCCGCGGGAGACGAGGACGTGACGGGCGCCGGCGGCGATGAGGCGACCGGCGCCGCGGAGCACGGGATCGCCGCCCGCGGCGACGGCGATCGACGTGTCGCTGAGGCGGGCACCGGCACGCGCCGTGCCGGGTGAGAACGCCCGCTCGAACGCCGCCGCGCACTTCGCGCGCTCGGTGTCGGCGTCGTCGGCGAAGAGCTCGCGCAGCTCCTCGTCGTTGGGTTTGACCCAGTCGGCGCCCGCCTCGGCGGCGGCGAGGAGGCCGGTCGCCGAGGTGTCGACGATGACCGTGATCCCGGCCGCGTGCGCGGCGGTGATGAGCCCGGGCACGAGATCGGCGGGACAGTCGTCCGGGGTCGACCCGGAGATGACGAGGACCCGCAGGCCCGGCTCGCGCAGTCGGGCTTCGACTCCGGAGCGCAGCGTTGCCCACACGTGCGCCGGATGCGGGTGGGCGGTCTCGTTGATGAGCGTCGCACGCCCCGAGTCCTCGATGACGGCGATGCTGCGGCGCAGCGGTGCCGGAGTGTCGGTGAGCGCCCACCGCACCGTCTCCGCGTCGCCCGCGGTCGGCCAGTGCTCGCGGGCGACGGGACCGAAGGCGACCGACGGCACTCCGAGGGCGGCGAGCACGCGGGCGACGTTGACGCCCTTGCCGCCGAGCACCTCGGCGGCCGGTCCCGCACGATGCGTGCGCCCCCGGTCGAGCCGGGGGACGGTGAGCGTGCAGTCGAGCGCCGGACTGAGCGTGAGCACGACGACCGTCGGCGCTGCATCCTGCGACGGGCTGCCCGCGGTCATGCGTGCCCTCGGGTGAGCAGGCCCGCCCCGATGAGGCCGGCGACCGGACCGAGACCGGCCCGCCGGATGTGCGGGGGACGGTGGAAGTCGAGTCGTGAGCGCAGCGCGGCGTCGACGCCGTCGAGGAGCTCGTCGGCGCTCGAGAGACCGCCGCCGAAGACGATGACCTCGGGCGCGACGACCGCGACGAGCTGTGCGCACATCGCTCCGAGGGCGTCGACCGCCTCGGCGAACACCGCAGCGGCGATCGGATCGCCAGCGTGCATCGCCTCGAGCACCCCGAGCGAGCCCGAGACCTCGCGGCGGCTGCGCGCCGTATAGCGCCTGGCGATCGAGGCGGCCGAGGAGATGTGCTCGATGGGACCGCGGAACACGCCGTCGGCGATGTCGACGGTGACCTCGGTGAACCCGACCTCGCCGGCGAAGCCGCCCGCGGACACGAGCGTGCCCTCGACCATGATCGCCGCGGCGATCCCCGTGCCGATCGTCACCATCGCCGCGTTGGCCGGCATCGCCTCGGCGAAGGCGAACTCCGCGCGCCCGGCCGAGCGCACATCGTGGGAGACGGTCACCGGCACGCCGAGGCGCTCGGTGAGGATCGCCGCGAACGGGACGTCTCGCCATCCGAGGTTCGCCGAGAACACTCCGGTCCCCGTCGCCTCGTCGACGATCCCGGGAAGGACGACGGCCGCCTCGGCGATCGGATGGTCCGGATGATCGGCGGCGAACCGGTCACGGAAGTCCGCGACGACGTCGACGACCTCACCGGCGGCGGTGTCCGTGCACTCCGGGGTCGGGGCGGTGATCGCGTCGACGAACCGGCCGGCGGAGTCGAAGAGCACCGCCTTCATCCCCGTGCCTCCGACGTCGACGGCGAGCGCGACGGGACCCGGGCCGAGGCTCTGGCCGGCAGCGACCCGGTGGATCTCCTCCCGCGTCGTCATCGGTCGAGGACGACGGAGCGGGTCAGCGAGCGCGGATGGTCGGGGTCGACGCCGAGGCGGCGGGCCTTGATGAGCGCGAGCGCGTGGAGGCGGACGAGGTCGGCCAGAGGATCCCGGTCGGCCTCGACGAAGCGGGCGCCCGTGGCCTCGACCTGCGCGGCGAGCCCCTCGGGGGCCTCACCGAACTGCCAGGTCACCCGACCCGGGGCGGCGATCGCGATGGGCCCGTGCCGGTACTCCATCGAGGAGTACGACTCCGTCCACGCCTGTGCGGACTCGCGCAGCTTGAGCGCCGCCTCATTGGCCACGCCCCAGGTCCAGCCCATGCCGAGGAAGCTGAACTGCTCGGCATCGATGAGGGCGTCGTCGAGGATCGCCGGGTCGACCTCGGTGAAGTCGGCGGAGATGCCCTCGAGGACGGTCCGCGCCTGGCCGATCGCCTGGTCGACCGCCGCGGCGTCCCCCGCCCACGCCCGCAGCAGGGCCATCGTCGAGGTGCCGAAGCGCGTCTGGACGACGGAGCGCTCGTCGGCGAAGTCGAGCGCGATGACGTCGGTGGCCGCCTCGGCGATCGGAGTGTCGGCACCGCCGACGATCGCGGTCACCGGCACGGACCCGTCGAGGCGGGCGAGGGTGTCGATGACCTCGGTCGTCGTTCCCGAGCGGGAGATCGCGACGACGCGGTCATACGCGCGGTCGAAGGGGTACTCGCTCGCCGTGAAGGCATCGGTCTCCCCCTGCCCCGCTGCTTCGCGGAGGTTCGCATAGACTTGCGAGCCGAACCATGACGATCCGCACCCGATGACGGCGATCCGCTCGCCGTCGGCCGGGACAGCCGCCTCGGCGACGGGGTGGGACAGGGTGGTCTCCCACATGTCCGGCTGACTGCGGAGCTCCTCCGCCATGAACGCGCCACCACTGGCCATTGCTCATTCTCCTGATCGTTTTTTGATTCAATCAATCATTATCATGGCATATTTCCCACCATGGGGATAGTATTCATGTACGGTTTGCTTAGATTCATTTCTCGCAAAGGAGCAGTCACGTGGCATTCCTCTCCGACCTAGGGCGGGCACCGCGGCTCGTCACGATCGTCGCGTTCGCAGCCGTCGCGCTCGGCATCACGTACGGGTACGACATCTCCAACATCGCCGGCGCCCTCCTCTTCCTCGAAGGCGACCTGGGGCTGAGCAGCGCCGAGCTCGGCGGGCTCGCGACCGCGGTCGTCATCGGTCAGATCGTCGGCGCGATCATCGGCGGCCCGCTGTCGAACGCGATCGGCCGCAAGAAGTCGATGTTCCTCATCGCCGCCGGCTACATCGTCTTCTCCGTCATCTCCGGCTTCGCCCCCGGCTACGTGTCCCTGCTCCTCGCCCGCCTCCTCCTCGGCGTCGCGATCGGCATCGCCCTGGCCGTCGTCCCCGTCTTCATCGCCGAGTCCTCCCCGACGAACGTCCGCGGCGGCCTCCTCGTCGCCTACCAGGTGACGACCGTCATCGGCATCATCGCCGGCTACCTCGTGTGCTGGGGACTCGCGCTCATCGAATCGTGGCGTCTCATGCTCGGGCTCGCCGCCGTGCCCGCGGCGATCGTCTTCCTCCTGCTGCTCAAGGTCCGGGAGACCCCGCACTGGCTCATGCTCAAGGGACGCGACGCCGAGGCGGCCGATGCCCTCCGTGCGCTCGATCCGGACCGCGACGTCGACCGGGATCTCGGGCAGATCCGCACCGAGCTCAACCAGGAGAGCGGCCGCCTCGTCGAGATGTTCCGCGGCCACCTGCTCAAGGCCACGCTCTTCGTCATCGGTCTCGGCTTCTTCATTCAGATCACCGGCATCAACGCGACGATCTACTACGCGCCCTCGATCTTCGAGTCGATGGGCTTCAGCGGCTACGGCGCACTGCTCGGTCTGCCGGCGATCGTCCAGACCTTCGCGCTGGCCGCCGTCATCGTCTCGATGTTCATCGTCGACCGCTTCGGGCGGCGGCCGGTGCTGCTCACCGGCATCGGGGTGATGATCGTCTCGACCGTCGTCCTCGTCCTCACCTTCAGCCTCGGCGGCGAAGCGGGCAGCACGACCGGGGGCACGGTCTTCGGCGTCATCGGCATCATCGCGTTCACGATGGGCTACACGTTCGGCTTCGGCTCGCTCGTCTGGGTCTACGCGGGTGAGACCTTCCCCGCGAAGTACCGGGCGCTCGGCGCCTCGCTCATGCTCACCGCGGACCTCGTCGCCAATGCGATCGTCGCCCAGTTCTTCCCCGGGCTGCTCGAGCTCATCGGCGGTGCGGGCGTCTTCCTCGTCTTCGGTGCGCTCTCCGTACTCGCGTTCCTCTTCGTCTTCCGCTTCGCCCCGGAGACGAAGGGCCGCGACCTCTCGGAGATCTCCGCTTACTGGGCCAACGGCGCGAAGTGGCCGACAGGCCTCGAGAGCTCGCGCCGGTAGGACGGCAGGTGCCCTGCGACCGCACCGGGCACTGGCGGTCGCCCGGTGCGGTCGCGCGGTGCGGTCGCAGCCGCCCGGTAGGCCGGGCGTCGGCAGTCGCCCGGTGCAGTCGCCGCTGCCGTCAGCTCATTTAAAGGTCGGTGAGGGCACCGATTCGCCGTCGACGGTGAGCGTCGGCAGCATCTTCTTGAAGTCCTCGGCGGCGGCCTCATCGGTCTGCAGCGCGCGCATCTCGACGCTGATGTTCACGAGGCGCCCGTTCGTCTGATACCCCAGGGTCGCGCCGTACATGACGGTCGGCTCCTGGTTGATCGCGAAGATCTCGTTCTCCCCGAGCACCGCCTGGTACGTCCAGAAGTAGCCCGAGCCGATCGAGCCGGTGCGCTCGGCGTTGACCGTCGACCCCTGTTCGGAGAACTGGTACTGCTTCTTCCCGTCGACGACCGCCTTGGGTGAGTCGTCGAAGGCCTCATTGCACGAGATGATGATGGCGTCGCTGTCGTTCAGCGACGTCCCCCGGCTGTAGACGATGAACGCCGGGCTGCTGCTGCCGTCGAACCAGTCGGGTCCGATCGCGAAGCTGACATTGACCGGGCATTCCGCGCCGAGGTTGTGCGACTTCATCTCCATGCCCTCGGGGACCGTGGGTCCGGTCGGCTCCTCCGTCGGCTCGCCCGGCTCCTCCTGGACGCCGACGGCGAGCGGCCCCGAGTCGCGTTCAGCGGTGCGGACCTGCAGGACGGCGCACCCGCTGAGCAGGAGGGAGGCGGCGGCGCCGACCGCTGTGACTGTGCGGACCACCGGTCTCGTCATCGCGAGTCGTTCCTCTTGCGCAGATCGCGCCGACTCGGGAACGGCTGGTCAGCCGAGCCGGGCGGAGCAGTGCCGGGCTGGCCGGGGGCGGGCTGACTGCCCTGGGGCTGCGCGGTGCCCGGCCGGCCGCCCTGAGGGTGGACGGTCTCTGACGGCGTTGGGGCGGGCCGGCCACCGTGCGGGCGCCCGTTCTGCGGCTGTCGATCGCCGTATCCCGGCTGCCCGTTCGGCTGCGGCTGGCCACTGACCGCCTGACGGCCGTCGTTCGGCTGCGGCTGTCCGCTCTGTGGCGGTTGACCACCGGGTTGCGGTGTCGGACGGCGCGTGGGATCGGCGAAGCGCCGGTGCTCCGGGACACCGAACGGCTGACCGCCCTGCTGCCCCTGGACTCCGGAAGGAAGACCCTGGCCGGGCCGCTGGGGTGCTCCGCCCGGAGCACCGGGGACGCCCTGGTGGGGACGCTGCCCGAAACCAGGACCCGAGTGCTGTCCGGCAGCGTGCGCCGGATAGCCGCCGGGCTGACTGCCCACCGACTGCTGACCGCCGTGCGGTTGCGGGCCGGGGTGGCCGCCGGGCGGCTGCGCGCCCGGCCCCTGCTGCATCGCCACGGGCCGACCCTGCGGAGATTGCGCTCCCTGCTGCTGCGGGATCCCCTGCTGCGGACCGCTGTCGGACTGTCCGCCGCCATGAGGCATCCGCTGGGGTCCACTGTCAGGTTGCGGCGCACCCGCCGGCACACCGCGGCCCTGCGGCTGACTGCCCACCGGCACGCCACCACTCTGCGGCTGACCCTCGACTGGCACACCACCGCTGTGAGGCTGGCCACTTTGGGGCTGACCGCTCTGCGGCGGGCGCGTCCCTGGCTTGAATTGCGAATGCTGACCGGAGTCGACGGGGAACCCGCTGCCGCTGCCGACGGACTCCCCCGTCGACCGATCGATGAGCGTGCCGTCGACGCGTTCGAGGCGGCGCTTCGACGTCCGCCTCGGCGTGCCGAGGATCCGCCCGTTGAGTTCGGCCTCGCTCGGCTGACGCGGCGGGAGGAACCCGGGGGCGTGGCGCATATCGGGATTCTGCACCGGCTGCACGGGGTGCGAGCCGGCGGCAGCGTGGGCGCCGCCCTCGGCCATCGGCGGTGCCCCGACCGGGTCGGCGTCGGCGAGGACGGGAAGGACCATGCGCACCGAGGTGCCGACGCCCTCCTGGCTGAAGAGCTGCACCGACCCGCCGTGGCGGGCGACGATCGAGCGGACGAGGGAGAGGCCCATGCCCGACCCGGCGACGGCGCGCACCCGCGAGCCGCGGGAGAGCTCGTCCCACACCTGGTCCTGCTCCCCCAACGGGATGCCGCTGCCGGTGTCGGCGACCTCGACGACGACCCAGCGATGGTTGTCGATGATCTGCTCGTTCGCGCGGAGCTCGACGACCTCGGCCTGCGAAGAGTACTTGAGCGCATTGCCGAGCAGGTTGAGGATCGCCGTGAGGAGGAGATCCTCCTCCCCAGCGACGTCGGGCAGGCGCCAGGGAGCACGCGCGACCGTCGCCACGATCATCCGATCCTCGGCACCCGGCGCAGTCGAGGCATCCTCGACGGCCTGGTGGATGAGACGGTCGAGGTCGACGCGGGAGTACTCGATGATCCGCGTCTCGACGTCGGCGAGTTTGCGCAGGTCGGCGAGGAGACGCGCGACCCGGCGGGAGGAGATGTCGACCTGCTTGGCCGAGGGCTCCACCTCGGCGAGGGTGCCGCCCTGTCGGGACACCTCACGGATCGTCGCCGCCGACGTCCGCAGGGCGGTGAGAGGATTCTTCAGCTCGTGGTCGAGGCGGATGAGCATCCGATTGCGCTTGGCGAGCGAATCCTCGGCAGCCGCGGTCTCGATGGACTCGCGCAGTGCTGCCTCGCGGCGCTTGAGCCGTCGCCAGCCGAAGAACGCGGCCGCCGCGAGCCCCGCGAGGACGAGGAGGAGGATGAGGAGGAACAGCCAGATCTGGACCTCGATGACCAGGAAGTTCGTCATATCCGTCGGAGTCCTTCCTCACCGTGGACGTCGCCGACGAAACGGTAGCCGCGGCCCTGGACGGTGGCGATCCACCGCGGTTCGGCGGCATCCTCGCCGAGCACCCGGCGCAGCTCCGCGACCCGGGAGTCGACGGCGCGGGTCCCCACGGCTTCCTCGAACCCCCAGAGGACTTCGAGGAGCCGGGCGCGGTCGATGAGTTCGTCCTGATGGACCATGAGGTATTCGAGCAGGGTGAAGCCCTTGGGTGTGATGACGAGTTCGCGCTGCCCGAGCCACGCGCGCCGGCCGACCCGGTCGACCCGCAGCCCGAAGCTCGAGACGAGCACCGGGGCGGTCGCGAGCGGCGGGCCCTCAGTCCGGGTCCGGCGCAGCACCGCGCGGATCCGGGCAACGAGTTCATGGGGGTCGAAGGGCTTGTTGAGGTAGTCGTCGGCGCCCTCTTCGAGCGCCATCGCCCTCTCCACGGCCTCCCCGACCTGGGTGAGGAGGAGGACCGGCACCCAGTTCTCCTCCTGCCGCAGGGTGCGCAGCACCTGCCGGCCGTCGGCCCCGGGCATGAGCACGTCGAGGACGCAGACGTCGGGCTGGTGGCGGCGGATCTCATCGAGGGCGAGCAGGCCGTCACCGGCGGCGAGCACCCTGAACCCAGAGCGCTGAAGGAAGGGCACCACCGCGCCGAGCACATCCGGCTCGTCGTCGGCTACGAGCACCAGCGGCTGCTGGTCTCGCTGGTTGTCAACCGTCATGTTCGTCCGTTCCGAACTCTCGTCGGCGCTCACGGGCCGTCTCCCTGGCCTCTGCGCGATCGACGGCTTCGGCCAGCTCATCTCGATACAGCATAGATCGACGCAGGTGCTTGGTGCGATAGCCGGCGCGACCGACCATGTGAGTGGCGACGGGAATCGTCACGAGCTGGAACGAGACGATGATCGCCAGTGTCGTCACCGTTGCCCACGTCGGGAACTGGATGGCGATGGCGATCGCGATGAGGACGAGGCCGAGCACCTGGGGCTTCGCACTCGCGTGCATCCGCGAGAGCAGATCGCCGAACCGGAGCAGACCGACCGCGGCAGCGAGCGAGAGGACCGCGCCGAGGAGGATGAGGATCGCGCTGATGAGATCAAGGACCATCGTGTCCCCCCTTCCCGTCGTCGTGCCGGTGCCGCCCGACCTCATCGGTGGGCCCGGCGAGGCCGTCGTCGGGACCCGCGTCGGGGCCGCTGCCGGCTCCTTCCCCGCGCTCGTCGTCGGGTGTCGCCGAGGCGGTCGTCGCCTCGGCGGGGCCCGGGTCGGGGACGACGACCTCGTCGCGGACGGTGATCTCGACGGGTCCGTCGGGGACGTTCGAGATGCCGCGGGCGACGTCCTCGGCCCACGCCGCCTCCCGAGCGGACTGCGCGTCGTCGGTCGCGGCGGTCTCGCTCTTCGGCATGTGCCAGTCGGAGGCGGAGAAGTCGCTCAGCGCCCCCGCCTCGGCGCCCGGGGTCATCGAATCGGACTTCGAGACGTAGCGGGACACGCTCACGGACCCGACGAAGCCGAGCATCGCGAGCACGATGAGCACGGGCAACAGGTCGGTGCGGCCGGTCACGGCCATGAACGCGCCGAGACCGCACATGATCGAGGCGAGGATGACGTCGGTGCCGATCATGCGGTCGAGGATCGAGGGACCGCGGATGACGCGGTAGAGGGCGACGAACACCGAGGCGGCGAAGAGGATCGTCGCGACGGCGATGATGACGGTGATGACGAGGCCGTTCATCGGGTCCCTCCTCTCTCCGCGGAGGCGGCGAGCGGGTCGGGGTCGACCTTGAGCGCGGCGAGGTCACGGGTCGACCCGAGCGCCTTGATGAGCAGGCCCTCGATGTCGTAGACCTGCTTCTTCGCGGCGAGGATCTTCTCGTCGGTGTCGGCGTCGAGGACGTGGAGGTAGAGGCGGCCGCGGGCCCGGTCGCTGTCGACGATGATCGAGCCGGGGATGAGGCTCGCGGTGTCGGCGACGAGCGTCATCATGAGGTCGGAGCGGGTCCGCAGATCCGCGGCGATGACCGATCCGGCGCCCACGGCCTTCGGGCGGAACGAGAACCACGCGACCTCGACCGACGCGATGACCATCGAGTAGAGGAACCAGCCGGCGAAGACCGCGGCGTGGAGGATGTTGAACCGGCCGGAGAGGACGACCGGCGGCAGGTAGAACACCCGGGTGACGAGGAACGCGAGGATGATGCCGGTGACGACGCTGAGCACCGTGAGCGAATCCCACAGCATCACCCAGAGGACGACGAGGAAGAAGACGAGGACGAGCTGCTGGACGATCCGGCGGCCCTTGTTCACCGGTGTGCGCGGCGTCATCAGCCACCACCTCCGAGCACCTGGTTGACGTAGTTGAGCGGGTCGGCGAGGTTCTCCGCGGCGCGCATCGACAGATCCCACAGGGGCCCGGCGAAGATCGTCAGCAGGATCGAGACGAGGACGATCGCCGAGGTGGCCGCGAACATCGGTCCCGGCACGCCGATCCGCGAACGCCAGGTTCCCCCGGCGAGGATCGTGCGCTTGCGCTCGGCGAACTCCTCGACGAGCTCCTCGTTCGGCTCCTCGGCGTCGGCCGGGTCGCGCCAGAACGCGAGGTTGAACGTGCGGCCGATGACGTAGAGGGTGAGCAGACTCGTCACGGTGCCGGCGACGATGAGCGCGGTGGCCAGCCAATTCTGGTCCTCGAAGCCGGCGGCGAAGAGCGCGACCTTGCCGATGAACCCGGAGAACGGCGGGATCCCGGAGAGGTTGAGGGCGGGGAGGAAGAAGATGATCGTCAGCGCCGGGGAGAGGACCATGAGCCCGCCGAGGGAGCGCGTCGACGTCGACCCGCCGCGCATTTCGACGAGTCCGATCGCGAGGAACAGCGCGGTCTGGACGATGATGTGGTGGACCGTGTAGTAGATCGCCGCGGCGAGCCCGAACGTCGTGCCGAGCGCGACGCCGAAGAGCATGTACCCGATGTGGGAGATGAGCGTGAAGGACACGATGCGCTTGATCTCCGACTGCGCGATCGCCCCGAGGATGCCGACGAGCATCGTCAGCCCCGCGGCGATGAGCAGCGGGACCCGCAGCGAGGAATCGGAGAAGAGCAGGGTCTCGGTGCGGATGATCGCGTAGATGCCGACCTTCGTCAGCAGGCCCGCGAACACCGCGGTGACCGGAGCCGGCGCCGTCGGATACGAGTCGGGCAGCCAGAACGAGAGCGGGAAGATCGCCGCTTTGATGCCGAAGCCGATGAGGAGGAGGACGTGGAGGACCATCTGCACGTCCGGGGGCAGCTGGTCGAGGCGCTCGGCGAGCTGGGCCATGTTGACCGTGCCCGTCGCCGCGTAGATGACGCCGATCGCCGTGAGAAAGATGATCGAGGAGACGAGGGAGACGACGACGTAGGTCACGCCCGCCCGGATCCGCTCGGCCGTCGCACCGAGGGTGAGGAGGACGTAGGACGCGAGCAGGAGCATCTCGAATCCGACGTAGAGGTTGAAGAGGTCGCCGGCGAGGAACGCGTTCGCCACGCCCGCGCAGAGCACGAGGTAGCTGGGGTTGAACACGGAGATCGGCGTCTCGTTCGAATCGTCGTTCGCGTCCTGGCTGAGCGCGTAGATGAGCACGCAGAGGGTGACGAGGGAGGACACGACGAGCATGAGCGCCGAGAGCCGGTCGGCGACGAGCGTGATGCCCTCCGGCGGCTCCCAGCCGCCGATCGCGACGACCTGCGGCCCGTACTGGTCGACCCCGAGCAGCACGACGAACGCGATGACCATGACCGCGGTGAGCGTGAGGACGGAGACGATGTTCTGCGAGCGCGTGTGCTTCGAGAGCACGAGGGCGAGGCCCGCGCCCATGAGCGGAAGCAGGACGGGCAGGGGGACGAGGATGGGCAGGAGCTCGGTCATCGGTCCTCCCCCTTCTCCCGTGTGCTGTCGGTCGTGTCAGAGCTGTCGGTCGTGTCGGTGTTGCCGCTCGTGTCGGTGCTGCCCGTCGAGTCAGGGCTGTCGGGGTCGGCTGTTCGGTCAGCGTCGGCTGCGCGATCAGTGCCTCCGGTGGTCCTTCCCGACGCCGAGGCGGGGCTCTCGTCCGCCTCGGATCCTTCGGTGGTCTCGGCGGCCTTCCGCTGGGCCGGGGTGCCGTCGTCGTCGAGGTCGACGGCCCCGCGGATCGGGCTTTCGGCCTCGTCGCCGAACTCGGTGTCGTCGTAGTCGGTGCCGGCCTCGGCCTCCGAGTTGATCATCTTCGTGATCGCGACCTGAAGGTCGGCGGCGTCGTCCTGGAGGGAGTCGGCGCGCACGAGTCGCCAGGAGCGGTAGATCATCGCGAGGAGGAACGCGGTGACCGCGAAGGTGATGACGATGGCGGTGAGGACGAGGGCCTGGGGCAGCGGGTCGGACATGCCGACCGTCGAGAGGTTCTTCCCGTCGGTCAGCGGCGGCCTGCCGCGCCCGGCGGTGAGGATGATGAGGAGGTTGACGGCGTTGCCGAGGAGGATGAAGCCGAGCAGCACCCGGGTCAGGGAGCGTTCGAGCATGAGGTAGACGCCGCACGCGAAGAGGACTCCCATCGCGAGGACCATGACGAAGGGCAGACTCACAGCCGTCCTCCTTCAGCGCCGTTGTCGACTTCGAGGTGGTTGACGCGGTTGAGGATCTCGGAGACCGCGTGGTGCTCGGCTTCGTCGCCGATCCGCTCGGTGAGGCCGAGCGAGGTGTTGAGCCGGTCGGTGAGCAGGAGCTCGTCGCGCTCCTGGTGGAGGTCGACCTCGGCGCCGAGGGAGCGGAGGATGTCGAGCATGAGGCCGACGACGATGAGGTAGACGCCGATGTCGAAGAACGTCGGGGTGCCGAACTTGAGCTCCCCGAGGAGCGGGAGCGTGCCCTCGACGTAGATCGACTTGAAGACCGCATCGCCCCAGAACCAGCCGCCGACCGCGGTGAGCACGGAGAGGATGAGCCCGGTGCCGAGCAGGCCCGAGGGAGTGAAGCGGGCCGCCTCGGCGAGTTCGAACTTGCCTCCCGCGAGGTAGCGGACGACAAGGGCGAGACCGGCGACGAGACCGCCGGCGAAACCGCCGCCGGGGGTGTTGTGCCCGGTGAAGAGCAGGTAGACGGAGAAGACGAGGACGGCGTGGAAGATCAGGCGCGCGGTGACCTCGAGGATGATCGAGCGGTTGCGCGGGGCGAGCGTGCGACCGGCGATGAGCCACGAGGCCCGGCGCTCCTCGACGCCCTCGTGGTCGCTGTCGGCCTCCCGACGCGGGCCGATCTCGTCGGGCACGGGCTGGAAGCGCAGCTGACCGGCCCGGCCGAAGCCGGTGCGGTCCGGGGAGAAGCGGCCGAGGTGGCCTTCGCGGCCGCGGACGAAGATGAGTCCGGCAACACCGGTGCCGGCGGCGACGAGGACGGAGATCTCACCGAACGTGTCCCACACGCGGATGTCGACGAGGGTGACGTTGACGATGTTCTGGCCGTTGCCGATGACGTAGGCGAGTTCGCCGAAGTCCGCGGAGACGGGGTCGAACATCCGCACGCCGGCGGCGAGGAGGACGACGACCATCATCGTCACGCCGACGCCGGCGCCGATGATCGCCCGCCACGCCGGGGTGAAGCGTCCCGTGCTCTGTCCGATCCGGGCGGGCAGGCGGCGGAGGACGAGGACGAAGACGACGATCGTGATCGTCTCGACGAGGACCTGCGTGAGCGCGAGGTCAGGGGCGCCGATGAACGCGAAGAACGCGACCATGGCATAGCCGGAGATGCCGGTGACGACGACCGCGGTGAAGCGCTTCTTCGCGCGGGTCGCGGCGATCGCGACGACGATGAGGACGGCGGCGACGATGAAGTCGAGCGGACTCGCGGCGAGCTGGAAGCGGATGGGCCACGTGTTATTCGTGATGAGCGCGAGCCCGACGCCGCCGATGAGGACGAGGTAGATGACGCTCTGGTAGAACGGCAGCGAACCGCGCTGCGTGCGTGCGGTGACCCAGAGCGCGAGCGCTTCCATCCCGCTGATGAGGCGACGGTAGACGTTGTGGAAGTCGATGCCCGCCGGCAGAGTCGACTGGACCTTCGCGACGGTCCGGCGGAACCAGAACAGGAGGAGGCCGGCGGCCACGGTGACCGCGGAGAGGCCGAGTGCGGGTTCGAAGCCGTGCCAGAGCGCGAGGTAGTACTCGCCGTCGGCCGGGTTCGTCGTCGGCAGCACCGAGGTCCAGGCCTGGAGATAGGGGTCGAGGACGCCGGCCGCGGGCCCGAGGATGAGGGTGAGGGCGGCGAGGATGATCGGGGAGATGACGAGGGTGACGTTCTCGTCGCGGCGGGCGATATCGTCGACGCCGGGCTTCGAGGAGAACGCTCCCCACACGAAGCGCGCGGAGTAGGCGACGGTGAGGATCGAGCCGATCATGATGCCGATGAGCGCGATGACCCCGGCCTTCGTCCCGGACTCGAGCAGCGTCGAGTAGACGGCCTCCTTCGCGACGAACCCGAGCGTCGGCGGGATGCCGGCCATCGAGGCGGCGGCGATCGTCGCGCACACGGCGACGACGGGGAACGCCTTCCAGCCGCCGGAGAGCTTCGTGAGATCGCGCGTGCCGGCACGGTGGTCGATGATGCCGACGCAGAGGAAGAGGCAGGCCTTGAAGAGGGCGTGGCCGACGAGGAGCGCGAGCGCCGCCAGCGTGAGGTCCGGGGACCCGAAGGCGGCCATGACCGTGAGGAACCCGAGCTGGGAGACGGTGCCGAAGGCGAGCAGCAGTTTGAGGTCGGTCTGCCGCAGCGCCTGCCACCCGCCGATGAACATCGTCAGCAGACCGAGGGTGAGGAGGATCTCCGTCCAGCCCGGCAGATTGTGGTAGCCGGGAGCCAGCCGCAGGATGAGATAGATGCCGGCCTTGACCATGGCCGCGGCGTGGAGATAGGCGCTGACCGGGGTGGGCGCGGCCATCGCGCCGGGCAGCCAGAAGTGGAAGGGCAGGAGCGCGGACTTCGAGACCGCGCCGACGAGGATGAGGATGACGGCGGTGGTGATGACCGGGCCGGTGTCCATGCCGAGCTGCGCGCGCTCGACGAGGGCCGACATCGATCCGGTGCCGGTGGCGGTGATGAGCAGGACCATCCCGACGAACATCGCCAGGCCGCCGGCCGTGGTGACGATGAGCGCCTGGAGTGCGGCCTGCCGGGACCGCCGCCGCGACTGGCTGTGGCCGATGAGGAGGTAGGAGAAGACCGTCGTGCCCTCCCAGAACACGAAGAGGACGAGGAGTTCGTCGGCGAGGACGAGTCCGTACATCATGCCCGCGAAGGCCATGAACACCGCGGCGAAACGGGCGAGGCCCGGTTCGTCGGCGGGGAAGTAGCGGGCGCAGTAGATGAGGACGAGCGTGCCCACCCCGGTGACGATGAGGCTCATCACCCACGAGAGGATGTCGAGGCGGAAGATGCCGGAGAGGCCGAGCGCGGGAAGCCAGTCGAGGTTCTCCACGACCGGGGCGCCGTCGGGGCCGAAGAGCGCCGAGGTGGCGCTGAGGGTGAGGATGAATCCCGCCAGGGGGACGAGGGCGAGGAGGAAGAAGGCGTTGCGCCCGAGGATCCTCACCAGCGGATAGGCAATGACAGCAGCCCCGAAGAAGGCTCCCGTCATGGCAATCACCGGCGGACACCTCCGTCTTCACAAGGGGATTATGGGGTCATTTCTGCTCAACAGTATTTTCTCATGGAACACCCCTGATCTCCCAATCAATGGGCTGCTCGCTCAGTTCGGAGGATTCAGCCCCGCAGCTGCCCCGAAGTGACAAGGAACCCGTTCTCATCGAGCCCCGTGCCGTCGCTGCGCGAGAGCAGCTCCGCGCCGATCCGATCGACGAGGTCGGCCACCTCGGCGCGCATCCGACGGAACCGGCGGGGACGGCCGGGGCGGTACCGCAGCTGTTCGGTGTCCATCCAGTGCACGTGGTACTCGATCTGCGGCTCCGCGGTGCTCGCGGCGATGATCGGCGGCACCCATTCGGCCTCGATGACGCGGATCTCGATCTCCCCGGCTCCCTCGTCGATCTCCCCGAGCGGGATGAGAAGGGAGTATCCGTCGAGGACGACCGGCGCCGTGGCGTCGAAGAGCGGATCGTCGAGCGTTGCCTGCGCGAGCACCGCGGCATCGGGGGTCGGCAGCGCCTGCTGGAAGGCGTGCGGAGCGTGCCGGCGGACGACGGAGAGCGCGACCTCGGGTTCGAGCCAGTACTGCGAGTAGATGTAGAGGTCGACCTTCGCATCGGGGTCGGGGACGAGGACGCGGGTGGGCAGTCCGTCTTCGTCGGCGAGGCGGACGGCCAGGTGCAGGCGAGAGGCGATCGACAGGAGGAGGCTGAGCTGACGCTCCTCCTCACGGTCGGGCAGTCCCTTGGGGAACGCCTCGTGGAGGCCGTCGGCATCGGCGAACCAGTCCGGCGGCGGGGCCGGTTCCCGGTCGCGCGGGCAGTCGAGGACGACGGCGTGGGTCGCCCATTCGGGAACCTCGAGGGCGGCCGCGGTCGCCGGGTCGAGGTCGACTCCGGCGCTGAGGCGCGAGTGCCGGGACAGGCGCACCTGGCCGTTGTCCCCGAACCGCGCCGGGATGTCGGGCAGTCGGTTGTGGACGAGCGCGAGGACGTCGGAGACCTCGACCTCGGCGTCGAGGAGCAGGAGGTGGAACCCTCGCAGATCGGCAGCGGCCGCCGTCGGAGCGGCCTGCTCCGCCTGTTCCCGCTGCCGCAGCTCGCGCCGGGAGATCACATGGCCCTCCGGAAGAAGTTCGCGTGCGACCGGGAGGCCGTCGGGCCCCGCTGGCCCTGGTACCGGCTGCCGGTGATCTGCGAGCCGTAGGGGTTCTCCGCCGAGGAGCTGAGCCGGAAGAAGCAGAGCTGGCCGATCTTCATGCCCGGCCACAGCGTGATCGGCAGCGTCGCGACGTTCGAGAGCTCGAGGGTGACGTGCCCGGTGAAGCCGGGGTCGATGAAGCCCGCCGTCGAATGCGTGAGAAGGCCGAGGCGGCCGAGCGAGGACTTGCCCTCGAGCCGGGCGGCGATGTCGTCGGGGAGCGTGACGAGCTCGTGCGTCGAGGCGAGGACGAACTCGCCGGGATGGAGGACGAAGGGCTCCTCGGGGGCGACCTCGACGAACCGGGTGAGCTCGGGCTGTTCGAGGCTCGGGTCGATGACCGGGTACTTGTGGTTGTCGAAGAGACGGAAGTACCGGTCGAGGCAGACGTCGACGCTGGCGGGCTGGACGAGGGAGAGATCGCACGGGTCGAGGGCGATGCGGCCGGATTCGAGTTCGGCGCGGATGTCGCGATCGGAAAGGAGAGTCACATCCCCGATGGTAGTCGGACGGCCCGTCTCGCGCAGTTCTCGAGGCGCGCGGGATCTGCCGACCGCCTCGACGGGGTTGTGTCGGGGACTGAGGAATCACCTCGCCGAGGTGGCGGTGGGGACTGAGGAATCACCTCGGGGAGGGTGCATTGGAGACTCAGCAGCCGCCTCGGCGAGGAGCGACACGCCGTTACTTGGTCACGAAATGATAACGATCGCGGGATTTTTCCTTGAGTTCCCTCCGTGTGTCTCCCCACCCGCCTGAGTGAATGCCTTAGAGTTGTGTGCTGTACGAACCCGCGCACGATGGTGCCTTCCTCTTTTCAGCCAAGGAATGCCGGGAGTTCCATCGCCTTTCGCGGGTTGAGATCAACCGAAAGGCATTACTGTGAAGACCTCGCGTCTTGTGCTTGCCCCCGCAGTAGCCGTCGCATTGACAGGTCTCGCAGGCGCTCCGGCGTTTGCGACGACGGAGTCTCCTACGGTGCCCCAGGGCCCGCTCTGCGCCTACGACGGCGCGCAGAACTCGACCGACCCCGAAAACAGCTCGGCGGTTCCCGACAGCTCCACTCCGCAGGCCACCGTGTCCGCAGCCCAGATCACCCGCACCGACGTTGCGGACAAGAAGAAGGGCATCGGATTCTCCGGCACCGGATTCACCGCCGATGAGAAGGCGACCGTCACGGTCGTCGGCACCGACGGCACGGAGTACACCCCGCAGACGCAGCTCACCGTCGACGAGAACGGGAAGGTCAACGGCACCTATTACTTCTCGACGACCGAGGGCGCTCAGGTGCCGGTCGGCAAGTACACGCTCTTCCTCACAGACCTCAAGACCGAGAAGGACTCCTCGAAGGTGACCTTCGAGGTCGTCGCCTCGGATGCCGACATCGACGATTCGGGAGCCGGCGGCACCTGCGAGCGTCCGACCGCTCCGGCACCGTCGACGACGTCCCCGGCTCCGACCGAGACGCCGTCGGAGACCCAGTCGCCGACCGAGACCGCATCGCCGACTCCGACCGAGACTCCCACGCAGACTCCGTCCGAGACCGCGTCGCCGTCCGAGACTCCCACGCAGTCACCGACCGAGACGAAGTCGCCGACACCGACGGAGACCCAGTCGCCGACCGAGACGCCGTCGCAGACGCCCTCGCCCACCGAGACGCAGACTCCTTCGGAGACGCCCTCGGAGACCGAGGAGCCGACGCCGTCCGAGACCGCTCCGACCGAGACCCCCCAGCCCACCGAGACCGGCACACCGTCGGAGACCGGCGATCCGTCGCCGTCGACGAGCGAGGGAGCGAACGACGAGGAGCAGCCGGCGGCAGCACCGCAGGCGCTCATCATCGATCCCACGGAGATCAGCTCCGAGGACTTCCTCAACAAGGGTGTGACCCTCGGCGTCACCGGTGCGCAGCCCGGTGAGAAGATCACGATCGTCGTCGAACACGCCCAGGGCAAGGTCGACCGCTACACGATGTCGAAGGACGCCGACGACGAAGGCAAGGCGACCTTCGGCGTCCAGGCCAAGGTCAAGGCCGTGCTCGGCACGTACAACGTCCGCGTCCAGGCCGAGAGCTTCGACAAGCCCCAGGGCGGCAGCTTCACTGTCGTCACCAACGGCACCGACGTGTCCGAGGACGGCAACGGCTCGGGCTCCGGCAGTGGATCCGGCAGCGGTGACTCCGGCAACGGCAGCAGCGCCTCGAACGACCTGCCCCGCACCGGTGCCGAACTGACCGGACTCGCGCTCGGCGCGGGACTCCTCGTCGTCGGCGCGGCCGCCGTCGTCATCACCCGTCGTCGCGCCGATGCGGCCGCCGACGATCCTGCGGAGTTCTAAGATCCGTTGAGCACAGAACTGTCCCTGGAGGGGCTGCACCTCGGCAGACGCCCGATCGACCTCGGTCGTCTTCGAGCAGGGACGGTTCTCGGGCTCATGGGCAGCCCGGACAGCATCACCGAGGTGGTGCTGTCCGCGGCGGCCCTGGCCGGTGTCGCGCCTCCCCCACAGATCCCGACCGGGTTCCGGTCGGGACGTCTGCGTGTGCGCAGATGGGTGAGAACCTACTTCCGTGCCGCCGGTGCCGATCCCGGGGAGGCGGCACTGGCGGCGGCGTGCACCGAGTTCGGCCTGCCGCCCGAGGCGCTGCGCGGACGTCTCAGCGACCTCGACGCGGGAGCGCGCGCGAAACTCGTCCTCGCCCTCGCCTGGGCCACGGGCGCGAAGTGGCTGACCTTCATCGATCCCTTCGCGGGCGTGCCCGGCCACATCCGGACCGGCCTGCGGGCCCGGCTCGCTGACCTCGCGGCCGCCGAGGGCCGGGGCATCGTCTTCTCCTCCGACACCCTCACGGACTTCATCATCGCCGAGGCGGGGGTCGCCGACATCGAGAAGGGCGAACTCGTCGCGTTCGGTTCGCTCGCCTCCGTCGTCAGCGAACCGCGCGGCTCCCTGCCCGCCGAACTCACCGGGGTCAACATCTGGTCCGGCCTGGCCCGCAAGGGCTGGCTGTCGATCGGCCACTCCGCGGTCCGCGCCCGGACCGAGCTCGACGGGAAGGTCTTCGTCACCCTGCCCTGGCGCAGCGCCCTCGTCTCGCTCGACGAGCACGACCCGGCGTTCACCTCGGCGGCGGTCTTCGAGGCCATCGTCGTCGGACTCCGGGACCGCGGCACCGCGATCCAGGCGAAGCTCTCACCCGTCGACACGGAGATGGGGCTCGCCCTCGACGTCGACCTCGCCGATCTCGCCCGCCTCGGCGGTACCTCTGCTGGTGCTGGTGAGGACAGTGCCGGTGATTCCGGTGACGGCAGCGGAGCTGACTCCGGTGCCGGCTTCGGGATCCTCCATCCGGGCCTCGGGGCGACGCTCGCGCAGCTGCGCGCCGCGGTCAGGGTCGGCACGCACGTCTTCGTCGAGGTCGACACCTCGGCGCTGCGGGCCTATTCCGTGGAGTGACCCGCGCGTCCGGACTCGGCTGCGGCGAACCCGCGCACCGAGGCCGCTCCTGCCACGATCATGGGCGGCGCTGAGCCGCTGTCGAACGCCCCGCGCATCAGGGCCGCCCCTGCCGTGATCGCAAGCCGCGCTGAGCCGCTGAACCCGGCCGCCGCCTCGGCGATCCGAGTGGGACGGGCCGGGGACGGGGACAGGCCGACTGTCCACTAAACTGGATTCGACGCCGTTGCGGATCCGCATCACGGTCCGCCCCATCCCCCAAGCCGACGAGGAGAGGCCATGCGCACACCGCGGACACTCCTCATCTCGGCACTCGTCGTCATCGTCCTCACCGTCGCCTCGGTGCCGCTGCTCAATCTCGCGTTCTACACGCCGGCGCGCACGGTCGAGGCGTACATGCGCGCGATCGAGCAGGGCAATGCCGAACGCGCCTTCTCCTACCTCTCCTCCCCCACTCCGGAGTCGACGCTCGCGCTCAACGGCGACGTCCTCTCCGCGGCCCCCGACCTGCCCCGCGAGGCGAGTGCGGAGACGATCTCGACCGACGGCGACCGGGCGATGGTCAAGCTCAGCTACGTGCTGTCCTCGCAGACGCGGTCGGTCGACCTCACCCTCGTCAAGCTGCCGGCCGCCGCGGGCCTCTTCGATCGGTGGGCGATCGAGCAGGAGGCGTGGCCGACGCTCGACCTCGATGTCTCGGGCTCGTCGACGGCGACGGTCAACGGCTTCAGCGTCTCCGCCGGCACCGTGCCCGTGCTCTTCCCGGCCACCTACCTCGTCGGCTTCGACGCGACGTACCTGACGTCGAAGTCCGAGCGCGCCGAGGTGACCGCCCCCGGCGACACCGCCCAGGTCTCCCTCTCCCCGCAGCCGACCGCGAAGCTCGAGGAGTCCGTGGCCCAGCAGGTCAGCGACTATCTCGCCGGCTGCGTGAAGGCGACGACGCTCATGCCCACGGGCTGCGTCTTCGGCTATGAGACGGACAACGAGATCCTCGGCGACGTCAAGTGGTCGATCGTGCGCGAGCCGAAGGTCAGTCTCACGGCCTCCGGCGGCGACCTCGAGCTCACCCCGGCGACGGCCGAGGTGCGGATCCAGGGCCGCTACCGCGACATCGTCACCGCATCCGAGTACGACCTCGACGAGACCCTGTCCTTCGTCTTCGGCGGCTCCGTCGTCGTCCGGTCCTCGCAGGTCCGGGTCGAACCGCGCCGCCTCGGCGAAGTCTCGATCATGTGAGGATCGCGCGGCCCGAGATCCTCGGTTCTGTGACTGCGTCAGGTCTGTGACCGCGTCAGGTCCGTGACCGCGTCAGGCTCCGCGGAGGTCGAGGTCGAGGACGGCCGGGGCCGCCTCGCTCAGCTCGATGGGAATGCCCCAGTCCTGCTGGTAGAGGTGGCAGGCGGCGTGGAGCGGGATTTCCCCGCCGGGTTCGCCGTCGCACGCGGCCGCTCGCGCGGTGACGTGGAGGACGCCCGAGGTGAACCCGGGGTCGATGACGATGTCGCGGCTCAGCCCCTCCGCTCCCCCACCGCCGGAGACGATGAGCTCGGGCGGCGTCGACGACACCTGGAGGTACGTCGGGTCGCCCCAGCGGTCGTCGAGCTTCTGACCTGCGGGGACAGTGAAGCTCACGCTGATCGCCACGGGACCGGAGGCGAGTTCGGTCGAGGGCCGCTTGCTCGTCTGCGCCCCCTCGTCGACGCGCTGTGCGTCTTTGGGCAGGGCGACGCGGGTGAGCGTGTGGTTCGCCGATTCGACGACGAGGAGTTCGGCGTCGCCGGCAGTCGTGTCGCCGGCAGCGGCGTCGCCCGAGGTGGCCGATTCGGCAGCGGCGTCGGCCGTGATCGCCGGGTCGGCAGCGGCGCTGGCATTTCCACCGGCTGCCGGGACGACGAGGATGTCCGAGGGCTCCCGCAGTCCGCGGGCGAGCGTCGTCACCTCGTTCGTCGCGAAGTCGTAGCGGCGGATCGCGCCGTTGTACGTATCGGCGATCGCGAGCGAACCGTCGGGCAGGGTGCGCACCCCGAGCGGATGCTGCAGCCGCGCCTCGGGGGCGGGTCCGTCGCGGAAGCCGAAGTCGAAGAGACCGACGCCGACGATCGTGCTCGCCTCACCGGTGGCCGGGTCGAGGCGGCGGATCGCCGAGGTCTCCGAGTCGGCGACGATGACGTCGCCGTCAGGGTGGAGGTCGAGGCCCGAGGACTGCGCGAACCAGGCGGTCTCGCCGTCGCCGTCAACGAGTCCCTCGTTCATCGTGCCTGAGAGCAGGCGGATGCGGCCGCTGACCGGGTCGAACGACCAGATCGTGTGGTTGCCGGCCATCGCCACGACCACCTCGGCGGTCGCGGGGACGAAGAGGACGTCCCACGGCGAGGATAGCTTGACGTCGAGCGCGGGCCCGTCGTAGCGCCCGAGCGCCCCGTGCGTGCCGCGGACGTTGTCGATCGCGCCGACCATGTGCTGCTCACCGGTGCCGGCGATCGTCGTCACGGTGCCGCCCTCGAGGTCGATGCCGCGCAGGACGTGGTTGACGGTGTCGGCGACGACGAGCTGGTAGCCGACCTGGGCGGCGATGTCGTCGGGCAGGACGGTGATGCCGCCGGGTTCGCTGAATTCGGCGCTCGCGAGGTCGCCGTCGGTGAGTCCGCGGTCGCCTGTGCCGATGCGGCGGAGAATGGTGTGGCCGTCGGGGGCGTATTCGACGAGGCTGTGGTGGCCGGAGTCGGCGACGAGGAGGTTGCCCGACGGCAGGACCGTGACCTTGCCCGGGTAGAAGAGTTCGGTCTCCGGTGCCGGCGGGGGCACGTATGGGCCGTCCCCGGAGTGGAGGGTGCCCTTCGCGGAGTGTTCGGCGATGAGGCCTTCGATGATCTCGCCGAGACCGGCGGCGTGCCCTTCCCCGGAGAGAGTGGCGACGAGGTAGCCCTCGGGGTCGATGACGGCGAGCGTCGGCCACGCGCGGGCCGTGTAGGCCTGCCAGGTGATGAGGTCGGGGTCGTCGAGGACGAGGTGTTCGACCTGGTAGCGCTCGACGGCCTGGTCGACGGCCTCAACGGTGCGCTCGAACTCGAACTTCGGCGAGTGGACGCCGATGATGACGAGCTCGCCTTTGTACTTCTCCTCGAGCGGGCGCAGTTCGTCGAGGACGTGGAGGCAGTTGATGCAGCAGAACGTCCAGAAGTCGAGGAGGACGACCTTGCCGCGCAGGTCGGCGAGGCTGAGCTCCTTGTCACCGGAGTTCATCCAGCGGCGGCCGAGGAGTTCGGGAGCGCGCACCTTGGGTTCGCGCGGGCGGGACGGGGCGGTGGCCTCGGCGGTGGCGTCGTCCGCGGCGGTGGCCGCGGAGCTCTGCGGGCTGGAGTTCATGCGTCCATGGTCTCAGATCCCTCGCCGAGGCGGCAGGGCGGCTGTCATCGTGGGACACAGTGACCGCCGGTGCGGGCCGGGGCGCGGTCGACTGGCGGTGCCGTCGGGCAGTTGAGGCGGTGGGGCCAGCCTACGCAGCCGGTCGGGCACCGAAGACGCTCGAGCCGATGCGGACCATCGTCGCGCCCTCGGCGATCGCGAGGTCGAAGTCATTGCTCATGCCCATCGACAGCTCGGTCGCGGTCTCCGGCAGGGCGCCGGAGTCGATGAGGCGAGCGCTGAGTTCGCGGAGGTCTGAGTAGCTGGGGCGGATCTCCTCCGGCGTCTGACCCGGCAGTCCGATCGTCATGAGACCTCGCAGGCGCAGGCGCTGCAGCTCGCGCACGGCAGTGACGAGCGCCTCGGCGTCCTCCGGTGCGACACCCGACTTCGAGTCCTCACGGGAGGTGTTGACCTGGACGAAGACATCGACGGTGCTGTCGATGACGCCGAGGCGGTTGTCGATCTTCGTCGCGAGGTCGAGGGAGTCGATCGATTGGATGCACTGCGCATGCCGGAGGGTGTGGTTGACCTTGTTCTTCTGCAACGGACCGATGAGGTGGGACTCATGGGGCAGGTCGGCGAGGTCGTCGGCCTTCGCGACGAGCTCCTGAACCTTGTTCTCCCCGATGAGACCGAAGCCGTGTTCGAGCGCGACCCGGATCTTCTCCGCCGGTTGCGTCTTCGTCGCGAGGAGGATCCGTACGGCGTCGGCGTCGCGCCCGGAGGCCTGCGCGGCGGCTGCGGTGCGCTCGGCCACCTCGTCGAGGCGGGCGCGGATGTCAGCGGATTCGTCTGCGGTCAGGGTGTCGGTCGAACTCATGCTCCCAGTCTCGCATGAGCGCGGCCTGGCCGCGGTCGGCACGTCTGCGGCACCATCGCACAGGCGTTCGAGAGTGGGTGTGGGCCCGAGCCGACCGGACACTCATCGCACGACCCGGATTGTGCGGAACATCCAGTGCGATTGTGCGCCAGGTTCATGGCGATCTCAGTGCGAAAATCGCCATGAACCCGGCGCACAACCAGGGTGGCCGCCATGGAGGCGGCGCACAGTTCCTCAACGCGGGCGTGTGCGGAACAGCGAGCTGTTGGCTTACGGTTTCGTCGGCAGGCCCGGAGCCGCGGGGTCGATGTTCTTGATGATCGCCGTCGTGTCGAGTCCCTCGAGGCCCTCGTCGACGAGCTTCTGCAGCTGGGCGTAGACGAGGGAGGCCGCCGGCAGATCGACGCCCTGGGACTCGGCGCCGGCGAGTGCGAGACCGACGTCCTTGTGCATGAGCGCGGTCGCGAAACCGGGCTTGAAGTCGTTGTTCGACGCCGCGGTCTCCGTCACCCCGGGCACCGGATACCACGTGCGCAGCGGCCACGAATCGCCCGAGGAGACCTTCGCGATGTCGTAGAACGCCTTCGGGTCGAGGCCGAAGCGCTGCGCGAGGACGGCGCCTTCGACAACGCCCTCAAGGCTGATGGCGAGCATCATGTTGTTGACGATCTTCGCGGCCTGACCTGCGGCTTCACCTCCGGCATGGAAGATGTTGCCGGCCATCGGCTCGATGAAGGGCCGCGCCGTCTCGACATCGGCGTCGTCGCCGCCGAGCATGAACGTCAGAGTTCCGGCCTGGGCGCCGGTGACCCCGCCGGAGACGGGGCCGTCGATGAAGCGGAAGCCCGCCTCGGCGGCGTCCTTGTGCAGCTCACGCGCGGAATCGAAGTCGATCGTCGAGGAGTCGACGAGGAGGGTGCTCGTGTCCGCATTGGCGAGCACTCCGTCGTCGCCGAGGTAGACGGCTCGCGCATGCTCGCCCTTCGGCAGCATCGTGAAGACGATGTCGGCACCGGCGACCGCCTCGGCGATCGAACCCACCGGGGTGACCCCATCGGCCGCTGCCGCGGTCACGGCGTCCGGCACCACATCGAAGCCCTTGACCGTGTGACCGGCCTTGACCAGGTTCGCCGTCATCGGTCGACCCATGTTCCCCAGGCCGATCCATCCAATCGTCGACATCGCATGCCTCCTCGCATCAACTGTTCATGTGTTCCCCTTCACAGTACGCCAGCAGGCGGTGCGGAGATCAGCCCAGGAAGGCACCTCTTCCGCACCCGCAATGTGCGCGCACGCAGATAGAATGAAGAGACTATGGCCGCTCACGCACCCACCGGTTCCGGCAGGCAGATCTCACCGGAGGATCTGCTCACCCTCCTCGCCGTCGCGCGGCTGGGGAAGTTCACGGCGGCCGCGCACAGTCTCGGACTCAACCACACGACCGTGTCCCGGCGGATCGCCGCCCTCGAGAAGGCGTACGGCCAGCGCGTCCTCGTCGCCTCGCCCGACGGCTGGGAGCTGAGCACCGCGGGGCGACAGCTGCTGCCGATCGCCGAGGACATCGAGGCCGCGCTCGGCCGCATCGACGCCCATGAGACCGCCGCACTGTCGGGGACCATCCGCCTCGCCTGCCCGCAGGCGTTCGCCCTCGAGTTCGCGGTCCCCGCCCTGACGTCCCTGCAGCTGCGCCATCCCGGTCTGCAGATCGAGCTCATCACCGCCACACAGCGCGCTCGGCAGTATCGGTCGGGCGTCGACATCGAAGTCGTCGTCGGTCGACCGGACGCCCCGCGCAGCGCCGCCAAGCGGATCCGCGACTACCGCCTCCAGCTCTACGCCTCGCAGGAGTACCTGCGCACGCATCCGCAGCCGCGCACGCTCGACGACCTCGCCGATCACCGCATCGTCTACTACATCGAGAACTCCCTGCAGGTCGACGACCTCGACGAGGCGGCCGCGGAGCTGCCCGCGGGCAAGGGGTTCTTCCGCTCCACCTCGGTGCAGGCGCATGTGCTCGCCACCGCCGGCGGGGTCGGCATCGGGATCCTCCCGGATTTCACGGCGCGCGGGAACAGTCGACTCGTCCAAGTGCTGCCCGAACTCTTCTCGAAACGCGTGTCCTATTGGGCGTCGGTGCGCCACGAAGCGCTGCGCAGCGCCGGCGTGCGCGCGGTCCTCGAAGTGCTCTGAACCGCGGGACCGCTTGGGCTCAGCCACCCTCCGGGCGGAGGGCGACTCGTCCCAGAGTGGCCGCGTTGCCCGCAGGCTGACTCAGGCGGCGGTCCATCCGCCGTCGACGCTGTGGGCGGCTCCCGTGACGACGCCGGCCGCGTCGCTGGCGAGGAAGAGGGCGAGGGCGGCGATGTCCTCGGGCTCGGCGAGCTTCGGGACCGCCGCGTGCCCGAGGAACACCTTCTCGAGCACCTCGTCCTCGCTGATCCCGTTCGTCCGCGCCTGCTCGGCGATCTGCCCCTTGACCAGGGGCGTGAGGACGTAGCCGGGGTTGATCGCATTGCACGTCACGCCGTGGGCACCCGCCTCGAGCGCCGTAGTCTTCGTCAGCCCCATGAGCCCGTGCTTGGCGGCGACGTATGCGGACTTGTTCGCCGAGGCGCGCAGCCCGTGGACGGACGAGAGGTTGATGACCCGCCCCCACCCGCGGGCGTACATCGCCGGCAGCGCGGCCTTCGTCAGCACGAACGGCGCCTCGAGCATAAGGGTCATGATGAGCCGCCATTCCTCGAGCGGGAACTCCGTGATCGGGTGGATCCGCTGGATGCCGGCGTTGTTGACGAGGATGTCGACGTCGATGTCGATCCCCTCGAGCGCCGAGGTGTCGGCGAGGTTGACCACCCACGCCTGTCCGCCGATGGACTCGGCGACCGCTCCGGCCGCCTCCGCGTCGACGTCGGCGACGGTGACCGTCGCTCCGGCGGCGGCGAACGTCTCGCACATCGCCTTGCCGAGACCGGAGGCGCCGCCGGTGACGAGCGCCCGCTTGCCGGTGAGATCAACAGTCATTCCTCATCCTCATTCCTCGTTCGTCTGTCGGACAGTGCAGTCGGTGGCCCGACCGGTCAGAGCAGTCGGTGGCCCGACCGGTCCGCGCCGGGTGCCATCGTCTCACCTCACCGCGACGGCCGGTGGATCTTCGCCGAGGCGGGGCCATGCCACCGCGCCGATCGGCCGACGCGTACCCACTCCCCCCACGCCCCGCACGGAATGCACCTGGCCGTGGTCGTCGCCCCGCCTCGGCGAGGGGAGGACGACCGCAGCCGCCGGCGACGACCCGCCCGCTCAGCCGGGGCACTTCCCGCTCAGCCGGCGACGACTCCGCGGCGGACCTTGTCGGCATGGTCGAGCGAGTGGAGGTCGATGCCCTTCGTCTCGCGCGTGAAGATCAGCGCGACGAGCGAGATGAGCGCCGCCACCGCGAGGTAGATCGCGATCGGGATCGAGGAGTGGAACTCGTCGAGGAGCGCGGTCGCGATGATCGGCGCGAAGGACCCCGCGACGATCGCCGTGACCTGGTACCCGGTCGAGACACCGGAGTTGCGCATCCGGGTCGGGAACATCTCGGCCATGATCGCCGGCTGGCCGGCATACATGAACCCGTGGAAGATGAGGCCGAGCAGGAGGGCGAGGAAGATGAGCCCGGGATTGCCGGTGTCGTACATCGGGAAGGCGAAGAAGCCCCACGACGCAGTGAGGATGATGCCGATCGCGTACGGCGGTTTGCGGCCGATCCGGTCGCCGAGGGCACCGATCATCGGCACGAGCAGCGCATGGATCGCGTGCGCGCCGAGGAGGAGGCCGAGGATCTCGCTCGCCTCGATCTTCGCAACGACCGCGAGGTAGGTGATCGAGAAGGTGACGACGAGGTAGTAGTGGATGTTCTCCACCAGCCGCAGACCCATCGCGGTGAAGACCTCACGCGGGTAGCGCTTGAAGACGGCCTTGACGCCGTAGTCGACGCCCTCCTCGATCTCCTCGGCTTGGATCTTCTCGAAGATCGGGGCGTCGGAGACCCGGGTGCGGATGTAGTAGCCGATGAGGACGATGACCGCCGAGAGCCAGAACGCGATGCGCCAGCCCCACGAGAGGAAGGCCTCTTCGCTCAGGGTCGCGGTGAGGACGAAGAGGACGCCGGTGGCGAGCAGATTGCCCAACGGCACACCCGACTGCGGCCACGACGCCCAGAAGCCGCGCTCCTTGTCCGGGGAGTGCTCGGCGACGAGGAGCACCGCCCCGCCCCATTCGCCGCCGACCGCGAAGCCCTGGACGATGCGCAGGAGGACGAGGAGGATCGGCGCGAGGTAGCCGATCTGCCCGAAGGTCGGCAGACAGCCCATGAGGAACGTCGCGGCGCCGACGAGGATGATCGAGAGCTGCAGGAGCTTCTTGCGCCCGAACTTGTCACCGTAGTGGCCGAAGACGATGCCGCCGATGGGACGAGCGATGAAGCCGACGGCGTAGGTCGCGAAGCCGAGCAGGATCGGCGTGAGCGGATTGTCCGACGGCGGGAACAGGATGTGGTTGAACACCAGCGTCGCCGCTGACCCGTAGAGGAAGAACTCGTACCATTCGACGACCGTGCCGGCCATCGACGCGGCGACGACCTTGCGCAGCTGCGCGCGCACCGACTTCCTCTCCGTGGGGCTCTGTGCAGTCATGACTCTCCTCGATTTCTCCGATCCGCGCCGCGACTCTGCGGGCTGATCGTGCTGACCTGTCACCGTGTCCGGTGCGGCGGCCGTGGCAGGACTCTCGGCGATGAGAGCTCTCACGGGTCTGCGCACACCGATCCTCACCGTGATCCGGTGATGGCGGTTCCCTCTCAGTGTGCGCTACTTCACAGGCGATTGGGATGCACCGAGGCGCGAAAACGAGAATTTCCTGTGCATATTCGTGCACAGCGGGTGTGCGTC
Source organism: Brevibacterium sp. XM4083 (assembly GCF_006489205.2). Lineage (GTDB taxonomy): Bacteria > Actinomycetota > Actinomycetes > Actinomycetales > Brevibacteriaceae > Brevibacterium. The sequence goes on along the minus strand of NZ_VFYR02000001.1, from coordinate 109,991 downwards.
GTGCGCAGACGTGCGCGACCTCGCCGAGGTGACCGGACGTCCCGTGCATCGGCGGTGTCAGGGTGGCGCGGGGTCAGCGGCGTCGAGGCGGTCGGGTGTCCCGTACGACAGTGCGGGCCGGGTGGCGCCGGGGCGGGCGTGCCACCAGAGTGCCGGTGCACTCGGGCCTCCTGTGCGCCAACGGGGGGCTACCGCCGACGAGGCGACCCGGTCACGAGGACCCGCACCCCGGCCGCGTCAGCTGCGGCGCTGTTCGGCGCGGGAATCGCTTTCGGCCATCGTGGCGAGCATGTCGTTGTACGCGCGCAGCTCGGCGTCGTTCGTCCGGGCTTCGCGCCGGTCGACCCGCTTGGCTTCGCGATCCGAGGACTTCGACCACTGGAAGGCGACCATGATCGCGAGGAACAGGGTCGGCAGCTCGCCGATGCCCCACGCGATCGCGCCGCCCTTCTGCTGGTCCTCGATCGCGGTGTAGCCCCAGTCGGTGCCCATGTTGCCGAACCAGTTGCCTTCGATGAGGACTTCGGAGCTGAGCAGGGAGATGCCGAAGAACGCGTGGAAGGCCATCGTGATGAGCAGCGTGAGCAGCCGCAGCGGGTACGGGAACCGCTTGACCCCGGGGTCGACGCCGATGAGCGACTGGGCGAAGAGGTAGCCGGCGCCGAGGAAGTGGAAGATCATCAGCTCGTGTCCGAGGTGGTACTCGAGCGCGTACCGCATGAGACCCGCGTAGTAGAAGACGACGAGGGACCCGGCGAAGTTGACGCTCGCGACGACGGGGTTCGCGAGGAACCGCAGGTACGGCGTGTGGACGAGCCAGAGCACCCATTCGCGGATGCCGCGGGAACCGTCGGTGCGCGGGGTCGTCGCCCGCATGAGCATGGTGATCGGCGCGCCGAGGACCATGGGGATCGGCACGACCATGACGAGCAGCATGTGCTGGATCATGTGCGCGGAGAACTGCACCTCGCCGTAGACGACGGGACCGCCCGAGGTGACGTAGATGAGGAGCACCATGCCGACGAGCCAGCAGACGAGGCGCGCGACCGGCCAGGAATCGCCTCGGCGCTTGAGATGGATGAACCCGGCGACGTACGCGAGGCCCAGGCCCACAGCGATGACGAGCCACAGCGGGTCGACCGACCATTCGGTGAAGTAGCGGGAGAACGTCGGCTGCGGGGGCAGCGGCTCCCCGGAGAGGATCTCGGAAGGCGTGGGATTGCCGACCGGTTCCTGGGGCACGGGCGGCTGCGACCGGGCCAGTGCGGCGGCCAGGCCCATGGTCGCGCCGAAGATGACGAACTCGGTGATGATGAGGCGCCAGAACTCCGCGGTCACCGAGGCGACGGTGCCGAGGCGCGCGATGACGTAGCGGCGGTGCCAGAAGCCGATGAGGCCGAGGAGGATCGTGCCGATGACCTTGCCGATGATGACCTGCCCGTACGGGGTCATGAGGTCGGCGAAGGACTGGACGCGCAGAAGCGAGTTGACGACGCCGGAGAACGCGACGAGGACGAACGCGAAGAGCGCGTACGACGAGTACCGGCTGATGATCGTGCTCAGGTGCGGTGACTTCGCGAGGCGGCCGCCGAGGAGGGCGACGACGAGGAGACCGCCGAGCCAGATCGTCACGCCGAGGAGGTGGAGGCCGATGCTGTTGACGGCCTGCGTGTGACCCGAGGCCTGCGCGGAGTGGCCCATGAGCGCCATGGGGATCATCACGCTGATGGAGATGAGCCCGGCGAACGCGATTCCGAGGTAGGACCGGGAGCCGAAGCACAGCGTCGAGGCGACGGCGATGAGGACGACGATGAGCGTCCACAGCTGCCCGAAGGCGATCTGCGTGACGAAGACGCCGAGCTGGTTGGAGAAGTCGATGTAGGCCTGGGCGCCGACGGTGTCCATGAAGGTGAAGATGAGGACGGCGACCGCGGAGACGGTCCACGCCACCGAGGCGACCTCGGCGATCTTCAGTGACTTCTCCCAGAGTGCGTCGAGCGGCGGCTGGTCGGCTTCACCGGCCTTCTTCCCGCCCTTGTGCCGTGTGCGGCCCTGCGTGCGCGGGAGGATGAGGAGGGCGAAGAGCAGGGACCCGATGGTCACCGACATCGCGACGTTGAAGAGGGACTTGGCCGCGGGGAGCCCGAAGCGGACGACACGGCCGGGGTCGTTGAGCAGAGTCGCCTCGGCGGCGCCGGTGTAGAGCATCGCGAGGAATCCCACGATGAGGCCGACGACTACGACGATGGGCACGGCGGCCCGCGTGGTGAAACCGACGAGCGGTGCAATGATCTTGGAGGTCACAGGTGCCTGCCCGCCGCTGAATCCATAGCCCCAAGGATATCGTCCCGGGCTTCCCCCCTGCCAATTCGCACCCGCCGAGGTGGCGCAGATCTCCCTGGGAATCCGCGCTCGACGTTCACGGACACGGCGCCCCGCCTCGGCGACGGATGCCTCAGCCCGGACAGCAGAAGACCCGGACCGATGATCGATCCGGGTCTTCGTGCGCGTGAAGCGCGAAGGTCACTTCGGGGCGCCGGCGGCAGCCTTGAGCTTCGAACCAGCGGACAGCTTGACGGAGTAGCCGGCCTTGATCTGGATCTCTTCACCGGTCTGCGGGTTGCGGCCCTTGCGAGCGGCACGCTCGGTGCGCTCGACGGAGAGCCAGCCCGGGATGGTGAGCTTCTCGCCCTTGTCGACGACGTCGGAGAAGACATCGAAGACTCCGTCGAGAACATCCGAGACCTGCTTCTGGGTCAGGCCGGACTTCTCGGCAACTTCTGCAACGAGCTCACTGCGGTTCTTAGCCATAAAAGTGTCCTCCTTAGGACAAGTCGGTCGGTTACCGGTCCGTTTTTCCGATAACGAACTTCCTCGAGATTACCAGCTGGACTTCGTGATGCCCGGCAACTCGCCGTCGTGTGCCATTTCGCGGAAGCGGACACGGGAGAGTCCGAACTTGCGCAGGTAGCCGCGGGGGCGGCCGTCAACCTGGTCACGATTGCGCACGCGCACTGGCGAGGCATCGCGAGGAAGCTTCTGCAGGCCGAGGCGTGCTTCTTCACGCTGCTCGTCGGTGCTGTCGGGGTGGGTGAGCTGACGCTTGAGGGCCGCACGGCGCTCTGCGTAGCGTTCAACGATGACGCGACGCTGCTTGTCGCGGGCGATCTTGGACTTCTTGGCCATGTGCGCTCAGCGCTCCTCTCGGAAATCGACGTGCTTGCGGACGACGGGATCGTACTTCTTGAGCACGATACGGTCCGGGTTGTTGCGGCGGTTCTTGCGGGTCACGTAGGTGTACCCGGTGCCGGCGGTCGACTTGAGCTTGATGATCGGACGAACGTCTTGTGCCTTCGCCATCAGAGCTTCACTCCCTTGGCAATGAGTTCGGCGACCACGGAGTCGATGCCGCGCACGTCGATGACCTTGATGCCCTTGGCGGACACGTTGAGGGTGACGTTGCGACGCAGCGACGGAACGTAGTAGCGCTTCGTCTGAATGTTCGGGTTGAAGCGGCGCTTGGTGCGGCGCTTCGAGTGGGACACATTGTGTCCGAAACCGGGAACGGCCCCGGTGACTTGGCAGGTTGCTGCCATGACTCTCCTCCAGTTCACAAGTTACCGACTCTCGAAACAAGCCCGAGCTGAACCGGTCGACGGTCCTGACTCGCTTGCGCCGATGTCGGAAGACATCAACAAATTCTCGCGATGCTGCTGTGCTCACGCGGGCCCTGAGCAGGCACGTCGAAGGACGGTCCGAAGGGTCCGAGTCGCAAGCACGCGGCGTTCGCAATGGAAATTGTGTACGCCGAAACAGGCTTGCCCGTTCGGGCGAGATGTCTCACCAGCGCTGAAGCCGTAGCCTGTGAGAGATGGCCGAAGCTGGAGTGCAGCGGTGGGTGAGCACCATGTCGGTCATAGCAGATCCGTCGAGGACGGGCCCGTTACGACACAACAGACATCCAGTTTAGAGACGTTCCGGCCTTCAGAGCAAATTCACACCGTCCCCGGATTCACGGGGCTCGCGCCGAGGCGGCGGGCGGATCGGAGCAGAGGCCGCTGCCGCGCGGCGGTGACCGGGGCCCTGCCGTGTCGCCCGAGTTCACGCGGATCCCGCGTGCTGTGGTGTGGCCGCACGGGTGTTCGGCGTTGTCAGGGGGCCGCCGGCGGGCGTCTCGGCGCCGTTCTCAGGGTCCGACCGCCTCGGCGACGGAGGCCCGTCAGGCCGTCCTGACCGTGTTGAAGACCCACCGAACTCGTGCCAAGGTAAGAGGATGATTGCCACCACATCTGGCACTCTGGAGGACAGATGAGCGACGTTCCACCGAGGCCGCGCATCCGTCCCGCGACCAGTGATGACTGGGATTCGTCCGATCGATCCGGCCGGAGTCCGCAGCCCGGGTCGCAGGGAGCGGACGCCCACTCAGCCGATGCCGAGTTCGATGGCTCGACCTACTACGAATACATCGAACGTCACACCGGTGACCTTCCCCTTTCGCGAACTCGTCGGGCCAATGTCTTCGCCCCCGCGGGCAGCTCGCCGTTCCAGGATCACGTCAATGCCGCCGGCAGCGGCGGTGCGGCCGGCCACGCGGCCGGCTCTGCCCGGCACTCGGGTGCGCCCGCCCAAAGGACCGGCCTCGGCACTGACCCCGGCGAGGCAGGAGCCTTCGAGACCGGCGGCGCTGGGGTTCCCGGCCCGGGTGGTTCGGGTGCGCACGGTCAGGGCGGCTACGGGCCCGGGGGCTATGGTCCTGGGGGTTACGGGCCTGGGAGTTACGGGCCTGGGAGTTACGGTCCTGGTGGCTACGGCCCTGGGGGGCCGAATTCCGGCATCGGTCCGGCCGTCGCCGACTCCGGCCCCCGCAAGGGGTCGGTCACGAAGGTCGTCATCGTCATCGCCGCGATCCTCGCGGTGCTCGCACTCCTCGGCTATTTCGGTGTGCGCTGGCTCGCCCCCGAGTCCGGCACGGTGCCCGTCGACGTCGGCGGAGAGGCGTCGAGCTCGGCAGCGCCAACGCCCTCGGACGAACTCGTCCGGCCCACCGGGACCCCGGAAGAGGAGCTCGACGGGTTCGTGACGTCAGGCACCGAGGCGGCCGCAGACCTCGAAGGCCAGTGGGTGACCCAGGTGAGCGCGAAGAAGGTCGGACTGGAAGCCGACGGCAAGACGTGGTCGGCACAGGACATCCTCGACGAGTTCAAAGCCAACCAGGTGAAGTATCCCGGGTCGATCCTCATCTACAGCGGCGACTGGAGTGCCTACAAGTCCGGCGACTACTGGGTGACGGTCGTCGACACCGGCTACAGCGATGCGAAGCCGGCGCTCGACAAGTGCCGCTCGTGGGGTCTCGACCGCGACCACTGCCTCGCCAAGCGACTCGTCAAGGACGGCGAGTACTCCGAGGACAACAGCGCCTACCTCGACAGCTGACACCGCGGCACCCCTCCGCTGAGCGGCGGCTCGGACTGCCGACAGCGAGACGCCCTACCCGCAGCGGCTCACCGTCCACGGAATGGCACCTTTCCGCTCAGCGGCGAACACAACCCCTGGCTTCGCACGCCCAACCCTGAACTCCACATCAGTCGCCAGCACGAGGTGTCTGGGGAGCCGAGTGGTGTGGTCGGCAGCATCCGCCTCCCTCAGACGACCGAAGCCGCATATCACCTCGTGCGCGGGGTGATATGCGGCTCCAGTGTCGGCCTCAGGCGAGGAGGACGCTCGGATCCTCGAGGCCGCGGCCGACATCGGCGAGGAACTTCGAGATGATCTCGCCGTCGACGACGCGGTGGTCGGCGCTCACGGACAGGGTCGTGATCTCACGCGGCACGATCTCGTCGTCGACGACCCACGGCTTCTTCCGCACCTGCCCGAAGGCGAGGATCGCGGCTTCCCCGGGGTTGATGATCGGCGTTCCGGCATCGACGCCGAAGACGCCGACATTCGTGATCGTGATCGTGCCCCCGGCCTGGTCAGCGGGCGGAGTCTTGCCCGAACGAGCGAGGGCCGTGAGGTCCTGCATCTCCTGCGCCAGCTGCGTCAGGCCCATCGTGTGCGCGTTCTTGATGTTCGGCACGATGAGTCCGCGCGGCGTGGCCGCAGCGATCCCGAGGTTGACGTACTTCCTGACGACGATGTCATCGCCGTCGAGTGTCGAGTTGATCCGCGGGTTCCGCGCCACCGCCCATGCCACGGCCTTCGCGACGATGAGCAGCGGAGACACGCGCACATCCTCCCCGAGGACCTTCGACGCCTTGAGACGGCGGACGAACGCCATCGTCTCGGTGACGTCGACATCGAGGAACTCGGTGACGTGCGGCATCGTGAACGCCGAGTCGACCATCGCCTTGGCCATCATCTTCACGACGCCCTTGAACGGGATCCGCTCCTCGAGAGCGGCCACGTCAGCACTCGCCGAGGCGGTCGCCCCAGCCGCGGTGGCTCCAGTCGCAGCAGGTGCCGCGGTGCCGTCGGCCGCGGCCTGGACATCGGCGCGCGTGACCTCACCGCGGGATCCGGTGGGCGTCACCGATGCGAGGTCGATGCCGAGGTCCTTCGCGAGCTTGCGCACAGGAGGCTTGGCCAGCGGCTTGCCCGCCGAGGCGGCCTCGGCAGACTCAGCTGCGCCATCGGCCGCGGCCGAACCGGTTTCAGGCTGCGCGGGCGCTGTCGCAGGCGCGGCGGGGCCGGAAGACTCCGCCGTGCCCGAGGCCTCCGCGGCACCCGACTGCGACGCGGCGGCCGACCCGCCCTTGCGGGGGCGGCGCTTCGATGAGGCGGCCTTGGCGCCGTACCCGACGAGGGTGGCACCGCCCTCGTCGTCGCTGGTCACAGCACCGTCAGAGGCCGGGGCGGTCGCCTCGGCGTGCGGTGCGCTCATCGTCTCCGCGCCGGCGCCGGCATCATCGGCACCTCCGAAGCGGATGATCGGGGTCCCGACCTCGACGGTCTGCCCCTCCTCGACGAGGAGGGCGCCGACGGTCCCGGCCTGCGGGCTCGGGAGTTCGACGAGGGACTTCGCGGTCTCGATCTCGACGAGGATCTGGTTGACCGTCACCTCGTCGCCGGGGGCCACCTTCCAGGAGACGATGTCCGCCTCGGTGAGGCCTTCGCCGACGTCGGGAAGAGGGAATTCGAACGCCATTCTTGCTTCCTTTCGTCAGTAGGCCAGGGCCCGGTCGACACCGTCGAAGATGCGATCGAGATCGGGCAGATAGTGCTCTTCCATCCGCGAGCCGGGGTACGGCGTGTGGTAGCCGCCGACACGGATGACCGGGGCTTCGAGGTTGAAGAAGCAGCGCTCGGAGATGCGGGCGGCGATCTCCGATCCGAGGCCGAGGAACGTCGGTGCCTCGTGGGCGACGACGAGGCGACCCGTCTTCTGGACGGACTTCTCGATCGTCGTGAAGTCGATCGGGTTGAGGCTGCGGAGGTCGATGAGCTCGACGCTCTTGCCCTCCTCGGCGGCGGCCGCGACGACATCGGCCGCGGTGGGCACGAGGGGTCCGTACGCCACGAGCGTGACGTCGGTGCCCTCGGAGACGACGCGGGCGTCGTGCATGCCGAGGTCCTTCGCCGAGGTGTCGACGTCCCCGCGCTGCCAGTACCGGCGCTTGGGTTCGAAGAACATCACCGGGTCGTCGCTGCGGATCGCCTCCTGGATCATCCAGTACGCGTCGTTGGCGTTCGACGGGCTGATGAGCTTGAGTCCCGCATGGTGGGCGAAGACGGTCTCGGGGCTCTCCGAGTGGTGCTCGGGCGAGCCGATGCCGCCGCCGTAGGGCACGCGGATGACCATCGGGATGCGCTCATTGCCCAGGGTGCGGTTGTAGAGCTTGGCGACCTGGGTGACGATCTGGTCGTAGGCGGGGAAGATGAACGCGTCGAACTGGATCTCGACGACGGGTCGGTAGCCGCGGATCGCCATGCCGACCGAGGTGCCGACGATCCCGGATTCGGCGAGCGGCGCATCGATGACGCGCTGCGGGCCGAAGTCCTTCTGCAAGCCCTCGGTGACGCGGAAGACACCGCCGAGCTTGCCGATGTCCTCACCAATGAGGACGACCTTCGGGTCGTCCTCCATGGCCTTGCGCAGACCGGCTGTGATCGCCTTGGAAAGCGGAAGTTTCTCCATCAGGCCTCACCTGCATCGGCGAATGAGGACTGGTACGCGAGGTACTCCGCACGTTCCTCATCGACGAGGGGGTGAGGTTCGGAGGTGACGTGAGCGAACATCTCGACACCGTCGGGGTCTTCCATGGTCATGCAGTTGTGGCGGATGCGCGCGGCGAGCGTGTCCGCCTCGGCGTCGACCTCGGCGAAGAACGACTCATCGGTGTCCGAGTGCTTCTCGAGGTAGGCGCGCAGACGGGTGATCGGGTCGCGGTCGGCCCAGATCTCCTCTTCGGCGCGGTCGCGGTACTTCGTCGGGTCGTCGGCGGTGGTGTGCGCACCGCGACGGTACGTGTAGGCCTCGATGAGCATCGGGCCGTTGCCGGAGCGCACCGAGTCTAGGCTCGCGCGGGCCACGGCGTACATCGCGATGATGTCGTTGCCGTCGACGCGGATGCCGGGCACGCCGAATCCCTCGCCGCGCTTGTAGAGCGGGGCCGGGGTCTGGACGTTCGTCGGCTCGGAGATCGCCCACTGGTTGTTCTGGCAGAAGAAGAGCACCGGGGCGTGGAAGGCACCGGCGAAGGTCAGCGCCTCCGAGACGTCGCCCTGCGAGGTCGCACCGTCGCCGAAGCACGCGATGGCCACCGTGTCGCGTTCGAGGTCACCGGTGCCGACGTCGCCGTCCATCGACACACCCATGGCGTAGCCGGCGGCGTGGAGGGTCTGCGAGCCGATGACGATCGTGTACGTGTGGAAGCGGTGCTCCTGCGGGTCCCAGCCGCCGTGGTTCTGCCCGCGGAAGATGCCGAGCAGCGTTTCGGGTTCGACGCCGCGGGTGTACGCGAGACCGTGCTCACGGTACGTGGGGAAGACGAAGTCCTGGGGGCGGGCGGCGCGGCCCATGCCGATCTGGGCGGCCTCCTGGCCGAACATCGGGGCCCACAGTCCCAGCTGACCCTGGCGCTGCAGGGCTGCACCCTCCGCATCGACGCGGCGGACGAGGACCATGTCCCGGTAGAACCCGCGCAGATCCTCATCGGTGAGCTCTGCGGCGAAGGCGTCGTACTCGCCCGAGGCAACGCGGTTGCCGTCCTCGGTGAGCATCTGAATCATGCGAGGCTCCGCTGACTGACTGTGGGCAGTCCCGGATCCCACTGAAATGTTCGAGGTCATTTCAGCTCTCCTTATTCTCAAGGTCCTTACAGCACCGGAGGTGACCGGTGGCGGACAGTGTGCTGCGGGCAACGCCTCTGGTGGAAGGAATCGCCCTCGCGTGATCTGATTCACAGGTACCCCTACGATACAGAATCCGGGGTGCCCGTGCCACCGCCAGGGTGCTGTCGGCACCGCTGCGAACCGGTGGTCCGCAGCGACGTCGAAATGCATCGGTCGTGGTCAGCCTACGGATGGCACCGATGTCCTGGCGGGCGTCGCCAAAGCCCGGAGGCGGAATTGTCGATCCTCGCCGAGGTGGTTGGGAGTCCGACCACCGCACGTGAAAGAGTCGCATGTCGAAGGGTTGGTCCCGCCGCTCCCGTCCCCGCTCAGTTCCGCTTCCGCTTGCCCTGGTAGTCCCTCGTCTCCGTGATGTCTCCGGTGAAGAACCCGGCATTGCGGGAGGTGAAGCGCCGCAGTGCCGGATGCCCGGCACCGACCATGAGAGCCAGTGATGCCGAGTACGCCGCGGAGGAATGCGCGGCGCCGGCCGAGGAGAACATCTCATCGAGTTCGGCGTCGGATTTGTCGGCGAGGTTCGGGGCCGTCCGCAGCTCGTCGGGGTCGTAGTCGACGGTGATCGTCGTCCAGCGGTCCCGAGTGGGGTCCTCGTTCCCGTCGAGGTCGGGCACCAGGTCCTGTTCGTGTTCGATGGCGAGCACGTCGACGCTCTCGTCGATGGCGAAGTCGGAGATCGGGGCGCCGACGGTGACGAGTGCCGTGACGTTGACGTCGGCGAGGAACGCCGGATCCGCCGCGAGGGAGCCGGCGGTGATGCCGCCCTGGGAGTAGCCGACGAGCATGACCTCGGCGTCGCTGCCGATCCCGGCGTCGGCGATGGCCTGCCGGACCATTTCGCGCATCACGGTGTCGTTGCCGGCCATGCCCTCGACGTTCGTCGTCAGATCGGTCGTGTTCTCCCCCGGCTCCGGCGACCAGTCGGTGGTGGCCGGCACGTAGACGATGTAGCGGGTCGTGCCGTCCGGTGACCTCACCTCCTCGATGCGCACCTGCCCCGAGTCGACGCCGCGGTGCTGCGCGGCCTCCCTGCTGTAGAGCTCGGCGACATCGGCCGGCGGCTTCGCATGGGCGGGGGTGAGACCCTCCGCCTTCCAGACCTCGACTTCGGAGGGGGTGAGGAGTCCGACGAGGTTCGCCGCGGCGAGCACCCAGGCGGTCATCGACCCGGAGTCGTGGGGCCACAGGGTGGTGTCGCTGTCGACGGCGAGCAGCTGCGGCGGCAATCCGAGGAACCCGACGACCATGCCGGGCAGGACGTGTTCGATGACGGCGCCCGTGGCGTCCGAGTTCTCGAACACGAGACGGGTGAGGTCCTCCTTGAGCCGATCCGCCGTCTGTGCGAGGTCGATCCCGAACCGCTGCTCGACGAGGTCGTCGGCACCGACCGCATCGAGGACCGTAGCCGCGGCGTAGACCGGGATCCCGACGACGACGGCTGTGGGGATGACGACGGGCAGGCTGATGGCGATGACGCGGCCGGTGACGTAGCCGAGCCCGTCGAGGAGTCCGCCGAAGACCTCACTCACCCCCTTCTCCGCCTCCCGGTAGGCGAGCGCCGCCGTTCGGATCGCGAGCGTGGTGGCTTCGAGTTCGAGGAGGACGAGGGTGAGGTGCTGGTGGTAGACGATCCGTGCGCGGTCGAGGTTGAGCGCGGTCAGGGGCGAGGGCACCTGGGTGAGCAGGGTGGCGAGGTCGAAGTCGGCGACGGCGCCTGCGGCATTGAGATCGCCGATGCGCCGGACGATCCGGTCGAGGTCGGTGCCGCTGAGCTCGGCCCGGTCGTCGATCGTCATCCGACCCCCGCCGCGGGTGCGCGTGGCGATCATCGGGCCGCCTCCTCGGTGCGGGTGAGCTCGGTGAGGGTGGCCGCGATGAGCATCCGCACCGCCTCGGCGCCGACGTCCTCCATCTCCGCCACGGTCACCCCGGCCGCGCCGCGCTCGAGGAGCGGACGGTGCCAGGAGTCGCTCTGCCGGTGGAGGAACTCCATCCCGGACCGGGTCCGCACCCCGGCATACGTGAGGGTGAGGACGCAGTCGCCGGTGATGAGGTCGGTGAGCTCCTCACCGACGACGGCGAGATCGGTGATGTCGAGGCGGCGGAGGAACTCGAACCCGGCGAAGTCGGAGAAGTCCGAGCCGCGCAGGGCGAGTATCGCGAGGGCAGTGTCGGCGCAGACGGCGATCTCGAGGGTGAGGGCGGCGTCTGCGCCGCCGACGACGATGCCGAGCCGGAACCGCGTGAGATTGAGTTCGCTCGCGAAGCCGGCGAGCCAGGCGGAGAGGACGTCGAGGTCGCGGGGTCGGACGACGTCGGTGGGATGCTCGGGCAGGCCGGCCGCGGTCGGGGTGACGACCATTCCCGCCGAGGTGGTCGCCCGGGATGAGGCTGCACCCGCGCGGTCACCGGTGGGCAGCAGCTGCTTCGGCCACAGGCAGCGCAGACGGTGGGGCAGCCGCCGGATCCGCTCGAGATCGACGGTGATCCACCGGGTGCCGAGCACACTGTCCTTGGCCGCCGCCCGGTCGTGGTTGAGCACGTGCCGGGACGCGAGCAGCCGCTCGGTGGCGTGGTGTTCCCCGGCGTGCCCGTCGGCGGCGTGCCCGTGGCCTGCCTCCGTCACGATCATCCCCTCCTTCTCACAGCTGGATCCGTCCGCCGACGGAGACGACCTGCAGGTGGAGGTCGTAGGCTTCGGCGAGGTCGTCGGCCCGGTCGGCGAGGCCCGCGATCGCCTCGGCGCACGAACCGAGCCGGTCGACGAGCATCCTGCCGGCGGGCGAGTCCCATCCGTCGATCTGCCGGGCGGCGGTCGCGAGCGAGCGCAGCTCATTGGCCCGCTGCCGCCACCCGTCGCGGCTGGCCGCGAGTTCGTCGGTGATCATCGCTCCATCCCCTTCCCCTGCACGAGCTGTGTCGCTGTCAGCTGCACGAGCTGTGCCCCTGACAGCTGCACGAGCCCGGTGCTCGTCGGCTGCACGAGCCCAGTGCTCGTCGGCTGCACGAGCCCTGCACGACCCGTGCCCCCGTCTGCTGCACGGGCCGGTTCCCCTCCCCTGTACGAGGAGACCGGCACGGGCCCGGTGCCCGATCCTGTCCCGGCACCCTAAGAGACGGGCGCGCTTCCGCTGAAGACCCGGCGTCGCCCCTGTGGACAGCGACTGAGCGTCCACAGGCCCCACGCACGCGAGTCCCTGCGCCGTCCACAGGCACCGACCCGTGAGTGAGCGGTACCGTGCCCGTGAGTGGACGGTGCCGGGCCCGTGAGAAAATGAGGTCATGCCGACCGTTTCACTCGCTGAAGTCTCGCCCGCCATCGCCCTCGGACCGCTCGACGGCCGTTACCGCAAAGACACCGCTGACCTCGTCGATCACCTCTCCGAGGCCGCCCTCAACCGCAACCGCATCCGGGTCGAGGTCGAATGGTTCATCCACCTCGCGCAGAACTCCGTGATTCCCGGTGTGCGCACCCTCACCGAGGCGGAGGTCACGGCCCTGCGGAAGTGGGCCGACGGGTTCGACGCGGACACGATCGCCACGCTTGCCGCCCATGAGGCGGTCACCGTGCACGACGTCAAGGCCGTCGAATACACAATCAAGGACGCGCTAGTGGCGATCGGCGCCGAGGATCTCAGCGAACTCGTCCACTTCTGCTGCACCTCGGAGGACATCAACAACCTCTCGTGGGCGCTCGGCATCAAGGGCGCCACCGAGGAGGTCTGGCTCCCCCGCGCCCGCGCCCTCATCGACACCCTCGCCGAGACCGCCGAGAGCCTCGCCGAGGTCCCGATGCTCGCCCACACGCACGGCCAGCCCGCCACCCCGACGACAATGGGCAAGGAGCTCGCCGTCTTCGTCCACCGGCTGCGCCGCCAGTACGAGCGGATCGCCGCGACGGACTTCCTCGGCAAGATCAACGGCGCCACCGGCACGTACTCCGCCCACCTGGCCGCGGTCCCCGGTGCGGACTGGCCGCAGATCGCGCGCACCTTCGTCGAGGGCAGCCTCGACCTCACGTTCAACCCGCTGACCACGCAGATCGAGTCGCACGACTGGGACGCCGAGCTCTTCGCCGACATCTCCCGGTTCAACCGGATCGCGCACAACCTCGCGACCGACATGTGGACGTACATCTCGATGAACTACTTCAAGCAGATCCCCGTCGCCGGTGCCACCGGCTCGTCGACGATGCCGCACAAGGTCAACCCGATCCGCTTCGAGAACGCCGAGGCGAATCTCGAGCTCTCCTCGGCACTGCTCGATTCGCTCGCCGCGACCCTCGTCACCTCGCGGATGCAGCGTGACCTCACGGATTCGACCTCGCAGCGCAACATCGGCGTCGCGTACGGCCATTCGGTGCTCGCGCTGGGCAACCTCGTCAAGGGCCTCGGCCAGCTCGCGATCAACGAGGACGCGCTGGCCGCAGACCTCGATGCGAACTGGGAGGTGCTCGGCGAGGCGATCCAGTCGGTGATGCGCGCCGCCGGCCTCCAGGGCGTGCCCGGCATGGAGAACCCGTACGAAAAGCTCAAGGAGCTCACCCGCGGCAAGCGCATCCACCAGGCCGATCTTCAGGAGTTCGTCTCCGGTCTCGGTCTGCCCGCGGAGGAGACGGCCCGTCTCACCGCGCTCACCCCGGCGACCTATGTCGGGCAGGCCGCTCAGCTCGCCCGCGATGAGGTCGCGGCCTGGCAGGCGACCGACCGCAGCTGAACCCGCACGTCCCGCACCGGGGAGTCTCCTCCGGGGCCGACGAGAGGCTCACCTGCGGTGATCGCTGCAGGTGAGCCTCTCGCCGGCGGTTCCGTCCCCTCACCGGGGACGGCTAGATCCACCTCGGCGCCGGTGGGATCTCTCCCGTCGATGACGCCACTCCGGTGTCACCGCGACCCGATGCCCAGCGGACGAGATCCGGCAGCTCCCCGCTGACGATGGTCGGGGAGTCGGACTCGACATCGCCGAGGCGGTCTGGCCATCCGTCGACCGCGACGACGAGTCCCGTGTCGGTGCCCCGGGCTCGCCAGGCTCCCGTGATGTCGCGGAGGAGCCGGGAGAGGACGGGGCCGGGGACGTCGGAGAAGCGCGCCCCGTTGTCGAGGTCGATCGCGTGGAGCCAGACCTCGCGGGTCCGCATCCACACGGTCTCCCGGGCCGGAACCTCCCGTCCCTGCGCGGTGCGCACTCTCGCCTCCCACGCCGCATCCGGGCTGTCGCGCCATTCGACGTCGAGGCTGATCGCGGCATGCTCGATGAGATGGCGCAGGGCGCGCACGGGCAGGGTCGCACCGAAGTCGATCTCGGCGTCGCGAGCCTCGGACGAGTCGTACATCGGCGTCTCGACACCGGTGTTGGCCCACTGGACGAGGCGCGTCAGGGCGCGGGCGTTGTAGCCGACGTGGGCGATGAGGTGGCGCCGCGACCAACCGGGCAGGAGGCTCGGCTCATCGAAGTCGGCGTCGGAGAGTTCGGTGACCTTCCGGGCGAAGAACGCCGTGCCGCGGCGGACGGTGAGCAGTTCGTCCCGGAGTTCGGGATCAGTCGTGAGATCGTGTCGGGCGACCATGGGCCTCAGCCTGCGTTGACGGCGCTGCCTGCGTCGACGGCACTGCCCGCGTCGACGGCATTGCCCGCCGCCGCGAGGCGGCCGGCAGCGGGTTCGCCGGGATCGGACGCGTCGACGATCCGGTTGGCGATCTGTCCGATCCCGTCGATCGACACGGTCACCTCGTCGCCGACTGAGAGGTAGACCTGCGGGTCACGGGCCCGCCCGACCCCGCCGGGGGTCCCGGTGAGGATGATGTCGCCGGGTTCGAGCGTGATCATCGTCGAGATGTAGGAGACGAGGTGAGCGGGGGAGAACACGAGGTCGCCGATCGCATGCTCCTGCATGACCTCGCCGTTGACGGTGGTCGTGAGCACCGCCTCGGCGGGGTCGAAGTCATCAGCGGTGGTCAGGACCGGACCGAGCGGGGTCGAGTCCTCCCACATCTTGCCCTGCAGCCATTCCTTCGTCCGGAACTGCCAGCCGCGCATCGAAATGTCGTTGGCGATCGTGTAGCCGGCGATCGCCGCAGCCGCCTCGGTCTCATCGACGCGGCGGACCGACCTGCCGATGACGACGACGAGCTCGCCCTCCCAGTCGAGCTCGGGGTCCTCCGGAGCGAACGGGACGTCGGCGTAGGGTCCGGTCAGCGTCTCGGCGAACTTCGCGAACAGCGTCGGGTAGGCGGGCAGGTCGCGTCCCATCTCGAGGATGTGGCTGCGGTAGTTGAGCCCCACGCAGATGATCTTGCCCGGGCGCGTGATGAGCTGGAGCACCTCGGCGTCGGCAGCGGGCACGGTCGCCGCGGGGTTCGCGACCGCCTCGGCGACGGTGGCCTCCCAGTTCTCGGTGGCGAGCAGCTCGCCGACGTCGGTGAAGCCGTCGATGACGAGGTAGTCATCGCCGCTGAGCACGGCGGCGGCCGAGGCGGGGCCGGTTCCGGCGGCGGGGGTTCCGGTGGCGATGGTGGCAAGTCTCACTGGTGTTCTCCTTCGACGTGGGTGCGAGCGAAATTCAGGGTCTCGATGATGGGGCGGTCGTTGAACGCGAAGAGGTCGAGGCCGGTGTCGGCCTCCACGCTCACCGCCGACCACGAGGGGAGGACGACGAGGTCGCCCTTCTCCACCGCGAACGTCCGGTCGTCGACGAGGATGCGTCCCCGTCCGTCGAAGACCTGGACGACTTCGGAGCCGACGCGCCTGGTCACCGGGGTCTTCGTGCCTGCGCGCAGGCGATGGAACTCGGCGCGGATCGTCGGCATGACGTCCCCGCCGGTCGTCGGATTGACGTAGCGGATCGCCGCATGGCCCTGGCCGACGGTCGCGGGGAAGCCCTCGTCCTCGAGTCGCAGCTGTTCGGTGAGCGCGCGGTCGGTGTGCTCCCAGCGGTAGGCGCCGATCGGCGAGCTCACAGTGTTCGCCAGTCCCGAGAGCGGCCGCAGACCCGGATGGCCCCACAGTCGCTCGGACCGGGAGATGTCCGGGGTCGATTCGTCGGTGACCCGGTCGATGCCGAACTCGAAGAACGACGTGTCGGCGTAGTGGACGAAGGGAATGTCGAGGCCGTCGATCCACGCCATCGGCTGATCGGTCTCGTTGTGGTGTCCGTGGAAGTTCCAGCCCGGGGTGAGCAGGAAGTCCCCGCGTGACATCCGCACGGGATCGCCGTTGACGACCGTCCACACGCCCTCCCCTTCGACGACGAAGCGGAACGCGTTCTGCGAGTGCCGGTGCTCAGGGGCGACCTCATGCCCGCCGAGGTATTGGATCGCCGCCCACAGCGTCGGCGTCGCGAACGGGGCCCCGCCGAGGCCGGGGTTGGCCAGCGCGATCGCGCGGCGCTCCCCTCCGCGGCCGACGGGCACGAGGTCGCCGGCGCGTTCGGCCAGCGGCAGCAGCGTCTTCCACTGCCAGAGGTGCGGCACCGCCGCCGAGGCGGGGGTCGGCGGCATGAGCTCGTCGAGCTGCGTCCACAGCGGGATCATGTTCTCCGCGGCCATCGTCTGGTACATCGCGTCGAGTTCCGCGGCTTCCTCCGCGGTGGGATCTGGGTTCGTCATCGTCGGTGCAGGGCGCGTCATCGGGACCTCCTCGGCCGCAGTGCTGATTCTGCGCCGAGGCTATCGAGGATCAGGGCGCGGGCGGGAGCACATTCCGCTGGACGGAATCTGCCGGGAGCGCCGAGGCGGTGCGACGACACGCGGCCGTGTCGGCGTCTCCGGGGCGGTGGCGACGTGACGGCGGCGGCGTGTCGGTGGTGGCGTGACGTCACGCAGCCGTGTCGGCGTCTCCGTGACTGCGTCTCCGAGGCGGCGGCGGCGTGACGGTGGCGGCGTAACGGCGGCGGGACCTCAGGTCGGTATGGTCCGATTTTCGGCGGGCGGGTTCAGGTTTCCCGTGCACCATCGGGATGCCACCGGGTCGCGCTCGCAAGGAGCATGCCTCCCCGCACCTCTGCCGGAGTTCCGGACGCAGAGTGTCGATTTCGGACTCGATGATCGACACTCTGCGTCCGGAGAACGGCAGCGCGGGGCACCGGAAACGTCGGTTCGGCGAGTAGGTGTCGGTTCACCGCGTAGGTGTCGGTTCACCGCGTAGGTGTCGCTCCACCGCGTCAGTGCACGGGGCGGCTGGACGCACGGCGCCGTGCTGGGCCGGTCACAGCCGCGCTGGGCTGGGCGGCCGGGCGTGCGGGGTCGCGCTGGGCTGGTCGCAGTCGTGCTGGGCTGGTCGCAGCCGTGCTGAGGTCGTTCTGGGCAGATTCTGCGCGGGCACACCTGACCATTTCGTCCTGGAGTTGAAGAGCCATTCCTGAACCTCATGCGGCGACGAAGAGACGGCAGGGCGATCAGTGTACGAGCGCGAGACCGCTCGCGCGGGTCAATCGGTATCGGCCGCGCCGTCGGGCTCGGCTGCGCTCCCGGGCTCCGGGTTGTCGATCTCCGCCGCGATGCGCGCCAGATCGGCACAGGCGCGGCGCACGAGGTCGATCGAGGACTCCGAGATCAGCTGCTTCGTCCGCACCGCCGGTGCGCTGAGCGCCACCGCGTTCTGCGGCGGCAGGCCCGCGGCGCGGGGCACAGCGATCCCGAGGGCGCTGATGTCGGCCTCGGTCTGGCGGAGGTTGAGGGCATAGCCGACGCGGCGCACATCCGTCATCTCCGCAAGCAGTCTGACGAGGTCGTGGGCGGCGAGGCGTTCGGCCGGGGTCCGTCCCCCGGCGTAGAGCGACCGGATCGACGCATCGTCGAGGGCGGCGAGCAGGGCCTTGCCGCCCGAGGTCAGCCGCGCCGGCAGCACGGTCCCCGTCCGCTCCCCCACGCGCAGACGCTGCCGGGATTCGACGGTCGTGAGGAACTCGACACTCACCCCGCGGCGGCGCAGCAGCGAGACGGTCTCCCCGGTGTCAGCGCTCAGCTGCGCGAGGACGTCGAGGACGGGACCGGGCACGGACTGGGTGCCCTGCGAATCGGCGACGCCGAGCGCCGGTCCCGCCCGGTACTGGCGGGCGGTGCCCCGGGTGACGAACCCGCGGTAGAGCAGGGTCGAGAGCAGCCGGTGCGCGCTCGACGGCGCGACCCCGAGGTAATCGGCGACATCGGCGACCCGCACCCCCTCCTGCGGATGACGGCGCAGCAGATCGATGAGCAGCAGGGCGTTGTCGACGGATTCGATGGCATGGTCAGGGCGTTTGACGATGCTGAAGTGCTGCGGCATAGCCCAACCGTAACCGACTCACAGATTCCGCAGAGCAGAATTGTCTCGTGATCGGATTCACACGCTCCTTACGGTGTCACCCATGACCGAGACCACGCTCAAGGCCCCGGTGCGCAGCGAAGCGCACCGCTGGGCGGCTGTCATCATCTGCTGGCTTCTCATCGTCATGGACGGATACGACCTCATCGTCTACGGCGCCGTGCAGAACTCACTCATCGAAACCACTGATTGGGGGCTGACGCCGGGATCGGCGGGCACCCTCGGATCGCTCGCGTTCCTCGGCATGATGATCGGCGCGGTCGTCGCCGGCCGCCTGGCCGACACACTCGGCCGAAGGCGGACGATCCTCGTGTGCGTCATCGTCTTCGCCGTCGCCACCGTCCTCTGCGCCCTCGCCCCGAGCCCCGGGGTCTTCGGGGCGCTGCGCCTCATCGCCGGGCTCGGCCTCGGCGGACTCGTGCCCTCGGCCAATGCGCTCACCGCTGAGCTCATTCCCCCGCGCTGGCGCGGGTCCATGGCGACCCTGATGATGTCGGGGGTGCCGATCGGCGGGGCCATCGCCGCACTGACCGGGCTGGCCCTCATCCCCGCGTTCGGGTGGCGGTCGATGTTCTGGATCACCGCAGTGTCCTTCATCCTCCTCGCCGTCGCATGGAAGGTGCTGCCGGAGACCTCGACCGTGCGCACACCGGTGACGGACCTGGGACCTGCCGGCCGCGAGAAGGCCGGGTTCAGCACCCTGCTCGGCCCCCACTGGCTGA
This sequence comes from Brevibacterium sp. XM4083, assembly GCF_006489205.2. Taxonomy (GTDB): domain Bacteria; phylum Actinomycetota; class Actinomycetes; order Actinomycetales; family Brevibacteriaceae; genus Brevibacterium. The sequence continues at coordinate 90,621 of NZ_VFYR02000001.1, read as the reverse complement.
CCTTCTCCATCCTCTTCGCCCTCACCACCCTCTTCACGCTCTTCGCGTGGTACGGCCTCGGCACGCAGCTGCCGAAGATCATGCGCGACTCCGGAGCCGACCTCGGACCCGCGCTCGCATTCACCCTCGCGCTCAACCTCGGCGCCGTCCTCGGATCCGTGATCACGGCGTGGGCCGGGGACAGGTTCGGCATCCTGCCGACCGCGACCGTCGCCGCGGGTGTCGCCGGGGTCGCCCTCGTCTCCCTGATGAGCGGAACGACGGCGACGGCCGCGATCTACATCGCGCTCGTCCTCGCAGGCATCGGCACGCACGGCACGCAGTCGCTCATCATCGGGGCGATCGCCTCGCACTACCCGGAGAATCTGCGCGGCACTGCGCTGGGCTGGGCGCTCGGCGTCGGTCGGATCGGCGCGGTGCTCGCCCCGCAGGTCTCGGGCATCCTCCTCGGGATGCAGGGGGTCGCCCCGTCGATGAACTTCCTTCTCTTCGGCGGGTCGGCTCTGGCCTCGGCGCTCGTCCTCGGCCTGCTCACCGTGCTCAGCCGCCGGCAGCGGAACCGGGTCCCCGAGGAGGCTGCGCCGGCCACGGCCATCGTGCCGTGACTCTTCGCACCTCACCTCGCCGGCGAGGCCCCTGGCGCCGCCTCGACCCGTCCTACGCCGGGACGAGGTGGCGGTCGGCGTCGACCTCGGCGAGCGTCTTCTTCCCCATGCTCCGGGCCAGCAGCAGCGCCGGGACACCGGCGACGATGACGACGACCGTCGCGTAGATCGCCGGGGCCAGGGTGATGCCGGTCGAGCTCATCAGCGCGGTCGCGATGAGCGGGGAGAGCCCGCCGAAGAGGACGGTCGCGACGTTGTAGCCGATCGCCATGCCGGAGAAGCGGCTCGTGCCGGTGAACTGCTCGGGGATCATCGCCGCAGCCACCGCGCTCCAGCCAGCGGCGGGAATCGCGAGGAAGGCCGCGCCGCCGATCGCAATGGCCGCCGAGTCGTTGCTCAGCAGCACATAGGCGGGAATCGTCGTGAAGACGAAGACGACCATGAGCCCGGCCAGCGCGATCTTGCGTCCGAACCGGTCGGAGGCGACGCCGAAGAACGGGGTGACGACGATCGCGACGACCGCGGCGACGGTGCCGAGCGCCAGTGATCCGGAGTTCGGCACCTGCGCGACCTCCTCGATGTACGTGGGGACGTAGGTGATGTTGAGGAAGTAACTCACCGAGCCGATCGAGGAGATGAGGAAGGCGACGAGGATCGCCCGCGGCTGTTCGAGAAGCGCAGTGATGAGCGGTGACCGCTGGAGGGCGGTGTCCTTCTTCTCCGCCTGCTGCAGGCGCTTGAAGGTGTCCGTCTCCACCATCATCCGGCGCAACGGCACCATGAGACCGGCGAGCACCGCGCCGAGGACGAAGAGCACGCGCCAGCCCCACGTCTCCATCGCCTCGGTCGACAGGGTGTTGGCGAGCAGCGCCCCGGAGCCGACGGCCAGCAGCGCCCCGACCTCGCTGTTCGCCGCGGCCCAGGATGCGGCGACGCCGCGTTTGCCGGGCTTGGCCGATTCCATGAGGAAGACCATGATGCCGGTGTATTCGGCGCCGACGGAGAAGCCGGAGAGGCAGCGGAAGAAGACGAGGCCGACACCCGCCCAGATGCCGATCGTGTTGTAGTCGGGCATGACGGCGATGCCGAGCATCGAGACGGCCATGAGGACGGCGGAGACGACGAGTGCCTGCTTGCGCCCGACGCGGTCGCCGAGATGGCCGAAGACCATCGCGCCGAGGGGCCGGAAGAGGAAGCCGGCGGCGCCGACGCCGAGAGTGAGCAGGAGCGAATCGGCCTGCCCGCCGAAGAACTCCTTCGTCAGCGTCGTCGCGACGTAGAAGAAGATCGAGAAGTCGTACCATTCGACGACGGTGCCGAAGGCGGCGACGAGCATCGACCGTCGCCGTCCGCGCTCCTTCTCGGGAGTGCCGGACCCCGGTTCGGTGCCGGGACGTGACGCAGATTCGAACTCGGACATCGCTGATTCCGTTCGCTCATGGGAAAGGTGCACTCAGGGTGGTTGCTCGCCGGCAAGTTTCCCTTACAGGTGATCCGCGCTTGAGACTATCAGCTGACCTGGACACAGGGGAGGCTTCCGCGCAGATTTTCCCCGTCGTCGGTGGTCAGCGACCCATCGCCGAGGCGGTCATCCCCTGCCGAAGGCACCGCCGATCGTGCGCGCGTCCGGCCCGGCGAGCGTTCCCGCCGGCTCACCGGATCGCATCGACGGCGGAGGCCGCGGCGCGTGCGATGAGACGGTCGTCCGCCTCGGCGTCCTTCTCCTTCTTCGACGACAGGACGGAGATGACGATCGGTCCGCCGTCGTCCGGCCAGATGATGCCGAGGTCATTCCGGGAGCCGTAGGACCCGGTGCCGGATTTGTCCCCGACGGTCCATTCCTCGGGCAGGTCGGCGCGGATGAGGGTGTCCCCGGTCTGGGTCGCCTTCATCCAGTCGGTCAGGGTCGTCGCCTCGTCGTCGCTGAGCACTCCTCCGAAGACGTACTTACGGAGATTGCTCGCCGAGGCGCGCGGGGTCGTCGTGTCGCGCGGATCCCCGGGCGTCGCCTCGTTGAGCCCGGGTTCGATGCGGGAGACCGTGGTTCCGGTGTCGCCGAGGTCGTCGAGGCGGGAGTCCAAGGAGGCCGGTCCCCCGAGTTCGGCGACGATGAGGTTCGCCGCGCCGTTGTCGCTTTGCGTCATCGCGGCCTCGCAGAGCTCGGCGAGTGTCATCGTGCCCCCGACGTTCGTCTCGGTCACCGGCGAGTGGCTGACGAGGTCGTCCTCGTCGACCGCGATGTCCTTGCTCAGGCCGTCCGTCCCCACCTCGTCGAGCAGCGCCGCGGAGGCCATCGCCTTGATCGTCGACGCGTACGCGAACCTCTCATCTGCGCGCCAGGCGATCTCCCGGCCAGTGTCGAGATCGACGGCGTAGACGCCGACCCGGGCATCGAAGTCGTCTTCGAGCTGAGTGAAGGCGGAGTCCGCAGCGTCGGCTGGGGCGGTCGCAGTCGATTCGCCCGCTGGGGTCGGTGACGCTGTCACCGTCGTGGAGCCGGGTGACGTCTCGTCGGACGCCGAGGTGGTCCCGGACCCGGTGCACCCGGTGAGCAGAGCGAGCCCTGCCGCGCAAGCGACCGCAGCCACCACGCGGCGCCGGACCGGAGTGCGCAGGCTCCGGGTGCGTTGGCCGAGTTCGCGCGGGCTCCACGATCGCGGATCCCGGCTGCTGTTCGCTGCGGTCGGCAGCGGCGAGTGTGCGTGAGACATCTCTCCTCTTCCTCTCTGATGCGCTGTGAGCGCGGCGGGTGTTATGGACGCGGTTCGGGTGCTCTGGCGACGGTCCAAGATGATGGGCGGGCGCGGGTGACGTCCTCATGAGTTGAGCTCCGTGAAGAAGCGGTCGGCGACGGGCACAGCCGCCTCGGCGCCGAATCCGCCGTCCTCGACGAGCACGGCGACCGCCACGTCGTCCTGGAATCCGGCGAACCACGAATGGGTGCGCGGGGGCACGTCGGTGCCGTACTCCGCGGTGCCGGTCTTGCCGTACACGGGCCCGCCGGGGACGTCGGCGAGCGCCGAGGCGGTGCCGCCGGTCACGGTCTGACGCATCATCGCCTTCACCTCGGCGAGCGCCTTCTGATCGGGGGCGGGGACATCGCCGTCCCTGCGGTCGGGCAGGACGAGGAGGGGTTGGACGGTGCTGCCGGCGGCCACGCTCGCGGCCATCGTCGCCACCGCCAGCGGGGTGGCGAGCACCTTGCCCTGCCCGATCATCGCCGCCGCATGCTCGACGGTGTCGTCGACCTCGGGGACCGAGGCCATGTACGAGTCCGTGCCGATGTCGACCTCGCCCATGCCCAGCGCCAGCGCCGTCTCGCTCAGCGCCGCCGGGGTGACGTCGGGTGCGGAGTCGACGAAGGCGGTGTTGCACGACTGGGCGAAGCTCTCGGTGAAGTCGACATCACCGAGGACGTGGTCTTCGGCGTTCTTGAAGCGCTTGCCATCGACCGTCGTCGTCTTCGGGCAGCTGAGCGTCGCGTCCGGAGCGATGCCGGTGCCGACCATCGCCGAGGCGGAGACGACCTTGAAGACCGACCCCGGCGGGTACTGCCCGGTCAGCGCCCGGTCCCAGGCCGCGCCCTTCGGATCGGCATTGGCGACCGCGAGCACGGACCCGTCGCTCGGGCGCATCGCGACGATCGCGGTGGGCTTCGTCCCCGTCTTCGCGGCCTCGTCAGCGGCCGTCTGCACGGCGACGTCGATCGTCGTCTCGACGTCCGCACCGTCGGTGCCGGCGACCTCATGCAACGGCGCCGAAGCGGTGGTCCCCGCTCCTGCGTCGGACGCCTGGCCCGGGGCCGGGCGCGCGAGGACCGTGAGTCCGGGGGCCGGCCGCAGCGTCCGGTCGTAGAGGAGCTGGATGCCGCTCGTGCCGACGTAGGACTCGGGGGTCAGCGCCTCGGGTTCGGCGGCGACCTCATCAGGGCCGGCCAGGGTGGTGCTGCCGAGGGTCGCCGCGGCGAAGTCCTTCGTCCGCGACAGCGGCTGCATGCGGGTCCGGAACACCGTGCCCGGCAGGTCGACGATCGCACCCTTGACGAGTTCGTAGTCGTCCCGACGCAGGGTGATGACGGGGACGAAGGCGTCCGGGTCGGCGGCCTTGACGCGGTCGGCGAGTTCGTCCGGATCGACGTCGAGGGACCTCTTGAGCTGGTCGAGCGTCGCTGCCTCATCGTCGAGTCGGCTCGGCTGGAGTCCGACATCGACGACCTCCCCATCGGAGACGAGGACCTCGTCGCCCTGCCCAAGGATGCGACCCCGGGTCCCCGGCGTCTTCGTCACTGCGAGGACCTGGCCCGCCTGCAGGTCGGGGTGGACGACGCTCTCGGCGAAGTCGGCGGCCCAGGTCGCACCGCTGCGGCGCAGCGGCACCTCGGTGGTGTACGACCAAGGACCGTCGGAACTCCCGGTCGGGACGGCCCACTCCCAGCGCAGCGTCGCCGTCGACGAACTCACCCCGCCGTCGACGGAGTCCACGGTGACGCGGCGCGTGGGCACCGCCTCGGCGAGGTCAGCGACGACCGCATCGAACCTCTGCTGCGAATCCGCGGTCGACCAGACCGGGGACTCCAGGCTGCCGGAGGTGAGATCGGCGGCGATCTCCTCGGCCGCGCTCGAGGGGAAGACGGGCAGGGTGCGCAGCGCGAGCAGGCCGATGCCGATGAGGACGAGCACGACGGCGGCGCCGATGATCCTGCGAGAACGTGGCTTCATGGTGCTATCGTCGGCAGGAGCATCGTCGCATGTCCAATATCACATGGAGTTCAAACTATGCGCTTTCTGATATACAGCCTGTTCGAAACGGGTCGATGAACCTCCTCAAGAGCCTCGAAATGTTCCGCGCCGTCGCCGAACATGAGAGCTTCACGCGGGCCGCCGACGCGCTCTCGCTCGCACAGCCGCCGATCTCCCGGGGTGTCGCCGACCTCGAGAAGCACCTCGGCGTCCGCCTCTTCGATCGCAGCTCACGGCGGATCCGGCTCACCGCCGCCGGTCGCGCGGTGCTGCCCGATGTCCTCGAGATCCTCCGCCGCATCGACGGGCTCGCCGAGACCGCCGGCCGTCGCGACCGGGGGCTCGTCATCGGGGTGAGCGGGCAGCTCGACCCCTCGGTCCTCATCGCCGCCACCCGCGAGCTGCGCCTCGCCGGGGCACCCCCGCGCTTCGCGCCCGCGCAGGCGGCGGAGCTCGATGACCTCATCGGCGCCGGGGAGATCGACGCGGGCCTCGACGTGCGCGGCCTCGGGGCACCGGCGGCGACATCACGGCGGCGTCAGGTCAGCGACCTCGTCGTCGATCTCGTCGTCGCCTCGCCGAGGTTCGCCCCGCACTCCGAACCCTCAAGCATCAGCGCCGCGGACCTGCGGGGCATGCCGCCGGGCATGGGCTTCGGTCGGCACGCGGAGCGGGAGTCGGTGACGCTCCTGCCCGAGGACGCCGGGCTCCTCCACGACTCCGGTCTGCTCACCCCACTCGTCGCCCGCGGCGTTCACCTCGGGCAGCTGCGGGTCGCCGACTCCGAGTTCGACGCGGTCACCCACGTCTTCGCCCATGAGTCGGTGCTCCTGTGCACGCCGCAGACGGCGCGCACGCACAGCCTTCCCCACCGGAGTCTGCGCGATGTCGAACTCGCCCGCCGCGTCGAGGTCGTCGGGTCGGAGAGCTGCGATCTCGCCGGGCTCATGGAGACCACCCCAGCGCTGAGAGCGGCGATCGCGGAGATCCTCGGGGCCCGCGCCCACCGCGGACACGCGGTGGTTGAGGGCGGGGACGGCCGCTACGCCGACGAGAGGCTGTTCCGACCATGAGCGAGACGGCCGTCATCGACGAGATCAACGGAGTGTGGACCAGCCTCGGCGCGCAGGGCTTCCTCTACGCGGAGCACCTCGGCACTCACCGGTCGCTGGGCATCCGGGAATCGGCCAGGATTCCGCTCGCCTCGGTCGGCAAGGTCGCCGTCATCGCCGGACTCCTCGACGCGGCCGCCGACGGCACCGTCGACCTCGCGCAGCGCCTCCTCGTCGACCCGGCGCACTCGACCCCCGGCGGGACGGGGATCGCGGGACTCCTCGACCCTGTCGAGATGAGCGTGCGCGACCTCGCCGCGATGGCGCTGTCGGTCAGCGACAACGCCGCCGCGGACACCCTCTTCGACCTCGTCGGACCCGACCGGATCATGGCCGTGCTCCACCGCGGCGGGATCCGGTCGTTCGAGGTGACCTCACCGATGTCCCACCTCTACGACGTCCTCGCCGAGGTGGCCGCCGGCGATGAGGCGCAGGCCCTGGCCGTCGCGGCCGCCGACGCCCGCTCAGGGCGGGTCCCGCTGCTGCCGGATTCGGCGTTCAACACCGGCACCGTGCGCGCCACCGCGAAGCTCTTCGAGCTCATCCACACCGGGCAGCTGCTCGGACCCGAGGGATCGGAGACGCTGCGGCGTCTGCTGCGGAAGCAGATCTTCCGCCACCGCATCGCGGCGGGATTTCCGATGGATGCCGTCCAGTACTACGGGAAGACGGGCACGTTCCTCAACTTCCGGCACGAGGCCGGGGTCGTCGTCGACAGCGACGGATCCGCCTACAGCATCGCCGTGTTCACCCGGTCGTCGATCGCGACATTCTCCCAACCGGAGCTCGATGCGTCGATCGGCTACTGCGCGCGGCTGGCGATCGAGCACCTGCGCACCCTGGGGTGAACCCGCCGACCCGCAGAGGCCGGTTCACTCCTGTTCGACGACGGTGTATTCGAGGACGGGGCGACCGGCGGAGCCGTAGCGGGGACGGCGCTCGAGCATGCCCGCGTCGGCCATCGCCTCGAGGTAGCGGCGCGCGGTGACCCGGGAGACGCCGAGGCTCGTGGCCACCTCGGCGGCGGACTGTCCCGGCTTGTCCGTGAGCACTCCCCTGACCTCCTCCTGCACCCCGTCGGGAACGCCCTTCGGGGTCGCGGTCACGGTGTGCGTGCGCAGGGCCGCGATCGCGGTGTCGACCTCGTTCTGCGTCACCTCGCCGTCGGGGCAGTCGGCGCCGAGGCGATTGCGGAATGAGGAGTACGCGTCGAGCTTCGACTTGAAGACCGGGAAGGTGAAGGGCTTGATGATGTACTGCGCGACCCCGTAGGACAGCGCCTCCTGGACGATCTGCATGTCGCGGGCGGCAGTGACCGCGATGATGTCGACGTCGACCCGCTGTCCGCGGATCGCCCGGCAGACCTGGAGGCCGTGACCGTCGGGGAGGTTCATGTCGAGGAGGACGAGAGCGATGCCCTCGGGGTCGAGGCCGAGGATCTTGCCGGTCAGCGCCGCCATCGCCTGCGTCGCGTTCTTCGCGACCCCGGCGACGTGGTAGCCGTCGATGCGTTCGATGTACTTCGCGTGGGCGCGGGCCGCCACGGCCTCGTCCTCGACGACGAGCACACCGATGCTCGAATCAGGCTGAGAACTCTCTGACATGCCGCCAGTCTAGACCGCCGTCCGGCGGGCGCTGAGGCGAATGTGTTCCAGGCTCGGCACATCAGCGACGACGGCTGTCGTCGCCCGGCGGCACCGGTCGGCAAGCCTCCCTGTGGCCCGCACCGGCGCTACTGTTCGGTAGTCCGAGTCCGCTGTGCCACGGCCATGTCGTCGGGCAGCCAGACGGTGAGCGAGGCCCCGCTGAACTCGTCTCCGTCCTCGCCGCGGCCCTGGACGTCGATGGCCCCGCCGAGGCGGCGGACGGCCTGGACGACGAGTGAGAGTCCGACACCCCGCGTGCCCGTCTGCTGGCGTCCGCGCCCGCTGTCGGTCGTCACCCCGTCGTGCTTCGTCGACCAGCCCCGCTCGAAGATCGCATCGAGGTCCTCCTCGGCGATGCCGGGGCCATCGTCGCTGACCTCGATCGTGAATCCGCTCGCACCCCCCGCTCCGCTGAGGTGGACGTGGACGCGCTTGTTCTCCGGCAGCACATCCTGCCTGCTCAGGGCGTCGAAGGCATTGTCGATGAGGTTGCCGAGGATCGTCGCGAGGTCCCGGTCGTCCCCGCCGAGGCTGCCGGTGAGTCCGACCGTGTCGACCGTCATGTCGATGCCGACCTCCCCGGCCTGGGCGATCTTCGAGAGCAGGAGCGCCGAGAGCACGGGATGGTCGAAGCTCATCTGCCCGTCACCGGTGACGCGGCTGAGGTCGTCGAGGTCCTTCGCGGCGAAGTCGATCGCCTCGTCGACGTGACCGGTCTCGAGGAGGGAGATGACCATGTGCAGGCGGTTCGCGTACTCGTGGGTCTGCGCGCGCAGCGAATCGGAGAACGAGCGCACCGAGACGAGCTCACCGGTGAGTTCAGCGAGCTCGGTGTGATCGCGCATCGTCACGACCCACGTGTCGCTGCCCTCATCGGTCGGCTGCTGGTTGACGATGAGCACCCGATCGTCGGTGTAGTGGAACTCGTTGCGGGCCCAGCGGCCCGAGGCGAGCAGGTCGATGAGCGCCTCGGGCAGCTCGAGGTCCGACAGTGGGATCCCGCCTTCGGGTGTCGTCGATTCGACCGCGTCGGGGGTGGTCGTGGTGGGCCTTGCGCTCGCCGAGGCGGTGGTGGGATTCGCGCTCGCCGAGGCGGTCGCGGAGGCCCCGGTCGCCTCGGTGTCCCCGGTCGCCGCGGTGTCCTCTGTCGCCGCGGTGTCCCGCTTCGCCCCGGATTCCGCACTAGCCCCGGAGTCCGCGACTGCCGTCGACTCACTCGTCGGCTCGGTCTGCTTCCGACCCTCGGCGGATCCCGCACCGGCCGCATTGTCGGACGCCCCGCCCATAGCGGTGTCCTCACCCACCGCGTCACGGGATCCCGCACCCGTCGCGGTGCCGTGACCTGCCGCCTCGGCGGGACCCGCTGCGGACCCCGCACCCGCATCCTGCCGCTTCGTGCCGACGCTCGGCAGACCGAGGAGTTGGCGCGCCTCGGCGTTGATGAGGACGATCCCGAGCGACCGGTCGATGAGCAGCAGACCTTCGGAGACCGCTTTGAGCACGGAGGAGTAGAACTCGATGATGCTCCGCAGCTCGTTGGCGCCGTAGTCACCGGTGACCCGGCGCAGACCGCGCGATGTCACCCACGAGGCGCCGATGCCGAGCAGCAGAGTCGCGATCGCGATGCCGATGAGCCATTTGCTCTGGGCGAGGAATCCGGCCCGGACGGCGTCGGCGGAGTTGCCGACGATGACGGCGCCGACGACGGTGTTCGGTCCCACCTCGTCGATGCCCAGATGCTTGGCGAAGACCGGGGTGACGACGTACATCGTGCCGCCGCCCTCCCCGCCGTCGTCGAGGAATCGGACGACGGAGCGGCCGCTGAGGATCCGGGTGGGACCGATCGACGCGGCGAGCTGGTCGATCGAATCATCGGGGATGTCCCCCGAGGAGGCGGTGACGATGTTGCGCTCCATCGCGACCCGGCGGTCGGCGGACCCGAGCGAGGGCGGGGTGCGCAGGTAGTCGATGGGCACGACCGCTGCCGTGTCGAACCGGTATTCGTTGACGACGTTGTCGAGCATCGAGCGCACGTCGGCGCGGGAGGACGGCGCGAGGAGGTCGTCGCTGAGGTCGGTCCCTCCGGCGTCGACGATGCCGAGCGACAGCGAGATGCTGTCCGCTGCCGAGCGGAGGAGATCCTGCTGCCGGGCGGTGTTGATCTGCGAGAGCTGGAGGTAGAGCAGACTCGTCGTCAGGATCATGATGCCGACGAGCATGACGGAGTTCGCGAACATGATCCGTCCGGCGACCCCGTAGCGCACCCGGCGGCTGAGCCGCACGACGGGACGCACGAGCGCGCGCGAGAGCGTCGGACGCGTCGTCTCGTCAGCCGGGGTCGTCATGGCCCCATTGTGTCACCCGGCCGTGCTGGGATTGTGTCACCCGGACTGTCCGGCTCGGCCTATCCGGCCCGGCCTGTGCTGCCCAGACCGTCCGGCCCGGTCTGTCCGGCCCGGCCTGTGCTGCCCAGACCGTCCGGCCCGGTCGGAACGCTCAGAGGGCGAGGCTGATCGGACCGGCGGGGACGGCCGAGCACACGAGCACCTCGTCGGCGTCGACCTGGGCGGCCGGTTCGATCGGGTAGGCGACGGAACCCGCGGCAAGCCGGACCGAGCAGGTGCCGCACGATCCGCCGCGGCATGAACTCGCCGCCTGCATGCCGCGCGCCTCGAGCGCCTCGAGGAGAGTGCCCTGGGCCGGCTCCCAGAGGAAGCTCGTCCCCGAATCGGCCAGCGTCACCTCAGCGGGTGGCCATTCGGCGATCGCCTCGGTCATCCCGGTCCGCGGGGACGCGAAGGTCTCCTGGTGGACGCCGGGCACCCCCGCCTCGTCGGCCGCGGCGAGGACGGCGCGCGTGAAGTCCGCGGGCCCGCACACCATGACGTTGTCGCAGCCGGCGAGCAGTCCGACGAGCTCGGCGTGGTCGGGCCGGCCGGACACCGCGGTGTCCCAATGGTGGGCCTCGACGGGGAGGCCGGTGCCATGGGCGCGGTCGAGGAGCCGATTCCATAGGCACGCCGTGCGCTGGTCCCGGTCGACGTGGAGGAGCCTGAGCCGCTCGGCTGCGGGCACACCGCTGCCGCCGACGGACCCAGCGGCCCCGTCGGCAACGCCGCCGGCACGTGCATCAGCCTCACTGTCGGACCCGGCGGCCGCGCCGACCCCGACGGCCACCGGCTCGCGGGCCGCCTCGCGGAGCAGTCCGAGGCTCGGGGTGATCCCGATGCCTGCGGTGATGAGCGCCGTCGTTCCGCCGAAGACGCGATCTGCCGTCATCGTGCCATGCGGTCCTGACGCGAGCACCCGCTCGCCGGCCGCCAGGCCCGCCACGGCTCGCGACCCTTTGCCCTGCGTGCGCACGGCGATCGAGACGATGTCGTCGGTGACGTCGGTGATCGTGTAGGTCCGCCAGAACGGTGCCCCGAGCTCGAGGTGGACGCGCAGATTGGTCCCCGGCTCGTCGAACTCCCGGATCCAGCCGAGCTCGTCGCGCAGGGAGATCTCCACGGTGTCGTGGCAGATCTGCCGGGAGTCAAGGACCGTCATGAAGCGCGGGGTCCGCGCTGTGGGCACGAACTCCCGGGGCGCCTCGCCCTCGATGACGATCTCATCGCCGGCGGCGATCACCCCGGACTCGAGGATCCGCCCATAGACACCGCAGTGGACATGGCCGCATGCGGAGGCCAGCAGGCGCGGAACGTTGACGTCGACCTCGGTGGTCACCGGGTTGACGGTCGTCGCCGGGCAGCGCTCGATGGCCTGGCTGATCGCCAGACGCACCCCGCCGACGCGGACGATCGTGCCGATGAGTCCGAACTCGGCGAACGGCGCGAGCCCGTCGAGGAGGATGTTGCCGCGGAACCGCAGCGGGTCGAGGTCGTCGCCGGCGCCGAGCGCCGCCCGCCCCTCGGCGGTCGCGCCGATGGCCGCGACCGTGGCGGGGTTGATGAGCGAGATCCCGGACTCCCGGGAGTCGAACATGCCCTGTCCGGCGACGACGAGACTGCGCGGAAACCTGCCCTGAGGGGGTATGCGGGCACCGAGGAACTCCGCCGCCTCGGCCCGACTCTCGAGGTCGTCGGCGCGGAAGGTCGTCGCCTCCCCGTCCGGCGCGGTCAGGGTGAGCTCAGGGACCGCCTCGGCGGGGGCACTGGCGACGTGCCATCTCTGCAGGTCAGGGTCGTTCTTCAGGACCGTGAAGGCGGAGTATCGCTGCCACTGGTCGGCGGGGACGTCGAGGCTTCCGTTCGTGAAGGCGGCGACCCGGTCGCCGAGGATGCCGCGGTCGGCATCGACGACCACCTCGGCGATCTCCTCTGCCGGGAACCCCTTGACGGGGAAGCGGAACAGTCTGACAGCACGCATGCCTCGATTCTAGGAGCACCGAGGCGGAGCGGGCGGGGAGATGAGACGAATCGCACAGGGACCGCCTCGGCGGGGGTTGCGCCATACCCTATGGGGGTATAAAGTCGGGTCATGACTGAGCAACATGGATACACCCCGCAGAAAGACGCTCTGGAACGCCGGATGAAGCGGATCGAAGGACAGGTCCGCGGGATCGCGAAGATGATCGATGAGGACAAGTACTGCATCGACATCCTCACCCAGGTCTCGGCAGCCACAGCCGCACTGCACGCGGTCTCCATCAACCTCCTCGAAGAGCATATCGCTCACTGCGTCGTCGACGCCTCCGCCGCCGGCGAGGACGAAGCGCGCAAGAAGATCGAGGAGGCTTCAGCCGCCATCGCCCGACTCATCAAGAGCTGAGCGCCCCTCCAGGGCTCCGTCCCCCTTCCTCTCGGGACGGTCATCCCGCCGAGGCGGCGCTGACCTGATGAGGCACGGCGTCAATCGCCGGTCGACCGGCCGGCGAGACGTGCGAAGAAAGCAGGAGACATGACCACCACCACGATCACCGTCAGCGGAATGACCTGCGGCCACTGCGTCGCCTCGGTCACGGAGGAGATCGGCGCGCTGTCCGGCGTGACCGACGTCGCCGTCGACCTCAACGCCGGCGGGGACTCCCCCGTGACGATCACCTCGACGGCCGACCTCGACGACGCGGACATCCGCGCCGCGGTCGACGAAGCAGGCTACGAGGTCAAGTGATGTCGCGCGAGGTTGATCTCGACATCACGGGAATGACCTGCGCATCGTGCTCGGCCCGGATCGAGAAGAGGCTTTCGCGCCTCGACGGGGTGACCGCCGAGGTCAACCTGCCGCTCAACACCGCCCACGTCGTCATCGACTCCGACCTCACCGACGGCGACGTCACCGCCGCCGTCGAGAAGGCCGGGTACGGGGCGAGCGTGCGGAAGGCCGCCTCGGCGGGTCCCGAGATCGTCGACTACGCCCCCCGGCACCTGCGGCCGCGGTTCCTCGGCTCCCTCATCCTCGCCGTGCCGATCATCGCCGTCTCGATGGTGATGAGCTGGCACTTCCCGGGCTGGCAGTGGGTCGTCGGACTCCTCGCCCTCCCCGTCGTCACGTGGGGTGCGTGGCCGTTCCACTCGGCGGCGTTCAAGGCCGCCCGAGGCGGGTCGACGACGATGGACACCCTCGTCAGCGTCGGCATCATCGTCGCCAGCGGGTACTCGTATGCGACGCTGCTGCGGGCAGTCGTCGACGGGCACGGCTGGGCGATTCCCGGGACCTACCACGTGTGGTTCGAGGCGGCCGCGGCGATCACGGTGTTCCTCCTCATCGGCAAGCTCACCGAGGATCGCGCGAAGAACCGAGCGACTGCGGCCTTGCGCAAGCTGCTCGACCTCGGAGCGAAGTCGGCGACCGTGCTGCGTGCGCCCGGTGAGGTTTCTCCCGGTGAGGTTTCTCCCGGTGACGTTTCTCCTGGCGCCGAGGTGGGGGCAGGCGACGGCGCATCCGGTACCGGTGCGGGGTCTCCTCTTTCAGGTGACCTGTCCGGTTCCGGCGAGCGCGTCGAAGTGCAGGTGCCCATCGCGGAACTCCGCGTCGGTGACGTCTTCCGGGTCCGTCCGGGCGAGAAGATCGCCACCGACGGGGTCATCGTCGCCGGTCACTCGGCCGTCGACGAGGCGATGCTCACCGGCGAATCCGCCCCCGTCGAGGTCGGGGTCGGCGACACCGTCACCGGTGCGACGATCAACACCTCAGGGGTGCTCGAGGTCCGAGCCGAACGCGTCGGCGCGGAGACGACGCTGGCGGCGATGGCCGACCTCGTCAGCCGCGCACAGCTGGGCAAACCGGCCGTGCAGCGCCTCGCCGATCGCATCTCGGCGGTGTTCGTGCCGATCGTCTTCGTCATCAGCGTGCTGACGTTCCTCGCATGGGGGCTCGTCAGCGGCGACTGGGCGATGGGCCTGCATGCGGCACTCACGGTGCTCATCATCGCGTGTCCGTGTGCGCTCGGCCTGGCGACCCCGACGGCCCTCGCCGTGTCCTCGGGCCGCGGTTCGCAGCTGGGGATCCTCGTCTCCGGCCCCGAGGCACTCGAGTCGACGCGGTCGATCGACACCGTCGTGCTCGACAAGACCGGGACCCTGACGACGGGCGTGATGACGCTCATCGGCTCGCAGCTGACCGACGCGGACTTCGCCGTGCTCGCGCGCCTCGAAGAGCAGAGCGAGCACCCGGTGGCCCGCGCGATCGTCGAAGCGTCACGGGCAGAGCGTGTCACGGCCGGGGCGGCGACCGCCTCGGGGAGGGTCGAGGACTTCACCGCGATCCCCGGCGGAGGGCTCGAGGCGAGGATCGACGGACGCGAGGTCATCGCCGGTCGGCCCGATCTGCTCCGCGAACGCGGGATCACGGTCGACGTCGCCCCCGACGCGGTTCCGGCGGGCGCGACGATCGTCGCACTCGCCGTCGACGGGGACTTCCGCGGGCTGACGTTCGTCGCCGACGAGGTGAGGGACGGGGCCGCCTCGGCGATCTCCGAACTCCATCGCCTCGGACTGCGCACGGTGCTGCTGACCGGGGACAATGCCTCAGCCGCCGAGGCGGTCGCCGGCAAGCTCGGGATCACCGAGGTCTTTGCCGACGTTCGTCCCGAGGGCAAGATCGCCGTCGTCGACGAACTCCAGGCAGACGGGCGCTCGGTCGCGATGGTCGGTGACGGCATCAACGATGCCGCGGCCCTGGCCGGCGCCGACCTCGGCATCGCGGTGGGTTCGGGCACGGACGCGGCGATGGCGGCCTCGGACATCACGATGGTGCGGTCGGATCCGCGGCAGATCCCGCAGGCGATCCGCCTGTCGCGGCGGACGCTCGGGCTCATCAAGGGCAACCTGTTCTGGGCCTTCGCGTACAACACGGCAGCGATCCCGGTCGCCGCGGCCGGGCTGCTCAGCCCGATGATCGCCGGGGCCGCGATGGCGTTCTCCTCGGTGTTCGTCGTCCTCAACAGCCTCCGGCTCCTGCGGTTCCGGTAGACGGGCCCAGTGTTCTGCGCCGCTTCCAGGGTGATCTCAGCTCCGAAATCACCATGGGGGCGGCGCACAATCGCCTCCAGACTTCCGCAGACCTGAGTGGCGGTGCCAGACCCGGTTCTTCTAGGCCCCGTCCGGCCCTTTCCCGGACTCCTCGGGCGACCTCGGCGGCCCCTCGCCAGCCTCAAGGCGGGCCCCAGTGTTCTGCGCCGCCACCAGGGTGATCTCAGCTCCGAAATCACCATGGGGGCGGCGCACAATCGCCTCCAGACTTCCGCAGACCTGAGTGGCGGTGCCAGACCGGGTACTTTCTAGGCCCCTTCCGGCCCTTTCCCGGACTCCCCGAACTCCCCGGCCTCCGCGGAATCCTCGCGAGCGGCGCGGGCGATGTCCTCGGCCGGCCAGAAGAGGCGCCTCGCGCGGTCGGAGTGCGCGAGTTTGCGCAGGCTGTCGATGAAGACCGAGCCGAGCACCGTGCCGAGAACGGACTTCTCGACGATCGCCGCGGGGTCGTCGGTGGGGGCGAGGCTCGCAATGTCGGCGCCGGCGATGCGCTCGGCCGCCTCGGCGTAGACATCGAGATGACCGAGCAGATCCTCATGCCCCGTGTCGATCATCGTCTCCACTGCGGTGATGAGCGGGGCGAGCGCCGGCTCATCCGCCGCGAGATTCCAGTCGCGATCGGCGATGAGGGCATCGATGAGGGCGGCGGCCCGCTCGCGGGAACTCGGCGTCCCACCACCGGGATCGGGGTCGCCGGGGCGGGCATTGACCCCGATGATCCCCTGACCGAGCGCGACGGGCACCTGCGGCTGCGGCGAATCGAGCTCGGCGAGCACAGCCCGCGCCGACGCGATCGACATGCCGCCGATCGTCACCATCGCGCGCACGAGCCGCACCCGGTGGACATGGTCGCTCCCGTAGCCGCCGGGATCCTCGGCGGTGACGGTCGCCCGCGGCACGAGGCCCTCGCGGATGTAGTACTTGATCCGCGGGATCGGCACCCCGGTCTGCTCGCTGAGCTGAGATATCCGCATCGCCCTCCCCATCCGT
Organism: Brevibacterium sp. XM4083; assembly: GCF_006489205.2. Classification (GTDB taxonomy): domain Bacteria; phylum Actinomycetota; class Actinomycetes; order Actinomycetales; family Brevibacteriaceae; genus Brevibacterium. The sequence continues at coordinate 74,057 of NZ_VFYR02000001.1, read as the reverse complement.
TCCCTCGCCGAACACTCTTGCAGGCCCACGTCGGATAGTCTACTATCTATTTATGGATAGCGGACTATCTGACAACGACGTCGGACTGCCCCGGGAGAACGGCGTGACCTCCGCATCGACGGGCCGCCTCGGCGAGACCACTCTGCGTCCGGCGACGATCGTTTCCGGACTCTCCCGACTCCATCGCCCCCTCATCGCAGCCGCGGTCTTCGCCGCCCTCATCGCCGCCATCGCCACGGTCGGGTACTTCACCGACGACCGCACCCTCGTCGGCGCCCCGATCTGGCACAAGGCCGCGAAGTTCGGCATCTCGATCGCGATCTACACCGTGACTATCGCCTGGATGCTCCAGTTCCTGCCCCGCCGCAACCGCATCGGCCGGGTGCTCGGAACGATCATCGCAATCGGGATCTCGGTCGAACTCGCCTTCATCGTCGTGCAGATCATCCGCGGTCAGATGAGCCATTTCAACGTGCGCACCCCTCTCGACGCGGGCCTCTACTACGGCATGGGCGGGCTCATCACCGTGGTGTGGCTGGCGAATCTCGTCCTCGGCTTCGTGCTCGCGTTCCGTCGGCTGCCCGACCGCGGCATCGCCGCCGGCATCCGCTGGGGCACCGCGATCGGCCTCATCGGCATGGCGATCGCGTTCCTCATGACCGTCGGCGAGCTCAACGTCGTCGACATGGACGCCGCCGAGGCGCAGGGCCTGGCCGGCGCCCACAGCGTCGGAGCCGTCGACGGCGGACCGATGATGCCGATCACCGGCTGGAACACCGAGGCGGGCGACATCCGCGTCCCCCATTTCCTCGGGATCCACGCGCTCCAGATCATCCCGTTCGTCGCTCTCGGACTCGTCCTCCTCGGGCGCCGGTGGCCGCGGCTGCGCCCGGCGTCAGTGCGGGTCGGCCTCGTGCGGATCGTCGCGCTGCTCTATCTCGGCGTCGTCGCCCTGGCCACCGTGCAGGCGCTCCGCGGACAGTCCGTCGCCCAGACGGATGGCCCGATGTTCGCGGCCCTCGGCGGCCTCGTCGTCCTTGCCGGTGTCGGCGTCCTTGCCGTCATCCTGCGCCGAGGCGGCTCCCGGGTCGAGCGTGTGAGCTGAGGCGGTGTTCCGGGGGAGTCGAAGTCTGATTGACGGCGCCGACGGTGAGATGGCGGTCTGTGCGCCCGAGCGCAGGCCGGTCGAGGGTCGTTGACTCATGTGCTCTCCGCTGTGCACGGGCAGGCCCGCGCGGCCGGCGGGATCGCACCGGCCACCTCGGCGCATCTCACCGCTCCCTCCGTCACTGTCCGGGCAGTCGTCGTCAGCGCGTTTCTCACCTGGGGCGATGGAGTCGATGTTCACGCATTCGGGGCGGGTGTAACTCGTACCCACAGGACCGCCGGCTCGTGCGCGGGGCGCCTGTGGACGCACGCGCGCCGTCCACAGGGCGATCGGCGGCTGTTCACACTGCCGCTCACTCGGGGTCAGCCTCGGTGGATGGATCTGCACGTTGAGTATCGCGAGTACCCGTCGCTCTTCAGGTCAGCGGACGCCGGCCGTCTGGGCGTCACCACGCACGCGCTCAAGTTCGACCGCACACGCAGGCACCTCTACCGCGGAGTCCGGATCGACGAGACCGCCAAGGTGCGGCACCCCACCCCGTCGTGGGCCGATGAGGAGTGGATGCACGAGAACGTCAGGCTGCGGGCAGTGCGTCTGCTGTGCCCGACGGCAGTCGGTGTCGGGCCGACGGCGGCGCGCCTCTACGGCCTGCCGATTCCCGCTGATCGCGCGAACTCCACCCTGCATCTCGCGTCGACCGATCCCCTGACGAAGGTCAGTCGTCCCGGCATCAGGTTCCATCGGCCGCGCACTCTGCGGATGCGAACGTGGCTGGAGCTGCCGCTGCAGGCGCCCGAAGATCTCTTCGTCGATCTCGCGGGCGTGCTCGGTCGCAATGCGCTGGTCGCGCTCGGCGATGCGATGGTCGGCGGATGGCATGGCCCGCCGCTCTGCTCGCTTGCGCAGCTGCAAGGCGCCCTGCGGCAGCGCCGTTACCTTCGCGCCCGAGCGAACATCGAAGCCGCCTGCGCGCTCATCCGCGAGACCGTCGACTCTCCCCAGGAGACCGACCTGCGGCTGTGGGCGATCGGCCGCGGACTGCCCGAGCCGACAGTCCACCCGCAGGTGTTCTGCCCGATGCTCGGAAGGGTCGTCGAGCCCGACTTGGGTTATGAGCAGGCTCGACTCGCGCTCGAGTATGAAGGCGGACATCATTTCGAGTCGAAGGACCAGTGGAATCGCGACATCCGCAGGGACGAAGCTCTGCAGGCAGCAGGGTGGACGACGCTCAAGGTCACCAGTCGCACCGATCGAGTGCTTCTGGAGCGGAAGATCCGCGCGCACTTGACGCGCTGGCACACGGACACCCTGGTGATCTGAGGGTGAGGCCTGTGGTGGTCCGAGGTTGAGGTCTGTGGTGATCTGCGGGTGAGCGAGTGCTCTGAGCCCGAGCGCTGGTGGTGATCCGAGGGCCGGTGGTGGCCCGAGAGCGAGAGCAGGTGGTTGTTGGGCGCAAAGACCGGAGCACGCACGACGAAGCGCATCAGAGCGTGCGCATCACACCGCAGGCACCAAGAACTGCGGAAGGTCGACAGCGATTGCGCGCCAGGTTCATGGCGAATCTGCTTCGAATTTCACCATGAAAGTGGCGCAGAAGCCGGGTCGGCACCATGAAGGTGGCGCAAAAGCCGTGGCGGCACCGTGGAGGTGGCGCAGAGAGGTGGCGCAGAGAGGTGGCGCAGAGAGGCGGCGCGACGATCCTCGTGCCCGCCCCGGAGGCCCTACTTCCCGCAGGCCCTACTTGAGGACGGGGTAGGACTGGTCGTCGTTCTGCGTGTCGTTGCGCATCACCCAGTTGAGCACCGCAGACAGGGCGCTGACGAGGACGAATGCGATGCCGGCGTAGATGAAGGCGTAACCGAACGCGTCGGAGTCCTGCCAGGCGCGGGTGACGATGATCGAGAGGATGAGGACGGCGACGCCGCAGACCAGCCCGACTTTGAGCGCATCCTTGTAGGACACGGTGCTGGAGGACTTCTTCGCAGAGTTCGACGTTGCCATACCACCAGGGTACCGATTCGGGCTGAGAGGCGACAGCCGAGTGACCCCCGACCCGGGGGCCGGGCGACTGTGTCCCGGCACCTGACCACCCCACGCACCCAACAGGCCAACAGCCGGCGGCCTGACCCCCCGGCACCCGACAGGCCAACAGCCGGGGACCTGACCGCCAAGCACCACCGAGCACCCCCGACCCCTGCACTCGACCACCCCTGAACCCGGCTCCTGGCCGCTCCCCGATCCGGGACCAAGTGGACGAGTGCGGGCGAACACGCGAAAATGACAGCGTGCCCATCCCCACTCCAGTGCGCAGGTCTGCGCACGCGTCGCGCGCTGCCGTCACGGCAGGCGTCCTGACCAGAGGCGGTCTCAGGACGCTGGTCGCGTGTGCCTGCGCGCTTGCGCTGCTCGTCGCGCTCGCGGCCTGCGGGCCGGACAGGGGGCTGCGCGTCGAGCCTGCGGGAAGCACCTCGCCGACGCTCTTCGACGAATCGAATGAGGACTCCGGGCCCGCGGACAAGCCGTATTCGCTCGATGACATCCGCACCCTCATCGAGGACAGTTCGGGGGTCGCGGTGACCGGTCGGGCGTCGGAGACGGCGAAGGTCGTCGCCGACTGCCAGGAGTGCATGAAGTTCGGCACCCCGTTCCTCAGCGGCGACCGGAAGTTCCAGGTCGTCACGGTGCTCAACCCGCAGCAGATGAGCGAGGTCATCGCCGGGGTCGTCGTCAGCGAATTCGAGGGCGCACCGCGCCTCGAGCTCATCGCCACAGGCAATCAGCTCACGCTCAGCCCCGGCAAGAACGGCACGCTCGTCGTCCAGGAGGCGATGTACGCCGACGGTGATGAGGACTGCTGCCCCTCGGGCTGGTCGGTGCAGGTATTCCGCCTGCATGACGGTAGGTTTGAACCGGGACAACGCTTCACGCGTCTAAATGGAGAGTCGTAATGCATATTGTGCTGGTCGAGGATGACGAGGTCATCCGCGAGACAACCCAGATCGGACTCGAGCAGTTCGATTACACGGTGTCGGCGTTCGCCGACGGCCGTGAGGGCTATGAGTTCGTCGCCGCCCACGGTGCCGACGTCCTCCTCCTCGACCTCATGCTCCCGACGATGAACGGCGCGTCGATCTGCCGCGCGATCCGCGAGCGCTCCTCCATCCCGATCATCATCATCTCCGCCCGCTCGGATGCGATCGACATCGTCCAGGCCCTCGAGGCCGGAGCCGACGACTACCTCACCAAGCCCTTCGACATGCAGGTGCTCAACGCCCGCATCCGCGCCGTCGTCCGCCGCTTCATCACCGCCGGCACCGACCGGCTCGGCTACTCCCCCACCACCGAGGCGATCGACGAACACGAAACCGTCATCGGCCCCGGCGGCGTCATCACCGGCGACGGGATCCCCGAAGTCCTCGGGCCGAGCCCCGGCATGGACACCCGGGAGCGGATCAAGTCCCGTCTCGCGGCCGATGACACCTACCTCGGCGCCGGCGGGAAGTTCACGTCGTCACCGGGCCCGGACACGCACGACGTGGCGATCCCCCCGCGCCCCGCGTCCTCACCTCAGACGACCGCCGAGGCGGCCCCGGAGTCCGGTGAGCTCGGACCGTTCCGCACCCGGCTGGGGTCCCTCGTCCTCGACACCGGACGGCTCACCGTCGAGGTCGACGGCGAGGAGGTCCACCTCACCCCGACCGAGCTGCGCGTCCTCCTGCTGCTCACCGAACAGCCCGAGCACGTGTACTCTCGGGAGAAGATCGCGTTCACGGTGTGGGGGTACGAGTGGGCCGGCGACTCCCGGGTCGTCGACGTCCACATCCAGCGCCTGCGCAAGAAGATCGGCGCGAACATGATCGAGACGGTCCGCGGCTTCGGGTACCGTTTCGCAGGCTGAGCCATGTCGCTGCGCTGGAAGATCTCCCTCCTCATCGTCGCGTCCGTGATCATCGCGGTGCTCTCGTGCAGCATCATCCTGCGCCAGTCCGCGGCCCGGGCCGAGGACGACCGGATGCGCTCGACCGTGACCGACCAGCTGACGAACGCGGTCAACATCTTCTCCGAGACCGGGGTGCTCACGCTCAACGCCCGCATCGACGATCCGCAGCTGCCTGCCGATGCCCGCGCGCAGGCGCTCAAGGGACAATCGGTGACGATCCGCTCGGAGGTCGACGGGGAGGAGATCGTGTGGGCGGCGGCCCCGATCGAGGTCGGCACGTACACCGAGGTGATCTCCGTGCGCGCGTCGACGGCCGACAGTCAGGAGCTCATCGGCCGCATCGACCAGGCCCTGCTCGTCGGCATGATCGGCTCCGCCCTCGTCGTCGGCGGCGTCGGCTCGCTCGTCGCCGGCCGCATCTCGCGCCGACTCACCCTCGGCGCCCAGGCGGCGCGGAAGATCGCCGCCGGGGACACGTCGATCCGCATCGCCGATGTCGTCGACGAATCGGATCAGGAGGTGTGGGCGTTCGCCTCGGCGGTCGACACCGCGGTGACGCGGCTGAGCGAGCGGATCGACTCCGAACAGCGCTTCACCGCTGACCTCGCCCACGAGATGCGCACCCCGCTCACGGGGCTCGTCAACGCCGCGAGCCTGCTCACCGAGGATTCGCGCCCGGCCGAGCTCGTCAAGGATCGCGTGCAGCGGATGCAGGTCCTCGTCGAGGATCTCCTCGAGGTCTCCCGACTCGACGCGGGACGCGCGAACCCGCAGTTCACCCGCATCGACATCGACCAGGCGATCCGCTCGCTGCTCGGCACGATGTCAGCCTCCGGGGCCCTGGCCGGGCATGAGATCGACGCGGAGTACGGCGCCCGTGGCGCCCTCCTCGTCACCGATGTCCGCCGATTCGAGCGCATCATCTCCAACCTGCTCGTCAACGCCATCAAGCACGGGGCTGATCCGATCCGTCTCACCACGAGCCCCGAGCACATCGTCGTCACCGACTCCGGCTCCGGCTACCCGGCCGACATCGTCGAGACGGGACCGACCCGGTTCGTCTCCGCCGGCGGCGGCGGCATGGGCCTCGGTCTCGTCATCGCGCAGGGGCAGGCGCGGCTGCTCGGGATCCGGCTCGTCTTCAGCAACGACCCCGACACCGGGGGTGCCCGCACCGAGGTGATCTTCCCCGATGCCGAAGCGCAGGCGATCGCCCTGCGTCAGCAGCTCGGAGTGGAGTAGGGATCCCTCGCCGAGGCGACCGCCGGCGGCCGTGGAATGCGTCGACCGGATCGGTCACGGTTTCGTTCGCGGATATGACACGGTGTTATGTAACCGTTACACTCCTGTAACAGTGAGTTTTCCAGCCGTCGGGACCTCTCGACGGCTGAACTATGGGTACGACACAGGTGACTTGGAGCATGATGACGGGTGAGCTGACGGCAGCGGGAACGGTCCGGCGGAGAGACCTCCGCAACCGGCAGTCGACCCCCCAGACCCCGCCCACAGCACCCCTCCCCACCACTCACCCCACCCCCTCTCACCTCACCGGACACTCGACTCTCTCACCCCGCCGCGCTGCGATGGCCGCAGAGGCACGCACGGCTGCAGGATCGCCTCGGCGCGAGGCGATGGCCAAGGAGGCCGGTCACGGAACGGTCGGTGCCGCGCACTTCGGTCACCGCGGTTCCGACGGCGCGCTGCTGCGGTCGGTGCGCCGGAAGCGTGCGACGACGGTCACGGCCCTGTCGGGTCTGTCCGTGACCGGTGCCGCGGTTGCCGCCGTGATGTTCGCCACCGCCGGCGGTGGCAGCGAGGTCAAGGTCGAGGCGACCGCCGATTCCGGCCCCAAGCAGGTCAGCGCCGAATCCGTCGACGCCGCGATTCCGGCCTCCGACGACACGACGAGCGTTGAGATCGGCGCGCCGAGCGCGAAGCAGGACGGAGCACAGGCCGCGAGCCGCGCGATCGAGAAGAGCGCACTGCCCGGCTGCTCGGCCGATCAGAAGTACAGCGCGGGGGCGAGCAACGGCGAGCTGCCCGAAGAGTGGCTCTGCGACCTCGGCAAGGGCGGACACCGACTGCGCGCCGATGCCGCGGTGTCGTTCGCCGAGATGAACGCCGCCTACAAGAAGGAGACGGGCAAGGAGATCCCGATCACCGACTCCTACCGCGACCTCGCCGGTCAGATCTCCGTGGCCGGCCGCAAGCCCGGCCTCTCCGCCCGCCCCGGCACGTCGATGCACGGCTGGGGCATCGCCCTCGACCTCGGCGGCGGCACCGAATCGAAGACCGGCCCGTGGGACTGGCTGGTCAAGAACGCCGGCAAGTACGGCTGGGAGAACCCGGACTGGGCCAAGTCGTCGAAGTACGAGCCCTGGCACTGGGAGTACGTCCCCGCCCGCGACAGCATCAAGGGCTGAGACTCCTCTACGTCTGCTCAACGCACGCACTGCGCTCGCTGTTCGAGGACCGGTCGTTGTCGACGCGCTGTGGCGGGCGCGGGCGGCTGACTCCCCGGCGCGCCGCACGCGGGACTCTCTGCCCGCTCACTGCTCTGCCCTCTCACTGCTCTGTTGGCGCCGCTCTGTCGCCGAGGTGGTTCCCCGGATGTCGCTGCCATGGTCCGATACGGTGCCGCGGACACGGTCCCCGCGCGACTCCGAGGTGGATCCGGCTCGAGATCGGGCGATTCTTCGAGCCGGATCCACCTCGAGAACGGCTCCTGGCCCGGGATTCGCCCCAGCCACGCCCGCGGCTCACCGTGTCCGCAGCTCACCGGGCCCGCAGCTCACTGCCGTCGCAGGGCGCGGGCGTAGCGCCGTCGGTAGATGACCTGCGCGATCCGCACAAGAGGCTCGCCGAGGCGCCAGATCCCCATCCTTGCCCGTGAGGCCGAGCGGAGGACGAGGAAGACCCGATCGTCGGGGAGATGGACGAGGAGGAATGACTCCTCACCGGTGATCGGATGACCGGGCTTCGTGCCGTAGGTGAAACCGCGGACGTCGGCCGCCTCGATGACAGCAAGCACCTGCGAGGGCTCGGGCAGGCGGAACGGACCCAAGCGCACCCGGATCGTCGGCTCCTGCCCCGCCTGCACCCGGACGCCGGCGGGGTCGATGTCGAAGCCGCTGCGGGTCTTCACCTCCCAGTGGAGAAGCTCCTCGGCGCAGCGCTCGAACGTCTTCCGCCCGTGACCGACGAACGATGCGGCCTCGTAGGTGCGGTGGTCGGCGGGACGGTCGAGCCACCTCGGCGAGTGCGGTTGTGTCAGCAGTGGAGAGTCGTCGGTGATCGGCGAAGTCATCTCCCCAACCTATCGAAGGGGTGTCGTTCGGCAGTAGAGTGCGAGGGGACGGCCGCCGTCGAACGAATGTCCGATCAGTGACTCGATGTCGGCCGCCGACCGGACCACGCCATCGGATCGAAGGGGAACCCACATGCGCACACTCACCGGCATCGATGAGGTCGAGGCGGCCGTCGGCACGGAGCTCGGGACGTCGGAGTGGCTGACCGTCGATCAGGACATGATCACTGCCTTCGCCGATGCCACCGACGACCATCAGTGGATCCACCTCGACGAGGAGCGTGCGGCCGCCGGGCCGTTCGGCGCGACGATCGCCCACGGCTTCTACACGCTCTCGCTCCTGCCGAAGTTCTCCGCCGAGATCTTCGCGATCGAGGGAGTGTCGATGAAGATCAACTACGGGCTCAACAAGGTCCGCTTCCCGCAGCCCGTCCTCGTCGACTCCCGACTGCGCGACACCGCCACCCTCACCGAGGTGACGCGCAGCCCGAAGGGCACGCAGCTGATCATCAGGCACGTCATCGAGATCGAGGGTCAGGAGAGGCCGGCCTGCATCGCGGAGATGGTCAGCCTCCTCGTCGAGTGAGGCGACGCGTCGAGCCATATGACGCGACGAGTGAGGCGCTGGGGGCTCAGCTGGGACGGTACTCGTCGAGCATCTGGGCGACGCGGATGTAGCCGAGATGCGAGTAGGCCTGTGGGTGGTTGCCCAGGTGCATCTCGGCGACGGGGTCGTACTCCTCGGGCAGCAGGCCGGTGGGCCCGAGCAGATTGTCGAGCTGCCGGAAGAGATCCCACGCATCGTCGATACGGCCGACCTTGATGAACGCCTCGATGAGCCACGTCGTGCAGATGTGGAACCCGCCCTCGAGACCGGGCAGGCCGTCCTCGTAGCGGTAGCGGAAGACCGTGGGCCCGACGCGCAGCTCCCGTTCGATGGCGTCGACGGTCGCGATGAACCGCGGGTCATCGGCCTCGAGCAGACCGCTCAAGCCGACGAACAGACCCGCCGCATCGAGATCCGGTTCGCCGTAGGCGACGGTGAAGGCACCGACCTCCTCGTTGAAGCCATGGGTGAGGATGTCGCTCTTGATCTCCTCGCGCAGCTGACGCCACGCCCCGGGCAACTGCTTGTCGAAGCGCTCAGCGATCCGCAGGGCGCGGTCGACGGTCACCCAGCACATCACTCGCGTGTAGACGTTGTGCTTGGGCGCGCGCCGGGCCTCCCAGATGCCGTGATCGGCCTCGAACCAGCGTCGGCTCACCGCCTCGACCATCTGGGTCGTCAGCGTCCAGTAGGCCTCGGGCAGCTCGCCGAGGCGCTCGGTGAGTTCGTCGAGGAGTTCGGTGACCGGCCCGAAGACGTCGAGCTGCACCTGGTGCTCAGCGGCGTTGCCGACCCGCACCGGGCGCGACCCGGCGTATCCGGGCAGATGCGCGAGCACCGCCTCGGTGGTCAGTGCCGAACCGTCGACGGCGTAGAGCGGGTGGAGCTGTTCGGGAGCGACCGTGTGGGAGAGGATCCCCGTCAGCCACGAGAGGAACCCTTCCGCCTCGGCGGTGGATCCGAGGGCCAGCAGCGCCCGCGCCGTCATCGATCCGTCGCGCAGCCACGTGTAGCGGTAATCCCAGTTGCGGACGCCGCCGATGCCCTCGGGCAGGGAGGTCGTCGGGGCGGCGAGGATGCCGCCGGTGGGCTCATGGCAGAGCGCGCGCAGGGTGATCGCGGACCGGATGACCTCCTCGCGGTGATGGCCGGGGATCGCGAGCGTGCTCGCCCAGTTGCGCCAGAAGTTCAGCGCCCGATCCCGGACATGGCCCTCTCCGCCCTCGGCGATGAACCGGGCGTCGCCGGTGCCCGACCCGCACGCGAGGACGAGGACGACCTGGCCGCCGGGGAAGTCCGAGGGCACGACGACCGCCTCGGCGGTCTGGGACTGTCCCGACTCGACGATCTCGAAGTCGACGCCGGGAGCGATGAGCCGGATCGGCTCCGAGGTGCCGAGCACGCGCACCCCGTCGCGGATCGGCGCGAGCCGGGTGGGCACGGTGGCGTAGTCGAGTCGCGGGGCGAAGCGGATCCGCGCGGGCGCGTCGCCGGTGAGGACACGGACGACGATCGTGTCGTCGCTCGCGCCGTCGACGGGCGCGAGGTAGTCGATGCAGCTCAGCCCCGGCCACCGGGTCTCGAGCAGCGTCGAATGCGTGAGGTAGCGCTGAGTGAGCGGGTCGACCCCGGATTCGGCGCCCACGGCGAAGTAGCCGGCGGCGGCGGAGCCGAGGATCTCGGAGAACATCGACGATGAGTGCGGCAGCGGGTGAGGCATCCAGCAGATGCTGCCGCCCGGGTCGACGAGGGCCGTCGACTGCCCGTTGCCGAGCATGCTGTGCCGCTGGATCGGGATCGCCTCGCGACCGAACAGCCACGACTTGCGCAGCTCGTAGATCGCGGCGAGGACGACGGAGACGACGTCGGGCGAATCGATGCGGAACTCCGCGTGGGTCTCCGTCCCGTCGTCGCCGACCTTGAGACCGAGGTCGAAGTCGCCGAGGATCTCGAGGGCGAGCTCGTCGGAGCGGTCATCGCCGATGAAGACGACGACTTCGGCACCCGTCTCCGCGCGCAGGTTCGCCAGAGCCTCGGCCTTCGACGAGGGCACGACGGAGAGGTCGACGACCTGCTTGCCCCGGGTCGGGAAGATCTCGTGCTTCTCCACGAGCGCGGCGATGCCGTCCTCGACCTTCTGCCTGGCATCGTCGTCGAGACCGCGCAGGTGGACTGCCGCACCCGCCGTCTTGTGCTCGATCACCTCGGCGGGCAGGGTGTCGACGAGGTCGCGGCGGAAGGCCTCGAGTGCCGCCCGCTGCCGCGGTTCGAGCGCGCGGTGCACCTCGCTGTCGGTCTCGCCGCCGTGGGAGCCGAAGAGGTGGACCTCGCGCGGCAGCCGGGACATCGCCGCGAGATCCCGAAGGCTGCGACCGGAGATGACGCCCGCCGAGGTCGACGGCAGCAGCGCGAGCGCGCGGAGCGAATCGACCGAGCTCTCGAGCGGGTACGCCTCGGCGGGGTTGGCGACGATCGGCGCGATCGTGCCGTCGTAGTCGGTGGCGATGAGCAGCGACGGTGACCGTGAGACCTGGAAGAGACGCCGGAAGAGCTCATCGGGCAGGGCGCGACTGGCCTCGGCGAGATCGCCGAGGAGGCCCGACGACGACACGGACGCCGAGATCGGAGTCAGGGGGGACACATGGCCGTAGTCGTTCTCGACAGTGCTCATCTCACCTCAGGCTTCGGGTCGGAGGTCGGGTGTCGGTCGGTGGTGCGGGTTATTCGGCTGCGGTGTCGTGCGCGTCGTCGGCGGCATCCGCGCTGCGGGCGGCCTGTCTGCCCTTGCTGATGCGCGAGTACCCGCCGATGATGAAGATCACTCCCGCGATGAGCGAGGCGGCTCCCGTGAAGCCGATGATCGCCAGTGCCTGGAAGTCGGTGCCGAACAGGAGGATGATGCCGAGCAGGACGTGGACGGCGGCGGAGATGAGGAAGTCCGAGGCCATCGGGTGGTGGACGAGCTTGCGGTAGTTCCACAGCTCGATGAGACCGTGGAGGACGGCCCAGATGCTCAGGGCAGCGCGCACCTCGGCGGGCTGGTCGGCCATGAAGAGGAAGACGATCGCCGGAACCGTGATGATCGCCTGGCCGAAGATCGCAGTGCGCACCGACAGCGGCGAGCGCAGAGCCTGGTAGACGAGGGCGAGCGCGAGCAGCGCGAGGTAGCCGATGCTGAGCAGATCGACGATGTCGACGCCGAGGGACAGCTGCATCGGATTGACCGCATCACGCGGCCAGAACACGGTGGCGAAGCCGAAGAGGACACCGAGGATGCCGCGGACGATCATCGGCGCGCCCATCGTCCTGGCCTCGGCGATCAGCTCCGAGGCGGGGGCGACGGGTTCGGTGCGGGATTCTTCAGTACTCATCACCCGTCCAGTTTAGGTCTCCGACCCCACCGAGTCCCAGTAGCCAAATATTCTTCTATTTACGTAATTACGTAATTCATGTATTCTCGAGCCATGAGCACCGCGTCATCCGATTCCGCGCACACCCCAGCGACCGCGAGCACCGCCCTCGAGGCTCGCCTCGGGGCCCTCGAAGCGCGGGTGGCCGAGCTCGAAAGCACGCGGGGGCTCGACGGTTCTCGGGAGGGGGAACCGGCCACCGCGAGCGAGGGTGCGCAGGCGACCGATGGTGGGCACACACGATCGGGTGAGCGCGCGACCACTGGAGAACAGGCGACCACCCGCGGCGCCTCGGCGCCCCGCTTCTCTGCGGGCGGGCCGGATGACGACACGTTCTGGGTCCTCAACGGACTCGTCGAGCGCCTCGGCGACGGCGGCGGCGTCACCTATGCCGGTCAGGTCACTCCGCCGGGCACCGATTCCCCAGTCGCGTGGCAGATGGGGCTGACCGCGACAGGGTTCGACGAGATCGATTTCGCACAGGCCGCACCAGCCCTGTCGGCGTTCAGTCACCCCGTCCGGCTCGCACTCCTCCAGGCGATCCACTCGGGCGCGACGACCGTCGCCGAGCTCAGTGCCGACGACCGCTTCGGCACGACCGGCCAGATCTATCACCATCTCAAGGCGCTGGCCGCCGCCGGCTGGCTCGAGAACTTCCCGCGCGGCCACTGGCGCGTGCCCGCGCAGAAGGTCATCCCGCTCCTCACCCTCATCCTCATCGGAACCCAATGACCCCACCGGCGGCGATCGCCGCGCCGCCCGACACACCCTGACCTGCCCGAGGCACCACGACCAGCCGTTTCATCGACCAACCGACACCACGACCAACCCCACCACATCACCGACCAGTCGCTTCACCGATCAGCCGCCTCACTGACCATTCGACTCACTGACCAGCCGCCTCACGGACCGCTCGACTCACCGGATCAGCGCAGCCCTGGTCAGGCACATCGTCGACCCGTCACATCACCTCTGCCTCTGCATCGCATCACCTCAATCACTCGATATCAGGAGTTGCCATGACTATGACATCCGCCACTGACACGGATACCCGGCGGACACCTCGGCGCCGGGCGATCGCCGTCACCGCGGCCGCGCTCACGGCGATCGTCGCCGTCCTCCTCACCCCTCTCCCCCGCGGATTCCAGGGTGACGTCACCGGCGATGAAGCGCTCATGGAGGCCACCGCGGCCGCGCTCGGCAGCGGGCACTGGCAGCACGTCGCCGTCGCGAAGGTCGACGGGGACACCGTGACGACGGCGGGCACGGGTGCCGACGCGACCACGGAGTTCGAGATCGGCTCCCTGACGAAGACCTTCACCGCCGCCCTCTTCGCCGATGCGATCGACCGGGGTGAGGTGACCGAGGGGACCCGCCTCGGCGAGATCTGGCCTCAGCTCGACGGGAAAGCCGCCGAGGTGACCCTGTCCTCACTCGCGATGCAGCGTTCCGGACTGCCCAGGGTCGAACCGGCGCCGAGCGTCGGTGATGCGGTCGCATCGGTCCTTGCGTCCTACCTCCACCGCGATCCGTACCGCGGCAGCGTCGACGACCTCATCCGCACCCTCGGCGACACCGACGTCAGCGATACGACCCCGGAGTACTCGAACTTCGGGTTCGCGGTCCTCGGGCAGTCGCTCGCGAAGGTCAGCGGCATGAGCTACCGGGAGCTCGTGAAGCAGCGGATCACGCAGCCGCTGGGGATGAGCAGGACGTACGTGCCCGCCTCGGCGACGGGGCTCTCGCACGGATACACGGCATCGGGACTGCCTGCGGCACCCTGGACCCTCGGCGCATCGGCCCCCGCAGGGGCGATCCGGTCGACCGCGGACGACATGGCGATCTGGCTGCGCGCCACGATGGAGGGCACCGCGCCGGGAGCCGTCGCTGCCCTGCCGCGGGCCGACTTCGACGAGGCCGACCGCATCGGCTTCGCGTGGATGACGACGACAGGGCGCACCCCGGCCATCACCTGGCACAACGGCGGCACCGGCGGGTACAGCTCGTTCCTCGGCTTCACTGCGGACGCAGGCACGGGGATCGTCGTCCTCGCCGACTCCGCGATCTCCGTCGACGGCGCCATCGACCTCATCTCCACTGCGTCCGGCTCCGCTGCGCCCCAGCCCACCGGAACAGCTCCCGCTGGGTCCCCCTCCGCTGGGTCCCCCTCCACTGAGTCCGCCGAGGTGGGGGCCGCCTCGGCGCGATCCGTCCCCGGCACCGTCTTCCCTCCCACCGCACCCCGTTCCGCCCGAATCGAAGGAGACCGCTCATGAGCGCAGCCCTCGTCTCAACGATCGTCACGACCCTCGTCCTCGCGTACGCTGCGTGGACCGCGCTGGCCGCCGGCCGACGGGCCCAGTCGCGCCGTCAGCTGCTTGCGGGCCTGCTCCCGGCCGTCGCGTTCGTCCTGCTCATCCGTCTCATCGGAGCTTTCGGGGGATGGACGGACGCCGCGCTCTGGGTGTGGCTGGCCGCGCTGGTCGCCTGCGTCTGGGCGGCATTCCGCGCCGCCTCGGTGTGGCCGGACCTGCCGTGGAGCGCTGCCGATCCGAAGGTCGCACGCGGTGAGGTTCCGCGCCTCGTCGTCGGAGCGGCGTTCGCCGCCGCCATCGCCGGAGCACTCGTCCTCCCCGGCCTGTTCCTGGGGTGAGCGCCATCGGTCGCGATGCTGGGCACCACCGGCCGACGACCGCCGATCAGAGCACGACGACTACCGAACAGAGCACCGACGACCGCCGAACAGAGCACCGACGATCACCGTTTAAGGCACAACGACCGCCGGTCGGATAACTCGAGAGAAGACACGCACGAGAACACATCAAGGAGAATGCATCATGGTCAATCGACAGCTCCCGCGTCCGAGCGCACAGTCGTGGACGGCCGCAGTCATCGCAGCGATCCTCGGCGGGATCGTGGGATTCCTGCTCTTCGATCCGCTCTTCGCGGTCCCGTTCGCCGTCATGGGCTTCTTGGTCGGCATCGGAGGCGCCTACAGCATCCAATCGGCGAAGAAGCCCGACGACCGCCCCGACTCCCCCGGCGACTGAAGACGCGAGCGTCACCGCGGAGTGACGGCGGGGCCGCAGCGACAGCTGGGCCGCAGCGACAGCTGCTGAGCCGTGAAGCCCAGGTGCTGGACTGCGAAGTCAAGCTGCTGCGCCGTGCGGTGCGGCTATTCGGCCGAGCGGCCGAGCGAAAGAACTACTTGGCCGAGAGGTTGAGGGTCCCGTCGGAGTCGGTGACCTGGTAGGTCGGCAGCGCTTCGGTCGCCGGACCGGAGAGCACTTCGCCGCTCGTCGCCGAGTAGCGCGAGGAGTGGCACGGGCACACGATCTCGGTCTCGGTCACGGTGCGGACCTGGCACCCCTGGTGGGTGCACACGGAGGAGAAGGCATGGAACTCCCCCTCCTTCGGCTGGGTGACGACGTAGGCCTCGTCGACGACGATGCCCGACCCGACGGGCACATCGCTCGCCGGCACGGTCGCATCCGGCGGCGCCGACGCCGAGGACCCCGCACCGGATCCCGAATCGTCGGAGCTGCACGCCGAGGTGAGTCCGACCACCGCGGCTGTGCCGACAGCCCCTGCGGAGGTGATCATCGTGCGCCTGTTCGGTTCCATGCAGCTCTCCTCAGCTCGCCGGTGGGTCTCCCCACCCAGCCTATCGCGGCCCCCGCGCCGGTCCTGAACACTCGCGTCAGGGTCGTCCACTAGGCTGGGCGCATGACCGCCCCAGCCACGACCTCCGCCCTCGACGTCCTCCACGATGTCTTCGGCTACGAGGACTTCCGCGGCCAGCAGGCGGCGATCGTCGACCGCCTCGTCGGCGGCGGTGATGCCGTCGTGCTCATGCCCACCGGCGGCGGCAAATCGCTCTGCTATCAGATCCCCGCGCTCGTGCGCGAGGGCACCGGCATCGTCATCTCCCCACTCATCGCCCTCATGGCCGACCAGGTCGCGGCGCTCGACAACCTCGGCGTGCGGGCCGCCTACCTCAACTCCACCCTCGACATCGACGAAGCGCAGGACGTCGAACGCCGCCTCCTCGATGGGGAGCTCGACCTCCTCTACCTCGCCCCCGAACGCCTTGTCCTCCCCCGGACGATGCAGCTGCTCGAGCGGGCGGACATCTCCCTGTTCGCGATCGACGAGGCGCACTGCGTCTCCCAGTGGGGTCACGATTTCCGCAGCGACTACCTCGGCCTCGGGGTGCTCGCCGACCGCTTCCCCGCCGTCCCCCGCATCGCCCTGACCGCGACGGCGACCCCGGCCACGCATGCCGAGCTCACCGAGCGCCTGCAGCTGCGCGACGCCGAGCACTTCGTCGCGAGCTTCGACCGCCCCAACATCACCTACCGGATCGAGCCGAAGGCCTCGGCCCGCTCCCAGCTCATCAGCTTCATCACCACCGAACACCCCGGTGACTCCGGGATCGTCTACTGTCTGTCCCGGCGCGGGGTCGAACAGCTCGCCGAGGCGCTCGTGGCCCGCGGCATCCCCGCCCTTCCGTACCACGCAGGTCTGCCCGCCGAGGTGCGCGCCGAGCACCAGGCCCGCTTCCTCCGCGAGGACGGTCTCGTCATGGTCGCGACGATCGCCTTCGGCATGGGCATCGACAAACCCGACGTCCGCTTCGTCGCCCACCTCGACCTGCCGCGCAGCGTCGAAGGCTACTACCAGGAGACCGGACGAGCCGGTCGCGACGGCCTGCCCGCGGATGCGTGGATGGTCTACGGCCTCGGCGACGTCGTCTCCCAGCGCCGCCTCATCGAATCCGGGGAGGGCGACCAGGCCCACAAACGCCGCGTGATGGCCCACCTCGACTCGATGCTCGCCCTGTGCGAGACAGTCGACTGCCGCCGCGTCCAGCTGCTGCGCTACTTCGACGAGGAGTCCGCTCCGTGCGGCAACTGCGACACCTGCCTGACACCCCCGGCGACGTGGGATGCGACCGTGGCCGTGCAGAAGCTGCTCTCGACGGTCATCCGCCTCGACCGCGAACGCGGCCAGCGCTTCGGCTCCGGCCAGGTCATCGACGTTCTCCGCGGCAGTGCCAACGACCGTTCCCGGGCCTCCGACCATGAGAGCCTCAGCGTGTGGGGCGTCGGCGCCGACCTGTCCGAGGGCGAATGGAAGGCCGTCATCCGACAGAGCCTGGCCCGCGGACTCCTCGAATCCCACGGTGACTACGGCGTGCTCGTCCTCGGGCCCGCCGCCGACCCGGTGCTGCGGGGGCAGACCGAGGTCTCGATGCGCGTCGATCCGGTGAGGAAGTCCGGTGGCTCGCGCTCAGGATCGAAGCGCCGAGGCGGTCCCGAGGTCGCACTCGACGCCGCCGACTCCGCGCTGTTCGACGCCCTGCGGTCCTGGCGCGCGGGACAGGCGAAGGAACAGAGCGTGCCCGCCTACGTCATCTTCCCCGACGCGACGATCTACGGCATCGTCGAAGCCAAACCGACATCGCTTGACAGCCTCGGCCAGGTCAGCGGTGTCGGACTGAAGAAGCTCGAACGCTACGGCGACGCTGTGCTCGAGGTCCTCGCGGCTCACAGAGGCTGATCGGCTGTCGCCTCCGTCTGCGCGAACGCCTCCGGTCCCGCCTCGGCGGCGGCCGGATCCATCCACATGAACTCGAGGATGTTCCCGTCGGGATCGGTCATGCTGATGCCGTACATGAACCCGTGATCCGTCGGTGGGCGGTTCTCTCCGCCGCCGGCTTCGAGGATCGCGGTGCGCATCGCATCGACGTCGGCTCGGGACTCCCGGGAGAGCGCGGTCATCACCTGCGCCACGGAGTGCGGATCGGCGATCGGCTTGTCGGTGAAGGTCTGGAGATACTCCTTGGCGAGGATCATGAAGAAGATCGCGTCGTCCCACTTCACGCATGCAGCGTTGTCGTCGGAGAACTCGGGGACGATCTGCGTGCCGAGCGCCGAGTAGAAGGCCTTCGCCCGTTCGAGGTCGAGGGTGGGGAGGTTGACGAAGATCTGGGACATGACTGCTCCTTCGCAGTGAGGTGGTCGCGCGGATGCGGTGCCGCACTTCATCCTCACCGGTCGCCGACTCCGAGTCAACGGTCACGGTAACCCGGCCCCACCTCGGCGAA
Organism: Brevibacterium sp. XM4083; assembly: GCF_006489205.2. GTDB lineage: Bacteria > Actinomycetota > Actinomycetes > Actinomycetales > Brevibacteriaceae > Brevibacterium. The sequence continues at coordinate 55,576 of NZ_VFYR02000001.1, read as the reverse complement.
CGACCGTGACGGCAGCCTGTCCACGGGAATCCGCGGGGCGAGCGGCCGAACGGCCCCACCTCGGCGGACTGACCGGACTTCGCGGACTCACCCGCGGTGGTGGCCGAAGACGAGGCTCGTCTGCGTGTGGGCGATCGTCGTGTCCGAGAGATGCTCTTCGATGAATGTGTGGAGACCGCGGGGGTGGCTCGCGGCGATGTGGACGAGGAGGTCGCGCTCACCGGAGACCTGGAAGACCTCGAGGGTCTCCGGCACCTCGAGGAGGCGGGCGATGACCGAGGCGATCGCGGCGCGTCCGACCGGTGTCATCCGCACGGAGACCATTCCGAAGACCGTGAGACCGAGCGCCTCCCAGTCGATGTCGGCGTGGAAGCCCTTGATGACCCCGCGCCGGCGCAGGGCGCTCACCCGGCCCGAGCACGTCGAGGGCGCGAGCCCCACCCGTTCGGCGAGATCTTTGTTCGAGATCCGGGCATCGGCACTGAGCTCGCGGAGGATCGCCAGGTCGGTCGCGGCCAGGGGCGCACCCGGTTCGGCACGGTGATCGGTGATGAGACTCGAATGATTCACCATTCTCCTAGAGGTTTTCCGTCGATCGTTCACTTCCGCATCGATCGTCTCGCATCTTTGACACGATGGGAAGACGATCCGACGTGTCACCGTCGTCACCGCCCGACAGTGACCGACCCGCGAAGGAAGGACCCCCGATGACCGAGCTCGACCGCGCCGCCTGCGAACGCCGCGACGCCGCTGACCCCCTGCGCGGCTTCCGCGACGACTTCATCATCGACGAGGGCACGATCTACCTCGACGGCAATTCGCTGGGCGCACGCCCGCGCGGCGCTGCCGAACGGGCGCAGGAAGTCATCGCCGAGGAATGGGGCACCGGCCTCATCCGCTCGTGGAACACCGCCGGCTGGTTCGAGATGCCGGCCGCCCTCGGCGAGAAGGTCTCCGGCCTCGTCGGTGGCGGCGCCGGCAGCACGGTCGTCACGGACACGACGTCGATCAATCTCTTCAAGGCCGCCTCGGCGGCGCTGCGCATCCAGCGCGAGGACGCCCCCGACCGCCGGATCATCCTCACCCAGCGGGAGAACTTCCCCTCCGACATCTACATGCTCCAGGGCCTCGCCGAGCAGCTCGGCGACGGGTACGAGGTGCGCCTCGTCGACGACGCCGAGGTGACCGCCGGCTTCCCGCAGTCGATGAGCGACGAGGTGGCCCTCGTCGTCCTCACCCACGTCAACTACCGCACCGGCCGGCTCTTCGACATGCGGTCGACGACCGAGGCGATCCACGCCGGCGGCGCCCTGGCGATCTGGGATCTGTGCCATTCGGCCGGCGCTCTGCCCATCGACCTCGCCGGCGACGGCGCCGACATGGCCGTCGGGTGCACGTACAAGTTCCTCAACGGCGGCCCCGGCTCCCCGGCCTTCATCTGGGTGTCCGAAGACCTGCAGAACCGGTTCGCCCAGCCGCTGTCGGGGTGGTGGAGTCACGCGAAGCCGTTCGAGATGAGCCCGGACTACGCCCCTGCTGAGGGGATCCGCCGCTTCCTCACCGGCACGCAGGGCATCGTGTCGATGTCCGTCGCCGAGGTGGGCCTCGACGTGGCGGCGCGCGCGGACATGGGCGTGGTGCGGGAGAAGTCGCTCGCGCTCAGCGACCTCTTCATCGACCTCGTCGAGCAGCGCTTGGCCGCTCACCCGGTCGAGATCGTCACCCCGCGCGACCATGCGCACCGCGGTTCGCAGGTCTCCATCGCCCATGAGGAGGGGTTCGCGATCATGAGTGCGCTCATCGACCGCGGCATCATCGGCGACTACCGCGAACCGTCGATCCTCCGCTTCGGCCTCACCCCGCTCTACCTCGGCTTCACCGACGTGTGGGACACCGTCGAGGCGCTGCGCGACATCCTGGACAACCGCCTGTGGGACACCCCCGAATACCAGGTTCGCGGCGCGGTCACGTAGGCCACGAGCCTCGGATCTCAGCAGCCGTCCGGACGCTCGGCAAGACAGCGTTCGGCAATTCTGCGATGGGTTGCTCAGCGCCGGGCCACTCTGCGCTGGGCTACTCTGCGCTGGGTTGCTCAGCTCTGGGTTGCTCAGCGCCCGGAGTGCTGGACCACCTCGGCGTAGACGCCGAAGAAGGGCTCACCCACACGGTTCGGCGCCCTCGTCGCGGCAAGCGTCCGCAGCAGACGGTCGGTGCGCTCGCCAGTGGTCGGGTCGAGATCAACGACGGCGCAGCGCGGCACCGGTCCCCCGATCCGCACGCGCAGCCCGTCGACCGCCCCGCGCAGGGTCATCACCCGCCCCAGCCACGACTCCTCGACGAACGGCTCGTCGGTCTCGACGAGGAGCGTCGCCCGGAAGCGGTGGAAGAGCTCAGCCACCGCGGTATCGCCGATCGGCTGAGACCGTTCACCGTCGGCCGCTGTGGCATGCCCGGCTGCCCCGGTGCGGTTCTCCTCGGCACGGTGCGCCACCTCGGCGATTGAGGCTGTGGCGACGATCGTCAGCGGCTGTCCGAAGACGATCGCTCCGCGCGGGGCCTGTGCCACATGCACCGCCTGCGCGAGGTGGTCGGAGAACAGCTCGGTGTGGGCGCCGGTCATCAGGCCGAGTTCGACGGAACGCCCCCAGTAATCGCAGGTCAGTGTCTCGCCGGAGAGTTCGGGCGCCTCGGCAACCGTCGTGCCGTCGGGCAGCGTCACCACCAGCTGGGACCCCTGCAGGCGCGCGACGACGGAGAGCAGCGAGGGATGCTGCACGGTCCGCAGAACCCGCCCGCGGGCGGCATCGACGAGGCAGAAACGACGATCGCCGAGCGGACCGTGCGCATCGAATTCGACGTCCGGCTGGACGCTGTGCCGGGTCCCCTTGATCGGAGTGAAGGCGACAGCGCGGGTCTCGACCACCTCGGCGATCTCCTCTCTGAAACTCCGTCCGTCGGACGGCACCTGCCCGACCACACCAGCCGGACACGGCCGACTCCATCGGTCGGACGGGGGCCGACTGTGGGGACAACCCACATTCCATCTCGCGAGCGTCCGCGTCCCACACTAGGGGATCGTCCACGGCGCGCAATCACCCCCACTAGGCTGGTGCACGGACGCACATCTGCGTACACAGCGCACCTGACCAAGGAGTCTGCTCATGCCGAAGATCACGATCGGCCTCGGAATCGTCCTCATCGTCCTCGGAGTCATCGCGTGGTTCGCCACCGCCATGGCGAGCGTGACCGCGCTCATCCCCGCGTTCCTCGGTCTCGTCATCGCGATCTGCGGTGTCATCGGCATCCGCCGCCCGAAGATCGGGATCCACATCGCGCTCGTCGTCGCCCTCCTCGGCGTCATCGGGACGTTCATGAACGTCCTGCAGCTCGGCGCCCTCTTCGCCGGCACCGCCGAGCGCCCGGCCGCGGTCATCGTCAGCACGATCACGTTCGTCCTCCTCATCATCTACATCATCCTCGGCATCCGCTCGTTCATCGCGGCCCGCCGGAGCCCCTCCGCTAACCTCGGCTGAGCCCGGGCCTTCGCCGAGGCCGCCGCCGGTGACCCTTGGGCGCGGCGCCGCCGGTGACCCTTGGGCGCGGCACCGCCGGAGACCCTTAGGCGCGGCGTTGCCGGCAACTCCGAGGGATCGTCCTTGACCTGCGGGTCGACTTGGCAGACCATCGAAGGGATCGAGGAGGATCATATGACTGCTGACTCAGCATCCACCCCCGCTCCCGCCCGCCCCGCGGACCGCCCGGACTCCGCTCTCGTCGTCATCGACGTGCAGAACGGCGTCATGGCCGAAGCCTGGAGATCCGCCGAGGTGATCGACACGATCTCCGGCCTCGTCGACCGGGCCCGCGACGCCGGCACCGAGGTGGTGTGGGTCCGGCACAGCTCCGGCGAGCTTCCGCTGAACTCCCCGCAGTGGCAGATCGTCGACGCGCTCGCTCCCGCCGACGGTGAGGCGATCGTCGAGAAGACCCACGGCAACACGTTCGAGGAGACTGACTTCGAGGACGTCCTGGCCAGCCGCGACATCGGCCACCTCGTCGTCACCGGCGCACAGTCGGATGCGTGCGTGCGCTCGACGATCCACGGTGGATTCGCGCGCGGCTACGACGTCACCCTCGTCTCCGATGCACACACCACGGAGGATCTCACGGAGTGGGGCGCGCCGGAACCCGAGCAGGTCGTCTCCCACACGAATCTCTACTGGGGATTCGAGTCAGGCCCCGGTCGCACCGCCTCGGTGAAGGAATCCGCCGAGATCGACTTCGGCACCCGGTGACAAGGCGCCGCCCCGCCTGACCGGGCGGCTCCGCCTGACTGGGCGACCCCGCATGACCGGGCGGCTCCGCCTGACCGCGCGTCCCCGCATGACCGACAGCCGGCGAGGGAGTGGACCGTCGACTGCCTCTGTCTCTGACTCTGCCTCTGCCTCTGCCATCATGGGACCATGAGCGAAGACAAGCGCAGCATCGAACTGACCCGCATCGCCCCCAACCACTACCGCGCCACTGCTCCCAACGGCGCGAGCATCGAATTCGGTCGCGGTGAGGGGCTCATGACCCCCGTCGAACTGCTGCTGGCGGCCGTGGCCGGATGCTCGTCGATCGACGTCGACACCGTGACGAGCCGCCACACCGACGCTGAGCGCTTCGACGTCCGGGCGAGCGCCGACAAGATCGTCGAGGACGGCGCCAACCGGCTCGAGAACGTCCACCTCGACTTCGACCTCGCGTTCCCCGACGATGAGGCGGGTCGCCGTGCGGATGCGCAGATCGAGAAGCTCGTCGGGCTCTCCCACGACAAGTACTGCACGGTCTCGCGCACGGTCGAGCACGCGACTCCCGTGACCTACAGCGTCCGCCGCGACTGACCTGCGCGGGGACACAGAGTCAGCGGCGTGCCGGAATCCGCGCCACGACGGCTGAGCACTCGGACCGTCCGCGAATCTGCGCCATGCCCACAGCGATTGTGCGCCGCCCCCATGGCGATCTCGGCGCCGAAACCACCCTGAACCCGGCGCAGAAGGTAGTTGGCCGCCCTGGAAGTGGCGCAGAAGCTGGCCAGCCACGATGGACTCAGCGCAACAGGTGGTCGGCCGCCCTGGACCTGGCGCAGAAAGTGGCGTGTGCGCCAATGCGGCTGCGCACTCGGACCGTCCGTGAATCTGCGCCATGCCCACGGCGATTGTGCGCCGCCGCCATGGTGATCTGGGCGCCGAAACCACCATGAACCCGGCGCAGAAGGTGGTCGACCGCCCTGGAAGTGGCGCAGAAGCTGGCCAGCCACGATGGACCCAGCGCAGAGCGTGGTCGGCCGCCCTGGCCCTGGCGCAGAAAGTGGCGTGTGCGCCAATGCGGCTGCGCACTCGGACCGTCCGTGAATCTGCGCCATGCCCACGGCGATTGTGCGCCGCCCCCATGGCGATCTGGGCGCCGAAACCACCCTGAACCCGGCGCAAAACGTAGACGGCCGCCATGGAGGTGGCGCAGAAGGTGGTCGGCCGCCCTGGAAGTGGCGCAAAAGGTGGTCGGCCGCCCGGGAAGTGGCACAGAACGCACTGACTGCCCCTGCGTGCGGCACCCTGAACCCGCCGCCGGCGGGGCCGCGCACCCGACTCAGCTCGCGAGGAGGCGCTTCTTCTCGACCTCGATGTCGAAGTCGGCCGGCGGCCACTGCGGGTCGATGCGCTCGAGGGCATCGAGGATGAGGCGCTGCACAGCCAGGCGGGCGTACCACTTGCGGTTCGCGGGAACGACGTGCCAGGGCGCGACCTCGGTCGAGGTGCGGTCGAAGACATCCTGGTAGGCCTGCATGTACTCGGGCCAGAGAAGTCGTTCGTCGACGTCGCCGGTGTTGTACTTCCAGTACTTGTCGGGCCGGTCGAGACGCTCGAGGAGTCGGTCGCGCTGCTCGTCGGGTGAGATGTGGAGCATGACCTTGATGACGATGACGCCCGCCGCCGCGAGTTCGGCCTCGAAGTCGTTGATCGCCTGGTAGCGGCGCTCGATCTCCTCGGCATCGGCGAGCTCGCGGACCTTGCCGATGAGCACGTCCTCATAGTGCGAGCGGTCGAAGACGCCGATCATCCCCGGTCCCGGCACATGCGGACGGATGCGCCAGAGGAAGTCGTGCTCGAGCTCCTCGTCGGTGGGCTTCTTGAACGCCGCGAGTTCGACGCCCTGCGGGTCGACGGACCCGACGACGTGACGGACGATCCCGCCCTTGCCCGCCGTGTCCATCGCCTGGAGCACGAGGAGAACGGCGGGGCCCGTCTCCGCATCGTGGTGGGCCGCGAACAGGCGTTCCTGCAGGTCATCGAGCTGCGTCGCGGTCGCTGCGAGCTCCTTCTGACCGGCCTTCTTATCGCCCTCATAGCCGGGGGTCGCCTCCGGATCGACATCGGCGAGGCGGAAGCCCTCGTCCACGCGCAGAAGGGGCTGGGGATCTTCGGTCCAATGGCTGCTCATGCGTTCATCTTCGCAGGTGGGAAACCGGCCGTCCACAATCCGTGAACACCGTGACCCAGGAGTCACGGACCCAGTGACCCGCCAGTCCAACCCCCAGTGACCCGCGAGACCAACCCCCCGTGACCCGCCCGTGCCGGACGCCATCACCTGACGCTCCCCGAACCCGGTGACCCGACGAACCCTGGGCGAGACCCCATCTCATCCCCTACCCTGGAATCACCGCAGCGGGAGGGGCGCCCCATGGAAGACGAACTGCTCATCGTCGAAGAGCTCATGCTCCTGCTCCTGGCCGACGACGGCAGCGCGATCGCCGGCTCGAAGGTCCTCCACTGCGTCCTGCCCGGCGCTGTCCTCGCCGAGCTCGCGCTCACCGGCCGCCTCGAGGTCCATTCCCATCGCCGGGTCGGCGGCACCCTCATCCATGCGAAGCGCGCGACCCCCGACCCGCAGATCGATCCGATCCTTGCCGAGGCGCTGCGGGCGATGGGCACGCGCGAGCACTCCGCGTACGGTCTCGTCTCCGGCCTCGACCTCGACGTCCGCCAGCCCGTGCTCGATCGCTTGGCGGCGAAGGGCATCATCCTCCGCGAGACGAAGAAGGTCTTCGGCGTGCTCCCGACGACCCGGTGGCCGACGCTCGATGTGCGCGCCGAGGCGGCCCTCCGCAACCGTGTCACCGCCGTCCTCGACGACGGTCGGCGTCCGGATGCGCGCACCGCTGCGATCATCGCGCTCATCTCCGCGGCCCAGGTCTACGTCCAGCTCCAGCCGCGGATGCCGTGGAACGCCGAGGTGGCCGCCCGGCTCAAGGAGATCGAACGCGGACAGGTGAGCGCCGCGGATGCGACACCGGAGTCCCAGGAGATCATCGACGAGATCGCCAGGGCGGTGCTCGCCATGACGTCCTCGGCCTCCTCGGCGCCGATCCTCTGACGGCATCAGCGACCGGGTCCCGGACGACCGGACCAGCGACAGCGCAGGCAACCGGCTCCGCCCCTCATCCGCCATCGGGAGCTCAGTCGGGGCGACGGAACACCGCCGGCAGGCGCTTGCGCCGCGACTGCCCGTCCTTCGCGCGCAGCGACCACTGCCGCATCGGCTGCGGCACCCGCCACTGCAGTCTCCACGCGAGCATCCTGAACCCGAAGGCGGCGGCCGCGATGAGCACCGAGGTGACGCCGCCGAGGAGACCGAACCGATCAGCGAGGATCGTCAGCCCCGAACCGAAGAGGGCGGGAATGAGGTAGAGGTCGGTGCCGCGGAAGATCGCGGGATCCTCGTTCGCCACGACATCGCGCAGGAGTCCGCCGCCGCATGCGGTCAGCGCGCCCATGAGGAGCGCGACGGGTGCCTGGGCGCCGGCCTCGAGCGCGATCGCCGTGCCGGTGAGGCTGAAGAGCCCCATGCCGAGGGCGTCGAAGACGATGATCCAGATCCGGGCGCGCAGCGTGCGCTGCCCGATGAGGTAGATGAGCAGGGTCGCGAGCAGCGGCGGGGCGAGGTAGATCGGGTGGGCGAGCGTATTGGGCACGCGGTCGAGGAGGATGTCGCGGATCATGCCGCCGCCGATTCCCGCGAGCAGACCGAGGACGAGGCCTCCGGTGATGTCGTAGCCGCGGCGTGCCGCGAGCAGCACCCCGGAGATCGCGAAGACGAACGTGCCGAGGAGGTCGAGCGCGAGCAGCACGGTCTCCGTGAATGACATGACCTCTCCTCTGCGCTCTCAATCACGTGCTCTGGACTCTCGAGCACTGTCGCCCCCACTGTAATGCGGGCAGAGCGCTCCGCATTCCGCCACCGACGCACTCGGCCCGCATGAGACCCCGCCGGACCGGAGTCAGACCACGTCCCCCTCAGACGAGACCGGGTGCCGCTAGGGTGTGACCATGTCCGAACCCACTGTGGTCCTCATCCACGGAGCGTTCGCGAACTCGCTGACGTTCGCCCCTCTCCAGGCCGAACTCGCCGCGCGGGGGGTCCGCTCGGCCGCACTCGACCTGCCGGGCCATGGCTTCTCCGCCGTCATCCCCGACGGGTATCAGTCCCCGCAGGATCTCGAGGCGCTGACCACCGCCCCGAGTGCAATGGCCGGGGTGAGCCTGGCCGACAACGTCGCCCACCTCGCCGAGGCGATCGGCCGCCTCCGCGCCACCGGGCCCGTCATCGCCCTCGCCCACAGCCGAGGCGGAATCGCCCTGACCGCCCTGGGCAACGCGCACCCCGAGCTGCTCGACCACCTCGTCTACACCTCGGCGTGGGCCCCGGTCGACCTCGAGGCCGCCGCCTACAACGCCGAACCGGAGATGGCCGACGTCGATGCCGGCGTCCTCGCGTCCCTCCTCGTCGGCGATCCGGGGCAGCTCGGTGCCCTGCGCTGCAACTTCCGCGGTGCCACCGGCGAACAGCTCGCCTCGCTCAAGGCCCTCTTCAGCGCCGACGCCACGGCTGATGAGTTCCTCACCTTCGTCAGCACGTTCCAGCCCGATGAGAACCTCGATGCCGGCGGGCCGGACGACCGCGCCCAAGCGGGCACGTGGGGCACGATTCCGCGGACGTTCATCCGCCTCGGCGAGGATCGGTCGATTCCCCTGCTGATGCAGGACCGCCTCATCCGGGAGGGCGATGCGCTCACCCCGGACAATCCCTACCGGGTGATCACGCTGGACTCCTCACATCTGCGGTGGCTCATCCGTCCCACCGAGGCGGCCGACGCCATCGCCGGCATCGTCGCCGAGGTGCGCGCCCGGTAGCACACGACCGTGCGCCCCCGCTCATCGCGGAGGCGCACGGTCGCTGCGCTCATTCGGCCCGGCTGTACGTCCTCAGCTGAGCTGGAAGTTGTCGGGGTTCTTGTAGTCCTCGATCTCGACGACCGGGGTGCCCATCCCCTTGAGGAGCTTCGAGATGGGGCAGCGGGCGTGGGCGCGGGCGGCGTACTTCTCCGCATCCGCGTCGGAGACGCCCTCGACGGAGATGAAGGCGCGGGGCACGAAGTAGAAGCCGCCGGACTTCTCCTTGTGGAGGTCGACCTCGCAGCGCACCCGTGACAGGGCGTCGATCTCGTTGACGGCGAGAACGACCTTGAGGGTCTCGCCGAGGCAGGTGCTCCATGCCATCGCAAGGAACTGCTCCGGGTTGCTGCCGAGCTCCGTGTGCGAGGTCGGGGCTGTGGCGAGAGTCGGACCGTCTTCGACGCGCACTTCTCCCGACGTGCCGCCGAGGTTCTCCACCCGAGCGGTGTAGATCGGTGCGTTGGGGCCTTTGGGTTCGTCGTCCGAGTCGGCGGGGCGCGCCTGCGGCTCGGCGTATCCGGGGTTCTCAGTCATCAATCCATGCTACGACAGCAGGGCGACGCCCGGCTGAACGTTCCGTGAAATGAGCACACAGCATCCACGGACGCGTCGGCTCCGAATCCCCCACATGAGACTTCGTCTGCGCCCCATCCTCGTCGGCGTCGCCGCGACGCTCCTCCTCTTCGGCCTCGCCGACCTCGTCGCGCGGCTCATCGGTCCGACCTCAGCGCCGCTGCTCGTCCTTGGCCAGGCGATCATCCCGCTCACCCCGACGAGCGTCATCAAACCCGTCATCGCGCTCTTCGGCGCCAACGACAAGATCGTCCTCGTCGCCACGGTCGCGCTCGGCGCCCTCATCCTCGGCGCGCTCATCGGCTGGCTCGGCGGGAGCCGGCCACGGGTAGGGCTGGCCGCCTTCATCGTCGCCGGCCTCGTGCCCGCCGGGGCCGTCCTCACCCGGACGGGGTCGACGCTCATCGACCTCGTGCCCACCCTCGTCGGGCTCGTCGCCGGGGTCGCGGTGCTCTGGGTCGGCCTGCGCTGGGCCGCACAAGCCGCGGCGGCACGGGCCGCCGTGCAGGTGCCGGCAACCCGGCCGGGGCGCTGGCCGCTGGCCCCCTCCGGGGGCGCGTCCGCGACCGGCCGGGACGGAGCGTCGGCGACCGACCCGGACGGAGCGTCCGCGACCGGCCGGGACGGAGCGTCGGCGACCGGCCCGGACGGCGCCTCCGTGACCGGCCCGGACGGCGCTGCTGCCGGAGCGACCCCTGCCGATGACCCCAGCGACCGTGCTGACGCCGAGGCGGTTCGACCGGTCGCCCGCACCCCGCTGCTCACCCGGGACTCCCCCGCCGAACGCACTCAGCGGGCCGGCTCACGGCGGCGCTTCCTCGCTCTCACCGGGATCGCGGCGGCCATCGGCGCTGTCGGGGTGGCGACGGGCCAATCGCTCGTCGCCCTGACCAGGGAGGCGGCCGCCTCGGCGGCGAACCTCGTCCTCCCCCGCCCCGCACGGACGGCGGGACCGATCCCAGCAGGAGCGAGCCTCGACGTCGCGGGCATCCGGCCGTTCGTCACCGCACAGAAGGACTTCTACCGCATCGACACCGTCCTCGCCCCACCGACGATCGACCCGCAGGACTGGTCGCTGACGATCCGCGGGATGGTCGACCAGGAGGTGACGATCACGATGGACGAGCTCCTTGCGCTGCCCCTGCAGGAGCAGCACACGACGCTGACGTGCGTGTCGAACCCGGTCGGCGGGGATCTCGTCGGCAATGCGACGTGGTTGGGCTACCCCATCCGCGAGCTGCTGCGCCGTGCGGGGCCGAGCCCGGACGCCGACATGGTGCTCTCCCACTCCCACGACGGCTTCACCGCATCGACGCCGCTCGAGGCGATGCTCGATGACCGGGACGCTCTGCTCGCCGTCGGGATGAACGGTGAGCCGCTCACCCCCGTGCACGGCTTCCCGGCCCGGCTCGTCGTCGCCGGTCTCTACGGCTTCGTGTCGGCGACGAAGTGGGTGACCGAACTCGAAGTCACCCGATTCGACGAGAAGGAGGCCTACTGGACGCAGCGCGGCTGGGACGCGAAGGCGCCGATCCTCGTCGCCTCCCGCATCGATGTGCCCCGTCCCCTCGCGAAGCTCCCCGCCGGCACCATCACCGTCGGCGGCAGCGCGTGGGCGCAGACCCGCGGCATCGACCGCGTCGAGGTGCGCCTCGACAACGGCGACTGGACGGAGGCCGAGCTCGGTGCCGAGGCGACCGTCGACACGTGGCGGCAGTGGCGGGCCGAGTTCGACGACGTCCGGTCGGGCCTCCACAGCGTCACGGTGCGTGCCGTCGACAAGGACGGCACCGTCCAGACCGCCGAGCGCCGCGAAGCCATCCCGAACTCCGCGACCGGTCACCACCGCATCCAGTTCACCGTCGAGTGAGCCGACCGTGCCCGGGTTCGCCTGACCGTTGGGTCCCGGTGCCCGGAGCCGCGAGCCTCGTGCCCGGAGCCGCGAGCCTCGTGCCCGGAGCCGCGAGCCTCGTGCCCGGAGCCGCGAGCCCCGTGCCCGGAGCCGTGAGCCCGGTGCCCAGAGCCCGGATCCCCGCGCCCACGACCCCGGCCACGCTCCACTGCCTGTCCCGCACACGCCGCATCCCGCTTCACACCTGCCCCGTCACCTCGGTGTTCTCTGCCTCCGGGGGACGGGGTCCGGCGACGAAGGACCGGAAGACAACGAGAAAAACCTGCCCGATCACCCATCCGGAATCGCGGTCGCTGCGAACCCCCAGTAACACAGCAGGACACACCACGCTGTGTCGACCAGAGCACGACCGTGAAAACGGAGAAACAAGGAGTAGAACGATGAAAACACTGCGCACTCGCACTGCCACCCTCCTCTCGGCCGGCGCGATCGGCATCCTCGCTCTGTCCGGCTGCGGAAGCTCCGGCAGCGGCTCGGAGTCGGGCGGCTCGGAGACTCAGTCGAGCGAATCCTCCGAGAGCTCCGCTCCGGCATCGGATTCGTCGGCCATGGCCGGTGAAGAGCTCGTCGGACCCGGCTGTGCGGCCTACGCCGAGCAGAACCCCGACGGTGCCGGCTCGGTCGAGGGCATGGCCCAGGACCCGGTGGCCACGGCCGCCTCGAACAACCCGATGCTCTCGACCCTCACGCAGGCCGTCTCAGGTGAGCTCAACCCCGATGTCAACCTCGTCGACACTCTCAACGGTGACGAATTCACGGTGATCGCACCGACGAACGAGGCCTTCGAGAAGATCCCGAAGGAGGACCTCGACGCGGTGGCGGGCAACGCCGATGAGCTGACGAAGGTGCTCACGTACCACGTCATCCCCGGCCAGCTCTCACCGGATGAGGTCGCCGGTGAGCAGAAGACCGTCGAGGGCTCGACCGTGAAGATCGAAGGCAGCGGCGACGACCTCACGTTCGGCGACGCGAAGCTCGTGTGCGGCGGCGTGAAGACCGCGAACGCGACCGTCTACATGGTCGACAGCGTCCTCATGCCCCCGAAGTGATCGGGGACCGCTGACGCGGTGTGCTGCCAGGGGCCTGGCTCGAGTGGTCTCGGGCCGGTTCCTGGCAGCACCCGTTTTCGGCCGCACGCGAACCCGGCACTCCCCTCGAAGCCCCCGCCCCACCCGGACGGTCGACGTCGTCCCCGCACAACCCGACCTGAGGTGAGCACCACCTCGGCGAGGATGACATGATGTTCTCATGACTTCCCATGATCCCGGGGCATCGCCGCCCGGTCGGACGATGCGGGCAGACGGTGAGGCGAACGCGCAGACGGACCCCTGTGGGCAGCTGCTCATCCAGGTGGCCGCCGGTGACCGTCGCGCCTTCGAAGAGCTCTTCGCCACCCAGTCGACCATCCTCATGGCGGTGATCGTGCGGATCGTGATGAGCCGATCGCTCGCCGAGGAGGTGCTCCAGGAGTGCTTCGCCGAAGTGTGGGCGAGGGCCGGAAGCTTCGATCCGCAGCGGGGCAGCGGGCGGGCATGGCTCGTGACGATGGCACGGCGGCGCGGCATCGACTGCGTCCGCAGCGTCCAGTCGTCCCGTGACCGGGACCTCGCCGACGGACTGAGGTCCGCAGCCGAGGTCGGCGAGCAGGTCGAGCAGACCGTCATCGACAGGGCGGAGTCCGACCGCACCATCGCCGCCCTCAAGCTCCTGCCCGACGATCAGGCGAGACCGATCGTCATGGCCTTCTATCAGGGAATGACCCATGCGCAGATCTCCGAGACGCTCAAGGTCCCGTTAGGCACGATCAAATCGAGAATCCGAGACGGCATGAGGAAGATGCGCGAAGAATTGGAGGCGAGCCGATGAACGCCGATCGTGACTACCTGGCCGCCGGCTTGGCGCTGGGCGGACTGAGCGACGATGAGCTCGTCGAGGCGCAGGCGCTGGCCGACACCGACCCCGAGTTCCAGGCCGAGGTCGCCGCCTACGGTGAGACCGCCGCCTTCATGGCCGCCTCCGACGCTCCGGCAGCCGTGAGCGAGGAGACGAAGAACGCGATCCTCTCCCTGCCCGACCACCTCGCCCAGGAGAGTGCGACGTCGGACACCGCGGCCGCGGCGCGTCCCGATAGCGACGCAGCCGGAACCGATGCCGCGCCCCGTGACGGACACATCCTCGCCGAGGCGGGCGACCGTCCCGCTGACACCGGGGCCACCGAGGTGGGCGACCGCACCGCGGCCGCTGAATCCGATTCCTCCCGCAGCGCTCAGACCGACGAAGCGGCGTCCGGTGCCGACGAGCCCATCGACCTCGCGGCACGACGGCGGAAGCGGAACTGGCTTCCCTGGGCAGCCGCAGCCGCGGCACTCATCGTCGTCTGCGGATTCGGCATCAGCGCCTGGCAGATGCAGCAGCGGCAGAACGAACTCGAGGCGACGCTCGCGGAGACGCAACAACGACTCGATGAGACGGCGCGACTCATGGACGCCCCGGACCTGAGGACGACGACGGCCGATCTCGCCGCGGGCGGTTCGGTCACGGTCGTGTCCTCCGAGACCGAACAGCTCATCCATGTGACGTCGCGCGATGTCACCCCGGCCGAGGGCACATCCCTGCAGATGTGGGTGATCGGCGACGACGGGCCGAAGAGCGTGGGCCTCATGGTCGGCGACGCCGAGAACATCGACGGCAGCGACTTCGCCGCCGGCAATCTCTTCGGCATCACCGTCGAACCCGAGGGCGGCTCCCCGCAGCCGACGACCGATCCCGTCGTCGCCGTCGAGCTCTGAGGGCTGAGGCCGCGATCGCCCGCGGACGACGTCGTGCTTCAGCGCGCCCTGAGGCGTTCGAGGTCGACCGTGCCCTGTGGGAGTTCGCGGAAGGAGCCGCGGACCAGCGCCGCCAAAGCGGTCGCATACGTCGACCGCAGCCGTTCCTCGCCGCGGCCGGCGACGATCCTCGCCACGACGCTGCGCGCGAGCAGCAGAGCCGCCTCGGCGATCGCTGAGGTCCCACCGGCGATGGCCGGCGCGAGACCCCACACCTCGGCCACCGACGCATAGACCGCTTGGAGCCGGGCCGCATCCTCGCTGTCGATGCGGTCGAGCAGCTCCTGGATCTCGGGCGTCGGCGCGTCGAGTGCCACTGCCTGGAACCGGACGAAGGCTCGCCACCGGTCCGAGCTCAGCAGCAGGTCGAGCTCTTCCTCTGCGGCGCGCGCGATGAAGCGCGCGGCGCTCTCGACTCGTGACGCGCTCCCCGTGGGTGCTTCACCGAGCACCTCTTGAGCAAGAGCGAGCGCCCGCTGCTCATCAAGGGTCGCCATCGCATGACCTGCGAGGCACTGCTCGAGCGCGAACGTTCCGAAGGCCGATCTGCCCGGCCAGATGCGATAGGCGGAGGCGCGGGAGACGCCGGCGGATTCGAGGATGCGCTCCATCGGAATCTCAGGCCAGACCGCGATGCCGTGATGGGCGACGTAGTCGACCACCGCCTCGGCGACCAGTGTGCGAGTCTCCTCGACCGATCGGTGAGCGCGGGGCATGCGATCCTCCTTGACATGAGACATAGTGTCTCTTTAATCTAGCATCACGCGATTGATACATAATGTCTCAATCAGAACTCCTGACTTCGGAGGGCATCATGACTCGGACCCGCACCGTCGCGCTCATCGGTGGATTCGTCAGTGCAGCGGCGATCGCTGCGACGATCATCTCGGCCGGACAGATCCGTCCCGCACTGCTCAGCGCCTACCAGTACCCCACCTCATCGGGGGTCAGTCTCGAGGAGGCGTCGTCGCTGACGCTGACCTACCTCTTCGCGATCGCCGGCACCGGACTGCTCGTCGCACTCGCCTTCCTCGCCGTGCGCCCTCTCGAGCGGTCGCGCTTCGGCTGGTGGTCGGCCGCCGCGCTGACGACCCTCGGATTCGCTGTCGCCGCCTACAACGTCACCCAGCTCGAGATCCCGCCGGCAGTGCGCATTGCGTTCTTCCTCCCACCGCTCGCCGGGGCCGTATGGCTCGTCGTCTCTCGCCGCGACTCACGGGAGTGACCACTGCGGCTCTCCCCCGTGCGGTGGAGGCGAATCAGCTCTCGGAGGGATGCCGCCGGCGACCTCCTTCTGTCTAAGCTGGAGGAATGGCAGAGCCGATCACCGCCGAGGAGAGGCGACCGCGAGTCCGTGACTGGTACCTCGTGGCCGCGCTCGGCATCGGCTCGGCCGTCTTCGCCGCTCTCTACAACGCCGGCGGTTTCTGGCCGTTCAAGGTTCCGCTGTGGGCCTCGTGCCTGGCCTCTCTCATCGTGCCCCTGCCCCTGGTCTTCCGACGCACGCATCCGAGCCTCGTCGCCTGGGTGGTCTCCGCCCTCTACATCGCCGCCCAGTTCCTGGGGATGATGGAACCCGGCGTTTCGCAGATCACCCTCTTCCTCGCCGTCTACTCGATCGGGGCCTGGCAGAGCAACCGTCAGGCCGCGTTCATGTCGCGCCTCCTGCTCTGCATCGCGATCTTCGCCTCGATCATCGGCGCTGCCGTCGTCCAGCTCTCCGGCCTCGGTGAGCTCACCGTCCTGCAGTACGCGGCGAACTCCGGCATCACGTTCCTCATCAACCTCCTCTTCTTCGGTGGGGCATGGGTCTTCGGCGACCGCGCCTGGCATCAGCGGCGCCTCGTCGGCGAACTCCGCGCCGCCAATGACGAGGTGCGTCGGCAGGAACAGCAGCTCGCCGACCAGGCGCTCGACCTCGAACGCGTCCGCATCGCCCGCGAACTCCACGACGGCGTCGCCCATCACATCGCCGGGGTCGGCATCCACGCCGCAGCCGCCCGGCGCAGCCTGGAGAAGAACCCCGACCGTGCCCGGGAGTCACTGCAGACCATCGAGACCTCGACGAGGGAGACCGTCGACGAGCTCCGCACCCTCGTCTACACCCTGCGCGACACGAGCTCCGCGACCGCTGCGGCGAACCGGACGAGCGGCACCCCCGGACTCGCCGACCTCCCCGACCTCTATGCCGACGCCCGCCGCAGCGGACAGCACCTCGACATCGCGACCTACGGGACACCGCATCCGCTCACCGCCATCACCGAGCTCTCGGTCTACCGGGTGATCCAGGAATCCCTGACGAACTCCAAGCGCTACGCGGGCCCCGGCGCCGAGGTGGTGGTGCGCTTCCGCTACGGCGCGAGCGACCTCGAAGTCGAGGTCAGCGACTCCTCCCCGGCCGGCGAGCGCGCCGGGCAGTCGCCCGGGGCGGGACAGTCACCCGGGGGCGGGCAGTCGCCCGGGGGCGGACAGTCACCCGGGGTCGGGCAGTCACCCGGCACCGGACAGTCCGACGGTGCCGGCCGGTCGCAGGGCACGGGGCTCGGCATCGTCGGGATGCGCGAGCGGATGAGCGCCCTCGGCGGCACCCTCGACGCGGGTCCGAAGTCACGCGGCGGCTGGCTCGTCCGCGCCCGAATCCCCTACACGCGCCCGGAAACGCCCCCGACGGCGTCGACCGCGCCCGAGATCACCGCACCTGAGATCTCTGCATCGACCGCGAATTCTCCGACGCCGATGGCAGACCAAACGCCTGCGGCCGAGACCACGGACAGCGCCGCCTCGGCGCCCGCGTCCCCGGACAGCCCGAACCCCACCGCACCGCCGGAGACGACCGCACCTCCGAACCCGACCGCACCCCCGAGCACAAAGGCACGGCACGCATGATCAGAGTCCTCCTCGTCGACGATCAGTCGATGGTCCGCACCGGCTTCCGCACGATCCTCGAATCCGAGGACGGCATCGCCGTCGTCGGCGAAGCCCAGAACGGGCAGATCGCGATCGACCGTGCCATCGAGCTCACGCCCGACGTCATCTGCATGGACGTCCAGATGCCGGTGATGGACGGCCTCGCCGCCACGGCGGAGATCGTCCGGCGCGACATCGGAAGCGCCGTCCTCATGCTCACGACTTTCGATCGCGACGACTTCCTCTTCGAAGCGCTCGCCGCGGGGGCCGGCGGCTTCCTCCTCAAGACCGCCGAGGCCGAACAGCTCATCGACGCCATCAAGGCCCTCGCCAGCGGGGACGGCCTGCTCTCCCCCGAGGTCACGCGCCGCGTCATCGAACGCTCGGTGCACGCCCCGGCTGCGACCGCGCAGCCCTCTCCCGCACTCGACCTCCTCACCGAACGCGAACAGGAGGTCCTCCGCCTCCTCGCCACCGGCCTGAGCAATGCCGAGATCGCCGGTCGGCTCCACCTCGGCGAGGCCACGGTGAAGACGCACGTGTCGAACCTGCTCGCCAAGCTCGGCATCCGCGATCGCACACACGCTGTCATCTGGGCGTATGAGAACGGTGTCGTCCGCGTCGGGGAGTCCGCGCCGACGACATGACCACCCCGACACCCGCCCCGAGGACACGACCGCCTCGGCGCTTCTCCCACAGAGCGCTTCTCCCACAGAGCGCCTCGTCCCACGGGGCTCCGCATCCCACAATGCGCCTCATCCGACAGGGCACCTCACCCACGGACGGAGCAGGGCGCTGCTGTTCACAGCGCCCTGCCTCCACGTCCATTGGGGATGGATCACGAGCACTGCTCATGAGGGGTGAGCGGGATGGTATGCCACCGCTCGTTACGTAGCGTAACGGAATGATAAAGAACCGGCAACCCCACCCCTCTCCTCTGCTACAGTCAGAGCGAATTCTGCGACCGCACGACCGATGTGAAGGATGATCGACATCAGCACCAATCGATTCTCCGGTCGGCCGCGCGACGATTCGATCGACCTGAGCATCCTCGATGCCGCGGCGCAGATCATCATCGACCAGGGCTACGGGGCGGCGACGGTCGCTGCGATCGTCGCCTCCGCCGGCACGAGCAAGCCCGCGTTCTATCGCCGCTTCACCAGTGTCGCCGACCTCGTCCCCGCGCTCGTCGATCGGCGGCACCCGCTCGACACCCCGGAGCCCACCGGCACTCTCGCCGGCGACCTCCGCGCCTTCCAAGCCCAGCAGGCGGCGATCTTCAACGATCCGTTCGTCCGCGCGGCGATGCCCGCGTGGCTCGCCCACATGCACGACGGCCCCGACGAGGCGGCCGACGCCTTCGTCAAGGGCTTCCTGCCGCAGCGGATGGCGGTGCTCACCGAGATCCTCGACCGCGCCGCCGCCCGCGGGGAGATCGTCCTCGACGACGTCGAAGCGGACGCCCTCATGGAGAGCTTCGTCGGCACGTTCCTCATGCGTTCGCTCATCCCCGGCTCGTCGCTGCTCGACGACGTCGACATCGACCGCTCCGTCACCCTCGCCCGACTCCTCATCGATCAAGCCCAGCCCGGGCAGACGGGCTGAGCGCAGGCCCGGCGAAGTCGGAACGCGCCGCAGCCGGCCCCGACCGGCCGGGGTCCGCTGCGACACAGGCAGCTCCCCCGGCAGCAGGAGGCGGATTTCGCCCGTCCGGGTGAGCCGCGGGCACCGTGTCCCCGCATAGCGTTGAGGCATGATCACGCTTGAGAACATCGCACGCAGCTTCGGCGACAAGCAGGTCCTCCACGACCTCTCGTTCACCATCGGCGACGGCCGGATGACCGGTTTCGTCGGCGCGAACGGCTCAGGCAAGACGACGACGATGCGGATCCTCCTCGGCGTCCTCGCCGCCGATGCCGGTCGCATCACCGTCGACGGCCAGCCGATCACCGCCACCGACCGCAGCGCCATCGGATACATGCCCGAGGAGCGCGGGCTCTACCCGAAGATGCCGATCATCGATCAGCTCGTCTACCTCGCCCGCTTCCACGGCCTCAGCCGGCATTCGGCGAAGCGCCGCGGTCTCGAACTCCTCGACCGGCTCGACCTGAGCGGCAAGCCGACGGACACGCTCGAATCGGTCAGCCTCGGCAACCAGCAGAAGGTGCAGATCGCCGCAGCCCTCATCCACCGCCCCCGCGCGCTCGTCCTCGACGAACCGTTCTCCGGTCTCGACCCGATCGCCGTCGAACGCACCCTCGACGTGCTCACCGACTTCGCCGACACCGGTGCTCCCGTCCTCTTCTCGAGTCATCAGCTCGACCTCGTCGAACGCCTCGTCGACGATCTCGTCATCATCAACCAGGGCCGCCTCGTCGCGACCGGCACCGCCGACGAGCTGCGCAGGCAGCGCAGCCGCCCGGAGTGGATCCTCGAGGCCGATGCGGATCTCGCCTGGGTCCGGGACCTTCCCGACATCGACGTCGCCGAGTTCGACGGCACGTGGGTGCGGTTCTCCGCCCCTGACGGTGATGCCGCCGAGGCGGTCCTCCGGCAGGCGATGGCCCTGTCGTCCGTGCGCGCGTTCGCACCCCATTCCGTTCCCCTCAATCGTCTCTTCCAGGAGGTCACGCAGGCATGAGCGCCCACCAGCCCATTCCCGGAACCCATCTCTCGACACCGGTGACGACGACCCGGGCGAGCTTCACCACGGCGATCGGCCTCGTCATCGAGCGCGAGATCATGGTCCGGCTGACCTCGAAGGCCTTCGTCTTCTCCACTCTGCTCGGGGTCATCCTCTTCGGCGCGCTCGTCGCCGTCTCCGGGTCGCTGCCCTCACTGTTCGCCTCGACGGACAAGGTGGCGGTCACCTCGGCGGGTTCCGTGGCCAGCATCGACGGCATCGAACCGGTCGTCGTCGGCAGCACCGAGGAGGCCGAGGAGCTCGTGCGCAGCGAAGAGGTCGTCGCGGCCGTCGTCGACTCCGCCGACTCACCGACCGGGACGACGATCATCGCCCTGCGGGCGGCACCCGAGTCGCTCAGCGGTGCGCTCAGCCTCGCCCCGACCGTCGACATCCTCGACCCGAATGCCCCCGACCCGGCGCTCACCCGCTTCATCGGGCTCGGCCTCGGCCTGATCTTCCTCTCCTCGGCGATGACGTTCGGGATGACGATCGCCTCATCGGTCGTCGAGGAGAAGCAGTCGCGGATCGTCGAGATCCTGCTCGCCTCCACCTCGGCGCGGGCGATCATGTTCGGCAAGGTCATCGCGTGCTCGGTGCTCGCGTTCGCGCAGGTCGCGCTCACCGCGGTCGCGGTGCTCGTCGGTGCCGCGATCAGCGGCAACGACCTCGTCCTCGGTCGTCTCGCCGACCCGATCGCGTGGTTCATCCCCCTCTTCGTCGTCGGCTTCGTCATGATCGCCGCCCTCTACGCGGCTGCCGCGTCGATGGTCTCCCGCTCGGAGGACCTCGGGTCGACGAGCACGCCGATCATGATGCTCATCCTCCTGCCCTACATGGGCGTCGTCCTCTTCTCCGACAACGAGTCGATCATGGCGGTGCTCAGCTACATTCCGTTCTCCGCGGCCGTCGCCGTCCCGATGCGGGTGTTCATGGGCACGACCGCCTGGTGGGAGCCGCTCGTGTCGCTCGCGATCCTCGTGGTCACCACGCTGCTCGCCCTGCTGCTGGCCACCCGGATCTTCGAGCAGTCGATCCTGAAGTCGGGACCGAAGGTGTCGTGGAAGCAGGCGCTCGGCCGGTCATGACCGGACCCGGCCCGAGCGCTCGGCCGGGTCCGACATGTGCTCGGGCGGTCATGACCGCGCCGCCGGCCGTCCGCATAGTGGTCATGTGACAGGGCAATTCACGCGCCCTTCATCCCGGATCAACACAGTCTGCGAGTTCCCTGAGTAGGTTGGAATGGCAGATTCGCGCACTCGCGCACCACGATCCGAAAGGACAATCATGGCCAGGAGAACTCTGCGTCTCGCAGCAGCAACCGGCGCGCTCAGCCTCGCGCTCTTCGGTGTCGCCGCCCCCGCCTCGGCGGCCGGCATCGATGAGCCCGGCGGTGCCCGCCAGCTCGACGGCGACATGACCGACTCGATCCGGAAGTCGATCGAGGACGCCGGGGCGAAGAACGTCATCCTCCTCATCGGAGACGGCATGGGCGATTCGGAGATCACCGTCGCCCGCAACTACGCCGAGGGCGCGAACGGCCGCTTCTCCGGCATCGACGAACTGCCGCTGACCGGCAGCTACACGACGTACGCGGTCGACCGGGACACCGGCAAGCCCAACTACGTCACCGACTCCGCGGCGAGCGCCACCGGCTGGGCCTCGGGCGTGAAGACGTACAACGGAGCGCTCGGCATCGACCGCAACGGCACCCCGGAGAAGACCCTCGTCGAGATCGCCCGGGCGAACGGCCTGAAGACCGGAAACGTCTCAACTTCTGAGATCCAGGATGCGACTCCGGCCGCGCAGGCCTCGCACATCTCCGCCCGCGGCTGCTACGGCCCCGAGGAGACGAGCCAGGACTGCTCCGAGGCCGCCCTCGAGAACGGCGGGCTCGGGTCGATCAGCGAGCAGATCCTCAACACCCGCGCCGATGTCACTCTGGGCGGCGGCTCGGCCTCCTTCGAGCAGACCGCGAAGGCCGGTGACTGGGAGGGCAAGACCCTGCGCCAGCAGGCCGAGGAGCGCGGCTACCAGCTCGTCGACGACGCGTCCTCACTCGATGCGGTGACCGAGGCGAACCAGGACGCCCCCGTCCTCGGCCTCTTCTCCGAGGGCAACTTCCCCGTCCGCTGGGAGGGCCCGCTGGCCACCCGCACCGGTGGCGGCGAACCGGCCGCGCAGTGCACGGACAACCCCGAGCGCACCTCCGCCGTGCCCAGCCTCGAGGCGCTGACGACCAAGGCCGTCGACCTCCTCGACAACGACAAGGGCTTCTTCCTCCAGGTCGAGGGCGCGAGCATCGACAAGCAGAACCACGCGGCGAACCCGTGCGGTCAGATCGGTGAGACCGTCGACCTCAACGAGGCCGTCACCGCGGCTCTCGACTTCGCGAAGCAGGACGGTGAGACGCTCGTCATCACGACCGCCGACCACGCCCACACGAGCCAGATCGTCGAGACGGGTTCGACGACGCCGGGCCTGAGCCGCACGCTGGAGACGAAGGACGGCAGCCCGATGACCGTCGCGTACGGCACCGCCGAAGAGGGCAATTCGCAGAGCCACACCGGGTCGCAGGTGCGCATCGCCGCCTATGGTCCCGGTGCCGCGAACGTCGTCGGACTCACCGACCAGACGGACACGCACTTCACGATCCTCGACGGACTCGGCCTCGACCCCGACGCCGAGGTGCCCGGCGACCCGGGTGACGACCCCGCGGGCTCCGATGACTCGAGCGGCACCTCCGAGGGGTCCGCTGACGCCGGCGGGAACGAGTCGAACGGCTCGGCCGATGCCGGCGGATCGGACGCCGGTGGCGATGAGTCGAACGGGAACTCCGATGAGAACGGCGCCGGTGGAGCCGGTGGCTCGGGCGGCGGCTCGGACGGCGGCGAGGGCAACGGCTCCTCCGGCGGCGACCAGGGCCCCGGACTCGCCGGCAAGGGCGGAGGCACCCTCCCGCGCACCGGTGTCGAGATCGGCGCGGCGATCTTCTTCGGTGTCGCCGCGATCATCGGCGGCACCGCCCTCGTCCGCTACGCCCAGCGCCGCAAGCTCATCAACATCTGAGCAGCAGGACGCTCTGACTCAGAGTCCGGGCTGAGCCGAATCAGCTCACGCCTCCGCTCACGGCACGGCCGTCGGCCAGCGGCACGGGTTCCCCGTGCTGTGGGTCGGCGACCGTGCCGTTCGCGCTCCCGCGAGCAGGTGGCCCGGGAAGCTGGGGCGCGTGCCCAGGCACGGTGGGGCGAGTGCCCGGGCACGGTGGGGCGAGCGCCCGGCCTCAGGGTCGGCCGGGGCGAGGCCCCACCCCGACCGAGTGCGCCGTCACGGACCCCTCCGTACGGGCCCCTCGGTACGAATGCCCCATCCCGAATGCACCCCATGTGCGCACCTTGACCCGGGGGTGGCGGCGTGGTTCGGTAGACGACATGACCGACCCTGCGCTCACCGTCCGCACCGCGCGGCTGCGCCTGCGCACCTACCAGCCCTCCGACGCCGAGGCGCTGCTGCCGATCTATGCGCGCGAGGACGTCTCGCGGTTCCTTCTCTGCGACCCCTGGACCGCCGAGGTGGCGCGGACCGAGATCGGCAAGCGGATCCCCCGCACGGGGCTGGCCGGGGAGTCGAAGGCACTCGCCCTCGTCATCGAGACCGACGACGATCATGAGGACTTCGCCGGCTCGACCGTCATCGGCGACATCGCGATCTGGCTCGACTCCGCGGACGAGACGAAGGCGGAGATCGGCTGGGTGCTCAACCCCGCTGCCGGCGGCCACGGCTTCGCCTCGGAGGCGGCGCTCGCCGTGCTCAACCATGCCTTCGACGACGCTCAGCTGCGCCGGGTCGTCGCGCAGATGGATGCCCGGAACACCGCCTCGGCGAAGCTGGCCGAGCGCATCGGCATGAAACGCGAAGCCCACCTGCGCAGGGACTGGTGGTCGAAGGGCGAGTGGACGGACACCCTCGTCTTCGGGATGCTCGCCTCCGACCGCAGGCGGGCCTGAGCGCGCTGTCACGGGGTCCGACGGCGCAGCGTGAGCGAGCCGACGATGATCGCCCCGACGATCCAGCAGACGATGAAGAGGATCCGCAGCCACACCCAGTCGGCGTCCTCGGACCCCGTGGCGACGGCGGTGAGCGCGTCGATCGCGTGCGACAGCGGCAGCCAGTCGCCGATGGTCTCGAGCACCTCGGGCAGCCGGTCCCGGGCGAGGAAGATCCCGCCGAGGAGGATCTGCGGGAAGACGAGCACCGGCATGAACTGGACGACCTGGAACTCGGTGCGCGCGAACGCGCTGGCGAGCAGGCCGAGCGCGGTGCCGAGGAGGGCATCGGCGATCGCGACGACGAAGAGCAGGACCATCGACCCCTCGATCTCGAGTCCGCACACCCAGATCGCGTAGGTCCCGGCGATCGCCGTCTGCACGATGGCGAGGAGACCGAACGCGAGCGTATAGCCGAGGATGAAGTCACCCTTGCCGAGCGGCATCGACAGCAGCCGCTCCAGCGTCCCGCTGCGACGCTCGCGCAGGGTGGAGATGCTCGTGACGAGGAACATGACGATGAACGGGAAGAGCGCGAGCATCGCCGGGCCGATGTCGGCGAAGACCTCGGTCTCGTCGAAGATCCACGCGACGAGGCCGATGAGGAGGCTCGGCACGACGAGGAGGAGCGCGATCGTGCGCGGATCGTGACCGATCTGGAGGAGGACGCGCCCGGCGGTGGCGAGCGTGCGCTGGGCGGTCATCGCGTGCCTCCGTCCCGGCCGGCGGATCGTTCCCGACCGCTGCTCGAGGATCGCCTGCGCCCGCGTCGCCGCGACGGCCTGCGGTGGTTCGCGGCACCGTTCGTAACCTCGCCGAGGAGGTGGTGGCCTCCGGCGCGATCGCGTTCGATGATCGTGAGGAAGGCATCCTCGGCGGTCTCCGCACCTGTCGCGGCGAGGAGGTCGGGCGGGGTGGTGTCGGCGATGATGCTGCCGTCGCGCATGAGGAGGAGCCGATCGCACCGGGTCGCCTCGTCCATGACGTGGCTCGAGACGAGGATCGTCGCCCCGTCGTCGACGAGCCGGCGGAAGATGTCCCAGAGGTCGGCCCGGAGGACGGGGTCGAGGCCGACGGTCGGTTCGTCGAGGATGAGGAGGTCGGGGGTGCCGAGCATCGCCGCGGCGAGGGAGACGCGGTTGGCCTGCCCGCCCGAGAGCGTGCGGGCCAGCTGCCGCGTCTGCCCGGTCAGGCCGGTGCGCTCGATGACGCGGGCGGCATCCGCGGCCGGGGCGCCGACGATGCGCGCGAAGTAGCGGAGGTTCTGCTCGACGGTGAGGTCGTCGTAGATGCTCGCCTGCTGGGTCATGTAGCCGACTCGATGGCGCAGCGCCCTCGATCCGGCGGGCCGACCGAGCACGGTGACGGTGCCGCCGCGGGTGATCTGCATGCCGACGATCGCGCGCATGAGCGTCGTCTTGCCGCTGCCGCTGGGGCCGAGCAGGCCGACGATCGCGCCCGTCGGCACGTCGAGATCGAGCCGGTCGAGGACCGTCGTGCGTCCGCGCCGGACCGTGAGGCCGCGGGTCTCGATGACATTATTCATCATACGATGAATTAGACGCCTCTTCGTCGGAGCCGTCAAGGGGAATCCGTCCGGAATCGGCGCGATCCGGCGGGTACGAGTTGCCATCCGCGTCGGCGCACTGCTCGCCGCATGGCCGTGGAAGGGCTCGCCCCACGACCGTGGACGGGCTTGCCCCACGACCGTGGACGGGCTTGCCCCACGACCGCGGACGGGCTTGCCGTACGACCGTGGAAGGTCAGTCGCGGGAACCGTCGTCGTCGCGGTCCGGGTCGCTGACCTGCGTGTTCCCGTCGATGTGCCGCTGCACGGACAGCGAGGTCCGGGCGATGACCTCCGGCAGCGGCGCCGAGGCGAGCGGTTCGAGGGCGACGACGTGGCGGATGATGAGCACGCCGGCCATCTGACTGAGCACGAGCGAGGACCGCAGCTCCGCCTCGGCGGATTCGATGCCCTCCGCGGTGAGCTTGCCGGTGATCGCCGACCCGAGCTCCCGGACCATGAACTGCCGCAGCAGGCTGCCGGCCGCGGATCCGCCGATGACGGATTTGAGCAGGGTGATGCCGATCGGCCTGATCCTCGGGTCCTCCCAGGCGGTGAGCACCGTGCCGGCGATCGATTCGCCGAGGCGGTCGAGCGGGGCGTCGAGCGCGCGCCGGACGATCCGGTCGGGGCGCACGGGCAGTCTCACCGCCTCGGCGAAGAGGGCAGCCTTCGACTCGAAGTAGTGGTGGACGAGCGCCGGATCGACGCCGGCGCGGCGGGCGATGCCGCGCATCGACGTCGCATCGTACCCGCGGTCGGAGAACTCGTCGGCCGCGGCCTTCGCGATCGCCTGGCGCGCGTCACCGCGCGAGGACTTCGGCGGGCGGCCGCGGCGGCGCGGTGCAGGATCGGACACGGTACTCAGCTTAGTCGCCTGCCGGCAGCCGGGCAGCGGCGCTGCCGGGTCGCCCCGCACGACACGAGCGGCTGCCCAAAGGTCTGCACTTCGGTCCGTCGGGGCGGACAAAGGTGTTCGAAACGCGCCTCTGTTTGGTCGGGAGCACTCAGGTCCGGGCCCTAGCGTGGAAGAGGCAGCAGTCGCCGAAGAAAGGCACACATGTTCAGGCAGTCGTCGAAGCTGGCCAATGTCCTCTATGACATTCGGGGTCCCGTCCTCGAAGAGGCGGAGGCGATGGAGGCAGCGGGACACACGATCCTCAAGCTCAACATCGGCAACCCCGCACCGTTCGGTTTCGAAGCGCCTGAGACGATCGTCCAGGACATCGTCGGTCACCTGCCCGTCGCGCAGGGCTACTCGGAGTCGCGCGGCATCCTCTCGGGGCGCCGAGCCGTCGTCCAGCACTACGAGTCGAAGGGGATCACCAACCTCGACACGCGGGAGGTCTTCCTCGGCAACGGGGTGAGCGAGCTCATCACCCTCTCGCTGCAGGCCCTGTGCAATCCCGGTGACGAGATCCTCGTGCCCAGTCCCGACTACCCGCTGTGGACCGCCTCGGTGGCCCTGTCCGGCGGTACCCCGAAGCACTACCTCTGCGACGACGAGAACGGCTGGCTGCCCGACCTCGAGGATCTCGAGTCGAAGATCACCGAGCGCACGCGCGGCATCGTCGTCATCAACCCGAACAACCCCACTGGTGCGGTCTACCCGCGTGAGACGCTGGCCGCGATCGCCGACATCGCACGCCGCCACCACCTCATCGTCTTCGCCGACGAGATCTACGAGAAGATCACCTACAACGGCGTCGAGATGATCAACATGGCGACCCTGACCGGCGACGACGTGCTGTGCCTGACCTACTCGGGACTGTCGAAGGCCTACCGGATCGCCGGCTACCGGGCGGGGTGGCTCGCGATCACCGGACCCCTCGCCGAGGCGAAGAGCTACATCGAGGGCATCACCCTGCTTGCGAACATGCGGATGTGCGCGAACGTGCCCGCTCAGCACGCGATCCAGGCGGCGCTCGGCGGCAAGCAGTCGATCGAGGATCTCGTGCTGCCGACCGGCCGCCTCGGCGAGCAGATGACCGTCGCCCATGAGGGCCTCAACTCGATCGACGGCGTCAGCGCCGAACGCGCCGACGGGGCGCTCTACCTCTTCGCGAAGCTCGACACCGAGAAGTTCGGGATCACCGACGACGAGCAGTTCGCCCTCGATCTGCTGCGCGAGCAGAAGATCCTCGTCTCCCACGGCACCGCGTTCAACTGGTCGCGGCCCGATCACTTCCGTCTCGTCACGCTGCCGTCGGTCGACGTGCTCACCGAGTCGATCGACCGCCTCGGCGAATTCCTCTCCGGCTACCGGCAGCACGCACCGACGACGTGCGAGCTGCCGATCGTCCGCGAAGTGGAGGGCGCCGCCGGGTAGATTTGGTCCTGTGACCGCACCCCGCCGAGCCCCCACCCCGCCCTGGCGTCGACCGCTTCCCCTCACGGCGATCGCCGTCGTCGTCGCAGTCCTTGCGGTGGCCGTCTGGTGGTTCGCGTGGGTGCCGAACACCCGGCCTGCGCTCGAGCCCGGCGAGGTCCACGCGATCGACGTCTCCAACCACCAGGGCGCGATCGACTGGCGGGCGGTGGCCGCCGACGACATCGCCGCGGCGATGATCAAGGCCACGGAGGGCAACGACTACGTCGACCCCCGATTCGCCGCGAACTGGACGGATTCCGCAACCGCCGGCGTGCGCCGCGGCGCCTATCACTTCTTCACCCTCTGCTCCCCCGGCGCCGAGCAGGCCGAGAACTTCCTCGCCGCCGCCCCTCCCGAACCCGAGGCGCTGGCACCGGCGATCGACCTCGAACTCATCGGCGCCTGTCAGCAGCGGCCGCCGCAGGACGAGGTCGACGCCGAGCTCGAGGACTTCCGGCGCATCGTCGAGGACGCGTGGGGTCGCGAGCTCCTCGTCTATGCGCGCGGATCCTTCACCTCCGACTACACGATCGGGACGCTGGCCGACCGCCCGCAGTGGGTGACGAACTTCTTCGTCCGGCCCGGCGGCGAGTGGACGATGTGGCAGGTCCACTACTTCGCGAACGTCGCGGGCATCGACGGGCAGGTCGACCTCGACGTCCTCCGCGTGACCGAACAGGCCCACGCCCCGCAGTCCTCGCGGGCCTCGCGGGCCCCAGAGGCGCCGCTGTCCTCGCGGGCACCGCAGTCCTCGCGAGCCTCGCAGTCCTCCGGCTGAGGGGGTCGATCCTCCGGCGGTCGGTGGGGACAGCGCGCGGGGCGGGGAGAATCCCGTCGCGGCACGGCGCTGCACCCCGAACCACCCCGCCCACCGAACCACCCCGCCCACCGACACAGTGGCACGACAACTACGCGGTGAACCGACAGTTACGCCCCGAACCTGCGCCTCCCGTGTTCGCGTCGTCGTACTCCGGACGCAGAGTGTCGATGATCGAGGTCGAAATCGACACTCTGCGTCCGGAAGTCCCTGCGTCCCGGGTGGCACCAGGACGGGCACCGACTCCAGGGCGCACGCCGCGCGGATCGCAGCCTGCGTCGGGTCGCCGAGTCACGAGTCGCGGGTCGCGGGTCGCTGCCTGCCTCGCGTCGCCGAGTCACAGGTCGCAGGTCGCCGAGTCACGGGTCGCGGTTCGCGGGTCGCAGGTCGCGGGTCGCAGGTCGCGGATCGCGTTGATAGTTGAGCAATGTGCGCCGCGTTCACGGCGATTGCGCGCCAGGTTCATGGTGATCTGGATGCGAATTTCACCATGAACCTGGCGCAGAACACGGGGATCGCCACGGATGCGGCGCAGAACCGCTGCTCCGTCATGAGCATCTGCGACTCGCTCATCCGCTTCCTCTGCTGCCGCTGTCACAGAAGTTCATAGTGTAGTAATTCACTCAACTTAATGAGTATTGTGTGGGAGGCACGTGAATCTGCTCAACAATCTCACTCAACCTCGCACAACGGAAAGGCGGCCACCATGAGGCAGCTCATCGTCTTAGGCATCGTCGGGCTCATCGCCCAGCTCATCGACGGATCCCTCGGCATGGCGTACGGCGTGACGTCGACGACCCTGCTGCTGGCCACCGGCATCGCCCCGGCGACCGCCTCGGCGGCCGTGCACTTCTCCGAGATCGGCACCTCGCTCGTCTCCGGCATCTCCCACCACAAGTTCGGCAACGTCGACTGGCGCACCGTCCTCATCCTCGCCGTCCCCGGCTTCGTCGGCGCCTTCGCCGGTGCGACGTTCCTCGCCGGACTCAACGGCGACGCCGCCACCCCGTGGATCTCCGGTCTGCTGCTCGCCCTCGGCGTCTACGTCATCTGGCGCTTCCTCGCCCTCGGCGGCGCCCGTCCGACGTTCAAGGGCCGCCCGGGCAAGGGTCTGCTCGTGCCCATCGGACTCGTCGGCGGCGCGCTCGACGCAATCGGCGGCGGAGGCTGGGGGCCGGTCGGCACGACGACTCTCCTGTCCTCCGGACGCCTCGAGCCCCGCAAGGTCGTCGGCTCGATCGACACGAGCGAATTCGTCGTCGCCGTCGGCGGATCGCTCGGCTTCCTCTTCGCCCTCGGCTCTCAGGGCATCGAGTGGTCGATCGCGGGCGCTCTGCTCGTCGGCGGCATCATCGCCGCACCGTTCGCGGCGTGGCTCGTGAAGATCCTTCCGGCCAAAGTCCTCGCGATCGCCGCCGGCGGCATCATCATCCTCACGAACGCCCGGACGATCGCACTGGCCCTCGGTGCGTCGACCCCCGTGGTCTCGACGATCCTCGCGGCGCTGGCACTCGGGTGGATCTCCCTGCTCATCCACGTCGTCCGCCTCGAGCGCAGGGCCCGTCGCGCAGAGGCCGCAACCGAACCCGTCGGCGCCGAGGCCTGAGGCCACGCCTGCCACCCCCTCCGAGGGGTCGGCCGGGCTGGGGTCAGTCAGGCTCAGGTCGTCCGGGCTTGGATCAGTCAGACTCGGGCCGCCCAGGCTCGGGTCGGCCAGGCCCAAGACGGCCGGACTCGCGGGTCGGCCGGGCTCGGGTCGGCCGGACTCAGATCAGCAGGGCTCGACTCGGCTGGGCTCAGGTCGTCCGGGCTTGGATCAGTCAGGCTCGGGCCGCCCGGGCTCGGGTCGGCCGGACTCAGATCAGCAGAGCTCGGGTCGGCCAGGCCCAGGTCGGCCAGGCCCAAGCCGGCCGGGCTCGGGTCGTCCCGGCTCAGGCCTGCCAACCTCGGATCAGCCAGCCTCGCGGGTCGGCACGACCCGCGAGGCGTCAGAGTCGGCGCCACGGTGAGTCAGCCCGACACCACCGCACTGCGCCTGTCGTGTTCCGCACCCTCAGGCGGCAAGACAGGGTGCTACCGAACCGCCGTGCGCGGTAGCATATCGGGATGCGGGTCACGACGAAATCCGACTACGCGCTGCGCGCGCTCATCGAGATCGCCGGCGCTGTCGACGGCGATCCCATCAGCGCCGACGAACTCGGACGCCGGCAGGACATCCCCAAAGGCTTCCTTCAGTCGATCCTCGCCGACCTCCGTCGCGCGGGGATCCTCGTCTCCGTCCGCGGAAAGTCCGGAGGGTGGCGGTTCTCCCGCCCAGCCGCCGAGGTGACCGCCGCCGACGTCATCCGCGCCGTCGACGGCCCCCTCGTCTCCATCTACGGCCAGCGGCCCGAGGCCGTCGAATACGATGACGCCGCCGAATGCCTCCAACAGGTGTGGGTCGCCGCCCGTTTCGCTCTGCGCGACGTCCTCGAGAAGGTGACGATGGCCGACCTCGCGGTCAAGACCCTGCCCCCGGAGATCACGGACAGAGTCGCGATCGAAGACGCCTGGCAGCCGCACTGAGAGCCACCTCGTAGTCCGACTGCCTACCGCCGAGGCGGTCCGCCCGGGTGGTCCCCACACCGGCGTCGCGCTCTCAGGCTTGCGATCCGCAGCCCGACCGCCCCGACTCCCTCACCGCGGTCCGACTGCCCCCGCCGTGACTGCAGTGCGCGGTCCGACCGCCCAGCGCCGGGGCCGCAGTCCCATTCCTGACGGCCTACCGCCAGACCGCGGTGACGGTGCGGACGTCAGCGACCACCTCGGCGACGGCGGCGGAATGGGCGGCGACGATCGGATCGTGTCGCGCAGACTTCTGCCGCGGGCCGAGCTGCGGAGCCCGGGAGACGAGGAGGACGTCCCGCCGGGCGGCCGACAGGGGCATCGGGACGATCTCGATCTCAGGGTCGGTGGGCAGTGAGGACTCGGGGATCATCGCGATCGCCAGACCCGCGGCGATCATCCTGTTGATCGCCGCGTAGTCGTCCATCCGCATCCCCACCCGGGGTTCGAAGCCCGCGGCCAGGCAGAACGCTCGGATCACCTCGTCGATGGCGTCGCCGGGATCGATGCTGAACGCCCACGACTGCGTGACGAGCGCCGCGAAGTCGGGCAGCCCGTGCGGATCGATCGGCACCGGTCCCACGGCCTTGGGCACGCAGAGGAAGAGCTGCTCGGAGTAGAGCTTCCGCGCCGTGAGGCTCGGCGGGATCCACACCTTGTCGACATCGGTGGAGACGAGGAGTGCGAGGTCGAGATCGCCGGCCTCGAGGCGCGAGACGAGCTTCGCGTGCTCGTCCATCGTGACGTCGAGGGCAGCCCCGAGCACCGTCGCCGACGCATCGTCCCCGACCTGCCACCGCGGACGCTTCTGCAGCTCGTGGTGGAGCAGCGGGATGACGCGGGCGCCGACGGTGGGCACGGCCCCGATCTTCACCGGCACCGCCTGCGAATCCCGCCACAGCGCGACTTCGTCGACGAGGCGGTCGGCGAGACCGAGGATCTCCACTGCCCGCGTGACGACGAGGCTGCCGACGGTCGTCGGATGCGAGCCGCGGGGAGTGCGTTCGATGAGGGTCGCCCCGAGCGCGCGCTCGAGATTCGCGAGGTGATGGTTGACGGTCGGCTGGCTCCAGTCGAGCCGCGTCGCCGCTGCCGCAACCGATCCCGCATCTGCGACGGCGCGCAGCGCGACGAGTCCGCGAGTGTCCAGGACTTCCATAGCTCTCCCTCGATGAGTTCAATACTGACTATAGAGCAGGAGAGGAAACTTGCTATTCTCCCCAACGCCGGTGTTCCCTACCCTGAAGGCATGACCGTGCACCAGGACTCCGCCATGCCCGCGACACCCCACGAGGGCGATCGCGCGCGCACTCACGCCCCTTACGCCGACGCTCTCGCGAAGGCCGCCGCCCGCAACCCCCTGCTTCTCCAGACTCCCGGTCACGGCGGCAACGGTGACGGCATCTCCGCAGGTCAGGCCGACTTCTTCGGCGAGAACGTGCTCGCCCTCGACATCCCTCCGCTCTTCGACGGCATCGACCTCGGCGTCGACACCCCGAAGGACGAGGCCCTCGAGCTCGCGGCCGAAGCGTGGGGAGCCCGCCGCACGTGGTTCCTCACGAACGGCTCCTCGCAGGGCAACCGGATGGCGGCGCTGGCCATCGGCACCCTCGGCTCGGGCGTCGTCACGCAGCGCAGCGCCCATTCGAGCTTCATCGACGGCATCGTCCTCGCCGGACTCAACCCGCGCTTCGTCTCACCCAACGTCGATGAGGTCAACGGCATCGCCCACGGCGTCACCCCCGACTCGCTGCGCCGCGCGATCCGCAGCCACCCGGAGACGGTCACGGCCGTCTATCTCGTCACCCCGAGCTACTTCGGTGCGGTCGCCGACGTCGCGGCCCTCGCCGAGGTGGCCCACGAGGCCGGCGCGATCCTCATCGTCGACGCGGCATGGGGTGCGCACTTCGGCTTCCACCCCGACCTCCCGGCCTCCCCGGTCACGCTCGGCGCCGACGTCGTCATCATGAGCACCCACAAGCTCGCCGGCTCGTTCACGCAGTCCGCGCTCCTCCACCTCGGCGACACCGAGTTCGCCGACCGCCTCGAACCGGCACTCGCCCGCGCGTTCATGATGACGGCCTCGACGAGCGAGAACGCGCACCTCATGGCGTCGATCGACATCGCCCGCCGCGACCTCGTCAACTCCCATGACGCGATCACGGAGTCGCTGGCGAACATCCGCCACGCCCGCGCCCAGATCGAAGGGTCGGAGCACTACCGGCTGCTCTCGGCCGACTTCCTCAGCTCCCCGGACGTCGTCGACATCGACCCGTTCCGCCTGCCCATCGACATCACCGCGACCGGCCTCGACGGGCACACCGTCCGCAAGCGCCTGGCCGAGGACTTCGGGATCTTCGCCGAGATGGCCACGGCCACGACGCTCGTCGCGCTCATCGGACTCGGGAAGTCCCCGGACATCAGCCGTCTCCTCGACGCCCTCGAGCAGCTGCGCCTCGAGAACGCCGAGGCCGGTATCCACGCCGAGGTCGACGGGTCGATCGAGCAGATCACCGCACCGGCGTCCGAGGACGACGCTGCGGTCGAGATCCCGCCGCTGCCGGCGGCGGGCGACCTCGTCATGCTTCCGCGCGATGCGTTCTTCGCGGAGTCCGAGGTCGTCTCCGCCGCCGAGGCGGCCGGCCGGATCAGTGTGAGTTCGCTCGCCGCGTATCCTCCCGGGATTCCCAACGTCCTGCCCGGTGAGGAGATCACCCAGGAGACGATCGACTTCCTCCAGGCGGTTGCGGCCAGCCCTTCGGGACACGTGCGCGGCAGCGTCGACCCCGAGCTCGCGAACTTCCGGGTCGTCGTTCCCTCGCATGCTCACGACGCCTGACGGCGACAGCATCCACCACATCGACGGCGCGCACGCCGGGGCGGGAGTCCCGGCGTGCGCGCCGCTGTCGTCAACCGGGCGACCACCTCGGCGAGGGCCTTCCCACTCTTCGGGAGCCGGGACGGCGGCAGGCTTCCCTGACGGAATCATTCGTTTCACCATGTGACCCCTGTCACAATTCGGACGTGAATAGGATCACGGCGATCTCCATGGCGACACAGCGCCGCTTGCCGCATGAGAACACCGAAGCGCGGGTGCGAAATCCGCATCGGACGATCCGCCTTCTGCGTGATCTGGTTCACAATTGCTGTTGACAGTGCTTGCGCACAGCGCAAAGATGAACTCCATTGCCTTGACGCCGCCGGCCGTTGCCGCGGCGTTTTCATCTCAGTCAACGTGAGGAATCAGCAATGACATCCGGCCACACCGAACCGAGCGCGGAGAGCAGAAAGCCCTTCCGCATCAAGCGGCGGTCGACGAAGAAGAAGCGCTTGGAAGCCGACGACTGCATCGTCGTCGAGCCGAAGTCCATCCGCACCGCGATCGGCGGCACGACCGTCGGCAACTTCATGGAATGGTTCGACTTCGGCGTCTACGGCTACCTTGCCGTGACGATGACCGCCGTCTTCACCGAGGGCATGGATCCGCAGATGGGACTGCTCGTCACGCTGCTCGGTTTCGCCGTGTCCTTCCTCGTCCGCCCGCTCGGCGGCATGGTGCTCGGACCGCTCGGTGACAAGATCGGACGCCAGAAGGTCCTCTTCTTCACCATGGCGACGATGGCGACGGCCACGGCGCTCATCGGCGTTCTGCCCACCGCCGCTCAGGTCGGCCTGTGGGTGATCATCCCCCTCTACATCCTCAAGATGATCCAGGGCTTCTCCACCGGCGGCGAGTACGCCGGTGCCACCACCTACGTCTCCGAGTTCGCCCCCGACAAGTCCCGCGGCTATTGGGCCGCCTGGCTCGACGTCGGCTCCTACCTCGGCTTCGCCGCCGGTGCCGGCACCGTGGCCATCACGAGCGTGGTGACCACGAGCATCTGGGGCGAGAACGCGATGGTCGACGGCGGCTGGAGGATCCCGTTCCTCGTCGCCATCCCGCTCGGTGTCGTCGCCATCTGGTTCCGGATGAAGATCCCGGAGACTCCCGGCTTCGAAGCCGCTCAGGAGGAGGGCCTCGTGACGAAGAGCGCGGACGATCCGTTCGCCCGCCACGGCCTCATCGGCGTCGTCCGCCACTTCTGGAAGGAGATCCTCATCGGCATCGCCATCGTCGCGGGATCGCAGACGGTGGGCTACGCGCTGACGAGCTTCATGCCGACCTACCTCGAGGAGACGGTCAAGGTCTCGAACATCCAGGCCGCCGTCGTCACCATCCCGGTGCTCGTCATCATGTCGATCTGCCTGCCGCTCATCGGTCGGCTCTCCGACAGGCTCGGCCGCCGGTTCGTCTTCGGGCTGGCCGCAGGCATGACGATCGTCCTCATCGTCCCCGCCTTCGCCGTCATGCAGATCGGCGAGATGTGGGCGGTGACAATCGCACTGTTCATGGTCGCGCTGCCCGCGGCGTTCTACATCGCATGCCTCGCCTCGACCCTGCCGGCGCTGTTCCCGACGGCGTCGCG
This sequence comes from Brevibacterium sp. XM4083, assembly GCF_006489205.2. Taxonomy (GTDB): domain Bacteria; phylum Actinomycetota; class Actinomycetes; order Actinomycetales; family Brevibacteriaceae; genus Brevibacterium. Next base: position 19,527 of record NZ_VFYR02000001.1, on the reverse strand, counting down.
CTACGGCGCGATGGGCCTGACGTTCAACCTCGGCGTCTCACTGTTCGGCGGCACGACGCCGCTGTTCAGCCAGGCACTCATCGACCTCACCGGGAACTCGTACATGCCGGCGTTCTACATCATGTTCTTCTCGGTCATCGCGCTCGTCGCCGTGTTCTTCATGCGCGAATCCGCGCACCGGCCGCTGCTCGGGTCGTTCCCGACGGTGTCGTCGCGCGAAGAGGCCGTCGAGCTCGCCAAGGGCCAGGACGAGAACCCCGACATCGACCCCGAAACTATGCCGATCGGCGCCGGGAAGTGAGTACGTCGACGACGCTCAGTCAGAGCTGGTGATCTGAACTGAAGGGACGAGGCATCGTCCGAGCAGACGCGGTGTCGTCCTAGCGCGTGCGGCCCCGTCCGGGACGGCCCGGCTGCGTCTGAGCAGACTTCGCTGACGTGACCAGGCACGACGGACCAGCACAGGGCATCGCCCCTTCCGCGCAGTGCGCGCGGGAGGGGCGATGTCGTGTGCTGAGAGGTCCGGCGGTGCCGTTCACTCCGAGACATCCGAGGCCGAAGCCTCGGTGCGCTTGTAGAAGTAGAGGTTGCGGGTGACGAGATCGGCGACCGCGTCGGGCTGGTTCGCTTCGATGAGGTCGACGATGTCGATGAGCTCCTTCGCCGAGGTGACTGCGACGCTCTCGACAGCACGTCCCCTCACCGAGGCGTCCGAGCTATCAGCTCCGACCCCGGCGCCTGTCCCCGCGCTGCGGGATCCCGCTCCTGGAGTCGCGTGGGCGCCGGTTCCCGCTCTGCCGGATCCCGCGCCGCTGGACCTCGCGCTGCCGGGTCCCGCGTCGTCAGTTCCCGCGCCGCTGGATCCCGCGCTGCCGATCTCCGCTCCGCCGGGTCCCGCATCGCTGGATCCCGCGCCGCCGGGCCCCGCGTTCGCCGTCGGGAGATGACCGATCCGGGACTGGTCGCGCAGCCGCAGGCTGATCTCGGCGGCACGGCGTCCGAGCCCGAACGCGAGGAGCGACTCGTGGAACCGGCGGTCATGGGTGTAGAAGGCGACGAGGTCGCCGGCAACGGCCGCGGCCACCGTCGCCTCGGCATGGGTGCGCAGCCGACGCAGCTGATCGCGGATCGCCTCGCCCGTCCCCGCAAGGGCGCTGTCTCCCGTCCCCGCAAGGGCGCTGTCTCCCGTCCCCGTGGGGACGTTTCCGCCACCGCTTCTCCCGTCGGCGCCCTCGAGGTCGACGGCCCCAGAACCGCTGGCACCCGCAGCCGACCCCGCACTGCCCTCGCCCGCAGCAGACCCGGGCCCCGCCTCGGCGAGCCGATCGCACAGCTGCCGCACCGCAGGCACGGCGAGGAGGACGCGGATGCGGATGATCTCCTCGAGGTCGGCCTCGGTGATCGGGACGAGGCGGAAACCCCGGTTGGGCACCGCCTCGACGGTGCCTTCGGTGACAAGTGCCATCATCGCCTCACGCACCGGGCTGAGCGAGATGCCGAGCTGCTTCGCAAGCCCGGCGGCCGAATAGATCCGATCCTCGGCGAGCTCGCCCGTGGCGATCGCGTCGCGGATGATCGAGAGCGCATGCTCACGCAGCGAAGGCTGCTTCGCTCGGTCCATGCCATCGCCCCCTGCCGTCCTCTCCTGCCAGAACTATTGACAGCATAGCCCGGAGAATCCACGATGGAAGACAGGTAGTCGGTAATCGATTACCTACCAATCAGTGTGAGAACTGCAGCCCACACCAGTACTGCAGCCCGCACCAGCCCGACAATCCGTTCCAGCCCCGCGGCCCGCCTCATTCCGGCACCCCGCTCCGGCTCTGGAACCCGTTCCTGCGATGGAGGAGGAATGGACGACCCGCTGCTCCAGCCGTACGACCTCGGCGGACTCACCCTGCGCAACCGCATCGTCTCGACTTCGCACGAGCCCGCCTACACCGAGGGCGGCATGCCGACGGACCGGTACCGGCTCTACCACCGGGAGAAGGCGCGCGGCGGTGTCGGGCTGACGATGATCGGCGGGTCCGCGATCGTGTCGAAGGACTCACCGGCCGCGTTCGGCAACATCGACCTGACGACGGACGAGGTCGTCCCCTGGCTGAGCGCGATCGCCGAGGACTGCCACGCCGAGGGCGCCGCGGTGATGATCCAGGCGACGCATCTGGGGATGCGCTCGTCGAACTTCGCCGGGGACTGGCTGCCGCTCGTCTCGCCGTCGCGGACCCGGGAGCCCGCGCACCGGTCGTTCACGAAGGCGCTAGAGGACTTCGACATGGACCGGATCGTCGCCGACTTCGCGGCCGCGGCCGCTCGGGTCGCCGCGGCCGGGTTCGACGGCCTCGAGATCATGCACGCCGGCCACCTCCTCGACTCCTTCCTCGCGTCCTGGCTCAACGAGCGCACCGACGAGTGGGGCGGCGACCTCGACGCGCTCATGCGCTTCCCGCTGCGCGTCATCGACGCCGTCACCGCCGCCGTGCCCGCGGGCTTCCTCGTGGGCATCCGGATGGCCGTCGACGAACTCCGCGACGACGGGATGCGCGAGGACCGGGCGACCGACGTCCTCGAGACGTATGCCGCCCACGGCATCGGATTCCTCAATCTCAACGTCGGCACGATCAGCTCCGATCGGGTCCTCGCCGAAGCGATCCCCGGGATGGGCACGCCCTCGGCACCGTGGCTCGAGACGTGCCGTCGGATCCGCAAGGCCATCGACATCCCCGTCCTCCACGCCGCCCGGATCGCCGACGTTCCGACCGCGCGCTACGCGATCGAGGACGGCTGCCTCGACCTCGTCGGGATGACGCGGGCACAACTGGCCGACCCCCACCTCGTCGCGAAGATCACCGAGCACCGGGAGGACGACATCCGCCCGTGTGTGGGCGCGAACATGTGCCTCGACAGCATCTACACGTCCGGATCGGCGACGTGCATCCACAACCCCGCGACCGGTCGCGAGGCCGACCTGCCGCAGGAAGTGCCCGCGCGCTCCGTCACCGAGGCCAAGCACGTCGTCATCGTCGGGGCCGGTCCCGCCGGCCTCGAAGCCGCCCGCGTCGCCGCCATCCGCGGACACCGGGTCACCGTCCTCGAAGCCGATTCCGCGCCCGGCGGTCAGGTCCGCATCGCCGCCCGGTCCGAGCGTCGCCGCGACCTCATCGGGATCGTCGACTGGCGGGTCCAGCAGTGCCGCAAGCACGGCGTCGATCTGCGCCTCAACACCTATGCCGACGCCGAGGCGGTGCTCGGCCTCTCCCCCGACGTCGTCATCGTCGCCACCGGGGGCATCCCCGACTCCGGCGACCTCGCCGCGTTCGACGTGTGGGACGTCATGGACGATCACCTCCGCGGTCGGCAGCGCGTTCTCGTCTTCGACGACCACGGGGCGTACCCGGCCCTCGACGCCGTCGAGCGGCTCGCCCGCGCCGGCCAGCACGTCACCTATGTCAGCCCGGAGCGGACGATCGGCATCGACGTCGGGTCGATGAACTCCCCGGCCTACCTGCGGACGTTCTCCGAATGCGGGGTCGAGGTCCGCCTCGGCGAGCGCCTGACGGCGACGCAGCCGCACGGCACCGGGGTGCGGGCGGTTCTCACCAGCGAATACTCGGACCTCGAGGCGGAGATCGAGACGGATGCCGTCGTCGTCGATCACGGGACGCTGCCCAATGACGAGGTCTACCTCGAGCTGCGTGACCGGGCGTCCAATCGTGGGGAGATCGACCTCGCTGCGTGGGTGCGCGGGCAGCCGCAGCCGGGTCCATCCGCCGAGGTGACCGGGTCGTTCGCGCTCTACCGGATCGGTGACGCGGTCGCCTCCCGCAATGTCCATGCCGCCGTGCTCGAGGGCCTGCGGGTCGGGATGGGGCTGGGTCGATGAGCAGGACGGACGACGACCGGGGAGAGCGGAGCGCCATGGGGACCGTGACGACGGTCGACTACCACACGGCCGGTGAGCCGTTCCGGATCGTGCCGGAGCCCCCGGTCGACATTCCCGGGACCACCGTCGCCGACCGGCGGGCGTTCGCGATCCGCTCGGCCGAGGTCGACGGACTGCGGCAGCTCCTCTGCTTCGAACCGCGCGGACACGCCGATATGTACGGCGGCTTCCTCGTCCCACCCGATGACGACGGCGCCGACTTCGGCGTGCTCTTCTGGCACAAGGACGGGTTCTCCACCGCGTGCGGGCACGGCACGATGGCCCTGGGCGTCTGGGCGATCGAGTCGGGGCTCATCCGGGCAGACGATTCCGGGACCACCGAGGTCGTCATCGACGTGCCCTCGGGCAGGGTCCGGGCTGCGGTGCACACGGACGAGACCGGCGGGGTGACCTCGGTCGACTTCGTCAATGTGCCCAGCCGCCTCGTCGCCACCGGCCTCCCGGTGACGACGGCACGGGGCGAGGCCTCCGTCGATCTCGCATGGGGCGGGGCGCTCTATGCACTCGTCGACGGGGATGCGCTGGGGATCACGGTCGAACCGGACCGCCTCGGCGAGCTCATCGCCCTCGGACGCGAGGTCAAGGCCGCACTCGCCGGGCATCCGGCCACCGCGCACCCGAGCGATGACCGCCTCAGCGGCGTCTACGGGACGATCATCGTCAACCGGCTCGGCACCACCGACGATGGTGAGGTCTGGCATCGCAACGTCACGGTCTTCGCGGACGGTCAGGTCGACCGCTCACCCTGCGGTTCGGGGACGGCCGCGCGCATCGCAGCGCTGAGCGCGACGGGCGAACTCGACTCGGGGCAGACGCTGCTCCACGAATCGATCGTCGGCACGCGGTTCCGGGCCAGGGTCCTCGCCGAACTCGACGGCGGTGACGGCAACGGGGACAGTGACGGCAGCAGGGAGGCTGGGCGGACTTCCGGCAGCGGGGCCGGCTGGGGAGCCGGGACCAGCTGGGGCACTGCCGGCGGCGTCGTCCCTCTCGTCACGGGCACCGCCCACCGGGTCGCGACGTGCACCTTCGAGGTCGACCCGCGGGACGATCTCGTGCCGGGATTCGTGCTGCGCTGATCACCGCTCGATGACGCTGGTCACCGCTCGATGACGAGGTCGCTGAGCGGCGTCGAGCAGCACGGCAGGAACCTGCCGGCCGCGATTTCCTTCGGACGGATCCCTCCGGCGTGGCGCATGTCGACCTCGCCGCTGAGGAGTGTCGACTTGCACGTCCCGCACATTCCCGCTCCGCACGACGAGGGGACAGGCAGACCGGCGGCGGCCGTGGCCTCGAGGACGGTGGTTGCGACATCGCATTCCACCCGGGTGCCGCTCGACGCGAAGTCGATCGCAAACGTCGCGCCGGGCGCGACCGGGACCACCGACTGCTCGGCTCGGCGCCTGGCCAACCGGGCAGTGGGTGCGGAGCCGAAGACGAACGACTCTTCGTGCACTCTCCGGGCACCCACCTCGGCGAGGAGCGGACGCACGGCGTCCATGTACCCGACGGGGCCGCACACGAAGGTCTCGCGATCGCAGGCATCGGGGGCCGCCTCGGCGAGGATCTCCCGGCCGATCCGCCCGCGCGGGCCCGTCCATCTCTCCGCGGCCGCATCCCGAGAGCAGTGCACGACGACGCGGACTCCCGGGACGGTGGCGAGCTGGTCGAGCTCGGCCCGGAAGACGATGTCCTTAGGTGTTGAGGCGCTGTGGATGAGGACGATGTCGACGGGGTCCGGCATCCGGTGGGCCAGGAGTGCGCGGATCATCGACATGATCGGGGTGGTCCCCGAGCCCGCAGAGACGAAGAGGTGCTTGTCCGCAGGGTGGAAGCTGGTGCTGAAAAGTCCGTAGGGGCCGTCGACGTGGAGCCTGTCGCCGATGCGGAGGACGTCGTGGAGATGCGTCGAGACGGCACCGCCGGGCACGCGCTTGACGGTGAGGGTGAACGTGTTCGTGCCGAACGGCGCCGAGGAGATCGAGTAGCAGCGCTCGAGACCGAGCTCGGGCACGCGCACCGTGAGGTACTGCCCGGGTTCGAAGTCCGCGGAGGTGAGCCACGGTGCGCGGAGTTCGATCGTGATGATGTCGTGGGTGACTCGGGTGATCCCGACGCATTCGGCGAGACCGGTGATGCCATCGGCCTCTCCGGCCATCGTCGCGGTTGCGACGGCACCGATCGCGGCAGCGGCGGCACCGGGCGCGGTTGCGACGGCACCGGGCGCGGCAGCGGCGGCACCAGGCGCGGTTGACTCAGCGGTGCTCACTGCGACGGCACCTGCGGCTGCCGCGGCAACCGACGATGCGGAGGCCCCCACACCCGCACCCCGCGCCGGCACGCGGAACGTCGCCTTGCTCGCCGGCGCCCCTGGCCGCAGGTCTGCCTCCAGGGGAAACGGTGACCTCACGTACCTCATCGCCCGTTCACCCTCTCCCGGTGCGCCGTGAGCCGTTCGATGTACCACGTGCAGAACTCATCGAGGTGCACCTCGGTGGGCGCGTACGGTCCGGGCAGGTACGCCGGGGACGACACCCCGAGCTGCCCGCGCTCGCAGAACGTCGCGTCCTGTTCGTTCGTCTTCATCCACACCGTCGTGAGGTTCTCGAGGTCGTAGTCGATGCCCTCGACCGCCTCGGCGTCGACAAGCCACGTCGTGCGCACGAGCGTCCGGTCCGCGGCGAGGGGGACGAGGCTGAAGGTGACGATGTGGTCGCCCATCGCGTGGAACCACATGTTCGGCTGGACGTGGAGGGAGGCGCGTCCGAGGGTGAAGGTGTCGAGGTCGCCGAGCAGCTTCGCCGAGGCGGCCGCACCGTCCATCGTGTACGACTCCCCCATCCCGTCGAGGGCTGCCCGTTCGATCCTGAACCCGGTGGGGCGTCCGCTGAGGTCTTCGACGAGGGTGTAGGGCACACCGTTGCGATCGCAGTTCTCGTGCAGGCGCGCCTCGGCGTCGAGGAAGCGCTGGTAGGCCGGCTGCAGGCGAGTGGGGATCTCGTCGGGGGCGTAGCCGTAGGTGGGGAAGAAGGTGCAGGTGAGCTCCGGGTGGCCGGCTTCGCAGTGGTAGCACTCGCGGTTGTTCTCCATGACGAGCTTCCAGTTCGAGTCCTCCATGAGGTCGACCTGGGCTGCGACCTTGGCCCCGGCGATGTCGTGGGGTGCGATGTAGGGGGCGATGACGTCGGCGACCTCGGCGATGTCGTCCGGCGGCGGCCCGAGGCAGATGAAGATCAGCCCCGCGATGACGCGGACGCTGACCGGACGCAGGGAGAAGCACGCGGGATCGAAGCCCGGTGCCTGCGCCCCGGCGGAGATGAGCTCGCCGCCGGGGGTGTAGGTCCACTGGTGGTAGCTGCACACGATGTTGCCCACCGACCCGGCGAGGTCGTTGAGCAGCCGGGTGCCGCGGTGCCGGCAGACGTTGTGGTGGGCGCGGACCTCGCCGTCGTCGTCGCGGATGACGATGACCGAGTACGTGCCCACGTCGATCGTCACGTAGTCGCCGGGGTCGGGCACCTCGGCGACGGTGCCGACGAAGATCCACGTCGAGGCGAAGATCGCTTCGACGTCACGGGCGAAGAACTCGGGGCTGATGTAGAACGGGGCCTCGAGGGACCAGCCAGGGCGGCGCTCGTCGATGAGCCGGTCGAGCGCGCCCGGCGCGCTGAGATCGGCGCCCGGCGCGCTGAGGTCGGCGGGCGGTGCGTTGAGGTCGGTGGGCGGTGCGCTGAGGCGGGCGGCCGGCTCACCGGGGTGGGTTGGGGCGCCTGGCCCATTGGGGTGGACGGGGGCGGCTGGCCCGCCGGGGCGGCCGTGGGCGCCTGGCCCACTGGGGTGGGCGTGCGCGGCTGGCGCACTGGGGTGGGCGGGGGCGGGGACATCGTCAGTCGGGGCGGGCGTTGCGGTCCGGGACCGGGGAGCCATCGTCATCTCTGCTCCTGCCTTTCAACTTCCACTGCATCGTGCTCGCTTCGGCCAGTCGGATGATCGCCTCGGCCGGTCGGGTGATCGCCTCCGCCGACGCTCCACCGCTCTGGGGATCGTCCGTCCCGCGGCCGACGTCCTGTGCCGCAATCGGATGCGGCCGACGTCCCCTTGTGCCACCGGCGATGCGCTGGCCGAGCATCCGACATCTCGCTGTGTCTCCAGTGTCGAGGCGGCAGATGACGAAGAAAAGCGAATCATTTCGTGGATGGTCGTGAAAGAATATTGCATGATCGATCGTCGCCTCCACGTTCTCCGCGTCCTCGCCGAGGTCGGCACCGTCACGGCGGCCGCCGAGCGCCTCGACTTCACTCCCTCCGCGATTTCGCACCAGCTGAGAACCCTGTCGAAGGATCTCGGAGTCGCCGTGCTCGAACAGCACGGCCGCACCCTCGTGCTCACGCCCGCCGGTCAGCTGCTCCTTGAGCGCACGCAGGAGCTGTTCACCCGGTGGGAGGAGATCCGCGGGGAGCTCTCCGAGGCTGGACACGCAGTCAGCCAGCGGGTCCTGCGGCTGTGCGGCTTCTCGACGGCCGCGGCGAGTCTGCTTCCGCTCACGGCCGAGCGCGTCATGACCTCGCATCCCGGAGCCGAGGTGCGGATCATCGAAGCCGATCCGCAGGAGTGCTTCGACCTGCTCCTCGCCGACCAGGCCGACATCGCCGTCGTCGTCGCGACCGATCCGCTGCCGCCGCGCAGCGATGCCCGGTTCGAGCAGTCCGCGCTCTTCACTGACCGTCTCGATCTCCTCGTCCCCGGCCACCACCGTCTCGCCGGACGCGAGTCGGTGGCCCTCGGCGAGGCAGCGGAGGAGAAGTGGATCCTCGATCGGCCCGGCACGCCCTACCACCGCCTCGTGCGCACTTCCTGCGCCGCCGCGGGCTTCGTCCCCGAAGTCGCCCATGAGTCCCACGAGTGGGAGACGGGGGCCGCGCTCGTCTCGGCCTCGCTCGGCGTCGCGCTCGTCCCGCGCCTCGCGCACCTGCCCGAGGGCTACGATGCCGTGCGCGTGCCGCTGCGCGGGGATCCCGTCCCGGCTCGGAAGATCCTCACCGGGATCCGCAGCGGTTCGGCCGGGCAGCCGCTCATCGCCGCGGCGCTCACTGTCCTCACCGAGGCGGCCGAGGTCGTCGCCCGACGCACGTCGTGAGGATCCACCGCTCAACGCTCACGCGCGAGACCCGGGGTGAGACCCGACAGCGGTGGTCGACCCAATAGCGGTGGTCGACCCGACAGCGAGACCCGACAGTGCGACCCAATAACGGTGGTCGACACGACGATGCGGCCCGACTCACGGACCGCGCTTCGCCCTGCTGCCGGCATCACCTAGCCTGGAGGAGACCGCCCCTGCCACCCGGTGCTGCGCGCCCTCGGATGTCCGCACCCCGATGGACCGCACCACCGTCGCAGCGCGAGGGGTCCGCAGTGAGGAAGGACGTGACGATGAACGATGTGACCTACCTCGACGCCGATGCGGTGGTCGCGGCCCTATCCCCCGCCGAGGCGGTCGCCGCCCTCCGCGAGGCGCTGGCCGGGGATTTCGATCCGGCCGATGACATTCCGCGCACGATCGCCGACATCAGCGCCGGCAACATGATCTTCATGCCCTCCGAGCTCGGCGCATGGGTCGGGGTCAAGCTCGTCGGCGTCTCGGTCGACAATCCCGATCACGGCCTGCCCCGGATCCAGGGGCAGTACCTCATGTATGCGGCCGAGACGCTGCAGCTGCGCACGGTCATCGACGGTGCGGCGCTGACGACCCTGCGGACGCCGGCGGTGTCGGTGGCGGCGATCGAACCGGCGCTGTCCCGGTTCACCGGACCCGTGCGCGTCGTCGTCTTCGGGGCGGGCCCGCAGGGCGTCGGACACGTCGACACCCTGCGCGAGGTTCTCAACGTCGATCTCGCCGATGTCGCGTTCGTCGTCCGGCATCCCGATCGTGTCGCCGCCGGAGTGCGTGAGCGCGGGCGTGTCATCGCAGCGACCACCGCCGAGGCGAACGCCGCCCTGCGGGAGGCCGACATCGTCGTCACGGCGACGACGGCGAGCAGTCCGCTCTTCGACGGCGACCTCGTCCATGACGGTGCGATCGTCATGGCGTGCGGCTCGCACGACCCGCACGCCAGAGAGCTGCCGGCGTCGCTGTTCGCACGCTCGGCGGTCGTCGTCGAGGATCTCGGCACTGCGCTGCGCGAATGCGGGGATGTCGTGCTCGCGATCACCGACGGCGAACTCGACGCGGAGACCCTCATCACGATGAAGCAGCTGAGCACCGGCGAGGTCGTCGTCGACGACGAGCGGACCCTGATCTTCAAGGGGTCGGGGATGTCGTGGGAGGATCTCGCGGTGGCCGCGAAGATCACCGAGGAGGCATCAGCCGCCTCGGTGGGGTGAGCCCGGACTCAGGCCCAGTCCTGCATGGGACGCGGCGACCAGTCGGCGAACCACGGGCGCGCCCGGTGCTTCGCGGGCTTGTGCGCGGCGTCGCCGGAGAGCTCTCCGGCCGCGTCGAACGAGGTGCGGTAGCCGGAGTACTGTCCGCCGGACTGCGCTTCGACGGAGCCGTCGACGATCGAGAAGATGAGGCTGTCGAGCTGCTGGAGGAGGACGTCGGAGCCGTAGTCGCAGAAGTCGCAGCCGCAGTCGGGCACGCGGGCCAGTGACACCGCGGGGTCGCCGAGGGCGATGACGACGTTGGCGACGAGGTCGACGCCGTGGTCATCGGGGACGTAGTCGTTGAAGCCGATGACGAGTTCGGGATTGTCGGGGATTCCGCTCGTGATCACCTCGGCGTGATCGGCGGACGCGAGGAACGGATCATCGGTCGCCCAGTCGACCTCGGGGTTCTCCCGCGCGCTGCCTCCCCACCGGCGCAGGACGTTGATCCACGCGCGGGCTCGGGCGTGGACGATGTCGAACTTCGCGTGGTCGGTGACGTCGGCCTGATCGTCGGGGCCGTTGACCCGGCCCCATTCGAAGTCGGGATTGCGGTGCGGGTCGTCCCACCTCGGCGTGTCGGCTCCGGTGAGGAGGAATTCGTCTTCGACCGCACGGAACATCTCAGCGGCCCGATCGGACACCGGCATCGTCGCGATCGCATGGTTCCACCGCTGGTCAGAGCGGTCATCGAAGGATCGGGCAAGGTTGGTTCTCAGCTCTTGCCACCAGAAAGTCATGGTCCGATCTTAGTCCGGGTCGCGCGTCGGACCGGCAGGGCTCTGGGGGAAGCGGTTCCTCAGTCCTGCAGACGCGTCGTGCCCTCATACCCTCCTGAGGTATTCAGCTGCTTCGCGTAGCAGTTGTCGGGGCCGAGTCCGTTGGACGAACACCACGACAGCGCGTCCTCGGGATCGTCATAGCCGATGCCGACGATCGTCACCCAGAAATCGTCTTCTTTGAAACTCGCGAAATCCCCTGACCACACCAGTTGTACGCGCGGATATTCCTTCCGCATCTGCTCGTGTTCGGCGAGAATGTCCTTCGGTTCCCACGTCTTTCCCTCGGCTTCGATTCCGACCTTCTTCGAACTCAGCTGGGGCACCCATTTGCCGTCGAGGTCGGCGACGACGGTCTTCCGATCCGTGGTGACGATCTGGTCGAGCGCCTGCTTCGGATCGGCGGGAAGCGAGGGGGACGACTCCGGAGCTTCGGTCGGATCAGCGTCCTCGCTCGGCCCGGCGCTCGGAGCCGTCGAGGCGTCCTCGCCTGCCGGCGCCGTCGTCGCTGCGACAGTGGACCCCTCGTCACCGTCCCGGTTGACGAACATCAGGGCGCCGAATCCGATCGCGGCCGCGGCGATGACCGCGAGCACGACGACGGCGGCGATGAGGCCCTTGCTGCGCCGAGGCGGCTGACCGGCGGGTGCGGCGCCGGAGGGTGCGATCCCGGTCGGCAGCTGGTTCGAACCCGGTGGACCCGGCGGGGGTGCCACGCCCGGCGGAGTTCCGGGTCGGGCAGCAGCGTTGGGCGGTGGTGCTCCCGGGGTGGCCGCGTTCGCTGGTGGTGCTGCCGCGCTCGGTGGTGGGGTGGCCGCGTTTGCTGGCGGGGTTCCCGGCGTTCCGGTCGCCGCGGACTGCGAGCGCGGGGGCCGCGCGGGGTTCTGCTCGGCGATGTAGGGCATGCTGGGGCTGTTCGGTTCCGCACTGTCGTTGCCCCAGCCCGTCTCGGCGCTCCGGCCCCAGCCGGTGTCGGTGCTTCCGGTGCCGGAGCCTCGGCCCCAGCCGGTGTCGGTCTGCCGACCCCATCCCGAATCGCCGTTCTGGTTCCACGCATTCTCGGCACGGGGATTCTCCGCTTGAGCGCTGCCCGCCGAATCGTCGCGCGGCCATTCGTCGCCGTTGCCCTGGGGAGATTTCGTGCTCATCGGCAGCTCCAGATCACTTGTCGGTCAAAAAGTTCTCTTCACGGAAACTTCCATCGCCATTCTCAGCCTAATATAAGGACATCACTACAACTGAATGGATCGATGGAAACATCGATCTGCTGGGAAACCGATTTCAGACCAGCGGCCACGTCAAGCGCACTGCAGCGACCGGTGTGCGAGAGCAGTCGGAGGACTCCCCATGAGCAGAACGCCCGCATCTCCCCCATCCGGACACGACGACGATGCCGACCGTCGCCCTGCCGCCGAGGACTCAGCTAGCAGGCCCGGCTCCCCCGCTGGCGCCGAAGGCGCCGAGGCGGCCAAGGGAACCGACGAGGCGAAGGGAACCCACGCGGTTAAGGGGACCGGCACGGTTAAGGGGACCGGCACGGTCAAGGGCACTGGGGATGAGAAGGCTGCCGGCATTGCGAAGGGAAGCAGGGCCAACGGAAGCAGTGCGAAGGGAACCGGGGTGCCGGAGGCGACGGACGGAGCCGAAGGCACCGGGGCGGCGAAGTCGACCAACGACGTCAAAGGCACCGGGGCGCCGAATGCTGCTGACGGATCCAGCGGCACTGCGAAGTCGACCGACAAGGTCAGTGCCGCCGGGACAGCGAAGGCGACGGACGGCGCCAAACGGACCGGGACCGCGAAGTCGACCGACAAGGGCAGTGCCGCCGGGACAGCGAAGGCAACCAACGAAACTCAGGCCGACCAGCCGCCGAAAGGCAGCAGGGCGAGCGCCTCTGCCTCGCCTGACACCTCTGCCACGCCTGGCGCTGCTGACTCGCCTGGTCAGACTGCCACGCTTGGCACTGTTGACTCGCCGGGTGCCGCGGGCACAGACTCGGGCACCTTCGGCGGCGAGGCAGACGTCCCCGTGAAGCCGGGAGCTCCACCGACCAATTCCGCACCCGAGTCCACGGAAGCGACGGCACAGTATCCGCGCTTCTCTCCGGAGGCTGCAGCGGCGGCGTCCGCAGCCGCGGCGTCCATACCAGGAGCGGCTTCCGCAGCCGCAGCGAACCCGCCCGCCGATCCTTATGCGACAACGGACACACCGTCTGCGACACCAGGAGGGCAGTCTCCCACCCCCGGCACGTCGGGCCAGCTCCATTCACTAGGAGCAGAACAGGGTTCGCCGTACGCAGCCCAGCCCTACCCATCGCAGAGCTCAGAGAACTCAACGCAGGGATCCCAGCCTTCTCCCCAACCCGGCCAGCCCTCTCCGCAGCCGGGCCAGCCGTATTCCCCGCAGAGCCAGACCTACGCCCAACAGGGCTCCCCCTACCCATACCAGAGTTCGCCTGACCCGAACCAGGGTTCGCCCTATGCCGGCCAGGGCTCGCCCTATCCAGGTCAGAGTCACCTCGGCGCTCCGAGACCGTCATCGCGCTACACCGCCCCGCTCTCCCAGGGTGCGACGTGGCGGGCGATTCTCCTCCCGCCGGGAATCGCCCTCGCCGCGGGCATCGTCGTCGCGATCATCCTCGCCGCGATCGCCGGTTCGATGTCTGACCTCGACTCATTCACCGAGTACACGGGCATGAGCACCGACAAGATCGGCTACGCGCTCCCCTTCGTCCTCCTCGCCCTGGCGCTGTTCGGCTCGGCCGCCGTGCGGTTCGAGTTCCAGTCCGACGGATTCGCCTCGGCCAGTGGGGACATCGTCCTCTCCGGTGCCCCTCTCATCATCACCGCAGTCGTCCTCGGCACGCTGTGGTGGTTCACCCGGTGGAGCGAGCTGCGCTCCCCCTCCCCCAATCGGGGGTCGACGTGGATTCGCATCGGCATCTCCGCCCTCGCCTTCACCATCGTGCTCTTCGTCCTCCAGCTCATCTTCGCCGCCCGCTTCTCGCTCATGGAGGGCAGTCAGGGCGCCACACTCGAGTTCTCCGCGGTCACCGCGCGATCGTTCTTCCTTCCGCTCCTCGTCGTCATCGCCGTGAGCATGTGGGGTCGCATCGCCGGTCATTTCAAGGGCACCGAGGCGGTCGGAGCGCGATTCCTCCGCTGGGTCGTTCCCGCCGCACTCGTCGCATGGATCCACCTCATCGTCATGGTCGCGATCATGTCCGTCGTCGCCCTCTTCGTCCTGCCGCTCGGACTCGACGTTCCCGGGCAGCTCGTCCCCCTGACCTTCGTCAACATGGGTCTCATCCTCACCCTGCTCGTCCATCTCGGTGGTCTCACCGCCTCGATGGCCGGCGCGTTCGGCATGGAGTCCGGAAATTTCTCGGAGACACTGACGATCTTCAGCGACGATGTGCCGGGACAGCTGTGGCTGGGGCTCATCGCAGTCGCCGTCGCCGTGCTCGCGGCCTCCCTCGTCGCCACGGTCACGCGGCGTCCGTACTGGACCGCGCAGGGTCCCGACCCCCGGCAGTGGAGCACCGCATGGCGGATTCCCCTCGCGTTCGCCGTGGTGTGGGGGCTGCTCTCGGTCCTCGCGCTGCCTCTGCGCGCGGCCCTGCAGGGCTCGGCACAGGCGACGGAGATGTTCGGCGGCATGGGCACGGCTGAAGCCGGCATCGGCGTGCTGGCCTGGTCGTTCCTCATATTCGCTGTCTGGGGCGGCCTCATCGAGGTGGTCTCGCGCACCCTTGGGCCGAGGCTGGCGCTGACGATGCCCGGTGTCGCGAAGCTCCTCGCCGGGCGCGCTATTCATCCGCACTGGGGACACGCCCTCGGGATGAGCGAACCGCGCTTCCCGCTCATCCACCCCGATGCCGTCGCCGGCGGGTCGACGCCTCCCCCGCCGCCACCGGTGGCACCCGGGTACCCGGCACCGGGAAGTGACGCGGGTGCGCCCGGACAGCCGGGCGCGGTCTCCCCGGGATCCGGTGGCAGCAGTCCCGGAGATGCTCACTCCGCCGCGACCACCACCTCGGCGTCGGGGTCACAACCGGCAGGGGCGTCCCCCACCGCGGGACAGGACGCGTCTGCGCCCTACGCTTCAGCGGCGGGCCACTACGCGGCCGGGCACGCCGCGTCGGCATCGAGTCAGCAGCCGACCGCCCAGCAGTGGAACAGCAGCGCGGCCCCACCCTCCGGTCCTCCGGCTGGGTATCCCGCGACCCCGCCGGCCAAGCCCTTCAACCGCAGGAAGGCGACGCTCGTCGGAGTGATCAGTGGGGCGGCGGTCCTCGTCCTCGTCGCGGGGCTGATCGTCGTCACGCAGGTCAACGGCGGAATGTTCGGCCCCGAGGCCACCGTCGAGAAGTATCTGCAGCGCCTTGCCGACGGAGACGCCGAAGGCGCGCTCGAGATCGCCGATGTCGACGTGCCCGCCGAGCAGCGGCAGCTGCTGACGAACGACGTCCTCGGCGGCGCCAAGGCCCTGCCGACCGACATCTCCGTCGCCGACGCCGATGTCGCCGATGATCAGGCGCTCGTGTCGGCGACGTTCGACCTCGGCGGGAGCAAGAGCACAACCGAGTTCTCGCTGGTGAAGTCGGGCAAGACTGCGCTCTTCTTCGACGAGTGGACGCTGCAGTCGCCGGAGCTCGCGCCCCTGACGGTGGACACTCCGGGACTGAGCACGGTCAAGGTCAACGGGATCGACGTCGACACGACCGACTCGGCGCTCTCCCTGCCGGCGTTCCCCGCCCTCTACACCGTCGGGTTGGCCGAGAAGAGCGACCTCGTCTCCGCGGATCCGATCGAGGCCCGCACCTTCTTCGGCGGCAGCGTCGAGGATCAGGATCTCGACGCAGGTGATCCCGCGCTGCTCGCGCCCGAGCCGACGGACGCGTTCCGCAGCGAGGTCGACAAGCAGGTCAAGACGCTCGTCGACAGCTGCGCGAAGAAGACGGTGGCTCAGCCCGATGGCTGCCCGTTCGGCTCATACAGCGCCGAGAGCTTCGATGCCACGGATCTCAAGTGGTCGATCTCGTCGTACCCGACCGTCACGGTGTCCGATCCGTCGTCCGATCCGTACTACTACGACGGCGGAATGGGAGCCGGGCCCAACGGCGGTCCGTCGTGGGCGATCACGACGGTCTCCGAGGGCGAGGCGCTGGTGACGGGCAGCTACGACTCGTTCTTCGACGACGGCGGGGCATTCGATGACACGGTGATCTTCTCCGTCGACGGCGTCGCCGAGATCGTCGACGGGAAGGTCGTCATCACCATCAGCGACGGCTACGACTACTGAGACGAGCGGTGGCGGAGGTGGTGACCTGCGGCTGCCGTGATGGCCGGTGGCAGGGACGGCCCGTCGCCGCACGGACGGCTCGTCACCGTCGGGACGAGCCGTTGCTGCCGGAATGGTCAGCTGTCGGAACGCTCGGCCGTTTGCTGCGAGGGACCGCGCCGGCGACGCCGCGCCTGACCAGGTCGGGTCCTGACCGTCTCCGGCCGTGAGCGCACGCAGACCTGATCGTGGGCGGTCCCGACCAGTTCCGGGCCCGGAGTCAGCCGGGTCAGTTCTTGTCGATGTCGTCGGCTCGGTCGAGCACCTCGGCGAGGTCGTTGAGCCATGCTGCGTACCCGTCGTAGGTGAAGGCGCGCTTGTCGTCCCAGGTGCCGGTCTGACCGGCCTTGACCGTCGGCAGGCTGAGGTAGATCGGATTCGTCTCGAAGTCGGCCGAGGCGTCGTGGACGAGGAGGACATCGGCGGGGTAGTCGCTGATCTTCTCCCACGAGACCTCGGCCCATGAGCTGTCGGCGCCGGAGTCGGGTCCCACGAGGGTCACGCCGTCGTCGGCGAGCATCCGAGCGATGCCGAGGTCCTTCGCGGTGTAGATGATGTCGGCGTTGAAGTTCGCGAGGAGCACCGTGAGCCAGTCCTTGTCCGCGGTGACGTCGCGGATGCGCTGCCGTGCCGCATCGAAGTCTCGGCGCTGTGCGGCGATCTCCGCGGAGCCGGTGTCCGCACCGATCGCCTGGGCGACGGCGGCGTACTGGCCGAACATGTCGTCAGGTGTCTGGTCCTGGAGCTTGATCGGGACGAACGGGACGAGCGAGGTGACCTGTTCCTTGAGCTTGTCATCCCACCAGGTCCAGCCGTCGCCGGTCTCGTTGCCGTAGGCGACGAGGATGTCGGGCATTGTCGCGGCCAGTGCCTCGGTGTCGAGTTCCATGTCGGTGCCGACGACCTTGACGCCCGTGGAGTCGAACGACTTGCCCGGGGATTCGTTCTGCCCGAATCCGAAGACCGCGACGGGAGTGATGCCGTAGGGCGCGAGCGCGGCTGCGGAGTAGAAGTCCATCGCGATGCGCTCAGCCGGTCGGTCGAGGGTGACGGTGACCCCGTCGTAGCCGGCGGGCGAGTAGGAGAAGTTCTTCGCCGAGGATTGAGCGGCACCGGACTCGGACGCCTCGGTGGAGCAGGCGACGAGGGCGAGCGGAGCGAGAGCGGTGAGAGCCAGGAGCTGACGTCGGCGCATGACGACCTTTCGAGAGGGAGCGGGAACGAGATCACCGTAGCATCATTGTGGAGAGGCTAACCTAACAAAGATGTTATGCTCGTCGAGTACCAGCCGGATCGCTCCTGCCCGTGCAGGAGGCAGAGGAGAACACGTGTCACGAGCATCCATCGGCGCTTTCGAGGCCACCGTCATCGGCGTCGAGGACCTGAGCCCCTCATTCCGCCGCATCACCTTCGGTGGTGACGGCTTGGCGGATTTCGGCACCGACGGGCATCCGCGTGACCTGCGGTTCAAGCTCATCATCCCGCCGGGCGGACTGAGCGCTCCGGAGTTCGACCTCCTCGGTTTCTTCGCCGAGCAGGTCGAGGCCGGGAACCCGTGGTACCAGGCGTGGCTGCAGGTCGATGAGGATGTCCGTGGGGCGATGCGCACGTACACCGTCCGCGAGTGGCGCGGTGATGCCCGGGAACTCGTCGTCGACATGGTGCTCCACATCGATGATGACGGCCATTCGGGTCCAGCGGCGACCTGGGCCAAGAACGCTGAGATCGGCCACCGACTGCACGTCATCGGCCCGTCCCGTCACCACCAGGGCGCGTACGGCGGCATCGAGTTCGACTGCGGCGATGCCGATCAGATCCTGCTCGCCGGTGATGAGACCGCCGTCCCTGCCATCGCCTCGATCCTCGACTCGCTCAAGGACGCGACCGTCAGCGGCAGGGCCGTCATCGAGGTTCCGAGCGCTGACGACATTCTCGACCTCACGACCCCCGAGGGCTTCGAGGTCGAGTGGCTGCCGCGCGGCGACGCCGACTTCGGTGCGCTTCTCGAGCCGGCGGTGCGCGAGGCCGTGCGCGCGGAGAACAAAGCCCTCGCCGAGGTGGGGGCGTCGGTGTCCGTGGGAGGCGGAGTCGAACTCGAGGATGTCGATATCGACGAGGAGATCCTCTGGGACACGCCTGCCCTGCTCACGCAGGCCGCGAAGAGCAGTTCGAGTGACACCGAGCACGGCTCCCGCCCGTTCTATGCGTGGATCGCCGGCGAGGCCGGCCCGGTCAAACGACTGCGCCGTTACCTTGTGCAGGAGGTCGGCGTCGACCGCAAACAGGTCGCGTTCATGGGTTACTGGCGACAGGGCAAGGCCGAGGGCTGAGAACGAGCCGAGGGGTGAGAGCGAATCGTCTCATCTTGGGGCGAGCTCGAGCTGACGGTGCCCCGACGGTCTGGTCGGCTGCGGTGTCGTTCAGGTGGCAGTTCCACAGCCACAGTTGGTGATTGTTCCATAGTCGCAGATGGTGATGGTCCCATAGCCGCAGATTGGGTTCGAGCACAGATTGAGCTCAGGCTCAGATAGAGTTCGGGTACAGATCGGGTTCGGATACAGATTAGGTTCTGGCACTGATTGGGTTCGGGCACAATTGTCCCCTGGCCCGGTCAGTCTGGTGGCCGACTCGACCCGTTGGCACTCGACCCGTTGGCACCCGACTCGCCCCCGCCACCCTCATCGTGGCCGCCCGTGCCGCCGAGGTCGTCGAAGAGGGTGCTCATGATGTCCTCGGCCAGGAACCGGGGATGGAAGACCGGTTCCCGGGCAGGATCAACCGATGCCGGTGGCACCCACGCCGGGCGCCCATTGGCCATCATCCGCATCTCCCACTCCGACCGATCCATCAGATGATGATGAGCACTGCACGCCAAAGCCAGATTGTTGACCTCCGTCAACCCACCCCGGGCATGCGGGACCACATGATTGGCATCACACCACCCCGGAGGCGCATCACACCCCGGGAACGTACACCCCTTGTCACGAGCCGTGACCACCGCGATCTGCTGCTTATTGGCAAACCGTTTCTCCGTGAGCA